>OZ245062.1:0-2827500 GCA_965224785.1 Melioribacteraceae bacterium | reverse complement strand
TTAAGAGGAGAGGTTAGCTTCGGCGAAGCTTTGAATTGAAGCCCCAGTAAACGGCGGCCGTAACTATAACGGTCCTAAGGTAGCGAAATTCCTTGTCGGGTAAGTTCCGACCTGCACGAATGGTGCAACGATTTGGGCACTGTCTCAACCACGAGCTCGGTGAAATTGTGGTATCGGTGAAGACGCCGGTTACCCGCAGAAGGACGGAAAGACCCCGTGAACCTTTACTGCACCCTAGCATTGGGTTCGGATTGGTCATGTGTAGGATAGGTGGGAGACTTTGAAGCTATGACGCTAGTTGTGGTGGAGTCAATGGTGAAATACCACCCTTGGTTTATTTGGATTCTAACTACGACCCTTGAATCAGGGTCTAGGACATTGTTAGGCGGGTAGTTTGACTGGGGCGGTCGCCTCCCAAAATGTAACGGAGGCTCTCAAAGGTTCCCTCAGCACGGTTGGTAATCGTGCGGCGAGTGTAAAGGCAAAAGGGAGCTTAACTGCGAGACATACAGGTCGAGCAGATACGAAAGTAGGACTTAGTGATCCGGCGGTAGCGAATGGAAGTGCCGTCGCTCAAAGGATAAAAGGTACTCCGGGGATAACAGGCTGATTTTGCCCAAGAGTTCATATCGACGGCAAAGTTTGGCACCTCGATGTCGGCTCATCGCATCCTGGGGCTGAAGAAGGTCCCAAGGGTTGGGCTGTTCGCCCATTAAAGCGGTACGTGAGCTGGGTTCAGAACGTCGTGAGACAGTTCGGTCCCTATCCTCTGCGGGCGCAGGATATTTGAGAAGATTCGCTTCTAGTACGAGAGGACCGAAGTGAACGAACCTCTAGTGTACCAATTGTCACGCCAGTGGCATGGTTGGGTAGCTACGTTCGGAAATGATAAGCGCTGAAAGCATCTAAGTGCGAAGCATACTTCAAGATAAGATATCCCTTCCATCTTAGATGGACTAAAGACTCCTTGGAGATTACAAGGTTGATAGGCTGCAAGTGTAAGTGTAGTAATATATTTAGCTGAGCAGTACTAATAAGTCGTGAGGCTTAATCTTTAAATTTGTTAAAAGTTGGTATTAAATATTTATAGGTAATCTCATTCATTTGTCATTTATTTTGATTGAAAAGTTTTCTGGTGATTATAGCTAAGGGGAAACACCTCTTTCCATTCCGAACAGAGTAGTTAAGACCTTATACGCCGATGGTACTGCATTTTTAAGTGTGGGAGAGTAGGTAGTTGCCAGATTTATTTTAACCCTCAATTAATTTTTAATTGAGGGTTTTTTGTTTTTAAAAAAGTAAAATGTTTCAAACTTTGTTTTATTGGATGTTGTTAAAGAACAAGGGTTGATTTTGGGTTACAATTTGTTGATAATCGTTTCAATCCTTGTTTTATTAGATGATGTTAAAAAACAAAACCGCCAACCATACCAATAGCTGCGGTACTCATGTTTCAATCCTTGTTTTATTGGATGATGTTAAAGAACCCCATCACCACGTTTTTTGTTCCCAAGTCTTTTACCAGTTTCAATCCTTGTTTTATTGGATGATGTTAAAGAACATCTGCTATGTGGTAGGTAACAAAACTTGGGTAGTATAAGTTTCAATCTTTGTTTTATTGGATGATGTTAAAGAACGATCCTCTTTATTGTCTTCCTCGTTCATGTGGCAAAGTTTCAATCCTTGTTTTATTGGATGATGTTAAAGAACGTTGCAAGCTATGACATAGTTATAACGCTGAGAAAAATGAATGTTATAAAATACATAGTAATTCTTATGACAGTCAGTTTCGTTCACATGTTTGGACAATCGTTTGAAAATTTTGGGTTCAAACTTGGTTACACATCTTCAAATTCCTATATGTATTTTGAAGAATATGCATATGAACATCCAGATCGGAGGAGTAGTATAAATGTTGGAATTTTTAAGGATTTCAATGTTATGAAAAATGGATTTGTAAGTTTAGAATTAAATTATTCCAGCAAAGGATTTAAATATTCAAATGATAATTCAAACGTAGAAATAGATTGTATGTCATTAGGAGTTTATTATAAATACAAGCTAAATTACTTTTCCATTACACCCTATTTTGCGATTGGTCCAAGGTATGATTATTACTTTAAAATAACAACCAACATTGATTCTAAGAGTAATAACGATAAGCCTTTTGAATGGGAAAGAATATTTAAGAGCTATGCTTACGGCATAAGCGGATTATTAGGTGTTGAGTTTAAATTATTTTCGATGATAAATCTTATAACTGAGATTAAGTATAATTATGATTTATCGAATTCTTTTAAGGCAAATCATGCTTTAACTGAAATAAAGAATAATTCATTTGATGTAAGTGTAGGAATAAAGTTTTAAAAGCGTTATAACCAGCCGCTCAAGCCGACCGCCGTTGTCGGTGGGCAAAACTGGTAATTTTAAGTTAAGTGTTTTATGCTACATTCCTTTGAAGGGGAAGTTCAATAATTAATAGTTAGTCGCTGTACTTGCTGACGCAAATTAAGTACAGCTTATAAATAATAAATTCGTTGTTAAATAAGTCATTGCTGTTATGGGCGGCGGCTTATCGGCAACGCCGTTATGTTTATTTCTTGGCGTTTCAATCCTTGTTTTATTGGATGATGTTAAAGAACGAGTTGTAGCCGTTCAAGATGAAGGGCGTGTTGAGATGTTTCAATCCTTGTTTTATTGGATGATGTTAAAGAACTTAACGCTTCTATTGCTGGTGGTGGAGCAGTTGGGTAGTTTCAATCCTTGTTTTATTGGATGATGTTAAAGAACAAGCAAACAACAAATGGAACGGTTCGAGGTATTAGGGTTTCAATCCTTGTTTTATTGGATGATGTTAAAGAACGTTTCTTCTTTTGGCAATGTTATTCTAAACTTTGCTAGTTTCAATCCTTGTTTTATTGGATGATGTTAAAGAACAAAACAAAAAAGCAATAAAGGTCGTGGTCTCCCCAAGTTTCAATCCTTGTTTTATTGGATGATGTTAAAGAACTGAAGGATTATTCTCGTGGGTATTCAGCTGGTAGGAAGTTTCAATCCTTGTTTTATTGGATGATGTTAAAGAACAGGACGTTACAAAGGCTTATATGAGCCGATAAGTAAGTTTCAATCCTTGTTTTATTGGATGATGTTAAAGAACAGCCCCATATAGCTATGTTATTACAGTATAATTGGTTACCGTTAATTCTAATATATTCATTTTAAAATTATTTTGCGTTATTTCTTTTAATATTCTACTCATAACTATAATTTTCCGAAAGTTTATTTGTTCTAACTTATTACATTAAAATGATTTACTGTAAAATTATTTTATCTTTTTATATTTTTTAGTGCGGGAATAGGTTTGTTATCATATTCTTAAACTAATTAGGCAATTTGCTCTTCATTTTATTAGTTAAGCTTCTAAATTATTAATTTTCAATTAACTGATACATATATTTCTATATGTACATGTAAAACATCTTTTCTTATAGCTTGTGGCTTTGGGATATTTGTTATCATTTATTATTTCAATCACTTTTTCTATTATGTCTAAGGTTTTCTCTTTTTCAGCTTCTTCAATATCTATTGTTATAAGTTTGTTTTTGCTTCTTACATAAACTATAAAACCCTTAGTTACTTTTTTATTAAAATTTTCTTCAATGAGTAATGCGTAGCAGTAAAGTTGTGTTTTGTAAGTGCTGTAAACTATATCATTATACTTTGCAAATTTATAGTCTAACGGAGCAAACGAACCATCATTTAGTTCCAGTACTTCATCTATTTTGCCTCTTAGTTTTTTAGATGTGAGATAAACATCTAAATGTTTTTCTTTTGCTCCAATTTTTTTTCTTAAGTAGTCTTTGTTTTGTACTATTTTAAGTTCGTGTATGTTTCTGCCTTTTATTGCTTTGTACGATTTTTCTTCATGTTGTGGAATTGCAAGCACGTACTGAAAGTAAATAAAGCGTGGACAAAATAGGTATTCAATTATATGTGATGGTGTTATTGTGGACATTGTGAACTCACCTCCACTTCATCTCTTAACAAGAGATAGGAGTTTAAATTAAAAAAACATTTCTTTTATTTCATTTGTAATTAGTTTTTTATCGAATGCTTGACCAAGTAAAACGGTTTCTTTTAATTCATCTTTGCTCATAGGAAATATGTAAATGGAATCTTCCTTTTCATCCATTAGTTCTTCAATCATAATTTCCAAAGTATCTTTTTCATTTGAGCTTAGCGTTCCAAGAAACACGGAATATTGTACTCGAGTTAAGCCAATCTGCTCACAAGCCTTTGATATTTTGGTTCTTGTTTTATCTTTTTTGATATCATACATCACCCAGCAAATCATATTTTTCTATCTCCTTATAATCCATTTTTTTATTTATTAAATAATTCGCAAATGCATGTGCATCGTATTGAATTATATTATTTCTTGTATGGTTTTTCCCTTTGTATCGTACTTTGTCTTCATCCATAAATTTATTAAAGGATTGCATTAGTAAAATTTTACCTTCTTTGTTAAGTGAGAAACCGTTTGTTATTTCATCAGTATGTTTTTTGTTTACTTTTTTTGCTGAAAATAATTTGAACACTACTTCTTCTGCAAATATGCGGTACGGTTCTATAAAATCGAACACCATACTTTTTTGGTTGTAATCATCTCTATGTAAAAAGCCAAGGTAAGGATCGATGCCGGCAATTATTAATGCCTTTTCTATTTTAGAATAAAGTACGCCAAAGGCATAGTTGAGAAATGAATTAAATGGATCTTTTGCAGGTCTGCTACTCCTTCCGATAAAATTATTTTCTTTTGTTAGTGAGTTACTTAGAACTTCAAAGTAAAATCTTCCGGCTGAGCCTTCGTAACCTCTTAAACTTTCTGCAACTTCTTTTATGTTTTTTCCTTTAAGCTGTGAAACACCTTTTTTACTTTGTTTAAGTTTTTTTATTGTTTCGTTAAAATATTCAGCTTTATTGGGTCTGTGTTTTTTTAGTTTTTTCAAAAACTCAATTTGATTGGCAATTTTTCTTTCAATCCATTCTTTTACGTACTTAACACCTATTTCATTTACACTTGCAACTAACTGATGTTTGCGTATTTTTGTTGTGCTTCCAAGTTTGCTGTGCCACACTCTGCCAATTGGTGTTCCGTCAAATTCTAAGAATAGTAAATCTATATTGTAGGTTAAGCACATATTTACAGCTTCGTAACTTAGCGATGTACCTTTTGAAAGTAGTATTGTACTTATTTTGCTTGGTGCAATTTTCTTTTTTACGGTTTGATTGTTCTGGTAAAGCTTAACTTCAAACATGTTATCTTTAACATGAAGAAAGGCTCCGTATGAATCAATAAAAAGTTGCATGGTAAGCTCCTTTAGAGAGTGCTTTATAATAAAAATATTTTTTAACTTTGAGTGTTAAAGTCTTTAACAAAAAGCATGTTCTTGGATTCATCCCAGCCCTTCTGTTAAAAAGAAGGGAGTCTTAAAATCCTCCTCTTTGAATAAAGGGATTTTACTTGTCCGCAAGTTTCTTATGCGTGGTGTTAGTCAGGTTTTGCGAATAGTACCAAACCCACGTGAAACCGCTTTACCCAAACCGACCAAATCCGGAAGCAAAGCATTAGTAGTGAACGAACCAGTAAAGGCAATCATTTGTCGATTCTTAAAAAGGGTTTCCTTCTCGAAATATTTTAGTTTTACATAAATTCTTTCTTCTGCTGTGTAATTCATATTTTTGAAGAAACTTAAAATATTGCCAATTAAGATTTTTATTAAAAACGTTTCTTTCTCCTTACTCGATACTAAATTTATATACTTATTAAAATTATTCTGGTTAAGTGCCATCCATAATGTTTGGAATTTGTATTCATTTAAGTTTGAATCAATTCCAATTTCTGAAATATTATTTGCAATATTTTTAGAATAAATTGGGTATAAATTCTCTGCTATTCTTATTTCTTTTATTTTTAGGAATAACTCAATTAGTAGTTCGGCACCTTCGTTTAAGCCAATAAGATGCGGTACTTTGTTTATTACTTTATACTGAACTAACGGATAAGCATAACGGTTTTCGCCACTCTCAAAATGATTATGCAGCAGTGGTGATTTTTCTTTGAACAAGTTTCCAAAGTATCCGCGTAGTTTGTGAGCATCTCTAGTTTGGAGTTTTATGTCTGGGAGTTTTATTGTTGTTTGTTGTATTTGCATTTTTAAAAATATATTTGTGATAAATTAGCATTATAGCCGGTGTTCTCTTCAAAATTATTTTCTAAATAATCATAAAATTGAGAAGGATCATTTAATTTAGAAACATAAAAACCAAGCTCTTTTTCCGAATCGAATGAAATATTTTCTTTGTCAAATGGAATTGTAACATTTATTACATAATCATAAAACTGAGGTTTGATTTTGCTGAATTCTAATTTTTTTTCAAATTGGTTAAGTGAATCATCTGAATAAATACTAACAAATTTATTCCAAACCTTTTCGGCTTTGTTATTAAGTTGAATAAAAATTAATTCTGTTTTTCTTTGTTCTATCAACTGAAACTTACCAATATCTTTAAATCTCAATTCTTCAATTGCAGTTAATTCTTTTGAAGTTATATTTTCTGTTTGGAATTTTACTTCAAGAAAATAGTCATTTATTAATTGAAGATAATTATTTTCATTTATCTCAGTAATATTTAAAAATATGTTTTTTGTTTTTAAAATTAGGTCGGAACCGTAGATAAAATTTGTAGCTCTTTTCGTATCTTCTATAGAATAAAGAAATATTTCGGAGATAGATTTTTTTTCGGAATAACGATTTGCTCTTCCGGCAGCTTGAATAATAGAATCCAACGGAGCAATTTCTCTAAAGACAGTGTCCACGGAAATATCAACTCCAGCTTCAATTAGTTGCGTAGAAATTATAACAAGTTGTTTCCCATTTTGGTTTTGTTTTATTTTTTCAATTATTATTTTTCTCTCAAAAGGTGTAATGAATGTAGTTAGATAATAAAGTTCAATATTTTTTTCAGAAAGTTCTTCTTTTACTATTTCAAAACAGCTCCTTGTTGATTTTTTAGTGTTTAGAACAACTAAAATGTCTTCCCCTTTATTTTCTAAAATATAATCGATAACCGTTTTAGAAAATTTTTCAAGAGAAATATCTGTGTTGAGTTTATTAACAATTTTAGTCCTATTAAAAAACTTATAGTAAGTTTTATAATTAGGTACTAATTCAACAATCTCTTTCTCCGGTTCAAAAATAAGTGGTTGAGTTGCAGACATAAGAATAAAGTAGCAGTTATACCTTTTGCCAATTTCCTTGAATGTAGAGTTTATGAGTTTCCAATATTTGTAATCTATATTTTGTATTTCATCAAGAATTATTACTGAGTTAAAAAGGTTTGGAAGTTTTAAAAGCATTGACTTATTATTAGTATAAAAAGTTTCTAATAATTGAACAAAGGTTGTTACAACAACATTAGAATTCCAAGTTTCAATAAGAAAATTACTTTTGGCAGTATCAATTTCTTCTTCTTTGTATTTGTATAAAGGCTCTGATAGATGATGATGTTTAAGCAAAACGTCTGATTCTGGGTTTTGTAATATGTCATTATAAACTTCATAGTTCTGATCAATAATGGAAGTAAATGGAATTGTAATAATTAGATTGCCGTTTAGATTTAATTTGTTTTGCATTTTTAATGCAATTGCAAAGGAAGTAATTGTTTTTCCAAGACCGGTTGGCAATGTAACAGAATAAAGATGTTGTGATGAATTAACTTGCTGTTCAACTCTTTTTAAACCTGCGTTATATGCCTTGTTTTTTAACTTGTCAATCTCGCTTGTTGGGTTGTGAAAATCATTTTTTATTCTATATGACTCAATTAGATTTGAGTCAATACTTGTCTTATTTATTTTTAGTTCAGATAGTATCACATCAGTTTTATCCGAAAGTAGAAGAACTGAATATAAAAGTTGATGAAAATAAAAGTATGATATTTTTGTATTTGCAGTTAATGTGGGGAAATTGCCAAGAGTAAAATTTTCTATATAAAAGTTCTGTAACTCCTGAATAAAATTTTTAGAGTTGATGTATTTTTTGAACTCACTAAAGTTGTATGAAATATCCAAAGTGGAAAACATTTTTAAAATTAGTTCATCTGCTGATTCTTCATCAATGTTGTTCACTTGCTCAACTAATTCATCAGACTTTTTTTCTAAATCAAATAGTTCATCATCATAATTTTGAAGATATCCGTGATGTCTTTTAATAGATGTAAATATGAAAGTTGATAGTAGATTTGTATTAAAAGAATCTGCCCCAGTTTTTTCAAGATACTTTTGAGATATTTTGAGAGCAAGTAGAGCTGAAATAAGTGAATGGTTTTTAGGTCCGGTTATTGGATGTTCTTCTTCCAAAAGATAGGTTTGGAAGAATTTTGTGGCTTTACCAAAATCGTGAGAAATGGCAGTTATGAAAACCATGTCAGTAAGTTCACTTGTACTTATAAACTCAAAATCAATTCTTTTTTGTGTTATAAAATCTTTTGAAAAAGAAGCTACCTGGTTAAGATGTTTTATAAGTAATTTATCGGGATGTGAATAAAGAGCCATAATCAGAACTCTTTAATATTACCGAAATTCTCAATATGAATATAATTATTCACTAATGCTTTAATTGGTTTTCCATCAAGCTCTACTAATACATCAGCAAATTCAGTAACTATTCTTTTATTATTCTCTTCCAATTGCATTTCTATTGCCATAGTATTTGATGAATATTTTGAAGTGTAATCAAATTCAATTGGATTTTCTTTTTTGCAGTGGGATAAATTTAATACTGTTATAATTTCTTTATAATTATTGGTTTCTTTATTTATTCCTTCTGCTTCCGAAATAAAATCTATTTTAGCAGTAAATTGACTTAGACCAAGATAAGGAGTAAAATGAGTTTGATTTAACGATATATTTTTTTTCAAGAGAGAGTAGATGTTTTCATCTAAAACCGATATAAAAATTCTGTAATGAGCATTTTGAATTAGTTCAAATTCTATTTGTGTTCTATTTGCAATATTAAAAAAAGATTTTTTTGTATCAACCAAATTAAATGCGTGTGAAGTTTTTCTAATTGCTCTAATTACTTGCACAGCAATTAATGCTTTCTCACGTGAAAAAATTTCATAGAAAGAAAATCGGTCTAATCCAATAATTGCACCGAGCATTCCGGCAAGCGTAGTTCTTGGTGGAACCGGATAGGTTAAAGGAGAAGTAGTTGTATTGAATTTCCTAAAATGTGCAAACTCTCCTGAAATATCAAAAATTATAAATTTATTAAATTTCATTTAAGGTTAAAATACCATTGTTAAAAATAAATTCATTGTCTTTATATATTAACTTTAGTCTTTTATCATATTGAACATTTATAGATTCTATTTTATCATTACTCTCCAAAAGGGCATCAAATAATTCATCTAATTTCAGTTTGTAATCTTTTGTTGATCTTATTTGTGTTTCATCTACTTCCGATTCTATTTCTAATTTTTGCCTAAGATTACCAATGTAATATGGTTCTTTATAATTAATTGATAGAAACAAAACCGGAGCCTGCCCAAACTTTGAACGAGAAATAAGATTTTTAGTTCCATCCCAAATTCCTTTAAATAATAATTCTTTATCATTTTCTGTCATATTTGTGTAAGTAGCAGCTTTTTCATTTATAATTCCGTTGAAACCAATTAACGCATAAGGTACTTTGTATTCTGTTCTGAATGTAGCCTGTTGTTTTTTAAGTCCGGAAGCAAAGGCACCTGTTCCTTGTTCTGTAATAATTTCAGTTTTGTTTATTGAACGCCCCATTTGAAATTGGGTTGGTCCGGTAAATGTAATTGAATCATTTGGTAAAGGAAGTACTCCGCCGAAAACACGTATATCAATACATCTTTTAATTACTTCTTCTTTCATTTCACTAAAATCTTTTGCTCTTGTTTTTCCATCAGCAATATATTCATTTCCTGCATCTGTGTATTTTGTTTCTCTCACAAAAACATCTTTACCATCAGTTCCATTAAATCCTTCATACTCAAACCAGTAGTCTCTAATTGTTCTTTTTAAACGTACATCTGAAACAAGTATTGTTTTTGAATCAGGGTCAAAGCGTGGTCTATTTTCATTTAAAGGATCACCATTTGGATTTGCATTTTCAATATCATATAAGAAAAGCATCTCTGTTCTATTCTTTATAATTTCAGACATAATTCAATCTCCCTATTTTATAGTTTAAATTTTTATTCTGACTTAAATTTGTGAGCCATTTCAAGACCTGCCACAAAATAAAATGATATTTCGTTATTCGATAGTTTTTTTAACGAATGACTTTTGAGTGTAAAATAATCATTAATGATTTCACGTAGGTCTTTATAAGCAGAAGCGTTGTCATATTCATTCAACTTTTGAATGGTTTCCACATAAATAATTCTAAGACTATCGGCACTTATATTTAGTCCTTTTAGTTTTTTTTCAAAAGGGGCATTTCCATTTAGATTGAACATTTGAATATTCATTAATAATTTTGTTAATATTCCAACTGCGAAAATTCCAATTTTATAATCAGCATCCAGAAAACCGGAATTTTCTTTAATGAAATTGTTAAATAATTCAATATCAAATTTTGATGTTCTTTTTGTCTCATCATTATTCATTTTAACTCCAAATAAAAATTCATATTTGTTAATTGATAAACATTTAAGTTTTTGAAGATACGCAATCGTCATATGTGCTTTAAGAATTAATTGCTCTATTGAGTTAGTTTTTCTTTCTCTCGTATAATTTTTGTTATATTCTAAACGTATTGTATTCATAAAATAATTGTATAGTGTTTGACTATTGAATGGTTTTCCTGTAAACACTTTATAAATAAGTTCGTGGAAATAATCATTAAAAAATGTATTAAGAACTCCAAAGTCAAATTCCAAATCAATTAGCGTTTTCTTTTCCCGAATAGATTTTTTGTAAATAGAAAATCTATTTATCTCATTTGGTACATCAACAAACAAAGTTCTAAAACGTGAAGGAAATATTTCTTCTAGGTATAATTTTATTTTGATCGATTTACTTTTTTTGTCTTCTTTTATAAAAAGTAAATCGAGATTAAAATAATTTTTTTCAGTAGCGATTGTCCGAAAGAAATAATCTTCTATTGCTCTCTGCTGATTATTATTAGAGATATATTTATAACTGGAAATTAATTTAATAGCTTTATCTAATAACTTTGAATCATCTCCAATAACTACTTTTGGAATTAAATAATACTCTTTACCATAAAAGTCACGCTTCATTTTTCCAGTTGTTACGATTCGCTCACCTTGCTCAAAGGCATCAGAACAATCGGAGCAAATTGGATAATTTCTCCACGAGCTTTTTTGGTCAAAAAAATTACTTACAAAACTTTTTTTATCGACCGTATAGTATTTGAATGGAGAAGCAAATCCATAAAGTGTTTCCTTTTCTTTGTAACAGATAGAACAAATTCTATTATGTCCTTCGGAAACAACACCGTGTTTATTAGATTTATCTTCTGTTCCGGCTTTCAAAATAATATCTTTAATTATTTGGAAATCGTTCAAGTATTTTCGTTCAGTTCCAATATCAATACGGAAACTTAATCCCAAACTTATTTTCACATTCTTTTCTAAATTCTCAGTTTCTTCAAGAATTTTTTCTTCTATTTCACTAAACGAATCACTTAGACATTTTTCAACTGATGTAAAAATTCCAATTTCATCTTTATAAGTAGAATCTTTTAATATGCTTAAGAATTTCCCAAATTGTTGTTCCTTAATCGTTTTAAGTTTTTTACTTCCATATTTTGTTGTAAATGTAATATCTCCACCTCTACTTGTACCAAAACGATACGCATATTTGAGATATTTTTTTGGACCTTCTATATATGTTTCTTCACCAACTTTTTCCATATCTATTTTATCAAAAGTACAATGATAATTTTCTTCATCCTTTTCAACTTTAAAAACTATGAGAAGAATATTGTACTCCTTGTCGGGATGCATATTCTGAATATATTGTTGATGTGGCAAGTCGAAATGTGATTTCTTAAGTTGTAACTTTCCAATATTTACTACGGCTTTATCTTGCATAATACTTTAGTATAAATCAATTATCGAGAGTGTCATCATAATTAAACACACTGTAGTGTTGAATAATGCTTTTCAAAAGCGAAGAGATCATTTCATTACCTGCTGGTTAGAAATAATTTATTTTGAATTGTTAATTTAAATATAGAATATTTTTTATTAAAATCTAAACAATAAAAAAACGGAGACATTAGAAAAGGAAATAGGAAACAGAATATTAGTCTATCCATTAGTTTCAGAGACTGATTGAAAATATATTTTATGTTTTATTATGCACCTTTTAGTGAAACACTATTTGGTAAAAAATTAGGGTTTTTATTTAACCATTCTGTTTACAACAACTTACCATTTCCCCATGTAAAATAAACGTTAATGAAAAAGATAATTATTATTAAAATTATGCTTTAATCAATTACATATAGTAAAACAAAAGTGGTTTTTGGATTTATTAATAATTATCATCTCGAACATGTTTTTTGTGAGAGATCTTTTACTCCAAATATAGCTGAGAGATTTCTCACCCAGCAAAAAACGTTGGGATTCGAAATTGTAAATGTTACGTAATTCACGGACAAAATTCCACTGGTTTTTTGCCATCAATTCCTTGATGTGGACGTTCGTGATTATAATAATATAAGTATTGTAATAATTCTTCTTGTAGTTCTGCTAATATTTAAAATGTTGTTTTTCTAAGCAAGTCATCTTCAATTGTTCTCCAAAACCTTTCTAGCTTTCCATTGGTTTGAGGTCTGTAGGGTCTTGTATATCTATGCTTTATTCCCATCTCAAGTAACAGTCTTTCAAAGGGATGTTCTTCCTTTTTTCTTGAATTTCTATTTCCAAACTCTGATCCATTATCTGGTAATATTTCTTTAAACTTTATTTTGTATTCCTCTGATAGCATATTCATTGAACGTAATACAGCAAACATTACCGTCAGTGGTTTTATATCTTCTACTATCTTTACCCAAGCTATTCTACTATAGGAGTCGATCAGACATACTAATTATCTTCACTTATTTTCTCCCTTAATTATACTTTATGAAAAATAATGACAGTCTAAATGCCCCTAATTCACCTAATTGCTTCTTTGTTATTTCTTTTTTTATTTTTTTGCATCTTTGGACTTAGTCTATTTAATCCAGCTCGTTTTATTATCTTATATACCTCAGAGGGTGATGGAGTGTTTTTCTTTAATGAAGTTTGGTGAGTTCTATTAGTCCATAGTAGAATCTACTTTAAATCAGCAGGGTTCTAATTTGCCAAAAAAAGCCTCTAAATATATTGTTTCAAGGCTTTCTTAGCTAGCAGACAGACTCGAACCTCCCGAAAGTGTTGGGGATGATTAAAAGTTAGCTATTCTACAGATTCACTAACCATTTAAAACAAAAAACCCTTCTAAGAATAGAAGGGTTTTTTTTGAGCTGGCAGACGGACTCGAACCGCCGACCGGCTGATTACAAATCAGCTGCTCTACCAACTGAGCTACGCCAGCATTTTTACAAGACATAAAGTTAATATTTTTTATTTTTCTATGCAATGTGTTAAATTGTTTTTTAAATATTTTTTAATATATTATACTGAATCTAAATGACTACAAAATCAGAAATCAAATATTATTCTTTATTAAAGTTAAGAAAATATAGAAAGCTTGAGAGTAAATTTTTAGCGGAAGGAAAGCGACTTGTTGAAGAAGGATTAAATAGTAGTTTTGTGTGTGATAGAATTTTTATAACTGAAAACTTCAGTAAGACTGAAAATAAATTCATACTTGAAATAACTAAACAAAAGAAGCGAATTGATATTATTTCAGCTGTTGATTTTTCCAAAATATCTTCTACTAAAAATCCACAAGGTATAATTGCAGTATTTAAAAACCCTACCAATAAAGAAGAGTATAATAAAACTAAGACAATAGTTGCTCTTGAAAATATTTCAGATCCTGGAAACCTTGGGACAATTTTACGTACTTGTGATTGGTTTGGAATAGATTGTGTTTTATTAAGTGCAGGCTGTGCAGAGGTGCATAATCCTAAAGTTGTAAGGGCAAGTATGGGAGCAATTTTTAATTTGAATATATTAAACAATATTAAATTAGTTGAGGAAGTAGAAGAGCTAAAGGGGAATGATTACAAAGTTTACATTGCAGATATGGAAGGGAAGAATTATAAAGAAATAGAATGGGAAAAGAAATCTTTAATTATATTTGGTAATGAAGCCAACGGTCCAAGTAATGAGTTAAAAAATATTTGTAACAAAATAACAATACCTCAGAAAGGAAAAGTTGAATCGCTAAATGTTTCTGCGGCAGCTGCAATAATTATTTCGGAAATTTAAAACTTTTAACTCTTCTCTCGAATGTAGAAAATGTAATCAATTGGAATTGGTTCAAGTTTACTTTCACTCAAAAGGAAATTAATTTGTCCTCTATGATAATTTGAATGACTTATAACATGTTCAACTATTTCAGTAAAAGTATTTGAAAGCTCTTTCCTTTTGGAATTCTTATAAACACAAATATCATTAAATCTTTTTTTGTTTAATCTGCGAAGAAAATTATTCCAAGAAGTAGAGCTATTTTTTGAAAGAATTTTTATTTCTTGTAAAGAGTATACTTCCCAAATATCCATTGAGTAGTTAGGAGTTTGTTTTAATCTTTCCAACCAAGCGTCTTGTGTAGAAATGATATGACTTAAAATACCAATAGTTTTTTCATCCTTAACATTTTGTTTTTCAAGAGCTGAAATAATTTTGTTATTTGCCCAAGTATTATATTCGAATAAGTTTTGAAAATATTTTTTCATACCATTTACATTCTAATTTATGAAATCCCACGAAAGCCCAATCCTTATACCTCTTGGATGCATTGGGTAAAAGGGAATGACATAATATTTATCATCTAAAATATTCTCTAAGGTAAAGTAGAAAGTTGCTTTGTCCTGAATTCTTCCTGCTAAGAAAAAATCTAGTCTATTACTGTTATTGTTTAGTGGAAGTGTTGTAAAGGGTTGAGCAACATTGTCCTTCAAATATAATTTTGTAGATTGTCCACGTTGAAAATCATATACTCTAAAGTCAACTTCACTATTTAAATAGAAAGTGAAGCCAGTTTTCAAATTTAGATTTGAATTAAATAATGTATCGACATAATAAATCCCAGCAAGCAAAGAATACTCTGGTACATTAGCAAGTTGTGAGTTTGAATTGAAATAATAATTAAAATTAGCATTTGCTTGAATATTCCAAAACATATTCTTGGAAGAAAAATTAATTCCTTTGTTTGAAAAGTTATCTGTAAATGTATATGTAATATGAGAATTACTTAGTTGTTCAATTGAGTTGGAAAATACAGGAACTGGAACATTATTATTTATAGTTTCAAAATATGAGATGCTGGTTTTAGTAAATAAATAATTAAAACTTACAGATGTTAAAAATGTTGAAATAGTTTGTTCTTTATTGAATTGAGAAATTGGTAAAGAATACTTTTCTAAAAATGAATAAGGTTTTCCAAAGGTAGAAAATCCAATATACAAATTTAAATAATTTAGTGGTTGTGACGTTATATCAAGCCCAAAACCATTTTTAACTTGCCCATCATAGTTTAGAGATTTGGCATAAATGGAAGGAGTTATTATACCATTAAGTAATTTGTAATTTAGTAAAAGCCAGGCATAATAATTTGTTTGATCTTCTATATTGGGAATATTAGGTAAATCTAATTTGATATTCTCAAACCTCGCTACAAACTTAGAATGAATATTCCCTTCATTTATTTCTTGCTCTAACTGCGAGCTGTACAGCGTGTACTTATTATCATTAAAAATTCTCGTGCTGTCTTCAACTAGGTCGTTTTCACTTTGTCTGAACTCCTCTAAGTTATTTTCATAGGCAAAAATAATTTTAGAAAGGTTTTTCCCAAGCACTCTTCCTAATAGATTTATTTGAATATTATGCTGAGTAGTTTTTACATATCTATCACTAAAATTTACAGGAGCAAAAGTAGTGTTATATAAAATTGACTTATAATCATTTGTTTGTTTTGCAATTGAACTAATATCAATTCCACCATTCAACCTAGTTTGAGATTTTAAGTGATCATAATTTAATGAAGCATAGTAATTGTTAGAAAATTTATAGGTTGTTTTAAAATTTGCTTTCCAAGAATTAAACTCAGTATTTTCATATCTATCGTTAGTACTAATATTTGTAGCTCTAAATAAAATGGCAAGTCGTGGGATAACTCTTGCACTAAACATTGCATCAATAAATGCCTCATTATTTGAAGCTTGATAATATCTTATTCTTGAAATAGGTTGATTCTTTAAAGTGTCATTTAATATTATGTTTAAGTTTGCCGGATTGTTAGTGACATTGAAAAGAAAACCTCTCGGTAAAGGAGTCAAAGATATTTTCTCAATTCCCTCAGTTTGAATATTATTTAAATTAAAACTATTCTTCCATCTATTGTTAATTGAAATTCCATTTATACTAATTGAGGAATTCCCAAATCCATATCCATACAAGTTTGGCTCACTGGGCAAACCTGTATGACCAAGGTCGTTTAGAAAACTAAAGGGAAGAAGTGAAACTAAATTGCCGGTATATTTATAATCCGAAAAGTCTATCTGTTTTTTTTGTCTTAAGTAAGATTGAATGCTTTTGTAAAATTTAACAGAATCAGTTGGAGTTGAGAATACGTTCTTTCGCCTTTTGGAAGTTGTAGAATCTACTTTTAATGAATCGTATGTGATTGATGAGTCAATAACCACAGTAGTTTTAGTAGAATCAATAAAGGAGATAAAAACCTTTGTACTACTTAAAGAAGTATTGAGAAATAGAAAACTAAAAAATAAAATATGTTGTAAAAAGACATTCATTTAAAAATAACCACCAAATTATTTTATAAAAAATAAAAATACCAAAAATGAACTTATGTAACAAAAGTCTAAAAGTACTATGAACATTAGGGATAATAAAAATTACAAATTACTAATCTGATAAAGCATAGTAATAGCAGTACTTTGCAAGACTTTTTTATTTCAAAAAAATAAAATAAATATTTTTTTTTAATATAAAAATAATTATATTTTCATTGCATTCATTAACTAACAAACAAAAGGATCAGAAATGGCAAAAGCAAAAAAGAAAGTTGCAAAGAAAAAGGCAGCTCCAAAAAAAGCTGTAAAGAAAAAAGTAGTTAAAAAAGTAATCAAGAAAAAAGTTGTAGCTAAAAAGAAAGTTGCAAAGAAAAAAGTTGTAGCTAAAAAAGCAGCTCCAAAAAAAGTTGTTAAAAAAGTTGTAGCAAAGAAAGTTGTTGCAAAAAAACCAGCAACACCTAAAGGGTCATACAGAAAAAGTGATATAGTTGATCACTTAGCATTCTCTTTGGATGTTACTAAAAAAACTGCAAGTACCTTTTTAGATGAGCTTGTTGGGTTAGTTGCTAAAAACGCAAAGAAAGATTTTACAATTCCTGGTTTAGGAAAATTCTTTGTTCAAAAGTATAAAAAACGTAATGGTAGAAACCCAGCTACTGGTAAGGCTATGGTAATACCTGCTAAAACTAAAGTAAGATTTAGAGTTGGTAAAGCATTGCAAGATGCTGTTTATCCTCCTAAATAAAATCTTTTGTTTTTAATATTATTAAGAAGTTCGGTATATTTTTACCGAACTTCTTTATTTTAAACCTTATCCTTTTTTTTTCTCTTCACAGGTGTAGCAAGCTTTTTAATTTCCTCCAAAAGTTCTTCGTATAATTCTTTTTTAATATTTGTTAAAATTATTGTAAGTAGTTTATTGTAGTCTTTTATATGTGGACTTATACCAATTTGCTTTCCTTCCCAAATAATATATAAAGGCATATAAGCTCTTCCAGAAAAGATGCCTCCATTAATCTTTTCTACTTCTATTAAATTTATTTGAACAGTTCTGTCATTTAGCATAAAATTAGAGCACAACATTTTTTCATTATCTATTTCAATTTTAAACGGAAATTGTTTGTACATCTTCAAATAAAATCTATTGAGTACATATATCAATATTAGATTTATTAATAAAGGAAAAATAAACATCCAATCACTAATAATTCCCACTACCGAGACAATTAAGTATAACACTATTATTATAGTTGCTGGAATGTTTGCATATCGATAAACGAATTTAGTAAGTAAAGAATATTTAAAAGTTTTCATGTTTAGGTGATTTTGAATTATGATTATATCAGTATATTTACTTTGTTAAAATATTAAAAGATTTTGGTTAATCTAAATAAATGAAATTAGTTTTTGGTGTTTAGTAAATGTCATTTCAATATGAACTTTTTTTGTGATTGAGAAATCCCCTAACAAAATAGAGTTTGAGATCTCTCCCCAAAAGACGTGTTCGAGATGACAATTTTAAAATCCAAAAACCAAATCGGTGTAGCATATATATACGAGACTAGTTTTATGAAACAAAAATTTGATGTAATTATAATTGGTGCTGGTCCTATTGGACTTGCTTGCGGAATTGAAGCCACTAAGAAAAAATTAAAATACTTAATTCTTGAAAAAGGTTCTCTCGTTAATTCTGTTTATAACTTCCCAATAAATATGACTTTCTTTTCTACTTCCGATAGATTAGAGATTGGAGATGTTCCATTCATTTCCCATAGTGATAAGCCAACACGTAGAGAAGCTTTAGAATATTTTCGGAGAGTTAAAGATTCTTGGAAGTTAAAAGTTAATACTTACGAGTCTGTTAATTCTATTGAAAAAGAGAAAGACTATTTTAAACTTAAAACAAAAACTAGAACCTACATTACTTCCAAGGTTATAGTTGCAACTGGGTATTTTGATTTTCCAAACCGTTTAAATGTTGTGGGAGAAGAACTCCCTAAGGTATTTCATTACTACAAAGAGTCTCATCCGTTTGCTTATCAAAAGGTTTTAGTTATTGGTTCAAGTAACTCTGCCGTTGATGTTGCTTTGGAAACTTATAGACGTGGTGCCGAAGTTACTATGGTTATTAGGAATAGTAGTATTGATAGTGTTGTAAAGTATTGGGTAAAACCTGATATTGAAAACAGAATAAAAGAAAAGGAAATTAAAGTTTTTTATAATTCTAATGCTAAAAAAATAACTCAGAATTATGTTGAAATTGAAACACCAAAAAAAGTAGTAAAGATAAAAAATGATTTTGTTTTTGCAATGACTGGTTATAAGCCAGATTATAAATTTCTAAACTCTATTGGAATTAAGTTTGATAAAAGTAAAAAGAGAATACCTATACATAATAAGAAAACTTATGAGAGCAACATTAAAGGGCTATACTTAGCCGGAGTAGTTTGCGGAGGTATGGAAACTAATAAATGGTTTATTGAAAATTCTAGGGTTCACGCTGAGCAAATATTTAAGCATATTGTAAAGTAGTTAGTAATTCTAGAAACTACTTTACAATACAAATGAGTGATTTGAGATTATAAAACTTGGCACTATTTTACTAACATCATTTTTTTAATTTCAGTAAAATCGCCAACTTGTAATTTATAAATATAAGTTCCACTCGCTAAACTATTACCTTCAAAAGTAGCTTCGTAATTACCGGAATTTTGTTTTTGGTTTACTATTGTTGCTACTTCTTTGCCAAGTATATCATACACTTTTAGTACAACGCTCAAACTAAAGTTAGAGGCTACATTTGGAATGCTATATTTTATTTTTGTTGTTGGGTTAAATGGATTTGGAAAATTTTGACTTAATTCAAATTCCATTGGTAATCCTAAATCAACTTCAATTGTTTTTGAATACTCGAATGAACCATCAATATCAATTTGTTTTAATCTGTATAAATATTTTCCAGAACTAACTTTTTCATCTACTAAACTATATCGTTTTGGTGAATTACTATTTCCATGTCCTTCTATGAAACTAATCGTTTCCCAGCTTCGCTTTTCATTTTGATTCTTGATACTCAAATCTTGATACTTCCTTTCAATTTCAAAACCATAATTGTTTACTTCTGTTGCTGTTTCCCACTCCAATTCAATCTTGTTATTTATGTTTCTAACAGTAAAGGAAGTTAGTTCTACTGGCAAGGGGTTTGATGTAAAATCGGGATAGCCATTCATTTGCCAAATATTTTTGAAGTTCCAACCAGCCTTTGTAAATGTAGTTTCAGTTTGCATCTGAGAAGTTGTTTTACCAGTACCACTAGCACTTAAAGAAGTTCTGGAAGTTTCTGTATCCCAGAAACAGTTTACAACATCAGAATACAATTTCTGCCCTATAAGACCCCCAACTTTATCTATACCTGAAACATGACCAATACTATAACAGTTCTCTACAAATACTCCTTCGTTGATATCAAATGAACTATAACCAATAAGACCACCAATACTTGCTGAACCAGAAGTGTTACCAGTACTAAAACAATTTTCTACAATTGCATCGGAATTATTTCCTATAAAACCGCCAACGTTAAACTCTCCAGTTACTGTGCCTGAACTATAACTCATAGTAACTGTAGCATAGTCCATATTTTTCCCTATCAGTCCTCCCGATGAGTAACTATTCTCTCCTTGAATATTTGTACTGCCAGTAACACTTCCGGTTGAATAACAATTGTTTACAAATGAGCCATTATTAATACCCACCAAGCCACCTATCCAATTTACTCCACTAACAGTACAAGTACTGGAACAATCATCCATGTTTGTATCATTATGATCAGAAAAAATAATATAACCTACTAATCCACCAATTGCACCACCGCCAGACACACTTCCACTAGAGTGGCAGTTTCTTATTGTAGAACCATTAGATGTTCCAGCCAATGCACCTATAAAATCAAAACCTATATTGGTTTGGTTGCCACCATAATAACTAGTGATATTTACATTAGTTAAATTTATATTTATAAGAGTTGCTTCCCAAGTATTGCCGAATAGACCTACGTGATCAGCTAAGTAGCGACGTATATAAAGACCATCTATTGAAAATCCTTGACCATCATAAGTGCCGTTAAAAGAACCGCTGACATTATCGCCAATAGACTTAAATCCAACAGCTTTATTTTTACTCCCATCATCCCAACTCCATTTATTTGTTGATGATGCATCAATATCAGCAGTCTGTTTATAGAAAACGTTCCACCACTTATCTGTATTTTGCGTTATCCAATAAAGGTTTTCTAATGTGTTAATTAGATATGGACTTACTTCTGTACCTCTTCCGCTTGGTTGTGTTGCGGTTTGTGCCATTGTAAATGAAACACTAATGTAAAAAAGCATTCCCAATAAATACTTTATCATTTCTCTGCCTAAAAAATTAATAAATCTTTTTTTACTGTTTACTACTGTGTGTTGTACATCACAAATTAAATGGAATTGATTTGATATGTCAAGATGAATGACATAATAAATTATTGACTATTAAATAGTTTAGAACAAAACAAAATAGGTTAGATGGAATGAATAGAAATTGGAGTTGTTATTTTTGAAGAATCATTTTTTTTGTAGAAATAAAATTTCCAGCAATTATTCGATAAAAATAAATACCACTTGTAAGAGATGAAGCATCAAACTCAATTGTATAGTTTCCAGATGTTTTATTTTGCTCTACTAATGTTGCAATATTTTTGCCAAGTAAATCATAAATTTTTAGCTGTACTGGTAGAGACAACTTGTGAGTTGTCTCTACTGGAATTGTGTATTTAATATTTGTACTTGGATTAAATGGATTAGGATAATTTTGAAGTAGTTCAAAATTACTTGGTGTAATACTGCCAACAGAGTTTACACTATTATCAATAAACTTGTAAATTTTACCCGAAGTTAAATCAGCAAAGTAGAGAGTTTTATTCTCATCAATTCCAAAAGTAGAAATATTTTGAGAAACTTTTTTAATAAGTGAATTTGGAGTTGAAGAATTACTAGGATCAAAAGCCCAAATATTTCCAGTTACATAATCAGCATAAATATATTTATTTAATATGTCTGGTACATTTATGTCTTGTGAAACATAACCTCCGGTAATTGAATAACCACCTTCGCTATTATGTCCATATTCCCAAATGGGAAGTTCTAAACCTTCTCGGTTGCAATTTGTACTAGGCTCAAAACAATGCATACCTTCCATTATTCTCCAACCATAATTTTTTCCACTTTCAATTAGATGAATCTCTTCCCAAGCATTTTGACCAACATCTGCAGCCCAAATATTCCCGGTTTGATCAAAACTAAATCTCCAAACGTTTCTTAATCCGTAAGCAAAAATTTCTTCTTTTAAGCTATCAGTATTATTAACAAACGGATTGTCTTGTGGAATAGAATAATTTTTGTTGTTACTAGTACTATCAATATTAATTCTAATAATAGATGCTAAAATAGTTTTTAAGTTTTGTCCATGATTCTTTGGATCACCACCAGAACCACCATCACCAAAAGCAACATATAAAAATCCATCAGGTCCAAACACTAACTGTCCTCCGTTATGGTTGCTATACGGTTGTTCAACTTCTAAGATAACAAGCTTACTATTTATATCTACTATGTTAGAATCATTATCTGAAACTGTAAACCTTGCAATAACTGTTCGCTTTGGATTGGAAGCTGTGTAGTTTAGAAAAAAGTATCCGTTTGTTTTATAATTTGGGTGGAATGCCAAACCTAATAAACCTTGTTCGCCTCCAAAATTTACTTGCTCTTTAATATCTAAAAAGATAGTTGAGTTTGTTTCTTCTTCATTGTTTTGAAATACAATAATTCTTCCTGCTTGTTCAACAATAAAAATTCTATCAGAATTATCACCTGCGTTTTGTATATCAACTGGTCTGGCAAAAGAGAGATTTGGAAATGCCTCAACAATACTTGTTTGAGCAATGGTTGATAAGGAAGTGGAAACTAAATATAAAAACACAAACAGTAAATTTTGCAGATTGAAAATTTTCTTTCTCATAAATTATTCTCCCAATAAAAATATTATTAAACTAAATAAGTAAACACTTTTGGAAATATCAAAAAGGGAATCCTAAATTTTTGTTCCACTCATTTTAATAACTTCATCCAACTCTTTTTTTGTTACTGGCATTACAGAAAGTCTATTACCACGCTGAACTAATTTCATTTCACTTAATTTGGGATTATTTTTCATCTCAGCAAGAGAAACTATATTGCTGAATTTCTTAATCAATTTTATATCTACCATAAACCATCTTGGATTTTTTGGATCACTTTTTGGATCGTAATGATCTTCTGCATCATCAAAAGCAGTAAAGTCTGGATAGGCTTCTTTAACAATTTCGCATAATCCTACTGCAGAAGGTGGTTCTGTGTTGCTATGATAATAAAGGACGAGGTCGCCTATCTTCATATCATCACGCATAAAATTTCTTGCTTGATAATTTCTTACTCCATCCCAATGAGTTGTTTTATTTTTAGCATTAGCTAAATCATCTACAGAAAAACAAGATGGTTCTGATTTTACTAACCAATTTTTTTTTGCCATTTTTTCTCCTTTTTATTTTAAATATTTATCAAACCACTTCTTACGTAATTTATCAATTTCCTTTTTATGATTTCTTAAAAAGTGATCTCCATCTTCAAACATCACTAACCGATGTTTAATTCTATTCTCAATAAGTTTAACTGATAAATCCAAAGAATGATGCGGTGGAATTCTATCATCATTAAGCCCGTGCATTATCAATAGTGGAACATCTTTTGTCATTTCATCAACAAAATTTATTATTGACCTTTGAGAACAATGTTTGTCATCAAGATTATTTCCGTAATGAGCTAACAATTTTTTCATAAAAGTACTTTCATCTTTACTGCAATTAAGGTTTGTAATTCCCCCAGAAGTTATTGCAACCTTAAATTTGTTAGGTTTTGTCAGAGCAAGATAAGTCATCATTCCGCCTCTGCTCCAACCTTCAATTCCCCAAAGGTTTTTATCGGCAAACTCAAGTTCATCAGCTAATGGAATAAGACTAAAAATATCATTTAAGTCTTCTCCGCCAAATTCGTCTTTCCCTTCACCACCAACGTTTCCTCTGTATTGAGTTTCAAAAACTACATAGCCCCAACTTGCAATTTGACCAAGAATTCCTTGAGCAATAAAATCATCTAAAGCTCCAGCATTTCCAAAACCACCTCTGCACCAAATAATGCAAGGATACTTTTTTGATGTATCACTTGGATAAGCTAAGTAACCTTTAATTTTTAATTCATCAGAAAGATATGTAATTCTTTCGACTGCTGAATCAGTTGAGGAATTTCCCCAAGCACTTTTCAGCATTCTTATTTGCATATCTTTCAGTAGTATTTTTTCTCTATCTATAAACATAATTGCCGAAACAAAATTATAAACAAATTGTTAAATTTATTTCAAGTAAAATCAAAGTTAATAAATTAAGGCTTAGTTTGATATGGCAAAAAAAAGTAATACTCAAAAACCTAAAAGTAAACTTACTTCTATTATTGTAGTTGTAATAATATTAGCCTTTTTGCTACTAATATTTTCTAATATTTTTAAGAGTAATGATAGAAAGCTGAAGCCAGCAAACAATAAAATAGTAGAGAAAAATTATAAGTTTGAAAAAAATGGAGAACTAACTTTTCAGAATAAAGATGGGGGATTTATTTCTGCAATAGATTTAGAATTTGCAGAGAATAATAATGATAGAACTGATGGGCTGATGTACAGAACTGAAATGAAAGAGAATCAAGGTATGTTATTTATTTTCCCAACTGAAAGAATGCAATCCTTTTGGATGAAGAATACTGTTCTATCTTTAGATATGCTTTTTGTTAATTCGAAATTAGAAATTGTTACAATTCATAAAAACACAAAACCTTATGATGAAAATTCTTATCTTTCTTCTGCTCCAGCGCAGTACGTAGTTGAGGTGAATGCGGGTTATACAACTTCGCAAAATATTAAAGAAGGTGACAAAGTTATTTTTAGAAGGACTGATTAAGCATAAGTTAAAGTTGTATTAAAATCTCGAAGGTTTAGAGTTTTGATTTTGTTATTGTGTCATTCTCGAATGTCTTTATCGGGAATCCAGTTACTTAATATTTCATGGATTCCGTCATACTTCGACTCCGCTCAGTATGACTATTTTTAAGTGCAAACAAATGTCATCCCGAGCGGAGTCGAGGGAGTAAAACCCAAGCATAAGAAAATAATAATGATTCACAATTAATATTTAACTCAAATGATCCTAACAAAAGAAAAAATTGATTCAATAAATATTACAGAGTTAATTGATAACAAAATTAAAAATGATTCTGTTCGCACTCTATTAATAATTGTTCCAACAAATAGAAAACTTCGCCAACTAAAGAAAACAATAATTAGTAGTTATAAAAATAAACCCGTAACAAAAATTAATGTTGAAACCCTTACAACACTAACAACAAAAATCAATAACTTCCACAAACCCTTTATCCCATTGAGTGAAGCGGCTTCGTCTGTATTTATAAAGCAAGCTGTGGAAGAATTAGAATTAAAATATTTTGCTGCTTACAGTTCGGGAGTTCCGTTTGGAACTTTAGATAAAATTAAAAATGTAATTTCGGAATATAAACGTCATGGGATTTCTTCGAATAAACTTTTGGAAGAATCTAACAAGTTGGAAGGAAGTGAAAAAAGTAAAGCTGAAGATATTGCAAGCATTTATGAATTGTACAATAAAAAATGTCAAATATTATCAGTAGAAGAACTTGGAGATATTTATTCAGATGTGCTAAATCTTACAATGCAAGATTTTACAGAATCGTTCAATAATTATTTCTCAACGGTTGAAACTATAATATTAAATGAGTTTGACGAGTTCACTTCTCCCGAAGTAAAAATTATAAATAAACTTTCTGAGTTATCTGAGAAGAAGGTATTCCTAAGTTTTGATTATTATAATTATAACCCATCACTTTTTTCTCATCTTGATGAAAGTTATACCAAGCTTGAAGAATATGGTTTTAACAGAGTAGTTGATTCTGCTCCAACAGATACTTCTGAGTTTAAGAGTTTGGTTCGCTCAAATTTATTTCAACCAAAAATGAATATTAAAAAGAGTGAAAAATATAAGAATAATATTCACAAAATTGAACTTCAAAATAGAATTGAAGAAATAGAATTTATTGCAAAAAAAATAAAAGAGCTTATACTTCGTGAAAATGTTAGTCCCGAAAATATTTGTGTTGCCTTTAATATTGTTGGGAATTATTCAAGTAATATTCGTGATATTTTTAATAAATATAGCATTCCACTAAATCTTACAGATAGAATTCAACTAAAGTCTTCTCCGCCTGTTGTGGCTGCTATTAGCTTGCTTGAGCTAATTGAACACGATTTTTATTACAATGATATTGCAAGAGTTTTAACCAATGGTTTTCTAAATATTAAAAATATTGACCTAAGCAATTTACTAACAGTTGCTTCTGAACTTAAAATTATTTCCGGCAAAAATAATTGGGAGTACATAATTAATGATGCTCTAACATTGTTGCCTTATAAAACAGAACTTACCAATTATGAAAATGAAAATGAGAAACAAAAATTTAAGAAAGCCAAAGCTGATATTATTTATTTAGATAAACTTCTAAGTCCGCTCAGAGAAAAAAATACAATTGATGAGTTTCTAAAGAATTTCAAAAAAATTTTACTTCAGCTTAAATTACCTTGTAAACTGTTAGACAAATCTTTTGGAAAGGAAGAAGAATATATAAAGTCAATTACTGTGTTGATGCAAACGCTGACTGAAGTTCTATCGTTTATTAAAATAGAAGAAGGAGAACAAAAATATTCAGTTAATTATTTTATTGAACAGATTAAAACCATTGCCAATTGGGCTCGCTTTAATGTTAAGGAAAAAACCGACCAAGGAGTTTTGGTTACATCTGTAAATGAAATTCGCGGATTGAGTTTTGATTATTTGTTTCTTGGAGGAATGTGCGATGGTGATTTTCCAACAAAATATCAGCCAGAAATATTTTTTTCTGGTTCGTTCCAGAAGAAAGAACTTATTCATCAAACGGAAGAGCGGTATCATTTTTATCAAGTACTTTCATCTTGGAGTAAGCAACTATATTTAACAATTCCTAAACACGATGCTGACGCTGAATTAGTCCCATCTACATTTGTGAAAGATTTGGAGAAAATAGTTTCCTTAACTTCATTGGAAAATTATGCTAACAATAAAATATTTTCTAAAGAAGAATTGTTGATTGAACTTGGGAAAAATACTAGTAATTCAAAGCTCCGTAAAGAAATTAAAAGTATAAAAATAGAATTAGAAAAACTACTTAAGACCAATAGAATAGGGCTGGAAAGAACTTCTACTCCATTTGAAAATAATAGTTTTAGCGGGTTCATTAAAAATGATGAACCGAATGAAAGTATTGATAAATATTTAGAAACATTTCTTGATAAAGAATTTTCTTCATCTCAATTTGAAATATTGGCAAAGTGTCCGTTTAAATATTTCTCAGAAAAAGTATTAAGACTAAAACCAATTGCTGAACCAAAAGAAGAGGCTGAACCGATTGAACTTGGAAATGTTCTACATTCAATATTGTATGAGTTTTATTCTAAAGTAAAAAAAGAAAAAATCCCTGTAAATAATTGTGATAGTAAAGAGTTTAACAATCTAAAAAAAATCATATTTGAAATTGCAGAAGAAAAAATAAATAAACTTAATCTTCATTCACCATTAGCTTTTTTCGAAAAAGAAAAAATACTTGGCATTGACGGAGTGAAAGAAAATTCAATTCTAAATAAATTTTTGCTTGAAGAACAAAAACGAGATGACAATTTTACTCCTTTCTATTTTGAATATCCGTTTGGTACTTTTAGCAGAGATCAAAAAGACGCTCCAAATATTCCGCCATTGCAAATTGGTAAATTAAAACTTAGAGGAAAAATTGATAGAATAGATGTTGATGTTAAAAACAATCAGTTTAATATTGTTGACTATAAATTAAAAGGTGCAAAACCAAAAGTTAGTGATTTAATAAAAGGGATTTCACTTCAGTTAATAGTTTACCTTATGGCAGGTAAACATATAATAGAAAATATAGAAGAAAAAGATTTTGATGGATTTCGAATGTTCATATATTCATTAAGTTATAACGAAAAGAATTTCGGAAAAAAACCAGTTAACTTAACTCGTAAAAAACTTACAGAAGAACTAATTTTAGAATTGAATGATGAACAAATTAAAACTACAAAACAACATTTAGAAAACTATTACGATAAAATTGGAAAAGGGGAGTTTCATCTTTCCGAGTTTGAAGATAGAGAAAATTTAGTTTGTAAATATTGTGACTTCAAATCCTTTTGCAGAGTGCAAGAAGTTTTTGAATAAAAAGATATTGTAACGTGAATTGCTCGCAATCTGCGAATAAACATATAGCATTAACTTAGCTTAAAATTATACATCTTCTTGTAAAAAATTACATAATTTATTATGTTTGAGTGTGCCACTGCTGAAAGTAGTGGCAATTTTTTTTATATAGCAGAAAATAGGAGATAGCAAGTGTCAACATTTGTATATTTGACTCAAGAGAGAATACTTGAGATTGAGAAAGAGTTTAAAGAATTAAAGACAAACGGAAGAAATGAAATGGCAAAAAGAATTGCCGAAGCAAGAGCTCACGGGGATTTAAAAGAGAATGCCGAATACGATGCTGCAAAGGAAGCACAAGGACATTTAGAACTTAAGATTGCAAAAATGGCACAAACACTTTCTAAAGCAAAAATCATTGACAAATCACAGTTTACCAATGATGAAATTCATATTCTGTCTGATGTAGAAGTGAAAAATTTGAATAATAAAAAAACATATAAATACACATTGGTTTCTGCTGAAGAAGCGAATTTACAAGATGGTAAAATATCAATTACATCTCCGGTTGGTAGTGCATTGATGGGAGCAAAAAAAGGAACTACTGTTGAAGCAAAAGTTCCGGCGGGTGTTATTAAATTTAAGATTTTGAATATAGAGTAGAAAATAGTTCTTGTCATTCATGTAAATGTTACATAACTCCTAACCATGTTTATAAACCCGGGATAAACTTTGATTAGGAATCCAGGACATAATTACAAATGGATTCCCCGCCCAACAAAACGGCGGACAAGCTGATAAAAACATTCGGGAATGACAAGCAAAGAGAAAGATGTCATTGATAAATGATGAGATATATTAGTCTAAATGAAGCATCAAAAAACAATAGAACAGAATGTTATAAAATACATTAAAAGACATAACTTACTTTTTGATGCAAAAAAAATAGTTATTGCTTTAAGCGGGGGAGCCGATTCAGTTTTTGCTCTCCATTTTTTTTATAAGTATAAGAAAAAGTATAAAATTGATATTTCTGCTGTTCACGTAAATCATAATTTGCGTGGAAGTGAAAGTGATAGAGACGAAAAGTTTTGCAAAAGTCTTTATGAAAAATTTAATGTTCCGTTTTATTCTCCAAGTGTAAATGTTAAAATATTTGCTAAGAAAAATAAATTATCAATTGAAGAAGCAGCAAGAATTTTAAGATATACTGAGTTAGAAAAATTTGCAGAAAAAACAAAATCAGATTTAATTGTTACAGCTCACAATAGTAACGACAATACTGAAACTGTTCTTTTAAATATTGTAGGTGGAACCGGACTTGATGGAATTGCTGGAATACCAATTAAGCGAGATAATATTATTCGTCCTTTTTTATGTTTAAGTAAAACAGATATTAAACTTTACTTAAAAGAATTGAATCTAAAATATCGTGAAGATTCATCAAATAAAAATTTAGAGTTTAGAAGAAATTATTTACGTAAAAAAATAATCCCTTTAGTTGAAAAAAATATCAATCCAGGATTGAATAAAGTAATTCTTAACTCTTCGGAAGTTATTAGAAATCAAAAAGAAATTATTGATTATTTCGTTTCTGGAATTATTAAAGAAGTTGTAAAGACCAATAGTGGTAGGACTTCTATCAATATTCTTAAGTTGAAAAAATATCCCTTAACAGTTTGGGGCGAAGTTTTTAAGAATGTTATCCAAAATGAAACAGATGTTGAATATAGTTTTCAATTAAGTTTGAAACTTAATGACTTGATTGATTGTCAAACCGGAAGTTTAATTGAGATTTCTAAAAATTTTGTTTGTGTTAAAGAAAGAAATCAACTTGTAATAAAAAAGTCTGACAAAAATAAATTTGATAAAATAAAAATTAAAGTTGGGCAAACAGTTCAAATAAATAATAAAGAGTTTAGCATTGAAAAGCTCAACATAAAAGATGTAAAGTTTAATAAAAAAAAGTTTGAAGAAATTATTTCAGCAGAAAAAGTAAAAAAAGACTTTGTGTTAAGAGAATGGAAAGACGGAGATTTTATTCAGCCTTTAGGAATGAATGGGAAGAAAAAAATATCTGATATTCTTACAGATTCAAGAGTTCCTACTTATAATAGAAAGAGCAAATTAGTTTTAACTTATAGGCAAGATATTGTTTGGTTAGTTGGGCTAAAAGTTAGCGAAAAATATAAAGTAACATCAAGAACAAAAAGTGTTTTGAAAATATGTCTGAATTAGAAAATAAGAAAGAAGAACTTTGGGTTGGCAATGAAAAATTTGTTACTCTTTTGTCCGAAGAAAAAATACAAAATAGGGTAAAGGAAATAGGCGAACAAATTACATTAGATTATAATGGTAAATTACCTATTTTTATTGGCGTTCTAAATGGCTCATTTTTGTTCCTTGCTGATTTAGTTAGAGAAGTAAATATTCATCACGAGATAGATTTTTTTAAGTTATCAAGTTATGGGGATGAAAAAATTTCCTCTGGTGCGGTTAAGTTAATTAAAGAACTTAACGCAGATATTTCGGAACGTCATATAATTATTGTAGAAGATATTGTGGATACTGGATTATCTATCAAATATATAAACGATATGCTAAAAAAATATAATCCGGCAAGTGTAAAAGTAGCAAGTCTTTTGGTCAAGCCGGATAGTCTAAAATATAAAACTAAAATTGATTATATTGGGTTCGAAATTCCAAATGAATTTGTAATTGGGTATGGATTGGATTATGCTCAAAAATTTAGGAATTTAAAATCAATATACGCGTTAAGCGAATAATTGAGATAATTGGAGAAAGTGAATGTACAAACCTATAAAAGAATTGAAAATGGCTGATAATTCGGAAGACAAAAAAGTAGAGAAAAAGAAAAAAGGATTTAAACCTCCGCAAAAACCAGATGGTGATTTTGATTGGACCAAAATACTTAAAACAGTATTTACTTGGGGAGCAGTTATTATTGCAGCAGTAATTGTTATGCAAATTTTGGATGAAGGAAGAACCGGAGTACTTGATATTGACTACGATGTCTATGAAAATTTACTTGAGACCGATAAGATTAAAGAGATAAGATTAGTTAAGTCTGAAATTAATAATTATGCAATTGAAGCTGATTTAATTGAAGAACAAAAATTATTGGTAAGTGGGCAATACATAAGTACTAAGAAAGTAAATATAGTAATTGTCGAAGACCTTATTCAAGAACAACAAAAAATATGGAAGTCTAAAGAAATAAAATATACATTTGCTCACGATTCGAATGAATGGTTAACAATATTATTAGGATTTTTACCTTGGGTTTTAATTATAGGTGTTTGGATTTTAATAATGCGTAAAATGCAAGGTGGTGCTGGTGGTGGTTCAAGAGGAATTTTTAATTTTGGAAAGAGTAAAGCTAAAGTGGTTCCTGAATCAGCACTGAAAGTAACTTTCAAAGATGTTGCTGGTGCAGATGAAGCTAAACAAGAATTACAAGAAATAATTGAATTTCTAAAAGAACCAACAAAGTTTCAAAAGCTTGGCGGTAAAATTCCACGCGGAGTTTTATTGTTAGGACCTCCGGGAACTGGTAAAACTTTAATGGCTCGTGCTGTTGCTGGTGAAGCTGGTGTTCCTTTCTTTTCTATGAGTGGAGCTGATTTTGTTGAGATGTTTGTGGGTGTTGGTGCAAGCCGTGTTCGAGATCTTTTTGATCAAGGTAAAAAAAGTGCTCCTTGCATAATTTTTATAGATGAGATTGATGCAGTAGGTCGTCATCGTGGTGCTGGGCTTGGTGGCGGACACGATGAGCGTGAGCAAACTTTAAATGCACTACTTGTTGAGATGGATGGTTTTGAACAAAACAGTGGTGTAATAATTATTGCTGCAACAAACAGACCAGATGTTTTAGATCCCGCATTATTAAGACCTGGAAGATTTGATAGACAAGTGGTTGTTGATAGACCAGACGTTAAAGGGAGAGAAGGTATTCTAAAAGTTCATACAAGAAATGTTCCTTTGTGTAAAGATGTTGACTTAAAAATTCTTGCAAAGGGAACGCCAGGTATGGCTGGTGCTGATCTTGCAAACTTAGTTAATGAAGCTGCCTTACTTGCTGCTCGTCAAAATCAAGAAACAGTTACTATGGATAACTTTGAAGATGCAAAAGATAAAGTTATGATGGGTACTGAAAGAAAGAGTATGATAATTTCTGAAAAAGAAAAGAAGATAACTGCTTATCATGAAATTGGACACGTTCTTGTTGCATTGAAAATTCCAGAATCTGATCCAGTTCATAAAGTAACAATTATTCCAAGAGGAAGAGCACTTGGTGTTACAACTTATTTACCAGTTGATGAAAAGCATACATACTCTAAAGAATACTTGGAAGCAACCATTGCTTATGCATTGGGTGGAAGAGCAGCTGAGAAAATTGTGTATAATAATTTTACTACCGGAGCAGGTAACGATATTGAGAAGGCAACAAACTTAGCAAGAAAAATGGTTTGCGAATGGGGAATGAGTGAAAAAATTGGGCCACTTGCTTTAGGGAAAAATGAAGAAGAACTATTCCTTGGAAGAGAAGTAACAAAGCATAACGATTACAGTCAAAAAACGGCCGAGCTAATTGATGATGAAATTTCAACAATTATTATGAGAGGAATGAATCGTGCAGAAAAAATACTAACAGAAAATATGGATGAATTGCATAGACTTTCAGAAGAGTTGCTGGAAAGAGAAATTTTAGATGCTGAAGAAATTCATAAAATTATGGAAGGCGAAAAACTTCCTCCATCAAAACGAAATGGGAAAGACGAAGTTCCTGAACATGTAAAAGAAATGATGGTAGAAAAAACGGTTCGTACTAAAGAGACAAAAGCCGATACCGATTCTGATAAAAAAGATGGATAAAATTGATAATGGAACAATAGATTTTAAAGGTGAGTTACTGAGAAAAGTTATTCACCTTTGTTCGTTATCAATACCAATTGTTTATACCTTTATAGATAAAAAAACCGCACTCAGTTATTTAATTCCAATTACAATTATTTCTGTTGTTATCGATTATGGTCGTCACTTTATAAAACCGCTGAATGATTTAGTCAATAAAACATTTGGTTTTATTTTACGAGAACACGAAAGTGATACAAGTAAAAAAAATCTTAATGGTGCATCTTATGTTTTTATAGCTGCAACTTTAACAATGTGGCTTTTTCCAAAAATATTTTTTATAACTGGGTTTTCTGTTCTAATAATATCAGATACAGCTGCAGCATTATTTGGCAGACGTTTTGGGAAGCATAAGTTTTTATCTAAAAGTTTAGAAGGTACACTTGCTTTTTTTATTACAGCTTGCATTGTTGTTCTTTTTACTCCCAAAGTAGATGGTTTACCTTTGGAATATGTAATTGGATTTGTAGCTGCTGCCGTTGGTGCAATTGTAGAAAATATTTCTTACGGTTGGGCTGATGATAATTTAACAATCCCAATTTCAATAGGTTTTACGCTATGGGGATTATATTTATTATTTTTACCCAATCTTTCTTTTTAATATTGGAACAGATACTATTTATTAGTGTTTAATAACTATCAAACTCAATAAAACCAAGCCTCAAAAATATGAAAACAAAAATTACATTTTTAACACTTTTAATTTTATCAGTATTAACTTTAAGCAGTTGTAACTCAAAAAGAAAAGCAAAGGGTGAAGAAGATAAAATCATAATTATTGCAGATTCGCTAGAGTTTAATCTTTTAGAAAAATCTCTAAATGAAGTTTTTGGGAAGTTGATTTATACTCCTCAACCTGAACAACTTTTTAGAATAGAAAGAAGAGACATTTCTTACCTCAATAAACTTAAAAGAACAAAAAATGTTTTGATAATTGCACCACTCAATTCCAATTCAAAAGTATCTAAATTTATTAATAAATCTATTGATGAGAATGTTAAGAATTTAATTTTGGCAGATAGTGCTTTTGTAATTAATAAATATGACCTTTGGTCAACCGGACAATTAGTAATGTTTTTATCTGCAAAAGACATTGATGTGTTAGAGCAAAAACTATTAGCAAACAAAGATGATCTTTTATTTTACTTTAAAGATATTTCAAATAAAAGATTGGCTAAAGGATTATATAATTCGAGGTTTGAAAAAAAAAATATAGAAGCAAAATTAATTACCGATTACGGCTGGATGATATATATGCAAGCAGATTATAAACTTGCTATGAATAAACCCGAAGATAATTTTGTTTGGATAAGACGTGGTGTTAATACTAATATGGAGAGATGGATTTTTATTCATTGGATTGATGATGCAACTCCGGAATTCTTAAACAAAGACTCCATTGGTGCTAAGCGAGATGAAATAACAAAAAAATTTTATACTACTGCTGATAATAAAGCTTATGTTGACCATTACGATGATTATAAGATGAGTAAGGAAGTTAACTTTAATGAAAAATACGCAATTATGACACAAGGACTATGGCGGTTTAACGACCAAAGTGGTGGTGGTCCTTTTATAAATTATACTTTTTACGATGAAGAAACTAAGCGAATTTATATGCTTGATGCATCAATTTTTGCTCCAAAATATTTAAAGAAAAATCTGTTGCAGCAAGTTGACGTATTACTTCACAGTTTCAAAACAGAAAAAGAAATCCCATCCGAAAGAAAAAGGGAAATTTTAGAAGAACTAGAAACTGTAGAATCTTCTGAAGAATAAATAATAGTAAACTGAAAATCCCAAGTGCCTTGTATCTCTAAGATGCCAGGCACTTTTTATTTGTCTAAAAAGAGAAATCAATTTGTTAAATTTAGTTTGTAATAATTATTCTAATAGATACTAATGCCTAACTACAAACTAACAATACAATATGATGGAACAGATTATTTTGGTTGGCAATCTCAACCGGATGGAAATACAGTTCAAGATGAACTAATACGAGCGATTGAAAAAATAACACAAACCGAAATTAACTTAATTGGCTCTGGTAGAACGGATGCAGCTGTTCATGCTATAGGACAAGTTGCAAATTTTAAGATTGAAAATAATCTAGATATTTTTCAATTCGAACACGCCTTAAATTCTTTAATACCATCTTCAATTGCTATTAAAAATATTAATGAAGTCGATGAAAATTTCCATTCAAGGTTCGATGCAAAAAAAAGAAGTTATTTATATTTAATAGCTAAAAATAAAAATCCATTTTACTCTAAATATTCTTATAATTATCACTCAATTAGTAAGCTTAACATTTTTAATCTAAATGAATTAAGTAAAAGTTTATTAGGTGAGCATAACTTTACATCTTTTTGTAAAAGAAAAACTGATACACAAAACAAAGTCTGTAATATTTACACTGCCAGATGGAGAGAAACCAAAGATTTTTTTATCTTTAAGATAGAAGCGAATAGATTTTTGCACGGAATGGTTAGGACTGTTGTTGGTACTCTCTTATATGCTAACAGTAAAGACTTAGGACCAAAATACTTGCTTGATACTTTAGAGATAGAGGATAGAGAAGCCGGAGGTGAAGCAGTTCCAGCAAAGGGTTTATTTCTTTTTAAGGTAAAGTATTAGTAGTTCTAAAATCAAAAAAAATGATACTAAAAAAAGTTAGAATTAAAATAAAAGCAGTTTCATGAAAATATTTGCAGAACTCCATCCATTAATAATTCACTTTCCTATTGTACTACTATTTTCATTTGTGGGTTTGGAAATCTTAAATCTATTTCTCAAAAAAAAATATCTAATAACTATTTCTCATGTTTTATTATTTATTGCTGTAATAACTTCTTTAGCAGCAACTTTAACTGGTAACCTAGCAATGCAAGAAGTTATTGACAAAATAACTAATAAAGATATTATTGAAGCGATAGAAAAACACGAAGAGTTTGCTAGTTTAACACTTTGGTATTTTTTTACTTTACTAATTATTAAAACATATTTGGTTCTAAAAAAGAAGTTTGCACATAAGCTTCAATATTTATTTGTTATCTTTGCACTTGTCGGTTTATATCTCATCTTTACTGCTGCAAAGCTTGGTGGAGTTTTAGTTTATAAATTTGGAGTAGGAACTGAACTATTTAATTGAAAAGTATTCATTAACATTTTGATAAAAGCAATTGAGAAAAAACGTACTTATACTATTATTTATTTTATTAGTAACCTCTGTTAGTTTCTCGCAATCTTCAAGTTTAGGTGAAGCAAAAGGAGTTCTTCTTACATCAGGAGTTGGTCCTCGGTTTCCAATTGGTAAGTTTGCAGATCAACAAGCGATAGGTGTCGGGTTCGATGTGATTTTATCATATACCGATAATATAACATTCCCTTTCTTTCTGTTTGCTAAAGTTGGCTACCAAAATTATCCCGGAGAATTTAAGTTTTATAGAACTACTGATCATTCAAACATAGCAGGTAATTTGGTTTCATTTAGTGTTGGTGCAAGACATTATTTTACTCCAATTATTGAAGATATTGTTTTACTAATGCCAGTTTTAGAAGCTGGTGCAACGGTTGCATACTTATCCAAGCTTCATCAATATAAGATTGATTCCGGTAGAATAGATATGACTGAAAACTTGACAAAATTTGGATTTCATTTCGGAGGCGGATTTACACTTTTCTTAATGGATATTATGGCAAACTATAATTACTTGCCAAACCATCAATTCATTTCTTTTGATGTACGAGTAACAATACCTATTGCAGTTTCATTGTAAGGAATAAAATAATGAACTTTAACAATCTAATTTTTAGTACACAAAATAAAATTTCAACTGTAGTTGTTAATCGTCCAGAAAAATTAAATGCATTGAATGAAGAAACATTTAATGAACTATTTGAATTATTCACTTACCTTAAAAAAGATACTAACACAAACGTTGTAATTATAACTGGAGCTGGTGAAAAATCTTTTGTTGCTGGAGCTGATATTGGTGAACTTAACAAATGTAATTCAATTTCTGGTAGAGAGTTTTCACAAAAAGGTCAAAAAGTATTTAACTTAATTGAAAACCTTGGCAAGCCTGCAATAGCATCTATAAATGGTTTTGCTCTTGGTGGTGGGTGCGAGCTTGCATTGGCTTGTCACATTCGTGTTGCTTCTGAAAATGCTAAGTTTGGTTTGCCTGAAGTTGGTCTTGGAATTATTCCGGGTTATGGTGGTACTCAAAGATTAGCTAGACTAATAAATAGTGGTAGAGCTACCGAGTTGATTTTAACCGGAGATATGATTTCTGCGGAAGAAGCTTTTAGAATTGGATTAGTAAATCATATTTATTCTATTTCTGACTTGTTAAATGAATCTGAAAAAATTGCTGAAAAAATTATTTCAAAAGGACAAATAGCAGTTTCTCTTGCACTTTCTGCTGTTATTAGTACTGATAACATTAGCGAAGCAGAAGGTATTGAGTTAGAGTCTAATTTATTTGGAGTGTGTTGTGGCTCTGATGACTTTAAAGAAGGCACTCTCGCATTCTTAGAAAAAAGAAAACCAAAATTTGAAAATAAATAAGTAACCTCTAAATTTTATTTATACCCTAAACATTAATTAATTGTTTGGGATTTTTTATATCTATGGAATCAAAAAAGAAAATAATTTATACACTAATTGTTTTTACGTCTCTTTTATTACTTCTAAATGTAGTCCTTGGAATGTTAGATGCAGATTATGAACCGTTAAGGAGTGATGATGAAATTCAAAAATCTGAAATTGAAAGAACATTTCTAAATGTATTAAAAAATTTTGGAATTAAAGACAAATGGGTAAATAAAAAGAAAATTAGAAAGGAAACATTAGATTCAGTAAACTATAAATATGAAATTGAAATTCCTAGTGATGTTGCAATTCCTATGATATTAAAGGAGCTTAGCCAAAGATTTATATATCGGGAAGTGAAAATTTCATCAAAAGAGAAAAAAGATTTTGGTTCAGCAAGTTTAGAAATTAGATCTGGTAGTTTTATTAAACTAATAGCTGAGCTTAATTATTCTAAGAAAATACTTCGTCCACATTCATCGGTTGCATTTATATTAAAAAATATTGAAGACCTAAATGAAACTGAATTTAGTAAGTTATTAAAAACTCCAATTAAGTTTGGTGTGTTGCTTCCACTTCGAATCGAATCAATTCCTATAGCAGAAAAAATATTAAAGAGTAAAAGGGCATACTATATTTATTTAGACGATGATGCAGATAAACCAAAATTTGAACTTGATGAAGATCTTAATGTTAATACTTTAAATAAAAATATTAGATCGATAGTTTCTTCATTTAATACACCGAAATATTTTTTTGTAAGTAAGAGGGGTACAGGATATTCTAACAGTTTTATAAATTATTTGAAAGAAGAGTTTAAGAAAAAAAATAGAAAAGTACTTAACTTAAAATTATTTATAAACCTGAAAGGCGAAAATAATGCTGACTTAAATTCTCTTTTGAATTTTCACCTTAACAAAGTTGCTCCTGGAAAATCTAAAATGTTTTTTATTGATGTTGATGATTGGGAAACTATCCAACAAAATATTAACTCGTATCTGAAGAAAGGGAATAGGGTTATCCTTCCATATAGGTTGTTATAGAGACTAAATTTCCATGTACCTGGCACTTTCAAAGTGCTAGGCACATTAGACATAGTTATACTTCAAGAATGCTATTCAATTATCTTAAATGAATCAAAGCTTCTAATCTGTTTTCTAATTTTATTCTTATTTCCCACAAGAACTACTACTAGTTGATCTAAATAAATATTATCGTTAGCAGATTTTAATACATCTTCCAAAGAACATTTAGAAATATTTGCTACATATTTTTGAAAACAATCTAGTTCTAATCCATAAATTGGTATGAGCGATGCATTACTAGCTAGCTGAGAATATGTTTCAAACATTGAAGGGTAACGGCGCGTTAAATATGATTTAGAAAAATCTAATTCAGTTTGAGATATTGAAGTTTTAATATTCTTAAGTTCAAATAAAATTTCTTTTAGAGCATCGCCAGTATTTTCTGCTTTTACAGATGTTGAAACAGAAAAAGAACCACCAAAACTATTGTAATTGAAATTTGAATGAGCACCGTAAGTATAACCTTTATCTTCTCGTAGATTAAGATTTATACGACTTGAAAATTGACCTCCCAAAATTGAATTCATAATATTTGTTGCAAAATAGTCCTTAGCTTTTCTAGTTTTAGAAATATGTCCAACTCTTATTTCACTCTGTGGTGCTTGGGGTTTATCAATAATTATAATTTGTTTTTTTGTGTTGTTAAACTTTATATTTAACTGTTTTGGTTTTGCAGAAGCTTTCCAATCAGCAAAGTAAGTGGAAGTTAAATTATGGAATTCTTTTTCTGTTAAATCACCAACAATAATTAATGAAGAGTTGCTTGGAGAAAAATTATTTTCATAACAGTTTTCAACATCATTGTTACTTATTAAACTTGTTGTATTCTTCAATCCCGAACTAGGAAATTGGTATGGTGATGAACTAAAAATTACATTCCTAAATTTTGTGGAGGCAAGATAAGAAGCATCATCATTTAATTGCAAAATAGTTGTTTCAAGTTTTTCTTTCTCTCGTTGAAAATCTTCATCATTAAATGATGGTTCTTTTAGAACAAGAGAAAATAGTTCTAATGATCTTTTTAGATTTTCTTTTAATGTAATAAGGGAAATAGATGAATTTTCTATTGAAGAATCAGTGCTAAGAATAGAGCCTAATGATTCAATTTCATTGTCAATCTCAAGTCCTGAAAGTGAACCAGCACCTTCATCTATAAGCATAGAAGTTAACTTAGAACTACCACTTCTATCTTTTATATCAAACCTACTTCCCGAATGAACTATAAGATTTATTTGTACAATTGGTAAAGTGTTTTTTTGCACAAAGAAAACATTCAATCCATTTTCTAGCGTATAGTTTTTAATATTTGGGATATTAAAAACTATTTTTCCATTTGGGGCTGGTTTTTTTGTTCTGTCTAAAATCATGGTATAATTTAATTGTGTGGTTAAAAAAAATCCCTATAATGTAAAACAAAATAGGGATTTTTTAAGAAATGTGTTTGGTAGATATTACATAAAATTTATCTTACAACATTAAACTCAATCCTTCTATTTAATGCTCTACCGGCACTAGTTTTATTAGTTGCAATAGGATTTTTTTCACCAAAACCTTTAGTTGTTAATCTTGATTTAGAAATTCCATTTTCAATCAAATATCTTTTCACAGCATTTGATCTCATTATTGAAAGATATTGATTATAGTCGTCTGCTCCAATGTTATCAGTATGTCCTTCAATTCTAACACTAATATTTGAGTGTTTCTTTAGTACACTTGTCGCATCAAATAAAATTTGTTTTGATTTCTCAACCAAAATATCTTTGTCAAAAACAAAGTTTAAATTGTTGAGTACAAATTTATCATCACTAAGCAATTGTGCTTCCATTTTTTTGGCTTCTGCAGAAAGAGAAGAAGAGGCTTCTTCAATTACAGTTTCTGTAGTTGTTTCAGTAACAGTTTTACCAACTGTTGAACTTTCTTCATAAATAGTACTACTTCCGCTTGTGTTTTCTACACCTTCATAACCACCAGTCAATTTAAATTCCATTCTTCTGTTTCTTGCTCTACCATAAGCTGTGCCGTTATCATCAATTGGCATTCCTTCACCGTGACCATAAGTTGACATTCTACTTTTAGCAATTCCTTTTGAAGCTAAATAGTTCTTAACTGAAATTGCTCTTCTTAGCGATAGATCTTTATTGTATGCTTCATCGCCAATGCTATCAGTATGTCCGTGAATCTCTATAGGAGCATTTGGGTATTGACTTAAAACACTTGCTGCATTTGCTAATATAGTTGTTGATTCACTTGTAAGTTCATCACTATTAAATTTGAAATGAACACCTTCTAAAACTAATGCTTCACCATTAGAAATTGCATCGTTTATATTCGCTCCATTTCTTTCAGATTGAGTCTCATACTTAGGGCAAGCACTTGTAACTCCATCATAAATGCTAAACTCAATACGTCTGTTAATTGCTCTTCCTATAGCTGAAGTATTTTCAACCACAGGTTTTCTTTCACCGCATCCAGCTGGGTACAATCTATTTCCATCAACACCTTGACTTATTAAATAGTTCTTAACAGAAACTGCTCTTCTTTCAGAAAGATCCATATTGTAAAGGTCATCACCAATATTGTCTGTATGTCCAAGTATCTCAATGCCTTCTTCAGGGAATCTATTTAATACTGTTGCTACTCTATCTAAAATCATTTTTGATTCAGTTGTAAGAATATCTTTGTCAAATTTAAATTTGACATTTTCCAATACAAACGCTTCACGTTTTGTAACGGCTTTTTCAATAATTTTATCAACATATACTGTATCAATTGTTTGAACTTCAATTTCTTTAACTACTTCAACTTCTCTAATACCATAAGGTTCACAAATAGTTGAACGATCTCCTCTAGAGAAATACCAAATAACTCCTAGATCAGCAGTCATATAGGTATCTCCATTACTTCTTAGAAGTCCTTTTGTTTCATTTATATGGTCGTTACCATCAATTCTATTATTTGAAGCTGTTGCATAATCACCTTCAATCTTAAAACTTAAATCATCAGAAAATCGCCACTCAAGACCACCACCAAATCTTAACTGATAGCCATTTTGTCTTCCAGTAACACCAAATCTGTCTAAGTAGCCATTATCAGATTCAAAATTTGTGTAGCCATAACCAAGCATTACATACGGAATAAAACGTTCACAAGGTAAAAGTTTATATATAACATCAAGGTTTAATGATAATTGGTTCATAATATTATGATCCTCAACAGCAGCACCATTTTGCCCAGTTTGGAGTATATACGAATCCAAAGAAATAAAATTCCCTAACAATCTAAAACCAATGTGTTCCGATACATCATAACCAAGTGAAATAGATGCACCATAATTTTTATGGTTTGCAATTGTAGGAAATGAAACAGCCATATATCTCGGGTAAGTTCCACTAAGACTTAAATTCCATCCAGACTTATAGACATAAACACTATCATCATTTTCTTGTGCAAACGTTGTAATTGTAATTAACATTAACAAAATTGTTAATAGTTTTTTCATTAGGAGCCTCTTTATTAGATTAAGTTTAAAAACAGTACATAGATACTTCAAACTTAATGATTTTTTTAAGTAATAGCAATTTTAGGTATAATGTTATTACCTATGGATATACACTAGCAAGCTTACTGTAACCTTTTATAATCTAGCAAGTTAGCGTGTAAAATCTTTTTGATAAACAACAGCTAAATCTCTAGAAGAAAGAATTTTCCGAGATTATTATGAAAGGCGTTTAACTATTTTTAGTTATAGTATTTTAACTTTTGCTACTTGTATATTCCTACGATTTGTACGTTCAGTTTTTTGGAAAAAGGAAATGTTCCGCGTATTAGAAAGTTTTTATTAAAGTATTCAATTTTCTTCTGAGCAATATTAGTCTCATTCTTCGGAAGATAAAACTAATTCAGCAAGTTCTCTAAAAACACCTTCCCCACCTTTTTTGGTTAGAATAACATCAACAGCTTGTTTTACTTTCTCAACTGAATCAATTGGGCAAACAGAAAAGCCAGCTTCCCTAATAATACCAAGGTCATTAACATCATCGCCAATAAAGGCAACATTTTCCAGAAGAATATTTTCTAATTTACAAATTTCTTTTAGCTTATTTTCTTTATCCCAAATGCCAGAATAATAATGCTCAATTTTTAATGCTTCGGCTCTTTTTTTCATTAGTTCCGAAGTAGCAGTTGTTATAATTGCATTTTTAATTCCAGCTTCTCTTAGAAGTAATACTCCCATTCCATCTTTAACATTAAACTTTTTCATTACCATTCCATCACTTGTATAATAAAGTCCACCGTCAGTAAGAACTCCATCAACATCGGAGATTACTAACTTAATTTTGCCAATTTTTACTTTTTGAGAATTTGATTGTGATTTTTTCAAGTGTACCTTACAAAATTTTTGAGAGAAGTGTATTAAAATAAAAATTATTTTACATATTGTTCAGTTAAACTTTAACCTTAAGTATTTTAATTAACTTTTTATAAAATAACGAGATACATAATTAAAAACAAGAGTATATATTCTATTTGATTTTAATCAAAGAAGATGACAAAATTTTTTCTTTTTACAAGTTAAAATGATTTCATATATTATAATGTTCAATGGAAATTAACTATTAACTTATTAAATATTCTGATGTTAATTTTTTGTTAAATCTGAGAACAAGTTTGTGGATACAAATAGATTTAACTATAATTTGGGGATAAAATAATCACAATTTTTTTCAATAAAAAAAGAGGAAAGCTCTATGAGTAAAATGTACAAATTGACCTTACTGATTTTATTATTAGTAAGTTCTTTCGTCTTTGCCCAAAAGACTTATAAAGTTTCAGGTAAGGTAACGAGTCAACAAACTGGAGAAGAATTAATTGGAGCCAACGTTTACGTTAAAGGCTTAGCAATTGGTGCTGCTGCAGATGTTAACGGAAATTACGAATTCAAAGTACCTGAAGGTAGTTATACAATTGTTTGTAGCTATATTGGTTTTGAAGCGGCACAACTTCTTAACGTTAATGTAACTAATAATATGGATCTCGATTTTGAACTTAAGGATTATGCGTTCTCATTGAGTGTTGAAGTAATTGCTGATAGAGCAAGAGAACGTGAAACTCCTGTAGCATTTACTAATATTGATAAAAAAGAAGTTGAATTTAAGTTAGGATCGCAAGATGTACCTATGGTTCTTAATACTACTCCAAGTGTTTATGCAACTCAACAAGGTGGGGGTGCTGGTGATGCAAGAGTGAATATGCGTGGTTTCAACCAACGTAATATAGCTATTATGATTAACGGTGTACCTGTTAATGATATGGAAAATGGTTGGGTTTATTGGTCTAACTGGGATGGTGTTGGAGATGCAGTTTCTTCAATGCAAATACAAAGAGGTCTAAGTGCGGTTAACTTAGCTGTTGCATCTGTTGGTGGAACAATGAACGTTATTACAGATCCTACTGCTGCTTCTTTTGGTGGTAAATTTAAACAAGAAATTGGTAATGATGGATTTTTTAAATCAACTATAGCTGTTAACTCAGGTGTAATTGATGATAAGTTTGCTGTTAGTGCAGTTCTAGTTAAAAAACAAGGTAATGGTTTAATTGATAAAGCCTGGACTGATGCTATGGCTTATTACTTTGGTGCTAGCTATAATATTAATGCTAGTAATAGAGTTGAACTATATGCTTTAGGTGCTCCACAAAGACATGGTCAAAATCTTTATAGACAAAATGCTGCAGCTTATAGCCATGACTATGCAAAAAATGTACTTGGTTATTCTGAAGGTGCATTGAATAAATTTAAAGAAGTGGGTAGAACTTTTAACCAAAACTGGGCTCCCGTAAATTCTTCTTATGCTGGTCAACAATGGTCTTACGGAATCTTTAGTTCTAAAGGCGGTGCAATTGACAGATATGATTCAGAATTTATTAGTGAAAGAGAAAATTTCTTCCATAAACCTATAGTTAACTTAAACTGGTATTCAGTACTTGCTGATGATTTAAGTTTATACACAACTGCTTATTGGTCAGGTGGACATGGTGGTGGTACAGGTGCTTTCGGTAAGATTCATTCATTCGATGCAAATGGAAAAGTTGGTGGTGAAAACTATAAGTTTTATTATGGTCAAAGTCCCTGGACAAGAGATTGGAATACAACAATAGCCATGAACTCCGGTGCAGCTGGTGATTATTATGTCGATAAATCAAAGTTAACAAAAGAAGATGGACAATCTCTTGGAATATTAAGAAATAGTAGAAATGATCAATGGACTTATGGTCTAATTTCAAAAGCATTTTATAAAGTATCAGATAACTTCAAAGCATCTTTTGGAGTTGATACTAGAATTGCAGAAATTGATCATTACAGACAAGTACGTGATTTACTTGGTGGTCAGTTTTATCTTTATACTGGTAATGATTTTGATACACCAGAGCAACAGAAAAAACGTCTTGGAGACAAGCTTGCTTTTGATTTCACAAACACAGTGGGTTGGTTAGGTGGTTTTCTTCAAGGTGAATATACCGAAGGTGATATCACTGCTTATGGTACTGGTGGTGTTTCAACAATTAACTATACTTATACAAATCACTTTAAGAAAGCTGCAGATGGAAATGAGGTTTTTACTGAAACTGATAATATTTTCGGTTACCAAGTTAAAGGTGGTGCAAGTTATCGTTTAACATCAAATCTTAGTTTTTATAGTAACGCTGGTTTAGTTTCTAAAGTCCCAATCTTTGATGCTGTAATTAATGATGTAGATGGTAGTAAGGCTGAGAATCCTGAAAATGAAAAATTTGCAAGTTTTGAAGCAGGACTTAATTTTAAATCTTCTGATGGTAAGGTGGCAGTTAATGCAAATGTTTATCATACAACATGGTTGGATAGATCGTTGTCGGTAAACACTCAAAATCTTGATGGTACAGAAGCTCTTGTATTCTTGAAAGGCTTAGACCAAAGACATATTGGGGTTGAAGTTGAAATTGCTTTGATGCCTATAAGAGAACTGAATTTAAACGTAGTAGCATCTTTTGGTGATTGGAAAAATATTTCTGATGTTGATGCCGAATTTAAAAGTTATGATTCTGGAACCGAAATTATTAAAACATTTAATCTTTATACAAATAATCTAAAAGTGGGTGATCAACCTCAAACTTCTCTTGTATTTAGTGCGACTACTTTTCCTGTAAAAGGATTATCGTTAAGTGCTATTGTAAGACACTACAGAGATTATTATTCGAATTGGAATGTTACTGGAAGAACTAATCCTAATGATAGAAGTCAAAGTTGGAAAGCTCCTAATTATACAGTTATGGATTTCCATAGTGCTTATAATTTACCATTAGAATTAAGTGGTGTAAGTTTTCAATTATTTGCTCATGTGTTCAATATACTTGATGAAATATATGTTCAAGATGCTACTGATAATAGTCGCTTCAATGCATATACTGGAAATGGTAAAGCACATGCTGCTGATGATGCTGAAATATTCTTTGGTTTACCAAGAACATTTAATGCAGGTATAAGTGTAATGTTCTAAGTTAGATTAACAAATTCTTTTGAATTTTGTTGAAGCTTTTTAGCCGTCCATTTGGGCGGCTTTTTTTTAAACTTGTCGCACACAAATAATGAAGTTACTTTTATAAAGTGAATTAGTTATCAAACATTATTTAATGGACTTCAAAGTGCTAATAAAAAATATATTTTACCTTTCTATATTCTTTGTTTCATTGATCACGGCTCAAGCAAAACCTTATGTTATACTTGTTTCCTTTGATGGTTTTCGTTGGGATTATGCAAATAGAAATATTACTCCAAATTTGGATTTAGTAAAATCAAATGGAGTAACTGCACTTTCGTTGCGTCCAACATTTCCTTCAAAAACTTTTCCTAATCACTGGGCAATAATTACTGGAATGTATAATGATCATCACGGAATAATTGCGAATAAATTTTTAAACCCATTCACTAAAGAAGTATATAGGTTAGGCGATACAGTTTCTGTAAGAGATAGTAAGTGGTACTTGGGCGAACCTTTTTGGCAAACTGCTGAACGCAATGGAATAAAAACTGCAAGCTATTTTTGGCCAGGTTCGGAAGTGAATGACAAAAGCAAACGACCAACTTACTTTAAAAAATATGAGCACAACAAACCTTACAAAGAAAGAATAGATGGAGTAATTAATTGGTTACAACTTCCGCAAAAAGATAGACCACATTTTATTACACTTTATTTTCATGATACTGATAGTTATGGTCATGCATTTGGTCCAAATTCTACTGAAGTGAACAAATCAATAAAAAGACTAGATTTGTTAGTTGGTTATTTTACAGAAGAACTTTCTAAAATAAATTTAATTGACAGCACTAATATAATTTTTGTTTCGGATCATGGAATGACAGAAATTAGTTTAAACAAAGTTGTTCATATTGATGATATTCTTGTAGGTTACAAATATTCAATGCAAGGAGAAAAACCTTTTGCTCTTATAGAACCAAGTAAAGAAGATTTTGAAAAAGTTTATACAACTCTTAAGAAAAATGAAAATCATTATAAAACATATCTTAAAAAAGAATTACCAAAATATTATCACTATTCAGAAAATCCATTTATTCCTTCAATAATTTTGGTTGCAGATTTAGGATGGTCATTAGTAAATGGTAAATGGTTTAATGCAATGAAGAAAGCCAACGTCTCTGGTAATCATGGTTATGATAACAATCATACAGACATGCATGGACTTTTTATAGCTCAAGGCCCGAATCTTAAAAATGGATATAAAACTGGAACACTTTGGAATATTGATATTTATCCAATGCTGTGTAAAATATTCGACATAGAGCCGAGAGCCAATATTGATGGTAGGTTGGAGCGAATTGAGTTTATTCTAAAATAAAAAATAATACAATGAAAAATATTCTAAATATTGATTACAAAAAATTCACACTTAAAAATGGTTTGGAAGTTACACTTTATAAAAATGATTCCTTTCCAACAGTTGCTGTAAACCTATGGTATAAGGTTGGCTCAGCAAATGAGCATCCAAGTAAAACCGGATTTGCACATTTGTTTGAGCATATGATGTTCCAAGGCTCCAAGAATGTTCCTAAAGAAAAACATTTTAGTTACATCCAAGAAGTAGGTGGAACTCTTAACGGTTCTACAAGTATGGATAGAACAAATTATTATGAAACTCTCCCTGCAGATAGTCTTGAACTTGCTCTTTGGTTGGAATCAGACAGAATGGGATTTTTACTTGAAGCATTAACTCAAGAAAAATTGGATAACCAAAAAGATGTGGTAATGAATGAGCGAAGACAAAACTATGACAATCAACCTTATGGTTTAGCTTGGGAATTATTGTTCTCAAATTTATTTCCAAAAAATCATCCGTATCATTGGCCAACAATAGGTTGGATGAAAGATATTGAGAAGTTTGAGTTGGATGATGTTAAAAGCTTTTTTAAAACTTATTATTCTCCTATCAATGCAAGTTTAGTTATTGGTGGAAACTTTGACGAAGCAAATGCAAAACAACTTGTAGAAAAATATTTTGGAGTAATTCCAAGTACAAATATTATCCCATCAATCAAATTTGATAAAGTTGAATTAAAAGAAAATAAAAAGATTGTCCATAAAGATAATGTTCAACTTTCTAGAATTTACTTAGTTTGGCATTCTTGCAAAGGATACGGAGAGGATGATGCTCCTTTGGATATACTTGCGGATGTACTTGCTGGTTCGAAAAATTCTAGATTGCACAAAGAGTTAGTGCATAAAAAACAAATTGCACAAAGTATTTCATGCTTTCAATATTCAGCTAAGTTGAATGGCTCTTTTTTTATAATTGCAACAGCGAAGCCTGGTGTTGAATTGGAAATATTAAAATCAGAAATAATAACTTTAGTTAATGAAGCAGTTGAAAAAGGAATTGATGAAAAAGAAGTGCAACGTGCCAAAAATAGTTACGAATCATCTTTTATATATTCACTTCAAAATTTAAGTTCAATAACAAACCATATTAACGAATATAACTGCAACCTGAGTGAACCTAATTCATTTAAGATGGATTTGGAAAGATATAAAAATGTAGAAACAACGAGTCTAAAAAAGGTTGCAAAAAAATATTTAACAAAAAATTACTTGGAATTAAATATTATTCCGAAATAAATTATTTATAATTAGTAAACTGAATAGGGAAATCCAAATCAGAATCTTTTACCATTTGCATAACAGATTGAAGCTCATCTTTTTTTGAGCCTTGTACACGAACTTGCTCATCCATAATTTGGGCATTTATTTTAAACTTCATTTCTTTTATCATCTTTGTAACTTTTTTTGCATTCTCTTTAGAAATTCCGTTTTTTAAAGAAATAGTTTGTTTCACCCTTCCACCACCAGATGGCTCTACTTCGCCAAATTCCATTACCTTTAATGAAATCTTCCTTTTTATAAATTTTGATTGAAGTATATCCACCGATGCTTTAAGACAATAGTCATCTTTCGAATTAATATTTATTGTTTTATCTGCTTTGTTCAAATCAATTGTTGTCTTGGAATCCTTTAGGTCGTACCGTTGCATTACTTCTTTTTTACATTGATTTAAAGCATTGTCAATTTCTTGAAAATCAACTTCAGAAACAATATCGAACGAGAATTTTTGTGCCATTGTTATTATACCTTATTAATAATTAAAACATTACTAAATATAATACTTTACAAGCATTTATTCTATGATTATACTAATTTGTTGTTTTGTAATAAGTTACACCTATTCTTTTATGTATTTCAATAAAAGAAGAATGCTAAACCACTTCAACTAAGTGAATTAAAATCTTGACAATTCATTGATAAATTCCTATAATGTAGGTGAATTTTAAAATTAGAATGGGTGAAAACATGAAAAAAATACTATTTACTATAATGTTGCTATTATTTTTTGTGGGAACTACAATTGGTCAGCATAATATCAGCTATGGTGTTTCTGTACCCACTAGTTGTGATGAAGCAAGTCCAACAATATCTATTTCAAGTGGTAGCGGAGTTGAAGGTGATGTTATAACAATTCCCTCATTTTCAATCCCAGAAAAATATCTTCTATTAGGCGCCTACTTTAAGGAATTGCAATTGGTAGCTACTGCTTTTGCTGGTGCTGAAATTAGTATTCCTAAAGGTTCATTAAAAGAAAATATTTCTTTAGATATTGATTTAACATCTGCAAAATGTGGTTCAGGTTTTGATAATTTACAAGAAGCCTTGGCGTTAACTATTACAGTTATAGGCGAAACTTCTGGTGGACATAAACCATTTCAATATTATAATTTTGAAAATGAAAAAGAAGCTTATATAAAATTTAAGGCAGAAAATATAATTCCATTATTAGAAAAATTAGAAATGAGCCCTAAAAAAATAATTGGATGGTTTGCAAAAGAAGGACTTTATCCTGATGGGAAAGGTATTAGAGCCATTCTTAGTTTCGATAGCGACTCTAATCCAGTTGATCTTACTTTTTATTTAAGACATTTTTCTAAAATTATTATTGGTACAAGTACTGCTGTAACAGATTTGCAAACAATTGAAGAATTACCAAGTGTATATAATTTGAATCAAAACTATCCTAACCCTTTTAACCCAACAACTAATATTTCTTATTCTTTACCAGAAAGTGGTTTTACAAAATTGACTGTTTACAATTCTATTGGTGTAGAAGTTAAAACTTTAGTGTCTGAAACTAAATCAGCTGGAACTTATCAAATTACTTTTGATGCTACCGAATTAACTTCAGGAATATACTTTTATGACTTGACTTCAAACAACTTTAGAAGTACAAAAAAGATGATTCTTATAAAGTAAAGATTTGATATAGAACAAATAAAAAAACCTACCTCTAAAAAATAGAAGTAGGTTTTTTTATATCTAAAATTAAATAGTAACTAGAATAATTTTGTGAGAAGGTGTACTAAAAATATCAAGTAGAGAGAATTTACTAATATCTTTAATAGCTTATTACTTTTAGAAATTTCTGGATCTATCTTTACGAAAGTCTTTAAGTAGTTCCCAGCAATACTAATAGCTTTTATTGGTGTTTTTGATATATATTTAATTGCAGTCAATTTTTATCGTTTATGTTTATCAAGAAGCACAATATTACTAAAAATAATAAATAAATCAAAGCTTCTTTTTGATAAAACTTTAAATAAATCAATATTTGTAAGCTATAAGACCATTTTATTGCCTAATAGGAATTAAGAAATAGTTTAAATGCAAATAATTTCGATTCAAGCTATTTCCCTCTTTAAGTTATTGCCGATTTTTATGTCTAAATTTTATTCAATTTGCAATGCGAATAAAAATTGAAAATCTTGATATTATTTAGTAGTTTTAATCATCTAAATTATGAGCAATTAAAACTTGACAGCAAACAAAAAAATATTTGAAAATTCAATAGAATCTTCTCAGTCAATAAGTAAGAGTAAATTTAAATCTTTTTTTCTGCTCCCAACAAGAATGGGTTTTTTGTCTTTTGCAATTTTATTTTCAATCATAGTTTTTGTTAAACTAATAAATTATGTTGGTGCTACTGACTCAATATTTGTTATTGGAATTTATGATATAATGATTTCTATTATTGGGTTTGGTTTAGGATTTTTACTAGAACTATCTTTACAGATTAGAAAAAGAAATAATACTTTTTATGAATAATATTTAATTAGTCCTTTAATTTTATCCAGAGAGATAATCAAGGAAATGAAAAAACAAATAGTATCCTAGAATAGAATATTGGAGACCTCAGTAACATTTTGTTATTGGGGATTTTTTATATATGACAATAAAAGCAAAAATAATAGATGAAGCTGGTTTGAATAGAACCATAACCAGATTGGCTCACGAAATTCTTGAGCGAAATAAAGGTTCGGAAAATATAATATTGATTGGAATGAGGACGCGTGGAGAATTTGTTGCAAAACGTATTCTTGATAAGATAACTGAAATTGATAAGTCTGAACCAGAGTTGGGAATTTTAGATGCAACTTTATACAGAGACGATTTTAGAACAAGGCTAAAGCAGCCCGAAGTTTCAGTAACTGACATTACATTTGACATTACAGAAAAAGATATTGTTCTTATTGATGATGTGCTTTATACCGGCAGAACAACAAGAGCAGCGTTGGATGCCGTAATGGATTTGGGAAGACCGAGTTCAATTCAATTTTGTGTTTTAGTTGATAGAGGACATAGAGAAATGCCAATAATAGCAGACTTTGTGGGCAAAAATATTCCTACATCTATAAACGAAGAAGTGAAAGTTAAGATGAAAGAAATTGATGATGAAGATGCGGTTTATCTTATTGAATCTCCAAAATAATTAGAGGGAAAATGTCGCTTAGTACAAAGCATTTATTAGGATTAGAAGATGTATCTCAAAATGATATCCAATTAATTTTAGATACATCAACTACTTTTAGAGAAGTTCTTGAAAGACCAATCAAAAAAGTTCCTACTTTAAAAGGTACAACAATTGTAAATTTATTTTATGAGAACTCTACTCGTACTAGACTGTCTTTTGAGTTAGCTGAAAAAAGATTGTCCGCCGATACTTTGAATTTTTCTACATCAACAAGTAGTACAAAAAAAGGTGAGACATTTAAAGATACGGTAAGAAATATTGAAGCAATGAAAATTGATATGATTGTTGTTAGGCATAGTTCCGCCGGAGTGCCACAGTACTTGCAAAAAATTAGTAACGCATCCATTATAAATGCCGGCGATGGACAGCACGAACATCCTACGCAAGCATTGCTTGATATGTATTCAATAAGAGAGAAACTAGGAAAGTTAAAAGGATTAAAAGTTTGCATTGTTGGAGATATTGAACGCGGCAGAGTTGCACTTTCAAATATTTATGGATTACAAAAAATGGGTGCTGAAGTTTCCGTATGTGCTCCCCCGACTATGATTCCCAAAAACTTAGAAAGTTTTGGAGTAAAAATTTATACTGATATTAACAAAGCAACAAAGGAAAATGACGTTCTAAATATTCTTAGAATTCAGTTGGAGCGTGATGCTGGAACAACTATTCCTACTTTGCGGGAATATCATAATTACTTTGGCGTAACTGCAGATGTAATTGAAAAAAATAATAAAGATATTTTAATATTGCATCCAGGTCCTATTAATAGAGGAGTAGAAATTTCTTCCGAAGTTGCAGATGGACCTTACCAAATTATTTTAGACCAAGTAACTAACGGAGTTGCTGTAAGAATGGCAGTACTATATTTATTAGGAACAAAAAATTAGTTGGTTTGGAAGATAAAATTATACTATAAAATAGGTTTTTTGAAAATTATTGTCATTGCGAGGAGTGTTGTTTGCGACGTGGCAATCTATTGAACTCAGCACTACTTAACAGATTGTCACAACTTCTAAAAACAGAAGTTTCGCAATGACAAAATTTTACTGTTAGTAGATACATCATCAAAATTATAATAAAATCATTTAGGAATAAAATGAAAATAGTTTTAAAAGGAATTAGGTTAATAAATCCCGAACAAAAATTAGATGAACAAAAAGATTTGCTAATTGAAAATGGAATAATTAAAAAAGTTGGAGAGTTAAGTGAAGAAGACTTCTCATTTTCCAAAGTTTTTGACTATGAAGGAAAATATTGTGTCCCCGGATTATTTGATATGCACGTACATTTGCGTGAACCAGGAAGAGAAGATACTGAAACTGTAGTAAGTGGTTCAAACTCCGCCGCCGCCGGAGGGTTTACCGGTATTGCTTGTATGCCAAATACAAATCCCGCAATAGATTCTGCCGAAGTAGTTAATTTTATTTTGCAAAAAGCCAAAGATCATCTTGTTGATGTTCATCCAATTGGAGCTGTAAGTAAAGGACGTAAAGGCGAACACTTAGCTCCTATTGCCGAGTTGGTTGAATCTGGTGCTGTTGGATTTTCTGACGATGGAGTTGCGGTTAAAACTGCTTCACTTGTTGGTAATGCTTTGGAATATTTAAAAATGTTTAAGCTTCCATTAATTGAACATTGTGAAGATGAATCGCTAGCTGGTGGAGCAATGAACGAGGGAACAGTTTCTACAACCTTAGGCTTGCCATCAATTCCAACTGTTGCTGAAGACTTAACTGTTGCACGAGATATTCTTATGGCAGAGTACGTTGGAGGAAAGGTTCATATTGCGCACATAAGTTCCAAACGTTCTGTTGAACTAGTTCGTGAAGCAAAAGTAAGAGGAGTTGATGTAACTGCTGAGGTTACGCCACATCATTTTACTTTAACTGATGAAGCACTAAAATCTTATGATACAAATTTTAAAATGAATCCACCGTTAAGAACTGATGAAGATGTGGAAGCTATGATTGTTGGTTTGCAAGATGGCACAATTGATTGCATTGCAAGTGACCATGCTCCACACGCAATTGAAGAAAAGGAAGCTGAATTTGTTGATGCACCAAACGGAATTCTTGGTTTGGAAACTCAGTTGGGTTTATCAATCAGCGAGCTACTAAACAAGAAGCAGTTAACAATTGAGCAGCTTATAAATGCAATGGCAATTAACCCAAGAAAAATATTAAGCATTCCGGTTCCTATCTTCAAAGAAGGAGAACCAGCTAACTTAACAGTAATAGACCCAAACTTAGTTTGGACAGTTGAGAAAAAACAATTCAAATCAAAATCAAGGAACACCCCTTTTGATAAAAAATTACTAACTGGTAAATCTGTTGCAGTTATTAATAATAATCAAATGTTTGTGGGGGATGAGTTTATAAAATTATAGATTTGTACGTCATTACAAAAATTCTTTTTATTGTTTCAAATGCCAGGCACTACCATCACGGACAAAGTACCTGGCATTTTTTATTTGTAGAATTCTTACTCTTAATCTTTCTCATAATCTTAATCATTTTTCATTTTTAAAGAAACAAAACAGATTAAGAAAAACCACAACCCCTTTTTTACGAAGTATATTTTACTGTACACTATTTTATACATCAATACATCATTTTACTACAACTTCTTTTAATATTATCATTCAATCGTTGAAATTAGACTAAAATCACTTCATTTCTCAAAATAAACTTGGCATTCTCTTTGCAATATACATTGTAGAAACAACCAAGGAGAACACAATGAAAAAAGAAAAATTATTTTATAGAATATTACTTTTATTAGGTGTAGTTTTTTTATTCACTTACTGTGATGCAAATTTTATCGAAGAGTACGATAATCATCCACCCGATGCTCCTAAAAATGTTGAAGCTTTTGTTGGAGATGGTTTAGTGGAATTACAATGGAATGACAACAGCGAACGAGACGTTGCCGGTTACAATGTTTACTACTCAAATTCTTACTGGGGCGAGTATGAACTTATTGGCAATACAGAAAATAATTATTATGTTGATTACGATGCAAGAAACGGAGACCTATATTATTACGGAGTTGCTGCTTATGATTATGATGGAAACGAAGGTGAATTAAGTTATGATAAAGTTTACGGAGTTGCAAGACCAGAAGGTTTGAACCAAGCAATATTTGATTACTTGAAATTCCCTGACAATGCCGGTTATGATTTTGATAAATACTTTGTAGTACCTTTTGATGTAAATACTGATGATGAATCTGCTGACTTTTTCTTTGAAAATTCCGAAGGCACATATTATCTAAATGTGTGGGATGATACGGACATTCAAGATATGGGATTTACAGATAGTTTCTTAGACGTAACGTACGCTCCAATAGATGGCTGGGTTCCAATAGTTGAAGGTGAAAATGTAAAATATACTGAAGTAAAAGTTGGACATACTTATGTAGTTTGGACTTGGAACAACCATTATGCAAAAGTTAGAGTGAACGGAATATCAAACGAAAGAATAATTTTTGATTGGGCTTATCAATTACTTGAAGGCGAACCAATGCTAAAAACAAATAGAAATACTGGTAAGAGAAACTCATTACCTAAGACAGTTATTAAAAAATAATTTGATTGCCTGAAAACTTAACAATCAAATATCTTCCCCAAAAGCATACTCAATTGAGTATGCTTTTTTATTATGCTTTCTTTATTTTGAATTATTGATATTTGGAATTATAATAAGTACGAATTGGTTTTCGAAAAAACCTTAATCTAGTCGTATCAAATTTTAGAACCATTAGAGTGTCATTCTGAATGAAGTGTTTTATGCTGAATAGCTTGCCCCGTGTTTTCCAACGGGGAAGAATCCCAGAACTATTAAAGTATGAGATATTTCAGTCGTAAAAACACTCCATCAATATGACAACTTTAATTATCAGTTGTCATTTCGAAATGAGCTTGTTTTTTAAGCGATTGAGAAATCTCTAAATTATTTAAGTTACGAGATCTCTCACAAAATCCTGAAAGCTTTCGGGACGAGATAACAAAATTGGAAAATCTAAATACCACTTTAAATTAAATATGAACCTACTAAAATCATTTTTGAAAAATAAGACCATCTCAGCTATTGCCATTGTTGCAATAACAATTTTTGTTATTGGAATTGTTGGGAATTTAATAGTTGATAATAAAATTTCAAATTGGTCAAAAACTGTTGATGGAACAGTTGTAAAAAGTGAAAAGATAGCTTTAGATATTCTAAACTATAAGCAACAAAAGTTACTTCTCAAAAAAAATGAACTCACCCAAAAAATAAAATTGCAAAAGAATGTTACTCCAAATAACTTGTTGAACATAATGGAGGACAGCAAGTTTAACAAGCTTATAATTGCAATATTTTATCAAAATAAATTACTTGCTTGGAATAATAAATACCTTAACAATATAAAACTAAGTGATTTTAAGGATTACCAATTCAAGGAAACTTTTTTTACTAATACGGAATTAAATAATTACTTAACTGTTATAGATACTGTAAACACTAAGGGAAACGAGTATCACATATTTCTTTCTCAGATAGTCGAAAAAAAATATAACCTTACTAAAGAATACTTTGACGAGATAAGTTTAACAAAAGAGCTAAGCTATAAGGTTGGTGCTGAATGCGAAATAGAATATTTAATTCAAAACTTCGATGTGAAAGACGGGAGAAAACATTCTTTTGATATTCGAAATAATTTAAACAATGTAATTGGAAGAGTTACTTTTATAAAACCGCAACGCAAAATTAGCGTATCAATTTTTGAAGAAACAATATTTATTATACAAAGCATTTTGGGGTTATTAGGTTATTTGCTGATTGGTATTCTAATTTTCAAAGGGATTGAAAAGCAATCGAATAGAACTTTTGTTTTTGCAATTTCTACATTGTACCTGGTAGTGTTTCGGTACATTTTAATTTATTTAAAATTACCAAAAAACATTTTCCAATCTCAATTACTTCAATCAAATTATTATTCATCAAATTTTGGAAATGGAATTGCAAGTTCTCCGTTGGATCTAAGTATTACTTTATTAGTTCTACTTGTCATTATTTTTATTGCCTATAAATTAGTTGTTGATTATTTTCAAACTAATAAAACATTAAAATTTAATCTCCTAAAATTTGTTACTACAACCATTCTTCTTTTATTGTTTTTCCTTTTTGTTACAAGGGGCTTTGGAGCAATCATTCGGGGAATCATTTTTGATTCTTCATTCCAATATTTTTTAGATGCATCTTTAACTCCAACAATACCACACTTTATTATGCACATTAATATTCTGTTAATTGGGATTTCTTTTGTAGTTCTTTCACAGATTATTATTAAGCTCGTTTTAACCTTTGCCCCCAAAAATAATGTTGATACCAAAATTATTTTATTGACTCTCACAATCTTATTTGTTGCTGCTGAAATAATTTTTACATTTGCTCAAGTTAATCCCCAAAGCACACTATTCATTAAGGTATTCCAGATTGTAGCAATTTTCGTTTTAACCTTTATACTTATTCGGTTTGAAGTGAAAAGCATTAGTAAAATAATCTCCTACTTCTTTCTCGGTTCTATATTTTCTATTGCAACTTTGCTTTATTATAATTCTCAGTTGGAAAAAGATTCGCTAAAAACAATTGCAAAGACGGTAATGCGTGCAGATAAGGAATGGTTCAACTCCATAATTAGGGAAACACTTTTGGACAAAGAAAGCAATAAAATTGCATCAAAAGCATTTTTGAATAAATCAAATTTTGATAAAAGTGCTTTCCAAATATGGAGTAAAAGTAGTTTGCAAAAAGAATCAATAAACTCTTCAGTAAACTTTATTGATACTAATGGGACACTTCTTGGTGGCTTTGGTTCTGTTTATCCTGAATTAAATATCAAAGAAAAAGTAAGTAGAAAAGAAAACTTAAACAAAGTTATAATCTTCGATGAAAATATTTTTGAGAGTAATCAAAAATTAGTTCGTGGTATTTATCCAATTAATTCTCAAGATTCTATTCTTGGGTATTTAGATGTAACAATACTTTCAGACTTAAATGATTTGGGGTTTTATTCTCATCCAGAATTTATCTCAAGTGGGAAACTTCTTAAAAAAACTGCTGTGAGTTTAGATAAAATATTAATACTTGATTACCAAAACCGAGAACTAAGAAATATTTATGGAGAGATCAATCCATCGGAAGAAATAAATAAAATAATTTTAAGTTCAAAGTTTAATAATAAAAATGAAACGTGGCTAAACGCTAACTTAAACAAAAGTGATTATCTAATATTTGTAAAAAAAATAAATATTGATAATGTTGAACGTGTGCTGGCAATAGCGTTAAAGAATAAAGAGCTATCATTTAACTTATTTGATTTTTTTAAAGTATTTTTTTCTCACTCTCTAGTATTGCTAATTATAATTTTAGTTTATCTCTTGGTAAGTCTCAATAAAAAAAGAAACTACTTTTTTAATTTAAGGACTCAACTGCTTATTTCATTTTTGATAATTTCCATAATTCCACTTATTCTTTTGGCTTTCTATTTTAGAAATTTAACAGAAGATAAAAATAATTCTGCAATATATTATAAGTTGGGCAAAAGAGCCTTTAACGTTGAAACCTATATAAATAAGCACGCAAACGGTGATACCCTTGATGATGTATATAGGTATGCATCAAATGATCTAAATGTAAACTACACAATTTATGATGATAAAAACTTGGAATACAGTACTCAAGATTTACTTTACGATGTTGAGTTGATTCCAAATATTATTCATCCAAAAGCTTACAATAGTTTGATATTAAACGGCTCGCAAGAAGTTTTAATAAAAGATACAATTGATAAATATAAGTTCAACTCATTTTATTATAAAGCAAATATTTTAGGTAAGGAACAAATAATAAAAGTATCGGATGCGTTTAATAAAATTTTACTTCCACTTAGTGGGACGGAAGCAAACATCTTTTTATTTGGGACATATTCACTTGCTGTTATTCTAATTGTAATGCTAAGTGCTTACTTGGCAAATAGAATATCTGCTCCACTTAGAAAATTAACAAACGCCACAAAGTCAGTTGCGGGTGGGGACTTGAACGTGATTATAAACACAAATGCTCAAGGAGAAGTAAAAGAACTTGAGACGAGTTTTCAATATATGCTTAAAGAAATTAAGCGAAACCAAACAATGCTTGCGGAGATAGAAAGGGAAGAAGCTTGGAAGGAAATGGCAAAACAAGTTGCACACGAAATAAAAAATCCGCTAACTCCAATGAAACTTTCCGTTCAACAATTAGTTACAGCTTATACTGATAAATCGGAAAAGTTTGACGGATTCTTTAAGAAAGTTACAGCTACAATATTAAACCAAATTGAAACATTAAAAAATATTGCAACTGAGTTTTCAAACTTTGCAAGAATGCCAAGGTTAAAAGTTGAAAGGATAGATTGCATAAAAGCAATTCAACAATCCATAAATTTATTTACAACCGAAAATGTTAAAATATCATTTGATTCAGATTTGCAACAATGTATAATTGACGCTGACGCTGAACAATTAAAAAGAACGCTAATAAATTTAATTAGAAATTCTATACAAGCTAATGCAACGTCAATAGTAGTGATACTTAACGAAGAATCAGAGAAATATATTTTAACAATAACTGATGATGGAAAGGGAATTAGTCCGTTAATTATTGATAAAATATTTGAGCCAAACTTTACTACCAAAGAAGATGGAATGGGTTTGGGATTGAGTCTCGTTAAAAGATATTTGACCAACACCGGTGGTGATGTTTACTTTGAAAAATCCAATTCAAATGGAACTTCAATCAAATTAGAATTCCCAAAGAAATTTGTATGAGTATTCTTACCACATATCAACAAAAAGCTTTAGCTTATGATAAGCACATTTCTCTAACGGCTAATGCCGGTTCCGGAAAAACAACTGTTCTTGCAAAACGATTTGTTGAAATACTAACAAATGAAAAAGTATCACTTAATAATATAGTTGCAATTACATTTACAAAAAAAGCATCGAGCGAATTGTATTCAAAAATTGCAAAAGAACTTGATACACAAATTGAAACCAGCGAACACAGTAAAAAATATAAACTCGAATCCTTACGAAGAAATTTAGTCTCAGCAAAAATTTCAACCATACACTCGTTTTGTATTGATATACTTAAAGATTACGCTCCCGAAGCTGGAATTGATGCAAGCTTTTCTCCCATTGAAGGTAACCTTTCGGATGAACTGCTTGAACTTAGTATTGAAGAGATAATTAACAAAAGAATTAGAAACGAAGAAACAGAAGATGAACTAAAATATTTAGTAAGAATTTTTGGGACTAAATCTGCTCTTACTTCGCAAGTAAAAAAACTTTTTGGGAAAAGAAAAACTACTCAAAAAATTATTGAAGAAATTTATAGCAAAGATGAAAAAGATATATCTAAATTTTATCATAGTAAGTTTGTTAAAGATTTTGAATTAATTTTCAAAGATACAATTCAAGAATTAATAAAAAATATTAGCAAGCTAAATGCAATTGCTGAAACTACAAAACCAAATGAGAAACAAATTCATACTAATATGTTGTTAAATGAATTAAACTCAAAAACTGATTTGGTTCAACAATATCAATCTTTGCAAGAGATTGGTTCAACAATTCTTACAAAAGGTGGTACAGTTACTAAAGTCGGTTATGTTAAGAAAAATAGTTATGAAGAAAATGTAAATCTTATTGAAAAAATAAATGAAGATTATAAAGAAGTTAGTCAAATAAAAATTGAAGAAGATTGGGAACAACATAATGACGAGTTAGCAAAATTTAGTAAAATACTTATCAATTTTTACTCAGATATATTGGAAAGATATACAAGTAAAAAAACACAAATGGCTTATTTGGATTTTGAAGATTTTTTGCTTCATACACAGAGAATACTTTCTAATGAAGAAATACAAAATTCTCTATCCGAAAAATATAAATACATAATGGTTGATGAATATCAAGATACGAATGAAATTCAGTTTAACATTTTTATGCCAATCTTAAAAAATCTTTCTACCGGAAACTTTTTTGTTGTTGGCGATGAGAAGCAAAGTATCTATATGTTTAGAGAAGCGGAAGTTGAGATTTTTAGACGAACAAGTAAACAAATAGAAAATATTGAATCTCAAGAAAGTATATTAGAATTACCACACTCGTTTAGACTAACGCCGGCAATAGCTTTGTTTACCAACATTCTTTTTAGTAAACTTTTACAAAATGTAAATCCACGCTTTAATGAAGTTGCATATAGCAATTTGGTTTGTGCTTATACAGGAGAAGCAAAAGGTGAAATCGAGTTCTTAATGGCTGACTTGGAAACAGAAACCGAAAGTGAATTGACAGCTAAAAGAATTCTTCAAATTGTTAATGACACAAGTAACAATTATGAGTTTGGAGATGTGGCAATTTTATGTAGAAAAAGAAAAAACTTTACAGAATTGGAAACAACTTTTTCAAAATATAAAATCCCACATTACATTGTTGGTGGTAAAGGCTTTTTTCAGCAACAATTGATTTATGATATTTATAATTATTTATCATTTCTTGTAAACCCCAATGATGACTTAGCATTGGCAAATATTTTAAGAGCTCCTTATTATAGTCTGTCAGATGTTGAGTTAACAGAAATATCATTATCTGATGGTGAAACCTATTTCGAAAAATTTCAAAATATCGCAGAGAAAAATAAAGATTTCAAAAATTATTTAGAACTTTTAAAATCTCATATTGCAATATCATTAAAAACAGAAATTAATAGTTTAATAAGAAAAATAAATATTGAAACCGGATATTGGTCTTACCTTGCCGGAAAGAAAAATGCTGAGCAAGAAATTGCAAATCTAAAAAAGACAATTCAAAAAGCAATTGGAAATGTTGCACAAGGTTATCATTCTCTGTATGATTTTATTTTATATCTGAAGGAAGCCATTGATACTACTGACGATGAAGGACACGCTGAACTTAGCAGTGAAGAAAATGCAGTAAAAATAATGACCATCCATAAAGCAAAAGGATTGGAATTTAAAGTTGTCGTTCTATACAATACGAATTCAACTGGTAAAAACGATAACATAATTTCTAAAAGTTTAGAAGTTGACAAAGAGTTTGGAATACTTGCCAAACTACCTTTGAAGAATAATTTTTATGAAGATTATACTCAAGCACCAATCGTTGGTTTGCAAAATTACATTCAGAAAAAGAAAAATTATGCAGAATTGAAACGTCAGCTATACGTTGCTATTACAAGGGCAGAAGAACGTTTAATAATTTCAATGGCTGTTAAAGAAAATAAGAAGTTAGCGAACGATTCATTCGCATCTTTAATAATGGAAACTTTGGATGTGGAGTTTGAAGACAAAGAAATTCCTTTACCGGAAGAAATAATTCTTTCAGACAAATTAACATTTATGAAATTGGTAAATGATAAGTATGAAAATGAAACCCAAGAAAATACAATAGCCGCAAAAATTATTTCTTCAATTGATGATATAGAAATAAAGGTTGACGAAAGCAAAAATGAAAATAGCAACTATGAGATTTTAATTGATGAAATAAACAGTTACGAAAAAAATGAAATTATTTCTGCATCAAAAATAAGTTTGTTTTTGCAATGCCCGAAGAAATATGAACTTACTTACGAACTTGGTTACTACGAGATTGTTAAGCTATATAAGGATGTTTCCGGTTCTGAAGAATTTACTGATAAAGAAGATGAAGCAAATATTGGAGCAAACATTGGCGGCAAAATAGTTCACGCTATTTTAGAAAAAAATATTGAGCAAAATGAATTAGAAACACAAATTGAAAAATTAGTTGAATTTGAAAATGAGTTGCAATATCTCGATGAAGCAAAGAAAAACGAATTCAAAGAAGGCTTGTTAAAATTGATGAACAATTTTTATCAAAGTGAAATTTATTCCGAATTACAAAATCACACAAATTACGAAAATGAGTTTGAAATTTACATCAAAGAAAATGATTACTATCTATACGGGATCATTGATAAACTAATTATTCTTGATGACAAAATTATAATTGTAGATTATAAAACGGATAAAGTGAATTCCAATAATATTGCTTCTAAATCGGAAGTATATTTTAATCAACTTCTTTTTTATTCATATTTGCTCAGACATAAATTCCCAAATGCAAAAACATTTGAGTTACGTTTAATCTATATAAGAGATGTTGAAAATAAATCCATAAAAATAGTTCCAAGAGATGAAGTGGAAAATTTTGGGAAAGTTATTAAAGGGTGTGTGTATAAAATAAGGATCAAAGAGTTTGATAAGGACAAAGGTAATTGTGAAAACTGTCAGATGTATCTGTTGGATGAATGTGAAGACTAATAATGTTAAAATATTATTTCTTAATCTTAATCACTTTTTTGTTTTTAAAAAGAGAAAAGCGAATAAGAGTAAGATAATGATTACGTGTCTCGGCGAATAGCCGGATGAGTAAGAATTTATTTTTTGTTTATTGCCCATTTCCTATGAGTGAACTTAAACCAATGTATAAATACAACCGCCGATTACAAATCGACGTTACGTAACTCAGATTAGTAATCTGAGAAAATACTAAGCCGAATTTCTAAACTAATCCCATTCCTTTTTATTAATTTACAAATCAAATCTCAAAAAATAATTTTACATTAAGGAGAAAACCAACTTGTCATTACAAAAAATATTATATGCGGATGATTCACAAACATCTAACTCAAAAGGTGAATTGCCTAAAAGAGAAAATATAGAGAAGCAACTTACTTGGAACTTAAAGGATATTTACAAAACAAATGAAGATTGGGAAACTGATTTTAATTGGACGAAAGATTCAATAGCTAAGTATAGTAGCTTCAAAGGAAAGTTAAGCAATTCTGCAAAAGATCTTTTGGCGTGTGTAACGTTTGATGATGAAGTTGGAATAAAAATCAGTCGACTTTATTTGTACGCGTTTCTTTCAAAAGATTTAGATGTAGCAAACACAGAAAACCAGGCAAGGTACGATAGAGTTGCTGACTTAAATTCAAAGCTCTCTGCAAACTCTTCTTTTATGGCTCCAGAAATTTTAGAAATACCGGAAGACAAACTTTGGAAGTTTGTTGAAAAAGAAGATGGATTAAAAATTTATAAACATCAGTTAGACAATTTACTTAGAACAAAGTCGCACACACTTACAACTAGGGAAGAAGAGCTTATGGCACTTGCTTCTCCAGTTGCTGATGTTCCATATTCAACTTTTGGAATGTTTAACAATGCCGATGTTCAATTCCCAAAAGTGAAAGATGAGAACGGAGAAGAGATTCAAATCTCGCACGGACGTTATGGTGCAGCAATGTATTCAACAAATAGAGAGTATAGAGAGCGAGTTTACAAAGGTTTGTACAAACCTTTCAAAGAATATAAAAATACGCTCGTCTCTTTGTTCAATGGAAATATTAAAGCATCTATCTTTAATGCAAAAGCTCGTAAGTATAACTCAACAAGAGAAGCTGCATTAAATCCAAATAATATTCCTTTAGAAGTTTATGATAAATTGGTGAAAACTGTAAATAAAAATCTAAAACCATTGCAGCGTTGGGCAGGACTTAAAAAGAAAATTCTAAAGTTAGATTCGCTTCATCCTTACGATGCTTATGTTACACTATTCCCATCAGTAAAAAAAGAATATACTTATGAGCAATCAGTAGAAATTTTATTGGAAGCTTTGAAGCCACTAGGCGATGATTATTTATCAAACTTAAAAATGGCTTTTGATAACAGATGGATTGACGTACACGAAACCAAAGGAAAACGCAACGGGGCTTACTCTTCAGGCGTTTCTTATGGAACACATCCTTACGTGTTACTCAATTGGTCAAACCAGTTGAATGATGTTTTTACTTTTGCTCACGAGATGGGGCATAATATGCATTCGTATTATACGGAAAAATATCAGCCTTATCCTTATGCAAATTATTCAATTTTTGTTGCGGAAGTTGCATCAACTACTAACGAAGCTTTGCTACTTGATTACCTAATTGAGAACTCTGAAACAAAAGAAGAAAAATTAGCTTTAATTGAAAATCAGTTAAATAATATTACAACAACATTCTACCGTCAAACTCAGTTTGCAGAATATGAACAATTGGTTCACGAAAAAACAGAAAGTGGAGAAGCACTTACTCCCGATTTACTTTGCAAGCTTTGGGGCGATATGTATCAAAGATATTGGGGCAAGCAAATGGTTGTTGATGAAGAAGAGACTTATGCTTGGGCTCGCATTCCACATTTTTATTATAACTTTTATGTTTATCAGTATGCGACAAGTTATGCGGCTTCTCAAGAGTTAGTTGCACAAATCAGAAGTGAAGGTCAGCCTGCAATAGAAAGAGTTTTGGATTTTCTAAAAGCTGGAAGCTCAAAGTATCCGATTGATGTTCTAAAAACTGCCGGAGTTGATATGACTTCTCCAAAGCCAATAATTGCAGTTGTTAATAAAATGAATGAGTTGTTGGATGAGATGGAAAGATTGTTGTAAAAAGTAGATATGAGTATTAAGATGTGAGACAAAGACGTAAAACATCCGGCTTCGTAAAAGCGACTACGCCGAGATAAAAAAGACGAAAACAAGAAATGCTAAAAATGCCAGGCACTTTATTTCCTAATTTCCACCTAACTTTTTTGATGACATATTATTTTTATAGAAATCATTTTATTAGTTTTGAAAGTGTCGGGCATTTAAGCAATACTCAGAAACTAATTTGTAAATTATAGAGTGAATCTCTCGTTTGTCTTGGTGAACAGACGCAATTCACTTTATAAAAAAATACAATACTTGAATTATTTCCCATAATTGTAAAATAATTTCTTTTTTTTAAGAATTTTTTTATAAAGTAAAACGATAAAATATACACTCCTTAACAGTTAACAATATTCGTTGACTCCAAAATATTATTTAGTAAGCTATTGTTCTGAAATAAGTTATAGTAATTACTTTGTTGAATTTCCAAAGTATATCTTGCTTAAGTATGCAGTTAGATACGTTTACAAAATAATACAAATCAAAAAAAATATAATAATAATTTTTACTTATAAAATATTTTTTCTATATTAAGCAATAGATACTTTTTTGTTAAAAAACTAAGTTAAATAAATCAAATGCTTTAAGGCCTCTTAGCTAATGAATTTTATTAAAGGAACACTCTACGGGAAAAAAGTGAAGCAATTATTATCATCTGCTTCTGAAAACCTTAAGAAGAAAAATTACTTTTCTGCAATTGAAGAATACTCTCAGGTTTTAGCAATTGACAAGAAAAATACTGAAGCATTTTATAAACGTGCAATTGCAAATTTTGAACTTGAGAAGTTTGATCAATCAAGGGATGACTTTCTTAGATTGAAAGATATTTCTCCAAATTATAATCCGCTTACAAGCAATTATCTTTCCAAAGTATATTTGAATCTTAACGAAACAAGTAAAGCTGCATACTATGCCGAAAAATATTATGGTAGTAACATTGAAAATATGCAAGCCCAGTATTTTTTAGCTCGCGTTAAGTATTTTAATGAAGAATACCATTATGCTTTAGAACTTACTGATGGATTGTGCGAAAAATTTCCCGAAGATTTTAATATCAGATATTTTAGAAGTTTAATTTCTTATGCTGATAAAAAATATATTAATGCAATTGTTGATATTGATAAATCAATAGAGATTACTCCAATTAATTGTTTCGCTTTTAACTTACGTGGATTGATTAATATTGGCTTGGAAAATTACAAAGAAGCTTTAGAAGATTTTGATTATGCAGTAAGACTAAACCCTCACAAAGCTATCTACTTTTTTAATAGAGCAAAAGTACAATTCAAAATTGGTGATTTAATTGCTGCAAAAGATAGCTTAGAAAAAGCAACTGAATTACAAATTGATAATGAAGCTGCTCACATTTTAAAAGCTGAAATAAATATTTTAGGTAAAAATTATTTAGATGCTCTTGATGATTACAAAGTTGTTCAATTATTAAATCCGGGAAATATAAAAATTCTTGAAAGAAATGCTGAACTAAAAACATATCTATTTGATTATGAAGGAGCGGAAAAGGATTTAGAAGCAGCAATTAAAATGAATGACCAATTACCTGAACTACATTTTAAACTTGCACATTTAAATACAAAGCTAGGTAACTATAATAAGGCTCTTGAAGAATTAGAAAAAACCCTAAATGTAAATAGTGAACATAAAGAAGCATTGTTACATAAAGGAATTCTAGAATTTTATAATGATAAAAATGAAGAGGCAGTAGAAACTTTTGATAAACTTTTGGGGCTTGATCCAAATTTGCAAAAAGTAGTTCTTTATAAAGCAAAAGCAATGGCAAAGTTAAATTTAGAAACAGAGGCATTGCAAATATTAAATATAATAGAAACTGAAAATAAAGATTCCGAATATTTTGTATTTAATTCGCAAATGAATTATAAAGTTGGTAACTCCGATTTAGCAATTGACAATCTTGCAAGTGCAATTGAAATAGGAGAAATAGATAATAGTGCTAGTCTTCTTAAAAATATTATTAAGTTCGAAAATGGTTCTTTAGCAGAAATGGAAAAATTAGATGAATCCAAACTAGAAAACACTAGGGCTATAGATGCATTGATTCTTAGGGGTCTTTTTAATTTTGAAAATGATAATTATGATGAGGCAAAAAATAATTTTGATGAAGTTATATCTAGAGATGTAGCCAAAGAGGAGCAACTGAAACCGTTTATTGAATATGTAAATAGAGTGTTAAATTAGACAGAATAAATAAGTAGTTCTCACTTTCAAATTTTTCTTCAAACAGCTCTAACTTCTTGTATTAAAGTATTTTAAGAAAATTCAAAGTTTGTATTAAAGAAAATTCTTTCCTATCTTTCAAGGTTTATTAAAAAGATTTATTAATTAGTGGGTAAATTATGACCAAAGCCGACATTGTTGAAAAAGTTGCTTATGGAACAGGACTAACAAAATTAGAAACTGAAGCCATAATTGAAGGTTTTCTTAACACTGTTATTACTTCTTTAAGAGAAGGAAAAGGAATAGAAATTAGAGGTTTTGGTAGCTATAAAGTAAGAATGAAAAATGCTCGCTATGCTAGAAATCCACGAACTGGTGAGAAAGTTTATGTTCCTGAACATTACGTCCCTACATTTAAATTTTCAAAAGATTTTAAAACGGTTGTTGATAGAGGAATGAAAGCAAGTGAAAATCAAGAAGGCTAATTTTAGTCTGAATTGAGTTCTCTTCGTTCAAAGTGCATGAATAAACAGATAGAAAAAAAAATAAGTAGTTTTCAATTTTTATATATTTTAACTGGCCTAATTGGATTAGGCATTTTTTTATTAATATCTTCAGGAGTTTTTAATTCAGCGCCAATAGTTGCTAGGTCAATAAATAAAAATAGCAACGCACCAAGCGGTAGTAACCAAAGTTTTGATGAAATTCATTCGGGTGCTAATTTAACACAACTGAATAAAATAAAAAAAATAGAAGAAGATGTAAAAAATAATCCAAATAATTTTGAAAGCCTTCTTTCGTTGGCTCATCAACTTAATGATAATGGATTTTATGAAAAAGCAATTGTTAATTACGAAAAATATCTTAAAAAATTCTCCAAAAATACAAATGTAATTGTTGATTATGGAGTTTGTTATTTTGAGTTAAAAAAATATGATAAGTCAATTTCAATATTAAAAAGTGCTTTACAAATTGAGCCAAAACATCAAATAGCACATTTTAATTTAGGGATTGTAAATTTTTCAAATAACGATATGCAAGCAGCAAAAAATTGGTTGGAAAAAACAGTTGAAATTGATGCTCATTCGGAAGTAGGACATAAAGCAAAAGAATTATTAAACACACAACTAAGGAGCGAATAATGCCTTGTGGTAAAAAAAGAAAAAGACATAAAATGTCAACACACAAAAGAAAAAAACGTTTACGAAAAAACAGACATAAGAAAAAAGGTAAATAGTTATTAGTTAGAAAACTTTCATCTTTAAAATTATAGTGGTTTTTCCAAAGGTAAGAAACTCTTTGCGAAATTCTACATTTGGATTTACAAATTTGTCATTTCGAAATGAATTTGTTATTTAAGTTATTTGGAAATCTATGATATATAGATTTTGAAAATTTCCTAAATTTCGTTCGAAGTGACAAATTTTCTATTTTAAATACTACTTTACAAAAACATCAAAGAATTAGAAGTAGTTTATTCTAAACTAAATAATCGTTTTGTCATTTTAATTCGAGCAGATCTTTTAATTAGCACTTCATATAATTTATAAATACAAAACTAATAAATATCCCAACCTATATTTACAATTGCAACTACAAATTACTTTCTTCTAATCCTATTCTTCAAAACACTATTATTTTTCAGTAAAATTATAAAAAAAGATAATTGCTATTACTCAATTCCCACAGCGTAAAACTGAATAACCAATAAATTCTTTACGATATAAAGTGTTTATTAACAGTATTTTACACTATAAAGTATATAGGACTAAGTTGTCTCGTTTATTTTAAAAACAAGTTGGATTTAAAATAATATTTATTTAGGTTAAACAGAGGGATAAATCTTATTTATGCTTATAAATGTTAATGCAATTTAAAAGTCAATTATTTTTTAACAAAGAATAACTATAATGGACAAAACAAACAACAATAACACACGTAGAGATTTCATTAAAAAACTTGGAGTACTTGGTGCTGGCACGGCTACTGTTGCAACAGTTTACTTTAATAATAATGAACTTCTTGCAAAGAAAAGTGGAAATAAAATTAAAGTACTTACAACCGATAAAAGGGTTGTGGAAGTTGATGTTTCTGATATCACTCCAGTTAATAAACAAGTAGAAACCAATAAAAAGCAGCACAGGGGAAGGGAAGGATTAGTTGGGAAAAAATTTGTTATGGTAATTGACTTAGCAAAATGCAAAAATGCAAAAAAATGTATGCATTCTTGCCAGGCTGCTCATCAATTAAAATCGGAACAACATCATATTAATGTTTTGGAGATGGAAGATGAAGTAAATGGTGCTTCTTATTTTATGCCCAAACCTTGTATGCACTGCGATGAACCACAATGCGTAAGTGTTTGTCCTGTTGATGCAACTTTTAAACGACAAGATGGACTTGTATTAATAGATAACGAAAGATGTATTGGTTGCAGATTTTGTATTGCTGCTTGTCCATATTCTGCAAGAACTTTTAATTGGACTAACCCAAAAGATGCTGAGAAGTATAAAGATGTTCCTTATGATATAGAGCTGAACGTTCCACAAAAATTAGGAACAGTAACAAAATGTACTTTTAGTGCAGACAGATTAAGAGAAAATAAATTGCCTTACTGTGTTTCTGCTTGTCCCAATAGTGTTTACTACTTTGGGAATTCAAACGAGGATTTTGTAACAAATGGAACAACAAAAAAAACAGTTAGGTTAAGCAAATTATTAAAAGACAATAGTGCATATACTTTACTTGCTGAGTTAGGTACAAAACCAAATGTGTTTTATTTACCACCTAACAGAAAAGAAATATAATTTTTTAATTATCTAAAAATAATATTATGAATAACGAAATATTAAAATCTCTTTCACCTGATGAAATTGAAAATGATTTAATAACAAATATTCACTGGTCGATAAAATCAAAAATATGGTTAGCATTTCTGTTTGTAACTTTTGGAGTTTGTCTCTATTACTATATAACCCAGTTGGTTTATGGATTGGGAGTTACCGGACTGCACGATTATGCTTCCTGGGGTATTTACATTTCTAATTTTGTGTTTTTTGTTGCAGTAAGTTTAGTTGGAATGTTAATTAGTTCTGTTCTCGGATTAGCTAATGTTGAATGGATAAAGCCTATTACACGGATTGCAGAAATTATTGCTGTTTCATTTGCTATGGTTGCGGGTTTAGTTATTGTTACTGATATGGGAAGACCGGACAGATTGCTTAATGTCTTTTTTTATGGCAGAGTTCAATCCCCAATTGTTTGGGATATTGCTGTTGTAACAACTTATGTTTTTGTGAGCCTTCTACTTCTCTATGTTCCACTCATTCCGGATTTTGCTGTATGCAGTAAAAAACTTACAGGACTTCCAAAGTTTCAGTTAAAACTTTATAAAACACTTTCTCTCGGTTGGGCTGATAAACCTGAGCAATTCAAAATAATTAAAAAACTTATTAGAACCCTTCTATTAATAATAGTTCCGGTTGCACTTGCTATTCATACAGTTACATCTTGGTTGTTTGCATTAACATTACGTCCAGGATGGGATTCATCAATCTTTGGTCCGTACTTTGTTTCTGGAGCTTTTGTTGCTGGCACTGCTGCTTTAATAATTGCTCTCTATTTTTATAGAAGACATTACAAATTAGAAAATTATATAACCAACAAACATTTTGATTATCTCGGAAAACTTCTCGTATTGGTTTCGTTAGTTTATATTTATTTCAATCTAAATGAAATTCTTGTTCCTGGTTTTAAGCCCGGTACTGCAGCCGGTTTGCATATTGCAGAAATGCTTGGTGGTCACGATTCAACTTTATATTGGTCAGTACAAATTCTTGGATTGTTAATCCCTTTCTTTCTATTAATGATTCCACAATTTAGAAAACCATTACCAGTTACAATTCTTTCATTTGCAATATTTGTTGGTGCTTGGTTCAAAAGATATTTAATAGTTGTTCCTTCTCAATTAGAACCTTACTTGCCAATTCAAAATGTACCTGAAAAATTTCATCACTATTCAGCAACCACAGCAGAGATAGCAATAACAGTAGGTTCGTTTATTCTTGTATTAATTATAATGACATTTCTATCAAAAGTAATTCCCCTAATTCCTATTTGGGAAGTGAAGGAGGAAATTAAATGAAAACTTTTATGATGATTAAGTTTAAACTCTCAGTTAGTGTATTTTTACTTTTTTCAGTTGTTATCTACGGACAAGTAGAATGGGAAGTTCCACTTAAGGATAATGAAAAAATAAGTTTCCAAAAGTTTGATGAAGATAAAGCTAATGAAGGAAGGGTATTATACGAAGCTTCTTGTACATCTTGCCACGGAACGCCGGATGAAAATGATTTTACACTTATGGTACCTTCGCCTGGTGATTTGGCAGAAGAGAAATTTCAAATTCAAACCGATGGGGCATTATTCTACAAAATAAAAATTGGGCGTGAAGAAATGCCACAGTTTGAAGATGTATATGCAGAAGATGAAATATGGAATCTTATAGCATACATAAGAAGTTTTAACTCCAATTATGTTCAACCAATACCAAATCTGGAAGGAGTTATAATTCCCGAATTTAGTATAAAACTTAAGTACGATGAAAATGTAGATAAGTTAGTTGTTAAAGTAAAAATTGATGATGAACCAGGCTTGGATGTAAAAGTTGATGCATTTATAAAAACAATGTTTGGCAAATATTCACTTGGAAAATCACAAACTAATTATGCAGGCATTGCCTACTTTGATGTTGACTCAAAATTGCCGGGTGATTCTCTTGGTAATCTAACTGCTATTGTAAAAGTTAAAAAAGGTTATGGGTTTGGCAAAGTAGTTGAGAAATTAAAAATGGCTACACCTACAAAAACCATTAGTACTATTGCTGGAAAACATTTTTGGAGTACAGATGAAAATGCACCTACTTGGTTAAACTTTATTTTCCACGCAACAATAATATTTTTCTGGAGTGCAATGTTTGTTGTTATTTATCAGTTAAGAAAATTAAAAAAAGCTGCATAATAATTTGAATAAAAGTGAAAAAAAATTGTCAACGTATGTTTGTATTTGTCATTCTCAGCTTAACTGATAATCCAGAGAACAATAAGATATATAGATTCCCGATAAAAGACATTCGGGAATGACACCTTTTTATACAGTTTGTCATATTGAAGGAGTATTATTTACGACTGAAATATCTCGAAAAATTATTAAATCGAGATTCTTCATTGCGACATAAAACGTCTTCATTCAGAATGACAAGCATTAGAACTATAAACATACGATGACAGTAAATCGTTAGTAATTATAATATTTTTTTGAAAATTTTGAGTTAAAAATATGAATCAAACAAGACGAGAATTTATTAGAAACTCTGCTGTGGTTGCAGCAGCAACATCTGTTGGAATAAGTACTTTACCAAACACTATAAAAGCTTATGCTAAAAAAGGTGAGAGCGGGTGGAAGTGGGATAAATCCGTTTGTCGTTTTTGTGGAACTGGTTGCGGAATAATGATAGCAACAAAAAATGACAGAATAGTTGCAGTAAAGGGAGACCCTTTAGCTCCGGTAAATAGAGGGCTTAACTGCATTAAAGGTTACTTCAATGCAAAAATAATGTATGGCGAAGATAGATTGAAAAAACCATTGTTGCGAATGGATAGTAACGGCAACTTTAGTAAGAAAGGTAAGTTCAGAGTTGTCAGTTGGAAACGTGCTTTTGATGAAATGGAAAAGCAAATGAAAAAAACTTTGGCTGAGTTAGGTCCTACCGGAATTGGAATATTTGGCTCAGGGCAATATACAATTATGGAAGGATATGCAGCAGTTAAATTCATAAAAGGTGGGCTACGCTCAAATAACATTGATCCGAACGCTCGTCACTGTATGGCATCTGCTGTGGTGGGATTTATTCAAACTTTTGGTATTGATGAACCATCTGGCACCTATGATGATATTGAACTAACAGATACAATAGTTACGTGGGGTGCAAATATGGCTGAGATGCATCCAATACTTTGGTCGCGGGCAACAGAAAGAAAATTATCCGATCCGAAAAGAGTACAAGTAGTTAACTTAACAACATACACTAATAGAACATCCGACTTAGCAGACATCGAAATAGTTTTTAAACCAAACGCAGATTTAGCATTGTGGAATTATATAGCTCACGAAATTGTGTATAATCATCCGGAAGCAATTGATTGGGATTTTGTAAAGAAATATACTGTGTTTGCAACCGGACCAGTTGACATTGGTTATGGTATGAGAAAACCTAATCATCCAAAAAATACTGATTTGGAAATTGAAACTGCTCGCTTTGAAGATGAAAAAAAACTTTCGGAAGCAGAAGGGAAAACACTAGCCTACCTTGGTTACAAGAAAGGCGATACTCTTAAAATGAAGAACACTAAAAAACCTGTCAAGCATTGGGCAATTTCGTTTGAAGAATTTAAGAAAGGTTTGAAGCCATATAATTTAGATTTTACTGCAAGCTTGACAAAGGGAGACGAGAGCGAATCCATAGAATCATTTAAGAAAAAACTTAAAGCCCTTGCAAAATTATATATTGAAAAAGATAGAACAGTTGCATCTTTTTGGACTATGGGAATGAACCAACATACACGTGGTTCGTGGGTTAATGAACAAGCTTATATGGTTCATTTACTTTTGGGGAAACAAGCCCAGCCAGGCAATGGTGCTTTTAGTTTAACTGGACAACCATCAGCTTGTGGAACTGCAAGGGAAGTTGGTACATTTGCTCATCGTTTACCGGCAGATTTGGTTGTTGCAAATCCAAAGCATAGAAAATTCTCAGAAGAAATTTGGAAACTTCCGGAGGGAACTCTAAATCCCAAAGTTGGTTCACACGTAATGAAAATTCATCGTGATATAGAAGATGCAAAAATTAAATTTGTATGGATAAATGTAAACAATCCATATCAAAATTCTGCGAATGCAAACCACTGGTTAAAAGCTGCAAGAGAAATGGATAATTTTATCGTTTGTAGTGAGCCTTATCCGGGAATCTCTGCTAAAGTTTCAGATTTAATTTTGCCAACTGCAATGATTTATGAAAAGTGGGGAGCTTATGGAAACGCCGAAAGACGTACACAGCACTGGATTCAACAAGTAACACCGGTTGGTGATGCAATGTCTGATACTTGGCAATTTGTTGAACTTGCAAAAAGATTTAAACTTAAAGAAGTCTGGGGTAGGAAAAATATTCCGGGAATAGATGACGGTTTACCAGATGTAATGGATAAAGCCAAGAAAATGGGCTACACAGAAGATACAACTCTTTATGAAGTTCTTTTTGCAAATGATGAAGCAAAAAGTTTTCCTTGGCCAGATCCAATAGGAAAAGACAGATTAAATTCTGAAGTAGAAGGAGATAAGAGAAATGTAATTGGTTCTGATGGGAAAGTATTTGCTGGATACGGTTTCTTTTTACAAAAATATTTATGGGAAGAGTATAGAAGATTTGGTCTTGGTCACGCTCACGATTTAGCTCCGTTTGATGATTACCAAAGAGCAAGAGGATTAAAGTGGCCAGTTGTAAACGGTAAAGAAACATCTTGGCGTTTCAACTCTAAGTATGATGGTTACGCAAAAAAAGCTAACACCGGAGATTTTGCATTTTATGGAAAAGCACTAAAAGAAATTAAGCAAGGAAATCTGAAAGGACCAATTGCTTCCAAAGGAAAATTAAAACTTCCTAACAAAGCAAAAATATTTTTTAGACCGTATATGGATCCACCGGAAATGCCAAGTAAGAATTATCCTTTCTGGTTATGTACCGGAAGAGTGTTAGAACATTGGCATAGTGGAACAATGACAATGCGAGTACCTGAGTTATACAGAGCTGTACCTGAAGCATTGTGTTATATGAATCCAGAAGATGCAAAAAATAATAAGTTATCCGAAGGAGATTCTGTTTGGGTTGAATCTCGCAGAGGAAAAGTTAAAGCTCATATTGAAACAAGAGGTAGAAATAGAATGCCAAAAGGTACAGTATTTGTCCCTTGGTTTGATGAAAAAGTGTTTATCAATAAAGTGTGCTTGGATGCAACTTGTCCAATGAGTAAAGAAACGGATTTCAAAAAGTGTGCTGTTAAAATATATAAAGCAGAATCCTAATATTATTGAACTAAAATGACAAGTAGAAGAAAAGCTATAGAGAAAATATTTAAGACAGGTACTTTTTTAGGGCTTGGTGGTTTGTTATGGGGAAGCGGAGCTAACGAAGCTGTTTCTACAGAACTTGTATTAAGACCGCCCGGTGCATCTCAAGATGATAAAGATTTTGTTCAAGCTTGTATTAAGTGTGGAAAGTGTGTGGAAGTTTGTCCGTATGATACACTTGAACTTGCAACGCCCGGTGATGGAAAAGCAGCCGGAACTCCTTATTACAAACCAAGAGAAATTCCCTGTTATATGTGTCCGGATATTCCTTGCACCAAAAATTGTCCGTCTGGAGCTTTAGACCTAAAACGTTTGGAAAAAGATAATAAACCTGCATCTATAAATAATTCTCAAATGGGTATTGCTTCAATTCATAAAGAAACTTGCATTGCATTTTGGGGAATTCAATGTGATGTATGTTATCGTGCTTGTCCGCTGATTGATGAGGCTCTTACTATAGAGAGAAAGATTAATGAGAGAACACAAAAGCACGCATATCTATTACCAATTGTTAATGGAGATGTTTGTACTGGCTGTGGTGTGTGTGAACAAGTATGTGTTGTTGAAGAGCCGGCAATTTTTATTTTACCAAGAACTGTTGGTACGGGAAAAGTTGGTAAACACTATGTAAAAGGCTGGGATAAATCTGATGAAAAAAGAATGAAATTGGAAGAACCAAGACGAGATGATAAAAAAGATATAGATTCAGGATTAGATTATTTAAATACTGATGAGGAATTATACTGATTTATGTTATCGTTTCTAAAAAATAGTAAGTACTTAATTTTACGAAGAATAGTACAGTTCTCAATTCTTCTTCTGTTTTTTGGTGGAAATTATTTTGGCTGGAAAGTTCTTATTGGAAATTATAGTTCAGCAACATTTTTAGATAGTATTTTATTAAGTGACCCTTATGCTGTTCTTCAAATTGTTGCCAGTGGTTTTATTGGAGCAATGGATTTATTTATTGGAGCTTTTATTGTTCTTTTATTTTATGCTGTAATTGGCGGAAGGGTCTTCTGTAGCTGGGTTTGTCCGGTTAATCTACTTTCAGATTTTACAGTTTGGTTAAGAGAAAAGATTGCAATTAAGAATAAACCGCTATTACAATTATCAAGAAACATTAGATATTACATTTTAGCCTTAAGCCTTGTTCTTTCAGCAATTATTGGAGTTGCAGCTTTTGAAATAATTAGTCCAATTTCAATTTTCCATAGAGCAATAATTTTTGGAGTTGGTGGAAGTTGGGCAATAATTTTAGCACTATTTCTTTTTGATTTAGCAATTGTTAAAAATGGCTGGTGCGGTTATTTATGTCCGCTCGGAGCTTTCTATTCAATTGTTGGTAAGTATGGATTGCTAAAAGTTTATCATCAAAAAGAAAAATGTACTCTTTGTAATTTCTGCTTTGATGTTTGTCCTGAAAAGCAAGTACTTGATATTATTGGGGAAGAGACAGGTTATATAAAATCTGGCGAATGTACAAATTGTGCAAGGTGCATTGATGTTTGTGATGATGATGCATTAAATTTTTCAATAAACTATTTAAAAAATAAATAATAACAAAAGATAATATTATGGGAAAGAAACTTTTAATACTTTTAATTATGGTTGCATTTATTTCTTGTAGTGAAAAAAAGAAAGATGATGTAATTGAAGATGCTACCCTTGGTTTTATTGATGCTGATGTAAATTCTGAAGAGACTGATTTTAAGTATAGAGCGGAATATTCTTTGAGCAGACCTGGTGACGGAAATAAACTTGACCGCTCATTCGAAAATGCTCCACCGTTAATTCCGCATACAACATCAGGTTTTTTTCCTATTAAGATAGATAGAAATATTTGTAAGTCTTGCCATATGCCGGAGAAAGCAGAAGAAGTAAAAGCTGTTCCACTTCCTGAAACTCATATGTCTAACATTAGGCCAAGACTTATTATGGTAGATGGAATTTACCAAGATCCGAAAGAAGAAGTTGTAGTAGAAAAATTAAAAAAACTAAACAATGCATATTTCAATTGCTCACAGTGCCACGCTCCGCAAACAGAAGTTAAGGTAGATATAACAAATTTGTTTACTCCAGAATTCAGACAAGAGTTTGGTATTTCAAATTCTGATTTGATTGAACGCATAGCTGAAGGAATTTAATCCAATATGAATATATCTAGCATAGTGGTAAATACATTACCAGAAAATAGTAGCAAAGTTATTAAACTTCTGAAAGAAGGAGATTTTTGTGAGTTTCATCTTTATGAGAATGGAAAAATAATAGTTACAATTGAGGGTAAAGATGTTAGTGAAGAAATTAGAAAATTACGACTAATCGAACAAACTCCCAATGTAATTTCTGCATCAATGGTTTATTCTTTTTGCGAAGATGAACTTGAACAAGAAAAAAAGAAGTTAACAGCTTTTGCAGATTTTCCTGAATGGTTAAATGATGAAAAAATAGAGGCAAAAGATATAAAGTATAATGGCAATTTAAAGCATAGAGGACTTTAGTTTTAACACAATATTTAGACCTAATAATAGAACCTACTACCATATTTTGGTAAAAACCTTTCAAACAACTCTATAATTTGTAAAAATTTAGCTAAAAATATTCGATTTCCAGTCACTTCCATACAATTATTAAAAAAATAAATTATTTTCAATAATTTTCCAATCAATCATTTGAATGAAATAAAACATCTCCTTTTTACAATTCTACAAGTTATAAATCATCCAGTTTATAGAATCTTTTAATTCCTAAAGTATTCCATCAAAATTAGTTTAAATTCTAAGAATAATCTAAAATAAAACTTGACTTTTTAATCAAAAAACTGCATTTTGACATACGAGTGGGGAGAAGTGTAGTAAAGTGGGGAATAGTTTTTTTGAAAGAAAATTAAATAGAAATTATACTTATGTTTTTAGGCAGTTATAAATATTCGATTGATTCAAAAGGTAGAATTAGCATTCCGGCTAAGATGAGAAAATCTCTTAAGCCTGAAGCAAATGAAACGTTTATTATGACAATAGGAACTGAGAAGTGTATTGTTGTGTACCCATTGGATGAGTGGAAAAAACTAAATGAAAAAATATTAGAAAAAACAGAAGAGTTTATTACCCTTGATGACCGTGCAAGAAGAGAAATGTTTTCGAATGCAACTGATGATAAATTTGATACACAAGCAAGACTATTATTACCAAAACACTTAATTGCTCACGCTGAATTAGAAAAGGAAGCCTTGATAATTGGTGTAATGAATAAAATTGAAATATGGGATCCAAAAAATTATGATACATATCGTAATGGTGGAGAACAAACATATTCCGAAATGATGGAAAATGTAATGAGCAAAAAAGAAAAAGTGAAGGGAGAATGATAAGATGACCCACCACGTACCTGTTATGCAAAATGAAGTGAATGAATATTTAATAACAAACTTCACTGGTACTTACTTCGATGGAACTTTAGGATTTGGTGGACACGCCACAAACCTTTTATCAAGATTAGAAAAAGAAGCAAATCTATTTGCTACCGATAAAGATGAAACTGCATTTGCATTTTGTAAAAATAAATTTGTTGATGATAAAAGAGTCTCAATTTACAATACTGGTTTTACTGAAATTAAAAATATTGCAAAGTTAGAAGACTGCGAAGGGTTCGATGGAATTTTTGCTGATCTCGGAGTTTCATCATATCAACTTGATAATAAGGAAGCCGGCTTTACATATAGGGAAGATGCAGTTTTAGATTTACGTATGAACAAATCAGTTGGCAAACCCGCTTATGAATTTTTGAACAATGCTAAGCAAGAAGAAATTGCAAATGTATTTTATGAGTTTGGCGAAGAAAGAAAATCTAGACGTATTGCAAATATAATTGTTAGAAATAGAAGTTCAGCTCTAATTAAAACAACTAGGCAATTATATAAAATAGTAGAAGCAGTAACTCCCAAACAAAATTTGAACAAAACTCTTTCAAGAATTTTTCAGTCATTAAGAATTTATGTAAACAATGAACTTGTCGAGTTGTCAGAATTTTTATCAAAGTCAGTAAAGTTATTAAAGAAGGGTGGCAGAATTGTGGTTCTGTCTTATCATTCATTGGAAGATAGAATTGTAAAAGAAATTTTTAAGCACGAAGCTTTATCATGTGTGTGTCCCACAGAAATTCCGGTATGTGCTTGTGATAAAAAAAGCGCAATAAAAATTTTAACGCGAAAGCCTTTGATACCAACAGAATCAGAAATAAAATCAAACCCAAGATCAAGAAGTGCAAAATTTAGAGCAGCAGAAAAATTATGAAGAAGAAAGAAAGCACATTTTTGAAAAAGTTATTATTTGTTACTTTAACTGTAATACCGTTGCTGTTTTTTTATCAACTATTTATAAAAGAAGTAAAAAGTTTAAACTCACTCAAAAATGAAAAGTTACAAGTTTTAAGAGAAAAAGAAAACAAGGTAGAACAAAAAAGGGTAGCATACCAAAAATTAACTTCTGAAGATGAAATTGTTAATAGAGCAAAAGATAAGTTTCAATTAATTCGTATTGATAGAATTGATGATATAAATGTAAACTCAAATGAAATTAAAAACTTAGAAAAAAAAATTAGTAAAAAGTATGGTAAATAGTAGAGCTTTAGTTATAACCGCTTTTATTTTTGTTGCATTTGTTGGACTAGTGGTTCAGCTTTTTGCAATTCAAATTGGTGGACATAACAAATACAAAGCAAAGGCAGATAGACAACAAAATAGAACTTATACAATTAAAGCTGAAAGAGGAATATTTTATGATTGTAATAAAGAAATATTAGCTTACACAAAAGATGATGTTTCTTTATTTGCTGATGCTAGAATGTTGAATCAAAATAGATTTAAGAAAAAAAGAATAAAAATTGCAGAAACTATAGCTAAAATATTCAATGAAAAACCACAAAAATATATCAACCTAATTAAGCGAAGCAAAAAAAACGTTTGCCTAGAAAAGAAAATCTCCAAAGAAAAAGCTCTACTACTTAACAACTTAGTGGTTGATGGATTTTATAAAAAGGAAGACTTCACTCGCGTTTATCCTTATGGACACATTACATCGCATATACTTGGTTATGTTGATAATGATTTGAAAGGTAGTAGTGGTTTAGAAAAAATGTATGATGATTTACTTGTGGGAAATGATGGAAAACAATTTGTTGAAAATGATGTAATAGGTAGAACAGTTACAATTAAGGATAATTCAATTCCTGCTATTCCTGGCGATTCATTTATTCTAACTCTTAATAAAGTTTATCAGAAAATTTTAGTTAATGAATTATTAGCAGGAGTTGAAAAGTATAAAGGGAAATCTGCTATTGGAATTATTGCAAATCCAAATAACGGGGAAATTTTAGCTCTTGCGAATGTACCAGATTATGATCCAAACAATTATCATAAAGCCTCAAATTTTTTAAGAAGAAACAGAGCTTTGACAGATACTTACGAACCTGGCTCAACAATGAAATCGATTGTACTTGCAATGTTATTTGAGGAAGGGCTTGCAAAAGAGCATCAAGTTATTAATACTGAAAACGGAAAGTATAAAATAAAAGGTGCATGGATTAGAGATACGCACAAGCATACTAAGCTTACTGTAGCAGAAGTTCTTGAAGAATCGAGCAACATAGGTATGGTAAAGTTGAGTGATAGAATAGACGACAGAGATTTTTATAAAGGACTTAGAGATTTTGGTTTTGGAAATTTAACATCGGTTGATATGCTTGGCGAAACTAAAGGGTTTCTTAAAAAACCAAATCAGTATTCAGGAATAAGTAAGGCGTTTATGGCACACGGTTATGAAATTTCTGTAACGCCAATGCAGATGGTATCTGCTTATTCTGCATTAATAAATGGTGGAAATCTTTATGAGCCAAGAATACTAAAGAAAATTATTTCTTCAAACGGAAAAGTAAAAGGTGAGTTTGAAAAAACAAAAATTAGAAGAGTTATTAGCAAAGAAACATCTGATAGAATTAGAAATATAATGTTAGGTGCTGTTGAACATGGTACTGGAAAAAAAGCTCAGTTAGAAAATGTTTATGTAGGTGGGAAAACTGGGACTGCTCAAAAACTAATTGATGGTAAATATTCAAGAATATATAACTCATCATTTATTGGTTTTTATCCAGCTGATAACCCACAAATAATTTGTTTTGTTCTAGTTGATTCACCAACAAAAGGTAAGTATGGTGGTCAGGTGGCAGCTCCAATATTTAGAAATATCTCAAGAAAAATATTGGATATTGATTTTGATATTGAAAGAAAGAAAAACAAAATTAAAAGAGATGAGTTACTAGAAAATTTTATAACAAGTATAGAAGCTAGTAATAGCAAGGTTGAACAGCTATCGTTACAAAATTATTCCGATAAAAAGAATACACATTCTGCGATAAAGAATTCAAGTACAACAATGCCAAATTTAAAAAACAAATCTATACGTGAAGCAATAACAATTTTAAGTGATATGAAAATTAAATATAAAATCAATGGAAATGGTAAGGTTAAAAGTCAAAGTATTAAAGTAGGAAAAAAAATTAAGCCAGGTATGATTTGTGAAATTAAGTGTACTTCAAAAACTAATATTAGTATAAAATAATGTTACTAAATGAACTTATAAATAATATCTCAACAGTTCAAGTAATTGGCAATGAACGAGATTGTGAAATTAAAAATATCACACTTGATTCTCGTGAAGCCAAGAGTGGAAGTATGTTTGTTGCAATAAAAGGTTTTAAGACAGATGGACATAAGTTTATTCCACAAGCCATAAGCAGTGGAGTTTCTGCGATTGTAGTTGATGATGATACAAGTATTTCAAATCAGTTTTTGCTAAAGAATAAAATCACAAAAATACTAGTAAATAATTCAAGGATTACACTAGCACAATTATCAAATATATTTTATGGTCAACCATCGCAAAAGCTTAATCTCATTGGTATTACGGGTACTAAAGGAAAAACAACAACGTCATATTATTTGAAAAATATTTTTGAAAGTGCGGGGCAAAAATCCGGGCTAATTGGAACGAACAAAAATATGATAGGTGGTTTGGAAATACCAACTAAGATGACAACACCGGAATCACATAAAATAAATTCCTTACTAAATGAAATGGTTGAACAAAAATGTAGTCAATGTGTAATGGAAGTTTCATCACACTCACTTGAACTTAATAGAGTTGACGAATTAGATTTTAATGTTGGTGTTTTTACAAATATTACTTCTGATCATTTAGATTTTCATCAAAATTTTGAAAACTATTTAAGTGCAAAAAAGATTTTTTTCGATATGCTAAAACCTGAAGCAAAAATTGTTTACAACAAAGATGATAAAAATTATAGTGAACTATTGAAAGATACAAAAGCAGAAAAAATTTCTTATGCAATGAACACAAGTGCAGATATAAAAATTAATAATGTCAACTATTCTTTAGATGGAACTAAGTTTGAGCTTGACTATAAAGGGGAAAGCTATCCAGTTAGTACAAAGCTAATTGGAGAATTTAACGCATACAATGCAACGGCTGCATTTGGTTCGTCAATCTATTCTGGTGTTAGTATTACACAAGCAATTGATGGAATATTTTCAACTCCGCAAGTTCCCGGTAGATTTGAAGTATTAAAAAGTAATAGCAAAACTATAATTATTGATTACTCACATACAGCTGATAGTTTAGAACAAGCATTAAAAGCAATAAAAAATATTACTCAAGAAGCACAAAAAATTTATACAGTTTTTGGTTGTGGGGGCAATAGAGACAAAACAAAACGTTCGGTAATGGGAAAAATTGCAGAGCGTTATAGCGACCAAGTCTATATCACTTCGGATAATCCACGAGACGAGGACCCTTTTGGAATTATCCGTGATATAGAGTTAGGGTTTTCTACTAAGAATTATAATATAATTGAAGATAGAGAGCTTGCAATAAAAAGTGCAATTGAGAATTCTAACAATGATGATGTTATTCTAGTAGCTGGTAAAGGACACGAGACTTATCAAGAGATAAAAGGCGAAAGATTTTTTTTTTCAGATAAAGAAACAGCAGAAAAATATTTATAAAACTATGCAAATTACTTTAGAAGACATATTCAATATTCCAACTGCAGTTATATACAATCCTGATTTGTATAAATCGGTTTCTTCTGTTTCAATTGATACAAGAAGTTTGAAAAAAAAATCGTTATACGTTGCAATTAAAGGTGAAAGATTTGATGGACATAAATATGTTGAAGAGGCTGTAAGTAAAGGGGCAAGTGCTGTTTTGATAAGTAATAGAAAACTTAAATTATTTAACAAATTGAGTGTCCCAATTATTACAGTTCAGAATACTAAAAAGGCTTATGGAGAATTAGCACACATCTGGAGGAATAAATTAAATGCAAAAATTATTTCAATTACAGGTAGTAACGGTAAGACATCTACAAAGGAAATTACAAGACAATTACTTTCTTCCAAATTTAGGGTACACAGTACTCTTGCTAATAACAACAATGATATTGGTGTTCCTTTAACATTATTTTCAACTCCAAGGAGTACAGAATTAGTTGTGCTTGAGCATGGAACAAATCATTTTGGTGAAATAGAATACACAGCAAAAATTGCAAGACCTGATATTGCAATAATTACAAATATTGGAAACTCTCATATTGAATATTTGAAAAATAAAAAAGGTGTGCTAGAAGAAAAGTTAGAACTTTTCAATAATGTAAAAGATGGTGGTAAAGTTCTAATTAATAATGATGATGTTCTATTAGCTAAACAAAAAGAGAAATTTAAGAATAAATCAGTTTATGGTTTTACAGGAAGAGTAAATATAAAAGGTTCAAAAAAAGGTTACGCACCTGATGGTAATGAAAAAATAAATGTCAAGTATAAAAAATTAAGTATTGATATAACCCTACCATTATTGGGTGAATCGAGTGCTAAGAATTTTTTATCAGCTTTGGCAATTTGCATTGAGGTGGGATTGACAAAAACGCAAATTATTTCTAGAGTAAAAAAAGTTAAGCAAATATCAAAAAGATTAGAAAAAAAAGACTTCAAGAAATTTGTAATAATAGATGACACTTACAATGCAAACCCAGAATCTGTTAGTAACGCGATTACAGTTTTAAGTAAATATAAATCAAAGAAAAATAAGATAGCAATTCTAGGTGATATGGGTGAGCTTGGAAAAGACGCGGTGAAATTTCATAAGGATATTGCAAAGGAAATTAATGTAAATAAAATAAATATGGTTCTTTCAATCGGTAATAATTCAAAACATCTTTTCTCAAAACTGAATAAGAGTGTAGGTGTTAAAAAGCATTTTACTAAAAGAAATACGATGAAAGAATTTATTAATAAAATGGATTTAGCAGATAGTGTAATATTGGTAAAAGGTTCACGTTATATGAAGATGGAAGATTTTGTTGAAGTTTTAGAAAAGAGAGCTGCATAAATGTTATATCATTTATTCAATTACTTAAATGAAATATATGCATTACCCGGCTTGGGAATGTTCAAGTATTTATCATTCCGATCTGCACTTGCAGCAATAACAGCAATGGTAATAGCGTTTTTTATCGGTCCAAAAATAATTAGCTATTTGCAGCGAAAACAAATTGGTGAAACCATAAGAGAGCTTGGCCCAAAATCACATAAGCTAAAAGATGGCACTCCAACAATGGGTGGAGTTATTATAATTTTAGCAGTTGTTCTTCCTGTTGTTTTATGGTCAGATATAAAGAGTACTTATATTATTCTCCCTTTGATTGGAACAATTTGGTTAGGAGTTGTTGGATTTATAGATGACTATCTAAAAGTTGTTGCAAAAAAATCTGAAGGGCTGATAGCAAGGTATAAACTTTTAGGACAAGTATTACTTGGCTTGGTAGTTGGTTCCGCAATTTATTTTTTACCTGAGTTTAGTCAATACAATAGTGAGACAACATTACCATTTTTCAAAAATCTAAATTTTGATTTTGGATACTTTTATATACCGGCTGTTATTTTCATAATTACCGCAACTTCTAACGCAGTTAATTTAACCGATGGTTTAGACGGACTTGCAATTGGTTCAATGTTGATAGTGATGTTAGCGGTTGCAATTCTTAGTTATATCTCAGGTAATAAAATTTATTCAGATTATCTAAATGTTATTTATTTATCTGGTTCAGGAGAATTAACAGTTTTTATCTCTGCGTTTATTGGTGCTGGTCTTGGATTTCTGTGGTTCAATTTTTATCCGGCTCAAGTATTTATGGGTGATACAGGTTCATTGGCACTTGGAGGAGCATTTGGAATAATAATGATTCTAATTAAAAAGGAATTACTAATTCCAATACTTGGTGGAGTGTTTTTTATTGAAACACTATCTGTGATAATACAAAGAATGTATTTCAAATACACAAAGAAAAAAACCGGTGAAGGTAAAAGAGTTTTTAAAATGGCTCCACTTCATCATCATTATGAATTGTTGGGTTGGGCAGAACCCAAAATCGTTATGAGATTTTATATAGCATCAATTTTATTTGTAATAATAAGTTTAGCATCATTCAAAATACGCTAATGAATATAGACGGAAAAAAAATAAGCATTCTTGGAGCTGTGCGGAGCGGAATTGCATCTGCAAAGTTAGCAAAACAAAACGGAGCTATTCCATTTGTCTCAGATTTGTCTGATACAAAAGAAATTCGTAAAGGTATAGAAGCCCTTGATACTATTGGTGTTAAGTATGAGCTTGGGCAGCATTCGGAAAAAATATATGATTGTGATTTTATTGTTACAAGTCCGGGTATTCCCTCTAAGTCGTCTGTCTTAACTGTTGCACAAGAGAAGGGACTTAAAGTTATAAGTGAAATTGAATTTGCTTCTTGGTTTTGTGATGGAAAAATAATTGCGATTACAGGTACAAATGGCAAAACGACAACTACTTCATTATGTGCTCACGTAATTAATTCGGCTGGTAAAAAGTGTTACACAGCAGGAAATATTGGTTTGCCTTTTTCTGAAATTACAATGAGTGTTAAGCCAGAAGAGTTTGTTGCTTTAGAAGTTTCAAGTTTTCAACTTGATTTTATTAATGACTTTAAACCAGACATTTCAATTTTGCTAAACATAACTCCAGATCATCTTGATAGATATGAGAATAGATATGACCTTTATATAAAATCAAAAATGAGAGTTGCAGAAAACCAGGATAGCAGTAATATATTTATCTATAACGGTGATGATGATAATATACCAATTGGGTATGTATCGAATAAAATAAATTTATTCCCTTTCTCATTAGATAAAAGTTTAAGCAACGGAAGTTTTGTTGATGAAGGTTGGATTTTATTTAACAACGATTATAACGTAACTGAAATTTGTAATGTAGATGACCTTTCACTAAAGGGCGAACACAATTTGCAAAATGCTCTAGCAGTTATAAATGTAGCAATGAATATTGGAATAGATACTGAATTAATAAAGATAGGACTGATGACATTTCAAGGAGTTGAACACAGACTTGAATTTGTAAGAGATGTTTATGGAATAAGTTTTATCAACGATTCAAAAGCTACAAATGTTGATGCAGTATGGTTTGCATTAAGAAGTTTTGATACTCCAATATTTTTAATACTTGGTGGAACTGACAAGGGAAATGAGTATGGTAAAATTAAAGAAGAAGTTCAAAATAGAGTAAAGAAAATATTTGCAATTGGAACTTCTGCAGAAAAAATTATTAAATATTTTCAAAGTATAACAAATGTTGAAAAAGTTGAATCGTTAGACGAGGCTGTAAACAAAGGGCTTCAAGAAGCAAATAGCGGAGAGTATATTTTGCTATCTCCGGCTTGTGCAAGTTTTGATATGTTTGAAAATTATGAAGATCGTGGAAATCAATTTAAAGAAATAGTGAACCAGTTATAAAATGAAAAACTTAACAAGAATACTTATTGGAATAGTTCTAGGACTGATTGTCTTAGGCTCAGGTATAATATTTAGTGCCAAAGGTCTGGATTATTTTGTATCACATATTCAGAAAGTTATTCTATCGTTAGGTGTTTTTGTTGTGTTTGCAATTGTACCTTATAAGTATTACAGAGACTTTAGCAAATATATATTACTGTTAGTTGTTGGAGCATTATTTATTACACTAATATTTGCTCCAGAAATTAATGGTGCAAAGAGGTGGATCTTTGGGTTTCAACCTTCTGAGTTTGCTAAAATATTTTTGCTTATTCATCTTGCAAGTATGATAGAAAGTAAAGGAAAGAAAATAAAAGATTTTAATCAAGGTTTGCTGTTTATGCTTATCTGGATCGCTGCAGTTTGCGGATTGATTTTCTTACAACCTAATGTAAGTACAGCTTTTGTTATAGGATTTATTTCTTTCATTCTTTTATTTGTTGGAGGAGCAAAAATATTACATCTTGGTTCAATTGTTGGTGCTTTAGTATTGCTTGGTGGAGCTGGTATGATGGCACTCACTCACTCAAGGGAAAGAGTGCTAACATATCTTGATAGTATTCTGGAAGGGAAGATGATAAACTTTCAAGTACTTCAATCAAAAATTGCTATAGGTAGTGGAGGTTTTTTTGGTTTAGGTATGGGTAAAAGTAAACAAACAAATTTATTTCTACCTGAGGCACATAATGATTTTATTTTTTCTGTGCTTGGTGAAGAGTTCGGTTTTATTGGTGCAGTTACAATTTTGTTTGCGTACTTAGCAATCTTTATTGTTGGTCTCCTAATTGCCAAAAAAGCTAAAGACGATTTTGGTCAGTTGATAGCATTTGGAATTTCATTTACAATAATACTTAGTGCTTTTATTCATGTAGCTGTTGGATTGGGAATTATTCCTACAACTGGAATAACCCTACCATTTATGAGCTTTGGTGGTACTTCAATAATTGTTTTTTCAATTTCTATTGGAATACTAATTAATATTGCTCGCTTAGCAGATAAGCATCAAGAGATGCGTGCTTCAAGAAGTAGAGCAAGAGTATGAAAAATATTTCCTATAAATATATTTTTGCTGCGGGTGGAACTGGTGGTCATTTGTATCCGGCAGTTGCAGTTGCCGAGCATATTAGAGTTGCTCAACCTGAATCCAAAATATTATTTGTAGGAACAAAAAGTAAAATTGAATCAAGAGTAATTCCAAGTTTGGGTTTTGCATTTAAAACTATTTGGATAACTGGTTTTAATAGAAAGTTTACACTTAAAAATTTCTTATTCCCAGTTAAGTTAGTTGTCTCAATATTTCAATCAATGATTATTAATTTGAAATTTAAACCCAATGTTGCAATAGGTGCTGGAGCATATCTTTCTGGCCCAATTGTTTGGTTGGCATCTTTATTTGGTTCCAAAATTGTGTTGTTAGAACAGAATAGTTTTCCTGGCGTTACTAATAGAATGTTACAAAATAAAGCTGATAAAATTCATTTGGGATTTGAAGATGCTAAAAAATATTTCAAAGATGAATCAAAACTTTTTGTTAGTGGAAATCCGGTAAGAACTACAATGGAGTTAATAAATAAAGGAGATGCAGTAAAAAAATATTCTCTTGATGTATCTAAGAAAACTCTACTAATACTAGGTGGAAGTCTTGGTGCTAAAAATATAAATGAAGCAGTTAAAGAAAATCTTCAATCTCTTTTAGCAGAAAATATTCAAATAATTTGGCAAACTGGCGAACTATATTTTGATACTTACAAAGACTTGGAAAATGAAAATGTTAAAGTGTTAAAATTTATTGATGATATGTCTGATGCTTATTCAGCAAGTGATTTAGTTCTTGCAAGAGCTGGAGCAACAACAATTGCAGAGGTAGCATATTTAGGATTACCAGTGATATTTGTTCCGTCAAAAAATGTTGCCGCAAATCATCAGTTTAAAAATGCAAAGTCAATAGTTGATGGTGAAGCTGGGCTGTTAATTGAGGATGATGAACTTGTTTATAAAATGAAAGATCTAGTTCTTACTACAATAAGTGATGTATCTAAATTAAAAAAATTAAGCTCAAACATTAAAAAATATTCTAAACCCGGAGCAGTTAAAATAATTGCAGAAGACATTATGGAGTTAGCAAAAAATTAAATGATAAAAACAAAAATAAATAGAATTCACTTTATTGGTATTGGTGGCATAGGAATGAGTGGTCTTGCAGAGATACTTATCAGTCAAGATTTTACAGTCTCTGGTTCTGATTTATCACTAACAGAAATCACAGACAGATTAGAAAGTTTGGGTGCGAAAATCTATGAAGGTCATTCAGCAGAAAATATAAAAGAGATTGATTTGGTTGTTTATTCATCAGCGGTGAATTTAGAAAATCCGGAAGTAAAAGAAGCTCTTGATAGAAAGATACCAGCAATAAAAAGAGCTGAGCTTTTAGGCGAGACTATGAGAATGAAGTATGGTATTGGAATTGCTGGCACACACGGCAAAACCAGTACTACATCTATGGTTGGACTTACATTGACTGATGGTGGAATTGACCCAACAATAATTGTTGGAGGAAAACTTAGTGGACTTGGCGGAACAAATGCAAGACTGGGTAAAGGAGATTACATTGTTGTAGAAGCCGATGAGTTCGATAGAACATTCTTAAAGCTTACTCCGACCATTGCAGCAATCACAACTTTGGAGCAAGAACATCTTGATACATATAAAGATTTGGATGACATAAAAGGAGCATTTATTGAGTTTGCAAACAAAGTTCCTTTCTATGGTTTTGTAATTTTGTGTTTGGATGAACCTGCACTGCAAGATATAATTCCAAAAATAAATAAAACTATAATCACTTATGGAGTTTCACCTCAAGCTGATATACGTGCCGTTGATATTGAATACGAAAATAATTACAGCTCTTATACCGTTATATATAAAGGGGAAGAGCTTGGTAGAATAAAAATAAATTTGCCTGGATTACATTATGTAAAAAATTCATTGGTTGCTGTAACAGTGGCAACAGAAATGCAAATTCCATTTGATGTAATTCAAAAATCTCTTGAATCGTTTTCTGGAGTGTATAGAAGATTTGAAACTAAGTATGACGAAGAGGTTTTGGTTGTTGATGATTATGCACATCATCCAACGGAAACAACAGCAACGCTAACTGGAATTAGAACCGGATGGAATAGAAGATTGGTAGCAGTTTTTCAACCACATCTATTTTCTAGAACCAAAGATTTTTATGCTGAGTTTGGTCGATCGTTTCTAAACTCAGATATTTTTATTTGTACTGATGTTTATCCAGCAAGAGAAAAGCCTATTGAAGGTATTACCGGAGAACTAATTGCAAATGCAGCTAAAGATTTTGGACATAAGAATGTTATTTATGAACCAGACAAAAATAAAATTCCAGCCTTACTAAAAGAGATAGCTAAAGCTAATGACATAGTAATAACAATGGGTGCAGGAGATATTTGGAAGTATGGAGAAAAATTTGTGGACTGTTTAAAAACAAAAAGTGAATGTACATAATGAGAAAGTTTTCAATGTTCAAACATATTGTTTTGTTGTTGGTAATTGTAGGTGTACTGCTTGCACTTGCACTTACATTAAACAGAAGTGAAATCAATAAAATATATAAAATTGAAATTACCGGGAATGAATATTTACCAAAAGAAAACTATATAAAATTTGCAAAGCTTGATTCGTTATATGAATCTAATATTAATATTTCTTTGATACATGATAGGCTGGAAAAGCATCCTTATATAAAAAATGTAGATGTGGTAATTCAAGAAAGAGGAATAGTTCAAGTCCAAATTTATGAAACAACTATAGAAGCTATGCTACTAAAGGAGAATGGGCAACTACTACTTACATCCAACGCTCAACTCATTCCATTTTTACCAAATACAATAAATGTTGATGTCCCAATAATAGTAAACTATAAACAAAAAAAGAATACTAAATTATTTAATAGTGTTACAAATGATGAATCACTAATGAGAGCACTGACAATCATTACTACTGCACAATTTGTAGATGAAGAATTATTTAGAAAAATTTCAAGTATAAATTTAAACTATGGTAAAAATATTAGTCTAGATATAACAAATATAAAATTTCCAGTTTTATTTGGTCTTAACAATGAAGTTAAAAAAACTGTTTATCTCTCAAAAGTTCTTAAAGAGTTAAAGGATAAAAAAATAAAAAATTATTTACAGTACTTAGATCTAAGATTTGACAACCTAGTTTATTTGGGGTTTGATAACGATTCACTTGCTAAGAAGGAACGAACATGAAAAAAAATATTATTGCCGGTTTAGATTTAGGCACTACAAAAGTAGGTGCAGTTATTGCCGAACAATTTGAAGATAAAATTGACATCCTAGGTTTTGGTGTAGCGCCTTCTGCTGGATTGAATAGAGGGCTGGTAGCAAACATTGCAAAAACTGCTGAGGCAATTAGAGAAGCAATGAGCCTTGCATCAAACAGAGCAGATATTGATGTGAAGACTGTTAACGTTGGTGTTGCTGGTGAACACATTACAAGTTTAAGACATAGAAACTATGTTACAATTAGTAACAACGATAAAGAAATTGAACAATCTGATATAGACAGATTAAAAGCAGATGTCCACACAATTAGAATTCCAGAGGATAGACAAATTCTTCACATAATTCCAGAAGAATTTTTTATAGATCACCAGGGTGGAATTGATAACCCAATCGGAATGGCTGGCTCTCGTTTGGAAGCTCTAAACCATGTTGTGTTGGCATCAACACCAGCAATTCAAAATATTAGAAAATCTGTAGAGCGTGCTGGATATAATATACAAGATTATATTTTACAACCAATAGCTTCTAGTGTTTCAGTCTTGGATGATAGTGAAAAAGATCTTGGCGTTGCACTTATAGATATTGGTGGAGGGACAACCGATATAGCAGTCTATCATGACAAAACTATAAAGTTTACAAAAGTAATAGGTATTGCCGGAAATCAAGTAACAAATGATATTAGAGAATCATTGGGAATTATTACTGCAGAAGCAGAGAAGCTTAAAAAAGAATATGGTTATGCTTTGGACGAAGCAATCATAAAAGAAGAAGACATTTATATTAAGGGAGTAGGTGCAAGAGGAAATATCAAAATTCCAATTTCACTACTTACTCAAATAATTCACGTAAGAATGAAAGAACTTTTTATGTTGATTGATAATGAGCTTAGACAATCAGAATTCAAAGAAAAAATAAAAGCAGGAATTGTTTTAACTGGTGGTGGTTCGCTCTTAAAAGGAATTACTGATTTAGCAGCAGATGTTTTTGGTCAACCGACAAGAATAGGTGTACCACTAGATTTAGGTTCTGGGTTAGCAGATGAAATTGAAAGCCCGGAGTTTGCAACACTAGCCGGATTGATTAGAGGTGTTCCTGGAATTACATCATCTCAAACATCATTTGGTTTCAAAAATAAATCCTCTATGGGAAAATTTAATATTGGAAATATAAAAGTTGGAAATGTTTTTAAAAGAGTACAAGAATTTTTTGATGAATTATAACAAACAACAAAACAACAGGGAGGAAGTATGCCGAATTTTTTAACACTTGATCTTGAGCCTTTAAAATCTGCACAACTAAAAGTAGTTGGCATTGGTGGTGGAGGTTGCAACGCAATTGAAAGCATGATGCAACGTGGGTTGGACGGAGTAGAGTATGTTGCAATAAATACAGATGCTCAAGTATTAGGTAAAAGTAATGCACATCACAAAATACAAATAGGTACAAACGTTACTCGTGGATTGGGAGCTGGTGCTGACCCGGAAATTGGAAGACAAGCATTGGAAGAAGATAGAGATAAAATTTCACAAATTCTTGAAGGAAGTGATATGGTTTTTATTACTGCGGGAATGGGTGGAGGAACCGGAACTGGCGGAGCACCAATGGTAGCTTCAATAGCTAGAACACTTGGCATTTTAGTAATTGGAATTGTTACAAAACCATTTAAGTGGGAAGGTAAAAGAAGAATGCTAAATGCTGATGAGGGTATTGCCGAACTGAAAAGAAATGTTGATAGTCTAATAGTTATTCCTAACGATAGATTACTTAATATTTTAGATACTACAATTTCTGCAATAGCTGCATTTGATAAACCAAACGAAGTTCTTTACGAAGCAACAAGAGGAATTGCAGATATAATAACTGTAACCGGTATTATTAATGTTGATTTTGCAGATGTACGTGCTGTAATGAATTCAAGTGGCGAAGCTTTAATGGGAGCAGGAACTGCTACCGGAGAAAACAGAGCTGTTGAAGCCGCTCAAAAAGCTATATCATCACCATTGCTAGATGGAATTAGTATTAAAGGTGCAAAAAATATTTTACTAAATGTTACTAGCTCTGCTGATTTAACTATGGAAGAAATTGATGAAGGAAACAAAGTTATTTACGAAGCTGCTGGAGAAGAAGCTAATGTAATATTTGGTTTAGTAATTAAAGAAGAGATGAATGAAGATGTTTCCTATACAGTAATTGCTACCGGATTTGGAAGCAAGGATCAAACTGAAAATACGTTTGTTGCAAAGTCAAATGAAATTGAAGAGGAGGATGATAACAAGTTTGCTGGTTATACGGTAGAAAATATTTCTACTGATCCAAATCCTACAATTCCAACGGATCCAAAAGAACTTGAGATACCAACTTTTCTTAGAACTAATAAAAATAAAGACATAGATAAAAAAATATCAAATGAGAAAGATATTACAACTAGCGGATATAATTGGAAAAATAATCAAGAGCAGCTAGATGCATTTGATAAAGTAGAGTCTGAAGAAAATAATGAACAGAAAAAAAATAAAGGTGGTTCAAACTTTTTAAGAATGATGATGGACTAAAATAATCGTTTGAAACTTTAAGTATTTTTAACTTTAGACACTTTAGACACTTTAAGTACTTTAATATTAAAAGGCTGTCTTTGATTTTCTCCTTGTTGTGGTAGTTTCGGCAATTACCTTTTTAGGAAATCTTAGCAGCCTTTTTTAATAACAATTATGTCTAATAATTGTTACCTTTCTTTGCTAAAAATTAAAGAATGAATATGAAAAAAATATTTTCAATAATACTACTTATCAATATAATTTCTTACGGACAGTTAGAAAGTCAAATTGGATGGATTGCAAAATTTGGAGGGGCTGTTGGTTTTTCTCCAGTTATTTTATTGCCAAATTTTGATGATGTAAATAGCAATCTTGAAACTCTAGGAATGGATGAACTAAGTGGCCCAATTTATGCTCCTGGTGGAGGCGGATATATCTATGTAATGATTATTGATAACTTAAGATTTGGTGGAATTGGTTTTGGGGGGTCACAATCTTCCTTAACAAAAAATGGAAACGTAGAAAATGAAGTAATATATTCTTTAAGTGGCGGAGCTTTTACAATTGAATATACTATGCCATTTGTTAAAAATATGGCTCTCTCAGCTGGGGTTATGTTAGGCGGCGGAGAACTTGAACTAAATATATTCCAAAATAACGGAACTTTTGACTGGGGAAATATTTGGAACAATATAAAAGATAATAAGGAAATTAGTAACAAAAGTATTTTGATGAACAATTCATTTTATTTAGTATCTCCAACAATTAATGTTGATATTCCTATAAATAGATTCATAGCACTTAGAGGTGGACTTGGTTATCAATTCACTTTTGGTGATAGTTGGGAAACTGGAAATGAAAAAAAACTGAATAATGTTCCATCTAGTTTTTATGGAAATTCCTTTTTTATTCAATCCGGAATTTATGTAGGACTTTTTGCTTTTTAATACTTAACGCGGAGTAGTTTGTCTTGGCGTAGTTTTAACGGAGACTGATAATCTTCGAAAACTATATATAAATATACTGTAACAGTATTGTCTTTGGGAACTAATCGAATCTAGTTATCTAAAAAGTTAACTGAAGATTCACCTTACAAGAAACACATGAAAAATATTTTAGTAACTGGAGGAGCCGGATTTATAGGAAGTAATTTTATTAACTCAATCTTAAATGAACGAGATGATGTAAATATTATTAATATTGATAAACTAACCTATGCCGGAAATCTAGAAAATCTTAAAGATATTGAAAAGAACAAAAAATATAATTTTGTAAAAGGTGATATAACTAATGCAGAATTAATTGACTATCAATTTAAAGAGTATTCTATAAAATATGTAGTAAACTTTGCTGCAGAGTCTCATGTAGATAGAAGCATACTTGGTTCGGAAATATTTTTCCAAACAAACGTAATTGGAACAAATGTACTTTTGGAAGCTGCAAGAAGATATGAAGTAGAAAAATTTCTTCAAGTTTCAACAGATGAAGTTTACGGAAGCTTGGGAGCTGAAGGATTGTTCACTGAACAAACTCCACTTTCTCCAAACAGTCCATATTCATCAAGCAAAGCTTCAGCGGATTTAATGGCACTTTCTTTTTATCATACTTACGGTTTACCGGTTGTGATAACAAGATGCTCAAACAATTATGGTCAACTTCAATTTCCAGAAAAGCTAATTCCTTTGATGATTATTAATGCATTAAATAATAAGAAGCTTCCGGTTTATGGTGATGGGATGAACATTCGAGATTGGATTTATGTGTTGGACCATAACAAAGCAATAGAAATGGTTTTAGAAAAAGGAAGAGTAGGAGAAGTTTACAACATTGGTGCAAGTACAGAAATGCCAAACATAGAAATTGTAAAACTGATCTTGGCTAAACTGGGTAAGGACGAAACCCTAATTGAGTATGTGCAAGACAGATTAGGACACGACAGACGTTATGCAATTGATTCATCAAAAATCCAGAATGAACTTGGTTGGTCACCCAAATTTGACTTTGCAAATGCAATGGAAAAAACTATAGATTGGTACTTGGGAAATAAAAATTGGTGGGAAAATATTATTAGTGGAGATTATCAAGATTATTATAAAGTTCAGTATAATAAGTAGGAGCAAAATCTAATGCCCGAAATTAGTAGGTTTTATGGAATTGTAATAACAATGAATTACAGAGAACATAATCCTCCACATTTTCATGCAATTTATCAAGATTATGAAATTTCAGTTGATATTGAAACTGGAGTTGTTAAAGGGCAGATGTCAAAAAGAGCATTAAGAATGATATTTGAATGGTTAGAGTTATATAAAAAAGAATTACTTTACGATTGGACTTTAGCACAAGACAGAAAAAGTTTAGTGAAAATTCCACCTTTAGCATAAGGAGAATAGTAATGTTTTTACATGTAGATGAAGCAGTATATTTAGAAGGTTATATACTGAAATTAAAGTTCAATAATAATGAAACCAAAAAAGTTGATTTAACAAATGAATTGGATGGTGAGATTTTTGAGCCGCTCAAAAACAAGGAAATATTCAAAGACTTTTTTATTTCGCACAATACAATTGAATGGAAGAATGGAGCAGATTTTGCACCAGAATTTTTGTATGAGATTGGACGAAATATTTAATAGTTGTCGTGGAAAGTATTATCAACAACAATATGGGAAATGAAAATTTGTTTAAAAATTATATTTGGGTAGTAGTAATTCTTTTATCTTCATTTTTTCTAAATGAAATAAATGCACAATTCTCATCTGATAAAAGTAGTTCATCTAGTTTGGAAATGTTAACTTTAATTAATGTAACTCTTGGAGGAGACTTTCCAATTAGCGGAACATATCCGGCATCAAGGACTGAAAGAGTTGACCAGCTTATTACAAGAATTTTTACAACTTATAAAGCCGAGCTACTTAGAAGTACTCCCGATGAAAAACTTTTGGGTATTATCAAAACTAGTATTAATGAATATTCAAAAAGAAATATTATTCTTAAAAGGTTTTCTGGTGAAAAGATTAGCATAGATTTAGTAAAATTTAGACTTACAGGTAACTTTGAATATAATCCTTATCTCAAAAATGATGATGTAATAATATTCCCTCCCTTAGATTTAGTAAGAAATTTTGTTGATATTTCTGGAGCAGTAAATAAGGAAATCAAATTTCAATTTGTTGAAGGTGAGAAATTATCTGATGCAATTCTAATTGCACAAGGATTAAATTCATCATACTTGTCTGTAGATAGTGTAAGTATATCAAGACTTTCGTATGATGGACTTATGGAAGAAATTCTAAAAGTTAAAATTTCTGAGAACCCTATATTGCAGCGAGGAGATAGAATTAGAATTTTAGCCGATGCAAACAAAAAAAGAGATTATAGTGTTTTAGTTCTAGGGGAAGTAAATAGACCTGGGAAAATATATGTAACAAAAAATAAAACAACTCTTAAAGAAGTAATACAAAAAGCTGGTGGTTTTACAAATCAAGCATCACTTGGCTTTTCTGAATTAATTAGAAATTCTAATACAATTTCAGTTCTACAAAAAGAAGCTTTTGAAGCTTCGATGAGTGGTACGAAACTGACCTTGGAAGAAGAACAAAAAATATTGAATTCTAAAAGACACGAACTTCTTAAAATGTATAGGTCAGCAGATTTAACATTAGAAGATACTTTATTTTTTAATATTGACAATTCATTAAGAGCATTAGATGGTTACTCCCAAATTGATTTATCAAATCTTACCAACCCATCATCTTATGAGAGCAATTATTTAATTCAAGATAAAGATGTAATTGTAATTCCCGAAAAGAAACATGATGTTTATGTTTGGGGAGGAGTTGCAAAAATTGGCAACTATAAATATACTAGCGAAAAAACAATTAAAGATTATATTGCAGAAGCTGGTGGACTAACTGAAATTGCTTACGGAGAAGGTGAAATATTTTTGATAAAAGGTAAAACTAGAGAGTGGATTAATATAGATGTTGAAGATTCAGAAAAGATTGAAGCTGGAGATTATATTTATGTAAAAAAAGATCCTCCAAAAAGTTTTGATTTTTACCTTAGAAGAGTTGGATCCATTGCAAGTATTATTGGTACAGTGGCAACACTAATTATACTTGCTACTCAAGTTTCAAGTAAATAGAATAATTTTTTTTATAGGATAAAACATTTTGATAGAACATAAACCAACATTAACAGATTACTTAAGCATACTTTATAAGTGGAAAAAGTTTTTAATTATTAATTTGTTGATTATTGGAATTATAACAACTGGAATTACTTTTTTAATTCCAGAAAAATATAAAGCTGATGCCACTATTATGATTCAAGATGATGATAATATGGGTTTACTAAATAGTGTAATGTCAAGTGCAGGTTCTTTACTTGGAGGGGCACTTTTTGGGGGTGGTGGTTCATCTCTTGATAAAATGTTTGGATATCTTGAAAGTAGAAAAACATTTCTAAATGTGGTTGAAAAATATAAACTTATAGATTACTATGGTTATACTAAATATAAAAGAGAAAAAACTCTCAAAGCTTTTAGAGATGATGCAAAATTTGATCTTACTCAGAATGGATTAATTGAGATAAGTATGATTCATGAAAGTCCAGATACAGCAAGAAAAATAGTAAATTACTTTATATCGGCTCTTGATACTTTAAATAAAGAGTATGCTTCTGCACATGCAACAAGTTATAGAAAATTTATTGAGCAAAGATATCTAAAGAATTTAGAAGAGATGAAAAATGCAGAAATAAAGTTTAAAGAGTTTCAAAAAAAGTATAAAATATATGCAATTCCTGAACAACTTCAAGTAGCGTTTGAGGTAATTGCTGGACTTGAAGGTGAACTTGCGAAGAAAGAACTCGAAGTTGATTTCTTGAAAATTTCGCAAGGGGAAAATTCTCCAAGTTTAGAATCAGCACAACAGCAAGTTGGTTTATTAAAGAAAAAAATAAATAATATCACTAGTGGAAAAGCAAATACAAATGAATCAATAATTTATTATTCTTTTAAAAATATTCCAGAACTTCAGATGAATTATATAAGGTTATTCCGAGAAATTGAAATTCAAACTAAATTATTAGAATTTACTCTTCCAATGTATGAGCAAGCTGTTATGGAAGAACTAAAAGATGTACCGACTATCATAATTTTAGATTCTCCACTCACTCCCGAAATGAAAGATTCACCTAAAAAAGCGTTCATTATTCTTGCAGTCGGATTTTTATTTCTATTTTTTTATATTTTCTTTGTTTTTCGAGCAGAATTAATTTTGACCAAGAAAAAGGAATTAAATTTGGTTGAGGAAAAGGAACACAGTTTTTATTCAAGAATTGTTGGCTACTATAAATTATAATTAATGATATTTCTTAATTTAACAGTTGTACTTCTATTCTCAATTTTCTTAGGTAAGTATTACTTTAGAAGAATTGTGAACCCAATTTTTATCTATTCAATAATTTGGTATGGTCTTCTCACTTTTTTTCATCTCAAACTTATTAACTATGATAATCTTTCAATAGATACGTGGATTATAATTATTTTCTCTTATGTTTCATTTATTTTAGGAATTTTAGTTTACTTTACTGCAATTAGAATCTTTAATGTTGAGTTAAATTGGAACAAAGAAAGTAATAGATCTCTTCCAAATCTATTTAACTTTGATGGTAAAATATTAAAGTACTTAATAATATTTTTTTCGATAATTGGGCTAATTGGAGCGATTCAACACTGGAGTATTTTAATCAATAAATATGGTAGTATTGTTGAAGTATTTTTACATTTAGGACTAATTAGACAATTGACTGTACGTGGAGAAATAGTTGGTATACTACCATATATCTCTGGATTTTCGTTTGTTGCTATATTTTTTGCAGGTATCTATAGTTCTTGGAAAGGGAAAATCACTTTAGTCTCTTTTCTACCATTATTTGCTATTATTCTTAAAGATACTGCTGCTGCTGGTAGAGTTGGTATTCTCATTGCATTTATTGAGTTTGGTTTATCATATCTTTTTACTTCTTACTATTTAAATAATTTTGTCAAAACAAATCTTAAGAAAAACAACTTTAGAATTTATTTATCTATTGTAATTGCAATGTTAATCTTTTTAACAAGTATATTTATGATAAAGGGCTTAAGGGGTGGTTCGGAAGAAGTTTATGGTGCAAGTCGTGGAATGAGTTCATTCAGTAATAATTTATTTATAACTCCTACACTATATCTCTATTTTAGCGGACATGTTGGGGTTCTGAGTAAATATTTGGAAAAGAACAATGAAACTGCAAGGTTTGGCGAGAATAGTTTTAGGTTTGTTTATAATGTACTAAATAAATTTGGTTTTACTGAAAATGCAGAAATGTACCAAAGAGGATATTATATACCAATATGGCATAATACTGGAACATTTTTAAGAGAACTACACGCAGATTTTGGTATTGGCGGAACCTTACTCTTTTTATTTTTATTGGGCATTATAATTTCATACGTCTGGTTTAATTTTTATAGAACGGGTAATTTTATTTATTTGGTTTATTTGGTATATCTAAATTTAATTATTGCAATGTCATTTCTTATGATGATTACAAGAATTACAACATGGACAATTGGTTTAATAACTATTTTGTTAGTGATATCAATTATAGAAAAATTCTTTTCTAAAAAACTAAATTTACTTAGCAAGTAAACTAATGTCTAAGCTCGAATTAATTAAAATCCGTAATAATTCTTTCATAATTATTTTTTCTCAAATTATCTCATTAGCACTAAATATAATTAGTATAAGTCTTGCCGCTAGATATTTGGGAGTTGAGCAATTTGGGAAGTTTAATTATTTGTTAGCTCTTGTTGGTATCGGAGCAAAAATTATTGATTTTGGATTCAACCCAATTATTTTTCGTGAATTATCAAAAGAAAATAATATGGGAAAATTTCTTGGAACAGTTTTTATTTTTAGATCTGCTCTTATTCTTGTAGTTGTTATTCTCTTTAGTCTTTTAAGCTTTCTACTTAATCTAACACTGGTTGAAATTTTCTTAATTGCTATGCTGTCCTTTAATATCCTATTTTCAAATAAGTTTACAAATATTAGAGAATTATTCGTAATACCCTTCAAAGTTGAATTGAATATGTATATTCCAATGGTTCTAATTATTTTAGATAATGTCCTTCTTCTAATTCTAATTTTATTGATGCCATATTTTAATGGGGGAATATCATATTTTGTAATAATTTACCTTGTCTCAAATATACCAGGAATGGTTATTTTATTTTACTTTTTTGTTAAAAAATATAATTTTCAAATTAAATTTAACTTTGTTGAATTAAAATATTTATTTAATGAATCACTTCCGCTTATGGGTTTTATTGTTCTTGCATTTTTATATACTCAAATAGATATTTTACTGTTAGAAAATATAACTGGTTCTTCCTCTGTTGGTATTTATTCATCTGCTTTAAGACTAATTATTCCGTTAAAATTAATTCCTAATGTTTTAGTGATAACTTTGTTTTCATTAATAGTTAAAAATGTTAAGAATAAAAATTATAATGAACAAATTGTAAAGTTTACTACTAAACTATTTTTTTTATTTTCAATTGTTTTTTCTGCATTTATGTTTGTTGGTTCAGAAGAAGTTATATTATTAATCTTTGGGAATGAATATTTAGAAGCAGCATTACCACTTAAAATATTATCCTTTGGAATCTTTTTTGATTTTTTTAGTTTTTTCATTTTAGATTTATTTACAGCATATAACAAACAAAAGTATAATTTTCAGTTTATTTTACTTGTTACATTAATTGTTTTAATCGCAAATATAATATTAATTCCTTCTTTAGATTTTGTTGGTTCAAGTTTGGCAAGAATTATTTCCGGAATATTTGGATTTATGTTTCTTCTATTTATTCTTAGTAAGGAAATAAAAATTAGTGTAAGTTTTGTTACGATAAGATTACTATTTGCAGTATCAATTTTTATGATAAGTATTCATCTTTTATCAAATATTTATCCTTTTATTAACATATTTGTTAGTGGTATTGTATTTATTATTTCAATAATTATATTAAAGATTTTTACCGTAAATGAAGTTAAGATAATCTTACAATTTATAAATAATGAGAAAGTAATATCTATTGTTAATAGATATTATAAACTATAGGCTAGATATATCTTTAAATCTATTCTGTTAAAAATTGTTTATGTTAATTTTTAATATTAGTATTTTTACAATCCTTTTTGTCGAATTTAATAAATTAAAAATGAAAAATATGAATCTGTTTGATGTTACAAAAAAAATTGCAAAAAAAATATTACCGGAAGTTTTATTAAACAATATCAAAAGAAAGCATTATTTAAAAGTCTTAATAAATTTTGATCTGAATGAAGAAAAAGATTTAGAAGTAGTTAAACTGCTTGTCGAAAAAAAAGAAACTGTAATTGATATTGGAGCAAATATCGGAGTATATTCAAAGTTTCTTTCTGAGTATGTTGGCAAAGATGGACGAGTGTTTGCATTTGAACCAATAAAAATTACTTATAATTTTTTAAAACAAAATACTAAAGAACTTAACCTAATAAATGTAGTTTGTTATAACTCCGCTTTATCGGATAGTGAAGGAGAAGTAATAATGGAAATTCCAAGCGTGACTGCTGGGGAAAATTTCTTTAGAGCTAGAATTATTAAAAGGAATAATTCAGAGCAAAAATATAAAACTTATAAAATTCAAACTCGTATTCTTGATGAAATAGAAGAAATTAATAGTAACAACATTTCATTCATTAAATGTGATGTGGAAGGGCATGAACTTGCAGTTCTTAAAGGGAGTCGTAAAACTATTATGGCTAGTAAATGTTCTCTTTTAGTTGAAGTTAATGATGACCCAGCAGAAGATGAAGATGCACTATCAGTTTTTAATTTTTTAATTGATTTAAACTATAAACCATTTTGGTATGATGGTAAAAACTTAAATAATTATAAAAAAGGTGATATTAGTGTTAATTATTTCTTTCTTTTAGAAGGACAAGTGAATAAACTAAAAAAATCTGGCATGAATATATTATAGTGTTGTGTTATTTGTATAATGTCTAATATAAATACTTAATTTACTTTCTTAAATTCGCAGTCCCGATATAAAAATAACGGGGCTGTGATACGTATCGCAGTCCACGAAAGCTTTCGGGACTGCGAAGCAAATAAAAGAATACGATACTACAAAATTAACATAGCACTAGCAGTGATAAAATAAATTTGTTTGTCTTTTGGGATTTATATTTTGGGAGTTGCACTTTAAGGGTTGTATGGATATTTCAATAATAATAATAAATTATAACAATTTTAATTTACTTGAACAATGTATCAAAAGTGTTCAAAAGTTTACAAGAAAGAATACTTATGAAATAATTATTATTGATAATAATTCTACAGAAGGTGATGTTTCTAAATTGCTTAATAAATATAATGACATTAAGTTAATTCAAAATAAAAAAAATGTTGGATTTGCAGCTGCTAATAACCAAGGAATTAAAATTGCTAAAGGTAAGTATTTTTTGCTCCTAAATAATGACACAGAATTTATTGAAGATAGTATTTCAAAAGTTTTTGATTATTGTGAAAATAATAGCAAAAAAATGTTCATTGGTCCTGAGTTATTAAATTCTGATAAAACTCATCAAAATTCAATTGTGGATTTTGATGGAATTGCGAATTTATTTGGAGCAGCTTTTTTTTTATATCTGGTTTTCCCTAAATCGAAATTATTGAATAAGTACCATTATAATTATAAAGTTACTGATCAACCAATATCTGTGGATTTTGTTGCTGGTGCATTCATCTTTGGTAAATTAGAAGACTTAAAAGATTGCAATGGTTTTGATGAACGATTTTACTTTTATTCTGAAGAAGCTGATCTTTGTTATAGATTTATAAAAAACCATAATGGGAAAGTTATATATTTTCCTTCAACTTCTATTGTTCATATTCACGGTGCTACTACTATGCAAATACCGTGGTTCAAATACTTTAATCAAGCCAAAGCAAAAATTCAGTTTTATCAAAAACATTTCAGAGGATTATATTTTTTTACAATAATGTTTCTTCACTATTTTAGTTTGTTTAATAGGGTACTAATTTATTTCTTTGGTGGGTTAATTATGGTTAACAAGAATTTATTAGTAAAATCATACTACTTTTTAAAACAATTATTTGTTTATCCAAGAAATTCTTTTGATAATAATGACACATAAATTACATCTATACATTGATACAATTAAACATATCCTGCTAAAGCAAAACTTTTTTCTAATTAAAAAAAAAATTCTAAAAAGAATTTTACTATTAAAAATGTCTGTTTATAAAAAAAAAGTTCCACCTAAATACTGTTTTATTAATTATAGAAGGAGAAGAATCATGTTTAAAACATTTAACTTACAGAAGTTTAATTTGAATCAAATCACCTTAATTTTAGTACTATTTATATTTTTAATGGCTTATGACATTTTTGGAGGTAATATTGATGTATATCCAGGTGAGTCAGCGGAATCTCAAATTCAAAATATTTCAAATAATACAATAATAATTCTTAAACCTGGAACGTATGTAAATATTGATGTGTATTGGGAATGGAAATCCAATATTGTTTTGAAAGCAGAAACACCTGGAACTGTATATTTTACAGGTAATTCCAGAATACAAATGCGAGAATGTACTTCTATTTTTATTGATGGTATTATTTTTCATGATATATTTTGGAAACATAATGATGGCGAAGTGTCGGAAGGAATAAAGTTTATAAAATCTTATTCTTCTAAAGTTTCTAATTGTGCTTTCATTAATTGTGGAGCTTCTGATAATACTAACGGTTTAGGTATAATTCATATTGATGGCGGATGCAATAACCTTATTGTCACATCATGTTATTTTAAAGGTATAAAATCTAAAGCTATCCAAGTATGGAATAGACCATCAATCCACAACCACAATATTATGATATCATATAATCATTTCAAGAATATTACGAAAGGTTCTAATACAAATGGATGGTCAGGAAATAAGGCAATTATGTTAGGTGCTGGGGATGTAGTTGCCAATATGAATGCAACTGTAAGAAAGAATTTATTTGAAAATTGTATTGGAGATGGTGAAATTATTTCTAATAAAGCTAGTAAAAATATCATTGAAGATAATACTTTTAGGAACAATATTACGAATAATTTTAACTCACGTTTAGAATTGAGAACAGGAGATGGGACAATAGTCCGAAATAATATTTTCTAAATACAAGTGGTGGCATAATTGTTCATGGTGATAATCATCAAATTTATAACAACTATATTGAAAATTCTAAAATCGGTATAATGATACCTGGAGCATATCCTGATCATTCAAATTCAACCAATTGTTATATTGTTAACAATACTATTATAAATGCAGATCAATATGGAATAAAATTAGGATTTAGTAGTAATTCAAACAACTTTCCAGATAGCAATTACTTTTATAACAATCTTTTACATTATAACCCAGTTAGGAATACTACATCAACGAAATATATTAGAGATATTTTTAGCGGTATTTGTGAATTACAAACTTGGAAAAAAAACTTTGTAACTACAGATACTACAGATAATTCAGGTAGTTATTATGCCGCAGGCATTACTTATGTTAGAGAACATCATTTAAATATGAATCAATCTGGGGGTAGTAATTTATATAGACTTAGTTCAAATAGTAATGCACGTAATCAAACAGATACAATTGATATCTCATTATTTTTAAGATATGATATGGATTATGAATCGAGAGGAAGTATAATAGATATAGGAGCTGATGAATATTCAAGTAGTTACAATAGTATTGCTCTAACAGCATCTGATGTTGGAGTATCATATAGTTCTTTTTTACCTAAATCCGGAAACACAGATAGCTTCAATAATACTAGTGATTTGATATCTTTAGAGTTTCAACTAAAACAAAATTATCCTAATCCTTTTAACCCTACAACTAATATTAGTTATCAATTACTCAAAGGTGGAAATGTAAAAATAAATGTTTATAATGTTCTTGGTGAATTGGTTAGAGAATTGTTAGACGAATATAAAGATGCAGGTAGTTATACTATTCAATTTAATGCGAGCAAACTTCCAAGTGGAATATATTTATACAAAATTTGGGCTGGCGAGTTTTCTGATGTAAAATCAATGCTGTTTCTAAAATAAAATTTAATTAAAGAAGTATGCAATTAAATAATTCTGCACAAACAATTTTTGTTTGTGCAGGTTTTTAAAAATTATAGTTTTAAATTAAATATAAGGAAGTACTTTTAGTAAATTCGTTGGTACTCATGTAAATTTTAGAATAAATAATTAAATCAAAATGCGTATTTTTTATAAGGAGTATTATGTGAAATTAAACAAGGATAATAAAACAATCTGGCTTACCTGGCATATCTCAGCAAGATCTAGAAATCTTTCTAAAGTTCTAAATATTCCAATTTATGAATATTTTGAAAACAGAAGTATTTTTACTCGTCATTTATTTAGCTCTATTTGGACAATATATTTCTTAATAAAAAATAAACCTAAAGTCGTCATCATTCATTATTCTTTTCTATTACTAGTTGTTCTAGGTCTTTATAAAAAAGTTATTTTTAATCACATGGTTATTATTGCAGATGTTCATACAAAAGGGCTAAGGAGAAGTGTAAAAGGTATTCTTAGTAAGTTGTTTTGGCATATTAAAAAAACTTCTTTTATAGCTGTAGATTTAGCTATTATTACAAATACTGGAATGATAAAAGATATTGAAATTCTGAATAAAAACTATCTTATTTTACCAGATAAGATTCCGGAAAATGTTGATGTAGAAATATCTGATGAAAAAGAAAAATATTGTGTAAATATTAGTTCGTTTGCAATTGATGAACCTTATGAAGAAATCTTTGAAGTTGCTAAACTATTAGATGATGAAATAAAATTATTTTGGACTGGTAAAAAGCCCGACCATTATAAGTTGCCAGATAAACTACCTTCTAATATTATTTTTACTGGTTATGTTAGTTTTGATGATTATTATAATTTAATTGGAAACGCAAATTGTATCTTAGCTTTAACAACAGAAGAAGATTGTTTACAGTCCGGTGCATACGAAGCTTTGAGTGTTGGAGTGCCAATGGTTATTTCTGATACAAATGCGTTACAAGAGTATTTCTCAGATGCTGCTATTTATACATCTCACAAACCAATTGATATTGCTAATAATATTAAAAAAGCTATTAAAAATAGTGAAGACCAAAAAGTAAATATTGAATCAATAAAAGAAATCAGAAATAATGAGTTTAATACTCAAATAAAATCACTTAAAGAGTTTATAAATAATAGAAAATGAAAATACTTTTTTACTCACATTTTTTTAAACCAGAAACCGGAGCAGCATCAGTCCGTGCAGATTATTTTGTAAAAGTACTACGTAGTGCTGGTCACGAAGTTTTAATAGTATCGTCTAAACCAAACTATCCGCTTGGAAAAATATTTGATGGTTTTGATAAAAAGTTAATTGTAAAAAATGAAAAAGAAAACATAATTTATCTTCCAATTTTATTTGTCAGTTCGCATTCAGTAATTGGTCGACTTTTTTCTTATTTATCGTTTTTTAAATTTTCGCTTATATACTTACTATTAAAAAACTACAAACCGGATATTGTTATTGCTTCTTCGCCTCCAATATTTACATCACTTGCGGCGTTAATTTATTCAAAAATAAAAAGAAGTAAATTCATTTTTGATATACGAGATGTGTGGCCAGATATTGGAATTGAACTTGGAATATTAACAAATAAATTTTCAATTAAGGGTTTATCAATAATTGAAAAATGGTTGCTTAAAAATTCTGATAAAATTATAGTTACAGCCGAAGGTGATAAAAAAAATATTTTGAATAAAATAAACCACCTCGAAAAATGTGAAATAATTTATAATGGTGCGGATACTGAAATCTTCAAACCAATAGACGAATCTGAAAAGAAGGAAATCCGTAATAAATATTCTATTCCAATAGAGAAGCAAGTTATAATCTATTTTGGTTCATACAATCATGGAATGAATGATATTAAAATTCTTGGTGATTTTTTAACACATCAAAAATTTATTAATAAAAATATTCACTTCCTTTCAATTGGTTCAGGAGATAATTTAAATAATTTACTAAGTGAAATTAAAAGTAAAATCTCATATACCTCAATAAAATCAGTACCTATGGAAGAAGTTGCAAAATTAGTTGCCTCTTCTGATATTAGCATTATACCAAGAAAAAATATTAAAAAAGATACTGGTGGTAATATTCCGGTAAAATGTTTCGAAAGTTGGGCATCCGGAATTCCGGTTTTACTTTCGAATATTGAAGATGCAGAAGTCTCAGAGATTTTTAATAAATGCCGAGCTGGAGTTCTTGTTGAACCGAATAATGTGGATGCCTTAGTAAGTGGACTTGATATTTTATTAAATGAAGATATAATAGAATTAGGTTTTAAAGGAAGGCAATTTGTGATTGAAAATTTTGATCGTAGAAAACAATCGGAGAAACTAATTGAGCTAATTTGAAAAATACAAATGAGTTAAATCAGTATTAGGATTCTGACTAATTATTTGATTTATTACTTCAGTATATTCACTATCAGAAAGAGCATTTGCTCTAGGTAGAATTCGCATTAAATTTTTATAACTTACTTTATTCTTAAATATTTTTCTATTATCATCTCGGTAATTCTTAACTAAAAAATCAACCCCATCTTTTATTGAACCACAGTTCTCATTTTTATAATTCCATAAATCTATATCATATTCGTTTGCTACTTCAGCAATTCCAATTAAAGCCGATAAATTAAAAATAGAATACATATGTGGGTTTGTTCGTTTCATTTCTTCAACTAAAGAACCATCTAATGAAATTTGTTTTTCAATTCTATTTGTTTTAATACTAGGTAACATTTCATCAACAACACTAATTTTATCTAAAAAAGTTGCAAGTTTAATTATTTGTAAATCATAATAAGTTCCATGGTTATTATTTGCAGCAGATTCTCTTTCTCCAAACTCACTGTTTTGCAACCAATCGAGTAATTCACTGCACCATTCCCTAAAACTATCATCAAGTTCTTCATTCCAAAACTGAGAATTCCCAATTATTTTTACGGCATCTATAACCCAAAGAATTCCTCTTGCATCTATTATTCCAGAGGGAGTACCATCATTTTTTCCAGGTATTGCTTGAGCATAATTAAAGTGAGGATTCATTTTTGTTTCTTCATCAATAAACCATTCTTTAATTAATTCAACACTTTTTTTTGCATATTTAATATCTCCAGAAATTTGATAAGCAAGTGATAAATCCTGTAAACCTCTTAACATTTTATAGTATGTGTTATGGTCTGTTTTTGTAAGGCTTTCTTTGTTAATTTTTCCGTCAACATATTTCCATTTTTTATTATGACTAGTTTTTTCAGGCCAATAATAAATTGCTCTACTAATATAGTCATGTTTGTTACCACTTGGCGGTAGAATTTCTTTATCAATAATTGTTTTAAACTTCTTGTTCAAATGTACATCAGCTTTTAAAATCACTTTGTTTTTAATAGAAATATTTTTTTTAAAATATTTTTTGATTACGAGGGAATCAGTTTTAGTAATAGTTCCAATATTTTTAGTTGAAGAACAATGAGTTAGTAGTATAATTAAAATAGTAGCAAACAAAAATTTAATTAAGAATAGTTTTGTGTTGATTTGATTTATTTTCATTTTTATCCAATAGAAAAATTTATGAAGATTGGGTAAAATACAATTTTTAAGAATATTCTCAAAGCAATATTAAGTTCCATAATAAAATTCCGATAGTAACTCTAAGTGAGACATATTGTGATTTAGATCACTCATTTTGATACACTATTTCTATTATTACTCTAAATATGTATTGTTTTAGATCACAATTTCTGAAAAAGTTGAGAAAAATCACTTAAAACTTAAAATACTATTTGGTTTATAAAAAAAAATTCTACTTATTATACACTATAATTATTTTTGATATTCCCTAAACGGAGGTTTATTTTTATGAAAGTCCCTTTTTTAGATCTGAAAGCACAATACAATGCTATTAAAGAAGAAGTTTTACCAGCGATTAACGATGTTTTAGATAACACTGCCTATGTAATGGGCAAACCAGTATTTAATTTTGAAGAGCAATTTGCAAAAGAACACGGTGCTAAATTTTGTAGTGGAGTAAGTTCTGGAACCGATGGTAACCACATAGTTCTTTGGGGTTTAGGAATTGGTCACGGAGACGAAGTAATTATTCCAGCAAATACTTTTATTGCAACAGCTTGGGGAGCAACATTATGTGGTGCTACACCAGTTTTTGTTGATTGTGAAGCAGATAGTTATAACATTGATCCAACAAAAGTTGAAGCTGCAATTACTTCTAAGACAAAAGCAATTGTTGCTGTTCATCTTTATGGTCAGCCAGCTGATATGGATCCACTTAGAGCCATTGCAGAAAAACATAATATCTATTTAGTAGAAGATGCAGCTCAAGCTCACTTTGCTGAATATAAAGGAAAAAGAATTGGTGCTTTATCTGATGCTTGTTCATTTAGTTTTTATCCTGGTAAAAATCTTGGAGCGTATGGCGAAGGTGGAGCTGTAACAACAAACAGTGAAGAGCTTACAAGAACATTTAAAATGATTAGAGATCATGGAGCAGTAGAAAAATATAATCACGAAATGTTTGGACATAATTATAGAATGGAAGGTATTCAAGGTGCAGTTCTTGGTGTTAAGTTAGGTCATTTAGGTAAGTGGACTGACGGTAGAAGAAGTGTTGCTGCAAAGTATAGAGAACTTATTTCAGACATTGAGCAAATTAAACTTCCAGTAGAAATGGATTATTCAAAACATGTTTATCATCTATTTGTAATTCAAGTAAAAGGTGAAGATGGAAAAGGCAGAAGTGAAAGAAGAGATGCCTTACAAAAATATCTTGGCGAAAATGATGTTGCAAGTGGACTTCATTACCCAATTCCTTTACACGAGCAAAAATGTTTTGCTAGCTTAGGTTATAAGAAAGGAGACTTTCCAGTATCTGAAGAACTTGCTGAACAAGGATTGTCTTTACCAATGTTTCCTGAATTAACGGATGAACAATTAAATTTAGTTTCAGAAAAAATTCACGATTTTTTCAAATAATTAATTAAACTTTAAATAGTTGAAATATAAATAAAATAAATAATAGAGGTAATACAATGGAAGTAGGTATTCTTGGTCTCGGTTATTGGGGTCCAAATCTTATTCGTAATTTTATGGCGCATCCAGAAGTTGAAAAAGTTTACGGATGTGATATGAGTGAAGATAGATTGAAATTTATAAAAAGTAAATTTCCTTCTGCTGAATTATTAAATGATTACAATGAATTATTAAAAAAGGATGTTGAAATTATTGCAATTGCAACTCCAGTAGGAACTCATTTTAAGTTTGGTAAAATGGCTTTAGAAGCTGGTAAAAATATTTGGGTTGAAAAACCTTTTACTGCAACTTCGCAACAAGCTATTGAATTAAATGAATTAGCAGAAAAAAAAGGATTGAGAATTTTTGTTGATCATACTTTTATTTATACTGGTGCTGTTAGAAAAATGCGTGAGTTAATAGATTCTGGTGAAATTGGTGAAATAAAATATTTTGATTCTGTTAGGATTAACCTTGGATTATTTCAACATGATGTTAATGTAATTTGGGATTTAGCTCCGCACGATCTTTCAATAATGAATTACCTTATGCCAGACCAAAAAGTAGTTGCTGTTTCAGCAAATGGAGTCGCAAATTATTACGAACATGAAAGTGTTGCACATCTTTCTGTTTATTTTGAAAATAATAGTTTTGCTCATTTTCATGTAAACTGGACCTCTCCGGTTAAGATTAGAAATATGGTTATTGGTGGTGATAAAAAAATGTTAGTATTTGATGATATGGAAAACTTTGAAAAAATTAAAGTTTATGATGCTGGTGTTGAAATGAAAAATAAAGAAAAAATTCACCAAGTACTTGCTCAATATAGAATGGGCGATATGTACTCTCCAAAAGTTGAATCAACAGAAGCTTTAGCTTTAGGTGCTGATGAATTTATTCAAGCTATCAAAGAAAAAAGAGATCCACTTACAAGTGGTAAAGATGGTTTAGAAGTTGTTAAAGTTCTTGAAGCTAGTGAAAAATCTATTAAAAATAGAGGTCAATTAGTTGAAATTAATAGTTTGGAATTAGCTTAAATCTAAAAATTTGTGATTCTGATAAATTTTTGGACAATAGCTTGCCCGACTTTATTTTGCCGAGTGAGAAGCTGATAATAAAAACATATAGGAAGTAATGGAAAAGAAAAATATTAATAATGTAAAATTAGGTGAAGATGTAAAAATCTTTGACTTTGTAAACCTTTACGGCTGCTCTATTGATGATAGAACAAAAGTAGGTACTTTTGTTGAAATTCAAAAAGGAGCTTCGGTAGGAAAGGATTGTAAAATTTCATCACATACCTTTATTTGCGAAGGTGTTCATATTGGAGATGGAGTTTTTGTTGGGCACAATGTAACTTTTATAAACGATAAATTCCCGCGTGCTGTTAATCTTGATGGAAGTATGCAAACTGAAGAAGACTGGGAGTTGATTGAAACATTTATTAAAGACAGAGTTTCAATAGGTTCTTCATCAACAATAATGGGTGGAATTACAGTAGGAGAAAATTCTGTTATTGGAGCCGGAGCCGTTGTAACCAAAGATGTACCTCCAAACTCGGTTGTAGCCGGAGTTCCTGCTAAGGTTATAAAAACTCTTTAATTTTATAAATCATATCTTTTTAATGTGCCATCTCTTTTTGAGATGGCATTTTTGTTTTAAACTTGTCGCTTTGGATTTGTATATTTGTAAGCGTAAAATTTGAATACTAGTATGATTTTTAATGTTAAATTAGTATTCTTTTTTGTAGACTTTATTATTAAAATAAATTAAAATAAATATTAAGTTTGAATAAAAAATTAGAAAAATTATTTGTTGTTGGAATTGATTTTTTGACAATAAACTTAGCTGGTTTAATTTACTACTTTGTTAGAGTTGAATCTGGAATCTTTGAGATGTTTACTTCTCCAGAATTTTTTCTCAGTATAATAGTTTTGTATTTTTACTGGCTTTTAATTTTTACTTTTGTTGGAATGTACAGAACCTGGTTTGCAAGTTCGCGTTTTGATGAACTTACAACATTATTTAAAGCATCATTCATTGGTGTTTTTTTATTATTTACACTTATACTTTCAGATGATGCAATACAAGGGGTAAATTATTCAAATAGATTTTTAATATTTATCTATTGGGGAGTTTTTCTATTTCTAGTTGGGTTTGGCAGACTAATAATAAGAAGCATTCAAAGAAGACTTTTAATAAATGGCTATGGGAGGAGAAACACAATTATTGTTGGCTTTAATAATAAGGCAAATGAGATACACAATACTATAAGCAAGTATAAAGGTTTGGGTTTAGACGTAGCTGCTTATGTGGCAGTTAAAGATGAAAACATTGGAAAGGAATTTAGTGGTGTAAAAGTTTTAGCAAATGTTCATAATGTAGAGAAAATAATTAAACAAGTAAATGCAAAAGAATTAGTTTTAGCATTAGAAAAACACGAAGATGATATTTTAATTGAAGTTATTAGTAAATGCGAAGATGAAAATGTGAACTTAAAAATTGTTCCTGATCTTTATGAAATAATTAGTGGACAAGCAAGAACTACACAAATATATGGTTTCCCGCTTATTGATATTATGCCGCAACTAATGCCGGTTTGGGAAAAGAAAGTAAAGCGTTTTTTAGATATTATTTTTTCATTTGTTGCAATATTTTTTACCTTGCCAATTACAATTATTACTGCAATCTTGGTAAAGTTAGATAGTAAAGGCCCAATATTTTTTAAGCAAGAAAGAACAGGTTTGGAGGGGAAAGATTTTTTTGTATATAAATTTAGATCAATGATTAATAATGCTGAAAAAAAATCCGGCCCCGTCTGGTCGCAAAAAAATGATCCTCGTATTACACGAGTTGGTGCATTTATAAGAAAAGTAAGAATTGATGAAATACCGCAAATGATGAATGTCCTTAAAGGTGAAATGAGTCTTGTTGGGCCAAGACCAGAACGACCATATTTTGTAAATAAACTTTCTAAAGAAATTCCACTTTACAGAAGGCGACTAAAGGTTCGTCCCGGTATTACTGGTTGGGCACAAGTTAAACATAAATACGATGAAACAATAGATGATGTTCATACTAAGCTAAGGTTTGATCTTTTTTATATAGAGAATATGTCGTTAAGAATGGATTTTAAAATTTTATTTAGAACTATATTTGTTGTATTATTTGGGAAAGGACACTTCGAGTGAAATCAATTGTAATTATACCGACTTATGATGAACTAAATAATATTCAAAGATTAGTTCCAGAACTTTTAAAGTTATATGATGATTTGGATATTTTAGTTGTAGATGACAACTCGCCGGATGGTACTGGTAAGTATGTTGCAAATCTTGGCAAAGAAAATTCAAGAGTAAAGTTACTTGCTCGTGAAGGCAAGTTAGGTTTGGGTACAGCCTATGTTGCTGGGTACAGATATATGCTCAAAAATGGTTACGATGTTGCTTATCAAATGGATGCCGATTATTCTCATGATCCAAGAGAAATTGCAAATTTCAAAAAACTTTTAGACGATTATGATTTAATAATTGGTAGCAGATACATTGAAGGAGTTAATGTTATTAACTGGCCAATGCAAAGATTGTTACTTAGTTATTTTGCAAATCAATATACTCGAATAATTACTGGACTTCCTTTGCAGGATAGTACTGGCGGCTTCAAATGTTTTAAGCGGGAAGTACTGGAAGCAATAGATCTTGATAATATTAAGTCAAATGGTTATTCGTTTCAAATTGAAATGAACTTTAAAGCCTGGAAAAAAGGATTTAGACTTAAAGAAATGTCTATTATTTTTATGGATAGAGTTCATGGAACCTCAAAGATGTCGAAACAAATTGTACATGAAGCAATTTTTAGAGTTTGGAAATTAAGATTTAGAGATATACTAGGAATACTAAAATAACTATATGATTGACCTATCAATTATAATTGTTAATTATAACGTAAAAGAATTTTTACTAAACCTTCTTGCTTCGTTAGAAAAAGCATCCCAAAATATTACAACCGAAATAATTGTTGTTGATAATAATTCTACTGATGATAGTATTGCCGCAGTCGAGCAAAAGTACACTTCTGTAATAACAATAGAAAATAAAAACAATGTTGGCTTCGGTAAAGCCAATAACCAAGGGCTTGAAATAGCTAAAGGTAAAAATATTTTACTTATCAATCCCGATACTTTAGTTAAAGAAGATACATTGGAAACAATGATAAAGTTTCTAGCAGATAATACAGAAGTAGGAATTGCTGGTTGCAAAGTACTAAACCCAGATGGAACTTTACAATTAGCATGTAGAAGAAGTTTCCCAAGACCTTGGGTTTCGTTTACAAAAGTTGTTGGGCTAAGTAAAATGTTTCCGCAAAGTAAATTGTTTGCACAGTATAATCTTACTTACCTAGATGAAAACGAATCCAATGAAGTTGATGCAATTTCTGGTTCGTTTATGATGTTAAAAAAAGAAGTATATAATAAAGTTGGAGGATTTGATAAAGACTTTTTTATGTATGGCGAAGATTTAGATTTATGCTATAGAATTCAACAAACTGGCTACAAAGTTTTTTATGTAAGTACAACTGAAATTATACATTACAAAGGCGAAAGTACCAAGAGAAGTGCTATTGATGAAACAAAAGTTTTTTACGGAGCGATGCAATTATTTGTCAAAAAGCATTTGTCATCCTCAATATTGGTAGGTATGATATTACAAATGGCTATTTTTTTTAGAAAGCTACTTGCCTTTGCAAATGTTAACAAACTTATATTTGTCGGAATTGTTTTTGATTTCATTTTCTTTTCTGCTCTAATTAAATTATCAGAAAATTTATACTCTCACTCAACATGGAAAGGCTTTCCAGAAATATTTATTCCTTGGGTTTATATTTTGCCGGCAGTTTTTCAGATTTTCACTTCAGCATTTTTAGGCGCTTACAAACGCAATACACTTTCAGTTTTAAGAAGTATTATTTCGCTATTTGTTGGACTAGTTGTTCTTACTTCAATAACTTTTTTCTTTAAGCAATTTGCTTTTAGTAGGGCAGTAATGTTGATGACTTACGGATTCTCATTTTTTCTTTTTTCTTTTTGGCGAATTATTATGAAAGTTTTTTTCCTAAAAAAAGAAAATGTTTTTAATGCGCAACATAATACTGTACTTGTTGGAACTGATAAGAAAGCAATTGATTTGGCAAAAAAAATAAAAGAAAACTTAACAGGTAATTATAATTTAATTGGATTGATTGGGCTGGAAATAAAAGACATTGGAAGTAAACTTGGTAATCATAAAGTTATTGGAAGTATTGATAATCTTCGTAAAGTTTTAATTGAATATAAAATTAGTAAAGTTATTTTCTCATCAGATTCAATTGAGTTTAATAAAGTGTTCTCTTCTGTTGCTGAATCGCAAGGACAAAATGTTGATTTTTTAATGTCTGGTAGTGAGTTAGACTATATGGTTGGGAAATCAGCTATTACCCAAATTGAAAATATCCCATTGCTAAAAATTCATTATAATATATCAATAACTTCTCACAAAATAATTAAAAGAATTTTTGATTTTATATTTTCTGTTTTTGTTTTATTATTTCTGTTTCCAATTGTCTATTTATTTAATTTTACAAAAAATAATAGATCAGAGTTTGCAAAGGGAATATTACAATTGCCAAAAGTATTAATTGGTAAAATGAGTTTGGTTGGTCTACAAAAAAAATCATTTCATTCGGAGTTGTTTTTAGGTAAACCAGGCATAACGGGATTGTGGTTTACTGAAATAAACAATCAGAATAATACTGAAGAAAGTAAAAGACAAAATTTATTTTATGCCAAAAATCAAAATATATGGTTAGATTTGGAAATTATAGGAAAATCAATTGCGAAGTATTTCTTAATGAGGAGAAATAATGGATAAAAATGTTTTAGAATTTGAAAAACCAATTTTTGAACTTGAACAAAAAATTGAAGAGATGAAACAATTAGAAGATAATCTAGATATTAAAAATGAAATTGATACACTTGAAGAAAAAGTGAATTTGTTAAAAAAAAATGTTTATAAAAATCTTACAAGATGGCAAAGAGTGCAACTAGCTAGACACGCTGAAAGACCTTATACTTTAGATTACATTTTATTAATGACTGAAAATTTTATTGAGCTTCATGGAGATAGATACTTTAAAGATGATAAAGCTATCATTGGTGGTTTTGCAATGTTAGATGATGAGAAAGTTATGATTATTGGTCATCAAAAAGGACGTGATACAAAATCTAATTTGGTTAGAAATTTTGGAATGCCTAACCCTGAAGGTTACAGAAAAGCGTTAAGACTTATGAAGCTTGCTGAAAAATTTAACAAACCAATAATTACGTTAATTGATACGCCGGGAGCTTACCCAGGAATTGAGGCTGAAGAACGTGGACAAGCCGAAGCAATTGCAAGAAATTTATTTGAAATGAGTAAACTAAAAGTGCCAGTTATTGTTGTTATCATTGGGGAAGGAGCAAGTGGTGGTGCTTTAGGAATTGGAGTTGGTAATAGAGTTTTAATGCTTGAAAACACTTGGTACTCTGTAATAAGTCCAGAATCTTGCTCAAGTATTTTATGGAGAAGTTGGGACTATAAAGAACAAGCTGCTGAATCGCTAAAGCTTACTGCTCCGGATTTATTAGAGCAAAAAATTATTGATAGAATTGTTCCAGAACCACTTGGTGGGGCTCATAAAGATCATAAGAAAATAGCTGCAACTCTTAAGACAGTTTTATTAGATGAAATAAAGAAATTGAAAAAAATGTCCCCAGAAAAATTAGTAGATGATCGTTTAGAAAAATTTGCACAGATGGGAGTTTACGAAGAGTAAGTATTTATATTAAACCTTTCCCCCTCGTTATATATTTAACGCTGTCATTCCCAGCTTGACTGGGAATCCAGAAAGTAATAAGCAACTGGATTTCCGATACAGACATTCGGAAATGACAAGCAAAAAGACTTAACTGTCATTACGAGGTGTTTCTTGCAACGTGACAATCTATCAAACGTTTTCGTTTACTTAACAGATTGCCACCACGCCAAAGGCGGGCAAGTCAATTTCTAAAAGACAAAAATTTTGCAATGACTGTAAAATTATTTTAGTTTTTCTTAATCATAATCTTTCTCGTAATCTTAATCTGTTCTTTTCTTTGAGTACGATTATGAATTTTTAATTTTCCAAATTCATTTTAATATACTTATGCTATCACACACAACAGCAATACGAGTTCGCTATGCAGATACTGACAAGATGCAGTTTGTGTACAACGGAAAATATTTAGAATATTTTGAAGTTGGCAGAACCGAAGTGCTTAGACAAGTTGGTTTGCCATATAGTGAATTAGAGAATGCAGGTTATCAATTACCTCTAATTGAAGCTGGACTAAAATATAAAAGCCCTGCTCATTATGATGATGAACTAAACATTGAAACAACTATTAAGGAATTGTACTCAGCAAAAGTTTACATTGAATATAGAGTTATAAGAAAAGAAGATGAAACACTAATAGCTACAGGGTTTACAGAACACATCTTTATGAAAGAAGATACAAAACGACCAACAAAACCACCCAAAATTTATATTGATGCACTTAAAAAATACTTCAAATAATTTTGAACTCGGAAAGAAAATTTAATGTTTGATAAAATAAAAGAACTTACCAAAGATACTGCCCTATATGGAATAAGTACTATCATTGGTAGGTTCTTAAGTTTTATACTTGTTCCATTTTACACAAATGTTTTTACTACAGAACAGTTTGGGATTTTCTCTTATATATTTGCCTTCCTTGCCTTTGCAAACATAGTTTACATCTACGGAATGGATGCTGCTTTTATGAAGTATGCAACCTCAGAAGAATATGAAAAGAAAAAAGTTTACTCAACTGCCTATCTATCTAGTTTTGTAACTACAATTTTATTTTCCGTAATATTATTTTTCAACTATGAGTGGATTGCCTCTTCACTTGATTTCTTAAACTATTCTCACATCTTTTTATATGTTGTAGCTATTCTATTTTTAGATTCAAGTTCGTTAATTCCGTTTGCCAATTTACGTTTAGAAAGAAAAGCGAAAAAATTTGCAACGATAAAAATTGTTAATATCATTATCAATGTTGCTCTTAATCTAATTCTAATCCTTAAATACAAATTTGGAATAGAAGCCATATTTATAAGTACACTAGTTGCATCACTGTTTTCGTTTGTTGTTTTACTACCAGATATTTTTAGCAACCTAACTTTCTCAATCGAGAAGAAATATCTAAAAAAACTATTAAAATTTGGCATCCCATATCTACCCGCAAGTATGGCTGCAATGATGGTGCAGATGATTGATGTTCCAATAATAAGAGAACTTACAAACGAAAGTACACTTGGAATTTATAGAGCAAACTATAAACTCGGTATTTTTATGATGCTGTTTGTTGCAATGTTTAATTATGCATGGCAACCTTTCTTTTTAACAAATGCCAAAGAAGAAAATGCAAAACAAATATTCTCAAAAGTACTCTCACTATTTTTAATTGCTTCAAGTTTTATTTGGATAATTCTTTCATTGTTTATTGAAGATTTTGCAAGTATAGAATTTCTAAATGATAAAACAATTATTGGGCATCAATATCTTGTCGGAATTCATATTGTTCCAATAATTTTATTGGCTTATATATTTCACGGACTTTATGTAAACTTTACAGCTGGAATTTATCTTGAAGAAAAAACCAAATATCTGCCAGCTATTACTGGAGTTGGTGCGGTTGTCAATATTATAAGCAATTTCGTTTTAGTCCCAAAAATAGGAATTATGGGTGGAGCTTTAGCAACACTTTTTAGTTATGTGGTTATGTCAATCGGAATTTATTTTGTTGCCCAAAAATTTTATAAAGTTAAATATGAATATGCGTTAGTTGGCAAAGTATTTTTAATTATTGCGATTGTAGGAAGTTTGTTCTACTATTTTACTTTTAACGAGTCAATAGATTTTCTAACAAAACTTGGATTACTTTTCTTATACTTCATTTTACTTTTTTCACTTCGAGTTATTAAAGCATCAGAAATAAAAACTACAGTAAACTTATTGTTGAAAAGAAAGTAATAAAAGATCCAATCTTTTTTACTATCTCTAAGTTCCTTCATTATTTTTAGAAATACTAATAAGTAAACAGTACTGTCATTGATAGAAAGATTGTATCTTTGTCACTCCCTAGTATTTCTACGTGAAACCTTCGAGGTTTTATTCAATGGATGAAAATTAACATATTATTTTTAATAAGATTTTTCATAAAATTATATAGAACCTTAAAAACCTCGGAGGTTTAAAAACTAGCAAACATACATTAAAAATATTTTCATTAAATTCGCAATGTTAATTCTAACCTAAACTCAAATCAAGATGAAAAAAACAAATCTATCATTCAAAAGAGTTAAAAAAAACTTTGCTGATATAGCATTACCACACTATGCAACAGAAGGTAGTTCCGGTATGGATGTGCGAGCCACAACCGAGCAACCAATAATTATTGAAAGTGGAAAAGTTATACTTGTTCCAACAAACATTGCTGTTGAAATTCCACTTGGCTACGAAATTCAAGTACGACCAAGAAGTGGATTGGCAGCTAAGAATGGAATTGGTTTACTAAACTCACCCGGAACAATTGATGCTGATTACAGAGGTGAAATTAAAATAATTATGTTCAATTTTAGTGATACAGATTTTACAATAAACAATGGCGATAGAATAGCTCAGTTGGTTTTGGCAGAAGTAATTATTGCTGATATTGTTGAAGTTGATGAACTTGGTTCAACTGCAAGAGGTGCTGGTGGGTTTGGACATACAGGTAAAAGATAGGTTTGAAATAAAGTTTTCAAACCTTCGAGGTTTTTAGAGTTATCTCAAAGATTTAAGAAAAGTTAAATGAAAAATAATTCTCTAAAATTTTAGTATTGATTAAAACCTCGAAGGTTTTTATTTGAACTGATATTTCTATAATAAATGAACGTATAAAAATATTTATAAACATGTTGAATTAAACGAAAATTCAACTATTGGGAAATTCCCAACAGTTCAAAAAGAAGACTATAGAGAAATACAAAAGATTCTAAAAAATAATTATGAAAAAAAGATTCTGATAATCAAATAGTTTTCTATCAGTACCAAGATGGTGTACACGTTGAGGTAATGTATGCTGAAGAAAATATTTGACTTAATCAAAAAGCAATAGCAGAACTTTTTGGGTGTAGTACAGATAATATTTCTTTACATTTTAAAAATATTTATACAGAAAAAGAACTAAATGAAAAAGCAACTGCCGAGGATTTCTCGGTAGTTCAAAAAAGAGGGAAAAAGAGAACTTAAAAAGATTCTAAAAAATAATTAAAAAATTAAAAGGTAAAACCTAAATGTGTGATTTTGTTCACTTACATAACCACTCTCATTATAGCTTGCAAGATGCTGCTTGTACAATTGATTCTTTAATTGAGACAACTCAAAAAAATAATATGAATGCCTTGGCACTTACTGACCACGGTGTAATGTTTGGGATTTCTGAATTTTATAAGAAGGCAACCAAGGCTTCAATTAAACCAATAATTGGTGTTGAAGCATATATCACTTTTGAAGGAAGTAGGTTTGATAGAGGAAGTAAAAACGGAGGAAAAAAAAGAGGTAGAAATTATAATCACTTGGTATTGTTAGCCAAGAACCAGATTGGTTATAAAAATTTAATGAAGTTAACCACCCAAGGTTTTACAGAAGGCTTCTATTACAAACCAAGAATTGATCTTGAATTGTTGAAAGAAAAATCAGAAGGATTGATTTGTACATCTGCTTGCCTTGCTGGCCCAGTTGCTCAACCTTTGCTTAATGGTGATTACGAAAAAGCTAGAGAGAATTCAATAATTCTAAAAGAAATGTTTGGCGATGATTTTTATCTTGAACTTCAAGATCACGGAATGGAAGAAGACAAAGCTGTGATGGAAGGCATCCCAAAACTTTCTAAAGAACTTAATATAAAGATGATTGCGACCAATGATATTCATTACATTGAAAAAGAACATTCTGTTGCACATAATATTTTGTTGTTGCTTTCAGATAAAACTGGAGAGAAAGATTACCGTCAGCTAAGATACAGTACGGATGAAATATACTTCAAGACCGGTCAACAAATGAAGGAACTTTTTGGTGGCTACAAAGGAGCAATTGAAAATACATTAGAAATTGCAGAGAAAGTAAATGTTAGTTTAGACTTTGAAAAATTTCACTATCCTATATTTCCAATTCCCAAAGAATCCAACGCAAAAAATTTAGATGAGTATTTTGTTCAACTTGCAGAAGAAGGATTACACAGAAGATATAAAAAGATAACAAAAAATATTCAAGACAGATTTGATTATGAAATTGGCATAATTAACTCGATGGGATATTCTGGTTACTTTTTAATTACACAAGATTTTATTGCTGCTGCAAAAAACAAGGGTATTCCTGTTGGGCCTGGAAGAGGTAGTGCCGCCGGAAGCCTTGTGGCGTATGCTCTTGGTATCACTAATGTTGATCCGCTAGAATACTCTTTGCTCTTTGAAAGATTTCTAAATCCATCTAGACAATCAATGCCAGATATTGATATTGATTTTGCTGATGATCAAAGAGGGGAAGTTATTGATTATGTTAAGGACAAGTATGGTGAAAAATCTGTTTGTCAAATAGTAACATTTAATAGACTTTCATCAAAAGCAGTTTTGCGTGATGTTGCACGAGTATTAAAAATCCCAATTCCAACGGTTAACAATATTACAAAGTGGATACCATCAAAGTTTGGTAAAGTTTATTCAATTGATCAAGCCATAAAAGAAGTTCCCGAACTTAAATGGGTTAAAGAATCTAAAGAAGAATCAATACAAAATTTATTAAAATATGGAAAAATTCTTGAGGGAATGAATAGGAATTCCTCCAAGCACGCTGCTGGTGTAGTAATAACTCCAGGTGAAGTTAGTGACCTTGTTCCTTTAGCATCGGCGGGAGCAAACGGAGATCTTGTAACTCAGTACAATATGAAAGAGCTTGATTCTGCAGGTATTCTTAAAATGGATTTTCTTGGACTTAGAACGTTAACAATAATTAGAGATGCAGTTGATCTAATTAAGGAAACGCAAAATGTAGATATAGTAATTGACGATATTCCAACAGACGATGAAAAAACTTTCAAACTATTTGGGAAAGGTCAGACTACAGCTATATTTCAGTTTGAATCTTCTCCTATGAAAGAACATCTTAAAAATCTTAAGCCTGCAAGCATCAACGATCTTGCTGCAATGAATGCACTCTACCGTCCCGGACCAATGGAAAATATTGATGAGTTTATTCATAGAAAACACGGACGAAATAAAATTGAATACCTTCATCCGATGCTAGAAGATCTTCTAAAAGAAACCTATGGAATAATTGTTTATCAGGAACAAGTAATTCAGATTGCAAATAAAATTGCTGGAATGACGCTTGCGGAAGCTGATATACTTAGGCGAGCAATGGGTAAGAAAGATTTAGAAGAAATGAAAAGACAGCAAAGTAGATTTGTTGAAGGGGCAGTAAAAAATGGAGTTCCTGAAAAAGTAGCCATAGAAATATTTGTCGTAATTGATAAATTTGCTAACTATGGTTTTAATAAAAGTCATGCCGTTGCTTACAGTTTTGTTGCTTATCAAACTGGTTATCTAAAAGCTCATTTCCCAGCAGAATTTTTAGCTGCCAACTTAACAAACGAATTTAAAAACTCTGATAAAGTTACAGCCCTATTGGATGATTGTAGAAAATTAAAAATTCATGTAATGATTCCCAGTGTAAATAAACCATCTGTAAAATTTACAGTAGAGAATAAAGAAATTGTTTTTGGAATGTCTGCAATTAAGAATGTTGGAATAAAAGCAATTGAAGAAATTGAAAATGCACACAAAAAAATTGGTAGAGATTTCAAAACAGTATTTGATCTTACATCAAATGTAGATACTAGAGTTGTAAACAAACGAGCAATGGAAGGACTAGTATTGGCGGGGGCTTTGGACACTCTTACTGGAAACCGAGCAAATAATTTTGCGTCAATTGAAAATGCTTTATCCTTTGGTAGTAAAGTTCAAAATGCAAAATTAAAAGATGTAGATAGTTTGTTCGGAGAGAGTGATGAATCAATGGAAATTATTGAACCTGAATTAATTGTGATAGAAGATTGGACTTCTAAAGATAGACTTGCACGTGAAAGAGAAGTCCTGGGGTTTTATTTATCTGATCATCCACTAAGAAAATTTGAAGCAGAATATAATTCGTTTTCTTCAATAAGATTAGGTGAACCTGATACTTATAAATTATCAGATAAAAATACGGAAGTACAAGTTAGAGCTTGCGGAGTAATAACATCGTTAAAAACTAAGATGGATAAAGCCGGCAGAAATATGGCTTTTTTTAAGTTAGATGACTTTAGTGGATCGTGCGAATGTTTAATGTTTGGAACAAGCTTTAGTAAATGTGGGGAGAATATTTTTCCTGAATCTACTGTGATGATAGTTGGTAAATTAGAGAGTAGTGGCGATGCAGTAAAACTTCATGCGGAAGATGCAATTCTTTTAAAAGACGTTGCTGTTAAGCTAACAAAAAGGTTAGGACTACTTGTAAGTCTAGAAGAACATACAGAGAATTCAATTCAGAAATTGAAAGAACTATTTACAAAGTATTCTGGTGAAACACCAATAGTATTAGTGGTAAGGCAAAATGGAAGCTCAAAAAAGTTTTTTATTAATGATAAAATTAAAATATCAAATGATTTGATTAGTGGTATTCAGAATATTCTCGGATCAGATTCAATTGCATATCAAACTGGATAAAGTATTTATGAATTATTTATCTATTGAATATTCAACTTGGTTTAACATTCTTATTTTTATAACTTTTCGCAACTAAATAAAAAAATATTTAAGGACTTAATAAATGAAGCGTAAATGGGCATTAGTACTTGGAGCATCAAGTGGTTTTGGTGGAGCATCAGCAGTAGAATTAGCTAAGAACGGTTATAGTATTTTGGGTATCCATTTGGATAGACAAAGTACTATGCATAAAGTTTCAAAGATTGTAAAACAAATTCAAAAAGAAGGTGAAGAAGCCATCTTCTTTAATATGAATGCTGCGGATGCTCTTAAGAGAAATGATACATTAGATGAGTTCAAAGAAAGGTTTGCTGATAAGGAAAACCCATTTGTACATGTATTAATTCACTCACTTGCTTTTGGAACATTGAAACCCTTAATTACAAAATCACCAAGTGATGGTATAACAAAATCTCAAATGGAAATGACTCTTGATGTTATGGCACATTCATTAGTGTATTGGACTCAAGGATTGGTACATAGAAATTTATTAGCAGAAGGCGGAAGAATATTTGCTTTAACAAGCTCTGGTTCAATGCAAGTAATTCCTCAATATGGAGCAGTATCTGCGGCAAAGGCTGCTGTTGAAGCACACATCAGACAACTCTCTGTTGAGCTTGGTTCAATGGGAGTAACAGCTAATGCAATAATGGCAGGGGTTACAGATACTCCTGCACTTAGAAAAATTCCTGGGAATGAAGCAATGCTAAAAGCAGCTGCTGGCAAAAATCCAATGGGAAAACTTACATTACCAGAAGAAGTTGCAAAAGCAATTGTTATGTTATGCCAGCCTTCTGCTAATTGGATTTCTGGAAATGTAATTGGAGTTGATGGAGGTGAGTACAATGTTGCCTACACGGGCGAAAAAATTTGCAAACCAATTAAATAAAATTTATAATATTTAAGCTTAAAGGAGAAAAGTAGTATGCAACCATTTGTTTTTACAGATGCAAATTTTGAGACTGAAGCAATAAAATCGGATTTACCTGTACTTGTAGATTTTTGGGCAGTGTGGTGTGGTCCTTGTAAAATGATAGGTCCAATTATAGAAGAATTAGCAGGAGAGTTTGATGGAAAAGTAAAAATTGGAAAACTAGACGTTGATAACAATCAACAAACTGCTGTTAAATTTGGAGTAAGAAGCATTCCGACTGTGCTACTTCTAAAAGATGGAGAAATTAAAGATACAATTATTGGTGCTGTACCTAAGTCTGTTTTTATCAGTAAAATTGAAGCCGTTTTATAATTATATATTTTGAGTTTCTATTTGATTTTAGAAACTCAAAAGTTTTTTGTCAAACTTAAGAGGAAGAGATTTTAATTAAATATTTTATCATAATAACTCTACTATTTTCAAGCTGTTCCCACCAAACAAAATCAACAATACTTTGGAAGAACTTTTCCAAAACTAATTCAAACATTCCATCTAATTCAATACAAACAATTGCCATTGATAAAAATAAAACTATCTGGTTAGGAACAAGAGATGCTGGATTAGTAAAATATTCAAATAACGAATTTAAAACATTTAATACCAAAAATTCTAGCTTACCTCACAACCATGTTTATGATATTGCAATAGACTCCAATAATGTAAAATGGATTGGTACTTATGGAGGAGGAGTAGCAAGTTATGACGAAAATGTTTGGGAAGTTTTTGATACTTCAAACTCAGGACTTTCACACAATTGGATTTACTCAATAGCCGTTGACACTAACAATAGCAAGTGGTTTGGAACTTGGGGTGGAGGTGTTGCAAAGTTTAACGATACATCATGGATTGTTTATGACCCATCCAATTCAGTTATTCCGAGATATAAAGTTCCCTCTATATACATAGATAATAATAATGTAAAATGGTTTGGTACACTTAGGGGCTTGGTAAGATTTGACGATACAAATTGGAAATGGTTTAATGAAGAAATTGGTTTCCCCGAAAGAAGTATTTATGCTTTAGAAAAAAAAATGGGGGGAAAATTTTGGGTTGGATTTAAGCAAGGTGGATTAAGTATATTTACTGGCAATAGTTTAAAAAGGTTTACAAAACAAAATTCTTTGTTACCATCAAATAGTGTCTATACATTGGCTACAGAAAAAAATGGAATTCTTTGGATAGGTACTTTTGGTAGTGGCATTGTAAGGTTCAATGAAGAAAATTGGGAATACTTTAATTCTAAAAATTCGGGATTAAAAGATAACTTCATTTTTGATATTGAAGTTGACATTTACAATAATAAGTGGATTGCTGCTTATCAAAAAGGCTTGTTCGTTTATAACGAAAGGGGAGTGGTAATCAATTGATTTCCTATAATAGTTAACATGTAAATAATATTTGGTTAATTAAACTTGGTTTTTTAAAAAAAAATATCTAATATTCATGAATATATGATGCAAATTAATACATATTTAAAAAGAGGAGGTAGTTATGAGTTAAATGTTAGTAAATTTAACGTTGTAAACCTTAAACTAATAAACAAAAATAGGAGAACAATATGAAACGTAAAACTTTTTACGTATTATTTTTCTTTGCTTTACTCCCTAGTCTTCTCCTCGCAGGATCGGGAAGAATTAAGGGTAAAGTAACGGACTTATCAACAGGCGAAGCACTAATTGGTGCTAACGTTTTTGTAGATGGTACTAGTTATGGTGCTGCTACAGATGCCGATGGTGAGTTTACAATCATTAACTTGGATGCAGGAGTCTATACAGTGAAGGCTTCTTATCTTGGTTTCAAAACAGTTACAGTTACAAGCATCAGAGTAAATACTGATCTTACAACTGAAGTTGGTTTCCAATTACCTTCTGATGATATTTCAGTTGGTACTGTTATGGTAATTGCGGAAAAACCGCTTATCCAAAAAGATGCAACTAGTTCAATCCGTAACGTTACTGGGGAAGATATTAGAAATTTACCTGTTAGAGGAGTAACTGATATTATTGCGTTACAAGCTGGTGTTGTAAAACACGGTGATGACATTCACATCCGTGGTAGTCGAGCAACTGAAGTTGGTTATACTTTAGAAGGTGTTTCTATTTCCAATCCATTTACTGGTGGACGTATGGTTACTCTTTCTAATGATGCAGTTGAAGAACTTCAAGTTGAGTCTGGTGGTTTTACTGCTGAGTATGGTGGTTCTAATGCTGGTATTATTAGAACACAACTTAAATCTGGTACATCAGATTATCATTTTAGTATTGAACATATTACAGATAATCTTGGTTTCCAAAAGAAAGATGATTTCTTATCTCAAGATAAACGTCTTGGTGCATACTGGTACGGAAATAATGAAACTAGTTTTTCATTGAGTGGTCCGGTTGTTGGAAATACTATTAAAGTATTTTACAATTTGAATTATGACTATGATCATTCTCAAAATAAAACTGGGTATTCTGGTTATGATCTTGGATTTATCGGAGATGGTTTAGATAAACTACATCCTGAAAATAATGATTCACTTCATGTGTTTTATCCGGCTGGAGTTATCCAAAGAAATAAACGACAAGTGTTTACACACTCTGGTACAGTTACAATGGATTTTAACCCTGTAACAGTTCGCCTTGCTGGTACATTTACTGATGGTGAAAGAGATCCTAATCTTGGTTTTAATGGCGGAGCTGGAGTTTTTCAAATAGCCAATAGTCGTCACTCAAATATTCAGTTTAACAACGGTTCTTTTAGTGGTAAAATCACTCACGTTTTAGGTGATAACCTTTACTACGAACTTGGCGGTGGATTGTCTTTCAGTAATTCTGAAACACTTGACCCATTTTTAGGTGATCAGTTTTGGCTATACGGTGATAGTGTTGCAAATGCAGATGCTGGTGTTAACTGGGTAAGAAATGATAAAGAAAGAAGAGCTTGGAGTGGTTTAACTCCTGAAGATACTCGTTATATACAACCAGTTTCTTACAATATCTTTGGATTCTTTTTTGATAAAGAAGGTGGAACTACCAATAATTATCGTAAGAATGAAAGACAGAGTTTGTCTGGTAGGTTTGACTTGACTTATTTGCCAAATAAAAACCATAACATAAAATTTGGTGGTGAGTTTAAGCAACATACTATTAGAAATTGGTCAACAAGAAGAACACATAGAGGTGCTGCTGCTTCTTTATCTCGTGCATTAAAACAAACAACTGCTGGAAGTGTTGAAGAAGAAAAAGCTAAAATATTATATGCCTCTGGTGTAAATAATTATGGTTATGATATCTTTGGTGAGAAAACAGATGAATCAGGATTCTATGCTCCCCACAAACCTATTGAAGCTGGTGTTTATTTACAAGACAAAATAGAGTTTGATGATATCATTTTAAATGTTGGTTTAAGATATGATTATTTTGATATGGATAATCTTAAATTAACAGATCCAACAAGACCTGAATTAGCGTTTACAAATGTTGCTAAAGATGGAAAACTATTAGAAGCTGGTTTTACAGATGTTGAAGCTTTTAGTTCATTAAGTCCAAGACTTAGTGTTTCTTTTCCTGTTACTGATAGAACAGTATTTCATGCTGGTTTTGGAAAGTATGTTCAACAACCATCTCTTAATCAAGCATATCTTGGATATCATTCACAAGGTTATGAATATGAACAAAGTAATTTCTTCTCAGCTCCTACAGGTCCAAATTTAAGACCTGTTAGAAAAACTCATTATGAAGTTGGGTTTAGACAACAGCTTACTGATTTTATGGCTGTAGACATTACTGGATATTATGATGATATTAAAGGACAAATATTTTTTGCTATAACTGAAACTGATAAAGATTCTCCATATTCTTCTTACAATACAAAAGCTAATGGAGATTTTTCAACAACTAAAGGAGTTGAAATTCAGTTAACAATGAGACGCTATAATAGATTAAGTGGTTCTGCATCATTATCTTTTCAAGATGCTCGCGGAACTGGATCATTTCCTAATGGTAATGGTGGTATAGTTGGTTCACCAATTGATGGTGTAACTGTCTTTACGCCCAACTATGTTTCTCCATTAACTTTTAGCAGACCTTTCAAAGGCAATGTATTTTTAGATTACAGATTTGGAGCTGATGATGGTCCTGCTGTTTTTGATCAATTTGGATTGTCAGTTTTAGCTACTTTTAGTAGTGGACATCCATTTACTAGAGGATTTGGTGGTGCCAATGCTGAAACTGATTCAAGATTTAGACAACCTTTGGAACCTCTAAATGCATCTTTAACTCCATCTACTTTAAGTATAGATCTTAAAATAGATAAAACATTTTCGATTTTTGATAATTTAGCTGCAAATATTTATGTTAGAGTACTTAACTTATTTGATAGAAGAAATGTAAATCAAGTATTTCTTAGAAGTGGTGCTGCTGATGATGATGGATATATTTCTGATCCTGATCTTGGTGGTAAATTGATTGAAACTTTTGGTCCTGTATATGAATCTTTATACAGAGCAACAAGTATTGATTATAGTACTGATGTTGGTGCTAACACTTCTGTTGATGCACCAAATGTTTATGGAGATGCAAGACAAATATTGTTAGGTATTCGTTTAGAATACTAGCGGAAAGATTTAATGTATAATTATAAATTATAGGAGTTACAATATGAATTATAAAAATTTTGTAAGTCTTTCTGTTTTCCTTATTATATTTTTTACTGTAATAGGGCTAAGTGCAGAAGGAGACAAAAATAACAAAGGTCGTGCGTTAAGCAAGACCAACGGTTCGCCAAGTAGAACACATTTTAATATTAATAATATTTCTACATGGATTTTTAACAATGGAGATTCTGATATTGCCCCTAGTGGTAATTCAGGATTTATATTCCCAAAAGGCAGTAACAAAGCAGCTGTTTTTGAAACTGGTTTTGTGTGGGGAGCTACAGTAGCCGGAGAACGTAGAGTTGGTGGAAGTACTTATAACCAAGGTCTATTACCTGGTAGAATTGATGAAAATGGTCAAAGAGAAGATACTGCTTTAGATCATGTTCGTATTTATAGAGTTAGAAAAGACTGGGCAACTGGTAACCTTAGTGCTGAAGTAGCTGATGAAGGTGTTACTGAAGCTGAAGTAAAAGCACAATATGAAAAAGATTGGAACGAATGGCCTGCAATTTATGGTGCACCTTATGAAGACCTTGATGGTAATGGTGCTTATGATGCAGCAGTTGATATCCCTGGTTTCCCAGGTGCTGATCAAACTGTTTGGTACACTTCTAATGATCTTGATCCAGCAACAACTAGAGGTCTATATGGTTCTGACCCTATGGGTGTTGAAGTTCAAGGTACTTTTTGGGGATATGCTTCTCAAACAGCTTTGGGAAATGTAATGTTTAGAAAGTATACAATTATTAATAAAAGCCCTGACACCTTTGATACAATGTTTGTATCAATTTGGTCAGATCCCGATTTAGGTGGTGCTGGTGATGATTATTCAGGTGTTGATGTTGATCTATCACTAATGTACACATACAATGGTGATGCTGATGATAATCAGTATGGAAAAACTCCTCCTGCAATTGGATTTGATTTTTTTCAAGGTCCTATTGTTCCTGGTGATCCAGAAGATGTAGCAATATTTAATAATAAAAAACGGAAAGGATTTAAAAATCTTGAAGCTTCTGCTCATTACTTCTTTATTAATAGTGATGCTGTTTATAGTGATCCTACTCTTGGTGGTGATTATGTAAATGGAACTTTACAATTTCATAATTTATTTAGAGGTAGAATTAGTGCAACTGGTACTCCGTTTATTGATCCAACAACTGGGCTAGAAACTAAATTTGCTCTTGCTGGTGATCCTATTACTGGTACTGGGTGGGTTGATGGTCTTTTACATCCTCCTGGTGATAGACGACAAGGTATGGTTGCTGGTCCATTTACAATGGCAGCTGGTGATACTCAAGAAGTTGTTGTTGCAGAAATTGCAGCTGGTGCTTTTGGTAGTGTAGATCGTTTAGGTGCAATTCAATTATTGAAATTTTATGATAAAGAAGCTCAAAGTGCTTATGATAACTTTTTCAAAATTCCACCTTCACCAACTGCTCCTACAGTAACTATTTCATCACTTGATGATGAATTAGCTTTATCTTGGAGTGCTGATGATGCTACAATAGCTGGAATTGAAAACTATAATACTCTTGGATATACTTTTCAAGGTTATGTAGTGTATCAATTTCCATCTAAGTTTGCCGCAATTCAAGATGCAAAAATTGTTGCAACTTATGATTTAGTTGATGGAGTTGCTAAAGTAATTGGAGATGGTTTTGATGCTAAGGGTGGTGTTGTACTACCGCAAGTTAAAAAATTCGGAAGTGATTCTGGTATTAGAAGATACATATCTTTAGATAAAGATTTGTTTAATTCAGGACTACCAATGAGTAACGGCTCTAGTTATTATTTTGCTGTTAGTGCTTATGCGGTTGCAACAGATCTTAAAAATACTGTTCCTACAGTTTTAGAGAGTCCAATAAATGTTCTTGAAGTAATTCCTCACGGAGATGATCCGGGTATTACTCTAACTAGCTTTGGTGATACTCTTAAAGCAGCACATGCTGGACCAAGTGATGGATTTGTAAACTTTATAGTTGTTAACCCAGAAAAATTAACTGGACATGATTACGAAGTTACTTTTGAAATATTAGATTCAATTATTACTTATAATAATCTAACAAAAGGTAATGATACAATTTACAATGCCAATGTTTGGAACTTAAAAGATTTAGCTACTGGTGAAGTAAAATTGAAACACCAACTAAATCAGAAAGCAAATGATACTTCTCCTATTGTAGATGGTTTACAAATTAGAGTAAGTGGTGCTCCACTTGATTTCAAAGCTTTTCAAGTTGTTGCAAATGCTAACGGTCCTATTAACCCACCAGAAGGTGGAGCATTAGACTTTGATGGTTTCCCAACATTAAGACCAACTGATGGACAACAAGTTGGTACTGGTAAATGGGCATTTCATACTGGTGATAATGGTACAAGAGGTGCATATTCTGCTTTCCTAGCTCGTTCAATGAGAGGTTCTAATTTTGAACACTTAGTTCCTTTTGACTGGGAAATGAGATTTACAGCTCGTGGTAGTTGGGCTGTTAGAGCTTTTGAAGACGGTAAAATACTACAAGTTCCATTTGAATTATGGAATGTTGGTATTGGAACTCTTGATGACCCAAGTGATGATTATCGAGTGATACCTTGGTTCTTATCATCTGGCGGTGTTGGTACAGCACAAACTGATACAAGTGGCTTAACCTATCAGTTAGATCCTAATGATCATTCAGGTTCTGGTGCAACTAACGATCCTTTTACTCCTTGGGTATATTGGAGAATTCCAGCAGATACTTCACCTGGAGAAGCAGGTTATAATGCTTTTGAAGCAGCAATTGATAAAACTGCTTTAACAGAAGGTACCTATGCTTATGATGGAACAGAAGTAATTGCTCGTTCAGTACTTATTAGTTGGAATGGTGATGATGTTTCTGATGGCTCAGTTGCTGCTGGAACTCAAATGACTCCAGAAGAAGGTACTGTTCTTAGAATGATAACAACAAAACCAAATTCAGCTAGTGATGTATTTACAATTACTGCTGCTGCTGTTGCGTTTGATGCTACAAAAGCTAAAGAAGATGTTAAAGAAATAAATGTATTCCCAAATCCGTATTACGGTACACATAATGGTGAAATAAACAAGTACCAAAGATTTGTTACATTTAATCATCTTCCAGCAAAAGCTACAATCAGAGTATTTAACTTAGCTGGTCAACTTGTTAAAAAAGTTGAAAAAGATGATGCATCTCAATTTGCAAGATGGGATTTAACTAACGAAAATAGTTTGCCTTCTGCAAGTGGCGTGTATGTTGTTTACATTGATATGCCTGATTTAGGTGAAACAAAAATTCTTAAAGTAGCAATAATTCAAGAAACACAAATTTTAGATAAATTTTAGTGTTTACTTATAAGGAGTAAAAAATGAAAAAAATAAATTTATTAGTTCTTTTAATGTTTATTGCTATTAGTTCCTTATTCGCTCAAGGTGAGAGAATAGGTACAGCCGGTGCAACAGAGTTGCTGATTCCGGTTGGTGGACGTGGTATAGCAATGGGCGGAGCAACACTAACAAATGCAGTTGGTGTAGATGCAATGTTTTGGAATCCTGCAAATGTTGCAAGATCAAATCATTCAGTTGGTGTAATTGCATCTCACATGAACTATATTGCAGATATTGGTGTTGAGTATGGTGCAGCATCTTTTAACATTGAGTCTTTTGGTACTTTAGGTTTAAGTGTTAAATCTTTAAGTATGGGAGATATAATTAAAACAACAGTTCAGAATCCTGATGGAACAGGTCAAACATTTAGTCCTCAATACACAGTTTTAGGTGTATCGTATTCAAAAATGTTGAGTGATAGAGTTTCCGTTGGTGCTAATGTCAATTTTGTATCTGAAACAATTGAACTTGTTTCTGCTTCAGGTATGAGTTTTGATTTTGGTGTAACTTATTCTAACCTTGGTAATATAGAAGGTTTTGATATGGCTATTGTTCTTAAGAACATTGGTGCTGATATGAAGTTTGATGGTTCAGGTTTATACACAAGAGCAGATGCAAGTGATAGTAGAGGAACACAATTCTACAAACTTGATGCAGCTGCTTTTTCTTTACCAACTACGCTTGATATTGGTTTAGGGTATAGAATGAGTTTTGATGATATCAACTCTCTTCAATTCTCTGGAACATTTTCAAATCATAACTTCTATACTGATCAATATAAATTTGGTGCAGAATACAACTTTGATAACTTGCTATTTTTAAGAGGTGGTTATGCTTACACTTCTGAATTTGAAGCTAGCGAAACATTGTATAAATTCTATGCTGGGTTTGGACTTAATTATGATATAGGTGGTGTTGACTTAATGTTAGATTACGCATACCTACCAACTGAATTCTTTAGTGATACACATAACTTTTCATTAGGTTTTGGTATTAACTAGTTAGTAAACACATTCAGTTTTATTTTAACCCCGAGCTATTTTATAGTTCGGGGTTTTTTTTATACTTGTAACTTAGATTGCTAGCAATCTGAGATTACTATTAGTCTTTCTAGTTGAATATTTGTTTAAAAAAATGGTGTAAATAAATTGGGATTCTTTTTTCTCTTTAAATAAATTATATTTTGAATGATAATAAAAAGTAATAGAGTTCTAATAATAGAACTTTCGCGAAATAAGATGTTTTTGTCATTCCCAACTTGATTGGGAATCCAGGCAACACAAAACAATGGATTTCCGATTTAAACGCTCGGAAATGACATCTCTGAGAGAAAAATGTTGTTGATTTTATTCTCATAAATAAATACTTATATAGTCATTTTGCTAAAATTCTAAAATATAAATTCCTTGAGGTTAGTATGATTTTATTTAACATGATATTTTACTCGATTGTACTTCTTTTTATTTTGACATTATCTTTTCCCATTTTTCGAAACAAAAATTTCTATACATCCATAAAAACAACAAATCTTTTTTTGTTTCTCATTATCATTTTTTCTGTTATAGAATTAAATGCTGAAGGAGAAGAAAGTAAAAAAGCTAGTTCCTTAAATAAGACAAACGGTAAACCAAGTAGAACTCACTTCAATATTAATAATATTTCAACTTGGATTTATAATAATGGTGATACAGATATTGGTCCAAATGGTAACTCCGGATTTGTTTATCCAAAGGGAAGTGGAAAAGCAGCGATGTTTGAATCCGGCTTAGTATGGGGAGCAAAAATTAAGGGAGAAGTAAGAGTTGGTGGTTCAACATATAACCAAGGACTATTACCAGGTAGAATTGATGAGAGTGGAAATAGAGAAGATACGAGTTTAGCAAGCGTAAGAATTTACAGAGTAAGACCAGACTGGAAAACTGGAGACTTATCTGCTGAAGTAAATGATGGTGAGGGAACTCGCCAAGAAGTAAAAGACCAATATGAGAAAGATTGGAATGAATGGCCCGCAAATTATGGTGCTCCTTTTGTTGATGTTGATAAAGATGGATCATACAATCCAACTGTAGATGTTCCCGGAGTAGATGGAGCTGACCAAACAATTTGGTATGTTGCAAATGATTTTGACCCAGCAACCACTAGGGGTTTGTACGGTTCTGACCCAATGGGTATTGAAATGCAAGCAACTTTTTGGGGTTACAACAGAGAAGGTGCATTAGGCAATACAATGTTTAGAAAATACAAGCTCATAAATAAAAGTCCAGATAATTTTGATTCTATGTTTGTAACAATGTGGGCAGATCCGGATTTAGGCGGAGCTGGAGATGACTATGTAGGTTGTGATGTGGACTTATCTTTAATGTATTGTTATAATGGAGATTCTGAAGATAACCAGTATGGTAAAAATGTTCCATCAATTGGTTTTGATTTTTTACAAGGTCCAATTGTACCGGGAAGCCCAGACGACTTTGCTGTTTTTGATGGTAAGATTAAAAAAGGATTTAGAAATTTAGAAATATCTGCTCATAGTTTTTTTATTGGTTCAGATGCAGTTTATAGCGACCCGACACTAGGTGATCATGCTAAAGGCACTTTACATTTTTGGAATTTAATGAGAGGCAGAATAAGTACTACTGGTCAACAATTTACTTCACCTAAAAATAATGAAGTTACAAAATTTGCTTTAAGTGGAGACCCAATAAAAAAAACCGGATGGATTGATGGAATGCTTCATCCACCTGGAGATAGACGGCAGCTAATGACGGTTGGTCCTTTTACACTTTCTGCTGGAGAGACACAAGAAGTTGTACTTGCAGAAATAATTGCTGGAGGCACTGAAGGGATTGATAGATTGCAATCTCTATCTATATTAAGAAGTTATGATAAAGAAATACAAAGCCTATACTTAAATTTGTTTCAACTTCCTCCAAAACTTAGTGAACCAAATGTAGTAGTTAGTTCGTTGGATGAAGAGATTGTATTAAGTTGGGGAACGGATGAAACTGAAAGAAAAAATATTGAGGAATATGATACACTTGGTTATACTTTTCAGGGTTATGTTGTTTATCAATTTCCAACAGCTGAGTTTAAAATTGAAGAAGCCATACCCATTGCTACTTATGATTTGATAGATGGAATAGAAAAAGTTGTTGTTACAAAATTTGATGCAGAGGAAGGAATATTTAATAACAAACTAAAATTTAGAGGAACTGATTCAGGCATAAAAAGATTTATATCTGTAAATCGGGATACTCTAAATTCAAGTTCGTACTTGTATAATGGAAGTGAGTATTATTTTGCAGTTTCTTCTTATGCAGTTTCTTCAAAAGCTTCTGTGCACCCAAATTTTATTGAAAGTTCAATTCTTCCTATAACAATTATTCCGGAACAAGAAAAACTTGGTAGCGAGTTAGCCTCTTTTGGAGATACAATTATTGTAACTCATGATAAAGGGTTTAGCTCTGGTAAAATTAATGCAATAGTCATTCAACCAGATAAACTTTCAGGACATGACTATGAAATAACTTTTGAGATTGTGGATTCTGGAATGGTTTATGATCCACGAAGGCGAAGGGAATATCTAAGATTTAATGTTGCTGCCTGGAACTTAAAAGATTTAAATACTGGAAAGTTTATAATTACAAAAAGTACAAACTATAGAGGTGATGATTCTTCTCCAATTGTAAATGGATTGCAAATTAGAGTAAGTAGTGTTCCCAAAGATTTTAAAGCTTTTCAAGTTGTTGCTAATGCAAATGGAACAATTAACCCACCGGAAGGAGGAGCTTTCGATTTTAATAGTTTTCCTACACTAAGACCAACGGATCAACAACAAGTTGGATCTGGTAAATGGGCTTTCCATACTGGTGATAATGGATCAAGAGGTTCATATTCTGCATTCTTAGTTCGTTCAATTAGAGGTAGTAACTTCGATATACTAGTTCCTTTTGATTGGGAGATGAGATTTACAGAACGTGGAAGTTGGGCAGTAAGAGCTTTTGAAGATGGAAAAATATTACAAGTCCCTTTTGAACTTTGGAACATTGGAAGTAATACACCTGATGATAAAAGTGATGACTATAGATTAATACCTTGGTTCTTATCTTCTGGTGGAGTTGGCACTTTACAAACTGATCCAACTGGTATGACTTGGCAATTAGACCCTAACGATCATTCAGGTTCTGGAGGAACAAATGATCCCTATACTCCTTGGATATATTGGAGAATTCCGGCAGAGACAACTCCTGGAGAAGTTGGTTATAATGCTTATGAAGAATCAATTAATAAGGTGGCACTAACTGACGGAACTTATGCTTATGATGGAGCAGAAGTAATGGCTCGTACAGTATTAATTAGTTGGAATGGAGATGATGTTTCTGATGGTTCAATTGCAGAAGGAACACAAATGGTTCCTGAGCAGGGAACTGTTTTTAGGTTTTTAACAACCAAACCTCATTCGCCATTGGATGTATTTTCGTTTACATCTCCAGTAGTTGTTTATAGTATTGAAAAAGCAAAAGAAGATGTCAAAAAAATAAATGTTTTTCCAAATCCTTATTATGCAACACAAAGAAATGAAACAAATAGATTCAACCATTTTGTTACTTTTAATCATTTACCAAACCAAGCAACAATTAGAATTTATAATTTAGCCGGACATAGAATTAGAAAAATTGAGAAAGATGATGCTAGTCAGTTTCTGAGGTGGAATTTATTAAATGAACATAACTTCCAAGTTGCAAGTGGAATGTACATTGTTTACATAGATATGCCAGACTTAAATGAAACTAAAATTCTTAAACTAGCAATTATTACAGAAACTACAGTACCATTAAGATTTTAGATTTTGCTGTTATTGTTAGTTATTAAAAAAGGAATTCTCATCTCCCGAAAGCTTTTGTATGTGGGTAAACTTAAGAAATTTTATTGTGTTTTACTTTTGTTGATACCTAAACAAAAAACTTAATGGGTAGTTGATAATTATTAAAATCAAAAATAAGTTGGGTCTTTTTATATCACCAGCGAACAAATGTTTAGGTAGAAATGTTTCAAAAAAAATGATGTAAATATTCTTACACTTTCTTTTTTGCTAGAAAGCAATTAACTTTGTTTTGGGATTGTTATTTTGTTAACAAGAATAGTTTTTTAAAGGGGCAATAATGTTAAATACAAAAAGTAAAATAGTTTTTCTACTTACTTTTCTTTCTATAAGTCTTTTTGCACAAAATAAATTGCAATTTGATTTTGACTACGCACAATTTAAATATGATAGTACTAGTAATTATTTTGAAATTTATTATTCATTTAATCAAAGTGATTTAACATTGGTTGAAGAGAATGGTAAGTTTTTAATTAAAGCATTTATGTACATTCAAATTCAAAATAAAGAAAGTGATGAGCTAATTGTAAATAAAGACTGGGCATTTAATCAACCAATTTTAGATACGGCTGAATTTAGAAATGGAAAATCTTTAGTTGGAGTTGTTGGTTTTGTTTTGAAGGAAGGTAATTATAACCTAGCCATAAGTGTTGAAGATGCTACAAATAATAAGGTTAAAAAAAGTTATGATGAAAGTATTACTATAACTCCTTATAGTTCAACAAAAATTAGAATTAGCAACTTACAACTCGCCTCAAATATCACTAAAGAAAATACAAACAAGGAATCAATATTTTATAAAAACAGCTATGAGATAATTCCTAATCCAGCAATTGTTTATTCTAATATTTCTCCGGTGGTTTTTTATTATGCAGAGTTATATAATCTAAATAAAAATGATGGAAAAGAAATATATACATTGAAAAAACTGATTTTAGATTCAGAGGATAATACTATTTATACAAAATCAAAAATAGTCCAAAGTAACGAAGGATCTATTGTGGATGTTGGTTTTATTAATATTGCAAAAAGTCCTTCCGGAACTTATAAAATAATTTTAAGTCTTAGAGGAAATGAATCCAATGAAGTTTTTTCTACAACTAAAAAATTCTTTTTTGTGAACCCTGGAGTAAAAAGAGTAGTGACAGTTTCATCTGAACAGAAATCTTTTTTAGGTAGTGAGTATAGTGTTCTTGCAGAAGAAGAGTGTGATATAATGTTCGCAGAATCAATGTTAGTTTCCCGATCTAATGAAAAAGATCAATACGAAGAACTTGATTCCATAGATGTTAAAAGAAAATTTCTATATAATTTTTGGAAGAAAAGAGATACTGACCCTAAAACTGGAATTAACGAATTTAAAGAACTTTATTTCAAAAGAGTAAAATATAGTAATGATAAATTTGGTTCATTTTCGCAAAAAGGATATAAAACTGAAAAGGGTAGAGTTCATATTTTGTATGGAAAACCATCAGATACTGAACGGCATCCAAGTTCATCTGAATTTAAGCCTTATGAAATATGGAGCTATCAAGACCTCGAAGGTGGTGTATCTTTTATCTTTGGAGATGTTACGGGCTTCAATAATTACGAGTTGCTACATTCAACTAAAAGAGGTGAATTGCAAAACCCAGATTGGCAAAGACGCATTTCAATTTATTAGTTGAAACTAAATGTTACTTAAATATAGACTTGAATATTTATTTTTTATTTTAATTGGTAAATTTTTAAGTCTATTCGGATATTCTTCGACCAAATATACTTCGCAAATAATATCAGTTCTGTTTTTTTACATTTTAAAATTACGTAGAGAAGTTTCACAAAAAAATATTTCGCTTGCCTTCCCAAGGCTAACAAAAAATGAAGTTAAAAAAATAGCTTATAGTAATTACCAAAGTGTTGCAACAACTTTTCTTGAATTATTTTTATTCCCTAAATTCTCTCGTGAAGAAATCAAATCCCATTTAGAGTTTTCAGATAAAGAACTAATTATTGAAAAACTAAAAGAAGGCAAAGGACTAATTTTATTAACTGCTCATTTTGGGAATTGGGAATTAGGAGCTACGGCTGTTGGAATTCATTTAGATCAAAAAATAAATGTTTTAGCAAAATCTCAAAGCAATTCTTTTATAAAAGAATGGTTAAAAAAAAATAGAGAAAAATTTGGAAACAAAGAGATACTTCTTGGTGCTTCAGTTAAAGAAATTTTTAAAGCTTTAGCAAATAATGAAATTGTTGGAGTTGTTGGAGACCAAAGAGGATCGAGAGAAGGAGTGAAAGTAAAATATTTTAATCAAGAAACTTATACATTTGCTGGCACCGCAGCTATTGTTTTAAAAACGAAATGTCCTGTACTAGTTTTATTTTCCGTTAGAAATTCGGATGGCAAATATGAAGCTAAATTAGATGAAATTAATATTGAAGATTTTACTGGTACAACACAAGAACAGATAATTCAGTTCAATCAAAAGTATATGAGTATTTTAGAAAAATATGTTAAACAATATCCTGAACAATGGTTTTGGATGCATAATATTTGGAAGTACTAAATTTGAAAAAGAAAATTCTAATAATTCAAACTGCTTTTCTTGGCGATGCTATACTTACGCTTCCTTTAATTCAAGAAATTAAAAAAAAATATTCTGAGTATGAGCTTGATGTAATTTGTATTCCATCTGGTGAATTTATTTTTGATGTGTCGCCTTATGTTAATAAAACAATTGTGTTTAATAAAAAGGGAATTCACAAAAGTATTTTGGGTACACTTGCTTTTGCATTTAAAATTCGAAAAGAAAATTATACTAAAATAATTTCTCCGCATAGGTCTTTTAGAACTTCACTTATTGTTTTATTTTCAAACGCAAAAGAACGAGTTGGTTTTTCAACTGCTTCATTTAGTTTTGTTTACAATAAAATTGTTAAGTACAATAGAGAGATTCACGAAGTTAAAAGAAATTTATCGTTACTTGAAAGTGAAAAATATAAAACAAATTGGAAAATATTTCCAGAATTAAATCTACCAAGTGTTAGTTCGTTAGGACTTGAAGATATTCCCAAAGATAAAAAAATAATTTGTATTGCTCCGGGAACTGTTTGGAGTACAAAGGAATATCCGAAAGAATATTTTGTAGAAATAATAAAATATTTAACTGAGAAAAATTATTTTGTTTTATTGATTGGCGGAAAAGAAGATAAAAATTTATGTGAAGGTATTGAGCAAAAATTTAAGTCTAGTGTACAATCAATTGCTGGTCGGTTGTCAATTGTTGAATCAATTGCAGTATTAAAAAAATCTTCCTTAGTGATTTGTAATGATAGTGGACCAACACATATGTCAATGGTAGCAGACGTTGCGGTACTTACGTTGTATTGTTCAACAGCTCCTAAGTTTGGGTTCTATCCTTACAATGATAAAAGTTCATATTTATCTTACGATAATTTGAATTGTAAACCATGCGGAATTCACGGCTACAATAAATGCCCCATAGATACTTTTGATTGTGGTTACAAACTTAAACCGGAAGTTGTAATTTCTAAAATTGAAGATATGATTGGTTAGAGAATGTTTTTTAGATAAAACACTAATTCCTTTCCTTTAAAATGTTTTATAATTAGCAGACAGGATTGTCTGCGATACGCTTTACTGTACCACAGACAATCCTGTCTGTGAAAAATTACTAATGTCCAATCCAATTTGTATTTTTATATTTTATTTTCTTCTTATATTTACACCTCAATAAAATCTATATAGAATGAAATTTAATCTCAAAGAAATAAAAAAAGCTACTGTTTTTATTACACCGCAAATTGGTGAACTTGAAACAAATAGATATAAATTTAAAGCCACACAAATACTAATGTGGGTTGGTCTCTATACTTTAGCAATAGCACTTCTCACTATCTTCTTTGTTGGAGTTACACCATTAAAAAAAATGTTATATCATTTTGAGCATAAAGAACTACAAGCTCAAGCGGAAAGAACTGTAGAACTTGAAAGAAAAGTTTCCTTCTTAAGAAAAGAAATGGAATCTTTGTCTTCAACAAACAAAAGACTAAAGTTTGCGTATATGCTTGGCACTACTGATTCTATTGACTCTTCTTCAGCTATATATGATAGTCTAAAATATGAATCGAAAAAGAATTTGCCTTATGGCGGAAACATTCTATATATTACCAAGCAATTGTTAAGCAAATTTCAGCAAGATGATAAAGAGAAAAAGAAGATAGAACCAATATTTTTTCTAAGTCCTAGTAAAGATTTTATTATAAAAGATTTTTCACCAAAAGAAGGACATCTTGGAATTGACTTTGCTGCCAAATTAGGTTCTCCTATTTATACAACGCAAGGTGGGTTTGTAGTTTTTGCAGACTTTACATTAGGTGATGGAAACAAAATAATTATTGAGCACAATAACGGTTTTATAAGTATATATAAGCATTGTTCATCATTACTAAAAGACGAAAGAGATTTTGTTGTTACGGGTGAACTAATAGCACTAAGTGGAAACTCAGGAAGAAATACTTCAGGTCCGCATTTGCATTTTGAATTATGGAAGAATGGTAAACCAATTAATCCAAAGGAGTTATTAATAAAATGATGGGAAAAAATTCTACAAAAAAAGAAAATGGTTTCTCCGATGAAGTTAGCATTCTAAGTAGTGGAGTAAACATAGACGGAAAAATTAGTAGTAACGGAAATGTAAGAATAGATGGCAAAGTTGTTGGCGATGTAAACATAAAAGGCAACTTGACACTTGGTACTTCCGCGAATGTTAATGGAGAGGTAGTTGCTAAAAATGTTTCAGTTAGCGGTAAGGTAGAAGGTACTTTAAAAGTTGAAGAAAAACTTACTCTTGAATCTACATCTGTTATTAAAGGAGACATTATTGCAAAAGTTCTTATCATTGAAGAAGGGGCAAAGTTTGATGGCAAAAGTTCTATGACACAAGGCAGTTCATATTCAAGTTCATCATACAATGACTCAAAAAAATAATACAGAAAGTAAAGAAGATAAAGTTGCTAAATCTTATAGAGAAGCTGGACCTTATCTAGGATTGGGCTTTCAACTTGCTGCAACCATTGTGCTAATGTTTTTTCTCGGCAAATGGTTGGATGAATATTTTGGACTTGAACCAATTTTGACAATCATATTTAGTTTTTTGGGTGGCTTTGCTGGGATTTATAATATGATTAAAACTACTTTAAATTTAAACAAGAAAAATAAAAGTGAATAATTTTGTTCGGAGTACTTTTCTTTTTTATTTGGTTTCATTCATTTTAGTTTCTCTATTAAATTACTTAGAAGTTATTTCTCAAACTTTTTTTCTCTCAGCTCTTTATGCTGGAGCAATAAATATCAGTAATACTTTTCTTGCTGCAATTCTTTATAACCGTTCTTATAAATCTAATCACACAATATTTATGATTTTCAACTTTGGTGGTTTAGGAATTCGCTTATTCTTTTTGCTAATTTCTTTCATTCTTGTAATAAAATTCTTGAATATTGATAAATATGGATTTATATTTATATTCTTTATATTTTATTTTGTATCACTAATTATTGAAGTGATTTTTTATTCAACCAGTTCTGAAAAGAATAAATAAATACTGAATGTACACAGAAGAAATTAAAGCAGTAACAGATACTCTTAATGCAGCTCCGGCAGAAGCAAAAGGGGATGGTGCCGGATGGATTATGCATCACATTTTGGATAGTAGGGTTTTAGATTTTGAACCTTTCTTTTCCATTCACTTGCCTGAACTTCATTTATTTGGTTTAGATATTTCAATTACAAAGCACGTTGTTGCTATGTGGATTGTATTTGCGTTGATGATTATCATTTTTAATATTGTTGCAAAGTCATATAAAAAATCATTTTTACCCAAAGGTCTATCCAATCTAATGGAAATGCTCATTGTTTTTGTTAAAGATGATATTGCTAAGCCTACTATTGGTAAAGGTTACGAGAAGTTTTTACCTTATTTGTTAACGGTTTTCTTTTTCATTTTGTTCTGTAATTTTCTTGGATTAATACCTTATGGAGCAACAGCCACAAGTAATATTTCAGTTACAGTAACACTTGCTGTTATTTCGTTTATTGTAATTCAAGTTGGCGGAATGATGCAGAATGGAGTTCTTGGATATTTCAAAGGTTTAATTCCCAGTGGAGTTCCAGGGTGGCTATTACCAATTATGTTTGTTGTAGAAATTCTTGGTTTGTTCACTAAACCTTTTGCATTGGCAATCAGACTTTTTGCAAATATGACCGCCGGACACATTGTTATTATGGCTTTAATAGGATTGATTTTTATTTTGAAAACAGCATTCGTTGCACCGGTATCAGTAGCGTTTGCGTTGTTTATATATTTGTTGGAATTGCTTGTATCATTTATTCAAGCATATATTTTCACAATGCTGTCAGCACTTTTCATAGGTATGGCAGTTCATCAAGACCATTAATTTATTATAATTTAATTTATTTCAAATCAAGGAGAAACAAATGGATTTTGCATATTTAGCAGCAGGAATTGGAGCTGGATTGACAATTATCGGTGGAGCATTAGGCATTGGTAAATTAGCCGCCGCCGCTATGGAAGCAAGTGGTCGTCAACCTGAAGCTTCTGGTGATATCAGAACTTCAATGATTATTGCAGCTGCTCTTATTGAAGGTATTGCACTTTTTGCTTTAGTTATTTGCATTCTTTTAGCTCTTAAATAAATAAAATTTTTTGGGACACTTTTAGTTGAGTGTCCTTAAATTTAATTTTATAAGGAAACTAAAATGCTTGCATTATTATCAACTTTAATGTTTTTCTTTTCCGGCGGAAGTTCGGAAGGTGGATTGTTGGATGTTAATCCCGGACTGATTTTTTGGACAGTTGTAACATTTAGTTTGTTACTTCTAATTCTAAAGAAGACAGCTTGGAAACCTATTCTTGCATCGCTAAGTGAAAGAGAAAACTTTATTAAAGAATCTGTTGAAAGAGCAGAAATAGCAAAAAAAGAAGCAGAAGAATTGCTTGAGCAAAACAAACAAAATCTTGCTAAAGCTGAAGAAGAATCTCAAAAGATTATTGCTCAGGGAAGAGAATATGGCGAGAATTTGAAAGCTCAAATTATTGCTGAAAGTAAAACTGAAGCTAAAAAACTTGTTGATGCTGCTTCTATTGAAATTGAAAGAAAAAATCAAGAAGCGTTTATTGGCTTGAAAGATCAAGTAGCTGGAATAGCAATTGAAGCTGCGGAAAAAATTATTAAAGATAGTTTAGATAAAGAAAAGCAAACTAATCTTATAACAAAATACATTGCTGATTTAGGAAAGAATTAAGTTATGAGTGAATTTGTAATTTCAACTAGATATGCTAACGCTTTAATGGAAATTTCCGAAGAGAAAAATTCTTTTGAAAGAACGTTGGAAGATATGGAGCTTGTAAATCAGACTCTATTAAATTCTAAAGATTTAAAAAATGTTCTTCAAAACCCAATCATTTCTTCTGATAAAAAATCCACAATTCTTGAAGAAGTTTTTGCATCTCATATTTCTGAAGGTGTTAAAAATTTTTTAAAACTAATTGTAAATAAAGGAAGAGAAAATATTCTTTTAGAAATTAGTAATAGATTTTTAGAATTATGTGATGAAAAACTCAATAGAACTAAGGTGCAAATATCAAGTGCCATAGAATTGAGTGATGAACAAAAAGAAAACATAGCAAAAAAGTTAGAAGAAATTACAAATAAAAAAATTATTTCAGAATATAATATAGATAATTCAATTATTGGTGGTTTCAAAGCTCGCTTTGGAGACACTATTATAGATGCTTCTGTGAAACATCAATTGGAATTATTAAAGAAAAAACTATTTGAACAAAATTACTTAAGTAATTAAAACTTTTGAAAAATTTAGAAGGTAAAAATAATGGCTGAAGTTAGACCTGATGAAGTTTCCGCAATACTAAGAAAACAACTTTCTGGTTTTGATAACGAAATAGATGTTTATGATGTTGGTACAGTGCTGGCAGTTGGTGATGGTATCGCTCAAGTATATGGGCTTTCTCAAGTAATGGCAAGTGAACTTGTTGAGTTCCCGAATGACATTATTGGAATGGTGCTTAACCTTGATGAAGATAGTGTTGGTTGCGTACTCTTTGGTGATAGCTCACTTATTAAAGAAGGCGATACTGTTAAGCGAACCAAACGTGTTGCTTCAATTCCTGTTGGAGAAGAATTTCTTGGTAGAGTTGTAACTCCTTTGGGAATACCGATTGATGGTAAAGGTGCAATTCAATCAAAACAATATTTACCAATTGAACGTAAAGCTCTTGGTGTAGTTGCAAGACAACCAGTTACCGAACCATTGCAAACTGGTATTGTTGCTGTTGATGCGATGATACCTATTGGTCGTGGACAACGGGAATTAATTATTGGTGATAGACAAACTGGTAAAACTGCTGTTGCCCTTGATGCCATTATAAATCAAAAATTTACTCACACGCAAGAAGCAAAGGATAGCGGAATTGACCCTGTGTATTGTGTTTATGTTGCTATCGGTCAAAAGAGTTCAACAGTTGCACAGGTGGTTGGTAAATTGGAAGAACACGGAGCAATGGAATATACAATTATTGTTGCTGCCGCTGCTTCCGAGCCTGCTCCACTTCAATATATTGCTCCCTACTCTGGTGCAACTTTTGCAGAATTTTTTAGAGATAATGGAAAGCACGCACTTGTTGTTTATGACGATTTATCTAAACAAGCTGTTGCATATAGAGAGTTATCATTGCTTCTTAGAAGACCACCGGGGCGTGAAGCTTATCCTGGTGATATCTTTTATTTACATTCAAGACTTTTAGAAAGAGCTTCTAAGCTTAGTGATAAACACGGTGGTGGTAGTCTTACAGCTTTGCCAATTATTGAAACTCAACAAGGTGATGTTGCAGCTTACATTCCAACCAATGTAATTTCAATTACTGATGGTCAAATTTATCTTGAGCCTGATTTATTTAATGCCGGTATTCGTCCTGCAATTAACGTTGGTATTAGTGTATCTCGTGTTGGTGGTAATGCACAAATTAAAGCTATGAAAAAAGTTGCTGGTTCATTAAAGTTGGATCTTGCTCAGTACAGAGAACTTGAAGCATTTGCAAAGTTTGGTTCTGATCTTGATGCTGCAACACAAAAAACACTTGCTAAAGGTGCAAGACTTGTTGAACTTCTTAAGCAGGGACAATATGCTCCGGTTGAAATTGAAAAACAAGTTGTATCTATTTATACGGCAACAAATAATCTTTTAGAAGATATTGAAGTTGTTGATGTTAAAAGATTTGAGAAAGAATTTTTAGAATATATGGATGTTAATTACAAAAATGTTTTTGAAGATATTGTTAAATCAAAACAATTGAGTGATGATACAGTTGCAAATATTAAAAAAGCAGCTGGCGAGTTCAAATCAAAATTTAAGAAAAGTAAATAAAATTATCTGTCATTCTGAATGAAGATGTTTTTTATCGAAATGAAGAATCTCGCGACTATTAAAGTTTGAGATATTTCAATCGTTCAAAAGACGAACTCTTTCAATATGACAAACAGAAAAAAAATTGTCGTTTTAAGATGACAAAATAATAAAGTTAAATGGCAACACTCAAAGACATAAAACGAAGAATAGTTGGAGTTACAAATACTCAACAAATAACCAAAGCAATGAAGATGGTTGCTGCGGCAAGGTTACGTAAAGCTCAAGAAAATATTACTAATGCAAAACCATATTCACTTAAACTTGCAGAAGTTCTAGGTCATTTATTAAAAAGTGTTAGCACAAATGCAAGTCCACTTTTTGAACCAAGAGAAGTTGATGAAAATGTTGCAGTTGTTGTCTTGACATCTGACAAAGGTTTATGTGGCGGTTTTAATATGAATGTAATTAGAGAAACTGAAAATCTAATTACAAAGGAATATAAAAATCTTTCTGATTTGAATAAAGTTCAAATGTATTGTGTTGGTAAAAAGGGTGGAGATTATTTTTCAAAGAGAGATAACTTCAATGTTGTTGAAGCACATAACGGAGTTTTTACAAAACTTAAATTCGATTTTGCAGCAACCTTAATTAATGAGTTAACAACAAAATTTATTAATAAAGAAATTGATAAAGTTATAGTTGTTTCAAATGAATTTAAATCAGTTGCGAGTCAAAATACAGTTGTGCAACAACTTTTACCAATTCCGGAACTAAAAGAAGATTCTGAAGAAGAACACAAAAGCATTGAATATATTTACGAACCAAATCAAGCTGAAATATTAAATTCACTTTTGCCAAGACATTTAAAAGGACAAATGTGGACAATGTTATTGGATTCTTATGCAGCAGAGCTTGGTGCAAGAATGACTGCAATGGAAATGGCAACTGAAAATGCTAAAGAAATGATTAAGATGCTTCAAGTAAAATATAATAAAGAACGTCAGGCAGCAATTACTACAGAAATATTAGAAATTGTTTCAGGGGCAAATGCTCTTAAAGGTGCTTAATTTATTTGAACTTAAATTTTTAATATTTAAAATGATTTTATGTTAGAAGATATTACGCTAAAATTTGAAAAGGCTCTAAAGAAAGTAACCGGACAAGGGAAGCTTTCTGAAAAAAATATTTCTGATACTCTTAGAGAAATTAGAAGAGTTCTTTTAGATGCTGATGTAAATTATAAAGTTACAAAACAATTTATTGATGATGTAAAAGTCAAGGCACTTGGGCAAGAAGTTTTAGCTTCTGTTACTCCGGGTCAATTAATTACAAAAATTATTTATGATGAGCTAACAGAATTGATGGGCTCATCGGCACAAGAATTAAATATAAATCCTTCTGGACCAACAATCATTTTAATGGTTGGTTTGCAAGGCTCCGGTAAAACAACATTTAGTGCCAAACTTGCAAAGTATTTGCAAGCCAATAATAGAAAAGTTTTGTTAACTGCTGCTGATATTTATCGCCCGGCAGCTATTGACCAATTGTACACACTTGGTGAGCAAATTGGTGTTCCAGTTTTTAATATTGAAGGTAGTCAAGACGCAGTAGAAATTGCGAATGAATCAATTAAATATGCTAAGGAAAATAACCTTAACACTATTATAATTGATACTGCCGGTCGTTTGCACGTTGACCAAAATTTGATGGATGAAGTTTTAGCAATAAAGAATAAAGTCAATCCGACTGAAATTCTGTTTGTTGTTGATTCGATGACTGGACAAGATGCTGTTAATTCGGCAAAAGCTTTTAATGATGTTGTAAATTTTGATGGTGTTGTACTAACTAAACTTGATGGTGATTCAAGGGGCGGTTGTGCTTTATCAATTAAAGCTGTTGTTGAAAAGCCAGTTAAGTTTGTAAGTCTTGGCGAAACTTTAGAAACAATAGAAAAGTTTCATCCTGATAGATTAGCTTCAAGAATTATTGGTAAAGGCGATGTAATTTCGCTTGTTGAAAAGGCACAACTTCAGGTAGATGATAAAGAAGCTGAAGATTTAGAAAAGAAATTACTTTCAAATAAATTTGACTTTGAAGATTTTCTTAAGCAAATTAAGATGATAAAGAAAATGGGTTCTTTAAAATCGATTATGGGAATGATTCCTGGTATAAGTTCGCAGTTAAAAAATGCTGATGTGGACGATAATCAGTTAGTAAAAGTTGAATCAATTATTCAATCGATGACTAAGATTGAAAGAGCAAAACCCAAAATTCTTAATGGAAGTAGAAGAAGAAGAATTGCAAAAGGTAGCGGAAATTCCATTCAAGAAATTAACCGCTTAATTAAGCAATTTAATGAAATGCAAAAAATGATGAAAAAATTTAATACCAAAGGCGGAAAGAAGCGTTTGGGGAATCTTAAGAACTTAAAATTTAATTAAAATAAATAAATAATACAATTTGGAGGTTTTCAAATTTGGCAGTTAAGATAAGATTACGCAGAATGGGAAAGAAAAGACAACCAATCTATAAAGTGGTTGCCGCTGATGTACGTTCACCAAGAGATGGTAAATATATTGAAGCAATAGGTTCTTATAACCCTAAAACAGATCCGGCAAAAGTTGAATTTAAAGAAGATAGAATTCTTTATTGGCTAAGTTGTGGTGCACAACCAACACAAACAGTTAAAAATTTATTAAGTGAAAATGGAATTTTGCTTAAAAGAGAATTGACTAAACAAGGTTTGTCTGAAGCAGATATTGCAGCTAAAATGGAAGAATGGCAAAAGTTGCAAGATGGAAAATTAGCAAGTAAGAAAGAAAAAATTGCTAACAAAAAACAAGCTAAAGTAGATGCTGAAAAGAAAAAATTAGAAGAAGAAAAAGAAGCTGAAGCAAAAGTTAAAGCCGAAGAAGAAAAGGTAGCAGCCGATGCAAAAGCTGAAGAGGAAAAAATAGCGAAAGAAAAAGCTGAAGCTGAAAAGAAAATTGAAGAAGAGAAAGCTCCAGAAGTTAAAGAGGATACTGCTTCTGATGAAGTTTCTACAGAAGAAACCAAGCCTGATACTGAGTAGATTCTGATTAAGGAACTTTGCTTTTAATTAAAGTATCCTATTCTTGAAAATAATCTATAGGTAACTCTGATGAAAGAATTCGTTGAATTTATTGCAAAACATTTAGTTGATAGTCCAGATGATGTTAACATTGATGTTGCTGAAACTAGCGAAAACACAGTTGAGTTAAGCCTAAAAGTTGCTGCCGATGATGTTGGTAAAGTTATTGGTAAACAAGGCAAAACTGCTCAAGCTATGAGAACACTGCTAACTGCTATTGCAGCTAAGGATGGCAAAAGAGCAATTCTTAAAATTCTTGATTAGTTGAGTGAGTTTTTTTTAATAGCGGAAATTGTTTCTGAGTTTCGAAAAGACGGTTCTGTTATTCTAAAATCACATACAGATTTTCCTCAACATTTTCTTGAACTTAGAAATATATTTGTTGATTACTTTGGCAATAAAAAAAAAATGTCAATCGATTTTGCCGAAGAAATTAACAATTCAATAGTTGTTAAATTTAAAAGATTTAATAACGTTGAAGATGTACAATTTTTAATTGGCAAAAAGTTATATGTCGATTCTGAAAATCTTTATAAACTACCGAATGCTACTTATTATTTGCACGACTTAATTGGCAGCGATGTTTATAGAGATTCTTTGTTCTTTGGGAAATTGGTTGATGTACTTAATATACCTGGGAATGATGTTTACGTTATTGAAAATGATGACGGTAAACAAGTTATGATTCCAGGAGTAGAAAAGTATTATGAAAATATTGATATGGAAAATCAAAAACTTTTTTTATCTGAAGAAAGTGATATATTTAACTTTGATTATGAGTAACTATAATGAGGATTGATATTATTAGTGCTGTTCCAGATTCATTGGACAGTATGCTCAATACCAGTATAGTTAAGCGAGCACAAGATAAAAAATTAGTACAAATAGCTGTTCATAATTTACGAGATTATTCTACAAACAAACAAAGACAAATTGATGATAAACCATTTGGTGGTGGTCCGGGAATGTTACTTAAACCTGAACCATTTTTTCTTTGTTTAGAAAAACTTTTAAGTGAAAGTAAATATGAGCATATCATTTTTTGTACGCCTGGCGGAAAAGTTTATAATCAATCTTTAGCAAATAAATTTTCACTTGCAAAAAATATTATTATAATTACTGGACACTATAAAGGAATTGATGATAGAGTACGTGAGAAGTTTGCAACGGATGAAGTATCAATTGGGAATTTTGTTTTAAGTGGTGGGGAATTACTTGCACTTATAATTACTGATTCAGTTGTTAGATTACTTCCAGGAGTTTTGGGAGATAGTGAATCGATGTTGCAAGATTCATTTATGAATGGAGAAATTATTGAAGCTCCGTTTTATACAAGACCTGCAGAATATGATGGAATGAATGTCCCTGAAGTTTTACTTTCGGGCAATGACAGTAAAATTGAAAATTGGAAAGAAGTACAATCAAAAAAGTTAACAGAAAAATGGAAAAAAATAAATAGTTTGGAGTAAACAATGAATGAGTTAAAAGAAATAACAGCAGATCAGCAGAGAACTGACTACCCTGCATTTAATGCTGGTGATAGAATTAGGTTACACGTTCGTGTGATTGAAGGTGAGAAAGAAAGAATACAGCAATTTGAAGGTGATGTAATTAGTATTAGAGGTGGTGGAAATAATAAAACTTTTACAGTTAGGAAAATATCAAGCGGTGTAGGAGTTGAAAGAATATTCCCTTTCAATTCACCTAAAATATCTAAGATTGACTTAATCAGACAAGGTAAAGTTAGACGTGCTAAACTTTATTACTTAAGAGAACTTTCAGGAAAGGCTGCTCGTATTAAAGCTAAAAATGTAAAATAGTTTTAATAAGTATTACAATTTTTAAGTCCGGTAATTTACCGGACTTTTTTAATTTTAAATAAACCTAAATTGAGCGTTTTGTGCTGAATAGCTTGCCCGCCTTCTTTTTGGCGGGAAGAATCTCAATCTATTTAATTATCGAGATATTTCAGTCGTTCAAAAAACGAATTTCTTCAATATGACAAACAAGAATTAATTTAAATAATAATGAAAGTAATAATTCCAAATAATATTTTCGCTACACTTTTTGCTTTATGTCTTAAAGGTGAGCAAGAATTCGAAATAGTTATTAAAGAATCTTCCTTAATAACAAGAGAACTTTTTTCTACGGAAAACAGTATAGCATTAATTCCTTCTCTTGATTTGATACAACATAAAGATTTGTATGTATCAAAAAAATATGCAATTACTTTTACAGATGAGATTTCGAATTCTTACCTATATTTTTCGTCTGAAACAAAAGCTCTTAATAGTTTAAACTTAAAGGGAGATGTTTCATCAAACGAAGTAATACTTTCTAAAATTATACTGAAAGAAAAATTCAACTTGTCACCAGAAATTTCTTTAGATATGGACGAAGAGATATTGGCAGATAAAACATATTTAATTTCGGGAAGTAATAATTGGGCAGAGGATAAGTTTGAAAAAGCAGCAAGTTTCTCAGAGTATATCTCTGAATCACTTGATGCTCCTTATGTGAATTTTGTATTAGCTTCAAAAGATGAAAAAGTACTAAAAGGTTTTACAGAAACTCTTGATAAACTAAATTCAATATTAGAAAATAAATTAGATTCTTTTTTAACAGAATTGGATTACTCTAAAAACACTAAACATTTTATCAAAGAAACAATTGCATCAATCTCTTTTGACACAACTGAAGAAGACAATTTTGCATTAAATGAATTATTGCAATTAGTTTTTTTTCATCAAGTTTATGATAAATTAATTGATGTAAAGTTTGTTTAAGCAATTTAATTAAAAAGAGTTTCTGGATTCCCTTATAGAAATATGATATTCTTTAAACTTAAATAGTGGAACATTTAGGAATTTATATTGTAAACTAAGTATATCTATCTTAAGAATTAGTATTACCAGTTTTGAGTTGCTTTTTTAACTCCATAAATATATCTTTGGAGTTCGTTTTGCGGAAGTGGTGAAATTGGTAGACACGCTATCTTGAGGGGGTAGTGCTCGTAAGGGCATGCGGGTTCAAGTCCCGCTTTCCGCACTAGTAAACTTTATTTAATAACAAAGGATGAATCAATGAAAAAAATATCAATTGTATTTTCTATCTTCTTTTTTATAGCAACGCTTAGTTTTGCTCAAGAAGGTAAAATGGATAATGAAGCAGCAAAATTATATAATGCAGGTAATAAACAAAAAAAATCTGGGGATTATGCTGGTGCAATAAGTACTTATGGTGATGCATTAAAAATATCAAAAGATTATAGAATATATTACCAAATGAGTTCAGCTTATAAGAAGCAACGTAAATTTCAAGAAGCAGAACAAGCGTTGAATGCTTGCGTAGAACTTAACCCAAAGTTTACAACTGCTTATAATGCACTTGGTACAACCTACTATTCGTGGGGGAAATACCAACAAGCTGTAGATAGTTTTAAGAAGTTTGAAGAAAGTACGGAAAAAAAGAAAGCAAAGAAAAAAGCACAAAAGTATATTGGTCTCTCATATACCAAGTTAGGCTCTCAAGCACTTAAAGATAAAAGCTACGGCAAAGCAACTGAATATTTAATGAGTGCAGTTTCTAACTATAACTATGATGCTGCTTATCTTAAACTTGCAGATATCTATATTGAAACTGGAAAATATTCAGAGGCACTTCAAGCTGCTGATAATGCAATTAACTACAGAAGTAAAAAATCTAAACTGCCAAAAGGTGCACCTTATTTTTATAAAGGGCTAGCTTTTAAAGGATTGAAGCAATATGACAAAGCAAAAGAAAATTTTAGTGTTGCTAAAAAAGATAAACAATATAGAGATAGAAGTAAGCATGAAATGAAATATATGAATTAAGATTTAGATAAATTTATTATTTAGCCTAATCATTTATTAATGGTTAGGCTTTTTTGTTTGTGGCAATTTGTATTTAATCTAAACTATATTTTATCTATTTAAGACTTCAAAAGTAAAAATAAAGCAATTGATGTATTTCCAACCTAAAATTATAAATTCTTAACTCTTTATAAACAAACAAGTTAATTGGATTATATAATAATTCTCTTTAACTTGTTAGCACAATTATTATTTTTTAGTGTTTATTGGAATTCATAACAAATTGGAACTCTTTTCACTTTAATTACGTTTAATAAACTATGTTTATCAAATTAATTTATAAAATGAAATCATTAAGACTATTTCTACTCTTTTGTTTATATAATTCACTTGTCTTATTTGCACAAAGTAACGTTGAACTTTACAGCTCTGCGATGGAAAAGTTTGATCGAAATGAGTATTCTCAAGCTACTATTATTTTTCAAAAAATAGTTTTACTTACTGATGTTGATGATAAAATATTAGGATCATCTGAATATTATTTGGCAGAGTGCTTGTTAGGTGTTGAGCAAGAAGATGGAGCAATTTCTCAATTTGAACATTTCATATCTGAGTACCCACATTCTCGTTTAAGAGAAGTGGCTTTATATAAACTTGGTAGTTTATATTTTAATAGAAAGAACTACAATGAAGCTAGAAACTCTTTGGTCTCATTAGTTAATGAGTATCCAAGTTCGCGTTATAATGGTTCTGCCTATTATCTAATTGGTGATTCGTTTATAAATCAAAATGATATGTGGAGTGCTGAACGGTTTTTTAGAACTGCAGTATCTACAAATGTAAATAATCCCTTTGCTGACTATAGTATCTATTCGTTGGCGAATTTATATGAGAAAAAAGGCGATTATAATAATGCGGTAAAATATTATGATAAACTTCTTGGTTTTCATTCTAAAAGTAAATTAGCACCGCAAGCACAAGTTAGAATTGGTGTATGTTACTTCAATTTAAATGATTATGACAATGCAGTTTTGGAATTATCTGATCCACTTATTGATAAGCTTTCTTCTAGCGATAAAAATGAAGCTGATTTTATTTTAGCAAACACGTTTTACCGATTAAAAGAATATAATAATGCTTCTACTACTTATAATAGAATACTAAATAATTCTCCAAATTCAGAAATGCTAAGCAAAATTCGTTATGGATTGGCTTGGATAAATTTTCAAAATGGAAAATATATAAGTGCATTTGATCTTTTCAACGAACTATCTATTAATGATGATGATTCATTGGCAAGCAAGTCTTTATACTGGAGTGGCGAATCTAAAAGATATGCTGGTCAGCACGAAGAAGCGATTTCAATACACAAAAGGTTTGCATCAAAATATCCAGATCATCCACTTGCAGAAAGTGTAAGACTCAATATTGGAATTAGTAAATTCAAAGAAAAAAGTTTTGCCGATTCAGAAGAGACATTGTTGAAATCAGTAAACTCAAGCAACCCGCTTACAAAGGCAAAATCTTTAACTCTACTAGGTGAAATAAATTTACGTAAGAAAGAATATAAAACTTCATCTGAGTATTTTAAGCGTGGTTTGATGATTTTGCAAATTGCTCAGGAGTTAAAGGATAGATGTCATTTGGGGCTTGGTGTTTCTTACTTTTTTCTTAAAAATAATACTAAGGCATTGCAAGAGTTTAAGCAAATAAATATTGCCACAACAAATGTAGATGCTAATAAACTAAATTTTTATCTGGGCGAATCTAATTTCTTTCTAGGTAACTATTCGCAAGCGATTAGGAATTATTCTAAAGTTAATAGTTCGGATAGAAAACTTGCAAAAAATACTATTTACGGAAAAGCATATTCTTACTTTAATTCAAAAGATTATTCCAAAGCTGCATTTCTATTTAAGGATTATATTTCAAAATATAAGAAAGATAAAAGAAGCATTGAGTGTGAGTTGAGGTTAGCAGATTGTTATTATGGAACTAAGGATTTTGCGAAAGCAAGTTCGCATTACAAAAATGTTTTTGCAAATAGTAGAGAGTTTTCCAAAGATGAAAGAGCTTATTTCAATTATGCCAAAGCTTTGTTCAAATACGGTGATGCTACTGCTGCTATTGATGTTCTAGATGATATTCAATTGAAGTTTCCTAATTCAAAATACGCAGATGATTCTCAATATTTAATTGGATGGATATTTTTTCAACGTTCTGAATTTGATGATGCTATTTCAAGTTATAATAAATTATTTGAACAATATCCTAATTCTCCAACTTTACCAATTGCTTATTATTCAATTGGTGACTCATACTTTAATCAAGGAAATTATAACAAAGCAATTGGTAGTTATAAAAAAGTAATTTCTAATTTTCCAAATTCACAATATGTTTATGATGCTGTGAATGGAATTCAATACTGTTATATAGTTGAAGATAAACAATCTGAGGCAATTAGATATTTAGATAAGTTCATTGCAACAAATAGTGGCTTAAGTTTTATTGATAAAATTAGATTCAAAAAAGCTGAAATATTTTATAATTCCGGAGAGTATAGCTCAGCTTTAACAAGCTATGGAAGTATAATTGATAACCATCCTAATAGCAAGCTAGTCTCAAGCTCATATTACTGGATGGGAAAGAGTGAAGTACAAAATGGAAATTTAGATAAAGCGATAAACTATTTTGAAATTGTAAGAACTACTTCACTTGGTTCAGAGATTGGTTTCAATTCCGTTTTAGAAGCTGGTAAAATTTACAGAGAAAAGAAAAATGTAACGGATGAAATAAATTTGTACGATGAAGTAATTCTAAAATTAAAAGATGATAAAAAAATATCAGAATTAAATTTTATGAAGGCTGAAGCTTACTTAGAAAATAATAATATACCTTCTGCATATAAAGCCTTGAACGAAATTATTAGTAAGCCTCCTAATGGTTCGCTATTCTACCATAAAGCAGAAATAGAATTAGGCTTGTTGGAACTTGCTAGGGGTAATTATCAAAATGCTTTTGATTTATTTGATGATGTTAGTAAGAATAGAAAAGATGACATTGCTGCTGAAGCCCTTTATTATAAGGGTGTAGCTCAATATGATAACACAAGTTATAATGAATCAATAGAAACATTTATTAAGGTTAGATCTCTTTATGCATCTTACGATGAGTGGTACACAAAAGCACTTATGAAGCTAGGAGATGCTTATGTAGAAATTGGTGATAGAGCTAATGCTGTTGAAATGTATAGAGGAGTTCTAAAGAAACATCCTAGAGATTTGTTAGGTAAAGAAGCTAAAGAAAAATTAGATACATTATGAAAAAAATAATACTAATAATATTAATGTTGAGTTTTGTTCAGATCACTCTTGGACAAACAAAAACACAAAGTATAGAATTGCCTGATTTTGTAATTACTGGAATTCAAAATGTGAGTCTTCCGAAGATACAAAAAAAACATCCAGATTTTATTCCGTTATTATCTAAAGATTTTTTTAATCCAACATTTCCGGGGGAAGAAGAAATTCCTTTGAAAATGCCTAAGCTAAAAATTGAAAGAGTAAGTATTTTTAATAAAGTTCAAAAAACAAACGCACTTATTAAAGTGAGTGCTGGTAAGCATACTTGGCCTTCTGGAGAATTTTATTATAATAATTGGAACGACAATTTTTCTTACAATTTTAATTTATACGGATTACGAGAATTAAATTATATAGAAAATGCTGGTGTTAATTATGTAGGTGGTAAACTTGGTGGTAGATATTTTATAGATCAAGAAGCAGATTTTTTACCAGGGCTTGAAATAAATCTTAATGGTGGTTACAAAATTGAATCGTTTAATTTCTTTGGTTCTAAAACTCCAAGTGTTAATCGTAAATTAGATTTTGGTAATGGTGTTTTATCCCTGAACTATGATAACAATAGTAGTATCAATTTCGGACTTTCTTTAAGAGATGATTACTATAATCAGAAAGATGATAATACTAATGAGAACGTAATTACTTCAATAGCTTATATACAATATAAAATTAGAAATTTAGTTTTTGATTTAAGTGGAACATTTAAGAACCAATCACTTACAACGCTTCTACCTAATCTAGGAAGTGGAAATTTTTATAATACTACTGCTACCATTGGTGTTGCTCCATTTAAGAACTTCTTTGTTAAGGGTGGTTTATATTTTGCTAAAAGTGGAAGCGAAACATTAATTTCTCCATTAGCTTTTGCAAGTTTAAGGATGAGTGAAAATTTTACTTTGTTTGGAGAGTTTACTCCTTATGCAGAACTTCTTACACTAAAAGATTTTGTGTTAAAAAATAGATATTATAACTTAGGTACTTTTGCAAATTCATTTGTTAAAAACAAAACTAATCTTAAGGTTGCCTTAAGGTTTGATTATAATAAAAATATTGAAATTACTAGTGGCGGTGGGTTTAAAAATTCTACTAACAACATCTATTTTATTGATGATATAAAAAAAGGTTTTTTTAATATTTATAATGATGATATAAAAAACACTTATGTTTTTGTTGATATCCTTTTAAGGCAAAGTAAACTGGGTGATTTTTATGCAGAGTTAAAAGTGCAAGATGTTGAAGGTTCTTCAAAAAAGAAGATTCCTTATGCTCCTACATTTGTGGCAAAGTTATCTCACTTGTATAATTGGTCAAATAATTTTGGAACAAGATTAGACCTAGATTTTACGGATGGAATGTATTATAATAAAGAGAATACAGGTGAACTTCCACGAAAAGTTAATCTTTCCCTTTCTCTATATTTTGAGATATTTAATAATTTTAATTTGACTTTGCAATTAGAAAATATACTAAATAATAAGTATTATTATTATAACTCTTATGAAGCTAAACCTTTTGATGCACTTTTAGGTTTTGAATTTAGATGGTAAATTTTAGAAAATTGAAAAGGTTCTAAAATGACAATTGAAAAATTAGAAACAGCATTTGCAAAATTACTTGATGCAAGTAAATTAGAAAAAAACATTGCATTTTTACTTTTTAAAAAAAAATTAGTAGAACATCTTAATATTGGAGATGCTCTTAAAGTAAAAGAATTAGGTGTTTTTCAATTAAAAGAACAGCCAAGAAAAGACAAAAGATTTAAGATAAAAAAAGTTATTATCTTTTCACCTGAAAAAAGTGGAGATGAAAAAGATTCATTATTTTTAACACTTGAAGTTGAAACTAGAAAAAAGAAAATATCTGAGTTTGATGAGAAAGTTTTTAGTGTTGGGATTGGGAAACCTATCTTACCAATTGGAGGTATCCAAAGTGATGATACTGAAGTTTCGATTGAAGAAAAAATTTCAAATATTATTTCTGAATCAGAAAAATTAGAAAACTTTGATTTATGGGATGACTATTTAGAAGGAAAACAATCCACAAATCTTATTGATGTTGTTGCTGAGGATAAAATTGGAGATTTAGATGAGTATTTGCAAGATGAAAATATGTCGCCCGAACCAAATGATTTTATTGAAATAGATGAAGATGAATTACTTGCTGATTTTGAAAATTCTGAATTAATTAAAAATGAAGAATTAGAAGTTGAAGAAATAGTTGATGAACCAATTGAAGAAGTCGCCAAAGATTCAATTGAGGAAATAGTTGAGGATTCAATTGAAGAAAGTGAGTTAAATGTTGAAGATATTTTTGATGAAGAAACTAATGAAATATTAGAAGAAGTTCCTATTGAAACAGAAGAACTAATTTCTGATGTTGAGAATATAGAAACAGATATTTCGAAAAAAGATGATGTTGAAATTGAAAACGAATTTTATGATGATGCGAAGGAAGAGGTTGAGGAAGTAATGGATGAAATTAAATCTCCCAATGATGAAAATATAAATTCGGAAAAAGATAATTCTAAAGAAGTTACGCCTGAAATAAATAACGAGCTAAATAATATAAATGAGAAAGATACTATGGCACATCCGGGAATGAATAATTTTAAGAAAGGTTATAGTCCAACTATAATCGCATTATTATTTGCTTTCTTTATCGTTGGAGCAATAGGGATTTATTATCTTTTCTTTGATAACCCAACTTGGCTGTATGATTCGAATGAAGTTGAATTAGCTCTATCCGAAAAACATTCGAAAGAGTTTGAAGAGGCAAAACGGAAAGCATTGTTAGTAAAATCAGAGGATAATAATGATGAGCCAATTGTTAAAAAAGAAAAAAATGTTATTGAAAAATCTGTAACTGATATTAAAGATGTGGCAAAAAAAGTCTCTAAAAAAACAATTGAAAAAGAAATAATTGAAAAGGTGAAAAAATCTAACACTAAAAAAAGTGTTACTACACCTAAAGTAATTAAACCTAAAGTTGAAAAAACAAAAGTTATAAAAAAAGTAGCCAAACCTAAAGCTTCTAAAAAAGTAAGCGAAAATATTTTCTTTGATGGAACAAATTATTCCGTTCAAATATCTTCTTGGAGGAAAAAAAGCATTGCTGATAAAGAAGTAAAGCGTTTAATACGTAAAGGTCATTCAGCTTTTGTTCTAAAAGCATATATACCTAAATTTAAAGCAAATTATCATAGAGTTAGAATAGGTGAAATAAGTTCTCTTGAAAAAGCTAGAACTATAAAAAATACAGTCAAATAAAATTAACTAATTAGGATAAATAATGTCATTAATATCAATACTTTCTAAAGGTGGCTGGATAATGCTACCATTGTTACTTACATCTTTTATTGCACTTGTAATTATTATTGAACGATATATTGTCATAAGAAGATCAAGATTAAACGTTCCAGCTTTTTTAGTGAAGATGAGAGGAATGCTAATTAAGAAAGATGTTTCTGGTGCAATTAGTTATTGCATTGAAGAAAACTCTTCTGCTGCTCACATTATTAAAAGTGGATTAAAAAAATATAAATGGGGGCATGAAAGAGTAAAGGAAGCAATTGAAAATGCTGGGAGACAAGAGGTTGCCAAGTTGGAAAAAGGACTTACGGTTGTTGCAACAATTTCTGGTATAGCTCCGTTAATTGGGTTTCTTGGAACTGTTACTGGAATGATACAAGCATTTATGAAGATATCTGATTTACAAGGTGGTGCAAACCCTAGTGATCTTGCTGGCGGTATTTGGGAAGCTCTTATAACAACAGCTGTTGGATTAACAATTGGTATTATTGCTTTAACATTTTACAATTATCTTTCATCTGCAATTAATAAATTAATTCTTGATATGGAAGTTGTTTCAAATGATGTTGTTGATATCATTGAAGAAACTAACAAAGGTGCAATACTTAACGAAGAAGATATTGAAATTGAATTATAGGAATCATAAATGAAATTTGAAAGAAACAAAAAACCATTAAGTTCTTTCAGTCTATCATCATTGACTGATATAGTTTTCTTACTTCTTATTTTCTTTTTACTAACTTCGCAATTTGTTGTTCAGACAGGAGTAAAAGTAAAGCTTCCATCTTCAAAATTAAATGAGCAAAGTATTCCAACTAAGATGATTGTTTCGTTAACTGAAGAAGGTAAAGTTTACATTGGTTCTGAGGAAACAAATTTAGATGAACTTTCTATTAAGATTGATGGACTGAAAGAAACATTAAATGAATCTAACTTAATTATCAGAGCGGATAAAACAGTAAATATTGATTTAGTCATTCAAGTTATTGATGCAGCCAAAGCAGTTGGCGTTGATAAATTTACAATAGAAACAGAGAAGCAAGGATTTTGAATAAAAAAGTAACTCCATATTTTTTGTCATTTGCATTTCATTTGTTACTGGCTTTAATGTTCTTCTTGGTTAAGTTTTCTATAGAGCCAATTGAAGATGATTCTGTTACCATTGGCTTTGGTGCAATAGGTGATTTAAGTTCATCTGGAGTTCTTGCCAAAACAGTAACCGAGGATATTCAAAAGAAGCAACCAGAAGTTCGAAAAGAAGTAGCAAAAAAGGTTGTGAAAAAAGTTGAGTTGCCTAAAGTAAAAAATACAGATGATGAAAATAATGTAGTTGCAGCTGCAGATAAAAAAGAAAAGAAAACAGAAACTGAACCGCAAAAAATAAAACCCATTGTTAAAAAGGAAGTTGAGTCTGGCAAAGGTAAAGAAGAAAGTGGCGAAGGAGAAGGTGGCTTTGGTTTTGAAATTAAATTTGGTGGTAAAGGTAAACGTAAAATTTATAGCTATTCTCTTCCAGCTTATCCTGATGGAGTTTCAAAAGAAATTGATGTTAAACTAAAATTTACAATTATGGGAGATGGAACAGTTGGTAGAATTCTTCCTTTAGTAAAAGCAGATGCTCGCCTTGAGCTAGCTGCAATAAATTCATTAAGACAATGGCGTTTTGAACCACTTCCCGAAAAGCAAAAAGGTCAGCAGCAACACGCTGTTATTATTTTTCCGTTTCGTTTGCAGTAAGATTTATTTTCGCAACAAAGAAGCAATTTCTTAAAAATCGAGCAACACAATTTATCATTCCTAATGATATCTTAAACCTATCTCTAAATAAGTTTGTCTCACTATAATTATACTTCACCAATTGGTTAATGAACATTTGATTCCCACGTAGGTTTGAATTTGGCTGTTTGTATCGCAGCTTTTTGTTGGAGAGCAGTATCATTCAAAATTGAAGTATCAATTACAATATCATAATTTGTGTATATTAACAATAATTAAATTTTGATCTAACATTCAATAAATTGTAAAGAATTAAAATGAAAAAATATATCTCAGTAATCATTGGAGTAGTTCTTCTCATTGTAGCTGTTGCCTTAGCTATACTATTTATTCAAAGTAAATCTAAAAAGAAACCTAAACCGATCAAGACTGAAAAAGTTGTTTTTGTTGAAACAGTTAAGAATGGTAATGTTCCTATAAAAATTACGGCAAGTGGAAGTTTAATTGCTAAATATAAAATTGAACTTTTCTCAGAAGTGCAAGGAATTCTCAACTCAAATACAAAAGAGTTTAAACCCGGAACCTATTACAAAAAGGGAGAAAGATTACTCAGCATAAATAGTGAAGAACTGTACCATAATGTACAATCATTAAAAAGTAATTTATTGAATGTAATTATCTCAATGATGCCGGATTTTAAAGTTGAGTTTCCAAATGAATATGAGAAATGGCAAACTTATCTTTCTGAATTTGATCTAAATAAAACAACTCAAAAATTACCTGAAATAAATTCTGATAAAGAGAAATACTTTCTTTCTTTTAGAAATGTGTTTACAACATATTATAATGTAAAAAATATTGAAACAAGATTGAATAAATATTCAATCAGTGCACCATTCAGCGGAGTTTTAACTGAAGCAAATGTAACAACCGGTACTTTGATTAGGCAGGGACAGAAATTGGGTGAGTTTATTAACCCCAAAGTTTATGAACTTGGAATTTCAGTAAATGCTGAGTTTGGTCAATTTCTAAAAGTAGGTAATGAAGTTTCTGTTACAAACTTAAAGAATACAAAAAAGTGGAATGGAAAAGTTATTCGTATAAATGGGAAAGTTGATCTTACTTCACAAACGGTAAAAGTTTTTATTCTCGTAAAAGGAGATGGACTTAAAGAAGGAATCTTTTTGGATGCATCTTTGAATGCAACTTCAGTAGAGAATGGAGTTGAAATCTCTAGAAAATTAATTGTGGGAGATAATCAAATTTTTATTGTTAGAGATTCAACACTTCAACTTCAGCAAATAACTCCGGTACATTTTAATGAAAAAAGTGTTGTGGTTAAAGGCTTGAAAGAGGACACAAAAATTTTAAGTAAACCAGTTCCGGGTGCATATTTCGGAATGAAGATTAAAATAAATAATATAAAGTAAAAACAATACAATGAAAAAAATAATCTCTTATTTTATTAAGTATCACGTAGCAGTAAATATTGTTGTTTTAACTTTTATTGTTTTTGGAATTGCTGGTGCACTTTCAATGAAGTCATCATTCCATCCACTTCATGATTCCAGAAATATTAGTATCGACCTTAATTATCCTGGTGCATCTCCTGAGGAAATGGAAGAAGGTGTTGTTCTAAAAATTGAAAATAATCTAAAAGGTATTGTTGGCATTTATAGAGTAACATCAGTTTCTCGTGAAAATTCTGCAAGTATAAATGTTGAAATTGAGCGTGGTAGAAATATTGATGTATTGGTGGCAGAAGTTAAAAATGCTGTTGATAGAGTTCCTTCTTTTCCGGTAGGACTTGAGCCGCCAATAATTGCAAAAATTGAAAACATAAGAAATACTATTAGCTTTACAATCAGCGGTAGCAACATTCCACTAATTACATTGAAAGAATATGCACGAGAAATTGAAAATGAGATTAGAACATTAAAAGGAATTTCACAGGTTAAGCTTACTGGATTTCCGGAAGAAGAAATTGAAATAGCAGTTAGAGAAAATGATTTAAGAGTTTACAATCTTTCCTTTGAGGCTGTTGCTAATGCTGTTAGACAATCTAATATTTTAATTACTGGTGGAAGTATAAAAACCGATGAAGAAGATTATTTAATAAGAGCCAGCAACCGAAAATATTACGGAAAAGAACTTCTCAACATTGTAGTTCGTGCTGATCAATCTGGAAATATTATTAGATTGCGAGATGTTGCTGATGTAACTGATACTTGGTCTGAAGTACCGGACAGAATATTTTACAACAATAAAATTGCCATAGATATTTCAATCAGTAATACAAATAATGAAGACCTGCTTGCATCAGCAAAATTGGTTAGAAGTTATATCTCTGGATTTAATGCAACGCACGATAATATTGAGTTGAACATAACAAGTGATTTATCAGTTACGTTAAGTCAAAGAACGGAACTATTATTAGAAAATATTTTCTACGGAGTGTTACTTGTATTATTGTTCCTTGCTTTGTTCCTAAATGCACGACTTGCCTTTTGGGTTGCTGCCGGATTACCAATTGCATTTTTGGGAATGTTTATGTTTGCTGCTCAATTGGATGTAACTATTAATGTAATGTCGCTATTCGGAATGATAGTAGTAATAGGCATTTTGGTTGATGATGGAATTGTAATTGGGGAAAATATTTTCCATCATTTTGAGCAAGGCAAAAGTGCTATAAGAGCAGCAATTGATGGAACCTTAGAAGTTGTCTCACCTATACTATCAGCTATCCTCACAACTGTTTTGGCGTTTTCAACTTTTTATTTCCTTGATGGTAGAATGGGGGATATGTTTAGCGAAGTTGGTACAGTAGTAATTTTAACGCTGTTAGTTTCTTTGGTTGAAGCATTGATTATTTTGCCTGCACACATCGCACATTCAAAAGCTTTGAAAAAGAATGGGGAGAAAGAAAGTAAATTATTTTTGTTTTTTGAACGAACAAATAAATTTTCTGATAAAGTTTTGGGTTATATAAGGGACAAACTTTATGCACCATATTTACGTTATTTCTTAAAAAATAGATTTTTTGGATTTGCCATTCCAATTGCTCTGCTAATTATTTCCTTGGGTGTACTTGGTGGCGGACTTGTAAAAACATCTTTTTTTCCTTCCATTGCAAGTGATAAAATTGTAATCAATTTAAATATGCCTTTTGGAACTAATGAGCAAATTACTGATTCGGTTGCTTCAATTATCGAAGCTTCTGCATTAGAAATAAATAAAGAATACACAGAAAAGCAAACCAATAATTTACCAGTTATTCAAAATATTATTAAAAGAATAGGACCTGGAACATCTCGATCAAGATTAACTTTAAATTTACTTCCAGGTGAATTCAGAGATTTTTCATCGCCGGAGTTAACAAATGCAATTCGTGAAAAGGTTGGAAAACTAACTGGAATAGAAAGCTTAACTTTTGGCTCCGGAGGAAATTTTGCGGGTTTACCAATTTCTGTTTCATTGTTAGGGAATAATATTGCTGAATTAAAATCGGCTAAAACTGAATTGAAAGAAGTTATGGCATCCCAGCCCAATTTAAAAGATGTTACAGATAATGATCCACGTGGAATTAAGGAAATAAAAATAAAGCTTAAGAAAAATGCTCACATTTTGGGATTAAATTTAGAAATGGTAATGAGTCAAATTAGAGCAGGATTTTTTGGAACTCAAGTTCAAAGATTTCAACGTGGGCAAGATGAAATTAAAGTTTGGGTTCGTTATGTAAAAGAAGATCGTTCATCAATAAAAAATCTGGATGATATGCGAATAATTACTCCTTCCGGAAACAGAGTTCCTTTTTCTGAAATTGGTTATTACGAAATTCAGCGTGGTGAAGTTGCTATAAATCATATTGATGGAAAAAGAGAAATAAGAATTACTGCCGATCTAAAATCTCCGAAAGATAGTCCAACCGAAATATTAGACATAATTAAAAAAAATGTTGTACCTGAAATTTTAGCTAAGTATCCTTCCGTAATAGTAGCATACGAGGGGCAAAATAGGGAAGCACAAAAAACAAAAGATTCTCTTGGCTCAGTTGGGTTTGTAATTTTAATGTTAATCTATGTTGTAATGGCTTTTACATTCCGTTCTTTTGGTCAGCCAATTTTACTTCTTCTTATGGTTCCTTTTAGTTTGATTGGAATTGTATTTGGTCATTTTGTTCACGGACTTCCAATCAATATTCTTTCCTGGCTTGGTATCATTGCACTAATTGGAATAATGGTAAATGATGGATTAGTATTTGTTGGTAAATTTAACGGATTTTTGAAAGATGGATTAAAGTTTGATGAAGCTTTAGTCCAAGCTGGAATTTCTAGATTCAGAGCAATTTTTCTTACTTCAATTACAACTGTTGCCGGTTTATCCCCATTGTTATTGGAGAAGAGCAGACAAGCTCAATTTTTACAACCAATGGCAATTTCAATTTCTTACGGAATTGTGATCGCAACTTTTCTTACACTCTTGATGCTTCCTTTGTTACTCTCAATTTCTAATTCACTAAAGGTTTCCGTAAAACGTGTGATAACCAGAAGAGAAGTAACCAAAGAAGAAGTTGAAAGAGCAACTACTGAAGACCAATTTGATTATAATGAATAGATTAAGTTAGTATATGCAAATTAGTAAATGATAGATATTGCTTCATTGTAATTTTGTGTTTTCAAAACTAAAATAAAACCACATATTTATCAAATAAAGCTTTTCTTCAACTTACAGTTTAAACCCATTTCTTACTAAGATTGCCTAAATATTTATCGTATCGTCTATAAGGTCGAATGTTTCGACAAGTTGGTCGGGATAAATTTGTCAAGTATGATTGAGCAACAGATTTTAGCATATTATTAGTGGCATAATTATAGCAATCATATTCCATTTTGTATTAACTCTTTAATCAATTTATTCTATATAAGGAATTTTATGATTTTCAATTTTGGTAGCAAGTCGGCATCTTATTCTATGGCATTGATGTATTTTGCTTTTCTTCTTTTACTTTTTTTTTCAAACATAATTTTTGGTCAAAATAGAAAAGATATTAGTGGTACAATTAGAGATGTAGAAACTGGCGAAACTTTAATTTTTGCAAATATAATAATTGAAGGAACTAATACTGGAGCAACAACAAACAAGGATGGATTTTTTGTAATAATAGAGGCCCCTTCAGAAAATCTTATACTACTAGTTTCCTATATGGGATATGAGTCGCTAAAATTTTCATATGATAATGTACAAACGAGTAACAAAAAATTAGAGTTACAGTTAAAACCAATTTCAATTGTTACTGATGATGTTGTTGTGACAGCAGAAAAATATAAAATTTGGAAAACTGCTGAGGGAGTAAGTCAAATTACACTTTCTCCAAAACAACTTATGATCCTTCCTAAATTAGGAGAAGTTGATATTTTTCGTTCGCTTCAATTATTGCCGGGCGTAAGTGGAATAGCCGATGGTTCTTCTGGTTTGTATGTACGAGGTGGAACTCCAGATCAAAATTTAATTTTATTAGACGGAATGACGGTTTACCACGTTGATCATTTTTTTGGTTTTTTTAGTGCCTTTAATGCCGATGCTGTAAAAGATGTTCAGTTCTATAAAGGTGGCTTTACTTCCAAGTATGGTGGTAGAATGTCTAGCGTTGTAGATTTAACTGGCAAAACCGGTAGCATAAATAAATTCAAATTAAATTTTGGGTTGAGTTCACTTAGCGTTAATGGTGTTGCTGAAATTCCTGTATTAGACAAGGGAAGTATTTTAATTTCGGGAAGACGTTCATACTCAGATATTATTCAAACAGATTTTTATCAGTCTATATATGGCTTTCTCTCTAGTGGTGATGATACTGAACCAAGGATAAATGGCAGAGGACAAGTTATGGAACAGAGTCTTATGCCTTCATTTTATTTTTATGATCTTAATGCAAAATTTTCTTACCAATTATCTGACAAAGATTTTGTCTCGTTCAGCTTCTATAATGGCGAAGATAATTTGGATGAATCACAAGAGCCTAAATCTATGGGCAGCTCAACTACTTCTTCCTTACAGCGATTTACTAACGACTATACAAATTGGGGTAATATAGGCGGAAGTGCAAAATGGTCGAGACAATGGAGTGATAGATTCTATTCCAATTTCTTAGTTTCTGCAACAGATTATTTTAACATCAGAAATTCTGAAAGAGGATTTACAAGTAGTGATGATGAAAATACTTCGGGATTTTTAGGTGCTTCCTTTAAATCTGTTGAAGACAACAATGTTAAAGATTTTACAATTAGGTTGGATAATGAATGGAAATTAAGCAATAAACAAAAGCTTAGTTTTGGATTGTGGTTCTCTGATATTAATACAAGTTTTTTAATGACAAGAAATGATTCGTTAACTATTTTGGATAGAAACTCTTCGTCTTCTCAACTTGCACTTTACGCTTCAGATAAAATTAAAATATTTTCTCCACTTAGCATTGATGTTGGAGGAAGACTTACCAGATATGGAGGAACAGAATCTCTCTATTTTGAACCAAGATTTTCTGCAATTTATTCTTTAACCGATCAGTTAAAACTAAAGGGAACTTGGGGACATTACTATCAATTTATTAATCATATAACTAACGAAGATGTTCTTGAGGGAACACGTGATTTTTGGATGGGTGCTGATGATAACCTTAAACCAGGATTTTCAAGTCATTATATTTTGGGTGCTGAATATCAAGCTAATGACTATCTGTTCTCGGTGGAAGGATACTATAAGGAATTAGAAAATATAGTTGAGTTTAATCAAAGAATAAAAAATACTAGAGGCAGAGGAAACCCTACAAGTAATTCTCCAACAGTAGAAGAAAACTTTTTTATTGGTAATGGGAATTCGAAAGGTGTTGAGTTTTTAATTCAGAAGAAGTCAGGAGATTTTAACGGTTGGCTCAGTTATACTTTAGGACAAGTAGAATATACTTTTCCGGAATTTAATGATGGATTAGCATTCCCTGCAAGTCACGATAGACGACACGAAGTAAACTTAGTAGCTTCTTATAAAATTGGTAATTGGAATTTATCTGCATCGTGGGTTTATGCTACAGGCAAAGCTTATACTGCACCAGAGAGCCAATATTATTTAACATTGCTAAATGGAGATTCATACGGCTATACACACGTTAGCGATAAAAACACAAATAGATTACCTGATTATCACAGGCTTGATTTAAGTGGAACTTATTCCTTTAAATCAAAATCATATACCGGGGATGTTGGATTATCACTCTATAATCTGTACGATTATAAAAATGTTTGGTATAGAGAGTATGATCTTGAAACAACTCCAATTTCTATAACTGATATAACTATGCTTGGAATTACTCCAACACTTTTTGTTAAATTATATTTTTAAGGAATTCCAATTATGAATAAAATAAACTTAGTTAGTAAAATATTTTTATTTTTAACAATCTACATTTCTTTTGGATGTGAAGAAAACGTTTCAACTGAAATTGATAAAGACCTAATTGTTGTACAAGGATTTGTTTATGCAAACCAACCAGTTAAAGATATTTATCTATCGGAAGTTCTTTCTTTAGGTGCTGAAGATACTTTAGCTCCACCAATTATTAATGCTGAAGTAATAATTAAAAAAGGTAATAATAATTATTCACTTATTTCAGATGATAATAGAGAAGGGTTTTACTATTACTCTGGAAATGATTTAATAATTAATTCAGGTGATGAAATATTTTTAGAAGTAAATATTGATGACCGGAAAATTACTGCACAAACTACTGTTCCATCAAAACCAACAAATTTGTTGTTAGATTCTGGAACATTACCAATACCAGAATTTACTCCAGGTTCGGGAAGACGTCCAACAGATTTGGAGTCGTATAACATTAAGCTAACTTGGGATAATTCTGATAATAGCTACCACTATGTTACCATTGATAATATTGGACAAGACCCAACTTTTATTGATTTAAATACAGGAAAATTTTCATCACGTTTTATTTCCGAACCTTCCATCTCAAGTGAGTATAGAGTATCATTCGCATTGATAACTCATTTGGGAGAACATCGCTTAATACTTTATAAAGTAAATCAAGAATATGTTGATTTATATGAATCGCGAGATCAAGATTCGAGAAACTTAAATGAACCACTAACAAATATTGAAAATGGTTTAGGTGTGTTCAGTGCTTTTGCAAGTGATACAGTTTACTTTAATGCAGTTAAAGAATAAAATAATTCTAAAGGAAAAAATGAAAGTAAAAAAAAGTATATACATCGTTGTATCACTAACACTAATATCTTTATTCGGTGGATGCTCAGGACTTGAGGTTCTTAGTAAATGGCAAGAAAGTAATTTAATAATTGATGGTAGCAAACAAGATTGGGGCAACAACTTAAAATATATTAAGGATGAAAAAGTTGCAGTTGGAATTACAAATGATGAACAGAATTTATATTTATGTCTTGTTGTCTCGGAAAATGAAAGAATTATAAAACTTTTAAAATCAGGACTTACAATTTGGTTTGAACCGCAAAGTTCTGATGTAGAAAAATTTGGTATTCAATATCCAATTAAAAATAATACAACTGTTGTAATGGATTTTAGTAAAAGATTAAAACCAACTGGCCGTAGAGTTAAACAAGAACGAGTAGTGAATAAACTTCTTATTGAACAAAATGAGTTTTTAGTTTTGAATGAAGATGAATATCCATTGTATGCTTCTCCCCTAAAAAGTAATAATGGTATTGAAGTTAAAATTGGTTATGAATTTGGTCAGCTTGTTTATGAGTTAAAAATTTCTCTGGTTGGTAGAAAAGAAAGTTTACTTAAAATAAATACTACATTAAACGAAGAAATAAAATTAGGTTTTATTGCAGGTAAAATTGAAAGACCGGAGAGAAGTGGTGAAGCAGAAATGGGAAATAAAAGTGGGGGGAAATCCGGAGGTGGACAAAAAGGTGGTATGTCAGGTGGACGAAGGGGAGGAAGTTCTGGCAGGGGAAGACAGCAAAATATAAACTCAGTTATAGAACCTATTAACTTTTGGATTAATACTGCAATAGCTTCAAACTAAATAGTGCTATTTTTTTGAAGTTCTTTTTTATTTAAATTCTTAAAGTAAATTCTATAAAATAAAAATTCTCCAATAGTCAATAGTGTCAATGCTATTGTATCTCTATCAAAATATTTCCCAAAGCCAATAGGTTCCCAAAATATTTTGCAAACCATTGTGGTAATTGACCAACCGACAGTAAAAATAATGATTATTAAAATTAAATCAATAAAAGCTGCAGATGTAGAATCTAATTTTTGCTTTTTAACAAAAACATAAACTGTAAGAACAATATGCAGTAAAAAAATAAATGCTATAACCATAATGTTCCTTTGTCGCCAAATAACAATTTACAAATAACAAAAAAATTGTCAGAGTATGTTGAAGTTGTTATTCTGAATGGAGACGTTTTTAGTCGAAGTGAAGAATCTCACTGTGCGAATAGTATCGAGATATTTCCACCGCAAAACAACTGCGGAGTAAACGAACGTTCAAAAAGAACTCCTTCAATATGACTAATTTAGTTGAAGTAAAAAAATCAATCCAATTTTGAATTTCTAGAATTTATTATTTTTGTTCCAACTAATCCACCAATCAATCCAAAAATTGGATTAACAATTAAATTGTTGACAAATATTGAAACAGAGTAAAGAAATGAAAAACCAGTTTCTTTAATTGAACTGGCAACAGATTGCATAAGATTTAGTACTTCATCCTTTGTTTCTTGAGGAAATGGAAACACATCAATTGTTTCTGCTAGTTGATTTAATGAGTTTAGTATATCATTGTTCTTTGTAACTAGTGTAATTGCTATATCAAAAAAACTACCAAATAAAGCAGCTACAACTCCTGTTAATATTCCTAAAGTTGCTCCTTTTTTCAAATCTATTTGCTCAAAATTATTATTTGATTTTTGATACAAAACAATTGCAAAGTAAGCTGCTACTGGAACAATTAAACAACAAGTTAAACTTTTAAAAATTGGAACTATATGTAAGACTCCAGCTGCAAAGCCTGTAACCAAAACGGGGAAATATTTTTTCAAAATCAATCCTATTTGTTTTTCATTAAAATTTTAATAATTGCATCTTGAATATAAATAAAACCAATTGAACCTAAAAGTAATCCAGTAAGCAAAGCGAAATTATGTGAATAAGTGTAAATACCTAAACTATAAAGTAGAACGTCTAAAAACATTGGGAGTGAAGAATATAAAAGTATTTTTGTACTTATATTTTTGGAAAGACCAAAAAGAATAAGTCCGGCTGAAAATAAAGACCCAAAATAAATCCCTGTGCATCTTGAACAAACAAGAGTTCTGAAATTTCCAATATGAAATAATTTTTCTGGCTCTTGATGACAGACAATTGAATAATTATATTTTAAGAAGGGCAATGTAATAAGCAGCTGTGGAAATTGTTGAATTACAACTTCCCAAATAATTCCAATGCACCAAAGTAGTATGGATGTAAATAAAAATATTTCAATCTTTTTCTTTAATGAAATATTCAAGACTAAAGCAGAATAGAAAATTTAAGAATTCTTCTTGGTGTGAGAATAAATAAAAAATTATCCAACAATTTTGCTTCAACTATTTGTTCATTTTCTAACTTAGAAAGTTTATCAATTTCTAAAACGATTTTTCTATTTTCTAAATCGAGAATTGTTAAATTTGATTCATTTACAAATATTAGTTTGTTTTCTGAAATACTGATTGATTTTGCTTCTATTATTGTCTTAAACTTTAATAAACCACTTCCATATTGATCAAAAACTTTTATGTTTGTATCATCTAGAATGTAAAGGTTTTCATTATTATCAATTGCAAAATCTTTTGGATTTGAAATTGCAAAATCACCAGCGTCATTTCCTCCAATTTCTAGAATATACTTCCCAGATAAATCATACTTTAATATTCTTCCATTGTCGGAATCTAAAATGTAAAGATCGCCAATGTTTGCAATTGCAACACAAGTTGGATAAGCAAATTCTATTTCATCTGAATTATCCGAACTCCCTAAATATTGAGATAAAAAATTTAAGTCTTTATCAAATCTCTGAACTCTATCATTATTTTTGTCGGCAACATAAGCAGAGAGTGTATTTGTGAATATGCTTACTGGTTCATCAAACAAAGATTCATTCCATCCAAAGCCACCAATGCTTGTTAGTATTTGTCCTAATGAGTCTAGTTTATATATTGTATTATCAGCTCTGTCGGAAATATAAATATTTCCATTTAAATCAATATCAAAAGAAGATGCATCTTTGAATTCACCTAAAGTTTTTTCATAAGAAATAGTTTGTGCAAATATTGATGAAATAAAAATGATTAAATATATAATTATACTTTTCATAGAATTAAATTTACATAATTCATAAAACTTAAAAAAGGTAGATGGAACGGTATGATTAAATTATAATTTGTTGTTTTATTGTATGTTAAACTGCCGTCATTCTCAGCTTGACTTGGAATCTACTAATTTGTAAATAACTGGATTTCCGATAAAGACATTCGGAAATGACAAACAAGGAATAAATTGTGGAGATAAATTAAACAGTTTATGAAATATTGTATCTTTTTGTAAATTGGAAATACAATCAAATAAAAATAACTAAATGACAAAAAAAGAAAACCAACGTAGAATAAATAAAATATTTTCTTTGTTAAAAAAAGAATACCCTGAGAATGAAACAGCTTTAGTTCATACTTCTCCTTTTGAATTATTAATTGCAACAATTCTGTCTGCGCAATGTACAGATGCAAGAGTAAATATTGTTACTGAAGAACTATTTGCAAAACTTAGAACACCTGAAGAATTTTCAAAAGTAAAATTACCAATATTAGAAAAGTTGATTTACTCTACTGGGTTTTACAAACACAAAGCAAAGAACATAAAAGGATGTTGCAGAAAATTAGTAGATGAACATAACTCCGAAGTACCAATTGATTTTGATGCATTAGTGGAATTACCTGGAGTTGGAAGAAAAACAGCATCAGTAGTTTTGGGAAATGCTTTTGGCATTCCGGCTGTGGCAGTTGATACGCACGTGAAAAGAATTACGAATTTATTAGATATTGTATGTACAAGTGATGTTGTTAAAATAGAATTTAAGTTAAAAGAATTATTACCAAAAGAAGATTGGGCAAACTCAACACATTGGTTTATTGCACACGGAAGAAAAATTTGTATTGCTCGCCGACCAAAGTGTGATGAGTGTTTGCTTAGAGATTATTGCCCAAGTGCAAAATTAAAATAAGAATGGATTAATAAGTCTAAACCTTCGAGGTTTTACTCAATTATAAATTTTTAGTTACAGTTTTATTAACATGTATTTAGTAAATTTTGTTATACTTATAAAACCTCGAAGGTTTTTGTAAAGTCTGAAAATGAGAAAAACGAAAAAGTTCTAGATTAAATAATGATTCCGTATTTGTGATATAAACAACAATTTACAACTGCATAAACTTTTGACTTGACAAATGCTTTAAACTTTGCTTATTTGCACTTACAATTTTTGATATAACACCAAAAAGGAAAATTTTATAGAAATTTGTTACATTTTTTGCATTGATTTTAAGAAAATATTTTAGCTAATTTTAGTTGTTAACTAAACTTAGTAACTCAATGGAGATTTAATGTTCAACAAATTCATCACTATAGTTTTCCTATTTTTATATTCGGCTGTTATTGCTCAGAAAGATTTTAAAATATTATCTTCGTCTGAGTCTCAACTGATTGTAGAATATACTCCTATCTATACTGACACTGCAAAAATTAAATCTAATTCAACAAACTATCTAAGTATTTCATTCTTTGATGGACATACTAATTTCAGTGAAAAAATTGGAACTCCGCAAGTTCAATTCAGAAAATTTAACATTGGCGTTCCAGATGAGTTAGGAAATAACATTAGAGTTCTATCTTCCAAATACTCTACTATAGATGGAAAAATAATTCCAACTCCAAATATGAAAAAAGAGAATGGTTTTCCTTCCTATGAATATGCGGAATCATCAGAGTATAATAATTTTTCAAATCCGGAGTTAGTAACTTTTGGAGATTATGGCTTAGTCAGAGATTTGTCTATTCAAACTCTTAATGTTTTTCCTATTCAGTTTGATGTCAACGAAAATAAAATTCGCTTATACAGCAAGATTGTTTTCCAAGTTACATTTGGCAAAAGTAGAACGCAAAATTCTGTTGAAAGTTCCGAACTTATTTCTGATGCAGTAATAAATTTCAAGACAGCAAAACAATGGGGAGCTAAAAGTAAAACACTAAAAAAGGGAATTAGAAATTCTGTTCTTGCTACGGGAGATTGGTTTAAGTTTGAAGCACCACAAGAAGGTATATATAAAATTGATAAGTCTTATCTAAGCTCCATTGGAATTGATGTAAATTCTGTTGACCCAAGAACAATTAAAATTTATAATAACGGTGGGTATATTTTACCTTGGGGTGTTGATGATGAAAGACCAATAGACTTAGTGGAAAATGCTATTCTTGTTAATGGAGAAACTGACGGTAAGTTTGATGATGGTGACAATATTTTATTCTATGGAAGAGGCGTTGACTTTTTTGAATTTAATTCTAAGCAGAAAAAAATATTGCGTAATAAAAATTGGTACTCTAAACAAAACTATTATTGGTTAACCTTTGGTGGTACAAACGGTAAAAGGATGTCAACACAACAAAGTGATAGCGCACCAGCAGACTTTACTCAAACATTTACAGATGCATTTAAATTTATTGATGATGATAAACAAAATTTAATTGGCTCTGGTTTAATTAACGTTGGTGATGATTTTACAAGTTCAAAAAGAAGTGTTACTTATTCAAATATGTTAAGTGAGTTGATTGATGGAAGTGAAATTGATTATTCTTTTGCTTTCGTAAATGGATCAGGGAATAGTAATTCACTTTCTATAGATGAAAACGGTACTCGGATTTTTTCTGGGAGTGTGAGAGGAGAATCTTTTTATAGTTATGGTGGGAGGTTAGTAAAATCTATTAAATATACTGGAAACCTACCTGATAAAAGAAGTGTTCTAAAATTCACATATAATCCTACCGGTATTTCTGATAAAGGACATCTGGATTTTTTAGAAATTAAGTACAAAAAAAGTCTATCAGCCACTGATAATAATTTGGGTTTTTATTCAGGGCAAGATATTGGAAAAATTGAATATAATATAAAAGGTTTTTCCAGTAGTGATATTACGGTCCTAAATATCTCAGATTATTCAAATGTTGCTGTTTTAAATACCTCTATAAATGGAGGTCAATTCACTTTTAAAGCAAATGAAATTGATACACTTCGTTCAAAATATATTTCACTTACTTCAGATCAATTTAAAGAACCAACCAAAGCGATCAAAATTGAAAATTCAAATATAAGAGGAATAACTAGAGGTACTAAATACATTATACTGACCCATAAAAATTTTAAGGATCACGCAGAAAGACTTGTAAATTATAGAAGTAGTGAAGCCCAATTTAAAGCAATTTCCCAATTCATTGTTATTGATGATTTATACAATGAATTTTCATGTGGTTCTTTAGATCCAACTGTTATAAGAGATTTTCTAAAATATGCTTATGATAATTGGGATATTAAACCAGAGTATGTTTTGTTATTTGGAGATGGAGATTTTGACTATTATGATTTATTAGGCAAGGGATTAAACTTCATTCCAACCTTTCAGAAAAAAGAATCGTTGAAAGAATTGAAATCATATCCTTATGATGATTTCTATTCTAGAATTTCTGGTAGCGATAAAAAAGCAGATATTGCAATTGGCAGACTAAATGTTACAACAACTGATGAAGCAAGAATAGTTGTTGACAAAATTATAAAATATGAAACAAAAATAGATAAGGGGTTATGGAGAAACACGATAACTTTACTTGCTGATGACGGATTAACATCCCATGGTGATGATGGAAATACTCACACTAGACAATCAGAGACACTATCAAAATCTCATATACCAGCTAGTTTTCAAAAAAATAAAATATATCTCTCAAATTATAAAACTGCCCAGACTGGTCTTGGAAGAAGAAAACCAGATGTAAATAATGCAATTATTGATGCAATGAATAATGGTACTTTAATTTTTAATTATATAGGTCATGGCAATCCAGATGTTTGGGCTCACGAAGGTGTATTTGAACGAAGTATCTCGATTCCGCAACTTAGAAATGATAGATATTTTTTTCTTACAGCTGCCACTTGTGATTTCGGGAAATACGATGATCCAAATTTACAAAGTGCGACAGAAGAAATGATTTTGATGGAAAATGCTGGTATGATTGGTGCTCTTTCAGCTGTTCGTCCGGTTTACTCTAATAGTAATGCGGATTTGAATGAGAATTTTTATGGCCATTTATTTGGCGAGAAAGATTCTCTTGGTTTTTCACCACCAATTGGAAATGTATATTTTAAGATGAAAAGAGATAGAACTAATGAAAATGATGAGAAGTTTCATCTTTTTGGAGATCCTTTAGTAAGGTTAAACATCCCAAAGTTGCCTGTAACAATTGAATCTGTAAATAATAATAATTTAAACCAAGATGTTCAAATAAAAGCATTAAGTCAGGTAACAATAAAAGGTAAAGTACGTAACGGAGATAATACTATTTCTCAATTTAGTGGTGAAGGTATTGTAACAGTTTTTGATTCAAAAAGAGAAGTACACCTTGATGATATAAACTATGATATGGAAGTTCAAGATGCAGTAATTTTTAGAGGAAGAGTTTCTATTGAGAATGGAGAATTTGCAACAAGTTTTACAGTTCCAAAAGATATTTCTTACGAAAATAAAAATGGAAAAATAGTTGCGTATATTTTTAATGATGAGTTTGATGGTGTAGGTTCAACAAGTAATATAATTGTTGGCGGAACTGATACAACAAATATAAACGATAAAAAAGGCCCCGAAATAGAAATTCTTTACGATGAAGAAGAAATACAAAGTTCGTATTTAGTTTCTCCAAATTTTAAGTTACGTGTAAAACTATTTGATAAAACCGGACTTAATACAACCGGAACAGGAATTGGGCATAAACTTGAAGCAATATTAAACGATGATAAACAAAACTCCATTGATTTAACAAACTATTTTGTTGGGGAGTTAAATTCGGGTGGCAAAAGTGGGGAAGTAAATTATATTTTTTCTTCACTTAAACCTGATGAATACAAAATAAAAATAAAAGCTTGGGATGTTTTCAATAATTTCTCTTCTTCCGAAAGTTTTTTTACAGTTGTGGATGATAGCAAACTTATTGTTAGAGAAGTTTATAATTATCCCAATCCGTTTAGCTCAAATACTTATTTTACATTTCAACACAATCTAACAAATGAAGTGAATGTTAAAATAAAAATCTATACAATTGCTGGCAGATTGATTAAGCAGATAGAACGAAATAACATTCTGGAAAAATTTGTAAAAATTGAATGGGATGGTAGAGATGAAGATAGTGATTTGATTGCTAATGGAACTTATTTATACAAACTAAATATTGAAACAATTAATGGTGAATTCAAAGAAAATATACTTGGAAAACTAGCAGTAATTAAGTAAAATTAAGTTTACCATGTATTTAAAAGAGACAGAATTTTTTATATAACTTGGAGGGAAACAACAAATGAAACGATTAATAATAATAGCAGTATTGGGGCTACTATTGTTTTCAAATAACAATAAAACTTATGCTCAGGGCGAAGCAGCAGTACCATTTTTATTACTTGCACCGGATTCAAGATCGGGTGGTATTGGAGAATCTGGAGGTGGATTAGCAGATAATTCATCAGCAATATTTTGGAACCCAGCTGGTATTGCTTTCTTGCAAGGTACTGAGGTAAGCATTACACATAGTAATTGGTTACCACAATTTGGTTTAGATGATTTGTTTTATGATTATCTTACTTTTAGACAATACATTGATGATATTGGTGGAAGTGTAACATCAAGTATTACATATATGAACTTTGGAGAATTCATTAGAACTGGCGAAGATTCTCCAATAGAAATAGGACGTTTTAGATCTTTTGATGCTGCATTTACTTTAGGTTATGCAACCAAGTTACATAGCGATTGGGGATTGGGACTGAACTTTAGATTGATTCATAGTCGTCTCTCTGATAAAGGTGCTGGACAAGAGTCTGGTTCTGGTGTAGCAACATCTGTTAGTTTTGATCTTGCAACAATGTGGAGACCGGAAAAACTTGAAATTCCACTTTTAGGAAATTTTGACAATAGCTTAAGTGTGGGAGTTAATATTAGTAATATCGGACCTGAAATTTATTACATTGATCAAGCTCAGGCAGATCCAATACCAACTAATTTTAGATTGGCATTAGCATTTAGAGTTATGGAAGATGAATACAATTCACTTACCGTAACTTCTGATTTTAGTAAATTACTTATTGATAGAACAAAAGATCCCGTTACAGATAAAAGAGATAAGTTTTATGAAGCTTTAGTAACTTCTTGGTTTGATGACGACTTTGGAACTGAGATGAGAGATATTGTTACTTCCGTTGGCCTTGAATATTGGTACGGAGATGATGATTTTAAATTTGCTCTAAGAACTGGTTTCTTTTATGAAGATCCAGATTTTGGAAATAGAAAATTTATGACTATTGGAGCTGGTTTAAGATATGATCTTTATGGATTTGACTTTAGTTATATAACAACAGATGTTTTCAAAGGTGGTGAAAATCATCCACTTTCAGATACACTTAGGTTCTCACTTATTATCGGGTGGGATGGTGCTTCTCAATCAATGGGCAAAGGCTTTCCAAGAGGAATTTAATCTAGTATGACCAATCTTAAAATATTATTTATTATAGTTCTTATTAGTTTGGGTAGTTTAACTGCCCAAACTTTTGTTCCGCAAATTACTTCTAAAAGCAATAACAGTATAGTTGATAAGACTGTTGCTACATCTCTTAATATTTTAGCTGTTATGGTGGAGTTTCAACCAGATAAATTTAACCTTACTATTGGTGATGGAACTTTTGGTTCTCTTTATACTAAAGAATATGGTAACGATATAATTGATCCTCTTCCTCATGATGCAAATTATTTTAGGGATCATTTAGAGTTTGCTAAAAATTATTTTGAAAAAGTTTCTGATGGTAATTTGAATGTTGAATATACCGTACTACCAAATATAATTACAATTTCAAAAGTAATGAGGGAATACTCTCCTGCAGATAGAGATGGTAATAATATAGGACTTGGTGATTTAGCAAAAGAAGTATGGACAAAAAATCTAACTGTTAATACTAATATTGATTACTCAAAATATGATGTTTTTATTCTTTTTCATGCTGGTTCGGGCAAAGATATTAGTACTTCAGAACTTTTGGGCAAGTCGCGGGATTTACCATCTTTATATTTAGGTCTTAAAACATTAAAGAACTTTTTTGGCGAATCTTATGATGGAATCGATTTAGGGAATGGACAAAAAATTACCAACACTATTATTTTACCGGAAACAGAATCAAGAGAAGTTACTGGTGTAGGAACTACAGCATTACTTGAACTCTCAATCAATGGATTAATCGTTTCAAGTTTAGCAAGTCATCTTGGCTTACCGGATTTATTTGATTCTAAAACTGGTAAAAGTGCAATTGGTAGATTTGGTTTAATGGATGGACAATCTTTGTTTGCGTATAAAGGATTGTTTCCACCACAACCTTCTGCTTGGGAAAAAATATTTCTTGATTGGGCAGAACCTTTAGTTGTAAATTCTAATAAAAAAAATATTGAAGTTTTTGCAAGTGAAATTGCTAAAAGTACAGATGCAAAAATTATTAAAGTTCCAATAAATTCCACTGAATACTACTTAATTGAAAACCGTGCTAGAGATGCAAACAATGACGGAATAAAAATTACGTACAAAGTTGCCGGACAAATTAAAACTCTTTCTCTTCCTAAGGATACAACGAAGTTCAATAATATCAACACGGATACACTTTCTGGTGTTGTATTAAATATAGATGAATTTGATTGGGCAGTTCCTGGAAGTGGAATTTTAATTTGGCATATTGATGAAAAAGTAATTAACCAAACTTTGAATGACAATGAAATTAATGCTGATAAAAGCAGAAGGGGAATTGATTTAGAAGAGGCTGATGGAATTCAAGATATTGGAGAAGAGTTCCAAACAATTTTTGGTGATGTAATTATTGCAGAAGGTGAGGAACACGATCTTTGGTTTGCTAATAATAAATCTGAGTTTTATAAAAATAAATTTAATGGTTCAACAAAACCAAATACAAATTCAAATGATGAAGCAAAAAGTTTAATCTCAGTTTCTAACTTTTCAAATATCTCAAATAAAATGTCGTTTGATGTTAGTTTTGGTTCAGAGAATATTGAACTTATTAAGTCTGTTAAGGTGAACTTTGTTGGTCATAGGATTGATCAAATAAAGTCAGTTAAATTAAACGATGATAATCTAAGCACATTTTATCTTAACGGAAATAATCTGCGTTTATTAAAGAGAAAAAACAATATATTTTTCCCTTTGCTTATCCAAAAGGATTTTACAAGTAAAAATTACTCAGTTGTTGAACACAACAATAATGAGTTTGCTATTGGTGGTTTTGAAAAAAAATTGAATGTAAACTCTTTGGATAAAAATTATACTGTCGATATAGCATCAAATATAAGTTCCCCAATTGTTTCTATTCAAAATAATAATGAAGTTAAAATATATGTTGGAATGGAAAATGGAAAAGTTTCTATTTACAATTTTAACTATGAAGTTTCTCCAGTTTTAGTAAATATTTTCGATGTTGCCTCATCTGCAATTATCCAAGTTGCAGTTGAAAATGAAAAAATCCATGCGATTTCTAAAGATGGTTATAGTAATGATAATAATCAAAATATCGATTTACGATTTGCTCCAAAAAAAATAGTTTTAACTAATGATCAAAACGGAAATGTTTTGAGCATAGTTTTAGCAGAGGAAAATAATTTTTATATAATCGAAGACGGAGAGATTAGAACAGAATTTACTATTACTTCAGAAACTATTGTAACTGATTTCTCTTTAGCAGATATAAAACAAGATGGTGAAAATTATATTTTATTTTATACCAGTAATGAATTAAATGCTGTAAACATCAATGGCAGTATGGCAGAAGGCTATCCTATTATAATTAATGATATTAATAACTTTGTAGCAACACCGCTTGCTGCAGATATTAATAATGATGGATTTTCCGATATTATTTCTACTTCTGATGAAGGAGTGATATTTGCATATTCTGGTTTAGATGGAAAATTATTAAATGACTTCCCAATTTCAACAGGGAATAAATTTGTGGGAAACCAAACAATAATAAAAAGAGAAAATGATTTATTACTCGCTTCAGGCACAAAAGAAAATGAGTTGTATTTTTGGAGTATAAAATCAGATGGAGAAGTTAATTGGGGAAGTAAGTTTGGTAATAATCAGAATTGTTCGTTCTTGAAATCAGCTTCAGGAGCAAAAAGTATTTCAGGGTTTTTCCCAAAAAATAGAACTTACAATTGGCCCAACCCAGTTTATGAAAGCTTTACAAAAATAAGAACTTATGTTGCCGAAGACTCAAAAATAACAATTAGAATATTTGACTTATCTGGTGATGCTGTTGATATACTTGAGTATAATGCAACTGGTGGATTAGACAATGAAATAACTTGGGATGTAAGTAACATACAAAGTGGTGCTTATTTTGCAAGAGTAGAAGTTCAATCAAACTCAGGTAAGGAAGAAAGTAAAATAATTAAAATTGCAGTTGTTAAGTAAATATTAGTTTAGCTGTCTTATTAATTGTCATTGCGAGGAGTGTTTTTACGACGTGGCAATCTGTTGTGACAATCACCTTGTAAGATATTGCCACCACTTCTAAAAAACAGAAGTCTCGCAATGACAACTAGACTTTAGAAATATTTCAGAAATTCAAATCCAAAATTCAATCAATCATTTATGAAAAAAATATTTTTAGTTTTTACTCTATTAGTAATTCAATCTCAATTAGTATTTGGTCAGCTCGATAATTTTGATCCCGATTATAATTGGTTTTCTCTAAAAGGGGAAAATGTTGTTGTTCATTTCCACGAAGAAACTGAACGAACTGCGAGAACTGTATTTAAAATTGCTGAGGAAGTTTGGGAACCAATCACAACTCTTTATGGATATGAACCGGACTTAGTTCATTATATAATTAAAGATATTGATGACTACTCAAACGGAGCAACATATTTTTTTGATAACAAAATTGAGATTTGGTCGTCATCCTTAAATTTTGATTTACGTGGAACTCACAATTGGTTACGTAATGTTATCTCTCACGAGTTCACTCACATGGTACAAATACAAGCTGCAATGAAAGTTGGAAGAACAATGCCAGCATTTTATTTGCAATTTTTAAATTACGAAGACAAAAGACGACCGGACATTCTTTATGGCTTCCCAAACTTTATAGCTTCATATCCAGTTGCAACAATTAATATGCCTGCCTGGTTTGCTGAAGGTACTGCACAGTATATGCGAGACGAGTTTGACTATGATAATTGGGACTCTCACAGAGATATGATTTTAAGATCCTACGCACTTGATAATAATATGTTAACTTGGAATCAAATGGGTGTGTTTGGTAAAACAAGTCTTGGAAATGAATCGGTTTACAATTCTGGCTTTGCACTAACTAGATACATTGCCCAAAAATATGGTGAAGATAAACTGCGAGAGATAACTTTCAAACTTGGTAAGCTAACTAACTTTACAATTGATGCGGCTTTTGAAGATGTACTTGGAAAAGATGGCAATGAAATTTATAATGAGTGGAGTAATTACATAAAAGAGGATTATACAAAAAGAACAAAGGTGCTAAAAGAAAATCTTGTTGTAGGTGAAAAGCTCGATGTTAAAGGGTTTGGCAATTTTTATCCAATCTATTCTAATGATGGAAAAAATATTTTCTATCTTTCTAATGCTGGTGGCGATTATCTTAGTCTAACTAGTATTTATAAATACGACATGATTAAAAAAGAATCTGAACTAGTACAATCGGGAGTTCGTTCCACATTTGATTTTATTAATAATTCCAATAAAATCATTTACGCAAAGTTAAGTGAGAAAAATCCTAAGTGGACAAACATTCACGATCTTTACGTTTATGATATTGATGAGGAAGAGGAGACAAGACTTACGTTTGGATTGCGAGCAAACAATCCGTCAGTTTCTTCAGATGGGAAAAAAATTGCATTTGTCTTTCAGCAAGATGGTACTAGCAACCTTGGTATTGTTGACATTGACGGAAAGAATTTTAAGAGATTAACTTTTTATGAACAAGGTGAACAAGTTTTTAATCCTAAATTTTCTCCAAATGATAACTCATTAGTATTCGGATATGCTTATCATAACGGAAGAGATATTGCAACAATAAATATTGATGCAACAGAAAATAGATTTTTAATTAAAACAGATTTCGATGAAAGAAATGCTACTTATGATAATAATGGAAATGTGATTTTTTCCTCGGATGAAACTGGAATTTTTAATATTTATAGTTTTAATCCTACTACTAAAAAAACAAAACAACTAACAAATGTTTTGGGTGGGGCATTTATGCCATCTTTAAATAGTACTGGAAATATTTCTTATGCAGGTTATACAAGTAAAGGTTATAAAATATTTGAAATCAGTAACTCTGAAACTAAAAAAGTTAATGAAGAAAAAAAATATGTCCAACTTGCAAATCCACCGCTTAATCAAGAAAAAAGGAATGGAGATTTTCTATCACAAAATATTGAGAGACTTAAGAACTTTAATGATTACGAGCTTCCGAATACTGAAAAGGAAAAATACTCAAGTGCTTTTACACGCCTAACAGTATTGCCTTTTGTACGTTACGATAATTATGGTACTTCTAATAAAGTAATTGATAAAATAAAACCTGGTCTGTATGTTGCTTCATCTGACATGCTAAATAGGTACGCACTTTTTGCTGGAGGCTCAATAAACACAAGGTTTGAGAGGGATTTATTTCTAACGTTTATTTATCGAAATAAAGTTCCTTTACTATATCAATTAGGAATAAAACCGGTGTTAGAATTAGATGTTTTTTCAATAAGTAGAAAGGCAGATGTTGATCTTCAATTTGGAGTTGATAATACAACTAAGCCACCTACTTATGAAGATCAAGTAAATACTGGTGTAACGTATAATTTGTTTGAAGTTGATTTAGCTGCCAAGCATAAAATATTTTCATCGAAAAGTAATTTGGAGTTTAGATTTATCTTCAGTCAATACTCAGCAACAATTGGAAGTTTTGTTTTTCCAAATTCAAAAGTTCTATATCCTAGTAGTAGTGATAATTATTTTACCGGAAGAAATTTTCAGCTAAAATATAATTATAAAGCACTTGCTCCGACAGTTGATAGAGATATAAATCCCGTTGGGCTAGAAATAGAAGCTAAGTATAATTATGAATTAAATAAGTATAATCCGGATAGCGAATATGAAGTAAAAGGTGGCGTACTACTTCCGATTTTCAAAAATTTTAATTTCCATAAAGTTGAATTAAATCTAAGAAATCATTTCTCTGTGTTTGGCAATCATACTCTTACAACTAGGTTTCGTGCAGCTTCTGTTTTAGGGCCTCAAGTACCAGACTTTTTTGATTTTTATCTTGGCGGACTTATTGGAATGAAAAGTTATCCGTTCTATTCAATAAGTGGAAATGAATTAGCTTGGGTAAATCTTACATATAGATTACCATTATTTAAAAATATAGATGCACGTTTGGGGCACCTATACTTAGATAAGCTGTTCTTTTCAGTTCACGGAGATTTTGGAAATGCTTGGAATGGAGATATTCCAAAGTTAAGTGATTTCAAAAAAGGAGTTGGTGCAGAACTTAGATTAAAAATGATTTCATTTTATTTATTTCCAACAAGTTTGTTTTTTAATGCATCATATTCTTTTGATAAATTTGAAAATACTGTACGAGATGAAATAGTAACTTATGGAAAAGAGTGGCAGTTTTATGGCGGAATTCTTTTTGATTTTAGTTTTTAGTTGGTTTTCCATTTGTCATTCTCAGCTTGACTAGGAATCCAAGAAACAATAAAATATAGATTCCCGATGGAGACATTCGGGAATGACAAAATAGAAACCTTTACATTAAAAGTTTTTTGTTTTTATAATTGAATGTTTATGAGGTTTTAGAAATGATTAAAAACATTTTCTTTTTTATGATAGCTTTTGGGTCTGTTATTTTTTCTCAAGAAGAAAATAATTATCTTTCAGGTTCGCTTAAGAATGATTCGCATTTTGTGTTAAGTGAATTTGCAAACTTACAGATTGATGATAATATAGATATCTTATCTAAAAGGAAAACTCCAATTATTGCAGGACTAATGTCGTTTGCAATTCCTGGTGCTGGAGAAATTTATACAGAAAATTATTTGAAAGCTGGAATATTTGCTGCTATTGAAGTTGGAGCAATTGTTATTGCAGTAATAAACAATGGTAAAGGCGACGATCAAACTGAAAAATTTGAAAGCTTTGCCCACGAACATTGGAGTGCTGCAAGATATGCAAAGTGGACGTTTAATAATGTTGATAAACTAAATCCCAATTTGTTGGAAGATGTAGTAAGAATGGATTACTATAACAAAAATTTGTTTAATGAAGAAGTTGTAAATTATGATGTACTAAATGAACTTGAAAATGAAGTAACAAGTTTTCCAGCTGGGCAATATTACTCGCATAGGTTGGAGCGTTTTGGACATCAGCAGTATTATGAAATGATTGGTAAGTACTCTCAGTTTAATGTTGGTTGGGATGAGTTTGGTAATGATGCAAATAAAGAGTATAATTATGGAGACCCACTTGTAGATCAGTTTCATTTTTATTCTAAAGAACGTGGCATAGCAAATGATTTTTATAATGTATCAAAGTGGGCAGTTATTGCAGTTGTTACAAATCATTTTGTTAGTGCAATAGATGCAGCTTGGTCTGCCAGTAAATACAATAAAAAACTAAAATTAAATGTTTCTATTCAAAGAGAAAATATTGGTTTTGTTACTGAATATTTTCCTCAGTTAAATCTAAAATTAAATTTATAAGAAAAATTATGTCAATGCCATTAGTAGTAATAGTAGGAAGACCTAACGTTGGGAAGTCAACGCTTTTTAATCGCTTAACAAAAAGTAACAGTTCTATCGTTCACGATTCAAGTGGTGTAACAAGAGATAGAGTTAATGGAGAGGTAGATTGGAATGGAAGACAATTTCACTTGATGGATACTGGTGGTTATGTTCCCGTAAGCTCCGACAAATTTGAAATTGCAATTAAGGAACAAGTAGAAATAGCAATTGATGAAGCTGATGCATTACTGTTTGTAACAAATGGAAGAGATGGAATAACATCAATTGATACAACAGTTGCAGAGTTGTTAAGAAAAACAAAAAAGCCAGCCTATGTTTTAGTTAACAAAGCCGACTCACCAAAATTTGAAAATGACAGATTAGAATTTTATGAGTTTGGTTTAGAAAATGTTTATGATATTTCAGCTTTAAATGGTAGAAACGTTGGTGATCTTCTTGATAGTTTAATGCTAGAATTAAATTTCCCGGAAGAAGAAGTTGATGATGACGATCGATTGAAAATTGCAATGCTTGGCAAACCTAATGTTGGTAAGTCTTCGCTAACAAATGCTCTACTTGGATATGATAGAAGTATTGTTACAGATATTCCCGGAACTACAAGAGATAGTCTTGATTCAGTTCTAAAATATTTTGGCGAAGAATTTATTTTAGTTGATACCGCAGGCTTAAGAAAAAGAGCAAAAGTTAGAGAGAATATTGAGTTTTATTCAAATGTTAGAACGTGGCGTGCTTTAAGTAAGTGTGATATTGCTGTTATTATGATTGATGCAGAAGCTGGTTTAGAAAACCAAGATCAAAAAATTATTGATGAAGCTGTACGTAGAAGAAAGGGAATTATACTTGCCGTAAACAAATGGGACTTAGTTGAGAAAGAGACAAATACAGCTAAGGAAAAATCGGAAGATACGCAAAAAAAACTTGGAGCAATTAGTTATCTTCCAATAATTTATATTTCTGCATTAACTAAACAAAGAGTTTACAAAATAGTTGATCTTGCAAAAGAAATTCAAGAACATAGAACTCAAAAAATATCTACCAGCGAACTTAATGAAGTAATGTTGGAAGAAATACAGAGAAATCCTCCACCCGCAACAAAAAGAGGAAAGGAAACAAAAATAAAGTATATCACTCAAGTTGGAGATAAATATCCAATCTTTCTTTTCTTCACTAGTAACAGTAGCGAAGTACCAGATCAATATAGAAGATTTTTGGAGAGAAAAATTCGTACGAACTTCAATTTTGAAGGTGTTCCAATAACCATCAGCTTTAAAGAAAAATAATTATATTTACATCAATTATTTTTTCTTATCTCTTTTATTGAATGTATAAAACCACAAATAAAATAATAGTAATAGGCGGTAATGCCGCTGGTCCTGCAGCTGCTGCAAAAGCAAAGCGTGTAAACCCGGATGCTGAAGTTATTCTAATTGAAGCAGGAGAATTTATATCAACCGGAACGTGCGAATTGCCTTATCTCATTTCTAATGAAATAGATGATTACAAAAAGATTGTATTCTTTTCTCCTGAATCTTTTTTCAAGAGTAGGGGAGTAAAAGTTTTTATCAATCATTTTGCTAAACAGATTGATACTAAATATAAAACTCTTGAAGTTGTTGATAGAAGTACAAACAGAACTGTGGAATTTGAATATGACAAACTAATTCTCACAACTGGCTCAATTGCAAATGAACTTCCCGATTTACCTTTCATTCTAGAAAATGTTTTCTCACTAAAATCTGTAAATGATTATCTAAAAATAAAAAATTATTTAAATTCATCTAATAGTAATAATGTTCTTGTTGTTGGCTCTGGTTACATTGGTCTTGAGCTAGCTGACTCATTTAAGAAAAAAGGTTTTAATGTTACGGTTTTAGATTTAGAAGAATTACCAATGCCTTCTGCCGATGATGAAGTAAGACACTTAATTAAAGATTCTTTAATCCAAAATGAAATAAGTTTTTTTACAAGTGATGAACAAAGCAAATTTATAATTTCTGAGAATAAACTAAAGCATTATAAGCACGAAGGAAGATTTATAGATTTCGACTTGGTGATTGTAGCTGTCGGAGTTCAGCCGAATAGTTTTCTTGCACATTCTGCAAATCTAAAACTGGGTAAGTTTGGTGGAATTATTGTTGATAGCAGACTTAAAACATCAAACCCAAATATTTATGCTGCTGGCGATAATATTGAAATAAAAAATAGAATTACAAATAGAAATGATTATTTCCCTTTGGCAACTTATGCACAAAGATACGGACACATTGCCGGAGAGAATTGTGCTGGCGGAAATAAAATTGCAGAAGCAGTAATACTTAATTCTACATTTAAATTATTTGATAATTTTATTGCACAAGTTGGATTAACAAGTAAGCAAGTTAATGAGCATAATTATTTAGCAGAAAGTGTATCTGCAGTTGTACCCAATAAAGTAAAGGTTATGCCGGATTCTAGAAAAGTTTTTGGAAAAATTATTTATGATAAAAATTCAAAACTTATTCTTGGTGCATCCTTTGTTGGTTCAACAGAAGTTTCTGGTTATGCCGATTTAATAAGTAGCATGATTTATAACAAAAATTCAGTTTTAACACTAGCTAAAATGGATTATAATTACACTCCACCGCTTTCACCATTTGTAAATTTACTTTCCGTTCTTGGTAGAAAAATTCAGGAGAAATTTTAATGAAGAATTTAACAATTGTTTCAAACCCGCTAATAGCAAGGGATATAACATATCTAAGAAATAAAGAAACAAAAGAGTATCAATTTAGACTTGCACTTAGAAGAATTGCTTATGCTCTTGCAATTGAAATTAGTAACGAGTTTGAACTAAAAGAATTCGAAGTTGAAACTCCGCTTGAAATTACAAAAGGGTATAGTCTAAAAAAACAAGTTGTGCTTGTCCCCGTATTACGAGCTGGTCTAAGTTTGGTAAATTCATTTATTGAAATGATTCCTAATGCAAAGGTTGGACACATTGGTTTGCAACGTGATGAAAAAACCCTTCAACCAATTGAGTACTATTATAAGGCTCCCAAAAATCTTGATATATCAAAAGTTATTGTTCTTGACCCAATGTTAGCAACGGGTGGAAGTGCATCTGTAGCTTTTCAATTCTTAAAAGACAAAGGTGCAAATGATTTGGCTATGGCTTCTTTAATTGCTTCACCGGAGGGTGTTGAGAAATTAACAAACGATCATCCTGATGTTCCAATATACACGGCAATGTTAGACAGAGAACTAGATGAAAACGGCTACATACTACCAGGCTTAGGCGATGCCGGAGATAGAACATTTGGTACACTCTAAACAATTATTATTTTTTCTACTTCTTTTCATTAATGTATTCGCTCAGAAACATCCTAATGTCGAAGTTGATTCACTTCTTAATTCTGGTGTTGAACAAATACTATCTCAAAATTATATTCACTCAGAAAAAATATTTACCTCTTTAGACAAACAACATCCAAGTATTCCATTAGGAAAAATTTATCTTGTTGCAAATGAGATTGCCCGTTCTGTTGATTATGCAGATGAGTTTAGTGAGAACTATATTGATAGTTTGATGGATCTTGCTGAAGAACAAACAGATTCTCTATTAGATATTGATGATGAAAATTTATGGTATAATTATTATAACGCACTTATGTATGGATACAAAGCATATTACAAAGCAATTAATAATAATATTATATCTGCTTTTTCAAACGGAGTAAACTCTTTGCAAAAATTTCAATTGTGTTTAGAGATTGAGCCCAAATTCTACGAAGCCTATATAGCTATTGGGGCTTACAACTATTGGAAGAGTAAGCAAACAAAATCGCTATCGTGGTTACCTTTTGTAAGTGATAACAGAAAAGAGGGAATTGAATATTTAGAAGAAGCTGTAAAGCATTCATCCTACAATAATTATCTTGCTGCAAATTCTCTTATATGGATTTATATTGATAATAAGCAATCAAAAAAAGCTGTGGATTTGTCCTTGAAAATGTTGCAGCAATTTCCAAACTCTAGATTTTTTCGTTGGGGATTAGCAAGAGCTTATGAAGATTTGGACTTAAAAAAAGCAGCTAGAATTTATAAAGAAATACTAAGCTCGTTAAAAAAACTTGCTAAAAGAAATTATTTTAATGATATTGTTTTGAAGCATAAGATAGCGATGCTATATGATAGACAAGGTGAAAAGAAACTTGCCTTAGATTTGTGTGATGAAATAATTAACTCTAAAAATATTTCTAGTGAAATTAAGAATAGATTAGAATCAAGATTTACAAGAGTAAAAAAGTTAAGACAAAAATTGTTAGATGAAATACAAAAAGGTTAGAATAAATTTCCGCCATACTTCGACGGAGAAAGTTTCACACTATTTCTTATATAGAATATAGTTGTAATAAAATAATCAGTAATTGTAAATAATTAAACAATGAAAATAAGTGACAGTAAAATAAAAAAAATGCTCAACAATTTATTAGAGATTTGCAGAAAAAATTTGCCTTCTCTAAATGAAGAATTAATTACTAAAGCATTTAAGCTTAGTTTGGAGGCACACAAAAATCACTTCCGTGCTTCGGGCGAGTCTTATTTTATTCATCCTTATGAAGTTACTTTAATTGTTGCAACAGAAATTCCACTTGATGATGCTTCTGTAATTAGTGCATTGTTGCACGATGTTGTTGAAGATACAGATATTAGTACAGATTTTATTGAGCAAGAGTTCGGGAAAGAAATCTCAGATATTGTTGATGGAGTTACAAAAATAAGTGGAGTATTTCGGGGCCAAAATATTTCTCAAGCAGAAAATTATAGAAAGCTTCTTCTCTCAATGGTTAACGATGTAAGGGTTATTCTTGTAAAGTTTGCAGATCGTTTACACAATATGCGTACGCTTGAATTTGTTAGTCAGCACAAGCAAAGAAGAATAGCTACAGAAACTTTAGAGATTTATGCTCCCTTTGCACATCGATTTGGTTTAGCAAAAGTAAAATGGGAATTAGAAGATTTAGCTTTTAAATATTTAAATAAAGAAACCTATTCGGATATTAAAAAAAAATTAAAAGAAACGAGAAAAGAAAGAGAAAAATATATTGGCGTAGCTACACAGCCACTTATTGAAAGATTACAAGAGCATGAACTAGCTTTTGAAATTGATGGAAGACCAAAGCATTTTTATAGTATTTATAAAAAAATGATAAAGCAAAATAAACCGCTTGAAGATATTTTTGACCTTTCTGCAATACGTGTAATTCTTGAAAGTAATGATGCAAATGAATGCTATTATGTTCTGGGAATTATTAACCAACTATTCAAGCCCATACCAGATAGATTTAAGGATTTTATTTCTGTACCTAAGAAAAATAATTATCAATCAATTCATAATACAGTAATTGGTCCAGAAGGAAAATTAGTAGAGATACAAATAAGAACTAGAAAGATGCACGAGATTGCCGAGAAAGGTGTGGCGGCACATTGGAAATATAAAGAAAATATTTCTGCAGAAAATACTGATCTTGAAGATTGGGTGAATTGGATAAGAGATGTTTTTGAGAGTTCTACTAAAGATGAAGCGAGTAAGGAAATATTAGCAAGTTTTAAATTAAATTTATACCAAGATGAAATTTATATTTTTACTCCGCAAGGCGATCTAAAAATACTTCCAACTAGTTCTACTCCAGTTGATTTTGCTTATGAGATTCATAGCAAGGTTGGTACTCATTGTATTGGTGCAAAAGTTAATGGTAAAATTATGCCATTAAGTACTCCGCTTAGTAGCGGGGATCAGGTAGAAATTCTAACTTCTAAAAACCAACTACCAAATAAAAGTTGGCTGCAATTCGTTAAGACTCATAAAGCAAAATCTAATATTAGAAAACGAATAAAAAAAGAAGAAGATGAAATAGTTGAAACCGGTAAAATAATCTGGGAAAAGAAACTTAAAAAATTAAAATTAAAATTTACTCATGATGAACTAAATAAATTAGTAAATAAACTTAAACTAGCAAATAAATCAAAATTATATGCTGGTATTGCACAAGATAAATTTAGTTTAGATACAATTTTACAACCGGAAGAAATTGAAGAAGTAGAAGAGAATAAATTAGAGTTTGATAGTTTTGCAAAAATTGCTAGAGAAAGTGCTGGAGACGTTGTTGTTGCTGGGGAGCATAAAGGTTTTGTTTATAAATATGCTAAGTGCTGTAACCCAATTCCGGGAGATCCTATTGTTGGCTATATAACAATTGGAGAAGGTATAAAAGTTCATAGACGAAATTGTAAAAATCTTTTAACACTTTCGGAAACCAATGACAACCGACTTGTTCCTGTAGAGTGGCCACAAACTAAAGAGTCTAATTTTGTTGCTGGAATTTCAATTAGGGGAGAAGATAGACCAGGGATTCTAAAAGATATTTCTAATAGTATTTCAAATTTTGAAAATACAAATATAAAATCTGTAAATATATCTAGTGAAGATTCAATTTTTACTGGACACATTACTGTAATAATTGAAGATGTAATTCAGCTAAATAAATTGATTGAAAAATTAAAAAAGAATAAAGGTATTTATTCCGTTCAACGTTTCGAAGCAAATAATTAATGAAAAATATGGACTTACTAAAAGACAATTCTGAAAGAGTATTAGCAATTGATTACGGTGAAAAAAGAATAGGCATTGCAATTACAGATCCACTAAAAATATTTGCAATTCCAATTACAACGCTTGAAAATAATTCTACATTTTGGAAAGAGTTAGAAAAACTTTTCAATAAATACAATGTTATAAAAATTGTGTTGGGTTACCCTTTAAAAGAAGATGGAACAAAATCAAGAAGTACAATTGCTGTTGAAAAGTTTGAACAAGAACTTAAAAAGAAAATCAAATTGCCAATAGAATTAGTGGACGAAAGATACTCTTCATCAATTGCTCAAGAGCAAATAAATGCAAGTGTAAAATCTAAAAAGAAAAGAAGAAATAAAGCTCTTGTGGACATGAATGCAGCAGCAGTTATTCTTAGTGATTATTTGAACACAAAATCCTAAAGAAAAAATAGTCCGCATTCCTCGGTTCATGCTCCGTTAATAAATTGTTGAATTGCCTAATTGTCTAATTGTTAAAATAGCTATTCCAAATATCTTTTATTTTAGAACAAAATTTTCCAAACACTTCTTAAAAAAGTATAAAAAATTTTTCTCCACCAAGCTATTGTTGTAAACATTTTAACCATTAGTCAATTAAGCCATTAGTACACGTAATAAAGTTCTAGTAAGATTACAACGTACAAAGTAATATAAACATTCAACCGCCTCAAAGTTTTGATTGACATTTTTCTTTTATTAAGGTATTTTTCGACTAAATAATTACGAAACTTATACAAATTGGGAGCATAATTTTATGACACTTGACGCACTTGGAATGATAGAGACTAAAGGTTTAGTGGGAGCAATTGAAGCGGCAGATGCAATGGTGAAAGCAGCAAAAGTTGAACTTCTTGGTAAAGAAATTATTGGTGGCGGATATGTTACTGTAATGGTTCGTGGAGATGTGGGAGCAGTTAAAGCAGCTACAGATGCCGGAGCAGCAGCTTCGCAAAGAGTTGGTGAACTTGTTTCTGTTCACGTAATTCCAAGACCTCACTCTGATGTTGAAGTAATTTTACCTAAAAATTAAAATAGGCTAATAATGAATTTAGCTTTAGGATTAATTGAAACAAAAGGTTTAGTGGGAGCATTGGAAGCTGCAGATGCTATGGCAAAAGCTGCTAGCATTAGAATTATTGGTAAAGAAAAAGTTTCTGCTGGTATAGTGCTAATAAAAATTGAAGGTGAAGTTGCAGCAGTTAAATCAGCAGTTGATGCTGGCTCTGTTGCCGCACAAAGAGTTGGTCAGTTACTTTCCGCTCATGTAATACCAAGACCGGGTGAACAAATTGGGTCAATATTAATTGAAAATAAAGACTTAGTAAAAGAATCCCAAAAAGTTATTGCTACTGATAATGTTGTTGAACCGATTGTTAAAAAAGCTGAGCCAAAAGAAATTAAAAGGGAAGTATCTGTAACTTCGGAAAAGAAGATTAAAGAAAAACCATTGGCGAAAATTGCTGCAAAAGTTACGCCCAAACCTAAACCAATAAAAAAACAAAATAAACCAAAAGTGAAAATAGTTAAAGCTATGCCTAAAACTGTTTCATCAAAAAAAGGTTCTAGCAAACTGACACGCTTAAGTGAACTAGAAACTCTTAATGTTCAAGCTTTAAGAAAACTTGCTCGGAGTAATGATAGATTCCCAATAAAGGGTAGGGATATTTCTAAAGCTAATAGAGGTAAACTTTTGGATTATTTTAAGAAAATAAAATAGATATTATTTCATTTTATTAAAATTAAAAACTCCGCAATTTGTGGAGTTTTTTTATATTTACTAGCTATGAAAAGAAAAATACTTACAATAAGTCTTATTGTTGGAATATCCATTTTACTTTGGGTTTTTGTTTCTTTCTCAGGTGAGTTTTCAATTACTCTTAACCTACCAATTGCAATTACAGAACTACCTGAAGAAACTGCAATCAGCTCAATTTCTGCAGATGAAGTTACTATTAATTTGAAAGGTACTGGATGGCAATTGGCACAGCACACTTTTGGTAGAGATCAAAAATTTTATTTACAAGGCCCGCAAAAAATAGGTGTGCAAAAACTTTCTCCTTTAAGTGCTTTGAATGCTAATGATTGGCTCTCATCTACATTACAATTAACAAAAATAATTCCTGAAGAAATTAGTGTTGAAGTTGAAAAAAATATAATTAAAAAAGTAAAAGTTATTTCAAATTTAAATTTGAGTTACAAACCGAATTATGATTTAGTGTCTAAAATTATTGTTTCTCCAGATTCAGTATTAATCTCAGGTCCAAAAAGTTTAGTTGATAAAATTTTATTTGTAAAAACTGTTAATGATAATTATTCGAATTTGGAAAAGAAAATGTCTTCTTTGTTAAAGTTGCAAAAACAAGAGTTTATTATACTAGAACATGATGAATGTAATGTGGAATTTGATGTTCAAAAAATTGTTGATAAAACTTTTGATAAAATTAAAGTGGTAACTAGAAATGTTCCTCCTAGATACGATGTTGTATTATCTCCTAGTACAGTAAAAATTGTTATACGTGGTGGAATTAATCTTTTGAGTAAACTAAAGAGCAATGATATAAAAGCTTACGTAAATTTTAGTCAAGCTATAAATGATACCTCTGGTGCTGTTGAACCAAAAATTGAACTTCCGGATTTCACAAACATTATTGATCAAAATCCACGAAGTATAGACTACATAATTAAAAAATACTAATATGTTTATAACCTTTGAAGGGTTGGACTTTTGTGGTAAATCCACACAAGTAAAACTTTTAAAAAAATATTTTGAAAATATAAATAAAAAAGTAATACTAATTAGAGAACCGGGTGGAGTAAAAATCTCTGAAGAAATTAGAGACATCTTGCTGGATAGAAAAAATGAGGAAATGGTTTTCGAAACAGAATTACTTTTGTTTTCTGCAAGTAGAGCTCAACTAGTACGAGAAACAATACTACCATATTTAAGCAACGGAAATATTGTTATCTCGGATAGATTTCATGATTCTTCAATTGCTTACCAAGGTTATGGAAGAGGACTGGAACCAAAGTTTGTTGTTGATCTTCAAAACTTTGCTATCGGTTCAGCTATTCCAGATATAACTTTTTTTATTGACATCCCAGTAGAAGAAGTTCTCATTCGGAAAAATAATGTTGCAAAATCTGAACTAGATAGAATTGAAGTTTCGCAAAATGATTTTTATAAAAAAGTTAGAGAAGGATATAAAATACTTGCTACAAACGAGGAACGATTTTTTACTTTAGATGGTTTAACATCCATTGAAGAAATTCATAAAAAAATTATTAACAAAATTGAACAAATGTTAAAGGAAAAATAAATAGATGAAAAATACTTCATATAAAGTTTTTGCTCTAGTTTTAATTATACTTTTTAGTGGGTTTATGCGAAGCGATTCTGATATTTATTTCCAAATGTCAAAAGGTATAGATATTTTTGGTAGAGTTTATAAAGAGGTTTCACTAAACTATGTTGATGAAGTGAAACCAGAATCTTTTATGTTGGAAGGAATTAAAGGAATGTTAAAAAGCCTTGATCCTTATACTGTATATATTGATGAGAAGCATCAAAAAGATATTGAGCTAATTACACGAGGAAAATATGGTGGTATTGGTGCAACTGTTGGGATGTACAATAATAGTGTAACAATTGTTGATTTGATTGAAGGTTATTCTGCACAAAGACAAGGGATTAGAATTGGTGACATAATTTTGAAAGTTGATAGTACAGAAATCACAAAAGAAAATTATAACGATTTAGGAAATTTTTTAAAGAAAGAACCTGGTACGGAAATATCTGTTACAATAAAAAGAGATGGAGCAATTGAAGATATTATTTTTAATCTTGTAAGTGAAGAAATTGAAATTAAGAATTTAACTTATTATGGATTTGTTCCTGAGAATAGTAATAATGCATATTTAAAACTTAGTAGTTTTTCAAGAAGTGCGGGCGATGAAATTAGAAAAGTAATTCAAGAACTAAGGGTTATAAAAGATATAAATTCTATTGTGTTGGATTTACGTGGAAATCCTGGTGGGCTGTTAGATGCTGCGATTGATGTAAGTGAAAAATTTCTAAAGCGTAATGATTTAGTGGTTTCAATTAAAGGACGGACAGATGGAAAAGTACAGTCATACAAATCAAAAGAAGAGCCAATAGCTAAAGAAATAAAATTGGCTGTACTGGTAGATAATGGCTCAGCTTCAGCTTCAGAAATTGTTGCGGGAGCATTGCAAGATCATGATAGAGGAGTTGTTTTGGGAGCACGTTCTTTTGGAAAAGGATTAGTACAAACCGTGATTCCGCTTTCCTTTAATACTTCTTTGAAGATGACCACAGCTCGTTATTACACACCAAGTGGTAGATGTATTCAAGAGATAGATTACTCAAGAAAAAGAAAAAATTTATTTGAGAATACAGCTACAAAAGATTTTACAAAATTTTTAACAGATAACAATAGAGAAGTTTTTGCTGGTGGAGGTATTCTTCCGGATTCGTCTATTACAAATTCTTCTGAATCTTATTTTGTAAGGGCGTTACTTGCTAAAGGCATGTTTTTTAGATTTGCCACATCTTTTTTTAATAAAAATTCTAAAGAAGTTATTGAAGAAGAAGAGGATAACAAGTTATTTGAAAAATTTGTTAAACATGTTAAAAATCAAAAGTTTGAATATAAATCAAAGTCTGAAAAAATAATGACTGAGCTAGAAAAAAGTTTTAAGAAAGATGGATATGATGAAGATTTACTTAATGAACTAGAAATAATTAAGAGCAAATTTACGAATATAAAAAAGCAAGAATTAATTAAATATAAAAATGATATAATTGGAGAAATTAAAAAAGAACTTGCTGCAAGAACTGATGGAAGAAAAGGTAGAATTATTGAATCGTTAAAACATGATAAACAGTTTGCAACTGCAATAGAAATTTTGAATGATGATAATGTATATAACAAATTATTAAGAAATTAAATTGTACTAAATTTACCAAGTGCCTGGCATCTTGAAGATGCCAAGCATTTATATTTTAGTTAATAATTAAAACTATATGAATTATAAGTATAAAGGTGCAGAAGCACTTGTTCTTTTACACGAAGAAAAAATTCTGTCATTTGTTGAAGTATGGAAAACTGCAAAACAAGCTCACTTAATATTACCAGCAACAGACGACTCCGATTATAAATCACTGAATCATTTACTACGACATGTCGTAAGATCTTCAAGAGGTTATATGGTTTGGATTTGCAAAAAACTAAACTTGCATGAACCGAAAATAAGTATTCAACCAAGTGTAAATGAAATTGAAATTGCTATTGATGAATATGTTGCTCATTTACTTGAACGATGGGAAATACCTTTAGTTAAGGTAGATGAAAAAGATTTAGTTTATAGTACATACTCTTCAAATTTGGGAACTGATTATTGTATTGAAGCAATGCTAGAACATGCTGTAATGCATCCAATCCGTCATGAATTTCAACTAAGACAATTATTGAAAAATAGTTGAACTACTTCAAAAATATCTAAAACTTTTTACTTATTTTTGCATCTAATCTTAAAACAAAAATCATTAAAACATAATTATTAAACGGAGGATGAATGCCTAAAACAAAAAAGGCAGATACAAAATTTGAATTTAAAGCTGAGGTAAAACAGTTATTAGATATTCTTGTTCACTCGCTTTATACTCACAAAGAAATATTTTTAAGAGAATTAGTTTCTAACGCATCTGATGCAATGGACAAGTTAAAGTTTGAATCAACAAGAGGTACTGATGTTGCTGATAAAGACTTACCGCTTGAAATAAATATTTCTTTTGACAAAGAAAAAAAGATTGTTACAATTGCTGATGCTGGAATTGGAATGACTAAAGAAGAAGTTGTGAATAATATTGGAACAATTGCAAAATCCGGAACATCTGAATTTCTAAAAGTAATGTCTGAGAGTAAAGAAGATGCTAGCAATATTATTGGTCGTTTTGGTATTGGATTTTATTCAGTATTTATGGTAGCAAAAAAAGTTGTACTAAAAACAAAATCTTACAAAAAAGATGAACCAGCTATTGAATGGACATCTGATGGTTTGGGAAGTTATACAATTTCTGAACTTGATGAAAAAATAAAGAGAGGAACTACTGTAGAAGTTCATCTACAAGATGAAATGGATGAGTTCCTAGAAAAGCATAGACTTGATGCAATTGTAAAAAAACATTCAAGCTTTATTTCATTCCCGGTTAAGGTAGAGAATGAACAAGTTAATACTCAGTCGGCATTATGGAGAGAACCAAAATCTAATATTAAACCAGATCAATATACTGAGTTTTACAAATTTTTAACTTACGATCAAGAAGAACCTTTAACTACTATACACAGAAGTGTTGACGCACCAATACAGTTTACCAGTTTACTTTTTATTGGTAAGCGTACTATGGATATGTTTGGCTATAACAGAGAAGAGTATGGTTTAGATTTATATGTTAGAAGAGTTTTGATTCAACATCAAAATAAGGATTTGTTGCCTGAGTATTTAAGCTTCGTAAAAGGTGTTGTGGATTCTGAAGATTTACCTTTAAATATTTCCAGAGAAACCTTGCAAGAAGATGTCATATTTTCAAAAATATCTAGTAGTGTAACATCTCAAGTTCTTTCGCACTTAACAACTATGGCTGAAAAAGAAACTGACAAGTTTAATAGCTTTTGGAAGGAGCATGGTAAAATATTTAAAATGGGTTATATGGATTATGCTAACCAAGAAAAGTTTACTAAACTTTTAAGGTTCAATTCTTCATCATCTAAAGATGCATATGAAACAATTACTTTTGAAGAGTACACCAAAAAGATGAAGAAAGATCAAAAAGAAATTTATTATGCAATTGGTAATAGTAGGGAAGCAGTTGCTCTTGATCCGCAAATTGAGATTTTTAAGAATAAAGGAATTGAAGTTTTATACTTGTACGATCCGATGGATGAATTTGTTATGGAAGCTGTTAGAAAGTATAAGGATTTTGATTTTAAATCTGTTGAGCAAGCTGATGTTAAAGCTCTAAATAAAATGGATAGTGTTGATGAAAATGTGAAGGATGTTGTTGAAGAATTATCAAAAGATGATAAAAAACAACTTAAAGGTTTGATGAAAAGAATTAAAGAAATTCTTGGTGATAAAATAAAAGAAGTTACAGAATCTAATAGACTTAGCGGAAGCCCAATAGTATTAGTCAATCCGGCTGATGGTATGACGTCAACAATGATTAAGATGATGAACTTAACTGGAAAAACTTCAACCGCTCCACCAAAGAATATGGAAGTAAACAAAGATCATAAATTAATTAGAAATTTAATTAAAGTGTACAAAGCAAATGAGAAGGATGAATACATTGGAAGCGTAATTAATCAATTATATGATTCATCGTTACTGCTGGAAGGGTTTTTGAACGATCCGCATAAAATGGTAGATAGAGTAAATTCGCTTCTTGAAGATTCAAGTGATTGGTACACTACTGTTAGAGATATAAAATAATTATTTTAGACTATAGGAATTAAAAACTAAGCCCAACTTTTTTTTGAAAAGGTTGGGTTTTTATTTTGTGGGTAAAACAACTTGCTCTTTATCTTTAATAATTACAACAAAGTTAAATGTTGAGGAGGTTAAACTTTCTTATTTTTTCTTACTGTTTGTATGCTAATGAGTGTAAACAATAAGAGAAAAAGTATTAGTACAATGTTTGATGCTTCCATTTTTTTTCTACGATTAGTTTCTTTTGTTCTATCTTCGGTAAGTATAAAAATAAGTTTAGTGAGCTATATCAACATTAAAGGATTTGTGATATATAGTTATTCAACAGGGTTTCTAAATAATAATTTTTATAATTTATACTGCAATTTTAATAGTTTCGGATTCAAGTTTTGCTTTTGGAAAAACAACTGTAAAGGTTGAGCCTTTATCTTTTTCACTTTTTACCGAAATTTTTGCATTGTTTAGTTTGCAATATTCTTTTACTAAAGCCATGCCTAAACCGTTACCATCAAACTTTCTAGAATAACCTTGCTCTTCTTGTGTGAATGCTTCAAATAATTCTTTCTGAAACTTCTCTGAAATTCCAATTCCGGTATCTTGTATATCCATGCATAAAAGAAGATCTTTATTTAAATAGGATACTACTTCAATGCTACCTTCAACTGTATATTTAACAGCATTATCAATTAAGTTAGCAAATATTTGAGTTACAGTATAAATATCTGCTTCTATAATTTTTTGATCATCTTCTAATCTGTTAAGATAAAATAAATCTAACTTTTTTGAATTTGCAGCTGTTTGAAATTCTCCAACTAATTGTTCTAGTACAGTAGTTATATCAAATTTTTCTATAATAACTTCATAAGAGCCGGTTTGTAATTCAGACATATTAAGTATTAGATCAACAGTTCTTATTAGTCTTCTACCACCATTATTAATCATATCAAAACTAAATCTTAACTCTTCAGGAACTAAGTCTATCACTTCATCTTTTAGTAATTGTGAGTAGCTCATAATGCTATTTATGGGCGTGCGAATTTCGTGAGACATCTGTGCGAGAAATTCTGTTTTCATTCTTACAGCTGATTCGGCTTTTTCCATACTAGCACTTAATTCTTTTGTTCTTTCATCTACCCTAAATTCTAAATCTCTATTTATTGTTTCTAATTCTTCATTGGAATTTTCAATTCTATCAATCATAGAATTAAAAGAGTTAGATAAATAACCAATTTCATCATTACTTTGAATGTCTGATCTTATAGTTAGATCGCCCGAACTAACTTTCTCAACTACTCCAACCATTTTTGTTAGTGGTTGTGTTATAAATGAGCCAATATAAAAAACTGCTATTAGTCCAAGAGAAAAAATTATTAAACTTACCCAGGCAATATTTGCTTTTAGATTTTCTACACTTGAGTTTAACTCTTTTAAAGAATACCCCAAATATAATGTGCCGATTATTTCTTCATTAAGTTCAATAACGTTCTTAACCCTAAACACTGATTTATCAGAAGTGATAGCTCCATTATCGCAATTTGTATAACTGTATTTATTTGCTGCTAATGGATTAAAAATATAATAAACGGAATCGGTTGGTGTTTGGATAACAACATATTCTATTTCTTCACTTTTTATTAGCGAATTAATTTGTTCTTGTGTTGCTTCTTTATCATCAAAGAAAATTGCTGTTCCAACACTATAAGTTGCAATATTAGCTAAGGATATAACCCTACTTGTGGTAGCCTTTATTTGTTCTTGTTCAAAACTTTGTGGGAAATAAATATATACGAATAGAGAGATAAGTGAAATTACTAAAGTAATTAAAAGTATTAGTTTTGTTTTAATTGAATGAAAAAAATTAAGTTTCATGTTAAAAAATTACACTTATAATAGTATGACACTTGAAGATTATCTTCAACGAATTAGAGATCCGATGAAAAATGATAGTTAAGTATTTATAATTAAATATGTGCTGTTATAGTAAATACTGACTCATTAATTTTCACTCATAAAAAATAGATATGTATTAATAATCGTAGCATATAATTATTTGTTTAGTGTTCTTTTCGTTGATGATGTCCCAGCTTGAATATTATTTATGTTTTTATTTTTTCACCAGAAGTTTTAATTTGAATATCTGCTTTGCAGTTGCGTTATTAACTAAAACCACACTCGGATTTTCTTTTTCACATTCACCCCTACAACCTATTTATAAAATTGCAAACGTAAACAAAACGATTAAAAATAATTTTTTCATTTCACTCAACTTTTAATTTTAGGTTTATTACTATTCTAAAATAAAATTTTGTTCAGTTTTATTTCTAGCAGTAATACTATTATTTGAAACGAAGGTAGTGTAAATGGTTTTATTTTTCTAAATTTAATCTTTTATACAGCGAATACTAAAACCATAAGTTGTGTTAAAATTTATAAATTTAATAATATCGGTATAGTAGGACATCTGAACAGTAGTTGCAGGACCATTCTCTGTAGAGGTCCAATAGAGTGTACTGTAACCCTTATTAGTAAAAGTACCATTGCTATAATTACGGTAACCAGTTAGTAGTGCAGAAAAATCACTCGAGTTAGTGCCTTCACCATCTCCAGCTCCTTGACCGATTGCTTTTAAAGCATTGCTGCTACTTCCTACTTCAGCTACTAAAGTTTGCCATTCTGGTTTTGATGGTATATGCCAACTAGTTGGACAAAGTCCTTGAGTTCCTTCAGTTGAAACATATTGCATTACTTCGTCCCATTGGTATAATGCTCCATGGCTATCACAATTACTTTCGTCATTGCTATAACAGTATTTCTCAATTATTCCATTGTCTGTTTGTTCGCCATCACTGTTTGTACCATCACTAGTACTGTTTATCATAGTACCAATATTTAGATTTTCTTTTAACCAAGTTTGGCTTCCAATGGTTACAGTATTATAGACTTGTCCTGAATAATATATTTGATCTCCTACTAAATCATCAGCAATTATTTTTATTCTAACACTTCCAGAAGAACTTCCATTGTATGTCCAAGTAATTGTTTTGTTTGAACCAATAGTAATTCCAACTCCAATATGTCCAGTTGCACTTCCAAAGTTATAATCCCAAGTAGTTCCACCATCTTCAGAAACTTCCATGTTAATTGTAAGTGAACCTTGTTGTGCATCTGTTACATCATATGTTACCGTAACTGTTGTCCCAGTTAATGAAAATGATACATTGGTAACTACGGGATTAGTATTAGCAAATACTTGCATATAAATAAATACAAATATGATTACGAAAAATATTTTTTTCAATTGCATTTTATTGCCTAATTTCACTTTCAAACTTTTCTTAATTTTTTATGCAACGGATACTTAAACCAACTGGTAAATAATTCGTATTTATGGGGATTGAATTATTGTTGTAATTAAGAGACATAACATAAGCTAAACTAAGTCCGTATCTAGTTGAACTCAAAGAATTACTTGCATTACCTAGGTTGAAAAAATTCCCAGTAGTTCTGTCTCGATACCCACTAAACAATGCTGAAAAACCACTAGTATTAGTGCCAGATCCACTACCTGAACCTTGTCCTATTGCTTTTAATGCGTTACTGCTATTACTTACTTCAGCTTTAAGAGTTTCTAATTCTATTTTTGTTGGTATATGCCAACCACTCGGACAAATACCTTGGGAACCTTGAATAGTTACATACTGCATTGCTTCGTTCCATTGATATAAACCACCATAAATATCACAGTTTGATTCATCATTATTGTAGCAGTATTTTCCTACTATTCCATTGTTGGTTTGTTCTCCATCGCTATTTGTACCACCACTGGTACTGTTTATCATATTGCCAACATTTAGATTTTCTTTTAACCAAGTTTGGCTTCCAATGGTTACAGTATTATAAACTTGTCCCGAATAATAAATTTGATCGCCTACCAAATCGTCTGCAATTATTTTTATTCTTACACTTCCAGAAGAGCTTCCATTGTATGTCCAAGTAATTGTTTTACTTGTTCCATTTATAATTCCAGCTCCAATATGTCCGGTTGCACTTCCAAAGTTATAATCCCAAGTAGTTCCACCATCTTCAGAAACTTCCATACTTATTGTAACTTCAGTTTGTTGTACATCCGCTACATCGTAGGTTACTGTAACAGTTGTTCCAGTTAATGAGAATGATACATTGGTAACTACAGGATTAGTATTAGCAAATACTTGCATATAAATAAATACAAATATGATTACAAAAAATATATTTTTTAATTTCATTTTATTGCCTAATTTATTTTTCAAACTTTTTCTAATCTTTTATGCAACGGATACTTATAGCATTACTTTTGCTACTAAAGTTGATATCAATATTACTATTATTGTTGTACAAGTAAAGTCCAAAAATACTATCGCTACTAAACTTAGTTGAACTCCAGAAAAAAGAATTGTTACTTAAATAGAAAAATCCACCAGTGCTAGTACTACGATAGCCCGACAGCAATGCTGAATAATCACTAGTGTTTGTACCAGCACCACTTCCACTACCTTGCCCTATTGCTTTCAATGCATTTCCACTATTGCTTACTTCAGTTTTAAGTGTTTGCAATTCAGCAGTAGTAGGAATATGCCAACCACTCGGACAAATGCCTTGGGAGCCTTCGGAAGTTGCATATTGCATTACTTCATCCCATTGGTATAAACCACCATAAATATCACAGTTAGTTTCATCATTGTCGTAGCAGTACTTTTCTATTATTCCATTGTTGGTTTGGTTATCACTTCCATTATTACTAGTTATCATTGTTCCAACATTTAGATTTTCTTTTAGCCAAGTTTGGCTTCCAATAGTAACAGTATTATAAATTTGTCCAGAATAATAAATTTGATCACCTACTAAGTCGTCTGCAATTATTTTTATTCTTACATTTTCGGAAGAAGCTCCATTGTATGTCCAAGTAATTGTTTTGTTAGTTCCTTTAATTACACCAGCTCCAATATGTCCAGTTGCACTTCCATAATTATAATCCCAAGTAGTTCCACCATCTTCTGAAACTTCCATATTTATAGTAACAGTAGCTTGCTGTATATCTGTTACATCGTATGTTACTGTAACGGTTGTTCCACTTAGTGAAAATGAGACATTCGAAACTACTGGATTGGTATTTGCACTTATTTGCAGAGAAACAAATACAAATACAGCAAGAGTAAGTAGTAATTTTTTCAAGACCATTTTTATCTCTTAATTATTTTAGTAAAATCATTTTTTTAGTTGCAACAAAACTTCCGGATTGTATTTTATATATATAAACTCCATTACTTAACTCACTTGCATCAAAATTTACTTTATAGTTTCCTGAAGGTTGGTCTTTATTTACGAGTGTTGATATTTCATTTCCTAGCACATCATAAATTTTTAGAGTTACATTTCTCATGCTTGATTCTGCAGCTACATTGGGAATTGAATAACTAATTATTGTACTTGGATTAAATGGATTTGGATAGTTTTGCTCTAAAGAAAATACACTTGGCAAACCTAAATCTGCTTCAACAATTATAGAGTATGAAAATGTACCATCAATATCTATTTGTTTTAATCGGTAATTATATTTTCCTGAACTTACTGATTTATCATTATATAGATAGTATTTTGGTGAATTACTATTTCCATTTCCTTCGATAAAAACTAGTGTTTCCCAACTTTGGTTTTTGTCTTGATTCTTGATACTTGATTCTTGATACTGCCTTTCAACTTCAAAACCATAGTTGTTTATCTCTGTTGCTGTTTCCCAATTTAATTCTACGTTGTTGTTTACAATAGATGCTGTAAAAGTTGTTAACTCTACAGGCAATGGTGCATCAGAAGTTCCTATTCCAATACCAGCTTTTAATGTTATTGTAAATAATATTACTAATAGTAGTGCTGCCTTTTGTCTCATTTTTTCTCCGCTATTTTTTTAATGTTATTTTAAAATATATTATTTGCTAAAAATAAATTACTTGACTAAGATAAAATTTGTTCACGTACTCATAATCGTAATTTTTCATTTTATGTTTAGCTGAGAGAATAAAAAGTAAAGAACAACTTTACAAAGAAGAATTCTTCAATATATTTGCATGAGTAATAATTCTTATATTTTATAAAAGTTGTAGTTATGAATAAAAAAATGAATGCAAGTATTTCCCTTGATCTTGATAACCAATGGGCTTATATGAAAGTGCATGGAGATAATGGTTGGGAAAAGTATCCATCTTATCTAAATAAATTTCTTCCACATGGATTAGATATGTTGGATAAACATAAATTGAAAATTACATTTTTTATAGTTGGTAGAGATGCTGATGATCCTCAGAATGCAGATGTGATGAAAGAAATTACTACTCGTGGACACGAAGTTGGAAATCATTCGTATAATCATGAAGCTTGGTTTCATCTTTATTCAAGAGATGAAATTTTCGATGAGTTAAATAAAACTGAAGAAGCAATTTTCAAAGTAACTGGAGCAAAACCAATTGGTTTTCGAGGTCCTGGTTTTAGTAGAAGCAAAGAATTGTTCAAAATATTAAAAGAGAAAGACTATTTATACGATGCTTCAACACTTGCAACCTGGATTGGTCCTCTTGCAAGGGCATACTATTTTCGTCAATCGGATTTAACAAAAGAAGAAAGAAAAACTAGAGAAGGTTTGTTCGGTTCTTTTTCAGATGGGCTTAAAAAAATAAAGCCTTTCAAATGGAACTTAGATAATAAATCTGAACTGTTGGAAATTCCGGTTAGTACAATTCCAGTTTTTAAGTTACCTTTTCATTTTAGTTACTTACATTATCTAGCTGGAGTTTCTGTTGGATTAATGAATGCATATTTGCAAACTGCAATTACAATGTGCAAACTTACAAATACGGAACCAAGTTTTTTACTTCATCCGCTTGATTTAATTGGGGGAGACTTAATACCAGAACTAAACTTTTTCCCGGGGATGGAATTATCAAGTTCTTACAAAGCTGAATTGTATGATATAGTGATGACAAAACTAAATGATAATTTTAACTTGATTAACATGAGCAATCATGCAAACATAATCTTACAAAGAAAAAACTTACCGACAAAAATTCCAACATAACTAGGAATACCAAATGTCAGACACCTCATCAATTAAAAAAATGAATGGTATTTTGAATTATTAATAAATTATTAAATAACTCTCCAAGAATTTTCTAACAAAATTTGTTTACCAGTTATGTTTAACAAATCATTCTCTACATCAGATTTATTTTGTAGAATTGATAAATTGTTCTTAACATATTGAGCATGATTTTTTTCACTATCCCAAAATGTTGAAACTAAATATCTACTCATTTCTTTTTCTGAAATAGAAAATTCTCCACCCAACATACCTTTTGTCTTTCTCATACCAGGCAACCAAATGGATTTTTGAACTTCTTCAAAATGATTGACTTTTTCTGGTTTTACTTTACAATCTGCTATTCTTAAAAATGTAGCGGTTTTTATTCTTCTTGCAAAATCTATTTCACTTCCTGGCATATTAAATTTAAGATTAAAGTAATTTACATAAATAGATTTGTATGTTTTTTCTTGTTTGTTATTATTGAAAATTTCATAGTGAATATTCTCCATAAAATAATTCAAGGAATTTTTATCTTCCCAAAACGAAAGAATACAAGCTTCAGTTGGATACTGTAAATTCCATCCACCAATTTGCCCCATAAAGCCTTTTGTCTTTTTAGTTTCAAACCATTTCTCTTGAGCTTCAGAAAATGCAGACTTAAATTCATTTTCTACTTCACACACAATCCATTTTAGATACATTATTTATTTTTCCTTAGTGAAGGTCAGTATTAGCTTGTTAAATCTTAAGGCTATAAACTAATAAGCATCAGTTTAGTATCATCAATTATCTGTAAAATTATCCGATAATACTTGACAAAACTAAATTAACCAATAATTTAGTAAAAGATAAATGTATAAAATTACAAAACAAACCTATGAGGAAAAAATGAAAAAAATATATTTACCAATACTACTGTTAGTGTGCTTGTTGGCGCCCAACATAAATGCACAAACTGGTTTAGACTTTAGAACATTAGTTGCAAAGGGCAATGTAAAGTCTTTTCATATAGGCGACACACTTAGTGTTACGTTTAACTCACCGATTGATTCTGTAGAGAACTTTAGATTGGGTAAAACATTTTTTACAAACCTTAGCGAAGATTCTGAATTTTGGTTTAGTGAAGACTTAACGACGGTTTATTTTGTACCACAATTTGAGATAGATAAATATTATTATCTAATTCATTTAGGATTAAAATTATCAAACGGTTCTAGAATGACTGAACCCATTCATATTGAATTTGCAACTTCTGCAAATTATTTAGGATATTCAGTAAGTGGAAATGTCTCGTTCAAGGAAGGTAATATTCCAGCAGAAAATACTATTGTAGCGTTACTTCCAAAAAGTTTAGATTCCCCTGAAGAAACTGCTCCAGCTTATGTTACACTCTCTGATTCTGATGGAGATTATTCAATTCGTGGTGTAGATGCTGGAAATTATTTCCCCGTTGCAATTAAAGATATTAATGGAGATGGAGAAATTAATCCAAGTGATGGTGATATTCTTGGGAAAACTGATTCAGTAGTTGTAGCAGAAGGTGGCTTAGAAAATATAAATATTTTATTGCAAAATTTTAAGCAACCTCGTTTTGCACGTGCAAAAATTATTATGGATAGTTTGAGAAATTCTCCATTATTTCAAAATCTTAAACTTTATTTTGTTAAAGCAAACAAAATTGACTCAACTGGAAAACCTTCCGAATGGAATTTCCTATTTTTTGATAATACAAAAACTAAAGCTTTTTGGTTAGAGCTTACACCATTTAGCAGAAGATTAAAAAGAGTTGATAACCGTGAGTTACGTTGGTTAAGAAAGTATAGACCTTTGGGTGATTCCATTAATGTTACTGCTTTACCAGATTCATTTCTTGCAAGAGTAGAAAGAAGAATTGGACGTATAATAAGAAAAAGACATTTACCAGATAGTCTTAAGTTGGAAGTTAGTTTATGTTTAGGAGATATTGCTAATGGAGGATTTAGACATGTACTTGCAGACACAAATAGATTTTTTTGGGGATTGAGATATAAAATTCTTAATAAAAAACGTAATGGAGATAATGGAACTTCTCTTAGTAAGTTTGCTGAGATCAACTCTGGATTAGATGAACATTTATTTTTAGCAGACTACAAAACTGGTAAAGAGGTTGCTATAACTGGAGTTGAGCGAAAAAGTAATTCAATTCCCCAAGAATTTTTACTTGAACAAAATTATCCAAATCCGTTTAACCCAAGTACAAAGATTAGATACTCGTTGCCTAGCAATGAATTTGTAACATTAAAAATCTATAATATTCTTGGTAGCGAAGTTGCAACTTTAGTAAATCAGAAACAAACTAGTGGAAGTTATGAAGTTAACTTTAACGGAAGTGATTTAACAAGTGGAATTTATTTTTATCAAATTAGTACAAGTAAGTTTAACCAAGTTCGTAAAATGTTGTTGGTAAAATAGTTTTTTAGATGTATAATAATCAAATGCTAGGCATTTCATCAACTGAAAAAAGTGCCTGGCATTTTTGTAATTGTTTTAAAATTTTAACTTAACAAAAAGTTCATCCTTACTTTTATAATCTTTTAGGTAGTGAATTTTTACTTGAGTTCTATTCTTAACTAACCAGCTAAGTGAGATTTTTATTTTTTCTAAATCTTTATCTTCCATTCCGGCAAGTAAGTGAATTGTATTCTCAAAATAATCTTCCAAAGCTACATCAAAAAAATCTTGTTCTTTTAAGTAATAATCTTTTAAGAAAACTTTCCCTTCCAGAAATAAAACATAGTCGGTTTTAAATGAACCATTAATTTCAATAAGAGCATTTGCTTTGTTAATTGGTTCAGCAAGTATAGATGAGCGAGTAAGTTGGTTCAAAATTAAATTTACTGTATCTCTAACTTCAGCGGCTTCTTCGTATTTTTTTCTTTCTGATAAATCTTTCATTCTATTCAACAGTCTGTTTACAGCTTGCTGATTTTTACCTTCAAGAAATTCATAAACATTTTCTATCTCTGATTTATACTCTTCCATATTTTCTTTATCAATACAAGGACCTGTACACCTTTTGATATCAAGCAGATAACACTTTTTGCCTTTTGCAAATTCTTTATCCGTACACTCACGTAAAGCATAAGTTTTATCAACAATTTCTTTAAGAGAATTTGCTGTTATTCTATTTGAGTATGGCCCAAAATAATCATTGCCATCAAAATCAAAATTAGATGTTACTTTCACATCCGGGAAAGTGTGAGTATTCTTTGCTCGTATAAAATAATTTTGAGAATATCTTTTTAACAAAGTATTAAACTGGGGCTTATGAATTTTAATTAACTCGGCTTCTAATACAAGTGCAGCAAGCTCGGAGTTTGTTTCTGCAAACCCTAATCTGTTTGCCTTGCGTGCAATCTTTTTTGCTTTACGTGATGCAGAACTTGAAAAGTAATTTTTTACCCTCTTCTTAAGATTTTTAGCTTTGCCTATGTAAACAATTTTATCCTTTGCATCTTTAAAGAAATAAACACCAGGCTTATCTGATAAGCTTGCTAAGTCTCCAATGAGTTTTTTTTTAACTAATCTAAAACTTTTAGAAACACTTGGGGTATTTTGAAATGCAACTAAGTCAAATAGGGATTCGCTGTTATGTTCTTCTTTTAGTTTTGTGATTAGCTTTAATAAAATTTTAGCAGTTACAGTTGCGTCACCCAAAGCCCTGTGAACATTTTTATGTCTAATTCTTAAATGCCTTGCCATATTTCCAAGAGCTTTGCTTTTTAATTCGGGGAAGAGACGACGAGACAATTTTAACGTACAAACTTGTTCCATCTTTGGTAAAAGAATATCAGCTTGCTCAAACTCAGATTTTAGAAATGCAAAATCAAATTGAAGATTATGACCAACAAGAATACTTCCATCAATAAATTCTTTTATATTTTGAGAAAGGTCTTCAAATTTAGGAGCGTCAAATAAATCATCATTTTCAATTCCGGTTAACTGAGAAATAAATGGTGGAATATAAACTCCAGGATTAAACAGAGACTGAAATGTCTCGGTAATTTTTAAATTCTCAACTCGTACAATTCCAATTTCAATTGCTCTACTTTTATTTGGGGAAGTACCAGTAGTTTCAAAATCAATTACGGAATAAGTTACATCGGAAAAAGTTATTTCTTTGTTTTTCATTTTTGTTTAATTCAACAAGTTTGTATTTTCAAAGTTAGGAAAAGTAAAATACAAATGTAGCAAGTACTAACTGGAATTTAATTTGAGCAAAGAATTTTAGTAGTATGTCAACGAGTCAAGTTGAATTTCTAAATATTCTAATTCTTTGGTTATTCATCATAAAATTCTTAATCGTAATCATACTCTTTTTCTTATTCGCTTTTTTAGTTCTTTCAGAAAAGTACCTCATTGAAAAGAGTTTGATTATTAAATATTGGGAGCACATAGCATTTCATTCTTATTCTAGGAGCATAGTTTATGTTTTATTCAATTTATGATATAATTGGAAACCTTGGTGTAGTATTAATAGTTGGAAGTTACTTATTACTTCAAATTAAAAAAATAGAAAGTTCTAGTCTTAGTTTTTCAATGATGAATTTATTTGGAGCAACATTTGTTATCATTTCACTTGTTGAAAATTTTAATTTATCGGCATTTATTATAGAAGCCTTCTGGATTGGAATAAGTTTTATAGGGATAGTTAATTATTTTAGAAGTAAAAGAGACAAGAACAAGAAAACAAATTAGCCTTTTAGAAGCTATAGCAAAGTTTATGTAAGATATAATAAATAATGTAATAACATATAGTTAAGTGAAATAACTAAAGTCCAAAATACTTTAGTTCAGTGTAGAATAAAATTCTTTAATAAATCAATTGTTTAGAAAGTGCAGTTCTTTTATTATTTTAAGAATTAAATATTTTATAAAAGGAGTTAAGTAATAAATGGCAGAGAATATACCTTTGGAGTTTGAAAATATAGGACAATACCACAGAACTGTATTACAACAATTAATTGATAACAATGCTTTATTAAGAGTGATGTTAGACTATGAAGTAGAGAAACATGTTTTTAGAGCGGCTTCTCAAAACGGATATGAAGAGTTAACCGAAGAAGTATTAGAAGAAAAGAAAAAACAAATAAATAAAGAAATGTTGGACAAAATTAGAGAGTATAAATTACATGCTCTTGCCGAAATTAGTATAAAAAAATAAATTATGGGAGCATAGTGTGCTCCCAATATTAAATAATGGAAATTAGATGAATTTGAATATTCTTTTTATTGGAGACGTAGTTGGTAAACCTGGAATGAACATGATAGAAACTTGGTTGCCAAGTTTAATTCTAAAATATAGAGCTGATCTTGTAATTGTTAATGCAGAAAATTCTGCTGATGGTAAAGGTTGCACTGCAAAGGAAGGAAGAGTTTTGTTCGATCTTGGAGCTCATGTTTTAACTGGAGGGAATCATACTTGGGATAGACATCAATCACAAGATTATTTGAAAATTGAAAAACGTGCATTACGTCCGATGAACTACCCGAAAGGAACTTATGGAAATGGCTATATAATTGTTGAAACTAAAAAAGGAAAAGTAGCTGTCCTTAATTTACAAGGTAGAACTTTTATGCAAACAATTGATTGTCCGTTTAGAACTGCCGAATGGGTATTGAAAAAAATATCTGCAGAAACAAAAATGATTTTTATAGATTTCCACGCAGAAGCGACAGCAGAAAAACTTGCATTGGCAAATTTTATTGGTGGCAAAGCAAGTGTGCTTGTTGGAACTCATACTCATATTCAAACAGCGGATGAAAGAATATTTCCAACCGGACTTGGTTACATTACTGATGTTGGAATGACTGGACCTTACGATTCCGTTATTGGAATGAAAACGGAAGCCGCAGTAAATAGATTTTTATATCAAACTCCGCAAAAGTATCAAACTGCAATAGAGCAACTTCACTTATGTGGTGTGTTTACAAAGGTTGATACAAAAACTGGAGCAACTACAGAGATTGAAAGAATAATTGTTCCGGAATTTGATAAATCTACTTCTGCTTAATGAAGAACTTCCAACTACCGAGAATTGATAAAGATGAGTATCTGAAAAATTATCTCCAAAAATTTTGCAGATTAGAGTTTGGGGAAACTTGGGAAGATCCTAAAGAGATACATAAAATTGGATGCTTGGATGCTGCAGATGATAAATCAATAACTAATTTGATGGATGGGGAATTAGCAAATCTAGCAGTTCACGATCCACCTTATAATATGATTGCATTCGGAACTCAAGATGCAAATGATTTTGTAGATTGGTGTAAAGAATGGATTGATATTTCTAACTCAGTTATGGCAAACGATTCTTCTTTGTATGTATGGTTAGGAGCTGATCAAAAAAATCATTTTGAACCTTTTGCAGAATTTATTTTGATGATGAAAGAATCCGGTTTCGATTCGAAAAGTTTCATCACAATGAGAAATCAACGTGGTTACGGAACTCAGAAAAACTGGATGGCTGTTAGACAAGAGCTTCTTTACTATATAAAGGGAAAGCCTGAGTTTAATATTGATTCGGTTTACACAGATATTCCAAAAGCAGTAAAGGGTTATTATAAAAATGTTGGTGGAAAAATAACTGAAAATATTGAACGAAGTAAGTCAGATAAAATACGAGCAAGTAATGTTTGGATTGACATTCAACAAGTCTTCCATCTACGCGAAGAAAATGTAAACGGATGCTTCGTACAAAAACCAATTAAGTCGGTTGAAAGAATAATTGAAGTCTCAAGCAAAAAGAATGATTTGGTTATTGATTTTTTTTCGCATTCTGGAACAACAACTCTTGCGGCGGAAAAGCTAAATAGAAAATCAGTTGTAACAGATATAGAGCCAATCTATTGTGAAATTACAATTAGAAGATTGGAAAGGTTTAGAAAGACTGGTAAATTAGGATGGCAAAATTCTAATCCTTTTGAAAAAGAGATTGAAGAGAATAAAGAGTTAAAAGATTATCTTAAAGACAAATATAAAATTGAAACAACAAAGTAAATTGAGTTTGAAATTATGCAAGTAATAGACGGTAAAAAAACGTCAGCAGAAATTAAAGAAGAACTAAAACAACAAATTTCTGGACTTACAAAAGTTGGTAAAACTCCACCAGGCTTAGTTACAATACTTGTCGGTGATGACCCGGCTTCTTCTGTTTATGTTAAGATGAAGATCAAAGCTTGTGAAAAAATTGGAATGTATTCTGAAATAAAAAAACTTGATGCAAATACTTCCGAAGAAGAATTGTTGAATATAATTGATGGATATAATAACAATTTAAAAATTCACGGAATACTTGTTCAACTTCCATTACCAAAACATATTAATGAAGATAAAATTATCGAATCTATTTCTCCACAAAAAGATGTAGATGGTTTTCATCCTTATAATGTTGGAAATCTTGTAATTGGGAAAGAAACATTTAAGTCTTGCACACCTTATGGAATTGTCGAACTTCTAAAAAGATACAAAATAGCAACCAAAGGAAAGCACGTAGTAGTAGTAGGCAGAAGTAATATTGTTGGAAAACCAATTGCTAATTTAATGTTACAAAAAGAAGATGGAGCAAATTCAATTGTAACAATTTGTCATTCTGCTGCAAAGGATTTATCTTACTTTACTAAGCAAGCTGATATTATTATTGCAGCAATTGGAAGAGCAAATTTTATAACCGTAGATATGGTAAAAGAAAATGTAGTTGTAATTGACGTTGGCATAAATAGTATTGATGATCCAAGCTCTAAAAAAGGTTACAGATTAGTTGGAGATGTTGACTTTGAAGAAGTATCAAAAAAAGCATCGTATATTACTCCGGTTCCTGGTGGCGTTGGACCAATGACAATTGCAATGTTGTTGAAGAATACTTTGCAAGCTTATAATATGTCAACATAAGTTTTAGTGTAAATAGTATTTGTTCTTCATTACTAATGAGGTGTAACTGCGAGGAGTGTAGTTTACGACGTGGCAATCCCTTTAACTTAAGTGAAGTAATTTGACAGATTGCCACATCCAACAGAAAACGTTGGATTCGCAATGACAAAAATTAGAGAAATGAAACAAAAAATAAAGTCGGAAAAATTATGAGTAATCCAATAGTGGATAAAATTGTAAACCAAGTAATTACAGAAAAAGCTTTGCACGATTTTTATTGTGTTGGTGATACTTGCAAAGGTTGGGAACGGAATGTTGTTGATCAACCAGTTGCGGTAAATAAAATAATTACAAATGGTGCGGAAAGAATTTCTGCTGGTAAAGGAGTTCAGGCTGGAACAATTGATGTTTCATTAGCAAGAATGATTGACCATACAATTCTTAAAGCAGATGCAACTCCAGATGAGATAACTACAATTTGCACTGAAGCAAAACAATATAACTTTGCTTCAGTTTGCATAAACCCTAGCTACGTTCCATTGTGTAGCAGTTTGTTAAGTGGAACTCAGGTTAAAGTGTGTACTGTTATTGGCTTTCCTCTTGGCGCAACAACAACTGGAACAAAAAGAGCAGAAGCAGAAGAGGCTTTGAACAATGGTGCAACAGAAATTGATATGGTTATAAATGTTGGTAAACTTAAATCGGGTGATTACGAATACACCTTTAATGATATAAACCAAGTTGCACTTGCTGCAAAAAGAAAAAATGCAATTTGTAAAGTTATTCTTGAAACAGCTTTACTTACTGATGAAGAAAAAGTAAAAGCCTGCGTAATTGCAAAAGAAGCAAAAGCAGATTTTGTAAAAACTTCAACTGGTTTTAGTACAGGCGGAGCAACTGCCGGAGATATTTCCCTAATGCGGTATGTTGTTGGAAGCTCTCTCGGAGTTAAAGCTTCAGGTGGAGTTAGAACTTTGGAAGATGCTGAAGAGATGATTAAAAGTGGAGCAGATAGAATTGGTGCAAGTGCAAGTGTAAAAATTGTAATCGGAGATAAAACTCCTTCTAAAGGTTATTGATGGTTCTTGATTTATTAGTTACAAAAACAGATGATGGAGTTACGGCAGAAATCCCTTCGCTTGCCGGATGCGAAACTTGGGCTCATAAGGAAGATGAAGCAATTGAAAAATCAATAGAGCTGCTTAGGTTTTATGTGAATTTAGATAAAAAAGTAAAAATAAAAATAGATTTAGCAAGAAGAAATAAGAATAAAATAATTTACAAAATAGTTTTTAACAAAGCTCATCCGTGAGAAAATTCAAAACAGAAAAAAGATTAGAGAAAATTAAAAGAGTTACTACTGCTCGTCAATTTTCTTTAAGAGTTGTTCTCGAAAACATTCACGATCCACATAATGTTAGTGCAATCTTTAGAACTTGTGATGCTGTTGGAGTTCCGCAAGTTGACCTACTTTACACTTACGAAAAGTTCCCCAAAATAAGTAGAGTCTCGTCTGCTTCATCAAAAAAATGGGTTGAACAAAAACGATATGACTCAACAGAAGAATGTGTTAAGAAACTAAAAGATGAAGGATTCAAAATCTACGGAACAATTCTTTCTGATAAAGCTGAAGATATTTATGAGCTTGATTTTACAGATAAGATTGCCCTTGTTATGGGTAACGAACATCGTGGAATTTCAGATAAAATTATAGAAGCATGTGACAAACACATTTACATCCCAATGTGTGGGATGATTCAAAGTCTAAATGTTTCTGTTGCAACAGCAGTTGTATTGTACGAAGCTCAACGACAGCGGGCTGAAAAAGGGATGTACGATAAAAGCGAACTCAGCGAAGCTGAGTTAGAAAATTTAATTGATAAATGGTGCGATAAGTGATTCAAGAATTTGAAAAGAAAAAACAAGTAAACGGTAACTTAGAGTTGCCTGGCGACAAATCTATTTCGCACAGAGCAGTTATGTTTTCTTCTTTGGCAAAAGGAAAGTCTGAAATTTATAATTGCTTAATGTCAGAGGATGTGATTTCTACAATTAACGCATTCAAAACTATGGGATGTGAAATAGAAATAACAGATGAAAAAATTATTGTTGAAGGAAAGGGAATTGATGGATTACAGAAATCAGATAAAGAATTATATCTTGGTAACTCCGGAACTACAACAAGATTGATTGCTGGAATTCTTTCAGCTCAAAAATATCCAACCACTTTAACTGGAGATGCTTCACTTTCCATACGTCCGATGAAAAGAATAATTGAACCATTGCAGTTAATGGAAGCTGATATTACTGGTGAGGATGATTGTTTACCTTTGCAAATTAATCCAGTTAAAAAGTTAAAACCAATTGAATATGAATTGCCAATGGCAAGTGCTCAAGTTAAAAGTTGTGTTCTTCTCGCAGGATTGTTTTCTGATGAAAAGACTTGTGTGATAGAAAATAAAGTTAGTAGAAATCATACTGAAACAATGCTTGGTCTAGAAGTAGTTGAAGAAAACAACAAACGAAAAATATATTCATCAAAAGAGAATTATCCTAAATCTGGGAATGTATTTGTTCCATCTGATATTTCGACAGCAGCTTTTTTTATAGTTTTAACTTTACTTTCTAAAAATTCGGAACTTAGATTGCCTAATGTATCATTGAATGAAACTCGTATTGGAATTATTTCAATCTTAAAAAAAATGAATGGAAATATTGAACTTGAAAATGTTAAAACTCTAAATGGAGAAAAAAGGGGAGACCTTATTGTAAAAAGTTCAGAGTTAATGAACGTTGAAATTCCAAAAGAAATTATTCCAAACATTATAGATGAAATTCCAATACTTGCAATTGCAGGATTATTTGCAAAAGGTAATTTTACAATTAGAAATGCAAAAGAACTTCGTCACAAAGAAAGTGATAGAATTAGTTCAGTTTGTAATAACCTTAAACTATTTGGGCTTGATATTACTGAACAAGAAGATGGTTTTAAAATTATAAAAGATGGTTTAAACAATAATTTTGGTAATGAAAAACCCACATTCGAAAGCTATGAGGACCACAGAATTGCAATGGCTTTTTCTGTGCTTTCTGTTCTGTTAGAAAACGGTGGAAGTATTAATGACTTTGAATGTGTAAATATTTCTAATCCAGATTTTCTTAAGCAGTTAAACTCTATAACAATTTAAAAATATAAATGGCTTAAGAGTATTCTAATATTTTATTCTCAACTTGATTGGGAATCAAGAAAAGATCTATAATATAAACTCCCGATAAAGACATTCGGGAATGACAAAACTTTTGTTACTCATAAAAAGAAATTACACGTCCATTCAACGGATTTGTTGGTCTGTAATTATGATATAACATTTTAGAAAGTTGTTTGATTTGTTTCTTGGATGCAGTTATTGCAGTACGCAATACATACCAACTAACAACTTCCGAGCAAGGTGGTGTTGTAAGGGAACCACCATAATGAAAATAACTTCTATTGTTTGGCAAAAGATCAGCAATCTCAAATTTACTGCCCGACCTAAAAGAAGTATGGGCTTCTTTTGGAAACTTTTTTAAATACTTTGTTAACAAATCATTTTCTCTACCTTCAGTAAGCATAACACCTACCACAGCTAATTCTTCATCATTGTATTTATGAACAAAATGTACCTCTAAAGGATAATGCTTTCCACCAATTGTATGCTCGCTTAAAGCGTGAAAATGAAATTGTAATAATTCGTAATCTTTGTGGTTAATGCTAATTGTACTACCTTTTTTAACATTAAACTGAATTGTATGTCCGTTGTTAACAATATTTGTAGTTGTTGGGTAATAATCAAATTGAATTGGGACTAGTTTGCTATCGTGTACAGCTTTGCTAATATCAATTGGTGATTGTGCCTTACCATCGCACTCAGAAAAAGTAGGGCATAAATCAGCCCAATGTTTAGGAGCTTCTTTTCCTCTGTAAGTCCAGTGTACATCAGCACAATCATCACTCTTAGTTGAATGATCTGATGAAGTTTTCTTTTTATGACCGTCGCCTTTTGCTATCATTATAGTGCTAAAGATAAATAAAATTGAAATTAAAAAAAGTTTCTTTTGTAGCTGCATTTTCCCCTCTATTTGGACGACATATTCTTTTGAGTTATTACTTTCAATAGTCGAAAAAAAAGACAAGAATTTTAGTTAATTGTTTTATACAATTCTAACAATTTCTAATGTATTGCGGTTGTAATATCACCTTCAATCGGAAGTTGTTCTTTCGCCCATTCAAGTATTCCACCTTTTAGATTAAAAATTGAATTATAATTATTTTGTGTTAAATAATTAACAACATTATAACTCCGGATGCCACTTCTACAACCAATAATTATCTTTTTGTCTTTTGGAATTAAGCTTAAATTATTTGCAAAAGAACTAAGTGGAATATCGATTCTATTTGAAACATTGTATGAGACACCTTTTATTTCATTATATTCTCTTACGTCAATAAGTACAGCCTCGCCATCCAAAATTTTACTATAGCAAGTTTTTACGTCAATCTCTTTTATATTGTTTTGCATTCATTTCCTTTCTTTAGATTTGCTTACTCCTTAATACTTATAACTTGAAAATCATCAAAGTAAGTTACTGCATCTGCTTTTGTCCAAAGACCAACTTTACCTGCATTGGTAAATGTTTCATCTTCTACTTTAAATATTTCTTTGTCGTTTAAGTAAACAGTAAATAGGTTATCAATAACTCTTAATTTTAAATTGTTCCACCCACTACCTAGTGGTTCAACATCAACTCCGTAAGTTCTTCCTTTTCCAATTAATGGTAAATCGGTTCTTTCTCCATTTTCCATTTTGTAAAGTACAACATTATCTTCCAATGGATTAGCACGTACAATATAATGATTATTTGCATCGATAAATCGCCAAACAAAACCACCACCCTGATCTCTCTCTCCTGCAATACCTTTTATTCTAACTTCCAGCTCAACATTTTTCACTTTAACTCCATCGAATACTATTTCATTATAATGGCCTTTCAAATCCTCTTTTGATAATTGGGCTAAAATTTTATTTCCACTATCATCAATAATTTTCCAATCTGTTGTATCACTTTTCCCCGTATAGTATTGAGACCATCCGGAAGGGAGTTTTTCAACTTTACAATTTTCAAAATTAAAAGTAGTATCCATTTGCATAAAAGGAGTAGCTTCTGTTGATTTTCTTGCTTTTTCATTCTGAAGAATTTCACTTTTACTTTTTACTTGGTTGCAACCAAATAGTAAAATAATACTTAGTGAAATGATAGTTAATATTTTCATAATTAATTTCCTTACTTAATTTGATGTGCTTTGTCTTCTGCCGCAGATGTAACAATCTACAAACAACTAATATTCTAAAAAATACTCTACAAATTTATTATCCGATTTTTTTATTTCATCAACAGTTCCAGTTTCTTCAATTTTACCGTCATCAATTACCACAACTTTATCCGCAATTGCAAATGCTTCTTTATGATCGTGAGTTACATAAACAATTGTAAGATTAAAATTCTGTTTTAGATTATTTATGTGTTCCAATATTTTTCGTTTCAGCTTTACGTCAATACTAGCAAGGGGTTCATCCATTAGTAATATTTTTGGTTTTAATACTAACGAACGTGAAATTGCAACCAATTGTTTTTGTCCACCTGATAGTTGATGCGGATATTTTTTAGCGTGTTCTTGTAATCCAAAAAAATCTAACATTTTAAACACTGTATCTTTTATGTTGTCTTCTTTTCTTTCAGCTAATCCAAATGCAATGTTTTTGTAAATAGTAAAGTGCGGCCAAAGTGCTAAATCCTGAAAAATAAAACCTACATTCCTTTTATGAGGCGGAGTTACAATTTTATCATCTTGAGTAACTGTTTTTTTTTCAATTATAACTTTTCCAGTTTTCGGTATTTCAAGTCCAGCAATAAGACGTAATATTGTTGTCTTGCCGCATCCGGAACTACCTAGTAAGCACGTTAGCTTATTAGCTTCAATATCTAAATCTAAATTATGAAGCACAGATTTAGTTCCGTAAGAGTGAGTTATATTTTTCAGTTTAATCATTGACGTAATTATAATTTTTAATAATAGGTTTTGCAATAAAATAAAAACCAATAATTATTAACAATGTAATAGAAAAAACAATCAAAGTCATTGAACTAGTTAAAGATTGTGGAGCGTTTGCCATTATTGTAAAAACTTTGATTGGCATAATTTCTGTGCCTGGTGGATAAAGCATAATTGTTGTTCCTAATTCACCAAAACTAAAAATGAAACTGATAATAAAGGCTACAAACAATATTGGTAAAATTAATGGGACTAGTATTTTATATATTCTTGAAGAAAGTGTAAGTCCTTCAATCTGTGCTGCTTCATCCAATGATTTTGGAATTTGTTTAATTGCATTGCCAATTAACTTAGCTGAGATAAACGAAAACTTTCCTACATAGCCAATTATAATTATTGCATAACTTGAGTAAATAAAATTGAGCATAGGTTGATTGTAAAATTTGATTAAGCTAATTCCGAATATAATTGAGGGTATTGCAAAAATAATTAACAGCATCCAATTAAAAGGTTTTCCTATTTTACTTTGATGAAATGTAGAAAAATAAGCTGATGTAAAACCAACTAAAACAATAATGAATGCTCCGATAAGTGCTAGCCCTATTGAGTTTCCGAAAGTTGGTTGAAGTAATACAAATGCTTGAATGAATTTTTCTGTTCCATTCTTAAATGATTGAATAAAAAGAATTGTAAATGGAAGAATAACTGAAACAATGAGCCATCCTAATAAAAATATTTGACTTAAGATCTTTGGGAAACTATAAGTTTTATTGTTTGTTCCTTTACTACTAATTGAAAGGAAAGGAGCATCAGCAATATATTTACGTTCAGCTAGTAAAAGTAAAATACAAATAAAAATTAGTAATGACGATTGTAAAATTGCTAGAGAGTGATTATAAAATGCAGAGAACTGAGTAAAAATTTCGGTAGTAAAAACATTTACTCCAAGAAATGCCGGAACTGAAAACTCCGAGATACTAAAAATGAATACTAGAACGAACGAACTAATTAAAGCTGGCTTTATAAGTGGTAGAATTATTTTTGTTATTACTCTCTTAAAATTAGTAATCATAAATCCGCTTTCTTCTAATTGCGAATTTATATTTGATAAAACACTTCCAACTATCAACATAGAGAGTGGAGTGAAAATAACTGTTAACACTAGTATCACACCAAAAGAAGATGATATAAAACTTGTATTATTAAGTAGCGTAAAAAAGAAATCTTTCCAAGCAACTGCCAAAATATATGGAGAAATAAATAAAGGAATTAGCAAAGTCAATTTGAAAAATCCACAAAATTTTGTATTGGTTTTATAGAGTAAAAATCCCAATATAGTTCCAATGAATGTTGATAACAATCCAACGGAAGAAGCGATGACTACGCTTTTGCCAAGAAGTAAAAATGTAACTTTATCTAGTAATTGTAAATTATTACTGAATGAACCATCAACTATAAATACGTAACCGAGTGTATATGCAACGGGAAGTGCAATAAACAAAGTGAACAGTATGAAAAATATTTTTGAATTTACAATGTGCAATTTACAACTAACAATTTGTAATGAACAAATAACAATGAACAATGAACAATGAGCAATGAACAAACTTTCAATAGTAAACTGTACATTGTTAATTATTCCTAATATTTGATTTAGTTTTCTTGATTATTGAAATTAATAATTTGAGCAATTCTTTTATATCTATAATTAATCTATCATATAATTTTTTGTCTAAATATTTTGTTTCAAATAAAATATCAAGCCAGTATTCAGTTTCGTTTGCTTCTTTTAATGCAATGCTTAATTTATGAATAAAATCAGCTTTACTTTCTGCATATTCGGCATCTCTAACCATTGCCCCAATTGAAGTTCATGAACGTATAATCTGTTTACTTAAAATATACTCTTTCTTCTCACTAACTAAGAATTGAGATAGCTTTACAACTCTAATTGAAAACCTAAAACTTTTATCCTTAAGTATATTCTCTTTCATAATTTAATTCACACATTGCTAATTGTCATTTGTACATTGTTAGTTGTCCTTGCTATTCGCTCATCCATTTTTTAACAAAAGTTTGAACTTCACTTAACTTTTGTGCAGTCTTGTCATAATCAATTTGCATTGGAATAATATTGTCTAACGAAGGAACATCCTTTGGAGTTTCTACTCCTTTGTGTAACGGGATTTGAACGCAAGACTTTGCAAGCTTAGCTTCGGTCTCTTTACGTAAAAGATAATCCATTAACCTCTTTCCGTTTTCAGAGCGAGGAGAGTTTTTAATTAAATTTACAGTGTTTGGTATTATCAAACTACCAATTCCTTGTTGATCTAAAAACACAACTCCAACATTTGCACCTTCTTTTATGGCTTCGTTAGCATCGTCTGTGTCAGTAAGTCCGCAAGAGACTTCACCACTAATAACTCTTTTTTTTACATCTCCATTACTTGTAGCAATTACAACATTATTGTTTTTCAAATCGGTGAGAAATTGTTTTGCCCTTTCATCACCAATTGCGGTAAATAGAGCAGCAATATGAAAAGTTGTTGTCCCAAAAAGTGGATTAGCAATTGCAACTTTCCTTTTGTATTTCTCATTCGTCAAATCAAAAATTGATTTTGGAACATTTGCATGTGGAAGTAAATCTTTATTGTAAATTAAAACTCTTGCTCTTGCAGAAAAGCCTGTCCAATGATTTTCTACATCCTTATAAACATCAGTAATATCAAGGGCAGAAGGGGATTTGTATGGAAATGTGATACCTTTTCGTTTTAGTACAATTGTTCTTAAAGGGTCTCCACTCCAAAACAAATCGCATTGCGGATTTTTTTTCTCAGCAATTATTCTATTTAGAACTCCTGTAGATTTTGTTTCCTCAGTATCATAAACAGCTTTTACTTTTATGCCAGTTTCTTTTTCAAATCCTTTTAAAATTGGTTCAGAAAATATTTGATCAACACTTGTGTAAACAACAACTTCTTTAGAATTGTTGCTACAACTGATTGTTAGAAATGTAACAACAAATAAAACTGTGATAGTTAAATTTTTCATATAATTATTTTATTGTGGTTAGTACTTTTTTTACTTTTTCATCATAAATATTTACAAAATTTAGAATTAAATTTACAAAGATTAGTTGTTAATAGTTAAAATGAAATGAGTTGTAACGGTTTGGCTAAATTATGTTTTAATGTAACTAAGGCTTTACTACTAGCAGTTGTTTTTTCTAATTTCTACTAATTATAGTGTATGCTTCCGCAACATTTTTTGAACTTTAACCCACTATTACATGGACACAAACTATTTCTCCCGATTCTTTTTTTCTTTTTGTTTAAGACTTTTGATTTCATTTCTTGCTTAAAGATTTTCTCAAGTAAATCATATAATTCAGGATGTTTTTTTGCTAATAGTTTTGGTCGTTCAAAAAAATATTCACTCACAACTGAAAAAAACTCTGCTCTATTTGTACCACCATAAGGATTGATGTCTGAATTATTATCATAAATTTCGCCTATCTTTTTATTGATAAGATCTATCCACGGGATTGTATATTGTTTTTCTAATAATAGTTCTGGAATACCATCAATTGCTCCATCGGTCTTATCAATCAAGTGTACAAACTCATGAATTGCAGTATTCTTTTTATCTGATTCATTTGCAAATCCAAGTATTAATGCTGGTTTGGAAAGAATCATCATACCTTCCATATAACCACTTCCAACCATTCCTAAGGTTTTGCGGTCTGGACCTTCTGTTTCAAAATTTTCATTAAACATTGATGGATACAATAAGACTTCATCGATATTTAAATATTTCCAATTACTAAATTTAAGTATAGGAATTACAGCGCTTGATGCAACAAGAAGTTTGTCCGTTATATCAACTTGGGTTTCAATTCCGGTAATTCTACAATTTAAAAGAAATTCTTGAACTTTATATTCAAATAAATTTTTTTCCTCATTGGATAAAGCATTATAGTAGGCTACCTTTCTAGCTAGAATAATTCTCCATTCTTTTGGGAAAGGTTCACTCGGTTCAATCCATCCAAACTTATTTCGAAACTTTAGTCTGAACAAAAAGAATCCAATAATAACTATTATTACTATGACGTTTATAGGGTTCATTCGGAAAATTTATTTTATTAGTACTATTGTATATGAACGTTTAGTATATAGCAAGTAGCGCAGTAGAAAGCACTAAACTTTCTTAGCCAAATATAAATATTATATTTTTAATTTCTTCTGTTTAAAAGCCAAATTTTATATTTGACGGACTTTGTAAATGGCACTGAACTTTTCAATTTATTACTGAGTGTCCTATTTGCTATATACATTGTTGTAAGCCGTTTTTATTCTACCTAAATTGTTTTGGTTTCAAATTTTTACTTGCATTTTCTGCAATTTCTAAAATTCTCTTTTGTCTTGTTTCTTTTCTTTTGGCGGAAACAACCCAGTATAATAAAATCTTTTTTGCGGACTTGCTTAGACTATCAAAGTATTCCATTGAGCCTTTGTAATTTGTAAATTCTTTTTTAAAATCTTCTGGAATTACAAGTGCTTCAACTTCATCTAAAAATGTCCATGAACCATTTTCTTTTGCAATTTCAATGCTTTTGTAACCTTCTTCTTTCATAAGTCCTTGATCAAATAAGGTTTTGACTTTATCTTTATTTATCTTTGACCAAGTACTTTTTGCTTTTCGTTTACTGAAATACTGTTTGTATTTCTCAGTGTCTATTGATTTTTTGACGCTATCAATCCAACCAAAACAAAGTGCTTCATCAACTGACTCACTCCAACTTAGGTTATAGTTAGGAGATTTTTTCTTATAAAAAATGAGCCAAACTGCTTCTTTTTTATTGTGGTTCAATTCGAGCCATTTCCTCCAATCTTGTCTGTCAGAAGGGCAATAGTCTTCAACGTCTTTCATACTTTAGGTTGTGTTTTTTTTATTGACTTGAACGGTTAATGATAAGAAGTGGACAAGCGATAGCAAGTCTGATTTCTTATCTACAGTTCTCAGTAGTACTAAATTATTATCTCATTTCTATTATATTTTTGAATCACTTTTCAACAGAAGCTCTACCTAAAGACACCATACTTTGAAACCCTATGCTGTACAATATTGATGTTCCTTTCATTGATAATTTCATAACTAGTTCTTGAGAAACTATCTATTTTATTCGGAAGTCATTTGTCAACTGTTGTTTTGTTATTGGCGTTGTAATTCAAATTCTTTTTTTGCAGCTTGTATTTTTTCATCATCCATTACTCTCTCCAAATACCATTTGACTTCTTTAGATTCGGGAGAACTTAGTGTAAATAGTATTTTTTTTGGCATGATAAGCTCATTATTTTTACCATAATTTTGAATCTCAACAAGGCTGCTTTTTATAAAATTCCATCCTTTTTTAAATTGAATATCTGCACTCCGCTCAATTTCAAGGTCAGTATCTTCAAGTGATTCTTGTATACATGTTTCTTTAAAATCAAGATCTCTGTCTATGTACATCCAATAGTACTTATTACCTATAATCTTGTTAAAGTTTTTTTTGATTAGCATTTTTTCGTCGGAAACGGGAGATACATAAGCCACAGAAACACCATATTTTTTTATGTACATAGGTGGATATAATTGCGAGTAAACATCATCGTAAGGCGTTTTGAAAAGAGGCTGCCCAAGCATGTCAAAATCACCTTTGCCAATACATCTTAGCATATTAAATTGGCTTTCAAAATTAGAGTTCATGTGATTTTTACCAAGCACTTTAATATTATATATTGGTAAACTGAAATGAATCTCACCCGTTTCATCAATTCTCCCAAGTGTAATTTCATCTCCATTTTTTTGCCATTGAACAAGTTCAAATCCTCCTTTAGTATAATCTAACTCACCTTTAATATGGTTTTCAACTTTATGTAATGAAGTTTTAGTTTGCAATTGTTGTGTCTTGCACGATTGAAATAAAATAATCGCGAGAATTATTATTAGTTTCGTTTTCATATTTATACTAAATAGTTTATCATTTCATCTATTATTTATTACTGACGTTTCGTGTATGGTGTCGTAGCATCCTGCAGGGTGCTATGTGCTATACACATTGTTGTATGCCGTTTTTATTCTATTTTTTTTACTGAAATATTCTATTCGTAATTCACTAAGTATTTTACTTGGACAAAATCATTAGCATAGGAGTTTGCATTAGATTTTTCCAGTTTAATTGTCTTTAAATGATTTTCCAAACAAAGGTATCCCTTCTCCTAATAATACAGGTATTCTAGTAACTGTTATTTCATTTATCAATTGAAGATTAATAAATGATTGAATAGTTGTTCCTCCATCTATATAAGCATGTTTGTAACCTTCTTTATCTAATGTAGCAATCAAATTGTTTAAATTTCCTGAATACATTTCTACTTTTCCTTTAAGATTATCAGGAGCTTTTCGTACTGTATTACTTAATACAACAATACGCATATCACCGTAAAACCATTGTTCAGGAGTTAAGTTCATATTGGAAATCATTTCAATACACTTACGTCCCATAATCATACAATCCACAGAATCCATATAGGCTTTAAATCCCATATCTTCTGTTCCCATATCGGCTTCTAAGTTACCTGCTGTATGTAGCCAATCAACATTTCCATCTGGTTTTGCAATAAAACCATCTACACTAGTAGCTATATATACTGAACATTTCATATTCTTCTTGAATTCTCATTCTGTTTTTTTAATGGCATGCAACATCTCAATATACGCAATCGCGGATAGCTGGACTATATGTTGTATTTATATTCGTATAACACGAAATTACTAAAGTATATATGAACAAACAACAGATATTAGAAAAATTTAACAAACAATTACAGATAGAAAACTATTCTAAGCAAACAGTAAGAAATTATCTTTCTACACCCAAATTGTTTTTAGAATTTATTTCAAAAATAAATACTAAAAAAGTTAGTGATGATGATATTCAAAACTACTTGTTTTATTGCAAAACTAAAAAGGAATATTCGTATTCCACAATGAAGCAAGTAATAGGAGCAATCAGTTATGCGTATGTGGAAATAATTAATGAACCAATTCCAAAAACTTTGGATATTAAGTTACGGAAACTAACTCATTTACCAACAGTTTTATCTGTAAAAGATATTTCAAAAATACTTACGGTAACCTCCAACTTAAAACACAAAACAATTTTGATATTACTTTATTCAGGCGGTTTGCGTTTAGGTGAATTGCTTAATCTAAAAATTGGAGACATAGATTCCGAAGAAATAAAGATTCATGTAAGACAAGGCAAAGGGGATGGATATTAAACTAAAATCAAAAGGGCTACTATAATAAGATTTGTTCGAGAATTACCATCAGTATGTTAACTATCCTCCAATTATAGCATTTAACCCATAAGACTTAAACATTTCAATAATCTCATCTTGTCTGGCTATGTCAGGTTCATCCATTATTCCTCTCTCATAATGTTGCCCCAGTTTTTCGTATTTCTTTTCTGCTATGTTATGAAAAGGTAAAATGTTTACTATAGGTTTTTTACCCTCAAGAGCGACTATAAACTTTGCAGATTCATGAATGTTTTTATAGTCATCATTTACTCCCTTAATTAAAGGAATACGAATATTGATACTCATCCCTGTTGCAGCTAGAAGTTTAAGGTTTTCTAATATTTTTTCATTAGGAACACCAGTCCACTCTTTGTGTTTATCGGAGTCCATCATTTTTAAATCATATAGAAAATGTTCAGACTTTTCTGCAACTTCTAAAAGTGTTTTAGTATTTGCAAAACCTGTTGTGTCAATGCAACGATGAATACCTTCTTTTCCGCAAGCATCTAACATTTCAATTAAAAATTCGTGATGCATTAATGGCTCTCCTCCAGAGAAAGTAACACCTCCTTCTGAATTATCCATCAAAATAGTTTCCTTTTTAATCTGTGTCATCACTTGATCTACCGTCATGAGTTCACCAGTCATTTCCATTGCTTTTGTCGGACATACTTCAGCACACTTTCCACACATAGCACATAAGTCGGCATTAGTTATTATTCCTTGGGGTGTTAAAGTAAGAGCATCATTAGGGCAATGTTTTATACATTCACTACTCCCAATACATTTATCGCTAGAATACATCTTTTGCTGTTGCCTTGGAATGCTTTCAGGATTGTGGCACCACTTACAGTTTAATGAGCATCCCTTTAAAAATATAGTAATTCGAATTCCAGGTCCATCATTAATTGCATAACGCTTTACATCAAATATTAGAGTTGGTTGATTCATTTATTATTATTGATAGGAAAAAAAAGTCCAATTCTACATCGCTTAGAACAGTAGAATTGGACAAAATTAAAATTGAATAATCTACTACAATCTAGAACGAATCGTTTTCAGTTCTGTCTATCACTTCTTGTTGAAGATCAGGATTCATATCATTAAAATAATCACTGTAACCTGCCATACGAACTAATAAATCTTTGTAATCTTCTGGTGTTTCTTGAGCAGCCTTTAAAGTTGCAGTATCAACAATATTAAACTGAATATGATGACCACCCAAAATGAAGTAACTTCTAATTAGTTTTCCTAGTTTACTAATATCTTCATCTCTTTTTAATAAACTCGGTAAGAAACGTTGATTTAGTAATGTTCCTCCCGAACGAGTATGATCTAATTTTGTTAATGAACGAATCACTGCTGAAGGCCCATTTATATCACATCCGTGAGATGGTGAAGTTCCATCAGAGATGGATTTATGAGCTAAACGTCCGTTAGGAGTTGCTCCCATAATTTTACCAAAGTAAACGTGACAAGTAGTTGATAACATATTTAAGTGATATTTACCACCTTTAATGTTTGGTTTACCATCAATCGCTTTAATTAAATCATCATAGACTTTAAGTGCAATATTATCTGCATATTCATCATCATTACCAAAGAATGGAGTTCGGTTAACAATTGTTTGACGTAGAACTTCTTCTCCAGCAAAGTTGTTTGCAACTGCATTTAAAATAGTATCCATATCAAATGTTTTATTTTCAAAAACATGGTATTTCATGGAAGATAAACTATCAGTTACAGTTCCTAAACCAGTACACTGAATGTAATTTGTATTGTAACGAGGCCCACCGTTATAATAATCTTTGCCTGTAGAAATACAATCTTCTATAACAACAGATAAGAATGGTGCAGGCGCATATTTTGCAAACATTGTGTCAATATAGTTACTTACCCTTATCTTTTGATCGATGATATAGTTCATTTGTTTGTGAAATGCATCATATAAATCTTCATAGGTTTTAAACGTTCTTGGATCTCCAGATTCACAACCTGCTACTTTTCCAGTTTCTGGATCAATACCATTATTTAGTGTGATTTCAAAAATTTTAGGAACATTTAAATATCCTGTTAATACATAAGCTTCTTTGCCAAAAGCGCCAACTTCAATACATCCACTACAACCACCTTCACGAGCATCAGTTAAAGATTTACCCATACTAATCATTTCAGTAATATAAGTTTCGGGGCTAAAGACAGAAGGATAACCATGACCTTGACGAATTACTTTACACGCAGCTTTTAAGAATTTGTCCGGTGTTTTATGGCTAATGTGTACGGAAGATCCTGGTTGAAGAACGTGTAATTCTTCAACAGCTTCTAATAAAATATAAGATACTTCACTTACCCCATCAGAACCATCAGATTTTAGTCCACCAATATTAATATTTGTAAAATCATTGTATGTTCCACTTTCTTTAGCAGTAATTCCTACTTTAGGAGGTGCGGTGTGGTTGTTTACTTTTACCCACATACAGCAAATAATTTCTTTTGCATCATCACGTGTCAAAGTTCCTTCTGCAATTTCTTTTTCGTAGAAAGGAGTTAAGTGCTGATCAAAATGACCTGGGTTCATAGCATCCCAGCCGTTTAATTCTGTAATAGTAGCAAGATGAACAAACCAATACATTTGTACAGCTTCATAAAAAGTACGAGGAGCGTTGGCTGGAACCCAGCGACATACTTCAGCAATTTTTAATAACTCTGCTTTTCTTTTAGGGTCAGATTCCGTCTGTGCTTTCTTTTCAGCTATATCAGCATGGCGTTCGGCAAAAACGATTGCAGCATCACAAGAAATGCCCATTGCTTTTAATTGTTCTGCTTTGTTGTTGGCATCATCATCCAACATATAATCTAAAGAATCGATGTGTTCTTGAATTTCTCTTTTGAAATCCAACATACCTTTTTTGTATATCTTTCCATCAAGAGCAGTATGCCCAGGAGCACGTTGTTCCATAAATTCAGTAAATAAACCAGCTTCATAAGCACGTTTCCATTCAATGGGTACGTGATTAAAGATTCGCTCACGCTGAGTTCTACCTTCCCAATAAGGAATTACTTCTCTTTCGTAGGTATCAATATCTTCTTGAGAGGTTGTATAACGCTGTTGATCTCTTGTGTTTAATACATGAAAATCTTCAACACTATGGCACGTTAATTCTGGAAATGTAGGAACAGCTTTTGGCACTGGACCTCTTTCACCTACGATTAATTCATCGTCTGCAAAGTATAAAGTTTTTTTCTGGCAGTGATCTAAAAAGGTTAAAGCTCTTAGAACAGGTATAGAATGCTTTCCATAATGTTCTTTGTAAAAAGCTGTTTGATGTAATGCTCGTTCTATAGATATACTAGGCTGTGCATCAAAACTCAATTTTCTGAGTCGTTGAATTCGAGGGTTCATACCAGGACCTAATTTATCCCCCAAAGACTTATAGAAATTCCCCTCAGATGAAGCACTTCTTTCGGCTATTATAGTTGAGTCTTCTTTCCCTAATATTTCTTTTATTGAGGAGAATCCTGCTCCGTTTGGATCAACTTTCCCTTTTATATATGTAATATTTCCCATAATATTTTCCATTAAATATAATTTTGAATAAATAAAATAATCGAATTAGTTTAAAGATTAAAACAAATGGATGTAGGAAAGATGTTAATGGTAAAACATTAAACATTCATATAAACGATGATGTCCTTTTAGGTTGGTTGTATGATTCATATTACACGACATATTGTAAACTTACATAAAAAAGCATATATATACAACACTAATTTTTGTTGAGTGTATCACAATTTATTTATTTTCTCTTATACTCTTGTTGCTTGCAGAGAATGGTTCTGCTATGAGCAGTAGTAACGATAAGCTATTTGCTTATAAAGTTAGCGTTGATTCTTCAAACGTATCCACTTAAATAATCTTTCAATACGAATTTCATGTATCAACTCATTCGAAGTTAATATTCTCAAAACTGCTTGAATCTATCTTCGTAGTTATTCTAAAATTATTTAATCTCTTTGGGTTAATTCCCTGTCACTTGGGGCGTTTTAAAAAGCAGTAAATCTTTTAATACTCGGCTGCTTAAGGCGGAGTAGTTTATTTGCAATTTTTTTTTCATTAATATTATTCTGTTTTTTATTTAATATATCGTTTTCTATTTTTATTTCCTCATTCACAAATGTTTTCAATTTGTTTACTCAAACTGTTGCCAATTGAATATTTCAAATATACTCCCACTATTGGTCATCTGTAATAATGAACTTGAGAGTGTTATGATTGTTATTTTTTAGACTATGGTTTTATTATTTTCCGCCTGCCGGCAAATTCTGAATGAAATATTTATACATGGATGTTCTTAAATGAAGAGATGTTCCCTGTCTTTCCCTAATGGCATGAGTTCGCATTGGATACTCTATCATTGTGAAGTATTTATTTTCTTTTATTAATTTATCTGCAAGCACTTCTAAATTCTGATAATGACAATTGTCGTCACCTGAGCCATGAATTAATAAAAGATTTCCTTCCAAACCGTTAGTATGAGTTATAGGGCTTCCTTCCTTGTATCCATATTCATTGTCTGCCAATTGTCCCATATATCTTTCCTGATAAAAGGAATCATAAAACTTCTGATTACTAACAAAAGAGACGGCAATTCCTGTCTTATATATTTCAGGGAAGCGGAACATACAGTTTAATGTCATAGAGCCGCCGCCGCTCCATCCCCAGATGCCTATCCTTTCTTTGTCAATAAAATCCCATTTTTGTATAATATATTTAGCTGATGCAGCCTGATCAAATGGTGCAACAATTCCTATCTTTTTGTAAATGCTTTCTTTCCAAGCTCTTCCTCTTGGCACTTTGGTTCCACGGTTGTCAACGCTAATTACAATATATCCTTGCTGTGAAAGAAAATAATCCCATAAATCATTTCTTGACCATTTGTCTTGAACTGTTGTACCGAAAGGTTCGCCATACACATAAAATATTACGGGATACTTTTTCTTTGGGTCGAAGTTTGGAGGCTTAATAATGTAGGCATCAAGTTTCAGACTATCTTTAAGTGGCACTCTGAAATACTCTTTAAGATTTATATCTAGATTTACAAATTTATCTTTCAATTTACTGTTGTCTTCTAGTATCCTGATTGATTTGTGGTCTTTAATCCTGATAATATCAATTATAGGTGGTGTGTAATGATTAGAAAAAGTATGAATGGCATATTTTTTATTGGGAGAAATATTGTAACTATGATGCCCTGTTTGATTGATGGGGGAAAGCCTTTCTGCCTGGTTATTTCCATCAATTTTTATCCGATACAAATATGCTTGTGTAGGATTATCAGGAGAGGCTATAAAATAAGCATATCTAGTTTTTTCATCAATGCCCAATGATTGGATAACTTCAAAATCACCTTTGGTAATCTGCTGTAGGTTGTGTCCATCCGATGAGATCAAATAAAGATGTAACCAGCCAGATCTATCACTTTTCCATGTAAATTCCGTTCCTCCTTTTATCCAACTTAAATCATCTACTGTTTCTGTCCAGGATGCAGTTTCTTCGGTGAAAATTTTTTTTGCTATACCTGTTTCAGCATTGGCAAGGATGACGTTATTTTTGTTCTGTTGTCGGTTTATTTGCTGGATCACCAACTCGTTGTTACGAACAGTCCATTCCATGCGTGGCAGATAGTTGTTTCTTTTATCGCCCTTTATTTCCATCCATGTAATTAGCTTGTCCTTTAAGTTTATTACACCAATTTTTGCTTCTGGATTGGTAGTTCCTACCTTAGGATAAGCAAAAGAGATAGTCTCGGAATAAATCGAGTCGAGGTTATTTATCATGGTGAAAACACCTACTCCTTTGGTGTTGATTTGCCAGAAGGCAATTTTTTTACTGTTGTTGCTCCACCTGAAAGCATCTCGCAAGCCAAACTCTTCCTCGTATGCCCAATCAGTTGTTCCGTTGATGATATCAGCCTTTCCGTCAAAAGTGAGTTGCTCAATCTTACCATTTGAAATATCTTCTACATAAATATTTTTTTTCGAAACATAGGCAATTTGTTTGTTGTCTGGTGAGAATTTGGCAAACATCAAAGAAGATGGTGGTAAATTTTCACCTATTTGTGTTAACTCCTTTGTTTGAATGTTTAAAATCCAATAATCACCCCGTGTATGATACCTCCATACTTGTCGGGTATTTGTAAAGACCATCAGGTAATTACCATCTTCCGAAAATTGATAATTATTGAATATTAAAGGCTTGTCAGCATCCTTAGGAATTAAGTTGGAAGACGAAACCAGTATTTTATTTTCATCTTGTTTTGTTTGATAAAGAACAATATCTCTTCCTTTTTTATCTGACGACTGTTCTAACGAAGTGTATCCCACACCATTTTTATACCATTTTACAGGACCAAATTTACTTGTTGAATAGGAGTGGTTTACATAAATATCTTCGAGTGTAAGTATATTATTCTGGCTATAACTAATGGTCGCAGAAAAAACAAATACAGTAATTACAATTAATCGTATTGAAATATTAGGTGAGAATTGTTTTTTCATAATCATTTTTATTATTTATCCATGCAATATGTAATCAATTTTTATTTTCTTAATACTTCAACTTCTTCAATTAACATAGGTTTCTTTTTGTTGCCAAGAAGTCGTTTCCCATCATTTGTAATAAGGTAATTTTCCTCATTTCTTATTCCACCAAAGTTTCTGAATTTGTCAATTTCATCATAATTCAGAAATTCCATGAATTTTTTCTCTGCTCGCCATTGGTCTGTAAGTTCCGGTATAAAATATATTCCAGGCTCAATAGTTACTACAAAACCCGGTTCCATTTCCCTTCCAAGTCTTAACGATTTTAATCCAAACAGTTTGCTTTTTGGTTTTCCGTCGTAACCTACATATTCTTCGCCAAGGTTCTCCATATCATGGATGTCTAGTCCCATCATATGACCTGTTCCACAAGGGAAAAATAGTGCATGAGCACCTGCCTCAACAGCACTTGCAGTATCTCCTTTCATAAGGTCCATACTTTTTAAGCCGTCTGTAATGGTAATGCATGCAGCATTGTGTACATCCTTAAAAGTAAATCCAGGCTTCAGTGTATCCACACATGCATGATGTGATCTTAATACTAGATTATAGATATCCTTTTGTAAACTGCTAAATGTTTGTCCTACTGGGAAAGTGCTTGAAAGGTCACCTGCATAGCCCATAGAAGTTTCTGCTCCACAATCCAGAAGAAATAGTTGCCCTTCCTTAACAATATTACCATGATAATGATTGTGTAGCGTTTGACCGTTTATTGTGGCTATGGTAGGAAATGAAATTTCGCCTCCTGTTGCACGTGCTATTTTTTCTATTTCCACTACTACATCCAATTCGCACATGCCTGGTTTCAGCATCTTCATGGCTGCAATATGCATATCAATGGTGGTGTCAACCCCTTTTTCAATTTCCACAAGTTCTTCTGCTGTTTTATAATTTCGTTGCGAAACTACAGCCGCTATTAATTCTGTTGATGCTGTTGTTTTAATTTCCTGTACTGAAAGTCCTGTCATATCCATGAGTTTCAGGATATTCTTTGATCGGTATTGAGGTAAGAAATGAATGACCTCCTTACTTTTTTTAGCCTGACTTACGCAATTGAATAAATCGTTTATGCTTCCGGTATATTCAACACCACACGAAGCTGTCAACTCTTGAATGGTTGGCTGTTTTCCCATCCATACAAAATCTTCTACAGTATAGTCATCTCCATAAACAGATATTTTACCATTTGTAGTATCTAACAGCCCAACTAAACCGGGTTGTGATAATCCAAAATAATATAAAAATGTACTGTCTTGTCTAAAATGATAAGTATTATCAGTATAGTTCATTGGGCTTTCTTCGTTTCCCAGTAACAGGATGATTCCTGAATTAACTTTCTCTAATAATTCTTGCTGTCTTTTTATGTAGGTTTCTTTGTTAAACATATGTATGATTCCTAAATTAAATTATTTTGGTTTTAAAATTTGAAAAATCTAATCGTACTCGTATGTGCGTAGTGTCCACAACGAATACCAACGTCTTTGCTAAACTGAGTTTCAATGCAGTTTAAGTAGTGTTACGTTTATTTTCAATTCTCTATTGGAGATATTTTTATGGAAAGCCATTTCTCCATGATTGAAATAAACTTTTTTTTTTCAGAAGAGGTCATTGATTTTATTCTTGCATTACCATGATGTTTCCCTTTTAGAACAAACCATTCAGAATCTACATTATCATTAGTAGGCACTGCACTTGCAGACCAAGTATCATTCCCTCCATAAATATAGATAAACTTATCACCATTGGTATTCAACCAAAGATTAACATCATTTAAAAGTTGACCATCAAATTTATCGGTTATATCAAAAGGATAAAAAAGTGCCATCGGATTTGAGTCTGTCGGTAAGTCAATTAAATACTCTTTAAATTCACTAGTTTCATACCCATAATACCCCATTTCAGTAGCGGATTGATAGTAGTGAGAGCTTAATTGTTTAATTGTATTATCACTAAAAAATGATATGTTAGAAACAGATATAAAGTGTTTTGCTATTTCTTCAATAGTAGATGTTTTTGTTGGTATTTCGTTACAATCATGTCCCCATTGCCAAAAAGAAAACGGGTACTCCATTACAGCATATTCAAATGCTTCATTCAATGATAAATATGAATATTTAACACTAGCTCCAAGACTATAGAATTTTAATAGAGGAATTAATTCTTCTCTATTATTAAGAATTTGTACTTGAAAGTCTTTTATTTTTTTACGACACTCATTAGTTCCGATAGTATCTAGGAAATTATATATTTTTTGTTCTTCGTATGATTTGTTAATAGGAGCAACATAAGGTACACTTACATCAACATCATTTGGGTAGAAATAACGATAAAATATTGTAGTAGCCCCGCCCTTGCTTATACCAGTACTTATCCACTTGGTTAAGTACACAGAAGAAAAAAGTAGTCTAATTTTATGGAGATCTGCTGTTGCTTGTCTTAAATTTAAGAATCTATAGTCCAAAGAATCGGGCATACTTGCACCAAAATAACGATGTTCTACTAGAATTTGGTTGGATTCCAACAGTTCAGTCAATTCGGATTGTGTACATTTATTCACATCATAGCCAGCAGTAACAATTACAGTCGGTTTTTCAAACCCCTTATGTGAGAGGTAAACTTTTTGACGGAAGAAGCCTTTACTTGTGTCAGAATGATCTATTGGTTGTTTTACATGTAAAACAAATTTTACATAACCATTTTCTTCTTTAATTTTTTCATACGTTATATCTGGAATTTCAGAAAGGCTTAATTCAATGTGCTTTTCCTGTGCGTGGCTATAAAGCGAAAGAATTAAAAACAGAAGTGAAAATATGTATTTTTTCATGGTAGTGATTAAATTATTTATACAAAACTACTCATTTATATTCGTTTTTTTTAATTAGAATTAAAATTCCTTACCAGAATATTTTGTACAGGATATATTTACTTCAATAAATAAAAAAGTCAAAAGAGATACATTTGAGCTAGCTTAAAATTATTGTTTTGAGGTATCTTTCACTCCTTAATTTCACTTTTCATAATGTATTGACTCAGAATTCTACACGAGTTGGATAAATCTTTGACGCTAATTAAAAATCGAGTTTTTGCAAAATAACTTTAAATCATTTGTTTGTGAGAATAAAAACAACAACATTTTTCTCTCATAGATGTCATTTCCGTCCCGAAAGCTTTCGGAATAAATCGTAAACCCGTTGTTTGTGTTGCCTGGATTCCCAATCAAGTTGGCAATGACAATAACATCTTATTTTGCAGAAACTCTAATAAACAAAACTGTGAGTCTATGAAAAGTAAGCGATAACAAAGTACTAATTTTTTAATTTACATTAGAGCTGAAATGGGCTACAAACCTTGACGTTATTGCTACTTCGCTTATTTTCTATTTACATTGTTGTAATACGTTTTTATAATTTCAGCAATATTTTCTACTACTTTATTTGCATTTTCTTTTGTGAAACATAGAGGTGGTTTTGTTTTGATTACACTATCAAAAGGACCATCGGTGCTAATAAGTATATTTCTATTTCTAAGTTCGTTCTTTATAAAACTGGCTAATTCTATATTGGGTTCTATGCTGTTTTCTTTAATTATCTCTATACCTAAAAACAAACCAGAACCTCTAACATCTCCAATACAATCATATTTTTTTTGTAATTCTAAAAGAAGTGATTTATAATAATCACCCACAACTTTTGCATTTTCTTGTAATTTTTCTTCTTCTATAACATCTAAAACAGAAGTAGAAATTGCACAGGAAACTGGGTTACCTCCAAACGAACTAAAAAACTCCACTCCTTTACCGAACGATTCAGCTATTTCATCAGTGCAAATTACAGCACCCATGGGATGTCCGTTTGCCATTGGTTTGCCAATTATTACTATATCAGGTATGACATCGTGAGCTTCAAAACCCCAAAAATAATTTCCTAAACGACCAAAGCCTGTTTGAACTTCATCACTTATACAAATTCCACCTTGTTTTCTAATAGCAGGGTATATTTTTTTTAAATATCCATCAGCTAAGGGAACTTGCCCTGCACAACCTACAATGGGTTCACTTATAAATGCCGCTAAAGGAAAATCAGAAATATCAATTTGTTTAATTGCTTCCTCGGCATACAATTCCCCTGCAGTATCATTTTTGTATTTACCTCTATATATATCAGGGATTTGAGTTTTTAAAATAAAATCTTTTCGCCCTTGCCCTTTAGGGCTACTAAATTTATAATCGCTAATATCTGTTGCTGTTTGAGTATGACCATGATAGCCGTGTTCCATCACCATTAATTTTTCATACCCGGTATGAATTTTAGTAATTCGTATGGCTAAATCGCTTGCCGCACTACCCGAATTTACAAAAAACACTTTGTTTAGCGAAGGAGGAAATTTAGATACTAATTTTTCAGTATATTCTGATAACTGATCGTAAAGATACCTTGTATTAGTATTTAGTTTTGCCATTTGTTTTTGTCCTGCTTCTACAACTTTCGGGTGCGAGTGTCCTACGTGGGGAATATTATTATAAGCATCTAAAAATGTATTGCCATAAGCATCGTACATATATTGAAATGCCGAACGAACCATATATATTGGTCTGTTATAACTTAACGACAATATAGGACTGATGTGTTGATGTCTTCTTTTTACTTCTTCATCTATCGATTGTGGTTTTTCTACAATCAGTCCAATGGCTGTTCTAAAATGGTTTTCTGCATTTATTGGGCTAATGCTTAACCAGGTATAGAGCATTTCCCAAGCTGATTTCTCACTTGATGATGCATAAGTATTTTTTGGGTCTGTTTTTTTTGAATGAGCCGAGTTGCAAACACTTATTACTAATCGGGCCGCTATAAGATAATAAAGGATTTTAATTTCTTTTTCTTCAATTGGTAATTTACTGTTGTACGATTTTAGAATTATTGAAGCCCATTCTATTGGTTTTTCTTTATCGAAGCAAGCATAAGTTATTGCTACTGCAAGTTCATTTATAAGCGGAGAATAAGCCAAGTCTCCAAAATCAATAAAACCGGAAACTTTACCATTTTTGGTTAATATATTCCATTCGTTTGCATCGTTATGTATTATTTGTTTTCTTAATTGAGGAAGTATTGGTCTCACATTTTCTTCAAATTGTTGCAAAAAATAGCGTACTGTATTTCTATCTTTCGCATTAGGAATATAGTTGATGTAATTTTTATTCAATTCGACATATTGAATATCCCACTGCCACTGCCTTGCTATAATAGTATAGTTCTTAAACTTTTGAAGACTTAAATCTACTTCGGCAAGAGAAAAGCCAAATGATTGGAATAAGGTTTTGGTATGTTCTACATCTCCCAAAAACTTCCCTTCAAGAAAGGTGAGCATTCTACAAATTCTATTTTCGCCATTTATAATATGATTTTTAATGTATGAGCCATCAGTAAATTGAATTGGTTTTGGGTATCTATTGTTTTCTGATTTTTGTAGAAAAAGAAGAGTTTCATTTTCTGCTTTAACCAATTCTAATAATTCATTACTATACACATAAGTTTTAAAAATATATTTCCCACTATCGGTTGTAATAAGATAATTTGCATTATCGTAACCATCAAGCTTCTTAATTTCAACTTCTTCAAAGTTAAATTCTTTTTGTAAAAGATTATCCATTTTTAACTGTTTTTACAAGAATGGTAAGGATTAAAACACACTTACTTTTCCGGTTTAGCACTTGGTCAAATTTACAATTTTACTGTTATTTTTCTTTTAACCTTCAAATTGAAAATTTGACGAATCCTGTTAATATACACCAACTTTCGGTCTAACACTTAACTTTTATTATTTTTATACATTGTTTGCAACTTTAATTAATTAAATTATTTCCTTTTGAAAATAACACACTTTTCCGTCTTTATAATGTTCTGGTAGTCCATTTGTGTTCTCAAGTTCTTTTGATCCTAAAAATTGGAATCCGAGTTTTTTGTAATGATCGATTAAACCTTTATTTAATCCAACAGTATCCATTCGTATATATTTCAAGCTTTGGTTCTTTCCAAATTTATTCGCCCAATTAATCAATTTTGTTACAAGATTTTTACCTCGAAAATCTGGGTTTGTAGCAATTCGATGAATATAAATAGATGGCTCATTGTTTTTATTTCCCCAAATTAATTCGTCATTCAATGTTGTTGCCCATATACATGCAATTTGTTCATCAATCAATAATTTCCATTGTCTACTTTCTTTAATTTCATTTAAGATTAGTTCTTTCGAAAATTCAGGCCAATAAACTTGATTTTTCGATTTCATATAATCAGTCGCTATCCTATATAAATCAAATATTATGGATACATCTTCCAATTTACTGTTTTCAATTTTCATATTTTTGCTGCTAACGTTCTGTGTAAGAATAGTAGGCGATTTCGAAACGCTACTCTTTCAATTTAGCACTTAGTCATTGTTTTATACTGTTAATTATCATTTTAATTTAATTTTTTTATCAGAAATATATGGTACAATGTCATATCCATATTTACTCATATCAACACCTAATTCTTCAGGTGATGGACCAACAAATTCTGTTTTCTTACCATATAATTTAAATGTGTTATCTGTGGAAATTTCGGCATAGGCCCAAATAGGATCTTTGTAGGGTACGGTGTATTTTATCATTGGATGAGTTTCATCTACTTTTTTGCCATAGCGTATGTGCTGGAAATCGTCTCCTAACCATTGATAAGACATGCTGTTTATTTGGATGTAATGGATGCTGTTTATACTATTGGAGTAGTCTTGATGGTGATGGCCTGAAAAAACAATTTGGACTTTTTGAAAACCTGCTTTTTTGTTTGCTTTCTCCAATACTAACCTACTTTCTGTAGCATTGTAAATACCACCTAAATCATTATCTAAACCTTGATGACAAAACACAATGGTTGGTAATTTGGTTTCCGCTAAATCTTTTTCCAACCACTTTAACTGCTTTTTGCCAATAAATCTGGCAGACCCTGGTGGACGATCTGGAGAAGGATCTTTATCATTTCCGTCAAGAACAACAAAATGATAGCCATTACAATCAAATGAATATGTTTTGCCAATAGCGTTCCAATATTCCACAACCTGATCTCTAGTAAAACCACCATCCGTATCATGATTACCTATTACATGATATTTTTTTCCTGGATATTTATTCCAAATATCCATAAAATCTTGGTTATAATCATTCGGACTACAAAAATCACCTAGTTGAATAATAAAATCAAGATTTTTCTCCTTTACTTCATCAATAAATGCTTTGAGTCGTTCATCTCCATCATGCATGATGTCTTTATGTATATCAGCACAGATGCCGAATCTCAATAACTTTTTTTTCTTCTTTTCTATAATATTGGCACTCAAATTTAGAGGAAGCATAAAAGCAACCCCACTAATTGAAATAGCTTTGATAAAATCTCTTCTTTTTTTCATATTATATTTGTATTAACTCCTTAATTGCATAGAACGATTGCAATATGAAATTTTGGCATTTTGAAGCACCAATCTTTCAATTTACTACGCTTTTATTTTATTCTAATTCGTTCATATATATCACTTTCTGCCCAGTTTTTTATATTGTTTGTTGCCAGTAGTACTTTCAGAATGGTAAATCATCATCTTTATTTTCAACACTTTTCAAATTATGATTTTTACTTTGTCCGAGAATAAATCTAGCTCTTTCCAATAATTCATCATAAGTTAATATATCAATATTATTTAATCCTTTTCTAAAAAGCTCAAAAGTTGTTAATTGTTCAAGACTATTTTTAAATTCTGAAGTATTCCCAATTAATAAAATCCCCTTTGGTAATACTGTATAAATCCTATCATTTATTAGCTCTCTATTTTCAATTTCTTCTGCACTTTTCTGCCATGATTTGCAATTTATCTGGACTTGCGAAACGCCACCTAAAACCTCACTACCCAAAAGCCAAGCACCATTTCTTTATTTAATAGGCACGCAAAATTGTAAATTTTGCGGACTTTGTAAAATGCACTTCACTTTAGATTAAGCACTAAAACTCGTATTAACTATAGCCATTGTTAGCGGTTGTTGTTAATTTCTGCAAGCACATTCGTTATGTTCATATAAATATTTAATAGTCGCTTTACTCATTTTTTCTAAAGTCAAGATGTTGATGTCAGATAGTTTTTTTACATAGATACAAACTTTTCCAATTTTGAATTTTCCTAATTCGTCCAAAAAATGTTTATGCTCATCAATAGGTGAATATGCATAAATAGAAAATGCAGTCTTTCGTGGTGAAAAAGCAATTAATGGAGCATCACCTTCGTGTCCAGTTGCATACTTATAGTGGTAACTCCCAAAGCCAATAATTGTTGTTCCCCACATTTTAGGTTCAAATCCCGACCATTTACTCATTAACTCGATTAATTTATTACTATCAACTTTTTTTTGTTCATTGTGAACATAAGAATTAATGAATTCATTAACACTCATTTCTGTTTCGGTTGTTTTATTCTTTGCCATAATTCATTTATTTATTACCGCTTTCATTCCAAGGTAATACTTCTATTTGATTCCACCTACTCTTAAAACTTAAAGTCATTTTAAGATAATGATCTTTACTCATTGTTAATTTATTTGGTCTAACAATCATATTAAAAGCATCATTTAGTCCATAAGGAGCATAAACTTTTAATTCCTTAACCTTTGATATTCCTATGGCAAAAGCGGGTAGCCAAGTTTGTATTCCATCTTCAGTTCTTGTAAATGGAGTTATTTCGTTTCCATACCATTCGTGAACATAAGCCTGATTTACAATGTCTAATTTTATTTTATGTTTAACTATTTTTTCAATTTTTGATTCATGATGTTTTGAATAATCATTTTCTTCATCTCTTGAAAAGTAAACTATATCAAAGTCCTTTATTTTATCAAGTAGTTGATGTTTTAATAAACTATTCCAAAGTAATTGAGTTATTGCTCCTCCTGCTAAATAGAAATTTTTTAAGCCATATTTTTCACAGGCATTTAGAGTTTCCATTATTTCTGGACAATTTTCAATTATTGAAACTAATTCCCTTTCTCTTTGGCTCATTTATTCATATTCTCTTTTAGATAATTTTAAAGGTTTTCGTTTTTTTTATATACATCTTTGTTAGCGGCTGGCTTTTTCTTTGTTATTTGCAACATACTAATTTTGAAGCGGGTCAATACCTCTTCAATTATAGATAATTTACTTTAGTTTTCTGATGCTAAAGTTATTTTCCAATTGATGCCAAATTTATCAATACACTGACCATAGTATGCACCCCAGAATGTCAATCCTACAGGCACTTTTATTTGTCCGTTTTGAGAAAGTTCACCAAATAGTCGGTCAACCTCTTCTTTGCTATCGGTGTGAATGATAAGAGAAAAGGTTTTATACTTTATCATTTCTTTATATGCTAACGAGTTGTCTGAGCCATTTAACATTGTTTCTGTACTAATTGGCAATGTGACGTGCATAATTTTTTCATCAGATTCTTGAAAAATATTTCTTTCTGATTTAGGTACGTCTTTGTATTTACTAATATGGCTAATTTCTTTACGAAATACTGATTTATAAAAATTAAATGCTTCTTCGCAATTTCCGTCAAAGTAGATGTATGGATTTATTGTTATCATAAAATTTAGTTTTTGATTATTTCATTCGTTTGTTCAGTCCGTTTACGATTAGTTTAATCGTGTTTGTTCTTCTTATATGTTTTTTTTAATAACCGCTAACGTGTTTGTATAAGAATAGTGCGGTTTTGTGTGCGAGGATTTTCCGAAGGAAAATCAGACGTAACAAAATTGCACTAACCTTTGATTAAGCACTAAACTACACATTATTTTTATACGGTGTTGTGCAACGTTTTTCTGCGTTCTATTTTTCCGCATTCAAATCCAACTTACGTTATAAATTATTAATCCGCCAAATAAAAAAGCAAAAGGCGAGATAAGTCGAAAATAAATCGGTTTAAGAATATCTGCACTTTTTATAGAAAATTTATGATGTATTTTTCTCGGAACAAAATAAAGGCCGAGAGAAGTTATCAACATTATCCACCCAAAAATTTTAAAGGCATCAGGAAATTTAGATAATCCCGAGCACAATATCAGAGCAATTGCTGGAATTAGTCGGATAGTTATTTCCGCATAGTTTATAAAATTTGTACTGCCGGCTTTTCTTAATGTACTCCTTGCTTTTTTTGGATAAATCAGCATTATAAATCCAATAAAAATGATAAAAAGTCCGAAAAATATTACAATCCATTTAGCAATTTCTATTATCATATTTTAAGTGAGTTTTACAAATTAGGATTTTAAATAATGGTTTGGTCAAATGTTGCACAACCCGAGTACACACAGACTAGCAATTAATTATACACATTGTTAGCAATAGTTAGTCGTGTTCAGATTTCAATAACGCAAAAATTATATCATCTTCCATTTTATTATTATGAAAATAATGGTGTTTTAAAAACCCTTCTTTCTTGAATTTCATTTTTTTTAGCAATTTTATCGAATGTGTGTTATTTGGGCTTACAAATGCCTCTATTCTTTCTAAATTCATATTGTTAAATCCATAATTAACAATTGAAACTATTGCTTCTGACATAATGCCTTTACTTTTATAGTTATCATCAAACAGTCCATATCCTATTTCTGCTCGATTGTGGTCAGTGTACCAAATATGAAATCCACACCAACCAATAATCACACTTGTTTTTTTATCAATTAATTGATGGTAAAGGAATTTCTTATTATATGTAGAAAGGCCTTTTTTATACTTTTCTTTTTCTTCCAATAATTTTTCAATCGAATTTAAACCAAGAATATCTAATTGCTCATCTTGAGACATATCAGAATAAATAGAATCAAAACTTTCTTGAGTAAATTTTCTCAAAATTAATCTGTCAGTTATTATTTCTTCAAACTTCATTTTTAATTATTCCTAACCGATGTTCTGTGTAGTTGTGAAGCGGAGCGCAACAACTATGCAGAGCATCGGCGTCAGCCGCCGCCCGTTCAATGTAATTATGTAGCGAAGCGGAATAATTACATTGAACGGTTTGGCTATTCTTAGTTGCGACAATTTAGCACTTAACTTTCTAAGTGCTAAACCAAGTTGGGGAAATCGGATATTTTTCCAAAGTATCACAGAACTAAGCAATTAAGTATAGCCGTTGTTGTGCTTTCGTGTTTCATAATATTCTTCACTATTTTGAAGAAGGAGTTGGAATTTGGACTTTAACTTCATTTACGAATTTCATCCATTCCATTAACATTTCTTCATACTTTTCAGGCTCAGTCGCTTTGAGGTCAATTTGCTCTCCAATATCATTTGAAAGGTTATAAAGTGCAAAATTCTCAAGAACAAAAGGACGTATATAATTCGTGATTTTCCAGTTCCCTTTTCTAACCATGGCATTTCCGTAATGCTCAATAGCAAAAACATAATCTGGATTATGAATTTCATTTGTTTTTCCAGATATAAACGGAACAAGAGAATTCCCTTTAAGTGGATATACTTCATTTCCCTTGAAATCATTTGGATATGTAATATTTGCAACATCATAAAAAGTAGGGGCTAAATCCAAAAGGCTCGTAAAACCATGATGAATTTCGTTTTTTCTGTTAACTTTTGGTCCGCTTATAATCATTGTAGTATTAATACCTCCTTGGGTTGCATAATCTTTGTAATATCTAAACGGAGACGAACCAGCCTCTGCCCATTGTGGACCATAAGAAATATAAGAATTAGCATTGCCCATATTTTCATAGTCATCGTTATAATACTCCCTAAGAGTTTTACTGAAATTTTTATAACGATTTTCATCAATAAAGTCCCTATTTGCAGCACCATTATCTGACATAAATACAAAAAGTGTGTTTTCATACTTGCCAATTTCTTTCAGGTAATTTATTAGTCGGCCTATATTATAGTCTAAATTATCAACCATACCAGCATAAAGTTCCATTTTTCTGGACTCCATCTTCTTTTGGTCAGTTGATAAGGAATCCCAAGGTTTAACCTTTTCATGACTTGGTGGAAGTTTAGCATTTTGGGGTATTATCCCAATATTTTTTAAACTATTTAATCTTTGCTCCTTCAGTTTTTCATATCCGTCATCGTAAATTCCTTTATACTTTTCCCAATATTTTTTATCTACTTGTAATGGCCAGTGTGGCGATGTATATGCGGCAAAAGCAAAAAATGGTTGGTCATCATCCTTATTGAGATTTATATATTCTATAATTTTATCCGTATAAAAATTTGTAGAATAATCACCATCTTTCCAAACTATTGAATCTCCATCTTCAGTATAATTTGATTTTCCTTTATTTAAGGCACTTTGATTATTATAATGATTCCCCGCACCTTCAAGTAGAATAAAAGAGTGTTCAAATCCTTTTTGATGAGGGTTTGATTCTGGTTCATGACCAAGGTGCCATTTTCCTGCCATATAGGTGTGATAACCAGCCTCCTTAAGTAATGCCGGAATTGTTACTATGCGGTTTGTCAATTTTCCTTCATATCCAAACTCCTCTGTAACTAAGCCTTGACCTCCCATTCCAGCAATGTGATTGTCATTTCCAGATAGCAACATTGCTCTTGTAGGCGCGCACATTGGAGCTGTATGAAAACTACTGAATCTAATGCCGTTAGAAGCTAAATTATCAATATTGGGTGTTTCTATATCTCCGCCATAGCAGCCAATATCACCAAAACCTAAATCATCAGCAACTATCAAAACTATATTTGGTCTCTTGTCAATATCCTTCTCTTTTTCAGAACACGATGTTGAGATTCCAATTAATAGTAAGATTAAAAAAAAATGAAAGATAAATTTGTATGTTTTAGACATATTCATTTTATCAATAAGTCTCTTTCCAGGATTGAATATGTATGATTTTTTCATCAGCATATGTGGTTTTGTCATCAGTTATTTTACATGAAGCACAACGGTAAGTATAAGAATAGTAACCACCTGCGGTGCTCAAATCTTTCATTTTACGATAAAGTTGGAGCTGTCTAGAATCCTTGATTTCACTGCTATTTCGGCTATTATTTTTATACATTGTTGTGCCACGTTATTCTTTCAGTCGATTGTATTTTTTTAAGATTTCTATCAGCAAATCGTGAGGAATGGCGTATGCTTTATTTTTATTAATTCCTTCCATAGTTTCTGCGGCTACCATTGCATTTATAATTGCTTCCTCAACCACTTGTACAGTCGCTTCAAAAACTGGCATTAGTTGGTCATTCGGCATTGATTTTACAGTTGTTATTTTGTCTCGATTAAAAGCATTTTCATTTGCAGTTGAGAAGGCTAAAAAAATATCTCCAGAGCCATTACTACCACGTCCACCCACAATTCCGATTCCTAAAGGAATTCTTTGTGCAATTCTTTTTAACTGATGTGGTAAAAGAGGTACATCAGTTGCTATTATCACAATAATGGAACCGTCTCCTTCTTGTCTTCTTGATTTTGGTGGTGCGTTGTATACGTAATTTAAGGTGTCTTTTAATTCTATTCCAACTGGAACACCTGAGATTGATAAGTTTTTTTTTGCTCCAAAGTTGGATTGAACAATTGCTCCAACAGTATAAGTAGAATCTTTGATTTTAAAAACTCTTGAAGAAGTTCCTGTTCCTCCTTTAAATCCCAAACACATCATTCCAGTTCCTCCTCCAACATTCCCTTCCGCAATCTTTCCGCTCGATAAATTTTTTATAGCCTCTAAAACGTTTTCTTCCTTTACGTGAAAACCATAAATATCATTTAAAAATCCATCATAGGTTTCAGCAACTACAGGATAAGTATACCACTCACTCACTCCATTATACCAATCTGTGTCAACATACCATTTTAAGACGGCATCTCGAACAACTCCAACGCTATTTGTATTGGTGATCATAATCGGAGTTTCAAGAAACCCAGATTCGGTAACCCAAGTAGTCCCTGTCATTTCTCCATTACCATTAAGACTGTACCAATTTGCATAAACAGGGCTGAATTTTTTAGCCTTTCCTCTTGGGAATATTGCAGTAACTCCTGTTCTAACAGGTCCTTTGCCTATAATATTTTCTCCTTCTCCAGATATTAAAGTGCTATAACCTACTTCAACTCCTTTAACATCGGTTATTGAATTGAATTCGCCAGTTGTACCTACAAAAGGAATACCTAAATCTCTTGCTCTTGGTTTTTGCCCATATACAAATGTGCTAATGAGTATTAAAACTAAAATTGTATATATTCTTTTCATAGCGGTTTATTTTAATGTGGCACAACGGTTTGTATAAGAATAGTAGCCGATTTCGGAAGTAGAATTTTTCAATTTACTACTAATGTTGATGCGGACTACAATGTTCATATTTACTACTATTTAGACTATTATTTTTATACTTTGATGGTGGCAGTATTTTTTAATCTGCATACTCCAATTTATAGTAATGATTTAGATATGAATCCCAATCGGGGTTATCTGGTTTCTTTAAGACATGTTCCACCCACAAATTTCTCTCATGCCATAATATGTTCATCTCCCAAACGCAAAACCGTAATCCCTTACTCGTAAAATCTACAAACTTATTGGGATTCTCATATTTAGAAGTATAAACATGATTTTGGATAACATTTTCGTACACCCACCAATTTACAACAACTAGAATACTATCCTTTGCTTCATGAATAATCACAGTTCCGATTTTATAATTGGGGAAATCATTTATCCGAGAATTTTCCTTTATCCAATCTGGTAAAATCGCTTTTATTACATTTTCTATTTCCGGAGTAACTCTTAATTCATTATATTTCATGCTATACAATTTGAATTTCCAATCACCGAATTCGATTATATCTAAGTATTTGACCGCTCTTTTTTTGAATTTTTCCATATGATTTCTTTCATTTTGATTTTTTTGTTTTATTGCCACCAACATCTCAATATACGCAATTGCGTATAGCGAGACTATATGTTATATTTATATTCGTATAACACGAAATTACAAAAGTATATATGAATAAACAACAAACAATAGAAAAATTTGACAAACAATTATAGATAGAAAACTATTCCAAACAAACAGTAAGAAATTATCTTTCTGCACTCAAATTGTTTTTAGAATATATTTCAAAAATAAATACTAAAAATGTTAGTGATGATGATATTCAAAACTACTTGTTTTATTGCAAAACTAAAAAGAAATATTCTTATTCTACAATGAAGCAAGTAATAGCAGCAATCAGTTATTTGTATGTGAAGATATTTAATGAACCCATTCCAAAAGCATTGGATATTAAGTTACGGAAACCAACTCATTTACCAACAGTTTTATCTGTAAAAGATATTTCAAAAATACTTATGGTAACCTCCAACTTAAAACATAAAACAATTTTGATATTACTTTATTCAGGGGGTTTGCGTTTAGGTGAACTGCTTAATCTAAAAATTGGAGATATAGATTCCGAAGCAATGAAGATTCATGTGAGGCAAGGGAAAGGGAAGAAGGATAGATATATTATGCTTTCTGAAAATGTGTTGAAATTATTAAGAGAATATTATAAGGCTTACAAACCGAAAGACTTTATTATTGAAGGAAAAAATGGAGGAAAGTATAGTCCTCAAAGTGTGCAAAATATTTTTAAGGCAGCAATAAAGAAGGCTGGAATTAGAAAGAAAGCGACAGTCCATACATTACGTCATAGTTTTGCAACTCACTTGTTAGATGATGGAACTGACATTCGTTACATCCAAGAATTGTTAGGACATAAGCGACTTGAAACAACTCAAATTTATACTCACGTTTCTTCTTATTCAATTAACAAAATTAAAAGTCCCGCAGATAAGTTGAAGATAGATATTTAGCAACTTTTAATAAGCATCTTTTCTCAAATCAACAGACAACATATATACTGTTTTTTCAGCTTTATCTATTAGATAAAATATCCTATATTTACCAATTCTATAACGCCAAGTTTCTGGTTGGTAGCCAACTAATTTCTTAATATTATTTCCGTAATAAGGTTCTTCTTTAATTTGTGGATAGACAAAATTAGTTAGTTTATTCTCAACAAAAGCTTTGTTTCTTTTAGGTATTTTTTGCATTTTTTTTAGGAATTCATTTGTCTCAAATATTTTGTAATTATTTAACAAAACTTCCCCTTTTCCCTTTCATATCTGCTATACCTTTTCTCAGACTTTTGTTCAGTTCTATATTATTTCTAATTTCTTCCATTTCAAATTCGTCTAAGTAAACACTATGCTCAATGAATCGATTAACCGCAGTTTCAATAAAATTAGAAATCGGTCGGTTGTCCCTCTTAGCCAGGCTTTTATATTTGTTGTATATTTCTTCGCTTAAGCGAAGAGTAATTGTTTTAGACATAACTTCTCCCATAGAATGATATTTTATTCTAATGTATTCATATTTTTATAAAGAGTCAATATATTCTCGAAACTATTAAAGTGTAATTTATGTTTAGGGATTTCTTTTATTGTATATTTCGCAGATAAAATAGGATGAATTATAAATAGAAACTTCTGAGAAATTAGATGTACAGTCATGGTGAGTGGAGTCGAACCAGTAATTGATCTAGTTTCACACTTCGATGGAGTTTATGCTGAGCTTGTCGAAGTACTCAGTATGACAAAAGATGAGTCTAATAATAATTTTTCAGAGGTTTCAAATAATAAATTTTGGAGAATAAATGAGTGTTGATGATAAAAAAGTAATTTACTCAATGATTGGAGTGAGTAAATATTATGATAAAAAACCTATCCTAAAAAATATATATCTCTCTTACTTTTACGGAGCTAAAATAGGAGTGCTTGGGTTAAATGGTTCGGGTAAAAGTTCACTTCTTAAAATACTTGCCGGAATTGATACGGAGTTTAATGGAGAGACAACAATCTCGCCCGGCTATACTGTTGGCTTGCTTGAGCAAGAACCTAAACTTGATGATACAAAAACTGTAAAAGAAATTGTTCAAGAAGGTGTGCAAGATGTTGTTGATGTGTTACAAGAATACGATGATATAAATGCAAAGTTTGCCGAAGAAATGTCTGATGATGAAATGACAAAACTTCTTGAACGACAAGGGAAAGTGCAAGACAAGTTAGACTCAATGGATGCCTGGGAATTGGATTCCAAACTTGAAAGAGCAATGGATGTTTTAGGTTGTCCACCTGGCGATACTCTGGTTAAAGTAATTTCTGGAGGTGAGCGAAGAAGAGTTGCAATGTGCCGTCTGTTATTGAAGAAGCCAGACATTCTATTATTAGATGAACCAACAAACCATCTTGATGCTGAAACAGTTTTGTGGTTGGAGGCAGAATTAAATAGATATCCCGGAACAGTAATTGCCGTTACTCACGATAGATACTTTTTAGATAATGTTGCCGGATGGATTTTAGAACTTGATAGGGGAGAAGGAATTCCGTGGAAAGGAAATTATTCATCTTGGCTTGAGCAAAAAGAAAACAGATTAAAATTAGAAGATAAGAAAGAATCAGAAAAGCAAAGAACTTTACAACGAGAATTGGAATGGATTAGAATGTCTCCGAAAGGAAGACAAGCGAAATCAAAAGCGAGAATTTCTTCTTATGAAACAATGCTGAAAGATGAAAAAGAAAAGACGCAAAAAGATTTACAAATTTATATTCCGGCAGGACCTCGGCTTGGTAACATTGTTATAGAAGCAGAAGGTGTTGCAAAAGGTTACGATGAAAGATTACTTTTTGAAGATATGAATTTTAACCTTCCACCCGGAGGAATTGTTGGAATTATTGGACCAAACGGAGCTGGTAAAACAACACTATTCAAAATGATTGTTGGGCAAGAGCAAGCTGATAAAGGAACATTCAAAATTGGCGAAACTGTTAAGCTTGCTTATGTGGATCAGAGTAGAGATATATTAGACCCTGAGAAAACTGTTTGGGAATTAATCTCTGAAGGTGCTGATACTATTGAGCTTGGTAACAGAAAAATAAATTCAAGGGCTTATGTTGGTCAGTTTAATTTTGGTGGCGGAGACCAACAGAAAAAAGTTGGAATACTTTCTGGTGGCGAAAGAAACAGAGTTCACCTTGCAATGATTTTAAAAGAAAGTGCAAATGTAATTCTACTTGATGAACCAACAAACGATCTTGACGTAAATACAATGCGAGCCTTAGAAGAAGGCTTATTAAACTTTGCCGGATGCTCCGTGGTTATTAGTCATGATAGATGGTTCTTAGATAGAATCTGTACACATATTTTAGCATTTGAGGGAGACAGTAAAGTTGTTTGGTTCGAAGGAAACTTTTCGGACTACCAAGAAAATAGAAAACAAAGATTAGGAACTGATGCTGAAGTTCCACATAGAATTAAATATAGGAAGTTGATAAAGTAGTAGTAATACTACAATTACAAATAAGAAATATTATGAAAAATATTAATGTCATCTGCTTCATTTTGATTTTTTCATTTTCTTTAAATTTTTCTCAAATCATCCCATCTGATAATCGTATTGCATGGACTCCTGGAATTCCAAGTGGTGAACAAAATATTCATGCTGGTTTAATAGTCAATGTGGTAGAGCAGTTTGGGGCTGACAATAGTGGAAATAGTGATGTTCTCAAAGCTATTGACGATGCCATTTTTTCGGTAGCATCAACTGGAGGTGTAATCTTTTTCCCCAAAGGAACTTATCGAATTAATGGGACTATAAAAATCAGTAATGATAAAATTATTCTCCGTGGAGAAGGAGCTGACAAAACCAAACTTCACTTCTACAATCCAATAAATGCCTGCATCGAGATTATTACTTATGGACGTGGAATTTGGCAAGGAGTTAATGGCTACGCGAAAGATACTACCATTCTTACTGTTGAAAATGGTTCGGCTTTTACCGTAGGAGATTTTGCAGAAATTCAACAGGATAATGATACCAATTTTATGTATACAAAACCTTTGTGGAACCAACCTTGGGCACAAAAGGTAGTGGGGCAATTTATGCAAGTGGTAGCTATCGATGGTAATGAAATTACTCTCAAGACTCCCTTGCATATTACTTATCAATCCGAATTTAATCCTCAAATTCGTCCTCAACAACTATTAAGAAATGTTAATATTGAGGAACTATACATTGAGCTTAAAACAGACTCCGATGTTTCAACCATCAACTATAAAAATGCAGCTTATGGATTGGTGAAAAATATTGAGAGTTATCATACAAAAAAAGCACATGTAAGTTCTGAAAGCACTATAGGATGTGAAGTTCGTAACTCAAAATTTACTCGTTCCTTTGATTATGGTGGTGGTGGTCATGGCTATGGAGTAGCGTTGGGATTCCATACCACCGACTGGCTTGTAGAGAACAATATTTTTGACTCCCTTCGTCATGCATTGATTTTTTCAACTGGAGCAAATGGAAATGTTATTAGTTATAACTTCTCTCAGAATGTACTTCAAGGATCGGGTGAAAGTAATTTGAATCAGGGCTGGAATCCACCAGATATTTCAAATCATGGACACTATGCCTACATGAATCTCATTGAAGGAAATTCAGTTCAAGAAGTAGGTATTAGTGATTACTGGGGACCTACAGGGCCAGGTAATGTTTATTTCAGAAATCGGGTACTCATTGAAGAAACTCAAGATGGTATTTGGTACAATGATGTAACTGTAAAACAGAATGTTATTGGAAATAGTGCTATCATCATTAAGGATGTCGGTGGAAAAGCAAGTAATAATCTTGAGCATGGCAATCTTATTAATGGGCAACTTTTTTGGGACAATTCTATCACCGATCATAATCTCCCCAACTCTTACTATCTCCAATCGAAACCAGCTTTCTTTGAATCGACTGATTGGCCTCTCTATGGACCTACAGAAGGATTTAGTAGAAAGCTCCCAGCACAAAAGAAGTTTGAAAGCAGTATTTTGTCTGTTACTACTAGTTCTCCATTGGGATTAGTTGAATATTATTTGTTTCAAAACTATCCAAATCCCTTTAATTCTGGGACAATAATTAGTTATACAATTTCAAAATCAGAATTTGTTTCAATTAAACTATATGATTCTTTAGGAAGATTAGTAAAAGTTTTGACAAGTGGAATTAAATCTGGAGGAAATCATAGTATTCATATAAATACAGAAAATTTATCTTCGGGAATGTATTACTATCAATTGGCTTCTGAAAAATTTATACAAATAAAAAAGATGATATTATTAAAATAGATAGGTGCGTATAAAAATTTAGATACTAATTATTTTTACTACTTAAAATTGTTTGGGATTACAAGAGTGTTGTGAAACGCAAATTGTTTAATGATTTTTTTAACTTATAGTAGGAGAAATCATGAAAATGCAAATTAAAAACTTATCAAGAAAATAGAAAACAACGTTTGGGGACAGATGCTGAAGTTCCGCATAGAATTAAGTATAGGAAGTTGATAAAGTAGAGAAATAAATTATTTTGAAAACTTTTCGTTTAGTTTGACAAAAACTTTATCTTGAACTATTTTATTAAGTCCGTCAATTTTCTTTATTAGCCTTGATTTGTCAACAGTTCTTATTTGATCCAAAACAATTTGTCCTTGTTTGTTCTGCACCTTGCACGGAATTCTTGTTGGGTAATCTCTAAGACGAGAAGTTAGGGGAGCAATAATAATAGTAGATATATTTCTGTTCATTTCGTCAGGAGAAATAATTACGCAAGGGCGAGTTTTTTTTATTTCGCTTCCAATAGTTGGATCTAAGTTAACTAAATAAACACTAAATCTTGAATGCTCCATTTACCAAACCCACTCTTCTTTGTCCCAAGTATTTTGTTTGCATAAATTTTTAACATCCAAAAGAATATCATCTTTATTTTTTGCCATTTCCTTAAAAGCAGAGTCCCAATTTTGCCTTTTATTTGAAACTGACTTGATAATTATTCTATCGTTTTTAACTTCGAGTTCTACTTCATTGTTAAGCCCACTCTGCTCAATTATTGATTTAGGAATTCTAATTCCTCTAGAATTACCGATTTTTATTACTTTAGTTAGCATATTAGAACCTTAAATTAAAAGTAATTACAATGTAATAACAATCAATTAATTTGTCAAGGTTAATTGGTGGGGATAAGTAAAGTGTTAATAAAGTATATACTCACATTCTCGCTTTTGAAGGAAATTTTTTAAACTATCAAGAAAATAGAAAACAACGTTTGGGAACAGATGCTGAAGTTCCGCATAGAACTAAATATAGGAAGTTGATAAAGTAGTTCTAAGTATTTTAAAAGCAGTAAAATAATTAGTCAACTTTAATACTAAGCGAAATTTCCGGATGAGAATTTGGTGCATTTATAGCATTTAATACTTGAAAGGTTAAAAGAACTTCATTTAATTCTTCCAAGGTTTTAATCATAAGTTTTGTTTGGGCGTTCGATTCTATTTTAATCAAATCACTTGCATTATGAAATTTATATTTAGATGTATTCTTTAACGTGAATTCAGTACTGGAAAGATTTTTCAATATAACTTCAAGAACAAAGCTATCATTTCTATACTTTATTTCTTTAGTAACAATTGAAGCATTAATTAACGGCACAAGAAATTCATCTCTTCCAATTAAATAATTCTTAGAAAATACTACGGTGCGTCTATTGTTAAGTCCATCTTTTATTCCAGTCACAGATTTTTCTTTTGTAAATACAAGTGTTACCGGTCTGTGTCCACCTTTATGAACTTCATATTCCCAATCAATTAATCCATGTATATCAGATGTTCCCATAATAGTTAGATTATTATCTAATGCAATTTGTAAAGCTTCATCAGAAAATCCCCAACCATTAACAACTTCAATACCATTTAGCATTCCTTTTTGTATTAACATTTTGTGCATGTCAGTTAATTCTGCAACTGCATCTTTTTTCTGTCTTGTCCAATCCGGATGATTCCAAAATATAAAAGCATCTTGTTTTTTTGCTTCATAGAATACTTGAAGGGAATCTTCTATTAAAAGTTTGTTTGCATCATCAATAAATATTGCATTACTATGTCCTGGGGGCATATTTCTAGTTATTTCTGCACCACTTATTATTATTAAGTCTTCCTCACTTGCTGCCTTCTTTTCAATTTCATAAGCTCTATTTCTGTCAGGATGGGGAATATCATTTTTATGAGGTTGATATTCCAAATGCTCTGTAACTGCTATAGCATCTAAGTTATCTTTTAATGCTTCATCAACTCTAATAGTTGGCCAAACCTTTCCGTCGGAAAAAACTGTGTGCTGATGCAAATCGCATTTTAAAGTTTTATAACCTGGAATATCTGGGAATATAATTTTACGATGATTCTCTGAATCAGAATTTTGAGCAAATACAAACGTTGTAAATAGTATAAGTAGTATTCTTACCATTGTATATTCTTTGGTTTAGAGTAATGAGAAACAAAATAATAAATTTAATATACAAAAAGTTTCGCACTAGGTATTTTCCATAAATATATTGTCCACAAACTGTTCCATTTATTTCTGCAATATTTGGTAAATATCCCCACTTTTTAAAATCAATTTTTTTAAGAATGGATATACTAAGTTTGTAAACGTATAATAGAATGGAAAAAAATCTTTAATCCCACTTTGATTTTTGGAAATAAAAAGCAAAAACCAATTCCACAAATAATATAGAGAATTCCAAAAAGAATTAATAAAAATTTGGTAGAAACAAAATAAAATGCAAGTGATGGAAATATTTTATTTTGCTAATAGACTCTAATAATTTCTCCGTTTCGATTTCCATCAACACTTCTTACATAAGCATTTACAACCTTAGCCATTGGTATAGGATTGTGACCGGGGAAATAATCTTTGTATTTCTCGTACGCATCTTCTACCATCCCTAGCGAAACAACATTAACTCTAATTCCGTTTTCAATTTCTAAGGCAACGGCTTTAACAAAACTATGTACTCCTCCGTTTACCATTGCAGCACTTGTAGTTTTACTTACTGGATCGTCCGCTAAAATTCCAGTAGATAAAGTAATCGAACCATTAGGATTTAGATAATCTTTCCCTAAACGTACAACATTTACTTGTCCCATCAATTTGCTTCTTAGACCAATATAGTAATCTTCTTCAGATAATTTATTGAATTCATCCCATTTTGCTTCTCCAGCAATGCATATAATGGCATCCAATTTACTTAGTTTTTCAAACATTGATTTTAGGGAATTACTTTCAGAAATATCAACTGTAACATCTCCGCTAGTTCGTCCACCTATTATTATATCGTTATTTTTGGCAAAATGAGAACTCACTTTACTTCCTATGGTTCCATTTCCTCCAATTATTAAAATTTTCATTATTTTCCTTTTTTATATGTTATAGAAGTTAGCATTAACCCGACGGTAATTAATTGAAAAAATATGTCATTTCCGGTTCCCGCAGTTTCTTATGAGGAATATCGGAAACTCCAACAATAGCTAGAGATTCCAGTATTGCAAATAACGCAAACCAGAATGACAGCATACTTAAGTCTGAGATAGTAATTATCGTTCTATTATTGCTTGTCTAATTAAACAGATTTCCCATAAACAAATTGTCCACAAGTTTTACCATTAATTTCGGCAATGTTTGGCAAGTATCCCCACTTCTCAAATCCAAAATTTTCTAAAATAGTGATGCTGTGTTTGTTAATATCTAATAAAATAGAAAAGAGATTTGTAATTCCATTTTGTTTGGCTGTTTCAATTGCTGAAGTTATAAGAGCAGAAGCAATTCCTTGTCTCCTAAAATTAGAATCAACATAGTAACTAATTTCAGCAGTTTTTTCTAAAGCTTTTCTCCCTGGTCTGTGCGGACTTAAACTGCACCAGCCAACTATTTGCGAATTTATTTCAGCAAGTAAAATTGGGTATCTTTTGTTAAGATGAAGTAAGAGCCAGTCTTTTCTTTCCTCAACACTAACTGGTTCTGTGTCAGCTGTTTTCCCACCTTCTAAAATAGCTTGGTTATAAATTTCAATTATTCGTTCCCAATCATTTTCGGTTGCTGTTCTTATTTTATATTTGTGTTTAGATGTAAACAATATTCTTTTTGTTGTGAGTTAAATAATATTCTAATTCTTCAATATTTGTAACTTCGTAATTTAGTACAGCATCATAAAGTTCTTTGCTTCCTAATTTCTTTCCGTATTCTTTTGTCTCTGCTAAAGTAAATTTTAAGTCTAGAATAGTTTCTCTGTATTTGTTATTTAACAAGGACTTAATATTTTGAATATATTTGTCAGATTTAGAAAAAGCTAATTCAGACACTGCCCAAAGATCAATATTCCAATCGCCACTTTTAATTCCCCAATAGAGTGCTTTCTCCGGCCTTCTTTTTAGCGGAGTAATTCGGGTATTTCTAAAATACACACTATGTGTATTTAATACATCTATTAGTTCTTTGCCGAGTTGTGTAAAATCTGGAACAGAGAACTCATCGTTTATTAAACTTATATCAATATCTTTTTTGAACATTAAATCAAGTTCATAACTTCCAGTGAATTTGACCTTGCCAAACTTTTCTAGAATCTTTATGACATTGTTTTTTTCTAAAAACTCTGTTGATTCTAATTTTATATTTTCTGAATATTCTAAAATATTGTTCATAATTAAATGTCAATTTCTTTAGGTTCATTCTCGTGATTATGAAGAAACCATTGGTCTTTTGTAAAATCTTCATCTGTAATTTTATCAAGTGATAATTTGAAATATTTTCCTTTTGCAGAAACGGCAATGTCTCCATTCTCTAAAACTATTTTTCCTTCCCCTTCAAAAAATCTAGAGTTTTCATTTGTAAGCTTTGCAATTACTTTAACTGGTTGGTCAAGTGGAATTGGTTTTCTAAACTTTAAGTTTAAATCAACAGTAACTCCCCAAATATTTTTATCTTTAATTAGTATTGCTCTTCCAATTGTTTCATCAAGTATTGTAGAAGCTATACCACCGTGCAATCTTCCGGGATAACCCTGATGAGATTTTTTAGGTTCAAAAATTCCTACAAGTTCATTGTCTTCCATTTCATAGAAAGAAGACTTTAATCCGAACTCATTATTTATTCCGCAAACAAAACACATTTTGGAACTGAATTGTTTGGTTGTAACTTTTTGTTTCATAAACATCTTTATTTTATTTAATGATAAATTATAAAAATGTTCCTTAATTCAATAGCTGAATTTTATCCACTAAAAACAAAAGCCAACATATAATTAAATATGTTGGCTCTGAAATATTCTTTTTTGTTAAAAATTAATACAGATAATTGTTTTTATTTTATTGTTATTGAATAACTCAAACTAACTGAACAATTTGTACCAGGATTTATTGTGATTTTTCTAGAGCTTGGTGAAGTACCACTCCAAGAACCGCTGGTTCTATATGAATGAGTTCCAGCTATGTTTGCATAGTTCATTCGGGAATCTTTATAAGCAGAACCAATTAGAGGTTTATCTGTTTCATAACAAATTAATTTAATTGTAAATTTTTTCCCTAACTCTTTGGGTAATGTAAAAGTTTTTGTTTTGTTAATAAAATATGAAGCTTTATCAGTTAAACCAGTTCCTCTATATTTTCCATTACTTGGAAAATCAGAAACAATTCTGCCGTTATTTTCATTTAGAATTTGAACTCTAAATCCAAATTCTCCAGCTCCCTCAATTCCATCGCAATCTTTTATTGCAGTAAAATTACCAAAGTAAACAGAAATTGTATTTGAATTTTGTGTAGTTACACATTCCTTAGCTGTGTACTCTGTTGTGTAACCAAGTTTAGCTAATGAATTATCTTGCAGATAAAAAACAGAATATGCAATTGGTACTCCAGGATTATCACGAGAGTAAACAGCGTTCTTTCCAGCAATCACTCCTTTTATTTTATCTATTATAGAACTTGCAGAACCAGTGTTTGCATTGCTAATTGGTTCAGTTGCAACAGAGGCATTTCCCCCAATAGTAACAAGGTCTATGGTAGATTCTCTAAGTATTTTCTCATACCTTGCTTTTAAATTTCCATCAACAGAAAATCCTGCAGAATATTTAAAAGCTGCTTCCACTTCCGTTGATGAATAAGAACTTGTTGCTTCCATTCTGAACATAATTATTCTACCATAAGTCACAGATTTTATATAAGCCGGAGCAGTAGCATTATTAATTACACTTTTTACTTTTTCGAAAGAAGCTTCATTGCCAAAAACTTTTTCCGGTGAAGTTGGAGTATCAAAAATTACATCATAAAACGCTTGTTTGTAAACTGCCATCACTACTTTTTTCTTATCACTACTAAAATGATTTAACTGTGTACTAACTGAACCAGAAGCCCATTCTGCATTTAGATCAACATCTAAAGCTAATTGCTTAGAAGAAAAAGATGAGCTTAAATGAAAAGATGAGTTTGCGGCATTCACATATCCTTCTTCATAAGCATTACTGTTCCACCACTCCAAAGAGGAATCGATTGCAGCTTGAACACTTGAGGCAGCCGGATTTGCAACTGTTTTAATACCGTTTGAACCCATTCCCGGTAAGTTAATACTGAACGTAATTGGAGCTCGTTCAATTCCAATTGGTTCTGGAACTCCATCTAATAATGATTCGTTGCCTTTTACTAAAGCTCCGGGCCAAACAATTCCAGTAGTTGGTCTTAGAATTGCAACTCTATCAAAATTCTTTTTAAGATTATAGGTTGTGGTTTTACATATAGTTGTAAAGTTTCCATCAACTGTTGTTTCAGATGTGTCTTGAACAATGTCTTTCGATGATTCCTGTCCACCAGTATTTTGATAATTTAGCATTTCATCTTGATTGTAATCTAGTTTAGAAAGATATTCTTGAATGTTGGAAGCATTTTTTTCAGTATCAATTCCCGTTGGTTCATCTGAACAAGATGTGATAAAAGATAAAAGCATTACAGTTGTTATAAAAACTAGAATACGTTTGTATATGTTTTTCATTTCAGATCCCTTTTTGTTGTTAATTATAAAGTTTTTTTATTTTATATTTTTTTGTTAAGTTCTTTTAATAAAGACAAAACATCTAGTTTTTATTTCGTCCTTACTATTGAACGCAAGAAAACTATCAACAAGTGATAATTTATTTGAGAAAAAAATGAAAAAAATTGTAGAAGTAACTCAAATGCTAATAAAAGTAACTGATGGGAATAAAGAAATTGTCAATTCTCTTTTTCCAATTGTTTATGAAGAATTACTTCAGATGGCAAAGTCTCGCCTTTCTTATGAACGAAAGGGACACACAATTAATGCCACATCTTTAGTACACGAGGCTTACTTTAAACTCATTGACCAAAAGTATGTATCTTGGCAAAACAGAGCTCACTTTTTTGGAATTGCCGGACAAGCGATGAGAAGAATATTAATTAATTATGCTTATAGCAGATCAGCAGAAAAAAGAGGTGGAGGAACTCCTAACATTACATTGTCAGAAAACTTTGAAGAAAAATTTATTCAACCGGATGAGCTTATTGATTTAGACGAGGCTCTAATAAAATTAGAAAAAATTAGTGAACGACAAAGTAAAATTATTGAGTATTGGTTTTTTGTTGGATTAACTCACGAAGAAATTGCAGAGGTAATTGGAATGTCGCTTCCAACAGTTAGAAGAGATTGGCGTTTGGCTCGTGCTTGGTTAAGTAGAGAATTGAAAAATAAAAATAATTAAGAAAATTATATTTAATGAAAAAAGTGAATTGGGAAAAAGTTACAGAGTTTTTTGAGCAAGCAATTATGCTTAAAGAGAATGAAAGAATTTCTTTTCTAAAACAAAAATGTGGTGACAATAAAGAACTTTTTGAGGAAGTAGTTTCATTACTTGAAGCAGACGAAAACATACATTCGATTCTAGAAAAAAAAGCAAGTGAGATTATTAACATTGAAGATAACCTTAATTTTGTTGGTCAAAATATTGGTAACTATAAGCTAATTGAAGAAATTGCAAGTGGGGGAATGGGTACTGTTTTTCTAGCCGAACGAAGTGATGGAGTTTTTAATCAGAAAGTTGCACTAAAAATTATTAAACCCGGATTGAGTACAATTCCAATAATTAGAAGATTTCAACAAGAGCGACAAATATTAGCAAACCTTCAACACCCAAATATAGCAAGGTTATTTGATGGTGGTGTTACAGAAGACAGAAGACCATTTTTTACAATGGAGTATGTTGATGGAATTGCAATTGATAAATATTGCGATGAACAAAAATTAACAATTAACGAGCGACTAAAATTATTTAGTAAAATTTGTGATACAGTAAAGTATGCACATAATAATTTAGTTATTCACAGAGACTTAAAGCCAAGTAATATTTTAGTTAAAAAAGATGGCAACATTAAACTTCTTGACTTTGGAATTTCAAAAGTTTTGAGTGCTGAAGAAAATACAAATGACTTGCCACCATTAACCCAAACCGAAATAAATTTAATGACTCCGGAATATTCTTCACCGGAGCAAATTAAAAATAATAAAGTTTCTGTATCTACAGATGTTTATTCGTTGGGATTAATTTTATACAAACTTCTATCCGGTAAAGCTGCTCATAATTTTAAAACTAGAACTTATATAGAATATGAACGAGTTATTTGTGAACAAACAATTACAAAACCAAGTACAATATTATTAAAATCTGAAAAAGATTCGGAAGAAGACGCAACTTTAATAATTTCTGAAAATAGAAAAACTCAACCCAAAAAATTAAAAAAAAATATTAGCGGCGATTTAGATAATATTTGCATGATGGCTTTAAGAAAAGATCCGGAAAGAAGATATACTTCCGTTGAAATGTTTTCTAATGATATTAGCAGATACTTAAATCATTTACCAATTGTTGCTTCTAAGGAATCCTTCTTTTACAGCTCGAAAAAATTTGTTGTACGGAATAAAAAAATTGTTTCAATGGCTGCTGCACTTTTTGTAATTGTTAATAGTTTAATTTTTTATTACACTTTTAAATTAAAAACAGAAAGAGATAGAGCAACTATCGAAGCGAAAAAATCGGAACAAGTAACTGCTTTTTTGGAGGAATTATTTTTAGTTGCCGGACCTGATGAATCCAAAGGAGAGACAATAACAGCAAGGGAATTGTTAGATAGAGGTGCATTAAAAATTTCTAAAGAACTTAATTCGCAACCAGAAGTTAAAACTAATTTATTATTTGCAATTGGAAAGACATATCAAAATTTAGGTTTATATAAACATGCAGAAGAACTTTTTCTTGAATCTAAAATCATTACTAAAAACCAATTAAAGAATAATAAGAGCTATGTTGAATCGTTATTAAACCTGGCTAACTTATATAGACTTGATGGAAAGTACGAACTTGCTAAAGATTTACTTCTAGAATCTGTTACATTATGCAAAAAAAAATATGCTGAAAATTATTCATTACTTGGAGATGTTTATCTAAGTCTTGGAGGATATTTTTATGAAGTTGGAGATTACAAACAGTGTGAAATAAACTATAATAAAGCAGAAAATTTGTACAGAAAACATTTTGGAGACGAGGATGTAAAGGTTGCTGATGCGATGTTTGAGAAAGCTCATTTAGAATATGAAAAAGGTAATTTAGAAAAAGCTGAAGAAGTTTATACAGAAGTACTTAAAGTTTACCTCAGTATTTATAGTAAGGAAAGTACGGATGTTGCAACTGTACAAAATGCTTTAGCGCAAGTTTTTCGTCATATGGGGAACTATAAAAAATCTAGTGATTTTTATGAGAAGTCTATTAGGACAAGAAAAAAACTTTTAGGTAAAAACCATCCTGATGTTGCACTATCTCTAAATCATTTCTCTCGCTTATATTATTTTCAAGAAATGTATGATAAAGCAGAACCTTTGGTTAGAGAATCATTAAAAATTAGAAAAGAATTATTTGATGAAAATCATCCGGAAGTTATAGCAAGTAAAAGTAGTTTGGCTGGAGTTTTAGCTAAGAAAAAAAAGTACAAAGAAGCAGAAGTCCTTTATAAATCAGCATATAACTCTGTTATTATCAAACTGGGGGAGTCTCATCCCTACTCAGGTGCTATTTATGGAAATATTGGAAAAGTTCTTTTGGATCAAAAAAAATATGAAGAAGCTGAAAAATATTTATCTAAATCTATAAGTATGTTAAAAAAAAATGGAAGTTCAGGAATACCTTACTTGTTTAGAAAAATTATTTACATTACAGATCTTTATAACCAAACTGCGAGATATGATAAAGCTCAGAAATTATTAGAGAAAGAAATTGCATTAGTTGAAAATATTTCGATAAAAAATAGGTGGCAAATTCCAATTGCAAAAAGTCAACTTGGTTATAGTTTGTTTAAACAAGACAAAAATTTGGAAGCAGAAGGTTTGCTAGTTCACGGATATAATGTGTTAAGTAAGGAACTTTACAAAACCGAAGAAACTCAAAAAGCACTTAATAGAATTTTAGAGTTTTACGAATCTATAGGAAGAAAAGATATGGTTAAAAAGTATTCTTCAAAAGAAAAGTTATTTTAGATTAAACTTAATAATCTTTGACGGACAATTTTTGGATGCTGCTTCTATTGATGCAAGTTCATCATCACCAACAGTAGCAGTATAAATACCCTTTTTTTCTCTTCCCTCAATCAAATTACTTTTGCCGTCTTTTTTAGAAACTCTCCATCTTCCGGAATCAGCCTCAACACAACCGTTGCAACCAATACATTTGTTTCTGTAATAAGTAATATTTATCATTAAGCACTTACAACTTTGTAAAGTTTGTCAGATGCTCTAATTGTCTCATCCAACTGAATTGAAAATCGAATTCCTTTTGTTACTTCATCTACAGATTTATCATCAACTCTAATTTCGTCAATCGATGTTTCAATAATTCCAGTTGTAGGTCCGGTAATTAAAATATTATCACCTTTTTTTAGTGAGTGAGTTTCAAGAAAAAATTCTCCAACTTTTGCTTTAGAAAAATATTTTATTCCTTTACCCAAAAATATTTTCTTAAGTGTAGCCTTTGAACCATAGGCATCACTCCACTCTCCCATTTTTCTGCCAAGATAATAACCATCCCAAAATCCACGATTATAAACCGTCGAGAGTCTCTCTTTCCAAGCCTTAATTTTCTCCGGTGTGTATGTTCCTTCTTCAATTGATTCAACAGCTTCTCTATAACATTTAACTGTCGTGTAAACATAATCAGCCGAACGTCCACGTCCTTCAATTTTTAAAACAGTAACTCCTGCTGCAATTACTTTATCCAAAAAATCTATTGTTGCTAAATCCTTCGCACTCATTATATATTCATTATCAATATTAAATTCAACACCTTCTTCCTTATCAATTACAGTGTATTCTTTTCTGCAATTTTGTATGCAAGCTCCACGGTTTGCAGATGAGTTATGAGAGTGTAAACTTAAATAACATTTTCCGGATACGGCCATACACAAAGCTCCGTGAGCGAAAACTTCTACCCTTACAAGTTCACCAGATGGGCCAGTAATTTTTTCTTTCTCAATATCTTTGGAAATACTAGCAACTTGTTGAAGACTAAGTTCACGAGCCATTACCATAACGTTGGCGTAAGTTGAATAAAATTCAACGCTATCAATGTTAGTGATATTTGTTTGCGTACTAATGTGTACGGGGAAGTCAATCTTTTTTGCATAATTTAGTGCTGCGTGATCGGAGGCAATAATTGCATCTATTCCACTTTCTTGTGCGGCGTTAATAATAGTTTTCATCAAAGAAATATCGTGATCGTACAAAACTGTATTTAGTGTTATGTACGATTTTATATTATTCTCTTTGCAAATGTTTGCAATTATAGTAAGGTCTTCTGTTGTAAAATTATTGGATGAACGAGCTCTCATGTTAAGCTGTTCAATTCCAAAATATATTGAATCGCAATCGGCTTTTATTGCAGCTTGCAAAGCTTCGTAAGAACCAACGGGAGCCATTACTTCTATTTTATTTGTTGACATTATTTTCGTCTTTCTTTTATTAACCAACTAATGAATATTCTTTTGTACTATTTTACAAACGTCATACTGAGCGGAGTCGAAGTAGGAAACAGTAAGTACAGTTTTAAGAATACTTCAACTTCGCTCAGTATGACAAATTATAGTTTTTTCCCAAACGCAAAAGTAATAAATATTCAAATCAATCTTTCTGAATTTCTTTGTTTAGAATCTCACTAATAATTTCTGCTTTGGAGTTCACCATAAAATGACTTCCATCATTTACAACAATTGGATTTTTTATTAAGTGAAGTGGAAATGTTTTATCTATACTTCCATGAATGTGTGTTAAGTTTTTAAGTTCGGAATTATCTCCTGACCAATGCGTAATTTTATTCATTGCCCATTTGAAATAATTATCTGTGCAACTACTTAACATTTCAACAAAAAGTTTTCTTCCTTTCTCCGAATTGTAACCGAACAACCTTGCCCAAATTGGGAAACTCTTAATGATTAGGTTTGTGTTAATCAATTTGTAGAGTGGGAATATTTTCAACAATCTAAAAGTAATTGGAATTTCTTCTTTTGATTTAATGCTAGAGATAAGAATGATTTTTTTTGTATCAATTGTTTTTGAAATTCCTTGAACTATTATTCCACCAAAAGAATGACCAATTAAAATAATTTGATTTTCAGAAGAACTGATTTGCTCAGCCATTCTTTTTACATATTCGCCCAAAGGCTCATTATCATTAGGCTCAAGCCACTTTAGATAGTGTATATTTACATTATCTAATTTTAGATTATAAAAGATTCGTTCGTCAAAACCTAATCCAGCAAGAAGATATAAATCAACATCACCCATGCTATTTTATAACTCTAATATTTGATGTTCAAATTCACCAATCTCAAGTTCATTATAAAGCCAATCGAAAAAATCCATTCCATACTTATTTATAAAGTTGATTATGCTTAGTTCACGCTCTTGTAAATTACCATTGGGATAAAGGTTATTTCTTGCTTTATCTAATTGCCGTAATGCAACTTCATATTTATTTTCTTCAATCTTTTTCGCTTTTGATTTTAGTATTTCAATCTGATGAATAATTTTACTTTTACTATTATTAGAAACATCTTCCAAAGATCTATCAATAATACTAAGCTGGTTAGAAAGTGAACTTAAATTTTTATCAATTGATTTTGTAAACTTCCCAAAAATAGTTTCAACATTTTCTTCTAAAATATTGTGAATGACTTTACTGTTTAGTTCATCAGTGCCAAGAAACATTTCTTTTATGCTAAGATTATTTTTCACTAAAACTTTGGAGATATTTCCTTCAACAATTGTTGCAGAAGAACGCGGATAAATAAATGGTTGCTGAACATTAAAATGTTTGTACAAAGTAATAGCTTGTGCAAAGTAACTTATTTCTCCAGGACCAGCAATATAAAATCCAGTAGGGAATAGATAGTCTTGACAAATAGGACGAAGCAAAACATTTGCACTAAAATTTTCCGGTTGTTCATCAACAAACTTTAGCATTTCTTCTTTAGAAAATTTTGTTCGTCTTCCTTTTAATCTAAAACCATTATCAGTAGGCTCAATTAAATGTCTTCCAGTTTTATCTGACATAAAAAGATTTATAGGTTTTACTTTTACTTGTGTGTGATAATTTTCATCTAAGTTTGCACTTACGGAAAGAACGGATGCTGAATGTTGATGGTAGTCTTTCAGCTCTTTTGTGAATATTGGTTTAAGCAATTTCTTAACTTCTTTATCTTGCGGATTAAAAATAATCAAACCAGTTTCATCAAATATTCTAAAAATTAGAGAATGAAATGATTGAACAATAGTTTTGTCTTTTGTCAACACACCATCTAATATATTATATAATTCTTTGCTAAACTCAGTTTCACGAACTGATTGTTTTATCTCTGCGTAAAAGTTTTCTATTGAAGAATCAATCTGTAAATTACCGACACTATGTTTTGTCTCTTTCTCACTATCACTATATTTAATAGTATTGAGAATGTTATTTTTGCTAACAAATTTTAGTTCAGAGATTTCCTCAATATCGTGATCATCCCCAGCAAGCCAAAATATTGGAACGAAATTAAAATCTGTAAATTTAGTTTTCAAGTATTCACATAATTTGATTGCAGTAAAAATTTTATAAACTGTATAAAGTGGTCCACCAACTAAGCCAAGTTGCTGTCCAGTTAATATTGCAATAGTTTTTTTCTGTTTAAGTAGAGTTATATTCTCAATAGTTTTTTCGGAAGGAGAATGAGATTTATATTGGCTATCAATAATATCAACAATCTTTTTATTATTCGATATTTCTTTTTCCGAAATTGACTTAAAAACATTGGCGTAACTTTCTTCATCTCTAAAATTAAGTTTATAAAAGTGTTCAACTTTTTCAAACTCGTACATAAAATCTAAAAAAAGATTGTTGTTGCCAGGGATTTCTGAAAAATTTATAAACATATTTTTGCCAATCATTTAAATAATATATAAATACAAATTAAGAAAATATTAGTTGTCTTTTTTAATACAATCTTTTAATTAGGAAGCTAATTGATTAATTTAAGTGTAGAACAAACAACTAGACAAAAGTTTTTATTATTTATGTTGTAGTATTTTGAATAGGGCTTAAAATAAAATATAATTTTCTGTTGTAAGTCTGTCATTCTCAGCTTGACTGGGAATCCAGAAAATGATATGCAACTGGATTTCCGATACAGACATTCGGAAATGACAAACTAGTTTATTCAAAAAAAAGACTATATTTTTAACAAAATATATTTGCAATCATCAACTTTTAGAAAGATAAAATTGGAAATAAATTTATTACATTACTTTACAACTCGTCGATTTATCAACGCAGTAAAAATTCTATCATCGTATCAGTTATCAAGAGTTTTTAGCAAGCCTATTGTTTGGGGTTTGCCAATGTCTTTTTCAATTGAGCCAACTAACCGATGCAATTTGGAATGTCCTGAATGTCCATCAGGATTAGGTGAACTTACAAGACCGCTCGGATTACTTTCATTTGAAAACTTTAAGAATTGGATTGATCAAATAAAAGGAACGTCGTTTTATGTTCAATTATATTTTCAAGGTGAGCCTTTTATTAATAAAGATTTACCAAAAATGCTAAACTATGCAAGACAAGAAAAAGTTTACACTTCTATAAGTACAAATGGATTATTGTTAAACGAAAAAAACATTCAACTATTATTGGATAATCCTCCAGACAAAATAATTTTTTCAATTGATGGGCTTGATGAAGAATCTTATCAGAACTATAGAGTTGGGGGAACGTTTGAGGATGTTGATAAGGCTTTCAGACTTTATATGTCCGAAAAGGAAAAAAGAAAGCAGAGCAAACCATTTGTAGAATTTCAATTTATTGTGATGAAACAAAATGAAAATCAAATTGAGAATGTAAAAAAATATGGAGAAGAACTTGGTGTTGATAAGGTGGCACTTAAAACAATGCAAGTTAGTTCTTACGAAAGTGCTTTACACTTTTTACCAAGTATTGAAAAGTTCAGACGTTATAAAGTTGAAAATGGTACATTTAAAATAAAAAGAAAACTCGGCAACAGATGTTTTGCTTTGTGGCGTACTTCCGTAATTACTTGGGATGGAATTGTAGTACCGTGTTGTTACGATAAAGATGCAACACATAAACTTGGAAATGTTATAAATAATAAATTTACTAAAATTTGGAAAAATAAAAATTATACAAATTTTAGAAAAGGTGTTCTAAAAAACAGAAGTGGAATTCCCATTTGTACAAATTGTACAGAAGGTTTAAAAATTAGTATTTTTGATGATTAAGAATCTAAAGTAATTGTATATCCTAAATGGAAAATTTGCAAACAAGTATTACAAAACAAAAAAAGCAAAAAAGTAATTTTAAGCTAATTGCAAAAATAGTTATTGCTCTTGCCTTGATGTACTTTTTAATAAATTATATCCACTTCGATGAAATTATTTCTGCACTAGAAAATGCGAATAAAGAATTAGTGTTCTTCGTATTCATGCTTAGTTTTCTAAATGTGTATCTTCAGTTTCTAAAATGGAAAGTAATGTGTAACTCTTTACTAAACGTTCACGATGATAATAAAATTTGGCGTTCTCTATTCTATGGATTTAGCGGAGGCATTGCAACCCCAATAAGAGTGGGCGAATATGTTGGTAGAGCAATTCCTTTTGAAAATGCAAATCTTGTTAAAGTTACGATCTCAACAATATTAGAAAAATTTGCTTCACTTTTTTTAGTTCTAATTCTTGGTGGAATTTCCGGAGTGTATTTTATTGATAAATACTATTCGCTAATTTATGCTGTTCCTGTAATAATTTTAGTTATTGGTTTAGCTCTAATAGTTGTTGCACTTATTAAGGGGTATAATCTTATAAGTAATTTTCTAAAAGGGATGGCAAATAAGTATAATTTTTTTGAAAAATTATTAGATGAAGTTAAATTATTAAAGCAACTAGGGAAAACATCGTTAAATAAATTACTGGTTTATTCTTTCTTATTTTATGCTGTGTATATTCTGCAATATGCTTTACTTGTAATGGCTTTTAGTAATAGTGATGAGTTGCTACATTTTATCTGGGCTGGAACTTTGGTAATGTTTGCAAAAAGTTTTCTCTCGTTTATCTCTTTCGCCGATCTTGGAATTAGAGAAAGTGTTTCTGTTTTTGTCCTAACTAAAATGGGTTTTGCAAAAGCTGTAGGATTTAACGCTGCAATATTTTTGTTTTTATTTAACCTTTTAATTCCGTCTATTATTGGTTTGTTCCTTTTGTTTAAGAAAGATAAAATTGAACAATAAAATTTCACTCAAAGAGTTTTGATGATTTTACTTCTTATAATTTTCTTATTCCTTCTATTAAACTATTTATTATTCCTTTCAGACATACTTAAAGGATTAAAAATAGTTTCAAAGAATAAAAATATTCTAAATTCAAAATCTTTTGTCTCTATAGTTATTCCATTCCGCAATGAAGAAGAAAACTTACTTAAAAGTTTAGAAAGTATAACTTCACAAGATTATGATAAAAATAATTTTGAGGTTATTTATGTCGATGATAACTCGGATGATAATTCTGTAAAAGTAATAGAGAAAAGTATAAAGTCATCTAACATTACCATACTTAAATCGCCTATTGCTTCTGATGAAAGAGGACACAAAAAGAAAGCTCTTAAATATGCAATTGAGAATTGTAAAGGTGAAATTATTATCACGACTGATGCCGATTGTGTACATAATAAAAATTGGTTAAGCTCAATGGTAAATATGTTTGATGAGGAAACTGGGTTTGTTTCCGGACCGGTTAAGTTTATTAGTGATGGAACACTTTTTAGTGAATTGCAAAAAATAGAATTCTCAAGTTTAATTTTAGTTGGAGCAGGGTTAATTGGAATTAAGCAACCAATAATTTGCAATGCAGCTAATTTAGGATTTAGAAAAAGTGTATTTGACGAAGTTGGTGGTTATGAAGATAATCTAAATATCTCATCTGGAGATGATGAATTTTTGATGCAAAAAATTTCTTCCCGAACAAATTATAAAGTTAAATTTTGCAATAATAAAAAAACAATTTCGTTTACAAATCCAAATAAATCTATTGATGAATTTTACCAACAAAGAAAAAGGTGGGCATCTAAAAGTTTATTTTATATTAATCGAACAACCATTGCTAAACTTGTTCTAATATTTCTTTTTTATCTTGGACTAATTGTACAACTATTTCTTGGAATTTTCTCAAATAAAATATTTTTATTTAGTCTAGCAATTAGTTTTTTACTTAAAATAATTTTTGAATATTTAATTGTTATTCAAGAAGGCAAAAAACTATTTGGCAAACCAAGTACTTTTCATTTTATTATAGCTGAGTTTATTCACATTCCGTACATTTTAGTTTCTAGCATTTCCGGTATTTTTGGAAATTATAAGTGGAAGGGAAGAAAAATAGAACGGTAAAGAGTTTTTACAAGTAAACTGTAGAATTTTTCCATCATACTTCGACGGAGTTTATCCTGAGTTTGTCGAAGGACTTAGCATGACTATCAAATGTCATTCCGAGCAGCTTGCCCGACTTGTTGTTTGGCGAGGAGTCGAGGAAGTAAATTCTATAGTTGTCTAAATGGTATAATTAAATGAAATATTTATATTCACCACCATTTTTGGTTAAGAAAATGTTTAGTAGTTTTCAATGGGATTCTAACATCCCTAAGGTATTACTGACCTTTGATGATGGCCCTGAACCTGAAGTGACAGAACTTATTTTAAAAGAGTTAGATGATAAGAAAATTAAATCTATATTTTTTTGTGTAGGAGAAAATTTAGAAAAGTATCCATCACTAGCAAAACAGATTCTTGCAGAAGGACACGAGATTGGAAATCATACAACTCAGCACAGAAGAATTCAAAAACTAAAACGAGATGATATATTACAATCCATCAATAATGTTCAACAAATTGCAGAAGAAAAATTAGATTATAAAATAAAATACTTCCGTCCACCGTATGGTAATTTTGATTTACGAACAAGTGGAATAATGAAAGAAACAAAATTACAAAATGTAATGTGGTCATTAGTTACTTATGACTATAAAAATGATTTAAATATTGTTAAATTTGCTACATCAAAATATTTAAGAAAAAATTCAATAGTTGTTTTGCACGATAATATTAAATCGAAAAGTATTATCAAAGATTCAATTCAATTTGTATTAGAAGAAGCACAAAAGAAAAATTATGAGATTGGAAAACCTTCCGAATGTTTGAAATAATATTTATAATAATAGTTGCCTCTTATTTTATCCAAGCAGTTTTAATAACCTTAGGAATTAAAAAGAAATTTCTAAAACTGAACGAAGATGAATTGCCAACTTCAACAGTTATTGTTGCTGCAAGAAATGAAGAACAAAATATTTTGGATTGTCTAACTTCTCTTGATGCTCTTGAGTACCCACAAAATAAATTAGATATTATTTTAGTCGATGATTATTCAACTGATGGAACAAACAAAATTATTTCAGATTTCATTATTGATAAACCTAACTTCAAGCTAATTCAACCAGAAAAAGATTTTGGAGAAACAAAAGGTAAAGCAAGAGCAATTGCTAACGGAATAGAGTTTGCTAAAGGGGAAATTATTTTAACAACAGATGCTGATTGTACGGTTCCAAAAACTTGGGCAAAAACTTTGGCTTCGTACTATACAGAAGATGTAGCCGTTGTGTGCGGCTATACAAATCAGAAATGGGAAAATATTTTTGAAGGAATGCAAGACTTTGATTTCATTTATTTATTAACCGTTGCCGCCGGAACCATAAACTGGGGAAAGCCAATGAGTGCAATGGGAAACAATATGTCGTATAGAAAATCTGCCTATGATGAATTTGGCGGATATTCAAAAATTCCTTTTTCTGTTACCGAAGATTTCAAACTTTTAATGGCAATTAAGGACTTAAAAAAATATAAAATTATTTATCCATTGGATAAAGATAGTCTTGTAACATCAAAACCTTGCGAAGATGCTAAAACTTTATACCGACAAAAAAAGCGTTGGGCAGTTGGCGGTACTGGCAGCAGTCTTGATGGATTTTTTGTAATAGCATCAGCATTTATTGTTACGCTATTTACACTTGCCGTTCCATTCTTTTATTCTGCAACGGTTATGTATATTTTACTATTTAAAATATTCACCGATTTATTTATGCTAAAAAATGTCTATGATAGTTTAGGACTAAAATTTAATTTAAAAAACTTTCTTACTTTTGAATTTTATATAACTTTTTATTTTGTGTCAATTGCACTCGTTGTTTTATTCAACAAAAAAGTAATTTGGAAAGAAAGGAATTATGAATGATGCTACTTTGTAATTATTACGTAACATATAGATGTAATGCTTTTTGTTCATTTTGTCATTTTGCAGAACATGGAAAATATAAGAATTCTCCACAAGCTGAAATGTCCGACTTTAAATCTAATGTTGAACAAATGGCAGAACTTGGGGTTAAGTTTATTGACTTAACTGGTGGCGAACCCTTACTAAATAAGAACATTGTAGAGATGGCTGAGTTCGCAAGAAGTAAAAAAATGCAAACAAGTATTACAACCAACACTCTACTTTATAAAAAATATGCTGAGGCACTAAAAGGAAAAGTCAGTTTGTTACACTTCTCTCTTGATTCTCCAGATGAAGAAGAACATAATGAAATTAGAAAAATTGATTGTTATAATTCAGTTTTGGAAAGTATAGAAATTGCAAAAGGTTTAGATGAATATCCTGATATATTATTTACAGTTACAAATGACACTTACAAAAAATTACCAAGAATGCACAAGTTAGCTTCGGAAAGAGATTTACTTTTAATTGTTAATCCAGTTTTTTCTTATTTTGGAAACCCCGGTTTGTCTGATGAAGCAATGGATTTTGTTGAAGATTATGTTAAAGGTAAGTCAGATGTTTATCTAAATCCTTCCTTTATGAAACTGCGGAGGAATGGAGGCAATTCTATTGAAGACCCTTTGTGTAAGGCAGTTTCACGCGTTATGGTAATCTCCCCAATGAATGAAATTATTTTACCGTGCTATCACTTTGAGAATGATAAAATAAAAATTGACAGACCAATTAAAGAAATTCAGCAATCAGAAAAGTATCAACACTTCCTTAAGATGGAAGGACGTTTTGACTTTTGTGAAGGTTGTACAGTTAATTGTTACTTTGAACCATCGTTTGCATTCCCAACAAATTTATATGGCTTGGCAAGTGTAACTTCAAAATTTAAGTATGGCTATCATAAATTAGTAAAGCAAAAAATTAAGAGAAAACTAAGTTAAGTTTTTTTGTAGCGTAGATTGCTTTTGCAATCTGCGAACAAATAATATACTGATCTGTAAATTTCGAATGTTTTGAACCTAAAGCCTCTAAAATGAAATCATTAAAAATATTATTTTTTTTACTCTTATTGATTCAAAGCATTTCATTTGCTCAAACCAATTTAGAAATTTTCCCATCTAATTTATTGATAAAACCTTTTACTGCAAACACACTAAAACCAAAATTAGGTTCTGAATTTCAATTAGGTAAAAACGAATTAGTTCTAAACATTGGTGGCTCATCCGAGATTATTCATTTTAATAGAAAAGATAATTCTACATTTTCTATTGGTGCAGAAATGTTTACATTCACTCGTTTGCGTGGAGAAACAAATTTTCACTTCCCTGTTGATGCAATAGATTATTTATTTGGATTTACTTTTGGTTATAAAAAAAAATGTTTAATTAATGAATTTGGAGCAAGATTAAGAGTCAGTCATATAAGTGCCCATTTTGTTGATGGACATTTTGACCCTGGCAAAAATGAATGGAAAGATGGGAGAAACCCTAAAGTTTATAGCAGAGAGTTTTTTGAACTAATGCCATTTTATAAAATTAATAATCTGAGAATGTATTTAGGTTTAACATACATATTCTCTATAGATCCTACTGATATTGGGCAAGACCAATATCAAATTGGCTTTGATTATTTTGCAACTAACTTGTTAAGTGAGAACCTAACACCTTACATTGCTTATGATTTTAGACTTGTAAATATTTATTCCTATTCGGGTAACAATAATATTGAAGCCGGAATAAAATATGGTTATGCCGATGGAAAGGGAATGAGCTTATATCTAAAATATTTTTCTGGTTACAATATTCACGGAGAATACTTTGATGTAAAAGAAAAGTATCTTACAGTTGGAATTAATTTTGATTTATAAATTGTAACTTAGATTGCTTGCAATCTGAGAAATAAATATACTGTAGATGTTTAATTAGCAAGTTCATTTGTTCCTAAACTGAGCGATTTAAAAATTTGTCATTCTGAATGAAGCGTTTGGTGCTGAATGAAGAATCTCGATTTCATTTAATTCTCGAGATATTTCAGTCGTTCAAACAGCAAACTCTTTCAATATGACAAATAAGAAATTATTATTTCACACTTAATAGAGTATTTTCAGAACAATAAAATATTTAGGAACACACAAAAAATTGCAAAAAAAAACAATCTTCCAACATCCATTATTTCATTTATTATTATTTGCAATTACATTTGTTACAACACTCATTGCTGGAGTTGAATGGACAACTGGAACAATGGGTCCTTACGATTTAGAAACTCTCGCCATCGGTTTGCCATATTCGCTTTCTGCATTATTTATTTTAGCAACTCATGAATTTGGTCATTATTTTGCAGCAATGTTTCATAAAGTAAAAGCAACACTTCCTTATTTTATTCCAATCCCACCAATAGCCGGGCTTTTTAACTTTGGAACTATGGGGGCTGTGATTAAAATTAAATCAGAAATTAGAACAAATAAAGCAATGCTTGATATTGGTGTTGCCGGACCAATAGCTGGATTTATTGCGTCGCTAATAGTTTTGATTTATGGTTTTACACATTTGCCAAGTGCTGATTACTTACTAGCAATTCATCCAGATTATTTCAATCCAGAATATGGCAAAGATACTATCTCACTTCAATTTGGAAATAATTTGTTGTTTCTTTTTCTGAAAAATGTTTTAACTACTTCAACTGACTTTGTTCCACCTATGACTGAGGTTTATCACTATCCTTACTTAATGACTGGTTGGTTTGGACTTTTGATTACTGCAATGAATATGCTTCCAGTTGGGCAGTTGGATGGTGGACATATAGTTTACAGCATGTTCAATTCAAAATTTCAAGAAGCAGTTGCAAGTATTACAATGATAATTTTACTTGTACTCGGTGCAACTGGTTTAATAGATGGAATTATGGAGCTGGGACTTAACTTTGGTTGGAGTGGTTGGCTGTTCTGGGCTTTGATATTATATTTTGTAATTAAAGTAAAACATCCACCCGTAAGAGAGTTTGAAGAATTAAGTTTGAGTAGAAAAATTGCTGGCTACTTAAGTTTAGCAATTTTGGTTGTTTCATTTTCACCAACTCCTTTTTTCATTTCATTTTAAAGTTAGCATTTAGTTTTGGTCATTAAAAAATGCACTTGATACTTAAAGTTGACTTCTATAAATTAGTATCACAAAAACACAAGGATTTGCATATAAAAATTTGTTACAGTTCTAAATTAAATTATCAAATTATCTGATATTATTATTAACAATTATTTTAGATGTGCAATCTTTGTTCTGTTATCCTGCAAAGGATTTTCCACTTTCTGCACATCTGATACTAATTAAAAACTATAAAAGAATGTTACAACCAAAATATTTCATATTTATTTTGCTTTTGTTATATGTCTTCGGATGTGAAAACTTACCTGACGAAGTAATAGAAAATAAATCGGTTAATTATAAGTTAATTGATTTTCAAGCTCTTTCTACTATTAGTCAAAATACAAATTCACTATTTCAATTTTCTGTTAAGTTTGATAACGATGAAGATGTTGAAAGTATTGATTTTTCTATAAAAGATGAGTTAGACGAAAATTTAGAAAGTGGACAATTAGAAATAAAAGAAAGTTCCCCTAGGCAATTTGTTGGTGAATACACTTTTGACAACGATACTATAACTGGTGATTTTGTTTTAAGACTTGTCGTTAATGATGTTCTCGGTGGGACTTCTGAAATTATTCAACACAATTTCCAAGTGATAGGAAAAGTTCCAAACTCAATTCCACTCATTAGTAATTTAGTTGCTCCGGATTCTGTAATAGTTCAGGAACCAAAATCATTAATTTTAATGTCAATAGAAGTTAGTGATAGTAATGGTTTGTCAGACGTTAGTAAAGTTTATTTCACACTTACAAAACCAAATGGAACTTCTTCCGGGAACAAAATTACAATGTTTGATGATGGAAATAAACAACAGCATAATGATGATACGGCTGGAGATGGAAAGTATTCAATAATAATTGAAATAACATCTAGTGCTGATAAAGGTAAATTTAAATTTGAGTTTTTTGCTGAAGATAAAAGTAACGCTCTAAGTAATTCAATAATACACTTCATAGAAATTTTGTAATTATGAAAAAAATCTTTTTAACATTTTTATTTTTTATCAGTACTGCCATCATTGGGCAAACTGTACCTACACAATTTTCTTTAGGTAAAACTTCTTTAAGCAAGACAGCCAATAAAACTCCACTTAGTAATTCAATCTCAAAGATTGTTACGATAGGAGATACAATTTGGCTAGGAACTTCTAAAGGAGTTAGTGTTTCTTATGACAATGGAGAAAGTTGGAAAGACTTTTATCAAACAGAAGCTTTTGGAGAAGAATCAATTTCAGCTTTGGGTTATTATAATGGAATTATTTGGGCTGCAACTGGACACGATGAAATAATAAGTGATAAGAGTGTCGATACTGGTTCTGGGATAAGGTTCTCAAACGATGGTGGAGAAACTTGGATAACGGTTCCCCAATCAGTTGATGGTTCTGGAGATTCATTGCTAACCTATGGCATCAATACAATAAGGGCTTTGCCTGTTGTTGTTGCTCAACAAAATATTATTTGGGATATTTCTTTCACTCCCAACAAAGTTTGGATTGCTTCTTGGGCTGGTGGAATTAGGTGGAATTATATAGATAGTTTACAACTAAATCCCGAACGAAAATGGCACCGAGTTATTCTTCCTCCGGATAATCTTTCATCAATTAAACCAACGGATAGTTTAACTTTTGCCTTGCAAGGTGTAAGAGGTAAATTTGGCGATGATGAAAATCTAAATCACTTAGGATTCTCAGTTCTTGGCATTGATGAGTCTATCGTTTACTGTGGTACAGCTGGAGGTCTTAATAAATCTATTGATGGCGGAATTAGTTGGGAAAAGTTTAATCATCAAAATCAGCAAAACTCTATTAGCGGAAATTGGGTAATTGATATTACCAGAGATACAATTAGCAAAACAATTTGGGCTTCCACTTGGAAAGCAAACGGAGAAACGGAATTCTTTGGAGTAAGCAAATCGGATGATGGTGGAAATAATTGGACAAATTATTTAAGAGATGAAAAAATATATTTTCACGGACATAAACATTCTCCGCTTGGGGCAGAGGTTTTTCTTCCAACAGACAAAGGCGTTTACAGAAGTAACAACAATGGGGTTACTTGGATTAAAAATCCACCAATAGAGGATAGTGAAACAAACTTGAAGATTTTAACAAATACATTTTTTGTTGTTGGAGTAAATGAGAATGAAGATAATAGATATAATATTTGGCTTGGTTCTGATGATGGCTTGGCAAAACTATCAGAAGATGGAAGTCATTGGAATGGTAAATGGAAAGTTTATATTTCTTCACCAGAAATTTCTTCTTCATCTGAAGCTATTGCATTTCCAAATCCATTTTCTCCGGATAGTGAACCAATTAAAATAAAGTATAGCTTTAAAGCTGGCAATAAGAATGTTTCATTAAGAATTTTTGATTTTGGAATGAATTTAGTTAAAACTGTAGTCCAAAATATCACTAGAGCTAGTGATGCTGAAAATTTTGAAAACTGGAATGGGAAAGATGAAAATAATAATATAGTTCCCAACGGAGTTTATTTTTATAGAATTGATATTGGTAACGATGAACCATTATTTGGTAAAATAATTGTTTTAATGTAGATGTTTGCTCTGTGTCATCTGTGGTGAATAGCCTTTATTCTCACAAAGAAAATTTTATTTTTAGGAATTAAATTGAAAAAAATCATTTTTATATTGTTTAGTATTTTTACAATCACTTTGTCTCAGTCTCAGTTCTCTGAGTATAATAGTATGACTGGTTCTTTTAGCAGAATGGGTTTTGGAGCTAGAGGAATGGGAATGGGAAATGCAATGACAGCAGTTATTGATGGGAATATGGTCTCTTATTATAATCCGGCTTTGTCTGCATTTCAAAATGACAATTATTTTCAAACATCGTATTCATTCCTTTCACTTAATAGGTCTCTAAACTTTTTGAACTTCACGAAAAAATTTGAATTTGGTAAAAGTAAAAGTAAAAGTAAAAAGAAAAAAACTGCGGGAATAAGTGTTGGAATAATAAATGCGGGAGTTAGTGGAATTGATGAGAGAGATAATCAAGGAATAAAAATCGGAGATTTATCAACTTCAGAAAACCAATTCTTTTTAAGTTTTGCAAATCGTTTTTCCGATAAACTTTCTATAGGTGTTGGCGTTAAATTTTATTATTACAAATTATATGAACAAATTTCTTCAACTGCTTTCGGACTTGATTTAGGAGTAATTTATTTAGCTAGCAAAAATTTAACAATTGCCGGAACTATTACAGATATAAACACTAAGTATAAGTGGGATACAAGCGATATATATGGAGTTGAAGGGAACTCAACCACAAATAATTTCCCTTTGCTTATAAAATTAGGAGCCTCTTATAAATTAGAAAACCCAAATATTTTAGCTTCAATAGAATTTGAACATAGCAATGCTCAAACTGATTTTATAAGAGTTGGAGCAGAATATAATATTTATGAAAACTTATTCTTGAGAGGCGGAATTGATAGAATAAGTATCAGTAATTTTGATATTCCAATAAGACCATCTTTAGGATTTTCTTATCTCAAAAAAATCAGTAGTTTTAATGTAGGAATTAATTATGCCTTTGTACTTGAACCGTATTCATCTTATGATTCACATATTATTGGCATAGAAATATTATTTTAATAAACATTTATTTAAAATAAAAAAGTGGCAGATTGCAAATTTGCTATACGTAACACAGATTAGTAATTTGTGAGATAAATGTCATTTCCGAAAGGTTTTTGATTGGGAATCCAGAAAATAGAAATTATTTATGCTAAAAAAAATTATAACACTATCTTTAATTATAACCATTTCCTTGCTTGCACAAAATGCCGGAAGTGCTGGTCTATCTTTCCTCAAAAATGGAGTAAGTGCCAGAAACATTGGACTTGCTGACATTGGAACTTTAGATGGAGATGTTACATCTGTTTTTTATAATCCAGCCGTACTTGCAAATATTGAAAGACCACAAATATCATTTACTCACCAAGCTTGGGTGCAAGATTTAAGTAGCGAAATTATAAATGCAAACTTCAAACTTTTTGAAATCCCTTTTGCAATTGGAGTTAACACAACCAAAATTAACGGATTTGAAGTTAGAACAAAACCAACTGCAACTCCCGATGCAATAGTTAATATTAATTATTTCTACGGAAGCTTATCAACTGGATTTAATGTGATTGAGAATCTTTTTGTTGGTGCAACCGTTAAATATTTATACGAAGGAATTTTTGCGGATGAAGCAACTGGTTTAGGTTTTGATCTTGGAGTAATGTACAGCAAGTTAGTAGATGGTTTAACACTTGGAGCTTCTGTAAGAAATTTGGGAAGTATGAACAAACTTAGAAATACGGAAACACAACTTCCCTCAGACGTAAGACTTACTGCTTCTTACGAAACTTACTTAGACGAAATATCATCTCAAGTTACGGCTATTGGCGGAGTTCAAAAGTATTTGGATGTTGATAATACTCATATTCATTTAGGCGGAGAAGTAGCTTACCTAAACCAATTTGCACTCCGTCTTGGATATGTCACCGGATACGATTCAAAAGGCTTAACATTCGGTGGTGGAGTATTTTGGAATAATTTTAATTTCGATTATGGTTTTACTCCATTTGATTTTGGAATTGGCAACGCACACACAATCTCTTTGATGTATAGTTTTTAGATATTTAATACAATTCTTTCAATCATTCTATTGTTAATTTATTATTTTTGATTCTCTAATATTTTTATACAGAAACTTATGCAAATAATAAAATACACAGCAGAGTGGAAAGAACATTGGGATGAGTTTGTTACTAATTCCAGTAATGGAACAATGTTTCATCTTCAAAAGTTTTTTGATTACCACAAGCTTGGAAAATTTCAATTCAACCATCTTATCTTTTTAGAGAAAAACAATATTGTTGCGGTTCTTCCTGGAAGCATCATTGATGATAAATTGTACGAATCCCCAATAGGAGCAAGCTATGGCTCACTTGTAATAGCTGATATTTCTTTTAAGAAAACTATGGAGATAGTTTCAACTCTTTTAGAATATGCTAAAAAAGAAAATATTAAAGAAATTCTTTTAACTTCTGCTCCAATGATTTACGAAACATATCCAAATCATAATTTAGACTTTGCTCTTTTATGGCAAGGCTTTTCGTATCAGCTTCATTATATATCAAGTGCAATTAAGTTGGATAAAGAATTAGATATTATTTCCCGATTCAAACCTACAATTAGACGCAACATTAGAAAATCATTTAAGACTGATGGACTTAGAGTTGAAGTAAATGAAAAGTATGATGAGTTTTACCCAATACTTATTTCTAACAAAGAAATTCACAATGTAAAACCAACACATAGTTTAGAAGATTTGCTAAAACTTAAAAAGCTAATGCTGGACAAACTAAAATTATTTATGGTTTATTATAAAGATAAACCAATTGCCGGATCGCTAATGTTTTATGCAAATAAAAATGTTGCAATATGTTTTTACAATATGCTCCTTTATGATTATGCTCAGTACAAACCTATTCAAAGAGTTATGTACGAAGTTGTAAAGGATGCAACAGAAAGCGGCTATAACTATGTGGATATTGGCGTTTCGCAAGATACGTCTGCAGATAATCCAATGACACCAAGTATGAGCTTGATAGATTTTAAGGAAAAATTTGATGCAAAATCTATAATGCGAAATACATTTCAGATTAAATTAAAGTAAAGTAAATATTTTCGTCACACTTCTACGGAGTTTTTGCTGAGCTTGTCGAAGTACTCAGCATGACTAATATTAGTAAAACACAAATGTCATCCCGTCTCGAAAGCTTTCGGGAGAGGGAGGAAATATTAAAAAGTAATCCAAATAGTTAGCAAGGATACTTCAACAAAAAATATGTCAAATCAAAAAAAAATAGTAATAGCTTTTCTTGGCAATGCCTATCACGATTCAAGAGTAGTAAATTTAATTGACTCACTGGAACAAGAAAATTATAAAGTAAAAACAATTTCATTCGATTGGAAAACTAAAGATTTTAAAACTCAACTTGGCGAAACTTCAATTCATAAGCTTGATAAATCTAAGTCAAGTCTGTCTTTCTATTTCAACTTCTTCTTTTTACTCATTAAAAATTTATTAAAACACAAAGCTCAAATATACTTCGCAGAAGATATTTACACCCTTCCGGTAGTTTACTACTTTGCTAAACTTAACAAAGCAAAAGTGTATTACAACAGTAGAGAAATTTATGCTCACCTTGCTGGATTGAGAAACAAAGGTCTTATTCAGTCAATAATAGCAAGGGTTGAAAGAACATTCATACATAAAGTAGATGCTGTTTTAGTTACCGGACAAATGGATGCTGAGTATTTGGAAGAAGCTTATGGAATTGAAAACTTAGTTGTTGTTAGAAATCTTCCAAAGTATAAGAAAGAAATAATTCCAATTGATTTAAGAGAAAAACTTAAGATTTCAAAAGAAGAAAAAATAATTTTGTATCAAGGAGTGATTCTAGAAGGACGAGGAATTTTATATTTAATAAAATTGTTAGATAAAACAAATAATGCACATTTTGTAATAGTTGGCGATGGTGAATTTAGAAAAGAGTTTGAAAAATATGCAAATGATTCCACAGTGAAAAATAGAGTTCATTTTATTGGAGCAGTTAAACACGAAGAACTTTTAAGTTATACAGTGGTTGCTGATATTGGAGTTTCTCTAATCGAGAATATTAGCATCAGTTATTATTATGCACTTCCTAATAAATTGTTTGAATACATAATGGCTGGAGTTCCAATACTTTCAAGTAAATTACCTCAAATGGAAAAAGTTGTTGAAGAATACAAAGTAGGGCAATGTGTTGATATGACTAACGATGATGAGGTTGTACAAACTTTAAATAAAATGCTTGGCAATAATGAGTTGCTAAAAGAATATTCTACTAATTGTAAGAAAGCTGCAAAAGAGCTTAACTGGGAAGTTGAGTTTGAAGAAATAAAGCATTTATTAAGCAGATGAAACAAAAAAAATTTTTAATTGTTCGCCCCGATAGAATTGGAGACGTAGTTCTCTCTACAGCTATTCCACGAGAAATAAAACAAACTTGGCAAGATTCGTACGTTGTAGTTCTTGTTAGAAGTTATACTAAAGACATCTATCTAAATAATCCTTTTGTTGATGAAGTAATTGAGTTAGAGAAACTTAAAGGAAAAGATTTTATTAGAGCTGTTGTTAAAATTAGGAAATATAAATTTACTCACGCACTAATGTTGTTGCCTAACGAGTGGATAAATTATGCATTGTTCTTTGCCGGAATAAAAACTAGAGTTGGTGTTGGTCATAAATTTTATCAAGCAATAACATTTGTAAAAAGTGTTAGTCGGCAAAAATATATTCCACTCCGACACGAAGCCGATTACTGTATGGACTTAGCAAGAAAAATTGGAGTGAAATCAGAAAATATAAATCCGGAAATTCATTTAACTTATAATGAATTGAAAGAAGTGGAAACTGTTAGGAAATCATTATTGAATGAGAAGAAGTATTTAGTAGGAGTTCATTCAACAAGTGGTAACTCAGCCCCAAATTGGTCAACGGACAATTATTTTAATTTAATTTCAGAACTAAAGAAAAATAATTCAATTCAAATTGTTATTACTGATGTTGATATTCCAGAGCAATTGAAAAATATTGATGATGTAATTTATCCAAGTAAAGATTTAAGTTTAAGAGATTGGTTTGCGTACTTTGCATCAATGGATATTTTAATTTCATCAAGTACAGGACCAATGCATATTTGTACTGCATTAAATGTAAAAACAGTTTCATTGTTTTGTCAGTTAACAGCTTGTTCCCCCAAATTGTGGGGACCGTTAGGGAACACAAATAAAGTACTACTTCCGAGCGAAAGATATTTAGAGCTTCATTCTAACGAAGACCCAAAAGACTGGACACTTGATGGAAATGATGGAATTGGAGTTCAACAAGTGATATCAGCAGTTAATGGATTATTAGGAATGTAAAATGTGTAACTCGGATTGCTTGCAATCTGAGAAAAAATAACTAGTGCTTTTGATAAAATTTCTTTCCAAATAAATAAACTATTCTCTATATTTGCAATTCAAAATTTGCCAAGTGCTAATTAACAGGTTGTTACCCAACTCCGTCAGGTCCGGAAGGAAGCAGCGGTAAGTCTTCAATTTGTGTAGTTAGTTACTTGGCTTTTTTATTTTTTAAAAGTGGATAGTTTTTTTGCAAAGAAATTATTTATACATAAGAAGAAAAATAATATACATATTTGTCTAGCTTTGTTAAAATAATTCTTGACAAAGAAAAAATATTAATCTATTATTACCAACATAATTATGAACTACAAAGCGAAAAATATAAACAACACTCAAACACAAGCAATAGCTCTTGATGTAAATAGCTTTGTACAGTTATCTAATATTTCTAATAACATAATTACTCTCCTCGGGATTATCATTATTCTTAGCCTCGTCATTATTATAGGCTAATTTTAAGGTCAATCCTCAAAATCCAAATTTTGTAAACTCACAAAAAATAATCGATTTAGGGAAAGACCTAGACCGAAGAAAGTATGTTATAAATAAATACTAAAAGGATTTTTGTGAGATCAGACGAAATAAAAGTTGGATACGATAAAGCTCCACACAGAAGTTTATTAAAAGCTACCGGAGTTATTAAAGATGATTCCGATTTTAGTAAACCATTTATAGGTGTTTGCAATTCTTATATAGATTTAATTCCCGGTCATGTTCACTTACAAGAATTTGGAAAATTAATTAAACAAACTATTCGCGAAGCCGGTGGAATTCCTTTTGAATTTAACACAATTGGTGTTGATGATGGAATTGCAATGGGTCATATTGGAATGCGTTACTCACTTGCAAGTCGTGAATTAATTGCTGATTCTGTTGAGACCGTTGTTGAAGCTCATAGATTAGATGGAGTGATTTTTATTCCCAACTGTGATAAGATTGTTCCCGGAATGTTGATGGGAGCAGTAAGGGTGAATGTTCCATCAATTTTTATTTCAGGCGGAGCAATGAAATCGGGTAAATTACCGAGTGGAGAATCTGTTGATCTTGCTTCTGTCTTTGAAGGTGTTGGAAAATTTCAAGCTGGTGAAATTGATGAAACTCGTTTGAAGTTATTAGAAGATTTGAGTTGCCCAACGTGTGGTTCTTGTTCAGGTATGTTTACGGCAAACTCTATGAACTGCTTGATGGAAGCACTTGGTATGGCTCTTCCTGGTAATGGAACTCATTTAGCACTTAGTACAAAACGAAATGAACTTTCTGTAGCAGCTGCAAAGCAAATATTAAATCTAATTGAAAAAGATATAAAACCTAGTGATATTGTAACAAAAAACGCAATTGATAATGCAATAACTTTAGATGTTGCAATGGGCGGAAGTACAAATACAATTCTTCATACTCTTGCAATAGCCAGTGAGGCTGGGGTTGAGATTAAACTTGAAGATATAAACAAAATTTCCGATAGAACTCCAAATATTTGTAAAGTAAGTCCTGCAAAACCAGATGTTCATATTGAAGATGTTGATTTGGCTGGAGGAATTTCTGCAATATTAAATGAGTTAAGTAAAAGAGATGGATTGCTAAACTTGGATGAAATGACTGTTACTGGAAAAACTCTTTTGGAAAATATTAAAGATGCAGAAATTGAAGATTCAAATATTATTAAAACATTAGATAAACCATACTCTAAAAAAGGTGGATTGGCTATACTGTTTGGTAATCTTGCAGTTAATGGAGCAATTGTAAAAACTGCTGCAGTTGAAAAAGAAATGTTAGTTCACAGAGGTCCAGCAAGAGTTTTTGAATCGCAAGATGAAGCATTAGCGGGAATTAAAAATAAAGAAGTTCAAGCTGGTGATGTTGTTGTTATAAGATACGAAGGACCAAAAGGTGGCCCTGGAATGCCAGAAATGCTAGCTCCCACTAGTGCAATTATGGGAATGGGACTTGGAACTAAAGTAGCACTAATTACAGATGGAAGATTTTCCGGTGCAACAAGAGGTGCAAGTATTGGACATGTTTCTCCAGAAGCAGCAGAGCGTGGAACTATTGCTATTGTTAAGGATGGTGATATTATTTCAATAGATATTCCAAACTGCAAACTAGAATTAGAAGTTAGCGAAGCAAGAATTGAAAGAAGACTAAAAGAGTTACTGGAATTTGAACCAAAAATAAAAAAAGGGTATTTGGCTAGATATAGTAAGATGGTTTCATCTGCCAATACTGGAGCAATATTAAAAATTTAATCCAACAATAAGAAAGGTTAAACAATGAGCAACGATAAAAAATTATCAGGCGCTGAAATTTTCTTCGAATGTTTAAAAAAAGAAAAAGTAAAACATATTTTTGGATATCCAGGTGGAGCAACTATAAAGCTTTACGAAGAGCTTTATGATATAGATCATTTAGAACATATATTAGTTCGTCATGAACAAGGTGCTACTCACATGGCAAAAGGTTATGCAATTGTTTCTGGTAAACCAGGTGTTGTTCTTGTAACATCCGGACCGGGGGCAACAAATACCGTAACTGGAATTGCAGATGCTTATATGGATTCTATACCTATGGTAGTTTTTACTGGACAAGTTCCTACTCACTTAATTGGTAATGATGCATTTCAAGAAGCTGATATTATTGGAATAACCCGACCAATTACTAAACATAACTTTCTTGTAAGAAGTGTGGAAGAGCTTGCACCAACTATACAAAAAGCTTTTTATATAGCCTCAACCGGAAGACCAGGACCAGTTGTTGTTGATTTACCGAAAAATGTTATTGCTGATTTTACAAAATTTGAATATCCGAAGGAAACAATTATCCGTGGTTACAAACCACAATATAATGGGCATCATAATCAAATAAAAAAAGCAGCTAAAATTATTGAGAAAGCTAAAAAACCTATGCTATATGTGGGCGGTGGCGTAATTCTGTCGGATGGTAGCAATGAATTAAAAGTGTTAGCAGAAGAAACTGGAATTCCCGTTACAATGACTTTCCAAGGATTAGGTGCTTTCCCCGGAACACACAAACAATCACTAGGAATGTTAGGTATGCACGGAACTTACTGGGCAAACAAAGCAATTGATGAGTGCGATGTTTTAATTACACTTGGTGCTAGATTTGACGATAGAGTAACTGGCGATGTAAATACATTCTCACCAAACTCATACAAAATTCATGTTGATATTGATCCAACTGCAATTGATAAAAATGTACTTGTTGATTTACCAATTGTTGGAGATGTGAAACATGTAATTGCTGAGTTAGCAGCTGAAATAAATAAGAAACCTAAAATTGATAAATGGTTAAAACAAATAAGTAAATGGGAAAGTGAATGTCCTTTAGATTATGAAAAAGGTGATGGTCAACTAAGAGCGGCTCATGTTATTGAACGAGTTTCGGAACTAACAAAAGGCAATGCAATTATTTGTACAGATGTAGGGCAACACCAAATGTGGACAGCACAATATTATAAGTTCAATCATCCTCGTTCACTTATTTCTAGTGGCGGATTAGGAACAATGGGCATCTCAGTTCCTGCTGCAATTGGTGCAGCTTTTGTTAATCCAGAAAATCGCCCTATTGTTTCATTTAGTGGTGATGGTGGATTTCAAATGAACATGCAAGAACTTATAACTGCTGCTCATCATAAGTTGCCAATAACTTTTATAGTAATTAATAATAGTTTCTTGGGAATGGTAAGACAATGGCAAGAGCTTTATCATGCAGAAAAATATAGTTTTACTGATTTAGCAGAAAGTAATCCAGACTTTGTAAAGGTAGGCGAGGCATTTGGAGTAGAATCTTTTTCAACGGACAATGTAAATGAAGTAGATTCATTATTGAAAAAGGCTTTGTCTATTAAGGACAGACCAACATTGCTGGAATTTAAAGTTGTAAAAGAAGATATGGTTTTCCCAATGGTTCCGTCTGGTGGTTCAGTAAAAGATATGATAGTTAGAAAACATAATCCAAATAAACTGGTTTAATAATGAAAAGAACAATAACAGTACTTGTAGAAAATACCTTTGGTGCGTTTGATAGAGTTGCAACAATGTTTAGTGGTAAAGGATTTAACATACATTCTATCTCCATAGGAAGAACAGAAATAGATGAAGTTTCTAGAATGACAATTGTTACAGAAGGGGACGATCAAATATTAGATCAAGTAACAAAACAATTAAACAGATTGATTGATACAATTAAAGTTGTTGATTTAAGTAGTCTTCCCAAAACCGTTAGGGAACTAGCACTTATTAAAGTCAATTATGAAAATAATTCCATGGATGAAATAAAAAATCTAAGTGATATTTTTAGAGGGAAAGTTGTTGATATCAATAACAAATCAGTTACTATTGAAATAACTGGTCCTCCTGAAAAAGTTGATGCTGCAGTTAATGTATTTCATCCGTTTGGAATTATTGAAATGGCAAGATCTGGAACTGTTGCTTTGAGAAGAGGTGAACAAACAAAACAAGTAAAAATGAAAAAGATAAAAAGTGAAAAAAAATCAAATAAATAAAAATTCTAAATAGAAATAATGGAGAGTAAATGAAAGTTTATTATGATGCAGATGCATCACTTGAAAATCTAAAATCTAAACAAATTGCTGTGCTTGGCTATGGTAGTCAAGGGCATGCACATTCGCTTAACCTTAAAGAAAGTGGAATGAATGTATGTGTGGGTCTTCGACCTGAAAGTGGTTCGTGGAAAGAAGCTGAAAGTAAAGAGTTAGAAGTTAAGACAGTTACTGAAGCAGTTAAATGGGCAAATGTAATTATGATTTTGTTACCAGACCAAACACAAAAAGCAGTTTATGATAATGAAATTGCTCCGTATTTAAATGATGGCGATACCTTAGCATTTGGTCATGGATTTAATATACACTACAAACAAATAGTTCCACCAATAAATGTAAATGTAATGATGATTGCTCCAAAAAGTCCTGGACATTTAGTAAGAAGAACTTACGAAGAAGGTAACGGAGTTCCTTGTTTGGTTGCAGTTCATCAAGACCCAAGTGGTAATACGCTTGATCTTGCATTGGCTTGGGCAAAGGGAATTGGTGGTACAAAAGCTGGTGTAATTGAAACAGATTTTAAAAATGAAACTGAAACCGATTTGTTTGGAGAGCAAGGAGTTCTTTGTGGAGGTTCAGCAGAACTTATTAAAGCTGGTTTCGAAGTTCTTGTTGAAGCTGGTTATCCTGAGGAGTTAGCATTTTTTGAATGTATGCACGAACTCAAACTAATAGTTGACCTATACTACGAAGGTGGTTTATCAAGAATGAATTATTCTGTAAGTGATACAGCAGAGTATGGCGGTTATGTTGTTGGACCCAAAGTTATCAATGCAGAATCTAAAGAAGCAATGAGAGCAGCACTTAAACGTGTGCAAGATGGAAGTTTTGCAAAAGAATTTGTTGAAGAAGTTAATGGCGATAAAGTGAATATGAATAAGTTGCGTAAAGAAAATAACGAACATCCAATTGAAATTGTTGGTGAGAAATTACGTGGAATGATGTCTTGGATAAAAAAATAGATTTTAATTATTTTAAGAAAATTTGAACAACCTATTTTAGGCTGTTATTCTCAGCCCCGCTTAAAAACACGGGATAAACTTTGACTGGGAATCCAGTAAAATACAAGTGAATGGATTCCCGATAGTGACATTCGGGAATGACAATGAAAATAATAGAAGTTAAGTAGAAACAAGGAAATAAAAATGAGTTATAATATTGCACTTCTACCAGGCGATGGAATTGGTCCAGAAGTTACTTCTGCTACTACAAAAGTAATTGATTTAGTAGCTCAAAAGTTTAACTTAGAAATTAATTATAGTACTTTCGAAATAGGTGGAGATTGTTATGAAAACCACGGAACTCCGCTAATAGAAGCTACTTTAGAAGGCTGCTATAAATCGGATGCTGTTTTTCTTGGAGCAGTTGGTGGTCCAAAATGGGAAAGTTTAGCACATCATTTAAAGCCTGAAGCAGCATTGCTGAAGCTTCGCGAAGAATTAGGATTATTTGCTAATATTCGTCCAGCAAAAATATTTAAGCCAATGCTAAATAACTCATCTATTAAAAGTGAAATACTAGATGGAACGGATTTTATTGTGTTAAGAGAATTGACCGGAGGAATTTATTTTGGTCAACCAAGAGGACTAGATGATGAAAAAGGTTGGAACACAATGGTTTATTCCAAACTGGAAGTAGAAAGAATTGCACATAAAGCATTTAAAATGGCGATGCGAAGAGATAAGGTTTTGACTTCAATTGATAAGGCAAATGTATTAGAAGTTTCTCAGTTTTGGAGAGAAATAGTTGTAGAAATTAGTAAAGAATATCCTGAAGTAAAACTCAATCATATGTACGTTGATAATGCAGCCATGCAACTTGTACGAGATCCAAAACAATTTGATGTGATTTTAACTTCAAATATTTTTGGAGATATTATTAGTGATATTTCGGGAATGATAACTGGAAGTTTGGGAATGTTACCTTCTGCAAGTATCGGAGAAAAATATTCTTTGTACGAACCGATACATGGAAGTGCTCCAGATATAGCTGGACAAAACAAGGCAAACCCAATAGCAGCAATACTTTCAGCAGCAATGATGTTTGAAAATACATTTGATATGTTAAAGGCTGCACAAATAATTGAGAAGGGAATTGCAAATACGCTTGACCAAGGATGGAGAACTCAAGATATTGCAAACGAAAATGATAAAGTAATTAATACTGAAGAAATGACAAATAAAATATTAGAAAATATGAATGAAATATTTTCAGAAGAAGCAATAGGAATGTTTTTGTTGTAAGTAATATGTGATTGTAGTTTGAGATGATTTTTTTCTTAATCGTACTCTTGCTCATCCGGCTGGTCGCCGAGACACGTAATCTTAATCATGTTTTTAGATTTCAGTAAAATAGTTAAAAAGCGAGTAAGAGAAAGATTATGATTAAGAATTAAGATAAAGTTCACAAGAATACTTGTTCTTTGTCTGTCATTTCCGAGTGTATTTATCGGAAATTAATTTGTTGTTTTTATCTGAATTCCTAGTCACGCCTTGCTGCTGTCGGGTAGGCAAGCTGAGAAGGAAAATAATTGATTGAGGCTATTATTAAGATGTATATTTTACAAAATAACTATTCATGAAAATATTTAGGAACGTAATCAAACTAGAGGTAAGCAAGTGAAAGAAAAAATATTAATTTTTGATACTACACTTAGAGATGGTGAACAATCACCAGGTGCATCATTAAATATATATGAGAAAATAGAAATTGCACATCAACTTGCTAAACTCGGTGTGGATGTAATTGAAGCTGGTTTCCCAATTTCATCTCCTACTCAATTTGATGCTGTTCATAGTATTGCTTCAGAAGTTGATACAACTATTGCAGCACTTTGTAGAGCAAATAATAAAGATATTGATGCAGCGTACAAATCGCTAAAGCCAGCTAATAGCAAGAGAATACATACTTTTACTAGTACTTCGGATTATCATATTCTTGGTAAATTTGGTCATGAAAAGTATGGGGTTTCTTTACAAGACAAAAGAAAAACAATTCTTAAAATGACTTATGAGGCTGTTAAATATGCAGCTTCATTTTGTGATGATATTGAATACTCAGCGGAAGATGCTGGACGAACAGACATAGGATATTTGGTAGAGATAGTTGAAGTTGCAATTGAAGCTGGAGCAACAGTTGTAAACATTCCAGACACAACTGGTTATACTGTTCCTTCCGAGTATGGCAATATAATTGCTAAACTTAAAAATAGAGTTAGCAATATTGATAAAGCAATTATAAGTGTTCACTGCCATAACGATTTAGGTTTAGCAGTAGCTAATTCAATTTCAGCTGTAGAAAATGGTGCGAGACAAATTGAATGTACAATTAACGGAATTGGAGAACGTGCGGGAAATGCTTCGCTTGAAGAAATTGTAATGGCTCTTAAGGTCAGGGGCGATCTATTTAATTATACTACTGATATAAATACTAAAGAAATTTTCAATACTAGTAAACTTGTTTCTAGTTTTACCGGATTGTTAGTTCAAAGAAATAAAGCTATTGTTGGTGAAAATGCTTTTGCACACGAATCTGGAATTCATCAAGATGGAATGTTAAAAAGTAGAGACACTTATGAAATTATGACTCCTGAAACTGTTGGTATTCCAAAAACAAAAATTGTTTTAGGGAGACATTCTGGACGTCACGGATTGAAAGCAAGGTTGGAAGAACTTGGGTATGATTTGAGTGACAAAAATATTATAGAAATTTATGAGTTGTTCACAAAATTAGCTGATAAGAAAAAAGAAGTCTTTGATGATGACCTACGAATTCTTATGGGAGATTCTATCTCGCATAAAAATGATTTTTATTCATTGGATTATCTTCAAGTAAACTCAGGTTCTGGTTCAATACCAACTGCTGTTGTTAGAATTAAGTATGAAGAAGAAATGATTGAAGAATCTTCAACAGGAGATGGACCAATAGATGCAGTATTTAATGCAATTGAAAGAGCATTAAAAATAAGTCCCGAAGTTGAATCATATAATGTTCGTTCTGTAACTTCTGGAAGACAAGCATTAGGAGAAGTGTTAGTTAGAATAAGAAACAAAACCCATTCATTTACTGGACGTGGTGTTTCTACTGATATCATTGAAGCAAGTGCACTTGCATACTTAAGTGCTCAAAATAAAAAAATGGCAAACATTAAACTTTTAGAAAAGAAAGAAGAAGAAAATAAATTTGTAAAAGTGTAATAAGGAAAAATTATGGGAATGACAATTACTGAAAAAATAATGGCGAAATCTGCAGGTAAAGAAAGTGTAACAACAGGCGAGAGCATTTGGCTTAATGTTGATACTCTTATGACTCATGATGTTTGCGGACCACCTGTTATTGGAATATGGAAAAAAGAATTTGGTGAGAAAGCAAAAGTTTGGGATAAAAATAAACTTGTAATTTTCCCTGATCATTATATTTTTACAGCTAACAAACATGCAAATAGAAATGTGGATATTCTTCGTCAGTTTGCAAAGGATTATGATATAGATAATTATTACGATGTTGGAACTGAAAGGTACAAAGGTGTTTGTCATGTTGCCTTAGCAGAAGAAGGTTATAATGTTCCGGGTAAAGTTCTAATCGGTACTGACTCTCACACTTGTACGTCTGGAGCTTTTGGAATGTTTGCTACTGGAGTGGGAAATACAGATGGAGCTTTCATAATGGGAACTGGAAAAATATGGGAGAAAGTTCCGGAGACTATGAAGTTTACATTTAATGGTGAACTCCCAAATTATTTAACGGCAAAAGATTTAATACTTTCTATTCTTGGTGATATCACAACCGATGGAGCTACTTATAGAGCTATGGAATTTGATGGAAGTGGTGTTTATTCACTTAACATGGATGAACGAATGACATTAACAAATATGGCAATTGAAGCTGGTGCAATGAATGGGATTATTGCAGCGGATAGTGTTACTGAAGAATTTGTAAGGAGCAAAGGAATTACAGATTACGAAATATTTAAAAGTGATGATGATGCTAAGTATCATAGTGAATTTACTTATGATGTAAGTAAGATGGAGCCAGTTGTTGCAAAACCTCATAGCCCTGATAATAAAGATACAGTCAGAAATGTTGAAGGAACAAAACTTACAAAATGTTACATAGGTTCTTGTACCGGTGGTAAGTTATCTGATTTTAAAATGGCAGTTAAAATAATATTTGGTAATAAAGTTAAAGTTCCAACTTTTATTGTTCCGGCTTCAACACAAGTTGCAAGGGAGTTAGAGGAAGAAACAATTAGCGGAGTTTCCATAATGGATATTTTTAGAAATGCTGGTTGCGAAATTGCTCAATCATCATGTGCGGCTTGTCTTGGCGGACCAGATGATACTTTTGGTAGAAGTGTGGATAAAGATGTTGTGATCTCTACTACTAATAGAAATTTTCCTGGTAGAATGGGAAGTAAACAATCTGATGTTTATTTAGCATCGCCTCTTACTGTAGCTGCTTCAGCAATAACTGGAGTAATAACTGACCCAAGAGATTTTTTATAATTGCGAATTTAAAATAAAAATTAAGGTATTGGAAGTAATGGAAAAAATAATAAAAGGTAAAGCATTTGTTCTAGGAAATAATATTGATACAGATCAAATTATTCCAGCAGAGCATTTAGTTTATAGTTTAACTGATGAGGAAGAGTCAAAAAAATATGGACACTTTGCACTTTCCAGCGTACCTATTGAGCAATCGGGACTTCCTGAAGGTGGGATTAAATTTGTAGATGGAGATAATTATTTATCTGAGTTTAGTATAATTATTGGGGGCTCAAATTTTGGATGTGGTTCTTCAAGAGAACATGCTCCGTTTGCATTAGAGAAAGCTGGAGTGAAAGCAATTGTTGCTGAATCTTATGCAAGAATATTTTATAGAAATTCGGTTGATGGTGGTTTTCTTGTTCCGTGTGAATCTACAGAAAATCTTAATAAAGTAATTAAGACTGGTGATGAATTAGAAATAAATCTTGAAACTTATTTACTTACAAATAAATCAACAGATAAATCATATTCATTAAATCAGCTAGGAAGTGTTTTACCAATTGTTGAAGCTGGTGGAATTTTTGAGTATGCAAGAAAAAATGATATGATATAGGTTTAACTAACGTGCCTGGCACTTTGAAAGTGCCAGGCACGTGAAAATTTGACTAAAAAATAAAAAAAACAAAAATGAAAATAGAATTATTTGATACAACACTCCGTGATGGAACACAAGGTGAAGGTGTTAACATTACAATACATGATAAATTGGAAATAACAAAACGCTTGGATGAATTTGGTATTGATATTATTGAAGGCGGCTGGCCTGGTAGTAATCCTAAAGACGAGGAATACTTTCAAGAAGTAAAAAAGCTTAATCTTACAAATTCTACTATTTGTGCATTTGGTTCTACTGCAAGATTTCCAGATAAAATTGAACAAGATATAAATTTACAAAAACTAGTTTCATCCGAAGCTCCAATAATTACAATATTTGGAAAAACTTGGAGATTCCATTCTGAAAAAACTTTAGGTTTAACTGATGACCAAAATGAAGAACTAATTTATGAATCAGTTAAATACCTTGTGGATAAAGGACGAAGAGTAATATTTGATGCTGAACATTTTTTTGATGGTTACAAAGATGATAATAATTTTGCTATAAAAATGTGTAAAGCTGCTGCAAAAGGCGGAGCAGATACAATTGTATTATGCGATACAAACGGTGGCACTCTTCCGAATGAAGTATTTGAAATTACTGGGGATATTATAAAACATCTTTCTGTTAAGGTTGGAATACACGCTCACAATGATTCTGGGATGGCGGCTGCAAACTCTATAACTGCAATACAAGCTGGTGCAACACACCTTCAGGGTACAATGAATGGAGTAGGGGAAAGATGTGGAAATGCTAACCTCTGTACTATTATCCCTAACCTAATTATTAAAATGGATAGAACAACTAATCAAAAATTGGATTTGACAAATCTAACTTCACTATCCAATTTTGTTTATGAGATGATTAATGTTTCTCCAAATACAAGAGCACCTTTTGTGGGTAAATCTGCATTTGCACATAAAGGTGGAATTCATGTTAGTTCGGTTCTAAAAGATAGTAGAATGTATGAACATCTTGATCCAACAATTGTTGGGAACAAACAACGAGTAATTGTTTCTGATCTTTCTGGTCAAAGTAATATTAGGTACAAAGCAGAAAAGCTTGGTATTAAATTACCGGATGATAAAAACTTCAACAAAAAATTTGTGACATTTCTAAAAGAGCTTGAATACAATGGATATCAGTTTGATGGAGCTGAAGCTTCATTTGAATTGTTGCTAAGAAAAGAATTACAAGAATACACTCCATATTTTGATGTAACTTATGCAAAGATAAATGTTATGCAAGATCAAAATATTAAAACATATTCTGAAGCAGTACTTAAAGTTGAAGTTAACAGTGAAGTTGAACATACAGCTTCTGATGGAAACGGACCAGTAAATGCTTTAGATGGTGCTTTAAGAAAAGCTCTTTTAAGGTTCTTTCCTGAAATTGCTGAAATAAAACTTGCTGATTACAAAGTGAGAGTACTTGGCGAGAATGATGGAACAAATGCAAAAGTAAGAGTACTAATTGAATCGACTGATGGTGAACATAATTGGTCAACCGTTGGTGTTTCTGAAAATATTATTGAAGCAAGTTTAATAGCTTTAACAGATGCAATGAATTACAAATTATATAAAACTAAGAATTACCATTCTACTGAAAAATCTTTACAAACAAATTAAACGTTTTATTCTGCTTAATATCCTCTTCTCTACTATTTAGAAAAAGAATTGTTTTGCTAAAACTCTTTTACTCTATATCTGTGTTGCAACTCACAATAGTATATTGAAAAAATGTTATGTTTCACTAATACAAAAATGGTTTTAGGTGAGTTGTAAATGAATAAGAAAAATAATATAAAACAAAAATATCAATATATCGGTACTCACTCCAAGATAGTTAGATTAAAAGAAAACAACTTGTGGGGGATGAATAGTTTTGAAGGAGATGAACTTTTATCCATCGATTATTTAGAAATTTTTACTCTTCCTTCTGGCTTTGGTTTACTTGCAGCAAGAAAAGAAGGAAGCTGGGTTCTATTTGATAAAAAGGGAAATAGAGTTAACTCAGATACTTACGATTATATTTATCCGTATTATGGTTTATTTAGTATTACAAAAGTTCGTATTGGAAATAAGTGGGGACTTATTAACAAGTACGGTGAAAAAGTAACCCAAATTAAATATGAAAATATTGAAAGATTTGGGAAGGGAATAGCACTTACAAAATTTAATTCAAGCATTGATTTTATTGAACTAAAAGACTTTTTAAGTTTAAATAATATGTCAACAAATGTTGTCTTAGACTCAATAAAAGAATCAAGTCGCAATTCTGAGAAAAAAGTTAGGAAGCAAAGAACAAAAACTTCTTAGTTTATTTTTATCAAAGTAGTATTTAAAATAAAGAACGGAGAACTACCTTCCCCCAGCATAATTCTCCGTTTGAGACCTTCACACTTATTATGACGATTTATAGTTGTAAAAGTTCCCTAAAATTTATTTAATTTTACTTTTGCCATTCTATAGTAATGGCGCGTTCGTCTAGTGGTCTAGGACGCTGGCCTCTCACGCCGGTAACACGGGTTCGAACCCCGTACGCGCTACGGTTTTTAGATATGAGATACAAATCTGGATGCTGGTTACGAGATGCTAGATAATTGAAAGATTAACTAACCAAAATTAGATATGTCATTCCCGAATGTTCATCCGATTAAAACATTCGAGTGCAAGCTTAGTGGGAATCCAGTAGATCTTTTAACTCATCATAAGATGTTGGTTTACCAATAATCTTTTTTTCACGATCAAGCAAAAACATTGATGGTGTTGCATAAATAAAATATTCAGAAGCAACTGTTCCATCCCATCCATTTTGATCATTTAGATTCGTCAATTCTGAACAATTCTCGTTAATAAATTTTAGCCAATCTTCTTTTGTATTATCTAAAGATATTGCAATAATTTCTAATTCTTCAGAGTTAGTATTTAAGTTGTTTAGCTTCGGAAGCAAGGTTTTGCAATGTGGACACCAACTTGCATAAAAAACCAGTAATACTTTTTGGGATTTAATTTTGGATAAATCAATTACTTTGCCATCTTTACTTGGCATAATGATATTAGGGGCTTTAGAACCTTTTGCTAATATTTTTGCTTGGTCTATTCTTCTTTGAATTGAATTCTCTGTTTGTTCATCCAAACATAGATCATCTTCAATTACATAATTCTCTACTATGTAGTCTATTATTTTATCGAAGCCAAATTTCTTAAATCCATCGATTAAATATTCTGTTATGTATTGATATACGAGTTGGTTCATTTTAGCTTTATTCAAAAGTGTATCAACTGCTTTCATAAATTCTTTTTCTAAAAGTTCTTTTGGTAATTGTTGATTTCTATAATAAGTTAAATACTCAATTGATTTATTAGTAAACATATCTGATGAAATAAGTTCGGCATCATCAAAATTTACATTATCAAGAGAATGTTTTTTTAGAAAAGTTATTTGTCCTTCAATTGGAATTGAATTATGAACAATAGGTAGTTGTGCAGATTTTATATAACGAGCAATAAATGATTTTGGATTTGCTTGAGAAGTTTTTTGAATAAACTTATGATACTCATTTTGAATCTGCTCTAATTTATTTTGAGTTACTTTATAATATTCATCATCACTTGGATAATGAAGTAATATAATATTTAAAAGTTCAGTTTTCTTTTTATACAATTTATTTAGTCTAATAAACTCATAATACAATCTGTTATTTTCTGATTTAACAATTAACAAACTATCTAAAATATTATTATAATCTGTTTTTATTAGAATATCTTTTCCATCATTTATAAAATTAATTTCATGTCTGCTATCAAATTGTAATCGGTACAATCCAACAGTTTTGTTTTCTAAGGAAAAAGTATATTTTCCATTTTGTGAATAGACTGAATCAATTAGATTTGTTTTTTCTCCTTCAAGTTCTAGTAAAAAAGCTTTTTCTTTAGCATCAAATATTTCAATAGTTATTTCTTGAGCTTTGCAATCAATATTTAAAACCTGTAATAATAAAATAAGGACTACTAAAATTTTATTCATCATATTATTTCTCATTTGTTAAACCGAGAGTTCAAAAAATTTCCAATAGTTGGTTTTGTCAATTTTATAAACATCGGCATTATATGTTTCCCTAAACCCCTTTGGAATTTTAAACTTTTGTTTTTCTGAGTATTTCATTTCGTAACCAATAATTTTGCCAGATGCTTCTTCTACATAGTCAATTTCTTTTTGGTCGTAAGTTCGCCAAAAGTAACTATTAACATTTCTGTTATTATGGAGTTTGCTTTAATCCTTTCTGAGATACAAAAGTTTTCCCATAAAGCTCCAACATCATTTCTTAATGAAATAGGATTGAAATTATTGATAAGTGAATTTCTTATTCCATTATCGCAAAAATATATTTTAAATGATTTTGTTAATTCTTTACGAATATTTCGTGAAAAAGAATTTAGCTTGAATATTACAAAGCTTTGTTCTAATAAATCCAAATATTTTTGAATTGTTAAACTACTAACTCCAAACTTTGTTGCTAATTCATTGTAGGTTACTTCGTTTCCTAGTTGTAATGCAATTGCAATTAATAAATTCATTAAGAGACTCGATTTTTTTATTCCCTCAAATTTTAATAAGTCCCTAAATAAATAACTTGATGCTAACTCTCCCAATCTTTTTACAGCACCTTCTTCATTTGAATTATAAATCTCCGGATATGAACCAAAGAGAAGTAATTTTTCTAATTGAGCATCAACAGTAAGCCAATCGCTATTTTTTTTATTTCTAATGTTGAAAGTGGAAAGAGAGTATGAGTAATAACTCTTCCCGTCATTGGTTCTGCTGTTTTATTTGCAAGATCAAAACTTGATGAGCCTGTTGCAATTATTTGTATATTTTTTAGTGAATCTGTAATAACTTTTAATATTCTACCTGTGTTTGGTAAATTTTGTGCTTCATCAAGTACAATTAGTTTGTAGTCTCCAAGAACAGCTTTTAATTTTTCGGGTTCTGCTTTTGTTAAATTTTGTTCTACAGAAAATATTTCACAATTTAAATAACGTCCAGTCTTTCCATAATTGTTCAAAATATTTTGGACTAAAGTTGTTTTTCCAACTTGTCTTGCTCCATATAGTATTATAGTTTTGCCCTTAAAAGAGTTTTCCCTATATAGTTTTCAAGTAATCTTTTAATCATAATATAAAATTTACCATTAAATATTTAATTACAATAAATAATTTAATGAATATACAAATAATTGCATATACAAAATTCATCTTCTAAAGATACATATTTCTACTGTTTTAGAAACTAACAATAAAAATTACAAAAGCCCAGCTTATTTAGAATTACTTGGATTTTCGCCTTCTTCAGTTTTCTGTCTTTCTAGTCTCTTGTAATTGTTCCCGGGTTTTTCCTGTCTCGGCATAGCTATTTTTTAGCGAAGTCAGAAGTTTCCTTTCCACCGATCTTCCTTGTTCTTTTTTAATCTTTTAGGCAACGAACGCTATAGCCATATCTCTTATCGGTAGTGAAAAGGCTAATAAAATTATTGCCGAAGTCTAGATCCATAGCGGTAGCGTCACGACCATTCTCGTTAGTACTCCAAATAAAGGCACTGAAACCTTTAGAGAAATAGTTACCATCATTGTAAAAAAATTCACCCGTAAGCAGTGCTGAGAAGCCACTACTATTATTGCCAGCCCCATTACCGCTACCTTGCCCTATTAACTTTAAGGCATTACTGTTATTGCTTACTGCTGCTTTTAAGGTCTGGAATTCTGCAAATGTTGGTATGTGCCAACCATTTGGACAAATACCTTGTATGTTCCCGGATAATGCCGGAGTAGTGTTTGATGTATTTGTTGCTCCATTTTCATATTGTACTACTTCTGCCCATTGGTATAAACCACCGTATTGGGTACAGTTAGCTTCGTTATCATCATAGCAGTATTTTTCTATTATACTATTGTTTGTTTGGTTTTGTGGGTTATTGCTCACATCCTTTGAATTTATTCTTCCACCTACATTTATATTTTCTCTCAACCAACATTGGTTTCCTATTTGTACAGTGTTATAGGTTTTACCAGCGTAAGTTATAGTTGGTACTCCTAAACAAGTATTTCTATAAGCTATGGTTGAACTTAAAACAGATAGATGATTTCTATGTTGAACAGAAACATAATAATCATTATCTACAACATTAAAACTTACTGGACTAACACCATCCAAATCTACTATGTGTCCATCATCTAATAAAAATGCTGCTCGCTTTTTAATTACTTGAGTGTTGTCGTCTTTATCTCTAAGTTCTAAAAGAATCCAATCCACAATATTAGTGTGTGAACTAAAGAATCCAGCTGCAACTGATTCAGTTCCACTATGTATTGAACTATATGGATGAGTTAATTGACTTGATAAATCTAATGTAGAATTCATATCACTACTAATATACGGTCCTTCTAAAAATACTTTTATATCAACAGTTAGTGTTTGTGCTGTTAGAAAGCTTGAAATAAAAATAACAATGACAAAGATTAATTGTGTTTTGTACTTCATTTTTTCTCCTTTTTATGTGAGTAATACTTGCATATATCTACATGCGGAAAAAGGAGTTTAAGTAGCTCATTTTATTGGTTTAGAAATCATTAATAGATTTTACTCTGCATAAATTCATTTCAAAGAAAAAATGTTTTAAAAATAAACCCAACTTAAATTTAAGTTGGGTTTTGTTTTTATCATCAATTTTAATCTTAAAATAAACTTGGTTAATCTTCCAAACAACGTACACTATTTCCATTCCTTTTACTACCACCACCAAAGGAAAAAATATTATGATTAAAAAATACCTGATAAAATATAGCTCCATTCTCATCAATATTTGAGCTCCAAAAATCAGTACCAAAACTTAAATTAGTAAAATTGCCATATTTACTACCACCTAATAAAGCGGAAAAACCACTTGTGTTTGTTCCACTTCCACTACCAGAACCTTGTCCAATTTCTTTTAATGTATTTGCATCATTCCCAACTTGAGTTTTTAATATTTCAAATTCTGCCTCAGTTGGAATGTGCCAACCATCAGGGCAAATGCCTTTAGCTTTTTCAGTAGTTACATATTGCATTGCTTCATCCCATTGATATAAACCGCCATACGTATCACAATTTGTTTCATCATTATCATAACAGTATTTTTCTATTGTATTATTATTTGTTTGATCATCGTTTGTACTGTTATTGTAATTAATCTTTGTGCCTATATTTAAATTTTCTTTTAACCAACATTGGTCACCTATTTTTATTGTGTTATAAGTCTTTCCCTCATAAAATACAGTAGGTGCTACACTTAAACAAACTGAAGTAGAGCCTGAAGATCCCTTTGTAGTAAATACCCAAACTGATCCTGTTGTTTCATTATTATGATCATCCTTTGCTACTATTTTCCAGTAGTATTTAGTGTTTTCATTTAAGCTACTAGGAACATATGTAGTACTAGTTTGGTTTGTAGAAACTAGTGAAGGATTAGTACTTGTTCCAAAATAAATATCATAAATTATTGGGTCTCCATCTGGATCACTACAATTCCAAGTAAGTGAAGTATTTGTAAGTTGCCCAGTTGCTCCATCTATTGGTGCTGGATTAGATGGGATAAAAGGTGGTTGATTTTCGGTACTTGTTACCTCATCTTTAAGGCAACGAACACTATAAGCGATTTCAAAGATAGTAGAATAATCTATTATAACATCTCCATTACTACCATCCATCAACATAGTCCAAACATCATCATCTGGAATTTCACCACCTTTACTCGAACTCCAAAATCGAAATTCATGACCGAGACGAAAGAATTGTTTGTTAGATGAACGGTAACCTCCAAGTAATCCAGTAAAACCACTTTCATTTGTACCGGTTCCCCGATCTCTTCCTTCTCCAATTGCTAAATATTCATGACCATTCTTGTTAGTGGGTACTCCATCATTATCTTTTAAGTGTTGTAAATCACGATTAGTTGGTATATGCCAACCATCCGGGCAAATACCTTTACTACCCTCTGCTGTTGCATATTGCATTGCTTCATTCCATTGATATAACCCACCGTATTTCGTACAGTTTGCACTATTTTCGTAACAATATTTCTCAATAATACCATTATCAGTTTGATTATCATTAGTATTGATTTCTGTACCCACATCAAGATTTTCTTTTAGCCAACACTGTACTACATTAAATTGTGGGTTTATAATTTGTACTGTGTTATAAGTTTTACCTCTGTATGTTACTGTCGGAATTTCCGGACAAGGGTCTCCTGTCTTTCCCTCAACAGCACCCTTTTCAATTTTTACAGTAATCCATTTAAAATCATAATAATTATCAGCTACATTATCTCTGTATCCAGAAACAGAAAAACCTAATTCTCTTTCTCCAGGTTCTAGGTTTAGTTTAACTATTCCTTTTGCATTAGATGTCTCTAATAAATTTCCATCTGCTTTATATATAGATAACTCTTGAAAATGATCTGTTCCAGGAAGAAACCCAATTATATTTGTATTTTGACAATAAAATTCAAATAAACTGCCAGATAGTTCATTTGTTCCATCAACTAATGGAAATAAAGTAGAATCTGTTTTAACATAAAGATCATATTCAGGTAATCTATCATTTCCTATTGTTTTTTGTTCTAACTCTTTATATCTTTTTGATATTTGATTCCATTTTATATTAGCTGTTTTGGCAAAATATCCTATTTGATCAAACACAATTCCAGGGTTACCAACCTTAAGCAAAGAATTATAGGGGAGAAGTTTTCCGTTAGAGTATGTTATTATCCTTTCAGAATGTGTACCATTTGAGCTATGATTATTTGGATAATTGGGATCTGCAATGTAGAGTTTTCCTTCTGAAACATTTATCTTGTAAACTATCATTGCATGTCCAGCTTTTTCTGTTGTGCTATACAGGAGAACAAACTGTGGTTCTCCTGTAAAAAGTATTGAAGCAATAAATGTAAGCCAAGTTAATTTAGGATTCATGGATTGAATATTTATGTCTTTAACCCAACCCGCCCAACTAAAATCTTCTTGAATTGTAGAAGCAAAACGATATCCTAGTGGGTTATCTTCCCAAAGAAATCCAGGTTCCTCCTCCTCATTTACTCTATCAAAATTATGAAAAAGTTGAGGCTCGCCCTTAAGTCTCTTTTCGTAAAAATACCACATTGCAGTAATTGCTTGACCGGCACAATGTCCACCAGTTGACAAATAAGATCCGTAATTTGGAAACTCCCAATCGTCAACTCCCGGAGAAAAGCCAGTATTGAGAATAGTTTGTCCTAATAGGATACTTTCTTTTATTGATGAAACTACTAAGTTTGTTAAAGCTAAGTTATCAGTCTTCCCAAGATTATTTTCCGATAGACTCGATGAAGCAAAATGTCTTGTTTCAACAGTTATTGAAGAAGCATCTAATTCAATTACTGGCAGGGCTTCTATTTTACCCGTAACTTCGTCATATAAAAATGCAATTATAAATTCATCACTTTTCTTAGCAATTGGAATTTTTATTTGCATAGGTATCTCAGAATAGCCTCCACCGTTTTTTATTGTAATGAGTGGAGATATTGGATTAAAATTATCTCCTAATTTATGATTTGTTATAGTAGCTGTTGATATTGAAAAATTACGAGTTTCACCATATCCTTTTTGCGGTACTGTGATTTTAAAACCATTTATAGGTGATTTGGAATTTGAAATTTCAATTGTTCCTCCTCCAGTTCCTATATCTTTTGTAATCTCTTTTGTAAACTCGCCTGTTGAAACCGTTCCTGTTAAGGGTTTATCTTTTTCTACTGGATCAATGGGATTGCTTTCTTCTTTACAAGAATTGAAAGCCAACAAGCTTAATAGAATTGCGAAGTTTATAAGTATAAAATACTTATAAATTCTGAATGGATGCATTTTTGAGATCCTCCATATTTACTAGATATGATTTACTATTGAGATGAGGATTGGAAATACAAAAAGATTGTTTTCTGTTTTGGGATAATAACTATATTTAGAATTATAATAATGGTTAAACAATCATTAGATGGTTTTACTCATCTCAACACCTTTTATAATTATAAAATAGCAAAAAAATATACTTTTTCCAAATTACAAAGTTGTTTTTATAGATATAATTTACTATACGTGATTTACATCACATAAAGTAAATTATAATGGATAGGATTAATATATTTCAAAAATGTTTAACTTTTTTAACCGAGCAAAATTAATTTAAAAAATAAAAATTCATTTTACTTTGGTAACTGCAACTAATACAATACTGATTTGATTGTATATTATTTCTCAAATATTTCTAATCTTTCAAACACCTTACACTATGACCATTATTCTTTAAGCGATTTAAATAATCAATATCATCATCAAAATTGTTCATGTAGTAGTTGCCAGCATTGCCAAAGCTCTCCTCAGAAAGCCAAATATTAATGCTAAAACCCTGACCGTTAAACTGACCATTAAAGCTATTAATATTACCAGCAAATAATGCAGAAAAGCCACTTGTATTTGTTCCAGTTGCTTCAAGTTTACTACTGCTTCCACTTACTTCATTAATTAAAGTTTGAAATTGTAAATCGGTTGGTATGTGCCATCCACTTGGACAAATACCTTGTGCTCCTAATGTTGATACATACTGCATTGCTTCGTTCCATTGGTATAAAGCTCCATAAGTTGTACAGTTAGTTAAAATGTTACTGTAGCAGTATCTCTCAATTACACTATTGTTCGTTTGGTTGTCACCAATATTTAACCAATTTATTTTTTCACCTACATTTAAATTTTCCCTTAACCAACATTGGGTTGCTATCTGCACTATAGTATAGTAATCTCCATCACCATCATTGTCGTTATTTGGACCACCTTCATAATATACTTTTGGAGTTCCCGGACAAGTACTTCTATAAACAATATCTGAACTTAAAATAGACAAATGATTTCTATGGTAAACAGAAACATAATAATCAGAATTTACCACATCAAAAGCTACAGGACTGACTCCAGCCAAATCTACAATTTGTCCATCATTTAACAAAAATGCTGCTCTCCTTTTTACAACTTGTGAGTTATCATCTTTGTCTCTAAGCTCTACCAAAATCCAATCTAAAATATTTGGGTGTATAGCAAAGAATCCAACTGCAACTTCTTCATCACCAGTATGTACTGAACTATAAGGATGAGTTAATTGAGTAGACAAATCTAATGTTGTATTCATTCCCATACCATTGTATGGACCTTCCATAAATACTTTTAAGTTAACTTCTACTGTTTGGGTGGTTAGAAAGTTTGTTACAAAAAGAAGACATCCAAAAATAAGCACAGTAAAAAGTGTTAGTTTTTTTTCCATGTTTCCACCTTTGGGGTTGGTTAGAAAATGACAATAATTTTCCACATTCAAAATATAAAAAAAATTATATAAAAAGACTGTGATATCTGCCATATAAGACTTCTTATCTCTTTAGCTGATATATGGCGTAAGTTTAAAGTTCATTGGAAAACCTTTATTGCAAATTGCCTTTCCTAAAGTTATCTTTGGTTTCTTAATTTTTAGAGTGTTATGAATTTCAAACTTGATGCAAAAGACAAAAACAGCAAAGCTAGGGCTACATCTTTCGAGACAGATCATGGTACTATTAAAACTCCACGATTTATGCCAGTAGGTACGCAAGGTACTGTTAAAACTGTTACCCAAAGATTTCTTAAAGATGAAATTAAAGCCTCAATAATATTGGGAAATACATATCATCTTTATCTTCGCCCGGGTATGGAAGTAATGGAAGAAGCTGGTGGACTTCACAAGTTTATGAATTGGGATAATGCACTTCTTACTGATAGTGGTGGGTTTCAAGTTTATAGTTTGTCTGAATTGAGAAAACTTAAAAAAGATGGAGTTGAGTTTAAATCACACTTAGATGGTTCTAAACATTTTTTCTCTCCAGAAGTTGTGATTGATATTCAGCGAACTATTGGCTCTGATATTATGATGGTGCTTGATGAGTGTACACCTTATCCTTGCGATTATGATTATGCTGTAACATCAACTCAACTAACTTCCGATTGGGCAATTCTTAATAAGGAAGCTTTCGATAATTCAAAACCAAAGTATGGACATAAACAATTCTTATTTGGAATAGTTCAAGGAAGTGTTTACAAAGATTTAAGAGAAAAATCTGCGAAAGATTTAATTAGGTTAGAGTTTGATGGCTATGCTATTGGCGGACTTGCGGTAGGAGAGCCTGCAAAAGAAATGTACGAGATGGTGAATTTTACAATCGACTTTTTACCAGAAAACAAACCAAGATATTTAATGGGAGTTGGCAGACCAGAAAATATTCTTGAAGCAATTGAACGAGGTGTTGATATGTTTGATTGCGTAATGCCAACACGTAATGCACGCAATGCATATCTGTTTACTAGTGAAGGATTTGTGAACATGAAAAATGCAAAGTATAAAAATGATTTTTCTCCGTTGGATGAAAATTGTAATTGTTATACTTGTACAAATTTCGCAAAAGCATATTTACGTCATTTGTTTATTGCTAAGGAAGTTCTTGCTTTGGAATTAGCATCAATTCATAACCTTACTTTTTATGTAAACCTAACAGATACTGCAAGAGAAAAAATTATAGAAGGAAATTTTAGTGAGTGGAAAAATAAAATTATTAGTAAATTATCAAACAAAATAAATAATTAAATAAAGTAATGGAGAAATAGATGGAATTATTATTAGCAATGGCACCTCAAGGTGGAGAAGGCGGAAGTATGGTTAGTACTTTAATCATGTTCGGTTCAATTTTCGCAATTTTTTATTTTATGATTATTAGACCTCAACAGAAAAAAGCAAAAGAAAGAGCAGCGTTGCTTGACGATGTAAAAAAAGGCAATAAAATTATTACTAGTGGCGGTATTCATGGAACAATTGCCGGGCTTGACGAAAAAACAATTTTACTTGATGTTGGAAATAATACCAAAATAAAAATGGAACGTACTGCAATTGGTCAAGTTTTAGGCAAAGAATAATATTAAAAGTGCCTGGCGTCTTTAAGATGCCAGGCACTTGAGATAATTCAAATGAAAGTTATTCCACAAAAAAACAACTTCCTCGGACTTGATAAAAAATATTCCTCTTATGATATATCTAAAGTTGTAATTCTACAAGTTCCTTTGGAGAAGACAGTCAGTTATGGAAAGGGGACTAGTAACGGTCCAAAAGAAATACTAAAAGCTTCCCACTATGTTGAATTTTTTGATGAAGAATTAAAAAGAGAACTTTGTTTTGAAAAAGGAATTTGTACTCTTGAAGAAATAAAATTTGGAAAATTATCCGTTAAAAAATCAATTGATAAAATTTATGAAGAAGTAAAAAAACAAATTGATGCAAACAAATTTGTTATAACTCTTGGTGGAGAACATTCGCTTTCCATAGCTCCAATAAAAGCTCATTTTGAAAAATATAAAAACTTCTCTATTCTACAAATTGATGCACATTCTGATTTGAGAGATTCTTATGAGGGAAATAAATACTCGCATGCGTCAGTAATGGCAAGGGTTTCAGAGTTTACAAAAAATATTGTTCAAGTAGGAATAAGAGCATTATGCAAAGAAGAATATGATTTTATTAAGGAAAATAAAATCAATACTTTTTTTATGAAAGATATCAGAAATAATAAATTCGGTAAAAACTGGCAGAAAAAAGTTCTAGATTCGTTGAGTGAAAATGTTTATATAACTTTTGATGTTGATGGTTTTGACCCTTCAGTTATTTCTGCAACGGGAACACCAGAACCTGGAGGACTTTTTTGGGATGAAACAATGAACCTCTTAAAGGTAGTTGGTGAACAAAAAAATATTGTTGGCTTTGATGTTGTTGAACTAGCACCTTCCAAATTTCATTTAGCAAGTAATTTTAATACGGCTAAACTTATTTATAAAATGTTGAACTATTCATTTATAAAATGAGTTTATTGAATTTCATAAAAATGTTTTATATATAGTTATCTGATTTACATACTAAACATGAAATGGTTTATGCTGTTTTATGTTATACCAGATTATATTGAATTATAATATACCGGTATTGCAAAAAACACAAACCGGTATGACAACATAAATCTGAAAACTAAATTGTGATTTATGCACTGGAGAATAAAAATGAAAAAAGTATTAGCGATTTTAATTTGTCTGTTCATCTTAACAAACCTTAACTTTGCTCAAGACAAAGTTTACGTTGCAGAAATTGAGGGAATGATTGACTTGGGTCTTGCCCCTTATATTCAGCGTGTTGTAGATGAAGCAGAAGAAAATTCTGCAACTGCTGTAATATTTAGAATAAACACGTTTGGTGGAAGAGTTGACGCAGCTACACAGATTAAAGATGCAATTATAGATTGTGAAATTGAAACTTATGCTTTTATAGATAAGCGAGCAATTTCTGCTGGAGCATTAATTTCTCTTTCTTGCGATAAAATAATTATGGTTCCCGGTGCTTCAATGGGTGCTACTACTGTTGTTGATCAAGCGGGAAGTAAAGTCTCTGAAAAAGCTCAATCGTATATGCGAGCAGAGATGAGAGCAACGGCTGAAAGAATGGGACGAAGAACCGACATTGCAGAAGGAATGGTTGATGAAAGAGTTGTTGTAGAAGGTTTGGTTGATAGTTCAAAACTAATTACCCTAACTTCCGAAGAAGCTGTAAAATATGGAATGGCTGATTCTATAATTTCAAATTTCGATTCCTTGTTAATTGCTAATAACTTACAAAGTGGTGATATCATTAACCTAAACAGTAATTGGGCTGAAGACTTTGTAAGATTTTTGAATAACCCCATTGTTACATCTATTCTAATGATGATAATTATGGTTGGAGTATTTACAGAAATTAAAACTCCAGGTTGGGGAATAGCCGGAACTGGTGCTGTAATTGCTTTAGCATTGTTTTTTGGTTCGGGTGTTATACTAGAGTTAGCATCTATGGTTGAAATTGTTCTTTTTGTAATTGGTGTAATTCTTTTAGTTGTAGAAATATTTATAATTCCGGGTTTTGGAATCTTTGGTGCTGTTGGAATTATTTTGATGGTTGGAAGTTTATTCCTTGGATTGATATCTGACTTTCCAATGGTTGATTCTGGAATGCTTTCGATGGCAACTATCCAATTGGCTGGTGCATTTGTTTTGTCGGGAATTCTTATATTTACACTTCTTAATTTTTTGCCAGGAATTACTATGTGGAATAAATTAATTCTAAATAAAAATATTGATAAAAAGTCCGGCTATTCTGCCGAGGATATTGCTAAAGATTTATTAGGTAAAATTGGCAAAGCACATACTGACCTTCGTCCTTCCGGTATTGCTATGATTGATGGAAAGCGTATTGATGTTGTTTCTGCCGGAGGTTTTATTAAACGAAAAACCAAAATAAAAGTAACTTCTGAAGAAGGCTCTAAAGTTGTTGTTGAGAAAGTATGAAAATAGTCTATTGACTTGAACGTTTAGGCTACGGTTAGTACGGGATTCCGAAGTACTGAACTTTCGATTAAGCACTTAGCCAAATATAAATATTTTGTTTTAATTTATTCATTTTTTAAAAGCCAAATTTTATATTTGGCGAACTTTCTAAATGGCTCTGAACTTTCAATTTATCAATGAAGGCCCTATTTGCTATATACATTGTTCTCAGTAGTTTTTCTCTTCTTAGTTATTGCTTGTTTATTAAATAATTTATAGATTTTCCATCATAGTTGAATACTCCTTGAAGAGTTCCTACCCAAATTTTGCCTTCTTTATCTTCAATTAGTCTAAAAGACATATTATTGTTTTTATATATTTCGGTTGAAAATGGTTTTGGATTAACTAAAGAATTCTCATCATATCGCTTTAGAGAACCTTCTGATGAGATAGTCCAAATATTTCCAATTTTATCTTCATAAACACAACTAACAAATTCAGAAGTCAAATTTGTAAATATTAAGCCATCATATTTCGAAAGACCATCTTCTCCACCAATCCAAATATTACCTTTACTGTCTTCTATTAATGTCCATACATTTTTGAAAGAGGTATCTTCTTTATTTGTTACCTGAGTAAATTTAGATGTTAAAGGGTTATAAACACAAAGTGTTCCTCTAGTACCAAACCATATTTTCCCTGTTTTATCTTCCAGAATCGTATTAACATCATTACTGGTTAGACCTTCCTTGGTAGTAAAATTATCAAAAGTTTTTCCGTTATAATAGCTTACTCCACCCATTGTTGCAATCCAAACATTGCCTTTTTTATCCTGATGGATATCCATTGTTCTATTATGTATTAATCCATTATCTGTAGTGAAATTTGTAAAAATATTACCATTATATCGAAAGACACCATAGCTAGTACTTGCTATCCAAATATTTCCTTTTGAATCTTCTAAAGCATCAAATGCATCTAGGCTTTCAATTCCTACTGGTTTTGGGATTTTTGAGAATGTTTCTCCGTCAAATTCAATAATATCCGTAAAAGCTGCAATTAGGAGATTCCCATTTTTACTTTTCCTTATCTTACGAACTATTTCGGATGGTGCATTTATGGCAAATAATGTATCAATTTTTTTTCTAATAGGTTTTGTAATTTTTAATTTACCACCTAATTGTTTTATGTCGTTTGCTGTGTTATTAGTTTGAACTTGTCCATTACAGCAGGTAAGGGAAACAAAAGAAATGACTGCTAAGTATATTTGTAGTTGTTTTTGCATTTTTTTTAAATTACTAAGAACGGTTAGTATATGAAGCGTTGGGCATTTAAAAGCACTTCTTTTCGGTTTATCTCTAGCCTTATTAAAAAGCACTAACTTTGATTTAACCACTTATTGCCCAATGATTTATATACATTGTTGTCATTTCGTTATTATTTCATTTTCGATAGCACTTTCTGATATATTTCTTTATATGTTCCATCTTTTTTTAACCATTTATTTGTATCATTTTGCAACCATTCTTCATTTTTATATTCAAGTTTTGCTTCTTTTTTCACATCAAGTCTGTTCTGTAAGGCATTTAGAATTTTTACCATAAAACTATTAAAGTCATCAGGAAAATTCAAAGAATAATTCTCTTTTAAAAAATCTTCAGAGTTAATATCATTTAATTAATTAATTCTTCAATTGTATTTATTTGATAGATGTTGTCTTTGAAAAAGTATATTGCAGATAATGAAATCAAAACATCATTTACATAGGTGTTTTGTAATATTGCGTATTGATATTTTTTTTCTTCTTTTATTTGAACAATGTATTTTGATATTTGATAAGATAACATTAGTTTATAAAACTGACTATCTTCATTTTCAGTAATACTAAATATTTCATCATAGTAGAATTCTGAAAAGACCATTTTGTTTCTACCTTTTGAAGAAATTGGTATTTGAAGAAAAAAGGATAAAAAACTTTTACCCATATCAGAGTTGTATATTTTTAAGTGAGTTCTTGTATTTTCTGGATTTTGAAATCTCTTTTTGTTTCGTATTGTTCCCCATTCTCCATCTTTTTTATCGTAGAAAATTCCTTTCTCTAATAATTTTTTATAGATATGTCGCTGAATTCTGTCGCCAGAATGTAAATCTCTCGCACTTATTGCGTTTTGGCTATTACTCGCAACAGCAATATCCATTGATATTTTAGAAGTTCGAGTTTTGTCTTTTATTTTTGTTAAACGCATAAGTATTTGAACATTGTCAGGTAAGTCGTTAACAATTCTTGTTAAAGTTTTTGCTGTTTGACCACCATTAACAATTTGAAAGTTTTTAATCTTTATAATATCACCAGTTACATTAAAATCTTCACATATTCCATTAATTCCATTGTTAAGTATCCAAAAGTTTGATTTTTCTCCTTTTGAGTATTCTTGTTTTATTTTGGAATTTATTTCATTTTCTCCTTTGTAATATCTAACATTCAGAGCAAGTACTAATTCTTTTTTGTCTTCAATAATTGGTTTTAAGGAATTTGCATAAATTGATGTAATAACTGTTTCCACTTGAGTTTCTTTATCATCAAAATATGTTTGTTTCTTAACGAAAAAATCACTCTCTACAAATCGTAACTCTACTTCATTTTTAGGTATTTCAATATCGTCATACAGTTCTTCTAAATCATTGAAGTTGTAAAATCTTAAATCAAAATTGATATTTTTTTCTTTATAATTTGTATGTAATGCACGAATATCGGTTATGATATTTCCTTTAAAATCATTGTCTATATAATAAAACCGAATTAAATAATTATTGTCTTCAATATTCTTATCTGTGAGAATATATTTTATTTCATTATCTATTACCCTTTTAAGTTTTTTGTTTGCAGAAAGTTCATCTTGCGATAGATTTAATATCCAATCAATAAACTTTTTATTCTTCTTAATTTCTTCTGTATTTAGTAGTTGATTTTTTGAGTATTTAAACTGGAATACTAAAATTTCATTTGTTTTTTGATTTGTGAAAACGGCATCATTTCCTAAATCATTTGCCATATCAACAATATGTTCTTTGATAAATTGATCAAAATCATCTCCATCATATTCAAAATCAATAATTTTATTAAAGCATTCTTTGATTGCAAAATGACCAAATGCAGTTCCGTCATTCTGATAATTTTGAGTTTGTTTTAATTCAGAAACTTGGTCTTTAATTCTATCGTAAAATTCCATATGTATTTAGGTTCTTTTTAATGAATGACAACATCTCAATACACGCAATTGCGTATAGCAAGACTATATGTTGTATTTATATTCGTATAACAATTACAAAAGTATATATGAATACACAACAAATAATGGAAACTATTACATGTAAACAATAAAAAATTATCTACTCAACACTAAAGTTTTTATACTTTATAACTCCACCACCATTTGTAGCAATCCACAAATTGTTTTGAGAATCTGGATGTATTGCTAAAACATCGTTAATTGGTATTGGACTATTTGAGGAAGTAAATGTTTTGAAGTCTGAATCGTTTTTGTATTTTACAAGTCCACCTCTTGATGAAATCCAAACAATATTTGAATTGGAAACGTAAAAACTATTTATTAATCTATTTGTTAATCCTAATTCTAAAGTAATCCATTCTCCATTTTCAAATCTAGCAACTCCACCTCTCGAATCATCATTACGTCCTCCCGGAGCAAAGCCAACATATATATTATTATCTTTATCGGTAATAATTGCTTTTACAGATTTCCCAGGAAGTCCGTTAATAATTTTTGTGTACTTATACCATTTGTCAATTCCATCAAATTCAGCAACTCCAAAATCATTTGTACCAATCCATATATGATTATTGTTATCAATGGCTAAAGCAGTTATAAAATTTGCGGGAATATTTGAATTAGATTTGTTGAAGACTGTCCAAGTGTTACCACTAATTTTCAACAAACCATTTTCTGTTGCAACCCAAACATTACCAGAGTTATCAACTTGTGTATCAGTTGTATATCTACCTGGGAGTTTTGAGTTACCAGTACTGTATGAAGTTATTGAATTGTTTTCAATCTTGCCCAATCCGTTTATAGTTGTTATCCATCCTACTGAGTTATTAAATGTTAAAGTGTTAACTCGGTTGTGTGGTAAGTTAGAATTAACAGAAGTTATGTTGTTCCAAAACTTTCCTTTGTTTTGCACAATTCCATTCCCTTGTGTGGCAAACCAAATAAGATCAGTGTTATCAATAAAAATATCGCTCACAGTATTGTTTTGTATTGGAGAGTTCGAATTATTATAGATTACCCATTTTGATGTATCGGAAAGAGTAAAAGATACAGCAATATCTCGTCCACCATGAACAAGAGTTTTGGTACTATCATCCCTATGTTCAGCAAATGATATTTTTACATTATAAACTTCCGGAATTAAATTCTTAATTGTAAAAGGAGTTGTCTCAGCAAGTAACGAATCGTTAATAAATATATTTGCACCAGTAGGGAATGAGTTAACCGAGATTGAACCAAAGTTTTTTGTGTCGGAATAGTAACTATAAGTGAATGTATTTACAGTATTATTATTTGTTTCCGCAACAAAACTATAATCAATAAATCTATCTAACTTTAAAATAAATTCGTGGTCTCCATCTTTTAACCATTTAACTGTGTCGGGTGTAAACAATCCCGTAGTTTTTCCATCAACAAAAATTTCTGCTCCAGAAGGAGTTGAAGAAATAACAATAGAACCATTCTCAAAATTAAAATTCTCTGTAGGACTTACAGATACTTCTTTATCGCAAGAAGTAATTGCAAAAAGAGTTACAAAAATCAGAAATGCTAAATAATATTTTCTTCTAAGCATATTTGTTATTCCGTTAATCCTGGTTCGTAACCAAATGATCTAATATAATCATGACTAAACTTTATAGCTTTTCTTTGCTGAATGAAAGATCCAAAAATTCCTTTTCCACCTTCAATGTTTGTGTAATCACTTTCATTTACTGAAATCGAAAATCCTTCTCCAAGTTCAGTTTTAGAGGCATAGTAAGCTGTTAAGTTTCTATCATAAATTAACACTTCAAGAATAAATGCAAGAATAGTATAATTCTTTTTATTAGGATCACCTTTCGAAATTTCTTCTAGAGCAAAATCAAAGGCATTCATTTGTACAGTTATTCCATTTGAATAAGAAGGTTCTGGGAAAAAGGGTTTAAACTTTCCTCCTGAGTTTACAACTGCTCTTGGTATTTCTTTTACATACCTTACTTTTTTGCCGTTTTCAATTTTGAAGTAAACAAATGTGAAACGTGATGCAACATAAAGTTGCTCATCTTTGGCTTCCCATTTAACACTTACATCATTACTCTTTTCTGGCGGAATGATTATATCACTTGTAGTTAAAAAGTTTACTCCTTTTGGAGTTTGGGTTTTTGCTCGTAATTTTCTTCCGTTTTTAAAAACTCCTTCAATTTCATATTCAGTATTGGGTTTTAATGAGAAGCTATTATGAAAGTAAGAAGTAACATTAGAATTTGAACTTTCACTAAATAGAGAAGTATCAGAAAATATTTTTACTGAATCTTTAAACCAAATTCTTACAAACGAATTACTTAATGTATGGTCTGTAGAATCTGATGAAGGATCAAAATTATCAACAAAATATCCGTGAGATAAATACGCAGTTTGAAATTCTACATTATTTTTCAAAACACAATTCATAACAAATACTTCCTTCGGATCTCCAAAAGGATTTAAGTCTTCGTTACAAGCAACTGCTGATATTAGTAAGCTTCCTAATAAAAATAATTTTAATAATTTATTTATCATATCTCAACCCTTATGGTTGCAGTTGGTAAAAACGGAAGCATATTTACTCGTTCCCCGGTATCACGTTTGAAGTATAAAATATTCTTTCTGTCGTAAGTATTTATTATGCTAAAATTCATTTCAATATTCATAAAAAATAATTGCATCTTTTTCGATAATGTTAAATCAAGTCTATGATAATCTGGAAGCCTTCCAATATTTCTGTCACCTTGCAAAGTAAATGGAGTTGTGGAATCAAATAAATTATTATCAAAATAAATATCTTTAACGTAGAATTTATCATAGTAGCCAACCAACTTTGTAAATGGTAATCCAGAATTATAAACCCACATTACCGAAGTTCGCCAACCCTTACCAATATTAAAAGCTAAACCAACATTAAGAGAATGTCTTGAATCATATTTAGGATGGTACAACCATCCATCAACTTTTTTATATGCCCACGAGTTTGAATATGCAAAACTAAAATTATAAAGTTCTGTTGCGTAATTTAATGTTGTTTCCCAACCGTAAGCTTCGCCGGTTCCCGCAACTAAATCCGGATCACCATTAAAAACTTTCTTTTCATTAACAGCAGTTAGATTTTCAATACTTTTATAATATCCTTCTATGTTCATCGTTAGGTTTTCACTAAAGCGAGTTGTAAATCCTAAGTTATAATGGAGTGCCTTTGATGGTTCTAAATAGGAAGGAGTAATTGTCCAAGGTTCAAAAATGCTAAGCAACTCATTTTCATCGGTTAAAGTAATTAGGTCTTGCTGATAAATTCCGAAAGCTCCTTTGAATATAAACTGGGGAAGGGGACTATATGAAAAATTAATTCTTGGCTCAAAAAGCTCTCCGTTTTTTCTAGATAAAAGTGAAAGATTCAATCTAGTACCAATGTCAAGTCCAAAAGTCTCGTATCTTAAAAATTTATATTTAACATATAAAGAAATTCTACTTCCTCTACTAGTAAGGTTTGCAACAGCTCCTCTATTATTTTCCAATCTCAAATTTGTTTCAACATCTTTAACTTCTGCACCAACATTAAGTTCATCCTTACTATCAAACACATAAAAGAAATTCCCCTTTAAGGTTATATCTTGAACTACATTCTTTTTGGGTTTAACATTACTTAAAAGTGGAATTACTTCACCTTCGTAACCACTAGAATGAACTCCAATATTAAAGAACATTGGGCTTTGCTCAACTACCTGAAACCAAGTTGCCCCAAATGCACGAGTACTCCATTTATAGTTTTCAGCAAATTGACTTGCCTGATCTATTAGATCGCCACTTTGAAAACCATGAAAAATAAATTTTGTTCCCTTACCTATTTTTTCATTTGCATAATTAAGTTTAAATGAAAAATCATAAAAATCAATTGGTACATTGTTGTCATTCAAAAACTTTTTCAGAATATTGTTGGAGTGAGTTTTTCTTCCGGTTAGCATAAAAGATCCATTTGGAATTGGACCTTCAACCAAAGCTTTACCAGTTAATAAACTTAACGAGGCTTTACCAGCAAAACGTTTTTTATTTCCGTCCTTCGTAATTATATTAAGTACGGAAGATAACCTTCCACCATACTCAGCAGTAAAACCACCTTTATGAAATTCAACACTATTAATAACTTCCGGATCAAAAATGCTAAACATTCCAAGTGCATGAAAAGGATTGTAAACAGAAATTCCATTTATTAAAACTAAGTTTTGATCTGCTGAACCGCCACGAACATAATAGCGAGACGAAACATCTCCGGTTGATTGAACTCCAGCAGTATATTGAAGAGAACGGAACACATCTGTTTCAACTCCTTTAGGCAAAGCTTCTAATTGTTTTATTGTAATTCTTTGTAAGCCAATGTTAGGTTCATTTCGTTCTTCATATTTTTTGCCAATTTTTTCTATTGTTTGTAACTCAAAACTATTTGGTTCAAGTTGAACTTTTATGTTTGTTACTTTTCCAGATGATATTGTTGCAGTAGTTTTTGTAGAATTATAACCAACATAAGTAACAATTAAATTATACTTTTTATTAGCTGGTAAAGCTGTAAATAAAAAATATCCATTTTCGTCTGTGGATGTTCCTTTATTTATATCAGTTAAAACAACATTTGCATAAAGCAATGCCTCGCCGTTAGAAGCATCAGTTACATAGCCTCTAAGCATTCCCTTGTTTTGAGAAAATATATTAGACGCTATTAGAAAGGAAGTAAGAAAAGAAACTATAATCATTTTCTTAATAGGTAATAAAGTATATATATAATGCAAGATAAGAACTCGAATAAATATTAAAAAAACAAAAATTATAGAATATTAAAACAAAATAATAGGTAAAAATTGGGTAGCAGTTTTTAGAATTATAATAGAGGTTCTGCAAAATAAATTATAAAATGACTAATGAGATGGGTAGAAATAATAATACTTTTTATCCCATAGATGTCATCTCCGAATGTTTTAATCGGAGATCCATTGTTTTGTGTTGCCTGGATTCCCAATCAAGTTGGGAATGACATAATTTTATTTTTTGTAGAAACTATACTACTAATACTATAACAACTCAACAATATTAGTATTTACGGAATTATCTTTTTTACTACTACTTATTTGTTTGCCATCTTTATCAACACCTTGCATGCTCATTGCCATTTCTACTTTTATTTTAGATTCTGATTTTTTTACTAAACCTCTAGTCTGATTAAAAACAACAGAGCCAGTTCCACTTAAGTTTGGTTGACCAAAAATATAGGTGATCCCTTTTTCACTTACTGTATTGTTTCCACTTACATTTATTGCAAGTGCGGAAGCGATGTTTACAGTTGTGTCTTTATCAAAATTTATATCTGCAATTTTGAAAGTTGCAATATTTTCTGCTTGGAAAATTGCAATGGGAGCTGAGTGTTTCAGTTCCCAAAAAGAACCAACTCCAACTTCATCTTGTGAGAGAACTTTAAACACTTGTTGAATCAATGGCATCAATGTTCCTTGAGCTATGTTCATTCTAAATTTTTCTTTTGTTGCTTTGGAAAGTGTATCTGGCACTTGTTGGATTTGTAAAATATTTCTCATTATTCTTTTTACTCTATCAACTTTTACAACTTGTCCTATTGAATTTACATGAACTCTAAATGGAACTTTTTTTAGTGATTCATAATCAACAAATTGTACTTTCTCTCGTGTACTATAAATATATTTTGAATCGTACTTCATTGATTGACCATTCATTGAAGTTTCAGCAACTATTGATCTTATTGAAGCTTCAAGTTCAGTTGTTCCAGTTTCTTTAGAGAAGCCTTTTACTTTGAAGCGAATTATATAAGTAGCTGTTTGTTTTACATTATTTGTTAAGGTCGAATCAAGTGTAACTTCTTCTTTATTTTCAGCAATTGTTTTAAGTCTGTATGTAAACTTATTACCTTTCTTGAATTTATAAGTGAGGTGCAGTTTTGGTCCAGTTATTTCTTCAACAACTGGTAGGGAAGCCAAAGAGTCTGCTACTATTACACTTTGAGATTTTTCAACTTTTTTGTTTTCTTCTTTCTTACCACATCCTAAAAGAATGAAGATTGAAATTAATGTTAATATTATTTTGAAATTCATTACTGTCCCTAATTTAATTTCTTCCTAAGTTATCTTCGATTCTAAAATTATTTGTCATTGCGAATCCAATGTTGTGTGTTGGATGTGGCAATCTGTCAAAGTTCACCGAAAACTTTTAGTAGATTGCTTCGTCGTAAAAACACTTCTCGCAATGACATCCACAATTAAAACTTAAATATCAATAAAGTAAAAATTGTTTCCTTAAAACTTTAAAGTTCTTCAATTCAATTTCAAATTTACTTAAAATTACTTTGGGAGTTTTACCATCCAAAATCATTTCTCTTAATGATTTACTTCCCCATAATCTATCAAAATGATTTTCCCTAAATGATAATTCTTTTGGATACAATTTATGAAATACATAAATAAGTTTAACTGCAAAATCAATTGGTTTAAATATCTTTCTATCTGTAATTCTTATTTGAATTCCATTACATATTTCATTTTTATATTTTGGGTGAGTTGACATATTAGGAATTGATACTGGAGTAAATTGGAGAGGTGATAGCTTACATCCAATAATATCAAGACTTTTAAGCTCATTGATAACATTAGTTGAATTTATAAATGGACTTCCAATTTTTAAGAAAGGTTCATAAGTTCCGCGTCCTTCTGAAATGTTTATTCCTTCCAACAAACATAAACCCGGATATACCAAAGCTGTTTCCAAAGTTGGCATATTTGGACTTGGTTTTATCCAAGTTAAATTAGTTACATCAAAATAATTGTCACGCGACCAATTATTCATTTTTACAATTTCTAAATTGGCTTTTGCTTTTGTATTCAGAATTTCTGGTCTATTAAAAAATAATGCTAGTTCGCCAACTGTCATTCCATGTCTTATCGGTATTTCGGCAATTCCCACAAATGTTTTGAACTCTGAATCCAAAATTGGACCGTCAACATCAACTCCATTTATCGGGTTAGGTCTATCTAAAATTATGACTGGAATATTATTATCAGCTGCTACCTGAATTGCATAATACATTGTAGAAATAAATGTATAAAATCTTGCTCCAATATCTTGAATGTCAAAAACTAGTACATCAATACTATCTAACATTTCCTTTGTTGGTTTGCGAATTTTACCATAGAGTGAAATTACTGGTAATTTAGTTTTAGCATCAATTCCATTTTGGATAGAATGTCCATCAGGAGCATCTCCACGAATTCCGTGTTCAGGTCCAAACAATTTTATTATTTTTATATCATCTCTAGAAAACAATGTATCAACAAGATGTGTCCCATCGCTAAGTATTGCTGTGTGATTGGTGATAATCCCAAGTCGCTTGTTTTTAATAAGACTTAATTTCTCTGAAAGTAAAACATCTGCTCCAGTTTTAACTAGTTTGATATTTTGAGCTTTGTTACATCCAACCAAACTAAAAAAGAAAAGAGTTAGAACTAAAGTTCCAAATGATTTTTTGTAAGTAACCATGCTGATAATGTTAACCCATCCCATATAATATTTCGTTTAATTAAATTTTCAAATTCGGATATTGAATATTCGATCAATTCAAATTCTTCAGTTTCATCAGAAGGTAAGGGAGACTCGAATAATTCATTAGCCATAAATACAGAACACATTTCATCGGAAGCTCCAGTGTATGGTGAAAATTCTCCGACATATTTTAGCTTACTACTTTTGCCAGTTTCTTCTCGCAACTCTTTTAGAGCATTTTCTTCTTTTGTTAAACCTTGTTCAATTGCTCCGCAAGGGAATTCCAAACTTTCTTTTTGGTTTAAGTATCTAAATTGTTTAACAAGTAAAATTGAATTGTTAGAAGTGAAAGGAACAACCATTGTTGAACCGAGGGTATGAACATAGTGATATTCACCTTTTGTTCCACCCTCAATTTCAAAGTTGTCTAAATTATATTGCCAATGGTCATTCTTAAAAATAGTTTTTTGACCAAGTTTATTCCAACGTTTCAGGCTCATTAAAAACCGTTGTTCTCAAGTAATTCTTTGTGAGAAAAGAAATGTGAAATTTCAAGAGCAGCATTTTCATCTGAATCGGAGCCGTGTACAATATTTCTTTCAATGCCTTCAGCATATAATTTTCTTACTGTACCTTCTTCAGCATCTTTTGGATTTGTTGCACCAATAAGTTTTCTAAAATCTGCAACAGCATTTTCTTTTTCTAGTACAATTGGTACGCAAGCACCCGATGTCATATAAGCCATAAGGTCATTAAAGAAAGGGCGTTCTTTATGTACTTCATAAAAGCCACCAGCTGAATCATTTGTCAGTCTGGTCATTTTCATTGCAAGAATTTTGAATCCCGCTTCATTTATTTGTTGAACAACTTGTCCAATTAAATTTTTTTCTACACAGTCTGGTTTAAGTATTGCAAAAGTTCTGTTAGTCAATTTGTATCTCCGTAATTATTTTTTTTATTTTGTTTTTCTATTTCTTTGTTTTCAGTATCTGGGTTTTCTTTTAGAATGCATTACTGCAAGTATAAAGATAGTTCCTTTTTCAAAAGTATAAAGTACACTATAAGGGAAACGATTAATTAATGCTTGTCTGATGTCTTCTTCAATAATTGACCATGCTTTTGGAAATGACGTGATTCTTTTAATTGTTGAATGAACTTCTATTGCAAAATCAAGCCCAAGACCTTTTTCAATATCTTCATAATAGTTTATTGAATTAGTAAACTCATTTTCAGCATCAGGATGAAATGTCAAATTCATCCTGAGAATTTTTTCCATACTTTATCAAAAACTTCTTCACCAGGAATAAGTTCAACTTTTCCGGTTCGAATCTCATCAAGACGTTTTTTTGCTACTGCAATCCATTTTTTATCAATTTGTTGTTCTGATGGATTGAGACTTTTTAATAAAGAATCTACAATTAATGCCCTTTTTTCCACAGGCAACGAAATTGCTTCTGCTATAAGTTCCTTTGTATTCACACAAGCCTTTATTTCTTCTTAGTTTTTTTTGAAGCCAATGCCTTCTGCATTGTTATCCCCAAATCAGCTGGACTTTCAACAACGTGAATTCCTGCTCTTTTCATAACTTTCATTTTCTCTGCCGCAGTTCCTTTACCACCAGAAATAATTGCTCCAGCATGTCCCATTCTTCTTCCAGGAGGAGCTGTTTTCCCTGCGATAAAACCAACAACTGGTTTCTTAACATTTTTCTTAATGTACTCGGCAGCTTCTTCTTCAGCAGTTCCACCAATTTCACCAATCATCACAATGCCTTCTGTGTTCGGGTCTTCGTTAAACAATTTAATTACATCAATGAATTGTGAACCAATAATTGGATCGCCACCAATACCAACACATGTTGATTGTCCAATTTTCAAATCTGACAATTGTTTAACAGCTTCGTAAGTAAGAGTTCCGCTTCTTGATACAACTCCAACTTTTCCTTTACGGTGAATAAAGCCAGGCATAATTCCAATTTTTGCTTTCCCAGGAGAGATTACTCCAGGACAGTTTGGTCCAACTAATTTTACATCTAACTTTTTAATTGCGTTATAAACTTTTACCATATCTTTAGCTGGAATGCCTTCGGTAATACAAACAACTAATTTAACTCCTGCGTAAGCTGCTTCAAGAATTGCATCAGCGGCAAATGGTGGAGGAACAAATATAGCAGCAGCTTCAGCCTTTTTTTCTTTAACTGCATCGGCAACTGTATTGTAAACTGGTACTCCTAAATGCTTAGTTCCACCTTTACCAGGAGTAACTCCAGCAACAACATTAGTACCATATTCAATCATCTGACTTGTGTGGAAAGAACCCTCGCTACCAGTAATTCCTTGCACAACAACTTTTGTTTTTTTCTCAAGTAAAATGCTCATTCTAAAATTCCTTGTTAGATTTTATATTCAGAAAACTAATACTAAAACTTAACAAAAAAATGTGTAAAATAGATGAAACAAATTTTGTAAAAGAAAATGATTTTTTATCAAAGAGGAACAATTGAAAAAATTTGTACCATTAAAAAATTACAAGTTATTGCAAGAAAAAGAAATGATTGCTAAAGCTGAAAAATTTAATAAACTAATGAAGGAAAGAAGAACTGTTAGAGAGTTTTCAACTAAATCATTTCCTGAAGAAATTATTAAAAATTGCATTCTTGCTGCTAACTCTGCACCAAGTGGAGCTAACAAACAGCCTTGGCATTTTGTAATTGTTAAAGATTCTAAACTAAAAACCGAAATTAGAATTGAAGCTGAAAAGGAAGAGAAAGAATTCTACAATAGTAGAGCATCTAATGAATGGCTTAAAGACTTAGAACCATTTGAGACCAATGATAGTAAGCCTTTCCTGGAAGATGCTCCATACTTAATTGTAATTTTCGAAGAGAAATATTCTATTGATGAAGAAGTCCAGCTTCGTAACAAACACTACGCCGTGACAGGGAAGAAAAAAAATTATTATGTAAAAGAATCTGTTGGGATTGCAACTGGGATTTTAATTACTGCTTTACATCAATGTGGATTAGTTAGTCTTACGCATACTCCAAGTCCTATGAATTTCTTAAACAAAATTTTGCATAGACCAAAAAATGAAAAACCATTTTTGTTGCTTGTGGTTGGTTATCCAAAAGAGGGAGTTCAAGTTCCGAATATTAAAAGAAAAATGTTTGATGAGATAGCAACAATTCTGTAACTGACAAGAGCCTGACATCTCTAAGATGCTAGGCTCTTAAAAATCAATTTCTATTCTGATGCAGAAGATGCTTCGGCATTCATATTGTCAAATATAGGTTTAAGTTTATCTGGATTGTGAATAAGTGTTGGCAAACATTGTGTGCATATCCAAGTAGGATTTTGCGCGTAAGTAATTGATACTAATGGAGCTACACTTTCTTCTTTTTCACAGTTGATGCATTTATTTAGTTCGTTATTGTTTGACATTTGCTTCCCCCTTTTTTGTTTTAGTTCAAAATTTGTTTTCGTAACACAGATTAGCACGCCCGCCATTTTTTAGGAGGGTATCTGTGATTTTTTTATTTTTGCTCCTATTTAACAAACGCCGATTACTAATCAACGATACGTTTAGCAAAACTTAATAGCTTTTCTTCTTCAAATTGATTTGCCATTAACTGCATCCCTATAGGCAAACCCTTGCTATCATTACCGATTGGAATATTTAACCCTGGAATTCCAGCTAAGTTAGCTGAAGTTGTATAAATATCTCCCAAATACATTTCTAATGGGTCATCAGATTTTTCTCCAATTTTGTATGCAGTTGTTGGAGTAGTTGGAGTTAAAATAATATCCACTTTCTTAAAAGCTTCACTAAAATCTTCTTTAATTAATCGGCGGACTTGTTGAGCTTTTTTGTAATATGCATCATAATATCCAGCTGATAAAACATAAGTCCCTAACATAATTCTACGTTTTACTTCATCACCAAAACCTTCCGAGCGTGATTTTGTGAACATCTGTTTTAGGTTTACCTTTCCTTCTGTTCTGTATCCATATCTTGCTCCATCAAACCTGGCAAGGTTGGAAGAAGCTTCAGCTGTTGTTAATATGTAATATGTTGCAATAGAATATTCAGTTCTTGGTAAAGTGATTTCTTCAATCTGAAATCCTTTTTCTTTCAAAGTTTTAATTTGTGTTTCTATTGCAGTTCTAATTTCAGAGTTCAATCCTTTGCCAAAATATTCTTTTGGAATTCCTATTGTTATATCTTTTACATCTGCTGATAAAGAAGATAAATTAGGAACATCAATCTTTTCCGAAGTAGAATCATTTTCATCATAACCGGAAAGTACTTCTTGAACAAGAGCAACATCTTGAATGCTATTTGCGAATGGCCCGATAGAATCAAAGGAAGATGCGAAAGCGTTTAGTCCAAAACGAGAAACTCTTCCGTAACTTGCTTTTAATCCGAACACTCCACAAAAAGATGCTGGTTGACGGATTGAACCACCGGTATCTGTTCCAATTGCAACATCGCAAAGTTCCGCAGCAACCGCAGCAGAAGAGCCACCACTTGAACCGCCTGGAACATATTCATTGTTAATTGGATTTTTCACAACTCCAAAATACGAGTTCTCATTTGACGAACCCATTGCAAATTCATCGCAATTAGTTTTACCAATTATAATTGCATCTTCATCAATAAGTTTTTGAATTGCAGTTGATGTGTAAAGTGATGTGAAGTTTTCTAATATTTTTGATGAGCAAGTTAAAGGTTTGTCTTGCATTGCAAGTACATCTTTAACAGCTATAACCATTCCGGCTAATTTCCCAGCTGTCCCATTTTCGATTTTGTCTTCAATAGTTTTTACAGATTCAACACAATCTTCGAAAACAAAATTAAATGCGTTTAAACTTTTGTTTGCCTCAATCTTCTCTAAGAAAAACTTTACGTTTTCACTTAGAGAAAGTTTACCATTTTTGAGTTGCTCAATTTTTTCGGAATAAGTTTTATAAGTAGTCAAGAATATTCAACAACCTTAGTCTTTTTTGTCAGACTTGAAATCATCTTTAACTTCTGTTATGTCTTCCTCTACTTCTTTAACAGCTTTCTTAAAAACTTTCATTCCTTTGCCAATTCCTTCAGCTAATTCTGGAATTTTTTTAGCACCAAAAAGTAGAACTATTGCAACAATAATTAAAATTATTTCCGTTGCTCCTAAACTTCCAAACATATCTACTCCAGTTTATTTTTATAAATTATTTTCTATTGTAATTCGTTTGATAAAACTTTTACTTTTTTTTATATCAATCCAAATATCTTTTTCGTTTAATTACATCAAAATTCTTAATCGTAATCTTGTTCTTAATCTTACTCACGTTTTTATCCTTTTTAAAAAAGAGTGAAATTATGATTACGATTAAGAAAAACCCAAAATAAATTTGGATTTAAAACATCTTACAAATTACTTACAATCGAATTAAAAATTTGTTGCCCATCTGTATTTCCTAAAATAGAATCACAAGCTCTTTCGGGATGTGGCATCATTCCAAGTACATTGCCTTGCTTGTTTATAATTCCAGCAATGTTTAGTTTAGAACCATTTGGATTTGATGCTTCATCAACTTCACCATTTTTATTTACATATTCAAAAACTATTTGGTTGTTCTCTCTAAGCGATTTTAACGTTTCATCATCTGCAAAATAATTTCCTTCTCCGTGAGCAATTGGAATTCTAATTATTTCTTTATCAATTTTATTTGTGAAAGTTGTTTCTCTACTGTTAACTTTTAAGAAAACATCTTTGCAAATAAATTTTAACTTTTCATTTTGTATCATTACTCCTGGTAACAAACCAAGTTCTAATAATACTTGAAAGCCATTACAAATTCCAATTACAATCCCACCTTTATTTGCAAAGTTTACAACTTCTTCCATAACAGGCGAGAACTGAGCAATGGCTCCAGTTCGTAAATAATCTCCATAAGAAAATCCACCGGGTAGAATTATTACATCACTATTTTTAATGCTTGTATCTTTGTGCCACAAAAATTCAGCATCATAGCCAAGAACTTTTTTTACTGCATAATATGCATCGTGATCACAATTAGAACCGGGAAATTCTACTACTCCAAATTTAGGCTTCATTTACTTCTTCTAGTTCAAATTCAAAATCTTCCATTATGGGATTGCTCAAAAGTTTTTCTGAATATTCTTTAACTTCACTTTCGGCATCGCTTCTGTTGTTGCTATTAACGAAGAATTCAACATACTTTCCAATTCTTGTTTTTGAAACATTTGTATAACCCAAAAGTTTTGCACCTTGTTCGGCAGCTTTACCTTGCGGATCTAAAATGTCGGGTCTAGTTTTTATTATTACTGTTGCTTTATACAAATTTCTCTCTCAAATTTTTTTTTCTTTAAGTTCAATTTTAGTTTCTTCATTGTTTTCGTTAGAAAATAACTTCTTAATAAAATGCTTAGATATTCCCCAAAAAACAATTCCTAAAAATATATAAAATAATGCAGTTCCGTCAGTCAAAAATGTTAGAATTAAACCTATAATTGCAAGAGCTAAATAATAAGGTTTTCCTCGCAAAGTTGTTTTGTTTAATTTTGGAAATGCTGAATATTTTATGTTGCTAACCATTGCTACTGATAAAACCAGCACAAGTGGAATAGCAATATAATTAAAAGTTTCAATTAGGTTAGGCGTGTTATGAATATATAAAACCAACATTGCAATTGTTATTGCGGAAAGTGGAATCGGTAATCCACTAAAATCTGCTTTAATTTCAACATCAGTTAGTTGGGAGTTAAACCTTGCTAGACGAAGAACGCCAAATATAAGTAGGCAAGAACTAATTAGCATTCCAATCCATCCAAGTTGATGAAAATGAAATTGATAAATTAAAAAAGCAGGAGCCACACCAAAGCTAACAGCATCAGCCAACGAATCTAACTCAACTCCAAACTGACTTGAAGTTTTTAGTAGGCGCGCGACAATTCCATCTGTTAAATCAAATATGGAGGCAAATAAAATCATAGCAGCTGCAAGTTCATAATTATTTTCACTTGCAAATACTATTGATAGAAATCCGCTTAGCAAACCTAATCCTGTAATAATATTTGGGATGTATGATTTTTTCATAATTTAATCTATCTAAAATTAATCCAACTTAAATAAGATAGTCTCACCAGCTTTTGTCAAGTCATTAACTTTAACATTTAGCTTCCACTTCTTCGGAACAACAACATCAACTCTACTTCCAAACCTTATCATTCCAAATCTATTGCCCATTTTTACCGAATCACCTTCTTTCAAATCATAAACAATTCTTCTTGCAACCATTCCAGCAACTTGTGTAAATAAAACTTTTCCGTGTTTAGAAGTTATTCCAATTTCTGAACGTTCGTTTCGTGAGTCTGCTTTGTCGTGATATGCAACAAGGTACTCGCCCTTTATATATTGTAGATAGTCAACTTTTCCATCGATAGGAATTCTATTTACGTGAACATTTAACGGAGACATAAAAACCGAAACTTGCCAAGCTTCCTCATTTACAAAACGTTCATCAACAACTTCTTTAATTAGAAGAACTTTTCCATCAGCGGGAGAAACAATTACATTATCATTTTTAGGAGAAATTCTTTCCGGATCTCTAAAAAAGTTTAATGTAAATACCATAATAAAGAGTGCAAGAAAAACTAAAGGATATTTTACATAACCACTTTGCGAAAATATTGAAATGACCAACAAAATAAACGAGATAATTGCGGCAATTCCTATTGTGGTATATCCGTATTTAGTTAACATTCTATTAGTAGCCTTTTAATTTTTATTATGAATTACAAAACTAACATAAAATATAATAATTTCATTGTCTTTATTATTTTATTAAATTTGAATTTAGAATAAGAAGTATGAATAGATAAAAATGAAAATTTAAAACATAAAAATATAAGGAGTATTTATGAAAGGCAATATGGCTGGAATGATGAAACAAATTCAAAAAATGCAAGCTGAAATGGAAAAGGCACAAGCTGAGCTTGCTAACAAAACTGTTTCTGCAGAAAGTGGCGGCGGAATGGTTAAAGCAACTTGTAACGGACAAAAAGAATTAATTTCTTTAGAGATAGATGAAGAAGTTGCAAAGGGTGGCGACAAAGAAATGATGGAAGACTTAATTGTTGCAGCGGTAAATAAAGCTTTAGAAGCTGCCGGAAAACTAGCAGAAGAAAATCTTGGTAATGTTACCAAAGGAATGATTCCTCCGGGAATGAATATACCGGGAATGTAATTTGGAAATTGCAGAACCATTAAGAGTTGCTATTGATGAGTTGAACAAACTACCATCGATAGGAAGAAAGAGTGCTCAACGGTTGGCACTCCATCTTGTTAAAAAAGATAAAAAAGAATTAGAGGATTTAATTTCATCTTTAATAAGGTTAAAAGATGAAATTAGATTTTGTGAAAATTGTTATAATATTTCTGCGGATGAAATTTGTTCAGTTTGTAAAAATCCCAAAAGGGATAAAACGGTTATTTGTGTAGTTGAAGAAGCAAGCGATGTTATTGCAATTGAGAACACAAATGAGTTCAGCGGACTCTATCACGTAATTGGTGGAGTGCTTTCGCCCTTATCTGGTATAGGCCCTGACGAATTGAAAATTAAAGAGCTTATAAAAAGATTGCACGATGAAACAATCACCGAAATAATTTTAGCTCTTAATCCGGATACGGAAGGTGAGACAACTTCGCTCTATCTTGCAAAATTGATTAAACCATTGGGACTAAAAGTTTCCCGCCTTGCAAGAGGTTTACCAATTGGCGGCGATTTGGAATTTACAGATGAAGCTACAATTGGCAGAGCAGTTCTTAATAGAATTGAGTTGTAGAAATAACAAGAAGATAAAGTTCTAATAAGAAAATTAGATAAATATTTATTGTTTGTCATTCCCGAATGTTGTTATCGGAAATCCATTCAATATTTTTTGCTGGATTCCCAGTCAAAGTTTATCCCGTGTTTTTAAGTGGGGCTAGGATGACAAACAGTTCTTTTAAGTTTATAATAAAATATTTTCGTCATACTTCGAATCCGCTCAGTAAGACTATGCTTTTTGTGTACTTATTTATCATTATCATACTGAGCGGAGTTGAAGTATGAAATAAGTTAGGAATTTAAAAATGAGTAAAGAATGGTTCAAAGATTGGTTCTCATCTAATGAATATTTAGAAGTTTATAGTCATAGAAATTCTGAAGATGCAGAACGATTACTTGAACTTATTCTCAAAAGTATTTCGATTAAACCAAATGCAAAAATATTAGATGCAGCTTGCGGAGCTGGAAGGCATTCAATTTATTTGACAAAAAAAGGTTTTAATGTTACCGGTTTTGATTTAAGTTCAACACTTCTAAAAATTGCAAATGAAAATTCTAAACAATTAAATCTAAAATTAAATTTTATAAATTCTGATATAAGACAATTTTCATCCAAGCTTAAGTTCGATTTAATTATTAATTTATTTACAAGTTTTGGCTACTTTGAAACAGACAAAGAAAATTTTGCTTTCCCGACGAATGCACTTGATATACTTAGTGATGATGGATATTTTGTTTTAGATTTTCTGAATAAAAATTATGTTGAAAAAACATTAGCTCCAAAATCAGAAAAAAGAATTGGCGATAAAATAATTACCGAAAAAAGAAAAATTGAAAATGGAAGAGTTGTTAAGAAAATAATTATTAAGGAAGGGAACAAGCAAGCAGAGTTTTTTGAATCGGTTAAACTTTATTCTTCCAAAGAAATTTTAGAAAAATTTTTGAAGATTGGATTTAAAGTTAAATCTATTTTTGGTAATTATGCTGGAGATGAATTTTTAGAAGATAAATCAGAAAGACTAATTGTGATATTTCAAAAAAATAATTAGTAGTTGTTTTTGCTTGTCATTTCCGAATGTCTTTATCGGAATTCCTATCTGTTAGGGTTTCCTGGATTCCCAGTCAAAGTTTACCCCGTGTTTTTAAGCGGGGCTGAGAATGACAACAGTTAAATTGATAGTGATAGAAAATATTCCGATGACTAATAAAATAATATTTTAAAGGTTTTTCAAGAAAATGAAAATTTTAATTTTATTTGGTTTAATCTTTTTAAGTAGTTGCGATTTTTTAACAACTCGCAATGCTGAAGAACCTGAAATTGGAAGGTCTAGCTTTGTGGTTGCAACAACCCCTGAGCAATTGTTTAAGAACCTAACAGATTCATTTAGAGAAAAAATTGAAAGAAATTATGAAAGTTGCTTTGTTGATAGTTCTTTTCTTAGTAAAAAATTTACGTTCTCTCCTTCTTCAGAAGCTACAGCAAAATTTAATGTTTTATCAAATTGGGATATTGATTCGGAAAAAGATTACTTCAGAAATTTAATTGCTAATATTCCCAAAGAAAAGGCTGTTATAGTTACACTCTCGGAAGTAGAAAAAACTCAGCAAGGTGATAGTGCCTTATATAGTTATGATTATACGATATTCCTTCCAAATATTTCTGATCAAGTAGAGCTTGAATACAGAGGAAGTTCGCAATTTAAAATTAATTTGGATGCAAATAATCAATGGGTTATTACGGAGTGGGCAGATATAAGCTCAAATGAATTCCCAAGTTGGAGTGAGTTAAAAGGACGGTTCTATTAATAGATACATTAGTAAATATATCCCAATATTTGTTTTGGTCAATTTACTTGTTGTTCTTGATGGCTGCACAAATCCCTTTGCTCCTAAACTAGATAATAGTTTAGGTTCGGAAGGTTCGCTAATTAGTGATCTACAAACTATTGATGGTGTATTTCAAAATCTGCAATATTCTTACACCTTTAAAGACACAACAATTTATAGTGAGTTACTAAATACTGATTTCACCTTTGCATATAGAGATTATGATAAAGAAGTTGATGTTGCTTGGGGTAGAGAAGATGAAATGCGAATTACAAATAGTTTGTTTAATAATTCTGAGCGATTAGATTTGGTTTGGAATAATATTGTAGCAATAACTGGAGATTCAACAAATATTGTGAGAAGTTTTAATTTAACTATTACTTTTAATCCTACAGATGTTATTTTTGTGGATGGGAAAGTTAACTTACAATTGGAGAAATCTGAAAATAATAAATGGCAAATTGTAACTTGGATTGATGAATCTAATTTTTAGAAAAATAAGTTTTGTCTTTTCTGAATGTCCTTATCGGAAATCCATTTATTTATTGTGTCCTGGATTCCCAGTCAAGCTGGGAATGACAAATAGATATTAGAAAGCTAGCTTATTTTTAGAACTACTTATATTTTAAAAGTTAATTTTACATAACACATTAAAAAGAGAAACTATGTTCTTATACTATCTGAAAGAAACTTTTAATTCGTTATTACGAGCAAAATTTGCATCGTTATTAATTATTTTAACAACTGCTATTGCAATTGTATTTGTAAGTGCTTCAATAGGATTAGTAGTTTTTTCTAAAACAATTAATAAAAAACTTAAAGACAATATAAAAGTAAATTTATTTGTAAGTGATGTTCTAAATGAAACTGAAACAAAAGCTTTAGCCGATAAGTTATTTAAAAATGTTTATGTAAACTCTTATAAATTTATAAGTAAAGAAGAAGCTTTAGAAAACATGAAGAAAAAAACGGGAGAAGATTTTTTAAGTGTTCTTGAAGAAAATCCTTTACCAGCTTCTTATTCGGTTAAACTAAAATCAGATAGTATTTCAACTGAAAATATTTCTGCAATTGTTAAATCACTCACAAGCATAAAAGGAATTAGTGATGTTGCTTATGATTATTCTCTAACATTAAAGATTCTAGATTACATCAATAAATCAAAAAAAATAATTTACTTAGTTTCTGGATTTTTAGTTTTGCTTTCTATCTATTTGGTCTATTCAAATAACCGTTTAATGTTGTCTTCAAGAATGCAACAATATAATACAATGAAGTTGGTTGGAGCTAAACTTAGTACAATTAAAATTCCTATCCTTATGAATGGAATGTTAATGGGCTTGTTTGCCGCTACTTTATGCTTAGGCTCGTATTTTATTTTTATAAATTTGATGAAAAAAGTTTACTATAATTTACCTTTGAGTAATACTAATTATTATTTTATTCCTTTCATTATTCTATTAGGAATTGTCTTAGGGTTTTTGGGAAGTTGGTTCTCAACATTTAAGGTTTCACTAAAGATTAATAAAAAATAAAAAGAAACCTCTGAGAAATTGTATTGACAGTCATGGTGGTGGAGTCGAACCAGTAAATTGAGCTATTTTTATACTTCGACTCCGCTCAGTATGAAATACTCTAATCTGAAATTAAATTTTTCAGAGGTTTCTAATAATACCTTCTACATAACAAAATCAATTACCAGTTTTACAGGTAACTTTAACCTCTTTTTAGTAATAAAATTATTCTTTCGGCTAATATTCGCCAATCATAAATCCAATAATTTTTAAAAAATTATATTGAATGTTCACTTATGAGATAATAATCTTTGTTTTCACTTCTTAATATGACTTTAATCACAATATTCCCTTTGCTTTAGCTATATAAAGTTGTGGCATAAAATTAGCATACATCTTATTAAATTTCATAAGGGAAAAACTCTATGCCTCAAGAGGAAAAAGATATACATAATATAGAAGCTTCAGAACTAACAATTGATGAACTAAACCATTCGGATGCAAAAAGAGCAATAAATTCTGTAATTAATAGAATTAGCGATACAGATATTGAACAAATAAAAATTTACCTTGGCGTAGTTTATTTTGTTGCTTTAGCTGCAGTTACTATTACACTTTTTGTATAAAGAATATTATTTAGTTTTATTTTGTTGAACAAAGTTGTAGTAGTTTTAATATAAATTATAGCTATAATCTCTTTCTCTAATTTCATTCTTTGAATGAATATCTCATTTTTTTTAAATTATAATTTAACATTACAAGTCATTTTATTCACAGTCTCGAAAGTTTTCGGGACTGTGAAATATTAACATTAAACCTTATTTTATGCTTGACTTGACACAAGATACTTTTCTCAAATCCATATTTTAAAATTTAAACTAATTCTGTTTATAATAATTGGAAGTACCTACTTCTGCATTTAGATTAAAACTTAAAGTACTTTATAAAAAAAAATTCAAAAGAGTGTTCACCTTTAAACATTTTTTTAATTTAAACTAAAAAAAACAAATAAAAAGATAAATAGTCGTGTATGCTAGATATCACAGTCTTTTTATAAAAGATTTGGTATGTTGCATATCAATATTTAATTTTTTCTTTTTCGCAAAAGATTTTTTTATAAGAATTAGGTTAAAATGTTTTTAAAAATTAAATAGCTGATACTGAATATAGTTACTTGATTAAGTGCTGGAAATATATAGTAATAATTGTACGAAGTAAAATTATATATAAAACCTAGAAAAAATCTCCATCATGTTTAGTAGTTATTTCTTAGTAATTAAAATAGAGATCCTGAATGATTCTAAAAAAAACTATTCCATTATCTGTTTTCCTTTTTTTTATATATGTATTAACAATACAAATATCTGCTCAAGAAGTTAAATTATTTAAAAGAGTTATGTCCGATTCTGAGTTTACTAAGTTTAAAAATTATACTGGAACTTATGAGGAAGGTAAAAACTACAACAAAAAATTTAACGGACATGGTACAGGATTAAAACCTCCGACTGCTGAACAATGGATAGAAATGAAGAATCAATCTCTACTTATTGATCGAATTGAATTCCCAACTGGACGTGCAATTGCTTCACCAAGTCATGATAATTCTGCAACAAATTGGTTTCCTCCAATTGGCAATCAGGATGGAGAGGGTTCTTGTGTATCATGGGCAAGTGGTTATTATGTAAAAACTTTTCAGGAGGCAAAAGAACATAATTGGGATTTATCTTCCTGTCTTTGGGAGGGTGGATATTATGGCTATCCAAGTGCTTCTTATCAAGATAAAATATTTAGTCCGGATTTCATTTATCATCAGGTAAATGATGGTGAAGACCATGGTTCATATTACTTAGACAATATGAACCTATTAGAACGTTTAGGATGTTGCACTTGGGACAGAATGCCATATAATCCAAGTGATCATACTACCTGGCCAACAGAAGATGCATGGAGACAAGCTCCCTGGTATCGTTCTCAAACAGGTTACGGTTATATGTCACTAGATACTTATCCAGAAATTGAAGATTTAAAGCAATTCATTTCTGAAGGAAATTTAGCGATAATTTCTATCAATGCAGGTTACTATTCATCCTTAACTTCGACCGATTTTTGGACATTAGATAATTATAATCCTACTGGTACAAATCATGCTAACACTATAGTTGGATATGATGATACTTATGGACCATTCACAGAATCGGGCAATTCAAATACTTATGGAGCATTTAAAGTTGTTAATTCCTGGGGTGAAGGAGGTTGGGAAAATATAGCCGATGGTTATTTATATATATCTTATGAGTGTATGAGACAAAGAGTTGGCTATACATTTTTCTATGAAAACTATGTAAATTATACACCAGAAATGGTTGCTGTCTTTGAAATGGAGCATAATAAACGTGGTGAAAATCGAATTGATTTTGGAATTGGTGTCCCAACATTTCCGGATACACTAAAGTATTTTGACAACTTTTACTCTAATGGTGGAGATTTTCCATATCCAAATAATCCGATTGTTGTGGATATAACCGAGTTCAAACCTTATATGGATGATGTCAATCTTTTTTTTATGAAGGTGTATGATAGGGAATCGACAACAACTGGAACAATAAAGTCATTTTCTATTGAAATGTATGAAGACTATACAAGTGGAATACCAACAAATATTTATACATCATCCGAAATACCAACAAATACCGAACATCTTAATCCCATTTACGTAAATATTTATGATCAATCTTCAGATATTTTTTTTAGTACAAAGATTTTTCTTGAGGGAAAATATTCTAATGGTTCAATGTCAACAACGTTAAATACACAAGTAGTTATACCTCTTATTCAACCATTTAATCAATCACCTTGGAATTATGGTGGCGCAGAAAGTGTAACATCTATACCAGCAAATGTTGTAGATTGGATTTTAGTAGAATTAAGAACAGATACTGATGCTAGTTCTACTGTAGCCAAAAGAGCAGGTTTCTTAAAAAGCGATGGAATGATAGTAGAGTTAGACGGAACAAGTAGTCTTAGTTTTAAGGGGTTAAGTACTTCAGAGCATTATGTTGTAGTTAGGCATAGAAATCATTTATCTATAATGAGTTCAGAGTTGGTTAGTTTAGAAACTTGTCCCTCAAATGTTAATTATGGAAATAAAATTTATAGTACTATCCAAATTGGTGATCAATGTTGGCTTAGTGAAAATCTAGATATAGGGAATATGGTTCAAGGTGATGAGGAAATGAGCGATAACGGTACAATAGAAAAATACTGTTATAATAATATTGCAACCAATTGTGTTACTTATGGCGGGTTATACCAATGGAACGAAGCTATGCAGCATTTAACAACAGAAGGTGTGCAAGGTATTTGTCCAACCGGTTGGCATATCCCAACCTATTCGGAAATGCAAACATTAGTAACGTATGCAAATAATGAAGCAGGTAAGTTAGTAGAAGAAAGCCAAACAACAAGTGGATACACAGCTACCAACGAAACCGGCTTCTCGGCCTTGTTTACAGGCTATAGGAATTTCGGTAGTGGAAATTTCTCTTATATGAGTTACTACACAGACTTCTGGAGTTCGACTGAGTCCAATAATAGTACTTCTAGCATAATTGGGCTATATTACGATGGCAGTCCTGTGCATTTCTATAATCTAGAGAAGGACTATGGTTTTAGCGTAAGGTGCTTAAAGGATTAGAAACTTAGATGTGAGATAAAAAGCATAAAAGGAGAAACCAGAGAAAGGGAGGCTGGAAACCTGAAAAAATCCAGTTTCGTATTTACCCGCCCAACAAAAAGGTGGACAAGGTAACTATGCCGAGATTAAAAAGAGAAAAAATTGTAACAAGACCAATTTACCTATTAAGTGTAGATTGGGCTCTTATAATTCTATAGTTCTCACCGATTGGTTACTAACCATTTGGTTAGAAAGAAAATTTTAATATTCCTCCAACCCCCGCGAATGTAGTTTTGTTTGTGTGGGTTTTTATATTACAAAGCTTAGAACAAGAGTAAATATTCATTATTTTTACCTATGTAGATTTAACAAGTGTGAAAATTACTTCTATTCGATTAAGGTGGAAAAATGAGATATAACCCCCAAAAACCATACAACAGTTTACCACTCTTACCGCCAAATGTAGAGATAGAAAACACTGTAATACTTAAAAAAAAAATATCAGCCAGTCGTGCATTATCAGAATTAAAAGGAGCAATAATAAATCTACCAAACCCAACTCTTTTTATCGATACAATCAATTTGCAAGAAACACAAGCTAGTTCTGCAATTGAGAATATAATTACTACGCAAGATGAATTGTTCAAATCTACTGTTGCAGAGAAAATAAACAATAACTATAGTAATAGTTCGGAACACAAAATTATAATGTATGGATTCTTAGTGATGAAACAATTAAAAGAAGATATAAATAAGTTTAGAAAGAAAAATGTTAATCTTATTGTCGTATCAAACAGCTAGTGGTTTTCTCTGTTTCGAGATGAAATAAGAAACTCAATTGCCATTGAAGGAATTTTCACAAATCGTAATAAAAATAATAGTGAAATATTCGGTGGTAATACAAACATTACACTAACTCACACAACAATCCTTTCCCCAAAACTCCTTCTTTTAAAAATGGAATTTTATTCTCTTTGTATTAAGAATTATTTGTATCTGTTTTAGGCAATGTATCAAACCTTTAAACTTCGGTTGGGCAGATAACTCCTCAGAATAACCAACTTTCACATTGCCATTATTCTTTGGAATTTATTTATTTTTCAAAGTGCATCTGTTCAATTCCATAAAAAAATCTCTTCGTAGATGGTACGCAAAAAAACAATTGTAAAATTATTTTTAATAAACACAAAGACAACCATTTTTTGAGTGTTGTTAAAAAATAAAACTCGTATTTTAGAGTTAACATTCTATAAATATAATGGTGTTTTTTATGACAACATTAAAAGTAATATCCCCGTACGACAATAAGTTAATTAAAGAAATTCCACTTGTTGGAGAAAAAGAAGTTGAAAAAGCTTTGTCGGTTGCTCACAAACTTTTTAACAATCGTTCAAAGTGGTTACCAACTTATAAGCGAGTTGAGATATTGGAACGTGTTGTTAAAATTATGAGCGAGCGAGTTGAAGAGTTAACCAAAATTGCTGCTCAGGAAGGTGGCAAACCTTATATGGATTCCAAAGTAGAAGTTGAAAGAGCTATCAACGGAGTGAAGTTAGCAATTGAACATATCAGTCAGTTAAACGGTGAACAGATTCCAATGGGTCATACAAAGTCTTCGGTAAACCGACTTGCTTATACAATGCGAGAACCAATTGGAGTTGTAGTTTCTATAAGTGCATTCAATCATCCGTTGAATTTAACTGTTCATCAAACTGTTCCAGCAATAGCTGTGGGATCCCCGGTTATAATAAAGCCGGCAAGTTCAACTCCACTTTCTTGTTTGGCATTTATGGATATTCTAAAAGATGCTGGACTTCCAAAAGGCTGGTGTCAATCGCTAATTTGCAAAAGTAAAGATGCAGAAAAATTAGTAACGGATGAACGAGTAAATTATCTCTCGTTTATTGGTTCGGGTAAAATTGGATGGTACTTAAGGTCTAAGCTTTCTCCCGGCACAAGATGTGCACTTGAACACGGCGGAGCTGCTCCGGTTATAGTAGAGCCTGATGCAGACATCAATTTAATGTTGCCAGCATTACTTAAAGGTGGTTTTTATCACGCCGGACAAGTTTGTGTTTCCGTTCAGAAAGTTTTTGTTCACAAAAGTATAAGTAACAAAGTTGCGAAGAAGTTAGCTGAAATGGCAAAGAAACTTATTGTTGGAAATCCACTAAATCGTAAAACAGAAGTTGGACCGCTTATTTCTTCTTTTGAAGTTGACCGAATTGAAGAATGGGTTAATGAAGCTGTGGATAAAGGGGCGAAGCTATTATGTGGCGGAAAAAAAATTTCTAAGTATTGTTATGAACCAACAGTTTTATTAAATCCTCCGGATAATGTACACGTTTCAAAAGAAGAAATATTTGGCCCGGTAGTTTGTGTATATTCATATTCAAACAGAGATGAAGCAATCAAAAAAGTTAACTCGTTACCATTTGCATTTCAAGCATCTGTATTTACTTCCAATTTAGAAATAGCTATGGATACAATGAAGAAATTAAACGCAACGGCTGTTATGATTAACGACCACACTGCATTCCGTGTTGACTGGATGCCTTTTGGTGGCAGAGATTCTTCCGGAATTGGTATGGGCGGAATTCCGTATTCAATGCACGAAATGACGAGAGAGAAAATGTTTGTAATAAAAAGTAAGGTGTTATAAAATTATGAATTACAAAAAATTAGAAAAACCTGTAAAAATATTAAAACTAAAAAAACTAAAAGAGAAAAAAACTACTTATGCAAAAGCATCCAATACTGATTTGGTAGTAGTTAAAGATGGCAAAAACATTTCGGTTCTGTACGGTAGATGTTTACATCGTGGAGCATTATTGAGTGATGGTTCAATTAGCGGGAAAAATATTATTTGTGGTTTACACTATTGGGATTATAGATACGATACCGGAGTGAGTGAGTATAATAATAAAGAAGTTTTATTCAAATTTAAATCTGCAACTAAAGATGGAAACCTATTTGTTGACCTTGCAGAAATTAAAGAGTTTGAAAAAAAGAATCCTTCTCCTTTTAAAGAAGAAGAGTATTTAGGAAAATATGCAGATACTCATCCCGAAAATACTGAACCTTTTACAGGTTATATAAAAAATCTTTCTAAAAATGGATTGAAAAATTACGGCCACCACGGACCAACAGTATCTATGGGAGTTGACCGAAACACACTTCCAAAATGGGAAGACATTCAATATCTTCCAGCACAACTTAGTACAAAGCCTTTGATGGATGATGATTCAGTAAGTACGAAAGTAGTAATTGGAAAAAATGCAAAGAAACCTTTAGAAATTAACATTCCTATTTTTGTTTCAGATATGTCATTTGGAGCCTTATCCAAAGAAGCAAAAATATCTTTATCGAAAGGTGCGGAACTTGTTGGAACTGGAATATGTTCAGGTGAAGGTGGAATGTTGCCAGAAGAGCAAGAGAGCAATTCAAAATACTTTTATGAATTAGCTTCGGGACAATTTGGTTTTAGTTGGGATAAAATTAAAAAAGCTCAAGCCTTCCATTTCAAAGGTGGACAAGGTGCAAAGACCGGAACTGGAGGACACTTACCTGGAAATAAAGTTACACCGGAAATAGCAAAAGTACGTGGTCTTAAAATCGGGGAAGCAGCTATTAGTCCGGCAACTTTTACAAATCTAAAAACAGTAAAAGATTTCAAAGATTTTTCCAATGAAGTTAGAGAACGTACAAGTGGCATTCCAATTGGCTTCAAAATAGCTGCCAGTCATATAGAAAAAGATATTGATTTTGTTTTAGAAGCCGGAGCCGATTATATAATTCTTGATGGAAGAGGCGGGGGTACCGGAGCAGCACCATCTGTAATTAGAGATAATATAAATATACCAACTATTCCAGCACTTGCACGTGCAAGAAAGCACTTGGATAAAAATAATGCAAGCGATGTAACCCTTATCATTACTGGTGGTTTACGTGTGCCGGAAGATTTTACCAAAGCACTAATGTTAGGTGCAGATGCAATTGCTATTTCAAATTCTGCATTGCAAGCTATTGGCTGTTTGGGAATGCGAGCTTGCAGTACAAATAATTGTCCAGTTGGAGTAGCAACTCAAAAAGATGATTTAAGAGCAAGGTTGATAATTGAAAAATCAGCAAAACAATTATTTAATTTTCTAAATGCTAGTAATGAATTGATTAAAGTAATTTCACGTTCTTGCGGCTACGATGATATTGTAAAATTTAATCAATCAGACTTAACAACATTTAATTACGATATGTATAAGTTAACCGGAATAAGTTACGGAGGAGTTCTATATTAAATTTTGAAGGGATAGCAGAAAATATTTTCGAATGGTTACTTATTATTCTTTAATTGGAAAGCATACTTAAATATTGTACTCATAATAATTATACTTGCCATAATTGTGCCTTTTATTGTTCCGGTTACTTTCGATTGACCAATTCTATTTCTGTACTTAACCGGAATTTCTTTTGTCCTAAAATTTTGGTGAGCAGATTTGATCTGCATTTCAATTGTCCATCCAAACCATTCATCTTCCATTTCAAGAGCAAGTAGTTTATCAAATTTAATTGCACGGAATGGTCCTAAGTCTGTGTACTTAATTTTCCAAAATAGATTCATTAAAAATCCGGCAACAATGCTACCAAACTGTGATTGAATAGGGAGAGCACCATCTTCTTTTTCGCCAAGGACTCTACTTCCTAAAACAAAATCAAAATTATCATTAATAATTGGTTTCACTAAATCAGTTAACTCTTCGGGATAATCGCTAAAGTCTCCATCCAGAAAAACAAGTATGTCAACATTTTTATCTTTTAAATATTTAATTCCGGTTAAGCAAGCAATGCCGTACCCTTTTTGTTTCTCAAGTAAAACTGTTGCTCCAAATTCTTTTGCAACTTTGGATGTTGCATCCGTAGAATTATTATCAACAACAACAATCTCTTTAACAATTGATGGAATATCATTAATAACTTTTCCTATTGAAGCTTCTTCATTAAAAGCTGGAATTATTACACTTATGTTTTTATTGTATTTTTTTTGCATTGATTACTACTTTTTAAAGAGTAAACTTAATAAATCTAATTTGTTTTTTTTTACAAAATTGTGATGAGAATCAATTTGTTACTAAAAAGATTACGTATTTTGTAATTGAAAAAAATATCTTTAAGAAAAAATATTTAATAGAGATTAAAAATGTTAAAAAAATTAAATGAATGGAATGAATCAAATGTAAAACATCTTTTGTCAAGAGCTATGTTTGGTTTTAAAAGAGAAGATGTAACTCAGGCGTTAACATTTTCCTTAGATGATTTTGTTGATAATATCCTTTTAGGAACTACGCTAAAACCAATTCCTCCTGGATTGTGGGTTAATCAATTGCCAGATTGGGATAATACCGAAAGTAATATTCTAATGTATGGACACTTAGGTATTTGGCAATATGAACTGATGCGGAAACAATCAACATCATTTACAGAAAAAATGGTTGCATTTTTAAGTAATCATTTTGTTTCAGAAGCGAGAAAAGTTTTTATCCCTCAATTCCAATATAAGCAAAATGCTTTATTCAGAGAATATGCTATGGGGAATTTTAAGGAGTTAACAAAAAAAATATCTATAGATCCAGCAATGGTAATTTACCTTGATAGTGAAAGTAACACCAAAAATATTCCAAATGAAAATTTTGGACGTGAGTTAATGGAACTTTTTACTATTGGAATTGGAAACTATACTGAGCAAGATATTAGAAATGCCGCACGTGCATTAACTGGTTGGTATATTGATGATTTAACAACATCATTGGATTCTGATCTGCACGATTCTGGTTCTAAAACATTTATGGGACAAAGTGGAAATTTTGATTACGCTAAGATTGTAGATATTATTTTTGAACAAAATGAAACTGCTAAATTTATATGTAGAAAAATTTATAAGGAATTTGTGTATTACATTCCGGATGAAGCTGTGGTTACTGAGCTTGCTAATATTTTTAGAAATAATAATTATGAACTTAAACCAGTTTTTTCTGCTTTGTTCAAATCTGAATATTTTTATAATGATTCAATTAAAGCCTCAAAAATAAAATCTCCTTATGATTTGATTATTGGAATGTTTAAGCAATTTAGTATTACTTCCATCAACTATAGGTATATCGCTAACATCTCAGAAAAACTTCAACAATATATTTTTAATGCTCCTGATGTTAGAGGTTGGGAAGGGCAAAGAAAATGGATTAGTACATCACTTATACCTTTAAGAAATAGTTTTTCTGATTCTCTTTTTACAGGTAAAAGTATTGTTGAAGAAGAGGAAGATAATTTAACAGGAGATATAGGTTTTAAAGTTAATATTATAGAGTTTGCAAGAACTTTTAGTAGTTCTGAAGAAGCCGAACAATTTGTAACCGATGTAATTGACTATTTGTTTTTATTTCCAATAAATCAAAATACTAAAGATAGAATGTTACAGACTTTGTTGGATGGCTCAGTAAAGGAAGATTGGTCAACCCATAATAATGGAGCAGAAGCAAGACTAATTAAATTTTTTAAAGCCTTAACAAGGCTTCCAGAATATCAACTAAAATAAAACTATGAAAAGAAGAGATTTTTTAAAACGTGCAGGAATAATTGGTGGCGGAGCAACTGCTTTAAATTTAAGTGGATTGCCAATAAAGGCATTTGCAAAACCATTTCTAAACATTAAGAATTTCGATGGTAAAATTTTAGTTGTCTTACAATTAAAAGGTGGTAATGACGGTTTAAATACCATTGTTCCTTTTGAAGATGATTTATATTATTCGAATAGACCTACGCTTGCAATAAATAAAAATGAAGTGATTAAAATAACTTCTCAACTAGGATTCAATCCTAATATGCAAGCTCTTCAACCATTATTTGATGAAGGGAAAATGGGCATCATTCAAAATGTTGGTTATGATAATCAAGATAGATCTCATTTTCGTTCGACAGATGTTTGGTTAAGTGCATCTGATGTTGACAAATATTATTATGATGGATGGTTAGGGCGAACTTTAGAAAATGCAAATCCTAATTATCCAGGAACAATTCCTAATCACCCTATGGCTGTTGAACTTGGTTCTACTCAGTCCTTATTACTTGAATCAAATCATGGTGGGATGGGAATTTCTTTTGATGATCCATGGAGCTTCAATGAGTTAACCCAAGGAAGTATGATTGATAACGAACCAGTTCCAGATACACTTGCTGGGAATGAGTTGAAATTTTTAAAACAAGTTTCAAGTCAGTCAATAAAATATGCAAGTATTATTAAAGAACATGCAGATGCTGGATGGCACGATGTTGAATACCCTGATACTTGGATTGGCTGGCAATTAAGAGTTATTGCAAATTTAATAGCTGGTAACATGAAAACTCCAGTTTATGTTGCATCACATTGGGGTTTTGATACTCATGCCAAACAAGCTGATGATCATCCTCAACTTCTTAAAGAATTTGCAGATTCAGTTTTAGCATTTCAAAGGGATATAGAGCAACAAGGACTTGCAGATAAAATTGTGCTGATGACTGTTTCTGAGTTTGGAAGACGTGTTGCACAAAATGGTGGATTGGGAACTGATCACGGTGCTGCAGCTCCTTTGTTTGTATTTGGTAATTCTGTACAAGGTGGCTTTTACGGAGATCAAGCAGATCTATCTAAATTAGATACATTTGGAGATTTACCTCACGAGTATGATTTTAGAGAAGTTTATAGCACAGTTATGAGAGATCATCTAGGAATTGGTAAGTCTGCTAGAAAAACTATTTTAAAAAGAGATTTTGGAACATTATCATTTCTAGGTGGTCCAGTTGGTGTTAAAAATAATATTCCGTTTACTTTTAATTTAAGTCAAAATTATCCTAACCCGTTTAATCCAACAACAAGAATTAAGTTTTCACTTGCAAGTGCAAATAAAGTATCAATTATTGTTTATGATATGCTTGGTAGAAAGGTTCGTGAACTTGTTAACGGAAATTATAAAGCGGGAGATTACACTATTGATTTTAATGCAAGTAAAGGTGGAGCAAAATTAGCAAGTGGTGTTTACATCTATAGAATAAAAGCTGGTAGATTTACAAGTAGTAGAAAGATGACACTTCTCAAATAGTGTTTGTTGAGAAAAGTATAAAATAACTTTACTGATAAAAACTTGTGGAGAGAGTGGGATTCGAACCCACGGTACGGTTTAACCCGTACACACGCTTTCCAAGCGAGCCAGTTCAACCACTCCTGCACCTCTCCAAAAATTTGAATTACAAATATATGATTCTTACAAACAATTAAAAACAAAAGACTAAAATAAATTTTGTTCCTAAATGTTTTGTAAAATCATTTTCCTTTCAAAGGTTAGAGTTTCTGCAAAATAAATTATAAAATGACTAATGAGATGGGTAGAAAAAATAATATTTTTTATCCCATAGATGTCACCTCCGAATGTTTTAATCGGAGATCCATTGTTTGTGTAGCCTGGATTCCCAATCAAGTTTGGAGTGACATAATTTTATTATTTTGCAGAAACTCTGTTATCTCATTCCTATCTTTCCCAAATTCATAATCAGAAACACAAATCACCAGAGAAATTCAAACATAATTTGTTTTCGTAAAAAATATAGTTATATTAGTAATCGATAAAGTAAACGCTAACTTAAATATGTTGAAAATTAAAAAACAAATTAAACTAAGTGATATAGCTAAGAAACTTAATGTTTCCACTGTAACAATTTCAAAAGCATTAAGAAATCATTCTGATATTCCTGAAGAACATGCTATCCAAATAAAAGAGGTAGCAGATAAATTGGGATATATCCCAAACTTTGCCGCAAGAAATCTATCTGCTAAAAAAACAAATACTATTGGCGTTATAATTCCGGTTATTGCAAATCATTTTTTTGCTACTATGATTGAGTTGATTTATGAATATGCATTTGAAAATAATTATGATATTATTCTTGCAGTTTCCCAGGAAGATACAAAGAAAGAGAAAAAACATTTAGAGACAATGTTATCTATGCAAGTGGATGGAATTATTATTTCTGTTGTTGAACATTCTGAGAACGAAAAAGTATTTGCAAAAATTAAAGATATAGGAATTCCAATTGTCTTTTTTGATAGAACAATTGATGATGAAAAATATTGTTCGGTAACATTAAAAAATAAAGAGGGTGCTTTAATAGCAGTAGAAAAAGCTATTGAGCAAGGTTATGAAAACATTGGACATATTGGTGGTTGGCAAGATAGTAACATAGGGAAAGATAGACATTTGGGTTTTAAGCAAGCTATGAAAAATCATAATCTAACAATAAATAAAAGCTCAATAACTTTTTCTGGTTTTGGAAAAAAAGATGGCTATAATTCATTTATGAATATGTATAATGAAGATTGTCTCCCTGATTTATTATTTGCTACAACATTTCCAATTGCACTTGGCATTATTGAAGCTGCAAAAGATGTTGGAGTAAAAATCCCTTATGAGCTTGATATTATTTGCTTTGGTGATAGTGACATAAATGAATATCTAAATCCTTCGCTAAGTTGTATTACTCATAACACAAACAACTATGCAAAAAAAGTTGTTAAACTAGTATTTGAACTAATTAACTCAAACGGAAAAGGTAAAGTGAAACACTTGCAAGTTGAAACTGAATTAGTAATGAGAAATACTTGTATGAAAATTTAATCTAATAAATGATTTAATGGAGCAAGAATGATAAAAGAACAATTACTTAAAAGTTATGAAAGTGTAAAAAGTTCAAAAAATGAAAAATTCACACTCGAAATTGAAAAAATAAATGTTTTAGTCTATGAAAATTCTATTCATAAATATGATGAATATTTATTTTTTATTGGGGTAACTGAAAACAACAAAAATCTATTTATTTATTCGGATAGTAAAAGTGAATTGCTAAATAATTTTGATGGTAGCATAATTCTTAAAAGTGAAAATGAAGTGATTAAAAAAAGTGATTTCACACATAAAAATGTTTTAGAACTTCAAAAGATATTTGATTTTACAGTTTCAAAAGTTATTGGATTAAAAAACTCGTTTGGGTTTGGAGATAGAATTGGAACTGCTAACCCTGCACATCTTCGTTCGCTTTCTGTTAATCCAGATTTCATTCCTGTTCTTGCACAACAATCAATTAGAGAACTTACTCGAACGCAGCGAGAAGCTGAAGACGTAATGGATGCGGCAGTTTGGGCAGTTATGCAAGAAGGTTTTACTACCGGGTTTGGTGCGGATGCAGATCATCTAAAGACCACAGATGATATAGACAGAATGGTAAAAGCTGGTTACAAAATGTTTACATTTGATCCGAACGAGCACGTTGTTAATGAAGCTGATTCTATTTCAGTCGATGATTTGAAAGAATATGTGAAAAATTTAAAGTGGAAGAATGATGAAGCCACGGATGCAGTTATTAATAGATATTCAAACGAAGTAATTGAAATTAATAATGAACTAAAATTAGCTCCATCGGAAGAAGATACATTAAGAGCATTTGTGAAATATGGCAAGTCAATATTATTTATAAATAAAATGAATAATTATCTTCGTTCCACTTATCCGAAGTGGGATGTTGAGGTTGAAGTTTCTGTTGATGAAACTGAATCGGTTACAACACCCTTTGAACATTATTTTATGGTTAACGAACTAACTCTACTAAACGTTGATATCATTAGTCTTGCTCCACGTTTTATTGGTGATTTTGAAAAGGGTATTGATTACATCGGTGATTTGGAAATATTTAAAACCGAATACATTAAGCACCTTGCAATAACAGAATACTTTGGTAATTATAAAATTAGTCTTCACTCGGGAAGTGATAAGTTTGATGTTTACAAAACAATTGGTTCACTTAAGCGAGGTGTTACTCACGTTAAGACTGCTGGTACAAGCTACTTGGAAGCACTAAGAGTTGTTGCAACTGTTGATGTGAAATTATTTGGAGAAATATTAGATTTTTCTCGTAAACATTTTGAAGTGGAAAAAAAGACTTACCACATTTCTGCTGACATAAACAAAGTACTTTCAGCAGACAGTTATAAGGATGAAGAACTAAAAGATTTACTAAATCAAAATGATGCACGTCAAGTTTTCCACGTAACATTTGGATTAGTGCTTACAATAAAGGACGATGCAAATAATTATATCTACAGAAATAGAATTTATAAGTGTTTGGAAGAAAATGAAGATTTACATTATGAATATTTAACTAAGCATTTTGAAAAACATCTTCTTCCGTTTAAATAAGATAAATATTTTTGTAGAATGATTTCCTTGTTGTTATTCCCAACTTGATTGGGAATCCAGAACAAAGTTAAATGGATTTCCGATAAGGACATTCGGAAATGACAAGCTAAAGAAATGATAATTGTTAACCAAATGAGAAAACAATGTTAAACAAATTTAGATTTTTTGATTCAAATCCAGAGACAAGAAAAATTGCTTGGGAATTATATTCTGAGGTTAAAGACTTGCCAATTATAAGTCCACACGGACACGTTGAGCCTAAGCTATTAGCTGAGAACACTCCATTCCCTAATCCAACAGACTTACTTATTATACCGGACCATTACATTACTCGGATGTTATATTCGCAAGGAATTTCATTAGAGTCTCTTGGTATCCCAACAGTTGATGGAACAGATGTAGAAACAGATTCTAAAAAAATATGGCAACTTTTTGCTGAGAATTTCTATCTCTATTCTGGAACTCCATCAAGTGTTTGGTTAAAGCACGCATTAGAAGAAGTTTTGGGAATTACCAAATCACTTAATGGTAAAAATGCTTTGGATATTTATGAAGAGATTTCAGCAAAACTAAAATCCCCTGAATTTTTGCCACGTACACTTTTTGATAAATTCAATATTGATTTGCTTGCAACAACAGATGCAGCTTCAAATACACTTGAGTATCATAAGCAAATATCAAATTCAAATTGGAATGGAAAAGTTATTCCAACATTCAGACCGGATGCTGTTGTAAATATTCTTGCTGGTAATTGGAAAGAAGAAATTAATAAATTGAGTAAAGCTTCTGGAATAGAAATTTCCAGTTATAAAAGTTTTATTGAAGCTATCGAAAATAGAAGAAAATATTTCATTAAGATGGGAGCAACAGCTACCGACCAAGGAGTTCAATCGCCTTTCACTCATAAGTTATCTGATGGTGAAGTTGATGCAATTTTTTCCAGGGCATTAAAATCAACTGCAACTGTTGAAGATGAAAAATTATTTACTGCAAATATGCTAATGGAAATGGCAAGAATGAGTTGTGAAGATGGGCTTGTAATGCAACTTCATCCTGGTTCAATGAGGAATCATAACAAAATAGTTTTTAATAAATTTGGATTGGACAAAGGTTGTGATATTCCGATGCAAACTGAGTACACAAAAAATCTTCACGAATTACTAAACGAGTATGGCAACAATCCTAAATTTAAATTTATTGTTTTTACGCTCGATGAAACATCATACAGTAGAGAGTTAGCTCCGTTAGCTGGACATTATCCGGCAATGAAACTCGGACCAGCTTGGTGGTTTCACGATAGTATTCAAGGGATGACTAGATACAGAGAGATGACAACAGAAACAGCCGGCTTCTATAATACTGTTGGCTTTAATGATGATACAAGAGCCTTCTTATCAATTCCAGCAAGACACGATGTTGCAAGAAGAGTTGATTCAAATTTCTTGGCTCAACAAGTTGCAGAACATATAATTGATATTGAAGATGCACATAAACTAATGTACGAACTTACAAATGGATTGGTTAGAAAAGCTTATAATTTGTAAAGTGTTTTTGAATAACCTTTCATATTGAAAAATGTTTTGGTTTGTCATTCCGGTTGTCTTTTGTGCCGGAATCTCCAAGCTAACAGATTCCGGTATTCCAAAAGAACTGGAAACCGGAATGACAGACTAACTTTGTAAATCTAAAATAATTGTTTAGGAACAAAATGGAAAATAAAATATTTAGTGATCTTAAAAATAAAGTATGCGTAATTACCGGAGGCAGTGGAGTCTTAGGTTCTGTAATGGCAAAAGGTCTTGCAGAAGCTGGAGTGAAAATTGCAATACTTGCACGTAACAAAGAGAGAGCAGAAAGCATTGCTGAAGAAATTCAAAACTCTACGGGTACTGAAGCTATTGGGATAAGTGCAGATGTAGTAGATAAACAATCTTTAAATAATGCAAAAGAAATTATTCTGAAAAAGTTTGGCAAAGTTGATTTACTTATCAATGCTGCTGGTGGAAATTCTCCGAAAGCAACAACAAAAGACGAACTCATTACGGATAAAAATGTAGATTCACTTGACTCAACATTTTTTGGTTTAGAGTTGGAAGGATTTCAAAAAGTTTTTGATCTTAATATTTTAGGAACACTTTTACCAACAATGGTTTTTGCAAAAGAAATGGTTGAAAATAAAAGTGGAGCAATTCTAAATGTTTCATCAATGAGTGCTTATCATCCGTTAACAAAAATTCCAGCTTATTCTGCATCTAAATCAGCTATAAATAATTTTACTGAATGGCTTGCTGTTCACTTTGCAAAAATGAATGTACGAGTAAACTCAATAGCACCTGGATTTTTCCTAACAAATCAAAATAGATTTTTATTAACTGATGAAAAAACTAACGAGCTAACTGAAAGAGGAAATAAAATTATTTCCAGCACTCCAATGGAGAAGTTTGGAGAACCAGAGGACTTGATAGGAGCAACATTATTTTTACTTTCGGATTCTTCAAAATTTATTACTGGTGTTGTTCTTCCTATTGATGGTGGATTTAATGCTTTTAGTGGAGTGTAAAAAAAAATGGTAAAGATGTTTGCGTCTAAAAGTAAAAAACTAAAATTTGTCATTTCGAAATGAGCTTGTTCTTTAGCGATTGAGAAATCTCTGTCCAATAAATTTGAGTACGAGATTTCTCGCAAAACCCCGAATGCCTTCGGGATGAAATGACAATAATTAAATTTGTATTTCTGAAATTACTTAGGTGAAAATATGTCATTAGAATTAAGAAAAGATTTTAAGTATTCGCTGTTAGTCCCAACCAGTATAGGTGTTCGTCTTACTCCGCTTAATGGACAACCAGTTCATAGTAGTGAAACTTTTAAGTTGCAAGCTACAAGTGCAGAAACAAATGTAGCAAGTGTTTCTTCATATCTGGGATTGCCCGTAAAAGTGTTAACCAATTTTGTTAAAGATAGTCCCATTGCAAAATTTATTAAGGGCAATTTAAGAACTCGCTATATGGATTTTGAAGGCAAAGAAGTTGAGCAAGGTGGACCTTGGGGATATCGACATCAATTTAATATAGCCGATAGTGGGTTTGGTTCACGTGGACCGAGAGTTCATAATGACCGTGCCGGAGAAGTAGGACGAACTCTTAATGTAAAAGACTTTGACCTTGAACGTATCTTTGATAAAGAAGGTGTCCAAATTGTTCACTTGTCCGGTTTGATTGCTGCACTATCGCCGGAGACAAGTAACTTTTGTTTAGAGCTAGCTAGAACAGCAAAAAAATATGGAACTAAAATTTCATTCGACTTAAACTATAGAGCAACATTTTGGGAAGGACGCGAAAAAGAATTAAGAGAGGCTTTTACAGAAATAGCTTCTGTCTCAGATATTCTTGTTGGAAATGAAGAAGATTTTCAACTGTGTTTTGGAATTGAAGGTCCTGAAGCTGGTGGAAATGAGATTGATGAAAAGATTGAAAATTTCAAAGAGATGATTGGACGAGTGAAAAATAGATTTCCAAATGCTTCCGTGTTTGCAACCACGCTTCGTCAAGTTGTTAGCACTAACAAACATTTGTGGGGTGGAATAATGTTGGAAGGGAACAATTGGCATATTGTTAAACCACGTGAAATAAATGTGATTGACAGAATTGGTGGTGGTGATGGATTTGTTGGCGGTATGCTCTATGCAATTCTAAAAGAATGGAAACCTGAGAAATGGATTCAGTTTGGATGGGCAAGTGGAGCTTTAGCAACAACCTTCTTAACAGATTATGCACAACCCGCAGATGAAGAAATGATATGGAGTATATGGGAAGGCAACGCAAGAGTTAAACGCTAGTTGTAAATAATAAGTAATCTTCTTCATCGTACTCTTACTCATAATCTTAATCGCTTTTAAAACAGAGTATGATTAAGAGAAAGATTACGAGTAAGAAAAAAACAGAAAGAATAAATGTTATACTACAAACAAGGTTCAAGAAATACTGTAATAACTTCCAAAGGACTTAAAGAAGCTCTTTACGAAGTTTATGAAAGAATGGGTGTTAAAAAGAAGGTACTCGCCATTCCGCCCGATATCACTCGCTATCACTCACGTGCTGGAGAAATAACGCAATTCTCTTATGATTATTTTAAAGAAAAATTGACCAATATATTACCTGCACTTGGTACACATAAACCAATGACCGAAAATGAAATAAGAAAAATGTATGGAGAGATTCCGCTTGAATTATTTAGAGAGCATAAGTGGAAAGAAGATTTAGTTACTCTCGGAACTGTGCCATCTGAATTTGTGAATGAAGTCTCTGATGGAAAAATAAATTACGATTGGCCTGCTCAAGTAAATAAATTATTAGTTGAGGGTGGCTTTGATTTAATGCTTTCAATAGGTCAAGTTGTTCCACACGAAGTTGTTGGTATGGCAAACTATAATAAAAATATTTTTATTGGAACCGGTGGACAAGAGGGAATTAACAAAAGTCATTTTCTTGGTGCAGCTTATGGAATGGAAAGAATGATGGGACGTACCGACACGCCTGTACGTAAAGTTCTTAATTATGCTTCTGAAAATTTTGCAAAAGATTTACCTATTCTTTATATACAAACTGTAATTGGGAAAGATGAAACCGGGAAACTTGTTTTAAGAGGATTGTTTATTGGTGATGATTATGAATGTTTCGAACTAGCAGCAGAACTTTCATTAGAAATTAATTTCGAAATGTTAGAAAAACCACTTCCTAGAGTTATCGTTTACTTAGATTCTTCGGAATTCAAATCTACTTGGTTAGGAAATAAGGCAATCTATAGAACCCGTATGGCTATTGAGGATGATGGAGAACTTATTATTCTTGCTCCAGGACTTAGAGAGTTTGGAGAAGATAAAGAAATTGATAGATTGATTAGAAAATATGGATACCGAACTACTCCGGAAATATTAAAGTTTGTTGATGAAAATGAAGAACTAAGAAATAACCTAAGTGCTGCTGCACATCTTATCCACGGTTCATCTGAAGGAAGATTTAATATTACATATTGTTCTGGGCATATTACCAAAGAAGAAATTGAAAGTGTAAATTTTAATTATGCTAGTCTTAATGAAATGATGAAAAAATATAACCCCGAAAAATTAAAGGATGGTTTTAACACTTTGGGTGATGGTGAAGAAATATTTTATATATCAAATCCGGCATTAGGTTTGTGGGCTTGGAAGGAAAAGTTTAAATAAAATAAATGTCATTCTCAGCTTGACTGGGAATCTAGTTTTTATATAGCTATGGTATAAAAAAGCGAAATTTATTATGAGTAAGGATTTAATTCAAATTGGAACGATTGAAGAAAGATATAGTCAAACTGTACACAGTTGGAATTCAAGATTACTTGGTTATCAAGTTAGTATGCATCATCAAGGGTTAAATGAGCACAAATTACTATCTGCACCTGAATTCTATCTATTAGAATCGAAAATGAGTCTTCAAGTTCAAAAGTGGAACGAACGATGGAGTAAAGAAGTTAATTTAAATGATGCAACTACTAGGACAGAAGAAGCACAAAAAAACTTAGAAGAAGTTGAAAATATTTTGACTCACAGCTTAGCAATTGACAACACAATTCAATGGCATAAATTAAAAGATAAAAGAAAATTTAAAGAAAAAAATCCTATTGATTACTTAGAAGGGACATTAGGTAATCTTAGTCAACCAATAAAACGTGAATTATTACTTTTTCCTATTAAACCAGAAAAAAAATCTTCAGAATATAAAGTTGAATTAACTTTTCTCGACAAATTATTTTCATCTCGTAGTCAAAAAAAAGAAAAACTTATTGATGAAAAATATAAAAATGTTGTTAGAAATTGGGAAACCCAATGTAAAGAAATCGAATTAAAAAATTCAGAAATAAAAAAAGATTTACAAAGTGAAAATATCAAATATGAAAATCAAAGAAAACACTATACTAATGAAAATAATAAATTGGTTGAGAATTGGGAAAAACGAAAAGTAAAATTTTACAAACAACAAGAAGAAGATAATTCTAGAGTAGATAGACTAAATGAAGCTTACCATAATAAAAGTGAAGAAGCTATCATCGAATATTGTGAAAGAGTTCTTAGAAACTCAGAATATCCAAGTTCTTTTCCTCAAAAATTTGAGCTTGAATATAATTCTACAAATAAAATATTAATTATTGAATATGAACTCCCTTCTGTTGAATGTTTACCAAAAATAAAAGAAGTAAAATTTATTGTAAATCGCAAAAAAATAAAAGAAACATATTTAAGTCAGACGTATCTAAGTAAAATGTTTGATGAAATAATTTATGAAATTACATTACGTACAATTCACGAACTTTTTGAAGCTGATAAAGCAAATGTAATTGACGCAATCTCATTTAATGGTTGGGTGAATGCAGTTAATAAGGCGACTGGAAAAGTTGCAAATAATTGTATTGCAAGTATCCAAGTTAAAAAAGAAGAATTCTTAGAAATTGACTTAAGGAATGTCGAGCCAAAATTTTGTTTTAAGAATCTAAAAGGTGTTTCGAGTAGTAAGCTTAGTTCTCTTATTCCAATTCAACCAATTCTTCAGATTTCAAGAATTGACAAACGTATTGTTGATAGTTACAATGTAATTGATGAATTAGATAATACAACAAATATTGCAATAATGGATTGGGAAGACTTTGAACATTTAATACGAGAATTATTTGAAAAAGAATTTCAATCAAATGGTGGTGAAGTGAATGTTACGCAAGCAAGTCGAGATGGAGGTGTTGATGCTATTGCTTTTGACCCAGACCCAATTCGCGGTGGAAAAATTATTATTCAAGCCAAAAGATATACAAATACTGTTGGTGTTGCGGCTGTTAGAGACTTGTATGGAACCGTTGTTAATGAAGGTGCTACAAAAGGAATACTTGTATCAACTGCGGATTATGGTCCTGATGCCTATCAATTTGCTAAGGAAAAACCATTGACATTATTAAATGGATCTAACCTTCTTCATCTTTTAGAAAAACACGGGTATCACGCAAAAATAGATATTAAAGAAGCCAAAAAAATATTATCAGAAAAAGATAAATCTAATTAAAAATAGGTTCTTGGAAATGAAAATAAATGAATGTCATTTTCAGCTTGACTGTAAATCGAGTGAAACAAAGGAATAGATTCCCGATAAAGACATTCGGGAATGACAAAGTGAAAAAAAAAAATGTCAAAAAAAATAAAAATAATAGCAGACGATAAAATCCCTTTTCTAAAAGATGTTCTTGAACCTTATGCTGAAGTTGAGTATTTCCCTGGAAGTGAAATATCAAATGAGAAAATATTAGATGCTGATGCTCTCATTATTCGTACTCGAACTAACTGTGATGCTAAATTGCTTTCGGGAACAAATGTTAAAATAATTGCTACTGCAACAATTGGAGTTGATCATATTGATGGAGAATATTGTAATCAAAATAATATTAAATGGTTAAACGCTCCTGGTTGTAATTCAACTTCTGTTATGCAATATATTACATCTATTCTATTAACACTTGCAGAGAAAAATAAATTTGAATTGTCCACTAAAACCATTGGTATCATTGGCGTTGGTAATGTTGGAAGCAAAATAGAAAGAGTTGCAAAAATTCTTGGGATGAAAATTTTATTAAATGATCCACCAAGAGAAAGAAAAGAAGGTAGTCAGAAATTTTACAACTTAGAAAAAATTATTACTGAAAGTGATATCATTACTTTTCACACTCCTTTAAATAGAGAAGGAATTGACAAAACATTTCATCTTGCTGATGAACAGTTTTTTGCAAAGTTTAAAAAGAAACCAATAATAATAAATTCTTCAAGAGGTGAAGTTGTAAAAACATCTGCATTAAAAGATGCAATAAGAAAGGGAAGTATAAGCAATGTGGCTTTAGATGTTTGGGAGGATGAACCTAAAATAGATTTAGAACTTTTAGATATGGTTGATTTAGCTACTCCGCATATTGCAGGTTATTCAACTGATGGAAAAGTAAATGGTACGACAGTTTGTGTTAATGAAATTAACGATTTTTTCAATCTCGGATTAAAAGCTAATCCCGCTAAAAAAACATCGGGACAAGTTTGGTATCCTGAAAGTATTCCAATTGCAAAAAATGGAAATGAAATTGTTATTGATTGCAATAATAAAACCGAACAAGAAGTAATAGCAGAAGCAGTTAATACAACTTACTCAATAACTGATGATGACAAAATATTAAGAAACTCTCCTGAAACATTTGAGAAGCAAAGAGGAGATTATAGAATAAGAAGAGAGTTTGATAATTATAGTTTGAAATTGAAAAATTGTAACTCAGTTGTTGAGAATAAACTTTCGAAATTAGGATTTAAGATTGTTAGTTAAATTTAAAATAGTAGATTCGAATCTTCTGATTCGATAAAGAATGGACTATATAAAATTGGAGCAATTCTATTCCGTCATACTTCGACTTTGCTCAGCACGACTAAGAGTGATACGAAGCAATGTCATTCCGAGCGGAGTCGAGGAAGGGAATAAATTTCAAAGTTAAAATTTAGAAAATTAAAATAAATAAAAATTAAAACGGAGAAACAAAAAATGAGCAAAGCAGATATTGGTCTAGTAGGACTTGCAGTAATGGGTGAGAACCTTGTCCTAAATATGGAAAGCCACGGTTACACAGTTGCGGTTTATAACAGAACAACTTCAAAGGTAGATAATTTTGTAAACGGAAGAGGGAAGGGAAAGAATTTTATTGGAACTCATTCTCTTGAAGAATTGGTTAACAGTTTATCAACTCCACGAAAAGTTATGCTGATGGTAAAAGCTGGTAAGCCAGTTGATGCTGTCATTGAAGATCTGTTGCCACTTCTTGATGAAGGAGATATTATTATTGATGGAGGTAATTCTCACTTCCCAGATACAATTCGTAGAACAAAATATCTTGAAGAAAAAGGATTCTTATTTATTGGTACTGGAGTTTCCGGCGGAGAAGAAGGAGCGTTACTTGGTCCATCAATTATGCCGGGTGGTTCTGTAAAAGCTTGGGAATTTGTTAAACCAATATTTCAATCTATCTCTGCTAAGGTAGAAGATGGTTCTCCTTGCTGTGAATGGGTTGGTGAAAATGGAGCAGGACATTTTGTGAAAATGGTTCACAATGGAATTGAGTATGGAGATATGCAATTAATTACAGAAGTGTATCAAGTAATGAAAAACCTTCTTGGAATGACGCACGATGAGATGCATAACGTTTTTGCTGAATGGGACAAAGGCGAACTTGATAGTTACCTAATTGAAATTACAACTGACATTCTTGCTTTCAAAGATGAAGATGGAAGTCCATTGGTTGAGAAAATACTTGACACAGCCGGACAAAAAGGAACTGGCAAATGGACTGCAATTGCTTCTCTTGATGTTGGCGTTCCTCTTACTCTTATTGGGGAAGCGGTTTATGCACGTACACTTTCTGCAATGAAAGCAGAGCGTGTAGAAGCTTCAAAAATTCTTTCGGGTCCTACTCCAAAATTTGATGGAGATAAAAAAGCATTTATTGAAGATTTACGTAAAGCTTTGCTGGCTTCCAAAATAGTTTCTTATGCTCAAGGTTATGTGCTTATGCAATCAGCGGCAAAAGAATATGGATGGAACTTAAATTATGGTGGCATTGCTTTGATGTGGCGTGGCGGATGTATTATTCGTTCTGCATTCTTGGATAAAATCAAAAATGCTTTTGATAATAATTCAGAATTATCTAATTTATTATTAGACTCGTATTTTAAAGAGAAGATAGAAGACGCACAAGAAGCGTGGAGACGTGTGGTTGCTACTGCGGTTACTAATGGTATTTGGATTCCAGCAATTTCAACAGCACTAAATTATTTTGATGGATACAGAACAGAGCGACTTCCAGCAAACTTGTTACAAGCTCAGCGTGATTATTTTGGAGCTCATACTTATGAAAGAATTGACAAACCAAGAGGTGAGTTCTTCCATACTAATTGGACTGGACGAGGTGGAGATACAGCTTCATCAACTTATAATGCTTAAAAATGTACCGAAGACTTTTAGTTTGTGAATTTGTTCTTTATAATTATTTGGAACATAAAAAACTTAAAATTGTCATTTCGAACACGCTTTTTGTGAGAAATCTCATAACCCTTATGGCTTGGAGATTTCTCAATCGCTTAAAAATCAAGCTCATTTCGAAATGACAAATTATATTATTTAATAAATCATTTTGTACTTAGTATATAATAAAAATATGAAAAAAATATTCAGTATTATTTTAATTGTGGCTTTATCTTTTAGCTTTCTCTCTTGCAGTAAAGTTACCGGAGTGAAGAAACTAAAAATTGGTCACGGACTTGATCAATCTCATCCCGTACATCAAGCAATGATATTTCTTGCTGAACGCGCAAAGAAAAAATCAAAAGGGAAGTTGCAAATTTCTGTTTATCCAAGTCAGCAATTGGGGACAGAAAGAGAATGTTTAGAACTTCTTCAAATTGGAAGTTTAGCAATGACAAAGGTCTCTGCATCAGTGTTAGAAGGCTTTGCTCCAATATTTAAAGTATTTAGCTTGCCTTATGTTTTTAGGGATGAAGAACACAAGTTCAAAGTTTTTGAGGGTGAAGTTGGCAAAGAATTTCTTCTTAGTCCAAAAAAATATTGGTTAAGGGGACTGTGTTTTTATGATGCTGGAAGTAGAAGCTTCTATACAAAAGAAAAACCAATCAACACTCCAAAAGATTTAACAGGATTAAAAATACGAACTCAAGAAAGTGCAACATCAGTTAAGCTAGTAAATTCTCTTGGTGGTTCAGCAACTCCAATTTCTTGGGGAGAGCTTTATACCGCACTACAGCAAGGGGTTGTGGATGGTGCAGAAAATAATCCGCCAAGTTTTTATCTCTCTAGACATTATGAAGTGTGCAAATATTATTCAATTGATGAACATACTGCGGTGCCGGATGTGTTGGTAATTAGTACGGTTGTTTGGGATGAACTTACCCAAGAAGAAAAAGGTTGGCTGCAAGAAGCCGTTGATGAATCTTATCATCATCAAAAGAAACTTTGGAAAGAATCTACTCTAGAATCTCTAAAAGCTGTTGAAGAAGCTGGAGTGCAAATTACTTATCCGGACAAAACTCCCTTTATGGAAAAAGTTCAACCAATGCTTGAAGAATTTAAATCAGAGAAAGATGTATATGATCTTATTCAAAAAATAAAGAATGTGAAATGATTTTAACAAACATAAAAACTAAAATAGATGTTGTTCTAAAGTGGATGCTCGTTTTCATTATGGCAACAATGACTTTGAATGTATTATGGCAAGTATTTTCTCGATTTATTCTTCAAAACCCCAGCTCAATTACAGAAGAGTTAGCTCGTTATATGCTGATATGGTTAGGCATACTCGGTGCTAGTTATGTTGCCGGACAAAAAATGCACTTAGCAATTGATTTACTTTCAACAAAATTAAACAGTAAAAATAAATCATATCTAGAAATTGTAATTCAGTCATTTGTTTTTCTGTTTGCATTTTTTGTTATGGTTATTGGCGGATTTAGATTAGTTCAAATTACGCTTACACTAAATCAAATTTCTGCAGCACTTCAAATTCCTTTGGGTTATGTTTATTCAGTAATTCCAATTAGTGGAATTCTAATAATGTTTTATTCGTTTACATTTATTGTTGAAGAATTGAGAAAGAAAAAAATATAAGTAATTGTCATTGTAGTATAAGTACAAGTTGGATTATGAGAGTTGTCATTTCGAACACGTTTTTTGTGAGAAATCTCTTACCCAGAAAGTTTAGAGATTTCTCAATCGCTTAAAAAGCAAGCTCATTTCGAAATGACAATTTTGAAATATGAGAACCACTTTGGAAGTCGTATAAACAAATGGATTTCCGATAAAAACATTCGGAAATGACAACAACAAACAGAAAAGTATTTTATCAAAATATTGAGATGTTAAATGGAAGTATATGATATTTTAGTCTTAGTTATTTCATTCATTGTGTTACTATCAATCGGAGTTCCAATTTCGTTTAGTATTGGAATCTCAAGTTTGTTAACTATGATGTTAAGCATAAGTACAGTCCCATCATTAACAACAGTTGCACAAAGAATGGCAACGGGTATTGATAGTTTTGCACTACTGGCAATTCCGTTTTTTATTTTTGCCGGACAGTTAATGAACAGCGGTGGAATTGCAAGACGGCTAATTGATTTTGCAAAAGTGTTGGTTGGTAAGTTGCCCGGCGGTTTAGCGTTTGTAAATATTCTCGCTGCTATGTTCTTTGGTGCAATCTCAGGTTCAGCAGTTGCAGCAGCTTCAGCAATTGGTGGAGTGATGACTCCCATTATGGAAAAAGAAGGTTACGATAAATCATTCTCAGCAGCTGTTAATATAACGTCTGCAACTACGGGGATGATAATTCCACCAAGTAATATTTTGATTGTTTACTCTTTGGCAAGTGGTGGTGTATCAATCGCAGCTTTGTTTCTTGCGGGATATGTCCCCGGAATATTATTAGGTTTGTCACTTATGCTTGTCTCATATGTTTACGCAAAAAAACATAACTATAAAGCAAATTTTGAATTTAGTCTTAGTGACGCAGTTAAAAAGTTTTTTGATGCACTTCCAAGTTTATTGTTAATCTTCATTGTAATTGGTGGAATAGTTGCCGGATATTTTACTGCAACGGAAGCTTCGGCAATTGCGGTACTGTATGCATTTGTACTTTCAGTTTTTGTTTACAAAGAAATTAAATTTAAAGACTTACCCGATATATTATTGAGTAGTTCTGCAACAACTGCAATTGTAATGTTGTTGGTAGGAACATCAATGGCAATGAGCTGGGTTATGGCTTATGAAAATATTCCGCAAAATGTTGCAGCTGCTTTGCTAGCTTTATCTGATAATAAAATTGTAATTCTAATTATTATAAATATAATTTTATTGTTCATCGGTACGTTTATGGATATGACTCCAGCAGTATTAATTTTCACTCCAATATTTTTGCCGGTAGTAGTTCAGCTAGGTGTTGATCCAATCCATTTTGGTATTATGATGGTTATGAATTTGAGTGTTGGTTTATGTACTCCGCCTGTTGGTAGCGTTTTGTTTGTGGGTTGCTCTGTTGCAAATTTACCAATTACAAAAGTTATCAAACCGTTACTCCCAATGTTTGGGGCAATGGTAGTAGCATTATTATTAGTTACTTACGTTGAAGAGTTGAGTTTGTTTGTACCAAGATTGTTTGGGTATTAATAGAAGGAAATTATTATGAGTGAAAGCGAACAAGAATATATTAGAGTTGGGTTGAAATTAAAAACAGAACAGAGTCAAATGTTTGGTAAGCCTTGTTTTAAAACTAGTGGAAAAGCTTACACTTCCTATTTTCAAGAATGTATGGTGTTCAAACTAAATGGAGACATTCACTCAGAAGCATTAAAATTAGATGGTACAAAATTATTTGATCCATCAGGCAAAAACAGACCAATGAAAGAATGGGTGCAAGTACCTTTTGAACATAATAGTAATTGGGAAAAGTTTGCTAAATCTGCAAAGAGTTATGTTGACAGTATTAATAAGTAAATTACTCTTACCTTTTACCAGCAATTAAATAAACTTATATATGAAAATATTCATAACCAGAAAAATACAACCAATTGCAAAAGAGCTTCTTGTAAAAGAAGGTTTTGAAGTTTCTGTCTTTAGTAAAAATAGACCAATAACAAAAGATGAACTCCTTAAAAAAGCAAAAAATGCAGATGCAATAATTTCTTTGTTGACTGAAAAATTTGATAAGGATGTAATTGACCAATTACCAAATTGCAAAATAATTGCAAACTTTGCTGTTGGCTATAATAACATTGATGTTGAGTATGCAAAACAGAAAGGAATAATTGTTACTAACACTCCAGATGTACTTACGGAAGCAACTGCAGAAACAGCAGTGTCCCTTATACTGGCGTGTGCTAAGCGAATTCCGGAAGTAGATAAATTTGTAAGGGAAGATAAATTTAAAGGTTGGGAGCCAGCACTTTTTCTTGGAGTTGAATTAAAAAATAAAACTGTTGGGATTATTGGAGCTGGAAGAATAGGTTTTGAAACTGCTAAGAGAATTAAGGCATTCGGAACAAAAATAATTTATTATAACAGAAGCAGAAAACCAAAATTTGAAAAAGAACTTGGTGCAAAAAAAGTTTCACTTAATAAATTATTAAAAACTTCAGATATTATTTCAATTCACTTACCGTTAAATTCTCAAACACACTATTTATTAAATAAAAATAATATGAATCAACTTAAGCCAACTGCTATATTAGTCAATACTGCACGAGGTGAAATTGTGGATGAAAAATATTTAATAAAAATGCTTCAAAAGAAAAAAATATTTTCTGCTGGATTTGATGTTTACGAAAACGAACCAATGCTCAATCCTAAATTGTTTAAGCTTAGTAATGTTGTCTTACTGCCACACATAGGAAGTGCAACCAACGAAACTAGAAATGCAATAGCTAAACTTGCAACTCAAAATGTAATTCAAGTTTTAAAAGGGAAGAAAGCAATTACTCCGGTTTAGATTGTGTACTTATCAAAATATTTCAAATTTGTTACCATATTATATTTGAAAATGTCATTCTGAATGAAGACGCTTTTTGTCGAAATGAAGAATCTCATAACTATTATTGTTAGAGATATTTCAGTCGTTCAAAATACGAACTCCTTCAATATGACAAATTGTAAAGTTTTACAACCAAGTAGCAACAAGTAAATTCCATATCTTTTTTATAAATTCCTTTGTATCCACTTCAAATTATATTTATTTTAAATCTTCAAAAATAAGAGTTTTAAAATGAGAATAGGCATACCTAAAGAAATACTTAAAGATGAAAAAAGAGTTGCAATTGCTCCAGCTGGTGTTGATGTTCTTGTAAAATCCGGGCATACAATTTTTGTGGAAAGTGATGCTGGTTTAGGGAGTCATTTTACTAATCAAGACTATGAAAACGTTGGTGCTACTATTGTTTATAGTGCAGAAGAGGTTTATCAAAGAGCTGAATTAATTGCAAAAGTAACTCCACTTACAGATGAAGTAGCTGACTTACTCCAAGAGAATCAAACACTTTTCTCATTTTTGCATTTAGCTGTTGGAAGGAAAAAGATTATTGAAAAATTAATTAAGAAAAAAGTAACTTCAATTAGTTACGAGTTAATTGAAAAATCCGGACATCTTCCAATACTTCAATCAATAAGTGAAATTGCTGGACAACTTGCAATTAAAATTGGAGCAAGATATTTAGGTAGCGATGTAGAAGGTGGAAGAGGAATTTTGATTGGTGGGATTCCGGGTGTTGCTCCAGCAGCAGTTGTTATACTTGGTGCTGGTGTGGTTGGCTTCAATGCTGCAAGGGCAGCTTATGCAAGAGGTGCTCAAGTAATTGTACTTGATAAAGATTTAAGAAGATTACGAAGAATTGAGAACACAATTTCTAAAAATATTACAACCGTTGTAACTACTCCGCTAACAATTGCAAGAGGAGTTAAGTTTGCGGATTTATTTATTGGAGCAATTCAAGAAAAAGGGGAGAAGGCTGCAAGTTTAGTAACGGAAGAAATGGTAAAAACTATGAAGAAGGGAGCTGTTATTGTTGATCTTTCAATAGATCACGGTGGTTGTGTGGAAACAAGTTATCCGACAACAATTTCTAATCCGACATTTATTAAACATAACGTTACGCATTATTGTGTCCCAAATATTACAGCACTTGTCTCAAGAACTGCAAGCTATGGAATTACAAATGCCTCTATTGAATATATTCAAAACATTGCCGATAATGGATTATCAAATGCTTTGCTTGGAGACGTTGGGTTAATAAACGGAGTTTGCACTCACAACGGAACTTGTTCAAACGAAATTATTGCTGAAACATTTAATTTAGAATATAGAAGACTTCACGTTTTTTCAACAAATTAATTAATAAAAAAGTTTAAGATATAATAATGACAACCGAAAAAATAAACACAATTAACTCAAAAAAAATTGCTTGGAAAGAGAAATATAAATCAAAAGTATTTTCTTCTGATGAAGCACTTAATGTTGTAAAGTCTGGGGATAAAATAGTAGTGCAACCCGGCTGTGCAGCTCCTATGGAATTGATTAGAGCATTGGTTAGAAAAAAAGATGAACTGATGGATGTAACAATTTATCATATTCTTATTGTTGGCGATTTGCCTTACACAGAACCCGGAATGGAAAAACATTTTAAGCATAAAGCTTTTTTTATTGGTGGAAATGTTAGAGGAGCTGTTAACGAAGGACGAGCTGAGTTCATACCAATATTTCTTTCGGAGGTTACACTTTTATTTAAGCGTGGAATAATTGTTCCTGATGTCGCCCTTATAAATGTTTCTCCTCCAGATGAACACGGGTATTGCAGTTACGGAATTGATGTTGGAAATATTAAAACTCCAGCGGAAAAATCTAAAGTAATAATTGCACAAATAAATGAAGAAATGCCACGAGGTTTGGGTAACAGCTTTATTCATATAAGTAAAATAGATTTTATAGTTGAACATACTGAAGACTTAATGGAGCTTCCTCAAGTTGATCCCAATGCAAGTAAAGAAGTACTTGCTGCCTATGATAAGATTGGTCAATATATTGCTGAGATGATTGAAGATGGTTCAACTTTACAAATGGGCATTGGAGCAATTCCAGATTCTGTTATGAAATATTTGAAGAATCATAAAGATTTGGGAGTTCATACAGAAATGTTCTCTGATGGAATTGTTGATCTTGTTGAAGATGGAATTATTAACGGCGAACAAAAAACTTTACATCAAGGAAAAATAATTTGTGGATTTGTTTTAGGTACAAGAAAATCGTACGACTTTTTAGATAACAATCCGATTATAGAATTTCATCCTCAAGAATATGTTAACGATCCTTTTGTTATTGCAAAAAATAATAAAATGGTTGCTATAAATTCTGCAATAGAAATTGATTTAACTGGACAAGTTTGTTCCGATTCAATTGGAACTAAGTTGTATAGTGGAATGGGTGGACAAGTCGATTTTATTAGAGGAGCTGCTCACTCGGAAGGCGGGAAGCCGATTATTGCTTTGCCTTCTACAACTAAAGATTTGAAAATTTCTAGAATTGTTCCAACATTGAAAGAAGGAGCTGGAGTTGTAACCTCGCGAGGAGATGTTCACTATGTGGTTACAGAGTTTGGAGTTGCAAATTTATTTGGTAAAACAATTCAAGAAAGAGCCAAAGCACTTATCAGCATTGCACATCCAAAGTTTAGGGACGAGTTAACAAAATTTGCTCAAGAAGTTTATCACATAGGTTTGTAGAAGAATATGGTTGCAGTTATCGGAGACATACACGGATGTTATTTTACACTTCTTGAACTTTATGATTCAATATTGTCAAAATATCCAAATATTAAAATTTACTCTGTTGGTGATTTATTCGATAGAGGAAAGCACAGTTCTAAAGTCGTAGATTTTATTAAGGAAAAAGAAATTGAGTTTGTTCCGGGTAATCACGATTTTATGTTCTCGCATTTTTTTGAAAAGCCAGCATCAATTTTTGCACAAACTTGGTCGCATAACGATAATCAATCTACACTAGCTTCCTATGCTGATGATGAAAGCAAAGTTTGGCAACACATTAAATTTATTAACGAACAACCACTTCTATTAAATTTAGATGATTGTTTTATTACACATGCTGGTTTGTCATCGTATTATAAAAAGGAAGTTTACAAAAACAACATAAATATTGAGTTTATTTCTCAGTTAATTAAAGAAGAGTTTTCTTATGAACACGGTGTAATGTGGAACAGAGATAAACTCCTAGATATTGGAAAGCTACAAGTAGTAGGGCATACGCCAAAAAATGAAATCACTTACGATAAAAAAACTAACTCTTTATACATTGATACTGGAGCTTTTTTAGGAAACAAATTGAGTTGTGCAATTATTGAAAACAGTAAATGGATTGATGAAGTAACAGTTAAAACAATACAAGAAGATTTGCTTTAGAAATTTATAAGGCATTCATTTTTACCTGTTTTTATAAACATTTGAATATTACTTTAGAATTAGATATTTTTTCATCCCTTTTATTTAAGAAGGAGGTATTATAGATTTATTTTTACAATAATTAAGTTCTCGTACACTAAGGTAGTTTGTTATAAATTTGAAAACAGAGACACAAAAACAAAGCATATTGGTAGTGTTATTTCTACTAACAATATTTTTATCTATTTCCGTAATTATTATTGGTGCAGATAAAAATGAAGAGAATAATACTTCCGTTATTTATTCAGAATTTGACAAACTAAACAATAATTTTATTGAGTTAGTTAAAAACAATTCTGCTATTAATAATCAATCTATTTTCCCTCCAGATAGTTCAGATATCTTAAATGGATTGGACTCTTTAATTCTTGATTCTCTAAGAATAGATTCACTTCGTCTTGACTCATTGGCAAATTTCGATTCAACCAAAATTGATTCAACGGCTCGTCTAAAGAATTTTAAATATATAAGAACAGATAGTAAGTATTTACGAATAAACGAAAAGCGTAAGTTTAGTTTTTTTGCCCATCCTTCAAACAATAAAGTTAAAAGAGTTGTTGAGTTAGATTCAACTGGTAACTTTGTAATAATCAAAGAACTAATTGGCAAAAGTCAAATTAAACTTCCGCTAAAAATCCCTATTGATGATTATATAAAATACAAACTTGAAAATGTAACTAGAACATCTTGGCAAAAGTTAGGCTATAAGTACGATCTAAAAGAAAGCAAGGATGATCTCGGTCAACTTATGTCCGACATTACAAACATTAGTATTCCACTTCCAAATGTTTCAATCCTAAGTATTTTTGGTCCGCCACAAATAGACTTAAAAATTAATGGTGGAGTTGATATTCACGGTGCATGGAGAAACGAAACTACCGAAGGAATAACTGCATCACTACTTGGCAACACAAGAAACGAACCCGATTTTAAACAACAAGTTCAAATAAATGTAAAAGGTACAATAGGAGATAAGCTAACAATATCAGCCGATTGGAATACTGAGCGTACATTTGAATATGAAAACCAACTGAAGCTTCATTATACTGGTTATGATGATGAGATAGTTCAAAGTGTTGAAGCCGGAAATGTATCTTTACAAACGGCACCTCTTGTTGGTGGTGGCGAGGCTCTTTTTGGAATTAAAGCATTATTCAAATTTGGGCCATTTTCTCTAACAGCAATTGCTTCACAAAAGAAAAGTGAAGTTGAAGAAGTTTCAGTAAGCGGTGGTTCGCAAGCAAACGAATTTACTAAACATGCTTATGAGTATTCCACAAATCATTACTTTGTTGATATTGGTTATGCTTCTGATAAAAATGGTAGTTCTAATGGGAAAAATTTATTTGAACGCTATTACAAAAATTCAAACCCAGATATTAACCAAGATTTTAGAATTAAAGAATTAGAAGTTTGGAAAACTACAAGTGGTCAAAGAGATATTGGAACGGAAAGAACAGGTAACGCATTTATTGATTTGCAACCTAGAAAATCTTCATCAATTCCTTATCCAGCTGATAAAAAAAATACTATTAATGCAAATACTGTTCCTGGTCAATCAATAATTGGTGGAAGATTTGTTCCACTTGTTGAAGGTATTGATTATACATACAACCAATACGCTGGGTTCATTAGTTTTAGATCTCAAATTAGTGATGAAGATGCTATTGCTGTTGCGTACAGAGTTGGTACTCAAGATGATTATTATGGAGAATTTCTTAAAGAAATTGGTTCTGATACTTCAGCGGTTATAGTGCTTAAATTAATTAAGCCTCAGCATTTACAACCAGATGGCGATTTTGAAGTAGCTTGGAAATTGCAACTAAAAAATATATATCCAATTGGGGGAAGAGATATAAAGAAAGAGGGTTTTACTTTTGATATGGAATTTGCAAAACCTGGACAAGAGCCAGTTAATACTTTTGAAGGAGAAACTATATTAGAAAAATTTGGTCTAGATATAACAGATGAGAGTGGTAACGGTGGACCGGATGGTGCATTTGATTGGGATCCCGGCAGAACAATTTTACCCAAAACTGGAGAAATTATTTTCCCAACATTACAACCTTTTGGAGAAGATTTCCCTTTCGACAAAAAGTTTGCGTTCCAAGCTATTTATGATAAAGCACTTACTTTTGCAAAGCAAGAAACAGCTCAAGATAAATTTACTTTTGTCGGAGAGTATTCTGCGTTAGCTTCTTCAACTTACAGCATTGGTTTTAGTGCGGTTGAAAATTCTGTAAAAGTCACATTAAATGGAGGAGCATTAGTAGTTGGTACCGACTATGTTGTTGATTATAATATTGGTCAAGTAACAATACGAAACGAAGCTGCACTTGTAACCGGAGCTGATTTAAAAATCAGTTATGAAAAAAATGATTTATTTCAGTTAGCCTCAAAAACACTTTTAGGTTTACGTGGTATTTACGATATGAGTGAAAAAACAAAATTTGGATTTTCATATTTAAACCTAAATCAAAAAACTCTTAGCGATAAAGTTAGGATTGGTGAAGAACCACTTAATAACTCAATATTAGGATTTGATTTTAAAACTAGTTTCGACCTTCCTTTTATTACAAAAGGATTAAACAATATTATTTCTACTAAAACAATGTCGGCTTTTTCGTTAAGTGGTGAAGCTGCTTATATGAACCCTGATCCAAATACTAAAAAAAGTAAAATACCAAGTGATAACCAGAATAGTATTGCTTACATAGATGACTTTGAAGGTTCCAAAAGAACAATACCAATTGGTGTAAACTACGGTGGATGGCGTGATATAAGTGTACCTAATGAAATATTTGGTCTTGAAGGTCTTTCAGCAGATCAAAAAATGTCTTTCAAAGGAGAAAGTTATTGGTTCAATATTTTACCTTCGGATGTTACGGTAAAACAGATTTGGCCAAATAAACAAGCTGCTAGAGATGCACAACAAGTAACTGCTCTTAGTTTTGTTTTTAATCCAGAAGGTAGAGGTACTTACAATTATACGCCAACACTTGGAACTAAAGAAAAAATTTGGGGTGGAATTATGCGTCCCTTATCATCCAGTGCAAGTAACTTAGTTGAAGAACACATTGAGTTTATCGAGTTTTGGATGCATATAAATAAAGCACCGCAAGATGCGAAACTTATTGTAGATCTTGGTCAAATAAGTGAAGATGTAATTCCAAATGGAGAACTTAATACTGAAGATAATAATCAAAATGATTTACTTGATGATGGAGAAGATAAAGGGCTGGATGGTTTATCAGATGCAGAAGAAAAAATAAAATATGGAAGTCAGTTTGCAGATCCGAGTAATGATAATTTTAGATTTCAGCTTGGTACGCAAGACTATACAAAAATTAATAGAACCGAAGGGAATGGTATTTTAAGTGATGTTGGTAGGTTGCCAAATACCGAAGATATGAATAGAAACTTTACTTCGGATAATGTAAACAGTTATTTTAGATATGAAATTCCGCTTGATACAAATGCTGCAACCAATGAGTTTATTAGTGGTGGTGGTGATAATGGCGGCTGGTATCAAATAAGAATTCCGCTAAGGGAAGCAACTGATTCAATTGGTCGTCCAAGCTTAACACTTGTTGAAACTATTAGACTTTGGGTTTCTGGAGTTGATGAAATAGTTAGTCTTCGTTTTGCAGATATTAATTTGGTAGGAAATCAATGGCAAAAAGTTTTAATACCTGGTAAAGTTGAAGAGAACGATACTACTTTAGTTGTTTCAACTATTAATATTGAAGATAACTCTCCACGCTATACCAGTCCGCCTGGAATTGAGAGAGAAAGAGATAGAACAAGACCTGACGAACAAATATTTAGGAATGAACAATCTCTTCAACTTGTTCTAACAGATTTACAAGATGGTGACTCACGAGAAATTACAAAATACTTATTTAGACCTTTAGATTTATTTAACTACCAAGAAATGAAATTATTTGTTCACGGTGATGAGGACAATGGTCCTGGTCAATTTTCAAATTATACTGATGAAAGTAATTTTGGTGCCGAAATGTATTTCCGTTTCGGAACTGATACTGCCAACTTTTATGAATATAGACAACCGATTCAATCTGGATGGACAGAAATTGCAGTTGTTTTTTCTGAACTTACAGCAATTAAACAAAGTAGAGATAATGAAAGAGAACTTGTTATTCTTGCGGTTCAAGGTAAACCTGGTCACTTTTATGGAGTTAAAGGAAATCCGACATTAACAAAAATAAATTCTTTTTCTTTTGGAGTTAGAAACCCATCAAACAGAGGAGTTTTAGGTGATGAAATTTCTGGTGAATTATGGGTAAACGAGTTAAGAGTACTTGGTGCCGATGATCAAGAGGGCTGGGCTTATAGTGCATCATCAAGTATTAATTTTGCCGATCTTTTATCGGTGAGAGTAAATGCAAGTCAGACAGATCCATTTTTCCACAAGCTTAATAGTAGGTTTGGAAGTAGAGTTGATTCAAGAAGATGGGGTGCTTCATTCAATTTAGATTTAATTAAACTTGTTCCTTGGAATATTTCTGGAAGTAATTTGAAATTAAATTATTCAAGAACGGAATCAACCAGTAAACCATTGTACAAGCCCGGCACCGATATTAATATTGATAAAGCAGTAGAGTTACAAAGTCAAAAATTTGTTGAGGATGGACTCTCTGAAACAGAAGCTGATAAAGAAGCGGAAAATATTCGTACATCTTCTCAAACTGTTAATGTCTCAGATACTTGGTCGTTGTCTAGCATAAAATTTAAGTTACCAAGTAAAAGTTGGTATGTGCAAGATCTTATTAATAATCTCCAGTTTGGGTTTAGTTACAATAAATCTTTTAGTAGAAGTCCATCACAAATTTTTGCAAAAAATTGGAGTTGGAATGGAAGTGCAAGTTATAGCTTAAAGTTTGGTAGAGATAATTATTTTTACGCTGCTGATATTCCGCTACTTGGTAGTGTGTTGGAAGTTTTTTCGGACTATAAAGATTTGAAAGTTTATTTTTCTCCTCAATCTTTTTCTACTGGATTTTCTGCAAATAGAAAAAGATCGTCCTCACTTACTAGAACAGATAGTGCTTTAATTAGAACTCAAAGAGATTTTTCTTCTAAAAGAAATTTTTCGTTTAACTGGAAATTAACTGAAGGTGGATTGCTTAATTTAAGCCTTGCCTATAATTCTAATGTTTCATCATCCTATGCTCATTTACTAACAAGAAAAGATTTTATAAATCCCGAACTAGATATTGAACGATCTGAAAAAGAAATTTGGAATGAGATTTTGAATGGTGCATTTTTTGGAAAGGATTATAATTATTCCCAAACATTTGATATTAAAACAAAACCAAAATTACCATCTTTATGGGATTTGAATAAATATTTAACAATTACTTTAGGATATAATGTTGGTTATAATTGGAAAAATAATTTTACTCAAGCTGAACTAGGAAGAAGTGCTGGTTACTCAAATAGAATTCGTGGAGGTATTACATTAAAATTACAATCGTTAGTGGCACCTTTATTTAAAGAGAGTAAAAAAACAGATAGTAGAAAAAAAGTTAAAAAGAAAACGAACACCAGTTCTGGAAGAGGAAGAGGACGTGATAGAGGAAGAGAAAAAGTTAAAAATGTAAATGAAGAATTAGAAAAAAGTAAAAATAAAAAAACAGAAAATGAAAAAATAGAAAGTGAAAATAAAGAAAACGAAAGAATAGCTTTAGAAGAAGAATCAGATAGCTTAAAACAAGAACCCGGAACACCAATATTTTCAACAGGCTTAGCATATTTAAAGGCTGCAACTAAATGGGTGTTTTTTGATTATAAGAACATAACATTTAACTTTAATCAAACCAACTCTTATTCAGGTTCAGGTATTAAAAGTGAGGGAACTGGCTTTACAAATTTCTGGGGAGTTTCAGATAATAAAAGAAACGGTCCATCAAGATTATTTATGTTGGGGTTTAGTAATAATATTGGAGATAGAGCTCCAAACGGAAATCTCTCAGATAACTTTGCTCAAAAAAATACAATTGATTTTAAAACATCCCGTCCTCTTTGGGAAGGTGCAAAAATTGATATTAATTGGAAAGTTGGTTGGGGCTTAAATAAAACAACTAGAATTACAACTGATGATTTTGGGAATGTTGAAATTAATGATATAACTGCAACTGGAAATACTGATAGATCTTTTATGAGCATACCAATAGCTCTTTCCAAAACTGGAATAGTTGAAGTTTTTAACGCTTTTCAAGCTGACCCAGATAAAAATTTATCAAAAGCTTTTACAAGTGGATTTGAAAGTTTTCCTTTACTTGCAAACATTCCAATATTAAAAGATTTTGCTAATTTTATTCCAAGAGCAAATTGGCGATTGAGTTGGAGAGGTTTGGAGAAAATCAGTTTTATTAAAGGTATAGCAAAATCTGTTTCACTAAATCATGCTTATGCATCTGGATATTCTGAAGGTTGGAAAATTGATCCAGATGGAAAAACTCAAGTACAGACACAAAGAATAAACTATGGCTTTTCTCCTCTCATTGGGTTAAATGTTTCTTTCGATAAAGTTTGGGATGGTAGCTTAACAAGTTCAATTAAGTACTCAACAAAAAATAGTTACAACCTTGGTATTGCAACAAGAAACATTACAGAATCATTTTCGCGTGATATAAATATTTCAGCAAGTTTTTCTAAATCTGGTTTTGAGCTACCGTTATTTGGGTTAGCGTTAAAAAATGATATTGAAATATCTTTCTCATACACAAGTGCAAAAAACTCAGTGCTTATTTTCGAAATGGATGAATCCAAATTTACCGAAGAGGGAAAGCCACAAGATGGAACTACTAGAACAATAATTGAACCTCGCATTAAATATATTTTAAGTTCAAAAGTAACACTGGCAGTGTTTTATAAACGTACTTCAATTGTACCAGAAGGTGCATCACGTATTCCAGAAACAACAACCAACGAGATGGGACTGGACGTACATATTTCAATTCAATAAGGGAATAGGTAAGAAATGGCAAAGTATAAATTATTATGGGTGGATGACGAAATTGAAATGCTAAGAGCTCACATTCTTTTTCTAAAAGAAAAAGGATATGATGTTACAACTGTAACAAATGGAAAAGATGCAATAAGAGAAGTTGAAAATAGAGAGTACGATTTAATTTTTCTTGATGAAATGATGTCTGGTATGGGAGGATTGGAAACTCTTTCTGTTATTAAAAATATCAATCCTAATATACCAGTTGTTATGGTTACCAAAAGTGAAGAAGAAACTTTGATGAATGATGCAATTGGAAGTAAGATAACTGACTACCTAATTAAGTCAGTTTCACCATCTCAAATATTAATGGTTTGTAAAAAGATTTTGGATGGTAAAAAAATATCTGGTGAATATGTTACAAAAGATTATCTACAAGACTTTAGTGAAATATCTAGAAGACTTATGGAAAGCCCTGATACAGAAGAGTGGGTTGATATAAATAATAAAATTATAAACTGGGATATGGAACTTGATCAACATAGAGAAGTTGATTTACGCCAAACTCTTAATGAACAAAAAAAAGAAGCCAACCAAGAGTTTAGTCGCTTCATTGAACGCAACTATAAAAGCTGGGTTAATAATAAAGAAGATGAATCAAGACCATTGCTTACTACTGATATTGTTGAACAATTTGTAATTCCAACTATAGAAAGTTCAGAAGGACCGGTGTTCTTATTTGTACTTGATTGTTTAAGAATTGATCAATGGCTTTTACTTGAAAAACATTTGATGAACTATTTTAGTATTGAGAAAGATTACTATTATTCAATTTTACCTACTGCAACACCTTATGCAAGAAATTCTCTTTTTAGTGGTTTGTTCCCATCAGAAATTGAAAAGTATTATCCTGATCTTTGGTCAAACAACAAAGATGATGAGAGAAGCCAAAACAAACATGAAAAAGAATTATTACAATATTTATTAGATAGAAAAAATATTAAACTGAGAAATGATTTAAAGTATATGAAAATTATTGATCCTGATGTTGGGCGATCATTTGAACAAAATATTGTTTCACATCATAAAACACATTTTATGGCAGTTGTGGTAAACTTTTTAGATATGCTTGTACACGGTCGTTCAGACTCTGAACTTATAAAAGAAATTGCTCCAGATGAAGCTGCTTTCCGTTCGCTAACAGATAGTTGGTTTAAGCATTCTTCTTTGTTTGGAACTTTTAGAAAAATTGCAAAAATGAAAAATGCAAAAGTAATTGTAACTACAGATCACGGAAGTATAATTACACGCCGAGCAGCAAAGGTAATGGCTGATAAGGATGCTTCCAAAAATTTAAGATTTAAGTTTGGACGAAATCTAAAAGTAGATAGCAAGCATGCATTATTTATTAATAAACCGTTAGAATACAAACTTCCGCAAAGGGGAGTAACAACAAATTATATTATTTCGAAAGAAGACTACTACTTTATTTATCCAAACGATTTCCATAAATTTTCTAATCATTACAAAGATACTTTTCAGCATGGAGGAATTTCTTTGGAAGAAATGATTTTGCCTGTAATTACAATGGAGAGCAAAGCATAATTGGAAATTCCATTCACAAAGATTATAACTTCCGAAAAAGAAACAGAAGAAATTGCTAAGCAATTGTTTTATCAATTAGAATTGAAAAAAATAAATTCTTCAATTGTAAACTTAAATGGAAATCTTGGTTCCGGTAAAACTACGTTTGCAAAATTATTTTGCAAAAATTTCAATGTCAATAATGTAACAAGCCCTTCTTTCTCAATTGTTAATGAATATGATGGAACAAAAAAAATATATCATTTCGATTTTTATAGATTAAAAAAAATAGAAGAACTTTATGATATTGGTTTTGAAGAATACTTAAATGACGAAGATGCAATTGTACTAATTGAGTGGGGGAATTTGATGAAAGAATTTTTACCACAAAATAGATTAGATGTAAGCATTGAAATGATAAATGACAAAGAAAGAGAAATTAAGATTTGGCTAAATAAAGATGAATGAAGATAAAAAAATATTATCCATTGAAACATCAGGCGAATTATGTAGTGTAGCTTTATATTTTTCAGAGAAGAAATATGATGAGCGAAATATTTTAATGAAACATATTCACTCTGAAAAATTAGTTCCTATGATTGAAGAATTACTAAACTCTAATTCTGTAAAAACAAATGAGCTTGATTGGATTGCAGTTTCAAACGGACCAGGTTCATTTACAGGTTTACGAATTGGAATGACTACTGCAAAAGGTTTAGCATTTGCATCAAGTTTACCAATTTTGCCAGTCCCAACTTTTGACGCTTTAGCATTGCAAGTATCTAGTTATATAGATAGCTCGAAAATATTTTGTATTTGTAACAATGCTAATATTGAAGAATTCTATTTCGCAAAGTATAGAATTGAAGATTCCAAACCGATTGCTATTATTGAACAAAGTTTGGAAAAGAAAAATGAGTTAGAAAAATTGACATCTGGTATTGAAAATATTTTTGGGAACTTAAAGCAAACAGAAAGTATAAAAGACATAAGTTCGCCAACAGCTTTTCATATTGCAAAATGGTCTTATTTATATGGTCAAGATTTATTAACTTTTGAGTACGATTATTTAGAACCAAATTATTTGAAAAAATTTAAGGTAAAAACATAAATGAAAAAGACAATATTTTTTTTAATCATATTTACGATTAGTTTATTTGCTCAGTTTAATGGGCCCAAAATTGTTGTAGAAGAATTTAAATTTGATTTTGGAGTTATTTCAGAAGGTACAAAAGCTACACATAAATATGTAATTACAAATAAAGGTGGAGCTGATCTAACTATCACTAAAGTTAAAACTTCTTGTGGTTGTACAGCAGCTGTGCCAAAAAACAATACACTTGCTCCATTTGAATCAACAATAATTGATGTTTCTTTTGATTCGAGAAGGAGAAGTGGAAAGCAGAAAAAGAATGTATATGTATTTAGTAACGATCCAGAAACACCTCAACTTAGATTGCAATTTACTGCAAATATAATTCCCCGAAAAATTCAAAAAGATGTTAGTGGATTTCCAAAATTAGAACTTTCAAAATTCAACCATAATTTTGGAGATATAAAAGAAGGATCAGTTCATGATGTTAATATCAAAGTTTTCAATAGAGGGGAAAAAGAACTAAAAATTAAAAAAATTATTACATCTTGCGGATGTACAGCGGTTATGATGAAGAATAAAAAACTGAAACCAAATGAAGTTGGAGAACTAAAAATAAAGTTTGATTCGGATGGTCTTTCAGGACAGATTGCAAGAACTATTACACTAAAAACAAATGACAAAAAATATCCGCTAAGAGTTATTACAATAATTGCAAATGTAATTTAGGAATAAAATTTATGGGTTGGTTTAAAAGAGCAAAACAAAATATTTCGCCTCAAACTAAAAAGCGAGAAGTTCCTGATGGTCAATGGCAGAAGTGCGATAAGTGTAATGAAATAATTTATGCCAAACAATTAGAAATGAATGCGTATGTATGTTTCAATTGCGGACATCATTTTAGAGTTGGGAGTAAAGAATATATTGAAATTCTATTTGATAAAAATTCATTCAAAGAAATTGATGCAAAAATGAAATCCAGTGATCCTTTAGAATTTACTGATACAAAAAAGTATAAAGATAGAATAGTAGCTGGAATAAAAAAATCGGGATTGAATGATGCAGTAAAAACTGGCTTAGGAAAAATTAACGGAAACAAGGTTAGTTTTGCCTGTATGGATTTTAAATTTATAGGCGGTAGCATGGGTTCTGTTGTTGGAGAAAAAATTGCCAGAGCAATTGACCAAGCTTACGAAAATAAAATTCCTATGATAATTATTTCTCAAAGTGGTGGTGCTAGAATGATGGAAGGTGCATTGTCGCTAATGCAAATGGCAAAAACTAGTACAAGGTTAGCTCGTTTATCAGAAGCTGGACTTCCATATATTTCAATTCTTTCTGATCCAACAACCGGAGGAATTACTGCAAGCTATGCAATGCTAGGAGATGTTATAATTGCTGAACCCAAAGCTCTCATTGGTTTTGCGGGTCCAAGAATAATTAAACAAACCATTGGGCGTGATCTACCAAAAGGTTTCCAACGCTCTGAATTTTTACTTGAGAATGGTTTTGTTGATGTAATTGTTCCAAGAAAAGAATTGAAAGAAAAGTTAAGTAGCCTTATTGGTTATATGAGCTAAGCTAATAATTACGTTTAAAAGTCTGTCATTCCAGTTTTCAGTTCTTTTGGAATACCGGAATCTCTTTTCTAAAAACTACGTGATAATTACAATCCAAGTTCACCATTTGCAATTCTCCAAAACTTCTATTTATTGAAATAACTTATTTCTATAAATGAACAGCGAAGCAAATGTTAAACAATACAAAAGAAATTTACGATTTTGATAGAGTGTCAAGGCTTAGCATGATATTAAATTATCAATTGGGAACTGCTGCTTTATTTGTTCTTACTTATGCTGGTGGTTTTACATTGTGGTTAGCAACAATTGCTGCATTAATATTTTTACCATATTTACTTTTTATTTTATTCAAAGAAAATAGAAATGGATGGATTATAGCTTTTGCAGTAGTGGTTGTAATTCCATTTCTCATTTCATTTTTAATATCTCTAAAAATGGGGAATAATTTTTTCTTAATAATAGCTTTAGCGTTCTTTTATCTTTATTGTTTTATGTTAAAGTATTCGGTTACAGATTGGATTAAAGAATATAATTGGAAATTAGTATTGGATGAACAAAAATGAGAAAAGCAACAAAGATTAAAAGATAAGATGAATATATTCTAGTTTTTAACGATAGGTAGTTTTACTATAAATTTTGTTCCACTTCCGTACTCACTTTCAAATCTAATTTTACCATGATAGCTTTCAACAATTCTTTTTACAATTGTTAAACCTAATCCGGTTCCACTTACAATCCGTGTTTGTTTATTCATTGCTCTAAAAAATTCTTGAAATAATTTAGGTTGATCACTTTCTTTGATTCCAATTCCACTATCTTCAATAATAAATTCTAAATAACTTTTATTGCTCGATAATGAAATATTAATTTTACCATCTACTTTATTATATTTTATGGAATTGCTAAATAAGTTATTAGCTAATCTGGTAATTTCATCTCTTTCAACTTTAATTAACGGTAGATCCTTTTCTTTCTCAACTGTGATTGCAATACTTTTCTTCTGATACTCTAGCTCATGTGTATCTATAACATTTTTTATTACTTCAGAAAAATCTATAACTTCTAATTCTCTATGTTTATCTCTTTGTTCCATTTTGGAAATATCTAAAAGATCATTTACCAATTGGAATAAACTCTTGGTTCTATCTAAACTACGTTTTATAAAATCACTTTTCTTATCTTCACTTAATTGATACTCTGGATTCTGAAGTATTTGCAAAAAACCTTCAACTGCTACTAACGGACTTTTCAATTCGTGTGCGACCATAGAAACAAACTGAGATTTAACTTGCTCAAGTTCTCTCTTTTTAGTTACATTTCTTGTTACTAAAACGACACCAGAAAAGCCTTCTTTATTTCTTGGAATATGTGAACAAACTGATTGAATAAATAATTTATTATGTGGAATCATTTCTAGTTCAATTTCACTAACACTTGATTTGAATTTCTTAGCAAGAAGATATTCTGAGACTTGTTTTATAATTGGCTTTGGTAATTTTTGGAGTATTTGTTCACCTGGTTCTAGATTCTCTAAATTTAAATACTTCAAAGACGCATTATTATAATAGACCAATTCTCCATCTATATTGATAACCAATACACCACCATTAATTGAGTTGAGAACGGTCTTGAACATACTCTTTTCACGAGATAACTCGAGAAGATTGTTTTGACGTTCTTTGCGCAAATTTTGAGCTTCAATAAATAATTGCCTATGCTTTGCACCTTTTGAAAGATGGAAGCTTAATCCTTCATAAGAGAGTGGTTTTGGAATGTAACTGCAAGCTCCAAGATTTGCCGATTCAACTGCAACTTCAAAGGAAGGATCGTTTGCAATAACAAAGCATACTGTTTCTGGCTTAACTTTTTTTATAGCTTGCAATACTTTAAGCCCACTATGATTAGACAACTCTTGCTCAATCATTACAAATTCATAGTCGTTTGCAATTGCTAATTGAATTCCTTCAGCTCCATTTTTAGTTGTTTTAATTTTATATCCATCTCGTCTAAGATAGTCATAGATATCTTTTCGAATTGAATGCTCGTTATCAATAATTAGAATAGAAGTCATGGAATAATTACTTGTTTTTGTTAGAGAAACTTTCAAACTTTGCAATAAGTTCTTCAACCACAATTGGTTTGTTAATTAGTCCATCACTTTTAATCCAACTTTGTTCTTCTTTTGTGGATGTCCCAAATTTAAATCCAGTTTCGTAAGTAGCAGAAGTTAGAATAATTACCGGAATCTTTTTCCCGTGTTCTGTCTTTTTAATTTTGTAGCTGAGTATAAATCCAGAATCGTGATGTTCCATAATTAAATCTACAACGCATGCATCAGGAAGTTCTTTCTTAAAAACGTTAAAACCTTCTTCCCCAGATTCTGCTGTTACTACTTCAAATCCTTTTGATTCAAGAACTAATTTGTTTTGTTCAATTAAATCGTAGTCATCATCCACTAATAGTATTTTATTTATTTTCATTATTTGTTCTCCTAATCCAGATAAGGATTGACTTAAATTATTTTATGGGTTTAACGTTTGCACGTAAAATTTCTTTCCTATCTGTATAAGTAGTATGAAGTATTTCATGTGCCTTATGACTATTTGGCTTAATAAAATAATCAGCATATATTTTTTTTATCGAGTCATTCTCATGCGACATTCTGTGTTTTGCTTTTTCATCTATTTCGTATAATGCTTGAACACGTTTAACTACTTTCTCCATTTTTTGATGTATAGGTTGTCCACCGCCATTGATACATCCACCCGGGCAAGCCATTACTTCAATAAAATGATATGGTGATTCACCTTTTTCAATATCATCTAAAATACTTCCTATATTTCCAATCCCATTTACAACTGCAACTTTAATATCCATTTCATCAATGTTAACAGTACTTTCTTTTATCCCGGCACTTCCGCGTAATTCTTCAAAGTTTAACATTTCCAAATTTGTTCCGGTTAGTTTATAAAAAGCTGTTCTTAAAGCTGCTTGCATAACTCCACCGGAAGTTCCAAATATTGCAGCTGCACCCGTTGCTTCTCCAAGTGGGTTATCAAATTCATCATCTACTAAGTCGGAGAATTCAATGCCATACATTTTGAACATTCGTACAAGTTCTCTTGTTGTTAGAACTGCATCCACATCTGCAAGATAATCTTCACTTAACTCTGAGCGTTCCGATTCATATTTCTTTACAGTACAAGGCATAATTGATACAACATAAATATCCTTTGGCTCAATGTTCATTTTTTCTGCATAGTAAGTTTTAAGAACTGCACCTTCCATTTCGTGCGGAGATTTGCACGATGAAACATGTTCCAATAGCTGCGGTCTGTTTTGCTCAATATATTTAACCCAACCAGGACAACAGCTTGTAAACATCGGGAGCGTTCCAGCGTTTGTAATTCTATTTATTAACTCGGCACTTTCTTCCATTATTGTTAAGTCAGCTGCAAAATTTGTATCAAAGACTTTGTCAAAACCTAACCGCCGTAAACCAGAAACAATTTTGCCAGTTACGTTTGTGCCAAGTGGTAAGTTGTATTCTTCGCCAAGCGATGCACGTACTGCTGGTGCAACTTGAACAACAACATGTTTGCTTTTATCTTGCAAGGCATTAATAATTTCTTTTGAATGACTCTTCTCACGTAATGCTGCTGTAGGACAAACCAAAATACACTGCCCACACAAAATGCAATCACTTATGTTTAGTCCTTTATTATGCGGAGTTGTAACATTGCTAATAAATCCGCGATTTGTAAAATCGATAGCACCAATTTTTTGCACGTCACCACAAACTCTAACACATCTTCCGCAAAGGATACATTTTGCTGGGTCTCGTTCCATTGATGCACTTGAAATATCAATTGCATGACTCTTTTTCTCTCCACAATATCTGTGTTCGCGTAGCCCATAAATTTCTGATAAATCTTGTAACTCACAATTTTTGTTACGCACACATATCAAACATTCTTGTGGATGGTTTTCAACCAACAATTCCACAATAGTTTTACGTGCAGTTCTAACTCTATTGGAATTGGTTTGTACGCTCATTCCATTTTGTACTGGGTATGCACACGAAGGTGTTAAGTTATGCATACCATCAACTTCTACAACACACATTCTACAAGCACCAGTTGGGAAGTGGTCTTTCATGTGGCAAAGTGTTGGAACCCTTATGCCTATTGACTTTGCAGCATCAAGAATTGTTGTGTTTTCTTGAACCTCTAATTTTATATTATCTATTGTTAATTCTATCATTTTAAACTCTCTAAATTAATTAACCGAAATTGCATTGAAGTTACACGTATCAATACAGACACCACATTTTGAGCATTGGTCTTGAATAATTGTATGTGGCTCTCTCTTTAATCCCATTATTGCATCTGTTGCACACTTACGGATACATGCTCCACATCCGTTACAGATATCTACATCTATTGTATATGTTAAAATATCTTTGCAAACTTTGGCTGAACACTTTCGCTCAAATAGATGTTCTTCATATTCATCTCGGAAATAATTTAGTCCAGACAATACTGGGTTTGGTGCCGATTGCCCTAATCCGCAAAGTGATGTATCTTGAATTACACCAGCTAATCTTTCAAGATGGATAATTCCTTTAAAACGTTGTAATTCATCAAGCGGATCTCCATCACCATATTTTGTTGAAATCCTTTCAATTATTTCTAGCATTCTTGTTGTACCTTCTCGACAAGGCACGCACTTTCCGCAAGATTCATTTTTTATAAATTGCAGAAAGAATTTGGCAAGGTCAACAATACAAGTATCTTCATCCATTACAACAAATCCACCAGAGCCCATCATTGCACCAATTTCTTTTATAGATTCGTAATCAACTGGTGTATCCATTACTTTAAGTGGAAGACATCCGCCAGATGGGCCACCTATTTGGACAGCTTTAAATTTCTTGTTGTCTGGAACACCGCCACCAATTTCAAAAACAACTTCGCCAAGAGTAATACCCATTGGTACTTCTGCAAGACCAGAGTATTTTACTTTTCCGCTAATTGCAAAAACTTTTGTTCCTTTACTGGTTTCAGTTCCAATGGATGAATACCACTCAGCTCCTTTATTTATAATGGTTGGAATGTTAGAAAGAGTTTCCACATTATTAATAATTGTTGGTTTGCCCCAAAGACCAGACACAGCAGGGAAAGGGGGACGAGGCTTTGGCATTCCACGTTTACCTTCGATGGAGGCGATTAAAGCTGTTTCCTCTCCACAGACAAATGCACCAGCTCCTTTTTTGATTTTAATTTCTAAATTAAAATCACTTCCAAGAATAGATTCACCAAGTAATCCATATTCTTTGCATTTCGTAATTGCATTATCAAGTCTTTTAATTGCTAGTGGATATTCTGCACGACAGTATATGTATCCGTGGTCTGCACTAATTGCATAAGCAGATATTATCATTCCTTCAATTAGCTTAAATGGGTCACTTTCCAAAACTGACCTATCCATAAATGCACCAGGGTCGCCTTCATCAGCGTTACAAATAATATATTTTTGTTCAATCTTTTGTGATAAGGCAAAGTCCCATTTCTTCCCAGTAGGGAAACCTCCACCGCCACGTCCACGTAATCCAGAGTTGAGTATTTCATCAACTACATTTTGGGAAGACATTCTTTTTAATATTTTTTCAAGAGCTAAAAAACCACCACTTGCAATATATTCATCAATTGAAGTTGGGTTTATTATTCCACAATTTTTTAAAACAACTTTTTGTTGTTTTAAAAAGAAAGGTATCTCATCAATGTTTGTAACGTATTCATCTGTTTTCCCAAATGTTGCAAGTAGTTTTTCAATGAATATTTGTTTACCGACTAGGGTCTTTTTCAATAAAACTGGAATATCTTTTGGAACAATTTCGCAATAAGAAATTCTATCTTTGTTCGGAAGTTTTATATCTACAATTGCTTCTTTTGCACAATACCCAATACAGCCAGTTGGAACAATAGTAGCTTCAATGTTAAGGTTTATTAGTTCTTCTTCAATTGCAACTTTAATTTTATTTGCTCCTGATGCAAGTCCGCAAGTTCCCATTCCAATAAAAATAATTGGGTTTGAATGCTCTTGATAAGTAAGCTCTTTGTTTAATGATTCAATTTCTCTATTGATTTCAGAATTGTCTTCACAAGTTAATCCTTCTCTACAATCTGTAATAAAATTAGGATAGCTTTTTGAATTATATTCTTTGCAGTTACCGTGTTTAATAATTTCTATAAAAGATTTCATTCGGTACCTACACTTTCTTCAGTCTCTTTTGCATTTTGTTTCTTGAAATCTGCAATTAACTTTGGAACCTCTTTAGTTTTTAATCTTCCAAAATATTCACCATTAATACTGATAACCGGTGCAATGCTACATGCTCCAATGCATGCAACTTGTTCAAGTGTAAATTCTTTATCGCGTGTAGTCATTCCAACAGATACACCAAGTTCGTTTTCGAGCGAAGCAAGAATATTTGCCGAGTCTTTAACATGGCAAGCAGTTCCGCGGCAAACGTTAATTACATTTTTGCCAAGTGGAGTTAACCTGAACTGGTTGTAAAAAGTAGCAACTCCGTAAACAGAACTTGTTGGTAGTTTTAAGAATTCTGCAATATCCATCATTGCAATTTCTGGTACGTAACCGTAAATATCTTGCACGTCTTGAAGAAGTCCAATTAAGTGACTTCGATTACCTTGTTCGAATTGTTTAAATAGTTCTCTGTGCATTTTTCTATCCAAAATTATTTTATATAGATTAGCATTGACAATTGGTGTGCCAAATAATTTATTATTCTATAATACATAATCATAAAGAGAATATGTCTAAGTATAGAAAATGTGGAGTGATGCTATGAAAATTATATGACGAGTTCAGTCAATAAATCTTTGAATAGGCTTCATAAATTGACAAATGTAAAGGGAAGAAAAATAGTTGGGTTTTTGAGTGACTGTTAATTTAGAATAATAATATGGAGAAAATATGATATAAGTAAAATCAAATTCCTACATTTAAGAAATTTGCGAAAGTTTTATATACTAATTGGGAATTAGAGGGTAGCTTCAAGAAAAAAATCTGTCCTTAAATCCAACTTTAGTTGACTCCTATTTCTTATACTTCTCAGCAATTTTTTCTAAAATAGAAATTGCATAATCAATTTCTTCAAAAGTATTTTCTGTGGAGAATGAAAACCGTAAAGTTCCATTGGCATAATCTAAAGAATGGTCTGAACCAATAATAACGTGTGATGGATTGAATGTACCCGAAGAGCAAGCAGAACCGCTTGATGCTGCGATTCCATTGATGTCTAAAAACATTAATGCATCTTGTGCATCAATCTTATAATTAAATGGAGAAAATGTAAAACTTAAAATGTTAGGCAAATTATTTTCAGATTGGTTGATGTTTATATTTCCAATTTTGGTATTCAGTTTATCAATTAAATAAGTTCTAAGTTTCATAATTGTTTCAAAATTACTTCTTATATTTTTATATGCAAAATTTGCTGCTTCTGCAAAGCCAACAATAGAAGCTACATTTTCTGTCCCGGCACGTCTGTTGCGTTCTTGTCCACCACCAAAAATTAAAGAGTTCATTGGAGTGCCATTTTTTACATAAGCAAATCCAATTCCTTTTGGACCTTTGATTTTGTGTGCAGATGTCGAAAGAGCATCAACACCAAGTTCTTTTACATCTATTTTTATTTTACCAAATGCTTGTACTGCATCTGTATGTAAGTATATATTGCTATCAAGAGAGTTTCTAATTTCTTTAATATCACTAATAACTCCGGTTTCATTATTTGTGTACATAAATGAAAGGAGAGAAGTAGAATCTTTTATTTTAGAGATAATGTTTTTGTGCGGAATCTCAAATTGTTTGTTTGCACGAACTGTACTAACTTCAAAATTTTGTGTTTGTAAATGTTTAGCTGTATTTAAAACAGATTTATGTTCAACACCAGAAGTGATTATATGATTTCTGCTACTTTCTAAGAATTCTGTTTGTGCAATTCCGCTAATGCAAAAGTTGTTTGCTTCCGTTCCACTTCCAGTAAAATAAATTTCACTTGGGTCAGCATTAATAATATTTGCAATTGTTTCTCTTGCATCTTCAACAGCAACCTTTGCCGTACTTCCAAAAGAGTGAATAGAAGAAGGATTGCCAAAGTTCTCTTTTAAGTATGGAAGCATTGCTTCTAAAACTTGCGGATGTAACCTTGTTGTTGCGGCGTTGTCAAAATATATTTTCATATTAACCTGGAAAGAATTTCCTATTTTATTATCTTCTTCAATTCATTGAAACTACATTTTATTGGTTTTAATTTCAAAAGTGAATTTAATCCAATACTTTTTTGATTCGGTTTCTTTTTATCTAATACTTCAGTTCTCAAAACATAAAAAGTCCATTGATTTATATCCATTGGTCTTATTGTATTTTGGTTTTTATGTTCTAATAAACAAAACACATAAAAATCACTCCATCTCCTATATTTACCATCATATTTTGGATTGATAGGTTCTCCCTTTGTTGGAGCAATTCCAAAATTAATTTCTGAATATTTTTTTTGCTTCCAAGATTGAATATAAGAAGCTGATTTAATTTCAATCTTTATCCCATTCTCAGTTTCTAAATCATAACTATCCCATTCAATTCGAGTATCATTAATAATATTGAGGGCTTGCTTAACAATAAATTCGGCTAAAATTCCACGAGTTCGGTTTTCAATTAAATTCGATTGATTCCAAATCCAAAAATCAATTAGGTTAAAGTCTAAATCTTGGTTGTTTAGACTGAAACATTCATTTCCGCTTTTTTGTTCAGTAATAATTTCTTTTAGTTTCAATTTTCTTTTAATCGTCTAACAAAATGTGTAACTCTATGTTTAACCTTTGTCATTCCCAGCTTGACTGGGAATCCAGGAACTTAAAAGGGAATGGATTTCCGATAACTACATTCGGAAATGACAGAAACGTTTTTTATTTACTAAGTAACAACATAACAATAATATTTTGTAAAATTATCTCTTCCTTACACTTACATCACCAATTGAGATTTTTTCTAACTTTTCTCCAACTTTCAAAATCATAAGTCCGTTTGCATCAATGTCATAAAAAGTTCCGTGCTTAGATTCTCCATTATGTTCAATAGAAATACGTTCTCCAATTGTTCCACATTTGTCACGCCATCTATTTAATAATTTCTTTGAATCATTTTTAAGTTCAAAAAGTAATTCTTCAAAAGTATTTAGAACTTCGCTCAGCAATTTTTCGCGGGAAATACTTTTCCGCATCTCGTGTTTGATTGAAGTAGGTTGAATATTAAAGTCCCCATCAAATTTAGTTTGATTTACATTTATCCCAATTCCGATTATTACCTTTTCAATATCCGAACCTTTGGTGGATGATTCTAATAAAATTCCGCTTACCTTTTTATTATTTATTAGTACATCGTTGGGCCATTTCAAATCTGTTTTAAGTTGATAAAGATTTTCAATAGAACTTGAAACTGCAAGGGAAGTAGCTAAGTTCAAATGGTTTAAGTTTAATTTCTCAATATGATCATTTAGCAAAATGGAAAATGTTAAATTTTCACCTTCATTACTATACCAAGATCTTTTTAATCTCCCTTTCCCATCCGTTTGAAATTCAGATAAAGCTACAGAACCATTTTCTAAATTCTTGTTTTGTTCAGATAGATATGAGTTAGTAGAAGAAACATTTTGAGCATAAATAAAATTCCTTCCAACAAACTTTGTATTTAATTTAATATCGAAATCTTCAATTGTAAACATTTTTAATCCTAATAAATGAATTGCCAAATTGACAAAAAGAATGACAGAATAGTTGGCAAAATGTCATAATGGCGAATATAAGACTAAATGACATTTTGCAAATAATTTAAGTAAAAAAGTTAACACAATATAAATAAACAAGATAAAGAACAAGTAGCTCATTGGCATAGTCTTTGTATAAAAATTGTGTAGTTAGCAAGCTTCACCAATTGTAACAAGTATAACAACCGAATACAAAATTAAGCAAAAAATTAAAGTTAATAAAGGAGAAAGAATTATGACACTATTAAGATTTGAACCGATGAGAGAATTAGACAATTTCCAAAACAGATTCCAAAGTTTTTTTGGAGAATTTCCAGAGTTGGAAGCTACCGAGCAAGAACAATTTTTACCGGCAATTGATATTAAAGAAAATGAAAAACATCTAATGTTATATATCGAAGTTCCAGGTATTCAAAAAGATGATTTGAAAATTACTTTGCAAGACAACATCTTAACTATAAAAGGTGAGAAGAAAAAAGTTACTGAAGAAAAAGAAGACAACTATTATAGAAGTGAAAGAACTTTCGGAACATTTGAAAGAAGCTTTACACTTCCGGTAGAAGTTGATTCTGAAAAAGTTGATGCAAAAGTTATTGACGGAATTTTAGAAATTCAATTAGAAAAAGTTCAACCAAAACAACCGAAAGAAACAATTATTACACTCAATTAAAAACGATCCGTCTTCGCTACGCTACGCCGGACAGGAAGACGTAAAACGAGAGACAAATAAAGTAAACATAAAAATAAAATTAAAAACAAATTGCTGCTAAAAGAGTAGCACTAAATTAGAGGAGATATTAAAATGGGAAAAATTATAGGAATAGATTTAGGAACAACTAACTCTTGCGTTGCAGTAATGGAAGGTAATGAGCCAGTTGTAATTCCTAATGCAGAAGGTGGAAGAACTACTCCATCTGTAATTGGCTTTGCCAAAAATGATGAACGTCTTGTTGGTCAGCCTGCTAAGAGACAAGCGGTTACAAATCCGACTAATACTGTTTTTTCAGTAAAGAGATTTATGGGACGTAAGTTTGATGAAGTATCAAACGAGATTACGGAAGTACCTTATAAAGTAGTAGCTGGCGATAACGGTTCTGCAAGAATTAAAATTAACGATAGAGTTTATTCACCACCAGAAATAAGTGCAATGGTTTTGCAGAAAATGAAAAAAACTGCTGAAGATTATTTGGGTCAAGAAGTAACAGAAGCTGTAATTACAGTTCCGGCTTACTTTAATGATGCACAAAGACAAGCAACAAAAGATGCAGGCGAAATTGCCGGATTGACAGTTAAGAGAATCATCAACGAGCCTACTGCTGCTGCTCTTTCTTATGGTTTAGATAAAAAGAACAAAGAACAACTTGTTGCAGTTTATGATCTTGGTGGCGGTACTTTTGATGTTTCAATTCTACAATTAGGCGATGGAGTTTTTGAAGTTAAATCTACTAATGGTGATACACATCTTGGTGGAGATGATTTTGATCAAAGACTAATCGATTACCTTGCTGATGAGTTTAACAAAGCAGAAGGAATTGATTTGCGTAAAGATCCAATGGCTCTTCAACGCTTAAAAGAAGGTGCAGAAAAAGCTAAAATTGAATTGTCAACTTCAAAGCAATCTGATGTTAATCTACCATTTGTTACTGCAACTCAAGATGGTCCAAAGCATTTGAACATTTCAATTACAAGAGCAAAGTTTGAGCAATTGGTTGATGACTTAGTTGAACGTTCAGCATTACCTTGCGAGCAAGCAATTAAAGATGCTGGAGTTTCTGCTTCTGAAATTGATGAAGTGATTTTGGTTGGTGGTTCAACAAGAATGCCTAAGGTTCAAGAGTTGGTAAAGAAAATTTTTGGTAAAGACCCGCACAAAGGTGTTAACCCCGATGAAGTAGTTGCGATTGGTGCAGCAGTTCAAGGTGGCGTTCTTGCCGGAGATGTTAAAGATGTGTTACTTCTTGATGTTACTCCGCTTTCACTTGGAATTGAAACTATGGGAAGTGTGATGACAAGACTAATCGAATCGAACACAACTATACCAACAAAAAAGAGCGAAATATTTTCAACTGCGGCAGACAATCAGCCTTCTGTAGAGATTCATATTCTGCAAGGTGAACGCTCAATGGCAGCTGATAACAGAACGCTTGGCAGATTTCACTTAGATGGAATTCCACCATCACCAAGAGGAGTTCCACAAATTGAAGTAACATTTGATATTGATGCAAACGGAATAATGCACATTGCTGCTAAAGATAAAGCAAGCGGTAAAGAGCAAAGCATTAAAATAACTTCTTCAAGTGGTTTGAGTGATGATGAGATTGAAAAAATGAAACAAGCTGCGAAAGAAAATGCTGCAGAAGATAAGAAGAAAAAGGAAGGTGTTGATGTAAGAAATGGTGCTGATAATTTGGTGTTCCAAACTAAAAAGCAAATTGAAGAGATGAAAGAAAAAATTGAAGCAGATGATAAAGCAAAATTAGAAGCTGAAATTACTAAAGTTGAAGAAGCTCTTAAAACAGATAGTACAGATGCAATAAAATCTGCGACTGACGAATTGAATAAAGTTTGGGGTGAAGTTTCTCAAAAACTTTATGCACAACCGGGAGCAGATGGACAACCTGGTGCAGGATCTGAACAAAGTGCAGAGCCAAATGCAGAAGCACCTAAAGATGATAAAGAAGTAGAAGATGCATCTTTTGAAGTTGTTGATGATGACGATAAAAAATAAGTTATCGTATCGCAGATTAGTAATCTGCGTTATTGAAAATGTTGACACTTGCTTGCCACATTACTGCAAGCAAGTGTATGAATAAAAATGAAAATAGAAGGAGACAAAATGACTGAAACAAAAGAATTAGCAAAAGTTGAAAAAATAGATAGCTGGGATTATGCATTAGAAAATGAAGCTTGGATTGCACCGCTTGTTGATATATATGAAACAGATAACGATTATTTTCTAATTGCAAGTATGCCCGGTGTTGCACGAGAAGATATTAAAATAAAATTAGAAGATGGTAATTTAATAATAATGGGTAGAGTTAAATCTGCTGAAAAAGACAAAACAAAATATCTTATGAGAGAAATTGATGCGAGTAATTATTACAGAAAGTTCAAACTTTCTGAAAGTGTGAATGATGATAAAATTGATGCAAGTATGGAGAATGGTAAACTTAAAATTCACTTACCCAAAGTTGAACGAGTGAAACCTAAGACGATTACCATTAACTAAATTATTTTAATAGTTAAAATTAAACCCCAGCATTTTTGTTGGGGTTTTTTATTTTGTAGTTGTACCACGGATTGCTCGCAATCTGTGAATAACAAATAGCAGATTGCAAGCAATCTACTTTACAATCTTAAAACTTATACTTTCTTATTGAAACAATCTTATTTATTTTTGAACTTCTAATTTTAATTACAAAACGGATAAAATAATCAATGGCAATATTACCAATTACAGTTTATGGCGATAGAATTCTTTGGCAAAAAGCTAAACCAGTTAAATCTGTAGATGATGATTTAATTTTTACAATTCAAAATATGTTTACCACTATGCGGAACGCTAATGGCATAGGGCTTGCAGCAAATCAAGTTGGAATAAATAAACAAATATTTATCGTTGATATTTCTCCAGTAGAAGATTACGAACATATAAAACCTGTAGTTATGATAAACCCAAAGATTATTTCAAGCTCTGATGAAATAGTAATACTAGAAGAAGGATGTCTCAGCTTGCCAGATTTAAGAGCAGATGTTGAACGTCCGGCAGAAATAAAAATTAGATACTTAAACACAGATGAACAAGAAGTTGAAATTGAAGCTGATGATTTATTCTCAAGAGTTATTCAACACGAGTACGACCATTTAATTGGGAAGATGATTCCGGACAGAGTAGAAGAAAAAGTAAGAAAAGATATGCAAAGTTACTTATTTCAAATATCTAACAGAGAAATTGAGTGTGAATATCCTATAACGCAAATTGCTTAAATCTTTTAAAGGTAGAAGTTAGTTTTAATTGACTAAGTTTTCCTAAAAAATCTAAATTGAATATTGTTGTCATTTCCGAATGTTTTTATCGGAAATCCAGTTGTTAATATTTACTGGATTCCCAGTCAAGCTGAGAATGACAGCATAAAACACTAATATCAATCAACTAACAAAAATATGAAAATAATATTCTTCGCCACACCAGATTTTGCAATTCCATCTCTCAAAATATTGAACGAAAGTAAACACGAAATTGTTGGAGTTGTTACTTCACCCGATAGACAAAAGGGAAGAGGACGAAAAATTAGTTATAGTCCAATAAAACAATTTGCTGTAGAAAACAATTTGGCCGTTCTCCAACCGGAAAAATTTAAGGATGAAGAGTTTATCTCAAGTCTTAAAAAATTAGATGCTGATTTGTTTGTAATAGTTGCATTTAGAATATTGCCGGCAGAAGTTTTTACAATTTCCAAACTAGGTTCTTTCAATTTACACGGCTCTTTGTTGCCTAAGTATAGAGGAGCTGCACCAATTCAATGGGCAATTATAAAAGGAGAAACTCAAACTGGAGCAACTACTTTTTTTCTGAAAGAGAAAGTTGATACGGGAAATATTATTCTACAAGAAAAAATAGAAATTAAACCCGAAGATAATTTTGAAGATTTACACGATTCAATGAGCGAGAAGGGAGCAGAGTTAGTTCTTAAAACTGTTGACTTAATTGATACTGAGAATTATGAACTAAGAGAGCAAGACAATTCTAAATCAACACCCGCACCAAAAATCACAAAAGAAATTTGCAGAATTAGTTGGAACAATTCTGTGGAGAATATGCATAATTTGATTAGAGGTTTATCACCTTATCCCGGAGCATTTTTTGTTTATGACGATAAACATTTTAAGATATTCAAATCGGCAATAGTTGAAAATCAGAATCTTGAAGTTGGAGAAATTCAGCAAACAAAAAATGAATTATTTGTCGGTTGTGAAAATGGGACTCTGCAAATATTAGAAATTCAAGCTGAAGGAAGAAAGAGAATGAGTGAGGAGGATTTTAATCGCGGGTTTTCATTTCGATAGTAAGTAAATAATAATAGTATGATAGTATCTAATGACATTATTAAAATAATTGTAAAATGAAAAAACACATCTTCCTAAATATTATTATCTTACTTATATTTTCATCATTCCTAAATGCCCAAAGCATTAACATTGAAGAAAAAGTAATTGGAATTGTTGTCTCCAATTCTTCGCCAATAATTGTTACTGAGTCAAATTATTTTCAACTTCAAAAAAAAGAAAATGACGTATGGTTAGATTATTATCAAAAGATTTATAACGATACAACTTTAACCAATCCAAATCTAGAACTTAAAAGTGAATCGAACTTATTTATTATTCCAATTGTTGGTTTTGATTATTCTAATGAAAATTTTAATCGGTTTAATAGTAACTACTTGCTAAAAGATATTATCGTAACCAATAATTTTGGTAATTATATTTTATCACCACAAGGGGAAAAATTGGTAAAACCATTTGTGAAAACTAAAATTAAGTAACAGTTTCAATCAGTTATTAAAAGAAAATATTTCTCAACCCTTTCTATTTCTAATAATTCTAATTACTTTACCTTCCAAAAATTATAGAGAATTATGTTAATTTTAAGAAGTGAAAAACTCTCCAAAGAAGAAAATATTGTGTTTGGTTTAAGTACAAAAATTGGACAAAACCCAAGAGAACCATTCTATTTTAATATGTCAAAATCAATTGGTGATGATGAAAAAAAAGTGCTGAACAATAGAAAGCTTTTTCTCAATAAACTAAATTTAACTCAAGAAAATGTTGTCATTCAAAAGCAAACTCATAGTGCTATTGTTAACATCATAGATGCACCAAAGCAAAATTTAGAAGGTGATGCACTTATAACTTCAACTCCAAATATTGGCTTGGCAGTATCAACTGCTGATTGTAATAATATTTATCTTTATGATAAATCAAAAAATGTGATTGCTGCTGTTCACTCTGGATGGAGGGGAACTGAGAAAAAAATCCTTAAAAAAACTTTAATTAAGTTAAAGGAAAGTTTCAATTCTGAGTCCAAGGATCTAATTGTATTTATTGGTCCATCAATATCTAAAAAGAACTATGAAGTAGGAACTGAAGTTGCAACTAATTTTGATGAAAAATATACAGAGCAAAAAGGAAATTCAGATAAATATTTACTAGACCTTCAAAGTGGTATCCTTGATACTTTGCTTGAGTTTGGAATTCCTAAAAGTAATATTGAGAAATCATCAATATGTAGTTTTCAAAACAATAAATTTCAATCGTATAGAAGAGATGGCAAAAACTCCGGACGAGCTTTAGGTGTTCTTGCATTGAGACCAACTAATGAACTCTAAAAATCTTAAACTTACGCTTGGCTTTATAAGTATATGTATAATTTGGGGTTCAACCTGGGTTGTAATCAGAATTGGTTTGGACACACTAACTCCAATGATATCAGCTGGAGTAAGATTTTTATTTGCATCGCTAATTATTTTTTCAATTGTACAATTTAAGAAGTATAAACTTCCCAAAGATTCTTTATCGCTTAAACTTTACTTTTTTATGGGAATCTTTTCGTTTGCAATCCCATTTTGGTTAGTCTATTGGGCGGAACAATTTATTCCTTCTGGTTTAGCTTCCGTACTTTTTGGAGTGTTTCCATTTTCTGTATTTATCTTCTCTTGGCTCTTTTTGAAAACTGAAAAATTAGACTTTTACAAAATGTTAAGTATCATTCTAGGGTTTATCGGAATTGTAATCATCTTTTACGAAAACATAAACTTAGATTTTGAAAAACAATTTTGGGGATTAGTAGCAGTTTTTGCAAGTGCGGTTTTACAAGGTTTGGTTGCTGTTATTCTAAAAAAATATGCTGGTCACTTAAATCCTTTTTCAATGAATGCCTATCCTCTGTTGATTGCCGGAAGTGTCTTGATTTTATTTAGTTTTGGTTTTGAAGATTCGACGAACTGGGAATTTACACCTAAAGCAATTTATTCAATCTTGTACCTTGCAACTATTGGAACAATTGTTACATTCACAATTTATTATTGGTTATTGCAAAATATGAATGTTGTGATACTTTCGTTGTCTTCATTTATAACTCCAATTATTGCAGTTATTCTAGGTTGGTTAATTCTAAATGAAAAGTTATCTCAAAATGTTTTATTTGGTTCAATGTTAGTGCTAATGGGTATTTTATTTTCTAATTTTAATAGCTTGAAAAAAATAATTATTAAAAGAGATTAAATGAAAAATATAGTTAGAATAAAAAATGCTTCCTTCTATGCTTACCACGGAGCATTAAAAGAAGAACAAATAATTGGCGGAAAGTTTGAAGCTGATGTTGATTTATATTTTGATTTTAGCGATGCAGCAAAAAACGATGATCTTTCAAAAACAATTAACTATGCAGAAGTTTACAAATACATAGATAAAGTAATTCACGAGAAAAATTATTATTTAATTGAAACTCTTGCAACAATTATAGCGGATAATTTGTTAAAACATTATCCAGAATTAGAAAAGGTAAATGTAAAAGTTAGGAAAAATAATGTTCCGCTTGGTGGAATTGTAGAATATGTTGAAGCTGAAGTTGAAAAAAATAAGTAAAAATATAAAAAGTAATAAAGTCTATTTGGGCTTAGGTTCAAATGTTGGTGATAGAAAAGAGAATTTTAAAAAAGTTATTTCATCATTTAAGAATAATAAAAATATTTTGCATCTTAAAATTGCTTCAATATATGAAACAAAACCTTATGGCGAAGTTGAACAAGAAAATTTTCTTAATACAGTTACTTTTTTTGAAACAGATTTTACTTTGATTGAACTTTTTGATTTTACTAAAAATCTAGAAAAGAAAATTGGCAGAAAAAAAAGGCAGAATTGGGGACCGAGAGAAATTGATATTGACATACTTCTGTTTAACGATTTAGTGTATAAAGATTCTAAGCTTTCAATTCCGCATAAAGATTTACTGAATAGAGATTTTGTTTTAATTCCACTACTTGAGTTGGATGGAAATTTAATTCATCCAAAAGAAAAAAAAGAAATAAAACAATTTTTATATAAACTAACAGATGAATATATTGTAAAGAAAATTAGAATGGACTTTGATTAGGAGTAAGATATTTGAAAAAACCAAGATACATTGCAATTGAAGGTGTAATTGGAGCGGGTAAAACTTCGTTGGCTAAAAAGCTTTCTGAAAAACTTTCTGCAAATTTAGTTTTAGAAGAGTTTGAAGATAATCCTTTTCTGGAGAGATTTTATGATGATAAAAAGCGATATGCATACCAAACGCAAATGTTCTTTTTGATAAACAGATTTAAGCAGCAAGAACAATTTAATCAAGAGGATTTGTTTACTGAGTTTACAGTTGCAGATTATATTTTCGATAAAGATCAAATATTTGCATACTTAAATCTTTCCGGAGAAGAGCTTAAATTGTACGAAAGTATTTTCCCTTTGCTGAAGCGTGATTTGCGTCAGTTTGATTTAGTGATTTTTCTACAATCTAGTGTTGATAGGCTAATGTACAATATAAAAAAAAGAAACAGACCAGTTGAAAAATTTGTTACACGAAGTTACATAAGAGATTTAAGTGAGGCTTATAATAATTTTTTCTTTAAATATAGTTCAACTCCATTGCTAATTGTTAACACAACAGATATAGATTTTGTAAATAAGGATAAAGACTTTGACGAACTCTACAAACAAATATTTAGAGAAGATAGAGGATTTGTTGAATATTTTAATCCCAAAATTAAGGATGGTTAGAGCAATATGCAAAAGTTAGTACTTTATATAATATTTGGTTACCTAATTTACAAAGCAAGTAAATTTGTGATGAGAATGTTTGCTCAGGTTAAGCCGCATAGTGATGAACCAAAGGTGCATCAGACTAAAAAGGGTAAAACAAAAATAAGTGATAAAGATATTATTGATGCAAAGTTTGAAGAACTTCCTCCAAAAGATAATCCCACATCTGAATAACTCAAATGTTGATTAAAAATATTTTTTCTGGACTCTTAATATTCTTTCTAAAACTGTTTCTTGAAGTAAAAGAAAACACTTCACGAGATTTGGGGAACCCTAAAAATATTTTAATCGTTCGTCAACATAACCAGTTTGGTGATTTGTTAGCAAGTGTGTCATTATTTAGAGCAATCAAAGAAACATTTCCAGAATCAAAAATAACAATAATTTTAAGTCGGCAAAATTATAGAGGTGTTTATCAAAATGAATTTATTGATGAATATTTTCTTTTTGACAAAACGAAATTATTTAATTTCGCATACTTTACCGAGCTAAGAACTATTCTAAAAAAAAAATATGATGTTTGCATAACACCTTCCACAGTTTCAATTTCATCTACAAGTTTATTGTTAATGAGATTCTTAAATAGTAAAATTAGAATTGGACCAAACTCATTAGACGGAAAAGTAAATAAATATAAATTCTTATTTGATAGACGAATAAATTTAGATTGGAATCAGTCGCCAGATTCCCACGTTGCAGATTTTGAGCTTGATATTGTTAGACCTTTCAACATTTCTACAAGTGAATTTACTTCATCAATTCCAATAAATGATAGTGATATTAAAACTGCTAAAGCTTTTCTACAAAGCATAAATTATTCAAAAGATAAAAAACTTATTGGGTTACACGTTGGTGCTGGAAAGAATGAAAATAAATGGTCGTTAGAAAATTATTATAAATTAATTGGAAGGTTAAACTCCAAATACCCTGCTACTTTTTACCTAACCGGAACTGATGCAGACAAAGAAGAAATAAACTTTGTTAAAAATAATTTAGATTTCCCAATAAATAAATTTGATGATAATTCTGTTAACGAACTTGCGTCACTAATTTCTTTGAGCAATTTGTTTATTACAAACGATACTGGAGTTATGCACGTTGCCGGAACAACTTCTACACCACAAATTTCAATATTTGGTTTTACAAATCCCTTTAGATGGTCGCCTCTTGGTAAGGATAAATTCTTCATTAGAAAATCTGATTTTATAAACGATGTTACTGTTGATGATGTTTACGAAATGTGTAAAGAGATTTTAATTTAAGTAAACGTGCCAGGCCTCTTTAAGATGGCTGGCACGTTATTAACCAACAAACACCCACCTACCCACTTGTGTCATAAAACACACCACGCAAAAAACACTTGTTTATATTTATAAAATAGGATTAAGTGTGTTATTTTATAAATAGCAATTCTCCAAATATCAAATAACTTTAACACAATTGGGAGCAACAATGAAAACCATAAAATTAATATACACTTTTGCCTTTTGTCTTTTCACTTTTGTTTTTCTATTTACCACAACCTTTGCTCAAGAAGCAAAACGGACAACAAAAGAATTAGAAACAAAAGTACAACAAAGGGATTCGAAAAAAGGCACAGATGGCACAACATCCGTTGGAGATAAAATTAAAATTATAGGTACAAGTAGTGCAGTAATACTAGAAATAGAAGAAGAAACAAATGGAGCAGCCTCCATAATAATAAATGATAAAAATAATTCTGGAAATAACAAGAAGTTATTAAATGAAGACGGTAATTTAATGTGGGGAACAGAGCAGTTAGCAACCGGAAGCGGAAGTGGTGGAACAACTTATGCAATAGGCGACTTTGCCCAAGGCGGCATAGTATTTTGGGTTGACGAAACTGCCCAACACGGCTTAGTATGTACCAAGGAAGAGCAAAATGGTGGAAGCAGAATACGTTGGGGTGCCGGAACTTATACTCACACAATGGCAAAGGGAAATGGTCCTTTATCTGGCGAAATGAATACAACAATAATTATTGCAAACCAAGGTATTGGAGACGGTACTACTTACGCAGCTAGAGTTTGTTCTGAGTTAGAAGTAACAGAAGGCGGTAAAACTTATGGGGACTGGTACTTACCCAGCAAGCAAGAACTAAATTTAATGTACATAAATAAAGCATCTATCAAAACAACAGCACAAGCAAATAGCGGTCTTGATTTTCAAGACAACTACTATTGGAGTTCTACCGAGGAAAATACTGTCCTCGCGTGGCTCCAGTTTTTCACTAACGGTAGTCGGTTCAGCTCCAATAAGGCTGGCTTGCGTTATGTACGTGCAGTTAGGGCTTTTTAACAATTTAACTATTTTTACTACGTAAGCAGTCGCGATTTTTTAATAAAAGAGTCAAGTCTCAAGATGTGAGAGCCGTCTTCGTTCAAAAAAACGAACTTCTGGCTACGCTAAAATACAGCTATGCCGAGATAAAACGCCGAGACAAGTTAGTCGAAAAACGCAAGACAAAAGATTTTCTGTTGTTGAGTACTACTTCCTCTAGACTAAATAATTGGTTTGTAAATTCTGCTTTCGTATATTTATTTTATATAAAAAAGTAAGGACGTAAAACAAATTATGATAAGTGAAGATATTCAACATCAAATAATGGAACTAAAAGCCTCAGAAAAAATTCATTTAGTTGAACTAATATTTGAAAGCTTAAATAAATCTGATTTAGAAATTCAAAATAAGTGGGTTAAAGAATCAGAACAAAGATACGAAGCGTTTAAGAAAGGGGAAGTAAAATCTTTTTCGTATGAAGAAGTTATGAGTATGCTAGAAAAATGAAACTGAAATTCATCCACCCTTCTGAACAAGAACTTATTGACGCATATCAATTTTATGAAGAACAACTTACTGGTTTAGGCAATCAATTTATAAATGAATTTAATAATACAATTAAAGTGATTTTGAACCATCCAACACTTTGGAAAAAAGTTGGAGAAAAGACAAGAAGAGCTTTGATAAAAAGATTTTCATATTTAATCCTTTATATTTACAAAGAAGAAACTATTCACATTACTTGTATTGCTCATCAACATCGTAATCCTAGTTACTATGTTGAAAGGCTGACTTAAAATTCAAGCAGCAAATAATTATTTATTTCTTTAATCTTTAATTCTAAATGAACTCCAAAATTGCAGCAATAGATATAGGCACAAACTCATTTCATTTAATTGTAGCTTGTTTAGATGACAACAATAAAATTAAAATTATTGATAGTGCAAGAAAAGTACTTCGTCTAAACTTAGTAAGTCAATCCAAAAATATAATTAAACAAGAAGCAATTGATAAGGCAATTGAAGTTCTTAATGAATTCAGTTCAATTGCTAAACTTTACCAAGCAGAAATAAAAGCGGTAGCCACAAGTGCAGTTAGAGAAGCAGAAAATAAATCTGAATTTATTGAGCAAGTTTACAACGCAACGAAAATTAAAATTAAAATAATTGACGGTAAAACAGAAGCCGGACTAATCTACAAAGGTGTTCAACAAGCAATAGACTTAGGCAACAAGACAACTCTCTGCATTGATATTGGCGGAGGAAGTACTGAATTTATAGTTGGCAAAGAAGGAAAAGTTCTATTTGCACAAAGTGTAAAGCTTGGAGCTGTACGACTTACAAAAATGTTCTTCACAAATTATTTGATTGATGATAGCAAAATTGAAAATTGCAAAAAATATGTTAATCAAGAATTATCAGAAATTATGAAAGAAATTTCAAAATATAAAATTGATTTGGTTATTGGTTCTTCGGGAACAATAAACTCTGTTGCACAAATGAAAAATGCAATGAGTAACAAAGTGTTAGACAGAAATGAATTCAACGGATACATGTTTTCAAAAGAAGATTTAGAAAGTATTAAAACCCAAATTCTAAATGCTAAAACATTGGAAGAAAGAAAACAAATTAAAGGATTAGAAGAAAAGCGAGCAGATGTAATTCCAGCTGGAGTTATATTGCTTTCAACAATTTTTGAAATGTTAGAGATTAAAAAAATAACAATTTCAAGCTATGCTTTGAGAGAAGGACTTGTTGTTGATGACGTATAAGCTAAAGATGGCATCTCTGTTTTTGAGATGACATCTTTGAAACCAACTTTTCATGATTTCAAAGATGCGAACTTTCATAGAAAAATATCTCGCAATATAATTAGAGAAGCCAGTAAATAGTAATAAAGGTACAAGACTGTAAAAAAGTTCTCATCTTTTCCCAAAGCTGTTAAATCCTAATCAATAACATCCCGCTTGGCTACTTCTCTTGTCGGCACATTTGATAACATCTTTTTAACTTTCCTTTTTAGTCTAAAAACTAAAACATATTTTTTCAAAGATGTCATCTCAAAAACAGAGATGCCATCTTGTTGTAGTATTTTCAATTAATAATTAATGAAACTTATTCTAAAAGATGCTATTTTATAAATCAGAAATTAGTAAAAATATAAAACAAAAATTGTGGAATGGAAATGATAGCACACACCTATATTAAAGATTTAAGTAAACACGTTGGAGAAAGTGTAACACTAAAAGGATGGATTTATAACAAACGCTCAAGTGGTAAAGTAAAGTTTTTAATTCTTAGAGATGGAACCGGATATTTACAATGTATAGTTTTTAAGGGAAATGTAAGCGAAGAAATTTTTGAGTTGGCGGAATCATTTTCCCAAGAAACTTCTTTTGAAGTTACCGGAATTGTTAAAGAAGAAAAAAGAGCAGTAGGCGGTTACGAGCTTGATGCTACTGACTTAAAGCTTATTGGAGAATCAAAGGATTACCCAATTACACCTAAGGAACACGGAACAGAATTTTTAATTGATCACAGACATTTGTGGATTCGATCGAAAAGACAAGCTGCAATTTTGAAGGTTCGTCATAGAATAGTTAAAGCAATTAGAGACTTTTTTGATGAACGAGACTTTACACTTTTCGATCCACCAATAATAACTCCTAACGCTTCGGAAGGAACTTCAACGTTATTTGAGATGGATTATTTTGATTTAGGGAAAGCTTATCTTACTCAATCGGGACAGTTGTACGGAGAAGCCGGAGCAATGGCGCTTGGTAAAATTTATACTTTTGGTCCAACTTTTAGAGCAGAAAAATCAAAGACTCGTCGCCACTTAACTGAGTTTTGGATGATTGAACCAGAGATGGCTTTTTACGATTTAGATGATGATATGGATTTAGCCGAAGAATTTTTAGAGTACATTGTTCAAACAGTTCTTAAAGATAAAAAAGAAGAACTTGAAATATTAGAAAGAGATATATCCAAACTAGAAAAAGTTACAAGACCATTCCCAAGAGTTAGTTATACGGAAGCAGTTGAAATACTAAAATCAAAAGGACATGATTTTACTTGGGGAGATGATTTTGGAGCAACGGATGAAACAATAATTTCCGAAGAATATGATAAACCGGTTATGATACATCGTTACCCAGCTGAGATAAAAGCTTTCTATATGAAGCGAGATCCGGAAAATCCAAAAGTGGCTCTTGCCGTTGATGTTCTTGCTCCGGAAGGCTATGGCGAGATTATTGGCGGAAGTCAAAGAGAAGATGATATTGACTTAATGTTATCAAGAATTCAACAACATAAATTGCCACAAAACTTTTTTGAGTGGTATTTGGATTTAAGACGTTATGGTTCAGTCCCACATTCTGGTTTTGGTTTAGGTCTAGAAAGAACTGTTGGGTGGATTTGCGGACTTGAGCATGTAAGGGAAACAATTCCGTTTCCAAGAATGATTTATAGGAATACACCATAGTATATTGTTAGCTTTTAGGAGACTCATGGCATTTACTAAAAAATTAAGTATGACTAGTTGGAAACAATCATTAGAAGGAAGGAAACAACTTGGTTCACTTAGCCCGAATAGGGAAGTAGCTGAGTTCTGTCGCCTTGAAGATGGAACAAAGAGGAAGTTTCAATTCACATTTGAAGGACATCCTGAATATGAAATTAAAGATGAATTTCAAATTACTAGTGGTCGTGAGATTAGTTTACGGAAAATACACCAAGATAAGCTAAAATCTATTTTTAAAAATGATAAAAATAAAATTATTGTAGTCAATGTAGTCAATGTAGTCAATGTAGTTGATGTAAATTATTCTAACGATACTAATACGGAGATAATTAATACTTGGGATCATATTGTAGATAATTGCTTTCAGTTTAATTATGCTGTTAAAAATTACAACTCCCTTCCGTATAAAAGATTTTCTCAATTTTATCATTGGTATTTTTTTCCGCAGTATAAACTATTTGCACCCAGCAAATTTATTGGGTATAAAAATACAACAGCAGATAATTATAAAGGATCTGGAACTGGCTCAGAAACAACAAAAACTCTAAACAAATATTTTTACAAATTAGACAGAGAATCTGAAGAATATATAGAATTAAAAAAAATATTTGAATCGTATTCTGCTACTTTAGATAAAAAATTAAATATTAAAACTTTTCAAGGAAGTGGTGGTATTTATCTCCCAAAGAAAAAATATTTATCAAAAGAAAAAACATATACTAACTCTTTATTTAATATTGTTTCATCTGATTTAGAATCACAAATTGATGAAGAAAGTATAAATTCTTTGGAAGGTAGGAAAAAGGAAAGACTTGTTAGGTTTTATGAAAGAAATCCAAAGATAAGAACACGAGCAATTTCGTATCACGGTTTTACTTGTAAAGTATGTAACTTTAATTTTAAAAATGTATATGGAGAAATGGGTGAGAATTTTATTGAAGTTCATCATTTAATTCCAATAAGTAATTTTGAAGAAGAAAGACAAGTTAATTATAAAACTGATATGACTGTTTTATGCTCTAATTGTCATAGGATGATTCATAGGAAAAGAAATAATCATCTTTCAATTGATGAGCTAAAAAAAGTGTTGCGTGAGTGTTAAAGATAACAAGAAAATAACGTAACCGCTTTGCTTCGTTTTGGCGGGGATATTAAGTCAAAGTTTGGTCACCTTTTTTGCGGTGCATCTAATTAAATAATTGCAATTATTTCCAAAACAAAATCAGAAAAACTATATGAAAAAAATCACATTCATTTTACAGACAGTTGTACTCGGAGTAATTTTTAATTTTGTATTTCTAACAAATACAATTTTTGCTTCAGAAGATGCTCACAATTTGCCCGATACTTTTATGGTTATTCCCTTTGTAATTCTATTATTATTAATTGCAATGGGTCCATTATTTTTTCATCACTTTTGGGAACATAACTATCCTAAAATTGCAATATTTTTGGGGGCAATAACTGTAGCATATTACATCTTTGTAATGCAAGATACTCATAGCTTGCTACACACACTTGCTGAGTACTTGGCGTTCATAGCTTTACTCGCATCTTTGTTTGTTGCTTCGGGTGGTATTCTTATTAAGGTCGATAAAAAATCTACTCCAATGTTAAATGTTGCAATTTTATTTTTTGGAGCGGTAATAGCAAATGTTATTGGAACGACTGGTGCATCTATGTTGCTGATTAGACCATTCATAAAAGTTAATCAAAAAAGAATAAAACCATACCAAGTTATTTTCTTCATATTTATTGTAAGTAATATTGGTGGTGCGTTAACTCCAATTGGTGATCCGCCTTTATTCTTAGGCTTCTTGCGTGGTGTTGATTTCTTTTGGTTCTTCACTCACGGCTGGTATATTTGGCTTCCTACCGTGCTAGTTCTGTTGGCAATATTTTATGTTATTGACTCAAGAAATATGGTTGAAGATGATGGAGAAAATTATTCGGGTAAAATTGAATTCAAAGGATGGAAGAATGTTGGTTACTTGGTTGTAATTCTTATTTCTGTTTTTATAGATCCGGCAGTTATACCTTGGGTGCCAAGTTTAGCTCCTCTACCATTTGGAATTAGAGAAGTTATAATGTTCGCAGTTGTCTATCTTTCTTATAAAGGAGCTGACCAAGAAATTCTTAAAGCAAATGAATTTGATTTTGAACCGATCAAAGAAGTAGCATATTTGTTTATAGGAATTTTTGCAACAATGATTCCCGCGTTACAATTAATTGGACATCAAGCAAAAGCTATGGGTGATCAATTAAACGCTGGTATTTTTTATTGGGTAACCGGTTTACTTTCCGGCTTCCTAGATAACGCTCCAACCTATCTAAATTTTTTAAGTGCAGCAATGGGTAAGTTTGGTCTTGATATAAATCAAATGTCAGACGTCAATCAGCTTTCAATAGAGCAACCAATAATTTTGCAAGCTATCTCAATTGCAGCAGTATTTTTTGGAGCAATGACATATATTGGCAACGGTCCAAACTTTATGGTTAAATCAATTTGCGAAAGATCTGGTATTGAAATGCCAAGCTTTTTTGCTTATTGGTTAAAGTTTGCAGTTCCAATTTTAATTCCAGTTTTTGCAATAGTATGGTACATATTTTTTTATGGAGTATAAATTATGAAAACAATAGAACAAGCAGTTAGTGAAGAAATACAAGGTTTATATTATGGCCCAAGAGTAATTTTACCATTCGTTGTTGATGTGTTGAAAGCAATTATTGATGACGACATTATTTATGATTTCAGTATAAAATCGGAAGGAGCTTATTACCAAAAGCACGAACATTTTACTGAAATATATTTTTTTGGACACGAAGATATTTTTAAAGATGTTTCTAAATATGAAACTATTAAAATGGTAGTGGTTGAAGAAGGGAAGAATATGTTTAACTTTAGTAACCACAAAAAAATATCTCTAAATCCAATTGAGCATCATATATTGGAAATAAATACTCTTGATGATGATGTGCTTTTTATAGAGTAGCATATTGATATTTGGATGTTGAAAAAATATGTTATTTCAAAACAAAACTAGAAAGAAAAGATAATATGAAATTAGGAGTTTTATCAGTAAGTCTTAGTGTTAAGGACATTAGAAGGTCAAAAGAATTTTATGAAAATCTTGGATTTACAGTATTTGGTGGAGACATCAAAATGAATTATTTAATTATGAAAAATGAAAACTCCCTCATTGGATTGTTTCAAGGAATGTTTGAAAATAATATTTTGACTTTTAACCCTGGTTGGGATGAAAATTGTAATGTGCTTGAAGATTTTAATGATGTAAGGGAAATCCAAAATACCATAAAAGAAAAATGCATAAAATTGGATAAAGAAGTAAAGGGAACGACTAAAGGCCCAGCAAGTATTATGTTAAAAGACCCAGACGGAAATGCAATTTTAATTGACCAACACATATAGAATTTCTACTGTTATATTTGTGAGTTTAAATGTAAAACTTCTTATTACAAATTAGTTAGCGGCAAGTAAAAAAAACAATTCTATGGATAATTAAAATGGATTTACAACCAATATTGGAAAACAAAATAATAAGAGTCAGACCATTGGACAGTTCTGATTTGGAAAATTTATATAAGGTTGCCAAAGACCCAAAAATTTGGAAACAACACCCTTGCAAGAGATATTTAAGGACTGAATTTGAAAAGTTTTTTGCCGAATCAATTGAATCCAATGGAGCTTTGACTATCTTAGATAAAACAACGGACAAAATAATAGGTAGTACGAGATTTAAAAAAGTTGATGGATTTCCGAACGGAGTAGAAATAGGATGGACTTTTCTTGACCGAAAATATTGGGGAGGGAAATACAATAAAGTAGTCAAGGATTTAATGATTGAACACTCATTCAATTTTGTGGACAACATAATATTTTATATAGACAAAGCTAATGTTCGTTCTCAAAAAGCGGTAGAAAAAATAGGCGGAAAAAGAATCGAGGAATCGGAGTATGGAAAATCAACAATAACAAGTTCGGACAATATAACATTCGTAATAAAAAAATCCGAATGGAAATAAAAAACAATAAAGCCAGCCACTAACAATTTGGATAAAACATAGCTATTAAAGGCTTCCCTAAAGGTTTGTGTTTTTTGTAAAGATCGATAATTTTTTTAATTTTGGTTAACTATAAAGTCTAAAGAATAGGTTACATAAAATTCTTACTACAATTAGCCAAGACGTTTTATTCAAGCCTCGTTGATTTTACAATCGCCGAGGTTTATATTTTTATAACAGAATTTATTAAAATAAATAAATGATTCCATTATTTACATCTGATCAAGTTAGAAGGGCTGATTCGTACGCAATAAACGAATTGAAAATTCCAGGCATTGTCCTTATGGAGAATGCTGCAATTAGTATTAAGGATGCAATCCTAATTGAATTTCCAACGCTAAATAGTAATTCAGCATTTGGAATTATTTGTGGAAAGGGAAATAATGGTGGAGATGGTTTTGCATTAGCACGCCAACTTTTAATAAGTGGATACAATGTAAAAATAATTTCTTTAGCAAAAGAAAATGAGTGGAAAGGAGATTTTTTAACTAACTTCGTAATTACTAAAAAGTTGATTCAAGATTATCCAAAATCTAAAATGATATTTTTTCAGTCACTAAGAAATTTGAGTTCACTAAAAAATTGTGATGTTATTGTTGATGCAATTCTCGGAACGGGAGCAAGTGGCGAACCAAGAGAACCGATAAAAAGTATAATTAAAAGTCTCAATAGATTGAAAACAAAAAAAGTTGCAATTGATTTACCAACAGGACTAAATATTAAAAGTGCTTCTGGCAATACAATTTTCAACGCAGATTTAACTGTAACATTAGCTGAATTTAAGAATGGACTTTTTTATGAGAAAGGAAATGATAATTCCGGCAAAGTAGTTAAAGGCTCAATTGGCATAGGGAAAAGCTACTTCAATAGATTATCAGTAAACGAATATCTAATAGAACCGGAAGATGCACTTTATGGTTTACCGAAGAAAGAAAAAAATATTCAAAAATATTCAGCAGGAAAAGTTTTAACAATTGCTGGATCTGGAAGTATGCCTGGAGCTGCAATATTTACTTCTAACAGTGCGTCAATATCTGGAGCTGGAGCTGGATTTTTAGCATTCCCAAAATCTGTAAAATCAGTTCCACAGAAAAAATTAAACTCATCTATTGTTTTGATTTATGAAGATAATTTAAAAGAGTATCTTTCCAAACATAACTTAGATGAATTAAAAACCAAAATTAAATGGGCAGATGCAATTGCAATTGGTCCTGGTTTAGGTAGGGAAGTTGAAACTCAAGAAGCAGTTTCTGAATTGTTAAAATTATTTCCTAATAAAAAAATGGTTGTGGATGCTGATGCAATCTATGCGTTGAGAAATAAAATTTATAGAAAGTTGGACTTGTGTAAAAAAATATTTACTCCACATCAAAAAGAGTTTGCTGATTTAATTGGGGTTGATTTAGAAATACTTAAACAAAATTTATTAGCGTTGGGAAGAAAATTTGTAATAGAAACAAAAGCTTATCTTATATTAAAGGGATCGCCAACAATAATTTTTTATCCCCAAGGAGAAGTTTTTATAAATACCACTGGCAACCCTGGAATGGCAAAGTTTGGAACTGGAGATGTTTTGACTGGTATAATAGCTTCTTTTATTGCACAAAATAAAGAGATTGAAAAGTCAATAGTATCAGCGGTTTATATTCATAGTTTATCTGCCGACTTAGTTGTTAAAAGAGAAACAGAGTTCGGATTGACTCCAGAAAAGATTTATAAAAACATAAACAAAACAATTTTATTTTTAAGGAAATCTATTGTATAAATTTTTAAAACAAAACAGAACAAAAGTATTAGTAATTCCGCTAATTATATACTGGCTTATTATTTTAATAGGAACTTCTCTTCCAGCCGATTCCTTTGCGGATACAATAGAATTGAGTGATAAGGTTAAACATTTTGTAGCCTATTTAGGTTTAGCAGTTATATTGGGAATGAATTTACATTTCCAAGAAAGATGGAAAACAGTTAGAAACTACTATATTATAATAACTTTTTTTATTTGTGTATCCTATGGAGTTGTAGATGAACTTCATCAAATGTTTATCCCAAATAGATTTGCAGAATTATTAGATTGGGTTGCAGATACTTTAGGTGCTTTAGTGGGAATATTATCGGTATCATTTTTTATAGAAAAAATTAAAAAGAAATATATTAAAACTAGTTTAGTAGAATAGTAAAAAAATATAAAGTAGAATTTGTAATATTTAAAATCATTTTATAATTTGTAGAATAGATATAAGATAATCTTCAATTAAGGAGGAAAGTCGTGGCATTACCAAAAAATCCGAAAGCGGATCTAAAATTAAAATATCAAAAAACTTTTGAAATTAGTTTAGTAGTAGCATTGCTAATCATGATTGTTGCGTTTAAGTTTTTCCCTGATATGCAAGGGCAAGCGTTAGAACAAGAAGCATTTCAAGAGTTAGTTAATGTTGAAGACATTGTAAATACTGAGCAAAAAACCGCTCCACCTCCTCCGCCAAAACCTCCTATTCCGATAGAAGCTCCGTCTGATGAGGACTTAGAAGATATTGAAATTGATGATACAGAACTTGAAATTGAAGAAGAAGTAGCTGCTCCACCTCCACCTCCAGAAGAGGAAGAAGAAGTTTCACTTGATTTCTTTATGGCAGTTGAAGAAATGCCTCAACCCATTGGTGGCATTGCAGCAATCCAAAAGAAAATAGTTTATCCTGAAATAGCAAAAAGAGCTGGTGTACAAGGTAGAGTTTTTGTTAAAGCTTTTGTTGATGAAGCTGGTAAAGTTCATAAAGCTGAAATTGTAAAAGGTATTGGTGCTGGTTGTGATGAAGCAGCAATTGCTGCAGTATTAAAAACTAGATTCAAACCTGGAAAACAAAGAGGTAAGCCAGTTAGAGTTCAGGTTTCCATACCTATTCTCTTCAAACTAAATTAAAAATTAAAAGCGTCTTTCGAGATGCTTTTTTATTTTAAACACTTCCAACTTCTTCAAGGTGGCATCTCTGCTTTTTAGATGACATCTTTGAAAAGCAATCCTAAATAGTTCCCAAAAGATACCAACTTTAGTAAAAATTTTATTGAGTTATTTTTAAGATAACTTCAATTGTAAAAATGAAGGATAAATTCTTAAATAATTCTCATCTTGTTTTTCATTTTAAGGGAAATATTTTTCTGAAACTTTTTTACAAAAGTATTTGTTCAAGAAAATACTTCCCACCTAACAAAAAGGAGAAATACTATGTTAAGAAAAAATCCTAAGTTTGATATCAAACAAAAGTATCGTAAAATCTTTGAGATTAGTCTTGCCCTTTCATTGTTTCTAACCATTGTTGCATTTAAGACATTCCCAAATATTGAAAGTGAAAGAGATTTTGAAAGTGAAGTATCAGAAATAATTACAGTATTTGATATTCCGCCGACTGGTGCTCCACCAGTTCCACCACCAAAACCTATTATTCCAATTGAAGCTCCTTCTGATGAAGAGGAATTAGAGGATATTCCTATTGATGATAATGATTTAAAGGTAAATGAAGATGTTGAACCAACACAGCCTCCAATTATAAAAGATGATGATACCAATATTGAAACAATATTTGTTGCTGTTGAAGAAATGCCAACACCAATTGGTGGAATATCTGCAATCCAAAAGAAAATTATTTACCCTGAAATTGCAAAAAGAGCTGGAGTACAAGGAAGAGTTACTGTAAGAGCTTTTGTTGATAAAAATGGTAATGTATTTAAAGCAGAGATAATTAAAGGTATTGGCGCGGGATGTGATGAAGAAGCCATTACCGCTGTTATGAAAACAAAATTTAGCCCGGGTATGCAAAGAGGTAAACCAGTAAGAGTTCAAGTCTCCGTTCCCATTCTTTTTAAATTAAACTAAAAAATTGAAGCGTCTTCAACAGACGCTTTTTTATTTACAGTAAGTTTACTTCAATTAAAATTCATATCTTTACATCTCAGTTTTTTCATAAAAGTTCTTTTAACATAAATATTTTGTTTAACTAATGAATACGAATAGTAAATACATTTTTACTACAATTGCTATCGCACTTCTTAATTTACTTTTGTTGTTTTTTATAAAGTATTCGCATAATGGATTAACATTTGAAGAATTTGACATAAATAAATTTGGAAATTTATTCAATTTAAGCTTTGTTTTTATTTTAGTATTTGGCTGTTTATTTCTTTTAACAAGATTAAAACAAATACATTCATCAAAAGTTAAATCTTTATTATACATTTCTTTTTTGTACATATTTCTGCTATTAGTTGTACTCGGTTTAGATTTTATTGGTATTAAATATTTACGAGGATACCTATTTGGATATCCTTATAAAAAAATTATTCCAATGATTTTATTGATTGCAAATCAATCTTTAGTATTATATCTAATCTTTATAGTTTGGTTAATTTATTTTAAGAAAACTTTACTTTCGTATTTTACATCAATACTATTAGTAGCAAGTACAATCGGAATATTTGTTGTCTTTTCCTTTTTATCTACATACAGTATTGAAGAAGTTACAAAACAAAAATTGAAAAATAGTAATGATATTGGAATAGTACTTGGAGCTGCAGTTTGGAGTGGAAATAAACCTAGTCCAATTTTTACAGGACGTATTGAAAAAAGTAATGAATTGTATTCAAAAGGAATAATTAAAAAAATACAACTTACGGGTAGTAATGCTCCAGGAGAAGTTAGTGAGGCAAGAGCTGCATATAATTATTTATTAAAAAAATATTCTGTAAATGAGAAGGATATACTCATTGAAGAAAATACAAGAAGTACAAATGAACAAATTAGATTTATAAAAGAGAAATTGAATAATAAAAATAGTAGCAATGTATTTATAATAATTTCCGATGATTTTCATTTAAAACGAATATTGGAAATGGCAAAATTTTTTAATATAAATGCAATTGGAATTTCATCGGACTATAAATTAAACTGGGAAAAATCTATATACTATCGTTTTAGAGATAGTATTGGTCTATTACTTTTTTGGACCTTTGGGACTTAGAATTTATTTAACAAAACTATATCTAAATAATAATTATGAAATCAAGAAGAAGAATATTACGAGAAAAAATATTACAAATTTTATACGCTTATGAAATGCACGGAAGCGGACTAACTGAAATTGTTGAAAATCAATTAGAGAAAATTTCGAACAAAGATGAATTGGAATTTTGCAATGGAATAGTTAATTATATTGTTGCTAATAGAAAAGAAATAAACAAAGTTATTGAAGACCATTTGGTAAATTGGGAAGTTGATAGAATTGCTGTAGTTGATAGACTATTATTGCAAATTGGAATTGGAGAAATGCAATATTCTGAAGATATTCCACCGAAGGTAACAATAAATGAAATTATTGAAATTGCAAAAGAATTTAGTACTGCCAAAAGTGGTAGATTTGTTAATGGAATTCTTGATGTGATTTTAATAGAACTTAAGAAAAGTGGAAAATTAAAAAAGACTGGTAGAGGCCTTATTGAAAACACCCTCCGAAAAAAATCTGCAGAATAAGACTGACAACAAATTCAAAATATTTGTTTGGTCTCTTTTCGATTTTGCAAACACATCTTTTTCAATTATAGTTGTAACTTTTATTTTTGCTGTTTACTTTAAAAATGTTATTGCAGAAGGTAAGCCAATTGGTGATCTTTATTGGAGTTTTGGTATTAGTATCTCCATGATAATTACTGGATTTTTTTCCCCAATACTTGGGGCAATTTCAGATTACTCAACTGGTAAAAAAAGATTTTTGTTATTCTTCACTTTACTCTGTGTAATTCCAACAGCCTTATTATATTTTACTTCTACCGGAGATATCTACTTAGCACTAATTCTCTTCATAATTGCCAACATTGGTTTTGAAGCTGGTTTAGTTTTTTATGATTCGTTTTTGCCGGAACTTACTTCAGAGAAAAATTACGGTAGGGTTAGTGGTTATGGTTTTGCTATGGGCTATCTTGGCTCATTGATTGTTCTTGCAATTTCACTTCCGTTAATTAAAGAAAACTTAATTCAAGAAACATTTCCGCTAGCAGCGTTGTTCTTTTTCATTTTCGCTATTCCATTATTTATCTTTTTGAAAGACTCAAAGAAAAATGTTGAACGCACTGTTCCCTATATGACTATTGGTCTAAAAAGAGTTTTCTCTACCTTTAAAAACTTAAAAAAGTATAAAAATCTTTCTATTTATTTATTAGCTTTTTTCTTTTATATAGAAGGAGTAAATACTGTTATCTTTTTTTCAGGAAACTATGCTTCTACAACATTAAATTTTTCAATGGAAGAACTAATTATATTTTTTCTAATAGTTCAAACTACTGCAATATTTGGCTCTATTCTTTTTGGCGTAATATCCGATTCAATTGGTCAGAAAAAATCAATTACTATAACCTTATTTATTTGGATATTTACAATTCTTATAGCGTACTTCTCAAGCGATGAAAATACATTTCTAATAAAATATTTAGTTGAGATTACATCGTTGGAAGCGGGAGAACTTATGCGTAATAGTTTTTACTTTGTTGGGCTAATTGCCGGAAGTGTAATGGGAGCAACACAATCAACAAGTAGAAGTTTAATGACAAAGCTTACTCCAGAAGAAAAAAAGACTGAGTTTTTTGGCTTCTATTCACTCTTTGGAAAAAGCTCCGCAGTAGTTGGTCCCTTAGTTTTTGGATTTGTTAGCTACTTAACTGGCAACCAAAGATTTGCAATTTTATCAATAGGAATATTTTTCATCATAGGTTTGTTTATTCTAAAATTTGTTGATGATGGGCATGAAAAAGAATTTGTAACTAAGTAGTTATTCCCTTTCTAAAGCTGTATCTAATTAAAAAGTAAATAGTTAAAATAGAAATAATAAACCATAAAAAAGCAATAACCAGGGATGGTACACCAGTTATAAATTCAATTGCTTGTGCGTCTGTTTCTCTAAGAGAAGTTGTAAATAAGTCTTCCACAATATCAGATAAAACATAAAGACTACTAGCAAAACCAATGAACTTTAGAAGATAGGATAATAAAACACCAGTTAAAAATCTTGGTGTAAAAAACAGAAAAGAAGATATTAGCAGACCTAAAACTATTTGTTTCCCTTGTTGTATATAGCCAATAGTATGCAGTAAAACTAATATTGAAATAATAGAACAAATAAGTTTTGTCCTTTTTTTATTGTACGCTGCAATAAATAAAATTGCTCCAAAAAATAAACTTCCTAAATATCCTGCTGATGCAATTAATAGTTTATTACCTCCAGAAGTTAATGTTGAGCCACCAAGATCAAATGAAATAAAAATTTCAGTTACACTTCCTCCAGTAATTATAGTAACTATGGAATGACTTATCTCATGTAAAAATATTACAAATATTTTGATGGGATATATCAAATAGCTATTCCATAGAAGAATACTTATAACCGAAAAAAATAATATTATATAAGTTTCTGAATGTGGATTATTTGATAAAGTGGATTTCATTATTAAAAATAACTAAGATTCAATTAGTAAGTGCGACAAAATATTTAGAAAAAGTGTGATTAAAATTTATCTTTTAGGTTTATATATTTTTAGGTAAGTTTCAATACCACAAAAATCAAATCAAATAAAAAGAGAGGAAAGTATGGTACACACATATAATTTCCAAACACCACGCAACATATTTGAAAAACTGCAAAGAGATTCGCTAAGGTTGGATGAAACAATGGATGGCGACTATATGTTTAATTTTATTTCTACTGCTTTCCATTTAAAAGAATGGATTAAAAAATCTCCGGTTAAATCTTCAACTGCTGTAAAAAGATTTGTAAAGCGACTTAACCAAGATGAGAATCTAAAAATGTGTGGAGAGATTTTATCAGGGTCAAAACACTTTGTTGTTAGTCCGGTTGAAGAGGGATGCCAATTAAATGTTGATGGAGTTTGTGTTGATGCAAAAAAGTTTAAGAATGATGTGATGGAACTTTATGATTTTTTCTTTAAGATTAAATGATATTTTAGCCTGTCAAAAACTGAAATAATTAGACGTAAAAACTTAATAAAAGTCTTGCATCAATTTAAAAATTCAAGTAAGTTTAATCTTCAAAAATTTGAAGTTTAGTACTGGGAGCTTAGCTCAGTTGGTTCAGAGCACCTGCCTTACAAGCAGGGGGTCATAGGTTCGAATCCTATAGCTCCCACCAAAAGAAAGCCTTTAAAGTTAACAACTTTTGAAGGCTTTTTTGTTTTAAAAGTAAAGGGTTGCTAAACTTAACTATAACACACTTTGAAAACCTTCTTTTTAAAATGCTTCTAAATCAATTTCGTCTAATTCTTTTCTTGCAACATTTACATTGTTTCTATTTTCTTTCTACAAATTCTTTTTCAAGTTATTACAATCATTAAGAGTAGTTCATACTAATTGTAAAAAAGTATGATGAAACTTTTTGCAATTATTAACTAGCTTAACTTATGTCATACTGAGCAGTTTGCCCGCCAGTATTTTGGAGGGGAGTCGAAGTTTCTTAAATAATAAAACTTGCTAAATACGTAACTAATTATTTACATTAGTAACAAACAACTAAAGTATTTGTTGAGGTAATAAATCAATTAATCTTTTGAGGTTACATTACGTTAAATATCCATTTAGTTTTAGGCAATAATGAAAACTGTATTCTTCAATTTGTTATTTTTACTTTTAACCCAAATAGTTTTTCCGCAAGATTATATTTTTTTTTCTGATAGCCCTTCTGGTGACTATTACGAATCGAGTTGGGGATCTGCAACTTCTCCTAGCAGTTTAAGTTTGTCAGGTTCTGATAATAATAAATTCCCAGTAGAAAGTAATTTAAGTTATTCCGGATTGAATAGTTTGAAATTACAATGGGATTCTGAACCCAGCGGTATTTGGGAAATTGCTATAGCCGAAGAAGGATGGAGTGGACATGATTTTACTCAAAAAGATTCCATAATTATTTTTATTTATAGTGATTCAACTATTCAACCTAGCCAATTACCGAAAATTTATATTGAAGATTTAAGTAATCAAAAAACAGAAAAGTTTAACCTTTCCGAATATTATGAGAATATAATTTCTAAGCAATGGCAAAGGGTTTCAGTGCCTTTGCAGATATTTAAAGATAATCCAGCTTCAGCAGATTTAAGTAAAATAAAAACTATATTTTTCGGACAAAACAAAGCAGATGGTATTCTACATACAATGCTTATCGACGAAGTAAGAATAATATCTGCTTCCGATATATCAGATACAACCAAGCCCACAGTTCCTCAAAATCTAAATGTAACTGGATATGATAGTCATATAGAATTAAAGTGGTTGCCTAATAGTGAAGGCGATATTGATGGATATAAAATTTATAAAAAAGATGAAACGGAATATAAACTAATCAGCTTGGCAAAACCGAATGAAAACTATTTTATAGATTTTATTGGAAAAAATAATATTACAGCTTCGTATAAAATTTCTGCAATCGATAAAGATTTAAATGAATCTGAACTAACCATCGAAGTAACTGCATCTACTATTATAATGAGTGATGAAGAATTATTAAACATGTTACAAAAATATACGTTTAGATATTTTTGGGATCACGCACATCCAGTATCAGGCTTAATACGCGAACGGTTTGGCTCTGAAAATATTTGCACAATTGGAGGAACTGGTTTTGGTGTAATGGCAATTATTGTTGGAATTGAAAATGGTTTTATAAGTCGGGAAGAAGGAACAATAAGAATAAAAAAGATAGCCGAATTTTTGTTAAACACTTCTGAAAAATTCCACGGAGCTTTCCCTCATTGGCTAAACGGAGAAACTGGAAAAGTTATTCCCTTTAGTGAATTTGATGATGGTGGAGATTTGGTTGAAACCGCTTTTCTTATTCAAGGTCTGTTAACAGCACGAGAATATTTTACAAACTCTAACAGTATTGAAGATTCGGTTCGTTCAATGATTACAACTATTTGGGAAAATGTTGAATGGGATTGGTACAGAAGAACATCAAATAGTAATTACCTTTATTGGCATTGGTCTCCCAACTATGGGTGGCAAATGAATTTCCGTTTGCAAGGCCCAAATGAAGTTATGATAACTTATCTTTTGGCAATTGCATCTCCCACTCACTCAATACCAGCAAGGTTATACCACGATGGTTGGGCAAGCAATCCGAATTATTTAAATGGAAAAACTTTTTATGGTTATCCATTAGAAGTTGGTTGGGATTATGGTGGTCCTTTATTTTTTGCACATTATTCTTTCTTAGGTTTTGATCCGCAAGATAAAAAAGATAAATACACAAACTATTTTGAAAACAATAAAAATCATACATTAATCAACAGAGCATATTGTATTAACAATCCAAAAGAATTTACAGGTTACAATGAAAATACTTGGGGATTAACTGCAAGCGATAATCCTTGGGGTTACTCGGCACATGAGCCGAACAATGATAACGGAACAATTACACCAACGGCTGCACTTTCGTCTTTCCCATATACGCCAATTGAATCGATGGCAGCATTTAAAAATTTTTATAGAAAATTTGGAGATAAACTTTGGGGAATTTATGGATTTAAAGATGCTTTTAATCCAAGTCAGAATTGGTTTGCTAAAAGTTATCTTGCTATTGATCAAGGACCAATAATTATAATGATTGAAAATTATCGTTCAGGTTTACTGTGGAATTTATTTATGCAAAATCCTGAAATTCAACCTATGTTGGATTCAATAGGATTTACTGAAGATGTTGTTTCTGTTCATTCAAAAAAAAAAGTAAAAAATAAATTTAAGCTTGAACAAAATTATCCTAATCCGTTTAACCCAACAACCATAATAAAATACTCCATCCCAAATGTAGAAGAAAAGTATACTTCTTATATAAAAATAAATGTTTACGATGTGCTTGGTAGAAAAGTAAAAATATTGGTAAACGAAAATCAAGAACCAGGTAGTTATCAAATTGAATTTGACGCTTCTTCATTTACAAACGGAATCTACTATTACCAATTACAGATTGGAAATTACCAAAGTATAAAAAAGATGATTTTATTAAAATAAACTCTGGTTCGTAAAATCTATAAAAACAATAATGCTTATGCTTCTTTGTCTTTTTTTACCTAATACAAATAGTACAATGATAATAATAAAAGTGTATATACTAAAACTGATTTGGTTTTCGGATTCTAAAGTTGTCATCTCGAACACGCTTTTTGTGGAGAGATCTCAAACGCTATTAAGTTATGAGATTTCTCAATCACAAAAAACGTTCATTTCGAAATGACATTTACTAAAACCCGAAAACCACTTTGCGTTTAGTATATATATAGTAAGTTGATTGAAAAAATAAAACTTAAGAAATTTGTTATCTTTAATTTTCTAATTATTGTATGAAAAAGGAATGATAGATATAATAAAAAAATATTTACAAAATTATTATATAAGACAACTTTTACTAGTTTTATTTCTAATATTATTTTTCTGGTTAATTATTTTACCCCAATTTTTTATCAAGCCCGCCGTTAATAAAGAAGTTGTTATTACTTATGCTGATAATCTTTCCGATGCCCACAAAATATTAATATACAAGTTTAATGAAGAATACAAAGGGAGAATTAAAGTTGAAACAATTGATTTACCTTTTTCCAAATTCAGTACAAACGAACGTAAAGAATTATTGGCAAGATCTCTAAGAAGTAAAAGTGATAAAATTGATATCTTTGCTGTTGATCTAATTTGGGCAGCTCGATTTGCAAAATGGAGTAGTTCAATTAATCAGTTAGATCTAAATAATATTGAAAAACGTTTATTGGAATATTCTCTAGAGTCGTGTTACTTCAAAGACTCTTTAGTTGCCATACCACATTACATTGATATTGGTTTAATGTTTTATAGACAAGATGTTCTAAAAAAACTACCGAACTATATTGAAATTGAAAAGGAGCTTCAAAATTCAATAACTTGGGAAAGGTTTATTAAACTTGGAGAAAAAATAAGTAAGCTAGGACATCCTTTTTATATTTATCCTGCAGAAAGTTATGAGGGGCTTATTTGTAGTTTAACAGAATTAATTGTTAATGATAATCCAAATTTTTTTACTTCTGAAATAAATTATAAAAGTCCGGAAGCGGAAAAGGCATTACAGTTGCTTGTTGATTTAGTACATAAATATGAACTAACTCCGCAACAAGTTACAAAATTTAAGGGTAATTCATCTTGGGAGTATTTTATAAAAAAAGATGCCGTGTTTTTAAGAGGATGGCCTGGTTACGAAAGATATAAAAAGGATGTTATTACAAAGTTTAACTTTAAAGGAACTATAAAAAAAGCACCGCTTCCACATATTAAAGGTTCTAAACCAACCTCAGTTTACGGAGGGTGGAACTTAATGATATCTAAGTTTAGCAATCATAAAAAAGAAGCTTTAGAATTTATTAAGTATTTACTAAGAGAGGAATCGCAAAAAACAATGTATGAAGTTGGCGGATACTTACCCATTCTTAAATCGCTCTATGTTAACAAATCTTTTTTGGAAAAGCATAATGACTTAGCATATTATAGCAAATTATTAAACAATGGTGTACATCGTCCTTTCTTAAAAGATTATACAAGAATTTCTGATATACTTTCGTACCACGCAAATAAAGCTATCAAAGGTGAGGTTGATGTAAATACTGCACTTCAAGATGTAGATAAATATATCAAAACAAAATCTTTCATAATTAAGTAAAATATTATGAATCACAAAAATATAAGAACCAAACTAAAAAAATATCATTTTGAACTTAGGCATATAACTGTCATCTTGTTGATCTTAGTTGTTTTTCAATTTATATTTTCATTGGTTCAAAAATCTTCGCTTGAAGATTTTTTGCATAAGACTCAGAAATGGTATCAAAAAGAATCTGCGGAAAGAATTGCAAATCTTAGTACTACTTCATTAGAATTGCTAATTGAAAATATTTATGTGGGAGAAAATTTTGATACTGAATTCAGAGAAAAAATTATTGAATCGTTTAACATAATTTTTAGTCAACATCTATTGGAGCAGCATGTTCAACTTAGCAGTCTTTTAGTTTTTCACGAAGGAAAGCCAATTGTAATTGATGATGGGAAAACACTTTTTGATTATTTAACTGGAAACTTAATTCATCCTTTAAATAGCTTACCGGAATTTGAACAGGTTAAAAAACTTTTTAAAGAAAATGAAAATATCTTAAGAGAACAAGAACAAATATTTAGCACACAATTTCCGGAACAAACTTTTCATGTGTTAGTTCCGCTGGTTCCTCACGGAGAATTTTTGGGAGTTTTTTATATGAAAAATACTCCTAACTTTTCGTTTGTTACACAAAACATGCTTTCGGGTTATAATGAAGTTGCAATAGTTTATTCATCACTCATTCTTCTTGGTTTAATTGCAATGTATTTTATTTCGTCTTACTCTGTTAGAGAAAGAGATAAAGCACAAAAATTATTTTTTGAAGAACATGAGCGACATCTTAAAGATCAAATCATGCACGACAAAGAATCACTTTTCACAAAAAGGATTTATCATACTCATCATAAATCGGAAAAGGTGATGGGTTTTATTAAAGAAGATTTGCAAAGTCTCAATAAAAATAATATCAGCGAAGTAAAAGAAAAATTATTTAAATATTCAAATTTTGTATCGCGAGTAATTTATGATATGAAGTGGTACGATCCGCCAATTCAGACAATTAGAAATTCGATATTTAATACAGATATTAATGATGCAATTAACTTTATTGTAAATAATTTGTTTTTACGAATATCATCGCAAACAGATATTTTTGAATTCATATTAAACCTAGATAAAGATTTGCCAAAAGTATCTATCAATGAATATGTTGTGTGGGAAATTCTAGAACCTTTAATTCAAAACAGTATTGATCACGGAGATACAGAAAAATTAAAAATCAAAATTTCCACATTTCACTTTAATGAAAATAAAACATCAACAATTATTGTACAAGATAACGGAATTGGTATTCGTAAAGAACTTCTTGAAGTAAATGAAGATGGAATAAAAAAAATATTCTCAGAAAATAGTTCAACAAAATTTGCTGAAAATCAAAACAGAGGTTATGGATGTTATATTGCTTATGAAATTGCTACAAAAAGATGTGGATGGAAATTAGACGTTAATAATTTAGAACAAGGTGGATGCGAATTTAAAATTACCTTTTAAAATCACAAATGGTTACAATATGAAAATAAATGGAAATATAAATATTTTACTAATTGAAGACGAAAAGTTTGACGTTAAAAGAGTGAAAAATACATTAATACTTTTCAAGGAAAAAATATTTATTAAAGAAGTAGTTTCTAATGGTATTGATGCTTTAAAACTTATTAAAACAAACCCAAACTATTACAGTATTGTTATTATGGATTTTCAAATTGCCGGTGGGTTAAAAGGCAAAGAGCTAATAAGAGCAATTAAAAAAGTTGATAGTACAATTCAAATTATTGTAATTACAAAATTAACTATAGACATAAGTGATATTGATTTTGCAAATGATCTTATTGAAGCAGGAGCATTTTGGTATTGCACAAAATATCCCGGTGATATTGAAGAGTACATTTACCAGCCAACTGATTTTGTAATGTCAATTTTTAATGCTTACGAAAAAAGAATTCTGGAAAAACGAACATACTCAACCAACAAAAAACTTACTCAAAGTGTTAACGAAATTCTTATTGAAAAAGAAATTGTTGGAAAATCCGAACAAATTATTAGTCTTAAAAAACAAATTGAAAAACTTGCCGAAAATGAAATAAACATTTTAATTGATGGAGCTTCTGGAACTGGAAAAGAATTGGTTGCATATCATATTCATTATAAGAGCAAAAGAAAATTTGAGAAGTTTATTAGAATCAATTGTGGAAGTTTACCGAACGATCTTGTGGAAAGTGAATTATTCGGTTATGAAAAAGGTTCTTTTACAGGTGCTGCAAATGAAAAGAAAGGGTTATTTGAAGTTGCAAATAAAGGTACAATTTTTCTTGATGAAGTTTCTGAGTTACCGCTTGCAACACAAGTTAAATTATTAAGAGTTATTCAAGATGGGGAACTTGAAAAAATAGGAAGAACTGATTCTATAAAAGTTGATGTTAGAATTATTGCTGCCAGTAATAAAAATTTGGAAGAGCAAGTTACCAGTAATAAGTTTAGAGAGGATCTGTACTATAGACTAAATGTAATGCGAATTCACATTCCGCCAATAAAGGAAAGACCAGAAGACATTCCCATACTAATAAATCATTATGTTGAAAGGTATTGTAAAGATATGGGGATTATAAATCCGAATTTCGAAGATGATGCAATGTTACTTCTTAAAAATTATAACTGGCGAGGTAATGTTAGGGAATTAAAAAATGTTGTTCAAAGGTTATTGTTAAGCGGACAAAATTTAGTAACAAAGGATATAGTAAAAAATTCATTAGTTGATAGGCTTGGCACTAGCATATTATCAAACAGTATTTTTAATTTTAATACTAGTAAAGAAATTATTTCCTTAAAAGAAATGGAAAAGAAATTTAGAATGGATTATTTTTTGTTTGTTCGAAAAAGTTCTAACTCAGATGCTGAAGCAGCTCAAAAACTTGATCTTGCACCGCCAAATTATTATAGAATGTGCAAAGAACTTGGGCTAAAGTAATTTTGAAAATAGAAAACTTAAAATTGTCTTTTTAATATGAGTTTGTTCTTAAACAGATTTCCAACATACAACAATGTTCCCAATACCAATTATCTAAATTCGAAACGAATACGTAAAAATAAAATGTAGAAAGAAAAATCTATTCTTGAACTTCCATCATTTATGAACGAAAATTATTACAACCTCAACTTCACTTATAGAAGTTATTAAAATAATAATGACCATTATCATTTTAATAACTCATTGTATTTTAATTTAATACTAACCTTATTTTTCAATCCAATTTTACAATTTTAATTATGGAACGGTAATTGATACTTCCTATAAAATATTAATATAAAGAGGGGAGAATGAATTACCGTAATAAACTGTTCGCAATAATATTCTTTGTTACATGTAATCTATTAGTGTCTCAAACTTACAAAAATGCAGATGCAGATATTGAGTTGAGAATTGCAGATTTATTGAGCAAAATGACTTTAGATGAAAAGGTTGGACAAATGCAACAACTCAACCTATGGGAAATGAATGATGGTGTGTTAGCTAATATTGAGAAAGGTAAAGTAGGATCGTTTTTAAATTCAGGTAAAATTAAAGAAAAAATTAAATTACAAAAAGCTGCTGTAGAAAAATCAAGATTGGGCATTCCACTTATTTTTGGTCGAGATGTAATCCATGGATATAAAACAGTTCTGCCAATTCCTTTAGGTCAAGCAGCTTCTTGGAATCCCGAATTAGTAAAAAAAGGAGCTGGCATCGCAGCCAGAGAAGCAGCAGAAGAAGGTGTTCACTGGACGTTTGCTCCAATGATTGATATTGCAAGAGATCCAAGATGGGGAAGAATTGCTGAGTCTTGTGGTGAAGATCCTTACTTAGCTAGTGTACTTGGTTCTGCAATGGTAAAAGGCTTTCAAGGTGATGATCTAAAAAATAAAAATTCAATTGCTGCTTGTGCAAAGCATTACGTTGGGTATGGAGCTGCGGAAGGTGGAAAAGATTATAACACAACATTAATACCCGAAAGAGAATTACGTGATATTTATTTAAAGCCGTTTCATTCGGCTGTTAATTCTGGCATTGCTACTTTAATGAGTGGCTTCAATGATTTGAATGGTGTACCTACTTCTGCAAATAAATTTACATTAAAAACTATACTTAGAGACGAGTGGAATTTTGACGGATTTGTTGTTAGTGATTGGAATTCTGTTGGCGAACTAATAAAACATGGTTTTGCTAAAGATGGTTCGGAAGCATCAAGAAAAGCTGTAAATTCTGGTGTTAATATGGAAATGGTTTCTGAACATTATACTAAAAATCTTAAGAAAAATATACTAAATGGTGATATAGATGTTAAATGGATTGATGAATTAGTTGAAGGTGTTTTACGTGTTAAATTTAGGCTGGGACTTTTTGAAAATCCTTACCCAAGAGAATTTAATAAATCTGCAATATTAAGTGATGAGCATAAAAACATTGCTAAACAAATTGCAACGGAAAGTATTGTGTTGTTGCAAAACAAAAATAATTTTCTACCTCTTGATGCAAGTAACATTAAGAGTCTAGCAATTATTGGACCTTTGGCTGATGCACCTAAAGATCAACTTGGCACATGGACTCTTGACGGCAAACCAGAAAATACCATTACACCTTTAAGTGCAATAAAAAATAGTTATGAAAAAAAAATAAATATTACTTATGCTAAAGGATTAGAAACAGCTAGAAGTACAGACAAAACATATTTCCAAGAAGCAGTAGAAGCAGTTAGTAAATCTGATATTGCAATTCTTTTTCTTGGTGAAGATAAAGATTTGTCTGGGGAAACTCACTCAAGAGCCTTCATACATTTACCAGGTAGCCAAGAAGAATTAATTGCTGAACTTTCAAAAACTGGGAAACCACTTATACTTGTAATTATGGCTGGCAGACCTTTAACCGTTGGTAATATTAAAGAAGAAGTAAAAAGTATTTTATATGCTTGGCATCCTGGAACTATGGGTGGTTCAGCACTTGACGATATAATTTTTGGTAAAGTTTCACCTTCAGGTAAATTACCGGTTACATTTCCTAGAACTGTTGGACAGGTGCCAATTTATTACAACCATAGAAATACAGGAAGACCACCATCTCCAAATCAACTTGGGCGTACTATTGGAACAGCTGAAAACCCAGAAGGTTTTGCAAGCTATTATTTAGATGTTGATTTTACACCAGCTTATTATTTTGGTTATGGTATGTCTTATTCAAAATTTAATTATACAAACCTAACTATAGCTAAAGACACAATTGATTTTAGCGAGACGTTGCGGATATCAGTAAATGTTACGAACTCGGGAAAATATAAAGCGAAAGAAACAATACAACTATATATTAGAGATTTATTTGGAAGTGTAACAAGACCAGTAAAAGAACTAAAGGCATTCCGAAAGGTAGAGTTTAATCCTGGAGAAACTAAAAAAATAAATTTTTCAATTACTGTTGATGACTTAAAGTTTCATGACATAAATATGGAGTTTAATGCTGAGCCAGGTGATTTTGATTTATTTGTGGGTAGCTCTTCAAACGATAAAGATTTATTAAAAACCAAATTCGTATTAAAAAGATAAATAATGAAATCAGTGAAAAGGTTTTACTGTAAGTAACAGATAGAAAAATATTCAATTTACGAAGTTATTATTTAGGAGATAGATTTGCTAAAAGCCACATTAAAAATATTCATATTTTTTATATTCATTTATTCTGGAAATTTTGCTCAATCTAATATTTCTGATAATCCGAGTGGTATTCTTGGTACTGACAAAATCTTGAAACTACTTTCTCCAAATGGAGGAGAACATTGGGCAGTTGGATCATTCCCTCTAGTTAATTGGGAAAGTAATAATATTTCTCTTATAAAAATTGAATTATCACTTGATGATGGAAGTAACTGGGAAGTTATTTCTCCAGCAACTGCTGCAAACAGTAGTCCGTTCAAAAAATGGAGAGTGCCAGATACTCATATTTCAGAGTTATGCAGAATTAAAATTAGTCAATTTGATAGCTTAGGAAATTTTCATGAAAGTGAGCAAGTTTTTAATATTGTTGATTCATTATCAGTTGAAAAAATTGTAGTTCTAGGTTCTTCAACTGCTGCTGGTACAGGGCCAACTTCCTCTGATAGTGCATGGGTAAACAGATATAGAAATTATATACTGGGTAAAAATAGTGTTGCAAAGGTTATTAACCTTGCCGTTGGTGGTTACACAACTTACGAGTTAATGCCAGATGATTTTATTCCGTCAGCGGGAAAACCTTCACCTAGTGTTGGACATAATATTACACAAGCAATTTCATTTCAGCCAAGAGCTATTATTATTAATCTTCCTTCAAATGATGCAACTAAAGGTTTTGGAGTTGATGAACAAATTGCAAATTATGATACTATGCTTGCAAGAGCAAGTGCTGCTAATATTCCAGTTTGGGTTGCAACTACTCAACCAAGGAATTTGAGTGAAGATAAAATACAGATTCAAAAAGATATGAGAGATTCAACATACACTCATTTTGGAAATTTTGCTATTGATTTTTGGACTGATATTGCTTTAGATAATGGCAAAATAGATTCTACTTATAATTCTGGAGATGGAGTTCATTTAAACAATGCTGGGCATAGAATTTTATTTGAAAGAGTTAGGGATGCAAATATTTATGAACAAACTATACTACCAACCTCTATTGATGAAATAGTTAATCAAATTCCAACAGAGTTTGTTTTAGAGCAAAATTATCCTAATCCGTTTAACCCAAGTACAAAAATAAAGTTTATTATTTCCAATTCTAAATTTGGTGATGGGCAGTTAGCAAATGTAATCCTTAAGGTTTATGATATACTTGGAAGAGAAATTTCTACATTAGTAAATGAAATTAAATCTCCAGGAGTTTATGAAATCAGTTTTGATGCAGGCAACCTATCAAGCGGAACATATTTTTATATTCTTTCAACAGGTAATTATTTTGAATCAAAAAAAATGATTCTATTAAAATAAAATTTTCAACCAAACATAATTTAATATTTGAAGGACAAAATAATTATGAAACTACTTTTAGCAATACTACTTATTTCTTATTGCACGTATGCACAGGGAATGACATATTATGTCAATTCCAATATTGGGGATAATAATTTTTCAGGTGCCTCCCCAGATTCTGCATGGAAAGATCTTACAAATGTTAATGTTAAAACATTTGAACCTGGTGATAGTTTACTTTTTGCTGCAAATGCTTTTTGGGTTGGTTCACTAACTCCAAAAGGTTCCGGAACTGTAGAAGCACCTATAGTTATTGATAGATACGGCGAAGGGAAAGATCCATTGTTTATTGGATTTGGAATTAAGCATGTATTGTATCTATATAATCAAGAATATATTACAATTCGTAATTTAGAAATCACCAATTCAAATGTTAACAATGAAAGACAAATGTATCGGGGTATATATATTCTTGGAGAAGATATTGGAACTCTACATAATATTAAATTACAAAATCTTTACATTCATAATGTTACCGGAAGTTTAAGACCTGGAAATACTACAAAAGAAAATGGTGGAATATATTATGAGATTCTTGGTAACAAAGTTGAATCAAAATTTGATAGTTTAATAATAGAAGGTTGTAGAATAATTGATGTTGATAGAGTTGGGATTTCTAATAAATCATCATGGTGGGTACGTACTTTAACCACAAATACTAGTTGGTATCCAAGCACTAATATTGTTATTCGAAATAATTATGTCGAGCGTTCCGGTGGCAATGGTTTAATTATTAGAGATGCTCAAAGTCCACTTATTGAATATAATGTTTTTAAAAAATGTGGATTAAAAGTAAATGGTAATGCTATGTTTACTTTTAATTGTGATGATGCCCTTGTACAGTATAATGAAGCCTCCGAAACTGTTTATAATGAAGGTGATGTAGATGCAAGCGGTTTTGATGGAGACTTTAGATGTAAGCGAACTTTATTCCAGTATAATTATAGTCATGATAATGATGGTGGTTTCATGGTTGTTGTCTGTTTAGGTGGTCCAACAAGATTTAATGATAGCTGTGTTGTAAGATATAACATCAGTCAAAATGATGGAGGAAAAATCTTCCATATTTCTGGACAAACTACAAATACTTTTATCTATAATAATACAATTTACATGGGCGGAAATAGAGAAGCTTATGCTGCAGATCATAGCTCTTGGAATTCTTGGCCAGATAGCACATTTTATTTTAATAATATTTTTATTAATACAGATTCTTTACACGGAGAATTTAAGTTTAATTCTAGCACAAATAATTTTTTTGATAATAATATTTATTATGGATTTAACTCTGAGTTTATACCTTTAGATTCAAATCGAATTATTGAGAATCCCAGACTAGTTAATTCTGGAATAGCAACAAGTATTGATGATTTGGATGGATATAAATTAGAAAGCAATTCACCTGCAATAAATTCAGGACTTATTTTGCCAAATATTAGTGGACAAGATTTTTTTGGAAATCCAGTTCCGTTTGATGTTAGCTTGCCTGATATTGGAGCTCATGAATATCAAGGAAATCCAACATCAATAAAAATAAAAGAAAATACACTCAAAAAATTTGGTCTTTATCAGAATTATCCAAATCCATTTAATCCAACAACAACAATAAAATATGAAATACCAGAAGTAGATAAAAATTTTGCATCAGATACAAATGTAAGTCTAAAAGCCTTTGATATACTTGGTAGAGAAATTGCAACACTGGTAAACGAAAGAAAAGTTCCTGGTATTTATGAAGTTAATTTTGATGCACGTAGTTTTTCAAGTGGAGCTTATTATTACACAATAAACTTTAATGGAAATACTCAAACAAAAAATATGATTTTAGCAAAGTAATTTTTTATATTTAACAACTAACTATCTTTAACACAACACAAGGAGAAGTAACATGAAAAAAACAATTTTAACTTTGTTTTTTGTCGCGTCTGTGGTATCAGCCCAATGGGTGGTTCAGCCTTATGATACAGCATCACATGATAATTATTGGCTCAGTCAATTATTCCAAAATGGGGATTCAACTGCCTTTATGGATCATTCGAACAATACGGATGATAAAACTGAAGGCGTTGGCTCAATTCAATGGGATTACAGAATAGTAAGTGGGGCAACTTGGGGTGGGTACGATGTACGTGTTCACAGAACAGATAGTATGCCAGGTGGTAAAACGTATTATGACCTTTCTACTGGTACAGAATTAACTTTTGATTACAAAGTTCTCACCGCTTCAAACAGATCTGATACTAGTAAGGGTGTTTCCTTTTCAATAAAGTTGATAGAAATTGATGCAGACGGAAATAGAGATTTATGGACAATTACAACTGGAGCTGATTTTGAAACTGCAGGAGATTGGGGAAATATTTCATTGCCTTTAGAAGTAGGTGACGGTAGTGTGGGTTCAGGTTTCAGACTTCAATTTGGTGATGGAGACAAAGAATTACAACTTGATAAAATAGTTGGCTTTGAAATATCACTTTTTTATGGTGCTGGTACTAGCGAAGGAATTGATGCTCCAACTGCGGAAGGAACTTTTTTGGTTGATAACATGAAAGTAATTGGCAACAGATATACACCTTTAGAAGCATTCGAATCAGCTGCAGTAGATACTGTATTTAATGTTGATATTATGAGTTGGGCTGGTGATGGTGCAAGTAATACTACTTTAACTGATAACTCTGAAGATTTTATTGAAGGTGCTGGAGCATTAAAATGGGATTATACAGTTCATGCATCTCAAAGTTGGGGTGGATATGCAAGGATACAAAATATTCTTGGTGGACCAATAGAAAAATTTGATGAACGAACTGCTGTTGTTCTTTATATCAAAAATGAAACACCTATTACTGGAACTCGAGATCGTGTAACTATGAGATTTACTCTTTTAGAAACTAGTAATGGTACAGAAGAAGAAGGATGGACTTGTGAAGTTCCGATTCAATTAAGTGATGCATCTGGTTGGACAAGATATCATATTCCATTAGTAGAAGCTCCAACTTATAATGATAGTTTATTTGGTGGACCTGGCTTTGATCATTTCCCACATAATGGATTTTCTCAACCTTGGTGGGAATCAAAAGGAGATAAAGTCTTTAATCCAGAAGCTGTTAACAAATGGCATGTAACTTTATCAGCTGGCGGTAATTCTTATGGTGATAAAGGGGAAAAATTAAGTGGTACATTATTATTTGATGTTTTCCAACAAGCAGGTTTCCAAGATGCCGATGATACTGCACCTGAAACTCCTGCTGGTATTACTGCAGTTGCAAGTACTTTCTCCAATTTAATTACTTGGGCTGATGTTGATGGTGAAGAGAAAGAAACTTACAATGTATATTTTAGTGATAGTCCAATTTCTGATGTAAATGCAGAAGGTATAGAAGTTGTTCAATTAGGTATTGAAGAAAATGTTCAAGTTGTAGAACATGTTTTATTAGCACCAGCTACAGACCAAGACGTAACGTACTATTATGCAGTTAATGCTGTCGATAAGGTTGGTAATATTGGTGTTCCCGGCTTAACATCTGCAGTAACAAATACTGCTAAAGGAGTTACAACAATTAATCCTGAAGCTCCAGTAGATTTTGTAGCCGATGGTGATCTAAAAGAATGGGCTAACATTACTCCATTTAGAATGTTTCCTGATGATGGTAGTGGAACAATTGTAGCTAATAAAGTAATTGATGGAGATGCAGATCTATCTGTTAATGCTTGGGTTGCAATGGATAAAGATAATGTTTATATAGCGTTTGATGTTACTGATGATATTGTTAGTAGTGATACTACAATAAGTTCTTGGTTAAGAGATGCTGCTGATCTACATTTAGGTTTATTTGATTGGAAAGGTGCTCCTCATCCGAAATACCTTGATGGAGATACTCCTGATTATCAGTTTAGATTTAATAGTAACCAAGCAATAATGGCTTCTGCTGGTGGCAAGCGTATGGCTGTACCAAGTGATGCTAACTATTTCTGGGGTGAAAAATTTACTGGTGGTTATACAGTAGAAGCTAAAATGTCTTTTGCAGACATTGCAGATAAAGGTGGCGATTCTTTATTTGTTCCAGTTATTGGTAAAAGAATTCCAATAGATTTTGGAATTAATGATGCTGATGCAACTGGTTCAAGGGAAGGTATATTAACTTATTCTTCAAGAAATGGAGACAAATCTTGGAATGATCCTTCAAGGTGGACACATACTTGGATTGGTGATGAATGGGTTGTTGGTGTTGACGATAATAAAGTTCTTGTTAATACTTATGAGTTATCTCAAAACTATCCAAATCCGTTTAACCCAACTACTACAATTAATTACTCACTAGCAATACCAGGTAATGTTAGCATTACAGTATTTAACATTCTTGGGCAACAAGTTGTTGAGTTAGTTAATCAACAACAAGTAGCTGGTACTCATAAAGTAAATTTTGATGCAAGTCTTTTTTCTACAGGAATTTATTTCTATGAGATAAACAGTGGTTCATTTAGAGAAGTTAAAAAAATGATGTTAATTAAATAATGTCATAATATTTTGGCTAACCAGTTAATAAACTGGTTAGCCTTTTCTTTTCTTGCCAACGTAAAATATTAATTAAAAGTAAATTATGAAACATACACTTCTACAAAATTTTAGACTAAAAAAAATAAAAGCTAATTTTTTATTTTTCACTTCCATTCTATTTTTATTACCAATTTTTTTGAACGCTGGTACTACTGGTAAAATTGTGGGTAATGTATATGATACAGAATTAGGTGAGGCAGTTATTGGAGCAAATATAATTGTTGAAGGAACTTTTTTTGGAGCAGCTGCAGACATAGAAGGTGATTTTATGATTCCCAATATCCCACCTGGCAAATATAAGGTGGTTATTTCGGCTATTGGCTATCATAAAATTACTGTTAAAAATGTTCTTGTTAGAATAGATTTGACAACAAATATTGGTAGAATAAATCTTACATCAGAAACAATTGAAATGGATGAAATTGTTGTAACTGCAGAACAACCATTAATTACTAGAGATTTAACATCTACATCTGTTGTTGTTACTGCTGACGAAATTAAATCTTTACCAGTAGAAGACTTTCAAAGTGTTGTTGATTTACAAGCAGGGGTTGTTGATGGACATTTTAGAGGTGGACGTTCAAACGAAGTTGCCTACTTGATAGATGGAGTTGCAGTTAATGATGTTTTTAAAGGTGAGCTATCTGTTAATGTTGAAAATAGTTCTATTGGTCAGTTGGAAGTTATTAGTGGTGCCTTTAATGCAGAGTACGGTCAGGCAATGTCTGGTGTAGTAAACATTGTTACAAAGGATGGTGGGCAAAAATTAGAGGGAGGTATTTCGTCTTACGTTGGTAATTATTTTACAACGGATTCTAAAATATTTCAAAATTTAAATAAAGCTAATTTAAGTGGTCCGAGAGATTTTCAGTTTAATCTAAGTGGTCCAACAAAAATATTAAGTGGGTTATCTTTTTTTGTAACCGGTAGATACTTTGCTGATGATGGTTCTAGGTATGGAAAAAGATTATTTAATCCATCTGATCCGACACCTTTTTTCCCTAATCCACAAGACCCTGAACGTTTTATAATTCTAAATTCCGGAGATGGTGAATTTGTGCCAATGAATCCAAATGAAAAAATATCTGTTAATGCAAAATTAACTTATAGCATGCCTTCGTGGAAGTTTAGTTACAGTATATTTTGGGATGATAGTTGGAGCAAAGATTACAATCATGCTTATAGGTTAAATCCTGATGGTATTAAAAAGAACTTTAATCAAAATACTATTCAGTCATTGCAAATATCTTGGTATCCGTCGCAAGTAACTCTATCAACTTTAAAGTTTTCGTATAACTTTTTTGATTATTGGGGACATTTGTATGAAGATCCACTAGACTCAAGATATGTTGAGGCAGATAGGGGATCATCTATTTCTGAATTTACTTTTAGAACAGGTGGAAATCAAACCGATAGATATGAAAGAAACACGCAAACCATGATTGGTCAATGGACTCTTGAATCTCAAGTAAGTAAAGAACATAAAATTAAAGTTGGTGTTGAAGGAAGGATGCATAAATTATATGATCATTGGAGAGACCTTAAAAATTTTACTGACGGACAATTTGATGATAATGGTAATTTAATATTTAAACTTGATTACAGTGCTCCCGGAACAAAATTTAATCATTCGTATATTACAAAACCATTTGAAATTTCTGGTTATGTTCAAGACAAAATGGAATATGATATAATGATTATTAATGTTGGTATTCGGTTTGACTATTTCCATTCAAACACAACGCTACCAAATGACTTAAAGAATCCACTAAATAATCCAAACTTCCCAGGGGTTAATGAAACAAGAAAATCTAACTCGGAATTTCAAATCAGTCCAAGGTTTGGTGTGTCATTCCCTATGTCTGATAAGGGTGCAATACATTTTTCTTATGGTCACTTTTTCCAAATCCCAACTTTTAAGAATTTGTATGAGAACAATCTTTATATAATTGATCAAACAAGTTCACCTGAATCTATTGTTGGTAATCCGGAATTGAAAGCTCAAAAAACTGTTAAGTACGAACTTGGTTTGCAACAAGTTATTTTTCCTAATGTTTCTCTTGATTTATCAGTTTATTATAGTGACATTAGAAATTTGTTAGGAACAGAAATAAAAGAGACTTATGAAGGATTTTTATATGGTCGTTATATAAACAGAGATTATGGTAATGTTAAAGGGTTGATTGTTACTTTAGATAAAAGGTTTGCAAACTTTTTTAGTGCTAAGTTAGATTATACTTACCAATTTGCTGCGGGCAACGCTTCTGACCCGCAGTCTGTTTATCTAAACCAAAGATCAGATCCCCCAGTTGAAGCTTCTAAAAAAGTTGTTCCTCTTAACTGGGATCAAACTTCTACTCTAAATTTATCACTAAATGTTGGTAATCCATCGGACTGGAATATAGGCATTATATTAGGTTATGGTTCTGGGTTACCTTACACAGAAAATACAAGATATTCAAGAGGATTAAAATTTGAAAACGGCGGAAGAAAACCAACAACATTTAATGTTGATTTAAGAGCTAATAAGAATTTAGAATTATTTGGCTTAGATTTAAATGTGTTCCTACTAGTTTATAATCTTTTAGACATTAGAAATGAATATGGAGTTAGTTCAACAACGGGACGTGCTGGTATAGATCTTAATGCTGAAGCATATAGTGGAACCATTTTCGGATTAAATACAATTGAGGAATATTTAAGAAATCCGGCAAATTATTCTAGACCAAGACAATTGAACCTCGGATTTAGTTTAGGGTTCTAAATTAATAATATCATAAATAGTACGAGTCAAATTTATTAATACAAAAAACAATCTTATGAAAAACATATTCATTTTATTATTATTTTTTACGAGCATTATCTTTTCTCAGGTTGATCCAAATATTCAAAAATATAGAGATGAAGATCTTGGAGACAAGACTTACAGAAAAAAAGGAATTATGGATGGTAACCTTGTAAGAACAATATTTAGGAATGATGGACAAGTTGGCTCCTGGCCAGATAGACCTTCAGGGGAATGGCCGAAAGGAACTGGACACAACTATACCGATGGTTTAACTCCTTTGGTATCATCTTCGGTTTATGCTCCGGGTAATGGTCAAACAGTTCATCCAGCAATAATGTCTTATCGCGAAGAAAATGATTTCGATCCAGTATCAAATCAGCTTTGGGTTACGGAACCAGTACCTGGCTATGCTAACGCAAGTTCTGAAGAACCATCAATAAGTACAAAGCCATTAACTTGGCCTCAAAATTGGTCAAGAGTATTACCATTTATTGATGCAAACTGGGATGGATACTGGTACGGATATTTTGGACGAGGTGTTCAAAATGCTGACTTTGAAACTTTTTTTGTAATGGATGATTCTCAAGATAGAGAATTTAGCCGTGTTCCTTATGAGTATTTCCCAATAGAGTCAAACCACGAAAGAGGAGGGCTAGGTTTAAGGTTGGAAGTCCGAGGTTTTCAATGGTCTCATGTTTTAGCCGAAGATATAATTTTTTGGCATTATGATATTGTGAATTTGTCTGACAAAACTCATGATACTACTTATTTTGGTTTCTATAGTGATACTGGTGTTGGAGGAATTTCTGATGGTGGTGATGATAATGCTTCTTACGACACTAAACTTGATTTGGCTTATGCCTATGATAATGATGGATTTGCTCCTCCGGAAAGATGGGAAACCGGATATATGGGTTATGCTTATTTGGAAAGTCCGGGTAATGCTCTTAATGGAATTGACGATGATGAAGATGGAATGGTTGATGAGAGAAGAGATGATGGAATTGATAACGATGGCGATTGGGCTACGTTTACAGATCTAAATGGAAATGGAGTTTGGGATGCTGATGAAAATGAACCGTTAAATAATGATGTTGGAGTTGATGGTGTTGGACCATTTGATCCTCAATATAATGGTCCGGATTTGGGAGAAGGCGATGGTTTACCAACAGAAGGTGAACCTAATTTTGATAAGACGGATAAAGATGAGTCTGATCAAATAGGACTAACAAGTTTGGCAATTGAAAGACTTACTAATAAAGGCCCTAATTCTATTTGGCCTAAGAACGATGAAGTAATTTGGAAAAACTTAAATAATAGTGTTTTTGATACAACATTATCAAATGCAAATATTCAAATTCTTTTTGGTTCTGGTTCATTCCCACTTGAAGTTAACAGACGTGAAAGATTTTCAGTTGCCTTAGTATTTGGTACAGATTTTAATGATATGGTTTTTAATAAAGAAACTGTTCAACAAATTTATAATGCAAATTATAATTTTGCTAAACCTCCTTTGAAACCTACTTTAAAAGCTATTGCGGGTGATGAAAAAGTGTTTTTGTTTTGGGATGGAATAGCTGAAGAATCGAGAGATCCTTTTTTAGGCTTTGAAAATAATGATCCGACTCAAGGCTTTAAAAAAGATTTTGAAGGTTATCTAATTTATAGAAGTCAAGAAGCTGAGTTTAATGATATAAAAGTAATTACAGATTCTAAAGGTGAGCCAAAGTATTGGAAGCCGATCAAGCAGTATGATAAAGTTGATAGTATCATTGGTCCTGATCCAATAGGTATTAATGGAGCACATTTTTGGCGTGGAGAAGATTCTGGTTTGCAACATTCCTTTGTAGATACAAATGTTGTAAATGGGCAAACATACTATTATGCACTTGTTGCGTATGATCAAGGTGATCCTAATTTTGGAACTAAAGGATTAATTCCATCAGAAACAACTAAAATTATATCTGTTGATTTAGTAGGCAATGTTCAATTTGTTGATATCAATTGTGCTATTGCAAAACCAAATGCTCCAGTTGCTGGATACATACCACCAGAGATAAAAGGTGATGTTGAAAATGTTGTTGGAGTTGGTTCCGGTAAAATGAAGGTAGCAATATTGGATCCTAACTCACTTGAAAATAATGCTAATTATAAAATACTTTTCAAGTCGGAAGGTGAAATTCCTTTTTATAAAACAACTGGTTACTCTGTTGTGAGAGAGCTAAATGGAAAAACTGATACTTTAGAGGCTAACATAGACAACAGTAGTATTGGTGGCGGAAAGTTTAGTCCACCTTTTGATGGATTAGCAGTTGCAGTAGAAAATGATACAGCTTCAGTTGTTGACCTTGAAAAATCTGGTTGGGTTGTTGGTTTTGCAAATTTGTATATGCCTGTTACTGCTGATGCAAGTAATGCACCAAGAAATATTTCTTGGCCAGCAGACTATGAGATTGAGTTTTTAGCAGAGCGATCTATTGTAACTCCCTTCAATAAATTTGAAGTTCCTTTTGTTGTTAAAAATTTAACAAGAGGAGATACAGTACAAGCAGAAATAATTGATAATAATGGCAGCAAAGCTTTTGATATAGGCGATGACATTGTAATTATTGAGTACGTTGGAAACAATTATAAATTAACTTGGAGAATTGGTTATTACAATTCAACCACCTCTCCTATTGATGTTTTTCCTACTGCTGGTGATAAGTTAAGAATAAAAACGAAAAAACAATTTAAAGCTGGGGATCATTTTGTGTTCTCAACTATCGCATCAAAAACAGATAAAAATCTTGCTAAAAATGATTTGGATAAAATTAAAGTTGTTCCCAACCCTTATGTAAGTGCATCTAAATGGGAAACAAGAAATTTGAACCAAGAAGGAAGAGGAAGTAGAAGAATTGACTTTATTCATTTGCCTGCAAAATGTACAGTTAGAATTTATACAATTAATGGAGCTTTAATCAAAACTCTAGAAAAAGATTCGGGAAGTTCAGATGGATCGTTAAGTTGGAATCTTATTTCTGACGATGGAATGGATATAGCTTTTGGTTTATATGTCTATCATATTGATGCTCCAGATGTTGGAGAACATATTGGAAAATTTGCTATAATAAAATAGCTTTGGAGAATTTAAATGAAATTAATTATTAACTCAATTTTTATTTTGCTCATTTTGAGTTTACCAGTTTTCTCTCAAAATTTTGTATCGGATGTTTCTAAAAAAGGAACTTCAGCTGCTGGTTTTTTATCAATTAGTCAGGGTGCAAAAGCAAGTTCAATGGGAAGTGCATTTGTTGCATTAGCAGATGACCAAAGTGCATTGTATTGGAACGTAGCTGGAATTGCTGATATAAAAGGTGCAGGAGTTTTAGTAGAACGTACTAATTGGATTGCAGATGTTAAATATAACTTTCTTGCTACAACATACTCTCTTGGTGATTTTGGAACAATTGGATTGAGTTTTATTTCATCTGATATTAGTGATATGGATGTAACTACAATTGCTGACCCGGATGGAACAGGAGAAACTTTTTCTGTAGCAGATGTTGCTTTTGGACTAGCTTATGCTATGAAGTTAACAGACAATTTTGCAATTGGTTTTAACGGAAAGTTTGTACAACAAAAAATTTGGAGAATGTCTGCAAACGCAATTGCTTTGGATCTTGGAGTTAAATACGTTACTCCTTTTGATGGAATTGTTTTAGGAATGAGTATCTCAAATTTTGGTACTCAAATGCGAATGGATGGTCAATCGTCTTTAGTTCTTTATGATCCGGATCAAAATTCCTCAGGGAATAATGGAAAAATTCCGGCTTACTTACAAACAGATGAATGGGAACTACCTTTAATTTTTAGAGTTGGATTAGCTTACAAAGCCATTGAAACAGATTTACATACTGTTACAATTGCAGCAGATGCTCTACATCCAAGTGATAACTTTGAAAGTATTAATCTTGGTGGTGAATATACATTTAATGATATGTTCTCGATAAGAGGTGGTTACAAATCTTTATTTCTAGATACTTCCGAAGAATCTTTTTCTCTTGGAATAGGTTTTAAACAACTTTTGTTAGGGAACTTAGCACTAAAAGTTGACTATGCTTATGTTGATTTCGGAAGATTTTCTAATATTCAAAAATTTTCATTTAGCATATTATTTTAACTTTGTTTCGTATCAACAATAATTATTTTTGAGGCAATTTAATATGGGGAAAAAGTTTTTTTTTTTATTTCTATCTTTTCTGTTCACCTTTTCATTTACTGTTCTTGCTAAAAAGTATAAAGGTGCTGAAATAGTTTCAGTTCAAACTTTTAAGTATGGTCGATTTGATGTACGATATAAACCAGCAAATCGTGAAGCTGTTGTATCTTCCTTTTTTACATTTCATCATTGGAGTTCCGGTGGTGTGTCTAACTGGAATGAAATTGATATTGAATTTGTTGGTCGCTATAAAAACAATATTCAATTTAATTCAATTACACCCGGACAAACATTTCATATAAGAAGTCAGTATGTTGAGTTTGATCCATACATTGATTTTCACGAGTATGGATTTGAATGGACTCCTGATTACATTGCTTGGTTTATTAATGGAGAGGAAGTTTTTAGACAAACTGGTGATCATGTGCAAACATTAGTTCATTCTCAAAACCTTGAAATGAATTTATGGATTCCGCAATGGACTAATTGGGTGGGATATTTTAATGATTCATTTTTACCAGTTGTTGCTGAGTATGATTGGGTACAATATTCTACATATACTCCAAATAGTGGAAATTATGGAACCGATAATAATTTTTCAACATCTTGGAAAGATGAATTTGAAACTTTTGATTCTTTAAGGTGGGTAAGAGCCGCACATTCTTTTTCAGGGAACCTTGTAGATTTTGTACCGGAAAATGTTGTTATAAAAGATGGAATATTAAAACTTATAATTACTGATCCAGATAACCTTGGTGATGTTGATAATGTACTTCCAAGTATTATTTGGGCAAGAGCAAATTATGATAAATCAGTTTTATTACAATTTTCAGAAAAAATAGAAAAGAGTTCCGCTGAGAACATTTCTAATTATATAATTTCGGGTATTAAAATATTAAGTGCGGAGCTTACTCCAGATCAAAGACAAGTTTTAATTGCTACTGATAATTATGATCCTTTTTCATCATCAAATTTAATAGTTAAAAATATAACTGAAGATAAATTTAATCCAAACATAAAGGCATTGCAAGCTGTAACAATCAATAAAATTACACCTTTAACATACCCAGTAAAAGTTAACTTGGGAGGAGATGCTTATAACGATTATTTAGCAGATCAAGAATGGGCGTCTGATAAAGAATACGGATATTATTCTGGTAAAATAATTACTTGGGGCGATAATTTAGAAATAAATGGTACTGAAGATGATTATGTTTTTAGAACTGATAAATCTGGAATTTTTTCTTACAAATTTAAAGTCCCAAATGGAACTTATGAATTAAGTCTTTTGTTTTCAGAAAATGATAATAATGATGTTGGAACAAGATTGTTTAGTGTTATTGCAGAAGGTGTATTTCTTGAAAAAAATATAGATGTATTTTCTAAAGTAGGAAAAAACACAATTTATGAATTGAAACAAACTGTTAGTGTTGATGATGAAGTATTAGATATTTATTTCCAACAAGATATTGATAGTTCTTTTTGTAATGCAATAGTAATAGATCAACTTTCAACTGGTGTAGAAAAAAAAGAAAGTTCAATCTTAAATGGTTTTCAACTTTTACAAAATTATCCTAACCCATTTAATGGTTATACACAAATTAAATACTCACTAAATCAGCAAGATAATCTAACCTTTGAAATATTTGATTCGCTCGGAAAATTAATTTATTCAAAATATATTGGTTCTACTCAGCCCGGCTTGCATTCATTAGAATGGAATGGTCTTTCCAACTCTAATATTTCAGTAAGCTCAGGAGTTTATTATTATAAACTAAAAGGAGAGCAATTTTCTAAATTGAAAAAATTAGTTTTTATTAAATAGTTATTCGTTTTATATTTCGCTTATGTTAAATAATTTATTTTAACTTGAGTGATAGAAAAAAATGGAGCAATCATGGGAAAAGTTTCTGTATTTTTTCTATTCTTAATTACATCATCTAGTTACGCACAACTAGTATTCTCCCATAGAGGAGGAGCATCCTTAGGCCCAGAAAATACTTTATTTGCGTTTCAAACTTCTATAGATCTTGGTGTTGAATATTATGAGTTAGACCTCAGAGTTTCATCCGATGATTCTCTTGTAATAATGCACGATGCCTCAGTGGATAGAACAACAGACGGAACTGGTTCTGTTAGTGGAATGACTTTTGATCAACTTCGTGCTTTAGACCCAGGGTCTTGGTTTAGTTCGGATATACCTTATGAAAAAATCCCAACTTTAGAAGAAGCCTTGAAGTTAACAGCTCCGTCTAACACAGGTATTATAATAGAAATAAAAGCTACTTCTCCAACTACAATACAAAAAATTATTGATCAGGTTTATGAATACAATATGCAGGCAAGAGTAATTATTGCGGGCTTTAGTTTTGCAAATATTTCTGCAGTAAAAGCTATTGATTCATCAATTGCAGTTATGCAATTTGGGAACTATAGTGAAAGTGCAATTAATAAATTAAATGGAATTAGTGGTGAATGGTATGGCACATCATCTAAACTTACAAAAACAGAATTAGATTATGCACATTCCAAAAATATTTTATTAAATAAGTGGACAATTAATTCTGCCGAGCAAATGTTAGAACTTAAAACATTAGGTGTTGATGCAATAACAACAGATTATCCACAACTTTTAATTGCTCTTACAGATTCCACTAATCCATCTGATGTTGTATTAAACCAACCTACAGTAACTGGAACAAAGATACAACTATCTTGGTTGGGAGCTATTGATAATGAAAGTGGAATAGCTAATTATGAAATTTATAGAGATACAATTTCTTCTCCTGCTATATTATATAAAATTGTTAAAGATACTGTGTTTACAGATGAAATCTTTACAGAATTGAAAACATTTTTTTATAAAATAAAAGCAAAAAATATTGCTGGTTTAACTAGTATAAATTATAGTAATGAAGTATCAGCAACAACAGAGCGTGACAATGTTCCACCAGTAGTATCACACATTATTTCTAATAGTGAAAATACAAAAATTATTATAAATTTTTCTGAACGAGTAGATCAATTTACTGCAGAAGATATTTCTAATTATTCAATTTCTAATTCTGTTGAAGTGTTAGAAGCAAGGTTATCGTTAAACCTAAAATCTGTTATACTTAAGACATCAATACTAGATGCAATGGAGTATACATTAACTCTTAATAATATTTTGGATTTAGCAAATACACCTAATACAATATTACTAAATAGTGAAACAACTTTTAGTCATATACCATTGAAATCTGGAATAGTACTTCATTTTGGATTTGATGGAATTGTATCGGACTCAATTTACGATGCAGCTATTAGTTCTGACAATGCAATACTTCATGGTCCAGTTATAGGTGAAGGTATTTTTGGTAATGCATTAAGGTTTGATGGAGTTGACGATTATGCAGATATTATTACAGCTCCAACAATTACGGATGCTGTTACAATTTCAGCTTGGGTTAACTTAGGTTTTTTACCTGTTGATTTACCAGGCAATTATGGTCCTATATTTGATTCAGAGACAGACAATTATATTCTATATGAAGATAAAGGAGCGGCTGAACTTAGGTTTAAAGTAGCAACTGTTAATAAAGCAGAACGTCCGGGAATTCCATCAGCAGATTTAGTTACAGGAGAATGGATACACGTAGTTGGAGTTTATGATGGAGCGAAAGCTATGGTTTATCTTAATGCTGAATTAAAGGATACACATGTTGGAGTAACTGGTAAAGTAAAAGCAGGGCAAACTATTAAATTAGGGGAAAGTTTAGGCTCTTTCTTCAAAGGAGAAATGGATAACATTCAAGTATTTAATTATGCATTATCTCAAACTGAAATTGATTCTATTTATACTGGAAAGACAGTTGTCGGTGTAGAAGAAAATATTCAATCGGCATCGCAGTTTGAATTAACTCAAAACTATCCAAATCCATTTAACCCAGCTACTACAATAAAATATTCAATGTATGAAGCTGGTTTTGTAACATTAAAAATTTATAATATTCTTGGACAAGAAATTATTACACTTGTAAATAAAATTCAATCAGTTGGGGTTTACAATGTATCGTTCGATGCATCTCAATTCTCAACAGGAGTTTATATTTATAGAATACAAGCTGGAGATTTTACAGCAACTAAAAAAATGATATTGATAAAATAACAAAACTTTAAGATGTTTTTGTTATACATAGATTAGTTAATAGTGGTAAGGTTTTTAATCCTTACCACTTTTTTTAAGGATAAAACTTATGAAGATAATAATTTTCTTAATGTACTTTAGTTTGTTTGCTTGCAAAGACTCAACTAACACACCAAAGGATAATGAAATTCCCGAAATAGATGGCTACACATTAGTTTGGAATGATGAGTTTGAAAAATCATTCATTGATCCGCAAAAATGGGGACATGAAGTAAATGCAAACGGAGGTGGTAATAATGAACTTCAATATTATACTGCTAGATTAGAAAACTCGTTTATAGAAAATGGTAAGTTAAAAATTGTTTCAAGATACGAAGACTATTCAGGAGACGAGGGAACAAGAAGTTTTACATCAGCAAGATTAAGAACTAAAAATAAAGGTGATTGGAAATACGGCAGAATAGAAATTTCTGCAATGTTACCTATTGGAAAAGGAACTTGGCCGGCAATTTGGATGTTGCCAACAGATTGGGAATACGGTAGTTGGCCAGAAAGCGGAGAGATTGATATTATGGAACATGTTGGTTACGATCCAAATGTAATCCACGGAACAGTACATACAAAAGCTTTAAATCACATGATTGGTACGCAAGTCGGTAACAAAATTAATATACCAAAAGCTCTGAACGATTTTCATATTTATGCAATTGAATGGTTTGAAAATCGTATTGATTTTTTTGCTGATGACTCTCTTTATTTTTCCTTTGACAATCTAAACGAAGGTTGGCAAAAGTGGCCATTCGATAAAAGATTCCATTTAATACTGAATATTGCTGTTGGTGGTGCTTGGGGTGGGCAGAAAGGTATTGATACTTCAATATTTCCTTCTACTATGGAGATAGAATATGTTAGAGTTTACAAGAAAAATTAGTTTTTCATTTTTTATTAAATCCCTAAACCTTTTTATATTTATAATATCTCGTTAACAACATCTTTTTAACTGCTCAAAAATTAGTCATAAAAATATGATTGGAACTTATTTTTAGGCTGACAGATTACGTGCTAAAATATTTTTTTTATTTTAAAGAAATAATTAAATATACTGTAAATCACCTTTCTTTTATTTGAATAAATGTAGTATCTTTACGTTACTTAAACGTTTAAGTTATTGTCAATTGTAACTTACTTAACGAAGTTATATTTAAACTACACTCCCTTTTTTTTTCTCTTCTAAGATTTATAGACTAACTTAAGAAAATGATTTTTCGAAATACCCTAAAATTATACCCAATGAAAACTAAATCTAAATTTTTTTTATTCTTGTTATGTATTGTTTTTTCAAATGTTTTGTTTGCTCAGCAAACTGGTTTTATCGATTCATTTGATGATACAATAAGAGCCACTGTACAAGTACCTTTTACATTATTACAAGAAAATGGAGAGCTAACAATTAATGTAAACAAGCCCCAAAGTGTTACTTGGATAGGAATGGATTATGGATTAGATCAAACTATTGATATAAGTGCAAATCCATTCATGAATGTCAAACTAAAATCTGACACTCCATTACTTTTAACAGTTTACATTCAAGATGAATTTTCTGCTAAGGCACTAAGTAATATTAGAATTTATCCTTCCGAAAAATTTGTTAATTATTTTATCGATTATAGTGATGCTACTGTAGTTAATAAATCGGGAATTACAAAACTTAGATTTGTTCCAAATGGAAATTCAATAGATCAATTCTATGCAACAATGGTGTTTGATGAAATCTCTTTTGGCTCAAATGCTCAAAAGCTTGCTAACATTGGGGCTTCAAGCGGTTACTCTACTTTTGTAAATTCTAGTAATAATAAGTTCAATCTTTTTGATATAAAAAATACTGCGAGCATAACAACTAGTGGTGCAGAAACAGCAATAACAAATATTAGAATTTCAGAAATCAAAAATGGATTAACTAGTATTACTTTTGATTGTGTAGATGGATTTACAGGAGAAGAAAACCTATTTGTAACTGCCATTGGAGAAGATGGTTTTACAAATAATACAATTCAAGTACCAATATTTATTGAAAGAAATTTTACTCCACATGTAAGTTATATACTTGATCAGGAAACAACTACTGGTGATACAACTTCAATAATTCTATTAGACATTAATGATGGTAATGAAACAATAGAGCAACAACTAACTTTTGCAGTTTCTTCTAGTAACCAAACAGCTCTTCCTGATAGTAATCTTAAACTTGTGTACAATGAAGGCTCAACAATTGCAGAATTATTTTATGTTACAATTGAAGCAGCAGATGATATTGAAATTACGCTTGAAATTGATGACCAATATTCAGAGAACAATTTAAACGTATCAACGTTCTTGATAGATTCTTATTCTAGTTTTAATAAACCACCAACTATTGATTATATTCAAAATAAATTTGTTTATTTAAATAATGAGCAACAATCTGTTTTACTTACCGGAATTTCTGATGGAAGCAATGGTACACAAGAATTATCTTTTGAAGTATCGAGTAGTAATAGTACTGTAATTTCAGTAGAAAATATTTCAATTAGTTATTTGCAAGTGGACTCAACTGCTAAATTAAATTTCTTAACTGGTAATTTAGGAACGACCAATATTAAGGTTACTATAACAGATAATGGCGGAAATGAATTTAATAATGGAAATGCAAAAAAAGAAATTACATTTAATATTGAAGTAGGTGCATTACCACAAACCGGACACGTTGCAGATTATTCATCCTTAAATAACTGGGGATTGGATTTTCATAACGGTCAACAAGAATATGAGCTTGGTGAATTTTATGGAAAAGAAAATGTTTTAAAAATTACTCTAATAAATAAAACTAGCTGGACTGGTACAATTTATAACTTGCCAGAATTAAATTTGGATGAACATCGTTACGTAAGTTATGATATTTATTTTGAGGGAGATGATTTTGGTCTTGGAATTAGTGGTAGAACACATTGCTATTTTTATGATGATGGTTGGGATCCAGCAGTTAATAGAAACAGAACTGCTGCACATGCAAAACGTCAAGCAACAACTGCTGATAGATGGAAAACTATTTTTATGGATTTCCGTGGTAAAGGTGGGATGGATAACAAGGAAGGTGTAGAAATTGATGTTAAGAGAATTCAAAAAATATTATTGAATTATGCTACTTCATTTATTTGGCCGTTTCCTAGTGATAATGGAACAGTCTATATTGCAAATCTAAAAATAGGTGATGCAGTTCCGGATAGTTTAATCCCAGTAATTCAACCAAAATGTACAATCAATCCAATTGCAACACAAACTTTATTTAGAAGTACTGAAGCTAGAACTATTCAACTTACTGGAATTACTAGCGGTAATTCTCAATCAATAATTCCAACATTAACTGTTGCTAGCAATGATACTAATTTTATTCCTAATCCAATTCTTAGTTCGGTTAGTGAAGAGGGAACAGCAACATTAACCTTTATACCGGCAAACACAACTGGAAAAGTTTTAATAACTCTTGAAGTTTCTGCTAATGGTTCACTAAACAAATCAACTAGTTTTTATATTGATCTTGTTAACGAAGAACTTTCAGAAGCTGTGGATGTTGAACTATTTAGAGATAGTTTATATCAAACAATTAGAGGATTTGGTACCTTCTATTTTCCTAGTCGTCAAAATTATTTAGATATTTATACAGATGATCTTGGAGCATCAGCTGTTAGGATTGGTATTATCGGAAATCAAATTGAACCCGTAAATGATAATGATAATCCTAATGAATTAAATTTAGATGGCTTTAATTATAATGCGTTTGATTTTAACTATCTGAAAAAATTGAAAGAAAAAGGTGTTGAAACTTTTATTCTAACTTCGTGGTCTCCACCCGCTTGGATGAAAAAAAATCTTTCTGTTGATTATGGTTTTGGATCAGCACCATTCTACAAAGGCACAGACAATAAATTAGAACCATATTATTTTGATGAATTTGCAGAAAGTATGGTTGCAGTTGTAAAGATGTTTCAATTAAAAGCTGGTATAAATCTTTACGCAATTGGAATACAAAACGAACCAGCTTTTAATGAACCTTATGCAAGTGCAATTTTAGATCCTTCTACGTTTGCAAAGTTAGTTGGTATAGTAGGTAAGCGATTTGAAGATGAAAACATAACAACAAAACTGTATATGCCAGAACAAGTATTTTCGCAAAACCATTATTCAATGCAAGAATATATATTAGAACTTAAGAGGTCTCGAAATTCAGAAAAGTATGTTGATATAATAGCAACCCATGGTTATGCCTCCGATGGAATTCAACCAGGGCAACCGTCATATTCAGGCTGGAAAAATTTATGGAATTCAACTAAATCAACTCACAACCCAAAAGAATTATGGATGAGTGAAACTTTCCCTGAAGGAAGTAGTTGGGATGATGCTTTATCTCTTGCTGGTGCAATATACGGAGCATTAAAATTTGGCAATATTAGTCTTTGGACACTTTGGGATATTGAAGGTTCTTTGATGAAAAACAATTCTAAAAGAGGATCTTTTTTTACTTCTCAAAACTATTATAAATTTATTAGACCAGGAGCAAGAAGGATAAAAGTAGAATCAGAAAATGAAGATATTCTTGTAACATCTTTTATTGATGACAAAAATAAAATGTTAACTACTGTTATGATAAATAAAAATGATTCACCTATTACTGTTCGTATCTTAGCACGTACAGCAAGCGTTCCGGCAACTTATGATGTTTATACTTCTGCACATTATCTAAATTTTGAACGTACTGGAAATGTTGGAGTAAATGAAACATTAGCCTTGCCTGGTAAAAGTGTTACAACACTAGTTGGTAAAACAGATGGAGAAATGGTTGTAGATATTCAAGAAGAAGAACAACTTCCTACTGAGTATGTTTTGTATAACAATTATCCAAATCCGTTTAACCCAACAACAACAATTAAGTATTCAATAAAAAATTCTTCAGATGTGAAATTATTTGTATATGATATTTTAGGTAGAGAAGTGAAACGTTTAGTTAACACTCAACAAAACTCTGGAACTTACCATATTAATTTTAATGCATCAGAATTTGCAAGTGGTGTTTACTTTTATAGATTGCAAGCTGGAGATTTTTCCACAACAAAGAAATTAATTCTCTTAAAATAATATTATATCTTTTAAAACATTGACAGTTCCAAATAAATTCTTCTAAAAATATTTGTCATTCCCAACCTCGCTCAAAACACCGCCGATAAAAAACATCGGGGTAAACTGGGATAAACTTTGACTGGGAATCCAGACGAGCAAAAATAATAAAGTTAAAATAGAGTATATATGAAAGTACTATTCATAGGCGGCACCGGAATTATAAGTACAGCAGTTTCAAAATTAGCTGTGCAAAAAGGAATTGATTTATTCCTTTTAAACCGAGGGAATCGTTCGGAGTTTTTTCCAAATGGAGCGAAGCTATTAAAAGGTGACATTAATAATTTTGTTGAAACAAAAAAACTTTTGGAAAACTATGAGTTTGATGTTGTTGTTGATTGGTTAGGTTTTACAGCAGAAGATATGGAGCGAGACATTAAGCTTTTCACTAACAAAACGAATCAATTTGTTTTTATAAGTTCAGCTTCAGTTTATGAAAAGCCATCACAAAATTATCTTATTACTGAATCAACTCCAGCTATCAATCCTTATTGGGAGTATGCTCAAGATAAAATTGATTGTGAAAATAGATTACTAAAAGAATATGAACAAACTGGGTTCCCAATAACAATAGTTCGTCCATCATTTACTTACGGCGTAACATCAATACCAGCAGCAATTACAAGTTGGAAGAATCCCTATACTCTAATTGATAGAATGAGAAAAGGAAAGAAGATAATTGTTCACGGAGATGGTTCTTCACTTTGGGTAATGACACACAATACTGATTTTGCGAAAGGTTTTGTTGGTCTATTAGGAAATGAAAAAGCTATTGGAGAAACTTTTCATATTACATCTGATGAAGTTCTAAGCTGGGATCAAATATTTAATACAATTGGTAAAGTAGCTGGAGTTGAACCATACATAATTCATATCCCAACAGATTTTATTTATAAAGTTGCACCGGAGATTGGCGTTGGTTTACTTGGGGATAAATCAGTAAGTGTAGTTTTTGATAACTCAAAAATAAAAAGATTTGTCCCTAATTTTGAAGCTGCAGTTTTGTATGAAGAAGGTATTAAAAAATCATTGGAGTGGTTGGAAGGAAATCCGAACCATTGCATAATTGATGAAGAAAATAATAGTACTGTGGATATGATATTAAATAAATATGAAGGAATTAGTTAAACTATTATAAATCATGCAGAGTACATCATTCCGGTTTCAAGTTCTTTTGGAATACTGGAATCTTATAGCTCTGAAAGATTCTGGCACAAATGGCAGCTTTAATTATTTTATAAAAGCCTTCTAAGAAATTATAAAATAAACAAATAATAATTAATAAAAACAAAGGAAAAAAATGGCTACTGCTCACGAAATAGCAAAAATGATTGATCACTCACTACTTCACCCAACAATGACCGATGAAATATTAAAAACAGAATGCGAAGTTGCAAAAGAATATGATGTGGCTTCTGTTTGCATAAAACCTTATGCAGTAAAAATGGCAGCAGAAATATTAAAAGGAACTGACGTGCTTGTAGGTACTGTTATTGGCTTTCCACAAGGTGGCAATACAGTTGCTGTAAAAGTATATGAAACAGAGCAAGCAATTAGTGATGGTGCAATAGAAATTGATATGGTTGTAAATATTGGCAAAGTTCTTTCAGAAGATTGGGATTATATTGATGAAGAAATAAAAGCAATTTCAGAAGCTTGTAATAAAAGTAATGCAGTTCTAAAAGTAATCTTTGAGAATGACTTTTTACATGAAGACAAATATAAAATAAAATTATGTGAACTTTGTAATAAGCATAAAGTTGGTTTTGTTAAAACTTCAACTGGCTACGGTTTTGTAAAAGGTGATGATGGAAAATACACATACCAAGGTGCAACAGATCCTGATCTAATACTTATGAGGAAATATGCTGATGATGACATTGAAGTTAAAGCTGCTGGTGGAGTTAGAACATTAGAAGACACACTTCACGTAAGAAGTTTAGGTGTAACAAGAATTGGTGCAACAGCCACGAAACTAATAGTAAATGATGCCAAAGGAATTGAATCAAAGAATAATAAAGGTCCTGACGGTTATTAGAATTTATTAATTAATTTTTTGAGTTCAATCAAATTGTCATTCTCGAATGTCCTTATCGGGAATCCAGTTGCTAGTAATTGACTGGATTCCTAGTCAAAGTTTACCCCGTGTTTTAAGAGGGACTGAGAATGACAAATGAAAATATACAATGATATAAATTCTTTTTTTGAAAACCACTTTAGTTTTAATCTTTTAAAAGAATGTTCAGATTAAGGAAATACATTTGTTCTAGTTAAGTTGGAAATGATTTTAGGAGTTTAAATGAAAAAATATAACTTTGCTCTTATTTATTTTATAGTACTATCTCTATCTTTAATTGTTACTTCAATTTTTGCCCAAACTAATCTCACAAATCCTAATGCTAGCAAAGAAGCAAAGGCTTTGCTTACGTATCTCAATTCAATTAGTGGTAAGTACATTCTTTCCGGTCAACATAATTATGCTACTGAACTAAATCGCTCAACTGATTCCGTAAAAAGTATTACAGGCAAATACCCAGCAATGTGGGGATGTGATATGGAAGGCTTAATTAGTGATTCCAGTTTCACAAGACAAAATGTAATTGATGAAGTTATTCGGCAATATGAAAAGGGAAGTATAATTACAATTATGTATCATCAAGTAAAACCTTTTGATGACGACACCTTGGGGTTTAGGCGAAGTGTAAAAGGGCGAGTAACAGATGATGAATGGAAAAAAATTGTAACACCAGGAACTGAATATAATAATATGCTTATAGAAAAATTGGATTCGGTTGCAAACTATTTAAAACAACTTAGAGATAAAAAAATACCAATTCTTTGGCGACCGTACCACGAGATGAATGGTATGTGGTTTTGGTACGGAGATAGAAAAGGTGAAGATGGTTTTGTAAAACTATGGAAAATTATTTACGAAAGATATGTTCATCATCATAAGTTAAACAATCTTATTTGGGTTTGGAATCCTAATGCACCACGATACTGGAAGGACGATGAGGCTTATGACTATCATTTGTTTTATCCTGGAGATGACTATGTTGATATCCTTGCTACTGATATTTACAAAAATGATTACAAACAATCACACCACGATGATTTAATAAAACTCGCAAATGGTAAACTAGTTGCAATAGGTGAGTGTGGAATTTTACCGACTCCAGAAATTCTAAAAGAGCAATCAAAATTTGTTTGGTTTATGGATTGGGCAAGATTTGTTTGGGAAGAAAATGAACCTAAGAAAGTGAGAGCATTATACAATTATGAAAAAGTTCTTACATTAGATGAAATAAATAGGACTCCCATAAAATGAAACGAAGAAAATTTATAAAAAATGTTGGAATGGGAACTGCGGTATCAATGGTTACACCGCAACTTTCTAAGGGTAGTGAGAATAATAATCTAAAAGATGATTCAACTTTTAGAACTAAGAATGATGAATATGTTGAAAAGTTTACAAATTCAAATGCAGTTAGAAGTGGAGTTGCTCTTGGAGGAATTGGGACGGGTTCAATTGAACTTAGAAAAGACGGTAAGTTTTACAATTGGACAATTTTCAATAATGAACCGAAAGGAACTGGCCCAAGGTTTATACAAACTCCCAATGTAAATGAGGATGCAGATTCATCTAATTTATTTTTTGTTGTTCGATATGAAGTTGAGGGTGAAGAACCAAAAATGAAATTACTTCAAATATCTGATGGACTTAATGAAGGTGGAATGACCGGAATTGTTTATTACTTCCCTTGGCTTGAAGCCGTTGATACTATTGAGTATAAAGCACGTTTCCCATTTATCAATATGAAATTCTCTGATAAAGAAATGCCATTTGATATTGAGCTGGAAAGCTATTCTCCTTTTATTCCTCACGATGTTAAAAATTCTTCATTGCCAATTTCTAATTTCAATTTTAAAATTGTTTCCAAGACTAGTAAGAAAGTTGATGTAATGATAATTGCGTCACTACGTAATCTTGTTGGTTATGATACGAGCGAAAAATATTTTACAACTAAAATAAAAAGAGAAAAAGAATACATTGCTTGTAGTATGAGTTGTAGTGGAATGGTTGAATCAGCAAGTTCTTTCGGAGAAATGGTTCTATCTTCATTAAATCCCAAATCAACTTACTATACTGGTTGGGAGCATCGTCACCCATATTATGAACATGTTATTAGAAATAAAAAACTCCCAAATATTGATGATACAAATGGTACTACTGATATGGAAGAAATTCCAGAATGGTTACCTAGTACTGATGGACGAAATAAAACAGACAAAAAAACTGGGAAGAAGATCGTAGCTGATAAAAATGATCCAAGACTGTTTAGTTCGCTCGCCTACTCTGCCACTTTGAATAATAATTCGGATACAATTACTCATAGTTTTTTGCTCTCTTGGAACTTCCCAAATTTATATGCAGAAAAAGTTGGGGATGATACTAGAGATATTATTGAGGGACATTATTATTCAAATTATTTTAAGTCCGGTATTGAAGTTGTAGAGTATGCAGTAAAAAATAAAAATTCTTTATATGAAAAATCAAAAATGTTTTTGGATGATTTCTTTGATAGCTCAATTCCAACTTATGTATTAGAACAAATTAATTCTCAACTGAATACATTTATTACAAGTGGACGTTTAATTAAAGATGGCTCATTTGGTATTCAAGAAGGAATGGCTCCAAGCCAATCGTGGGGACCAGTTGCCACTATTGATGTAGCACTATATGGCTCAATTCCAACACTAGCACTTTTCCCTGAACTTCAAAAAGCAATGATGCGAGTTCACAAAAATATTCAAACTAAAGACGGTCGGATCGCTCACGGAGTTCACAAAAAGTTTACAAGTTTTGAAGATAGCACCGCTGGAGTTTCCGATAGAGTTGATTTACCAGTACAGTATATCATTATGGTTTTGAGAGATTATTTTTGGACGAATGACAAAGAGTATCTAATAGAAATGTGGCCAAGTATTAAAAAAGCAATGAGCTATATTTTTAATCATCTCGATTTAAATAAAAATCTTATGCCAAGTATGGAGGGAGCAAGATCAAGTTATGATAATTTCCCAATGTTTGGATTAGCTTCGTACATTCAATCACAGTGGTTGTGTGCAATGGCTTCTGTAAACAAAACTGCAAAAGATGTTGGTGATAAAGAAGCCGAGAAAATTAGTGCAAAAGTTATGCAAAAAGGTAAAGCACTAATGGATAAACATTTGTGGAATGGAAAATATTATAGACTCTACAATGATTACGATGGTTCGATGAATGTTGATGAAAAATTTGATGATGGATGTTTAACAGATCAAATAATTGGTCAATGGGCAGCTCATTTAAGTGGACTTGGATATTTATTTGATGAAACTCATATTAAAAAATCACTTGATTCAATTTTGAAATTGTCTTTTAAGAAAGGGAAGGGATTAAGAAATGCAAGTTGGTCTGATAAAGAATTCTTATCAAGCATTCCAAGAAATATGTGGGTAGACCAAGGAAATACTTATTGGACTGGTGTAGAACTTGCGTTTGCTTCTTTTCTAATCTATGAAGGAAAGTATGAGCAAGGTCTAGATGTAATAAAAGCCGTTGATGACAGATATAGGAAAGCCGGATTGTACTGGGATCATCAAGAGTTTGGTGGGCATTACTATCGTCCAATGTCGGCTTGGGCAATTCTAAATGCGATTGTTGGATTACAGATAAACAGAAATACTATTTCTTTTTCTCCACAGATTGATAAGGAAAATTATAAACTATTTTTCGCTACTCCAAGTGGAACTTCCCATTTTATTAGGAACTCGGGTTCAATAATTATAAAACAATTGACTGGAAGTATTTCTTTTGAGAAACTTTTCTTTTCTAATTTATCTAATATTTCGTTTGAATCAATAGTACAAAATCAAAAAGAAATTTCACCTAAAATTGAAAATATAAAAAATCAAACAAATTTAATATTTGATTCAACAATATTCTTGAAGTCAGGTGAGTCAATAATTATAAATTAACATTTAGGTAATCTATGAAACACGTACTTTTGATGTTTACTCTACTGGTATTATTTCTCAGTTGTCAAAAAACAAATGTTGTTGAAAAAACATCTGAAGAAAATAAAGTAAAAAGATTTTTCTCCGAAGAAAGTTTTTGGAATCAACCGATACCAATTGATGCTGAAGTTGACCCACAAAGTGAAAGATGGATAAAAATGCTAGAGAAAGAACCAACAGGAGAAAACTTTGGAATTTCTTGGAAGGAATGGACAATTCCAGTTTATGAAGTTGATGAAAATACTCCAACTTATAATGTTGTTCATCATTACTTAAATAAAGGTGAAAAGAGAATTTGGAATACAGTTAATGATCGTAACAGATTTGGGCATGGCCCTGGTTTCAATCCAGTACCAATTCCAAAAAATGCTGTACCCGATCCAGAGGGAGATGCTCACTTAGCAATTATTGATTGGGAAAGGAAATTAGCTTGGGATATGTGGGGATTGAAAAAAAATGAAGATGGCACTTGGCAATCTAAAACCGGAATGTTTTATCGATTAGATGGTAGTGGAGTTTTTGATGGTTTTGAACTTGGATATGTTGATGATGAATCTGTCCATTTCCACGGGCCAAGTAGAGCAGCGGGTGTACCTATATTTGCTGGATTAATTATGTATGATGAAGTAATGTCGGGAAAGATAAATCATAAATTATCTTGTGCAACTAGATATGCTGCGTATAAAGAATTTGTTTATCCTGCATCTTGGACTGATGGCTTTACAAAAGATGGAATCCCAGAAGGAGCAGTAATTAGACTTGACCCAAAATTAAATCTTTCACAATTTGATTTGACGAAAGAGGAAATTATTATTGCAAAAGCACTGCAAGAGTATGGAATGGTTACAGTTGATATTGCTCAAGGGCAACCAATTTATGCTGAAGGATTATGGGGACATCCGAATAAAAGTTGGGAAGGTAAATTACGTGAATGGGATGGTGGAATAAATTCAATACCATACAAGCATTATCAAATTATGAAAGTTGAAAACGTAATAAGCAAAGGTGACGGACGTAGAAAAAATGGATCAATGTTTGATGAAAATGTTTATTTGGATTAAATAACCAGATAAAAAATGAATGAACGAAAGTTTAATAGTAAAATATGCTTGCATCAACAAGTAACTGGAAATAATTGTGATAGATTGCACTATCTTCATAAAGACTTTTAAGAAAATGATGTTGTGCAGAATTGAAAAGAAATAATAATATTGAGGAAGTTATGAAAAGAAGAAATTTCATAAAGAAAACAGCAATAACTACAGTAGGATTAAGTGTTATCGGAACTAAATTGTTTGCATCTGATAAAAACATAAAAACAGCAGGAGAATTGAACGATTTTTTACGTTCACTTTATACTGTAAAAGAACCATCTGTGGATAGAATAATTGTAGGTAATCCAGAAACAAAAATTACAAAAGTAGGAACATGTTGGACGCCATTTATGCAAACCTTAAAAGATGTAAAAAAGCAAGGAATAAATACTCTTATTGTTCATGAACCAACATTTTACACTCACTGGGATTTGGACGGTCCAGATGAAATGTTACAAAAAATGTCCAAAGCCGCAAAAAAGGAATATGAAGAAACAATAGCAAAAAAGAAAAAGTGGATAGAGGATAATGAAATGGTTATCATTAGAAATCATGACGTGATGGATATTATTAAAGATTTTGGAATGCCATTTGCTTTAGGTCAAGCTATAGGATTTACCAATGAAGATATTGTACGTTCAAAGGATTATTATAATGTTTACAAGGTAGAAGAGGACACAGCTCTTAATGTGACCAAAAGAATTTCAGCTACATTAAAATCATTGGGGCAACCAGGTGTAAAATTTTATGGTGATGAAAAAAGAATGGTCTCTACAGTTGGTTTAGGTACAGGATATTTTTGTGATCCAAAATCATTCAATGATTTGAACCCTGATTTAAATATAGCAATAGATGATACAATGCGTGCATGGGAACAACCTTATTTTGCAGCCGATACAGGAAATCCATTAGTAGTAATAAATCATGGTACATCGGAAGATTCTGGTATGAGGTTGTTATCTGAATTCCTAAATAAAAATATAAAGGGAATTCAGTTTACACATTTTGAACAAGGATGTGCATTCAAATGGATTTAAAAAATTAGAAGCGTAAAAAAAATAGATAAATGCTTGATGAAATATCTATTTTGATTAGAAGTTGATTACAAACTATTTATTAAATTGAGCAATTTCGTTTAACAAAAAATAAAATTATGAAATATACTAGAAGAAATATATTAAAGGGGATGGTTGCAACGGCTGGAGCAATAGCAGTCAGCAATCCTTTACTTGCAAGTTGTAAAACACTAACTAAAAATGAGCCAACTATGTTAAAGGGAAATATAAATCACTCTGTTTGCAGATGGTGTTTTAGTAGTATTCCACTTAAAGAGTTTTGCGAAAGTGTTAATGAAATTGGTATTAAATCTATTGAACTAACAACTCCTAAAGAATGGAAGGTTCTTCAAAAGTACGGACTAACTTCTGCTATTGGTACGGGTTCATTCGCCAATATTAAAGAGGGGTTTAACGATAAAGTGAATCATGAAAAATTGTATAAACCTTATATGGAACTTATATCAAAAGCTGCTGATAATGGTATCCCAAATGTTATTCTTTTTACTGGAAACAGAAATGGAATTAGTGATGAATTAGGTTTAGAAAATTTTGCTGTTGGAATTGACAAGCTTGTTAAACATGCAGAAAAAGTTGGAGTAACAATTTTAACAGAATTACTTAATAGTAAAATAGATCACATAGATTATCACGGAGACCGTACTTTGTATGGAGTACGGTTGGTAGATAAAATTGGTTCACCTAATTTCAAACTGCTTTACGATATTTATCACATGCAAATTATGGAAGGTGATGTTATCCGAACAATTACAGATTACAAAAATTACATTGCTCATTATCATACAGCAGGAGTTCCAGGAAGACATGAAATTGATGAAACTCAAGAACTAAATTACAAAGCAATTATGCAAGCAATTGTAAATAATGGATTTAAAGGATATGTAGCTCAAGAATTTATTCCAATACAAAAAGATAAAATAGCATCCTTAAAAGAAGCTAGTAGTATTTGCGATGTTTAGTACTTACTGTAAAGTTTTATCTGAAATATTCCAAAAGAAAAGGATAAATAATGATAAAGAAAATCTTTCTTCTCCCTCTCTTATTTTTAATTTCTACTATGACTTTTAGTCAAGAACTTTCATTATACGATCTTACATGTGAACATAGAGTTAATCCAATTGGGATTGAAACTGATAGTCCAAGACTAAGTTGGAAGATTAAATCTTCTGGAAGAAATATATTACAGACATATTATTCGATACGTGTTTCAGAAACACAATCTTTTTCAGATGAATTTGTTTGGGAGACTGGTAAAATTAAATCTTCAAAGTCTAACTTGGTTAGCTATACTGGATCAGTTTTAGAATCTACTAAAAGATATTTCTGGCAAGTTAAAATTTGGGATAACCATAACAACGAGTCCTCTTGGAGTGTTCCTTCATATTGGGAAATGGGAATATTAAATTTAGAAGAATGGAAAGCAAAATGGATTGAACCCGTTCAAGATACTCTTCCAAATGGCCCTGCATTTTACTTAAGAAAAGATTTCACACTAACTAACGAAATTTCTAAAGCAAGAGTTTATGTAACTGCACATGGAATTTACGAACTTAGTCTCAATGGTAAAAAAGTAAGCGATGATTTATTTACTCCAGGGTGGACAACTTATCAAAAGAGGTTACAATATCAAGTGTATGATGTAACCAGTTTGTTAAACTCGGAAGGAAATACTATTGGTGCAATGCTTGGAGATGGCTGGTACAAAGGAAATATTGGTTGGGAAGATCAATCAGGATATTATGGAAAAAAACTTGGGTTGTTATGTCAACTTGTAATTAAGTATAAAGACGGAACTACAAAAATAATAAGCACAGATAAATCGTGGAAGGCAACCGGAGATGGTGCTATTACACTCAATAGTATTTATAATGGTGAAAGCTATAATGCTAATAAAGAATTAGGAGGATGGAATACTTCTAGTTATGATTTTAGTAATTGGAAAAATGTTAAAGTAGCTAATTATAAACTTGAAAATTTAGTTCCCACAATATCAGTCCCGGTAAAAAGAATTCAAGAACTGAAACCTATTAAAATTTGGAAAACTCCCAAAGGAACACTTGTTGCAGACATGGGTCAAAATATGGTTGGTTGGGTAAAGCTTAATGTTAAAGGGGCTGCCAGAACTGTAGTTACTATGAAATATGCTGAAGTGTTAGATAAACACGGAGAGTTTTATACAGATAATTTACGTTCTGCAAAGGCAACTACAAAATATACATTAAAGGGAAAAGGTTTAGAAACCTATGAACCTAAATTTACATTTATGGGTTTTAGATATGTTGCTCTTGAAGGGTTTCCTGGTAATCTTAAACCAGAAAATTTAACTGGAATTGTCATTCATTCTGATATGAAACCTTCTGGTACTTTTGAATGCTCCAATACACAAATCAATCAGTTGCAAAAAAATATTCAGTGGGGAGAGAAAGGTAATTTCTTAGATGTTCCTACTGACTGTCCGCAAAGAGATGAACGAATGGGATGGACTGGAGATGCACAAGCTTTTGTTAGAACCGCAGCATATAATATGGATGTGGCTTCATTTTTTACAAAGTGGTTAAAAGATGTTGAAGCGGAACAAGATGAAAGAGGTGCAATACCATTTGTAGTCCCAAATGTTCTTGGTGAAGTCAAAGCGTCAGCGGGATGGGCAGATGTTGTTACAATTGCTCCATGGACTATGTATCAAGTTTATGGCGACAAAAGAATTCTCGAAAATCAATATCCCTCTATGAAAAAATATGTTGATTTTATTAGAATTGATGCTGGAGATAATTTTATTTGGAAAGGCGGAAGTGTTTTTGGCGATTGGCTTTTCTATAAACCAGAACTTGCTAAATGGACAGTGCCAGATGGACATACTAGCCAAGACCTAATAGCCACAGCCTTTTATGCATATTCAACTAAAATACTAATTAAAGCTGCACAAGAGCTGGGTAAAGATGAAGATGTTAAAGAGTATGCAAAAGTTTTTGAAAAAGTAAAAAAAGCTTTTAGTAATAATTATCTCACACCTTTAGGACGAACTTCATCTGATAGTCAAACCTCTTACGTTCTTGCACTTATGTTCGATTTACTTTCCGATAAACAAAAGCCAAATGCAGTAGAAAATCTTGTTCAAAATATTAGAGATAGGAAAAATCATTTGTCAACTGGGTTTTTAGGTACACCATATATTTGTCATGTTTTATCAGATAATGGAAGGACGGATGTTGCTTATGATCTTCTACTTCAGGAAACATTTCCATCTTGGTTGTATCCGGTAAAAATGGGCGCTACAACTATTTGGGAAAGATGGGATGGAATAAAAACTGATAGTACATTTCAGAATGTTACGATGAACTCTTTCAATCATTATGCCTATGGTGCTATTGGCGATTGGATGTACCGAGTTGTTGCCGGATTAGAAATTGGTGAACCAGGTTATAAGAAAATTATTATAAATCCACAACCAGATGCTAGACTAAGTTTTGCAAAAACTACTTATGAAAGTGGATATGGTAAGATAGAATCTGGATGGGAATTAAATGGAGATAAACTAAAAGTGAATGTTGTGATACCTCCAAATACTTCTGCTAAAATTATTTTATCCAGTACAAAATTTACAAATGTAATGGAAAATGGGAAACCTATTTTGGAAGTAATTAAGAATGCAAAAGAAATAAATGGAAATGTTGTTCTTGAAGTTGGATCTGGAAATTATAGTTTCAATACAACTCAGATTAAATAATAATTCAATCTTAAATTTATTTAACAAAAAACAAATCAATTATATGAAACAAAAATATAGTTTTTATATCGTATTTGTAGTTGCATTCCTTTTAACACAATGTACTTCCAAAAAACAAAATGGGCCTAAAGATTTTGACTGGTCAAATTATCTTGGTGGTAACAATGTAAATCACTATGCTGAAATTAATCAGATTAATACTAAAAATGTAAATAAATTAGAAGTTGCTTGGGAGTATCATAGCAATGATGCTGACCCAGAAGGTAGATCGCAAATTCAGTGCAATCCATTAATCATTGATGGAATATTGTATGGAACTTCTGCTAAGGTTAAGTTATTTGCACTAGATGCTAAAACCGGAAAAGAGATTTGGAAGTTTGATCCGTTTGACAATAAATTCTCTGGTTATAATATGAGTAACAATAGGGGAATGGCATATTGGGAAGATGGGAATGATAAAAGAATTCTAATAGGTGCAGGTAGTTTTTTATATGCAATAAATTCTAAAACTGGAAAACTTATTCCATCATTTGGAGATAGTGGAAAGGTTGATTTGCACGATGGATTGGGACGAGATGTTAGTGATAATTTTATTGTAGTAACTTCCCCCGGAATTGTGTTTAAGGATTTACTAATTATGGGTTCTAGAGTTTCTGAAAGTACCGGCCCAGTTCCTGGACATGTAAGAGCATACAATGTTCGTACAGGAAAAATGGAATGGATATTCCATACAATACCTCACCCAGGAGAATTTGGATATGACACTTGGCCAAAAGATGCTTGGAAAAAAAGTGGTGGCGCTAATGCTTGGTCGGGGATGAGTTTGGATGTAGAAAGAGGAATTGTTTTTATGGCAACTGGTGCTCCTTCCTATGATTTTTATGGGGGAGATAGACATGGAGATAATTTATTTGCAAATTCAGTTCTTGCTCTAAATGCTGCAACTGGAGAGAGAGTTTGGCATTATCAAATTATTCATCACGATTTATGGGATTGGGATTTGCCTGCTCCTCCAAATTTAGTAAGTGTAAAACACGATGGTAAGCAAATTGATGCAGTTGCACAAATAACAAAACAAGGATTCGTATTTTTACTAGATAGAGAAACTGGTAAACCATTATTTCCAGTTGAAGAAAGGTCTGTAACATCCTCCACACTTGTCGGAGAAAAAACTTCTGCCACTCAACCGTTCCCAACAAAGCCGCCTCCATTTGCAAGACAATTTATTACTAAGGAAGATTTAGCTAAACGAGATGAACAAGTTAAAGAATTTGCTGAAGGTGTACTTGGAGACAATGAAAAGTTAACCGTATTTAATCCACCAAGTTTAGAAAGTCAATTAATATTTCCTGGTACAGATGGAGGAGCGGAATGGGGAGGTGCTGCCTTTGATTCAGCTACTGCCACTTTATACGTTAACTCAAATGAAATGCCTTGGTATTTTAAAATGAATAAATTTGAAATGGCTGAAAGTCAATACGTACGAGATTATGGAAAAAAAGTTTACGAAATTAACTGTGCTGTTTGTCATGGAAGAGAAAGAGAAGGTGGAGAGATGTTTGGTAAAACACCTGCCTTAGTAAATCTAAAAAGTAGAATGAAAAAGGATTCTGTCTTAAATATTCTTAAGAATGGAAAAGGAATTATGCCAACATTCAAAACTTTAAAGGATTATGAAACAAATGCACTTATTCCATTTCTGTTTGACACTGATGAAAAAGTTGATAATATTGAATATGCTAGCAGTTGGCCTTATCCCTATACCTATACTGGCTACAAACGTTTTATGGCTCCCGATGATATGCCGGGGATTACTCCACCTTGGGGGCAATTGACTGCTATTGATTTGAACAAAGGTGAAATAAAATGGCAGATTCCGTTTGGCAATCATCCGCTAAATAAAAATAGTTATGCAGAAGAAACCGGTGTTGAAAATTACGGAGGTGCAGTTGTTACTTCCGGAGGTGTTCTTATAATTGCTGCTACTTTAGATGAAAAAATACGAGCCTATAACAAAGATAACGGTAAACTTTTGTGGGAAGAAAATCTTCCGGCAGCTGGTTTTGCAACTCCATCAACTTATGTTATAGATGGCAAACAATACATTGTAATAGCTTGTGGCGGTGGAAAGGTAGGAACAAAATCTGGAGATAGTTATGTGGCTTTTTCATTGCCAGATTAAAAAATAATTGGTTAATTAATACTAGAATTACATTGGACAAAATAATTGAAACTATCATTGCTATTTTATTTCTTTTAATGATTGCTGCTTGTAGTGAAGAACAAAAAAATATAAAAAATTTTTCAGAAAGTAAAAAACAACCAAACATCATTCTTTATGTAGTTGATGACTTAGGAACGGATGATGCTGGATGTTATGGAAATAAAATAATAAACACTCCGGGCTTGGATGTACTTGCAAAAGAAGGAACACGATTTAACAATGCATTTTGTACAACTCCAACTTGTTCCGCAAGTCGTTCAGTAATACTTACTGGTTTATACAATCACGCAAATGGTCACTATGGTCATTCACATTTTGAGCATCACTTTACAGCGTTTGATTATGTTAAATCATTACCAGTTATTTTAGATAGCGTTGGTTACAGAACAATGCGAGTAGGAAAATTTCATCTTGCACCGGAAGCTGTTTTTCACTTTCAAGATTATCATCCTAAGAAGGCTGAGTTACCTGATGAAGTTTGGAAAGCTTTTGATGAATCGCCATACTATCCTTTTGCGAGTTCACGTTCGCCTAAGCTATTAGCTGAGGATATGCGAGAGTTTATAACTGAAGATTCCACTTCTCCTTTTTTTCTTTACTTTGCAACATTAGAACCGCACTCTCCTTACAAGAGAAAAGGTTCAAAAAATATTTTACCTAAAAATGTAATTGTTCCTAATCATTTACCGGATGTGTCTGAAATAAGAGAAGAACTTGCAAAATATTATATGTCGGCTGAGCGTGCTGATAAAGGGCTTCTTCAACTTATAAAAGTATTAAAAGAAACGGGACACTGGGATGATACAATAATTCTCTTCACTTCTGATAATGGTCGTCCATTCCCAGGAGCAAAAGCAAATCTTTATGAACCAGGCATTAGACTCCCGTTCGTTTTTCGAAACCCATTTCAAGAGAAACAAAATACTATTTCAGATGCGTTGGTAAATTTCACAGATATTACTCCAACTCTTCTTGATTTTGCCGGAGTTAATTTATCGAATTATAATTTTCACGGAAGATCATTCAAAGAACAGCTAGGAAAAGAAAAGAGTGTTGGATTTGATACAGTTTATGCTTCCCATACTTTTCACGAAATCCAGATGTACTATCCAATGAGGATGATACGAGATAGAAATTATAAATTCATTTGGAACTTAGCTTATGAACAAGGTTTTCCATTAGGAGTTGAAACCTTACCTTTCCTAAATTTGATAAGAAACAATAATTTGGAATACATTGGTAAACGAAAAGTAAAAAATTATTTGCAGCGACCAAAATTTGAGCTTTACGATTTGAAAAATGATCCAGATGAAATAGATAATCTTGCTTATAATAAAAACTTTGAAAAGTTAGTAGAATTGTATCGAAATAAAATTTATAATTTTCAAAAAGAGACTGGTGATGTTTGGGAATTATACAAAGACTATGAAGAGTTGAAAAGTTATATAAATAAAAATTAAATTATTATGAAACTAAAACCAGACTTTGAAAATATTCTATCAGTATTTGCAAGAGAAAAACCAAAGAGAGTTCCTTTATTCGAATTCATTATTAATAATCCTTTAAGATTTATAGAAGATAAAAATGAATACAAAACAAATAATGAAGCCCACAATGAATACAGAAAGTATATTCAAATGTATTATAAACTAGGTTACGATTTTGTTGCTCCGCCAAGCTGGGAAGGGGATTTGCTCTCATTTCCTTTTCAAGATTTTGAGGAACAAGAATCAAGATCATTAAATGTTAAGAGTACAATATTTGATGAAAAGAGTTTTGAAGAATATCCGTGGCCAAATGCTAATGATGGAAACTATGAAATATTTGATGAAATGGGAAAGGAACTACCAGATGGAATGAAGTTTATAGTCTTTGGAAGTTATGGTGTTTTAGAAAACACAGTTAATCTTTTAGGGTTTGATACTTTATCTATGATGATATTTGAAAACCCTGAACTCCTTAAAAAAATAGTTGATTCAATTGGTTCACGATTACTTAGATATTATGAAATTGTGGGATCAATCAATAGTGTCGGTGCATTCGTGGGTAATGATGATTGGGGATTTAGTAATCAAACAATGCTTTCTCCTGATACTTTAAAAGAATATATTTTCCCGTGGCATAAGAAAATTGTTGAAGCGGTTCATAAAAAAAACAAACCAATTGTTCTACATTCTTGCGGAAATCTTGATGCAGTAATGGATGATGTTATTGATGACATTGGCTATGATGCAAAACACTCGTATGAAGATAAAATAATTCCGGTTGAAAAAGCTTATGAAAAATGGGGAGATAGAATAGCAATCTTTGGAGGAATTGATATTAACTTTCTTGCTACATCTACTCCAGATGAAATTTCTAAAAGAGCTAAAGCATTATTAGAATTAACAAATGATAAAGGTGGTTACGCTTTAGGTTCAGGCAACAGTATCCCTGAGTACATTCCACTTGAAAATTATTATGCAATGGTAAAAGCTAGAATATAGTATTTAGTTATGTAACCAAATATTTATGAACAATAAAATAAATGAAAGGAAAAAAATGAACATATATAAAAATTTGGATGATGATTACAAATTGTCTGAAGAACAAATAAATCTTTATCAAAAAAATGGACATATTCGGTTAGATGGAGTTTGTTCAGTAAATGATTGCAATGTCTTGAGAAATTCTTTAGATCCAATTGTACAAGCAAAAAAGAAAGAGGAAGGTCAGTTGCAAAATAGAGATACTTATGGCAAAGCATTTCTGCAAATGTTGAATTTATGGACAGAGGATGAAAACATAAAACGTTTCGTCTTTGCCAAACGTTTTGCAAAAATTGCTGCAGAATTATCAAAGGTCAATGGTGTTAGGCTTTATCACGATCAAGCTTTGTTCAAAGAAGGAGGAGGAGGTTTTACTCCTTGGCATCAAGACCAACATTACTGGCCACTTGATACAAATCAATCAATAACAATGTGGATGCCTCTTATAGATATTACTGAAGAAATGGCAACTCTTTATTTCGCTTCCGGCTCACATAAAAAAGGTTACTTCGGTAATAATAAAATTTCCGATGATTCAGAATCCTATTTCAATAATTTGATAAAGGAAAATAATTATGAACTGATTCAAACACCAGCAATGAAAGCTGGAGATGTAACATTTCATAATGGATGGACTCTTCACGGAGCTCCTGGAAATAAAACTGATTTAATGAGAGAAGTTATGACTATTATTTATTTTCCAGACGGAACTATTTTAACTAATCCAGATCACGAAATGAGAGAGAATGATTTTAAATCATTTTTCCCAGGACAAAAACCTGGAGAAGTTGGAGCAAGTAAACTTAATCCATTGTTATTCTCTAAAGACTAAAACTAAATTTTATGAGAAAGAAAATAAGATGGGGAATCCTAAGTACTGCTGCTATTGGGAAATCTTCAATTATTCCAGTAATCAAATCTGTAGATAATTCTGAAGTAGTTGCAGTTGCAAGTCGTTCATTAGAAAAAGCAAAAACATTTGCAACTGAGTTAGACATTCCCAAAGCCTATGGCAGTTATGAAGAATTACTTACTGACCCAAATATTGATGCAATCTATAATCCACTTCCAATCAGTTTACATTTGGAGTGGAGCATAAAATGTGCAGAAGCAAACAAGCCTGTTCTTTGTGAAAAGCCAATGGCTCCAAACTCAAAAGAAGTTGAGGAAATGATAGCTATTTTTTTTCAAAAAAAACTATTACTAGCTGAAGCCCTTATGTATAGGTATCATCCACTCACAAAAAAATTTTTAAGTTTGGTTAGAGGAGGAACTATTGGGGAAATACAGACTATACAATCTCACTTTGATGTAGATATTCCTAACAAAAATGATATTCGTTTTAGAAAAGAAACTGGTGGTGGTTCTCTACTTGATTTAGGGGTTTATTGTGTTAGCATTATTAGACGAATTGCAAATGAAGAACCGATAGATGTAAAATCATTTGCAAAGTTAAATGATGAAGGAGTTGACACATCTTTTACTGGAATAATGAAATTCCCATCCAACATACTTGGGCATTTTGATTGTAGTCTTACTTCACAATTCTCTTGTGGATATTCTGCAATTGGAACTAAAGGTAAATTGCTTGTTGACCACGGTGGAATGGTTCCTTGGGCTGGAGAAGAATTCAGAGTAAAACATTGGAGTGGGGAAGAATATAAAGAGTTTATAATTCCATCAGCGAACCACTATGAACTTATGATTGAAGATTTCTCAAATGCTTTGCTGAACGGAACACAGTTGGAGTTTGATTTACAAGATAGTATCAGCAATGCAAAAGTGATGGATGCTTTGTTAGATGATACTTAAGACACTTAAAAATAGTTACTATTTACCCGACGGTAAATAATTGAAAAAAATATGTCATTCCGTTATCCCGCAGTTTCTTATGCGGGATAACGGAATCTCCAACAATAGCAAAAGATTCAGGTCTTACAAAGAACGCAATCCGGAATGACAACACAAGAAAAACTTTATATTTATACTATATGATAAAGAGGATAGAAATGAAAATAATTTTTGCAATATTAATCTTACTTACAACTTCCGTCTTTGCACAAATCTCAAGAGGCTTTGTAAAGGAAGGATTGACGGTTAAAAGTGAGATACTTAATAAAGAAGTTCGCTACACAATTTACCTCCCATTCGATTATAATTCATCAAACAGATTTTATCCCATAGTTTATTTATTGCACGGCTATACAGATAACGATATGTGCTGGCTTCAGTTTGGGGAAGTAAATATGATAGTTGATGAAGCAATTTCGAGTAGGGAAATTCCACCAATGATTATTGTAACACCAGATGCTGATGTGAGTTGGTATATAAATAATTTTGATGGTACAGTGATGTGGGAAGATTTTTTTATTAAAGAATTTATTCCAGCTATAGAAAAAGAATATAGAGTTAGAAAAGAAAAAAGGTATAGAGGTATTGCCGGACTTTCGATGGGAGGTTACGGAGCATTAAACTTTGCTTTAAAATATCCAGATATGTTTTCATCAACTGCCCCAATGAGTGCTGCCATATATACGGATGAGCAAGTTAAAAGTTACACTCAAAAAAGATGGAATGATGTTAACGGCGTTTTATTTGGAAAAAATTTAGTTGGCGAAGATAGAATAACTAAACATTTAAAAATGAACAGTGCTTTACATTTCTTAGATAGTTTAGATTTAGAAAAAATAAGAAAAGTTAGATTTTATTTTGATTGTGGAGATGATGACTACTTGTCAATTGGGAACTGCAAATTGCATATTAAAATGAATGCTCTTAAAATTAAGCATGAGTTTAGAATAAGAGACGGTAAACATAGTTGGAATTATTGGCGTTCCGGTTTAGTTGATGCTTTGAAGTTTATTGGTAAAAAATTTCATTAATAATCTAATAATTGGTTTTAAAACAAATTGCTAAAGAATAGGAAAATAATATGAACAAAATTATAAATGATGCTAAACTTTCAGTAAAAGAGAAACTTGGTTTTAGTGTCGGTGAATATTCATCATCAATTGTTTGGCAAACTTTAATGTTCTTTCTCCCGGCATTTTATACAGACACCTATGGTTTAAGTGCAGCAACTGTAGGAACGATGTTTCTTGTTATAAGATTTTTTGATGCTTTTAATGATCCAATTATGGGTGTCATTGCAGATAGAACTAATACACGTTGGGGAAAGTTTCGTCCTTATCTTTTATGGTTTGCGGTTCCTTACGGAGTTCTGGCAATACTAATGTTTTCTACTCCAGACTTTAATGATTCGGGAAAAGTTATTTATGCTTACATCACTTATGGGCTAATGATGGTAGTCTATACAGCCATTATGATTCCTTATAATTCGTGGGTTGGTGTAATTTCCCCGAACTCAGAAGAACGTACAAGTGTATCATCGTATAAATTTGTTTTTGCATATCTTGCTGGATTAACAGTTCAAGCTTTTGTTCTACCAATGGTTGATTATTTTGGTGGAGGGAACGATGCAATTGGCTATCGGTTAACAATGACGGTACTTGGTTCAATTAGTATTATATTTTTTCTAGTAACATTTTTCTCTGCAAAAGAAAGAGTTCAACTTGAAGTAAAAGTAAAATCTAATCTAAAAGATGATTTTAACGACTTACTGCAAAACAAAGATTGGATTATGGTTTTTCTAACATCAATATTACTACTAATTTATGTGATAATTAGAAGTGGCGATATTATGTATTATTTTGAATATCATCTTGGGAACAAAGACCTAGCTACTTCATTTATGGTTGTTGGTACCATTGCGGTTCTACTTGGGGTGCTACCAACAAAATGGCTTTCTTCAAAAATGGGAAAGCGAAAATTATTTATTATATCTTTGATTATAATATCCGTTTCTCAAATAGGTTTCTTTTTTACCGGACCGGAGGATATAGTATTAATATTCGCACTTCAAATAATATTTTCTTTAGCATCTGGACCTACTATGCCGTTGATGTGGTCAATGCTAGCTGACACAGCAGATTATTCTGAATGGAAATCTCATAGAAGAGCAACTGGGTTGATTTTTTCTGCTACCAATATGTCAATCAAAAGTGGCGTAGCTATTGGGGGAGCTGCTATAATGTGGATTCTTGCATACAATGGTTATGAATCTAATCAAGTTCAAAGTGAGGATTCGATATTTGGAATAAAAATGTTGATGAGTATTATACCAGCAGTAATTGCTGGGCTTTGTATTATCCCTCTTTTATTCTATAAGTTAGATGAAGATAAACTTGCAGTAATTGAAGCAGATTTAAAAGCAAGAAAAGAACAATAGGTTTCAATATGAAAACAAATCAACTTGTATTATTTCTAAGTTTTATAATTTTCATATCCAATTTTACATTAGGTCAAGAAAAGAAATTTTCTGATTTAGAAACTGGTTTTCTAAACCCACCAATATCTGCAAAACCAAAAGGCTACTGGTGTTTGGTAAATGGAAATTTTGACCTAACTCAAATGACCATAGAATTAAAAGAGTTCAAAGAAAAGGGAATGGGAACGCTGGATATTTGGGACGTTGCCGGATGGGTTGACCCAAATGGAGTTATTCCTGATGGTCCATCCTTTATGGGTGATGAATCTGTTCAAGCAATTGCACACGGAATAAGAGAAGCTGGTAAAATTGGAATGGAAATTGGATTAACTATTTCTAGTAGTTGGAATGCTGGCGGTTCTTGGGTGAAGCCAGAAGATGGAGTGATGGGATTATTTGATACATCATTAGTTATAAATGGACCATCTTATTTTTCTGAGAATATTCCATTCCCACATATCCCAAACAGATATAATGGACTTCAAGATGGTATTAAAATGTTACTTGAAAAAGGAGATGATGGCTTACCAACATTTTATAAGGATGTTGTTTTGTTAGCTTATCAAGCAAGGGATGATTCTTTAATCTCGAATTTAGTTGATATCTCAGGACACTTTAAAAATGGAAAATTAAATTGGAATGTTCCAACTGGTAAATGGAAAATCACTCGATATATAACTACTGGTACTGGGCAACCGTTGATGAGACCAAGCCCAAACTCCAATGGATTAATGATTGACCATTTTAATCCCGAAGCAATGAAAAGACATCTTAATTTCTTTTTTGAAAAATTAGAAAATGAATTAGGCGATCTTTCTAAAACTGCATTGCAATATTTATATACAGATAGCTACGAAGCTAATAGTGCAGTCTGGACAGTTAAGTTACCTGAAGAATTTAAAAGAAGAAATAGATACGAACTAACTTCTTACTTACCGGCTCTTGAAGGATACATTATAAAGAGTAAAGAAGTTACTGAAAGATTTCTATTCGATTTCAAAAAGACTTTGTCGGATTTGATAATTGAAAATCATTATGAACTCGGTAAAAAAATGTGTAACGAAAAAGGGTTGGATTTTATTGCCGAAGCGGGAGGTCCTGGGCCACCAATACATAATTGTCCCTTTGAATCTTTAAGTTCTCTTGGGAAATGTAGTGTCCCTAGAGGAGAGTTTTGGTATGATTCATTATTTACAAAAGAAAAAAAAGATGAATTACAAATAATAAAAGGACCTGCAAGTGCATCACATTTGTACAATCAACCAAGAGTTGAAGCAGAAGCTTTTACTGGAACACAACTTTGGCAATTTGGGCCTGGTGATCTGAAGGCGACTGCTGATAAAGCAATGTGTGAAGGGCTAACCAGTTTTGTGTATCACACTACTCCACACATTCCTAGGGAAGCCGGGAAACCTGGTTGGGTCTATAATTTTGGTACTATAATAAATACAACTCGAGCTTGGTGGGATTTATCTGAGGGATTTCATAATTATTTGGCTAGAAGTTGTTTTCTTCTTCAACAAGGGAATTTTGTTGGGGATGTCCTTTTTTACTATGGTGATAAAGCTCCTAATTTTGTTGATAGAAAAAAGTTCATTCAATCACTTGGGTTTGGTTATGATTATGATTACACAAACTCTGATATTATTCTAAATAGACTAGATGTTAAAGATGGCAGATTTGTTCTTCCACACGGACAGAGTTATAAAATACTTGTCTTGCCAGATGATGATGCTATGAATCCTAAAGTGTTAGAAAAGATTTCTGCACTAGTAAAAAAAGGTGGAATTGTAGTTGGTAAAAAACCAACTCATTCGCATAGTCTTAGTAATTATAAAGTTAATGATAAACGAATAAAAGAACTTGCAGAAAAAATGTGGAGTGATGAAAATCATAAGATTTCATTTGGTAAAGGTATTGTTTATTCAAAGACTCAACCTTTAAGAGAAGTTTTGAAAGATTTAAGTGTCCGTCCTGATATTCAAATAAACAAAGAGAATCCACAAAATCATTTAGATTATATTCATCGTAGTACAGATGAAGCTGATATCTACTTTGTGAGGAATACCAGCGACCAAAAGCAAACATTCGAATTTAAATTACGTTCTAAAAAAGGGGTACCAGAAATATGGAATTCAGATTATGCAACAATTAATAAATTGCCTATCTATATAACTGAAAATGGCATAACAACTTTTCCTTTGAACTTGGATGGTTTCGGTTCTACTTTTATTATTCTTAGAAATAACGAAATGAAAAAACATATTGTTGAAATCAGTATAAATGATGAAGTGTTATTTCCCAATTCTAAGGATAGATTCCCAATAAGTTTTAGTAAAGATAAAATTATTTTTGAATCGGAAGGGAAATATAAAATTATATATTCCGATGGCTCTGAAAAAATATTTGACAACTCAAAAACTGTTGAAGAAAAAGAAATAACTGGAAATTGGAAACTCAAATTTCCTTATGGAAAGGGAGCTCCGCAAAATATTACCCTTGATAAACTAAAGTCTTGGACAGATTTTGAAGATGAAGGAATTAAGCATTTCTCTGGAATTGCAACATATCTAAAACAAATTGAACTAACTGAAGATGAAGTGGATATAAATAATCAAATCACTTTAGACTTAGGCGGAGTTTCAAAAGTTGCAAAGGTATTTTTTAATGGAAAGCCATTAGATATTTTGTGGTATTCACCTTATCAAATTGATATTACAAAAACTGCAAAAAAAGGGAAGAATAATTTAATTATCGAAGTTGCCAATGTCCTTTCAAATCAAATGACGGGTGATGCACATAGAGTAGGCAAAGATAAACGCACCCATTCCAACATTACAAAAGGACCAAATGCGTGGATATCTCCTTGGAAGGAAGTTCCATTGGTAAAGTCCGGCTTGTTAGGGCCTGTTAAAATTAAATTCAACAAAATATTAAAATAGAAAAATCAATAAATAGTTTTTACAGTTCCGATAATAACAAATCTGGACTGTGTTACATTGTACCGCAGACATTCTTGTCTGTGGTTTTAATTATAAAAGGTAAAAATGCAATACGGATATTTTGATGACGAAGAAAAAGAATATGTAATTACAAAACCTAACACTCCTCGTTCTTGGAGTAACTACTTAGGCAATACTGAATATGGAATTGTAATAACCAATAATGCTGGTGGGTATAGCTTTTATAAATCTGGCGGACAAGGTAGAACAACTCGCTTTAGATTTAACTCAGTTCCGATGGATCAACCCGGAAGGTATTTGTACATTAGAGATAATGAAAGCAAAGACTATTGGACAACTTCTTGGCAGCCAATTGGTAAGCCTTTGGATAAATATAAATCGGAAGTGAGATTTGGAACTGGCTATGCAATATTTGATTCTGAATATGATGACATAAAAACTCAAACAAAAATGTTTGTTCCACTTGGAAAGTCTTATGAGTGTTGGTCAACAAAAATAAAAAATATTGGAAGTACGAAACGTAAACTTTCTGTGTTTACTTATGTAGAATTTCCAGGTAACTGGAATGCACTTGATGATATGCTAAACTTACAATACACACAGTACACAGTAAAAATGGATGTGATTGATAATATTATAAATCACGGAACAAATGTTTTACTACCTGAAATGCCAGATGATTTTGATGAAAAAGACCAACAACGAAATACATTTATGGCTGTAGTTGGTGCTGATATTGTTGGTTTTGAGACGGATCGTGAAAAATTTCTTGGTTCATATAGAACTTATTCGAATCCCTTAGTTGTTGAAAATGGCAAGACAACAAATTCACTTGCGTTTGGAGAAAATGCTTGCGGTGTTTTACAAATTGATCTTGAACTTGAAGCAGGAGAAGAAAAAGATTTTCTTGTGTTACTTGGAATTGGCAAAGCCAATGTAGAAGGTAAAAAACTAGTTGAAGAATATAAAAGTTTGTCAAAAGTAAATTTAGAGTTCTCAGAATTAAAGTCATACTGGCATGCAAGAATGAATAATTTTTCTGCCGAAACTCCTGATCCGGCATTTAATAGTATGATAAATACTTGGAATCCATACAACTCATTAATCACATTTGCTTGGTCAAGAGCAGCAAGTCTTATATATACGGCGGATGAACGAGACGGTTTGGGTTATAGAGATTCAGTTCAAGATATTTTAGGAGTGGTTCATAACATTACTGAAGAGGCAAAAGAAAGATTAGAATTATTGATTACTGGACAATGTTCAAATGGTGGAGCAATGCCTGTTGTTAAACAATTCTCTCATAAACCAGGGAAAGAGAAATTACCGCAAGAAGATGAATATCGTTCCGATGATTGTCTTTGGTTATTTAATTCTGTACCTGCTTATGTAAAGGAAACTGGAGAAATTGATTTCTACAAAAAGGTTCTTCCCTATGCTGATAGAGGTGATGATACAGTTTTTAATCATTTAAAACGTGCTATTAAATTTAACTTTGAACATAGTGGTAAGAATGGTCTTCCCTCTGGATTAAAAGCTGATTGGAATGATTGCCTGAGATTTGGATCGCAAGGTGAAAGTATGTTTGTTGCTTTTCAATTAAGGTTTGCACTTAAAAATTATATTGAGATAGGTGAATTGTTAAATGAACAATCTGAAATAGAGTGGGGAAAAGAAAGACTTACAATATTAGACAAAGCTATTGATATTATTGGCTGGGATGGCAATTGGTATATTCGTGGTATTGATGCAAGTGGAAATATTTATGGCTCAAATAAAAATGAAGAAGGTAAAATATTTATGAATCCGCAAGCTTGGTCAGTAATAAGTGGTCACGCATCAGAAGAGAAGGCTGTAAAAGCTATGAAAGCGGTAAATGAAAATCTAGCAACTGAATATGGAATTCAAATTACTGATCCTCCTTATTTGAAAACTGATTATAATATAGTTAGAGCAAGATTTATGAATCCGGGGACAAAAGAGAATGCGGGAATATTTCAACACACTCAAGGTTGGGCTGTAATTGCAGAAGCTATGATGGGTAATGGGAGTAGGGCTTATGAATATCACAAGGCTTTTATGCCAGCCACTTACAATGATAAAGCAGAAGTTAGAGAAATAGAACCTTATGTTTATGCTCAATCAACTTTAAGCAAACATAATCCACATTTTGGTAAATCTCGTGTGCCTTGGCTTTCCGGTTCTGCAACTTGGGCATACTATTCAGCAACTCAATATATACTTGGTATTCAGCCACACTATAATTACTTATTGATTGATCCTTGTATTCCGTCTGATTGGAAAACGTTTTCAGTTAGTAGAATCATAAGAGGCAAGGAGTTGAATATAAAAGTTGAAAACCCTAACTCAGTTGAAAAAGGAGTTGTTAACATTATACTAAACGGAAGTGAAATAGAAAGTAGTAAAATTCCGTATGAGCTTTTGAAAGAAAAAAATGATGTAATTGTAAATATGGGTGAATAAAGAAACTCACTAAATTATTTTTTTACAAGAGGAAAAATGAATAATATAAAGTATTCGGAAATATATTTTGTACTTCTAGTAATCTCTTTGATATTTCTGTTTTTTACTAATTCTCTTCAAGCACAAATAATCAATCATCAACAAGATGGTATTCAGTTTAACTCTGATAACCCAATGTATTGGAACTATAATGGTAAACCAATCTTTCTATACGGAGGTTCGAGTAATGATAATCTCCATCAAAATAAATATTTAATTGAAGAGCTTGATCTTATTAAATCTTTAGGCGGAAACTTTGTACGTGGAAATATGAGCTGGCGAGATAAAGGAAATTCTAAACCTTATTTGAAAGTTGATGGATTATACGATTTGAACAAACCAAATCCGGAATATTGGAATAAGTTTAAAACATTTGTGAGTGAAACCGAAAAAAGAGGAATAATTATAATGTTGGAAATTTGGCCTACTGTTGATTTCCACAAACACGGTATTCAAGGTTGGTTGGATACTCCTTTTAATCCTGCAGTTAATTCAAATTACACAATTGAAGAAACTAATCTTCCTGCTGAATTTGATTTTTATCATTGGGAAGCTCTCAATCCAATTTATGAAACAATACCAGGATTAAATAATCACAACCCAAAAGTTCTAAAATATTTAGAACAGTTTATTGATAAACTTCTTTCAATAAGTCTCAACCGTAGCAACATTTTATATTGTATGAATAACGAGAATTATTCAAATCCTAAATGGGGAGAGTATTGGATAAGCTATGTTAAAAAGAGGGCAGCAGAAAAAAATAAAACTATCTATGCAACCGATATGTATGATGATTGGGATCCAACTGGAGGTGAAATTGTTCCGATGAATTATATAACAAAATACGATCATCCATATATGGGTAGGAGTAGTCCAATTTTACAAATTGAAAAACCAGAGATTTATGATTATGTAGATATATCAAATTCAAATTCTCAATTTAATGAAATACATTATGCAATAAATTATTGGGTATATAAAAAAGTAAAAAACTCTGAGAATCCACGTCCTATTATGGTTGATAAAATTTATGGTGGTCCCAGTAATGCAAGATGGTGCGGTGACCAAGCACAGGGAGCAGAAAAGTTTTGGCGGAATTTGTTTGGCGGAATTGCTTCTACAAGATTTCATAGAGAACCATTTGGGAATGGTATTAATAGTTATGCACAAATTCATATTAAAAGTATGAGTATGCTTCTAAACAAAATTGATTTATTTAATATGGAACCAGACCCATGGTTTATTGCTTATAAAGGTGGACACGAAGTTTATACTCTTGCAAATAAAAATAAAAAACAATTTGCAATTCTTTTCTTTGATGGTGGCAGACCTAGCCTAAATCTATTGGGGAATGTAAACTTCCGGTGGTTGGATGTTACTGGTACAAAATGGTTTGAGAAAGAGGATGTATTGCTAAAAAAAGGGTATGAAATAAATCCGCCGGATGAAGGTTTTTGGGTTTTATTAGTTGAAACTAAGGAATAAATGAAATTGAAAATCCACACATATTTTATTGTTCTAATTTTGCTTTTACTTTCGAGTTGTACAAAAAGTAAAAATGAAAAACTGCAACCACCAAATATAATTTTATTAGTTAGTGAAGACAACAGCCCATTGCTTGGATGTTATGGTGATTCGTTAGCTAACACTCCTAACTTAGATGCCTTTTCTAAAGAAAGTATTAAATATACAAATGCATTTGCAAATGCTCCAGTTTGTGCTCCATCTCGTTCAACTCTTATTAGCGGAATGTATGCAACAAGTATGGGTACGCAAAATATGCGAAGTAAAAATCCCTCCCCAGAATTTATGAAGTTCTTTCCTTATTATTTAAAGAAAGCTGGTTACTTTACTTCTAACAGAGTTAAGAAAGATTATAATACAATTGACCAAGATAGTGTTTGGGATGTAACAGATTGGTGGGGTTGGAATGATGCTTTGAAAGGGAAGAAGAAAAATCAACCATTCTTTATAATGTATAATACTTGGATGAGTCACGAAAGTAAAATTCATCCTAATGCTGGTAACTTTGAATATTTTAAAGGAACTTTGAAAGCACACGGAGTTGATACTGTTCAAGCTCAGCAATGGTGGGATGATGCCAAGTTTGACACAAATAAAATAGTACTTCCTAATCAACATCCTAATACTCCAGAGATAAAAGAAGATTGGGCAAAGTACTATGAATGTATTGAACTGATGGATAGAGAAATGGGAGTAGTTCTAAACAAAATTAAAGAAGATGGTTTTTGGGAAAACTCAATAATTATATATTTAAGTGATCACGGTGGTGTACTTGCTGGGAGTAAGCGATATCTTTTTGATTCCGGTTTGAGAGTTCCTTTCTTACTTCATGTCCCTGAAAAACATAAACATCTAACAAAACAAATGATGGGAACAGCTACTGATGATGTAATTAGTTTTGTTGATTTAGCCCCGACACTATTGAACATAGCTGGCATTGATGCTCCAAAATATATGGAGGGAAACTCATTCATTGATAATAATAATGTTGAAACAGATTATAGTTTTGGTTTTAGAGGACGAATGGATGAGCGATACGATTTAGTTAGAACAGTACGAGATAAAAAATATAGATACATAAGAAACTATATGCCACATAGAATTTATGGAGGAAAAATTCAATACTTGTGGAAAGCAAAATCTGTAGCATCTTGGGAGAGAGCTTATGAACAAGGATTGTGTAACGATGAACAATCATATTTTTGGCAAACTAAACCAATTGAAGAACTATATGAAATTTCAAATGATCCTGATAATGTTAATAACCTTGCAAGTAACCCAAATTTTAAAAATGAGTTAAAACGATTAAGTGATGTTTTACAAAATCACTTGCTAGAAACAAAAGATTTAGGTCTCATTCCAGAAGCTGAAATGGTTAAACGTTCAAAGGGGACAACTCCTTATGACTTTATAAGAAGTGATAATTTCCCATTTGAAAGAGTTTTAGAAACTGCTAATATCGCTGCAGAAGGAAAGATAAAAAATCTTAATATATTATTAGAAAGATTAAAAGATTCTGAACCAGTAGTAAGGTATTGGGCAGCAACTGGTTGTGCAATTCTAAAAGAAGAATCAATTAGAGCAAAAAATATTTTATTAACTCTTCTTGATGATGAATCTCTAAGTGTAAGAATTGCATCCACTGAAGCTTTGTATCATTTAGGAGAAAAAGAAAAATCTATTGAGTCCTTTTTGCAAATATTAAAATTACCAAAAATGACTAAAGGTACTACACCTAAGAATACAGAGTTGTACTCAAATCATTTTGCAATTACACATGCTCTAAATGTAATTGATGCCTTAAATGTTAGAACTAAAAAAGTTCAAAAAATAATTAAACAAATGGCTAATTCTGAACGAGCTTCTCAGCAAGATTATGATAAAAGAATGGCACAGAATTTAGAACTGTTTTACAAGTAATTATTACAAAACTATATCATAAGGGAGAGTATCTTGGCGAAGGTAAATAATTCAAAAGCAAATAAGTTTTATTTGGAACAAGGTTACTATTTACATCACCATCCTATTTTTTCAGATGTGAAATTTAATAATTTAACAAAAATATTTGAAGACTTAAATGAAAAGAATAAAAGTTCTAAAATTGATCTAATGGATACTCCACATTTTAGCAATTCTAAATTATTAGACTATTTGTTAGATGAACAAGTTTTGGACTTAGTTGAGAATTTTATTGGTCCGAATATTGGGTTATGGTCAAGTCATTTTATTTCAAAAGAACCCTTCAAAGGAAAGGTAACTCCGTGGCATGAGGATACTGCTTATTGGAAAGGAAGATTTGATAAGATGGATAAAATTGTTACTATTTGGTTGGCAATTGATGATACAGATAAAGAAAATGGTTGTATGAAAGTCATTCCCAAATCTCATCTAAACGTAAATGAACTAAAATATGAAAATGTTAACACAGATAAAAATATATTCAATGAACAAATAGTTAGTGTTAATGAAAGTAATGCTGTTTACTTGGGAATAAAAAAAGGTCATTGTTCTTTGCATGATGGACGAATTGTTCATGGTGCTGAAGGAAACGAATCTTCAAGAAGACGTTGCGGATATACAATGAGATATTTTTCCCAATCAATGAAATATGATGAAAAACATCCGTATAGTAAAGGATATAAGTTGTGGCATTGCAGAGGGACAAACTTTCATAATAATCCAGTAGAAAACTAAACAAAATCAAAAACATGAAAAATAAAATAAAATCTAAAACAGTTGTCATTTATTTTTTACTCTTACATTCAATCATACTTAGTCAAGCAAACGACTTAAACATAATTCCCCAACCCCTAAAAGTAGTACAACAAGAAGGAGTATTTATATTTGATGAAAATGTTAATCTGATATTTAGTAAAACAAAAGATGAGTTAAATATTGTAAAATTATTTGCTGAACAGATTTACAAAACCACAAATATAAAATTAAGTACTTCGCCTAATTTCCGGTCAAATACAAAATCAAAAAATATTGAATTTGAATTTTTAACTAACAATGAAATAAAATGGGAAGGATACAAGATATTTATTAAACCTGAGCAAATAAAAATTGTTGTCTCAAATCCTGCGGGATTATTTTATGGAACTCAAACTTTAATTCAAATAATTCATTCAACTTCAATATCGCAAAGTAATAAAAGTTCAATTCACATTCCCGCCTATACTATTGTTGATGAACCAAGGTTTGGTTGGAGAGGTATGTTATTAGATGTTTCACGACATTTTTTTGACATAGAGTTTGTTAAAAAGTATTTAGACATAATGGCAATGTATAAGTTGAATGTTTTTCATTGGCATTTGACAGATGACCAAGGTTGGAGAATCGAAATAAAAAAACATCCTAAACTTACTGAAGTTGGAGCATGGCGAAAAGGAACTGGAAAAGAAAAATGGGATTATCAAATAGAAGCTGTTGTAGATGGTGACCCTAAGTATGGAGGTTTTTACACACAAGAAGAAATAAAAGAAATTATTCAATATGCTAAAGAAAGATATATAACTGTTATTCCAGAAATTGAATTACCAGGACATTCTTGGTCTGCTCTCAATGCTTACCCTGAGTTGTCTTGTACAGGAACTCCATGGATAAGACCAGAAGAAACTCCCTGGGAATTTACAGATCCATTTTGTCCAGGAAACGAAAAGACATTCGAGTTCTTTGAAAATATATTCTCAGAAGTAATAGATTTATTTCCATCTAAGTATATTCATATTGGTGGAGATGAAGCTAAAAAAACACCTTGGACAAAATGTGAAAAATGTCAACTAAGAATGCAAGCACATAATTTAGAAAATGTTGATGAACTGCAAAGCTATTTTGTTAAACGAATTCAAAAAATAGTAAACTCTAAAGGAAGAAAAATAATTGGTTGGGATGAAATATTAGAAGGTGGGTTAGCTCCGGGTGCTGCTGTTATGAGTTGGAGAGGGGAAGAAGGAGGAATTGAAGCTGCAACACATAAACATAATGTTGTTATGACACCTGGTGATTTCGTGTATTTTAATAAACCACAATTTGATGCAAAACTGGAAGACGCTGGTTATAATATTCTCCCATTGGAAAAAATTTATTCCTATAATCCAATTCCTAAAGAATTAGAAAAAGAAAATCACAAATATATTTTAGGAGCGGAAGCACTTCTTTGGTCAGAGTATCTATACTCTTACGAAATTGCAGAAAATAGATTAACACCAAGAATAGCAGCACTTTCGGAAGTTGTGTGGACTTCAAAAGAAAATAAAAATTGGAAAAATTTCCAAAATAAATTAACAAATCATTTTAGCTTCTTAGATGAAAAAAATGTTAACTATTTCATTCCACCACCAACTAATATTGAGAATGACTTATTTGTAAAAGATGATTACAAAGTTGAAATGAATAAAAGTTATACCAATTCAGAAATTTATTATACAATGGATAATTCTGAACCAACAAAAAATTCAATTAAATATGATAAACCATTTATAATCTCGAACTCAGTAATTATTAAAGCAAAAACATTTATGTTATCTAATAGAAGTAGTAAAACTGTAACAGCAAGAATAAATAAAACTGCTTATCAAAAAAATAAAATGATTGATAATTTACAAGTAGGAATTCAAGCTAAATATTTTACTGGTAATATTTCTTCTGTAAATGATTTTGATAATATGGAGTTTCAGAATGTAATTATGTTGAATAATTTTACAATTCCGACAAATATTGAGAAAGACTTTTTTGGTATTGAGTTTGATGGATATATTAAAATTCTGGAAGATGGAATTTATACATTTTATTTATCCTCGGATGATGGAAGTAAACTAATAATAAATGACAAACTTGTAATTGATAATGACGGAATCCACGGAATGATTGAGGTGAAAAATAAAGTAGCACTTAGCAAAGGATATCATTCGATTAAGCTTATTTATTTTGATAATAAGTTTGGTGAAGGTTTAGAAGTTAATGTTAGTAGTGCCAAGATGGAGAAACAAATTGTTCCTTCTTCAATGCTTTATCACAAAAACTAATTATATAAATAAGTACTAATCACTTCTTCTCCCTTATACTTCGTTTGTCATTTCCGAATGTCTTAATCGGAAATCCATTGGTTTATATTTCACTAGATTCCCAGTCAAAGTTTATTCCGTGTTTTTAAGCGGGGCTGAGAATGATAAACTAAATTTGTTTTATAAAAACTTTATGATATTATTTCTATGAAAATAATTCTTACATACTTTTTTCTTCTTTCAATCTGTTTAGCCCAATCAAACGAAACAAAAAACTGGTTTGAGTTTAATCCTTATGTCGAGGTAGAAAGGAGTAAAAATATTATTCAAATGACTGACTGGTTAGATGCCCCGGCTGGGAAGCATGGCATTGTAACTTACAAAAAAGATAAATTATTATTTGAAGATGGCACTCCAGTCAAGTTTTGGGGAGTTAATATTTCAGGCAATGATGTTTTTGCAAAAAAGAAAGATGTTGAAAAGTGGGCAGAAACTTTGGCAATGTATGGAGTGAATAGTGTAAGATTTCATAAATTCTCTCATCCAGGAATGAAAGATTCTATTTCTACAGATTTAAAAGATGAAAATTATGAATATATGGATTATTTTTCTTCAGCATTAAAAGAGAAAGGAATCTACTATGGTTGGTCTCCAATTTACGGACATAAACCAAAGCTTAATGATAGTAGTAGCTTACTTGCCTACGATGAAATAGTATCTGCAAATTTAGATAATCATTTAAGTTACTCCACAATTGGCTTAGTAAATTTTGCAGAAGATTTACAAGACCTTCATGTTGAGCTAATTGTAAATTTATTAAATCATAAAAACACATATACAGGGTTGAAATATGCAAATGACCCAGCACTAAGTTTTATTGAATTGCAAAATGAAGATGATATATTTTTTGCAACAACCGAAGCAATGATTGAAAAGTGTTCTACTTACAAAAAATTATTGACAGATAGGTTTTCTACTTGGCTAATTGAGAAATATCAAAATCAAAATAGCTTAAGAAAAGTTTGGGGAGTAAAAGCTTTTGAGTGGGGAGTTGAGGTAAAAAGTATAAACTGGAATTTGGATAAAGGAAATATAACACCCGTTGCCAATCACGGTATTTATGGTTATGAATTTAACAAAGCAAGTGGGAGCAATAAACCTTTACCACTATTTCTAACAGATATGGCAACATTTTTGTTTGAGCAGCAAAGTAAATTTTATCAAAGATTTACAGAGGCCATACGTAACACCGGTTACAAAGGATTGATAGTATCTTCAAATTGGCAAGCTGGTTCTGGAGTGGCACATTATTTTAATCTTAATGCAGATTATAAAACTGGAATGGTTGATCGTCATAATTATTTTGGTGGTGGAACTGGACATACTTTTATACCTGGTAAAATAAAAAATACTGCTATGGTAAAGAGTCCAGGGTATGGGTTGTTGAGTACCGGAATGCAGCAAGTTAAGGATAGACCTTTTTCTATTTCAGAATGGTTAAGTCTAATTCCTAACGAATGGACGACTGAAGCAACGCCAATAATAGCAGCCTATGGAATGGGTTTGCAAGGTTGGGATGCTTCTTTTTCTTTTGATTCGCAATCTCCATATTTTACTCCAACTATCCATTTGCCAAACAAACATTGGCCCAGTGTTTACAATGTTATGTCCCCAACAAACTTGGTGCTTTATCCGGTAATAACAAGAATGCTTTATCGTAATGATGTAAAAGAAGCGAACATAATCTCAACACGATATGTAAGTTTGACTGAATTAGAAAAGGGTAATCTTGGTTTTGATGAAACTATAACACAAGACAATGATGTAAAAGATTTTAAAGGAACAATTCCTAATGAAGCTTTGGCTGTTGGTAAAGTAGTTGTAGAATTTACAGATAAATTTGAAAAAACAAACACTCCAAATTTGTTGGAGTACTGGGATTTTGAAAATAAAATAATAACATCAAATACAAAACAATTAAAGTGGAATTATTCGGGGGATGGATATTTCACAATTAATACTAATGGGACAAAAGGGGTAGTTGGTTTTACTGATGGGAAAGAAATAAAGTTAGATTATTTATCAATAAAGGTTAAGACTCCCTTTGCAGTTGTGCTATTAACAAGTTTAGATAAAAATAAATCTATTACAGAATCTAAGCATATTCTTATAACAACAATGGCAAGAGCCAATAATACCGCAATGAAATACAACTTGAATAAAACTGAGTTATTAGAAATTGGAGAAACTCCGATTATATTAGAACCAGTAGTTGTTGAATTATTTTTTGGAAATTACAAAATCTTAAAAGTAAATGTTTTAGATCATGTTGGAAATACAACCAATAATGAAATTCATATTAGTTGCAATTCAGTCTTACTTGATGGTGAAAAATATAAAACAATGTATTATGAAATTGAGTTAGAATGAATTTTGTAAAATTAGTTATAGTTGCACTAGTTCTAGTATCGTGTAACGCAAATAAGGATGAACCGATTACTAAGGAAGTCGATCAAGAAAAAGTCAGACGCTTCTTTGATGACAATAGTTTCTGGAATCAACCAATATCTGAAGATGTTAAGATTGATGCTAAAAGTGATTATTGGATTAGTCTTTTGGAACGTGACCCAAGTGGTGAAAATATTGGATTGAATATTGAAAATCATACTATCCCAATTTATGAAGTAAAAAGTAAAGAGGTACAATTTCAAAAAGTAAAACAAACGCCCAGTAATATTGTTGATGGAAAAATTCATACGCACTATAACCATGAAACTGAATTTGATAAAGTTGGTGTTCCGATTCCCCCAAATATGAAATCGTCTCCAGGTAGCGATATGCACGTTGCAATAATTGATTGGGAGGAAAATATAGTTTGGGATATGTTCTTTGCTGAAAAAATGGATGACGGAAGTTGGACTTCTGCGACTGGAATGGTTTATCCACTTAATGGCTCTGGTGTTTTTAAGCAATCAGATTTTGAGGTAAAATTAAATACTTCTATTCATGGTCACGGTCCGGGTGTAGCAGCTGGAACTCCTATCATTGCTGGAGTTATTCGTTATGACGAAGTTAAAAGTGGAGAGATAAGACACAAACTTTGTGGAGCTTTACGGTTTGTTGCGTTTCAAGAATATGTATTCCCAGCAACTTGGACTGATGGAAATTTTGATGGAGGAATTCCTGAAGGTGCAACAATTCAGTTAGATCCTAGTCTTAATTTAGCACAGTTTAATTTAACTGAAGGAGAATTGGTTGTTGCTAAAGCTCTTCAAAAATACGGATTGGTAATAATAGATTTTTCAGTTGGTACGACAATAATAGCAGAGTGGTTAGGTTGGCAACAAGATAAATCTTGGGATGGTGTACTAAGAGGTTGGAAGATAGAAGGTGGAATAAAATCCATACCAGTAAAAAATTATAGAGTTCTTAAAGTGGAAAATGTTCAAAAAGGTGGAGACGAAAAGAAAGAATACTTCACGAAGAAATTATATTTTAAAGAAAATTAGTTAAAGAGTAAAAATATGAAACGAAGAAAATTTATTAAGCAGTCAGCGTTGGTGGGAGCTGGTTTAAGTTCACTTGCGGTTGCTAAACCTTTAGCATTAGAGAACGTAGAATCTTTGCCTAAATTTGTTGAGAACATTCCTCCAAAAGAAGTTGTAGATAAGTTAGAAAATAACTTCTTACAAGTTTTAATTAATTCCGATGCAACCATAAAGATTACAGACAAAATAAATAACATAAGTTGGGATACATTTTCTGTGGCAGTACAAGACAATGGAAAAATTGAAGAAAATAACGTATGGATGCGTGCTGAAAGAACCTTGATGGAGCAATATCCGGCTCGTTTCATTCTTAAAAAAATAGGCGAAAAGTATAAGGTTACATTACTTAATCGTCAGAAGAAAATTAAAGGAAACTTTTTCTGTAAAATAACTCTTGAGAAAGAATGGCTTAAATTTAAAATAGTAAATATTGAAGAACAGATTCCAAGTTTAGTCTTCCCTCCTCCAATAAAGTCAGATACAATACTAATACCACGTGGTGTTGGTCAAATGATCAGTAAAGATAGAGCAGATATTTGGTATAGAAAGTTCCTTCCATTTCATACTCACTTAAGTATGCATTTTATTGGAGGGCTAAAAGATGATTTTGCTTGGATTGGTATTTACGATGAAGATGTTGTTGATGCTGGTGCAATGGTTGTAAATAGTTCAGTTGCTCCTGGTTGGCTAAGGTCTTTGGATAAATGGAATTCAAAATATAGTATCAAATTTAAGTTTATAAAAGGTAGTTATGTTGATGTTGCAAAAACATATCGAAAATATTTAAAAGATATTAGAAAGTTTAAATCACTTGAAGAAAAAATTGCTAAAAAACCTGCACTAAAAAATATGTTAGGTGGAAGAACATTATCCTATTTTCAGGCATGGCCTAACAAAACTACAGATCAAACAGAAGAGTATTATTATACGAATAAACAGCTTGAGAACCGAAAGACAAATAAAATTACAGTTGATTTTACTCACAAAGATATAATCAAGTCAGTAAAATATGCTCAAACAAAAGGCTTTAATAATGGTCTTGTAATTATTAGAGGATGGATAAATGGAGGGTACGATGCATCACATCCTGATGTTTGGCCACCTGAACCTAGTCTAGGTAGCATTAACGATTTAAAAGAATTGATGTCCTTACCTTCTCCCATTATTACTGGACTTCACGATAATTATCAAGATATGTATGCAAATTATCCAAGTTTTCCCAAAGGCATTAATCTAAAACCAGATGGAGAATATATGATAGGTGGCTTTTGGGCTGGTGGTCAATGCTATATTCTAAATTCAAAGGATAGTATAAAATATGCTAAAAGGAATTGGGGAAAAGTTAAAGAGCTTGGTTCGGTTGCATATTTATCCGATACAGCGGCAGCTTCAAAATTAGAGCAATCGTATGAAAAAGGAAATACCCAAACAAAGCTGCAAGACTATTATCGCAAAAGAGAATTGTTGGAATTTTTTGGAAAGGAAGGTCAGTTAGTTGGAAGTGAAGAAGGTTCTGATTTTGTTGCTGATATTTGTGACTGGTTTGAGAATCGTCATCACCGTTCTGATGGGGAAAATGTTCCATTGTTCCCACTAGTTTTTCACGATTCTGTTTTTGCTTCACGCTATACTTCATTCAGTCCTGGAAGTGATTATCCAAAATGGTTGGAAGATATGTTATGGGGTTACCAATTACAATTTTTTATGAGTCCTATATTTGGAGATATAAACCAAAAAGAACTTTCCCAAAAAGGTGGATTTGATCCATCAAGTATGAGTGAAGAAGAGTTTGTTTCTACATATCATGTTGATGAATGGCATAAGAAAATAGGTATGGCAGAAATGGTAAATCATAAATATTTTACAGAAAAAGGTGATGTAGAAATGACAGAATGGTCAACCGGAGATAAGATAATTGTAAACTTTGGTGGTGAAGATGTTACCATTGATGGCGTTACTATTGCGGCAAAAGGATATAAGATATTATAAAGTTATTATTATTCGGAAATAATAAATATGAAAAAAATAAAATTTCTTGATTTAGTACTTATTGCAATATTTTTGCTTGCCTCATTTGTTAATGCAACGAGTAATAGACCAAATGCAAAATTTGTTTGGTTTGATGATGAAGGTTCAGGCAGACATCAATACGTTTACTTTGCTTATGAATTTGAATTAGAAGAAAAAATTAATGAAGCCACAATAAATCTTTTTGCTGATTCAAGATATTTACTAAAAGTAAATGGCACAAATATAAATTGGGGTCCGGGAAGATTTTATCCTGAAGAAATAGAATATGATGAGCATAATATTTTACCATTTCTAAAAAAAGGGAAAAATGTAATTGTAGTAAAAGTTTTAGCTAATGGAATGAATACGTATCAGCTTGTTCAAAATATTGGTGGCTTCATTGCTTGGGGGGGAATTGTAACAGACAATAAAATAATTTCTCTTGAAACACCTGGAAAATGGAAATGTAAAAAAGCAACTGGTTATGATCAGATGACTCCAAAGATGAATTTTGCTCAAGGTGCTTTTGATGTTTATGATGCAAGGCTTGGGGTTGAAGGTTGGGATAAGATTGAAACTGATAGAAGTAGTTGGCAGGATGTGATAGAATTAAAAAATCAAAATGCTTGGGGCAAATTATCTCCACGCTCAATTCCATTTTTAACGCAAGATGAAATACTACCGCAAAATGTAGAAGCTATTTATTCTCTAAAAAATGATGAGACTATTTATTCGTTTAGAATTAAAACTCATGATGCAACTAAAGAAGAGTTCAATGCAAATCCTTGGGTGTTTGCATACACTTATATTTATTCGCCTAAGCCTCAAACGGTTGATGTTGGTTTATGGTGGGGAGAGCATTTTATAAATGGAGTTGGTCCGCTTAAAGGAAGCCCAACAGTTGATGGAAATTACAGACGCTCAAATGTTAGTATGAATTTGAAGAAAGGCTGGAATTATTTCTTCATTAAATATGGAATTGTTTGGAGTCATTGGGATTTCAATATTCTCTTACCTAAAAGTGCTGGAGTTGAAATTTCACCAACTAAAAAGTTTAACTCTGAAAACTTTATGATGACTGCTGGACCTTTTACGGAGTCAGAAGATAAAAGAATTAAAAAACTAAATCTTCCTTTTGAACCAAATGAATTACCCAAGTTATCAAAAAATTGGGAAGGACAAAAAAGAGGAGACCTATGTAACAACCCAGCTATATCTATAGTTTACAGTTATTTCAATAAACAGAAAACTTTCGAAAAAACAAAAGTTACCGAAATAGAATTAAATGATGACAATGGTAATGCTGTAATTTTTGATATGGGTAAAAACAGTTACGGAAGAATATTTGTTGAATACACTTCTTCAGAAGCTACAATTGTAGATGTTGGTTGGTCGGAAGATAAAGAAGGCGATAGGTTAGATATTCTAAAGAGGTATGGTTTGTATATGGCAGCAAGACACATTGCAAAGGAAGGACATAATTATTTTGAAGTGTTCAAACCAAATGGTCATCGTTTTATTCATGTTAATGTTAAAAATAATAAGGGTAAAGTAGTTCTTCATAAAGTAGGTTCTATAAAACAAAATTACCCATTAGAAAGTTTGGGCAAGTTTGAATGCTCTGACCGAATGTTAAATGAAGTTTGGCATCTTGGTAGAAGAACAATTGAACTTTGTGCGGATGATGTTTATACAGATCCATTCCGTGAGCGAGGTTTATATGCTGGAGACTTGCTTCCTGAAACAACCATTGGCTATGTAGTTTCTGGCGATACAAAACTTACTCGGAAATCATTACAGCAAATTCAAGGTTTATATTCTGATGTGTTATTGGATTATACAGATAATTTATTAGATCGACATAAGATTGAAGTTTTAAGTGACTACCCGCTAATTACACTTATCAATTTAAAATGGTATTATGATATTTCTGGGGATATGGAATTTCTTAAATACTCATATCCAAAATATAAAACTATGATGGACTCTTTGGCTGCTACACAATTAGAAGATGGACTGTTTGATGAAGTTAAGTCTTTTATCGAATGGAATAAAATTGAGAAAGGAAATGCACAACTTGCAACAACTCAATCATTAATGAGTAAATCGTTTCAAGTTATGTCGGGAATATCAGAAATATTAGGTGACAAAGAAGATGCAAATAGATATTTGAAACTTCATAAAACTTCTAAAGAAGCAATTACTAAACTACTTTGGGATAAAAATAAAAAAGCGTTTTTTGATGGTCTTAAAAATGGAAATAAGATTGATAGTTATTTCCCTGCATCAAGTGCTTGGCCTGTACTGTATGATATAATAACTAAGCAACAAATTAAAGATGTTAACAAATTTCTTACAACAGAACTTGACTCAATTGGTAATATATCTCGGTCAAATAAAATAACTCCATACGGAGCTTTTTATGCTTTAGGAGCTTTATATAAAATGCAAAATGCTAAAACAGCAGAAATGTTTATGCGGAAGTACTGGCAATATATGGTGTTTGAAGGAAACGATTGTGCTTGGGAAAACTTTGGAGATGAAGGTGGGCAAGGTTCAAAATCTCATGGATGGAGTGGAGCACCAACTTGGTATTTATCAACCTATGTGCTTGGTGTGCAGTTAGGTTTTCCAGAACAAACAGATATGTCAGTTGTTACTATTGAACCGCAGTCAGAAACTATTGAATGGGCAAAAGGAATAGTGCCGCATCCAACCGGAGTAGTATCAGTTGACTGGAAAGTGCAAGGTGAAAATTTATTTTTGAATTACAAAGTAGCAAAGGGAATAAAAGTTATTGTAAATCCCAAAGGAAGACTAGCAAAAAAAAAATTATGGATAAATGGTGAAAAAATTTCAAATAAAAAAGTAATAAAATGAAAATAAAAAATATTGTATCGAAATTAGTATTGGTTGTTACCTTTGTTATCATTGGCTCTTGTACTAGTACAAGAGATAAAAACTTTTGGAAATTAAAATCGACCAACGAGAATATCAGTGTTTCCATAAAACTTCAATCAGATTCAACTTTAAGTAATTTAGCTGAACAATTTGGAAAGATATTTTACAAAGTTGATTTCCTTGATAAGGATACACAAAGTGTAATCAAATACTCTCAACTTGGAATTGAAAGTAATGAACAATCCTTTTCTGATAGTTTGAAATTTTTATCATCGCACAAACGAACCTTTGTAGAAAAATATAGTTTGCTTCACGGAAAAAAAAGTAATATTAAATCAGAAGGTAATGAACTTCTGTTAAAGTTTGAAAATCCAAGTGGAAGAAAAATAAATATAAATTTTAAAATATTTGATGATGGAGTTTCTTTCCGATATGAATTTCCTGAAAGTGAAAAGAATGAACTAACAATTATAAATGAACTCTCAAGTTTTAGTTTACCAAAAAATAGTAGATGTACAATTCAACCATATCCGCAAGTATCTAAGTGGACTCCTGCTTATGAAGCTCCTTACTTAGTTGATACTTCATTAAGTAAAATGATAAGTGATGACTATGAATTTTCTTTTCCTGCTTTATTCAATATTAGAAATAATAAAGTGTGGTTGCTTTTAACTGAAAGTAATCTAAATAAAAATTACTGCGGCTCACATTTAAAGCTAAATGAAAATAAATCTATTTTTAAAATTAAATTTCCAAAGAAGGGTGAGGGTAACTCAATTGGAGGAGTTTATCCTAAAACTAAATTACCCTTTAATACTCCGTGGCGAGTAATGATAATTGGAAATAGTTTATCCAAGATAGTTGAATCAACACTTGTTACGGATTTGAGCGAACCAAATAAGCTTAAAGATGTTAGTTGGATTAAGCCTGGCAAGGCTTCGTGGAGTTGGTGGTCAGACAATGATAGTCCGCAGAATCCTAATGCTCTCAGAAAATTTATTGATTTGTCAAGTTTTATGGGATGGGAATACTCATTGATTGATGCAAATTGGAATAAGATGAATCGTGATACTATCATTAGTATTGTAGAATATTCAAAAAGGAAAAATGTTGATTTAATATTTTGGTATAACTCTGGTGGTAAACATAATATTATTGAAGAAGAACCACGTGACAGAATGATGAAAGAAAATAGAAGTAAGGAGTTTGAGTGGCTTGCTAACATTGGTGTTAAAGGAGTTAAGGTTGATTTTTTCCAAAGTGATAAACAAAATATGATTAAGCATTACATTGGTATTTTGGAAGATGCAGCAAAGTATAAAATTATGGTAAACTTCCACGGTTGCACTATACCAAGGGGTTGGTCAAGAACTTATCCAAATATGATGACTTTAGAAAGTGTGCTTGGTGCAGAAAACTATATCTTCAATAAAAGCTATTCGGAGGTTGCTCCTATTCTAAATACAGTTCTGCCATTTACAAGAAATGTAATTGGTCCAATGGATTATACGCCGGTTACTTTTAGTAACAACAAATTCCCACACAAAACTAGTATGGCTCACGAACTTGCTTTATCAATAATCTTTGAGTCTGGTTGGCAACATTTTGCAGATAGAGTTAACGCTTATAATAGTTTGTCTACTGATGTAAAACAATTGTTAAAAGAAATTCCTTCAACTTGGGATGATGTAAAGTATATTTCTGGAGAGCCGGGAGAAGATGTAATATTAGCAAGACGAAGAAATGATGATTGGTACATAGCTGGAATAAATGGAGAAAATAAAATTAAAAATAATATCATCTCTTTATTATTCCTAAATGATGGAACTTATAAAGCAAATATCTTTAATGATGATGATGGTGAAAATAAAATTGTAACATCTCAAAATACTTTTTCAAACTCAGATTCACTCGATATAGAAATGAAAGACTTTGGTGGGTTTCTAATTCAAATGATAAAAGAATAATTGTTATAGAGACTTCCTAACTTAAAAATATGCTCCAAGAAATTTATCAAATTCCAGAAGTAGCATTAAGATGTTACAAGAAAAATAAGAAGCTTAACCTCCCAGTTAATGTTCCATACTTGGGAATGGGTTCATCATACTTTGCTTTGCTCGCTATTAAATATCAAGGTATTAATATTCAGTGTGAGTTAGCATCTGAATATTTCAATTTTCTAAGTCAAAATAAAAAAGCTCCTTTAGGGGTTTTGATCTCTCAATCTGGAAGTAGTTCAGAAGTTTTGTGGTGTAAAGAATTATTTGATGAATATCTTTCCATCGTGAATTATGAAAATACTCAACTTTCAAAAAGTAATAGATTGAAAGAAGAAATACTTATACACGCTGGAAAGGAAGACCACTCGGCAACAAAAAGTTATGTTAACACTTTAATAACTTTGTACAATGGTTTTGGAATAGAAGTTAAACAAGCCATTGAAGTTTTAACGAATAAACAAAAAGAATATGAAGAGTGGGGTAAAAGTATAGCTGACAAAATTTACTCTTTGATACAACAAAATAAAATGAAAGCAATTTACATAATTGGTAGTGGTGTAAATATTTCTACAATTAATCAAGCAGCTCTAATATTAACTGAATGTACTAAACTTCCAGTAATTGCTTTACCTACTGCTCAGTATGATCACGGTCCTAAAGAAGCAGCAAAAGATTCTGTTGTAATTGGTGTTAACAATAATGGAATTGATAAAAGTAGAATTAATAATTTATTAAAAACAGTTAGACTTGCTGATGCAAATACGTTTGAACTTTTTGATGATTTAGCTGAAGAAAACTTAACTCCAATAACATCAATAGTTCCTTTTAACTATTTAGCTTATTATTTACAAAAAAGATTGGGTATTAAAGAAATATTCTCTGTTGGTGGAAAAGTAACAACTGTAAAAATTTAGTTAAATAATAATATGATTTTCATTTATCTACAATCAATTCTATTTATTCTTCATACTCTAACTATGCAAACACAAAGTCAACAAAATTATGAAGGTGCTAAAAGTTCATCAACTATAAATCTAAAAAACAAAAATGTAGAACTAACTATTCAACGGACATATAGTTTGGGTTGGTCCGCAAAGTGATTGGTGGACTCAGCAAAGTAAAAATAAAAAAAAGAAAAAAGATAAATCAAATTGGCCACCAGACCCATACCTTATTTATGCTGATTGTAAAATAATTAAACAAACTGATTCCAGCATAGTTTTGGAAAATCCTCCAAGTCCATTTACTGGAATCAAACTAACCAAAAATTTTATTCTTAAAAAAAATGGAGATGTGATTTTAGAAACTACAATTAAAAATATCACAGACTCTTTAATCAGTTGGGATATTTGGTTAAACACAAGAGTTGATGGTTTCAACAAATGTTATGTTCCTATTGAGAACGTTAACGATATACGACTTAGCAAGAAAAATAACCATAGTGATTTTATGAATCATAAAATTGAAAAGTGATATTTTACTTTTGAACCATCTTACCCAAAGACTAATAAAAAAAGATTAGCAAAAGCTTTTATAACACCAAGTAATAATAAAATGTTTTACTTCTCAAAAAATGATTTGTTTGTAATTGATTATGATTTGTATGACCCAAAGGAAACTCATCAGGGACAAGGAATGATTGAACTTTATAACGAAGTGAATTCAAAGGGAGAAGGATTGTTAGAACTTGAATATCATAGTCCATGTAAAAAACTTGAACCTGGTCAATCACTAACAGCCAAAGTACAATGGAGTTTAATAAAGTATGAAGGAAGCACAGAACAAGAAGAACAAATAGAATTCATAAATAAAAAATATTTCAATAGAAATTATAACAATTAACAAAGGCGTAAATAATGATTGACTTAAAAAGAATTAAATTTGTTTTGATTGCAATTATAGTCTCACTATTAATAATCCCATTAAGCTCTTGCTCAAACAAAATACCGTCTGCTACCGGAGTTACGCTCCCAAGTATATTTAGCAACCATATGGTTGTTCAAAGAGATTCTAAAATAACAGTTTGGGGTAATGCTGATAGTACTTCCGGCATTGTTGCAATAAAGTTTAATGGACAAGAACAATTTGCCGATGTTTCTAAAGATGGGGAATGGTCGTTACAATTAAAACCAATTTCAGCTGGAGGTCCTTTTAACTTAGAAGTTATCTCTAAGGATACTATAGTTTATAAAGATGTTTTAGTTGGAGACGTTTGGTTATGCTCGGGACAGTCAAATATGGAAATGGCAGTTAAGAGTTCCTTAAATGCCGAAGAAGAAATTAAAAATGCTAATTATAATAATATTCGTTTAATAACTGTTCCGAGGAAAGTTTCAGATAAACCGTTAAATGATTTTGAAGGTAGTTGGTCTGTTTGCAGTTCAGATGAAATAGAAAACTTTTCAGCTGTAGGTTATTTCTTTGGTAGAAAGTTAAATAATGAATTAAACATCCCAATTGGTTTAATTCATTCATCGTGGGGAGGAACACCAATTGAAGCTTGGATGAATTATAACACTATTAAGACTGATACGAATTCACTACCAATTATTTCTCGTTATGAAGAAGTGATGAAAGACTATCCAAGTAGATTAAAAGAGTACGAAGAACTTGTTGAGAGCATCCAAAGTAAAAAAACTGTTCGTCCTATGTTTCAAATTGATGAAGGAAATAAAGGTTTTGCTAAAGGATATGCAAAGCTTGAGATAAATGAAGATAGTTGGAATGAAATGAAACTCCCTAAATTATGGGAAAGTGAAAAAGATATGAAAATTGATGGTGCAGTATGGTTTAGAAAAACCATCAATGCCCCTGAAGATTGGGTGAATAACAATTTAATCTTAGAACTCGGACCTGTTGACGATATGGATGTTACTTATTTTAATGGAAGAAAGATTGGGGCGACCGGAAAAGATGTCCCCAACTTTTGGACACATAAAAGAAAGTACCAAATCGATAAACAATTTGTACATAAAGGAGAAGCTGTTATTGCTGTAAGAGTGTTTGACCATTACGGTGGCGGCGGTTTTGGTGGAAGTAAAAAAAGTATGAAGCTTTACAAAGAAGATGAAGAGAAAAATTTAATTGCTTTAGCCGGAGAGTGGAAATTCAAAATAGAAAAAGCACTTGACCCAAATAATATTACCGGTCCAAATGGTGAGGGTTTACCATCGCCGCCAATGGGGCCAAAGAATCCACATAGTCCAGCCGGGCTTTACAATTCAATGCTAAAACCAATTGCAAAATTCCCTATTAAGGGAGCTATCTGGTATCAGGGAGAAACGAATGCTGGGAGAGCATATCAATACAGAACACTCTTACCAAATATGTTTAAGGATTGGAGAACTCTTTGGAATAATCCGGAATTATTTATTGGAGTTGTGCAACTCGCCAACTTTAGAGATATTGAGGACGAACCAGTTGATAGTGATTGGGCTGAACTTAGAGAAGCTCAAACTCTTTCTGTCTCGAACGATAAAAACTCAAGTTTGGCTTTGGCTATTGATATAGGGGATGTTGACGATATACATCCTAAAAACAAACAAGATGTTGGAAAGAGATTAGCACTTGGAGCATTGGCAAAAGTTTATAATAAAAATATTGTTTATTCAGGCCCGGATTATAAATCTCACTCAATTGAAAACAATAAAATAATTATTTCTTTCAATCATATTGGAACTGGGTTAAAAATAAAAGATGGAAATAAACTTGAAGGTTTCTCCATTGCTAGTGATGACCAAAATTTTGTTTGGGCAAATGCAAAAATAGAAAACAATAATATTATTGTTTGGACGGATAAAATTACTAAACCAGTTTCTGTTAGATATGGCTGGGCCGATAATCCAAAATGTAATCTCTATAATGAAGAAGGGTTACCAGCCGTTCCGTTCAGATTGGACAAGTGGGAAGGTGTAACTTTTGAGAATAGATAATTTTAAGAAAATTAAATTTATTTTTTATAAGAATCTTTAAATAATAAATTCAAGGCTGTCATTCCGGTTGTCTTTTGTGCCGGAATCTTTGGAGACTAAGAGATTCCGGTATTCCAAAAGAGCTGGAAACCAGAATGACAAGTTCTACACAATTCTATAATTAAATTAGCTGCTTGAATTAGCAATCCTTAAACACAAAAATATTTGTATGAATCTTAACAAACTTTTACATTCGGTTTTATTCTTACTGTTTTTATTTACAAATACATTCTATATGCAAACTCCACCAATGATGTGGCTACGAGCAGAAGGAGGTGAACGGAACGAGTACGTTTATTTTAGAAAAGACGTTACTCTTAAAAGTAAACCTACCAAAGCTGAAATAAATTTATATGCAGATTCAAGATATGCTCTATACGTAAATGAAACCTACATTGGCTTTGGTCCGGCAAGAACTTTTCACGAACACCCAACTTTTGATACTTATGATATTTCTCCTTATCTAAAACAAGGGGAAAATACTATTGCAGTAAAAGTGTTAAACAATGGAATGGTAACTTACCAATTGTTCAACTATAAAGGTGACTTCACAGCTTGGGGCAAAATTATTGATGAAGAAAACTCAATAGTTTTAAACATTGAGAATAATTGGAAATGTAAAAAGTCAGAAGGTTATGACCAAACTGCACCAAGGTTTTCTTTTGCAACGGGACCAATTGAGATACTTGATACTCGTCTTGATTATGGCTGGAATTCGTGGCGTACTAATACTGATGATTGGAAGAATCCTGTTAAGATTAAAAATCAAAAACAATGGGGAAATCTTACACCACGGACAATTCCGCACTTAACGCAAAAAGAAATTATTGCAGAAAAACTTCTTGGGACTTATACTCTAAATGATTCAGAAGATATTTATTCCTTCAGAATTCCTACTCAAGATTTAACACAAAAAGAATATGGAAATTCTTATAGAGCTATAGCTTATACATATATTTATTCACCAATTGAGAAAAAAGTAACAGCAGGTTTATGGTGGGGAGATTTTTATCTAAATGGTAAACAAATATTCAAAAATGAAGAACAGCAAAATCCAAGTTATAGACAAGACTATTGTCTAAAGTTAAATAAGGGTTGGAATCTTTTTGTCGTAAAATATGGAATTATTTGGGGCTCGTGGGATTTTTATATAGCTCTTCCAAATGATGAAGAACTTATTTTGTCGGGAAGTAAAGATAAAAACTCTGATGAGATTTTTTATTCTTATGGACCTTCAATAGATTTATCAAATAATAAAATTATAGATTCTTTAGAACTTTCAAAATCAATTGAAATTATAAAACAAAATTTAACCAACAAATGGATTCCGCAATTACGAAATAAAGATGCCAATCATCCTGCTAGAGATATGGTTTGGAAGAATGTTGATAAAAAGAATCCAATAGAAAATACTAAAAATGAAAAAGAAAATTTAGTTATTCCAACACGCCAAAATGGTACTGCTTTAATCTATGATATGGGTGAGATACAACTTGGAAGATTTTTTATAGAAGGAAATTTCCCCGATGGAACTATTATTGATATTGGATTTAGTGAAGAATTAAATTCAAATGGATTGCCTTGGTTGTATAAACGTTATCAAATAGGTGCCGGACATAGATTTATTACTTCAGAGAAACAAAAAAGATATGAAACCTTCAAACCCTATGGTGCTAAGTACATTCAGATAAATATATTAAAAAATAAAATACCAGTTTCTATTTCTAAAGCAGGAATGGTTCGACAAGTTTACCCCTTTGAGCAAGTTGGAAGTTTCAAATGTTCGGATACTTTGCTCAATAGAATTTGGGGTGCTGGATGGAGAACACTTCAACTTTGTGCAGAAGATTCTTATACTGATACTCCTTTTAGAGAACGTGGATTGTATGCCGGAGATATGTTGCCCGAAGCTGTGATAACTACTGCTGTTACTGGTGATACTCGTTTGTTGGCTCATTCACTTAGGGTATTTCAAGATATGTATAATGATGAAATGCAAATTGGTAAAGAAAATGTTCATAGCGAATTCCCACTAATAACATTGCTCACTTTAGACTATGTTACACAATATTCTAATGATTGGAGTTTGGTAAAAGAGTTCTATTCTAATTATAAATCTTTATTAAAAAATCATCTCACTAAAAAAATGAATAATAATTTAATAAAAGCCGAACACGTTTTTCTTGAATGGACTGACATAAATAGAGACAATTCAGCAATGACAGCGTTCCAAGCAATTACAGTTCGCTCATTAAATATTTTAGCATCTTGGGCAAAACATCTTAACAATTTTGAAGATGAAAAATCTTTTTCGTTGGAAGCCAATAAATTAAGAGAAGCAATAAATAAAAATTTGTGGGATAAAAATAATGGAAGTTATTATGACGGAATAAAAAATGATACTCTAATTAATAAATATCATTTAACATCAAGCATTTGGCCAGTTCTTTTTGGAGTTGCAGACGCTAACAAAACTTCTAAAGTTTTGAAAATGCTTAAGGAAGAATTAAAGAATATTAAAATAGGTCCACGTGTAAATAAAATAACTCCTTATAGTTCGTTTTATCTATTTGCAATTTTATATCAATTAGGAGAAGTTGAACTTGCCGAAAAATTTATGAAAGAACATTGGGGGCCAATGGCATTGCATTCAGACAAGCCAACTGTTTGGGAAAATTTTGATATTGCAGGAGAGCAAGGTACATCAAGTCACGCTTGGAGTGGACATCCAACTTATTTTTTATCATCGGAAGTTTTGGGTGTAAATTTAGGATTTCATAAAAAACTAAATCCAAATGTAATTGAAATTGAGCCACAGTCTGAAACTGTTGATTGGGCAGAGGGAACAGTTGTTCATCCTGCAGGGAAAATATTTGTAAGTTGGAAAATTGTAGGCAACAAACTTAAATTAAACTATGATGCTCCCAAAAATACTAAAGTTATTGTTCGACCAAAGGGAAGGCTGGCTAAGTTAAAACTAGTATTAAATAACAATGGATAGTTAATATTATCTGAGAATAAAATGAATATACATTGGATTGACATAGCAATAATTATTACATATTTAGTCATCGCAATATCAATAGGATTTTTTCTAAAGAAACGTGCAGCCAAAAATCTTGATTCATATTTTTTAGGTGGCAAAACATTGCCTTGGTATGTTCTTGGTGTTTCAAATGCATCAGGTATGTTTGATATTACCGGAACTATGTGGCTTGTGTATCTTCTATTTGTTTACGGATTAAAAAGTGTTTGGATACCTTGGCTTTGGCCAGTATTTAATCAAATATTTTTAATGGTTTTTTTATCACAATGGCTGAGACGTTCTAATGTTCTAACCGGAGCCGAGTGGATTACTTTTCGTTTTGGAAAAGATCGTGGAGCAAATCTATCGCATATTAGTGTTGTGATTTTTGCTTTAGTAAGTGTAGTTGGCTTCCTTGCCTATGCTTTCAAAGGGATTGGGAAATTTTCTGCTGTGTTTCTTCCGTGGGATTTATCACCAGATTTGTATGCAATAATATTTATGGGAGTTACAACAATTTATGCAGTAATGGGTGGAATGTATAGCGTTGTACTTACAGAAATAATTCAATTTATAGTTATGACAATTGCTTCAATAATAATTGGAATTATTGCAATTCAAAAAGTTTCACCGGAAATGTTAGAAAAAGTAATTCCAGCTGGTTGGAATAATATTGTCTTTGGATGGAAGTTAGATCTGGACTGGTCAGGAATTATGCAGTCTGTGAATACTAGAATAAGTACAGATGGTTGGGAACTGTTTACAATATTTTTTATGATGATGTTGTTCAAAGGGATTTTGGTAAGTGCCGCCGGACCAGCTCCTAATTATGATATGCAAAGAATTCTTGCAACAAAAAATCCAAAGGAAGCTGCAAAGATGAGTGGCTTGGTTTCTGTTGCTCTTATGTTCCCACGTTATTTAATGATAGCCGGCTTAGTTGTATTAGCGTTAGTTTTCTTTAGCCCCGAACTAAATGGAATGGGAGAGAATATAGATTTTGAAATGATATTGCCTTATGCCATCAGCAATTTTATTCCGGTTGGCTTAATGGGAATTCTTCTTGCCGGATTGATTGCTGCTTTTATGTCAACCTTTGCAGCAACTGTTAATGCCGCTCCAGCGTATATAGTAAATGACATTTACAAAAAGTATATCAATCCAAATGCACCGGATAAAAAATATATTTTTCTTAGTTATGTTTCGTCACTAATAGTAGTTGTTATTGGAGTTGGTTTTGGATTTATGACTGAATCAATTAACACAATTACTCAATGGATAGTTGCTGCATTGTGGGGTGGATATACAGCAGCCAATGTTCTAAAGTGGTACTGGTGGCGTTTTAATGGTTACGGGTTTTTCTACGGAATGATTTCCGGAATTGTGTTTGCAATGTTATTCCCAAAACTGTTTCCAGATTTATCGCCACTTAATTCTTTCCCTTATATTTTATTAGGTTCGGGAATTGCTAGTGTAGTTGGTAGCCTATTAACAAAGCCAGATGATATGGAAGTTCTAAAAAACTTTTATTCCAAAACACGTCCGTGGGGATTTTGGAAACCAGTATTGAATGAAGTGCTAAAAGATAATCCAAACTTTAATGAGAATAAAAATTTCAAACGTGATTTAGTTAATGTAATAGTTGGAATTATTTGGCAAACAACTTTAGTTGCTCTACCAATTTATATTGTAATACAAGAGCAAATGTCAATGATGTATGCTGCTATTATTTTATTTGTGTCATCCTATTTCCTTAAAAAGAATTGGTATGATAAATTGGAAGATGATTAAAAAAAAGAGAATAAAAATGTTAACTAAAAAAATAAAAAATATTTTATTATGCGTTTCTGCAATTCTTTTACTAAGTAGTAATTTGTTCGCTCAAAAAAAACAAGATGAATTGATGAAGCTAAATCACACACAGTTTGATTTGGTTACTCATCAAATGGAAATTATTCCCGGGATGTGGCGTCCTATGTTTGGCAGTGAGCAAGTAGCGTGGATTTCTCCGCCGTGGGAGAGTCAAGAATATGTTTGGTTCGATTTTCCTGAAACAATTTGGATAGATGGAAATGTTACATACCTTGGACATATAGATAAACGATTCCCAACTGCATTCCCAAAAATTAAATCAGCTCTTTGGCAAAAAATAAAAAATGGCATTAGTTATAAAGAACTTCTACCAAATGGGATTAGTTTTGGTGGAGAAATAATAAAGAAAAAGGAAAATATTGCAAGTCTAAAATTGTGGATTACAAATGGAAGTAAAAAAGAATTAAAAGAAGTGATGCTCTTAACTTGTGTTTATTTAGATCCTATAAAAGAATTTAACGAAGAAACAAATAATAATAAATATGTGCATATTAGAAATAAAGGCTGGATGCCATTTGACAAAGCAGTTGAACAAGATACTATTAAAGAGGGTTTTCGTGTTGGTTGGTTAAAAGGTGGAAAGCTAGTTTCTGACTTACCAGTTGTGGTAACAAAATCAAAAACAGAAAATCATTTGCTGGGATTTACCTGGTTTGATGATACATTTTCTTTTGTTGGAAATCCAGAACATCCTTGCGTTCACGCCGACCCTATTTTTGATAATTTAACACCTGGAGAAAGTCAGACAATAAATGGAGAACTAATTTTCTTTGAAGGTTCAATAGAAGAATTTGAAATAATGTTTAGAGAAAGAATTAAGAATAGAAAATAATAATACATCAACTAAATAATACAAACAATACTATGAAACTGAAAATTTTAATTGCTATCATTTTATTTTTGACTTTAGACCTAAATGCTCAATGGCTAAAGGTGAGTGAGGACAAGCATCATCTTGTTTATGAAAACGGAGAACCATTTATATGGATTGGTGATACTGCCTGGGAATTATTCCACAGATGCGACCGAGAAGAAGTAGAGCTATATTTTAAAGACCGAGCTGAGATAGGTTTTAATATTGTTCAAGCTGTTATACTTGGTGAATTGGATGGAATAAAAGTACCAAGCTCTTATGGTGAACGTCCTTTAATTGATGATAACCCACTAAGACCAAACGAAAAATACTTTGAACACGTTGATTGGGTAATTGAGAAAGCAAAAGAATACAATATCTATCTTGCACTTCTTCCAACTTGGGGAGATAAATGGCATAAAAAGTGGGGTGTTGGTCCAGTAATTTTTACTGACACAGAAGTATCAGAGAAGTACTGTGAATGGCTTGCTTCAAGATATAAAAATCAAAATAATATTGTATGGATTTTGGGTGGCGATAGAAATCCGGAAACGCAAAAGCACGAAGCAATAACAAGAGCAATGGCAAAAGGTTTACAAAAAGGTGATGATAAAAAACATCTAATTTCGTTTCATCCTATGGGTGATAAAAGTTCGGCAGATTGGTTTCATAACGATGAATGGCTTGATTTTAATATGACACAAACCGGACATTGGAGAAGGCACAATAAAGTGTACGAAATTATTAAAAAGAATTATGAAATTAAACCTATAAAACCAATTATAAATGGTGAACCACAATATGAAGATATTGCTGTTCGATTTACTTTGGATAATGAAAGGTTTACAGATTACGATATTAGAGAAGCCGCTTATTGGTCAATTCTCTCTGGAGCGTTTGGACATACTTATGGTAACAATAATATTTGGCAAATGTGGAAGCCTGGAAGGAAAGCAATTTTGGGAGCAAGAGTTCCTTGGAACTTAGCCATTCATCAACCAGGCTCAACTCAAATGGGATTTGTTAGAAAACTTTTTGAGTCTCGTCCATTTCTAAATATGATTCCCGATCAGCAAGTATTGTCAGATTATTTTGGTCAAGATTATGAAAATATTAAAGCAGCTAGAGGAAAAGATAGTTCATACTTTATTGTATATCTTCCGAAAGGGAACACAGTAAAACTTCAAATGCAGAAGTTGAATGCTGATAGTGTTAGCGGCTATTGGTATAACCCGCGTGAAGGTGTAAGCAAAAAGATTGAGGCTTTCAAAAATCGAAAAACTGATATGAGTTTTGTTCCACCAACAAGTGGCGAGAGAACAGATTGGATATTAGTACTAGATGATGTTAATAAGAATTATATTGATCCGGCAAATTTCACTTTTAATAATTAAGTTTTAGACTATCAATAAAACAGAAATAGTAAAATAATAGGAACAAAAATATATGTTTAAATTTCCAAAAGACTTTGTATGGGGAACTTCAACATCAGCTTACCAAATAGAAGGAGCTTGGTTAGATGGTGGAAAAGGACTTTCAATATGGGATGTTTTTTCACATACTCCTGGGAAAACTTTAAATGGTGATAATGCTGATGTTGCTTGCGACCACTATAATAGGTTAGAAGAAGATGTTCAATTATTAAAAAATCTAGGAGTTACTGCTTATCGTTTTTCAATTGCTTGGACGCGAATACAACCAACTGGATATGGAGAACGAAATAAAGAAGGTGTTGAATTTTATTCTAAATTAATTGACTTGCTGTTAGAAAATAATATTGACCCTTGGGTTACTCTTTATCATTGGGATTTACCAGCAACACTTGACATGGAAAAAGATGGATGGCTAAACCCAAATAGTGCAGACTACTTTGCAGAGTATGCTAGAATTTGTTTTGAAGAATTTGGTGATAGAGTTACTAAGTGGACAACTTTTAACGAACCTTGGGTTACAACAATTCTTGGCTACGGTTTTGGAAATTTTGCACCTGGAAGAACTTCAAATACTGAACCTTATATTGTTGCACATAACTTGTTACGTTCGCACGGTAAAGCTGCCAAAATATATCATGAAGAATTTCAATCTACTCAAAAGGGAATTATTGGAGTTTGCAATAATTGCGATTGGAGAGAACCTAAAACAAACTCGGAAGCTGATAAGGAAGCAGCAGAGCGTGCTTTGGAGTTTTATCTTGGATGGTTTGCAGACCCTTTATATAAAGGGGAGTATCCAAAATCGATGAGAGAAAATGTTGGTGATCGACTTCCAAAATTTACTGAAGAAGATAGTGCTATGATAAAAGGCTCATGCGATTTCTTTGGATTAAACCATTACACAACAATGTTAACAGAAAATGATGACAGAGAAAACATTAAGAATGATGCTGATGGCTTTGGCGGGATGGACGAAGATGAAAAAATCATTCTATCTTCTGATGAATCTTGGGGAAAGAAAACAACGATGGGTTGGAATATTGTTCCTTGGGGTTTAACAAAATTGTTAAAGTGGATTGACGAAAGATATGATAACCCTGAAATATATATTACAGAAAATGGAGCGGGTTTTGATGATAAGTTTATTGATGGAAAAATAAATGATGTAGAAAGAATTAAATTCTTAGATTCATATATAAAAGCTACAACCGTTGCAATTGATAGTGGTGTAAATGTTAAGGGGTATTTTGTTTGGTCGCTTTTAGATAACTTTGAATGGGCTTCTGGTTATTCACAAAGATTTGGAATGCATCATGTCGATTTCAAAACTTTGAAAAGAACTCCGAAGGAATCTGCAAAGTGGTATAGAGATTTGATTAAGAAAAATGAAATTTAATTGTTAATGAATAAAGAACATAATTCAAATGGATAAAACTATGAAAAAAGAAAACGGACAAAAAGAAGAATCAAAATGGAAAAAATTTTTACTTAAAAATGCATTTCCACTATTTGGACTTGGTGCGTTAGTCTGGTTTTTAATAAGAGTAATTCCAAAACCAAGCCGTGCAGGATATCCTTGTATGAAGGTTGCAGCACCTATGGCATCTAGTTTTGTGCTTTGGATAATCGGGTTAGTAGGAGCAGTAGTTGCATTCAAAAAAATGAAAATAGATTTTTGTAAATCATCATATTTTCAAGCGGGACTTTTTCTATTTATAGGAATACTTTTCTTGATTGTTGGAACAAGTAGTTATGATCTAAAATCATTTGCCAGTACTGATAAATTTAATGAAACTGTTAAACCCCTTGCTCCTATTGGTGATGCAAAAGGAATCAATCCAGGAAGAGTAGTTTGGGTTTGGAATCCGGATGCAACAAATGAGAATTGTACAAATAAGTATTATGGTGAAAAAGGAACTGCTGCTGACACGAGTGATGATGGATGGTTCTTAAATAAAAATAATGATCAAATTGAAATTGATAAAATGCTATCATCAAGTTTAAAGAAATTGACAGATGAAAACACCGACATAGATGCTTGGGAAAACATATTCAAATATTTTAATCAAAGAAAACTTGGGAAGTTGCAAGGATATACTCAAGGTGAAAAAATATTTATAAAAGTAAATGCAACATCAACTTGGGGCAAAGGTAAATCGTGGGGAAATATTACATCGGATAATGACCACAGTAGAAATGATTTTTACGGAATGTCAGAAACTTCTCCACACTTAATACTTTCATTATTAAGTCAGTTGATTGATACTTATGGAGTTCAACAAGAAAATATATTTGTTGGTGATCCTATGAAGTTTTTGTACAATAATAGTTTTGATCTTTGGGAATCTCAATTCCCTAATGTTCATTATATTTCTAATGATGGAGGTAGCGGACGTGAGCAAGCACTTCCAACAGCTAATAATGTAGTATTCTATTCAGATAAAGGAAACGAAATGAGCGATGCTGTTTCTGATAAAATTTATACTGTAATGAATGATGCAGATTATTTAATTAATGTTCCTACTCTTAAAGCACATGCTCGTGCTGGAGTTACACTATTTGCAAAAAACCACTTTGGTTCTCATACTAGAAATAGTGCAGAACATTTGCATCCTGGATTAGTGGCAATTCCTGAAGGAATACCATCAAGAACTGATTCTTCTTTATATAGAGTGCAAGTGGATATGATGGGACATGAAAAAATAGGGAATAATCAAGTGCTATTTCTTCTTGATGCACTTTGGGCTGGTTCGGAAGCTGTAGAGCCTCCGACAAAATGGGAGATGACTCCTTTCAATAATGATTGGACTTCATCAATATTTGTTTCGCAAGATATGGTTGCAATTGAATCTGTTGCTTTTGATTTTCTTTATACGGAATATGATGGTTCGGTAGATGATAATTATTTAATAAAAGTTAGACACCCTCGTATGACTGGGACAACAGACTATCTTCGACAAGCTGCTTCCTCAGAGTATTGGCCAGATGGAGTTTCTTATGATCCCGAAGGTGATGGAACTCCAATTGGTAGTTTAGGTGTTAACGAACATTGGAACAATTCAGATGATAAACAATACTCACGTAATCTAGGAATTGGAGATGGAATTGAATTAGTATTTGTTGACCAAACTATTACTACCGATATTGAAGTAATTGATAATGTTTCAAGTCAGTTTACATTAAAACAAAATTATCCAAACCCATTTAACCCAACGACATCAATAAAATATTCAATTCCAATTGTAGAGACGTTGCATGCAACGTCTCTACAAGAACAATTGGTGCAATTAAATATTTATGATGTATTAGGAAAACATGTTGCAACAATAGTAAACCAAAAACAAAATCCCGGTATTTACGAAGCTACTTTTGACGGTGGTAATTTAGCTAGTGGAACATATATTTATAAATTACAAGTAGGCAGTTTTGTTGAATCAAAAAAGATGATACTACTTAAATAGGGAAACGAATTGATTAGAAAATATTTATTATTTATTATGCTTTTTCTTTTATCCAACAATTTACTTGGACAAACTTGGAGCAACTATACTACTGATAATAGTGGGCTTCCGAGTAATTACGTTACATCAATCACAATAGTAGAAGAAACAATTTGGGTTACTACAGATAAAGGTCTTGCAAGCTTTGATGGAAACAATTGGGAAACTTATTTTACAGAAGATGGAATTAGTAGTAAGATAATAAATAGTTCTATACTAGAAAAAGATTCAGCAAATACACTTTGGTTAGGCAGTAATAAAGGAACAATAAATTTTAATGTTGAAGATTTGTTTATAACAGCGGGAATTAAGTATTGGAGTAAAAATACTTTAAACATTCTCTCCGATACAATTACTTCAATTGGAATTGATTCTGATTTTTATAAGTGGCTGGGAACTGATAAGGGTGTGTCTATTATTACACCAAGTGAAGTTCTAAGTTTAAGTATAGGTTCTCCTGGAATTAAACTTAAGGGTAATCAAATTAATTCATTCTCCATTTCTTCCGATACAGTTTTTCATAGAAATGAAAACTATATACCGAGTGGTGGAGTAATGTATGTAGCAACAGATGGCGGAGGAATTAGTAGATTTTATAATCACGAAATTGATGGAATTAGTTCTGCCTCTATTGTGCAAAGTACGTGGAGCGGTCTTCCTTCCGATACTGTTCTAACAGTTTTTATTGATAAGCAAAATAACCATTGGTATGGAACTGTAAATGGAGTAGCATCTCACTTTGAACATGATTCTAAAAATGCAGACTGGAATATTTTTACAACTGAAGATGGTTTAGTTGATAATAGAGTTACCTCAATCTCAGGTGATAGCAATGGAATGATGTGGTTTGGTACAATAAGAGGCGTCTCAAGTTTTGATGGAAATAATTGGAAATCTTATGCTGAAACTGATGGAGTAATTAGTAACAATATTTTAGATATTAAAATTGACTCAAAAAATAACATTTGGATTGCTACTGATAAAGGATTGTCTAAACTTTCAGAGCTACCACTTAGTATGGAATCTCATTCAAAAAATACTGTAAAGGAAATACTTTCACTAAAGACATATCCGAATCCATTTAATTTAAGTGTCAATTTTACTTTTGCTCTTTCAAATTCTACAAAAGTCAATTTTCAAATCTATAACACAATAGGTGAATTGATTAAGGAAATAGTAGGAAGTTCTTATGCAGAAGGAAGTCATACAATAAACTGGAACGCTCACGACAACAATAATGAAACTGTAAATTCTGGAATATATTTAGTAAGAATACAAACTCCAAACATGATAGTTACAAAAAAAATTATTTTACTGAAATAATCAGAAAAATTTAATAACATCTATATTTCACAAATCCCATTTGCAAATACATTCTAAAACTGTTTGAAATAATTTTAGTAGCTAAATATTTCAAACACAATTCACAATTATTTTTAAAAAACTAATTATTTAATAATATAACTTAGGACAAAAATGACAAAAAATACTTTCGACAAAAAACTAGTTAAACTTCTTAAAGAGCAAAGACTTCTGCTCTCCAAGAAAAATAAAAAAACAAATATTTGGAATGGAATTTATGATAGATACCAAAATAGTATTCTAACAGAAGATCACGTTCCAATAAATTGGAGTTTTGATCTTAGCCACAAAACAAATCCAAATTTGCAAGTAAGAATGGGAGTTAACTCGGTATATAATGCTGGTGCAATTGAGTTCAAAGGTAAAATCTGTCTTGCTGCAAGAATAGAAGGGAATGATCGTAAATCATTTTTTGCAATTGCAGAAAGTAAAAATGGGATTGACAATTTTAAGTTTTGGGACTACCCAATAACAATGCCGGAGACAAAAGACCCAGATACAAACATTTATGATGTTCGCTTAGTTAAGCACGAAGATGGATGGATATACGGAGTTTTTTGTGTTGAAAGAAAAGATCCGAAAACTTCCAAGTTTGATCAATCGTCAGCAATTTCTGGTGCAGGTATTGCTAGAACCAAAGACCTTAAAAAATGGGAAAGACTAGGAGACTTAGAAACACCTTCTCCACAGCAAAGAGATGTTGTATTACATCCGGAATTTGTAAATGGAAAGTATGCATTTTATACACGTCCGCAAGATGGCTTTATTGATGTTGGTAGTGGAAGTGGAATTGCTTGGGGACTTTCTGATTCTATTGAAAAAGCAAAAATAAAAAAAGAGACAGTTATCTATCCTCGCCTCTACCATACAGTTGGAGAATTAAAAAATGGACAAGGCGGAGCTCCCATAAAAACAAAGGAAGGATGGCTACACTTGGCTCATTCTGTTAGGAATAATGCGGCGGGGTTAAGGTACACATTGTTCATGTTTATGACTTCTTTGGAAGACCCGACAAAAGTTATTTATAAACCGGGCGGACATTTTATGGCTCCTATGGGAGATGAATTTATTGGTGATGTCGGAAATGTATTGTTCGTTAATGGATGGGTAAAAAAGAAAAATGATGATGTGCTTATTTATTATGCTTCCTCAGATAAAAGAATGCACGTTGCTACATCTACGGTTGATAAGTTAATAGATTATGTAAAAAATACTCCCGAAGATGGACTAGGAACTGCAAAATGTGTTGAACAAAGAAAAGAAATTATTTCTAAAAATTTAGGACTAAAGAAATAGGGGAAGTGTGGGTACATTTTTCAGATAGCATTAATCTGGTGGTCATTTTTCGTTATAGATTAAAATCCGAGAACCACTTTAACATCAGTATAGCAAAGAGAAGGCTGAATTAAAAAATCACCTTTAATTATCAATAATGAAGTGTGTTAAAAAGTATAAAAAAAATCCCAAATATTCCATTGTTTGTTCACTCCATATAGGGTAAAATAATTTAGTTTTTTTATTTTATTCGCTAAAGTAAATGAATTATAAGTTGAGATATTAATTTACTTAGAAAGTAGTTATACCTTGAATATGTTTGCAATTTAGTTTAAGTTTATACAAGGTACTTAAACGTTTTCGTAAATGTTAAAGATTTATCAAAATTTTGTTAAGAAATTATTAAAAAATATTAGTTGGAGTATCAAATGTTTAAACCTCTACATCTCATTTCTGTCTTAATAATAGTTTTATTTTTAAGTTCATTCACTATTGCCCAGACCGGAAAAATTTCAGGAAAAGTAATTGACAAATCTAATGGTGATCCGTTACCAGGAGCTAACTTAATCTTTAAGGGTCATAACATTGGAGCTGCAACTGATTTTGATGGTAAATTTTACATAACAAACATTCCAGTTGGAGAACAAAAATTAACTGTTAGCTATATTGGTTATGAGTCGGAAGTAGTAACTCTTACAATAGTAAAAAATAGAGTACTAGGAACTGATATTGAACTTCAACATAAAACTATTGAAGGTAAAACTGTTGTTGTAACCGGACAAGCATCTGCACAACAAGCAGCAATCAACCAACAGCTGACCTCGAAAACAATTAAGAATATTGTTTCAAGCAAACAAATACAACAGTTGCCAGAAGCTAACGCTGCTGAAGCAGTTGGTAGATTACCTGGTGTGTCTATAGAAAGAAGCGGTGGGGAAGGAAATAAATTAGTTATTCGTGGAATGGCTCCAAAATATTCTAAAGTTCAGATTGATGGAGTGAATATGGCTGCTACTGGTGAAAATGATAGAAGTTCAGATTTAAGTATGATATCACCATACATGCTAGAAGGTATAGAATTAACAAAATCGATAATGGCAAACCAAGAAGCAAATGCTACTGGAGGTATAGTTAATTTTAGAATTAGAACAGCACCAGAAAAACCAACCTTTAATGTTATTGCACAAGGGGGCTACAACGGACTAAGAAGTTCTTTCGGAGATTTTAAATTATCTGCTGGTGGAAGCAGTCGTTTTTTATCAAATAAATTGGGTGTGTATGCCCAAGGTGATTATGAAGAAGCAGACAGGAGTTCTCACCAATTAGGTAACAAGTGGAGTAATAATATGTTTTCTCAGGAAAATTTAGAAGCTCCAGTTAGAACAAATAATGTTCAACTACAAGATATTTTTAGAAATGTACAGCGTATTGGTGCTACAGTTGTTCTAGATTTTTCTTTACCATCTACAACAATAAAATCTTCTAACTTTTTTAGTAGCATTAACCGTGAAGAAACAAGATACACAAACACTTATGATTTTGAACAACAAGGATTTAACCTCAATTATACAGATACACCCGAAAGTGGATTAACAATATTAACTAATTCATTAAGTATTGATCATAAATGGGACAACTTTGAAATTAATTCAACTTTAAGTCATTCATTTTCAAAAAATGTTTTACCTGCAAGAATATCTTCAAGCAACAATAGTTCACCTTCCAACCCTTTTTCAACTGATAGAGACTCAAAGTATAATGTTGATTTAGATCCCGAAACTATTCCTAATTTAATGACATTTTCTTCAGATGAAGCAGTATTTTTTATGGAGCTAGGTGGTATTTTTCATGATGAAAGTGAAACAGAAGAAAGAGATTTAGCTGCAGATCTTAATATGGCATACACCATAAATATCACGAATAAAATTAATGTTAAATTGAATTGGGGTGGAAAATATAGAACTAAAAATAAGAACTACAATAAAACAACATTGAGTGCATCTAACGATGGTGGCAATCAAGAATATAGAAATTTAATTTATAATACTTTTGAAAATGAATTTAGTACAAGAACTAAGGAAGCCTGGGCAGCTAGTGATTTCAGAATACTATTAACAGATTTTCTAGATAAAAACTATGATGGAACTGATTTCCTAGACGGTAAATATGATTTTGGGAATGTATTTGATAGAGATTTGTTTAGACGTATGCATGATGTTATAATGGAGCAATATGATGGTAGAACTACTGCAGATCCTTATGGTGTAACAGAAATTAATTATGTTAAATCAAATTATGAAGATTTTTTTGGTAATGAAGAATATTATGCATTTTATTTAATGCCCGAAATTAATTTAGGTGAAAATTTAATGATTATTCCCGGAGTTCGTTTCGAATCTAATCGAACTGAATATACTGGATATAGAGGAAATAGATTTGGTGTTTTAGGAGATTGGAGAATAACTCCTATTGATACAGTTACGAAAGTACGTAAAAATGATTTTATTTTACCAATGATTCAAGCATTTTACAAACCAACAGATTGGCTTACTATTAAAGCAGGTTATACGCATACTCTACAAAGACCAAACTATAATAATATTATGCCAGGTTGGGTAATTACAACAAGGGGAGCTATTGATAACTTAAGTAATTTTAGACTTAAGCCTGAAAAAGCTGAAAATTGGGATTTGCAAATGTCTATTCATTCAGATAAAATAGGATTGTTTTCTGTAGGTGCTTATTACAAAAAGATTGAGGACATGATTTTTTGGACTGGAGAAAAAGTGATTTTGGATACTGCTTTTTTTGATTTACCTTCATCAATGTTTCGTCAAAGAGCATCTACAGCAATTAATAATCCTAACGATGCTTTTAATTATGGTCTTGAAGTTGAATGGCAATCTAACTTTTGGTATTTACCAGGTTTCTTAAATGGATTAGTAGTTAATATAAACTATACACGTAATAAATCAGAAGCAAAATATTTAAGAACAGTAATTGGTTTTGAAATTGATCCTAAAACTTATAGAGCAACATACTTTAATAATGATACAACTTATACTAGCCCTATGATTTCTCAACCGGATCATTTATTAAACGTCACTATTGGATATGATTTTATGGGATTTTCTGTTAGATGGGCATTGAGATATTCAACAGGTATATTTAGAGCAACTAATTGGTACGAATCTTTGAGAGCGTACTCAACCGATTTTATACGTTACGACTTGTCTCTAAAACAAAAACTTCCTGTGGACGGTATGGAATTATTTTTAAACATAAATAATTTAACTAACGAGATTGAAAGAGATGTTATAAAACATAAGAATTTTACTAGATATTCAGAGGACTATGGTAGAAATGCAAATCTTGGTTTAAGATATCAATTTTAATATTTTTTTAAAACCAAATTAGTTTTCGGAAAAGCTAAGAATCTGTCATTCCGATTTTCATCGTCTTTTGATGGAATACCAGAATCTAATTAATATTATAAATACCGCTATTGCAAAAAACACAAACTGGTATGACAGCATAAATCATAGAACTAAATCGTAATTAGTAAATATATAACCCATTAAAATTAAATTTGAACTATTTTATTAAAATCAAAGGAGGGAAAACAAAACACATTATAAACTGACAATTAACTAAAGTAGTATTTTTAACAAACTAACAACTAAGGAGAATAACATGAAAAAAATGTTAACGATTTCAGCAATCCTAACACTATTATTATTAAGCAGTAGTGTAATGTTTGCACAATTGGAATCAAAAGGGGACACATTATTAATTGGCCCATTAAATGCTGCAGGGCAAGCACTTGGTGCTTTGAATGAAGCAATAAAAAATGATACAACTACAAGTGGAGATAGAGTACATAAAGTTTATAAATTACAACGTGGTGCACAATATATTCTTACTGAAATTCTTCAGTTAGATTTTCCGCTTGTACTTGTTGCAGATAAACCAGATGATGCAAATAGACCACCTATTGTTCGTGCAGGTCTTAAAGCAGATGGTGGTGCAGTTGGTAATTTATGGCACATTTTTGATAATGCTACTTTCAAAAATCTTTGGATTTTTGGCAGTAATTTGGATGGTACCGGTCCTATTTCCTGGATTATCCACGAAGTGAAAGGTAGTGGAAAAAAAATAAACTTTGAAGGATGTATTTTTGAAACTCCATACACTTGGTGGGGAATGTTTTTGGATAATGGTGGTAACAATGTTTATAAAATAAATGATTGTATCTTTAAAAATATTGGTGCGCCTTCAGGTGCAGATTGGAATGGTGCCGTTTTTGCAAGTGCTAATATGGATTCAATAATTGTTAAGAATACAACATATTTCAATTTTGGTGCTTTTGCAGTTAATGGTGGAGATGGTAGCTCTGAAGCTTTTTATGCAGAGATAGATCATTGTACTTTTGTTAACTCTATGGTTCATCCAATTAATAGCCATGGGTATGTAATTAAAAAATATACAAATAATCTTTTTGTAAACACTCATGCTTTTGGTGATGATGATCAGGAAATTCAAAGACACTTTGATCAAGGTCCAAAAGGATTAATGAATTATGCAGAAGTACAAATGAATATGCAAAAAGTAGATTCTTTATTTGGTCCTGGCGGCGTACGTGCAAATTATGATCCAAATGGTGATGGAAAACTAACTGAAGGTGAATTTGTTTGGGAATTAAAAAATAACAACTGGTTCTATACAGCTCCAGTTAAAAATTACCAAGTTAATGATCCTACAATAACACCAACTCCTTGGATGAACGATTATAATGCTGCAATGTTTAATAGTAATACAGATGCTTGGGCTTATGATCTTAAAATATTTACATGGGCAGATTCAGCTGGAAACATTGTTGATCCGCCAGCAGGATTTGATACTTTACATATAGTTGATTCTGCAGTAGTTGCTCAAAGTCATGAAGGTTTTCAATATTTTGTTGATGAAAATACTACTAATGTAGATCCTGGTTTTGCAAATCTAAATAATACTGATGAACTATTAGCACAAAATTGTGCGAATATCAGAACAGAAAGATCTGGTGGTACAGTTGGTAGTCCTGTTAAATTCCATAATGTTGCTGATTATCTAGCTTTCACTTGGCCTTTAGAATTTGATCTTTCGTATTCTAATACAGCCTTGCAAACTGCTGGAACTGATGGTTTGCCTTTAGGTGATTTGAATTGGTGGCCAAACATAGTTGGAGTTGAAAAAATAGATAATGTTATAGTTGATAAATATAGCATTGAACAAAACTATCCAAATCCATTTAACCCAACAACAAACATTGAGTTTGCTATTCCAACTAACGGAATGGTTTCTCTAAAAGTGTTTAATGTATTGGGTGAAGAAGTTGCTGATTTGTTAAACAAAGAATTAGCTTCTGGATCATACAATGTTAATTTTGATGCAACTCAATTAACAAGTGGAATTTATTTCTATACTTTAACAAGTGGCAATTTTGTTCAAACAAGAAAAATGCTATTGCTTAAATAAAATAAATTTTAGCTAATTTATTTAATAAGGCACTTCACTTGAAAATAGTGAAGTGCCTTTTTTGTATATTGATTTTTTGTAAAACACCTTTATGTTGTGAAATTAAATTGTAGAATAGATTGCTTGCACTCTGTTTATCTTAAAGCATATTGCAAGCAATCTACAATACATCTTTTAGCATTGTACATACCTATGAAAAATAAAACTGTAACGTTAAAAACATTAGCTCAACAAATCGGATTAACTCCCGCAACAATTTCTAAAGCATTAAGAGACAGTTCTGATATTTCCAAAGCAACAATTAAAAAAGTCAAAGCTCTTGCAGATGAATTAGGATATCAACCAAACTTTATGGCTAGAACTTTAGTTAATAAAAACAGTAATATAATTGGAGTAATTGTACCAGTATTAAGTGAATCTTTTTTTGGTTTTATGGTACATGCCATAAATGATACAGCAAGAAAAAATGGATACGAAACAATAATACTAATGAATAACGAAGATCATGAAATTGAAAAGAAGAACTTAGAGTTTCTTTCTATGCTTCAGGTGGATGGAGTTTGTATAGACTCTGTTCCCGGAAATAAAAATAGCAGTATAAAAAAGAGGCTAATGGAGCGAGGTGTTCCCTTTGTTAGTATGGATAGAAAATGCGATGGTATCGAAACTGATACTGTTTCAACCAATGATATCAAGGCTTCCTACAGTATGGTTAAACATTTTATAAATAATGGTAAAAAAGGAATTGCTTTTGTTGGTGCAATTGGAAGTCTATCAGTTGCTAGTGAAAGATACAAAGGTTATAAAAAAGCACTCAAAGATTTCAACTTAAAATTTGACGAAAAACTAGTTGTTAAAATTAATGTTGAAATTGAACATGAGAAAGTAAATGAGCAGATTAGAAAATTATTAAAATCAAAAAAGAAAATAGATGCAATTGTTTGTGCTGGTGGTCAAATTGCATATTTAGTAGGCAAGGTGCTAGCGGATGAAAATATTTCAATCCCTAAAGATATGTATTTGGGAGAGTTTGGCGATAATAATATTGTTCATCGTCTTGGAGTTCCATTTGTTACAATAGATCAGGCACCTTATGAAATAGGGAAGAAAGCTGTTGAAATACTAATTGAAAGATTAAAAAATAAGGATAGAAAATCCAAACCAAAACATCTAAAAATTGATTCACGACTAATCTACCATAATCCATCAGTTAATGAACATATATTAATTGAAAAAATTTAAAAGATATTTGAAACGAAAGTAAACGTAATTATTCTGAAAATAAACGTAAATATGAGTATATTTGTGTACCTATAATTTATTAAGTTATTGATGCTAGATAGACAAAAAAAAATACTAGATATTTTAGTAACAGAAGAAAATATTTCGGTTACAGAGTTAAGTGAAAAACTATCCGTTTCCGAAGTTACAATTAGAGCTGACTTAACAAATCTTGCAGAGGATGGAAAAGTTTTAAGAACTCATGGTGGGGCAAGGCTACTTGAAGAAAGAGTTAGACAAGAGTATTCTTTTCAAATTAGAAAGAATCAAAACTTAGAAAATAAAATAAAGATTGGAAAGTACGCAGCACAATTTGTAAATTCTATGGATTCGATTTTACTTGATTCTAGTACAACAGTATTGGCAATGGCTAAAGCTTTACGAGATAGGGATGAGCTAAAAGAATTAACAGTTATCCCAACTGGAATTTGGACAGCTATTGAGTTGATGAGTTGCTCAAATATAAATGTACTTATGCCAAGTGGTTATTTGAGAAGTGTTTCTGGATCGATTACCGGATTACCAACAAGTGAGTTTTTTCGAAATCTAAATATCAATAAAGTCTTTCTTGGTGCATGGGGAGTATCTATTGAGAAGGGTTTAACAGATTCACATCTTCTTGAAATAGAATTAAAAAAAATAATTATAAAAAAAGCAAAAGAAGTGATTGTTTTAATTGATGGAAGTAAGTTCTCACAAAATGGACTAGCGACTTATGCAAAGCTAAAAAATATTTCTAAAATTATAACAGATAGTTCAGCACCGAAAAAAATAATAAAAAAAATTAAAGCAGTTGGAGTTGATGTTCACACAGTTTAATAATTCTTCTAATAATTTGAAAAATAAGAATGCAATTAGGTAAAGTTATAGGTAACGTAGTAGCAGTTCAAAAAGAAAAGAATCTTATTGGATTAAAATTATTGGTGGTTGATTACTTGGATGAGAAACTACAATCAATTGGCAAATCAGCTGTTTGTACTGATACTGTTAGTGCTGGGCCTGGTGATGTGGTTATGTTATGCTCATCATCTTCTGCAAGATTAACTAAGTTAACTAAAGATGTTTGTACGGATAATTCTATTGTTGGAATTGTTGATTCAATTTCATCTAGCAGTAGTACATTTTATAAAAAGGGAATTGGAGAATAATAGAATTGATTTCGATTGAAGAAATAGTTGCTTTAGTTGTAAGAGAAGTTATTCTTGAATTGAGTATAAGAGGAATCCAAGTTGATGAAGAACTACTAAGTAATAATTGTAGTACTCAAAAATCAGAAACTTCTAAACGAAGGTTAAAAATTGAAAAGAGTAAATATAAAACTCAATTGTTAACTGAAGTTGATATCTTAGAAATTGCATTGGATATTGAAGAAATTGAAATCCCCAAAAAAACTATTATTACACCAAGTGCATTTGATTTAATTAGACAAAGAAAAATTAAAATAACGAAAATAAATTAGAAGGATAAATTATGGCTGGAGCAGCATTAGGATTTGTTGAAACTCGCGGTAATACTGGAACTATACAAGCAATTGATGCTATGTTAAAAGCAGCAAATGTTGAATACGTTCAGCGTGTAGAAATTGGTGGTGGATATGTTACATCAATAGTTAGAGGAGAAGTGGGAGCTGTTAAAGCATCTGTAGAAGCTGGAGCAGAGGCAGCAGCAAGAGTAGGAGAATTAGTTTGTACAAATATTATTGCTTCTGCTCACGAAGAAGTTTTTGAGCAAATGGGACAAAAAAAATAAGGTAAAAATTATGAATGATGCTTTAGGAATTATAGAAACTTTAGGGTTTACTCCGGCTATGCAAGCAGCAGATGCAGCAGTAAAATCTGCGAATGTTAGTCTTGGTAAATGGTTAAAAGTTGGTGGTGGAAAAGTGAATGTAATTATTAGAGGAGATGTTGCTGCAGTTAAAGCTGCTGTGGATGCCGGTGTTCAAGCAGCATCAAGAATTGGTAATGTGGAAGCTCATGTTATTATTCCAAGACCGGCAAATAAGTTGGCTGAGAAACTACCAATTGAAGCAATGAATAAAAATAATTAAGGATATTTATAAACTGTGAATATTTCAGAAAAAGAACTGCAAGAAATAGTAAGTAAAGTTGTACAGAATGTAGTAAGTAGAATTGATGCTACTGGTAATTCAACTCAACATTCCAACAATGGCGATTGGGGCGTGTTTGATGATATGAATGATACTGCTGATGCAGCTCATCTTGCGTTCATCGAATACAAAGAACGAAGTATGCAATGTAGAAAAAAGTTTATTGATGCTGTTAGGCAAATGTCCATAGACCATAAAGATGAACTTGCGCTAATGACAATTGAAGAAACCAAGATGGGACGAGTGGAACATAAAATTGCAAAGTTTATAAATGCTGCAGAGAACAGCCCTGGTATAGAATACCTTCAACCAGAATCTTGGTCAGGTAAAAATGGATTGGCAATTGATGAGTTTGCACCTTTTGGAGTAATTGGAAATATTACACCAAGTACACATCCCGGACCAACAATGATTAACAATATTATCATTCAACTTGCTGCCGGAAATACTATTGCATTCAATCCGCATCCATCAGCTAAAAAAGTTAATGCAAAAGTTATTCAACTTGCAAATCAGTATATGGTAAAAGTAGGAGCTCCAAATAATTTGGTTACTTGCATAAAAGAGCCAACTCTTGAAACAGCAAAAGCTTTGTTTGAACATAAAAATGTTGAACTACTTTCTGTAACAGGCGGACCTTTTATGGTTGATCTTGCAATGAAATATCCGAAGAAAGTAATTGCTGCCGGCCCTGGCAATCCGCCCGCTCTCATTGATGAAACTGCTGATCTAAAATTAGCAGCTGAAGAGATTACATTAAGTGCCGGTTATGATAACAATATTTTATGTATTGCAGAAAAAGAAATATTTGTGGTTGAATCTGTATTCGAATTGTTTATGAAAGAGATGGAACAAGCTGGGAATGTTAAACTATCAAAAGAACAGATGAATCAAATGGCAGAAAAAGCATTAGATAAAAATGGCAGACATTGGGTAATTAGTAGAGACTTTGTTGGACGTAATGCAAGTGTATTAGCAAATGCTCTTGGAATGGATATCTCGGATAATGTTCCTCTATTGTTTGGAGAGACTAATTGTGAACATCCTTTTGTTATAGCTGAACAGATGGCTCCGTGCATTCCGATTGTTAAAGTTAGAAACTTTGAAGATGGAGTATCTGCGGCATTAAAAGCTGAGCACGGTTTCAAACATACAGCAAGTATATTTACAAAAGATATGGAACGAGCAACTTATTACACAAGAATTCTTGATTGTGATGTTCATACTATAAATGGTGGTACTTTGCGTGGAGATGGAGGCGACTTAGGAGAAGGATATTTTTCTCATACAATTGCAACTCCAACCGGAGAGGGAATTTGTACACCAAAAGATTTTTCTCGTAAGAGAAGAATAATGACGCATGGAGCTTTTAGGTTTGTATAGGTGCAAAAACACATCAAAAATCTGAAATCATAAATTTCCAATCGCAAATCAAAAAACGATTGATGATTGCAGAATGTTGATTAGTTATTTATGATGTAAAATTATTTACAGAAAAGTATATTAAGAAAATATCAGTATTCTGAAATGATATTTCCTTAAAATATAAAACGATTGACGATAGCAGACTGATGATTTACGATTTTTGATGGGAATAAAATATTAAAAATAGGAATTCTTATTATGAAAATAACAAACGCAATTGGAATTATAGAAACAAAAGGTTTTGCTCCACTTGTACAAGGTGCTGATGCAGCTATTAAAGCCGCAAGTGTTGAACTTGTTGAATGGAGAATGGTAGGTAGTGGTTTTGTTTCATTTGTAATTGAAGGTGATGTTGCAGCAGTTCGTGCTGGTATTGATGCTGGTGTTCAAGCAGCTTCGCAAATTGGTGAAGTAGTTTCTGAACTAGTAATACCAAGACCAATAGATGAACTGGCAGAAAGTTTTGAAAGGTAAAATATGATATTTGCAAAAGTTATTGGTACAATAGTAGCAACTCAAAAAGATGAAAATCTTGTGGGCAAAAAATTGCTACTTTGTAAAGAGGTTACTCACGATGGAAAACCATTGAACTCTTATCATGTTGCTGTTGATGCAGTACAAGCTGGAGAAGGAAATTTCGTTTTACTTACTTATGGTTCAGCCTCGAGAATGACTGAAATAACAAAGGATGCTCCAATAGATGCAGTAGTTTCAGCAATAATAGATGATGTGGAAATTGAGGAAAGATATAAATGAAACTTGGGAAAGTGATAGGAGTTGTTTGGGCATCAAGAAAAGTTGAAGAACTTAATGGATGCAGACTATCAGTTGTTCAACCAATTTCTACCAAAGGTAAAAATACTGGTAACCCACTTGTAGTTGCAGACCCTAAAAGTATTGGCTTTGTTGGTTCTGAAATTATTTATGTTACTAGTACAGATGCAACGCAAGTTTTTGATTCTGGTTTTGCTCCAGTAAATGCGAGTATTGTTCAACTTGTTGATGAGATTGCATAATGTTTTTGGCTAGAATTGTTAAAAGAGTAATTTCTACTGAAAAACATTCTGCTTATATTGGGAAACCAGTATTTGTTGTACAACCAATTAATCCAGATGAAACAGAAAGTGGTAATGAGTGGGTAGCTATTGACTATGTTAGTGCTGGCGTTGGTGATACTGTTATTTGTGGTGGAGCTCCAGGAGTAGCTAAAGCAGTATTTGATCTTGAGCTTGCTCCAATTAGAACTCTAATTATGGCAATTGTTGATAGGATTGATTATAAAGATATAAACTAATTCTATTTAGGACATAGATATAAATTTTACCGATAATTACCATCATACTTCGACTCCGCTCAGCATGACTGTGTTTAGTGGAGATGAATACAAAAGTTTTGGGAGAGAGAAATTGACTTTACCATCACAGACTTTTAACTTTGCCGTCACGGATCATTCCGTGACGATTAACAAGACAATAAATTATAATAAATAATAAGGTTTAATTATGACAAATGAATGGGAACTTAAAAAACTTTTTGTTGACCTAGGAAAAAGAATTTGGCAGAGAAATTATGTTGCTGCAAATGATGGCAATATGACCGTACGTCTTAATGACAAAGAACTGCTGACAACTCCTACAGGAATTAGTAAAGGTTTCATGACTACTGATATGATTATCAAAGTAGATTATAATGGTAATGTTATTTCAGGTAATCCAAACTATAGACCTTCAAGTGAAGTTAAAATGCATATTGATGTTTATAAAGAAAGACCTGATATTCATGCAGTTGTTCATGCACATCCACCTTTTGCAACAAGTTTTGCCGTTGCTGGAATTCCATTAGATAAATGTGTTTTGCCAGAAGCGATTATTGTTATTGGTGCTGTACCAATTGCTAAATATGGTCTTCCTTCTACTGATGAATTGCCTGATAATATTAGACCTCACATAAAAAACAATGATGTTATTCTACTTGAAAATCACGGAGCTTTAACGTTAGGTGCAGACTTACTAACTGCATATCACCGAATGGAAACCTTGGAACATACAGCAAATATTGTTAGTAAATCAATTCAACTTGGTCACCTTGGTATTTTCCCGGAAGTTGAAAGAGACAGACTAATGGGACTAAGAGAAAAATTTAATTTAACTGGACCAATTACAACATGTAGCTCTACACCAATGAGTAGTACTTCTTATCCGAAATCTGAAATGGGACAAGTTAGTTTTGAAAATACTAGTAAAATTTCTGATGAGCAAATAAGAAAGATAACTGAAAATGTAATGGCAAAACTTAGAAAGTAATTTAATAGAGAAACATGAAAATACTAATTGCAAATCCCGGAAGTACATCATATAAATGTAAACTCTACAAAACTACTGATATGACTGTGCTTTACCAAGCAACAGTTGAACGTATAGGAGATGATGAAGGAATCTATACTTATTCTTTTGGTGATGAAGAACAGAAAAGGGAAGTGCTAAAGATTGAAGATTATTTCAAAGCAGTAGATTTAACTTTATCATCCTTAAAAGGAAAATATTCTATTGAAGACATTAGTGCAGTAGGTTTTAAAACTGTTCACGCAAAAGATATTACCGGTTGTGTTGAACTTACTGATAGTGTTCTTAATTCAATGGAAGATTATCGCTCGCTAGCTCCAGTTCATACAGATGTTTACATTACTGCAATTTCAGTATTTAAAAAGCTACTAGTTTCAACTCCACTTCTCGGTTTATTTGAAACACACTTCCATGTTAACATTCCGGAAGAAGCTTATCTATACGGAATTCCTTATGAGTATTATGAGAAGCATGGAATTCGTAAGTATGGTTTTCATGGTGCATCGCACAGATATATTGGACAAAGAGCTAACGAATTATTTGGATCTAAAAAAGTTATCTCTTGTCATCTTGGTGGAAGCTCTTCGGTTTGTGCAATTAAAGATGGATGGTCAATTGACGTATCAATGGGTATGAGTCCGCAAAGTGGTTTGTTAAATTCAAATCGTGTTGGTGATCTTGATGCGTATGCTCTGCTATACTTAATGGAAAAAGAAAATTTATCAATTGATGATGCGCGAGAAATTCTAATGTCTAAAAGTGGTTTGCTTGGTCTCTCTGGAGGCTTGAGTGATTTTAGAGATATTGAAACTAAGATGAACGAAGGTGATGAAAAAGCAACTACGGCATTCAAAACATTTGCGTATTATGTTAAAAGATATATTGGAGAATATCTCGTCGCGCTCAACGGAGCTGAGTGTATTGCATTTACTGCCGGTGCCGGACAAAAGTCACCTCGTTTAAGAAAAGAAATTATTGGACAACTAGATAATCTCGGAATTGTTCTTGATGAAAAAAGGAATGATGAAAATCCAACAGAAGGAATTATTTCTGCTGAATCATCAAAAATTATTGTTGCTGTAATTCCCACAAATGAAGAACTTATAGTAGCAAAAGAAGTTGAAAAATATTTAGCAAATTAACAAGTTAGTTTTTTCTTCAAATAATCTTTCATCCAACAATTCATTTCAAAAAAATCTGCAACTGGTTTGTTAGTATGTGGAACTGTCCAAGTGTAAGGCACAGGACCGAACTCAGGAGTTATAGTTAAATATTCTCTATTCTCTTTTTTAAATCTATCAGCAATTCTTTGCCACCAATTTGTGAATGTTTGTAAATACGCTTCCCACTCTTTAGCTCTTGGGTCAGATATTTGTGGGCCCTCTTCAAATCCAACTCTTGCATGAATATGTTCAGTTCTTGCAATCCCTAATTCCAAAATTTCTTTTTGATCTTCAAGCATTGTCTCTGAGACACAAGTCCAATGAGATAAGTCGGCAGTTATTTTTAAGTTTGGTAATAACTTAAAATACTGTTCTGCCGTAAGTGTAGAAAATAAAAAATGTTTGCGATGAGTTTCATGTAAAATCTTGATATCATATTTCTCTTGAATTCTATCAGCAATATTTATTACTTCAACATTTTTTTCAGCAGACCAATAATCTCTTGCTGTATGTGAATTTATAAATAGTGGATTAAACTTAGTAGCATTTTCTAAAGACTTTAAAAAGGTATCTTTGTATTCATCAAAGTCTCCGGTAGCTTGGTATTGGTGGGCAATCACATCTAGCTTGTATTTTTCTAACAAAGATTTTAATTGATTTTGTTCCTCCTCTCTAAAAGGAATTCCTAACTCAACTCCATCAAATCCTGCAGACTTAATTTTTTCTAAAAATGATTCCATATCAAGAGAATCAAATCCCCACTTACTACAAAAGTATTTAATTTCCATTTCCTTTATCCTTTACTGTAGATGAGAGGGTTTTGTTTTTTGTTATTGAGTTGCTCTCCAATTTTCAATGAGTTAAAATATTCTTCGCTTAAAATATTTTGTTGTCCGTTAAATGTACTTCCGTCGGGCATAAATGCACAAGTCATTGCACGCCTAAAACCAGCTGTCATATTTGGTCCAGCTCCATGAATACAAAGTCCATTGTGGAATGTACAACTACCAGCTTTAATAGGGGCTGCAACTGGCTGAACATTTCTGAATTGAGGATAGTGATTAAAGATAACATCCATATTCTTGCCAATTCCAAAATTCTCAAAAGTAGTTTTTTTATGAGTGCCAGGTAAAAAATATAGACAGCCATTTTCTAAAGTTGAATCATCAAGTGCAATCCAAATGGATAAAGCATTTCTGTTACTAAATGACCAGAAGGGAGTATCTAAATGCCAGGCAGTAGGATTAGCCCAAGGTAATTTAAATAATGCCTGATCATGCCACGGTCTCATTCCATCAGAACCAGAAAGCTCTGCAACCATTTTTGCAATTTTTTCATCAAGAATTAATTCTTTCACTTTATCATCTGTCTGCCAAAGGTTTATTATTTGATCAAAAACTTTTCCAAAAAAATCTGCATCAGAATTAGTATTGTTTGCATCATAATTAATTTTATCATCATCACCGGTTTTAACCATAGTACCAGGAATTTTAATTCCATCTCTATTTTCAACTGCAGAAAAAATAGTTTTTCTCCAATTATCTAATTCTTCTTTTGATAAAAAATCGTCAACAATAAGAAAACCGTTTTCTTGGTAGGAAGTTATTTGCTCTGTGGAAATTGAATGATTCATTTTGATTCCTTTAAATTATTATTAGTGTACACATTAATAAATTAGCACTCTGTATAATGATTATTTAGAAAATAATATGAAGTATTTGTTGATGTAACTGAATTGGCAAAAACGAAAATAGTAAAAAAAGATGTAATGTCAAAATTTTATTTATAACTGGGAATTTTTTCGGTCTTGGTTAGAGTAAAAAATATACAGTTTGGTTTTCGGATTTATGTTGTCATACCAGTTTGCATTTTTTGCAATACCGGTATCTGTTTTAAGTAAGAGATTTCGGTATTTTATCAAAAAACGATAAAAATCGGAATGACAAATTATTTTTCGATTTAACTAATTTCCGAAAACTAATTGAATCTTAGATTTGAAATTTGGTATTATTTGAATTTTGTAATTTGTCTTTTGGTTCTTCTAAGTAAATTTATTTCTTATCCAAACTAGTGGACTTGCACACCATAGTGATTTAGTTGTTAATTATTATATATAAAGTTATTGTTTTGTTTGATAATGTTTTCTCCAACTAGAAGGAGAAAACTCAGTTCTTTTTTTGAAAAATTTTGAGAAGTAATATTGATTTTCAAATCCAAGAAAGTCTGAGATCTCACTAATATGCATTGAAGTTCCAATAAGGAGAGTCTTAGCTTTATTCAATTTTAATAATTGAAAATATTGAGAAGGCGGTAAATGAGTATAGTGCTGAAACATTCTTCTAAACCAAGAGTAGCCTACATTTAATTCGTTTGCTAATTCTTTAAAATTAACTTGATGCGAAATATTTTCTGCAAGATAAATTTTAGCTTCTAAAATTACTTTTTCAATTTGTTTTCCACCAAACTGTTTTCTTCTATTTACTGAATTTATTTGTGCAATAATTTGATAAGCTAAGGAAGAAATTATTTCTCTAAATCCAAGACTTTCGTTTTCCAATAATTCCAAAATTTGATTAAATAAATTTACAATAGTTTCATTTAATCCTATTTCAATAATTGGCTTGTCTCTATGTAGAATATTTTTTTCAAGAAATTTTCTTGGTTGCTCTCCGTTAAATGAAATCCAATATTCTTTCCAACCCGTTTTTTTATTTGGACGATAAGTATGCCACTCATTTGGATACAGAAATATCAAAGAACCTTCTTTAACAATTGTCCTTTTTATTCTTTTTGTCTCAAATATTCCTTCACCCTTTGTAATATATAATAATTGAAAGCTTGGTAGAGTTCTTCCATGTTTACAGTTAAACATATAGTTAACAGGATGTTTTGTGGGGGGATAAATTGTATGTGGAGGAACGTCTGCTATACCAGCACCTAATACATACAATCCCCAAATATCATCTGAGTCAGAAATATTTAAATAATCGTATCTAGAATATTTTGTTTGGATCATAGCTTAATCTTAAATAGTTAAAATTATAATAATAAAAATAATTAAGTAAAATTTCATATTATTAGAAACTTCTTTGTGTCAAAAAGTATAAAAAAAATCCCAAATAAACCATTGTATTATTTTTCTCCAATAGGTAACATTCTTTTAAATTTATTAGTACTCATGTAAGTGAATTGGCGAAGCTTTGTGAGATAATAGTTGAGTGATAATTATAGGTGTAAATCCTATTATCTTTAAGATAATTATGTCTTAATATTTGGAAATATTTTACTATATTAAATATACTTAGTAAATAGAATTTATTCATTCATAAAAAAATAGTGATAAAATGAAATCAAAAAATATTGAACAAGCATATTTACTTGCAAAAGAATCATACTCAGAACTTGGTGTTGATACAGATTTAGTATTGCAAAAGTTAAAAAATATTTCTATCAGTCTGCACTGTTGGCAAGGTGATGATGTTGGTGGTTTTGAAACTGCTGGTGCTGAATTATCTGGTGGAGGAATTCAAGCAACTGGCAACTATCCTGGCAAAGCTAGAAATGCAGATGAGCTAAGAGCCGATCTAGAAAAAACCTATAGTCTCCTTCCAGGTAATCACAGACTTAATTTGCATGCAATCTATTTAGAAAATGATGGAAAAAAAATTGAACGAACAGAAGTTCAGCCAGAACATTTTAGTAGATGGATTGATTGGGCAAAAGAGAATACGGCCGGATTAGATTTCAACCCTTCTTTCTTTTCGCATCCGCTTGCTGATGATGGTTTTACAATTTCTAGTAATGATAAAAGTACTAGAGAATTTTGGATTCAGCATGGAAAAGCAACAAGAAAGATTGCAGCTGTTATGGGGGAAGAAATGGGTTCCCCTTGTGTAAACAATGTTTGGATCCCAGATGGTTACAAAAATATTCCTATAGACAAAAGAGGACCAAGAGAAAGATTGGTCGAATCTTTAGATGAAATATTTTCTGATGATTATGATAAAGACCATTTGTTAGATGCTGTAGAGAGTAAACTTTTTGGTATTGGATCTGAAAGTTATGTAGTTGGTTCGCACGAATTTTATCTTGGTTATGCAATTAAAAATAAAAAACTTCTCTGTTTAGATGCTGGTCATTTTCATCCAACAGAAAGTATTTCGGATAAAATTTCTTCGGTAATGTTATATTTAGATGAAATCCTTTTACATGTTAGTAGAGCAGTTCGTTGGGATAGCGATCATGTTGTTACAATGAATGATGACTTACACGCAATAGCTGAACAATTAGTAAGAGGAAATTATTTAGAGCGAACTCATATTGGTTTAGATTTTTTTGATGCAAGTATTAATAGAGTAGCAGCTTGGGTTACTGGAACAAGAAACATGATTAAGGCATTACTGATAACTATGCTTGAACCAATTGATACATTAAGAAAATTTGAAAATAATAATGATTTTACTTCACGTCTTGCAATGTTGGAAGAACTAAAGACAATGCCTTTTGGAGCAGTTTGGGATTACTATTGTTTAAGTGAAAATATTCCAACCGGAATGGCTTGGTTAGAGGAAGTAAAAACCTACGAAAAAAATGTTCTTTCTAAAAGAAGTTAAAATATTTCTAAATAAAAATAATATTTTCTAAAGATTTATTATTTGAATTTCATCAACTAATTCCCCCGTTAGTTATGAATGATAAGGAGAATATAAGTTTGCACAATTATATTCTCCATTTTTAAAAGCTTTAATTGTACTATAGACAATTTTAATTTTGAAAAGGAATTAATATGTACAAAAGAAAATCCGCACTTTACTCATCAGTTTTATTCTTAGTTCTATTGTTTTCATCTCAATTATTTGCCCAATCAAAAGGTAATGTTAAGGGTAGTGTTAAAGACAAGGCAACTGGGGAAGCACTGATTGGCACAAATGTTTTTCTTATTGGAACTGGTTTTGGAGCGGCTTCTGATATTGATGGTAATTTTAGATTAACTAATATTCCAACTGGTGAATATACATTGCGTGCTTCTTATATTGGCTATGAAGTACAAAATATTACAATTAATGTTGAAGCAGACAAAACTCTCCAACTAGAAATTGAATTAGGATTTAGTGGAGGTTTAGAAACTGAAGACGTAGTAGTTACTGCTCAAGCAAAAGGGCAGATGAGTGCTATAAATGAACAACTTTCTTCTAAGTCCATCAAAAATGTTGTCTCAGCCGAAAAATTGCAAGAGCTACCAGATGCAAATGCTGCAGAATCTGTTGGACGACTTCCCGGTGTTTCTGTTCTCAGAAGTGGTGGAGAGGGCAACAAAGTAGTTGTTCGTGGGTTATCACCCAAATACAATAAAGTAACAATTGAGGGAGTTTCAATGTCTGCAAGTGGACAAGATAGGAGTACTGATATAAGTATGATCTCGCCTTATTCTCTAGATGGTATAGAGGTTATCAAAGCTGCTACTGCTGATCATGATGCTGATTTTATTGGAGGTTTAATAAATTTCAAATTAAGAGAAGCAGATCCGGGTTGGAAGTTTGACCTTGTTTCTCAAGGAGGATATAACAATCTTAAATCAACCTATTCAGATTACATTATTAATGGAAGTATTAGTAATCGTTTTTTTGATGACAAACTAGGTATTTATTTTCAGGGTAATTTAGAAAAAAGAAATAGAAGTGCAAATGAATTAAGTGCAACATACAAAGTTGAGAATAGTGCTGTTATAGGAAAAAATAATCCACTTTTTATTCAAAATCTAAAACTTACTGACGCTATTAGAGAACGTTCACGTATGGGTGCAACATTAGTACTTGACTATAAAATCAACGATGGCGTAATTCATTTTAAAAACTTCTTTAATTCTAGTGGAACAAATATAAATAGATACAATGAAATATTTAATCCAATAAATCGTAGAATACATTCTTATGAAGCTTTAGATGAACAATATGATCTAAATACATTAAGTAACATTCTTGATTATGAACAACGATTTGGTAGTTTTAAAGTTGAAGCAAAACTTTCTCATTCAAATGCTGGAAGTGAAAGTCCAGGTAATTTAAGGTTTCTATTTAATCAGATAGGTGCACTTTCAGCTAATGTACAAGATGATGCCATTGCACCATCAGAGATTTATGATTTTGCCACTATAAATGATGCATCTACAACTTTTGATTTGGCTAGTGAAACTTTTGAAAAAACCATTGAGCAACAATTTGAAGTTGCCTTGAATTTACAATATGACTTTTCTCTAACTAAACAAGTTAATGGTAATATAAAAATAGGTGGAAAATATAGAAACAAAGATCGTTCATTCAATAAAGATGCTTTTGGTAGTGATTTATTTATTGGAAGTAGTACACCAACAAATGAAGCAATAAGACAAGCTTTCCCAGAATTTGAAAATCTTGCAAAAGGTCAACAGATTCCTTTCAGTTTAGTTAGCGAATCCTTTGATCATTTGAATTTTTTAGATGGTGAATATTCTATGAGTCGGGTTGCTGATTTAGAATTGATGCGTCGGGTTTGGGATGTTTTGGAAACTACTTCAAATTTTGGTAATTACGGTTTTATTGAAAATGAACGGACGACAAATTCATTTGACTATTCTGGAACAGAAGATTATAGTGCCGCTTATATTATGACAGATATCAAAATTGGTTCTCATTTAACATTCATTCCTGGAGTTCGTTACGAAAAAAATCAAACAACATATACTGGGGTTACTGGGGTTACTAATATTGCTTATGCAGAACAGTACTACAGATTCAAAGATACAACAGTTACCCGTAATAATGATTTCCTACTTCCAATGATTCATCTAAAATATGCTCCGGTTGATTGGTTTGATGTTCGTCTTGCATATACCCAAACTCTTTCTAGACCCAATTATAATTTAATTATGCCTAGAAAGGATATTTGGGCGGATAATGTCAGCTGGAATAATTACAGATTAAAACCTGAACGCTCTGAGAATTTAGATTTCTATATGTCTTTCCACGAAAATTATGTTGGGTTATTTACAATTGGAGTTTTTAAGAAAACTATTAAGGATATGATTTTTAATTTAGGAAGACGAACCATTATTGATCCTGCAGAATATGGTCTAGGTCAGGAATTTAGATTTAATAGTATTTTTACTTTTGCAAACAATGAGCATAATGCAGATGTTTTTGGTATTGAACTTGATTGGCAAACCAACTTTTGGTATTTGCCAGGCTTTCTTAAAGGATTGGTTTTTAATATTAATTATACTCATATATCTTCGGAAGCAAAATATCCAATTACTAAAATAGTAGATATTACTGGCGATCCTTTATCTTTTCCTAGACTTTATAATAATGTTGATTCATCATATACAAGTCAACTAATTGATCAGCCGGATGACATAGTAAATATACAGATTGGATATGATTATGAAGATTTTTCAGCTCGTTTATCAATGCTGTATCAATCAAAGATATTTAAAAAAGCAGAATTTTGGCCAGAAGAAACTCAATTTGCAGATGAATATTTAAGATGGGATTTTACAGCAAAGCAAAAGTTACCGTGGTATGGCATACAATTGTTTCTAAACTTTAATAACATTACTAGTGCACTTGATAGAGATTTGGTTAAAGGTGCAAAGTGGGATGCAAAAATCCAACATTATGGAATGACAGTCGATTTTGGTCTTAGAATTAAAATGTAAACATATTTTTAGAACTAACTAACTAATTGTCTAACTAAAAAAAGGGAGTACTCAATGAAAAGATTTTTATTTTCATTTATTTTTTTACTTTCTGTTTTATCTGTGCAGGTAATTGCACAAGATATTATGGATGTTCCACCCGGTGCTGATCTAAAGAACTTAGTGCCAACTATTGAAGGTGATACTTTAGCAACAGGTGCCAGAGCAAACCCCAATAGGATATACAGACTTGAGAGAGGTGCAGTCTATCTTATGCCTGCAACTCTAAAAGCTAATTATTCTGTTAGGTTAATAGCTGCCGATGGTGAAGGACGACCACCTATGCTTTCTCCTGGAAAGGATGCTGAAGGTAAGGATATAGGAACACTAATTAATTTAATTGGTAGTGCTACTGAAAGCTATTTTACAAATATCTTTTTTAATGGTGTTACTTTAGATAGAGTACAACCTGTATTTACTCAAGCAATTGTAGTAGCTGCAGATGATGTGAGTATTACTTTCCAAGGTTGTGTGTTTAATGCTTTTGGTGGCGGTACTACAACAATGTATGGTAGTAATCATCTTCGTGCATACTTTAGAGATTGTGTTTGGAGAAATGGAGTATCTGATATTCATCCATTTATTGGGCAGCAAGTACAATTACCTGCATTACAAATTGATACTCTTGTAGTTACAAACTGTACGTATTTTAACAATACTTCTTTTTGGCTTTTCCAAGAAAATCATACAGCAACTTACGCTGTAATTGAACATAATACAATTTACACTTCGGCAATAGATGATTTTCGTATGAGATTTTTAGGAAAAGGAAATGTTAGAAGTAATCTTTGGTATGGTGCTTTAGCCTATGGAGATACAGAAAAATCAAGAGGTGCTGGTTGGTTTTTTCCAGGAGGACATCAGGCTGCAATTGTACAGTTTACTGAAATCCCAGATAGTATTCAATCTGAAGCAGGGTTAACAAAAGAAAATAGAATAATTAACTTAACAAATAATGCTTACTTCTGGCCTCAACAAATAAAAGATTATTGGGATTCTTACGAATATGTTTTTGCTCCAGTATGGATGAATGATAGTACTCAAGGTATATTTAATGACAATGCAACATGGCCTGGCTTAAATGAAGCAGATAATCTTGAAATTGATCCTAAATTTATAGATGTTGATATGGATACTTGGATTTTAGGTGAAATAGCAACTTGGTGTAGAGAACATAGAGATTCATCTCCAGATACAACTTGGGGAACTGCAGCAAGTAAACGTAACTATGATGAGCACAAAGGTGTTGATATTCTAAATGGAATTTCATGGCCTCTACCAGAAGGCTTAGCTTATTCTGATGCAACTTTGCTTACTGCTGGTCATGATGGTTTACCTGTTGGTGATTTAAACTGGTTCCCAGCACAAAGAGCAAATTATGTTGAAGAAGAAATTGCTGGTGGAAATGCATTAGCACCAATTGAAAATAAACAAATTACTGTTCAAACTGGTTTGTTCACAGCTAGTTGGAAAGTTACTCCAACACACTCTCCAATGGACGGAGTTACTGGTTTAGCAAAAGGCGAAGTTGGAGCATTTGGAGATATGGGAGTTTTAGTTAGAATGAATAGCACTGGTAAGGTTGATGCAAGAAACGGTGGTGCTTATGAAGCTCTTAATGAATTAGCCTATGAGGCAGGAAAAGAATACACAATTAATGTTACTGTTGATGTTCCTGCACAAAAGTATTCTGTTGAAGTTACTCCTGCTGGAGGTTCTGCAGTTGTAATAGGTACAGACTATGGTTTCAGAACAAGTACACCACAAGAGAGTTTAGGCTATATGGCAATGATAATTAATGAACTGCAACAATTTGGTGGAGTTCCTGGAAGTAGATTAAATCCTTCTTTCTTGGATGATGATTTTACTCTTGTAACTGATGTTGAAAAAACAGATAGTGAATTACCAACTGAATTTGCAATTGAACAAAATTATCCTAATCCATTTAACCCAACAACAGTTATAAATTATTCTGTTGCAGAGGTTACTAATGTTAATATAGAAGTGTTTAACAGTCTTGGACAAAAAGTGAAAACACTTGTTAATGCTGAACAATCAGTAGGAAACTATTCTGTTGATTGGAATGGAACAGATGTTAGTAACAATAAAGTTTCAACTGGTATTTATTTTTACAAAATAAATGCAGGGCAATTTATTGAAACTCGTAAAATGCTTTTAATGAAATAATCAATAAAAAATCCTAGTTAGTTGTGAATGGTATATGGAGGGTTTAATATTTTTTAATATTAAGCCCTCCTATTTTTTTATATTATTCTTAAATTTGAAATAAAGCAAAACAAAAAAACAAAGATGAAAAAAAATATATTTCTATTTTTTATTTTATGTCTGAACTTACTTTTCAGTAAAAATTACTATGTCGATCCTCAAACTGGTTCAATGAATAATGACGGATCAATAAATAATTCATGGAGTACTCTTGATAGTGTGATGCTTCAAAAAGCTAATTTATTTGTTGGTGGAGATACTCTTTTTCTAGGTAGTGGGTATCACGGCAATAGAGTTTTGATAAGTAACAATCCCACATCTTCAATTACTATTATTGCACAAAAAAATAACGCACCCTTACTGCTTAATTTTATAATTGATGGCTCAAATTGGGTTCTTGACGGATTAACTTTTACGCAAGAAGGGAATACTGGAACTGGAAACGTGAGTAGTTTTTCTAATGGTATGCATTTAAGTTTCGGAAAAAATTCAAAAAAAAATATAGTTCAAAACTGTAAATTCTATTCCATTGAAGATGCTTCAAGTTGGGTGTTATTAGATTGGAGAAACAATGTTTGGAGCGGAATTATAGATTTCGGTCAAAATAATGTAATTAGAAATAATCATCTTTTCAATATTGCTTTTGCAATTCAACTTACGGAAGAGTGTGATTCGGCAATTGTTGAAAAGAATATTATAGAAAACTTTTCAGGTGATGGAATAAGAATTGGTGGAGCAGATTTTTGTAGAATTGAAAGTAATATAGTTAAAAATAGTATTGAACTAGATGCAAATACGCATGATGGAAATCATGAAGATGGAATACAAGCATGGGATTTTGACGATGGAGTAAATGGATTGATAGTTAGAGGAAATTTTGTTCTTAACTATGAAAAGTTAGATCAGCCTTTTAGAGGATTAATGCAAGGTATGGGTTTCTTCGATGGATTTTATAATAATTGTATAATTGAAAATAATGTAATTGTTGTTGAACATTGGCATGGAATATCTTTGTATGGAGCAAAAGACACACGGATTGTTAATAATACCGTGCTCCCAAATCCTGGTGGGAGCAAGATAGCTGGTCCGCCTTGGATTGGAATTTTTCCACATAAAGATGGAAGAAAAAGTACTGGTAATGTAATTAGAAATAATTTAACTACGGCAACAAATTTGGCTGGAAGTGGGAGCATAAATGATCATAACGTTGTGGATGCAAATGCAAATGCCTTTTGTAGCGATTATGACAATTATAATTTTTATCCGAAATTTAATTTTACTCTAAATGGGAAAACACTTCTTGATGTAGGTTCGCAAGAATTAGCACCAAGTTTTGATTTTAATGGAACTCTTAGACCTCAAGGCAGTGGTTATGATATTGGTGCTTATGAAATTACTGATTCAACAACAAACATCAGTAGTAAAGAAGTAAACAAAAATCAGTTTTATCTTTTACAAAATTATCCTAATCCATTTAATCCAAGTACAAAAATTAGTTACACTCTACCGAAAACAAGTGAAGTGAAAATTTCAATTTACAATTCACTCGGACAAAGAATCAAAATATTGGTAAATCAGAATCAAATTGTTGGTAGTTACTCTGTTGATTGGGATGGAACTGATAATTTAGGGAATGATGTATCATCAGGTATTTATTTTTATAATCTTTTGTCTGGTGATTATGTTCAAACTCGTAAAATGCTTTTATTAAAATAAATAAGAGTTAAATATTTTCATAAGTATGGGTAAAAAACAATTTTGAAAAAAGTATTATTATCGGTCATCTTTTTCTGTGTTCAATCATTTATTGTTGGACAGATAGCAGTTGAAACAATTGATTCAACAATTAAATTTGCAAATGAACAGATGAAAAATACAATACTAGAAATGAATGATAATTCGTCATTGCATCCAAATCAAACCAATATATCATCCGGACGTTGGGAATTTTCAAATAGAAAATGGTGGATAAGTGGATTTTTTGCTGGAGTTTCTTGGTATATGAGTGAACTAGTTGGTGACAATAGCTATTGGCTAGATATTGCAACTAGATGGACCAAAGATTTAGAATCTCAAAAAAATGATACTGGAAATCATGATGTAGGATTCCAAATATTTTGTAGTTATGGAAATGCAAATAGAATTACTCCTAATGAAGATTATAAGAATATAATTATTACAGCAGCAAATTCTTTAGCTTCTAGATATGATGAAACTGTTGGTTCTATTCGTTCGTGGAGTTGGGGAAATTGGAATTATCCAGTAATTGTAGATAATATGATGAACTTGGAATTACTTTTATGGGCATCCGAAAATGGAGGAGACGAAGAGTTAAAAACAATTGCAATAAAACATGCAAAGAAAACATTAGAAAATCATATAAGAGAAGATGGTAGCACCTATCATATTGTTGATTATAATAATGATGGTTCTATTAAAAATAAAGATACTCATCAAGGTTATAATATAGAATCAACTTGGTCTCGTGGTCAAGCTTGGGGAATATATGGTTTTACTATGATGTATCAATATACAAAGAACGATACTTTTCTTACTGCAGCAAAAAAACTAAGTGATTACTTTATTGATAATTTACCTGATGATTTTGTTCCATACTCAGATTTTAAAGATCCAAATATTCCTAATGTCAGTAAAGATGCATCTGCAGCAGCAATAACTTGTTCGGCATTATTCGAACTAGCAAAATATGTTGATGATGATAAATATAAAAATTCTGCTGTTGATATTCTAAATTCTTTAGTGAATAATTATTTAGCAAAAAATAGTAACTATCATTCAGTTATTAAGCGTGCTTGTGTTCGTTCGGGAGATTCTGAACGTGGTTTGATTTATGCTGATTACTACTTCTTAGAAGCTTTGATGAGATATAAAAACTCTGTTACATCAATTAAAGAAAATGAAATATTAATTAATTCTCATTTTGAATTATTTCAAAATTATCCTAATCCGTTTAACCCAAGTACAGTAATAAATTATAAGCTTGCAAAAGATAGTTTTGTAAAACTAAATATTTATAATTCAATTGGTAAGAAAATGAGTTCATATCTAAATGAGAAACAATCTTCCGGAACTCATGCTTTTTATTTTGATGCAACAAGTTATGCAAGTGGAATATATTATTATCAGTTAATTTCTAATGGTTTTTCTCAGTCAAAAAAAATGGTTATACTTCAATAAGAATTTGGAAAAAATATGCTTAAAAATTTACTAATTTATTTTTTATTCACTTTAACTTTTATACAGATTGTAGCTCAAGATAAAAGTGAAAGAGCAAAGTATTGGCAAAGTAACAACCACTTAACTCCATTTAGAATGCCTTTGCCTTTAGTTGGAGAAAAGATTACTTACATTGATCTTGATAATGACGGAGACCCAGATGTTCTTCAAACAAAAATAAATGGGAGCATCCCAATTCAATGGATTGACGATGACGATGACATGAAGGAAGGAGATATTGAAGGTGATATGGATAGCGATTGCCTAATGATTGACAGAAACAATGATGGAAATTATGGTGGTGGACATGATATAATTATTGATTGGAATGACGAAGACGGAGATAACCTTGCTGATTTACAAGTGGTTGTGGATTACTCCGGTTTAGATGATAGAGGATTGTGGTTGGCTCATTATATGTGGTTTATTGATTCAGACAAAGATCAACTTTATAATTATATAGATTGGAACACAATCATAATGGAAGGTTGGGAGCATTCCGGTAGAGCAAAGTTTTTTTTAGATTATCATGGCAAGAGTATATTTCTAAAAGTTCATGCAAATACATTTAACGTAAATGACTTGAGATATAATTGGGAAAATCCTTTTCTTTTTTATGATCCAGATAATGATGGACAAACTGAAATGTCGATACGATATATTGATGATCCCAAAATTGTAAAAGGATTACCAGCTGTTAAAGACGAGCAAGACCTTGATACTATAGAGCCATCTGTATTGTTCACTAAAAAAATAAGTTCAATCCAAATGGGTTTTGATTTAGATAATGATTCAACTCCGGAAAATGAATTGGATTATGATATGAGTTTGAAATTTTCAGGAGAAGGATTTGATTATTCCGATCAAGTTCATAAGTATAAATCATTACGAGGTTTACCCGAAGCTGATAAATATTTCTTTGATCCTAAATGGCGACAGTTGGATGAGTTAGTTTATGCAGATCATGAATCTGGATATAAACTTCCGTTTGAAAGAGCAAATTGGAATGAATGTTGGTTTGTGTTTGATGAAGATGATGATTGCCATAGATGGGAACGAGTTGAGTTTTATGATCCAAAAGATTTGTATAAAGTTGGAAGTAAAAATGGAGGCTTAGATCACAATCCACAAGCTGATGTAGCTGGTGATAGAGGTGAATGGGATTTAGATTTTTCAGGAGAAGGGAAGTTGTACATTGGTAAGTTTGATGGACGATTACATCTTTTGGGAGCAGAGTGGGGAGCGTGGCGAATTGACCAAAATGCAAAGTATTACCAAGGTTGGCAAGGGTGGAGAGGTCCAAACTTACAACCGGAAAACTTGATTGATAAAGAACCAAAAACATTTGGGACAGTAAAATATTCTGATACAAATGACAATGGTTTTATGGATTTAATTGAGTACGATTTGGATGGCGACCAAGTTATGGAAACAAAGGTTAGTTTGTTAGAGCTAGGAATTGATGATTGCAGTAATACAATTGATATTTCAAAATTTGAATATAAAGATTTTAATGAATTATATAAAAAAGTTGCTGAAGGTTTGTGGAGCAAGGCAGAAAAGTTTTTAAGTATTGCAAAACAGAATAATATAAATGTTAATTGGTATGCGCAATTGTTAGAACCAAAATCAGATAGAGAAAAATACCATAATGGATATTGGCTAAGCTTTTATCTTTACAAAGACTTAAAACATTTTGCAGAATTGAAAAAATATAGTGAGTTAAGTAGCAAGTTAGATATACAATACTATTCTGGGAATTAATAATTGTTTGATCAAAAAAATAAAAATATCTCATCCTTGAATAAGGAGGAGACAGTTTTTGTGTAAAGCACAAAAACAGAGGTGGTCGAGTTCTAAATACCGCTTACAAAATTTATATAACTTAACATAAATACTACTATGAAAAATATTTTAACTAAATCCATTCTTGTACTATTTCTAATATTGAACACACAATGTGATCAAAAAAAAGATGACAACTCAGATGAAAATAATGCAAAAGTGGTAGAAGTAAAAAGTAAAGCTTATGCCAAATTTGTTCCCGAAAGAAAGGACGACTTCGCTTGGGAGAATGATAGAATAGCTTTCCGTATGTACGGGCCCGCTTTAGAAGCTGGTGGGGAAATAAGCAACGGAATTGATGTGTGGGTAAAAAGTACCAAAGAGTTAATTCTTGATAAATGGTACAAAGGAGAAGACTATCATACAGATCATGGCGAAGGTCTTGATTATTATAAGGTAGGACCAAGTCTTGGTTGTGGCGGATCTGCTTTATTTGAAAAGGGAGATTTAAATAAATCAAATAATTTTGTAGAATGGAACATTATTGAAAACGGTCCAACCAGAACAGCCTTTGAACTTTCCTATGCTCCCAGAAATTATAACGGAGCAGAAATTAAAGAAATAAAAAGAATTTCTTTAGATGCTGGAAATAACTTAAATAAAGTTGAAGTGAAATATCTTACTGAAGATAGCGGAATTAAATTTAAGAGTGTAATAGGAATTGTAAAACATTCTGGCGAAGATGAAGGAAGTACATATTTCAAAAAAGAAAATGGTATTTTTGCTTATTGGGAACCAACAAATAAATTGCATGGAAATACTGCAATAGGAGTTTTCGTAGAACCAAATTTAATTGATGAAATAAAAGAAACTGATGACCATTATTTAATTGTACTGAAAGAAACTAATGACAACTCTTTCACGTATTATGCAGGTGCTGGCTGGTCAAAAAGTGGAGACTTTAATAACTTCTCTGAATGGACAACATATTTGAAAGACTTAAATCAAGAATTAAAAAAATAGAAGAATAATATGAATAAAACACAAATAATTAAAAAACTAATATCAGACAAAGCAGTTGCTGTTGTTCGTTTAGATGGTGATAAAGATGCAATGAAAATTGTTTATGCAATTTACAGTGGTGGAATTACATCAATGGAAATAACGATGACAACCCCTAATGCTTTAAAGATAATTGAAATGTTAAGTGATAACTATGAAGATAGACTATTAGTTGGCGTGGGGTCCGTACTTAATAAACGAATGGCTCAAGATGCAATATCAGCAGGTGCAAGGTATGTTGTTAGTCCGATATTTAAAACATCTATTATAGAAATTGCTCATAAGCATGATGTGCCAGCAATGCCGGGATGTTTTACTCCAACTGAAATTTATAATGCACACGAAAGTGGCGCAGACATTATAAAAGTTTTTCCAGCTGATGTAACTGGAATGAAATTTTTTAAAGCTGTAAAAGCACCAATCCCTTTTCTAAAACTTATGCCAACCGGAGGAGTAAATTTAACAAATGCAAATGAATGGATTAAAGCCGGAGCTTGTGCAGTCGGAATTGGTAGTGCGTTGTTAGATAAGCAAGCAATTGCAAATAGAAATTTTGCAAAGCTTACAGAAAATGCAAAACTGTTAATTGAAAATATTAAATCGGTGGGAACAAATTAGATGAAAAAAAAAGTTGTTACATTTGGTGAAATTATGTTGCGGTTGTCAACTCCAGGATTTAAGAGATTTGTACAGTCTGATTCTTTTGATGTTAATTATGGTGGTGGTGAAGCAAATGTTGCTACTGCTCTTGCTAATTATGGTATGGAAAGTATTTTTGTATCCAAATTACCCGAACACGAGATAGGGCAAAGTGCTGTAAATCATTTAAGAAGATTTGGAGTGAATACTGATTTTGTTGTAAGAGGTGGTGAAAGAGTGGGAGCATACTTCTTAGAATCGGGAGCAAGCCAACGTCCCTCAAAAGTTGTTTATGATAGAGCAAATTCTGCTGTTACAACTTTAAAAAGAAAAGAAATTAATTGGGGAAAAGTATTCAATGGAGTTAAGTGGTTTCATTGGACTGGAATAACTCCAGCATTAGGAAATAACACAAAAAATACTTTAATTGATGCTTGCAAGTATGCTAAAAACAATAAGATAACAGTTAGTTGCGATCTTAATTTCAGACAAAAACTTTGGACTGAAAAAGAAGCTCAAGCAACAATGCAACCGTTAATGAAATATGTTGATGTTTGTATAGCCAACGAAGAAGACGCTCAAAAAAGTTTAGGATTAAAACTTAAGGATTCTAATGTTGAAACTGGGGAGCTTCATAAAGAATCGTATTACAAAGTTGCTAACGAATTAAAACGGATATATAAATTTGAGTCTGTTGCTATCACATTAAGAGAAAGTTTTTCTGCTTCGCGAAATGGTTGGAGTGCAATATTATTAGATGATAAAAATTGTAAAAAAGTTTATCACTCCAAACGATATGACATTGCAATTGTTGACAGAGTTGGCGGCGGAGATTCCTTTGCAAGTGGATTGATATATGGTTTGTTAAGTAAGCGAAATACAAAAGATGCACTGGAATTTGCAGTCGCAGCTTCATGTCTAAAACAAACAATCCCCGGAGATTTTAATTTAGTAAGTATTGACGAAGTTGAAAAGTTAGCCAAAGGTTCAGGTTCAGGAAGGGTGGAGCGGTAGGAACAACATCATCAATCGGAAGTCACCTAACGACAGTCGCAAATCTTTTTTCTTTTAGATTTCCGATAGCAGATTGTTGATTAATGATTGCAGATGGAAAGAAAAATTAATTTAATATGGAGTTATAAATGGAAGTAAGATATTCACCAGACAAAAAGGGATTTTCAAGAATGTCAAATGACGAAATTAGAGATTCGTTTCTAATTGACTTATTTCAAAAAAATAAAATTACTATGGTCTATTCAGATATTGATAGATCAATAACAGCATCAGCCGTTCCGGTCGGAAAGGAATTAAAACTCACTGCTTCAAAAAAAGAAATGGCAGCCAAGTACTTTACAGAAAGAAGAGAAATTGGAATTATTAACATTGGAGCTCCCGGTTTAATTACTGTTGATAAAAAAGTTTACAAAATGAATCACAAAGATTCTCTTTATATTGGTAGGGGAGCAAAAAATATTTCTTTCAAAAGTAAAAATTCTAAAAAGCCAGCAAAGTACTATATAGCAAGCTATCCGGCACATACAACATATCCAACAACTCACGCAAAGTTTGAAGATGCAACTCCTGTTCATCTAGGTTCGCAAAAAGATGCAAACAAAAGAACGATTTATAAATACATTTATCCTGCTGGAATAAAATCTTGTCAGTTAGTTATGGGTTTAACAGAATTGGATGAAGGAAGTGTTTGGAATACAATGCCTGCACATACTCACCAAAGACGTTCTGAAGTTTATATGTATTTCAATTTAGCAAAAGAAAATTTTGTTGTTCATCTTCTTGGCGAACCAAACGATACAAAGCATGTTATTATTAGAGATGGACAAGCAGTTCTTTCTACAAGTTGGTCACTTCATTCCGGAGCAGGAACACAAAACTATTCTTTCATTTGGAGTATGGGTGGAGAAAACCAAGACTTTGATGATATGGATTTTATTCCGTTAAAAAATATAAAATAATTTTACAGAAGATGGCATCCCTGTTCTTGAGATGCCATCTTTGGTTTAATAATTCCGTCATACTTCGATGGAGTTTATGCTGAGCTTGTCGAAGTACTCAGTACGACTATTGGGAACTAATCACAAATGTCATTCCGAGCGGAATCGAGGAAGGGAATTCTCCGTTGAATTTCAAATAGAGTAAAAATTAAAGGTTTACATGGCCATCACGGATCATTCCGTGACGAATAAAACACCTTAGCACTAATAAAAAATAGTTGATAAGTACAAACATTAAAGGTTCAAAATGATTTTAGACAAATTCAAATTAGATGGTAAAACTGCATTAGTAACCGGATGCAACCGTGGTATAGGCAAAGCATGTGCAATAGGTTTAGCAGAAGCTGGAGCTGATATCATTGGAGTTTCTCGCTCCGGCAAAATGGATGAGACATCAAAAGTAATTAAAAATTTGGGCAAATCATTTAAAAGTTATGCTTGCGATTTTTCAAATCGTAAAGATCTACATTCATTTATTAAAGAAGTAAAAAGTGATTTCCCCAAAATAGATATTCTCCTAAACAACGCTGGAACAATAATGAGAAATCCCGCAGCTGAACACTCCGATGAATATTGGGATACAGTTATTGAAGTGAACTTAAATTCCCAATTTATTTTAAGTCGTGAAATTGGTAAAGAAATGATTGAGCGAGGTTATGGTAAAATAGTTTTCATCGCTTCTTTACTTTCGTTCCAAGGTGGAATTACTGTACCGGGTTACGCTGCTAGCAAAGGTGGAATAAAAACTTTAATTATGGCTCTCTCAAACGAGTGGGCATCAAAAGGTATAACAGTTAACGGAATTGCTCCCGGATACATTTCAACTGATAATACCGAAGCACTGAGAAATAATCCCGAACGAAACAAAGCAATACTTGAACGCATTCCGGCTGCACGTTGGGGCGAAGCTGAAGACTTAGCTGGAGCAGCAGTTTTCTTAAGCTCGGATGCATCTAATTATCTTAGCGGAAGTATTGTTACTGTTGATGGTGGTTGGATGGGAAGATAAAATGAAAAAAATAATAATTCTTATTTCTGCAATAATCTTAGTAACTAATATGTCTGCACAAGAATCTACTGTTACAAAAAATCATCAAGGCAAAGAGTTTACAATGCTTAAGCACGCTTGGAAAGCTCAATGGATAACTCACCCAACAGAATCTACTTTGGACTATGGTGTTTTTCTTTTTCGCCGAACTTTCGAACTGAAAAAGAAACCATCGCAATTTAAGGTTTATGTTTCTGCTGATAATCGTTACAGACTTTATGTAAATGGTAAGCAAGTTTGTTTTGGTCCTTCGGTTGGCGATATAAATCATCAAAGGTATGAAACCATTGATATTGTTGACGAATTGCAAGAAGGGCCAAATGTAATAGCTGCCGAAGTAGTTAATTTTGGAGAGTATAGAAAAGCATCGCAGCAAACTTTTCAAACAGCTTTTATTTTACAAGGTGATCCGACTAATGAAGTTGATATAAATACCGGAAGTACTGATTGGAAAGTAATAAAGAATAATGCTTACTCTGTTATTCCTTTTACAAGCGATTCACTCAAAACATATTATGCAGCTGGACCTTGTGATAGAGTTGACGATTCTAAATATCCTTGGGATTGGCAAAGTGTTAATTATGATGATAACAATTGGCTTAAACCTAAAAAGGCAACAGTAGAGTTTGCTGTTGGTCGAGGCTTTCTTTATGGTAGTACTTGGTTTTTAGTTCCACGTACAATTCCTTTTATGGAAGAGAGCTTTGAACCGTTCATAAAAATTGCTCGTACTTACTGTGTTGATGCTGATGAAGAATTTCTTAAAGGAAATGAATCGCTTACAATTCCAAAAAACTCTAAAGTAACTATTCTCATTGATCAAACATATCACACAACTGGATTTCCCGAACTAACTTATAGCAAAGGTAGCAATAGTAAAATAAAAATAACTTATGCTGAAGCATTAATAAAAGAGTATGACGGCACCGAACCCTTAAGTGATGGCAATAACATTAGTGTAGATCTAAAGGGAGATAGGAACAATATAAAAGGTAAATCAATATTTGGTTATTACGATATTGTATTACCAGATGGTGGAGAGAAAAGATTTTTCAAACCACTTTCTCGCAGAACTTATAGATTTATTCAATTAGATATTGAGACTGCTAATGAAGAATTAGTTCTCAATAAATATCACGGAGTTTATACTGGATATCCTTTTGAAGAAAAAGCGAAATTTAGAACAGATGATAAGTTTCTCGCAAAAGTTTGGGAGAACTCTTGGCGAACACTTCGTAACTCGGCGGAAGAAAGTTTTTTTGATCCTTACTTTGAACAGTTGCAATACATAGGCGACACACGCATAGAAGCATTGATTTCAATTTATGTCTCCGGTGATGACAGACTTATGCGAAAAGCAATTGAGCAGTTTGATGATTCTCGTATCTCGGATGGATTAACACAAAGCCGTTATCCATCATATATTGTTCAAGTCATTCCTACTTACTCTCTTCTGTGGATTGATATGATTCACGATTACTTTATGTACAGAGATGACCCAAAATTTGTGCAAAGATTTATGCCTGGTATGATTAGTGTCCTCGAATGGTTTAACAGAAAGATTGATGATACCGGAATGTTAACCAATTTGGAATGGTGGAATTTTACAGATTGGACTATCGATTACCCAAATGGTATTCCACACGGAGCTGATGATGGTTACTCTGCAAACATTGCATTGCAATATTCTTTAGCTCTTAAAAATGCACTTGATATATTTGGATATTTCGGAATGGATGATGAGTTTGAAAAATATTCAATAATACTTAGTAAAGTAAAGAGTGCCACAAATGAAAAATGTTTTGTAAAAGAGAAAGGACTTTTTTCGGAAACGCCGGATCAAAAACTTTTCTCGCAGCATACAAATATATTTGCAATTTTATCTGACGCGTTGCCAAAAGAAAATCAAAAAGAACTAATGGAAAAAATCTTAGATGATTCCGATTTAATACAATCAACCATTTACTTTAAGTTTTATCTTTTTAGAGCGTTGCAAAAAGCCGGATTGGGAGATAAGTATCTCGAAATGCTCCAACCGTGGAATACAATGATTGATAATGGAATGACAACCTTTGGCGAGACAGATATAAATCCACGCTCCGAGTGTCACGCTTGGAGTGCAAGTCCTAATTTCGATTTTCTTCATACAGTTGCCGGTATTTATCCGGCTGAACCCGGCTTTAAGTCTGTGGTTATTGAGCCAAACTTTAGTTACTTGAGTTATATTGATGTGGAAATGCCACATCCAAAAGGACTGATAACTGTGAAGTTGTCTAAAGATAAATCCGATGTTAAAGGAATTGTTTTTTTGCCTAGTGGTATAACCGGAACATTCAAATGGAATGGAAAAGAAATTAACCTTAAAGAAGGGGAACAAAAAATATCATTATAAAAAATATTCATATTATTTATAGTGATTATTTTACTAATCATAACTGATTTTAGTGGAAGTGTTACTGTCATTGTTTGTTTAAGTATTGTCATTCTCAGCTTGACTGGGAATCCAGAAATAACAAAGATATGGATTCCCGATAGAGCCTGTACTAGAATGTTTTAATCGGGGAACATTCGAGAATGACAAATATACGATGACTGATTCTTTTAATTTCTATAACTTTTTTTATCAACTATTAAGAAAATAAGGCTAAGTTCTAATTAACACAGCAAATAATGTCGTGCCGATGGCACTTTTATTTTTACAAATCACAAATATTACCATAATATCGCTCCTCCGGAGCTTAACAAAAAAAGCATCGTAGATGCGAAATTATGGTAACTAAAAAGAATTTACAAGAAATAAAGCTCCATAGGAGCGAAATTATAGAAATATTTTTAATATGCTGTTCTAACAAGAACTTAGCCGTAAATAATAAACAAATGAAAAAGCTAATAATACTAATCGCACTTCTTGTATCTAATATCAACGCTCAAAAATATGTAGCACTAACTTTTGATGATGCTCCCGATTCATTCTACACGGAGAAAATTCTAGATATCTTAAAAGAAGAAAATGTAAAAGCCACCTTTTTTGTACTTGGTGAAAAAGTTAAAAAAGATCCAGAAATAATTAAACGCATAAATGATGAAGGACATTTGATTGGCAATCATAGTACATCGCACATAAATTTTTTGGAAGATTATAAAGATTCAATTTCTGTAATCAACGATGTGAGTTATGTTGATTCAATTCTTTGTTCAACCATTTGTAAAAAAACACATTACTTCCGCCCGCCTTATGGAGCATTGCGTGATGACCAAAAGCAGTTGCTTCAAAATTATGGATATGAAATTGCGATGTGGACTGTATCAACAAAAGATTGGGATGTTTTTAATATTACAAAAGAAAATATTATTGATTCCGTTAAAAAGAATATTCATAATAATGCAATAATTCTGATGCATTCAAAAAATTGCTCTGAAGATAAATCTAAGTATCCTTATAGAGATAACACGCTTGAAGCATTGCCGGAAGTAATTAAATATCTAAAAGAAAATAATTACCAAATGGTAACCTTCGATAAAATCAAAACTAAATGCGGAATTGGTGGTGATGCAAATTCACTTGAAGAAAATCTTGTAAGTAGAGACGATATAATCTTTTATGGTGGCTTCGATGAAGGCTTTAATGACGATTATTGGAAAAAGAATTGGGGAATAAAATGGAATCACAGAGCAGATGAAAATGAAATAATTGATAAAGCATTTCAGTGTGGAAAATCTTTAAGAGTTAATTATCCAAAAGGTGGACTTGGACCAAGTACTACTGGACAGCAATTCCCAATTGTGTTTAGAGATATTCCAAATATGAAGGATGATTATTTTCAAGAAGTTTATTTACGATATTATGTGAAGTTTGAAAAGGGATTTGATTTTAGAAAGGGCGGCAAACTTCCCGGACTTATGGGTGGTGGAGATTCTTGGAAGCGTTCCGGCGGAAACCAACCGGTTGGAAATAATGGATGGACATTAAGATTTATGTGGGTAGAAGATGGCAAGCTGATTGTTTATGCTTATGTTCCAAAAAGTAAAAATGGAAAGTGGGGAGAAGCTCTTTGGGGACAAGGCATTGATTGTGATTTTACTGCTGCTCCGGGCAAATGGATTTGCATTGAACAATATGTAAATGTAGGAACACCCAACAAAGATGATGGCAAATTAAAAGTATGGATTGACGGAATTGAAAAAGTAAATATAGATGATATGCGTTTTTGGAATGTTGAAAATAATGATGGAAGAATAGGCGGAATTTATTTCTCAACTTTCCACGGTGGAAATACAGATGACTGGAGACCACTTAATGATTCGTTTGCACAGTTTGATGGTTTTGTTGTTGCAAAGAAAAGAGTAGGACTTGTTAAGTAAGAACTGAAAAAATATTGTAATTTTAACCAAACAAAATTTAAAGCTGTTTTAGAATAAAAATAAAAATAAAAATAAAAATAAAAATCAAAATCTAAATATGCAGAATTAAATGTAAGTTGAAATATTTCAGTAATATAAACAGTACATTATAGTATATAGACCCAATATACTGTTGGTGTATTGAGATGTTATGGGCAATTAAAAGAAATGGAAATAAAAGACATATTATTAATAATTTTACCGATTGTAACTGCTATATTAAGTAGTTACTTAACATACCACTTTGCTATTAAATCAAAGAAGAACGAAGCGATTATACGATTTAAAGAAGAAAAATATTCTAATTTAATAATTGCTTTACAAGGTTTTGTTGGTTCAACTGTTTCGGCAAATGCAAAAAGAAAATTCTTTGAAGAACAATACAAATCTTGGCTATATAGTTCTGATGAAGTTGTAAAATCTATTAATGACTTGATTAGGTTATTAATTGAAGAAAATGGAAATGCACCTAATCCTGAAAAAGGAAGAGAAATCATTGGAACTATAATTCTTAAAATGAGAAAAGATTTATTGGGAAAAACAGAATTAACATATAAGGATTTTAGATATACGGATGTAATTGACAGAAAATGACAGCAAAAGAATTACTCGATATAACGGCAAATGGTTTAATTAAGAAAATAAAGGCTAATTATGGACTTTGTCAATTTGCTATTGAACGGTCAAAGTTTGAAGGCTGGTTAAAAGTAGAACTAATTGATACTTTATTAAAAAATAAGATTGTTGCAAAACCGGAAGTCGACAGAATTGACGTTTCATTCCAAGATACTGCTATTGAATTAAAAACAATAAATACAAATTACAGATTTGACAATGTTGAAAATAAAATTCGCCCAATAACGAAAAATATAACTGGGATTTTAAAGGATATTTCTGATTTGAAAAGAAAAGAAATTAAAAATAGATTTGTTGTATTTATTGTATTTCCAGTTGAAACAAGTAAGCCCGAATGGACATTTCATATTAATAAAGTAGAGAAAGAATTATCAGAACTAACTTTTAGAGAATTTGAGTTTAACAATGGAATTCCTTCTTTAATTTATTACGGCAAAATCTAAATAACTGACCCTAACAAGGTATATAAAAAATTAGCAAGATAGTAGTAATATCAAGGGTTGTAACCCGTTTGAACTTTCTTGTAGTTGAAAGATTTGTTCTTCGAAGTCGGCAACTTTTCATATACTCTCCGTTATCGGTAAGTTTATTTGTCTAAAATAGAATCAGCAACTATTAAATTACAAAATTGTGAAAAACAAAATATTGATATTATTTGTTCTTATTTTATTAGCAGTAACTTCTTGCCAGAACAAAATTGAAATTGAAAAAGAAGAAAAAGCAATTATAGCTGTAATTGAAAACGAAACCAAATCATATTTTGCAAGAAATTTTGAACAACAATCAAAATCGTTTTTACAAGATGAAAGCCTTATTGTATTAGTTGCTGGGAAAAGTAGTTATGGCTATGCTGTTGGCTGGGAGCAGATAAAAAAGAACTATATGATAAACTACCAAAACCATCCCAAACCACTAACAGACAGTATTAAAAATTCAGATTACAAAATTAAGATATATGAAAAAAGTGCCTGGGCTGTTTACGATGAAAATGTCTATAGTAATGAAGGTGATTTTTTAAGAAAAGTTATAAACGTACGCTTCCTTGAAAAAATAAATGACGAATGGAAAATTGTATTTTTATCTGATGTTAATACAACATCTTATGAAGTTAAAGAGAAAATAGGGAATGAATTATAAATTGTGAATAGAAAAGAATTAGATAAATATAATCCAAATAAAGAATTTTTACTTTATAAAACTCCAAATGGAGAGATTAAAGTAGATGTACTAATACAAAACAAAACTATTTGGATGCCGCAGAAAAAGATAGCAGAACTTTTTGATGTGCAAAGACCAGCAATTACAAAGCATCTAAAAAATATATTTGATAGTGCTGAGTTAGATGAAAGAGTGGTATGTTCCATTTTGGAACTAACCACTCAACACGGTGCTATCAAAGGGAAAACACAGAATAAAAGTACAAAATTTTACAATCTTGATGCAATAATTGCAGTAGGTTACAGAGTAAATTCAAACAGAGCAACACAATTTAGAATTTGGGCAACAAATGTTCTTCAAGAGTATATTATTAAGGGCTATACAATGGATGTGGAGAGGTTAAAAAATCCACAACCAATTTTTGGCGAAGACTATTTTAAAGAACAACTAGAAAAAATACGTGATATACGGAGCAGCGAAAGAAGACTCTATCAACAAATTACAGATATTTATTCAGAGTGCAGCATAGATTATGAATATAATTCTGAAACCACAAAAGGCTTTTTTGCAACTGTTCAAAACAAACTTCATTGGGCAATAACCGGACAAACAGCAGCAGAAATAATTGTAACCCGTGCAAACCATAAAGAAGAAAAAATGGGTCTAAGTAATTGGAAAAATTCACCGGAAGGTAAAATTAGAAAGTCTGATGTTGCAATTGCAAAAAATTATTTATCTGAGAAGGAGTTAAAGCCGTTAAACCGTATTGTTACAATGTACTTAGATTACGCCGAAGACCAAGCTGAGCAAGGGATTGTAATGACTATGAAAGATTGGGTTGAAAAACTAAATGCGTTCTTAAAATTTAACAAAAAAGATATTTTACAAAATGCCGGTAAAGTAACAGCAGAGATAGCAAAAAGTTTTGCTGAAAATGAATATAATAAATACAAACCCATTCAAGATAAACTCTTTCAATCAGATTTTGATAAAGAAGTAAAGAGGCTGCTAACTACAAAGAAAAAATGAAATAAATTTTTTAAGGAAAAATTTGAAATACGGTAATTTTACTGAAGATGGAACTGAATACAAAATAACAAATCCATTTCCACCAAGAGATTGGTTTAATATGCTTTGGAATCCAACATACTTAGCTTGTGTTGGGCAAAACCTAAATGGATTTTCATTATATCAAAGTGAAGAAGGTGTTGTTACTAACTTGTTTGGTAAGCAAGACAAACGAGATGCTCCCAGAAATATTTATATAAAAGATAATGATGCAAATGAGATTTGGTCAGCTTCCATAAAACCAACCAACAAAGAGCTTGATAAATATAGCTGTCGCCACGGTCTTGGTTACACAATTCTTGAAAGTAAAAAGAATGATATCAAAATTACAATTCAGATATTTGTTCCACGAAAAGAATCAGCCGAGATTTGGTCGATTACCATAAAAAATGAATCGGATAGGAAACGAGATTTATCAATATTTAGTGTTGCAGAAGTTATGCTTGATGGCGTAAATATGACTTACGGATATCATAGTGGAGTAGATGGTTACCTTGATAAAGAAAAAAAGAGATTATTTTTTAGAAATAGATCATACAATGTTATTCACGAAAAGTATAGATCATTTACTTATACGGATGTTCCGTTCGATCATTATGATATTAGCAAGGATATCTTTTTAGGGGGAAATCAAAATTTCTTAAACCCGAATACAGTTTTAAGTGGAGGACTTAATAATAGTGATGCAAGTGCTGAGTATATGGTTGCGGCACTTCAACACAATTTAACTTTAGATGCTGGAAATGAAAAACGACTTAATATTGTAATGGGAATTGTTTTAGACGAAGAGGAAGCAGACAAGATAGTTTCTCTCTATAAGAATAGTTCTCTGATTGATACCGAACTTGAAAGTGTTAAGAAGGAAAATCTTGAACGTTTGGGTGCAACAAAAATTGATACTCCGGATGCTGCGTTTAATAACCTTTTTAATGTGTGGTTAAAACATCAACTATACCTAATGGCAGATTGGGCAAGGTTTTATTTCAAGGGTTACAGAGATACACTTCAAGATTCTGCCGGAATGTCTATTCATAATCCAAAGAGAGCTTTGGCAATGTTGGAGAAGGCACTTCGCAATCAAAGAAGTGATGGCTTTTGCCCAAGAGCATTTAGAGTTCCATCTATGGATGTTGCTTCTGCTGACAAACACTACTCCGATTCTCCCAGTTGGATAAGTCACGCAACAGATGCACTACTTCGTGAAACCGGAGATTTGTCAATCCTTGATAGAGTTGTTGCCTATTCTGATAAAGGGGAAGCTACTATTTGGGAGCATAATCTAAAAGCAATAGAATTTTTATGGAATGATAGAGGAGAGCACGGTCTTTCTTTAATTCGTCACGGTGATTGGAATGACCTTATGGACAAAGTAGGTGCAAAGGGAAGCGGTGAAGGAATATGGATGAGCATTGCACTTGCTAGAGCATTAAAACTAGTTGGTGAAATTGCTGGATGGAAAGGTGATTGCATAACAGAAGAGCAATGCAAAAATAGATACAATGAATTAAAAGAAAATATTAAAAAATTTGGTTGGGATGAAGATCATTTTATATATGCAATTACAGATAATGGTAACAAAGTTGGGAGCAATGATTCAGAAGAAGGGCAAGTTTTTATAAATCCACAATCGTGGGCTGTACTTTCTGGAATAATTGAAGCGGACAAATACAAGAAAATTATGCAAAAAGTAGAAGCAATGGTTGATACACAAGTTGGCCCCGTTCATCATTGGCCGCCTTATACAAAATATAATTCTGAGATTGGAACAATCACCGGTGTCCCGGCAGGCTCATTCACTAATGGAAATGTTTATTGCCACGCTGCCACTTTTAAAATTGCTGCGGACTATATGGCTGGGCGGAATGATAAGGCATTCGACACTTTTAAAAAGATATTACCATCAGAAGAAAAGTCTGAACCTTATGCTCAATCAAACGGCTATATTGGACCAACAGCTCTTAGGCAGAAAAAAAATGTTTCTGATGATCCTTGGCGAACCGGAGCAGTTGCTTGGAATAATTTGAATTGCTATGATTACCTTTTAGGATTTAAACGTGATCTTAAAGGTGTTACAATTGATCCGCAGATTCCTACTGAGTGGAACAAATTATCATACCAAAGAATGTTTAGGGGAACTCTTTTTATTGTTAGCTTATCACGTGGAGAATCTCAAAAAATATTTGTTGATGGTATCGAACAGAGTTCAAATTTTATTGAAGTCCCTTCTTCTGGATTAAGCAAAGAGCAAGTAAAAATTGATTTTCAGATTAAAGAATAATAACAGTAGTCGTTCGATGAAACTTATCTTGAAATTTGTGATGAAGCAAATTGAAATAAAATATAAATTTGCGTAATATGGAAGCACAACATTAAACTATTGAATAATTAAAGGAATTTTATGATAGTACTACTAGGAATATTGTATCACGCAATTGGTGGTTTTGCTGCTGGAAGTTTTTACATCCCATATAACAAAATTAAAAATATGGCTTGGGAAGTTTACTGGCTTATCGGTGGAACATTTTCTTGGGTGTTAATGCCGTGGCTATTGTCTCTATTGACTGTTCCCGATTTATCTGCCTTGTTTGCTTCACTTACTTTTGCAGAAATGTTTTGGCCTTACTTTTTTGGAGCATTGTGGGGTATTGGCGGTTTAACTTTTGGAATGACAATGCGTTTTCTCGGAATGTCACTTGGTATGGCAATGGCTTTAGGTTTGACTGCCGCATTTGGTACTTTGGTTCCACCAATTTATCACGGACAGTTAGGAGATTTATTAAGTAAGACTTCTGGACTAGTTACTTTAGGCGGCGTTCTTGTTAGCTTAATAGGCATAGCCATAACGGGCAAAGCCGGAATGATGAAAGACCAAGAATTACCGGAAGAAAAAAAGCAGGAGCAAATTAAAGAGTTTGATTTCAAAAAAGGAATATGGGTTGCTTTCTTTGCTGGTATTATGAGCGCATCTTTTGCTTTTGGAATTGATGCGGGAAGATCAATTACGGAAAAAGCAATTGAGTTGGGAACTCCGGTTTTGTTTAGTAATAGTCCAACATTTATTTTTATAATGGCTGGGGGATTTACAACTAATTTAATTTGGTGTTCAATCTTAAGTTTTAAGAATAAAACTTTTGGGGATTATACCAAAACAAAAGATACAAAACTCTCTAAGAACTATATGCTTGCTGCTCTTGCCGGAATTACTTGGTACTTCCAGTTTATGTTTTACGGAATGGGTACAACCAAAATGGGCGAATACGATTTTGCAAGTTGGAGTATCCATATGGCATTCATAATTATAGTTAGTAATCTTTGGGGATTGATACTTAAGGAATGGAAAGGTTCAAGTCCTAAAACAATTAGAATGATTTTATTTGGACTAGCTGTGTTAGTTCTTTCAACATTGATAATTGGAGCTGGAAATTATATTCAAACATTTGAATAGTGAAAAAATAAAAGGATATTTATTATGACTTCAAAAGAAAGGGTACTAAGAGCAATAAATCATCAACCAACAGATAGACCACCAATATTTGCTACACTTACTCCTCAAGCAGCAAAGAAATTATCTACGGCATATAATCTTCCTTTTGAAGAACCGTTTGATTCAATGTTATCAACACGAATATCTCATATGGATTTGTTAACTTATATGGGAAATGATTGTGTCGGAATTGCTGGATGTGCTCCTAAAAATTTCCCAACAAAAAGAATTAAAGAAAATATTTTAGAAAATGAATGGGGAATGAAATTCGTGGATGTTGGTATTTATTTTGAGTTTTATGAATATCCCTTAGCTCACGCAACAACTGTTGAAGATATTAAAAATTATAAATTCCCTGATCCCTTTGCAGATGGAAGATATGACAATGCTATAGCAGCAATTAAAAAGTATGGTGATGAATATGCAATTGTTGCAGATTTAGAAACTGTTTTTTTTGAAACATCTTGGTACTTGGTTGGGATGGAAAAACTTTTGACTGATATGGCATTAGGCGAAGATTATATTGACGTTCTTTTTGATAAAGTTATGGAAGTAAATGTTTCAGTAGGGAAAAAACTAATTGAGTTAGGAGCTGATATACTTTGGGCTGGAGATGATTTTGGTGCACAAAAAGGAATGATACTTAGTCCAGATATGTGGAGACATTATTTTAAACCCAGAATAAAAGAAATGTTTCAAGAGTTTAGAAGTGTAAAATCGGATGTGAAAATTGCTTGGCATAGTTGTGGTTCAATTCTTCCAATCATTCCAGATTTTATAGAAATTGGTTTAGATATTCTAAATCCAATTCAACCACTTGCCACCGGAATGACTCCTGAATTTTTAAAAGGGAATTATGGTAACGAACTTTGTTTCTTTGGAGGTATTGATATTCAAGATCTTTTACCAAATGGAACTCCAGACCAAATTAAAAAAGAAGTTAAAAGACGAATTGAAATTTTGGGTGAAGATGGTGGCTATATTATTGCTCCTGCTCATAATATTCAAGACGATACTTCTGTTGAAAATATTAAAGCATTTTTTGATGCAGTTAAAGAAGTTGGTAGTTAGATATACATAAATGAAATTGTTCTTAAAAGATTAGAAGACTAAACAGAAAACATTTGTCATTCCGGTTTTTATCGTCTTTTGATAAAAGACCGGAATCTCATAGATCTACTCTGAATAAAAAATACGAAATGACCAATACGCAAGAAATGAAAAATCTAGTTGAACAATTCAAAACTGTAGCAATAAGTGTTGATACAACTGTTGATATTATTGAACGAACTCCACATTCACTAAATATTGCACTTCAAAAAACAATAAGTAAAAATGATTCAGTTGTTCTTTCCGAAATCGAACATTTGGATGTAGAGTTGTTTGAAATATTCAAAAATGAATCAAAAAATATAATTATAAATCCTACCAACAAACAACTTGCAAACGCAAAGGTTGGAATTACAGATGCCTTTGCAGCAGTAGCTTCAACTGGTTCTGTTTGTGTTACAATAACAAATAGTATGGCTGGAACATTTAGTCTTTTTACTACTAAACATATTGCTATAGTTGATAGCAAAAATATTGTTCAAAGACCACGAGAAGTTTTCCAACTTGAACCTTTCAAAACGATTACTTCAAAGCAAGATTTTTTATTTATAAGTGGTTCAAGTGCTACAGCAGATATGGGTCCTTTGGTTCGTGGTGTTCACGGTCCGGCAAAACTTCACGTAATTATTATTGCGTAAATGTGAAAAAAGAAAATCTAAATATTGAAATTACGCCGCGTGAAGTTGCTGACAAAAGTATAGCTGGAAATTTACAAAAAGCTATTGCAATGGCTTTGGATGTTGAAAGTGCAGCTGTAAAAGAAAATACTAAATCCTTTAATACAAATAGATACAAAGCAACATCAAAAATATCTGATTACGAAGAGTTAAAAAGTAGAGCAAGAAAACTAAAAGAAGAGTCAATTGAAAATCTTCCTAAGCTTATAGAGCAACTTGAAACAGTTATTAAAGCAAGAGGTGGAAAGTTTTTCTTAGCATCTTCAGGAGAAGAAGCAAGTGAATACATAACAAATATTTGCAAGCAGCACAATACCAAGTTAGTTGTAAAAGCAAAGTCAATAACTTCTGAAGAAATTAAGTTAAATCATTTTCTTGAAGATGCTGGAATTGAAATAGCTGAAACTGATTTAGCAGAATTCATTTTACAAGTTTCTGATGAACAGCCATCGCACATTGTTGCTCCGGCAATTCACAGAAGTAAAGAACGCATTTCAGAATTATTCAAAGAAAAATTTGATACAGTCCTTCCACTTGAAACCGGAGAAGACCTAACAAAATTTGCACGCGATATTCTAAGAGAAAAATTTCTTACAGCTGAAGTTGGAATAAGTGGAGCAAATGTAATAGCAGCAGACACAGGCTCGTTGTTGTTGGTGGAAAGCGAAGGTAACATAAGAATGGTAACACAAGCTCCACCAGTTCATATCGCTTTGGCTGGAGTTGAAAAAGTAATTCCCAAACGAGAAGACTTTAGGAACTTTATAGAATTGTTAGCTCCAAGTGCAACTGGTCAGGCTCTAACGTCTTACACGCATATAATTTCTCCACCGCTTCAATTAGAACCATTTTCTTTTGATGGAAGAGAAAAAAAAGAAAGAGAATTCCATTTGGTTCTGATTGATAATGGAAGAATGAAAATGCGAGAAGATGAAGTTTTGAAAGAAGCTTTGTACTGTATTAGATGTAGTGCTTGTATGAATGTTTGTGCAAACTTTCAAGCTGTTGGTGGACACGCATTTGGTGGCGAAACTTATCCCGGAGGAATTGGCGGTAGTTGGGAAGCCGGAACGGGAATATTAGAGAAAGGAAAATTTAGCGACCTTTGTACAGGTTGTTCAAGATGCGTTACTGAATGTCCGGTAAAGATTGATATACCTTGGCTGAATGAAAATTTAAGAAATAGACTAAATAAAAAAAATATTCCCGAAGCTTTGTCATTTGTGTTTAAGGGATTATTGCCAACTGCTGAAGAAGATAAAAGTGCATCACTACAAAAACAATTTTTTGCTAATTATAACTTTATAGCAAAATGGGGAAGTAGATTTCCAGCGTTAGCAAATACATTTTCTAATTTAACAATATCAAAAAAACTAGCAGAAAAAATATTACAAGTTGATGCAAGAAGAAACCTTCCTAAATTTTCTTCAAATACTTTAGCAAAACAATTCTCAAAATTGAATAGTAAAAATGTTACATCAAAAAAAACAAAAAGGAAAGTTTTACTTTTTGCTGATTTATTTACATACTACTCCAGACCAAGTGCTGGAGTTGCAGTTGCAAATGTTTTGAAAAAGTTTGGAGTGGATGTAACAATTAGTAATGTTGGAAATGAAGGACGGGACTCTCTATCACAAGGTTTTTTGGCTACCACAAAAAAGAGAGCAATTGAAACTTCAAACTATTTGCAAAAGTATATAGATAATGATTTTGACATTATAGTTGTTGAACCATCAATACTAGCTCTTTTTAGGAAAGACTATAAACATTTTATTGATGAAAATATTTTTAATAAACTTCAGAAAAAGAGCTTTGAACCAATTGAGTATTTAGCAAAAATATTTGAAGAGAGTAATCTAAATATGGAAGATTACTTTACTATCGATGAAATAAAAAAACGTCCTAAAATATTTTTCCATAGTCATTGCCAACAACGTTCAATTGATGTAGCAAAACCTACTGAAGACTTTTTGAGCCGACTTGGCTTTGAAGTTAATACTTCTTCGGTGGAGTGTTGTGGAATGGCAGGAAGTTTTGGATATAAAAAACAATACTATGATTTAAGTGTGAGAGTTGGAGAAGAACTTGTAGATCAAATTGAAGATTCTAAGAAAGAAGATATAGATATGGTAGTACTATCAAGCGGTGTCTCTTGCCACGAACAAATTAATGATTTAGCTAAGACAAAAACAATTCACCCTATGGAATTACTAGAACAATTTTTGAAATAAATCAAAATTATCAAATGAAAAAATCAAACTTTATTGCAGCAGATTTTGGTGCCGGAAGTGGTAGGGTAATTCTAGCTACACTAACTGACCAAAAGATTAAACTTAAAGAAGTACATAGATTTAAAAATAAGATTATTGAAGGTAGTAACCACATTCATTGGGACTTAGATTATCTTTCCTCAGAGTTAATTAAAGGGTTAAAAATAATTGGAGAAAGCAAAACTGAATATATATATGGGATCGGAATAGACACTTGGGGTGTTGACTATGCATTGTATGACGATGAAGATAAATTACTAAATAATCCTATTGCATATAGGGATGCAAGAACAAATGGTATTATGGAAAAAGTTTTTAAAATCTCTTCCAAGAAAAATATATATAATCTGACCGGAATTCAGTTTATGCAATTTAATACTTTATTCCAATTATTTAGTGAAGTCAATTCTGAGGACTCTAATATTAAAAAAGCAAATGCATTATTATTTATGCCTGACATATTTAATTTCTTATTGACTGGAATTAAAAAATCAGAATATACAATTGCATCAACTTCTCAAATGCTTAATGCAGAAAAAAGAAGTTGGAACGAGTCAACACTTAGTAAACTAAATATCCCAAAAAAAATATTGTCTGAAATTATTTTACCGGGAACAATTATTGGGAAATTAAAATCTGAGATTAAAACTGAAACTAAATTATCTAACATTGATGTTATAGCAATAGGTGCTCACGATACAGCAAGTGCAATTGCAGCAGTTCCGGTTCAACAAAAAAACTGGGCATATCTAAGTTCTGGTACTTGGTCTTTATTAGGTGTTGAAGTTAGTTCTCCTATTATTAATGAAGTATCATTTAAGAATAGTTTTACAAACGAAGGTGGAGTTGAAGGAACAATTAGGTATTTAAAAAATACAATGGGTTTATGGATATTAGAGCAATCAATTAATAGTTGGGAGAAAAAAGGAAATAGGAAAAGTTACGATGAACTATTTAATTTAGCTTTGGATACGAAACCCTTTCAAGTAGTAATTGATGTTGACAATCAATCATTTCTAAACCCTACTGATATGCCTACTGCTATTGAAGATTACTGTAAGAAGACAGATCAGATTGCTCCCGAGACTCAAGGACAATTTGTAAGATGTATTTTGGAAAGTCTTGCACTAAAATATAATTTTCTTTTAGAAAAGATTAACAAACAAGTTGAATCACCAATAGAAGTATTGCACATTATTGGAGGTGGCTCTCAGAATGAATTGTTAAATCAGTTTACTGCTAATGCAATTGGTATTCCAGTTATTGCTGGTCCTGTTGAAGCAACTGCAATTGGTAATATTTTAATACAAGCAATTGCTAAAAAGAAAATTAAAAATTTGCAAGAGGGAAGAATGATTGTTAAGAACTCATTCGAACTTAAAAAATATTTACCGCAAGATAAAAAACTCTGGTTAGAAGCCTATCAAAACTCTATAAAATTATTTATTAATTAAAAGCAATTACTCAAATATTAAATTCACAAAATTACTTAATGAAAAGACAAAAAATAAAATTAAGAATTGAACCACTCGGAAAAGAAATTCTTGTAAATGAAAATACTCCGCTAAAAGATATTGTTCATGAATTTGGAGTTGAGTTTCCCTGTGGTGGAGAAGGGTATTGTGGTGGTTGCAAAGTTAAACTACTTTCTGGTGATGTTATAGATCCTGAAAAACATGAGGAATTAAACTATAAATTAGGACTTGATGAAAATTATAGACTCTCTTGCATAAGTAAACTTTGCGAAGATATAACAATTGAAATTCCGCAATTGGAAAGTATAGTTCTAGCAGATAATTCAACTTATAATTTTACCCCAAGAGAAGGATTTGGAATTGCTGTTGACCTCGGAACGACTACTATAGTTAGTCAACTAATTGATTTGACAAATGGGAGTGTTGTTGATGTTCAGACTTCTCGCAATCCGCAAACAAGATTTGGCTCTGATATTATGTCAAGAATTATGCACGGAATGACTGAGGAAGGAAAAGAAAAATCACAAACTTTAATTAGAGATGAAATCTATAATATGGTTCAATCTTTAATTGAGAAAAGAAAAATTGATCTAACAAAAATTATTATTGTTGGGAATACTGTAATGCATCATCTCTTCTGTGGTTTTGATATTACTCCGCTTGGAAGCTATCCGTTTGAAACAAAAAATAATCATTCGGTTGAACTTAATCCAAAAGAGTTGGGCTGGGAATTAAATGGTAACGTAAAAATAATTTTTGTAAAACCTATTGCAAGCTTTATCGGAAGTGATATTCTTGCAGGAGTTTTAGCCTCTGGCATGAACGAAAATCTGCACCTAACTGCCTTGGTTGATCTTGGAACAAATGGAGAAATAGTTGTTGGTAATAATGAAAAAATAGTATGTGCTTCAACTGCAGCTGGTCCTGCATTTGAAGGTACAAATATAAAAATGGGAATGTCCGCAATGACCGGAGCAATTTCATCGGTTAATTATGAAAATAATAAAGTTGATTTTCACGTAATAGGAAACCAAGATGCTTTGGGAATCTGTGGTAGCGGGCTAATTGATGCAACTATGGTTTTTCTTCAAAATGAATCTATAGATTATGGTGGAGCTATCATTACAGAAAATGAAAAGTTAGCAATTGGTAGTAGAGTTTACATGACTCAAAAGGATATTAGAGAATTTCAACTGGCGAAGGCAGCAATTGCAGCTGGTATGCAAATACTTGTAAACAAACTTGGCAAAAATCTTTCGGACATTACTCGTGTATATATAGCGGGCGGATTTGGCAATTTTCTAAATCTAGAAAATGTTACTAAATTAGGAATGTTAGAAGTAGATGAATACAAAATTAAAAAGTTGGGGAATAGTGCTTTGATAGGTGCAAAGATGTTACTTTTTTATGATGACTATTCTTTTGAAGAAATTCTTAATAAAGTAGAACATGTTTCTTTAGATGCCGACCCCAGTTTTCAAGATATATTTGTAGATAAAATGTTTTTCGAAAATTATGGCGGAGTCGAAACTAAATAGTATAAAAATTAACATAGATTTTACTTTTTACAATAATTAGAGGTATTAAAATGAAGAATAAAAAATTAAATAAGTTTCGTTTTGTTTCATTGTTCTTATTAGTATCTTTTTTTTTCACTTTAGCATTTATTACAGATAAATTATATGTAAATCTTTTTATGTCATTTCTTGCATTAGTTTTTTTAACAAAGGAAATTAAAAAGGTTTATTAAAGTTATTATGCAGTTTAGGAAGAACAGTATCTTAAAATAAGAATAATAAATCCCATTTTAAAATCTATTAATTCGGAGGAAAATATGAGTGAACTATTAGAACAATTAGCAATTTGTATAGAAAGAGGAAAGGTAAATTTAGCTTCACCTTTTCCTCCAGACTTAAAAGGACAAGAAGGAGCAGACGAATTAACAAAACGAGCTGTTGAAACAAAAGTACCTCCAAACGATATCTTGAATAAAGGATTAATGATTGGTATGCAAAGAGTTGGAGATAAGTTTGAAAGTGGAAAAGCTTTTATTCCTGATATGCTAATTGCTGCAAAGGCAATGAACGCAGCTATGGTTCATCTTAAACCATTCTTCGATTCCGGCGAAGCAGAACTAAAGGGTGATTTTATTCTTGGAACTGTTGCCGGGGATTTGCACGACATTGGGAAAAATATTATTCGAATGGTTTTAACCGGTGGTGGTTGGAATGTTATAGATTTGGGAACTGATGTATCCGCTGAAAAATTTGTTGAAACTCTTAAAGAATATCCAAATGCACATGTTGGAATGAGTGCCTTACTTACTACCACTATGATGCAAATGGAAGTTACAACTAAAGCTATCAGAGAAGTTTCGCCAGATACAAAAGTATATGTTGGTGGAGCTCCACTATCACAAGAGTTTAGTGATAAAATTGGTGCAGATGGTTACTTCCCAGATCCAAATAAATTTATTAAACATTTAGCACAAGTTGTTTAGTTAATGAAAAGGAGTTTAAGTAATGAGTATTGAAAATTTAACAATCATTGGTGAATCTATTAATGATTCAGTTCCCTCAACACATATATTATTTGAAGAAAATAATATGGATGGAATTATTGAACTGGCAAGACTTCAAGCTGAGAAGGGTGCTACTTATATTGATGTGAATGTTGGATTAAATTCACCAGCATTTATGGCTGACCTAGTAAAGAAAATTCAACAATCTATTTCATTACCTCTTTCCATAGATACGCCTGATCCGGAAATTGCAGAAGCAGGTTTACTTGCATATAACATGGAACTCTCTGGTAATAAAAAACCAATTCTAAATTCTATTTCCGAAGGACGACTAGAAATGTTTGATGTTTACAAAACTCAACCATTTATTCCCATATTGTTATCCACCGAAGGGGTAGATGGAAACGGAAATATTGTAATGAATAAAACAGCCGAAGCAACTTATAGAACAGCAAAACAGATGGTTAGTATAGCTAGAAACAAAATGGAAAATCTTGGCAATACTCAACTTATACTTGACCCAGGAATTACTCCGATTGGAAGTGACTCTGAAGGTAATTTTAAAAGATTGATGACCACGATTAAAATGGTACATGATGATAAAGATTTAGAGGGAATTAACATGTCAGTTGGGCTAAGTAATTTTACTGTTATGCTTCCTCCCAAAACAGCAGATGGCAAGCCTGTAAAAAGTACGCTTGAAAGTGCTTTCCTAACAATGGCAATGCCTTTGGGTTTTAATATGGTTATTGGATCAGTTAAAAGAAAATACAGAATGCTTGAAGAAGATCATCCTGCAATGCAATGTTTAACGGATATATTAGAACTTGAAGGATTTGATGTAATAACAAGAGTTATGGAATTCTATTCGTAAAGGAATCTAAGTGTATAAAAATATAATTTCAAAACAAAAAAAAACTATCACACCTGGTGAACGAAAACTTTCCCGATTTATTTTATTTTTTGAGAATGTAGTAAAAGTGCCATTGTTTGGTTGCCAACATTGTGGCGAATGTATTTTATCATCAACAGCTTTTGTGTGTAGCCAGCAATGTCCAAAACATTTACGAAACGGACCTTGTGGAGGAACTGGAGAGGGAGGAACTTGTGAAGTTTATCCTGAAAAAAAATGTGTGTGGTACAAAATTCATAAGAGGTCTGTATTGTTGGGACGTGTAAATTTATTATACAAATTCAATAAAATACATAATTGGAATTTGCGTGGGACGGCTTCCTGGTTGAACATCTTCAAAAAAAGAATTGATTCGCCAATTTGGTTTGCAAGCAGTTTTAAAAAAGATAAAGGAATTTCCACTGGTGACTCTTAAAGAAAAAATTGAATCTGGTAAGTTTATTGTCTGTGGAGAAATTGGTCCTCCGCAAAGTTGTAATGGAGATGTAATTCGGAAGAAGGCAAAGCATTTTAAGGGTATTGTAGATGCTGTAAATGTTACTGATAACCAAAGTGCAACAGTTCGAATGTCAAGTATGGCTTCAGCGGTTATATTACTTGAGCAAGGTGTTGAACCAATAATGCAAATGACTTGTCGTGACCGAAACCGAATTGCAATGCAAAGTGATTTAATTGGTGCAGCAGCACTAGGCATTGAAAATATTTTATGCTTAACTGGCGATCACCAAAAGTTTGGAGACAATCCTGAAGCGAGGGGTGTATTTGATCTTGATTCTACACAACTTATTGCTACTGTTGCAGAACTAAATGCTGGTAGATTACTTTCCGGAACAGAAATAAAAAAGGCAACAAACTTTTTAATTGGTGGAGCTGCTAATCCGTTTGCCGAACCACTTGAAATGAGAATTATTCGATTAGAAAAAAAGATTGAAGCTGGTGCAAGTTTAATTCAAACTCAGCCAGTATTCGATCTTGAAGCTTTTATACTTTGGATGGACAAGGTTGTCGAAAAAGGACTTCATAAAAAATGTACAATTCTTCCTGGAGTTTTGCCCGTAAGATCTGCAAAAGCATTGATATATATGAAAGATAATGTACCTGGTGTAAAAATAAATGACGATTATATTGAGAGATTACAAAATGCTTCTGATTCGAAAGAGGAAGGTGTAAAAATGGCAGTAGAGATAATTGAAGAGTTGAAAAAAATCAAGGGTGTTAGTGGAATACATTTGATGCCTGTAATGTGGGAAAGTATTACTCCTACTATTGTTAAGGAAGCTGGGTTATCTTGATACATATTTTTGATTTTGTAGATCTGTTAGTTAAGGCAAATTATGTTAAAAATAATTCTTCTTCTGAAGTAGAACTTTTTGAATTTACACCAGAAAGAAAAGAACTAAATATTAATCTAGATAGAATTACTGAAACTATAGGTTATTCTAAAAGTAACATCCCAGATTTATTTAGAGATGAATTAATTAAATTATTCAGCCAATCTATAAAAATTGTAAAACCAAAGTGTAGCTTTTTATTTATTTCCTCTGCTCAATCAATTCATGAAAACTCAGAATTGATTATCGATAATGTTACATTCTCACTTGATAGAATAATTTTCTCTCATCTCAAAAATATAAGTAGTGCGGTATTATTTGTTGGAACTGTTGGGGCAGAGTTTGACGATTGGATTGATATCATTAAACAAGATGGTGATCCATTAAAAGAATATGTTTCTAATTTATTAGGAAGTGCAATTGCTGAAAGTATTGCAGAATGGACTAACCAAAAAATTGTTGAATACATAGAAGAGCAAAACTTAAAGTGTAGTAATAGATACAGTCCAGGTTATTGTGGTTGGTCAGTTAGTGAGCAACACAAATTATTCAGTTTCTTCCCCAAAAATATTTGTGGAATAGAACTATTAGATTCTGGATTAATGTTACCAATAAAATCAGTAAGTGGTATTGTTGGAGTAGGGAAAAATTTAGAAAGAATGGATTATCCTTGTGATGTATGCAACGTACCACACTGTTATAAAAATAGAATTGTTAGTAATTAAGGAAGCCAAATTATGAAAAAAATAACAGAAAAATTAAAAAATGGTAAAGTCTTAATCTCAGATGGTGCTTGGGGAACATTCTTACAAGAGGAAGGTTTAGACCAAGGTGAATGTCCTGAATTATGGAATGTTACACATAGAGATATAGTTCTAAAAATTGCTAAAAGCTATATTGATTCCGGTTCTGATATGATTGAAACAAATAGTTTTGGCGGAAGCAAAATTAAACTGGATCATTTTAAACTTGGCGATAGAACTTACGAACTTAACAAAGCTGCAGCAGAAATTTCACGTGAAGCTGCCGGAGAAGATAAAATTGTTCTTGGCTCAATGGGACCAAGTGGAGTAATTTTAATGATGGGTGAAGTTTCTGAAGATGAACTTTATAAAGCATTTAAAATTCAAGCACAAGGTTTAGCAGATGGTGGAACTGATGCAATTTGCATAGAAACATTTTTCGATATTGAAGAAGCCCGAATTGCAGTAAAAGCTGTAAAAGAAAATACAGACTTAGAAATAATTATGACTTTCTCGTTTGACAAAGCTCCCGATGGTTCATTCAATACAATGATGGGAGTTTCTCCAACACAGATGACGGAAACATTAATTGCTGAAGGTGTTGATATCATTGGGACAAACTGTAGCAATGGATTTGAAGGAATGATTGGAATAGTAAAAGAAATTCGTAAAAGTAATTCTGAGATTCCAATACTTGTTCACGCAAATGCTGGAATGCCCGTTCTAAAAGATGATGGAGTTTCATATCCTGACACACCTAAAATTATGGCAGAACTAACACCAGAATTAATTAAAGCTGGAGCAAATATTGTTGGAGGTTGTTGTGGAACAACTCCGGAACATATTAGGATGATAAAGGAAGCGAGTAATAAATAGCTGATTGATTTATTAAGAAATTATTGGAAAGCCATATAACAAAAAGTTGTATGGCTTTTTTTCTTTTAGGTTGTCATTCCCGAATGTCTTTATCAGCTTGTCCGCCGTTTTGTTGGGCGGGGGAATCCAGGTTTGTTAGATTTATGATTAAAGTTTATTATACTTTTTTTTGTGAAATCTCTTAAGTTTATTGAGATTCCGGTATTCCAAAAGAACTGGAAACCGGAATCTCAACAGTGTTATACTAATCTATTCATTCTCCGAATTATAAAATATTTTGTAAAAATTCATTCCACGTATTTTGTCGTAACCTTTCTCAATATACTGCTGATTCATTTCCGGGTCTTTATTATCAAGCTTAATTTGAAAATTTGTATCTAACTTAATCAAACTTTTAATTCCACGTTTTTTAGATTTCACAGAATTTTGAGAAATCTGAAATGCATCTTGAACTTCCATTTCGTTCTCATCTTCAAATGCTTTTTTGTAATCAAAAAACTTTTTTCTCTTTTCCGGTTCGTCAAAAACTTCCGTTGCAAATTCATTTATGTCAAATTCTTCATTGCTAGATAAGTAGTTAATCGATTTGTTTAAGAATGCAATTTGCTCATCCTTTCCTTTTTCTGTTTCCACAACATCTTGAGAAAACGATTTTACAAAATCGACATATTGAGAAGTGTGATAATAGAAATCTTTTACAAACTTTAATTTCAAAAATTTATTCTTCCAATATTCAGTATCATAATTATTGTTATCAACACTTAAAACTCTATATCCATCATTTTGTTCAATGTTTACTATCAAGCATCCCTTATCAAGCTTCTTTGAACTTACACCTTCGTTAATATTTATTCCTAAAAATTTATTTTTATCAGAAAACTTAAAATATTTTTGCTTTCTCTCAATCTTAAAAATTCCTATTGCGTCTGTAAGTTTATCATCAAAAATAATATCTGTAAAATATGCAACAATCACTTCACCCATTTTTATATGTGGATGTTCCGACTGCTCATACAGATGAACAAGAATACTTTCTGAAATGTCTTGAAAGTTAGCATCCTTATAAAATAGTTTTTTCGCATAACTATAAATATCATTTAGTTGAATATCTGAATGATGATGTAGTTTATTAACTTCAATCTGTTTTGAAAAAGGAGTAAAGAAATAATTTATAAGATTTGTAGAAAGATCTTCATTTACATTGCAAAGACCTTTTGAAATTAAGTTCTCAATATTCTTTTGTTTGTTACCAACTTTATGAATTATAAGTTTATCTATACTTATTGCTGAATAATCTACCATAGGGAATTTTATTATTTAGTTGAAAAAATTAAGATGTCAAAATAGATAAAATGTATTAGAACAAAAAATTTAGATAGTAAAAGTTCATATCTCTTTTAGAGATAGGAACTTTGGAGTGATATTTCAACTTATTTCCCATTGAAATCAATTCAACTAATTTACGAGAAATTGGCTTCCAAAGATGCCATCTTTTTATAATCTCAAAATAATTGTTGATAAAGAAAAAATGAATTGTATGCAAAACTCAAATTAGTTTTAGGGAATGAGAATCTTTATATTTATGGTATGAAATTCAACGAAGACACAAGAGTAAAGCTCCCATCAATACTACACTTAACAAGACTTGGGTATAAATATATATCATTAAAAAATGCTGTGTGGAATGACGACACAAATATATTTACCGATATTTTTATTGAAAGTGTTTTGAAAATAAATGATGGAATTGAACATGATGAAGTTAAGCGGTTACTTGAAGATGTTACACTCGCTCTTGACAATGAAGATTTGGGAAAAACTTTTTATGAAAAGCTAATTGCAAACTCTGGAACAAAGTTAATTGATTTTGAAAACTTTGAAAATAATTCCTTCCACGTTGTAACTGAACTAACATATAAAAATGGTGATGAAGAATTTAGACCTGATATTATTCTTCTAATTAACGGAATGCCTTTAGTTTTTATTGAGGTTAAGAAACCAAATAATAGAGAAGGAGTTTTAGCTGAACGAGATAGAATTAACAAGCGTTTCCAAAACAAGAAATTTAGAAAGTTTGTAAACATAACTCAACTGATGGTCTTCTCTAATAATATGGAATATGATAGTCAAGCTATCCAACCAATACAAGGGGCTTTCTATGCTTCTACTTCTTATAACGAACCTGTGTTTAATTACTTTAGGGAAGAGGAGAAATTTGATTTAATAAAACTACTTCAAGATGAAAATGATGATTTGGAAAACTTCATATTAAAAGATAATAACCTACAAGCAATTAAAAACTCACCGGAGTTTATAACTAATAAAAATCCAGATACACCGACAAATAGAGTTTCAACATCTTTGTTTAGCAAGGAACGTTTTGCTTTTATTTTACAATATACAATAACCTATGTAAATGAAAAGAATGGTTTGCAAAAACATATAATGCGTTATCCCCAAATATTTGCAACCAAAGCGATTGAAAGAAAATTAGACAACGGAATTAAAAAAGGAATTATTTGGCATACACAAGGAAGTGGTAAAACAGCACTTGCTTTTTATAACGTAAAATTTTTAACAGACTATTTCCAAAAGAAAAAAGTTATACCAAAGTTCTATTTTATTGTTGATCGGTTAGACTTACTAACACAAGCAAAACGTGAATTTGTTAGTCGTGATTTAACGGTTCATACTGTAAACTCAAGAGATGAATTTAAAAAAGATATCCAAACCAATATTGCTACACATAATAATTCCGGTAAGTTAGAAATTACAGTAGTAAACATTCAAAAATTTAATGATGATTCTAGTGTAGTTACTCAAAGAGATTATGACATTAACATTCAAAGAATTTATTTCTTGGATGAAGTTCACAGAAGTTATAACCCAGAAGGAAGTTTTCTCGCTAACCTAACTGAATCCGATAAAAACTCTATTAAAATTGGTTTAACCGGAACTCCACTAATAGGCAACGATAGAAACAGTAGAGCATTGTTCGGTGATTACATTCATAAATATTATTACAACGCTTCTATTGCTGATGGTTACACTTTAAAACTGATACGTGAAGATATTGAAACAAAGTATAAAATGGAATTGGAAGACACACTTAAAAGCATTGAAGTATTAAAAGGAGAAACAGAAAAGAAAAAAGTTTATGCGCATCCACAATTTGTTGAACCTATGCTAAAGTATATTGTTAATGATTTTGAGAAAAGCCGTTTAACATTTGCCGATGCTTCAATAGGTGGAATGGTTGTTTGTGATAGTGCCGACCAAGCAAAAGAAATGTATGAAATATTTAATGAAACTTACACTCAACAAGATTCTAAAGACCAACAATACAATAAGGTAGCTGATAAGCAAGCTGGGTACAGTGCAAACCAGAAAGAGAATTATAAAGTTAAAACTGCTGCTCTTATTTTGCACGATGTAGGAACAAAAGAAGACCGGAAAAAACAAGTAGAAGATTTTAAAGAAGGAAATATAGATTTCTTATTTGTATATAATATGCTCCTAACCGGATTCGATTCACACAGACTAAAAAAGTTATACTTAGGACGTGTTATTAGAAAGCACAATTTATTACAAACTCTCACAAGAGTTAACAGACCGCACAAAGATTTTAGATATGGTTACGTTGTAGATTTTGCCGATATACGCAAAGAGTTTGATGCAACAAACAGAGCATACTTTGATGAACTACAAGATGAACTGGGCGATGAAATAGAAACTTACTCCAATCTATTTAAATCGAAAGAAGAGATTGAGGAAGAACTTAGAGAAATTAAAGAAATCCTATTTCAATTTGATACAAGAAATGCTGAAATATTTTCTCAACAGATTAGTAAAATTGAAGACCGACAAATAATGCTGAAAATTAAAAAAGCATTAGGCAATGCAAAAAGTTTGTACAATATGATGCGTTTGTTTGGTCATTATGATTTATTAGAAAAAGTAGATTTCCAAAAACTTACACAATTATATAGAGAAGCTGATAATCATCTTGCAATGTTAAACCTAAAAGAAAATATTGAAAATAATATTGAGACAACAAATCTGCTAAATGTAGCATTGGAAAATGTGATATTTAAGTTTACAAAACTCTCGGAAGAAGAATTAATATTAGCCGATAAACTAAAAACCACTTTACAAAAAACTCGTGAAGAACTTGCAAGTAATTTTGATAAAAAAGACCCAGAGTTTGTAACATTATACGATGAGTTGAAACGCTTATTTGAGAAAAAGAATTTAAATGAAATTACACAAGAAGATATGAAACAAAATATTGGTGCATTAAATAAAATTTACGAAAGCATTAAAGAACTAAACAGAGAGAACAATTTATTAAATGCTAAATATGAAAACGACCCAAAGTATGCACGTATTCACAAACGAATTATAGAACGAGGTACACTTACACAAAGAGAAAGTCAAATATTTGAAGCTCTACAAGGAGTTAAAACTGATGCAGATTCTCAAGTGTTAAAAATGACTAAGCTGTTAGACAACGAAGGTTATTTTGATTCAATGATGCAACGTTTGGTTATTGAACAATTTGCAAATAAAAATAAAATCAGCTTAAATTTAGAAACATCTAAATACATTAACGGTTTGGTTGTAAAAGAATATATAGATGAATTTAACGGATACGTAATATGACAACAATAGATTTCCAAAATAAAACCAAAGAACTTATTGATAACCTAAAAGGAATTTGTGCTTCTTATGGTTTGGGTAATGATGGAAATGAATTCAAAATTATAACACAAGTTTTTCTCTATAAGTTTTTGAATGATAAGTTTGCTTATGAAGTAAAAAAGATTGATAAAAAATTAAAAGATGCTGAAAGTTGGGAAGAAACAATTAGTAATTATTCCGATGAAGAATATGAAATGTTACTACTACAGTTAAGTGCTGATACTGCAAGACTAAAGCCACATCATTTTATTTCGTATCTTTTTTCTAAACAAAACGAATCTGATTTTGCAAAACTTTTTGATGATACACTTAGAGATATTGCCATAACCAACAACGATATTTTTTCTGTTAAAACAGATGGCGGTTCTAAAATAACTCTCTTTGATGAGCTTAGTAATTTTATTACAGACAGCTCTAAGCGAGATCCATTTTCCAAAGCACTTATTAACAAATTAACCGATTTTAGTTTTGAAAAAATATTCTCACAGAAGTATGATTTTTACGCAACCATTTTTGAGTATTTAATTAAGGACTATAATAAAGATGGCGGCGGTAAGTATGCCGAGTATTACACACCACACGCAGTAGCAAAAATTATGGCTGCAATTTTAGTTAATGAGCCTGTGCAAGATGTAACTGTTTACGATCCATCTGCCGGCTCCGGTACTTTGTTAATGAATATTGCTCACGCAATTGGTGAAGACCGCTGTACAATATACTCGCAAGATATATCTCAAAAATCTTCGAGTATGCTACGACTAAATCTAATACTAAATAACCTTGTCCATTCTATACAAAACATTATCCAAGGCAATACAATTTTACATCCTTACCACAAGGATGAAAATGGATTAATCAAGTTCGATTACATTGTATCGAACCCACCTTTTAAATTAGACTTTAGCGATTTTAGAGATGACTTAGACAGCAAGGAAAACCACGAACGCTTTTTTGCCGGATTGCCGAACATACCTAAAAAAGCAAAAGATAAAATGGCTATCTACTTATTATTTTTACAGCACATTATGCATACCCTTACAGATAAAGGGAAAGCAGCAGTTGTTGTTCCAACCGGATTTATTACTGCACAATCTGGTATTGATAAAAAGATACGACAAAAATTAGTTGAAAGTAATATGTTAGCCGGAGTGGTTTCTATGCCAAGCAATATTTTTGCAACTACCGGAACAAATGTTTCTATTCTCTTTTTGGATAAAACCAATAAAGGGAAAATAGTTTTAATGGATGCTTCTAATCTTGGCGAAACAGTTAAAGATGGCAAAAACCAAAAAACAGTTTTAACAACAGATGAAGAAGAAAAAATAATTTCAACTTTTAACAACAAAGAAGTTGTTGAAGATTTTTCTGTAGTAGTTTCTTACAATGAAATAAAAGAAAAAAATTACTCCCTAAGTGCCGGACAGTATTTTGATGTTAAGATTGAATACATTGATATTACACAGAATGAGTTTGAAGATAAGATGAAAACTTTTGAAGAAAACTTAAACACTCTTTTTACCGATGGTAAAAAATTAGAGAAAGAAATTAAAAATAATTTAAGCAACTTAAATTATGGCTAAAAATAAAAACGAATTACAATTGTTTTCTAACTTTGTAATATTTAAAACAGAAACCGGCAAAGTAAATATCGATGTTTTTTTCAAAGACGATACTCTTTGGCTTACACAAAAACGAATTGCAGATTTATTTGAAAAAGGTCGTTCCACTATAACAGAACATCTTAAAAAGATTTTTGATGAAGATGAACTTAATGAAAAAGAGGTATGTCGGTATTTCCGACAAACCACTAAACACGGTGCTGTAAAAGGGAAAACTCAAGCAAAAGATGTGAAGTACTACAACCTTAGAGCCATTACTGCTGTTGGCTATCGGGTTAATTCTCATAGAGCAACTGAGTTCAGAAAATGGGCAACAGAAGTTTTGCACGAATATATTGTTAAAGGTTTTGCTATGGATGATGAACGTCTAAAGCAAATAAAACATTTTGGAAAAGATTACTTTGATGAAATGCTTGAACGTGTGCGTGAAATACGTTTAAGTGAAAGACGACTCTACCAAAAAGTTACAGATATTTATGCACTTTCTGCCAATTATGATACTAAAGCAGATATTACCAAACATTTTTTTGCAACAGTACAAAATAAATTACACTGGGCTATTACCGGAAAAACAGCAGCAGAAATTATTTGTACCGAAGCTGATGCTAAGAAAATAAATATGGGATTAAAGAGCTGGAGATATTCACCCAACGGAAAAATACTTAAAGGCGATGTTGCTATTGCAAAAAATTATTTGAATGTAGAACATATTAAAAGTTTGGAAAGAATAGTTACTGCATATTTAGATATTGCAGAAAGTAAAGCAGAGAACCGACAAGTAATGAATATGGTAGATTGGGAAAAATTTTTAATTCAATTTTTAGAACTTTCGGATTATCCTATCTTAAATGATTTAGGAAAAATATCTATGCTGGAAGCAAAATTAAAAGCCGAAACAGAGTTTGAAAAATTCCGCATTGTGCAAGACCATCTTTTTGAAAGTGATTTTGATAAATTAATTAAGAAGCAACTGGAAAATTAAAGTATGATATTTAACGATTCTAAATACAATACCGATTGGGAGATAAAGCCACTTGAAAGATTAGGTAATTTCAAAAGAGGTAAGTCTAAACATCGTCCAAGAAATGACAAAAGGTTATTTGAAAATGGTCAATTCCCTTTAATACAAACTGGTGAAATTAGAGAAGCTAATTTGTATATCAATAGTCATAATGCTAGGTACAATGATTTTGGTTTGAAGCAAAGTAAAATGTGGTCAACAAATACACTATGTATTACAATTGCAGCAAATATTGCTGAGACTGCTCTCTTAGGTTATGAAATGTGTTTCCCAGATAGTGTTGTTGGATTTAATGCAACAGAAGATGAAACAACTGAATTATATATACATTATATCTTTGTGTATATAAAGAAAGCAATTCAAAATAGAACTCTTGGAAGCATTCAAGATAACATTAACATAGACTACTTGACCTCTCTTAAATTTAGAATGCCAAGTTTTAGCTATCAACAAAAAATAGCAAAAGTTCTCTCAACTTTAGACGCAAAAATAGAACTAAACAACCGCATAAATAAAGAGTTGGAAGCAATGGCAAAAACGCTTTACGACTATTGGTTTGTGCAGTTTGATTTCCCTAATGAGAATGGTAAACCTTACAAAACATCCGGCGGCAAAATGGTTTACAACAAAGAACTAAAAAGAGATGTGCCGAATGGTTGGGAAGTGGGAGTATTAAGTGATATTTCTAATATAACAATGGGTCAATCTCCAAAAGGTAAATCTTATAATTCAGTAGGTAAAGGTTCTATCTTTTTCCAAGGCTCAACAGATTTTGGATGGCGGTTTCCAAAGGTAAGACAGTTTACAACATCTCCAACAAGATTTGCAAAAAAAGGAGATATACTATTAAGTGTACGAGCACCAGTAGGAACACTAAATGTTGCAATTAAAGATTGTTGTATCGGAAGAGGTTTAGCTGCGTTAAATAGTAAATCAAATACTGGCTCATATCTCTTTGGAATAATGCAAAACTTAAAACAAATCTTTGATAGAAGAAATGTATCGGGAACTACTTTTGGTTCAATTACAAAGGATGATTTGTATTCATTAAAAGTTATTATTCCAAAAGAAAATTTGTTAATTAAATTTCATCAAAAAGTTTCTACCTTTGATAACTTAATCGTGAAAAATCATAAAGAAAACCAACAACTCACCGAGTTAAGAGATTGGTTATTGCCAATGTTAATGAATGGGCAGGTTAGGGTAAAGTAGATTTACATATTCTCAATAGTATAAACAGTTAATTTACTTCCGTTTTAAAACAAAAATGACGTTGATTTACGGGTTCAACGTCAAAAACCTTTTTATATTCCAAACCTAATGGTAAAGAACATTCCCAAAATACAGTACTAAACTAAATTTGTCAAACCATCAATCTATCCTTGCATATTGTACAATATCTAAATAAATATGTTTCGTATAATTTCACTTTGATAATTTGTTCTATCTAAAATTGAATCATATTGAAAATACCTTTAGATGAACTTCATTCTTTTTAGAATAATTTGTTAACTTAGAATATAAAATTGAATGAAAATATTTACTTACTTATTTACAAAGTTTTGGAATCAGATTTATGCTAAACGTACTTTCCGCAATAGAATTATCAAAAGACTACCTTGAAAAAAAAGGAATTGAAGAAGCAAGAATAAATGCTGATTTACTTTTAGCTGATATATTGAATTGCAAAAGAATGGATTTGTATCTGAAGTTTGACCAACCTTTGGCAAAAGATGAAATTGATAAATATAGAGATTATATTGCAAGAAGAGGAAAGGGTGAACCGCTTCAATACATTGTTGGTGAAGTTGAGTTTTATGGCTTGATGTTTAAGGTAAATCCTAATGTACTAATTCCAAGACCAGAGACTGAACTTTTGGTTGAGAATATAATTACTAATACAAACGGACAGCAGAATTTAAGAATATTAGATGTTGGTTCCGGTTCGGGTAATATTATAATTGCACTAGTTAAAAATATTGATAATACAGAAGGTGTTTCGATAGATATAAATGAGAAAGCAATTGAAGTTGCAAAAGAAAATTCTCTTGCTCAAAATTTAGAAACTAGAATTACTTTTCTAACTAAAGATATTTTGAAAACTGATTTAGATGTGCTTGGGAAGTTTGATGTTATAGTTTCAAATCCACCTTATGTTAGTGATGAAGAATACAAAACCTTACAGAAAGAAATTACAAATCACGAACCCAAAAATGCGTTAACAGATTTTGCAAATGGATTTACTTTCTATGATAAAATTTCTGTGGAAGCAAAGGACTTACTAAACCCAAAAGGTAAATTATATTTTGAAGTTGGAATTGGTCAATCTGAAAAAGTGAAAGAAATTATGCTTAAAAATAATTTTGCTAACATTGAAATTGTAAAAGATTATGCATCAATAGATCGTATCGTTTATGGAGAGCTTGAATGAGAGCCTTAATCCAAAGAGTTTCTAAAGGTTCTGTAAATATTATTTCGGAATCATATTCAAAACAAATTAGTAGAGGAATGGTTATACTTCTTGGTATAAGCGAAGATGACACAAGTAAAGAAGTTGAATATGTAGCAGAGAAATGTTCCAACCTAAGAATATTTGAAGATGAAAATGAAAAAATGAATTTGTCAATAAAAGATATTGATGGAGAGGTCTTATTAATATCTCAATTTACTTTATACGGAGATACAAGAAAAGGGAATAGACCTAGTTTTAATAAAGCTGCAAAACCAGATGAAGCAGAAGAACTTTACAACTACTTTGCCGAGAAGCTCAAAAATATTTTAGGTGAAACAAAAGTTAAAGAAGGAATTTTCGGGGCAATGATGGAAGTGGAAATTATTAACGATGGACCTGTAACGGTTTTGGTTGAGTCAAAGTAATTTACAATTATTATTTTATAGCTTTACTAAGATTTGTCATTCTGAATGGAGACGTTTTGTGTCGAAATGAAGAATCTCGATTTCATTACTTGCCGAGATATTGCAGTTATAAAGAACACTCCTTCAATATGACAAATAGAGAAAAAGATGTCATTGCGAGAAGTGTTGTTTCTGACGAAGCAATCTGCCACATAATAGATGAGCTTACATATTAACAGATTGCCACGATTTCTAAAAAACAGAAATCTCACAATGACATTTAGTTGTGTGTATTGTCATAAATATTACGGAGCAAAAATTTGCAATCAACAATTCTTATATTTCTAGATGGTGTTGGTATTGGTAAAGCTGATGCAAATTCTAATCCTTTCTTTAAGTATAATTTTCAAACTTTCACAAAACTTTTCGATGCAATCCCGCATCTTGGTAATAAAACAATTTCAAAAAATAATCGTTTCATCTTTCCCACAGATGCAATTATGGGAATGCCAAATTTACCTCAAAGTGGAACCGGACAAACATCCATATTTTGTGGAGTAAATGCATCCAAAATATTAGGAAAACATTTTGGTCCTTATCCACATTCAAAATTGTTGCCAATTATTAGAGAAGAAAATATTTTCAAAAATTTTTTAGAGATGAAAAAGAAAGTAGTTTTTGTTAATGCCTATCCTAAAATATTTTTTGATTATATAAAAGATGGCTCTAAACGAATGAGTGTAACAAGTTTAAGTTGTAGATATAGTAATGTGAAATTACTTACGAAATCTAATCTTATCAGAGGTAATGCACTTAGTGCAGAAATTGATAACTCGCGATGGGTACAAAATTTGAAGTATAACATAAAAGTTGTTAAACCAGAAACAGCTGCAAAAAGATTATTAAAAATTGCTTCAAAAAATCACTTCACTTTGTTTGAACATTTCCAAACTGATTTACTTGGTCATGGAAGAGAGAGTGAAACTTTGGAGGAACGATTAAAAGTGTTGGATAGATTTTTATTATATCTATTTGAAAATTTACCTAAGGACTATAATTTAATAGTTTGTTCAGATCACGGAAACTTAGAAGATATTTCAATAAAGTCGCATACAACAAATCCGGCTTTAACAATTACTGCTGGTAAGGATGCAGAACAGTTATCAAAAAAAATATCAAATATTTCACAAATAAGGAATGCTATTCTTGAACTTTATTAAAGTCTGCAATTATTATTACTTGTTTGAAAGAATCCATTTGGTAGGAATTAAGAAAAATATTTTATAATTACAATTGGTCAATCTTAATATTTATTGTCATTCCCATCCATGCTTAAAAACACGGGATTAACTTTGATTGGGAATCCAGTAAAAAGCTTAGTGGATTTCCGATACAAACATTCGGAAATGACAAATGAGAAGTTAGTTGTCGGGAAATAATGCAAAACTATCCTTCAATAAAATTTACTATATTTTTTGTTATCGGAATATTATTCCAATACCAATTTAATATAGAACCAGCCTCAATATTAATTGCAAGTGTAATTCTTATAGTTGTTGTAATTGTTTCCAAGATTACAAATCTTAAATACTTCACATATTTTATATTCCCTTTAATTTCTCTAACTAGTGCTTTTTACTTTTCCTTACTCCAAACTGAAGAAGTTACATATCCATTTAAACTAGAAAAATTAAGAAATACAAAAGTGGTTGGAACAGTATCTAAAATAAATTTGATACAAAACAAAAAACTCTCGTTTGAGATTTCGTTAGAATCAATTAATGATATAAAAACAAAAGAGATTGAAGATAAGATATTCCTTTGTAATTTTTGGAAAGATACTACAAGCAATGTGAGTGAAATATATTCCAACTTAGAAATTGGAAACGAAATATCATTTGTTGGTACAATTAGGAGAGCAAAAAATCAAAGAAATCCGTTTGAATTTAATTATGAAAATTATTTATTCAGAAAGGGAATTAGTGGATTGGCAAATTGTTACAAACTTGAAACTGTAGAAATTACAAATTCCGAAACTGACAAAATATTTAATTCAATATTTATTGTAAGAAAATATATTGATAAAATAATAAAATTATTGCATCCACAAAAAACCGCAGCATTGCTAAAGGGCTTACTGTTAGCCGATAGAGGGGACATTGACTATAATGTAAAGCAAACGTTTATGAACACTGGAGTAATTCATGTCCTTGCTGTTTCCGGATTGCACGTTGGTTTTATTTCTCTAATTTTGTTTTTTATGTTTGGCAGATTAGATATTAGATTGCGATATATTTTTACAATTATTGGTGTAACTCTATTTCTCATTTTAACTGGAGGACATCCTTCCGTATTTAGAGCAACAGTAATGGCAGTAGTTTTTCTAATTGCTAAATTATCAAACAGAAGTTCAAATGGATTTAACTCACTCGCAATTGCAGCACTAATAATATTAATTCTAAATCCTTATGAGTTGTTTAATCCTGGTTTTCTTTTGTCATTTTCGGCGGTCTTGTCTATTCTAATTCTTTATCCAATGTTTGAAAGAAAAATTAAACCGATGAGTATTAATGATTTTTCTAAGAAAATTCTTTTGTTTTCAGCAGTCTCTTTATCTGCACAAATAGGTACGCTTCCATTTACTATTATTTATTTTAACAAATTAGCTTTGGTTTCATTGTTTACTAATCTAATTGTAATTCCACTAATAGGAATTATTGTATTGATTGGGATTTTAACTTTAGTCATTTCTTCAATTAACTTTTGGCTTGCAAATATTATTGCATCTTCAAATATAATGTTGATTGATTTCCTTTATTATTTTGTGGAGAGTGTAAGTCAACTGAGTTTTGCTTTTGTAAACGTTTTTAACTTTTCTTTTATTGATGGAATTATATTTTACAGTTTTCTAATATTTATTGTGTTTGTATCATCTAAAATAAATAGGAGATTTGTTTTTGTACTTTTAGCTCTCTTCACTATTATTTCAATGCCAATTTATTTCTCATTAGATGATAAATCACTTTTGCCAGAAGGTGAGTTAACCATTGCTACTATTGATGTTGGTCAAGGTGATGCGATTTTAATTAAATTCCCAAATGGCAAAACCGCACTTATTGATGCCGGAAATAGAACTGACTATTTTGATAATGGAGAACGTGTTATATTACCACTACTAAATCATTTTGGGATTGAAAAATTAGACTATGGATTTATAACTCATCTAGATTCTGACCATTACGGAGGTTTTGTTTCTTTATTGACAAAAGGAAAGGTTAAGCAAATCTATAAAACCATTAGTGGAGAATCTAACAAAGATATAGTTCTTGAAAATTATTTAGAAATGAAAAACATAAAATTTTCTTATTTTGATAGAAGCAAAATAAATATTGGCGGTTGTAGTCTATACTTCCTAAATGATACTTCTGATGTAAATTATAAATCTTTGGATATAAATAATCGGAGTGGAATTATTAAATTAGTGTATGGAAAAACTTCTTTTTTATTTGTTGGAGATGTTGAAGTAGAAGGGGAATATGAACTTGTAAATAATTATAAAAGTTTCCTTAAAGCTGATGTGTTAAAAGTTGGACATCACGGAAGTAAAACATCTAGTACAGAAGCTTTTTTAGATTTAGTAAATCCTAAAATAGGAATAATAAGTGCCGGAGTAATGAACAAGTTCAAACATCCATCACCAGTTGTTGTAGAAAGATTAGTAAAACGAAATATTACGATTAGAAGGACAGATAAAGAAGGAGCAATTATACTAAGCTCTGATGGTGAAACAATTAGAAATGTAAATTGGAGAGAATAAACTTTTTGTTTGTCATTCTCGAATGTTCCTATCGGGAATCCAGTAATTAAAAGATAGCAAATTACCAGTCAAAATTTATCCCGTGTTTTTTAAGCGGGGCTGAGAATAACAAAAATTACAATACGTTGAAACAAAATAAATATGAAAATTAAAAACAACATATCATTAAAAAAACTAAACACTTTTGGAATAGATGCAAACGCTAAAAGCCTTATCATTATTGAGGGTGAAGACGATATAGAAAAGTCTCTTGCTAAAATTAATTCTTTTGAAAATATTTTAATACTTGGTGGTGGAAGTAATATCTTATTCACAAAAGATTATGATGGAACAATATTAAAATCTGAAATAAAAGGTATTAAAGAATTAAACAAAGAGAAAGAACACATATATCTTGAAGTTGGAAGTGGAGTGTTGTGGGATGATTTAGTAAAGTATGCAGTTGAAAAAGAGTATGGAGGAATAGAAAATTTATCTTTAATTCCAGGAACAGTTGGAGCTGCACCTATTCAAAATATAGGTGCTTACGGAGTAGAATTTGATGAAGTGTTTTATAAACTTGATGGTTACAATCTTAAAACCGGAGATAAAAAAACTTATTACCATAATGATTGTAATTTTGATTACCGGAATAGCATATTCAAAACTGAGATGAAAAATAAATTTCTAATTACAAAAGTTACAATCAAACTTAGTTTAATTCCAAAGTTAAAAACATCGTATAGAGCCTTACAAGAAAAATTAAAAAACAAAAAACCCAAAGAATTAAATATTAAAAATGTAAGAGAATTGGTTATCGATATTAGAGAAAGTAAATTACCAAATCCCGATATAATTGGGAATGCAGGAAGCTTTTTTAAAAACCCTATAATTGATAGAAAACATTTTGAATATCTAAAAGAAAAGTTTGACGACCTAGTTTATTTTCCATTACAAGAACAAACTTATAAAGTCCCTGCTGGCTGGCTAATAGAACAGTCTGGTCTTAAAGGAAAACGATTTGGAAATGTTGGCGTTCACGATAAGCAAGCATTGGTTCTAGTAAATTATGGAAATGGTACTGGACAAGAAATATGTGATTTATCAAAAGATATACAAAATTATATTTATGAAAAATTTATGATAAAGTTAGAAACAGAAGTAAACATTATATAATAATTGAGGTAAGTATGGCAGATAAAAATAGTGAAAAGCAAGGCTTCTCACAATTGATGGGATCTTTTACAAAACCTTTTTGGATTGCTAGTACAATGGAGCTTTTTGAACGCTGGGCTTGGTATGGTTTGTTTGCAGTTTTAGCTCTCTATCTAACTGGTTCTACTGACGAAGGAGCATTAGGTTTTACTCATATAGAGAAAGGACAAATAATGGGTTTTGTTACCGCCATCCTTTATTTGCTACCACTTTTCACTGGAGTAATTTCAGATAAAATTGGGTATAAACTTTCGCTTATTATTGCCTACGTAATGCTAATAACTGGTTATTATTTTATGGGTGAAGTAACAAGTTACTCAAGTGTCTTTTTAGTTTTCTTATATGTTGCAGTTGGTGCTGCAATATTTAAGCCTGTTGCTTCTGCTATTGTTACTAAGTCAACGGATAAGTCCAACTCCACACTTGGCTTTGGTATTTTTTATATGATGGTAAATATTGGCGGATTTATTGGGCCATCTTTTTCATCAACACTTAGAACACAATATGGATGGAAAATTGTTTTCATTCAAGCAGCAGTTGTCATTTTTATTAATTTGTTGATTGTAATATTTTTCTTCAAAGAACCAGAAAGAGTTAAAAATGATGAAACAATTTCTCAAGCAATAGTTAGTGCGTTAAAAAATATATGGGAAGCTGTTAAGGATAGTCGCCTATCTGTACTATTGGTAATTATGGTAGGATTTTGGACAATGTTTAATCAGCTATTTTATACACTTCCTACTTTCATAGAAGATTGGATTGATACATCCGCACTGCACGATTCTATTGCACAACTATCACCTTGGTTAGCAAGTTTTATGAGTGGTGGTGGAACATCTGTAAACCCCGAAATGCTTATCAATATTGATGCTGGTGCAATTGTATTGTTACAATTGTTAGTCTCTTTCTACGTATTAAAAATGCGTCATGTAAGTGCTATGATTACTGGTTTTATTGTTGCAGCGTTAGGTATTGGAATTACTTTTTTCACAGGCAATGGTCTTTTTACAATTCTTGGAATTGTTATTTTTGCAGTTGGCGAGATGATGACGAATCCAACTTTTTCATCATTTATAGCTCTTATTTCTCCTAAAGGAAAAGAGGCTTTATATATGGGGACATACTTCGTTCCCGTGTTTGCTGGAAATTTATTAACAACTTTTATTTCTGGAAATCTTTACCAAGCTTGGTCGGATAAACTAAGTTTGCTAAAAACTGAAATGGGAAATAGAGGATTAGGAATGCCAGAGATTTCTAAAAATTTTACTAAGAATGATTACTTTTCTCTTGCATCCGAAAAACTTGAAATGACTCAAACACAGATGACGCAATTGATTTGGGATACTTACCAACCAAATAAAATTTGGTATGTAATTGTTGGTATCGGAGTTGTAACAATATTGGCATTGTTTATTTATGATAATTTAGTAATCAAACCAAAGGAACGAGTTTAAGAAAATATTAGTATTAGAAGGTTTTGGATAGTTGTATAAAGATTGTCATTGATGAAAATATTTTATAATTCACGGACAAAAATAAACTATCAGTTTGTCATTCCGGTTTCTTTAGTTTTTTGAAAGAAGACCAGCTTGCCCGCCATTTTGTTAGGAGGGGAATCTCGTACTCGCTTCATACCAGAGATTCGAGTATCTAAACTAGATGACAATTATTAAAATTTCAAAACCTCTTTTGCTTCAAGATATAAATATTATTACCACATAGATATTCGTATTCTGAAACTTAAACTAAAGGAGTTTACAATGAAAAAGAGAGAGAGATTTTTAAAAATTTCCATCTATATTTTTTTAATTCTAGTTATTACTTCGTGTGGAACTTCAAATCCGGTAAATGATTTTTTCGGAATTAAAATGCATCCACTTGATGAACAAAGTTTTGAGATAGTTGGCTACTCAGTTAAAGATGGAATTAGTTATAAAAATTCTATTATGATGGAACCGAAATTATCTGCTTGGGCTGAAGTTAGTATTAATGATGTGAAAATTATTATTGAAAATAAAACTGATAAAGAAATTCCGCTTAATTATAATGTTGATGATTATGTTATTGTAACAGATGAAAAAGAATATCGATTAGAAAAAGGGGATAGAATAAAATATACTAGTAGAAGAAAAATAAAACCAAATTCTAAACTGGAACTTTCTTTAGGATTACCTACTAATTTAATGCAATCATTAACAGCATCTAATAATTATACTGATACAGACAGAATGTTTAATTCTGTTGTTAGAGACTATAATAAAGCTGGAACTAAATTAGATATTGCTAAAGAAAATATAAAATATATCCTTATTAAGTTCGGACACTCAGCAACAATAGTATTAAAAGCTGTACCGGAGAAACGAAGTTTGAGTTCTAGTTTGAATTAAAGTTAAGTATTGCAATAAGGCAAAGTAATAAATTTAGTTTTACCAATAGAAGGCAAAAGAATATGACAAAAATAAAAAATGTAATTAAGCGAAGTGGAGCAATTGTTCCGTTCACGCAGAACCGAGTAATGAATGCAATTTACAGAGCGGCAATATCTGTTGGTGGGAGAGACAAAGAGCGAGCTGAATTTTTGTCGGAAAAAGTTGTTGAAATTTTAGAACAAAAGTTTGATGAAACAAACCATCCCAACATTGAAGAGATTCAAGATGTTGTTGAAAAAGTTTTAGTTGAACATGGACATACTCAAGTTGCAAAAGAATATATAATCTATAGAGATGAGAGAAATAAAAAACGAAAGGAAGATGCAGCAATTGCTTCCAAGCCAGATGAGAATATTCCGTGGTCAAAAATTTGGCATGTTTTGGATTGGGCTGCAGATAAAGAATTAAATACAGTTGAGAAATATAATTGGAGAGTAAACAAAGGTGAGTTTGCACAAATAGTTCATGAATCTGAAGCTGCTTATGAGGAAGATATTGACACAGCCGCAAGATTGATTTTTGAAAGAAGCGAAAGTGTAAGAATGGTTTTTGTTAGTGGACCATCTTCTTCAGGTAAGACAACTTCAACAATTAAAATTGAAGAAAGGCTAAAGAAGAAAGGCTATAAGTTTGCAACTATTAATGTAGATCATTATTTCTTTGATCTGGAAGATCATCCGAAAGATGAGTTTGGTGATTATGATTTTGAAACTCCGCAAGCTTTAGATCTTGCATTAATTAATGAGCATCTCTTAAAATTATCACAAGGCGAAGAAATAAAAATCCCTCATTATGATTTTAAAGAGGGGAAGCGATATCTAAATAGAACTCCAATGAAGTTAGAAAATAACGAAATTATTTTGATAGACAGTTTACATGGATTGTATCCCGATTTCAGTAAAGATATTCCCAACGAAGTAAAATTCAAATTGTTCTTAGAACCTCTGTTACAGATGAAAGGTGATGATGGGAAGTACTTCCAATGGACAGATGTTAGATTGATGAGACGAATGTTAAGAGATTCAGTTCAACGTGCTTATGATCCTTTGCAGACACTTGAACATTGGCATTATGTTAGAGCAAGTGAATTGCGAAATATAATTCCTTATGCAAACTCTGCTGATTTTATTATTAATAGTGGTATGCCTTATGAGCTATCTCTCTATAAACCAAAGCTATTTCAACTCTTTGAGGAATGGGAGAAAAAGTTTAAGGATGATCCACTTAAAGTAGATGCTTATGAAAGAGCTTCGCGTGTTAAGAAAATGTTAAGTCCAATTGTATCAATTGAAGATGATTCTCCAGTTCCAAAAGACTCGGTGCTTAGAGAATTTATTGGTGGAAGTATTCATAAATATTAATTATAAAATTATCTAACAATTAAAAGGAAGAAGTATGAAAAAAGTTACTGGAATTATTCTACTATTTGTTCTACTGGGAACTACAATATTATTTGCTCAAGATAAACCAAACGTAAACGTTAGAATTGGTGGAACAGTTCAAGCAATGGTTAGCTATGCTGAAACCAACCAAGACACAAACCAACTTGGCTTTGGTATTAGAAGAGCAAGGTTACGTGCTTATTCATCATTCAGTAAAAAGATGAAAGGTTATATGCAAATGGAATTAACCAGTCCAAAACTTTTAGATTTTCAAATTGATTATCTTTTTAGTGACAATATAAAAGTTAGAGTTGGTAGGTTTAAACCAGCCGGTGTTCTTGGCGGAGGTTTAACTTCTCACTCCAAAATAGATATTGTTGAGAGAGCAAGAATAGGACAAGAATGGGGAAATAGAACTATTGGAAGCGACACTAGGGACTATGGTATTTCCGCACTTGGTAATTTTGGAGACTTTAATTATTTCCTTTCTTTGCATAACGGAGATGGAGCAACAAATATAAAAGCAACTCAAAAAAAGGCTGGCAAATTACTAAATGGAAGTGTTGCAATGAGTGGTTTATTTACATATAAACCTAAAGCAATTAAAGGATTAAACATTGGTGGTTACTACGGAATAGGTAACAGTTTTTTTAATGACTATAATTCCTTTAGTGGACATATTTATTGGGAACCAAAACCAATTAGAGTTAAAGCAGAGTACATTGCTATTGTAGATAAAAATAATTCTACTGATGTAACTACAAATGGATACTATGTGATGGGAGCTTATGGAATTACAAAAAGTATAGAGCTTTTGGCACGTTACGAAAATTATGACCCAAATACTGGAATCAATAATCTTGATGAAACATTTATAACAATTGGTGCTAGATATTTTATGTTCCCAAGCAGTTGGACATCAAGTAAAATTACTGCAGCTTATGTAATACACAACGAAGAAGCTGATATTGCGAATAATGTATTTTATGTTATGTTTCAATTACTTTTCTAATAGCAGAAAAAAACTTCAAAACTTAATTAAATTAGTAGTTTTATACATATTTTTAATATGGCTAAAATATAGATTTCATCTTTTATGAAAATAATTTGCATCTTGTAATAAAAGTCTATATCTTAGCCATACTAAATAAAGAGAATATATAGTATGAGTTACCCCTTATCTTTTTCAAAAGCAATTTTAGTTGTGATATTTATTTCGGATAAAATAAGACAAGGACAGTATGAGTTTCTATCAACCAAAATGATTTCTGAAATTCTTGAAATACCAAAACCCACATTAGTTAAAATATTACAAAGTTTAACTTCCTCTAGAATTATTGAAACAAAAGAAGGCAAGCAAGGGGGAATAAGATTAGTAAAAAAACCATCTAAAATTACTGTACTTGATATTTTTCAAGCAACAGAAAAAGGTAAACCATTATTTCAAACTTCTTTCAATCTTATTGTAGAAGGAAAGAGACCAAATAATGCTCAAAAATCGATAAAAAATCTTTTAAGCAATACAGAGAAAATAATGAAAAATTCTTTGGCTCAAAAAACAATAGAAGAAATATTAATTGAAATGAACGGCTAATTTTTTTTACTATACTAAATAAACAAAATATAGAGTAAATGTATATGAAATTTTCAAAATTCTTTTCCAACATTCAAGAAAAAAAATGGTACTATCAATTTTTAACACCAGTTGTAAATAAAATAGAGCGTGATACTAAGCTTTTAGATATTGGGACTGGTTCTGGGAAATTAGTACAAATACTTTCTAATGAAAAAAATGTTTCTTGTTTTGGAGTAGATACAAGTCAAGCAATGTTAGACGAGGCAGCGATTAAATTGAAAAATACAGGAGTGAAATTAATTAAAATAGAACCGAATGAAGTTTTACCTTTTGAAAATAATTTATTTGATTATGTTACCATCTGTAATGTTCTATTTCACTTGGATAAGAACTCCGTATATTATCTGTTAGATGAAGCTAGAAGGGTATTGAAGAATAATGGAAAAATAATTGTTCTCACACCTACCGGTTATGGTAATTTTTTTAAACTAACAAAGAATTTCTTATCATTAAATAATTTGAGTATTTATATTTGGTATTATGCAACTAAAAACCGAGCTGGACCTTGGAGCATTAATAAATTTCTATTTAAATATTGTAATAATAATAAAATGAAATACAAACAGACTATTACATTTAAAGGATTTGCTCAAGTAGAAACAATAAGGAAGTTATAATTTTTTTTGCATAAACTAAATAAAATAGATATAAAGTATATTCTAAAAGGGAAATAATGAATTTAATAAAAACAAATAAAATAGCAGCATTAGTAATTCTAATGACAATCTTAACTTTTAATATATTGGCACAAGAATTGGGGTCGAAAGAAAACAATACTGAGATCTCTTTGGAAATAGATCCTGCAACTTTTGTATTTAATGGGTATGGTTTTCATATTCGATTAAAACCCCAAAATAGTAATCATTTATTATTTGGTCTTGGAACCTATGCAATGGATATGCCTGATATCCTTATAGAGTTAAATTCAAATAATAAAGATAAAGGTTGGGATGTTAGATTAAATCAAGCTTATGGATTATTCGGAGAATATCATTTTGAGGAAGTAAATAAAAAATGGTTTGTTGGTGAACAAATTAGCATTCAGGAATATAAAATTAGTAATGATATTGAAGAAGGGAATAAAAAATTCTCTAACTTACTTTTAATGACTTATGGAGGTTATACTTGGAAACCATTTAGTTCAAACTTTTATATAAAACCTTGGGCTGGTATAGCATATACTTCAAAAATATCTGGAGAAAACAATCACGGTAATTTGGAGTACGATATTGCTCCTATACTGATGTTTGCAACACTTCATATAGGTTATACGTTTTAACTAAAATTGTTAAACAATTGCTTGTAATTTAGTTCTACAAATTACAAGCAATAAACTTTATACCTTATAAGGAATTTTTACAAAACCCTTTTTTGTATTAAAATCCTTTGTGTTTCTTGTAACAAGAGCAAGGCTTTTTTTTAATGCAATTGCAGATTGAAAAGCATCTGGCAATTTAATTTTATATTTGTTTCTGCATAATGCAGCTAAATCAGTAATCTCTTTATCAATTTCAATACACTCAAAACTATCTAACCAAGCAGTAATTTTTAATTTATTTTTAGTTGAAGTACCAACTAAAATTTCAGCACGTGTAATTACTGAAATAACAGAATTAGTGTTACCATTTTTTCTAAGCCAATTTGTAGCTTTAGAAATATCATTAAGATGATCAATTAAAATAACAGAATCTATTAAAAATTTTTTCATTGATTACCATTCACTTCTTAATGATTTTACATATTCGAGTCCATCTATATTCTTCTCTTTCCACAAACCGGAAGTTTGGGATAGTAAATCAATTTTTGACTCATTTTCAATTTTTACTTTATATTCTTTTAGGGCTTCTCTAATAGTTTCAGCGGTTGGCTTCTTGTTAGTTTTACTATAATTATCTAACCAAACTTTCATATCTTCCGGTATGCTGATTATTGTTCTAGTCATTTACTTGTCTATATATCAGTTAGGTGATATATAATATTACAAAATTATTTCCTTAATTAAAAGGTAAATGATTTTTCTGAGTAGAACCACACATTATTTTGGGAGTTTGTTAAAATAGATTTTACAAAATATGTGCAAAAAAAAATGTAGATAATTTATGCTGAGAGATTATTGAAACTGGGGAAAAGTTAACTGTGAACTAAATGATAATTTAGCAATTAAACATTTACTCAATTGAAATCATTAAATCTTTTTCTCATAAACTCTATACTTTTTATACACTTCGCCATTCATTGCTCTTGCACCACGAGTCATCATTTCATTATCTTCTAAAATCCAACTTGCCTCACCTTTTAAAATGCCAATTTTTTCAGCTCGTTTTGCACACTCATAATAGAATACAGCATCTAATCCTTTTCTCTGAAATTCTGGAATTATACCAAGCGTAATAATTCTTGCCCAAGAGATTTTTTTCTTTTGTGTGAACAATTTTATAAAACCAAAGGGAAGTAGTCGTCCATTCATATTTATGAAAATTTCATTATAGTCAAGCATACCAAGAACAAAGCCAATTACCTTGCCATCTATTTCTCCAAACAAAACTAAGTTTGGTTCTATAAGTGGTTTTAGATTTTTAGCAAGTGCATCAATTTCATCTTCAGTCATTGGAATGAATCCCCAGTTAGGAGCCCAAGCTTTATTATAAACGTATTTTACTTTTTCTAATTCAGCTTTAAAGTTTTTCATATCAACAGTATGAATTTTTAGTCCTGCTCTTTTCTTGGCGTACTCTGCAACTCTAACTAATTTTTCTGAGGCTAACATTTTTTTATTATCAATTCTGTAAGCAAGTAAATCTTTAATTTTCTTTAGACCATAGTTGTCAAGTAAATCCATATAATACTTTGGATTATATGTCATCATCAGTCTTGGTGGGTCGTCAAAGCCTTCTATTAGAAGGGCAAACTCATCATTGCTTGATGGATTTGCTGGGCCACGCATTGCATTTAATCCTTTAGACTTTAACCATTCTTCTGCAGTACTTAAAAGTTTGTTAGCAACTTCTTGATCGTTTATACATTCAAAGAATCCAAAGAAGCCAATACTTTCATTATGTGTTTTATTATGAGCATCATTTTTTATTGCGGCAATTCTACCAACAAGTTTTCCATCTTTTGTGGCAAGAAACAATTCCATTTCTGCATCATTAAAAAAAGGATTTTTCTTTTCATCAAGAATTTGTTTCTTCTCCATTAACAATGGCGGAACCCAATTTGGATCACCTTTATATATAACCCATGGGAATTTTAGAAATTGATTAAACTCTTTTTTACCTACGACTGGTTTTATTGTAATATTGCTCATAAGTTTTCTCCAAAAAAAAAGCATACTAATTTGTAAGTATGCTTTTGAAAATTCAGATAATTAAATTAGTCCTAACTTCTTTCCAACTTTATCAAAAGTATCAATAATTTTATCAAGTTGGTCATCATTATGAGTTGCCATATAACTGGTTCTCATCATTTGTCTTCCTTCCGGAACACCAGGCGGAACAAATACATTTACAAAAATTCCTTCGTCATATAGCATTCGCCACATTCCTAAAGCTATCTCATCATCACCAACAATTACTGGTACAATTCCGGTTCTTCCATCAATTACATTAAAACCGGAGTTTATAAAACCATCTCTAATTCTTTGAGCATTTTTTATAAGCATATCAACTCTTTCTGGTTCTTGTTCCAAAACTTCAAGAGCTGCCAAAGCTGCTGCAACAGAAGATGGAGTAGGTGAGGCACTAAAAATAAGTGCTGGTGCAAAGTGCTTAATGTAATCAATAACTTTTGCATCTCCAGCAACAAAGCCACCAAGTGAGCCAAAGGTTTTGCTAAAAGTTCCCATTGTCATATCAACTTCATCAACCAAATCAAATTCACTAGCTGTTCCTCTTCCGCCTTTGCCTATTACTCCAACAGAGTGTGCATCATCAATAAGAATTTTTGCATTATTCTCTTTTGCAAGTTTTACAAGTCTTGGTAATTCAACAATTTCTCCACCAGTGCTAAAAACGCCATCACTAATTAATAATTTTGATTGTTCTTTTGGTAACTTGTTGAAAATTCTTTCAAGGTCATCCATATTATTATGTTTGTATCTCGAAATATCTACACCAGCACCTTTGGCAATAAAGTTACCAGCAACTATACAAGCGTGGTTGTCTTTATCAGAAACAATTTGTGAACCACGTTGTGCAAGAGTAGGAATAATTGCTTGAGCAGTTTGGTAACCAGTGCTAAGCAGTAGCACAGATTCTTTACCTAAAAACTTTGCAAGTTTTTCTTCCAATTTTACATGAAGATCAATTGTGCCAGTTAAGTATCTAGAACCAGAACACCCTGTCCCATATTTGCGAATTGCATTTATTGCAGCTTCTTTAACTTTGGGGTGAGCAGTTAAACCAAGGTAATTATTTGACCCAGCCATTATCATTTTTCTACCTTCAATAAAAACTTCGGGTCCTTCATTTTCTTGAATCTCTCTAAAGTAAGGATAAACTCCTAACTTTTTTACATCGTCTGCTCTTGTAAAATCGTAACATTTTTTAAATAAATCCAAATTCTTCCTCCGATTTAAAATTTCTTGTTTTCTTAAATTTCAATTTACTTATATTTCAGTATGTAAATTATTTTAACGTAAAAATTTATAATTTTATATTACTAAAATCAAATTAAAACTGAAATGGAAAATAAGAAAATTGCTGTAGTAACTGGTGGTACTGGTTTTGTAGGTAGTCATTTAGTTGACTTATTATTAAGTAAAAATTTTGAGGTACGTTGCATTACTAGAAAAACTAGTAGCTTAAAATGGTTAGATGGTAAAGATGTAAAAATCTACGATGTTGGTTTGTTCGATAAGAAAAAACTAAAAGAAGTTTTATCTGATTCGGATTATCTTTTTCATGTTGCTGGCGTTGTTCGCTCTAAAGACAAAGAAGGATTCTATAAAGGGAATGTTGATACAACAAAAAATTTATTGGAAGCTACATTAGAGGTAAACCCAAACATTGAAAAAATTGTAATTGTAAGTAGTTTAACTGCTACTGGTCCTTCTTTAGATGGAAAACCAGTCGATGAAAAAACTGAGACCAAACCAATTACCACTTATGGAAAGAGCAAACTAGCTGAAGAAGAATTAGCCAAAAGTTTTATGGATAAACTTCCCATAACAATTTGTAGAGCCCCAGCAATTTATGGTGAAAGAGAAACTGATATTTATGCAATGTTTAAAGGTTTTCAAAAAGGTATAATGACAATTGTTGGATTTAATAATAAAAGGGTTAGTTTAATTCAAGGTAGAGACTTTGTTCATGGATTATATTTGGCTGGTCTTTCAGAAAAATCAACTGGAGAGATCTATTTTATTAGTTCCGAAGAAATTTATAACTGGAATATAATTAGTGATTCAATGGAAAAAGCAATGGGGAAGAAAGCGTTAAGAATTAGAATTCCACATTTTGTTATTTATGGAATTGGAGCAGTCTCGCACTTTGCAAATTTTTTCACTTCAAAACCAGCAACGTTTAACTTAGAAAAAGCTAAAGATTTTGTTCAAGAAAACTGGACTTGCGATACATCGAAAGCAAAGAAACATTTAGGTTACACTCAACAAATATCTTTGGACGAAGGAATGAAGAGTACAGTTGATTGGTACAGAGAACATAGCTGGTTATAACTAATCTTCTTTTTAGAAAAAAGTAAATGTGAAGTACACGAATTACAGTCGGAATTACCGAATCCTTTTATTGGATAATTAAAATTAAAAGTTTGCTCTAACTTTTTTACAAGACTGCATTCTACATTTTTCTGTTTGTTAGGAATTAGATAAATATTTTCTAATTTAATTTTCGGATGGGTGGTTAAGTAATCAATATGCCAATGAAGTTTTTTATCTTTTCTTAAATGTCTTTCAACTCGTTGGGTTAAATTCTTTTGTGCAGTTCCAACATAATAATAGAAACCTTCAGTTAAAATAGTTTCACATAAAACTCTATGAGTAAATGTTATTTTAGATTTTAGTGAAATTTCTAAAATATAAATACCACTATTACTAATTTTTTTCGGCCCCTTCTTTTATCCAAGTCTTTAATCCCTCAACTTGATTTAATGTTAGTGGAGTAACTGGAGCTCCAATTGGAGGCATAGGATTTGCCCCTGATATTCCTTCCACCGCCCAAACCAATCTGCTACTTTCCGGTTGAAAGGGAAATACAACGGATGGATCAGCGATTGCACCAGACCAAGTTGTTAAATCAATTCCACCAGCCATATCAGCACTATTATGGCATTGACTAGTGTTACACTTAAAAGTGAACAAAGGTTGTATGTACTCATCATAGCTAACGTTCTGAGATGGAATTATAATATTATCTATTTGATTATTGATAAGTGTATCATCACAAGAGATGAAAATTATTGCTAACAAGACAACTAAAAGAATTACATAAATTTTTGTATTCATTACTTCTTTATTTTATTATTTTATTAAAACTAATTATCTTTTTTAATCAATGCAATGTAAAAATTATTATGAAGTAAAAATGGGAATTATTATGAAAAAGGAATTATCAGTCGGTATAATCTTTTATTTTTTGGCGTTTACTTTGTTAGCTCAGGAATCACTTCTAAAATCTGGACCAATGGTTGGTTACTCCACAATGCGTGAAGTTAAATTGTGGGTTCAAACAACTTCTGAAGCTGATGTAAAAATTACTTACTGGGATAAAAGAGATTCAACAAAAATATTTGAAACCGAAACTTACAAAGCGATAAAACGTAATGCTTACATAGTTCACCCTATAGCTGACGAAATAGAACCTGGCATAAAATATCAATATAAACTTTATATCAATAATCAAATAGTAGATAGATCTTATCCATTGGAGTTTCAAACACAAGTGTTGTGGCAATGGCGGACAGATCCTCCACCATTTAAGTTTGCTACTGGGAGTGGTGCTTTCATAAATGAAAAAGAATATGATAGACCAAAACCTTATGGTGCTGATTATGAAATTTATACAAGCATCTACAATCAGCATCCAGACTTTATGCTTTGGTTAGGAGATAATTTTTATTTACGTGAAGCTGATTTTAATTCTAGAACCGGAATACTAAAACGAATGACTCATGATAGAGCTACACAAGAGTTCCAACCACTTTTAGGTTCTGTTCATCACTATGCTATTTGGGATGATCATGAGTTTGGGCCAAACAATAGTGACCGAAGTTTTTGGAATAAAGAAACTACTTTAGAAGCATTCAAACTATTTTGGGCAAATCCTTCCTATGGTATAAAGGGAAAACCGGGAACAACTACAATGTTTCAATGGGCAGACGCTGATTTCTTTTTGTTGGATAACAGATATTATAGAGCTCCCAATGATAGAAAATTTAATAAAGATGGAATGCTTGGAGAGGATCAGCTAAAGTGGTTAATTGATGCACTTATTTTTAGTTATGCACCTTTTAAGTTTATAGCAATTGGTGGGCAATTTTTGAACCCTAATGCTGGAGGTGAAAATCACGCAACTTATGCTGAAGAAAGAGAAATAATTTTAACAGAAATAGAAGCTGAAGGTATTGAAGGGGTTATATTCTTAACCGGAGATGTACATCGCTCAGAGCTAAGTAAGCTTGATAGGGAAGGTACATATCCCATTTATGATTTTACTGTTTCACCATTTACGTCAGGACCTACAACTTGGGATAATCCAATAAACCCTTTACGTATAGATGGAACATTAGTGAAAAAAAGAAATTATGCAATTTTCGAATTTGATGGACCAAGAAAAGATAGAAAATTAAAATGTACGGTTTATGACAAAGATGGAAACTTGTTTTGGGATTATTCAATAAAGGCAAGTGAATTAAAGAATAAAAAATAAACTCCGACTATTGACAATAGATATTTTGTTCTATATACTTGCATTATAAATTTTAGAGAAAAGATTTGGGGCTATAGCTCAGTTGGGAGAGCGTCTGGCTGGCAGTCAGAAGGTCATAGGTTCGAACCCTATTAGCTCCACATACAATAAAAGCATTTCAATTAAATTATTGAAATGCTTTTATGTTTTAAATTGAATCTTACAATATTGTTATGTTTAATTTTCTTTTTGATAAATATAATTTCCAAAAGAAAAATTTATAGATTTAATGCTTTTGTCCTCTAACTAAATTCGATATTTGTGTGATACTTTTTTGAAGGTTTGATAATTCTTTCTCAAGTTTATCAATCTTAAAAGACTCTAGAGATTCTGATCCACTTAGTAACCAATTTATATCACAACCAAGCTTTAATAATTTTATTAGAATTCTAGAACCCGGTTCTCGCTTACCACTAATATATTGATGAAGCTGTTGAGGAGAAATACCCATTGCTTCTGCTAGCTTTTTAAGCGTGCCGTACTTACGTTTTGCAAAATGTCGTACTCTTCCACCAATTCCAATTCTGAGTTTTTCATCTGCAAAAAGATCGTAATTGGCTTCACCCATCCCATTAAAAATATCAAGTTCTACTTCATTATTTTCAAGAATATCTTTAATAGTTTTATATAAATGATCATCAAATTTTGGGCTTTCATTAAGTAAGTAGGAGAGTGTCTGAGGTTTAACACCAAGTTTTTTTGCCAACCAATTTTGCTTAACACCGTGTGATTGGATTAGGAACTTTATTTCATCTTGTGGAGTCACTGTAATCTCTTAGTTTAATAAAAGAATTGATAACAAAAATTACTAAAATTATAGGTAATTACAAAGATGAAGAATTGCATTTATATACAAAAAAGCCTGGCACTTAGAAAGTGCCAGGCTTTTGAAAAAACTACTTCTAAAATGTTTTAGCTTATTTCAGCAATAACATTTTTTTAGATACAACATTATTTTCAGTTGTAAGTCTATATATATAAGTACCACTTGCAAGTGCAGAAGCATCAAAGTTATAAGAGTATGTTCCAGCTTTTAATGCTTTATTATTTACAAGAGTTCTAACTTCTCTACCAAGAATATCATAAATCCTTAAATCAACAACTGATTGAGCTGGTAAACCAAACTTAATTTTAGTTGTTGGGTTAAACGGATTAGGATAATTTTGCTCAACAAAGAATCGATTTGGTACAATTTCATCTTCAACACCAACTATTGGAACTTTATTAATAAGTGTAAGTGAAAATGTATCAATACTAGCAACTGGTGTAGTAAAAACACCTTCAGGATCAAGAGCAAAAACTGTGTACTTAACAACTGCGGTATCTGCACCACCCATAGTAGCAAGTAGATCAGCACCTTTAACTACAACAGTAGTATCACCTGCAGGGAAAGCAAAGTCAGGGAATATAGTTAATTGATAAGCTACAACTTTACCACCATTTAAATCTTGTGCGGCATTCCAATTGAAGAAATAATCTTGAGTAGTATCAGAAATTGCAAATGTTAAACCATCTGGAGGTGAAACTATGTTGAAGTTAGAAAGTGGAGCAACTGCAACATCTTGTTCAATTCCAGCATAGTCAACAAGAGTAACTTGATAACCGTTATCTGCTGGTGTATCAAATGAAAACTGTGTAGCAATACCAGTAAACGAAATTGGCCATGTTGGTTCAGCACCTTCATCAACATCAGTATCTTTATCAACTCTTGCAGTTACCTCAGCACCAACTCCACGCCACAATGTAAGGTTAGCATCACTACCAGAGCTTGGCCATGCATTTGAAGAATCGGTTTTAGTAACACCAGTAATTTTAACTAATGTTCCTTCATACTTTTCGGCGTCTGCTAAATATTCTTCTATAGAAAGATTTGCAACTCCTGCAGTAAAACCAGTATCAATTACAGAAATATCAGTTGCTGGATTAGAAATTTCTAATTCATTTAATCCTCTAAACTGAATAACTTTTCCAATAGCAATAACTCTATCACCAATTTTTAGGTCAGGTCTTGGTGCATTAGAAAACAGTTGTATTCCACCAGTATAATCTTGAATAAATACTTGTAATCTGCTACCACTTAAACTGTTGTTTAATACAACTCCACTAACTGTTAATTGTGCATCTAATGTATCAGGAATAAAATCACCATCATTATCAGCAGTTGCTGTAGAAATAAAATCAACTGATTCTCTATAATTAAGTATAGTCAACGGAACTCTATACGGAGGAACTCCAGAATCATTTCCTTTCCAATCACTACCATAAATAACTTCATCGTTTCCATCAGCATTTAAATCAGCTAAATGTAATAGTCCCCAACGTCCAGCATCAAAAGCATCTTGATCGATAACACTTTGTGAATAACTACTAGCAAGAGTTTTATCTCCACCTTTATAAGATAGTTGATAAATCATTCCATTTACAGTAGCACCTCTAGTTCCGGAAACATAATCTAAATTTCCATCACCATCAGTATCTCCAGCCCAACCACCATAAAATCTACCTTTTGCACCTATTAGTGGAGAAGCATCTGCAATCTCGTGAGTTACAATTGTTCCACCATCAACTTCAAGTAGATAAATTTTATTATCTCCTGTAGACCAACCTGCAACCATTATTTCTTTTGTTCCATCACCATCAACATCTACAACAGATGCAGATTTCCAAGAACCACCAGGAACAGCACCAACTACAGCTGCGTGAACTTCCCAAATTCCACTTACATAAGATACTGGAGTTACATCACCACTTGAATGGAATAGATAAACAGTACTATCAACAGTTACCATATCATAAATAGTTCCGCCACCAAAAGTATAACTTGTATCAGATAAACCAGAAACTTCTAATTCCCAAGTTTCAGTACTATCTCCATTATCTGGAATATCAGAAACTCCAATAACTCCAAATCTTCTATCACCACGTCTGCTACCAAAAACTATTTCTTGATCACCATCATTATCAATGTCAGTCATTTCCCATCTAAACGGACGACATTGTTCTTTTACACTTGAGTCTGGAAGAATAGTCCATTTTGCATTTGGCAACCAACCGCCAGAACCATCAGTAACACCCATATTATCAGATCCATCACCAGGAGTTTCATAAACAAAAATTCTCGTAGGATTATCAACAGCAAAACTGTTAACAGGGCCAAAAATTATTTCATTTTTTCCATCTCCATCCCAATCGCCCCAAGTCATTGCTGGCCAGGTATTTTGAGCTGTTAGGTGTGTTGCAGCACTCCACACGGAATCATATTGTAGTGTTACAACATTCCATTCAAATTTGTACAATCTTGGTACACTTTCTGCACCACCTAAATCATACATATTGTTTACTGCATAAACTTCTGTTAGTCCATCACCATCAAAATCTACACCGGTAACCATATTACCAAATCCGGCATTTTCTGTGGTTGGAACTTCGATTTGACCAGTTCTTTCAAAAATTGCTTGTTGTGCAATTAATGAAGAAGAGATCAATACTGTTGTTAAAATGAGAAATAAAATTTTTCTCATGCTTCCTCCTAGGTTTGTTTGTGTGTATAGTTAGTTATTTTATTAAAGTCATTTTTTTACTGATTGTTGTTTTGCCATTTTGTAAAGTGTAAAAATAAGTTCCAGAAGATAATAAACTAGCATCTAAAGAAACTTTATAGTTTCCACTATTAAAGCTTTTGTTATCTATTAGAGTTGTAACCAATTCCCCAGTTATAGAATACACAGATAACGTAACATCACTTTGATGAGAAATAGCAAACTCTATAGTAGTTGTTGGGTTAAATGGGTTTGGATAATTTTGTTGTAAACTAAAACTTTCGGGAATTGTATTGTTGATTTTTTCAATATCAGTAATTGTAATTTCTATTGTCGGTAGTTCAGTAGAATAATTCCACTTGTCAACAGCCCATCCATAATAGGTTTGAGAATATAAATTAAATTCATCATCATAATCAACATTAAAGACAGAGGTATAACCTGAGGCTGTTCCTAATGAATCAGGATTGTTATATTTACCACTTTGAGCAAAATTCCACTCTGCCACATTAACTGTATCTAAAATTTCACCAGTATTTGGATTGGTCACATATATGCGTCCGTAATTATATTTATTGCCTCTACCAAAATCAGCATCGTGACAAACAAATAAAATATTTTTTGAATTCATATATTGTAAACCCCAAGGCCCCACTTCAATAATTGGAGTTGTACCTTCTTCAGTATCATAATCAATGTTTACATCAAAAGTAAAGCTATTATAAATAGTATAACCCTCAGTAGTGTTACCAGTATAGCAATATACTTTTTTACTTAGCCAGTTGGAAACATATAAAAGTGTTCCATCATCATTAACAGTTACACCTCTTAGCGAGCCATTATCTGGAGGAACAATCTCTTGTAAAGGGGCAACAGGTTTTCCGTTTGCTTTCCAACTTGTAGAATTATAAACTAGTACGGAACCAGCTGAATTTGAATCTCCACCAGCTGTAACAAATACATTGTTTGAGTTATCTACATCAATTGCCCAAAGATCATTTGCAGATTTAGTTTTTAATCTTTGGGGATGTGTATAAATACTATCATCTTTTATTTCAAACATCAAAATATTATGGTCATCATCGTTATTTGCAACATAAATAAACGAACCTGAAGTTGATAAATCTTTTGCATTTTTTAGGAATGCTTGATCAAAACCACTTATCCATTTTGTCTGAAGACTATCAGGACTATAAGCATAGTTTCCTAAAATTCCGCTATCGTGATTTGTATTTCTATAACCAGCTATATAATAGTTTTTTGAGCCTGGATTTCTCATCAATGCAACAAACGAATTATTTTCAAAAGCACCAACAGAGATCACTCTATCACCAGTACTATTAGCTACAAATGAATCATCAGGTGTAACATATTCACCACTCCAATTACCATCAAATGTTTGTGCAAAAATATTTGATGTAAAAAATAAAAAGATTAAAAGTAGTGTTTTTCTCATTGTCCCTCTCCATTAAAAAAGATGTTATTCATAATCTTTAAAGATGTGCATATTTTATAAAAAAGTCAAGACTAATAAATAAAACATTTTATTAAAAGCAAGTGGTACAAGTCTAAACAGAAGTATTATTATAGTTGAAAATTTGAAGAAATATAAATATTTTCATTAACAATTTCTTTTGTATCATTCTGAATGACTAAACCAGAAATATAATTATGCGTATTACATAAATGGTGAATTTTTTCGATTGACATAATCATAAAAGTAGTTGACATTGCATCTGATTGAGCTGCCGATTTTGTCATAGCCCAAGCACCAGCTCTTTCAATTATTGGTTTCCCAGTTTTAGGATTTATAATATGCGAACCCTTCTGTTTCCCAGAACCACTTAAAGAAGTATTTGTTAAAATAATTTCAGCAATAGTTTGAGTAGGATTTGATGGATTACTAATAGAGATAGGCCAACCATTATAACCAGTAAGTTTCCCAATCACTTTTACAGTACTGCCACCGCTATGCAAAAGAGCATTCTCTATATCCCAGTCATGAAGTAATTCGCAAGCTTTATCAATTGCATAACCTTTTCCAAAACCACCTAGATCGATTATTAGTTCATCACTTAAAATATTAAGTGAATGACTTGCTTCATCAAGAATGATTTTATCCATACCAATTTTTCTAGAATTAAAATCTTCAAGTAATGAATTTGTACTTTGCTTTTGGCTTTTCCAATGGTCAATAATTTGCCCTGAAGTTATATCGAACAAACCATTTGTGATTTTATAAATATGGTTAGCAGATTTTAGACATTCAAAAATATCAGCACTTAGTTGCAGCTCTTCTCCAATAGTTAGTTTATTAATTCTAGTAACTTCACTGTTTGGTTCAAAGCGACTTAGCTCTTCTTCTAATCTATCAATCTCTTCAAAGGCAGCAGTAGCAGCTTGTTCAGCATATTCCTTATCATCAAATTGAATCACAATTTCAAAAGTTGTTGCCATTGCTTGATGAGAAAAACGATGAAGATTTTTATTCTCGAATTTATTGTTTACTAGAGTCATACTATATTACAGTTTATCATCTCCTGAAGTATTGTCTAAAATTCTTAGATGGTGATCATAATATTCTTTTTGAACATAACCTCGTAATTCAACACTTGGTCTAAGTTCTAAATACTTATCAAATAATGGAATATATAAATTCTGTTGCCCTGGTGGAGGATTGCTATACAGTTTATTAATAAGTTCATCTTCAAACTCTGGTGATACCAATATAATGGGAAATTTGTATATATCATCAGGGACATAATTATTCCATGCAACGTTTTTTAATTCCCGTAAATAATAAGGTAAAGGCCAATAATCATTTTTGGGTACAACAACATTAACTAAAACGTTAGCTCTTTCTGCAACGCTGAATACTTTATTTGCTATTTTTATAACTTGAGGAGACGGTTGAGAATATGTAAAAGGATTTTCTGATTGATAAGGAAACTTAAAAGAGGTATTAAAAGTTTGATAAATATTATGTGATATAATAATTATAAATAATAATGTAAAAATTCTTTTAGAAATATTTTCTTTTAGAATATTATAAGTTTGATAAATACCATAACCAGCCATAAATAAAAAACCAACCCAAAAATTTAAAACAAGCCAAGGGGTTTTATAAGAAATAAGTGAATAGACAATGGCTTGGACTAAACTAAAAATTGCAATGAATCTAAATAAAAAAATATTTGAAGTCTTATGTGCACTTAAAAAAATAAAATAAAAACCAACAAGTGTAAAAAAGAAAATTGGAATACTTGAATAAAATAATAAACCATTGTGTGTAAATGACATCAACTCTATGTAGTAATACCAAGGTTGAATGTGGATTGGGTTACTACCAGCTTTACTAAAATAATTAATAAATGTTAAAATAGAATCACTAATTCCTTTTAAGTTACTAAAAAAAGATGAGTAAAAAAGTATGGAAACAAAAGCTGCAATAACTAATACTAATCCCAAATGAGTTTTAGAAACTAGAATTTTTCTTCTAAAGTTAGTATTTAGAAAACTTAAAACAATCAGTGCAACAATTGCTGCAAAGAAAGTAATAATACTTGTTTCTTTAGTTGTAAAAATTAACCCAACCAATAATCCAGAAACAATTAACCACAGAATCCTTTTAGTCTTGAAGTATTTATAAAAAGTAAGCAAGCTAGAATATGAAAAGGCAACTAATAAAATTTCTTGAATATAATATCTACTATAAAATTGAACAACCGGAGAAACTGTAATTAAGAATGCAATTAGAATTGTGAGTCTAAAATTGTTTTTATTATACAGCAAAAGTAGAGAGGCAATTAACAACAAAGAAATTATTGTTGGCACTAAACGTAAAGTTATCTCATCAATTTCTTGAAAGGTTTTTTCTCCAAATAGGGAAGCAGAAATAAGAGTAAAATAATTTAAGGTTGGTCCGTGATATTCAATTGGGTCGTACTTGTAAGAATCGTTCTCAAGAAGTTCTCCAAACTTAACTGCGTGAACAGCTTCATCAGTATGCATCGGACGAAGATCAAGTTTGTATGTTCTAAGAAAGAGGGCAAAAAAAATGACGATTACAAAAATGAAACCGTCATTAAATTTTAATATTTTATTTTTATTTACCGTAAACTGCAACCTCAATATAATGGTTCAAGTCATTGCTATTATTCCCTTTGCTGTAAAGTCTAACATAACGAGCTTTTTCACCCTTAGCATCTATAAGTTTTCCTTCGGCTGTTTCAACATAATGCCAATCTTTACCTTTACCTTGTTTACTTGAGTTATTCAAATCGTTATTAAAAATTGTTCTTACATTTTTTGTAAACTCTTTATCATCTGCAACTTGAACAATAACATCAAAGTAAACTCTTGCTTGTTTATGGAAATGCCAAACAATAATTGCATACAAGCTATGTTCTTTTTCTAAATCGATAGTAACGTGTTGTGTAAAAGGTCCAAGTTCAACAAAGTAACCTTCGTCTGCATCTTTATCGCCATCTGTAATAAAATCGACTTCACCAATAATTGGCATATCATCAGTACTGGTAACTGTTTTGCCTAATGCCACATTCTTTGTCCCTTTTGGAGCTAAGAACGGAGGTCTTGGTTTGCCAAGTGGTTTCTCTAATTTTTCAATTGACATATTTGTGGGAGTTCCGACAAACATAGCTTTCGGTAAATCAATTTTAATTGGCTCTAGTTTTTGTGCAAAAATATTTTGAGATGAGATTAGTAGAAAGAAAAATAGTAGTGAAGCTAGAATACTTTTATTGTAAGACTTTATCATTTGGTTAACTCCGTGGTAATTTATTATTTAAATTTATTGAGACTTATTTATTTGAATTTGAACGAATAGAACTTAATCCAGTATGTAAAATAACTAATACAAATATAATAAGTGTACTATATCTATGTATATCTAACAATATATGTTGTCCATTTGTTCCAAATAAAGGAAACATACTTAGAATTATTGAAGTCATTGCTGGAATAGAAAACAGTGTAATTAACCAAAAAGTAATTTTTATATATCCACTTCTGTTATGTCTTATTCTTTTGTTCTCAGTTAAATTATTAAAATCATTTTCACTAAATCTGTTTGAATGTGCAAATAAAATAACTAGAATTGCTAGAAAGACTGAAAACAAAGGGGCAACTGTTACATGAATAAGAAGGAACAAACCAGTTAAGTCATCTCCTAGAAATATCACATTTAAAAATGCTGAAAGAAACATTAACAAGAAAAGGAAAGTAGTTGCTAAATAGAAAAATTTTTTAGCCCAATTAAAATTTGATGAAATGTTCTGAGACTTCAATAATTTAAATTCAAAGAAAGACTTTTTTAACGATGAAAAATAATTATTAGTTTTGCCAGAAAATGAAAAACTATTTTTGCTCCAAAAACTAAACAGCCAAATTAGGGATGCAGCGATGCTAACTATTGATAATATTCTAAACATAATTATTCTTTATCTCCTTTAGTAGTAAAGTCATTAGAATAAATTATGTTTGATATAGTTTTCATTCCGTGGAAAATATATCCAACTAGAACAATCAAAATAAGAATTGTAGAAAGTATGATTATAAATTTTAACCAAGGTCTAAAAAAGAAAGTTGACGAGAAAAAAGTTTGATATAACTTACTGTTATTCTGAAAATCATTTTTTGAAATTGTCTTACCCGCTTGTGAAATAAGTGAACTTTCAACATTTACATCTCCTGCAAAAAACGGAGAACCAATTGAGTGACAATCGTTACAACCATTAACTCCCAATGCTTGGGATGCTGGTCTAACTGAATGCGATGTCTTCCAACTATAACTTAATCTTGATGGCTCTGATGTAATCATAAGCTTCTTATCATTAAGTGAGAAGATTTTTCCTCCAGTTACAAAAACTGGCGAACCATTAGTAACATCAAAACTTTTGAGTGAGTCTAAAATTGCAATTAATAAACTATCTGGAATTGAAGGCCACTTGCCAAAATTTGTAAGCGAATCAAGAGCAAGCATTGGTCTTATTGTTTGCTCAACAAAACTTAGTGGCAACGGTAAAATTTTATTTTCATTTTTATTTCCCCAATAAGAAGGCCAAATTATATTTCTAGGTTCAATTTTATCTGAATTGTATTCAGTAAAAATATTTGTAGCAATATGAGGATAAACATCTGGAGATTTATTTGTTCCGTGCATCCCAAGAAAATGATTGCGAGAAGTCTTAACAAGCTGTGGTTCTTCACTTGGCCAATTACCTGAGTGACAAGTTGTGCAAGTTAGTTTCTCAAAGTGAACTAGAGGAATACCAGCGTGTTTTGGAATTGGAGAACCAAGTTTTCCATTTGTTGGTTTACCATCAACAATATTTTCAATATGGCAACCTTCACAAGTTTTAGTTGAAGACTCACTTAATTTCTTTGTGACAGTTCCCTTAACCATATTGTGATCAATTTCATTACTATGGCAATCAACACATAATAAGCCAGCCTTTATATGTACATCTTCTTGCGACTCAAAATGTAAGTCGCTATTTATATTTACTACTTTTGAAGAATGGCAATAGTAACAATTATCATTCGGGATATTTTTTGTAACATTAAAATAAACTTTATTGTCAGAATTAAATTCTGATTTCTTATAAGTTAGTTTAGGAACAATTGGAGATCTTTGATCAACACTTTGAATAGTTGTAAAATTATATGGGTCATAATTGTCAGGCATTTTCGATGCGTTCCCTTTGAACTCAGTAAAGCTACTACTTGCTATTGCTGCCCATTTGAAATTTTGTTTCCTCATGTTTCCTGCATACTCAGCTTGGTCATAATAAGGGTCAGCGTCATGACATACTAGACAGTTAACTTCCATCTTTCCTGAAACCATCCAACGAAGATAATTATCTGGATGCTCAAGAGTATCAAGTTCACTAATGTCTCCACCAGCATAGTATGGACCAAAGCGAATTAGAAATTGCATTGGAGAAAGACTCACTTCTTCCGGCGTAAAAGTTCCCTTGTTTTTTCTATAAGAAAGGGGAATGAGTGAGAGCGTAGTTGGGTCTGTGTAAATCCAAGGTTCACTTGGAGTTTTATTTACTAAATTTGAATCGTGAAAGTTAAAATGAAAACCACTACTAATTTTATCATAGCTATGACATTCACTTGCACAAGTTTGTTTTGTAGAAAATGGTTGTGCAAAATCATCAGTAGGGTCAATTGTGTTTCCATCTTTATCATACAACTTTAAAAGATGAATGGGTTTTAACCTACTACCATCACTTTTATCTCCAACTTTATAATCTTGAGTTTTAACTTGTGAAGAAGTTAAACAAATCAAAACTATAAGAGTAATAATTCGAAAGGTAAATTGTTTTATCAGCATAGAATTATTATCAATTTAAATTTTAAATTCATTAGGACTAAACTTAACTTCTCTTTTAGCTTTAATTGCTTCGTTAACTTTTAGAACTGCTACAGCTGTTTCGTAGCCAACTTCTACCGGACAGTTTAATTCTTCCTTTCCTCTAATTGCATTAAAGAAATTTTCAAGATGAGGTTTATGGTACGGATCATTAAACTGAATAGGTAGACTATATTTTGGAGGAGCTGCAGTTTCTCTAACATCTAAAATTGCAGCGGTATTTTCTTTTTTCTCTGATTCATCTGGAGCTAATAGAAATCCTTTATCAACCCACTTATCCCAAAGAGGTGCACTTGCTTCTTTGAAAACTCCAACTCTTCCGGCAGATTCTGAAATTGTTAATGCTCCCTGATCTCCCATAAAAGTTTCAAAGTAACCTTGGTTACTATTTGTAGTTATTGTTTGATAAAAAGCTCTTACAATTCCATGCTCGGTTTTATATTTGAAAGTTGCTAAAACTGTATCATACCATTCATGAGTTTTTTTATCATAGTAATCAGTTCCACCACTTGCCATTACTGAATAAGGATGTACACCAAGGAACCAATTGTAAATATCAATTTGATGTGAACCAAGATCAACTATTGGTCCGCCACCCAATCCTCTGTACCAACGCCAGTTACGATGTTGATGCATATCTTTATAACCATACTTTTTTAACATCGAGTTTGAAATAGGATATTTTTTTGGCCAACCATTATCCGGTTGTACTGATCTATTCCACTGTCCGTTTATGGTTGTAATTTTACCAAGTATGTTTGCTTCTTTAATCAAATTATTATACGAATGAATATAGTAAGGATTACTACGACGTTGATGCCCAATTTGAACAACTTTACCAGTTCGCTTTGCAGCATTTACAATTTGCTTAGCTCCTCGAAGCGTGTTGGACATTTCTTTTTCACAGTAAACATGCAATCCAGCATTCATAGAATCAACTGAATGTTGAGCATGCCAAAAATCTGGAGTAGCAACAATAACAGCGTCTAATCCTTTTTCTTTAGCAAGCATTTCTCTATAATCTGTATATGCGTTTAGTTCGTGTCCATACTTCTTTAACATTCTGTATGCACGTTTTAAATTATAGTTTTCCCAAATATCGCAAACAGCTTTAATTTTAATGTTTGGAATTTTTAAACAAGCATTCATCAACACTTGACCTTCGGAACCAGTACCGAGCAATGCAATATTGATATCTTTTGTTACAGAACTCTGAGCAGAAGTTTTCACCCAAGGTGCAGCAATTAAGCCAGCCCCGGCAACGGCTGAGGTTTTAATAAAATTCCTTCTTGTAAATCCAGTAGTATTATTTTTCATAATGATTTTTAAAAATTTGTTTTAATATTCTAAAATTACAATTCCCAACCTTTGGGATATTTCTTTGTGAGAAACTCGTTAGCTTCATCCACATTTGTAAATTCACCTTTTTCACCATCGTATTCTAAAATAGTATTTTTGTCTTTCATTCTAATTGCAATATTTCCTAAAAGCATCATCTCGGTAAGTCTTGCACTATATTCAAAATCGGTTGTACTTTTAGTTCCGTTCTTAATTGCCTCTGTCCACTCTTTATAAATCCCTGGTGATCTTGGAAGGGTTTTTTTAGGAGGTGTGAAATTTTTCATTTTTGTTTCGGGAATTAGTCTTACTCCTTCTCCATAATTATCATGCATCATTTTCCCTTTCGATCCATGATAAATACAAGCACCAAGTTTTCTTTCAGGCTCTAAGTCTTCAGGTCTTTCCGGTAGTAAACCTCCATCGTACCAAACCATTTTCACTTCTTTACGTCCATCTTTTTCTGGGAAAGTCCAAGTAACAATTGAAGCACTTGGGTAAGACTGATCACTAAAAACAGTTGATGAAGCTTGAATAGTCTTTGGCGAATCAAGATTCAAAGCTGAAAAAGGTTGATCTAAAATATGAGCTCCCATATCTCCTAAAGCCCCAGTTCCAAAATCCCACCAACCTCTCCAATTAAATGGATGATAATTAGGGTGATAAGGTCTTGAAGGTGCTGGTCCAAGCCATAAATTCCAATCTAAGTAATTAGGTAGAGAGGGAATTTCTTCTGGTTTTGTTAAATTACCTTGAGGCCAAATTGGACGATTAGACCAAGCATGAACTTCATGAACATCTCCAATTGCATCTGCTGCAATCCATTCATTAGTTAATCTTGCTCCTTCAGTTGCATGACCTTGGTTGCCCATTTGCGAAACAATATTATATTCTTTGGCAGCCTTAGCTAATTTTCTTGCTTCATAAACTGTATGTGTAAGAGGTTTTTGAACATACACATGCTTCCCTAACTGCATTGCTGTATAAGCAATTATTGCATGAGTGTGATCAGGAGTAGTAATAGTTAAAGCATCAATATTTTTTTCTTTTTCTAAAAGAACTCTAAAATCTTGATAGAATTTTGCTTTTGGATATTTTTTTCTAGTTTCACTTCCATGAATTTCATCTACATCACAAAGTGCAACAATATTTTCATGTTCTACTCCTTCAGCATCTCTTTTACCTTTCCCACCAATTCCTATACAAGCTATATTTAGTTTATCACTTGGAGGAACAAAACCTTGTCCACCTAAAACATGTCTTGGTACTATTGTAAAAGCTGCAGTTGCTAACGCAGTTCTTCCAATGAAACTTCTTCTTGAAATTCCATTTTTAACATCAGTTTTTTGTCTCCACTTGCTCAAAATAATTCCTTTGCAATTTTAAGAATATTAATAATGTAATTATGTCTAAATAATTACATCGAAATAGCTACTAACAATCTAAAATTTAAAATACGTTTAATAAAATTTATTTATGTGAGTTTTTTATTACCGAAATTAAAATTCCCATCCTTTGGGATATCTTTTTGTGAGTAACTCATTAGCTTCATCCATATTTATGAACTCACCTTTCTCACCATCAAACTCAAGAATTGTATTTTTATCTTTCATTTTTATTGCAATAGTACCTAAGAGCATCATCTCAGTGAGTCTTGCACTATATTCAAAATCCGTAGAACTTTTAGTCCCATTTTTAATTGCTTCAAACCATTCTTTATAAATCCCTGGCGATCTAGGAATCGTTTTTTTCGGCATCGTAAAATTCTTCATTTCAGTTTCAGGAATCAATCTTGGAGTAGATCCATGAGAATTGTGCATTAGTATTCCTTTTGATCCATAGTAAATTGCTCTACCCAGTTGTCTTTCAGATTCCAATACTTCTGGTCTAGGTGGAAGTAATCCTCCATCGTACCAAACAAGCTTTATCTCGCCCCTGTCTTTTTTAGCTGGGAAAGTCCAAGTAACAATTGAAGCCAAAGGAAAGGTTTGGTCATTAAAAACGGAAGAGGATGCTTGTATTGTTTTGGGAGAGCCCAAATCTAAAGACCAAAAAGGTTGATCGAGAATATGTGCTCCCATATCTCCTAATGCACCAGTACCAAAATCTTGCCAACCTCTCCAATTGAAGGGATGATAAGATGGATGATAAGGTCTAGATGGGGCAGGTCCCAACCACAAATTCCAATCTATATAGTTTGGCAATGATGGAATTTCTTTAGGTTTTTCTAAAGCACCTTGAGGCCAAATTGGGCGATTTGTCCAAGTGTGTATCTCGTTAATATCACCAATTGCATCTGCTGCAATCCATTCATTAATCAATCTTATTCCTTCACTTGCATGACCTTGGTTGCCCATTTGTGAAACAATATTATACTCTTTGGCAGCTTTAGCAAGTTTCCTTGCTTCATAAACAGTATGAGTTAGTGGTTTTTGCACATAAACATGCTTGCCTAATTGCATTGCTGTGTAAGCTATAATTGCATGCGTATGGTCTGGAGTACTAATTGTTACAGCATCAATGTTTTTTTCTTTTTCAAAAAGTTTTCTAAAATCTTGATAGAATTTTGCTTTAGGATATTTCTTTCTTGTTTCGCTACCATGAATTTCATCTACATCACAAAGTGCTACAACATTTTGACTTTCCATTGCGGCTGCATCACTTTTACCTTTCCCACCAATTCCTATGCAAGCAATATTTAGTTTATCACTTGGTGCAACAAAACCTTGACCACCTAAAACATGTCGCGGTACAATTGTAAAAGCGGCAGTTGCAAGAGAGGTCTTAGCAATAAAACTTCTTCGTGTTAGTCCATTTTTTTTTTCTTTTTTACTCATCAAAAACTCCTACTTACATAAAATGGATAGAAATTCCTAAAAAACCAAGAATTATGTACCACGATTCAAAATATTTAAGGACTTAAAGTAATACAACTAATTTTGAATATGGAAAATTATAAATAATTAGGTTATATTAAGAACAATCGTTTTACTTGCAATATAGCAATTTTTATTTACTGTCTCAACTTTTATAATTTGTTTACCTAAAATTAACAAATTAAACTATTTTATTGTTGTATATTTAAGAGGAAAAAATCGAGTGGTTTATGAGTATAAAGCTTAGACTTAGCATAATGATGTTCCTACAATACGCAATTTGGGGAGCTTGGTACGTAACAGTAGGTAATTATATGAGTGCTGTTGGAATGTCCTCAACAATTCATTGGGCTTATACAGTTTCTCCAATTGCAGCTATAGTTTCGCCATTCTTTTTAGGAATGGTTGCTGATAGATTTTTTGCTACAGAAAAAGTTTTAGGTGTTTTGCATCTAATTGGAGGTATTGCAATTATTCTAACTCCTTTTGTTGCGGAAGGAGACTCAGCATCGCCAACACTTTTTATAATTCTACTATTGGTACATATGTTAAGTTATATGCCTACTGTGGGATTAACCAATTCGCTATCTTTTGCAAACCTTAGCGATCAAGAAAAAGAATTTCCAATCATTAGAGTTTTTGGAACTATTGGCTGGATTGCTGCCGGAATATTTGTTAGTAAAATATTAGGCGCAGATGAAACTTCACTTCCACTAACAATAGCTGGGGTTGTGAGTATTATAATGGGTTTCTTTAGTTTTACTTTACCGCACACACCACCGCAAGCCAAAGGAGAAAAACCAACATTTAGAGAAATTATTGGTATTGATGCAATTAAAAAATTAAGCACTAAACCATTTATAGTTTTCATGATAAGTTCATTTCTAATTAGTATACCACTTTCTGTCTATTATGCTTACGCTCCAGTATTTGTAAATTCTTCTGGGATAGAAAACCCAGCATTTGTAATGTCATTTGGTCAAATGTCCGAAGTTATTTTTATTCTAATTATGCCATTACTTTTTCCAATTTGGGGAGTAAAGAAAATGCTTTTAGTTGGAATGGGAGCTTGGGCTTTGCGTTATTTACTTTTTGCATTTGGAGCTGATGATGCAATTGTTTGGATGATTATGTCAGGAGTTATTCTTCACGGAATATGTTATGACTTTTTCTTTGTTGCTGGATTTATTTATGTAGATAAAACAGCGCCGGTTGAAATTAGAGGACAAGCTCAAGGTTTTATAATTCTTGCTACTTATGGATTTGGTATGTTGATTGGTTCGCAAGTTGCTGGATTATTATTTAACAATATTATTACCGGAAGTAGTTTAGCAGAGTGGAAAAGTTTCTGGTTTGTTCCGGCAATATTTGCTGCAATTGTGATGATCTTTTTTGGAATAATGTTTAAGGATTCTGAAAAGAATAAAATGGTTAAAATTTAATGGATAATAAGTATGTCAAAAAAAAGATTAGGAGTAGGAATTATTGGTGGGGGATTCATTGGGAAATTTCATATTCGTTCTTGGATTTCTGTCAGAGATGGAGACATAAATGGAGTGTTTGATAAAAGTGTTGAGGCTGCAAACGAAGCTGCTGCTCTTATCAAACAAATAAATGTTGGAAATCCTAAAGTTCATAACTCGGTTTCAGATTTAGTTGCCGACCCAAATATTGATGCAGTTTGGATATTAACTCCAAACTTTACTCGTCTTGAAATAATGGAAGAAATAGTTGATGCTATTGAAACTGGAAAAGGTGAATTGATTGGAGTTGCTTGTGAAAAACCACTGGGAAGAAATGTTTATGAAGCAAAAAAAATGTTAGAACTTGCTCAACGTGCAAAACTCTTAGATGGCTATTTAGAAGATCAAATATTTTCTCCAACAACTGTTAGAGGTAAAGAACTAATTTGGTCAAGAGGTGCAAAACTAGCTGGTCGCCCTTATTTAGCAAGAGCTGCGGAGGAACACAGTGGTCCACACATGCCTTGGTTTTGGGAAGGTTCACTTCAAGGTGGAGGAGTTCTAAATGATATGATGTGTCATTCAGTTGAAGTAGCTCGTCATTTACTTACAGAACCTGGCAAGCCACGTGAGAGTCTTACTCCTGTTAAAGTTACTGCACATACTGAATGTTTGAAATGGCAAAACCCTAAGTATGCAAAAATTTTATCTCAAAATAGTAATGGCAAAGTTGATTATATAAACAGGCCAGCTGAAGATTATGCTCGTTCAGTTATTGAATACAAAGACGAGAACAATGAAAAAGTTATTGTAGAAACAACTACGTCATGGGCTTATGTTGGTGCCGGACTTAGATTGAGTATGGAAGTTCTAGGGCCTGAATATTCGCTTGCAATAAATTCACTTGATACAGATATGAAAATATTTTTAAGTAGAGACATAAGAGGAAAAGAAGGGGAAGATTTAGTTGAAAAACAAAATGCAGAAATTGGTTTGATGCCCATTGTTAGTAACGAAGAAAATGCTTATGGTTACGATGTTGAAAATAGACACATGGTTCAATCTTTTCTAAATGGAAAAAGACCTGAAGAAAATTTTAGTGATGGCGTAAATGTAACAGAACTTTTAATGACCGCTTACATGAGTGCCGAAGAAGAAAAAACAATTAAATTCCCGCCAGATAACTTGGATAGTTTTATTCCTAAGGTTGCGAAAGGTGAGTGGAATCCTAAATTAAATAAATAACATTGGAGAAATTATGAAAATGCGAAAGTACTTAATCATTTTAATTGCAGTAGTTTTTATGTCCAAATCTTTTGGGCAAACACGTCATTTAATTGATGTAAAAGATGAAGTTGCAAATACAAATTACAAGGATGTAAAGATAAAAGACATCCCAATGGCTATGCAGTGCTGGACTTTTAGAAATATTTCGTTTATGGAAACACTTGAAAAAGTTAACAAGTTAGGAATAAAATATCTTGAAGCTTATCCAGGACAGAGATTACTTAAAGATAACGAAGATAAAAAGTTTGGCATTGGAATGAGTGAAGGTGATGTAATATTAGTTAAGCAAGCACTAAAAAAATATGGAATTACACTCAGAGCTTTTGGAGTAACTAACTTTGAACACAATGAAGCAGCTACCAGAGAAGTTTTTGAGTTTGTAAAAACCATGGGAATAAAAGTTTTAGTAACCGAACCAAAGTATGATGACTTTTCGTTTATTGATAAAATGGTTAAAGAGTATAATATTAAAGTGGCTGTTCATAATCATCCAAAGCCATCTAAATATTGGAATCCAGAAACTGTACTAAAAAATGTTGAAGGCTTAGACAAAAGGATTGGTTTATGTGGTGATATTGGGCATTATGTAAGAAGTGGAATTAACCCTGTTGAAGCATTAAGGTTTTTTAAGGGAAGAGTTTATAATATTCATTTAAAAGACCTTGAAAGTTTTGGAATTAGAGAAGCCATGGACGTTCCGTTTGGTTCTGGCAAATCAAATATTCATGATGTTTTGGCTGAGCTTACACTTCAAAATTATAGAGGTACAATGTCAGTTGAACATGAAAGAAAAGATGAACAACCTGACCCAAGTGCATCAATAGCCAAGGGTTTAGAGTATATTAAAAGTATTATTTACTACAAAGGATTTGAAGAAATTTTAAGATGTGATGAAAATGGAAATTACAATAAACATGGATGGAATCATTACGGACCTGGTTATTTTGTACTAGATGAGAAAGAGGGAGTTCTAACATCGAACGGTGGTATGGGGTTGTATTGGTATAGTGCAAAAAAATATGAAAATTTTATTCTTGATTTAGAATTTAAATCTCTTTCACCAAAAACTAATTCCGGAGTTTTTATTAGAGTTCCTAATATGTTAACTAGTAATGATTACATACATCACTCTTTTGAAATTCAAATTGCAGATGGTGGTAAAAATGCGATACATACAACCGGAGCAGTTTACGATGCTGAACCAGCAAAAGTAAATGCAGTAAATCCTGCTGGTGAATGGAACCATTATAGAATTACAAATAATGGAAATAATATTAAAGTTGAATTGAATGGAAAGTTAGTGAATGATTGGAATGAAGAACCTCGTGGAAAAATAAAGGATTTTTCTTTGTCAGGTTATGTTGGTTTACAAAATCATGATAGTGATGCTAAAGTATCTTTTAGAAATATTTTTGTAAAGGAATTAAAGTAAAAAAATGAATATTGAAAAAAACAAAACACTTGACCTCATACTTCGCATAGGAGTTTTTGGTACATTCTTAGGACATGGAATTTTTGCCCTTGGAATTAAAGCTTCTTGGATTCCTTTTCTTACAACTGTTGGTTTTTCTCCTGAGAAAGCAATTGAGTTTATGCCAGTTATTGGAATTATAGATATTATAATTGCTATACTGGCATTGTTCAAACCTATGCGTATTGTTTTTCTATATGCATTTATTTGGGCGGTTGCCACAGCAATTATGCGTCCAATATTAGGTTTACCAATCTGGGATTTTGTTGAACGTTCATCAAATTTTATGCTTCCATTAGCACTTCTTTATATGAGAGGGTTTCCTAAAACTTTTAAGGATTTGTTTAAGTAAGGGTTAAAGTATTTAACAAGAAACATAAATTGATATGATAAAAAAATATCTTATAATATTACTAATTCTCTTACTTATTTCTTGTACTGAGAGAAAACATGAACCATTTACTTTTGTGCAATTGTGCGATACACAATTAGGGTTTGGTGGATATGAACACGATATAAAGACATTCAAAATTGCTGTAAAGCAAATCAATAAACTGAACCCCGATTTTGTTGTTATATGTGGCGATCTAGTTAATAATAGAAGTGATAGTTCATTTGCTGATTTTAAAGAAATTGTTGGCGACTTTAAAATGCCTTTTTATAATGCGCCTGGAAATCATGATGTTGGTAAAATTCCAACTGATACAACTCTTAATTACTATCGAGAAATTATTGGCAAAGATTATTATAAATTCCAAAATAAAGGTTATTCATTTTTAGTGGTTAACACACAATTATGGAAAGTAAATCTGAAGAGTGAATCTGAAAAGCATGATAATTGGTTTGAAGAAACACTTAAGGAGCAAAGTGCCAATCATCCAGTTTTTGTAATAGGACATTATCCTTTATATGTAGATTCATTATTAGAAGAGGAATCCTATCACAATTTACCTTTGGATAAGAGAGAAGAGATATTAGAATTATTTAAGAAAAATAATGTTGTAGCTTATCTAACTGGCCATACACACAAAACAGTGATTAATAATTTTGAAAATATTAAATTGGTTAGTGGTGCAACTACAAGTAAAAATTTTGATGAAACTCCTTTAGGATTTAGACTTTGGGAAATTTCCTCAGATACAATAAAAAATTCATTCGTCTCTTTGCAGCAACAATCAATGAGCAAAAATAAAAAATAGAGTGTACTTTTTCGGTAGCTGTTTTTATTGAAGAAGAATCATACTCTTCACACCTCTAAACTCCCCAACATCAATTTTATAAAAATACAATTCCACTTGAATCATTTTGTGCATTCCATATAACTTGTAATTCCTTGTGTTAAGGTATTGAGTCAAATTTTGCCACTTAAAAAGATTATTATTTTTATTACTTTTGAAAAGTACTGCTAATGATATTTTGTAGAACATACTACTAAGTCAATATTTAGAATTATTTCACTTTAGAAATTGGTTGTATAAAATAGAAATTGGAAAAGGGTAATTGTGAAAACAAAATTAAAAATTATTTTGAAAATCAGAATTGTATTTTTTTTAAGTGCAATTTTACTTCTTTCAACTTGCAAGGATGATTCTTCATTACCAATTGAAGTTGCAGAATTTTCATATAACCGATGTACAATAAATTATGCTAAAATTGTAGCGAATACTCATACAGAATATATTACATCTTCTGGTGTTTCAAAGATAATTGATGGAACACATTCCTTTAAGGAATTTAATATAACTTTTGAAGGTAGTGTGGAAAATAATGTATTCTCTAATAGTTTTATTAAGGATGATAGGCTTGGTAATAATCACAAATACACTTTGAATATTGAACTAAACTCTACAAAGGATGAAATAGTTAGTTTCTCATTTGTAGATTTAGAAACAAAGAAGAGTACTGACAATTTTATAAAAACGGGCACTAATAGTATGACACTAATTGTTGAAAAAATGCAAAAATCTTCAAGTTTGAATTGGGGAAATAATGAGCGAGTTTATTTTGAAGTAAATGATGGAAATACTTGCGATCATATTACTTCGTTAAACTATGTTGTCAATGAAAAAATTGAAACCCGAAGTAGTGGGTTTTGGGGAAAGTATAATATTGGAACAACTGGTTGGAAATGCAAAAGCCATTCAGGTATTAAAATATTTTTTTGGAAAAGTAGAATAAATTAAATTTTATAAAAATATTTATTAGAAGTTTTTCTTATTTGAGTAGAATCATTTTTTTTGTTTCCCTAAATCCCCCAACATTAATTGTATAGAAATATAATCCGCCTGAGTGTTTTGTAGCATCCCATTGAACAGAATAATTTCCGCTTGGTTTCTCTTCGTTTACTAATGTGGTGATTTTTTTTCCAAGTAAATCATAAATTTTTAAAGTCACCAACACACTCCCAACCCCTCTCGAGAGGGGAGTTTCTAAAGATGGGATTGAATATTTTATTGTTGTACTTGGATTAAATGGATTTGGATAATTTTGAGAAAGATAAAAACTTTCTACTATCGATTCATTTTCATCAACATCAGTTAACCCAAGTAAATGACTTCTCATAAAATCCGGACGAGCAATATTAAAATCTTTTATTTCATCAATTGCATTCTGCCATCCGTTATACATTGTACCAATATAAGGAGCTCTGTGTTTGTACTCTTCAATGTATGGTCTAATTTCTGCTGCCATTTCATCAAGAAGAATATTCAATGTGTCAGGGTTAAATTCATGAGTTAGATGATAATCAAACCAACTTTTTAACGAATCTTGAAATTCTTGATTCTTGTAAACCTTTGCTACTATTGGGTGAGGGCCGTATTTGCCAAAGCCTGGAATGTTAACACCTTCTGTAATAACTTTTACCATGTCTAACTGAGGTCCGAGCATTGTAAATTGTGGGCCAAGTACTGTTGCAGCTCCAAAACCAGTTTCCATATCATATTGTATCCATCTCCATTTTGCATCTTCGGTTCGCGGCTTCCAACTTGCATCGTTATTATTTGGCCAATCCCACTTACCAATAAACATACAGTGCCCTAAGTATGTAATGAAATTATTCATATCAATTTTGGTCTTTAGGATTTCATAATTTTCGGTCAAACTCATATCGTTGGTGTTAATAAATAACATCATCTTATTCCAATTGTTTGCATCACCTTCTTCTGCATAAGCAAAAGGGAAACCATTTCGTGAAGTGTGTCTTAAAATATCATAACCTGGATTGTCTCTATCTATATCATAATGATGTTGATAATACCAAGAATTTTTATTTGCTTCACGGAGGGAATGTAATCCCCAATATTCTCCATTAATAAAAACAACAACTGGTTGGTAACCTTGAATATCCAAATCACTTTTTGACATAATTCTATGTGCGAATGCATCATTCAATAATGCTCCACCAATTAGGCTTCCCCAAGATCTTAAAATGAATCTTTTGAATTTAGTGAGCTTCTTTGCTTTGGAAGGATCAGTCTGAAAAATTGGATAATCAATTCTCTTATTTCCATATTCACTTCTAGCAATAATGTGTAAACCTTTTTGCGGACTTGCCGGAGAAGTGCCACCTTGTACAGTAATACCAACGTCTTGAGAGAATCCTAAAGTTCTATCAACATCAAAAAATTCTATATGAGCTGGCTTTTCCCAATTTTCAAAATAGTTGCCGCTACCGTTACTTCCACTTCTATGATGAATACCAGGAACGTAAATTCCGGTTGTGTCATTAAACAAATGTTTGTAATCAGATACCAAAGAAATTACGGGAAGTGTAGAATATCTTTCCGAAATATTTTTATCAACAAAATAAGTTCCGGTTGTTATTTTACTTGGAGTTGATCCAGTTTTAAAAGCTCTAGCTCTAATTACATTTGCTTTAAAAACTTCTCCAGCCGGAGGAATCCAATTTGGCAACCAACTATAAGGATCGCTATTTGTTTTTATTTGAGAAAATACATTTGCATCACCAACTCTTGATTGTATTGGAATTGATGCTGAATAAATTGGGGAAGAAGTTGTTGGTTCATCCCCGTTGGTTGTGTAATGAATTACAACTGAGCGACTGTTTGTTAAAATATCTAAAACTTGTTCATCCTTATAAAAACTGCTTGGTAAAGAAAATTGCGGAGCTTCTAATTGAGAAAATATAGATGTACTATTTGCCGCTCCGGGAGTAGGGGAATCAAACAAAAACCAGTCTTGGCTTCCATCTGGTTTACGTCCAAAAGAAATATCTGTAGTTTGATTTCCAAAACTTATGCTATCAACTAAAACTGTATCTGAATTAAATAATCCAATTTGTTCTCCGCTTGATGATAACTTAAAGTTTGTATGTAAGTTTTGTTGAATAGTATCTTTTCCATCAGCCCAAAATCCTAAAAAACCTAATGGAGAAATTGAAAGTCCATTTGGAATTTGCCATTTACTTGGATTTGTAAAATCATCAGTCAAAAACCAATTGCTTAAATCAACAGTAGCATTTGTGGGATTGTAAAGTTCAATCCAATCGGAGTAAGAGTTGAAATCTGGATCAATATTAACTGATGAATTTGATGCGAGGAATTCGTTAATAACAACTTGTTGTGTTTGGGGGAAAACAGTTGTTGTGAGTGTTATTAGAACTAGTAGATATATTATATTTTTATTCATCATTTTCATTCTTGTTTATGATTTCTAATTGGGTAATTACTTCAAAAGCTTTTGAAGTTAAGCGATATTTTTGCAATCTACTGTTTGGTTTATCAGGTATTGTTCGTTCAATTAGTTTTTTTCCTAACAGTCTTTTAACTTGTTTATTTAGTTCTCCTGAAACTTTTTTATGCCCCAATTCTGTTGCTATTTGTGACTTCCTTAGTTGAGATTTTTTAAGAATTATTATAACTCTAGCCGCAAGCTTTGACTCTAGCCGTGACTCTAGCCGTGACTCTAGCCGTGACTCTAGCCGTTTAACTTGTTTGGTCTGAGTTTTATAAATAATAGTCCTAAACATATCTTCTTGAATAAATTTAGGTTCCGGAAGATTTGCATTTTTTGCAAATTTCAATATATCAGTTGTACCAGTTCCTAACCTTTCTATGTAAGCTGCAAGATACATTGGTTCAGCCAAAAGAGGATTAGCCGGAACAGAATTGTGAAGTTTTTTTAATCTTTCTGTAGTCCAGCCCAAAGGTAGAGAACCCGGATTCCAAATTTCTACACGATCTCTAAAAACCATTACTTGCACACTTGCATTGCTTGTGTAATCACGATGAGCGACTGCATTAACAATTGCTTCGGCAATAATTTCTTTTGGTATTTCATAACTTCCGGGAATTTGCACATGCTCTTTTCGGGTTTCAATTCTATAATCAAGTTTAGATAAAACAAATTCAACTGCTTGATCCACCAACTGGAAAACATCGCCCTTAAATACTTTGTATGATGGAATTGGTTTTTCTACTTCAGTACCATAAAAGGAAGCACAACGGATTTCGGAAGTAATAAAAAAACGTTGGGGATTTTTACCAAATAATAAAACCGCTGCATTCTTAATTCCTTTATCAATCAAGTTTAGATGAGTTAAAAGTGTTTTAGGCTCTGCTGTTTCGTCCAATGCAAAACCTCGCTTTAATTTTGCAAGACGTATAAAGTTTCTAATTTTTTCGGGATCAATATCTTCTATATTTGCTTTGCCATCAACCGAAGCATCAAAAGGAGCAGTTCTAATAATTTCTTTTTCCATTAAATATTTTACCAATGCAGCATAAACGGATGACTTTAATTCGCCAATATTTGAAAAAGATTTCCGTACTAATACTTTTTGTACTTTATTAATAAATTTAATTTCTTTGGAATGTCTCTCTTTTGTATTTGTAATAAATATGAGCCTTGTCTTTTTGTGTTTTGTAGCATGGTTAAACTCAAGCTCGGTTGCAGAAATCCCTTTGCTATTTTCATATCCATATTCTTTGCCAAGAATTCCAATATAGATATCGCACAATTCTACTTCTCTAAGATATACAGCATCAACTGTTTGGTCAGTAGCGGGAAGGTGTTCAAATATAAAAGGCTCAAAGAATTTTCCGATTAGTGGGTCAGCTAAAAAATACTCATAAAGCATTTTTCTATCATTTGAAAATTCATTTTGAACACTACTTATAAATAACTTCAATTTTTGCATATAGTTAAATCCAAGTCAGTATTTATTGATGAGTTTGATGCAAGGAATTCGTTTGTAACAACTTTTTGTGTTTGAGGGAAAATGGTTGTTATTAGAATTAATATTATAAATATGGATTTAATTGGGAACATTTTTTATTAAGGTTTTTAACGAACTTGCTATGAGCAGTAGCGTTTTTTACTATTGCTTATAGCTTTTGTTATGTCCTTTGCTTTTTCTTTACAGTATGGTTTTAGGTGGCACTAGGCATCTTCTTTACTATTTGCTGCATATCTCAAAGCTGTTAATTCAGATAATAAATAATCATCATTCAGAACTTTAATAAAATGTTTTGTTGTACTTTTGAAGTAATATCGAATTGGTTATTTTCATCATCAATATCAATATCCACATTATAGTCTTCTATTATTTGTTTGCACTTTGCAAAAGTCAATGTTTGAAAATATGGTTTTTCTTTTATTTTATTAAGTTTATTAATTGAATGTTTTTCAGATGATGACTTTAAAACGATATTAAAAAACAAGAAATAAAGGGAAATAGAAATTATAATCAATAAAAAAAAAGAAATTGATGTTGTATTTAATTTCAACAATTCTTTTATTCCAATGAATTCATTTGTGTTTTCATTATTGATACTATCATTCAAATTTTGAAAAAGCAGAATTAAATAAAGAGGTGAATAAGATATTATAAAAAGCAATATTTGAACTATTTTTTTCATATGCTTTGACTAAATCCTATTTTATAATATGTATTGTTTTTTCAATCAATTTACTAATCTCATTTTGTTTTTCTTCTATTTTCTTCTCAATCACTTTTTGAGCATCAATTTTTATTTTTATTTTTTTTACCAATGCTACTTGTTTCTTTTTATTCGGGATAGGTAGAAAAAAATTATTTAATTCCACTGATGATATTTTAACCATTGTTTGGTTTTTTCCTTTTGATACATATTTAAAGTAGTATCTGCCAAAAAATGAGTTGAACAATAAAGTGATATATTCTTTGTCAATATTATCTTCGTTAAATATTATTCTAATGTAAAGATCTGGGTATAAAATATTGCTATTGATTTCTTCTTGTACAATTGAAGCCAATGCAACCAAATCAACAGTATTACCCCTACTAACAAAAAAGTCTCCTATTTTAATATAGAAATTTTCTATTAGGTTTCTTGTTTCTTCTGTGGTTTTGGATGGCGAAATATGTAAAATTCCTGTATGATTCAAATGTTCTAGCCCTAAAACTGGTGTCCCAGCACCACCTTCTTGGGAACTTGGACTCCATCCATTTCTAGTTTCAATTATATGATTGCCTAATTTATCTATGCAATTAATTTTACTGTATAATGCTTTTTGAATTTCTTGAATTTTATTCCATCTAAGACTATTGCGAAGGTTAGAATTTCTATCAGAAACATTATTCAATGATACTAAAAATGTTTTCTTTCTGTCTATTTCATCAATAAGGTTTAAATCAATTTTAAACTCTTTTGAAAAAACATCATTGATTATTTCTAATGTTACTTTTTTGCTCTCTTTTAGTTTTTTAATTCCTTGCTCAATTGGAGTAATTTTAGAAGCAATTTCATTTTGTTTTTCAATAGGTATTTTAGGTATTTTAATTTTTAATAAATCATCCTCTCTATATGATGAAATACCTATCCCCCTATAAATAACATTATCAAGAAGATATTTTATTCGTTTTGTTCTTAATAAATGCAACAAGAATGTTTTATTAGTTCCATTTATTGCTTTAAAAATATAAAATCCATTTGAAAACACATAATTTGATAAATCAATTTCAAAATTTAATGATGGTGTTATTGCTCCTTTTAAACTTGACAATAAAATGCAATCATTATCCACACTATACTTTAATCTACCTGGATGTTTTTCTTTTGTTACTTCCTGATAAGAAGTAATATAGCCAAACTTATCAATATATTCTCTACCTGTTGGAATACCATAATACTTTTCTCCGTCTAAATAATTGAAATTTTTATAAAAAGGGGATAAGAATTTTTTCAATGATACTAAATCATTAGAGTTTGTGTGAAAAACATCCCACCCACTTTGTTTAAAGTCTATATGGAACTTACTATCTAATCTTAAAAGATTATCAATTTTCAAATCACTTATTTTGTGTTTTGACCATATTACTCCCATACAACCTCTTTTCTCATAGCATCTAGAATTGTATGAACCTCTAATTTACGAAGCAAAATATCATCACTCTTGTATCTATTCAATAGTCCTGCTTTAAAATGAGATATTAATTTTGAGTCTGTACGATCGTAATATATTTCTTTGAGCTTATTCTTTTCGTAATAAGTCTCAAAAGTTGATTTTATTTGTTTTAATTCAGTTTCTAAACGCTCAACTAAATTCTCAATATTTTTAATATCTTTAATTGTTTTTTCAAATTTCTTTGTTGCTGTTCCGTTTGATTTTTTAGCAATTTTGTTTTCAAGTTCAGATTTTGTTTTTTCTAATTCAACCTTTTTATCAACTTGATGTTTTATTTGCTTTTCGTATTGCTTAATTATTCTTTCAGTACCTAATGTTTGTGGAGCATACTCAATATCATACAAATCGTTTGGCATTGGGTTTTCGCCTCTTTTTGTACGTTTGTAGCCAATATTTTCAGCTTCTGCCATAAAAATATCATAGTCTAATTTTTTGGCTACTTCACCAAATACCCACCAAGCATTATAAAAGCCAAAAACATCAGTTTCTTTTTCATACTTAGAAAGGCTTGAAATTTCAATACTGTATTTTTCTAATAGTTCCTTTATATCAAGGCTTTTATCCTCTTCGATTATGTAATCTTTTAAAAAACGATAAATATTTTTTTGAATATTTTGTTTGTTGTCTTCTTCAATATCTTTGACTACATCTTTTGCCCATTTTTTATTTATTTTTTTTTCTTCAATAAAAAATTGATTGTAATCATTTAACCGTGTTTTTAATAAACTCCATTCTTTACCGTATTTATTCCAGAGTTCATTCCACTTTTCTACCTGCTTTTTTGTTTTCTTTTGAGCAAAAAGTAAACTTGTTTTGGTTGATGTAAAAGGTTCAAATGTGATTTGAGGTAAACTTACAACTGCTCTAATATTGAAATATTTGAAAATAAATAAACGAATATATTTATTTTCAGTTGTATCAAAAACGCTTTCTGGAAGAACAACACCAAGACGACCACCTTCTTTTAGAAGTTGATAATATCGTTCAATAAAAAGGTTCTCCGAATTCTTCTTGTCTCCAAAAAGAAATACTTTTTTAATTTCTCGTTGTGTTAGTTTATCTAAATCAACACTAAAAGGGGGATTACTAATGACAACATCAAATTTTCCATTTATTTCTTTGTCATTGTAGATTGCTTCGGGAATTGAAGTTTCAAGATAATTTGGAGATGTATCTTTTATGTAAAATCTAAAAGGCAACAAGCCATCTTTTACAAATATGTTTGTTGAACCATCTCCGTGTAAAATCATATTTACTTTTGAAGATGTTCCTAAATCTGGATTTATTTCAGAACCGTAAAGATATTCTCTTGCCCATTGATGTTCATTATAGGTTTCTTTTGTAAAAAGCTCTTCAAATCGTTGTTTAATCTGTCTACTTGTTTTTATCTTATTTTTTTGCTTATATTTTAATTCTTTTGTTATTAATTTCATAGCTTCAACAAGGTAAGTTCCGCTACCTGCTGATGGGTCTATAATTAATGGTAATTCTCTATGATTATTTAGCCTTTCAATTGATAAATTATCCAGCTGCAAAGCATAAAGTAAAAAATTCACAATTGGAGTAGGCGTGAAAAATTGACCTTTATCTTGTTTAAAGCCATCTCTTGTTATGCTTTCAAAGAAATCACCTAAAATATCTTTACCATCAAACGAGCTTCGTCCTTCTAAAAACGAAAATGCTTCGAGTGATTGAACTGTATAAATTAATTTATTTAAAGGAAATTTACTTCTATTAATTACATTATCATCATCAATTTTTTCTTGGTCAGAAATGTTTAATTGTTCAGTTAATGCTCTTTTATATAACCCATTTATCCTGTCATAAACTCTATTTTGACTTTCAATATTATTTCCATATTGAAAAATTTGAAATTCATATTCTTGACCATCTTCTTTTTCGTATTCATCTTGAATTTTTGCAAGTATAATATTAACCAATGAATAAAATATCACACTATCATTAGTTCCACCACCACCCCATAGAACATTATGTAAGTTTTTTCCAAGTCCTTCAATTTCTTCACGATTTATTTTAGTCCTTAAATCGTATTTTTCATCACCTTTGATTAATGATTGTTTTCTTGGTTCACCATATCCTGCTGTCAATTCTACTGCTATTGAAACATTACCGTCTTTTTCCCAGTCCTCATAAGTTCGATAAGTTTTAAAATCAATAATAATTGCTTTATCAATTATTTTACTATTTTGTTCTTCGGTTGAATAATAAACTAAATATTTCACCTTGGTTTTAAAATCTTTTTCTTCTGCTTGTGCTAATGCAAATAATTGTCCTTCAATTTCCTCTTTATCGCTTTCATATTTATTCGGTGCTTTTGCTTCTATGAAGAAAAAGGGGTTTCCCTCATCATCTTTTACAATAATATCAATTCTTGGTGATATTTTTCTATGACCTCCTTTTATTGTATATTCTTTTTCAGTTTCAATATTCTGAACCTTATAATCCAATTCATTAACAAGTTTGTCAATTAAGAAAGCCCTGACAATTTCTTCATCACCTGTAAGCACTTTTAAGGTTCTATTACTTTTTATTTTTTCAGAATAACTAACAGTCTCTTTTTCAAGGTTTATTTCAACAACTTTATTTTGTTGTTTAGATAAAATATTCTGTATTATTTCTGTCCAATTCATACAATTAAGTTCCTTTAATAATCAACTTGCAAAGATACTAATAATAATTATTATGGGCGTTATTCAATATTCTGTCTTTTCCTTGCATTGAACGGCTCGGGGATATGCAGAGTTGAAAATATGAGTTCGTTAGAACTCGATATTTTTAATTCTGTATATCCCTTGTTCTGGGCTGTCTGACCGGAGGGAAGAAAGCACAGAGCAAGGGGCTTGTCCCCGAGCCGTTCAAGTCAATCGACCCGGAGGGGAGATTGACTTGAACATCGTAATAAACATAATGTGTTTATTATGTAAATCTACTTTTAATATCTATGTGCTTAGTAATTCTTAGAGCTATTCTCATTATTTTATGCAAAACATAAATAATTGCTTTGCATAAAATGAATGCTACAAATAATAAAGAAAATTATTCAAACATAACATAACATTTTTGTTTTCAAAGTAAACCTAAAGAATGCTGAAAGCAAGTTTTATAAAGTAGTTTATGAAACTAAGATGTATAATTTGCAAATTATAAAGCTATACTTTATATTATTCTATAATTATAATATCATTGTAAAAACTATACAAATAATATTTGTTTTCTATGATGAAAATGCAAGAGTTATTTTAGATGCTGAACATTCTGTCAATGAAGATCGGTTTATTATTATTGGAATTTCAAATAAATTAAAGTTACTTATAGTTGTACATACGTATAGAGAAAACGATGAAGTAATCAGAATAATTTCAGCAAGAAAAGCTACAAAGTCTGAAAGTAAATATTACAAAGAGATAAATTAAAATGAAAAAAGAATATAACTTTGCAAACTCTGTTAAAAATCCATACTTGAAAAAACTCAAGAAACAAATATCAATTCGTATAGAAAATAATACGGTTGAATATTTTAAGAAGCTATCAGTAGAAGTAGGAATTCCATATCAAAATTTAATGAATATGTATCTTAGTGAATGTGCAGAAAAAAATATGAGACCTACAATTCATTGGCAATAATTTTTTTTATAGAAAAACCAACGAATCATTTTATTTCTTTTTCATCACAGTTTGCACAACTCTACAAGCCGCAACTGCTGCTGAGAAACCATTATCAATATTAGAAACAGTTACTCCAGGAGCACAAGAATTAAGCATAGAAAGTAATGCGGAAACTCCATTAAAGTTTGCTCCGTAACCAACACTTGTTGGCACTGCAAAAATAGGAGAGCTTACTAGACCACCAACAACGCTAGCTAAAGCTCCTTCCATTCCGGCTATAACTACTACTGCTGTTGCCTCTTGTAATGTTTCTGTATGTTTAAGTAATCTGTGTATTCCAGAAACACCAACATCGTTTAAAGTTCTAAATGGAATTTCCATTGAAATGCAAACTTCTTTTGCTTCTTCAACAACTCTAAAATCACTAGTTCCGGCAGAAACAATTAAAACATAATTGTCATTCTTTTTTGGTGTTTTTGGCTTAGGCTGATTTAGTGTTGCAGTTCTTGCATCTTCGTTTATTTCAATTTTAGGAAATTGTTCTTTTAGTTTTTTTATTTGTTTCTTTTTTAATCTTGTAAAAAGAACAGGGTAGGTTTGTGTGCTTAATTTTTCTGCAATACTTAAAATTTGTTTTGTTGTTTTAGATTCTCCATAAATAACCTCCGGCAAACCTTGGCGTAATTGACGATGATGATCTATATTGATAAACTCAGAAGACTCATCTTTGAATGGAACGCTTTTTAATTTTACAACTGCATCTTCAATTGTAATTTTTTTATCTGTAAGCTTTTTGAGTAGTTCGCTTAGTTGTTTCTCTGTCATAAAGTCCTTTTAATGAAAATTGTTAATTGTACATTGTAAATCTAAACAGTACCACCACCAGTTCTGTATCCTTGAAGATCAAGCATTACCCATTTATAACCTCGCTTTGTTCCTCCTTCCCAAAGTTTATCTTTAAGCTCAATTACTTTTTCCATTTCATCGTGTGCAACTTCAATACGGAGAAATGTTTCAATATCATTTTTGCTAATTCTAACTCTGTAAACTTTTAGTCCGGCATCGTACAAAATGTTTTCCATTTCTTGAATATCTTGCAAACGTTTTTCTGTAACTTCAATTCCATGCATAATTCTAGAACTTAAGCATGGGCTAGAGGGTTTATCAAAAAATGGTAAACTGTTAGCTTGCATAATGTAACGAATATCTTCTTTGGTAAGTTTTGCTTCTGCAAGAGGGGAGATTATATTGTTTTCAAGAGCAGCTTTATGTCCGGGTCTTGTATCGTCAATATCAGAAAAATTATAACCGTAAAGAATATGCTTATAGCCGTCATGTTTAGCGATATCAAGGGTTATACGGAATAGTTCGGTTTTACAATGGTAACATCTGTCAGTATCATTCTTGAAATATTCCAGGTTTGAAACTTCATTGCTGTTCTCAAATTGGTGTTCAACTTCTAATAATTTCACAAACAATTTAGTATCGTCTAGATCTCTTTGAGGCATGCTTGCACTATTTGTAGTTAGAGCTAGTAGTTTTCCACCATTAGCTTTTTTTACTTGTTGAGTTGCCCATAATAGAAAGGAGCTATCAACTCCACCAGAGAATGCAATTATTATTCCATCTGCAAGTAAGTGTGATAACTGATTATAAAGTAAGTCTAGTTTTTCGTTCAGCTCAACTTTTGAGGAGTCAATGTTTTCGAAAAGTATATTTTTAATTTTTGTATTCATGAATAAATCGTTACGGATTGACTTGTCTCGGCGATAGACGAATCCGTGATGTCCTTGTAATTATGAAAAATTTGTTATACAATATTTGAGATACAACAATACTTGCTAAAACAAAAGTTAGAAAAAAGAAGAATCCACTTTGTAGTTCTGAATAGTTAGTTGTAACAATACTTAAGTCATTTGTGATATTTTCAAGCTGAGATAGTTGATTTGATATTATACCTGAAAATCCAATATATGACATAAAAATTGCAACAACCATTACATCTGCCATGGACCATTTCCCACTTTTAAATACCATAAAATCAATAAATTTGTTAGAAGCAAATTTTTCTTTATATAATAACAGTATTGTTGAAAATAATTTTGTAAAAGGGAATATTACACTAAAAACCAATACTAAAATTCCAACAATAATTATTTTTAATTTGTCATGTGTTAGCATAACATTTGCCATTTCTAAAATGCTTTTACTCTTAAAATACAAAACTTGGTTATGGAATGAAATTGTTTCGCCTAATAAGTTAAACTCCATAGTTGAAATTCTTGCATCAATATCTATCATCGGTAGTAGTAGTCCTAAAATTAAAAAATGAAGTGCTATCAATACGACCAATGTAATAATCGGTTTTGTATATGTTTTAGTAAATAGAATGAGTAAAAAAGATAACAGAGTAACTGCAAAAATAATTGTATTATAAGTTGATAAGTTTTCTTCAATTGCATCTATTTCTATGGTAATTTTCTGCTTACATTCATTTTCGTTACTAGTTTGGTGTTTTTCCAAAATATTATTGAGAGTGGAATAATCAATTTTTTGAAAAGTGTTAGCAGTATAAATGTTTAGTTTGAATAAAACATAATTTTTAATGGTTTCAATATTTTCTTTCTTATCAAGAAAATTCAATATCTCATCACTAATATTTGGAATATTATTTCTAAATTCATCAAAAATGCCAAAAAAATTAGCTCCAATATTTTTGATTGAAATACCAAGTAATGATTTGTTTTTATTTTTAATTCTATAATTGTTTTCAAAATCATCAATTGCTTCATTTAAGAAAGTAATAATTTTCTTCTTAGCTGTCGTACGATTTGTTCCCGATAATTTTAATTCCTTTATTTTTTTACCAATAATAAATGCAATTTTTTCTTTCCATTTATCAATATTAAACAATCCATATTTTACATCGGATAATTCAATAAAGTCGCTCTTCAAAATTCTTTTGTTTGATTCAAGATTATATGACTTTACTGCTAATAGACAAATAATAATAAGCATTATAAATAAGAAATAGCTTAACCAGTTGTTTCTGAATTTTGTCATATTAGATTATGAAAATAATTAAGGTCTTGTAAAATAACATTTTGTAATAAATTGAAGTTTGAGGAATTCATTTTGCATTTAAAGTGTATGGTATTTTTTTTTCTATTTCATTTGTCGTTTAATATTTTCTTTTGCAGAAACTCTATTCATTATTTCTCAAAGGAAAAAAATAGTATTAGCTAAAGTCATCTTGTCTAATTTAATTAATTTCAGTTAAAATTTTATCATAAACAAACTTTACTGCAAGTTTTTTTTCGGTAGCAATTTTTACACAGTCGTCAAACTCTGGCATTCTCTTAATGCTATTATCCGGTAAAGTAATTTCTTTTATTTGTAATTCACCCAAGGATGTATTCATTTTAAGAAGTTTCCTCTTTAAGTGTTTCTTATTTACTTTATAACTTCGTACACCAATAGTTGTTGTTTCAAAATAAATAATATTTAATAATTCAGATTCATTTTTTTCATTGCACAATACAGAGAGTGTATGTGCAGGTCTTCCTTTTTTCATGAGGATTGGAGTTAAGTAAGCATCGTTAGCTCCGGCATCCAAAAGTTTGCCAAGTAATATTGGATAAAACTGTGGATTCATATCATCAATATTTGTCTCTATCATTATACAAGTATTTTGTTTTTTATCATCAGATAATTCTCCAATACTAATTCTTAAAACATTCGGAACTTCATCATGTGTAATAGTACCAGCACCAAAACCACTTTTTTGTATTGTAAATATTGGTCTAGTATTAGGTTCCTCTATTAAAGTTGCTAATATTGCAGCTCCAGTTGGAGTAACCAATTCTTTTTCAACCGGACCTGGAGAAATTGAAAAACTATTTAATAAATAAGATGTTGCTGGAGCAGGAACTGGATATAAGCCGTGAGCCATTTTTACCATTCCACCACCAACAGAAATATTACCACAATATGTAGCTTCAATTTCAAGTTCTACAAAACAACTTACGACTCCAACAATATCAAATATTGCATCTAACGCTCCAACTTCATGAAAATGAATTTTATCAATTGTTGTGCCGTGAACGTTAGCTTCAGCCTCAGCTAATTTCATAAATATTTTTTTTGATAATAATTTTACATCATCACTAATATTTCCGTTGTCAATTATTTTTTCAATGTCTGCTAAATGTCTATGAACATGTTCATGTGGAAAAATCACATCAACCTTTGTTGCAGTAATTCCATTTTTGTTAACTTTGTTTATTTCAAACTTTACTTGTTCTAATTTTAATTTTTTGGGTAGAGAAAGTAAAATATCTTTATCTACTCCTAAATCTATAAAAGCTCCTAAAGTCATATCTCCACTAATTCCGGAAAAACAATCGAAGTTTATTATCTTCATAAATTATCTCTTAATTATAAAATGATTTTAATTGTAAATGAAAATTTAGTTTGCTAACTTAATAAAAGAAAATCGATTTACTAAGCCAAAAATGCAGAATATATTAGTTTGCTAAATCTGAAATGTTCTAACTGCAATTGATGGATATTTACTAATTAGCTAAATTTGAAATGTTTTAGTTCAGTTATCTAAAGGTAAATAAAAATTATAAAATATGGACTGAAATGAAAATTAAAATAATTATAATTTTGTTTAGTGCAAATCAATTTATCAGCCAAGTAAATAACAATCCCTCAACCAATTCTGAAATAATTAATATTGGGTCAAGGTTAGAACTCTTCACAGATTATTTTTTAATTGACTCGCTTAAAAATACTGAACTTCGCTTACACCATCCCATTGATAAAGGTTCAGTTCTTAAATTTGATAATCCTTGGGAAGGTCAATTTTCTGGTTATTGTACTGTTATTGATAATGGAGAAAAATTCCAACTTTTTTATAGAGGACTTCCTACTGCTGGAAAGGATGGACGAATTGATGAAAATACTTGTTATGCAGAATCAGTTAACGGAATAAAATGGGTAAAACCAAATCTAAAAATTTATGAAGTTGATAGTACATTTAAAAACAATGTAATACTCGCTAATGCAGCTCCGGTTACTCATAACTTCAGTCCTTTTTTTGATACTCGTAAAGATGTGACTCCTAATTACAAATATAAAGCACTTGGTGGAACACAAAAAAGCGGATTGATAGCCTATGTTTCTAAAGATGGAATTCATTGGAATAAACTTCAAGAGAAATCGGTTTTTGGTGATGGAGTATTTGATTCTCAAAATGTTTCCTTTTGGTCGGAAGAAGAGCAGAGCTATATTTGCTATTTTAGAACTTGGACAAAAGATAATTATTCTGGCTTTAGAACTGTAAGTAGAACTACATCAAAAGATTTTATCAATTGGACAAAACCAGTTAAAATGGATTTTGGCGAATCTCCTATTGAACATTTATACACAAATCAAACAGCTCCTTATTATAGAGCTCCTCATATTTACATTTCCGTTGCTGCTAGATTTTTGCCTAATAGACAAGTGTTAACTAATGAACAAGCTCTTGAGTTAAATGTAAATCCAAAATATTTTAAGGATTGTTCGGATGCTATACTAATGACATCAAGAGGTGGAAACAAATATGATAGAACATTTATGGATGGTTTTATTCGACCTGGAATTGGATTGCAAAATTGGGTGTCACGTTCCAACTATCCAGCACTAAATATTGTACAAACTAGTCCAACCGAAATGTCAATTTATGTTAATCAAGATTATGCTCAACCGACTGCCCACATTAGGCGTTATGCACTTCGCTTGGATGGATTTATTTCAGTTCATTCATCTTATAAAGAAGGAGAAATGATAACCAAACCATTCTATTTTACTGGTAATCATTTGGTGTTAAACTTTTCAACATCTGCCGCCGGATTTATAAAGGTTGAAATATTAGATAAAGATGGAAGAAAAATAAAAGGATTTGAATTAGAAAATTCAAAAGAAATTATTGGAAACGAAATAGAGAAAGTTGTTATGTGGAAAGGGAATGCAAACTTAAATAAACTATCCAGTAAACCAATTAGTTTAAGATTTCTAATGAAAGATGCTGATTTATATAGCATCAGGTTTAAGTAATATAAATCAGAACAGAAATTAAATAGCATTTTATTTTTGAAAGGAAATATAACTATGAATAGTATTGAGTTGAAAGAGAAAATAAAATTGGGCGAAAGAATTTATGGTACTGCAATTGTGTCAGCTTCAGAAAAGTGGCCTGATGTTGTTAAGAATGCTGGTTTAGATTTTGTATTTATTGATACTGAGCATATCGCGCTTGGACGTGAGACGGTTGCAAATATGTGTAATACTTATTCTGCATTAGGTTTACTACCGATGGTAAGAATCCCTTCGCCTGACCCATATAATGTTTGTACTGTTCTAGATGGAGGAGCTGTTGCAGTACTTGTCCCATATATTGAATCAGTTGAGCAAGTTAAAAGTCTTGTAGGTGCAACAAAGTACAGACCTATAAAGGGGGGAAAGCTAAAGCAAATATTAGATAACCCGAGTGAAATTGATTCTAAACTCAAAGCATATATTGATGATAGATGTAAAGACAATCTATTGTTTATTAATATTGAAAGCAAATCTGCTGTTGATAATTTGACTGAGTTACTCACAGTTCCTGGTATTGATGGTGTGATTATTGGACCTCACGATTTGTCGTGCAGTATGGGCATACCAGAGGAATACAATAACCCAGTCTTTGAAGAAGCTGTTACAAAAATAATAGAAGAGTGCAACTCTAGAAATCTTGGAATTGGAATTCATTTATCTGAAGAACCTGAACAACAAATCAAATGGGCGAATGTAGGTGCAAATATTATTTTGCATAGCTCAGATATTTCTCTTTTTAATAAGAAACTCACTAATGATATTACCAAGATTAAAAATAATCTGGAAAACTCAACTAATAAAAATGAAAGTAATTCTATAATCATATAAAGGAAAAATCCAAATGAAATCTACGTTTATATTGCTTTTACTTTTTAGTTCAATAATGTTTGGACAAATAAAAAGTACTGATAATTTTATTCAAGAAGTACCAACTGTTTTCACACCCAAAGATGGGCTACCTAATATTGAAATAAATAAAATAAATTTTGATGAAAAAAATAATCCTATAGCAATTACAAATGAGGGGAATTATTTATTTAGAGGAAGTGAATGGAAGTTGACTTCTAAAAAGGGTAGAATAAATAAAAAATATTCGCATCTCAAATTTAGTGAACCTATTTTGTCTAGCGTTACTTATAAACATGAAACAGTAGTTGGAACCGAAAGTGGATTGTTCTTCAAAAAGAAAGGTGGAAATTGGCGAGAGGTTTTTCCTGCAAATACTGAGTATAGTTGGAAACTAACAAACGTAAATATTTTAGAGATAGATTCGAAAGGAAGGCTGTGGTTTGGGGCTGAACAAGGAGTTGGAATTCTTAATAATGGAAAGTGGAAGCTTTTTTCTGGAAAAGAAGGATTACCTTTTAACCATTTTACTTGTGCTAAAAAAGGTTCTAATGGGGAAGTTTGGTTTGGGACAAAGAAAGGAGTTATAAGATCGGATGGGAATAAGTTTTATTATCGTTTTAGCAGAAGGTGGTTGCCTGATGATTATATAAATGACATTGCAATTAATGATAATACAATTTGGATTGCAACTCCTAAAGGTGTTAGTAGAATTGTTTTACAACCAATTACGTTTGAAGAAAAAGCTAAACTATTTACAACTCAAGTGGAAACACGGCATAACAGAATGGGTTTTATTGCTCAAAATAATTTGAAAACTCGCTATGATATTAATTCTTGGGAACATGCAATTTCAGATAACGATGGAATGTACACAGCTATGTATGGTTCTGCTCAATCTTTTAGATATGCAGTAACTGGTAATGAAGAAGCAAAAATAATTGCGAAGCGAAGTTTTGAAGCTTGTAAATGGTTGATTGATATTACTGGTGATGAAGGATTTCCTGCAAGAGTTATAATTCCAAAGGATTGGCATGAACCGGTAAATGAACAATACAATCATAGCTATAATATTAAGAAGCAGAAAGAAGATCCTTTTTGGAAAGATATTACTCCTAGATTTCCACTAAGTAAAGATGGAAAATATTTGTGGAAGTGTGATACTAGCTCCGATGAATTGGCAGGACATTATTTTTTCTATGGAGTTTATTATGACTTAGTTGCTGAGACTAGAGAGGAAAAAAATGCAGTAAAAGAAGTTGTTAGAAATCTTACAGATCATTTAATTAGAAATGGTTTTCTTTTGAGAGATCATGATGGAAAACCAACTCGATGGGGTGACTTCTCGCCAGATTTTTTTAACTCAATTTGGGGTTGGGATCAAAAAGGCTTAAACTCTATGATGATGCTTTCATTTCTAAATGTTGCAAAACATATTACTGGAGATGAGAAATATTTAACTACTGCAAAAATGCTTCGCGATAAATATCAGTATCATATAAATGCTATGCAATCAAAAATGTATTTTCCTCCAGAAGATGTTGTTCCTTGGGATAACAATCTTAGTCTTATGAGTATGTATGGTTTGCTTAATTATGAAGAAGACCCTGAACTTATTTTGATGTATAGAGAAAGTATGGAAAATGCCTGGCTTCATGTTAGTAAACAAAAAAGTGCTTTCTGGAATTTGTTGTATGCTGCTCAAGCAACTAAGTTTAACAAGTTGGTTGATACTGGCATTTATAATTCTAATAAATATTTTCCAGAAGCTGGTTCTTATTCAAAATTTACTTCTCAACAATTTTATAAAACGGATTATAAAACTAAAGATATTTTAGAAACACTTAGAAGATTACCACTTGATTTGATTGGATATAGAATGGATAATAGACATAGACTGGATATAGTTTTTGATCCTACTCCAGGACAATTTGTGCAAGAGGGATGGAGACCAGTAAATCCCCAACGAACTGATAACACTTTTGAATATGCAGATGAACACAAAGGTAAAATGGGTTGGCATGTTGATGGAAAGGCTTTGCCTATTGATGAAAGATGTCATGTGCGATTAGATAGAGATGGTTTTGCACTTGATGCAAATGAAGGAAATGGTTATTCTGAAAATGAAGGAACAATATATTTGTTGCCATATTATATGGCTCGTTATCAGGGGATTATAAAATAAAATATTTCTAAAAAATAATAAATAAATAATATGAAAAAATATTTAATACCAAATACAGATTTAGAAATTTCAAAAATAGCTTATGGTTGTATGGGGATTGGTGGTTCTTGGGATGATGCTCCTTTGAGCAAAGATGTAATCTCAAATACTACCAAGTCTGTTATTACTGCACTTGAAAGTGGAATTAACTTTTTTGACCATGCTGATATTTATGCAAAGGGAAAATCTGAAAAAGTTTTTGGAGAAGTTCTAAAGATGAACAAAGGGATACGTGATAAAATGATTATCCAATCTAAGTGTGGAGTTAGATTTAAAGGAGATCCAAAACCTAATTCACCAGGAAGATATGACTTTAGTTATGAGCATATAATAAATTCAGTTGATGGTTCACTTAACCGTTTGGGTATTGAACAATTAAACATTCTACTTTTACACAGACCCGATCCGTTAATGGAACCGGAAGAGGTTGCAAAAGCATTTGATGAAGTTCATAGGATGGGAAAGGTAAGATATTTTGGCGTTAGTAATTTTAATGCTGGACAAATATCACTTCTACAAAATAGTTTGGATCAGCCTTTGGTTGTAAATCAAATTGAAATAAGTTTGTTACATAATCATGTAGTTGACGATGGCATTCTTGCAAATCAAACAAGTGGCAAGTATGCTGCTGCGACTGGTATTCTTGATTATTGCAGAATTAATAATATTCAAGTACAGGCTTGGTCTCCAGTTTCACTTGGCAAAATATTTAATCCAAAATCAGATGCAGATGAAAATGTAAAAGAACTTGCAGAGCAAATTTCAGTTTATGCAAATGAGAAAGGAACTTCAAAAGAAGCAATTGCACTTGCTTGGTTGTTGAAGCATCCGGTTGGAATTCAACCAGTAATTGGAACAACAAATGTTGAGAGGATTAAAAAATCATGTCTTGCAGATATAATAGAATTAAGTAGGGAAGAATGGTACACATTATTTACAATGGCAAGAAATGGAGCTGTTCCTTAGAGTAAAATATACTAAACTCGAATTGGTATTCGGAACAAAAATCCAAAATTTTGTCATATCGAAATGAGCTTGTCTTTTAAGCGATTGAGATATCTCCTTACTATATTTACGTTATGAGATCTCTCACAAAAAATATGTTCGAGATGACAATCTTACAAAATCCGAGAACCACTTTGTTTCTAGTATATATTTATTCTAATTCTATTAAAAAATGGAGAAACATATATTATGAAAAAAGCAATAGTTCTAATCTTTATATGCCTGAGTTCAGTAGCTTATTCTCAAGATGCAATGTTGTGTATGGGTAAACATTGGACTGAAGACGAAGCGAACTTAATGATGAAAGAGTTTGCCAAAGAATGGAGCGACCTTACGTCTTGGGAAGAGCGAGCCACTACTATAAAAAATGGAATAATTACCGGAATGAAATTGGATCAAATGCCAAACATTAAAGGTAATTTTAATCCAATAATAAGAGAAGCAAAAGTTATGGATGGCTACACAATTGAAAATGTTGCCATCGAAAGTTTTCCTGGTTTTTACATAACTGGTAATATTTACAAACCTATTAAACTCAAAGAAAAAAATGCCGCAATCCTTTCTCCACATGGACACCTGGCTGATAAACGATTAAAAAAAGATGTACAATATCGTTGTGCTACTTTAGCAAGAATGGGAGCAATTGTTTTTGCCTATGATATGATTGGTTATGCCGAGTCCAACCAAGTAACCCATAGAATGCCAATAGCTTTATTGCTCCAAACTTGGAATAGCAGAAGGGTACTTGAATATTTATTATCAAGACCTAATGTTGACTCAAATAGAATAGGCATGACTGGAGGTTCTGGTGGAGGAACTCAAACATTTGTTTTGACTGCAATTGATAACAGAATAAAAGTTTCAGCTCCAGTTGTTCAGGTTTCAGCACATTTTTTTGGAGGTTGTGTTTGTGAAAGTGGCATGCCAATTCACAAGAGTGAAAAACATCAAACAAATAATGTTGAACTAGCTGCCCTTACTGCTCCAAGACCACTTTTATTAATTTCAAATGGATTAGATTGGACGAGGAATACACCAAGAGTTGAATATCCTTACATTCAAAAAGTATATGCACTTTATAATGCAGAACACAAAGTTGAAAACGTACACTTGCCTGCTGAAAAACATGACTATGGATATTCGAAACGTTCTGCCGCTTATATGTTTTTAGCTTATCATCTTAAACTAAAAGTTAGTAAAGTTCCTTATGACAATGGAATAAAGGAAGACTTTGTTACAATACTTCCGCAAGAAGATTTGAAAGTCTTCACAGAAGAAAACCCAAGACCAAGTAATGCAATTATTGGAGATGAGCAAATAATAAAATATTTAAATTTGAAATAAAATTATAAACATCATATAAAATAGATAAATAGGAGATTAAATCATGCAACAATCAAGACGACAATTCTTAACTTCCATTAGTATGCTTGCAGCTAGTGCAGCACTTCCATTGAACACGTTTGCTTTTGGTTCAGATAAAAAGTTAAAAGTAGTTTTAGTCGGTACTGGAGTAAGGGGAACGAGCTTCTGGGGTAAAAGATTACGAGAAAATTATTCTGATATTTTAGAGTTTGTTGGTTTGTGTGATATCAACATTGGCAGACTTGAATATGGTAAAAAATATATTGGGGTTTCCTGCCCAACCTTCACAGACTTTGAAAAAATGATAAGAGAAACAAAACCTGATCTTGTAATTGTTACAACAAAGGATTCAACACATCATGAATTTATTGTTAAAGGTCTTGATATGGGTTGCGATGTGTTAACTGAAAAACCTCTTACTACTGATGAAGATAAAGCACAAGCTATTATTGATGCTGAAAGACGTTCACGTAAAAAACTTATTGTGGGTTTTAATTATCGCTGGAGTCCTTATGCAACAAAGGTGAAGGAGCTATTGCAACAAAATTCAATTGGTGAATTAAGATCAGTTGATTTTCATTGGTACTTAAATACTTATCACGGAGCTTCATATTTTAGAAGATGGCACGGATTGCGAGAAGAGGGTGGAACACTTTGGGTACACAAAGCTACACATCATTTTGATTTGTTGAACTGGTGGATAGATTCTGATCCGGAAGAAGTTTTTGCTTATGGCGATTTAGAATATTACGGAGAGAACGGACCTTTCCGAGGAGACAATTGTAGGACTTGTCCTCATAAAACTAAATGTGAATTTCATTGGGATATAACAAAAAGTAAGCGTGACATGGATTTATATGTAAATAACGAAAAACATGACGGCTACATTCGTGATAATTGTTTGTTTAGAGATGAAATAAATATTTATGATAAAATGTCGGCTCAGGTAAAATATAAAAATAATGTAACCTTAAATTACTCGTTAACTACATATTCACCGTACGAAGGTTGGCGTGTAGGATTGAACGGAACGAAGGGTAGAATAGATGCGTGGCTTGATATCCCATATCAAAAGAATGTCTCAATTGATCAAGCAGAAATGCATACTAAAGAAATGGAAGAGACTGGAAAAGATGAAATTGAGTTTGAACCAATAATTCTACATAAACTTTGGAAAGATTTTGAAACTGTAAAAGTACCAATTGCAAGAGGCGGACACGGCGGTGGTGATAGCAGATTACAAAATAAAATATTTAAGGATCAAAATAAAATTGATCCTTACGAAAGAGCTGCTGGGCTTAGGGATGGAGTGATGTCAATACTAATAGGAGTTGCAGCTAGAAAGAGTATTGAGTCTGGCAGTCCAATTAAGATTGCAGAACTAACCTCAATGGAGCCAAGAGCAAAGAGGTTATAACTATTAGAACTTCTGTGAAAATAGGATGTTTTTGTCATTCCCAACTTGATTGGGAATCCAGGCGACACAAACAATGGATTTCCGATTTACACGTTCGGAAATGACATCTATGAGAGAAAAATGTTGTTATTTTTATTCTCATTAGTAGATACTTATATAGTTATTTGGCAGAAACACTATTAACAAGAACATATAAAAATACTAGAATGAAATTAAGACTATTGTTTATTTCAATATTGATTCTCAAAACGGTCTGTTCAAATTTTTACTTATATGGACAAGACTCAGGAAATGATTGGGAGAACTCCGAAATATTTAGAATTAATAAAGAGGAAGCTCACAATACAGCTATTCCATTTGCAACTATTGAAGAAGCAAAAAAAACTGATTGGGAAAATTCACCATTCTATAAATCGCTTAACGGAAAGTGGAAATTCAATTGGGTTGAAAAACCAGGTGATCGTCCATTAGATTTTTATGAACTAAAATATAATGCTACTAGTTGGAATGAAATTACTGTTCCAAGTAATTGGCAAATGGAAGGTTACGGAGTACCATTTAGTTTAAATACAGAATATGGTTTTGAAATTGTCAATCCACCTTTTATCCCTCATAAAAATAATCCAGTAGGATCTTATATAAGAAAATTTACAATTCCAGATAATTGGGATGGAAGAGAAATGTTCATCCATTTTGGTGGAGTTAAATCTGCATTTTATATTTGGGTTAATGGTAAAAAAGTTGGGTACAGCCAAGATAGTATGACTCCTGCTGAGTTTAACATAACTCCATATTTGAAAGATGGGAAAAATATTTTAGCAGTTGAAGTTTATCGGTGGTCAGATGGCAGCTATATGGAGTGCCAAGGTATGTGGAGGTTGAGCGGAATTTTTAGAGATGTATATTTGTTCTCTACTCCAAAAATTCACATCAGAGATTATTTTGTAAAAACTGATTTGGATGAAAATTATAGAGACGCTCAATTAACAATTGATATTGAATTGAAAAATTATTCAGATGAAAATTTTGAGGATTATTCTGTAGAATTTATGCTACTTGATAATTCCAAAAATCAAATTGGTGAAAAAACAAAAGACTTGAATACTAATATTGGTGTTAATGGCAAAAGTATTATTAGTCTTGAGCAATTAATAATAAATCCAAAAAAGTGGACTGCGGAAACACCAAATCTTTATCAAGTTATTTTAATCCTAAAAAATGAAAGCGGTAAAGTAATTGAAACTGTGGAGACAAAAATTGGTTTTCGTAAAATTGAAATAATAAATTCAAGATTTTTAGTTAACGGAGTTCCTGTTTATTTAAAAGGAACGAACCGACACGAAATGCATCCGAGATTTGGGCAATATATTCCACGTGAAGCAATGATAGAAGATGTTAAGTTGATGAAGCAGTTCAATATTAATACTGTGCGAAATTCCCACTATCCAAATGATCCATTCTGGTATAAGCTATGTGATGAATATGGAATTTACCTCATTGACGAAGCTAATCTCGAATCTCACGGAGCAAATGGTCTATTGCCTAGTAGCGATCCCAAGTGGACGGCAGCAGCTGTAGATAGGATGAAAAATATGATTCAGTTGAATAAAAATCATCCGTCTATAATTATGTGGTCTCTCGGTAATGAAGCTGGGATGGGAGATAACTTTTTTGCTATGAGAGATTATACACATCAAACAGATCCTTCACGCCCTGTACATTACGAAGGATATAATGAGGCTGCCGATGTTTATAGTAGAATGTATCCATCAATTAATGATATGAAGGAATATATAGATGGCAATAATCCGAAACCATATTTCCTTTGTGAATATCTCCACTCGTTGGGTAATGCAAGTGGTGGCATTCAAGAATATTGGGATGTAATTGAAAGTGATCCAAGATTCTTTGGAGGCTGCATTTGGGATTGGGCTGGTATGGGGTTATACAAGACTGATAAAAATGGGACAGAGTATTTTGCTTATGGAAATGATTTTGCTCCCAAAGGAACTCAACATGTTGGAAATTTCACTGGTTTGAATGGATTAGTTTTACCTGACAGAACAGTTTTACCTGAGCTGTGGGAAGTAAAAAAGGTTTATCAAAATATATCCGTAGAAGCAGTGGATTTGTTAAAGGGAAAGGTGAAAATTAGAAATAAGTTTGGTTTTACAAACCTCAAAAAATTTAATGTAAAGTGGGAGCTTACTGAAGATGGAGTAATAATACAAAATGGCAAAATTAAAAAACTCAATATCAATCCACTTGAAAGCAAGGTAATCACAATCCCTTTTCAAGAAGTGAAAATTAAACCATCTGCTGAATATTGGTTAAAAGTAAGTTTCTCAGAATCAGAAAATACTCTATGGGCAAATGCCGGACTTGAAGTTGCTTGGGATCAATTTAAGATTCCATTTAAAAGTAATTCACTGCAAGTAATAAAAGAAGTAATTAGCCGAACACCATTGCAAACAGTTGAAAATATGAATGAAGTGAAAATCAGTAGTGAAGAATTTGAAATATTATTCAGTAAGTCCAGCGGTACTATCCAATCGTTAAAGTTTAGAGATAATGAATTCATTTCAAATAAAAGTGAAGTTCCTGGAGGTCCAGTTCTAAATGTTTATCGAGCACCCACTGGTCACGATACTAGGTCTTTAGGATTAGATTGGAAAAAATCTGGATTAGATAAATCAACTCCTCATTTAATTTCTTTTAATTTGGAAAAAGTAAAAGAATCCAAAGTTTTAGTTACTGTTCAAATAAATCATAAAATGAATAATGGAAGTGGTTTTATTCATAAGTGTACATATACCATAATTGGGTCTGGAATTGTCTATGCTGACAATCAATTTTTTCCTTATGGAAAATTACCTCCTCCTCCTCAAATTGGAATATCATTCATATTAAATTCTGATTATGAAAATATAAAATGGTTTGGGCGAGGACCATTTGAAAATTATTTTGATCGTAAGTCAGCTGCTGCTGTTAGTTTATATTCAAGTACGGTTAGAGAGCAGTATGTCCCTTATATTGATCCTCAGTCAAATGGTAGTAAGCAAGATGTTCGTTGGGTACTTCTTGCAAATAATAAAAGTGAAGGGATTATGATCTCGCACCGCACAAAACCTTTTACTCTAAACGCTTTACATTATAGTCAACAGAATTTAGAAATTGCAAAACACACAATTGAATTAAAAAAGGATGATGAAGTTTATTTAACTATTGCAGCTTTTGAGCGGGGAGTTGGAGAGGTAGTAGGTGGTACAACGCTAATGGAGAAGAATGATATACATAAAATCCCCACCTCTTTTAGTTATGTGTTAAGTCCGTACAATTCTGAGTTGGGTGAACCTGGAGAATTTGCAAGAAATGTTCAGGCAATGGTTGTACCATCTTCTACTTTAGTAACAAGAGATAAATATGGTTTAGTTACTATGAAAACAGTTATTTCAAAAGCTGAGATTTATTACACAACAGATGGTTCAGAACCCACCAAAAAATCTACTAAATATATCGAGCCATTTGAGCAAATATCATCTGCAACAATTAAAGCAAAATCTTTTATCGAAAAAGAAAAAAGTAGTACATCCTATGCTAAGGTAAAACAATTGCAGGTGCTAGAACCAGTAATTTCTAAAATGAACAGATATTTTTCTAATGCTATTACTATTGAGTTAACATCAGCTACACAAAATGCTAAACTTCACTACACCTTGGATGGAAGTGAACCAACATTGACTTCACTCCTTTATAATAAAAGTTTAAATATAATAAAAACAGCAACAATTAAAGTTAGAGCGTTCAAAAAAAATCATAAACCTAGTGAAACTATTAGTTCAAAATATGAAAAAGTAAAACTTGGGAGAGGTGTAGAGTACAGATTCTATAAAGGGAAATTTGAAAGTACTCCAAATTATTTAAATCTTACAGCAGATGAAATTGTAATTATGGATCAATTTAGATTGGATGATATAGAAAATGTCCCAAGCCATTATGCCTTGCTACTATTAGGCTCAATCAATATTGCTGTTGATGGAGAATATACATTCTATTGTGGATCTAATGATGGAAGTAAACTTTATATTGGCGATAAACTACTTATTGATAACGATGGTGGACACGGTTATCAAGAAAAATATGGAAAAATAAATTTGGACAAAGGTACTCATAAAATTGAAGTAAGATATTTCCAACAAGGTGGTGGACAGGAGTTAATAGTGTCTTGGAAGGGTCCAAAATTTGAGAAGAGAGAATTAACCAAAGAAAATTTAACAGGTAATTGAAATTTTATTGAAATATTATTAAGGCAAAAAATGAAGAGTAAGACAATTTTTATTTCACTAATGATTTTTATATCAATCCATTTTGTAGCTAAACTATATGGACAAGAGTTACAAAATGATTGGGAAAACTCTGAAGTTTTTAGAATTAATAAAGAAGAAGCACATAGTACTGCAATTCCTTTTGCAACTATAGAAGAAGCAAAAAAATCTGATTGGAAAACTTCTCCATTCTATAAATTGCTTCACGGAAAGTGGAAATTCAATTGGGTTGCAAAACCTTCTGATAGACCTTTGGAATTTTATAAACCGCAATATGATGTTACCGATTGGGATGAAATTACAGTACCAAGCAATTGGCAAATGGAAGGTTATGGAATTCCAATTTATACAAATACTGATTATCCTTTTGTCATGGTCAATCCACCTTTTATTCCTGATAATAATAATCCGGTTGGATCTTACAGAAGAAATATTTCAATTCCAAATAGTTGGGATGGACGAGAAATATTTGTTCATTTTGCAGGAGTAAAATCTGCATTTTATATTTGGGTAAATGGAAAGAAAGTTGGTTATAGCCAGGACAGTATGAGTCCGGCTGAATTTAATATAACTCCGTATCTAAGGAAGGGCAACAATGTTTTAGCAGTTGAGGTTTACCGCTGGTGCGATGGTAGCTATATTGAAGACCAAGATATGTGGCGGTTAAGTGGAATATTTAGAGATGTATATTTATTCTCAACTTCTAAAATTTACATCAAAGATTTTTTTGTAAAAACAGATTTAGATGAAAATTATAAAAATGCTCACTTAACAATTGATGTTGAACTAAAAAATTATTCTAATAAAAAACTTAACAACTACTCAATTGAATCGTTATTACTTGATGAAACTGGAAATCAAATAGGCGAAAAATTGAATGAATTAAATATTGATTTTTCGGATTATGAAAAAGTTAATATTAGTCTCAATCAATTGGTAACAAATCCAAAAAAGTGGACTGCTGAAACTCCAAATCTTTATCAAATTATATTAATTCTAAAAAACGAAAATGGAAAAATAATTGAAACTACAGAAACCAAAATTGGTTTTCGAGAAGTAGAGATCAAAGATTCTCGATTTCTTGTAAATGGAGTTCCGGTATTATTGAAAGGTACAAACCGTCACGAAATGCATCCTCGTTTTGGTCAACATATTCCTAAAGAAACAATGATTAAAGATATTTTATTAATGAAGAAATTCAATATTAATACTGTGCGAAATTCTCATTATCCTAATGACTCTTTCTGGTATAAACTTTGCGATGAATATGGCTTGTACGTTATTGATGAAGCTAACGTAGAATCGCACGGAGCAAATGGTTTGTTACCGCGAGGTAAACCCGAATGGAAAGCGGCAGTTGTTGATAGAATGAAAAATATGATTCAGCGAAATAAAAATCATCCATCAATTGTTATTTGGTCTCTTGGAAATGAAGCTGGAAATGGAGATAACTTTTTTGCAATGAGAGATTATTCGCACAAAGCTGATCCATCACGTCCCGTTCATTACGAAGGTTATAATGATGCTGCTGATATTTACAGCAGAATGTATCCTCCGATAAAAGATATGATTGAATATGGAAGTGGAGATGATAAGAGGCCTTTCTTCCTTTGTGAGTACTCACATTCAAAGGGTAATTCAAGTGGAGGTTTGCAAGATTATTGGGATGTGATAGAAAGTAATCCAATTTTTATGGGAGCTTGTGTTTGGGATTGGGTAGATCAAGGATTATATAAAAAAGATAAAAACGGAATTGAGTACTTTGCTTATGGCGGCGATTTTGGCCCGAAAGATATTCCAAGTGATAGTAATTTCTGTATTAATGGATTGATATTTCCTAATAGGAATATTTCACCAAAATTGTGGGAAGTAAAAAAAGTATATCAGAATATTACAGTTGAACCAATTGATTTACTACAAGGTAAAGTGAGAATTAAAAATAAATTTAGTTTCACAAACCTCAATAGATACAATGCAAAATGGGCATTAAGTGAAAATGGAATTGTAATGCAAAAAGGTAAAATAGGAAAATTGAACGTAAAACCTTTGGAAGAAAAAAGTATTATTATTCCATTGCAAGATGTAAAGGTAAAAGCTGATGCTGAGTATTGGTTGAAAATAAGTTTTGTTCAATCTAAAAAAACTCTTTGGGCAGAAAAAGAATTTGAAGTTGCTTGGAATCAATTTAGGATTCCATTTCAAAATATTGTTAGAGAAGTTAAAGATGTAGTTCATTCATCTTCAATTGAAGTTGTTGAAAATAAAGATGAAATTGCATTAAGAAATAATAATTTTGAAATAGTATTTAGTAAATATTCCGGTACAATTCACTCGTTAAAGTACAATGAAAATGATCTCTTATCAATTAATACTAAAACCTCAAGTGGTCCAATCCTTAATGTTTATAGGGCTCCGATTGATAATGACCACGGCATTGATGAAGAGTGGAAAAAATATGGACTGAATAAATCTATGGTGAGAGTTGAAACAATTAACGTTCAAAAAGTAGATGAATCCAAAGTTTGGATCAATGTTGAAATAAATTATAAAATGAAAGAGGGAAGTGGATTTATCCATAAGTGTACTTACACAATTTTAGGTAATGGAGATATTTACTCAGACAATCAAATATTACCTTATGGCAATTTACCTTCACTCGCTCAAATTGGAATGTCATTTATTCTAAAACCAGAATATGAAAATATTAAATGGTTCGGACGTGGACCATTTGAAAACTATTATGACCGTAAAACTGCAGCTGCAATTGGATTATATGCAAGCACTGTTGATGATCAATACGTTCCATACATTACGCCGCAAGCCAATGGTAGCAAGCAAGATGTACGTTGGGCATTGTTTACAAATAAACAAAATGAAGGTTTGATGTTTATCAATCGTACTGAACCTTTTACAATGAATGCTCTAAATTACAGTCAACAAAATTTGGAAGAAGCAAATCATACAAATGAATTACAAAAAAGTGATGAAATTTATTTAACCATCTCAAGTTATGAACGTGGTGTTGGAGTAAAAGGTAAAGGAACAAAAATACTTTCTAAAGAAGGAGTTGAAAAAGAACTAACTTCTTTCAGTTACATTATTAGATCGTTCAATTCTAATAAAGGAGATGCAAATAACTATGCAAGAAATTCACGTGCTATAATTATTCCTTCTTCACCAATAATTGTTAGAGATATTTTTGGTAAGGTTTCAATGAATTCTGTTTTGCCGGATGCAGAAATATATTATACTCTAGATGACACAGAACCTACTCGAAAATCTCAAAAATATAATAAACCTTTTGAACAAATATCAGCAACAACTATAAAAGCAAAATCATTTTACGTGAAAGAAATAAGTTATACATCTATTCGTAATGTAAATTTGTTGCAAGTTCTAAATCCCAAAATATTTCCTGCTGATATATATATATCTGATGAAAGTATTGTAACAATAAATTCGCCATTGCTAGATGTGGAAATTCATTATACCCTTGATGGTAGTCAGCCCACAGAGGTGTCTTCACTTTATATTAAACCAATTAAGATAAAAAAAACATCTACTCTTAGTGTAAGAACTTTCAAGAAAGGATATAGTCCAAGTGATATTATTAAATCCAAATATGAAAAAGTTAAAATTGATAGTGGTGTTGAGTCTCGATTTTATATTGGGAAATTTGAAAGTACTCCAAATTATTTAAATCTAAAACCAGAAAAGATTGTAAATAAAGAACAATTCAGATTAGAGGATATTGAAAATGTCCCAAGCCATTATGCCTTGCTACTATTGGGATCAATCAACATTGATGTTGAAGGAGAATATACTTTTTATTGTGGTTCTAATGATGGTACTAAACTTTATATTGGTGATAAGCTACTCATTGATAATGATGGTGGACACGGTTATCAAGAAAAATATGGAAAAATAAATTTAGAAAAAGGCACTCATAAAATTGAAGTAAGATATTTTCAGCAAGGTGGAGGGCAGGAGTTGAAAGTTTCCTGGCAAGGTCCAAATTTTGAGAAGAGAGAATTGACGAGAGAAGATTTATCAGGTAAATAATTATTCAAAAATAAATTCTAATATGCTAAAATTATGTAAAATTATTTTTTTTCTAGTGTTGTTAACGTCTTGTACAATTGTTTTTTCCCAAGAAACTGAGCGTTATTATTTATCAGGTACAGATTCTAAAAATACAGTTGATTGGGAATTTTTCTGTACTGATGGAATGAACAGTAGCGAGTGGATGAAGATTCCGGTTCCATCAAATTGGGAACTGCAAGGTTTTGGTACTTACAATTATGGCAATGATTGGAGGAGTAAACCAAAAGGGTTTAAAATTGGTGATGAGCATGGAATTTATAAGTATCATTTTAAAGTTCCAAATGAATGGAAAGGGAAAAAGATTAATATTGTGTTTGATGGTTCAATGACTGATACAGAGGTTAAAATAAATTGGAAACTTGCTGGCGAAATTCATCAAGGTGGTTTTAATAGATTCACGTATGATATTTCAGAATTGTTAAAATATGGTCAAAATAATTTACTAGAAGTGGACGTTGCAAAGCGATCATCAAATGAATCAGTAAACAAAGCAGAAAGAGAAGCAGACTTTTGGGTATTTGGTGGGATATACAGACCGGTTTTTCTTGAAGTTTTTCCAAAACAATATATTAAGCGAGTAGCAATAGATGCAAAGGCTGATGGAAATTTTAGAGCATTAGCAGTTCTAAATAGCAAAAACTTATCTGGAAGTATAAAAGTTGAGTTATTCAAACGGGATGGTAGTCAGATAAAAGGAGTTTTTCAATCCAAAATTAAAAATGGAATTTCTCAAGTTAATATTTTAGGAAAATTTGAAAAAATTAAATCGTGGAATCCTGAAAGTCCAACTCTTTATGATATGAAAATTTCTTTGATGAAAGGGGAGAAAGTTATTCATATTGAAAAAAAACGAATTGGCTTTAGAACAATAGAACTAAGGAAACATGATGGTTTTTATGTAAATAATAAAAAGGTAATTTTCAAAGGAGTCAATAGACATTCATTTTGGCCGGAGACGGGTAGAGCTTTAAATGATGAAAATCATATAATGGATATAGAGCTTATGAAAGAGATGAATATGAATGCTGTTCGTATGTCTCACTATTGTCCTGATGAACGTTTCCTTGATTTGTGTGATTCCTTAGGACTTTTTGTTTTGGATGAATTAGCTGGTTGGCAGGATGGATATGATACAATTGTTGGTCCAAAATTAATTAAAGAATTAATTCTAAAAGATGAAAATCATCCTAGTGTTGTGGTGTGGAATCATGGTAATGAGGGAGGATGGGACTTAGCAAATGAAAAATGGTTTCATCAATACGACATTCAAAAGAGACCAGTCATTTATCCTTGGTTAAACAAAAACGGTATAGATACTCATCATTACGTTTCTTACGATTTTGGTATTAACCGATTTGCGTTTGGGAATGATGTTTTTATGCCAACAGAATTATTACATGGATTATATGATGGAGGAAGTGGTGCCGGGTTACATGATCTTTGGAATCAATTTCTTACAAACCCACGTGCTGCCGGGGGGTTTCTATGGGTCTTTAGTGATGAGGCAGTTTTAAGAACGGATAAAGATGGAACTGTTTATGATAGCGATGGGAATCATGCACCTGATGGTATTCTTGGACCTCATAGAGAAAAGGAAGGAAGTTTTTATACGATTAAAAAATTGTGGTCTCCAGTACAGATAGAACCAGTTGTTATAAATCCTAAATGGGCTGGAAAACTTTTTATAAAAAATAATTATATTTATTCAAATCTTAGTACAGTAAGTTTTAGTTGGAAAGCAATTAAAACTCCATTGCCAAATGAAAGAGAGCTTGAATTATTAACATCAGGAATATTTAATGGTCCAATTGCAGAGCCTGGTGAAACACGTTTTGTTACCATCGATATAAATGAAAACTTTAAAAAATCTGATTTGTTTTTATTGACTGCAACCGACCAATATGGAAAAGAAATCTATACATGGAGTTGGCAAATTCAACTACCTAAAACAATAGTTGAAAGGTATATAGATAAAGTAGTTGTAAATGAAGATGACAAAATAATTGTTAACAAATCAGCTGATGAGTTAAAAGCAACGATCAATAATCTTGAATTTACATTTGATTTGGAAAGTGCTTACTTAATCAATGTTAAAAACTCTAATGTAAAAATTCCCTTTACTGGAGGTCCTAAACCAGTTGGTGTTAGTGATGAAAATAAAATAGTGAACTGGTATTTTGATGAGGAACAAAACTTAATTGTAGATGCAAAAGGGGAAAAGTATCCAGAATTCTATTCTTGGAAATTACATAAGTCGGGGCTTCTTGAACTGGAAGTTGCATATAATTTATCAGCAAGAGGATTGAAAAATATTGATTTCCTAGGTGTGAGTTTTAATTATCCTGAAGAGAAAATTAAGTCAATGAAATGGTTGGGGAAAGGACCGTACAGAGTTTGGAAAAATAGAATACACGGTGCTACCATTGAGGTTTGGCAAAAAGAGTATAATAATACGATAACTGGAGAAAGTTTTAACGAACTTATTTATCCGGAATTTAAAGGTTATCATGCAAATATGAATTGGGTGAGATTTGAAACTTCTGATACTCCCTTTACAATTTTGGTAGAAACCCTAAATGTTTTTATGCAGATTTTTACTCCAGGAATACCCCAAAAAGTAAAAGGCGATGTTATGCCTAAATTTCCTGAAGGCGATATTTCTTTCTTGTATGAAATTCCTGCAATGGGAACTAAATTTAAGAATGCTTCCGACTTAGGACCAAGTGGTCAAAAAGGCAATGACAGATTACATTGGGATGATGAAGAAAACTCACTTCGTGTATGGTTCGATTTTAGATAATTGTAAATATTAGTAAGAAATAAATGTGGTCTAAACTATAAAATATTTTTGCAATAAGGTTTTTGTTAAATGAAAAAAACATATCTAATAAAAAAACTATTTCTCAGCATTGTTATATTTTTGTTTATCTCTTGTATAGAGCAAGAGTCAATTGAATTAGAATACTTTTATGAGTATGACAAACATTATCCTCTTGAAGTTTCAATTGATACACTTTCTCAAAATTTGTTTCATATCAGTTATAATTCAGCAAATAATAATCGTGTTAAAGCTTTGTTATCATTACCTAAAGGTGGTGTTAAACCATATCCAATTGCAATAATTCAACATGGATTAGGTGATAAAAAAGATACTGATTATATGATGATAGGAGATTCAATTTTATCTGCAAATGGTTTTGCAGTTTTCCGTATTGATTTTGCCATGCATGGAGAACGCATAAAGAAAAAATACAAATTTAAAGGAATTGATTATACTTTACGAGATGCAATTAAGCAAACAGTATTTGACCTAAGACGAGGATTAGATTATTTAGATACACGTCAGGATATAGATGCAACAAGAACCGGATACATTGGGATAAGTCTTGGAGGAATTGCTGGAACAGTTTTTTGTGGAGTTGATGAGAGAGTTGAAGTTCCGGTAATCTGTATTGCTGGTGGGGGATTAAGAACAATATCCAGCATTGATGGATTTGGAGATAAAGTAACTTCAATGATGGCTCCAATTGAACCGCTTAATTTTGTTGGTAGAATTTCTCCTCGACCACTATTGTTTATTAATGCAGAAAATGATGAAGTGTTTCCAAAACCATTGTCAATGCTTTTACACGCCAAAGCGAACGAACCTAAAGAAATAATTTGGTACGAGTCAGGACATAAAATAAATCCCTATGATGCTTTTAATGATTCTGCTGAATGGTTGAATAATCATTTATTGAAAATAACTCTTTAAAAAAAGGTAATGATTTTGAATACTAATAGTAGATACAGCTTTTTTGTAATTTTCTTTTTCTTTGTATGTCAACTTGTACAACCTGCAGATGCAAATATTATTAAAGTACTTCTTCTTAGTGGAAAAAATAATCACAAGTGGCAATTAACAACTCCAGCTATCCAAAATATTTTGGAAGGAAGCGGAAGATTTAATGTTACAGTTACAAACAATCCGGAAAATCTTAATCCAAACGAATTGGAGCAGTTTGATGTTATAGTGAGTAACTGGAATACTTGGCCGGATGTTACCGGAGCAAGGTGGAACTCAAAATTGGAGAAAGCTTTCTTAGAATTTATTTCTGGAGGGAAAGGATTTGTAAATATTCATGCCGGTAGTTCTACTCTTCAAGATTGGTCTGAGTTTCAGCAAATTGCCGGAGGCACTTGGGGGAAAGGTATTACAAGTCACGGACCTATTCATACTTTTAAAGTAAACATTGATGATGGGAGTCATCCAGTAATGAAAGGGTTAAAGGATTTTTATATAAAAGATGAGTTATGGAATAATACAAAGTTTCAACCCAATATTAAAATATTGAGTAGTGCATATTCAACTCCTACAAAAAAAGGAACTGGTAAAAATGAACCTATAATAGTTACAACAGAGTATGGAAAAGGACGTGGGTTTTATAGTGTACTCGGACATAATAAAGCAACTATGCAAAATACTGCTTGGCAAACAATACTACTAAGAGGAACAGAGTGGGCAGCAACTGGAAAGGTAACCATTCCAACTCAAGAACCTTGGCCTGTGAATTCTGAAATTGCTGAAAGACAAAGCAAATATTGGGAACAATCTGATACAACTGTTGCTTTGATGAACGGGCATAAGATAGTCTGGCAATTTAATTATCCTAAAATCGGTAAGCCGTATTTTCATCCACTTAATTCAGTTGATGGACATACACTAACTTGGTTGAGTCCCTCGGATCATCCATGGCATTATGCACTTTGGTTTTCTTGGAAATATATTAATGGAATAAATTACTGGGAGGAAGATAAAACCACACATCTTGCTAAAGGATTAACTGAAGTAACCAAACAAACTGTAAAAGTGAATGATGATTTATTAGCAAAAATTACTTTGCAACTTTCTTATCATCCACCAAATTCTAGTGATGTACTAACAGAAGATAGAGTACTTTATGTTAGTCCCCCAAACAAAAAAGGAAATTATTTTATCGATTGGGAAAGCAAATTTATAGCTGGAGATGAAGATGTAATTTTAGAACGAACTACAATTGAAGGAGAAAAAGATGGAAGACGTTGGGGAGGTTATGCAACATTAGGATTACGAGTTAATACAAAAACTCTTACTGGAATATTACTATTAAATGATGAAGGAAAGTCAGGACTTGATATTCATACTGTTCCAACTAAGTGGACAGATATTAGTGGGATAATAAAAGATGATACAACAAAATCTGCTGGGATAGCAGTCTTTGACCATAGTGAAAATCCTCGACATCCTGTTCCTGGTTATGTTATTAATTCCAAAAACAAAAATGATTTACCTCGTTTTGTATATACCAATCCAGGATTTCTTTACAATAATGCTTACACAATAAAAGCTAGAGATAGTTTAAAATTACGTTATCGTATTTTAGTTCATGATGGAATAGGAAATCTAAATAAGTTAAATAATATTTTTAGAAAATTTATTGAAGAATAATTTTGAGGAGTAATAAAGATGGGAATATCAAGACGATCATTTATTAAAAGTACTGCTACTATTGGGGCATTGGCTGGTTTTCCAACAATAATTTCTAGTGCTGTTTTAGGTAGAAATGGTATTACTCCTCCAAGTGAAAGAGTAAATGTTGGAGTAATTGGCTGTGGTAATAGGTCTGGAGTTGCAATCAAATATAAAGATTATTCTAAATCGCAAGTGGTTGCAGTATGTGATCCTATAAGAGAACGACGTTTAAAAAGAAAAGCAGAGTTTGATAATTGCGATGATTATAATGACTTCCGTGATCTTTTAGCTCGTAAAGATATTGATGCTGTACACATCGCAACGTCTGACCATTGGCATGTTCCAATATCTTTATTAGCTGCAAAAGCTGGGAAAGATATGTTCACAGAAAAACCTTTAGGCATTAGTATTGGAGAGGATATTGCTTCAAGAGCAATAGTTGATAAATACAATCGAGTATTTCAATATGGAGCACAGCAAAGGTCAATGGTTCAAGTTCGTATGGGAATCGAATTGGTTCTCAATGGTCATATAGGTGATGTTAAAGAAATTTATGTTTGGGCTCCAGCCGGTGAGTCAGGAGGTTCAGGAACTCCGATCCTTCCAATTCCGGATGGATATGATTATGATTTGTGGTTAGGACCAGCACCTGAAGCTCCATTTTCTTATGATAGATGTTTACAGCAAGGTGGTAGAAATGCAATTTTTCATATCTATGATTATGCAATAGGGTTTATGGCTGGATGGGGAGCACACCCAATGGATATGCTGCAATGGTGGGCTGATAATACCGGGCTTGAAACTATTCCTACCCATTATGAAGGTACTGGAGAAATAGGCATTGGCGGATTGTTTAATACTATTACAAACTGGGATGTTAAATGTACTTATGCAAACGGAATAAAAATGAGATTTATGGATGACCAAACAGCAAGCCGTCTTAAACTCCATCCTGGTATAGAACCTTATCATGGAACTTTATTTGTTGGAACAAAAGGTTGGGTGAAAGTTAAGCGTGGAGGTTGGAAAGTTTCGGATGAGAAGCTTTATAGATTAGGGAAAAACCCTGGTAAGATACGATTGGTTGAGAGTAAAGATCAAAGTAGAAATTTTATAGATTCTGTGATTAGCAGGGAACAACCAGTAGATAATCTTCACTCAGCAGTAAGGTCTGATATTATCTGCCATCTCTCTGATATTTGCATCAGAGAAGGACGACCTATAACTTGGGATGCAGAGAAGGAAACAATTATTGGAGATTACAAAGCTGCACGAAGAATGCATCGCCCAATGCGTACACCTTGGACTCTTTGATAAGATTCTATAAAAAATAGTTTTAAAATAAAAAAACCAGCCTGAGTATTTCAGACTGGTTTCTTTTGTTACAGGGGTGGGATTAAAACTAGAATGCTCCAGAAATTGAGAAACGCATTGTATTACCTAATGCAGCATCAAAACTGCTATAAGAAAAATCAACCTTTCCAAGGAATGAACTAGTATCTAATAAAAATCCAGCACCAAAACTAAGTGGACTCATATCATCTTGAGAACGGTTAGATGCATAACCCAAACGAAGTACAACCATATTTAATATAGTATATTCAACTCCGGCGTTTAGATATTGGATTCTATCTCTAGCATCAACACCTTCCAAAGCAAAAAGTACTTTATGATCTTTATTTGGTTCTGAAAATAGCTCCATAAGTTCTGCAGCCATACCAATCTTAAATGTCTGCGGTATAATAAATTCTTCATTTTCATAAAGCTGTTGTGAAGAATAATTACGAATAGACATTGTAAGCATAATACTTCTAATATTGGTGTCATACATTGTACCAAAGTCAAATGCAATATCACTAATACTATTTGCTTTTCCAGCAGTTTCTACATCACCACCAATATAAGTATCGTTCTTCCCAAGACTCTGAGAAACTAATTTTATATTAGCACCAATGTAAAACTGATCTGTCAATTGATTACCATATCCAAGACCTAAAGCCATTGCGGATACACTTCCAACATCAAGATCACTATAGCCTTGCGTGTTTTGGGAAATAGTGGTTCCATTAAAACTACCATAATCCATTATTTGTCCATGTAATGCAAAGACTCCATAATTATCAAAGTTCCATGAAATTGCCATATTTGCCACTCCCATATCAGCAATCCACTTTGTATAATTAAAATAAAACGAACGTTTTTTCACAGACCCTAATCCAGCTGGGTTATAAAAAACGCTACTTAAGTCATTTTTGGCAAAATCGAGAATATTTGCCATTCCAGCTGCTCGTGCACTACCTCCAATACTTAGGAACGTCATACCGGCTTGCCCGACACTTTGTTTTCCTCCAGCATGCATTGGATTAACAGCTATAATAATAAGTATCAAAAAAGATACAAAAAAGATTTTTTTCATCAGTATTACCTCCATTTTGAAGGGAAAAAATTAATTAAATTATTAACTATCTAAGAACGATAAATTTATCAACATAACTTCCTAAATCACTATTAACAGTATAAACATATACATCGCTTACAATGTATTGGTTGTATTCTGTTCGTAGATTCCATGATTCATCACCACTTCCATCAGTATGATCAATTCTATGAACAAAATCACCGTTAGTTGTATAAATAGAAATTGTACATTCTGCCGGAAGACCTGTAAATAATATTTTATCTACTTCTCCAGGATAAGTTAAACCAGCTGCACTATAAGGATTTGGAACAACTCTTATTGCATCTAAACCAGCTGAACTTGTAAGTGGTGCAACTGCAGGAGACACTCCTTTAGGTGCCCAACCAGTCCAACAATGCCATCTGCCACTTTCTAAAGACACACCAGCGTCTTCCCAGTTTTGTGTTCCGTTATCATAAGCAACTAGATAGTAGAAGTACTGAAAACCAGAGCTAACTTTATCGTCTATATAGTCGTTTTCTGTTCCATCATAAACAACGTGATATACACTATCTCTTGCTCCAGTTGCTCTATACAATCTATAACCAGCAAAATCTTCTACTCCGGAATCAAAATCTTTATCGTTTCTAGATTCATCCGACCATTTAATAACGATTTTTGGTCCATCAGTAGTAACATCAAAATTAGCTGGTGGACGTGGAGCATCAGGAACATCAAATTTTGCTTTACCACCTTTAGCACCATTAACATTCCAATTTGCATAATTCAATGTTTTTAATACAGAATCACGACCAGTTTTATGTAATGTTTCTATTTCATCCATAATTGGACCAGTGTATCCAGCATCAAATGCTTTCTTCCCAAATTCTTGGGTTAAGCCAACATTAATACCTCCAGAAGCAACTACTTGTGTTATATGAATTGATTGATTAAAATCTAAATCATAAGGTCCATAAGATCTATAACCACTAGGAAGAGTAATCAAAGGATCTATCTCAGGATGAGGTTTATCTAACGGCCAATGATTACCTTCCGTAAACAATGTATTATATTGTTCTTGCATAGTTTTTGGAATTTTCCCAAGATCAAGAACTCTTTCATGTGCAATTACAGTACTTTTTGGTTGACTAAAATCGTCAACTTTTTCAGTACCAGATTTATCTACATAAAGAGCACCCATAACTATCCATGCAGGTGATAGAAGTTCTGTTATTCCTTCACTAGCAGCTGCACTATTACTTGGATCGCCCCAATCTTTTTCTGGACTGTCTGAATTGTCGCCATCATAAAAAAGAAAAAGTCTGCGATCATTACCAGCTGTAGAAAATGGTGTAATATATTCACCAACAGCATCGTTAGCTCCAAATGATTTATCACGACCTAAACGGGAATTCCAAGGATTTTCCGTTTGTGCCCACCAAAACCCTTCAACTTTTTGACCTTCCATAATTTGTTTATCATTATCATTTGGCCATAAAAGAGGAGGATCTGCAGTTAAACCATACATTTTACCATTATTAGTAAGGGTTATGTCGTTTAAAACATAATCTTGGTGATTAGGTGTGCTATATCCATACATCCATCGTTCATATTCAACACCCATGGTATAACGCCATACTGATCTAATTGCTTTCTCAGTAACCAAATTTGGATCTATTAATGTATTGTTTTCATGCGCATTAATAAAATCATCACCTGAATCAAGAATTATTTTTACTCCATCAACTGTAACAACTGGTGGAGCCCATCTCTGAATCACTTGTTGAGTAACAGGCATATTTGCTGTTTGATGAGTTTGATCTACCCAAAATGGCTGATAGTCGTAATCGTATGTACGATACATTCCAGAAGTCCAATAAGCATAGTTTTTTCCATTTGGACCTGTCCAATTTTTACAACCAGCAGTTGTACCAAGTTTTCTTACATTTGCACCCCAAAGATCCTGAATGTTTCCACTCGGAAATCTTACACGTCCACCCGGCCAAGCGTATTGACCTGACCAGCCTTCTGCACCATCATACTCGGCAACAACCCATAGGCGACCTATACGCATATAATGCCTTCCAGTATTTGCCAGGGTTATTCCAATAAATGCAGCAATCAAGAGTATCGATGCACTTATTAATATTAATCGTTTTTTCATAATTTATACTCTCATTTTAATTATAATTAGTTATTACAAAACACTTGTTAAAATTCAAGCTTTATACCCAGCAAAATAGATCTTGGGTTAATCGATAAAGCAAAGTCTTTACTTGGAGCAACTGGTGAACGATTATTTCCATTCTTATCAACCCAGTTTTCTGTAAATACATTATTACCATTATCATCTTCTACTTCACCAATTTTTCTGCTAAGTCCACTTTCATCATCAATATATTGTGTAAAGTAGCGTTCTTTTTCAGAGCTACTTAATACGTTTAGATTTAGGTTTTCATAGTTGAATATATTCCTAACATCTAAATATACACGTACATTTAACATATCTGAAAGGTTGAGAAATTTACTTAACCTTAAGTTAGTAGTAAAGTTATCTACCCAATAATATATACTTCTAACTTCGCGAGTAGGAAGTTGGGTTGGATTATAAATAAATTTCGCACCTGAATTCCAAAATTGATTTACACTTAAACTCCAATTACCTTTTAGCTCTCCCCACTCTGAAGGAGTATGAAAATTAACATTAGCAATAAAGCTTGGTGTTGTTTGTGTTTGCTCTTTAAAAGCAGCATAAGCTAATGAACTAACTAAAGGATCTTGGTTAAGGCTTTGAAATCCATAGTTCCCAGTTGATTTAAGTAGATAATTCATATTTACCCAACCAGTAATAAAATGCCCCATTCTTTTGGTTATTTTCATTTCAATACCACGTATAGATTGGTATTGATTATTGTCTTTAGTTGTATATCCGGCTGCACCTTTGCTGACACCTTCATAATTTCTAAAATCGCCAACAGTATGACTTCCTGATAAACCATCAACACGAAGATTACCAATTTGTTGCGTATTATCTTTTGAGTAGAAGTATGCTCTTATTAACCATTCATTATTTATACTTTGTTCAAAACCAACTTCGTATGCCGAAGTTTTTGCTGGTTCTAAATTTGGATTCCCAATATTTTTAATATCTCCTTGTGGGTTACCAAAAGCCCAACTTTCTGATCTTAATCCATAACGATCAAGCGTAGTTGGTTCACTGTAATAAATACCAAAGTTAAAAAAGAATTTTGTAAACTCATTTACAGGATGCGAGAAAGAAATTCTCGGAGCAAGGAATGTATATGATTTACTATCTTCTTTCGGAAGATCGGCTGGTGAATTGAAACCTGCGGTACCACCACGAGCCCATAATAGAGAATATACATTACCTGGATCGTAAACATCTCCGTTAGCTGCATAATGTTCTACACGTAAACCAATATTAGCAATTAAACCGCCATACTCTATTTTATCTTGTACATAAGCAGCATATTGACTAGGTGAAGTATCAAAATTAATAAAATCACCAGCATCCGGATCAAGAATAATTCCACTTGCTTTGTAATGGTCTTTAACTACGTGATCTGTAGAAAACATCAAACCAAATTTCAGCATATGTTCATTACTAATCTGACTCGTCATATCAAGATTTAACAGATGACTCTCAACTGATGATTTATCAAAAACTTTTCCACCACCAGCAAAAGCATAAGTACCAGTTACATCTTGTAAACTTTCACTTTCAGATACCCAACCAATTGGACCTTCATCAAACTCTACACCGGCAATTGTTTTTACACCGGCAGTATTTCTAGCAAAGGCTTTATCTGTTTCTGAGTCTGTAGTAAAGCGACTATACTTAAACTCGTAAAATGTTGAAGAACTTAATGTATGAGTAAATCTTGCACCAACTTGAGATGTAACAATATCAAGAGGGTTATTAAAAGCTAAGTAATATTTAGAGTTAGAATTGACAGATGGATTCTCAATATCATCTACGTCAAATCCTAAACCTAAAGTAGCTTGATCTCCCCAATCATCTCCATTTGTACTAGTCTCAGTATTTCCATACAGTCCACTAACCATAAGATTCATTGATTCAGCAATTTGAAAATGAACTTTCCCTTCAAAAGACATTATTTGGTCGTAACCTCTAATAGTAGGGAATACTGGTAAAATACGATTGTATTTTACTCCAAATAAAAATCCGGCATTCTCTATTCCAATAGGACCACTAATACCGAAATCCATATAATGATCTGGAGCATCGCCATATTCAATTGGTCTATGTTGATATTGCCAAACTTCTTGTAATTGTTGAGCAGTCCAATCATTTTTACCCATAAATGCTTCAGTGTTTCTTGCAGTTGTTAGTGCATCCCAACCTATAAATAGAGTATTACCTTCAACGTCTTTAACTTCGCCAAAAGAATTTGCTCCACCATAGATTTTTTGATCATATTGATCTGATGCAAATGCACCCGGCCCAAAATGTTTCTGATGTGCTGGTGACATTCTATAATCAACAGAGCCAGAAAACTTTTGTCCACCAGTTTTTGTAATTACATTAAAAACACCAGAGCGTAAGTTTCCATATTCAGCATTAAATCCACCCTTTAGTATTTGTATTTCTTCAACTAAAGCTGAGTTTGTTGGTGTGTATGTTTTGTTATTTAATTTATCAGTTCTTTCCATTCCATCAACTTGAAAACTGATTTGGTCACTACCACCGCCTCTTATAGATACTTCCATTCTATTTTCAGCAACCAAAATTCCAGGTTCTAAACTTACTGCATCCATAATATCACTTACAGGCATTGCAATAGCTTCATCTGCTGTTGTAATTGACTGACTAGCACCAACACCTTTTTCAACTAAAGGTCTTGTGGCAGTAATTAAAACTTCTTCAGTTTCAATAGATGTATCGGAAAGTTTATAATTAAGAGTTGTAGTTTGATCTACCGAGATTCTTACATTTTGCTGTACAACAGAACTATAACCAATCATTGATGCTCGTACGGAATATTTTCCGGGTGGAATATTTAATATGTAAAATACTCCATCTATATCTGAAGCGGTTCCTTTTTGTGTTCCAAGTAAAAGTATATTTACTCCCACAAGCGGTTCGCCAGTTTTAGCATCAACAATTTTGCCTGATATTTTACCTGTTGTACCTCCAAATAAACTGGTAGGGACGGTTATAAAAGATATAACCAAAACAAATAGGAGGATATTCCTAAAAGACCTATTCGTAAAAAATATCATTTTTTGCCTCCATTAATTAATAATTATTAAAGTTGTGTCTAAATAAAATTAGACTTTTAATTCAGATTTTTGAACCCTCCTTATATTCAAACTAGTTATAAAAAATATTGATTTATTAGTTCTCTAAAACAAATGTTATTAAAACTGTATGTTTTCTTTCATCCAATTGGGATTATAAATTTCTGTTTCTACTGTGGAATGCACTAACAAAAAAAGATCGTTTCTGCTTACATCTACAAATACAAATCTTTGTTTCCCAGATCCAGTTGTAAAATAATCCCAAATAATATAGGGTCTAGTACTCATATTCATTTGTCTATTTTCAATTTCATCAGGTTTTCCGTATATGACAAAGACTCTACCTCTATCACTATTTAATCCATTTTTAAAATTTGTATTTGCATAGTTGATTCTAGTAAAACTATTTTGCATAAATTCATTTTCGGGAGTTTCTGGAGAAGTATCTTTTGAATGCCAAAAATTGATTAAAAAATTTCTTTTCCCTTTAATGTTCAATCTATCAAACAGTTCCATCTCGTTACGGGTGGCAAAATATTTAATTTGATCTCTATATTTTTCAATATCGGTTTCAGTCATTGGAAGAGATTCTTTATCAAATGAAGGATCATAAATTGTAAACTTATTTTTTTTGTTTATGATTTTACCTGATGTAATATCTGTTACCGAAATAGTAATCCAATAATTACCAGGTTTCAAATCCCTAATATCTATAGTTTTAGTTTGCATACACGAATTTCCAGCGAGAACAATCGATTGCATTGGCAGGTAAACGAGTGAATCATTAAATTGACCACCTATTAATAAACTGGAGTTAAAAACATATTTATTAGTGGTCTGTGATATTTCAAGATTATATACTTCATAGTATATGTATAGAAAAGATTCTTTTAAACTATATTTCCTTGATGGATTTGGAATAACAGATTTATTTCCTTTGAGAAAAGACTTATTGTTTTTTGCTGAAGAAATTACAGAAGCAAATTGAATTGTACTAATATCTAAAGTAGTGTTAAAAGAAGGTACTTTCAATAAAGTTGAGATCTTACTTTCAGACTTAGAATTTTCATCTGTAATTTTTATCTCCAAATTATAATCTCCTGGAAGAAGATCAATAATCATTTGGTCAATTATTCCATTCTTATCATTTTTCGTTTCGTCAAAAGAATTAACTCGCAATTTTTTATTTTTAGAATTACTTAGAACAATTTCATTTTTGGAGTTTGTAACTATTAAGGAAATAGAAATAGATGCTATATTATTATTAGAAGTGTTTATAAAAGTTAATTCGCTGGATGGAATTGAGTAGTAAAGTTCAAGTTGCGTGTGGTTCTGTGAACCATTATAAAAATTTACATCGAACCAAAACTTAGGTGATATTTCACTTCTACCTGGAGTGTATTCAGAAATTGCATTTCCATTCAGAATGGTTCCAGCAAATATAACAGATAAGAATAAATAGAAATGTAGATTACTTTTCTTCAAACTTTAACTCCCTACAATAGTAAATATTAGTATGGAAATATCAATAAAGTAATAAATCATCAATTCTAATAAGCAATACAAACGATTGCTTATGTGTAATTAACTTGAACCAATATAGAACTTTTTAATATTGGATACAAGATTAAAATCAGATATTTTAGATTTGGAAAGTCAAACTATAATAAAGTAAACAATTTTATGGATATTAAATCTTTTCTTAAAAATAATAATGCTAGTTTATTCTTATCACAAAATCTCTATACTGTTGAAGTAATTAAAACATACACATCACTTAACTTGAGAATACTATGGACTTAATTAAAAAAAATATTTTATTATTCTTGTTTATAATGCTATTACTAGTACTTATATCTTGTAATGCAAGGGATAATAAAATTGAAATTACTAATCTTAAATGCGAATACTTAGAAAACCCGCTTGGTATTGATATCATTGCTCCTCGTCTAAGTTGGAAGTTAATAGGTAACTCTAATAATATCAAACAAAAAGCATATAGAATTTTAGTCTCAGATAATAAAAAAGAATTGGAGAAAGACATAGGCAATTTCTGGGATACTGATACAGTATTTTCTAATCAATCAACTCAAATAACTTATAAAGGAAGTGAATTAATATCTCGACAAAAAGTTTTTTGGAAAGTTAAAGTTTGGGATCAAAATAATAGTACTTCAGCTTGGAGCGATATATCATCTTGGGAAATGGGATTACTTAATGAATCTGATTGGGAAGCAAAATGGATTGGGAAAGAAGACGATCGCAAAGCTAAAGTAGGGCAAAAAAATCCAGCTCCATATTTTAGAAAAGTATTTAGCTTAAAAAAGAAAGTTAAAGATGTAAGAGTTTACATAAGTGGATTGGGATATTATGAGTTATATATTAATGGAAAAAAGGTTGGTGACCATGTTTTAACACCTAACCAAACTAATTATGATAGAAGACAAGTTAGCAGTTATGAAAATGGAAAGATTGCAAATATGTCAACTCGTGTTCTTTATGAAACCTATGATATCATTGACTATTTACAAGATGGTAAAAATGTAGTTTCAGTTATACTTGGAAACGGTTGGTATCATCAAAATGAAAAAAGTGAATATCTTCCTCTATATTTTGATACTCCTCGGTTTATTGCACAACTTGAAATTGATTATTCTGATAGTCAAAAAGAGATTGTAATTAGTGATGAATCTTGGAAAACCAGTAATGGATCAATCTTAGATAATAATCTTTATCACGGAGAAATTTATGATGCCCGACTTGAGAATGACAGTTGGAATAAAAAAGGTTTTGATGATAGTAAATGGGAATCTTCAAAAGTAGTTCGAATTCCAGAAGGGAAGTTACATTCACAAATGTCTCCGCCTGATAGAATTATTGGAACAATAGAACCAGTCGCAATTACTAAACTAAGAAAAGGTATTTATCGTTATGATTTTGGAACTATGCTTTCGGGATGGGTTAAGCTTAAAGTAAAAGGGGAAAGAGGTTCTGAAATAAAACTAAAGTTCTTTGAAGACAGCGACAACTCTTATGGACAAACTGATACATACATTCTAAAAGGTGATGGGCTTGAAGAATGGGAACCGAGATTTTCCTGGCACGCTTTCCGTTATGTTGAAGTATTTAGTTCGCAAGTTCCATTGTCATTGGAGAACTTGGAAGGACAAATTGTACATACAGATGTTGAAACTGATGGGAAATTTGAAAGTTCAAATAAACTATTTAATAGGATAAATAGTGATTTTGTAAAAACTCAATTGGATAATATGCACGGCGGAGTTCCTACTGATTGTCCGCATCGGGAGAGAAGAGGTTATACTGGAGACGGCCAGATTGCTGCTCAAGCAGCCATCTATGCTTTGGATGTGAAAAGTTTCTATACCAAATGGTTGAATGATATTGCAGATGGACAAAATCAAAAAACTGGTTATGTTCCCAATACAGTACCCTATCATAGTGGGGGTGGAGGAGTTGCGTGGGGTTCAGCTTATATCATTTTGCCTTGGTATATGTATTTGTATTACGGTGATGTTTCAATTCTTGGGAGACATTATGATGGAATGAAAAAATATATTAACTATTTAAATAATAGGTTAGACGAAAACGGATTAATATATATTGATCCAAATGATTATTGGGACCTTGGAGAATGGGTTCCGCCAGTTCCGACTGTGATACCAAGGGAGTTAGTTGCATCGGCTTATTATTATTACAACCTAACTTTGATGAATAATATTGCAAATGTTTTGAAGGAAGAAAAGGAAGCAGATGAATTTTTAGATGCAAGTGGAAAAGTAAAACGATCGTTTAACCAAAAGTATTATAATCAAGATAAGCATAGTTATTCTATTGGTTATCAAGGTGCAAATATTTTTCCACTAGCTTTTGGATTAGTACCGGATAAATTAGACACTCTTGTTTTTGAAAGTTTAGTAAAAAATGTTGAAGTTAAAAACAAAGGACATTTCGATACTGGAATGTTGGCTACGCCTTATTTACTTGAAGTTTTAACTAAATATGGTAGAGCCGATTTAGCTTACACTATTATGGATAGAAGAGATTACCCAAGTTATGGATATAACATTGAACGTGGGGCCTCAACACTTTGGGAAACTTGGACTGGTAACGAATCGCACAGTCATCCAATGTTTGGAAGTGTTTGTGCTTGGTTCTATCAAGGGTTGGGTGGAATAAATCCTGATCAAAGCAACCCTGGTTTTAAGCACATAATAATTAAACCACAAATTGTTAAGGGATTAGAATTTGTAAATACTTCTTACAATTCTGTTTACGGCAAAATTAAAAGTGATTGGGAATATAAGGATGGGACTCTAAAATTTGATGTAACGATTCCACCTAATACAACAGCTTCAGTTTATGTACCTGGAAAAGAAATGAAAAACGTAAGTGTTAATTCTGAAAATATTTCTGTTAGTAATGTTAAAAATAATTTTGTCCACTTCGAAGTTCCTTCAGGAGATTATACATTCGTTTCAAAAAATATTGATGCACTAATAAACTCACCAATGGCATCAATACTATCAATCCCTAAAATTATGCCGAGTGATTCCACATTGTTTTTGTCAGATTCGGTACATGTGAATATAAAACTCTATTCAGATAGTTCTGATATAAGATATACTATTGACGGAAGTGAGCCAAATGAACACTCAAAATTATTTGTAAATCCTTTTATGGTTAATAATAGTACGGTTATAAAAGCACGAGTATTCAAGGATGGTGTTAAACCTGGGTTTATATCAACAAGCAGAATTACGTTTACTGATTCCTCAGTAAACGGAATTATTTATAAGTATTATAAAGGTGATTGGTTAAAATTACCAAACTTCAAAAAAATTAAACCAAATTCAAAAGGGAAGATTTACAATTTTGATCTGAAACAGATTAATAATCTTGCAGAAAAATTTGCAGTAGAATATTTTGGAAATTTGAAAATAGATTCAGAAGATATTTATACGTTTTATTTAATGTCTAATGATGGAAGTAAATTATTTATAGATAACAAGCTTATTATTGATTTTGATGGACTTCACGGTTCAGCAATTCGATCTGGTGAAACTAAATTAACAAAAGAGATGCATAAAATTAAGATAGAATATTTCCAAGCCGGAGGTGGTAAAGCCTTAGAACTGTTCTATGAAAGTAATGATATAGAAAAACAAATTATTCCAGCAACATTACTATTTACGGGTAAGTAATTGTGATTTGTAAATTTATTATAGTTAGATTTGCTTTTAGGCAAACGATTGTTTAGATTGAATCAATTGTTATATCAATGTAAACTTATATATTAGTTGATGTAAAATAAATGAAGCAATTATTTATTTCTTTTGTCATAATCTTATCTTTTTATTCTAATATTCTTATTGCCCAACAATTTGGTATTAGGGTCGATAAAGGAACAATTGAATCGAGTGAAATACGAGAAGCATCTGGTATTGCAGAAAGTAGAAAAAATCCAGGCGTTTTATGGACACATAATGATTCAGGAGATAAGAGTAAAATATTTGCTTTTGATTCACTTGGAACTCATCTTGGTTCGTTTTTATTAGCAGGTGTTCAAAACAGAGATTGGGAAGATATTGCTATCGGCCCCGGAAATGTTGAGGGAGTACAATATATCTACATTGGAGATATTGGAGACAATTCAATTAGATACAATGAAAAATATATTTATCGAATTGAGGAACCTACTGTTAACATTGGTCAAACTCCAAAAGATACTGTAATATATAAAGTTGATAGACTTGTATTTCAATACCCAGATGGAAATAGAAATGCAGAAACTTTAATGATTGATCCAATAACTTTAGATATTTATGTTGTTTCAAAAGAACAAAACACAAAAGTATATAAAGCAACTTACCCATACACATTTTACTCATCTCCTACTTTTAATGTTGATACACTTGAAGAAGTTACATCATTACCATTTAGTACAGCTGTTGGAGGTGACATATCTTCCGATGGAAAAGAAATACTAATTAAAAAAACTAATATTATTTATTATTGGGAAAGAGAGGATGGTCAAACGATAGAAGATGTTTTGAAAGCAACTCCTACTGTTGTTCCTTATATCAAAGAACCGCAAGGTGAAGCTGTTTGCTGGTCAGCCGATTTATCAGGTTACTATACTATTAGTGAAGGCTCACATCCGCATCTTTATTATTATCCACGTATGGTTACATCTATTTCAAATCAAGAAAATAAATTGTTTGAATTTAAACTAAATCAAAATTATCCAAATCCGTTTAACCCAAGTACAACAATAAAATATTCCATTCCATCATTAAGAATTCCCCTCTCGAGAGGGGTTAGGGGTGTGGTAGTAACATTAAAAGTTTATGATATTCTTGGACGTGAAATTGTAACACTTGTAAATAAAGAACAGAAGCCAGGGAATTACGAGATTCAATTTGATGCAAAAAAAAAATCAAACGGATTGTACTTCTATACATTAAAAACTAATGGATTTACACAAACTAAAAAAATGCTTTTGTTAAGATGAATAATTAAAAATTAAGGAAAGAATTTTGAACTTTAAAGTAAATATTTCAACTATATATTTATTTCTTCTTGTTTTTTTATCGACTCAAATAAAGGCACAAGAGATAGGAATTGGATGGGAATTTAGTGAGGATGGAAACCTGGACGGATGGAGTACATCATCTGGTTTAGATAGTATCTCAATATTGAATGGAAAATTTACTGCAAAAGTTGTTGGTCAATTTCCTTCTTTAAGAAGTGAGGAATTTGAAATTGTTGCTTCTGAAAATAGTTATTTTTCTGTACGAATGAAATTACCCAGAGCCAAAACTGCTAAAGTAATGTGGAATAATGATTCGGGTGAATGGGGGTTTTATAATTTCCCAGTTTTTGGAGATAGCTCTTTTCATATTTATGATTTACCTCTTTATACAAGTGAAAAATGGGTTGGGAATATAACAAAAATTACAAGTTTACAATCCAATCCCACTAAAAATGAAAAAATAGAAATTGATTATATAAGAATATGGAATCCAGGTTTTAATCCAAGAATAGAAACATTTAAACCATTCAACACAGTTTTAAAACAAAATGAAGAATATAAGTTTGGTGCAATCATAAAAAATAATGGAGATAAATCTGGGAATGTAGAAATTAAAATAGTGCCTCCTAATAATTTTCAATTCTCAAAAGGAGTTGAAAAAACCAATATTCATTTATCACCTTTAGGAGATACAGATACTCTTTATTGGAATGTAACTGGAAACACATTAGGTGTAAATAAGTTTGGATTAGAATTATATGTTGATGATGTGAAAAAAGCATCGGCAAATTTTGATGACCAAATGTTTGCTAAATGGTGGGTGCAAGATAGGTTTTATCTAAATGATTGGTGGCCGCCAGAGGCTTCGGAAAATGCTTATAAAGTTTTTACAGATTCGTTAAAATTTTCATTTAGGTTATATGTTTGGCCTTGGGAGATGAATTATGTTGACCCAATAGGCATAGACTATAATGCATATTTAGATGGTATTGTTTCTTTCGAAGCTAGAAGTGGATCAGGCAATTTTGGAAGAGAAGGACAAATTGATATTCCACAATTAACTGATGATGATTGGTCAAATCTTGAAACATTTGTAAATGAGATGAAGGAAAAACCACAAGTAATTGGTTATTTTATTATTGATGAACCTTCCCAAAATGCTTTCCCAAATCTTGGTAATATCATAAAATATTTGCATAAAAATGATCCTGGTAAGCCAGGCTTTATTGATCTATTTCCAAACTACGCTGGTATTGGAGATTATGAAAAGTATGTGAAAGAATGTATGGATATAGTTCGCCCAGAACTAATTACTTACAACCATTATCATTTTCATAATGGTGGTGGTGATGGAAGTCGCTATTTTGAAAATATGGAAGTAATTAAAAAATATGCAGATTTATATGAGATACCTTTTATCGCATCTCCCCAAGCAATGGGAACGGATGGTACACCTTTCCCGGATTTAAATTGGAGAATCCCATCTAATGAAGAACATAGATGGTTGGCATATTCTTCAATCACCTATGGTGCAAAAGGGTTGATATGGTTTTACATTGGAGCAAGTCCAGAATATAGAGCAACGGATTGGGGAGCTGCTGCTTCTCCGGATAGTACAAGGTTAATTGCTTCTATCGCTCAACTCAATAAGGAAATAAATAATTTAGGCGATATTTTAATTAACCTTAACTCGGAAGGAGTTTATCATTATCCGAATGTTCCAAATGGAGGGAAATTTTTACCATCAAACAAAATAGTAAAAGAAATAAGTGATGGAAGTGATTTACTGATTGGAATATTTAAGCACCAGGATGGAGATGATTATTTAATGCTGATGAATAAAGATTATAGTGAAAGTACAACTGCAACAATTCAATTTAATTATGTGCTAGATGGATTTGAAGTCTTTGACGCTGACAAAAATATTTGGGAAGCACAGCTCTATGATAATTCATCAGGAAGTTCATCATTTGAATTTACATTTGAACCAGGAGATGGGAAGCTTTTTAAATTAAGTGGAGAGACTTTAGTTGGAGTAACAGAAGTTAATGAATTTCCAACAATATTTAGTTTAAATCAAAATTACCCAAATCCGTTTAACCCAAGTACAACAATAAAATATTCCATTCCAAATGTAGGGAATGGAAATATTCGTTCTGTACAATTAAAAGTTTATGATGTTCTTGGTCGTGAAATTGCAACACTTGTAAATAAAGAACAGAAGCCAGGGAATTATCAAGTTGTTTGGGATGCTTCAAAATTATCAAGTGGAATATATTTCTACAGATTAAAAACGCAAGAGTTTTTACAAACAAAAAAAATGATGTATTTGAAATGAACAAATAAAAAATATGACAATAATTTATTTCAAATCTGATTCAGACAAGTTCAATAGAGGAAACACAAATGAAATATTACGTAACAATCTTTTTAACTTTTATTTTTGTTAGCATAACATTTTCCCAAGTTCAAATAGTTGATTATCCAAAACCAAATTTCGAAGAACGAATTATTTCGGCTGTCAATGAAATCAGAATTATTGATACGCACGAACATCTTGCGACAGAAGAACAAAGAATTAAATCTAAAGATAAAATTGATTTTACTTATCTGTTTAGACATTATGCTAAATCAGATTTAATCTCAGCAAGTAACAATTCCAACAAAGGTTTAATTGAATTAATCTATGACACTAATATCCCTTTGATGGATAGATGGGAATTGTTGGAACCTTACTATAAAGCTATGCGAAGTACTGGCTATGGTAGAGTACCACTTATAGCAGCTCGCGATTTATTTGGAGTTTCTGATATTAATAAATCAACAATTGAAGAATTGACATCCAAAATGAGAGAGGCGAATAAACCTGGCTGGTATGATTATGTATTAAAAGAAAAAGCAAAAATTGATTTATCAATTCAAGATATGGGACATCAAGAATTTGATAAAAAATTCTATCGGCGAGTTGAAAGGTTTAGTCAATTTGCTCTAGTATCATCTGGTTCTGAAATTAGAGATTTTGGAAAGAAATTCAATACTAAAATTAATAGTATGACAGATTATTTGAAACTATTAAGAGAGAGATTCTTAGCTGGAATTAATTCAGGGATGGTTGGTGTTAAGACTGGCATTGCTTATGTACGAATTCTTAAATTTGAAAATGTTTCCAAAGAAAAAGGAGAAGAAATTTTTAACTCACTTCTAAATAATTCTACAGTCAGCTCTGAAGATATAAAGGCAGTCCAGGATTATCTTATGCACAGGATGTTAGACTTAGTTGATGAGTTCGATTTGCCAATCCAAATTCATACCGGACTTCACGCCGGCAATGGAAATACTATTACAAATTCAAAACCTACACATCTTTCTAATTTGTTTTTTGAATATCCAGATATAGATTTTATCCTTTTCCACGGAGGTTATCCTTATGGAGGTGAACTAGCAACATTAGCAAAAAACTTCCCAAATGTTTTTATCGATATGTGTTGGACGTATGTAATATCTCCATCATACAGCGAACGTTATTTGCACGAATGGTTGGAAACAATTCCGGCAAATAAGATAATGGCATTTGGAGGAGATTATGATTTTGTTGAAGCTGTTTATGCACACTCCGTTATGGCAAGACAAATAATTGCGAAAGTACTTATAGAAAAAGTTCGTACTAGATATTTAACTGAAGATGAAGCAATTGATATTGCAAAAATGATTTTGAGAGAAAATGCTTTACGAATATTCAAACTTGAAGGGAATAAAAACTCGTATGACAATAATGAAATATTAAAAAAACCAGGCCCAATTAACGATTGGTGGGAAATACATAGCACTAAGGTTGGATTCATTAATAGCTGGAAAGTAATTGGAATATTCGATTTTGGAACTGGACTAAACAATATCTATCCTCCTGAAAGTGAAATACAATTTGATAAAAGTTATAGTGGTAAAGGAGGAATGGTTAAATGGGAAACTGAGAACTCTTCAACCTCAGGATATCTAAACTTAATTTCAATTATGAGTAAAAGGAATACTACTGTAAGTCCAAAAGCAAAAGGTATTGCCTATGCTTATGCAGAAGTACAAAGCCCTGATGATAGACAAGTGAACATGACTCTTGGAAGTAACGATGGAGCTAAGATGTGGATTAATAATGAAGTTGTATATAATAAACACGCTGGACGAAATGCAGTTGCTGATCAAGAAACATTAAATATAAAATTTAAGAAAGGTGAAAATAAAATTTTAGTTAAGGTTGAAAACTTAGGAGCTAGTTGGGGACTCTACTTGCGAGTTGTTGATCCGAAAGAAGAAATAGAAGTTGTGCAATTTGCTGATTGATGTTTGTTGTGAAAATAATTAAAAAATAAATGGAGAATAAGAATATGAATGGTTTGTTTGAAAAAAGTATAAACCGATTTGGGAATAGATTTTTGCTATTTACGATTCTAACTTTTGTTGTTACAATATCTTTAAATGCTCAAGGATTATTATTACGTGGAGAAAAATGGCAGAAATTTTCTGTGGAAGGAAAGACGGCAGATTTTTATGTTGCTCCAAATGGAAATGATTCTTGGTCGGGTACACTTGCTTCAGTCAATAGTAACAGTAGTGATGGACCATTTAAAACTATTGAGAAAGCAAAACAAGCTGTTAGAGAATTGAAAAAGAGAGTATATAAACCTGAAGAAATTCCTATTGATAGAAGATATATTGGTTCGGCACATGATTTGGGAGAAGGTCGTGATATTTTAGTTTTAATTCGTGATGGATATTATTCTCTAGAAAAACCACTACAATTTTTACCAGAAGATGGTGGGGAAAGAGTTGAAACAAATTTACCATCCGGTGCTTTTGAATATCATAAACTAAAAGATTACTTTGTAACCTATGCGGCATATCCTGGTGAGGATCCAATAATTTCCGGAGGAAAAATAATTTCTAATTGGAAAAAAGAAAAAAAATATTGGGCAGCTAATGCAGATAATATTGAAGTGAAAAAACTTATTGTTAATGGCAAAGGACAAACACTTGCTCGTACACCAAACTCCGGATATTTTACATTCCCAACAGCTTCCAAAAATACAACCTCATTTAGTTTCAACTCGGGAGAAATAAAAGATTGGGCGAGTATGGAGAACAATAGAATAAAGATGTATTTACGTTGGCATACCGCTCTAAACTCAATTTCAAAAGTTGATGAAACTAAAAATATTGCATATCTAAAAAAACCTCAAGATGGAATTATTGTTATTTCGCCACGTTATTATATTGAGAATGTTAAAGCCTTACTAGATTCTCCGGGTGAATGGTTTTATGACAAACATTCAAAAAAAGTTTTTTTGATACCACCAAAAAATGTAAACCCAAATAAAGTTAGAACAGTAGTTCCAGTACTTCAAACGCTTGTTAATATTGAAGGAAACAAGAAACGTCCAGTCAGAAATTTACGCTTTTACGGACTTTCTTTTGAAGCTACGGAGAGTGAAAGTTCTGCTATCTCAATTAAGTATGCTAATAAATGTGAAGTGGTAGAATCAAATATTAGTGAAGTTGGAGGAAGTGGAATAAGTGTTGGCTTAGGAACTTTTCAATTTAGAATATTAAATAACTCGATTGTACGAGCTGATGGTGATGGAATAAAAGTTGTTGGAAATTCATATCCAACAGACTGGTCAGAGATAATACGTGAGGTTACTATTTCTTTCAACTACATTGCGGAATGTGGTAGGAACACTATACATGCTTCAAATTCATTGTACACAACAATATCACATAATGAGATAACAAATAATTTGGGACGCTATCCAATTTATGTTGGAGGGTGGAAAAATCATGAAGAAGCTATAGATGGAGGATACACAGTTGAGTACAATCATATTCATCATGTCCAATCTTTAGCAGATGATTCTGGGGTGATAACATCTGGAGGATATACTTATAACTCTGTTATAAGAGGAAACTTAATTCATCATGTAAGTAAAGGAGAATTCAATGATAATGTAGCTCTCTGGTTTGATAATATGTCTTACGGTTGGAAAGCGGAAGACAATATATATTATGCTTTGGAGCAAGGCGAGATGAAATTATGTGCTGCAAATCTTGTAGATAATTTATATCAAAATAATTATAAAATTGAAACTCCTAAAACTGCTCCAGTAGGAATAATTATTGGCAACCCCAAATTTGAATATGGAGATTTGAAAATTGAAAAAAACAAATTAGAAAATATAACAAAATTTAATACTGGTGAATTTGTAAAAGTGAGTACAAGTGTTATGAATATTGGAGCTACTGGTATAAACAATATTTCTCTTAGTGTTGATGGTATTGTGGTCAAGACAAAAAGAACTCCAATAGTTGAAAATAATATGCGAACTATTTCGTTTGAATACCTTCTGTCTCAGCCTGGTGAACATCGAATAGCAATTGAGTCAACTCCAGTAAAAGTAATAACAGTAGAGGGAGCACCGCTCTCATTTTTCTATGAAGCTTTAACTGTATCATCAAACATTATCCCAGCTGGTGAGGAGATAATAATTAAAGCCAAAGTTAAGAAAGTAAAAGAGCAAGGAAGTAAAACAAAGGCTATGCTTTATGCTAATAACATAGTAGTACAAACTCAACAAGTTGAATTTGGCAACTCAGATTTTAAAAATGTTGAATTTAAATATTCTCCTAAAGCTGGAGATAATAAAATTAGAATTGGAAATTCAAAGTCGGAAGAAGTTTTGGTTTATCCTCATAGAAGTATTGATGTAAGCAAGGTTGAGTTTGCACAGTACTGTGATACTCGTGCAGAGCCACATAAAATTGATATCGATCAAGAGAATAATAAATTTAGAATAGAAGCGGCTGGGATAGATTTTTATCACGGAGAAGATTCTTATGCATCTGTATATTTAAAAAATTCTATTAAAGGAAATTTTGTTGCAACTGTAAAACTTACTGGCTTTGGTAATAGGACAAATGAATGGTTTCGCTCTGGACTTTTTGTTAGAAATGATATGGAAAAAAGTTTTGGAACTGGATTGGGAAGCAAAGGCTCTGTACTTATGTTTGCTTCACCGGGAAGAGCTGGAATGAATTGGGATGAATATGGAGATGGCTGTATGCATAAAGCTAATAGTGAAAATCATCCCATCAAAGATACTTATCCAATATGGATTAAGTTAGTTCGTCACGGTAATAGTTTCTCCGGATATGTGAGCTATGATGGAATGAAGTGGGTAGTGTCTCGACATACAGAAGACTTACCTGGAGTTAATGAAGCTGTACATCTTGGTCTTGCAGCTGGTGCGCCAGATCAACTTGTCTATTCTGTTAACTTTGCAGAATTTAAATTAAATGTTGAAGAGTAATTGTAGGTATAATTGTTTAATGAAATAAGGGAAAGATATAATGGAAATCAAAATTAGAAATACTGTTCAATATTTATTTGTTTTAGTCTATTTGTCTTTTATAATTGGGTGCGGAGAAAAAATGTTAGATGTAAGTATAATACCAGAGCCACTTGAGGTTAAAGTAAATACCGGTAACTTTATAATTAATGATGATACAAAAATAATAGTAGATTCTGATAATCCGAAAGTGAAAAACGTTGCCAATTATTTTGTAGAACAATTTAATAGTGCTAGCGGTTTTTCTCTCAAAATTTTTGAATCAGAAAATAATAGAGATAAAAATTCAATAGTATTCTCTGATAAAAAAATAGCAACAACATTAGGTGATGAAGGTTACACATTGACTAGTAATGTTGATGAAATTAATTTAGCTGGATCACCGAATGGTCTATTCCTTGGAGTCCAGACTTTGTTCCAACTTTTGCCTAAAGAAATTTATAGAGTAAAAGTTATTGCAAATATAGATTGGCAGATTCCTTTGGTAGAAATAAAAGATAAGCCACGTTTCAAATGGAGAGGTATGCACCTTGATGTTGGACGTCATTTATTTCCAATTTCCTTCATCAAAAAATATATTGATTATATAGCAATGCATAAGTTGAATGTATTTCATTGGCATTTAACCGAAGACCAAGGCTGGCGAATTGAAATTAAAAAATATCCAAAATTAACTGAGATTGGAGCTTGGAGAAAGGGAACGCAAGTTAAAAAGACGAATAAAGATGATGGTATTCGGTACGGTGGATTTTATACACAAGATGAAATTAAAGAAATTGTAAAATATGCAGAAGAAAGATTTGTAACTGTTGTTCCCGAAATTGAATTGCCTGGACATTCTGTTGCTGCACTCACATCTTACCCAGAACTTTCCTGTACAGGTGGCCCGTTTGAAGTACGTACACTATGGGGAGTTGATGATGATATTTATTGTGCTGGCAATGAAGCAACATTTACTTTCCTTGAGAATATTTTGTCCGAAGTATTAGAACTTTTCCCCTCAAAATATATTCATATTGGAGGCGATGAAGCTCCAAAAGTAAGATGGGAGAAATGTTCAAAGTGTCAAACTCGTATTAAGACGGAAGGTTTAAAAGATGAACATGAGTTACAAAGTTATTTTATTACCCGAATCGAAAAATTTCTAAATTCTAAAGGTCGTCAATTAATTGGATGGGATGAAATATTAGAAGGCGGACTTGCACCTAATGCGGCCGTTATGTCCTGGCGAGGAATTGAAGGTGGAATAAGTGCAGCAAAGCTAAAGCATAATGTTGTGATGAGTCCAACTGATTTTTGCTATTTTGATTTTTACGCAGGGAAACCCGAAAATGAACCTCTGGCAATAGGGGGATTTTTACCTTTAGAAAAAGTATATAGCTACGAACCAATACCAGAAGAGCTAAGTGCTGAAGAACAAAAATATATTATGGGCGTACAAGCAAATCAATGGACGGAGTATATTGCAACTCCAGAGTTAGCGGAGTATATGACTTTACCTCGTTTGTGTGCACTTGCTGAAGTTGCATGGTCGCCCAAAGAGAAGCGTAACTATGAGGATTTCTCGGAGAGGATGGGCATACATTATGAAAGGCTGAATGTACTTGGTATAAATTATCGTAGGCCTGGATTGGAAGGATTTAATAAAAACAATGTTTTCATAAATGATGCAATTGTTAAAATTATATCTAAACAAAAAAACATGGAAATCCGTTATACAACTGATGGAACTGAACCAACTCGAAAATCTATATTGTATATGGAAGAATTTAAAGTAACTGAAACAACATTAATTAAAATAAAAGAGTTTACTATAGATGGACAAATTAGCCCAACCTATGAATCAAATTATATTAAAGAGAAGCCAGTGACACCCATAACTATTAGAACTGAAAACGAGGGATTGAGTTTTGAATATTATAAACTTCCCAAACAGATCCATTCTGTAGAAGAGTTTAAGAATCTTAAATCTATAAAAAAAGGTAAAGTTGCAAAGTTCATATTTCCTTTTGCTGAGGAAAAACTTTCAGAATCTTTTGGTCTAAGTTATAAAGGTTTTATAAAAGTTCCCGAGCAAGATGTTTATAGGTTTAGTTTACTATCAAATGATGGAAGTCGTTTATACATAGCTGATAAACTAGTTGTTGATAATGATGGACTGCACGGAGCTTATGAAAAAGATGGAGAAATTGCTCTTCAAAAAGGATGGCATAAAATAGAACTTTCATATTTTCAGGCTGGTGGAGGCAAGGCACTAAAAGTTTCCATCAAAAGTGAACAAATAGAAAAGATAGAAGTTCTGGGTAATATGTTGAAACATTAATAATTGATATTTTTGTAATATGTCTAAGGAATCAAAAGGGACAATAAAGAACTTTGAACTAGAAAACTATTTTTCATGTTTATTGTAAACGATAGGAATATTAAATGAATATAAAAATAAATTGGGGGATATTAAGTACTGCAACTATTGCAACTGAACATGTAATTCCAGCAATGATGAATAGTAGTCACTCCAGTATTAAGGCCATTGCATCAAGAAGTTTTAACAAAGCAAAAACTGTAGCTAAACAATTTAACATCCCAAAATTTCATGGATCTTATGATGAATTATTGGATGATGATGAAATAGAAGCAATATACATTCCTTTGCCAAATCATCTTCACGTAGAGTGGGCAATAAAATGTTTAGAAGCTGGCAAACATGTTTTGGTTGAAAAACCTATTGCTCTTACAAGTGTGGATGCTCAAAAGTTATTAGATGAATCGCAAAAATATCCACACTTAAAAATAATGGAAGCTTTTATGTATAAGCATCATCCCCAATGGATAAAGGCGAAAGAACTTGTTGCGAATGGAGCAATTGGCAAAGTTAAAACAATTCAATCATCTTTTTCTTTTTTTGAAGATGACCCAAACAGTATTGTAAATAATAAAAAACTAGGTGGCGGAAGTTTGATGGATATTGGATGCTATCCAATTTCTTTATCAAGATTTATTTTTAATTCAGAACCAGAAAAAGTTTTTGGGAGTATTGAATATCATCCGGAGTTTGAAGTCGATTCTGTTGCAACCGCAATACTAAAATTCAAAGATGGAACATCTTCATTCTTTTCCTCAATACAATTAGAAGAAAAACAACAAGCTAAGGTATTTGGCACAGAGGGAATAATAGAATTTGAACTTCCGTTTAACCCTATTGCAAATAAAGCATCAAAAATATTTTTACATAAAGATGATAAAATAAAAGAAATTATTTTTGAACCTTGCGATCAATATACAGTTCAAGCTGATCTGTTTTCGCTTGCTATCATTAACGATACGGAAGTTCCTACACCTTTACAAGATGCTGTCAATAACATGAAAGTAATTGAAAGAATTATTGAAAGCGATAAACTTGGAAGAAGTGTATGAAAGTGAAAACAAAATCAAAAGTTGTCTCACGAGAATTACTAGTTCCTTTTATTTTAATAACTAGTTTATTTGCCTTGTGGGGTTTTGCTAATGATATTACCAATCCAATGGTAGCTGCATTTCAAACCATTATGGAAATTTCTACTGCTAAGGCTGCACTAATTCAATTTGCTTTTTATGGTGGCTATGCAACAATGGCAATTCCAGCAGCACTCTTTGTCCAAAAATACAGTTACAAAAAAGGTATAATTCTAGGCTTATCTTTATATGCAATAGGAGCTTTATTATTTTTCCCAGCTGCACAATATGAAATGTTTGGATTCTTTTTAGTATCCCTCTACATTTTAACTTTTGGATTGGCATTTTTGGAAACTACTGCTAATCCATATATTCTTTCTATGGGCGATGAAAGTACGGCTACTAGAAGATTAAACCTTGCTCAATCATTTAATCCAGTTGGCTCTTTATTTGGAATGTTTGTTGCCTCAAAATTTATACTAGTGTCATTGCAATCAGATGTTAGAAGTGAAACTGGAGAGCTTATTTTTAGTACTCTAAATTCAACTGAAAAAGCGTCTATCCGAACTCACGATTTATCGATTATTAGAGATCCTTATGTAATACTAGGTTTGGTTGTGATTGTAATGCTTGTAATAATTGCTCTGTATAAAATGCCGGAAACAAATAAAATAGATAGTACAATTCGACCCATAGATTCATTCAAAAGACTTATCAAAAATATAAAATATAGAGAAGGAGTAATCGCTCAGGTCTTTTATGTAGCTGCACAAATAATGTGTTGGACATTTATTATTCAATATGCAGATAACATTGGTATTCCTAAAGTCGAAGCTCAAAACTATAATATTATTGCAATGGTAATCTTTTTACTTAGCAGATTTGTAAGCACTTATTTAATGAAGTACGCCAATTCTCGTTTGTTGCTGATGCTATTTGCTGTTGGTGGCTTTTTTTCAATCTTGGGAGTAATTTTTATTCAGGGAATAGGGGGACTTTATTGTTTAGTTGCAACTTCAGCTTTTATGTCATTAATGTTTCCAACAATATATGGTATTGCGTTAGAAGGTCTTAAAGATGATACAACTCTTGGAGCTGCCGGATTAGTTATGGCAATAGTTGGTGGTGCACTTATGCCTCCACTACAAGGGGCAATTATTGATTTAAGAACAGTTGCGGGATTACCAGCTGTAAATGTTTCATTCATTTTACCTTTAATCAGTTTTGTTGTTATTACTATTTATGGTTATCGAACTTACAAAGTGTTGTGAAATTAAAAAATATTTTAAGTAAATGGAATTAGACATATCCAAAAATATTTTATCAAGGAGGAGTATTATGCTCAAAATAAAAAGTATTTTTTTATATCTGTTCTTTATGATTTTTATGTTGCAGAACATTCGTGCAGATGATCTGAATTGGTGGCGTGAAGCACGTTTCGGATTATTTATTCATTGGGGATTGTATTCTGTACCAGCTGGTAGTTGGAATGGTGAAACTAATCATGCAGAATGGATCCGTACATCAGCAGAGATACCAATTGATATTTATGACAATTTCCGTGGACAGTTTAATCCCATAAAGTTTAATGCAGATGAATGGGTGAAAATGGCAAAAGATGCAGGTATGGAATATATTGTAATCACATCGAAACACCACGATGGTTTTAGTTTGTTCGATTCAGAATATACTGATTTTGATATTATGTCAACACCTTTTAAACGAGATATAATGAAAGAACTTGCTGACGCTGCCCACAAGGAAGGTATAAAAATATGTTGGTATCACTCAATTATGGATTGGCATCATCCGGATTATTTGCCACGTAGAAAATGGGAAAAAGAAAATCGTTCGGTAGATGGTGCTGACTTTGAACGTTACGTTACTTATATGAAAAATCAATTAAGAGAATTAGTTCAAAACTACGGAGACATAGGTGTTTTATGGTTTGATGGAGAGTGGGAAGATACATGGAATCACGAGTATGGAAAAGATCTATATAATTATGTAAAGAGGTTGCAACCAACAATAATTATTAATAATAGAGTTGATAAGGGTCGTGAAGGGATGGCAGGGATTACTAAAGAAGGTGAATATCTTGGAGACTTTGGCACACCGGAGCAAGAGATTCCACCAACCGGATTACCTGGAGTTGATTGGGAAACTTGCATGACGATGAACAATCATTGGGGTTACAACAAGAATGATAGTGATTGGAAGTCCTCAAAAGACTTATTGCAGAAGTTAGCCGATATAGCTTCCAAGGGTGGAAACTTTTTGCTGAATGTTGGCCCAACGGCTGAGGGACTATTTCCGCAAGAGAGTATTGAACGCTTGCATGAAATTGGAAACTGGATGAAGTTAAACTCAGAATCGATATATGGTACATCAGCTAGTCCGTTTGAGAAACTAGCATTTGGACGTTGCACTCAACGTAAAATTTATGGCGGTGCACGACTTTACCTCCATGTTTTTGATTGGCCAGAAGATGGAAATCTTTTAATTCCCGGTATAACAAATAAAGTAAAAAAAGTTTACTTGCCTAGTAATTCAGATAATGAAATTCAATATAAGCGAAAAGGAGTAGATCTCATTCTTTCAGTTCCCAAAACAGCGCCAGATAAAATTAATTCTATAATTATTCTTGATATTGATGGCGCTCCTGATATTGTTTATGCTCCCGGAATTAAATCAAGTCAAAATGTTTTTATAGATACATTACAAGTTTCTTTATCTTCAAACAGTTTTAATAGTGCAATTCATTTTACACTCGATGGTTCATATCCAAATATCAAATCGATGATTTATGAAACTCCCATCTTACTATCAGAAACAACTATTGTAAAAGCGGGTGCTTTCCGGGATGGGAAAAGAGTAAGCCCTTATATTGTAAAATTCTTTCAACGAGACTATGATGCTGATAGAAAAATAAACGGATTGAAATATAAATATTACGAAGGGAATTGGGGGAAATTGCCTGAGTTCGAAAGTTTATCTCCAATTAAAGAAGGAAATGTATTTCAAGTAAACTTGGAGAACATATCTACTAAGGAAGAATTCTTTGGGGTTCAGTTTACTGGAGAGATTAAAATATCAGAATTGGGAAATTATACATTTTTCTTAAGTTCTAATGATGGTAGCTCTCTTTACATTGATGATAAAATAATAATTGAGAATGATGGACAGCATGGAACAATTGAAAAAACTGGCAATGTAAAACTATCTACAGGTAAGCATAAATTTAAGTTACAGTATTTTCAAGCCGGTGGTAAAACTCATCTGGAATTACAAATGAGTAGTTCTTCTAATAAAAAAAGCCAAATTCCAGTATCCATATTATTCCCTGGAGAATAATTATATTAGAATGGTAATGTAAAAGAAATTATAAGTAATTAACTAAATAATGAGGATAAATGAAAAAGAAAAATTCAAACCGTAGAAGTTTTATTAAAAAAATGGCAATCGGATCGGCTGCTATTGCCGCCGCCCCAACAATATTAACTGCTAAAGATAAAAGTATAATTGAAATTAAATCTGTAAACAAAGCAGAGTTAAATAAAAATATTTCTGCAAACGATAACATTCAAATTGCTGTAATAGGTGCTGGTGGAATGGGTTCTTCCGATGTAAGAACTTCTCTGAAGATTCCTGGAGTAAAGTTAGTTTCTGCTTGTGATTTGTACGAAGGAAGACTTAGAGATGCAAAAGAAAATTGGGGAAAAGATATTTTTACAACAAAAGATTATAGAGAGATTTTAGAAAGAAAAGATATTGATGCTGTAATTATTGGAACACCAGATCATTGGCATCAAAAAATTTCTGTTGATGCAATGAATAGTGGAAAACATGTTTACTGCGAAAAACCAATGGTTCATAAAATTGAAGAAGGTTACGATGTAATTAAAGCACAAAATAAAAACAATGTTGTTTTTGAAGTAGGAAGTCAGGGCTTAAGCTCGCTTGGAAATGAAAAAGCAAAAGAACTTTTGAAAGATGGAGCAATTGGTGAACTAAATTATGCAGAAGGATTCTGGGCTAGAAATTCACCAACTGGAGCTTGGCAATACGATATACCAGATGATGCATCGGCTGATACTGTTGACTGGAAGCGTTTCTTGAAAGACAACGAATATATTCCTTTTGATCCATTAAGATTTTTTAGATGGAGAAATTACCTTGATTATGGAACAGCGATGGCAGGCGATTTGTTTGTTCATCTTTTCTCAAGTTTGCATTTTATTACATCTTCAGTCGGACCGGAAAAAATTGCTGCAATGGGTGGACTTCGTTTTTGGAAAGATGGACGTGAAGTTCCTGATGTATTACTAGGAATGTTTGATTACCCGGTAACTAAAGAGCATCCTGGTTTTAATCTTTCTTTAAGATGTAACTTTGTTGATGGAACTTCCGGCACAACTTATTTAAAACTAGTCGGTAGCGATGGTTCAATGGATGTAATGTGGGACAAAGTTGTTTTACGTACAAATGAAAAAAACCAACCTCAAGATGCATTCTTAAAAGGAAAGTTAGCAGAAGGGAATTCTAAAATATCTTCACGTAAAAAAATGCTACCTCCAAGAGAATTAATTTATCAAGTTGAAAAAGATTATCAAGGCGCTTCTGTAGATCATCACACTAATTTTTACAATGCTATACGTACCGGAGGAACTGTTGTTGAAGATGCAACCTTTGGATTAAGAGCTTGTGCTCCGGCATTGGCTTGTAATAACAGTTACTTCAATAACAAATATATTAATTGGGATCCTATAAAAATGAAATTAAAATAAAAGTACAATAAATGTATATTGAAAATTATTTGATTAATATGGGGAAAAATAAAGGAAAAAATATGTTAAGAAAAATAGTAGCTCTTTTTTTTATAAGTGGAATTCTATTTGCACAATCAGTTGGATTAAATAATCTTTATAAACTAAAAGATGCAAAAACTCGTTCCATAAGTCCTGAGAATTTTACCGGAGAAAAAGGAAGAGGTGGAATGGCAACCTTGGAAGAAGGAGTTGCTGCAAAGCAAGCTCGTAATTTAGGACAAGGCTGGAAGGTTAACCCATATATTTATATTGAATCTGGAGAAACCGAAGTGCTTGGTGAGATTAATAGCTCAGGAGTTATTAATCATATTTGGATGACTCCGGTTGGTGACTATCGGTTGATGATTCTTAAATTTTATTGGGATGATGAAACGGAACCATCAGTTGAAGTTCCCGTAGGTGATTTTTTTGCAGCTGGATGGGGAATGAAAAATGAGCCAAGAATAAATTCTGCAACAGTTGCAGTAAATCCTCGTAGTGGATTTAATTCTTATTGGCAAATGCCTTTTAGAAAAAAATGTAAGATTACAATTGAAAACTTAGGTGATAAGCAAGCAAGAGTTTATTACCAAATTAATTATTCACTTGAAAATATTGTAGAAGATACTCCTTACTTTCACGCACAATTTCGTAGAGTTAATGAAATACCTCATAAAAAAGTCTATACGATTGTTGATGACATAAAAGGGAAAGGTCAATATGTTGGAACTTACCTTGCTCACGGTTCAAGAGATCCAGGCTGGTGGGGAGAAGGGGAAATAAAATTCTTTTTGGATGGAGATAAAGAGTTTCCAACAATATGCGGAACAGGCGAAGAAGATTATTTTTGTGGTTCTTACGGTTACAATGATAGAACAATTGATGGTAAAGTACATTATGAATCCTTTAGTACATTATATGCTGGATTTTATGCAGTTGAAGATTCTACAATTAGCGATTTTGTTGGAATGTTTGGGCAATACCGTTGGCACGTTTTAGATCCAGTAAGGTTTGATGAAGACTTAAAAATAACTATTCAAAACCTTGGTTGGGATCGTGAAGGTTACAGAGTCTTGCAAGATGATTTGGCATCTGTTGCTTATTGGTATCAGATTGAACCACATAATCCTTTTCCTAAATTACCATCTAAGGAAAACTTGGTTATAAAAAAGAAAGATAAGTAATATCAGCTATTTGCAATTCTAAAATCAAAAAATGAAATTAAAATAAAAGGAAAATTAAATGAGTAGGAACAGAATATTATTTGTCACATTAATTGTGTTCTCGGTTTTTGTAGTTGGGTGTAATCAAGTAGAGAAAGAAGTAGTAAAAGTTAAAGATGTTAATCCAAACAATAGTCTTACTGAGCAAGAAAAAATGGATGGATGGCAATTACTTTTTGATGGAAAGACAACAAAGGGTTGGCATAAATTTAATGATGGCAAAATAAACGGTGGATGGATTGTTGAAGATGAAGAACTAGTTGCTCTTGGGAAAGGAGCTGATATTGGTGGCGATATAGTTACAGATAGTGAGTTCGCAAATTTTGATTTGAGGTTAGAGTGGAAAGTCTCTCAGGGTGGAAATAGTGGAATTTTTTATCACGTGAAAGAAGGCAAGGGATATAAAGCAGTTTACTCTACAGGACCAGAGTATCAGTTGATAGATGATATTGGATTTCCTCAACAATTAGAAGAGTGGCAAAGTGCAGGTGCTAATTATGCAATGCATCTTGCAGATAGAAGTAAAAAGAAATTAAAGATGGTTGGCGAATGGAATACTAGTAGAATTGTTATAAAAGATTCTCTTGTTCAACATTTTTTGAATGGAGAAAAAATAGTTGAGTTTATACAATGGACAAAAGATTGGAACGATAGAAAGGCAAAAAGTAAGTGGAAAGACACAAAAAATTATTCAAAATTTAAAACTGGTAAAATTGCTTTACAAGATCACGGAAATAAAATTTGGTTTAGAAATATTAAAATTAAATCGTTATAAAAAGGATGTTAAAATGAAAAAAGTAATAAGTTTTGTTCTTCTATTATTGGTTGTCTTTAGTTTTGTCTCTTGCGGCTCGTGTAATTGCTCAAGTAAAAGTGAAAAGGTTAGCTTGTTTAATGGTAAAGATCTAAGTGGGTGGACAATCAATGGAACTGAAAAATGGTTCGTAGAAAATGGCGAACTAATTTGTGCTAGTGGACCAGATGAAGAATATGGTTATCTGAATACAAATGAAAAGTATAAGAATTTTGATTTATCACTTGAGTTCAAGCAAAGTGCAAATGGTAATAGTGGAGTGTTTTTTAGATCATCAATTGAAGGTGTAAAGATAAGCGGTTGGCAAGTTGAAGTTGCTCCACCGAATCACGATACTGGAGGAATTTATGAATCTTATGGAAGGGGATGGCTTGTAAGAATTCCAGATGAAAAAGAAAATATTCTAAAAATGGGTGAGTGGAATAAATTAAGAATACGTGTTGTTGATGAAAATGTTAAAACTTGGTTGAACGGAGAAGCAATGGTTGATTTTACTGATTCAAAAATTGGCGAAGGCTATGGCTTCATTGCTCTTCAAATACATAGCGGTGGTGGAATAAAAGTTAATTGGAGAAATTTAATGCTTACTAAATTATAATAATTTATTGTATGATAGTATGCGAGAGTCCAAGTTGTTATACTAAACCCAAATTGATTTTGGGAAAACAGAAGTCTAAAATTTGTCATTCTGAATGAAGATATTTTTTATCGTAATGAAGAATCTCTATGTTATTAGCCATCGAGATATTTAAATCGTAAAAAACACTCCTTCAATATGACAATAATTAAAATCCGAAAACCAAATCGTTATTAGTATATATGTAAAGAATTTATTAGGTATGGTTGTAAGAATGTTAAATAAGGGGAAAAATGGAATACAGATTTTTAGGTAAATCGGGTTTAAAAGTTTCGGCAATATCTTATGGCTCTTATGTTACTTTTAATGGTCAGTTCGGAGAAGATGTTGCTTATGATTGTATGGTTTCTGCTTATGATGCAGGTGTTAACTTTTTTGATAATGCAGAAGCTTATGCTGATGGAGAAGCAGAAGTAATAATGGGGAAAGTTCTAAAAAGAACTAAATGGAAACGTTCGGACTTAGTTCTTTCTACAAAAATATTTTGGGGTGGAAAAGGTGAGAACGATCGTGGATTATCTCGTAAACATATTATTGAGGGAACAGATGCTTCACTAAAAAGATTAGATACAGATTATGTCGATTTAATATTTTGTCATCGTCCCGATCTTCATACTCCAATTGAAGAAACAGTCAGAGCGATGAACCATATTATCAATCAAGGAAAGGCATTTTACTGGGGAACAAGTGAGTGGAGTAAAGCTCAAATAATAGAAGCGTATCAAATAGCAAGACGTGAACATTTAATTCCTCCATTAATGGAGCAACCAGAATATAGTATGTTGAAGCGGGACAAACTTGAGCAAGAATATTTATCACTATTTGATGAAATTGGTTTAGGAACAACAATTTGGGGACCTCTTAAAAGTGGATTTTTAACAGGGAAATATATTGATGGAATTCCAGACGGTAGCAGATTTTCTTTGGAAGGATTCGACTGGCTTAAGGAAATACTTTTATCCGAAGAGGGAATGAGAAATATGGAGAAAATTAAAAAGCTAACAAAAATTGCAGAAGAATTAGGAATCTCTATGGGTTCTTTGGCAATTGCTTGGGTACTAAAAAATCCAAATGTAAGTACTGCTATGGTTGGAGGTTCTAATCCCTTGCAAGTAAAAGAGAATATGAAAGTTATAGATTATGTTGCTTTACTTACTGATGAAGTGATGGAAAGGATTGAAACTATCCTTGATAACAAACCTATTCCGGAAAAAGATTGGAAAGGAGTATAAAGTAAATGCAAATAAAAAAAAACAGTCTGCTTTTATTTTTGTTATTTTAAAATTAATTCGAAAAGGTGAATTAAAAAAAACTATAGTAAAAAGGAGAATTATTAGTCGTTTAATTTCTGTATAAAATCAGCAAAGTTACATCCAATAATATTATTCAGATTTTTTAGAAAATGGGATTGCAATTTTTTTTATCCAATTAGCAAATTCTAATTGTCTTATTGAATCAGATAGAACATCATCATCAATCCCATATTTCCATCGTAAATCTTTACGTGAATTATCACTAAAAATTGTTTCTAAATCTTCAACAAACTTTTTAAGGTCGTCAGAACTCTTAAAATAGTTTTGCTTAATTAATTTTTCTTCTCTTGCAATTATTAATCTTGCAACTTCGTGAAGATCATATTCCGGATGATATTGTGGGGCCCAAAAAATTCCTTTTTTATATTTAACATCTACAGATTGAACTTTTGTAAACTCGTTTGAAGCTAGATTTACTGCACCTTCTGGTAATTTTGTTACTTCGTCATCGTGACTTGTAAATGCATCAAACACAGGAGGTTTTCCCTCGTACATTGGGTGCTTTAATCCTTCCACAGTAAGAAACATTTTTCTTGCAATGCCCATCTCTCTTCCTTTAGGATTTGGTTTGACCTCTCCTCCAGCTACATATACTGCAACTTGAGATGCCCAACAACTACCAAATTGGGGTACACCAACTTCAAAAGCCGTCTTGCAAAGATCAAGCATTTTGGTTACACGTTCATCTTCATTGTGATAAACTGTTAGGTTACATCCAGGCCAAAGAACTCCATCATATTTTTTGATTTCTTCTTTGTTTGGAAGAACTACTGCAGGATCGCTTGAATAAAAAATATCATATTTTGCTTCTGGTAAATAATTTAATAATAATCTTGCATATAATATTCCAGCAGTTGTCATACCAACTTCATCAAATTGCTCTCTACTTACTTTTGGATATCCATCAAGAATAATAAAGCGTAATTGTTCCATATTTATTTCTTTCCTAAGTTTTCTATGATGTTTGGTAAATCATTATAATTATTAAAGTAAGCATCAGCATTATTTCTATCACTACCTCGGTCAATAGCAGCAAGGCAAAGGATTGATTTCATTCCCATCTTTTCAGGTCCAAAAATATCGTTATGCTCTCTATCTCCAATGTGAACTATCTCATTAAACTCAACTTCTAAACCTTTTTTAGCGGCATTAAAAACACACTCGTGAGGTTTAGAACATTCTACCTCATCAGAAAATACAAATGTTGAAAAGTATTGTAATAGTCCTTCATCTTCTAGTAATTTCCTTAATGTTTTACCGGGACTAAAAATAGCATCGGAGATAACTCCAAGTTTATAATTTTTACTTAAAGTTTTTATTGCCTCGTGAACTCCATCAACAAAGTCTGGGCGAAATTCTAATTCCATTTCCTCGTGAAGTCTAACTAACTCATTCATTTCATCTTCGGGTAGAGTTACATCTAAACCTTTTAAAACAATTTCTAATCGTTCTTTAACAGACCAAGTAATATGCAACTCGTGCCAAACTTTTCTAAAAGTAGCATCTTGAGTATCATAAACTGAGTTAACTATTTCTTGCGAAATTACTTTGTGTTTGTTTACAAATTGTTTCACAAGTTGTCTTCTCTCAATTGCTTTCGTAGGTTTGCCAGCAGCTTTTCTTTTGGGTTCATCAGTATCATCAATAAATACAGTATCCCAAAGATCAAATGTAATTGCTTTAATCATAATTGAAAATTTCTCTCTATAATAAATTTTTAATAATTTTTGTAACGTCTCCATCTAATACTAATTTAGGGTTAAGAGGTTTGCACGGATCACTCATTGCATAAGCTTCTATTCCGGGAATATCTTCTTCTTTAACTCCAATATTTTTCAAGTCAGTTGGCATTCCAACTTTTATTAGCCATTTTTCAATTGCAGAGATAACCGACATTGCATCATTTTCAGTGTTGAGTAAAGTTCCTAGTGAGGCCATCTTTGCATTTACTTTTTCATCTGATATATTGTACTTCATCACTTCAACTAGTACTGCGGCATTTGCAAGTCCGTGATGAGTATCATAAAAAACACTTAGTGCGTGAGCAATGGAGTGATTTATTCCGAGTCCTTTTTGAAAAGCAGTAGCACCCATTGCAGAAGCCATTAACATTTCGCCTCTCGCCTCAACATTATTCCCATCTTGAATGGCGATAGGTAAATATTTGAAACTTCGGTAAATTCCTTCCTTTGCTAATCCATCTGCAAACGGATGAAAATTATCCATTATGTAAGCTTCCAAATTATGAACAAATGCATCAACCCCAGTAGCAGCAGTTAGTTTAGGAGGAAGTGATAAAGTAATCTCAGGGTCAAGTACTGCAATATCAGGCATCATTTGTGGTGAAAAAATAATTGTTTTTTTGTTTGTTGACTTGACTGTGATAACACTACTTCTACCAACTTCACTCCCTGTTCCTGCTGTTGTAGGAATTGCATAGAACGGAGGCATTTTATTTACAATAAATTTATCACCACCTTTTGTATCATCCAATTTTTCAAGCGGTTCATTATGAACAGCAGTAACCTTTATTGTTTTACCAACATCAATAGGAGAGCCACCGCCGAGTGCAACAATAAATTCACAATTATTTTCTTTGTAAACTTTTGTTCCGTCAAAAACATTTTGTTCTGTTGGGTTTGAAACAACATCACTATAACTACTTAGCACAATACCTTTATCAGAAAAATATTTTCTTAACTTATCTGCTAAACCAATTTTTTCAATTCCTTGATCTGTAACAAGCAATCCTTTTGTAAAACCAGAGTCTTTAATGATTTTTGGTAAATCTGAAATTACACCCGGTCCATATTCAATTCTAGTTGGGAAGCTATAAGAGTGTCTTAATAACGGCATAATAATTCTCCTTTGAAAAATATACTTTTTTAAAATGTGAATTGAATCTCAAATGTTGTCACCCTGGTTTGTGTTTTTTACAATACCGGTATCTCAGTGTTCAATAGATTTCCCCTATCAAAATGATGTAATGATTTTTGTCATGATTTTTTTTTTTGAGATTCCGATATTCCAAAAGAACTGGAAACCGGAATAACAGATTATTCCAAAGACAATCTATGACTAATGTTTAACTCTTAAATGATAAGACTTTGGTCTCGTCAAATGTTCGTATCCTACTTTGGATAGAGAACAACCTCTACCGGAATCTTTAACTCCAACCCAAGCGAGTTGCGGATCGAGATAATCACATCTATTCATAAACCACGTACCAGTATTGACTTTATTGCCAATCTCAACTGCTTTATCTTCATCTTCCGTCCAAATTGATGCAGTCAATCCGAATGGACTATCATTCATAAGTTTAAGTGCATCATCATCATTTTTAACTTTCATAATTCCAACTACAGGTCCAAAACTTTCTTCGTACATAACATCCATTGTGTGATCAACATCAATTAAAACTTGTGGAGCTAAATAATTTGTACCTTTTTTAGCAGTAGGGAAGAGAGATTCGTCAATCATAGCAGTTGCTCCAGCGTTTACTGCATCTTTAATGTGTTGTCTAACTAATTCTGCTCCACTCCTTTTTGCAACTGGACCAAGAGTGGTTTCTGCATCTAACGGATTTCCTAATTTATATTTTTTTGTAAGCTCAACAAAACCCTTAACAAATTTATCATACACAGATTCGTGAACATAAATTCTTTCAATACCACAGCACGATTGCCCTGAGTTAAAAAATGCACCATCTACTAAATTTTCAACTGCAAAATTTACGTCAGCATCTGCTCTAACATAAGCAGGGTCTTTCCCCCCAAGTTCTAAACCAACTCCAATAAATCTTTCAGCTGCAACTTTTTGAATTTCATAACCACCATTAACTGAACCAGTAAATGCCACAAAGCTAACTCGTTTATCTTTAATAACACTTGCCGTATCGGCGTGAGATAAATGTAAATATTGGAAAAGACCTTCAGGTAATCCAGCTTCTTTGAAAGCATCAGCAAAGCGTTCTGCAACCAACGGAGTTTGTGCTGAATGTCTTAGTATCACTGCGTTCCCAGCCAATAGAGCGGGGACTATACTATTGACTGCAATTAAAAATGGATAGTTCCAAGCCGGAACAACAAACACAATTCCAAGAGGTTCTCGTTTAATATATCTATTGAAGCCTTCTTTTTCTTCAACCATTACATCTATCAAAGAAGTTTCTGCTAATTCAAGCATTCCTCTTGCACGTTCAATTGTTCCATTAACTTCAAAAGGAGAATATGAAATTGGACGACCCATTTGTTTTGTTAATTCTACACTTATTTTTTCTTTGTTCTTTTCAAATGATTCAATGAATTTATTTATGTATTCAATCCTTTCAGAAATTGATTTTTCTTTCCATTCATTTTGTGCATTTGTTGCTGATGATAAAGCATCGTCAATATCATTTTGGTTGTGCATTTCAGTTTCATAATAAATACTTCCATCAATTGGAGAAATTACTTTTAATTTTTGTGACATTTAATTATTCCTCTTAGAAAATCAAACAGCTTTTTTATAATAAAAAATTAGATAATTAAATTATACAAACGATTGTATTGAATCAAGGTAAAGGAATGTTAAATCATTTAAAAAATTTAACTAAATTGATTTTATTCATAATCTCATATAATTTACTAATTATTAAAAAAATACGCGTGTGGGAAATCAATATGTCAAAGAAAATATTTGATTGGTTCAAACCAGATTCTGCAATTGAAAGAGTTCCGAAAGAACAAATTGATAAGCTATATAAGTTTAACCGTTGGCTAGTTCTTGAATCTACTTTTCTTGGTTACGCAATGTTTTATCTTGTACGTAACAACCTTTCCACAGTAGCCAAAGATATTGAAGGAGCACTTGGTTACGATTATAATATGATAGGAAATATTCTTGCACTTTCTGCAATAGCTTATGGACTAGGAAAATTTTTGAATGGCTCACTTTCCGATAGAAGCAATCCTCGTAAATTTATGGCTTTTGGTCTTCTGCTAACTGGCTTGTTAAACTTTGCTTTTGGAAGTGTGCAAAGTTATGGCATTCATTTATTCTTGTGGTCACTAAATGGATTCGTTCAAGGGATGGGATGGCCTCCGTGTGGAAGATCTCTTGGACATTGGTACAGTATAAAAGAACGTGGTTCTATTTTTGCTATTTGGAATGTTGCACATAATATTGGTGGCGGACTTGCCGGAATTCTTGCCGCCTATGCTACTATTCAGTATGGTGGTTGGCAAGCTGCATTTTATGTCCCAGGAACTATTGCACTTATCGGTTCATTTTATTTGTTCAAACGTTTACGAGATACACCGCAGTCTGTAGGTTTACCTCCAATAGAAGAATATACAAATACTTACTCCGATGGAGAAAAGGATAAAAATAATAGAGAAAAAGAGTTAACCACTAAAGAGTTATTTGTCGAACATATTTTTAAGAATAAGTTCCTCTGGCTTTTTGCTATAGCAAATCTTTTTGTTTACATAGTTCGGTACAGTATGTTGGATTGGGGACCTACATATCTTCGTGAAGTGAAAGGCGCTTCTTTGGCTGGAGGTGGAATTGCAATTCTAATTTTAGAGTTTGGCGGAATTCCATCAACAATTTTAATGGGTTGGCTTTCAGATAAAGTTGGAGGAAGAAGAGGAATGGTTTCTCTTCTTTGTATGATCCCAATATTTTTCGCCTTCCTTGTAATTTATCTTAATCCTCCTGGTAACTTGTGGATTGATATGACAATGCTTGCCGTTGTTGGGTTTTTCGTTTATCCTCCTGTGATGCTACTTGGAGTTGCAGCTTTAGATTTAACATCTAAAAAAGCAGTGGGAACAGCAGCCGGATTTGTTGGTCTGTTTGGGTACATTGGCCGAACAATACAAGCAAAAGGTTTTGGTTGGATGGCAGATTATTATGGAAATCTTTATGGGAAAGCAGCAAGTTGGGATATAATAATTCTCTCAATACTTGGAAGTACAGTAATTGCAATTTTACTGCTTGCTTTTACTTGGAAGGTAAAACCTAAAGTTTAATTGTAGGGATAAATAAAAGTGGAAACAAAAGGCGCAAAACGTAAAAACGTTTAGAAGGAAATTGCGAGACTGTCTTGTTGTAGAGGACTATTCCTCGACAATAAATTTACAGAAACAAAAACATTTTTTCTGCTAAATACGATTACTGAATACGAGTTCCTAGATAATTGCTTTCTTAAATCACGTATAAAACAATAGTATTTGAACTTAAACAAACGTTTGCTTAACTTGTAATAGAACTAAAAAAAATTTTGTTTGTCGCGGAATAGTACTCGACAGCATTCTTTTATTCTAGAGTTTAATCCATCTATTATATTAAGGAATTTTCCTATCTAAATATTTACTCGGAGAAAAAATGCAAAAAATAAAAGTATTTCTTATCCTCATTTCACTCATAATAATTCAAAGTTGCTCAACCACAGAAAATGGAAATAAAGTAAAAGTGGTTGCCCACCGAGGAGCTTCAGCTTATGCTCCGGAAAATACTTTAGCATCTATGCAAAAAGCAATTGAAATGAAAGCTTATATGAGCGAGCTTGATGTTCAAGAAACTGCCGATGGGGAAATTATACTTCTACACGATCGCACACTTAAAAAAACTGCTGGTATTGATAAAAATATTTGGGAAATGAACTATGCTGATTTGAAAGGAATCGATGTAGGTTCCTGGTTCTCTGAAGATTATGCAAACGAACCGATTCCTACTCTAAAAGAAGTAATAGATTTAGTTAAAGGAAAAATGAAATTAAACATTGAACTTAAAGCAAATAAGCATGAAAAAAAACTTGCTGAAAGATCTCTAAAAATTGTAGAAGATAATAATTTTTTAGACCAAGTAATTTTTACATCGTTTAAGTTTGATGAAATCAGAAGAATTCGAGAGTTAAATGAAAATGTAAAGGTTGGCTACATTTTTGGAAAGTTGCCAGAAGATGTTGATGTGTTTAGCGAAGATGTTGATTTGCTAAGTGTTCATTATAAAACTGTGGATGAAGATTTTGTTAAAAAGGCAAAAACTAATGGTAAGGAAATTGCAGTTTGGACTGTTAACGAATCAGAAGAAATGCAAAGGATGATTAAACTAGGAGTTGATGAAATTATTACAAACTATCCAGATAGACTAATTAAAACTTTAAGCAATCTTGAAAACTAGGAACTGAATAATGAAGACATTACTAATAACATTTATTTTCCTTTTTACTCTATCCATTCATTTACAAGGTTCAGAAATGAAAATCATAAACTTAAAATGTGAATACAAAACAAATCCCATTGGTGTAGATATTGAGAAACCAAGGTTTAGTTGGAATCTTGAATCAGATCAGCGAGGTGTTAAGCAAACGGCTTATCAAGTTATAGTTGCCTCAAGTATTGAGAACTTGAACAATAACATAACAGATATTTGGAATAGTAAAAAAGTTGAAACTGATAATTCAATCCAAATTTATTTTGATGGTGAAACACTTGAGAGTAACAAAAAATATTTTTGGAAAGTAAAAGTTTGGGATGCTGATGGTACTATTCATACTAGTAAACCAGCATTTTGGATAACTGGATTATTTAATGAATCTGATTGGAAAGCGAAATGGATTGGACTTGACAAAGCAGTTGGGGATGACAAACCAAAAGATTCGCATTCTAAACTTTCTGCAAGAATGTTGAGAAAAGAATTTGAACTTGAGAAGCGAATTAAATCTACAACAGTTTTTATCTCTGGACTTGGTTTGTATGAACTATATCTAAATGGAGAAAAAATTGGGAATCAAATTTTAGCTCCTGGTCTAACGGAATATAACAAAACAACTTTTTACAATACTTTTGATGTAACAAAAAATCTTCTTCAAGGTAAAAATGTAATTGGAGTTGTTCTTGGGAATGGACGGTATTTAGCACCAAGGATTGGTGGGAATGAAAAAACAAGAACCTATGGTTTTCCAAAACTAATTTGCCAATTAGAAATAGAATATGAAGATGGTTCAAAAAAAGTAATAGCTTCAAATGAAAGCTGGAAACTTACTACTAATGGACCAATCAGAAAAAATAATGAATATGATGGAGAGTTTTATGACGCTCGTATGGAATTAGATGGTTGGAGTAAAATAAATTTTGATGATAAAGATTGGATGGATGCTGAGCTAGTTACCAAGCCTGGAGCTAAACTAATTTCACAGCCAAATGAACAAATTGAAATTACGGAAGAGTTATCTCCGATTGCTGTAAATGAAATTGAGCCTGGTAAATATATTTTTGATATGGGACAAAATATGGTTGGCTGGGCTGAGTTATTTGTAAATGGAACTAGAGGTGATGTTGTAACTTTAAGATTCTCGGAGACGCTAAATGATGATGGAAGTTTGTTCTTAGATAATATACGTACAGCAGAAGTTACTGATACGTACATTCTAAAAGGTGATGAAGCTGAAAGCTGGGAACCAAGTTTTACATATCACGGATTTAGGTTTGTTGAAATGATTGGCTATCCGGGAACACCAACTTTAGCTTCGATAAAAGGAAAAGTTGTTCACGATGCTTTGGAAGTAACCGGGAAGTTTGAATGTTCAAATCCATTGATAAATCAAATTTATAAAAATGCCTATTGGGGAATTAGAGGGAATTATAGAAGCATCCCAACTGATTGTCCACAACGTGATGAAAGGCAAGGCTGGCTTGGTGATCGTGCTGCTGCATCAAGAGGAGAAAGTTTTATTTTTGATATTTCTAAACTATACAATAAATGGAATTCTGATATTCGAGATGCCCAACGCGAAAGTGGAAGCATCCCGGATGTTGCTCCATCGTACTGGCCTTTTTATAATGACAATACAACCTGGGCTGGAACTTATCTTTTTGTTTCCGATATGCTTTATAATCAGTACGGGGATTTACAAACAATTAAAACTCATTACCCAACAATGCAAAAATGGATTGAGTATATGAGTGAGTTTTTAATTGATGATATTATGCCAAAAGATACGTATGGAGATTGGTGTGTTCCACCAGAAGATGTAAAGTTAATACATACAGCTGACCCTTTAAGAACAACAAGTGCGGAATATATAGGAACTGCATATTTTTATTATGAACTAAAAATGATGGAAAAGTTTGCTAGACTATTAGATAAGAAAAAAGATGAGCTAAACTATTCAGCATCTGCAGAAAAAATAAAAAAAGCTTTTAACAAAAAATTTTTTGATAAACAAACAATTCAGTACAGCAACAATTCTCATACGGTTAATATTCTTGCTCTTATTTTTAAACTTGTTCCACCGGAATATGAAAAACAAATTGTTACAAATCTTTTGCAAAAAATATTGGGCATGAGCAATAACCATATAGGCAACGGAATAATTGGTGGTCAGTGGCTTATGAGAACACTTACCAATAATGGGCATGCTGATGTAGCTTATAATTTAGCTTCGCAAAAAACATATCCAAGTTGGGGATATATGATTGAGCAAGGAGCGACAACTATTTGGGAATTGTGGAACGGAGACAATGGCAATCCAGCAATGAATTCTGGCAATCATGTAATGTTACTGGGCGATTTAATAATTTGGTTTTATGAAAACCTAGCTGCCATCAAAACTGATTCGGATCAGCCTGCATTTAAACATATAACTATGAAGCCACAAGTTTTGGGTGACTTAACTTTTGTTAAAGCTTCCTACAATTCGATCTATGGAGAAATAAAAAGTAGTTGGAAATTAGATGATAAAAATTTTGGTTGGGATGTTACAATTCCAGCTAATACAACTGCAACTATTTATGTCCCAACATTAAATAAAGAAGATGTTTTGGAAGAAAATAAATTAGCTCAAAGTGCTGAAGGTATTGAGGTTAAAGGGTGGGAAGATAACTATGCAGTTTTTAAAATTCAGTCCGGCAGTTATTCCTTTACTTCAAATGGAGTGATTAAGAAAATAACAAAACCTTATGTTTCTTCTCCAACAATAACTCCTAGCGATACTATTTTAGCTGAAGGGGATAAACTCATTGTAAAAATAAATTGTGATGATGGGGATGCAACGATTCGTTATACTTTAGATGGTAGCGAACCAAATAACTCATCTCAAGTTTATAACAAACCTGTGGAGATTAAGGAAAACACAATAGTAAAAGCACAGACATTTAAGGAAGGTTTTAATCCAAGTGGAGTAGTAAAAACATTTTATGATTTTGTTGACTCTGATAAAAATGGGATTGAATGGAAATTATTTAAAGGAGCATATAAGTTTCTTCCTAATTTCGAAACTTTAAAAGCAAGCTCTTTAGGTAATGTCTTTCAATTCGGATTAGATGAAATAGATTTACCAGTTCATAATTTTGCACTTCAGTTTAACTCTTACATCCAAATTGAAAAAGACGGTAAGTATGAATTTTATACATCATCTAATGATGGAAGTAAATTATACATTGATGATAATATGGTTGTTGACAATGATGGTGAGCATGGACCTCAACAAAAAAGTGGTATAGTTTATTTGAAAAAAGGGAAACACAAAATTGGTGTTGATTTTTTTCAAAGTGGCGGAAGTAGTACTCTTTTAGTTTACTATCGCTCTAAAGAATTAAGTTTTCAAATAATTCCAGGTTCGGTTCTATTTAAAAATCAAAAAAATAATAAAAATTAGTTTTATGATTTTATCCATGTTTGTCATTCCCGAATGTTTTTATCGGGAATCCATTTATGTAAAATTTATTTAAAACTAGGATATAATTAAACCGTATTGATTCTTGGAATTTGTCAGTCATTGCGATGAGTGTTTTTAACGACAGTTTGCCCGACCTTGTTCTTGGCGGGTGGCAATCTTTGTAAAGCGAACGTTCAACTTTAACAGATTGCCGCAACTTCTAAAAGACAGAAGTTTCGCAATGACATATTTTTACAAAATTAATAAAAATCGTCTTTTTATATAGTGTTTCCAAAACCAAATTGTTCTATAAAAATACTTAACAAATTAAAGGTTACAATATGAATATTTTTACTATTCGTAATAGAACAAGTTCAACATTATTTTCTTCATTTCTTTTTCTACAAATAATAATCGGTTGTCAAATGTCATCAGAACCAGCACAAAACATTGTAGTAAATCCACTCTTTACAAATAACATGGTTTTACAGCAAAAACAAAATATTCCAATTTGGGGAACTGCAGAACCTGGTGGCGAAGTAAAAATTGAATTAGCTAATCAACACAAAAGTGTTATTGTAGATACAAGCGGAAAGTGGTTGACAAACTTGCAACCAATTCATGCTGGGGGACCTTATGAGCTAATTATAAAAGGGGAAAGAACTCTTACAATTAAAAATGTTATGGTTGGTGAAGTCTGGATTTGTTCCGGACAATCAAATATGGAGATGGCGATTGATGCAGATTGGGGGAAAATAAATAACTCAAAAGAAGAAGTTGCAAATGCAAATTATCCTAATATAAGAATTTTAACAGTTGAAAAAACAATGACAAATTCTCCGCAAGATAATTTTGAGAGTGAAGGATGGAAGGAATGTTCACCTAATACAATTGCAGAGTTTTCAGCAGTAGCATATTTCTTTGGACGGAAACTTCACAATGAATTAAATGTTCCAATAGGACTAATCAATACTTCTTGGGGTGGTACTGTTATTGAAGCTTGGACGAGCGGGCAATCATTAAAAAAAATACCAGAGTTTACAGAAATTGTTAGTTATTTAGAAACTGATTTATCTACTGATGAAGAAATAGCTATTGAGTATAATAAGAAATTAAATGAGTGGCCTGAAAAGATTGAACAAATCCTAAAAGATACTGGCACTTTCAACAATGGATTCCAAAATTCAGATTACAATATTGATAAATGGAAAACTATGAAGCTTCCAACAACGTGGGAAGATACTGGTTTAGAAGTTGATGGAGTTGTATGGTTTAGTAAAAATGTTAACGTTCCAAATTCTTGGAAAGGAGAGGACTTGGTTTTATCATTAGGTAAAATTAATGATTATGATATTACATGGTTTAATGGTACAAGAGTCGGACGAGGGATTGATGTTGCTGATTCTAGAGTTTATAAAATACCAAGTTCTTTAGTAAATATTGGAACAAACAAAATTTCCGTTGAAGTTCTTGATATCGGAAACAATGGTGGTTTATACGGCCCAGCAATTGAGATGAAATTAATTTTTAAAGATAAATCCATTTCTTTGACTGGTAATTGGAAGTATAAAGTTGATCCAAATAAATTAGATGTAAGTAAATTACCTGAGAAACCAAGTATCAATTCCGGTGCTAATCGTCCAACAGTTTTATACAATGGAATGATAAGCCCGCTGATACCTTACGGAATTCAAGGTGCGATCTGGTATCAAGGGGAAGCAAATGCTGAACGTGCATACCAATATAGAACACTATTTAAAACATTAATAAATGATTGGCGAAGTAGTTGGGATACAAAAGATTTAAAAATCCTTTTTGTACAACTCGCTAATTTTATGGAGGTTGAATCTCAACCAGCCGATGATTCGTGGGCGGAACTACGTGAAGCTCAAACGATGGCTTTAGAATTGCCTAATACTGGAATGGCAGTAACAATTGACATTGGCGATGCAAAAGATATTCATCCTAAAAACAAACAAGATGTTGGCAAACGATTAGCACTAAATGCTTTGTCAAAAGTTTATGATAAAGATATTTCTTATTCAGGCCCGATGTATAAAATAATGAAAATTGAAGATGATAAAATTCGTTTGCAATTTGCTAATACTGATGAAGGCTTGAAAATAAAGGGGAGTGAACATTTAAAAGGGTTTGCAATTGCTGGGAATAATAAAAAATTTGTTTGGGCAAAAGCAAAAATAGAAGGTGATGAAGTAGTTGTGTGGAATTCCCAAATTAAAAATCCAATGGCTGTTAGATATGCTTGGGCTTCAAATCCAATTTGTAATTTATATAATGGAGCGGATTTACCAGCATCTCCATTCCGAACTGATGATTGGAAAGGTGTAACTTTTGGAAAGAAATAATTTATAATTTTTAGCAGAGATAATAATGGCACGTATAAAACTTAAACTTCCTGAAACATTCATTTTCTCAACTCATATAGATGTTAGAATTACCGACATTAATTATGGTGGACATCTTGGAAATGATTCGGTTTTAGGATTTATTCATGAAGCCAGAGTTAGATTATTAGCAGAGAATAATTTTAGTGAAGGTAATATTGATGGAGTTGGAATTATTATGATGGACTCTGTTATCAATTATTCATCTGAAAGTTTTTATGGAGATAAGCTTAGAATTGATGTTGCAGTTGAAGAAATTACAAATGCTGGATGTGATATTTATTACCGAATTGTAAATGTTTCAAATGATAAAATAATTGTAAAAGCAAAAACAAATATTGCATTCTATAATTATGAAAGCAAAAAAGTTTCAAGAACTCCCAAAGTATTTTTGGATGCTTTAGGATAAGCTCAAGTGATTATAGAAAAAAGAGAATAAGTAAAGTTAAGAATCTATCATCTTTTTCTTTTGATTTTCAAAGTTATCTTGAAATTCTAAATGATGGTTTATACACTTTTTATTTAATTTCAAATGACGGAATAAAATTATTTTTGAAATGAATAGAAATAATTAATAGTGATGGCTTACATTCTGCGGTTGAAATATTTAGAACTGTAGGATTAAAATCTGGCAAGCATGTAATTGAATTGAAATATTTTCAAGGAGGAGGAAGTAATTTCTTGAAACTAATGTGGGAAGATCCTGGGTTTGAAAAACAAGAAGTTCCATCTTCAGTATTATTTCAAAAAAATAAGAAATTATTTATGACATCTCGAGAAAGAGTTTTAAATACTCTAAATCATAAAGAACCTGATAAAATACCAATAGATATTGGTGGAATGGGATCTACAGGGATTATGGCAATAGCATATAACAAGTTAAAACAAGAATTAGGATTTGACGAGAATCCTACAAAAATGCTTGACATTAATCAACAACTTGCAATACCTGGAAAGGAAATATTAGATCATTTTGAGGCTGATGTAATATCTTTAGAAAGCTCTTATCTACAGAATGATAAACAATGGAAAGAGTGGCAATTACCAGATAATTCTAAGGTAGAAATACCATCTATATTAATGCCTAAGATGTTAGAAAATGAATGGGTTGTTATGGATGGAAATCGGATTAAAGCACGTATGCCAAAATCTTGTCTATATTTTGAATCTTGTAATCCACCTTTAGAATATGCAGCATCAGAACAAGACATTCAAAATCATAATTGGTATTATTTTTCTGATGAGTATTTTAGGGAAATTGAAAATAAAGCAAAGCAGTTATATGAGGAGACTGACTATGCTATAATGGGTGGCTTTGGAGGAAATATAATTGAGGAATATCAAATCTTGAAGGGATATTCAAATTCGATGCTTGATTTTGTAGCTGATCCTAATTTTGCTGAAGCATTGATTCGTAAGTTATCTGAAGTTCATCTAACTAACTTAGAAAAATATTTACAAGCGGTTTCTAAGTATATTCAAATTATCCAAATGGGAGATGACCTTGGTATGCAAAGTGGACCGCAAATATCTCTTGATTTGTATCAGACTTATATAAAACCAGCCCATAAGAAAATATATAAATACGTTAAAAATAATTCTGACTTATTTGTCTTTCTACATAGTTGTGGTGCAATTTATGATTTTATTCCCGACTTGATTGATGCAGGCGTTGATATTCTTAATCCCGTTCAATTTACAGCAGCCAATATGGATTCTTCTAAATTGAAAAAAGAATTTGGAGACAAAATTACATTTTGGGGCGGGGGAGTTGATACTCAGAAAGTTCTACCATTTGGTACTCCTGAGGAAGTTATTGAACAAGTGGAAGAGCAAATAAAAATATTATCTCCGGGTGGTGGTTTTGTTTTCACTCCTGTTCATAATATTCAAGCAAATGTTCCAGTTGATAATATCATTGCATTGTATGAAACAATAAATAAGAATAGAAATTATTAATAAATTATTTCAGTTATACAAAACAAATTAATAAATACTTATTAGAGCGAATACAAGAAACGATATTTTTTGTCTCATAGATGTTATTTCCGAATGCTTTAATCGGAAATCCATTTTTATAATGCTAGTATTTCCAGTCTCGCCCTTGCTGTTGTAGGGCAAGCAAGTTGGAAATGACAAACTTTTCTTTTTTGTAGAAACTCTAATTATTTTACAAATTCACTTACTATTTCAAAAGGACTCTTTATGAAAACCAAATATTTTATACCATTTATACTGATTATAATATTTGTCGGTTGTAATAAATCCGTGAAGGTTTTACAAGTTCCGGGGAAAGACCAATTTTGTAAAATAAATATTGGTGGAGTTTCGGTTCTCCCAAGTGGGCGTTATGCAACACCAGTTGGCAAATCTTTACGAATTACTAACGACCCTTACGGTATGGCAATTTCGCCAAACGGTAAAAAAGCTGTAACTCTACACAATGAAGTTTTTACAATTATAGACCTCACTTCATTAGAAACATTAAGAATACCAAGTTATGACAAAAAAATAAAATCGCCCTTATCAAGTGGCTCTTTTTTGGGTGTCGCTTTTTCAACTGACTCTAAAAAAATATACTTAAGCGGTGGCAATAATGGAACTGTTATTGTTTATGATATTGAGAAATTAAAAAAGCTAAAAACATTTGATCTTAATGGGAAAATAGATGGAGTTGATTATCAAGATAGTTTTACTTCTGATCTTTTATTGAATGATGTGAACAATGAATTGTTAGTTCTTGATAGAGGTAATTTCAGAATGGTTCGAATCGACTTATCAAATGGGAAGGTTTCAGCTTCCACAAAAGTTGGTCGTCAACCTTTTGGAATTGCTCTAAGTCCAGATAAAAAGCAAGCCTTTGTTGCAAATGTTGGTCTTTATTCATACCCATTAATAGAAGGAGCGACTCCAGAAAATTTTGATTCATTAAGAATCTCTCATCATCCTTATGGAGAAAATACAAAAGAATCTATTGAAGGAACTATTGTAGAAGGAAGAAAAATTCCAGGTCTTGGTAGTCCTCTTCATCCAGATGCAATGAGTGTATTTACAATTGACTTAAACGATAACAAGGTAATAAGCAAGTTTAAGACTGGTCATCAAATTGGTCAAACTGTTGAAGATGCAGAAGTAGTTGGTGGTGCAAGCCCTAATTCTATTGCGGTTGGTAAACAATTCGCTTATGTAACAAATGCAACTAATGATAATATCTCAATTATCGATCATACTACTCAAAAGATTGTTGGTCACATTCCAATTCAAATTGATAAACGAATTGACAATCTACGAGGTTCATTACCTTTTGGTATCACAATGAGCAAAGATGAAAAAACATTATATGTTGCACTTTTAGGTTTCAATGCAGTTGCAGTAATTGATATCCCAACTAGAACTACTAAAGGACTTATCCCAACAGGATGGGGAGCAACAAGAGTTGAGTTATCGGAAGATGAAAAATATATTTATATAATTAGTATTAGAGGTCTTGGTTCAGGACCAAATGGCGGAGATGGTTTTGTTAGTCCAATACAAGGTCACTATGTAGGTGATATTCAATTAGGAAGTTTTCAAAAAGTAACAATGCCAACGGATGATAAACTAGCAGAATATACTAAACAAGTTATTGACAATACATTTATTGAAACAAGTATTGTTGATAATGGAAAAAATCCACTTCCACCGTTACCGGGTTTACGTAAAAGTCCTATCAAACATATAGTTTACATTACCAAAGAAAATAGGACTTATGATGAAATTTTTGGTCAGCTTAAAAATGCAAAAGGTGATAGCACCCTAGCCAGGTATGGAGTTAATAATGAATACACTTTGCCAGATTCTTTGCAAAAAGATTTTCCTAATCTAAGAATTTCTCCTAACCATCATAAAGCTGCTAAACAATTTTCATTTTCAGATAACTATTATTGTGATAGTGATGCTTCTGTACATGGACATCATTGGCTGGTAGGAGTTATTCCAAATGAATGGGTGGAGGCAAACGCAAGCACAAGTAAAACTGTTATGCATTTCTCAAAAGCAGAAGGACGTAGATTTCCAAAAACAATTGGAAGTGTTGACCCAGAAGATTATGCTGAGATTGGCGGGCTGTGGGAAGCACTTGAAAGACAAAATGTTGAATTTTATAATTTTGGACAAGCAAATGAAAGTGGTCATGAAAGAGAAGATTGGTATGATACAAATACTGGAGCGGCACATGGAGTAATGATACCAATGCAAAGAGCACTTTTCAAAAGAACCAGCCATAACTATGCCGGCTACAACATGAACATTCCCGATCAATATAGGATGGATCAATTTGAAACTGGGTTTACAAAAAAGTGGATTGAAGGTAATGAAGAAATGCCGCCTTTAGTTACGGTAATGATTCCGAACGATCATGGAGCAGGAGTTCGTCCAGAAGATGGTTATCCATACCCGCATTCTTTTATGGTTGATAATGATTTAGCAGTTGGGCGTATTCTTCATTTTTTATCTAGAACAAAATACTGGAAAGATATGCTTGTTATTATTACTGAAGATGATCCTCAAGGTGGAGTTGATCATGTTGATGGACATCGTTCAATCCTAATGATGGCTGGCCCTTATGTTAAAAAAGGTTATGTATCACATACACATGCAAACTTTGGTTCTATCCTAAAAACTATTTATAATATATTGAATGTACCTTATGTAAATCATTTTGATGTCACTGCTTCATTGCTACAAGATTTTTTTACAGATAAACCAGACTTTACTCCATACACATTAGAGAGACATGACACTAGAGTATTTGATGCAGAATTATCTATGAAGAAATACAATAAAACTATTGACTGGCGTAAAATTGAACAAGGCCCAGCAATGGATAATGTTGATGATGTTCGTGAAGATATGTACAAAAACGAGGATGAAGAGTAAATATTAAATATAAAAGGGGAGAGTTGATGAGTAAACTTTTAAAACTATACTTTGCTTATTTTTCATTCATTATTGTTAGTACTGCTTCTGCACAAAAAGTAAATGAGTTTCCTAAAAAAACAGATCCGCTATATGTAAAAGTAGATATGTTTGACAACTTAATGCTGGGGAATCATTGGAATGAAGGAACAATAATGCAGCACGTAATATTTCCTCCGGCTGGTTTAAACCGCCCAATAGTAGGCTCGCAAGCTGATTGTCTTGATCCAACTTCTGAAATGCTTGCAGCTTATTCTCATAAATATGCTTTAACAAAAAATCCAAAAGATAGAGAAATTGCAAACCAGATTTTTGAAGGAATTCTAAAACTTGAAAAAGTCACTGGAGTTCCTGGACTGGTAGCACGTAGTTTTAATCAAACAGATAAACCGCTTTGGCACGAGGATGTTTTGTGGTATAACGAATGGCATCAATCATCATCAATGCCTGGTTATCGTTGGTTAGGAGATTTAAGTGCTGATAAGTTTACTTCTATTTTTTATGGAGTTGGAACATTCTGGGAAATTTGTGCTGATGAAAATTATAAACGAAAAGCATCTGGATTGCTCGATCGTTTTATTGGAAGGGTAGTTAATAATAATTTTAAGCTTACAGATTTAGATGGCAAAATGACTTTGTGGGGAAACTTTTGTCCTGACTTACCTCATCAAGAATTAAACTCCTTAGAAATGTTAGCGGCATTAAAAATTACCCACCATATAACTGGTAAGGAACGATACAATGCAGCGTATAATATGTTAATAGATCGTTATCATTATGACGACCATCAGATAAATGCTAAAATACTTTTCCCAAAAGAGTGGAGAAATGTTGGAGATGATTATCATGCGGCAAGATCATTTTACATGGTAATGCGTTATGAAAAAGACCCTTTGTTATTGATTAAATATAAGATGAGTTTAAACAGACATTGGTATGATTGGAAGGATTTAGAGTTTAAATGGGAAAGTAATATTTGGTTCTTAATGGTTTATAAAGTTCTTACCGGAGAGGATGTTTTTACAGAAGAGAAAAAACAAGCAATCAAAGATATGTGGGGTTTTGAAAGACATTCAAAGAAATTTAAAATTCCTCAAGAAGATGGGAGCTTGAAAATAATTGAATCAGAGGAAGAAGGTACTGCCGCAGCAATGATTCGTAATTACTGGTTCGGTAGATACTATGGTATTATTGACTCAGAATGGTAATTGAAAGGAAGTATAAAATGAAATCACATTTATTTATTGTTGTAATAATTATCAGTCTTATGATAAACAATATTATTGCAAATGATCCTATACAGCCGAGGCCTCCTAAGAATATGGTTTATGTCCCAGCGGGTAGTTTTATTATGGGTAGCAAATATGGAGACCACGATGAAATGCCAAAACATATTGCTTCAACAAACGATTTTTATATTGATAAATACGAAGTAAGTAATGCAGAGTTTTTACAATTTGATTCTAATTTTAGCTTTCCAAAAAATAAAGAAAATAGTCCGGCAATTGTTACTTGGAGCCAAGCTAATAATTATGCTAAATCGCTTGGTAAAAGATTACCCACAGAAAAAGAATGGGAAAAAGCTGCAAGAGGTACTGATGGACGTATCTTCCCTTGGGGCAACACCTTTGATAATTCTTTTGTTGTTTGGGATAGCAAATATTCTAGAGGAAGTGCTATTGCAAAACCAGAAAGCCCCTATGGTTGTATTAATATGGCTGGTAGTGTTTGGGAGTGGACAGCTGACTGGTACAAACCTTATCCAGGAAATAAAACTCCTATGGAACAGTATGGTGAAATATATAAAGTGATGCGTGGAGGAGCAAATTTTAATAATCATTCATTTCTTCGCACAAGTCATCGTTATTATTTGCTCCCTGAAGATATTAGGAATTACCCCGTTGGTATTCGTTGTGTAAAAGATATTGAATAGAGTGACTAAAAATATTTAAGAAACAATTTTAAGACTTAAAATTTAGGTTAGTTAAATCAGTAACTTTTTATCTGAGTATCTATTGAAAAATAATTTTTCACAATAGGATTAAAATTGGAAAATAAAAAACAAAGAATAATATCTCGACGAAAATTTATAAATACACTTATTGCTTCCGGTGCTGTCATTGGTGGCACAAGTATTTTTGGAAAACAAATATTTGCGATCAGAAACAAAAAACCAGTTCGTCGTTTTCATATAAGTTTGCAAGCTGAAGCTTGGTTAAAGAATCCAGAACTTATTGACATAATGAAAAAGGCTGGTATTACTGATGTATGGATGGGTTCATACTTGCAAGGTAAATGGTTTCACACACCAAAGGAGTTAAGGAAATCTGCTGACTTTCTAAAATCTAAAGGATTAAATGCTCATGTACTTACAGTTCCTTTAGGAAATCCGGGAAATGCTATTGATCCATCAGATGAATCTTGGTCTGAAAAAAAAGAGAATTGGAAAAATGCCTGCGATTATGATGGGAGTTTATATTCAGGAACTTCCATTCATTCACCAGTAGTAGAAGATAATATTGAAGCACATAAATTACTTGCTAAAGAAGGATTTGATATTCTTTTTCTTGATGATGATTTTCGTCTAGGGAAATTTCCCGGAAAAATTGGTGGATGTTTTTGTGATGATTGTAAAAATGAATTTCTGCAAAAATATAATTTTAGTTCGGATGATTGGAAAGTATTAATTGAGTCGGTTGAAAAACGAAACCCTACAAAAGTTCTTCGTTCGTGGATTGAGTATATATGTGATAAAGAATATGATATGTTTGCTGCACTCCAAAAAGCTACCCTCCAAATGCAAGTTGGAATAATGGTAATGTACTTTGGAGCTGAGAAATCTGGTATTGCTCTTGATAAGTATCGAGACGTTCCATTCAGAGTTGGTGAGTTGATGTTTGGTGATAAAAGTTTTGGAAAGGTAAAAGGGAAGACAGATGAATTATTCAGTTCATTATTTCACATGCGATTTATAAAACCAAAACTAGCTTATAGTGAATCAACAACTTATCCGCAAGATGCACTTTCGGCAATAAACATGGCTGCTAAGTTGAGTGTATCATTACTTTCAGATGTCCGAAACACAATGTTCATGAGTGGTTTACATCCTTTCCCTATTGAGCATTGGACAACACTTGCTCCGGCAATGAAGAAGTCTGCTCTACTTCATAAAGAAATTGCCGGACTCAAACCGAAAGGTCCATTCAAACATTTTTGGGGATGGGATAGCCGACTTGTTGGAACTGACAAACCTTTCAGTCTATTTCTTGCTTCTGGAATTCCGTTTGAAGTTGTTGATGATGTTACAAAAAATGGTTGGATATTTCTATCAAATGAAGATGCAAAATCTGTTGAAGAAGGAAGAGTAAAAGCTAAAAGTAAAAATTTTGTTGTTAGGAAAGAAGCAAAAGTTGTTGGAGTAAATTTTATACAAATGGATGAAACTTTAGAAGATATTTTTGCATTGAAGAAACGCATCATTCCAAAACTAAAAAATACACCTTATGTTGATGGAGAAACTCCAGTTATTTTTGCTTGGTATCCAACAGCAAAGAAAGCTCTGTTGTGGAATGTAAATGAGGAGAAGCAAAGCTTTAATGTAATACGTGATGGAAAGATTATTAGTACTTTAACAATTAAAGGTTTGGATGTTGAATTGATTTCGGGGTTGTAAATGTAGGTATAATTTAAGGTAATTATACAATGAAAATTGCAAAGATGCATATTATGCAATGGAAGGATTGGTTAATTTGAATCCGTTGTTTTGCTACTGATGATGAGATAGATAAAGGAATTGTTGTTGATATGAATCCATACTGGAACAAGGTTGGAGTGACAAATATGAGGTTTCCATAAAAACAATTTTAAAATAGAATAAAAAAGGAGAAAACTAAGTGAGAATTCAAAAGCAACTTTGTATATCAATATTGATAAGTTTAATATTTTTTTCAGCTTGTTCTTTTAAGCATACAGCTCAAACGGATTCAGATGGACGCCCGCTTATAATTAAATTAGGAACAATAGATGTTGATTTAGTGGAAACAACTCCAATAGTAATTATAGAGAAAGTTTACCGCTTTGAATATGTGAGAAAAGGATACAAGAACAATAAAACTGGGGATTCGTATTTTAGATTTGTCGATCATGAATCAGGAAAGGCAACAAAAGGTTTTGCAAAAGGATTTCATCTTGGTAGTGCCTTTGTAGATAATGGGATTGTTTATGTAACCGCTGTTGATACTTGGGATGGAGAAAGTATATTTATTTTTGCTTCGCAAGACTTAGAGCATTGGAAATCATGGCAAGCATTTGAATTACCTGGATATGGAATATTTAATACTTCACTAACAAAAGATGATAATAAATATGTTTTGATGTTTGAAATTGGCAAACCAGAAAAAGCAGCAGGAGAGCGCTTCACAGCTAACTTTGCAACTTCAAAGAATCTAAAAGAGTGGACATTACTTCCATCAGAGTATAATTATGCAAAAGATCGTTATACAGCTCCACATTGTTTACGCTACCTTGAAGGATATTATTATAATTTTTATTTAGAGGCTCATAACGGTTATGAGATGCGTGTGGTACGGTCTAAAGATTTGATGCACTGGGAGCCAAGTCCTTTGAATCCGGTATTACGAGCTTCAGGGGAAGATAAAAAAATCGCAAATCCAAATCTTATAGAAGAATCGCGAAGTAGAATTAATAAAGCAGAAAATATTAATAATTCAGATATCGATTTTTGTGAATTCAATGGGAAATTGATTATTAACTACTCTTGGGGCGATCAACGCGGTGAAGAATTTCTAGCAGAAGCAGTTTATAATGGAACATTAAAAGATTTCGTACAAGGATGGTTTAAGTAATGAATTGATTTCATGTTTATAAAATGCTGCAATAAGGAAAAAAAATATGAAAAATAAAAATCCGGAATGGTTAAAAGAAGCAATCTTTTATCAAATCTATCCACAAAGTTTTAATGATTCTAACAGTGATGGCATTGGTGATATAAAAGGTATTATTCAAAAGTTGGATTACATTCATGACTTGGGTGTAAACGCAATTTGGTTGAATCCTTGTTTTGTTTCTCCGTTCCAAGATGCTGGTTATGATGTTGCAGACTACTACAAAGTTGCTCCTCGTTATGGAACAAATACAGATCTTAAAAAACTATTTAAAGAAGCACACAATCGAAGAATTAAGATTTGTCTCGACTTAGTTCCAGGTCACACTTCCATCGATCATCCTTGGTTTAAGGCTTCTTGCAAGTATGAACGTAACAAATATTCCGACAGATATATTTGGACAAACTCAATGTGGGATGGTAACGATGAGGAGATTAGACTCATCAACGGTTATGCAGATAGAGGCGGAAGTTATGCAACAAATTTTTTCTACTGTCAGCCAGCATTGAATTATGGTTTTGCAAAACCCGATCCTAAAAAGAATTGGCAACAAGCTATTGATGCACCCGGTCCCAAAGCAACACGAAGAGAATTAAAAAATATTATAGACTTTTGGTTGAGGCAGGGAGCTGATGGATTCCGAGTTGATATGGCTGGTACACTTATTAAGAATGACCCAGGCAAAAAAGAAACAATAAAACTTTGGCGTACTCTCCGTGAGTGGATGCAAAAAAAATATCCTAATACTGTTCTGATTGCTGAATGGGGAAATCCTAAAGAGGCAATCTCTGCTGGATTTGATATTGATTTTATGATTCATTTTGGTGAGTCCGGTTATGAGTATCTTCTACTTAGAGATGATTGTTTTTTTAGAAATAAAAATGGGAAAGGAATTAAAAAATTTCTTGATGCATACTTAAATCAAGTTTCAAAAACAAAAGGTCGAGGATATATTTCTATTCCAACAGCGAATCATGATTTTAAAAGATTACGATCTGATGGAAGAACGTTGGAAGAACTAAAAGTTATTTTTACAATGCTACTCACTTGGTCTGGAATACCTTTCATTTATTATGGTGATGAAATTGGAATTCGTTACTTGAAAAATTTGCCATCAAAAGAAGGTGGTTATAATCGCACTGGTACACGTACTCCAATGCAATGGGACGAAAGTAAGAATGCCGGATTCTCAAAAGCTACTCCAAGTAAACTCTATCTTCCAATTGATCCAAACAAAAAGCGACCAAATGTTAAAGCTCAAGATGGTAATTCGCAATCACTTTTGAATCTTGTTAAGAAACTTATAAAATTACGAAAAAGTTCTAAAGCTTTTCATGCAGATGGTAAGTTGATTCCAATTTATTCAAAGCAAAAAGAATCGCCTTTCGTATATATACGACAATATAAAAATGAGAAGTTTCTTATTGCAGTAAATCCATCAGCGACAGCAAAGGAAATTTATTTAAGTAAAATTGTTGTTGACAGAACAATGCATGAACTCGGTAAAGGAGTAAAAACTTTGCCAAAGAAGAATGGAACAACACTTGAGATGAATGGAATTTCGTATGGAATATTTCGAGTATAAAGAGATACAAAGAAAATGATAATGAAAAATTATTTAATAATTTTAGCCATAATGATAATTGCTTCTTGTTCAAATTCAACAGAAGAACAATTTAATTTATCTAAAGCGACAATTTTAATATCCCCAACTATTAAATTGCCAATAAAAAATATTGCTGAAAATATTTTGTTGGAAGAAATTTATAAACGAACATCTTTGCAACTTAACCTAAATGATAATTGGGATAACAATACGATTGTTGCTGTAGCTCTTACCTCAGATAATAATTTGTATAGAAAAAAATTACCTAAACGAAAAGATGATAATCTAAGTGAACTAAAAAAGAAGGTTACAGAATTTTTCACGAGAATAAAAATGGGAAAGATATTCTATGGATTATCGGTGCAGATGCAAGAGGCATTCTTTTTGGAATTGGTAAACTTTTACGAATTGCTAAAATGGAAAATCAGAAGATTACAGTTGAAAGTAAAATTAACATTTCAACATCCCCTGAATATGAAATTCGTGGATTACAATTTTCAAAAGGGATAGGGAATAATCCATTAGCTAATCAATGGGATACAAAGCAGTATGAAACATCTATACGTAATCAAGTGCTTTTTGGGATGAACGCTTTTGAATCGGGTGTTGATGAGCAGATAACAAAAAAGAGTGAATTATGTGCTAAATACGATATTGACTTTTGTTTATTTACTGCTGTACCTCATTTATCATTTGAAGAAGTTAGCCAAAAAAAGGTTAAAGCTTATAATGCGATAAAAGCTTTTGAACAACAGATACAAAAATTAACAAAGCTTGATGTTGTAAGTGTTCCGGGTGGAGACACTGGTTCTAATAAACCAGACGATATAATTTCTTATGTAAAAGACTTAGCAACAATGGTACATAAAAAATTTCCAAAAGCTGAAATATGGTTTTCTACACAAGAATTTACTGATGATGGAATGCAATATACTATTGATTATTTAAATGAAAACAAACCAGAATGGCTGACAGGAATTTTTTATGGACCACATACTTTATGGTCAGTAAAAAAGCATCGTGAAAAAATTCCAAAACAATTTAAAATACGGTTGTATGCAGATATATGTCATTCGTTTCTATGCCAATACCCTGTAGAAAATTGGGATCAAACTTTTGCTATAACTTATGGAAGGCAAGGTACAAACCCCAGACCAGTTGCATATACAAAAATAGCAAAAAACACACTACCGTATAGTGATGGGATTTTGCCACATTCAACAGGTGTTACAGATGATGTAAATAAATCCGTATGGTTGCAATTAGCTTGGGATTCAAATGCAGATGTAAAAAAAATGATGGAAAACTATGCTAAGTTTTATTTTCAATTAGATGAAAAAAACAATAAAAAAATAGCTCAAGGTATTTTAGGAATAGAGAAAAACTGGGATGGTCCCATAGGAAGCAATAAAGAAATTAATAACACATTTAAACTGTGGCAAGAATTAGAGAAGGCAAATCCTCAATTGGCAAGCAATTGGAGATGGCAACAGTTGTTGATACGTATATATTATGATATGTATAACAAGAAAAAATTTCTGTATGAAAAAAAGTTGGAAGAAGAAGCTAATAAAATTTTAGCTAATGCAGCCAAGATAGGTTCATATAAATCAATGGAAGAAGCATTATTAGTTTTAGATAAGGCAGAAAAAGAACCTGTTAATCAAGACTATAGAGCAATAGTATTAAACTATGCTGAGATGCTTTTTAAATCAATTGGAGAGCGAGGAAGTTTAGAACATGGTGCATCGATTGGACGTGGAGCAATAATTGATTTTATAGATATGCCTTTAAATAATAGGAGATGGTTAGAGGATCAAATTGCAGAGGCAAAAAATTTAAAGAGTGAAAAGTCACGAATATCCAAATTGAAATTTGTGGCAACATACTCAGATGAAAATGAAAGGGTTATATATGATAATATAGGAAGTGTAACTTCTAAGCATGATGTTACTGAACCAACAACAGCATTAAAATATTTGGCAGATAGTGAACTCTTCAACAGAAAAAGATTATCATCACTTATTGTTCAGCCAACATTTGAAACAAAGTTGAGTTATAAAGACTTGGATACAAATAGTAATTATCTTATTAGACTATCAGGAAAAGGGAAAGTATTTTTAAAAGCTAATGATGTAAAGTTAGAGCAACTTTATAGTACTGAATTAGAAGTAGTTCCAGAAAGTTTATTTGTACAAGAAGATGGAGTAACACCAGGACTTCAAGCATATTATTGGAATAATAAGAAACTTGAAGGTCTGGCTATAGCTCATCAGATAGATAAAGCTATAGATCATATTTGGGATTATGGAGAATCACCGATGCAAGGTGGAGTAAATGATAATAAGTTTTCAGTAAGATGGATTGGTAAATTAAAATCGCCAGGGAGAGGCTTATACGGGATTAGTGTTGAGGCAGATAATGGTGTTAAATTATATCTTAATGAAAAACTTATAATAGATACTTGGAAAGGTGTACCAGGATCCTATAAAAATGTGTTTTATAAATTTAAGAAAAGTGAATTATATAATTTGAAAGTTGAATTTTTTGAGAATGTTGGATCTTGTAATGTCCTATTTAGAATGAGTGAAAACCCAGTAAAAGATATTTCGAAATATGAAAATTATGGAAAGGAATATGGACAGTATAAAGAATTTATGATTCCAAAAGAACTAATAAAAGATGGGAATCTTGATATTACATTTGATCCTATAGATGGGGAAAAACCGCGAAAAATAATAGGGTTCAAAATGCTTTCGAGAATTTCTGATGTTTGGTTAATAAAGCAAAATTAAGTTGAGAAGAAAGGTAAAGATGAAAACATTGTTTAAAAAAAGCTTAGTATTATTTATTGTGTTAGTTGCTGCATGTTCAAATAATTTGCAAAAAGAATTAGATTTATCTAATGCAACTATTTTAATTTCTACCGGAATTAAATCGCCTGTTCAAGAAACTGCAAAACAAATTATATTGGAAGAAATAGCTAAGAGAACTTCGCTAGAATTAAAACTTGCTAATAGCTGGGAAGGCAAAACGATTATTGCTATAGCTATTACTTCGGATGATAATTTATTTGGAGAACAAATACCTAAACGAAAAGGTGAAAATCTAAAAGAACTAAAAAAAGAGGGTTACAGAATTTTCCACGAAAGTAAAAATGATAAGAATATTCTATGGATTATAGGTGCAGATGCTAGAGGTGTTCTTTTTGGAATTGGTAAACTTTTGCGAATTGCTGAAATGGAAAATCAAAAGATTACAGTTGTAGAAAAAATTGATATTTCAACATCACCTGAATATAAAATTCGTGGACATCAATTTGGATATAGAAATACTGCTAACTCATGGGATGCTTGGACAGTTGAACAGTTCGATCAACACTTTAGGGAGCAAGTAATTTTTGGAGCAAACAGTTTTGAAAATATTCCATTTCAATCTCCATCTTCGAGTGTTCATTTTAAAATAAATCCGCAAGAGATGGAAGTTCAGTTAAGTAATATTTGTGCTAAGTACGATGCTGATTACTGGGTGTGGACTCCAGCTCCGCACGATCTAACAATTAAAGATGCACATCAGAAAGGTCTAGATAAGCAAGAGGAATTTTTCGCAAGATGTCCACGACTTGATGCAGTATTTGTTCCCGGAGGCGACCCTGGCGAAAATCATCCATCTAACCTTATGCCATATTTGAAGGACCTTTCAACCATTCTTAAAAAGTATCATCCTAATGCTGGTATTTGGGTTTCATTGCAAGGGTTCAACAAGGAGAAAACAGATTATTTTTTCAAGTACTTAGAAGATAAAAGTCCTAACTGGTTAAGGGGACTTGTGTACGGACCAAGCAGTCCTCCTATTGATATTGAGCGAAAGCGTTTACCTAAAAAATATATGCATCGTTCCTACCCCGATATAACACATAGTGTAAGGTGTTCGTACCCAGTTGAAAGATGGGACCAAGCATTTGCTCTTACATTAGGACGAGAAGGTTGCAACCCTCAACCATTTTACTATGCAAAAATCCATAACAGAGATGCTGTCTTTACAGATGGTTTTCTTTCCTACTCTGATGGAACTCACGATGATGTTAATAAAGTTGTCTGGAGTCAGATGGGATGGGATTCTAAAAGTGATGTAAGAAATATCATTGTAGAATATTGTCGATTTTTCTTTGGTTCAAAAATAGCAGAAGAGTCAGCAGATGGAATAATTGCCTTAGAACAAAATTGGGTTGGTCCAGTTTTAGGTAATAAAGTGATAGGCGAAACCTTAACTTTATGGAAAAAAATGGAAACTGAAAATCCTCAGTTAGCAAATAATTGGAGGTGGCAACAATTAGTAATGCGAGCTTATTACGATGCATACATTCAAGACCGACTCACTTACGAAAAAAATCTTGAAACTAAAGCTTATGAAATATTAGAAAATGCTAAAATTCTCGGAGCTGAGAAAGCAATGAAAGACGCGTTATGGATTGTACAAAAAGCTGATAGAGAATTTGTATCGCAAGAGTTAAAACAAAAAATTTTTGAATATGCTGAGGATCTATTTCAATCCATTGGAGCACAAACCAGTGTGGCAAAATATAATGCTAGAAGTGCTGAAAGAGGTGCTATACTTGACTTTATAAATCATCCACTAAATAATAGATGGTGGTTAGAAGATGAATTTGAAAAAATTAGCAAACTAAAAACAGAAGAAGAAAAATTAGCTAAACTTGAATTTATAAGAACTTATGAAAGCCCAGGAGAGGGAAGTTTCTATGATAATATTTCAAGTGCAGATGCCAAACATGTTACATCTGAAACTGATGATGCAATTGATTACTTATGGGAAAATAATGGCTTCAGCAGAAAAAGACTTTCGACACAATTATTTCAGTTTACTCCAGTTTTAGAATATGATGAACTTGATCCGAACACAGACTACTTGATTCGAGTATCGGGTTTTGGCGAAGCATTATTAAGAGCAAATGGAAAGAGATTAAAATCTACAAAATATGAAAAAGGATATGAGCAGTTTAAGGAATTTCCGTTGCCGAGGAATTTAATTAAAGATGGTAAACTAAAAATTACTTTTGACACTCCGGATGAAGAACATCTAAACTGGCGACAACAATCGCGAGTAACAGATGTGTGGATATTAAAACAATAAATGATGTAGATATTGATTATGTCTATGAAAAGTGTAAAGAGATTTTAATTTAAGTAAACGTGCTAGGCATCTTTAAAATGCCTAGCACGTAATTCTTTTGTTGTCGAGGATACTCCTCGATAATGTTAACCAAGAATTAAATTTGCCTCTGAATTGTTGAACTAAAAACTACTGTGCTATAAATCACGCCATATAAAAAGAACAAAACTTATATTTGTAAAATAGGATGGAATATATTAGTTAATAAAACTATATTCTAAATCTGATTTTTAAACAAATAGAAAAGTAAGGCATAGAAACGCAAAACGTAGAGACGTTGAAACGATAGACGTAAAAACGTAAAAACATCCGGCTACGTAACAACAACTACGCCGTGATAAAAATACGAGAAACGTAAAGACAAAAGATTTTTAATAAAGCAACAGAGTTGCGACATTATGGTAACAAGCAAGAACCAGCTAAGACCAAAAAGCTCCGTAGGTGCGAAATTATTCTTTTGTTTTTGTGCTGAGGTTTACAAGCAACCATAATAACGCACCTACGGAGCTAACCATTTTTGCAAGATACGAGTGTTACCATACTGTCGCACCTAGCGGAGCTTAAAAACGCAAAGACAAAAGTTTGTTTTTGAAAAAGCAACAGAGTTGCGATATTATGGTAACAAAACAAAAATCACAAAACGTCAAAAGCTCCATCGGAGCGATATTATGGTTTTTCAACTAAAGCTGATGCATACTAACACACAACCATAATACCGCACCTACGGAGCTAACAGTTTTTCCTTATTATAGAGTTATTACCATAATATCGCACCAATGGTGCTAACTACTTTTTATGCTAGAGTTTTATTACCATAGTTTCTCACCTATGGGGCTAATAGCTTTTCCCTTAATGTAGTTGTTACCATAATGTAGTTGTTACCATAATGTCTCGCACCAATACTAACTACTTTTTACTATTTGTAAAGTGTTGCCATACTGCCAGTTCAAGCAGAGATGTTGTTTTTTCTTGTTCATAGTTTTACTATATTATCACTTCTAATCAGACTAAATTATTTATCCACAGAAGTGAGAAAAGTAAGATGGCAAACACATACACACAACTAAACATTCAACTAATATTTGCTGTTAGCGGTAGAGATAACATATTAAAAAACACATTCCGAAATGAACTTTTCAAATACATAAGTGGCATACTAAAAGAGAGCGAACAATACCCGCTTGCAGTAAATGGCTACCTTGATCACGTACACGTCTTCTTTGAACTAAATCCTAAAAACTCTGTATCAGAAATATCTCGTATAGTTAAAGCCAACTCTTCAAAGTGGATAAACGATAATAATTTTATAGGAACTAAATTTAATTGGCAAAGTGGATATGGAGCATTTTCATATTCACGTTCGCAAAGAGATAACGTAATTAAGTACATAATCAATCAAGAAAAGCATCACAAAAAGAAAAGCTTTAAGGACGAATACTTAGAATTTTTAACTGCCTTTGAAATTAATCACGATAAGAAATATTTGTTTGAGTGGATTGATTTAGGTTAACATAAAACTTAAAGTAATAATTACGCACTTACGGAGCTTGATACCATTACTTAACAGATTTATAGTAACCATAATATCGCACCTTCCGTCATCGTTCCACAATACAGAACTATGCCGAGACAAGACGGGAGCTTACAGTTTTTTCTTAGGACAGATATTACCATAGTGCTGCTCCAAATGAAGCTAAAAACAAAATTATTATAAGGTCTAAAATGTGAGTAGTACTATTAGGCACTGGACTAATTAGCAACTCAACAGTTGCAAAATTACTTGACAATACTCGAGTATTTAATCAATTAAAATTATTATCTCAAAAGGAATAAAATGAAAATAGGAATTTATGGAATTGGCTTAGATGTTTACTGGTCTCAGTTTGACGGTCTGAAAGAACGCTTACAAGGTTATCAAGAAATAATAGCAGATCACATTTCAAAAGTAGATAAAGAAATTGAAGTTGTAAATACTGGAATTGTTGATAATCCTTCTAAAGCTCGTGAGGCTGGAAAGTTTTTAGCCGAACAAAATGTTGATGCAATTTTTCTTTACATCTCAACTTATGCTCTAAGTTCAACAGTACTTCCCGTTGTGCAAGAACTAAAAGTTCCCGTAATAGTTTTAAGCATCCAACCAACAAAAGCAATTGACTATGAAACATTTAATGCAATTGGTGATCGTGGTACTATGACTGGCGAATGGCTTGCATATTGTCAAGCGTGTTCAGCACCGGAAATTGCAAGTGTGTTTAACAAAGCAAAAATTGATTACCATTTAATTACAGGTTCATTGGATGATAAAGTTACTTGGAATGAAATTGATGATTGGTTGACCGCTCTAAAAGTTACTGCAGTTTTACAAAATACAAATGTTGGATTGTTAGGACATTACTACGGCGGAATGCTTGATGTTTATAGTGATCTAACTCAGCTCTCAACAACTTTTGGATGCCATTTTGAAATTCTTGAAATGGGAACATTAAATAAATATTACAAAGAAGCGACAGATTCTCAAACAGATAAAAAGATAACAGAGTTCCAAAATAATTTTGTTGTTGATTCTAAATGTGATGAACGAGAGTTAACACGAGCAGCAAAAGTTCTATTGCACTTGATAATATAGTTGCCAAAAATAAACTAGGATGCATGGCTTATTACTACGAAGGTGTTGATGAAAAAGAATACGAAGATATTATCACTTCCGTTATTCCCGGAAATACTTTGTTAACAATGAAAGGCATTCCTATTGCCGGAGAGTATGAAGTGAAAAATGTTATTGCTATGAAAATTATGGATACTTTGGGAGTTGGTGGTAGCTTCTCTGAATTTTATGCTTTGGATCTTAATGATGATATTGTTCTACTTGGTCATGATGGACCTGCTCATGCAAAGATTGCTGAGGGAAAAGTTAAACTTGTTCCATTGTCATTATATCATGGAAAACCTGGTAAAGGTTTATCAATTCAAATGAGTGTAAAGCAAGGACTTGTTACTTTACTTTCTGTTGTTGAAGAAGAGAATGGAAAAATAAAACTACTGGTTGCAGAAGGGGAATGTGTTCCGGGACCAACATTAAATATAGGTAACACAAACAGTCGCTACCGATTTCCAATTGGTGCAAAACAATTCTTAAAGGAATGGTCAGAAGAAGGACCTTCTCATCATATGGCAATAGGGGTTGGACATGTTGGAGAGACAATAGAAAAATACGCAAAGATTATAAATGCAAACTATAAGAAGATTGGATAAGAAAATTTCAATCATTTAAGAAAATAAGAAATTGTAAAATTGTCATTTTCATAAATCAATAAGAAAACTAAATTAGATTAGACATATACTTTGGAGAATAATAATAATGAAAACATACTATTTTGTCATAAGCTTTTTTGTCCTCTTTGGATTAGGCTTTGCAACTGTTACAGCAAATAATAATAAATCGGAGGTACATTCCTTGAAAAAATTACAATCTCTCTTTATGAATCCACCTGTTGAATACAGGAGTGCTCCGCTTTGGGTTTGGAATGATGATGTAACCGAAAAGCAAATTGATGAACAACTATTAGATTTTAAGCAAGGTGGAATGGGTGGAGTTTTTATTCATCCACGTCCAGGCTTAATAACATCGTATTTGTCAGATGAGTGGTTTCAATTATGTGCTTATACTGTTAAGAAAGGTAAAGAACTTGGAATGAATGTTTGGTTGTATGATGAGAACTCCTATCCAAGTGGATTTGCGGGAGGACATGTCCCAGCCGAAATGCCGGAATCATATAACCAAGGTGCTGGATTAGTACTGAGTCGGTTGGACAAATTACCAAATGATACAAAATCATATTATTTAATATTAAAGCAAATAGATGAAAATTTTATAGACATCACAAAAGGTTTAGATGAAGAAAGAAATAAAAAGGGTAAATATTATTTTTACAAAAAAAGTTACTATGAAAAGCAAGCGTGGCACGGAGGATACTCCTATGTTGATTTACTTCATGAAGGAGTAACAGAAAAATTTATTGAAGTTACGATGAAAGGTTATGAGAAATATTTAGGAAATGAATTTGGAAAAACTGTTCCGGGAATATTCACAGATGAACCAAATATATCTCCACCAGCTGGCTTACGCTGGACTCCTTTACTTTTTGATGAATTTGAAAAACGTTGGGGATATGATTTGAAAACAAAATTACCATCCATTGATTATGAAATTGGAAATTGGAAACAAGTTCGTCATAATTATTATACAACTTTATTAGAATTGTTTATTGAAAGATGGAGCAAGCCGTGGTACAACTATTGTGAAAAAAATAATTTGGACTGGACCGGACATTACTGGGAACACGGCTGGCCTGACCCTGGACACGGCGGAGATAATATGGCAATGTATGCTTGGCATCAAATGCCTGCTATAGATATTTTGATGAATCAGTACAGTGAAAAAGTTAATGCTCAGTTTGGTAATGTTAGAGCTGTTAAAGAATTAAGTAGTGTTGCAAACCAGCTGGGACGAACGCGTACGTTAAGTGAAACTTATGGAGCTGGAGGTTGGGATTTACGTTTGGAAGATATGAAACGGATAGGTGATTGGCAATATGTATTGGGTGTAAATTTCTTGAATCAGCATCTTTCCTATATGACACTTGAAGGTGCAAGGAAGCGAGATCATCCTCAGTCTTTTTCTTACCACGAACCTTGGTGGAAAAATTACAATGTACTTGGAGATTACTTTGCTCGTCTTTCTCTCGCACTTTCTTCGGGTAAACAAAATAATAGAATTTTGGTTTTTGAACCAACATCAACTGCGTGGAGTTATTATTCTCCAATTGATTCACACGAAAAATATTCAAAAATTGGACCATTGTTCCAAGACTTCGTTTTACAATTAGAAAAATATCAAATTGAATATGATCTAGCTTCAGAAAATATTGTAAAAGATAATGGTAAGAGTGCGGGAAATAAATTTACAGTTGGTGAGCGTGATTATGATGTAATCATTTTTCCACATGGGTTTGAAAACTTGGATAAAGCCACTTATGATTTACTGAAAACATATTTAACAAATGGTGGAAAGGTACTAACTTTTAATGGTATTCCTATTTCTGTTGATGGGAACAAAACTTCTGATTTAGAAAAAATAGTAGAAAAATATTCATCTCAATGGATAAGCGTAAATTCATTAAATGATACTAAAGTGCTTGATATACTTAGTTCTCAAAATATTCAGTTTCAAAAACCAAAGGAAATAAAAGGAAAATTATTTCATCATCGAAGAGAAGTAGAAGACGGTCAAATTTTATTTTTAGTAAATACAAGTTCTGATGAATGGTCTTCTGGAACATTTCTAATTAATGGGAAATCTGTTAATGAACTTGATTTAACAAGTGGAGGATTAAAACCTTTCCAAGGTAAAATGATAAATGGTTCATTAGAAATCTCATTTGATCTACCTCCTTCTGGTAGCTTGTTACTTTCGATAGGAAGTCAATCACAAGAAACTGTAACAGAAAAAGAAGTTGGAGAAATAAAAATAAATACTTCCTTAGATAATTTGAAAATTAAGAATAAATCGCAGAATGTTTTAACTATTGATTACTGCGATATTAAACTTGGTGATAAAGTAGAAAAAGACATTTACTTTTTTGAAGCTGCGAATAAAATATTTAACCATCACGGATTTGATGGCAACCCTTGGGTTAGTGCTGTTCAGTATAAAACTTCTATTGTTGATAAAAATACATTTGAAAATAATTCTGGCTTTGAAGCTAGTTATTCATTTGAAGTTGAAAAAGGGACTAAGCTAAAATCACTTAGTGCAGTTATTGAACATCCTGAACTTTGGGAGATTCAGATTAATGGCAAAAAGGTAGAAACTGATCCAAATAAAAATTGGCTGGATAGAAAATATGGAGTTTACAACATTGGAGAAAATGTTATTGTTGGAAAAAATAGAGTAACTTTAGTTGCTTCGCAAATGACAGTTCATTCGGAGTTAGAACCTATTTATATTGTTGGTGATTTCGGATTAGAACCACAAATGAAAGGATGGAAACTTGTTAAAGAAAAACAATTAAAATTAGGAAGTTGGAAAGAACAAGGATTACCTTTTTATGCTAATGAAGTTTCATATTCAAAAACATTTTTTATAAAACCTGAGGGCAAAAGATTTATTGTAAAACTACCAAATTGGCTTGGCTCAGTTGCAGAAGTAAACGTAAATAATACATCTGCTGGTATCATTGCTTGGTCACCAAATGAATTAGACGTAACAGACTTTGTTGTGGATGGTGAAAATGAAATTACAATAGATGTTTCCGGTACGTTGAAAAATCTTCTTGGCCCACACCACATAGGACCAATACACGGTACAGCTTGGCCAGCATCTTTTGAGTCAGCTCAAAAGAATATGCCATCTGGAAATAGGTATGATTTTATAGATTATGGATTGTTTGAAGATTTTATGCTTTTGGAATCGGAAGGCTCACCTAAAAAAGTATATTGGAAAATAGAAAAGCTGACAAAACCTCAATTTGCTTCAACAGATTCTATAAGTTTTAATTCAAATATTGAAGTCTCACTTTCTCCAGTAACAGATGGAGCAGAAGTGCGATACACACTTGATGGAAGTGAACCAGATGAATCTTCCAACATTTATACGAAACCTATAAAACTAGATAAAAGTGCAAATGTGAAAATAAAATCTTATAAAATTAATGCAGTTCCAAGTAAAGTTATGCAACGTAATTTTTATCTTTTAGATGAAGAAAAAAATGGATTGGAGTATAATTATTATGAAGGAAACTGGCAAAATGTACCAGACTTTAATTCGCTAACTAAAATTAGAAATGGTCATATATACGATTTTAATTTAGATAGTTTTGAAAGACGTTCTGCAAAGTTTGCGGTAGAGTTTAATGGTTATTTGAAAATTGAAGAAGAAGGGGAGTACAGTTTTTATACAGTCTCGAATGATGGAAGTAAATTATTTATCAACAATACACTTATTGTTAATAATGATGGAGTACACGGTAACTTTGAGAGACAAGGCAAGATAGTTCTTAAACCTGGTATGCATCAGATTAAAGTACAATATTTTGATGCTGGTGGAAGTCAATCGTTAAAAGTATTATATAAAGCACCGGGAGGCATAAGACAAGCTATTCCATTGGAGAAATTATTTATTCGGAAGAAGTAACTGAAAAATTTATTATTTTCTAGAGATGTTTTTGTGATAAGTGTAATACTGAGTTAAAACTTAGTATTACTTATTGACAAAATTACTTAATCACATATCCGTAAATAACTGGACTGGAATCTGCACCCCAATCACTAGAACCATAATGATCACTGGAGCCTTCTACTCCAAGTGCAATATCAATCACTTTTCCTTTATACAACAACTTTGTCCCAGTTTTATCTTTTAGAAAACCATCTAATTCAGCTTTAACTTCTACCTCTGAACCATCAGGGGAAAGTGCAATTATAATATCTTCACTCGTACCAACTGTGTAATCATGAGTTATAAAAAGTGAATCATTTATTTTCACATATTCAATTTTATATTTGTCACGTTTCTTGCCATCGCTTCCTTTGGCTGCATAAAAAGATGGTCCTAATTCTAGCTTGCTACTTAATACTTCTTTCTCAGCTCCAATACCAGTAAACCCAAAAAATGTTTTTACAAATTTGTTGCCAATAAATTCAAATTGTGCTTCGCTATCATCTCCAATAGGAATACCAAAATAACAATTATCACCTCTAGTTGGAGGGTAGCCAGTAGAAGCATCTGAATCAACATCTATATATGTGTACCAATAGTATCTGCCTTTTTTGCCAGTTCTCCCATGAGCCCCAACAACTCTTGAATAGAAGTATAAATATTTATCATCATTTGTTATTTTAAATTCTAGTAAATCTGTATCGGGATTTTTAAAAAGGTAAGAAACATAATCACCTTGAATATCTGAAACTCCACTTATGTTTCTCCAATCCGAAAAATCACCATCAATGTTAATACCAATATTTTTTGTGTTGTTATTAGAGTTCACATACTTTACTTTATCATTTAGATAAAGTTCTGTGCCACGTATAGAAATATTATTTGAATATTTACCTTTAAATATGAATGTAATTACCTTGCCACTTGTAGGTTGACTTGCACCTTCAATTAATTGGGGTTTATATCCATTTCTACTTTTTATAATTGATGATGAATTTAATTCGCAATTTGCAACTTCAAATTTTGCTCCTTCCAGTATTGCGTATAAAACCATAGTTGAAGTTGTCGGATCTTTTTTAATTTCAAAAAACATATTACTTAATTGCTTGCCATGTTTACTATAAATCTTAATAGGTAGAAAACTCTTTAAACTATTCTCAATTGTCTTTCCATTACTTAGTTTCTTATTGAGAAGTTTCCATTCGAATGGGTCAAAAATAATTTGTTCAGCTGGAATCTGTAAGAGTGGAAAATATTTGGAATCCAAACTATTTAATTGAGAAACAAATAAACCCTTGTTATCAATAATGCCAATCGGTCTTTCGTTAAACTTTGATGAATAACCACCAACCATTAAATTATTTGCATCATCATAAACCCGTCCATCCCAAATTGGAACTGCTATATTGAGAGAATTATGTTTTGTAATAGTTCCAACATAGAAATCTAAGTTAAAAAATTCTGCTGTATTTTTAACTTTGAAATCATCACTGTTGAATTGAACATCTTCCTCTAAAAAACTAACTGAAAAATAAGGTGTTGATTGTATCTTCTGGTTCTCCGGATATAATCCATTTTTTCTTAAGAAAATTTCATGAGAAGGGAAACCTTGAGAGTTAAGATACTGTGATTGAATTACTTGGATTTGATTTTTTACAAATAGTCTTGTTTCGTTTAATTCTGTATTATTTAGATTTATTTGTGCTGTTATACTACTAAAAACAGCTAAGCATGTAAATTCTACAATTTTTAAAAAATGGTTTTTATTTTTAGTTGTAATCAATATTTATCCCCTGATTTAAACAATTATTTATGTAATACTGTTTTGTACTAATTTGATTTCTTACTTGTAATGTATCTGTCTATAACCTCTAATAAATGTGTATTTTTTGTTTGGAAACGTTCATCTTTTATTTTAGATAAAAACCATTGAACATATTCTTTAACTCTTTCCGGATCATCTTGATGAAGATGCCATGAGACTCGATTTATACAATCATCAACTGTTTCTTTTAAGTCTGGTCTGTTAATAAAAGGCTTTATCACTTCTAACGATTCAAAACTATCGGTATGTCCTATTTCGTCTAAAATAAGATTTAGCTCATTACTAGTTTTTGCAAAAGGGAGTACTTCTTTATATAAGTTAACTTTCTCATTAGGGTCTAATTTATTGTCCATAGATATAAATTTTACAGAACCTTTAAATGCATTACTTTTTACTTTTTCGTTTTGAGCAGAAGTCAAAAATTGCATTAAATCATCTAGCGGTTCAGAAGTTTTCCAATTGGTAATTCCACTTACAGCCGCAATTTTAATTTCTTCATTCTTATTAGTTAATTCGTTCCTTAAAATTTGAAGTATTTTTGCCCCACTAGTAAAACCTAGTAGTCTCAATAACGATGACTTAATTTTCACATCTGAAGTTGAATCAAATTTGTTCAAAAGTAAATTGGTGTTTTTATTCTCAGGATATTTCACTAATACTTTTGAGATTGTACGTTCAATTCTTTTACTATCTGAATTGTTACCACTAGCAAATAAAACTTTAACTAAATCCTCTACATTTTCTGCTGTTGAAATTTCTTCAAGAGTTCTAAAAGTAGCAGACCTAATCTTTTTATTTTCAGACTTTGTGTAAGTAGAAATTGTATTAAATGCTGAGCTTATATTCCTAGCACCAATTGTTCTTATAAGTTCAATCTTAATTGAACCTTCTGATTTGGGAAGAGCTAATAAAATAGCTTGATCAACTTGGTTACCTTTTAGTAATCCCAATGATGCTCTTGAATGTCTTGATATTTCTCCAGTTTCATTGGCAGCAATTGTTGCAAGTGCAATAATATCAGTTTCATCACCAATATTTGCAATAGTTCTTATTGATGCAATTCTTACTTCTGTGTTACTTGAGTTAAGAGATTTAAGTACAAATGATTTCACTCTCTTATCTTTTCTATCTTCAAAAACACTTAGTAATTGAATTTGATTTTCTGATTCAAGAGCTGGTAACAGTTTTGCAAAATCTAACAAGTTAGTGCTTTCAGGCAATTCTCTTATTTTAGATATTGGAATAAACTTTAGCTCATTTGGTATGCTTTTAATTCGTGATAAAATCTCTTTAGTTTTATCGTCTGTTGAATTTATTATTCCTATTAAACTAGCTTCCCTAATGTTGAGAGGAACATCTTTATTATATAGAACTTCATAAATATTATTTGCTTCTTCTCTTTTGTTATGCTTAAGTAATTCATCAGCACATAATAAATAGGAATCCAAAACAATATTTCTAAAAATATTATTCTTGCTGTCTAAATATGGAGCTAAGTAATTTATACATTCGTCGTTCCCAATTTTTCCAAGAGCTGAGGCTGCAGTATTTGCAATATCAGAATTACTACTCGCTAAAAGTTTACTAATGGAGGGAACAGATGCTTCACTTTTTCTAGTTGCAAGTGAATTGATAATTCCAAGTTGAATACTTTTGTCAGCTTTTGGTAACATCTCAATTAAAGCATCATCAACCTTACTTCCTGGAATATTTTCTAAAGCATATTTTGCAATGTTAGTAGTCTTTTCATTCAATAACATTTCGGATAAAACTTCCACTGATTTTTCAGAGCCAATAATTCTTAGTTCTCTACAGACAAATTGCTTGCTAGCAAATGTTGCATCTGTTTTAAGAAAGTCTAAAATATTTTCTTCTGCAAGTTCTCGGTTCTCTTCTGTTTTTGCAAGAGAGTTTACCATATTGGAAAAATCAGTTAGACTATTTCTACTTTGTCCATATTCATAGTTCGATATTTTATTAAAAGATTCATCAGAAATTACTCTAACTGATGAACAACTTTGCAATAAAAGTAATGAAAGAGTAATCAGAATAATATGACTCTGAATTATATTCTTAATTTTTTTAGCTAACATTTTAGACCTCATAAAATTTAAAAATTTTTTCACAGACTAAAAGTCTATGGTACGAAAAACGTATTGCAGATTTTTAATCTGTGTAAATAATACTTACACTTATAAATGATATGGACTTCGCATTGGTCTTCCTAATAATCTTGATGCAACTGTATCTCCAAGTATCTCTTCAGTTTCTGGATTAAACTTTATTTTTCTTTCTAACAACATTGCTATTTGTCCAAGATGCCCTATGGATGCAGAACGATGTGCTGTTTCGCAAGGAGCAATAGTTTCTTTACGACTCTTAACACAATTCAAAAAATTCCTTGCATGTCCGGGAGATTTCAACAAATGTATTTCGTTTGGTTTTATTGTGTCATTTAATATCAGCTTATTACTTGAATCGATTCTTTCACCTCTACTAACCCAAATCCAACCTTCATCACCAATCCATTTTGTTCCTGAAGTACCATTACAAACATCTGAATGTCCCCCAGCAACAACCATCTTTAATCCGTCTTTATATTTTGAATCAATTCTATATTTTGTTGCACTATTCCACAAACCAGTTTTTGGAAATTCACCATACCCAGAAATTTCAGTTGGACCTGTATTGTCTAATCCTAATCCCCAATGAGCTATATCCCCGTGATGTCCAATCCAATCCATAAGTTGTCCTCCGCCATAGTCTAAATGCCAACGCCAGTTTTTGTGAACACGTGCAGAAGCATACGGAGCATAGGGAGCGGGGCCTAACCAAGTTTCATAGTCCAATTGTTTGGGAGGATTTGTGATACTATCAGTTCCACCAAAATCCGAATGCCCTGAGGGTAAGCCAACTTCAACAGTATGAACTTTTCCTATTCTTCCGTTTCTAACTAACTCAGAACCAAATCTAAAATTACCTCGTGATCTTTGCCAGCTTCCAGTTTGCCAAATTCTTCCATATCTTTTAACTGCATTACAAATTTCTCTTCCTTCCATTAAATTATGGGAAAGAGGTTTCTCTCCAAAAATATCTTTGCCAGCTTTTGCAGCTGCAATAGAAATAATTCCATGCCAATGATCGGGCAATGCAAGTGAAATAACGTCAATGTCTTTTCGCTCTAGTAATTCTTTGTAATTATTATAAGTTTTGCAATCGTTATTTCCATAATATGTATCAACAATACTTTTGGCATTTGCTAAATGATTTTTATCAATGTCACAAACCCCAATAACCACAGAATCATGTTCTCGGAGGAAAGCTTCCATATTACCAGTACCTTGCCAACCAATTCCAATACAACCAACTTTTATTTTATCACTTGGTGCAATTATTTTATTTTTCCCTATAATAGATGAGGGAATGATAAAAGGAAACGCAGCAAGTCCAGCAATTGCTCCAGATGTTTTTTTTATAAAATCACGTCTGTTGTGTTTTGTTTTATTCATAATTTGTCTCGGGATGTATTGTTTTGTTAAACTTTATAATTATAGTGTTATGGGATATTAAAATATTTAGTCAAGTTACACAATTCTTTTGTGATTATGCAAACGATTGTCTAACTTTATTAAAACGATTTGCCTATTTGAATTATAAAAAAATATCGTATGAAGAATACAAAATTATTTATACTATTTCTTTTAACTGCAATATTATTTTTAAGTTGTAGTTCTAATCTAACAAAAACCTCATTAAGTAATTTTGATGAAATACTATCAAAATTTCATAATCCAACTTCCAATAAAATATTGATTGCTGCACATAGAGCAATGCATACAAAATATCCGGAGAACTCGCTAGCTGCATTTCAGCATTCAATAGATTTTGGTATAGATATTATTGAAACGGATTTTAGAACAACCAAGGATGGCAAAATTGTTCTTTTGCACGATGACTCTGTTGACCGAACAACAAATGGTAAAGGTAAGGTAAAAGATTTTACATTTGCTCAATTACAAAAAATGGAACTAGTAAAAACAGATGGAGATACTAACACTTATAGAATTCCTTTAGCAGAGGATGCTTTTAACTTAGCACGTGGAAAAATTATTATTGATTTAGATATTAAAGATGTATCTATAAAAGACTTGGTTAATCTTGTACATAAAACTAATGTTGAAAAACAAGTATTATTCTTTGATAGTGATTATGCAGTTTTGGACTCAGTTATACTTCTCGATTCTACATTGTTACTTATGCCCCGAGCCTATTCCCTGGAAGATGTTAAAATGGTTGTGAAAAATTATCATCCAAAAGTTATACATATTGATCCAAGTATTTATACTACTGAAGTAGTTACTACAATAAAAGAAAGTGGAGCAAGAGTTTGGATAAATGCCTTAGGTTCTGCAGATAAAAAAGCGGCTAATGAGCTTGATATTACTGGGTATTCCCAATTAATTGATCGTGGAGCAAATATTATTCAAACAGATTATCCGTCGATATTAAAACGTGCAATAAAGAAAAAAATAAAATAATCTAAAGAGAAAAATATCTCACTGAGTTAATATGAAAAAACTACAAATTACTTTATTCATTGTATATGTTTTTATACAGTCAATTTTGATTGCTCAAAACAGTTTAGTTATCACTGACTATGCTACAAATTCATATATCAAAAGTTGGCTCATTCTCGGCTCATTCCCAAATTGTGAAGATTGTTCTACGGTTAATTATCATCACGATAAAAAGTGTAAAGGGTTTTATACAGATTATCTTAAATCAATTGGTGGCGAAAAAAATGTAATTCCAACAGATGGGATGAAAGTACACTACTCTGAAAAAAATATTGAAAGAACTTGGGCTAAGGTTAACAGTATTGAAGACAAAGTTCGACTTAATCATTTGAATCCCAAAGATATGGTTGTGGCTTATGCCTTTTGTCAAATTGAATCCCCAAAAAAACAAAAGACTATTCTTTCTATTGGTAGTAATGATGGAGTAAGAGTTTTTCTAAACAGCAAAGAAGTTCATGAGAGCCACGATTATAATGGTAGATGGTTGCAAACTGATAATGATTATGTTCCTATTGAGCTGAAGCAAGGTACGAATAATCTGATGCTAAAGATAGATCAGGGAACTGGAGACTTTGGATTTGTGGCTCGCTTTTTAGATTATGATTCTGTGGTTACAAAACTTAGAAATAATATTGAATCATATAAAGCTCTTAAAGTTCTTGCAATTGCTGATACCTTGGTTGCTTCGTTTGGAACAAAATCTAAAATTTCTGTACTCAATCCAAAAGGGAAAGTTAAGATTGAATTAATTCATGAGAAGAAAGGGAAGCTAGATGAAAGAACTGTTATGCCTGGAGATGATGCAGAGTTTTTATTAGCAAATATTCCAAAAGGATTTCTAACAATTAAAGCAGAATTCCCAACTACAAATGATGGTGTTATTATTTCCGAAACTAAATATTTTAAAGGTAAGCTTAAAAAGCATCCGAGAGTAGAACGAATCACCGAAGACCTTACTATTTTAGATGAAAATGGAAAACCATTTCTTCCAATCGGAACTTACGGAGCACCAGTTGAAGAGTACAAAACTTTGAAAGATGCTGGTTATAATTTTGTTGTTGCAACAGTTAAAGATTTGGATAAAGTTCATGAAGCTGGACTTTTAGCCGCAGTTCATGTAAGTGGTAAAACTCCACAAGATTATTTTGATTTTATAAGTAAGTATAAAGATCATCCGGCAATTTTATGTTGGATGATGTATGACGAACCAGGATATAACAAAGCTGACTTACTTTATATTTATGACATCTACAATGCAGCATACAAAGCTGATAAAGTTCATCCGGCGTATCTTGTAATAACAAATTCAACAGTTTACAAAACTTTTGGACGTTGTTGCGATGTGCTTGCTGTTGATACATATCCAATTACAAATGGTTCTATTGAAGATGTTGGTGGAAATATTGCATTAGCTTATAATCAATTAGAAAATGAAACTCCAGTTTGGCATTGTGGACAGATGTTCACTTGGCCAGAGCAACGCAGACCTACTCCGCAAGAACATCGTTTTATGACTTATCATCCATTGATGAATGGTGCGAAAGGCTTGCTGTGGTACACCTTCAAAGGGTATGGACAAAATCTTCCAGTTGATGATCCGGAATTATGGTCGGCACAAAAAACTCTTTTAGATGAAATAACTGAGTTGATTCCTTTATTCTTAGAGCCTGGTTATGGTAAAGAGATTGAGCTTGTAAATGATAATGATTTTATAAAAGCTAAAATAAAGAAAAGTTCTATTGGAACTTTTGTGATAGCTGTGAATACTTCTAAAACAGAAACTGTTAAACAGGAATTAAAAATTAGTAAAAAGTATAATGGAAGCATTTCTGTATATAACAAAGAGAGAAATGTTACAGTTAAAAATGGAATTCTAAAAGATGAATTCAAACCATTGGATGTACATATTTATAAATTGGGCAATTAATCATTCAATTGGAATATCATTGGTAAAATAATTTCGTAGATGCAAAATTAAAATAACAAATGAAAAGAAAAATATATTGTAGTGGAAGTTTGATAGGTAACTCATTCAATTATTTAAAGGATGTGGAGGAGTAAAGTGCGAAAAGGATTATTTATAATTGTAACATTATTACTCGTGCAGATATTGTTTTGTCAAGTAAGTAGCGACCAATGGAATGCGGAAGATGCAGTGGGAAGAAAATCTTTGACGTATGAAGAAGTTGGTGCAAAGAAGGCTGGTAAATTTATTGGAATGTTCTACTGGACTTGGCATACTGTTGGTATAGCAGAATGGGTAATGCCTGATGGGTCTATTGCAAACATCACAGAAATAATTACTAATAATCCTGGTGCAGAGGATGATTCTTATCATCCGGCTTGGCAAAATGTTTGGGGCGGTGGAACCTTTTGGTGGGATGAACCATTGTTTGGTTATTACAGAACAACAGATCCTTGGGTTTTAAGAAAACATGCTGAAATGCTTGCCGATGCTGGCGTTGATGTTGTATTCTTTGATTGCACTAATGGCAATTATACATGGAAAAGTTCTTATACAGTTTTACTTGAAACATGGGCACAAGCGAGGGAAGATGGTGTCAATACTCCCCAAATTTCTTTTTTACTTCCATTCGCTCCAACAACTGGATCAAAGGAGGCAATAGTAGAACTATATACTGACCTATATAGCACAGGTAATTATGAAGACTTATGGTTCTATTGGAAAGGGAAACCACTGCTGATGGCGTATCCGGATAATTTAGAAACTGGACAACCTGAAACAGCAGGAATGTTATTTGTAGTAGATTCTTCATTTACTGGTATAAGTGTAAGTTGTCCTAGCTGGAATAATAATATAGGTAATCTAACATTAAAATTATTTCCTTGGATTTCTGGTGGATATAATACTTCGGTTTCTGGTACACATTTAGCAGAAAAAGAATTTATCAATTTTAAAGATAATGCAAATCTCCGATTAGATTTTGATGAATTACCAGCAGGTAACTATGTCTGGGAATTAAGTAATGCAACTGAAGTTGTAGGTGTTTGGAAATATGAAGAAAGTAGTGGTCTCGTAAGGAGTTATTTTAATGGTGATGTAATAACTGGTAACTATGAGAGTAATATTTATTTTGCCGATAGTTCTTCAGCCGTATTAGGAACAATAGATGGAAGTCATTTCCCAATGCAAATTCATGAATATACAGATACAATAGATTTTAAAGAAATTAAAGAGTTTTTTACTTTTCGTCCAGGACAAGGTGATTATGTTAATGGTCCTTCTCGTAATACTCAATGGGGTTGGTTGGAAAGTTATCCTCAACATGGATATGCTGGTGATGAAACAAATGGCTACGAGCAAGTTACTGTTGGTGTTGCTCAAAATGCGACAGACCTAAGTGGTGGGCGATGTAATAGTTTTAATGCACCGGGTTCATATGGACGTAGTTTTACAAAAGCAAATGGGCAAGACACTACGGCTGATTCTTATCTATATGGTGCAAACATTCAAGAACAGTGGGGACGAGCTTACGAATTGGATCCGGAGTTAGTTTTTGTAACCGGGTGGAATGAATGGGTCGCTGGACGTCATAACGGCTGGCCTGGTTGTGCTGAAAATCCAGAAGGATTGGTTATGGGATTTGCTGATCAATATAGCTGGGATAAAAGTCGTGACCTGGAACCTGTTAAAGCTTGGGGTAACAAGGGTGATGTTTACTATCTTCAGTTTATAAATAATGTAAGAAAGTTTAAGGGAATGGAAGCTCCTAAAAGTGTTTCGGAATTTAAAACAATATCGATGAATAATATAAATGATTGGAATGAGGTGTTGCCAGATTATGTTCACTATAAAGGGAATACTGAAAACCGTGATCATAAGGGACAAGGACCTACTCTTATATATTCTAACTCTACTGGTAGAAATGACATTGTTAAAGCAAAAGTTGCTAGAGATGTTGAAAATATTTATTTCTTTGTTGAAACGGCTGATGAGTTAACAGATAATACCGATGAAAATTGGATGAGATTGTTTATTGATATTGACAAAGACAAATCAACAGGTTGGGAAGGATTTGATTATATGCTAAATCGTGAAAGTCCAACTGATTCAATTTCAGTTGAAAAGAGTGTTGATAGTTGGAACTGGATAAAAATAGGTTCTGCTGATTTTGTGGTTACAGATAATATTTTGGAAATTAAAATTAGTAGAGAAGTATTAAACACTTTAACAGATAGTCTAAATTTTGAATTTAAGTGGAGTGACAATTCTATTGCAGATGGCAACATAATGGACTTTTACGTAAATGGTGATGCTGCTCCTGGTGGTAGATTTAATTTTGTTTACAATACTACAATTGTTACTAGTGTAAGTGAAATAAATGAAGTCCCTAAAAGATTTTTGTTGAACCAAAATTATCCAAATCCATTTAATCCAATAACAAAAATAACTTACCAAATACCGGAAAACAAAATGGTAACATTAAAAGTATATAATTTGTTGGGGCAAGAAGTATCAATCTTAGTCAATGAGATAAAAGCTTCCGGTAAGCATACAGTTACATTTGATGCAAGTAATATATCTAATGGGATGTACATTTACCGGATGCAATCCGGCAAATATTTTGAAACTAAAAAACTATTACTATTAAAATAAAAGAGGAAATAATAAATGAATTACATTAAGTTAATTGTTGTTAGTGCCATTTTAACAATTACATTATCAGCGCAACCGTATATAGATAAACCTTATCAGCAAGATTATGCTGATAAATTTGAGTTAGTTAAAAATCAGACCAGTAAGTTATTGCAAGTTAGAACTGATAGAAATCAAAGAGTTTCCATTCTATCTTCTGATGGACTTTTACAACCTTGGGAGAAAAAAATCACCAAAAATCTACTTTACAGACCATTGACTGATATGAATATCATAGCAATTGATAGATACGAAAATCAATTTGTTTATTTAACAGATAAAGCTGTTCTAAGTAATGCGTGGTCAGGTAAATTTTATTTTGAACATGGAATGAAAAATCCTAAACACTTTGTTGTAGCTCATGATTTTGTTACGCTTGTTGCATCAAAGAATGAGTTAGCATTATTTCAGAAAGGTGAAAAAGTTTGGAATGAAAAACTAGATGATCTTAATCCGACTAAAATTATTTTTGATAAAAATGGAAAGCGTTTTTTAATTCTTACCGATAAATCTTTGTATCAATTAGAATGTCCGAATAAAAAATTGTTGCGAGTTTATGATGGTGAAAACTTAACTGCTTTAGGATTAAGGGATAACAAAATTATTCTTGGTACTAACAATGGAGTTATAACTTTAGACGGAAAAAGTTTTAAGTCTGATGAAAGAAATCAAAAATTACCTTGTACCGAAATAACAACAGTCAACAATATCAATGGTTCTCTATGGTTTGGTTCAACTAAAGGAGCATTCAAATTACGTGAAGATGGCAAGTATGATTATTACGCATCCAAACGATGGCTTGTTGATAATGAAGTAGTTGATATTGCTGAAGGACCAAAAAATAGTATTACAGTATTAACAAAAAAAGGAATGAGTAAAATAAATTTTGTTGAAATGACTTTGGCTGAAAAAGCAAATCATTTCCAAAAGATGCAAAGGTTAAGACATATTAGATATGGTATGACGGCTAGTCCATCATTCAAAAATGCAGGAGATGTTTCAAGTGGTTCATATTCTGATACAGACAATGATGGTTTGTGGACTTCTTTATATTTAGCTGGAGAGTTATTTCGTTATGCAGTTACAAAATCGGAAGATGCAAAACTAAATGCGTACGAAGCTTTTGAAGGAATGGAACGACTAACTGATATTACTGGGCTTGATGGTTTTCCATCAAGATCTTATGAACGAGATGGATACGAAGTTGGCTTGGGGTCAAATGGTTTTTCAGAAGAATGGCGAAAAGAATGGGTTAAGAAAAATGGTAGAATTTGGCGTTTGACTGATGATAAAAATTGGAGATGGAAATCGAGTACAAGTAGTGATGAGTCTTGCGGACACTTTTTTGTGTATGCTCTTTTTGCAGAGTTAGCTCCAGACAAGGAATGGAGAGATAGAGCAGTTCATCAAATCAAAATTCAAATGGATCACATAATTAGGAACGACTGGTATTTAGTAGATTGGAATGGAAAACCAACAGCTTGGGGCAAATGGAATCCTGAGTATGTAAATAATTTCCCAATCAATGTCGGTGACCGAAGACTTAACTCAACATTGATACTAGCATTTCTCCAAACAGCTTATCATTTTACTGGAGATGAATTATATAAAGAAAAAACTTACGAGCTAATCAATAAATTTGGTTACGACGAAAATGCAAATCGTCCGGCAACAACAATAGGTTTTGAAGAAGGAGAAGATTTGAGTAACACGTGGAATCATTCTGATGATAGAATGTACTTTCTAACAATTCCAGCTTTTGTTAATTTTTCATTTACAGAAGATCAAAAGAAAAAACATTTTGCATCAGCAAGAAGTCATTGGGAAGTTGAACGTGAAGAGAAAAAACCTTTGTGGAATTTTCTTTATGGATTAACTGGTGGCAAAGATTATGATTTAGATGATTCCATTTGGTGGCTAAAAGAATTTCCAATGGATTTAGTTCAGTGGTCTGTGGATAACAGTAAACGAAAAGATATAATAAAATTAGAACCTAATTTTAGAAGACAACAACACGCTGAGTTACTTCCTCCTGATGAAACTTTTGGTGGTCGTGGAGGTTTTAGTGAAACTTCACCTCACGATTTTTTATTACCTTATTGGTTAGGAAGATATATTAAAGCAATAAGTTCTACAGAAAAATAATTTAAAGGAAATTATATGAAACATTTTAGATTTGTAATTTTAAGTTTGTTAATGTCAATAACACTAACTGCACAAACTTATACAGATAAACCATACACTCAAGATTATGCGGATAAGTTTGAGTTTGATGAAGATCAATCTAATATTAAATTATTGCAAGTTAGAAGTGATAGAAATAATGTCGTGGAAATTCTTTCTTCAAATGGTTTGTTGCAACCAAACGATAAAAAAATAGTTGAGGATTTACGTTATAGACCGTTGACTGATATGAACATTGTTGCGATTGATAATTATGAAAAGCAATTTGTTTATCTAACTGATAAAGCAGTATTGAGTAATGCTTGGGCTGGTAAATTTTATTTTAAACATGAAATAAAAAATCCAATACACTTTTCTGTTGGGTCTGATTTTATTACTCTCATTGGTGCAAAAGGGAATTTGACGTTATTTCAAAAAGGGAAAAAAGTTTGGAACGAATCAATCAAAAAATTTAATCCTAATAAAATAATATTTGATGAAGATGAAAACCGATTCTTAATTCTTGCTGATTATTCTTTGTATGTATTAGATATCAAGAGTAAAAAATTATTTAAAGTTTTTGAAGCAGCAAAATTAAATACTTTAGTATTAAAGGATGATAAAGTATTTGTAGGTATTAAAAATGGGATAATAATTTTAAATGGAATTAATTTTGCAATTCATAAAATAAATAGAAAATTACCTGGGACGGAAATTACAGTTATAAAAAATATAAATGGCTCATTGTGGTTTGGTTCAACTAAGGGAGCGTTTAAGTTAAGAGATGATGGCAAGTATGATTACTATGCATCCAAACGCTGGCTTGTTGATGATGAAGTAGTTGATATTACTGGAGGACCGGACAATAGCGTTCTTGTTTTAACAAAGAAAGGAATGAGCAAAATAAATTTTGTTAAAATGACCTTAGCAGAAAAGGCTGAGTATTTTCAAAAAGTTCAAAGATTAAGACATATCAGATATGGTTTTACTTCTTACTTAGGATTAAAAAAGCAAGGAGATTTATCATCTGGATTTTATAAGGATACTGATAATGACGGACTTTGGACATCAATGTATTTAGCTGGAGAATTATTTAGATATGCAGTTACAAAATTAGAGGACGCAAAACAAAATGCTTACGAAGCTTTTGAAGCTATGGAAAGGCTAACAGAGATTAGTGGTATTCCCGGATTTCCGGCAAGGACTTATGAAATAGATTCTTACCAGTCGAGTGACACAAATCCTAACATGCCTGAAGATGAAAAAATATGGCGACTAACAAAGGATGAACGTTGGAGATGGAAATCAACAACAAGTAGTGATGAGTCTTGCGGACACTTTTTTGTTTATGCACTTTTTGCAGAGTTAGCACCCGACGAAGAATGGAGAGAGCGAGCAATACATCAAATTAAAATTGAGATGGACCATATAATTGAGAACGATTGGTACTTAGTAACTTGGAACGGAAAACCAACAGAGTGGGGTAGATGGAACCCAGAATATGTAAATAGTTTTCCAATCAATGTTGGTGATCGGAGACTTAACTCAACTTTGATTTTATCATTTCTTCAAACTGCATATCATTTTACAAAAGATGAAAAGTATAAAGAAAAAGCTTATGAGTTAATAAACAAATATGGTTATGATGAAAATGCAAACAGACTAGCATCAGTAGTGGGCTTTGAAGAGGGAGAAGATTTAAGTGACAAATGGAATCACTCGGATGATGAAATGTATTTTATGACTATTCCAGGATTTGTAAATTATTCATTTACCGAAGAACAAAAACAAAAACATTTTGATGCTGCTAAAAGTCATTGGCAAGAAGAACGTTCGGAGAAAAATCCATTATGGAATTACTTATATGCTTTAAGTGGAGGAAAAGATTATGACTCGGAAGAATCTGCTTGGTGGTTACGTGAGTTCCCACTTGACTTAATCTCTTGGAATGTAAATAATAATCATAGAAAAGATTTAATAAAAATTAAGCCGAATTTCAGAAGTCAAGAATATACTGAAGTTCTACCAAGAGACGAACGTCCAATGCATCTACACAACAATGCTTATAGAAATAATGTAAACGAAGGTGGTATGAGAGAGTATCCGCCTTACCTTTATTTGTTCCCATATTGGGCTGGTAGATATGTTGATGCTATTAGTGATCCAATAATTAGTAAATAATTCAGCTGTACTATTTCTCTCAGATTACAAATCTGAGTTACGTATCGTAGATTTGTAATCTGTGTTTAGTAGTTTTATTAAATTTAGTAAGTTTATATATGCCATTAATTTAAAGAGTAATTGAATTGGGAAATATGTCTGACTGTCATTCTGTTGGTCGTTTTTTTTTGAGTACTATAATCTGGTTATACAAATAATTCTAATTCAAAATTATTAAGGGAATTAAAGTGAGAACATTATTAATAGGAATTATTATTTTATCAATCTTGTCAATTGGTTGCGCAAAGGAAGTAAAAATGTCTAATCTTTTAACAGAAAAACAAATTACCTTTTCTCCCAAAACTCACGCGTTAGATAATAACGATAATTTTTCACCCGATGATAAATTTATTTGTTACGATACTCGTGGAACAGTTTTTGACGAAAACTTAGCAAATTCTAAATCAATTGAGAAAGTAGAAATTGCGACTGGGAAAGAAACAGTACTATGGAATCCCCCTTATACTACAGGGGAAGATGCAGCTCCTGGTGTTGCAGCAGTTTCATATCATCCAAAAGAAAACAAAGTAATATTTATTCACGGCCCACTTTTAGATGAAGTAAAAGAACGTGGATATTACAGTCAAAAAAATAGAACGGCAGTAGTTGTAGATGGTAATGGAGGCGGTCTTATTGTTAAACCAGATATGCGAGATATAAAAAATAACCCAACTACTCCAGGTTCTCATCGTGGAGGTTCTCATCGTCATGAATATACTAGAGATGGAAATAGAATTGGATTTACTTATAACGATTTTTTAGTTCAAAAGTTTGACAGAACAATTGCAATGCTCCAACCAAGTGAAAAATCTCCGGAAGGTTATACTCATTATTTTAGTTTAATTCTTCGTCCGGTAGAAATGGGAAAATCAAAACCAGGAGAAATTGAAAAAGCTAATGATGATTCTTGGGTTGATTCCTTTGGCACAATGCGAGCCTTTATTGGTAAGGTAAGAGCAGAAAATGGAGTTGATTATTATACTGATTTATTTGTTGCTGATATCCCTCTTGACCTTGATATCACTACTGCTAGCGCTGGAACATACGAGGAATATCCAACTCCAGGAAAGGAAATTACAATTCGTAGATTAACAAATGGAATGAAAGCAAGCGGAACAGTCCGAGGTTCTTTTGACGGCAAACAAATTGTTTTTACGGCGATGGATGAAAAAGAAATTAATCAAGTTTTTATTATTAGTGCTGATGGCTCGCAGAAAATACCAAAAAGAATTTCAAACTTTACCCAAAGTGCTAACGGAGTTCGTTGGCATCCAACAGATAAGTTTATATTCTGTTTGACTGGTGGAAATGTTGCTCTCATAAATATTGAAAAGGGTACAAGTGTTTTACTAACAGATGATGGAAAAGAGCGTGATCATCTTGTTGTTTCTCGTAATGGTACTTTACTCGCCTACATAATTCCAACTCCAACAAAAGATGAAACTGGTAACATTGTTAAAGATGTAAGTGGAAATGATTTTAGACAAATATTTGTGATGAATGTAAAAGAGTATAAGTAATAAGGCTTTCATACTACAAACTTCTATAAAGGAAATAGTTATGACACAAACGAATGATGTTCCCGAACATAAAACACAAAGTAAAGTAATTGGCAAAGAGAGGTTGCTTTCACTCGATACGCTGCGTGGATTTGATATGTTCTGGATTATTGGTGGTGGAGTTTTACTAGTATCACTCGGCAAAGCTACCGGGTGGAAGTGGTTATCTGTATTTGCACATTTTATGCATAAGCATTCCAAATGGGAAGGCTTTACTTTTATGATTTAATTTTCCCACTATTTATGTTTATGTCAGGGGTTGCAATACCTTATGCATTAATTAGTATGAGGGAAAAAGGAATTCAAAAAGGAATACTTTTTAAAAAGATTTTCAAAAGAATGGTTTTTCTTTTTGGATTGATTTATAATGGAATAACAAAAACTGGATTTACAGACATACGGGTTGCAAGTGTTTTAGCACAGATTGGTATTGCCTATTTTTTTGCTGCACTAATTATGATAAACAGCTCTACAATTAAAATAAGACTATTATGGTTAATCGGAATACTATTAGCAATTGCTATATTACAATTGCTAATACCCGTTGCTGGTTTTGGTGCGGGTGTTTTTACACCAAAAGGTAGTATCAATGCCTGGATAGACCAACATTTCCTTCTAGGTAAATTGCATTATAAAACTTATGATCCCGAAGGAATTTTAGCTATTGTTTCTGCCACTTCAATTACATTAATGGGTGCACTTGCCGGGCTTGTACTTCGCAATAAAAGTATTACGCAAAATAGAAAAACAATTGTTTTACTTATTTCAGGTGTATCGCTTGTTTTAATCGCACTTTTACTTTCACCAGTTTATCCAATAATAAAAAAATTATGGACTGTACCTTTTAATATACTAACATCTGGTATAAGTTTTCTTCTGCTAGCAATTTTCTATTATATAATTGATGTAAAAATGTGGAGAAGTTGGATCCTCTTTTTCAGGGTTATCGGTCTAAATTCAATTACAATCTATATGGGATACAGAATTCTTGATTTTCCATCCGAATTCTTTTTGGGATCAATAATGAAACTTGCAGGATCTTATGGCTCATCAATAGAGTGGTTGGGGGTTATTCTTTTAGAATGGTTAATTCTCTATTATTTCTATAAAAAGAAAATATTTCTCAGGGTTTAAGAAAGTGCATCAGGTTGTTAAATAACTGGAAGACTTAATGAAAAAAATAATAGTACTGTTGTTCTATTTGATTGTAGTATCCGTTTCTGCACAAGACAAATACCAAGAGGTTCTTGATTCTATCTACAATGCTAATCAAGATGCGAAAGGAATAATGGTGCATTTAGAGTCCCCATCAATGCATATTTCATGGAGTGGAGCTTCTGGCTACTCAGATTTTAATAAGAAACTAGCTCTTGAAGCAGACCAACCTGCACTGATTGCAAGTAATATAAAAACTTACGTTTCTGCTACTATATTACGACTTGTTGAAATGAACAAAATTGAATTAAATCAATCTATTAAAAGCCTTCTCACCGAAAAGACGGTAGAGTTATTTAGTAATGATGGTTATGATTTAGACTCCATTAAAGTTGTGCACTTATTGTCTCATACAAGTGGGATAAGTTGTTATTGGGATGACGCATATATAGAATTTGTAAATAAAAACCCAAAATATCGCTGGACAAGAAACGAGCAACTAGAGTTAGCAGTTACTGTTGGCAATCCTCTTAGAAAACCAGAAGAAACCTTTGAATATGCAGATGTTAATTATCTATTTTTAACAGAAATTATAGAGGTTGCAACAGAAAAGCCTTTTTACAAAGCGATGCGTGAATTATTACGTTTTAAAGAGCTTGATCTGAATAATACATGGTTTCCAACTTTAGAAGAAACACCCAAAGGGGTTAAACCTTTAGTTCATCAATATTATGAAAAATATAACTGGGATTCGTATGACCTTGATCCTTCGTGGGATTTATATGGCGGCGGTGGGATAGCTTGTAATACCAGAGATCTAGCTTACTTCTCATATAATCTGTTTAATTCAAATATTGTAAAAGATACTACTATTCTAAATTTGATTTTCACAAAAGTCAGCACTCAGGATACTACACAAAACAATTATCGCCTTGGTTTAAACGAATTTGAATATAGTGGCATTAAAGGTTTTGGGCACGGTGGATTTTGGGGAACAGTTGTTGTCTATTTCCCAAAACTTAATACTACTATAGCAGTATTTGTTTTAGAGAAAGGGAAAAGCTCCTTAACTAGTAGTGTAATAAAGCAGATGGTCGATGTAATATTACTTAATCAAACAAGATGATTTATACACTATGCTGAAAATAGTTGAACTTATGAACAATTAAATTATTAGCTGATATATATGAAATATTTTAGATTAAAAATAGTTATGATAGTTCTTGCATTGACATTTTCAGTTTCTGCTCAAGATATGTTTTATAATATAGTGGACTACGGAGCAAAGGGTGATGGTAAAACAAATAACACTAAGGCGATTAATACTGCGATTAATGTTGCTGCAAATAATGGTGGTGGAACTGTCTATTTTCCCACTGGAAATTTTCTCTCTTTTACTATTTGCTTGAAAAGTAATATTACACTTTACCTTGATCAGGTAGCAGTAGTAATTGGAGATAAAGAAGTTGATGGAGTAGGCTATGACTTACCGGAGGAAGAAACTTGGTATTCAAAGTTTCAGGACTTTGGACACAGCTATTGGAAAAACAGTTTGATTTATGGCGATAGCCTTCATGACATTGCTATTACAGGCGAAGGAAGGATTTGGGGTAAGGGATTATATACTCATGATAAACCAGACATTATTGGTTCAGGGAATAAGGCAATTGGATTAAAGAATTGTCTCAATGTAATTATTCGAGATATATCGATTTTACACGGTGGTCATTTTGGTGTTCTTGCTACTGGAGTTGATAATTTAACAATCGACAATGTAATTGTTGATGCAACTGGACTAATTGGTCTTATCAAATCCTTTTGAAAACTTAAAGTTTGAGTCATCAAAAAAATCAATTACTTCAAACAAATTAATAGTAATTGAATTTATTAAAGGAGAAAGGGTAATTCTAAAAGCCAAAAATAATTGATGAAATATTTTAAGGGAGCCTGAAACTATAGCATATATAAGGTATATGTTGTGTTGAGGTTTCTATTAAACGAAAATATATGAATAATAAAAAGAACATTTTAACATTCCTTTTTATATTGCCATTCTTGGCTTTATTTGGACAAGAGAAAAATGGTATTATCGAAATGCCAGAAAGAGGTATTTGTGCTCACCGTGGTGCGATGGATACACATCCAGAAAATACTCCATCAGCTTTTAATGAAGCAATCAGACTTGGCACACACATGATTGAATTTGATGTAAGAATGACGAAAGATAAAAAACTAATTATTATGCACGACCGTACAGTTGATAGAACTACAAATGGAACTGGTTTGGTTAGTGAACTTACATTGGAAAAAATAAAAACACTTGATGCCGGAAGTTGGAAATCAAATAAATATATTGGAGAGAAAGTTCCAACTTTCAAAGAAGCCATTGAGGTTATGCCGAAAAATATTTGGTTAAATATTCACGTAAAAGGTGATGAAGAATTAGGGGAAGCTACAGCAAAAGTTCTTATGTCAGTGGGACGAATTCATCAAAGTGTTATTGCTTGCGGAGCTGATGCAATCCGTGGAGTAAAAAAAGTGAATCCAAATATTATGATTTGTAATATGGAACGGCAAGAAAATAGAGATGAATATGTTAACGAAACTATTATTAATAAATATCCTTTCATTCAACTTTTGAGAAAAAGAAAAGATTTCAAATTACAGCATGATATAAATAGATTGAAAAATAATCAAACTAAAATCAATTACTATTTTGGTGATACAGCAGAAGAAGTAAAAGAATCATTTAAGATGGGAATTGATTTTGTACTAACAAATAAATTGTCTCAAATGCTTGAAGTAGCTGAATCTATTGGGATTAAGCATCAGAATTACAAAAAATAAAAGAACAATGGGTCAAGGAGAAATGATGAGTTACATTAATAGACAGCACTTTTTATTAAGTATTTATTTGAAAGACAAAATATTGCTCAGTTTACAATCTGGTAGTATATTATTGGAAAGTGAAAGTATTAAAAAGAAAGTAAGTAGATGGAGCTTAAAATGAAAAACAAATCAATCGACAGACGCAATTTTATTAAAAAACTTACAAGTGCATCAATAGTTGCTGCAGGGTTTCCGTACTTTATTTCTGCAAAAACTTTAGGTAGAGATGGTACGGTTTCACCCAATAATAAAATCAATATAGCATGCATTGGTATTGGTGGTATGGGCGATGCTAACATGAAGTCTTTCCTAAGAAAGGACGAAGCAAGGGTTGTTGCTGTATGTGATGTGGATAAAAAACATGCTAAACAAGCCCAAAGTTCTGTGAATAGATATTACGATAATAAAGATTGTTCTATCTATTCTGACTTTCGTGAGCTACTTAAACGTGATGATCTCGATGCTGTAATGATTGCAACGCCTGACCATTGGCACGGAATTATTGCTATTGCTGCTGCCCAAAAAGGGTTGGATATTTATGGTGAAAAACCATTGGCGTACAATATTCCAGAGGGGCGTGCTCTTGTTGACGCAGTAGAAAGATATGGTATTATTTGGCAGACCGGAAGTTGGCAGCGTTCCGAACGCAATTTTCGTTTTGCATGTGAGTTAGTTAGAAATGGTCGTATTGGAGATATTCATACTGTCCTTGTTAGATTGCCTGGGCATGATATAATTAAGGACGAAACTATTCCGCCAGCAGAACTTGTTCCCTCAGAACTTGATTACAATATGTGGGTTGGTCCTGCAGTATGGCTACCATATCATCAGAACAGATGTCACTATAATTTCCGTTGGAATAGTAACTTTGCCGCTGGTACTATTAGCGATTGGGCAGCTCATCATATTGATATTGCACATTGGGGGATGGGCGTAGAAGATTCCAGTCCTATTGCAGTATCAGGTAAGGCTGTTTATCCAGATGGTAAAGATGGTTTATTCGACAATCCGTTATCTTATAAATATGAATGCGAATATGCCGAAGGTTTTAAGTTAATTGCTGCTACCGATGGGCTACCTAAAGGTTCGGGAGTACAGTTCATTGGGTCGGAAGGATGGGTACATGTTAATCGTGCAGGAATAAGTGCTGAGAACCCCTCATTGTTAAAATCCGTAATTGGTTCAGGTGAAATCCATCTTTATAAAAGCACAGATCATTTTGGTAATTTTCTTGATTCTGTTAGAAGTCGAAGAAAAACAATTACACCAGCAGAAATAGCTTATCATTCCATTATGCCTGCATATATTGGAGGTATTGCCATGCAGCTTGGCAGAAAAGTATGGTGGGATAAAAAACGAGAACGGTTCATCAATGATGAAGCAGCCAATCGTTTATTATCAAGAACAATGCGTAGTCCTTGGCGGATATGAGATTTAGCGGATAGTTAGTTGTTGGATTATCAAATTATTAAATGGAATTAAAAATGAAAAAAAACAAAAAACTCTTAGCACTTGTAATAATAGTAACTTCATTGTTATTTGTTGTTGATATAGTAGGGCAGGTAACATCAGCCCATGAAGAAAAAATATCTAATGCGATTCCTAAGCAAGTAGTTAATACACCAAAGAAGAATCACCGTGTTTTGGTCTTTTCACGTACTGAAGGCTATAGGCATGATGCTATTCCTTTTGGTAACAAAGCCATTGAGCTAATGGGAAAACAGACAGGTGCTTTTGAAACTGTATTTAGTGAAGAAATGTCTGTCTTTAAGTCAGAAAGTCTCAAAGAATTTGATGCAATAGTACTTAATAATACGACCAACTTAGAATTTAAACATCCGGTTTTGCGTAAGAGTCTGCTCGATTTTGTTAAAAGTGGCAAGGGACTTATGGGTATTCATGCTGCTACAGATAATTTTTATAATTGGTCGGAGGCTGCGGAAATGATGGGTGGACAATTTGATGGACACCCATGGAACAGCCAAGGTACATGGGCTGCAGGTATTTGCGACTCTACCCATAAATTAAATGAAGGATTTACAAATAAAAAACTTAGAATAAAAGATGAAATTTATCGTCATAAGCTATTAAATTTGCGAGAAAACAGTAGGGTCATTGTCAGCCTTGATATGCGCGATAGTGTAAATCTAAATGTAGAAGGAGTGCATTATACCGATAAGGACATTCCTATTAGTTGGGTTAGAAGTTATGAGAAAGGACGTATATTTTATTGTTCATTTGGACATAATCCATCCATTTATTGGAATAGTGAAATACTTGCTCACTATTTTGCTGGGATCCAATTTGTGTTGGGTGATCTACCGGTTGAAACTAAACCATTAGATTTTGATATAAATACTGTATTGGATTATGAAATTCTCTCTGAAAATCTTGCTCAAATATCTCACTATGAATTCGGTCAAAGTCGTGAGGCTCATAAGGATGTAAGGCAGTTTGTTTCTCTAGTAAGTCAATCACAGAAGGCAACTGAGCGAATTGAGAAAGAGCTGATAAAGTTTTTGAAATCTGATGCAACTCTAGGAGGGAAGCAGTTTGTCTCTCATTTATTTGCTGATATAGGAAGTGAATCTTCTATTAGTACACTGGCAGAAATGTTATACGATTCATCAACAGCAGAGATGGCGAGATTTGCATTAGAGAAAATTCCACACAAATTGGCAGGTAAAGCCCTGCGTACGGCTTTTATGAAATCAGATAATAAAATAAAAATCGGTATTATCAATTCATTAGGTAAACGCCAGGATGAAGAAAGTGTATCTCAAATTAAAAAAATGATTTTTTCTTCTGATAAACAAATGGCTAGTGCTGCTGTTGCAGCTCTTGGTAGAATTGCCAGCGAACGAGCAATCACAACATTGGAAGATTCAAAAAATAAAGTATCTCTAGAAATACATCAGGAGATTGTTTTTGCTTTACTTGACTGTGCGGATACTTTCCTAGTGAAGAATAAAAATGACCGAGCAAATAAAATTTATAAAGAATTATTTGTTGCGTCCGAGAAAAATCCAGTTAGATATGCTGCATTGCGTGGCATGATTCATTCTAGTCCAGATAAAGATGTGGATAAAATACTCATAAATGTATTGAGGGACGAGAACAGCAAGATTCGTAGTGGTGTTCCCATGATTGTTAGTGAGATTCCGACAGATTATGACATAAGCGGTTTAATAGAAGCACTTCCATCTTTTAGTGCTGTTGATCAAGTGAGTTTGCTAAATGCACTAAGCAATAGAAAGGATGATTACATAATTAAGATGGCTATACAGCTTAGTAAACATGAAAACCAAGCAGTCCGTTCAGATGCTTTTATACTAATTGGTAAAGTTGGTGATTTTTCTTCAGTCAAATATTTAGCAGAGGTCTCTGCGAATAAATCAAGCGAAAGTAAAGCCGCACAAAATGCACTCTATCAACTTGCTGGTGAGAACGTAGATCTTGAGATTGTAAAGCTAATACCAGATGTAAGTAACGAAGTAAAATTCCAACTAATTCGGAGTTTACGTAAACGCCAACCGGAAGATAAAGGTTCTAAAATTTCGAATGTTCTGTTGCAAATTGCTAACACAGATAGCAAAAAACTACGCGTTGAATCTATTAGGGCATTGCAGTTTATAGCCGGCAAAGAGCAGATGCAAGCGCTTATTGATTTGTTAGTTGGAGTAGAAAATAATCAGGAAAGAAGAGCATTAGAAAAAACAATTGTTGTAATAGTACACAAAGAAAATACTGATTCTTTAACAACTCAAATTATGTTATCAGAATTATCGCATTCAAAAGATATAAAAACACGTAGTTCGTTGTTGCTAATCTTGGCGAAGGTTGGTCATAGTTCAGCATTACCGATATTTAAAAGGTCAATACTTGATACTAGTGAAACTTTGCAAACTGCTTCTGTTATGGCACTAGCCGAATGGTCAACAGATGCACCTATAAAAGAACTAGAGACTATTATTCGTGAAAGTACCAACCCCACACACAGAACTTTGGCACTACGAGGTTTTGTACGTATGGCAAGTTTGCCTAACGAGTACGCGGAACAAGTGACTAGTAAACGTTTCCGATTAGCCATGGAATTAAGTGAAACAGATGATGATAAAAAAATGGTGTTATCTGGATTGAGTGAACAAAAGTCTTTTTCTGCTTTTCAAATGGCAACGGAACAATTAGATACCCCTGCTCTTAGAGATGAAGCTGAATTAGCTGTTGTGAATATTGCCGCTGCTACACTTAGCACTCATCCAGAAGAGACAAAAAGAATATTGCTTGAAATTCGTCAAAACTCGAGTGATGCTGGTATTATTGAACTAGCACAAAAACACATTAATGAGATTGAAAAATACGAAGGCTACATTACATTTTGGCAACTTTCAAAAGTTTATTCCAACGATAATGATGATGACTTTTATTTTGAATTTCCTCCCGAAATAAAAGGAGCAAATGTGAACTGGACAACAATGACGGAAATTTCTGATACAAACACGCCGTGGCAAGTAAATTTAACAAATATTTTTGGTGGAAATTTCTGTGCCGGATATTTACGTACTAATATTTGGTCTGATACGAATCAAAAAGCGCGTGCTGAGTTAGGTAGTAATGACGGCATAAAAGCATGGTTTAATGGAGAGCTAATTCATAGCAACGATCTTTCCCGAACAGTTGGCCCTGGGGATGATATAGTTGAAATTAATTTGAAAAAAGGGTGGAATAAACTAATGCTGAAAATTAGACAACTGGGTGGCTCGTGGGGTGCTTCTGCTAGAATTAGAAATGTGGATGGTAGTAAAATTAAGAATTTGAAGACTCAGCCAACGAGAGATGAGTAATTAAATAGAAAAATAATTTAAAATGATAGTTGATTTTATTTTTACTAATAGGTTTGAAGAAATGCTTGAAGTATTTGAATCTATTGGGGTTAAACGTATTATCCATAAAAATATTCTAAAAAGTATTCTAAGGAAATAAGATGAATTTAAGAAAATATTTGTACTACTTTTTAAGTATTTATCTACTGCTAAATACTTTTAATTTTGCTGGAACAAAACCATATTATAACGTTCTTGAATATGGTGCAACAGCCAATGGACAAACACTAGATACAAAAGCAATCCAAAAAGCAATTGATGAATGTAACAAAAATGGTGGAGGAACGGTTGAGTTTCCAGCTGGAACATATCTTACAGGAACTATAATATTAAAAGATAATGTTTTTCTTAATTTACAAGCTGGGAGTAAAATTTTAGCAAGTAAAAATTTTGAAGATTATCTGGTAAACTCGAAACCAGTTTCCAACAGTAATCAAAAGGATATTTCTGGAGCTTTTATAGTTGCCGATAATAAAAATAATATTGGAATTACTGGCTATGGAATAATTGATGGACAAGGAAAAAGTTTCTATGGGAAAAAAAATAGACCAGTATTACTAATGTTTAGAAGTTGTAAAAATGTAACAGTTGAAGGAATTACATTGCAACATCCTGCAACTTGGACACAGCACTATATGAAATGTGATGGTGTTACAATACGAGATATAAAAATATTTTCCCATAGTGGAGAAAATAATGATATGGTAGATATTAATCAAAGTCGCAATGTGGTTATTACTGGTTTAATTGGAGACTCTGATGATGATGGAATAACTTTGAAAAGTACTGGCAATGGGTTGGTTGAAAATGTAGTTATCTCAGACTGTATTATTCGTTCTCGTACCAATGCCATTAAAGCTGGAACTGAATCTTATGGTGGATTCCGTGATATTACAATTACAAATTGCACTATTAGTCCTTCTGTTACAGAAGGTGGTTACTCTGGTTTTAAGGAAGGTTTAGCTGGAATTGCTTTGGAAATTGTGGATGGCGGAATAATGGAAAACATCACAATTACCAATTTGGTAATTGAAGAAACTACTGCACCAATATTTATCCGTTTAGGGAATAGAGCTAGAGACTATCCCAACTTAGGACTAAAAAGCAAACCAATTGGTTCAATAAATAATATTAGCATCAGCAATATTATTGCAAGTAATGCAAGTAGAACTGGATGTTCAATTGTTGGAGAAATTGGTCATCCAATTACAAATGTTTCAATCTCAAATGTTAAAATAAATTATAAAGGCGGAGGTACTTTAGCAGAAGGTCTTGTAGAAAAGCCTGAACTAATTAATGAATACCCAGAGTGTGTCCGACTTGGAATTTTACCAGCTTACGGTTTTTTTGTTCGTCATGTTGATGGCATTACGTTTAGAGATGTTGAGCTAACTTATAATACTGAGGAACATCGTCCAGCAATGCTTTTTAATGATGTTCAAAATTTAGAACTATTTAACTTTGATGCGGAGACAGCAAAAGATTCAAAAGGACAAATAGTTTTACAAAACACAAGTAATGTTTTTGTAAATGGAAACTCACCACAGAAATCAAACACATTTTTGAACATAGAACGAAATAGTAAAAATATTAACCTTGTAGCAAATAATTTTATAGATGTTAAAAATCCAATAGTGTTGGATGAAACTATTAAAACTGAAGACTTGCATATCATCTCTAATATTAGAACTAACCATAATGGTGAATCTACATTGTTTGAATTCTTGCAACCCAATATTACAAGAAATAGTTTGGGGAGTGTAAGTATTTATTATCCAAATAATGCTGAAGTTTATTACACACTAGATGGTAGTGAACCTAGAAAGACTTCGAAAAAATATTTAAAACCATTTGAACAAATTAGTGCAACAACTATAAAAGCTAAAGCATTCAAGAATAATATTAAAAGTAGTGTAGCAATTTTAGAGTTAGAAAAAGTAAAAGCTTTAGCTCCAGAATTTTATCCGCAAAATCAATTCTTTAATAAACAGATATTTGTTAGTTTGGAATCACGTACAAAAGGAGCAAAGATTTATTACACAATTGATGACTCAAAGCCTGATGAAAATTCTAAAGAATATAGTGGACTCATAACCATTAAAAAAACATCAACCATTCGTGCAATATCTTTTAAAGATGGATATACATCTAGCAAGGAGTCAATATCAAAATATGAATCAATAGAAAAAATTGCTGGAGTTCAATACAAGTATTATGAAAGTCGGTGGTCTATGCTTCCGAAGTTTATAAATTTAACATCCATAAAAAATGGTGTAGTAGAAAAATTTACTTTGGATGGTACGGAAAATAGGGGAACTGACTTTGGTCTTGTAATGCATGGATATTTGGATGTTAAAAGTACAGAACTTTATACGTTTTTTATTTCTTCAAACGATGGCTCAAGGTTAATTATTGACCAAGAAGAAATAATTAACAACGATGGAGCCCATGGAACTATTGAAAAATTTGGTGAAGTGTATTTGGAAAAAGGAAAACATCTAATTGAATTAAGATACTTTCAAGCTGGTGGTGGAAAAAAAATAAAAGTATCTTGGCAAGGACCTCAATTTGAAAAGAGAGAAATTTCTGTTGAGGAATTGAAATGATAATTTGAAATTTATTGAATAAATTTATGAAGTAATATGAAAGTAGAGGTTCTGCAAAATAATGTATATCAATTCTAATGAAGCGAGTATAAATAATTATATCTTTATCCCAAAGATGTCATCTCCGAATGTTTTAATCGGAGATCCATTATTTTTGTTGAATGGATTCCCAATCAAGTTGGGAATGACATAATTTTATTATTTTGTAGAAGCTCTAGTTATTGTTGATGAAGACAAAGGTACAGAAGAAGAATGGAGCAAAATTATAGAGCTGGGAGTTGATGGAATTCAAACTGATAATCCTGAAGAATTAATTATATATTTGAAGAACAAGGAGAAATAAAATATGAGTAAAAATATTTTGATTGGGAAAAAAGAATACTTCAAAGGTATTAATAAAATTAATTTTGAGGGAAGGGAATCTTCAAATTCTTTAGCATTTAAATTTTATGATGAGAACAAAATTATTGCTGGTAAAACTATGAAAGAGCATTTCCGTTTTGCAGTTGCGTACTGGCATACATTCTGTGGAACTGGAGCTGACCCATTTGGTCCTGGTACAAAAACATTTCCGTGGGATGAAAATAATAATCCAGTTGAAGCTGCTAAAGATAAGTTGGATGCTGCTTTTGAATTCATCACAAAGCTTGGTGTTCCATTCTATTGTTTTCACGATAGAGACTTAGCACCGGAAGGCAAAACTATTTCTGAATCTGATAAAATATTAAAGGAGTTAGTTGCTCTTGCAAAAGAAAAACAAAATGAATCCGGAGTTAAATTATTGTGGGGAACTGCTAATGTATTTTCGCATCCTCGTTACATGAATGGAGCAGCAACAAATCCCGATTTTAATGTTTTAACTAATGCGGCTGCACAAGTTAAGTCAGCTCTTGAAGCAGCTGTTGAGCTTAGCGGAAAAAATTATGTATTCTGGGGAGGACGTGAAGGTTACTTCTCCTTACTTAATACAGATATGAAAAGGGAGCTTGATCATCTTGGAATGTTTCTAACGAAGGCTCGTGATTACGGAAGAGAAATTGGCTTTACCGGAACTTATTTAATTGAACCTAAACCAATGGAGCCGACGAAACATCAATATGATTTTGATACTGCAACTGCAATTGGTTTTCTAAAAGAGTATGGTCTAGAAAAAGATTTTAAAATAAATATTGAAAATAACCACGCAACTCTTGCACAGCATACGTTTGCTCACGAAGTACAAACTGCTGTTAATACAAATATGTTAGGGAGTTTGGATATCAATCAAGGTGATCCGAATAATGGTTGGGATACAGATGAGTTTATGCACAATCTTTATGATGGAGTTGAACTTATGATGATACTTTTGCAAAGTGGTGGAATAGGAAATGGAGGAATGAACTTTGATGCAAAGACACGCAGAAGCTCAACTGATTTAGAAGATATATTTATTGCTCATATTTGTTCTATGGATACTTTGGCACGTTCACTTCTTATTGCTGATAATATTCTGAAAAATTCTGATTACTTAAAAATGAAAGAAGAAAGATATGCAAGTTTCAAATCTGAAAATGGGCAAGCTTTTGAGAAAGGGAAACTTGGGTTGAGTGAGTTAACAGAACTTGCAAAAAAATCTGGTGAACCAAAACAGATTAGCGGTAAACAAGAATTGTATGAAAGTTTAATAAATCAATTTTTAATTTAATCTTAACTTAACTTAACCTAAGTATAACAAGTGTTGAATCGTTTTTTATATTTGCTTCGCAGACAGGATTGTCTGCGATACGTACCACAGACAATCCTGTCTGTGAAAGTCTTTAATACTAATCTTCAAAATAAATAAGAAGTAATAATGAAAAACTTATTCGCTGGGATCGACAGCTCAACCCAAAGTACAAAACTAATTGTAATCGATTTTGATAGTAAAGAAATTATCTACAACGATAGCATCAATTACGATTCTGATTTACCCAAGTATAATACTAAGAATGGAGTGATTCAAAATCTCGGTGAAGGAGTCTCTGAATCAAATCCTAAAATGTGGATTGAAGCTTTAGGAAATTTATTTACAAGATTAAAAGAATCAAATATCCCTCAAGAAAGTATTAAATCTATTTCTGTATCTGGGCAACAACATGGCTTGGTTGCACTTGATGAGGAAGGAAATCTCACAAGAAAAAATAGTAAACTCTGGAATGATTTTAGCACTCAAGAAGAATGTGATATACTGACTGAATCAGTTGGTGGAATTGAAAATATGATAGCAGAAGTTGGCAACAGTCAATTGCCTGGTTATACAGCTTCTAAAATTTATCACTTTGTTCGTAATGAACCGGAAGCTTACGAAAAAACTTCAACACTTTTTCTTGTTCACAATTATATCAATTGGTATTTAACTGGTGGTGAAAATGGCGGAATAAGAGTTATGGAATCTGGAGATACTTCTGGTATGGCCTTGTGGAATCCAAAAACAAAACAGTGGTCAGAGAAAATTGTAAATTCAATTTCATCAACTTTAATGGGAAAGTTACCGGAAGTAAAATCATCTAACAAAAGTATTGGCTTGATTGGCAAAAACATTGTTGAACAATTTGGATTTAATCCCAATTGTAAAGTGGATGCTGGAAGCGGTGATAATATGTACGGAGCAATTGGAACCGGAAATATTGAACCAGGAGTTGTAACAATTAGTCTCGGAACAAGTGGAACAGCTTATACTTTTTTGGAAGAAGCTTTCATCGATCCACTTGGTGAAATTGCGGCGTTCTGTGATAGTTCTGGAAATCATCTCCCGTTAGTTTGCGTATCCAATCTTGCAAATGGATATAATGAAATACTTAATCAGTATAATTTAACTCATCAAGATTTTAATGAACTTATTAAATTAACTAAACCGGGAAATGAGGGAAGACTTCTAATCCCTTGGTACATAGGGGAGCGGACACCTAGTGTTCCTCAAGCAGCACCAGTATATTTTGGGTTTGGACTTGGAGATTTCACAAAAGAAATATTAGCTCGTGCAGTTTTAGAAGGTCACATCCTAAATCTTTATGATGGTTTTAAAAGACTGCCAGTTAAAGTAAACGAAATTAGATTAACTGGAGGACTTTCAAAATCCGAAACTTGGAGACAAACTATTGCAGATATTTTTGAAGCTGAGACTGTTCCAGTTGAAGGTGAAGGAGCTGCTCTTGGAGCTGCAATTCATTCAGCATGGGTTTGGAATACTGAAGAAAATAATGAAGTTACGTTGAAAGAAATTACAAAATCATTTATTACTTTAGATGAAAGTGGAAGAATGAAACCTAGAAATGAGTATCTTGGGATTTATAAAAAACAAAAGGAAATATTTTCTACATTAAGTAATTCTGTAAGAGAAAAAAAAAATGGTAACGTTTTTAAAAGTAGAATGGAATTGATAAATAAAAACTTCTAAGAAATTAGAACCACAGTCATGGTGAGCGGAATCGAACCAGTAAAGTAATCCACTTTCACATTTCGACTCTGCTCAGTATGACAATGGTTAACCTAGGAAATAATCTTTTAGAAGTTCTAAATAATATTTGGATAAAATAAATGAAGAAAAATAAATATTTTGGAATTTTAAGAATCATCCTTTTGTCGTTTCTAATTAACCCTTTGGGTGTTTTTAGTCAAGAAGAACTATTAGAAAAACCCGACGGCTACCTAAGTAATTTAACATTAAAAATTGCTTACTTCTTTGGATCACTTGACCTTATTGAAAAAGACTTCCCGATTGCGACTGATATCATTGAACATAAAGATATTATTTACAAAACAATTGATTCAACAAATCTGAAATTAGATATTTACCACACAAAAAATATTTCTGCTAAGAAGCCACTTTTAGTTTTTATTCACGGTGGAGCTTGGAAGAAAGGAGATAAGCACGATTACTTACGTTATCTAATTGACTTTGCAAAGAAGGGATATGTAACAGCAACAATCCAATATAGGTTTTCAGATAAAGCAAAATTTCCTGCACAATTACTAGATGTTAAAGCAGCAATAATATGGCTCAAAAAGAATTCGGAAAAGTATTTTATCGATTCTAAAAAGATTGCTGTAATTGGAGGTTCAGCCGGAGGACATCTTGCGATGATGGTTGCTTACACATCTGACATTGAAGAATTTAATAAAGATGAAGATTCTCTATATTCTTCCAAAGTGCAAGCTATAGTTGATATATACGGGGTTTATGATTTAGCAACAGAATATGCAAGAGAGAAATCTTCAGTCAAAAATTTAATTGGTAAAAATTATATTGAAGATCCTGAACTATTTATAAATGCTTCGCCAAAAACTTACATTACAAAAGACGATCCCCCAACACTTATATTTCACGGTACAATTGATGAACTTGTTCCGGTAAGTCAGTCTGATAGTTTAACAAAACATTTAGGAGAAATTGAAAATGAAGTTGAATATCATAGACTTGATGGATGGCCGCATACAATGGATTTATCAGTTGAAGTAAATGAATATTGTCAATTTTATATGTTAAAGTTTTTTAAGAAACACATTCCTTTTTAGATAATAAACCAGTTGTTACTAGATATGTCCTCTTGTAAAGAAAGCAAAATTTTTCTATTTTCAATTCTATTAAGAAAATATCAATTGGATATTTTCACTTAAGCATTTTTCTTAACAAAAATAGGAGTTAATGTGGAAAGTTCGTTTCTTAGTTCGGTTGTTTTGCCTTTATCATTGGCTTTAATAATGATTGGTATTGGACTAGAATTAAAAATTGATGATTTTAAGTTATTGTTCAAAAAACCTAAACCTGTAATTGCCGGAATCTTAGCACAAATGTTATTGCTTCCAATATTAGGAATAATTGTTGGAATGTATTTGTTTGAATTTTCAAGTCCGCTAATTGGTGCTGGTTTTATAATAATAGCACTCTCGCCTGGTGGATCAACTTCAAACCTAATGACGTTATTAGCAAAAGGTGACTTAGCATTATCTGTAAGTCTTACTGCATTAGTTAGTATAATTACACCTTTTTGGCTTCCGTTTGCTGTAACAATTATTCTTAGTAATTTAAGCGAAACACATAATATAGAACTAAATCTTGCAAAAATGTTTTTAGAACTTTTTGTAATTAGTGTAATTCCAATTTCTATTGGAATGATAATTAATGCAAAGAAACATAAGCTAGCTACAAAGCTGAGGGGACCAGTAAAATTATTATCCACAGGTTTTCTGTTTCTAATTATTGTCGCTCTTCTAATAAAAAATATTGAAATACTAACAAATAATATTTCAACTGTAGCTCCAGCGGCTTTACTACTTGTTGTACTAGCTTTTTTAGGTGGTTACATAATTGCAAAATTATTTGCAACTTCTCCGGCTCAAGTACGAACTATATCAATTGAAGTTGGAATTCAAAATGGGACTTTAGCTTTATTAATTACTGCAACAATTCTTGGTATTCCAGAAATGACTTTAGCTGCTATTTTTTATAGTTTGATAATGTTCTTAGTTGGGTTTGTTGTAATATATTTATTTAGAGGTAAAAGTATGGAATTGGCTATGGATACTGGTGATTAGTTAAGATCTAGTTCTAAAAATAATTCTTTTATTGTAAGAATAAAAAATTTTTAAAAATATGCAAGACAGTATCTAAACAATTTAGAAAGTTGGTTGGATATAAAACAGAAAGATGATATATATATTCTAAAATTAAATGTTATTTCTTAATTTAATCATTTAACTATTATGAAATCAATAATGAACAAAATTGTGTTACGAAAATTATTATCAATACTTGTTATCCTTACGCTTGTATATCAACCAAGTGCAAAAGCTTGTACTATAATTGTGGTTGGAAAAAAAGCTTCAGCTGATGGTTCAAATATTATATCACATACAGATACTGGACCTGATTCCAGAATATTTGTAGTTCCTAGTCAAACTTTTAAGCCCAGTTCAGAAGCTGCTGTGTATTGGGGAATACAAGATGCTGACAGAGCATTGAATGACGACGGGATAATTTTAGGTTACATTCCCCAAGTTGAAAAAACATTTAAATATTTCCAATCTGCATACTCGCATGTAAACGAGTACCAGCTTGGAATAGGCGAAAGCACAACATCGCAACGAAAAGAACTTATCTGTACTCACGAAAACGGCAAGCAAATAATGACTATTGAGCAAGCTCAGATTTTTGCTTTACAGAGATATAAAAATGCTCGTGAGGCAGTTCAGTTTATTGGCGATTTAATGATTAAATATGGTTTCTTACCATCGAGTGGTGATGGATCAGAAACACTTGTTATTGCCGATACAGAAGAAATTTGGGTATTTGAAGTTTTTGGTGTTGGAGAAGGTTGGACTCCTGAAAGCGGAAAATCCGGAGCTATTTGGGCAGCACAACGTTTACCTGAAGATAAAGCCACAATGATACCTAATTGGAGTATCATTAAACAAATAGATGAAAAAGATACTGATAATTTTATGGTCTCAGAAAATTATAAACAAGAAGCAATTGATCGAGGTTGGTACGATCCAAGTTCGGGAATGCCTTTTGTTTGGCAAAAAGCATACGCTCCGGAATCAACTGTTGAATATGCAACTAGCAGATTCTGGCTTTTTCATCAAACATTCGTTCCTAATTTAAAAGAATGGCCAAATAGATTTCCAGAGGGAAATCCTTATAAAGGAATTCAACCATATTTCCAGTATGTCGAACCACTTTCTATATATCCTTTTGCTGTAAAACCGGAAGAAAAAATTTCAGTACAGGATGTAATGGCATTCCAACGTTCAACCTACGAAGGCACTATTTACGATATGACTTATGATCCTAACTGGCTTGTTCCGGATGGTGAAGGTGGTTATGAAAAAAGTCCTTTAGCAACTCCGTTTCCAAGTAGCGATTTACGGAAGTTATTAAAAATAACTTATCGCAGACCTGTTGCTCGACACAGAGGACATTACGGAATGGTACTTCAATTACGCGATTGGCTGCCAAATGCAATCGGTGGTGTTTACTGGGTATATCTTGATAATCCATATTTCAGTCCTTACGTACCAATATATGCAGGAAATTTATCAACTCATAAAACCTATCAGACCTATGATCCAAATGCATATAGTGAAAAATCAGCTCGTTGGGCTATCGATTTTGTTGATAATCTGGCAAATCTGAAATTCCAAAATATTGCAGAAGATGTTATAGAGGTAAGAGCTCCTTTTGAGGATAAAATGTTTAAAAATCAAAAATCTATTGAGGAAGAAGCTTTAAAGTTATTTAAAGAAGACCCCAGAAAAGCTCAGGAATATTTAACAGATTATTCAAATGGTTTAATGAATTATGTAACTAAAATGTTTTTAGATTTGCGAAATCAGATTATTACAGATTATACAAATAATCATGAATAAGAAATTGGTTTGTTTACATTATTTTTCAAAAAAGAAATTTCTTTTATCTACTAGCAACAAAATGGTTAATGAAACAAATATAAATATTGATAATCTTTATCCCGTAGATGTCATCTCCGAATATTTTAATCGGAGATCCATTGAGTAATGATACCTGGATTCCCAGTCAAGCTGAGAATGACAAATTTTCATTAATTTGCAGAAGGTCTATTCTTAAATTTGAGATTATCTACTAATATTTTATCAAACTAATAATGAAAAAAGTTCTAAAAATATTTTTCAGATTTGTTTTACTAATTACAATAGTAATATTGATTATTTTAACTCCGTACTTGTGGAAGCATTGGATTACATATCCTAATCTTGAAAGTGAACGAAATGAATTATTAACCAAATATAAAGAGCCACAAAAGTTTATAAATCAGAATGAATACAAAGGTGAATTTCATCTGCATAGCTATTGGTCTCACGATAGTATGGGGAAGTTGAATGAAATTTTACCAGCAGCAAAAAAAGCTGGATTTAGTTTCTTGTTTTTTTCTGATCATGCTCGTAGTAAGCTTGATACATTCCCAAGAAGTTACCACGGAATTTATGATGGAATCATTTTTGAATCGGGGACAGAAAGTAGCAATGGACTTATGGTTACTCCTCTTGATAGTACTGTGCTTGATTGGAGTAAAGGAGAAAGTGTAGTAGTAAACGAAGTAGTGAAAAATGATGGTTTGGTTTTGTATGTTCATTCAGAAAAAGAACACGATTGGGATAATCCAAATTATCAGGCAATGGAAATATATAATATTCACACCGACCTTTTGGATGGTAACGATGATATGTTATCGCTGGCACTTAATGCCTTTATCAATAAGTCGAAATATGCACACTGGATTTTTAGAGAAATATATGATGAACAAACTGAGATACTTTCTCATTGGGATGAGTTAAATAAACAGCGTAGAATTGTTGGAATGGCTGCAGTTGATGCACACAATAATAATAATTTTAGAGCAAGATATTTAGAAGATGGAAAAGTAGAATGGGTTGGTCCAAACGCAAAAACCATTGATATTGTTGAGCCAGGTCTAAGAGAAAAATTATTGCTCGGGGAAATAGATGAAAATGGATGGGCTTTTAAGTGGGAGCTTGATCCATATTATAGTTCGTTTAACTTTGTTGTAAATCATGTATTTAGTGATAGTCTAACAAACTTTGGAATCAAAAATAATCTTGTTGCCGGACACGCTTTTATCTCTTTTCAAAGTTTAGCAAATGCAGATGGCTTTCAATATTTTTCTTTAGATGATAAAAATAACATTAGTGCAATTCTTGGTGATTCAATATTTGCAAAATCAGTTTCCAAACTAAAAGCTGTTTCTCCATTCCCAGTTAAATTTCAATTGGTAAAAGATGGGGAAGTGATTGATAGTATAGATAACACTTACAATTATGAGTATAACATTAATAACACAATTGGAAATTACAGAATTGTAGCCAAACTATTTATTGATGATGAATGGATTTCTTGGGTGTTTACAAATCCAATTTATATCCATTAGAGCTTCCTAAAATTGCTGAATATTTCGTGGTTAGCGGAGTCGAACCATAATAATGTTCTAGTTTCATACTTCGACTTCGCTCAGTATGACAAAAGTTGAAGTTATATTATTTTTTCAGAGGTTTCTATTAACTATTTAGGAAAAAAATGAACGAATTTAATTGGTTAGATATTTTAGTTATTGTACTCTACTTTGTGGGGATAATTGGTTATGGCTTATGGCTTTCCAACAAAATAAAAAGTAGTGATAGTTACTTCCGAGGGGAGAGGAAGTTTGGATGGTGGATAATGATGGGACAAGCATTTGGTACCGGAACTCATGCCGAAAATTTTGTTGCACAAACTGGTGCAAGTTTCCATCTTGGATTTTCAGCTATTTGGTATCAATGGAAGAATATGATTATAACTCCATTCTATTGGTTAATTGCTCCTTGGTACAGAAGAAGTGAAAGAACAACAGTTGGTGAAATTGTTGAGGATAGATACGGAAATCAAATGGGTTTGTTCTATTCAATATTTGCAATTCTATTTTTTGTTTTTGCTCAAGGTGTTATGTTAAAAGGTGGAGGAAAAGTTATTGCAATTGCTACTGGAGATTTGATTTCAGTTAATGCAGTAATTTTGGCTATGACTGTAGCTTTTGTAATTTATAGTTTTTTTGGTGGAATGGTAGCTTCTGCTTATGCTAACTTTATTCAAGCACTTATGATTATTATTTTATCTTTCTTACTAATTCCAACTGGACTTTCTGCTGTTGGTGGTTTTGAGGGAATGAGAGCCGCACTTCCAGAAGATTTCTTCAATCTATTTAGTGATAAAGTTGGAATTGGAGCATTTACTATTTTAATGCTTGCGTTAAATGGAGTAGTTGGAATTACAGCACAACCTCACATGGTTTCAATGTGTGCTACTGGAGAGACTGAGAGAGCTGGTCGGATTGGGCAAACTTATGGTTCCTTTGTTAAAAGATTTGTTACAATAGGCTGGGCTTTAACTGGTTTAATTGTGGCTACATTGTTAATTCAAAGCGGACAAAGTTTAGACGATCCAGAAATGGCATTCGGTTATGCTACACGAGTATTGTTAATGCCTGGATTAACTGGTTTGATGGTTGCCTCAGTTCTTGCTGCAAATATGTCTTCTGCTTCAAATTTTATGGTTAACACGGGAGCATTGTTTACACAAAACATTTATAAAAAATACATTAAGATAGATGCAAATGATAAACAATTACTCTGGATGGGGAGAGTTTCCGGAGTAGCACTAACATTATTTGGAGTTATATTTGCACTTTATATAGAAAATGTTTTACAGGGATTTCTTTTTATTGAAACAATTGCAGCGTTTATGGGAATAATGGTATTTGGTGGAAATCTTTGGAAACGAGCAAATAGATATGGAGCTATAACAAGTATTATTGCTGCATTCTCTAGTTATTATTATCTTAACTATTTGGAAATTGGAAGCTGGCAACTTGTTTATAAATGGCTTCCAGATATTTTTGGATGGGCAATGTTGATTGGGTTTATCACATTTATAGTAGTTAGTCTCTTTACAAAATCTGAAGATCCAATAAGAATAGAAAAATATTTTGATAATATGAATCGATTGTCAGATTCTGAAATTTCAGATATTGATGGTAAAAAACCATTAGCAAAAAATCATGGACAAGACCTTATTCTATTAGACTTTCCAAGTTGGTTTACAAAAGAACGTTGGGCAAATTTTGCTTCACGGTATAGAGAAGACTGGCTTGGTTTTCTGCTAGCTTGGATTTTTGTTCTACTTTTAGTTTTTGTAGCATGGTTAGTCATTCAATTCTAAATCTTTATGGAAAATATGAAAAGTAGATTTTATGATATTCAAGTAAATGGTTATGCTGGTGTGGATTTTAACCAAAATAGTTTATCTGTAGAAAACTTGAGTAATGCTTGTCTAAAGCTTGAAAAAGATTGTGTGGATGGAATTTTCGCCACAATTATCACAACTGATTTATCGGATATGATTCTTAGAATAAAGCAGTTAGTCAAACTTCGGGAGCATGCTCCAATTATCAGTAAGATAATTAAAGGCATTCATATAGAAGGGCCATTTCTCAATAGTAGCATAGGTTTTAGAGGAGCACATCCTAAAGAGTATATTCTTAAGCCGGATTTAGAAACTCTAAAAAAATTGGAAGATGCTGCTGATGGTTTACTTTCAATTTTTACACTTGCACCGGAAATGGATAAAAATAATATACTAATTAAATATTTATCTTCTAGAGGTATAACTGTTTCAGCTGGACATTGTAATCCGAGACTGGATGAACTAATGTCTGCAATTGATGCTGGCTTAAGTATGTTCACGCATCTTGGCAATGGTTGTCCGCAAGAGATGCATCGTCATGATAATATTATTCAACGTGTTCTATCACTTAAAAATAATTTATGGATTTGCTTTATTGCAGATGGAATTCATATTCCGTTTTATGTTCTTAAAAACTATATTAAAATTGCTGGAGTAGAGAACTGTATAATCACATCAGATGCAATGGCTGCTGCTGGTGCAAAGGCTGGTAGATATACAATTAGTAATATTGAGTTAGAAGTGGGTGAAGATCGTGTAGTGCGTGAACCTGGAAAAGATAATTTTGCTGGTTCAGCAATTGATATGAAATTAAGTTATAAAAATTTAATTGAAAAAATTGGGCTAACAGTTGAAGAGTCTAGACAATTGACGTACTCTAATCCATTAAAAGTTTTTAATAAATTATAATTTAGATAAACCTAAAATAGGGAAGTGATGGAAGTAATAATTTCAGAAACCAAAGAAGTACTTGGTTCTAATGCAGCAACAATGGGAGCAAGATTAATACAAGAAAGTATTGAACAAAATGGAAGAGCTAATATAATTGTTGCAACCGGAGCATCACAGTTTGAAATGTTAAACGAGCTAATCAAAAAAGATATAGACTGGTCAAAAGTTACTTGTTTTCATTTGGATGAATATATAGGAATGTCAATTGAACACCCGGCTTCTTTTAGAAAATATCTTAAAGAAAGATTTGTTAATAAAGTTAATCCCAAAGAGTTTTATTATATAAATGCAGAGAATAATCCAGCAGAAGAGTGTGAAAGATTAAATAGTATAATTAGTGAACATCCAATAGATGTTGCATTCGTCGGAATTGGAGAAAATGCTCACCTAGCTTTTAATGATCCTCCAGCAGATTTTGCAATAGAAGATCCTTACCTAATAGTAATTTTAGATGAAGATTGCAGAAAACAACAAATGGGTGAAGGATGGTTCGATACTTTGGATGATGTTCCGCAAAAAGCAATTAGTATGAGTATTCAGCAAATTCTAAAATCAAAAAATATTATTTGTTCAGTTCCAGATGAACGCAAATCAACAGCAGTCCAAAAAGTTATTGAAGGAGGAATTACAGATTTAGTTCCTTCCTCAATTCTACAAAAACATAATAAAACTTGGATATATTTAGATAAAAAATCAGCTATATCCTTAAAGTAGTCTAGTGAAGTAATTTTAACCAATTCCATAACTAAATATTTTAGAATTATACTTGGAAATTGTTGATAGATAAGTGTTTAGCGAAGGTACTTATAGTAAAAAATAGGGTTAAGTTCTAATTAATACAGCAAATAATGTCGTGCCGATGGCACTGTTTGTCTTTTATTACAATTATTACCATAATATCGCTTCCTCTGGAGCTTAACAAAAAAGCATCATAGATGCGAAACTATGGTAAATAAAAAGAATTTATGAGAATAAAGCTCCATAGGAGCGAAATTATAAAAATATTTTAAGGCAGTTCTAACAAGAACTTAGCTGTAAATAGATATTATGTGAACAAATAGGTTGCAAATTAAATGAAAAAATGGTTGAAAATAACTTTATCTATTATAGGAATAATTGCTTTGTTTATTATTGCAATACTCTATTATTCAATAAGCTATATTGATACAACTCCTTACTTTGAAACCCAATATTATTCTAATACAATTGAAAAGTTAAACAGTTCACTTGCAAATAGAAAAAGTGAAACTGGAAATTTACAAGCGGGATTTTCAAGAATAAATATTACTCCAACTATTGTGGAAGGAATTCAAGATCCACAAACTGGAAAATTTAATTCAATAAAACTATCTGGTTATGGAGATGGCAAGTTTGCTACTGGAACTCATGATTCTATTTATGCAAAAGCCATTACGTTAAAAATTAATAATAGTTTAGCAATCTTAGTCTCTGCGGATCTTCTTTTAATGCCTCCTTACATTGTACAAAAAATTGAAGAGAAACTAAAAGATCGTTCTGATATAAAACGAGAACAAATAATTTTTGGTGCAACTCACACTCACGCAAGTATTGGAAATAGTATTCCTAGTTATGTTGGGGAAGAATTTGGTGGAGAATACCAACCAGAAGTTGTTGAATGGTTAGCAGATAAAATTACAAAATTAATTTTAAGCTCTGTTGCAGATTTAAAATTATCGCAAGTTGCTTCTGATTTTATTCACGTACCAAATTTAATTAAGAATAGAATCATAGGTGAAACCGGAAGACTAAACGATAGACTTACAATAATTTCAATTAAACAAAATTATGCAAAGTCAGCTGTTATTGGAATGTTTGCAGCACACGCAACTACAATTGGACCTTGGAATAATTTGTTCAGCGCAGATTATCCTGGATATTTTCAACGAACTTTGGAAGAAAAGGGAATTGATATGGCAATGTTTTTTGCCGGAACTGTTGGGAGTCATACAAACAAAGGGAAAGGTTATAAGTTTGAAAAAGTTGAATATATTGGGAAAGTACTAGCTGATTCTGCATTAGTTGTTATCAATAAAATGAAGTATTCAGATGAAGTAAACTTTTCCATGGTTACCTCCAAAATTGAAATACCAAAACTTCAAATAATATATCTTTCAGATGGTTTAAGACTTTCGCAAAGTGTTGGACTAGAACTAATGCCCGAACTAACTACTCCTTATGTTCAATCCGTTATGTTAAACAATTTAATTTGGTTAACAATGCCTTGTGAACTTAGTGGAGAATATGCAATTGATTTACAAAATGCTCTTGAGTTAGAAGGATTTAATTCAGCAATTACAAGTTTTAACGGAGAGTATTTAGGTTACATTGTTCCGCAAAAATATTACTATTTCGATACTTATGAATCAAGACTAATGGGTTGGTTTGGCCCAAGTATGGGAGATTACTTAATGGAACTTAATTATACAATTGCCGATAGTTTGACAGATAGTAGATTGTAATATGAATCTCTTCAAGAAATTAAGTTTATTTAACTACTAATTTAGTAATGAAATATAAGTTATAACTTGGCTTAAATTATTCTTTTACCTATCTTTATTATTAACAAAACAATCGATTGCATAAGCAAATTAGCTTAGTTTTGTTAATAATTTAAATTCTCAGAATCTTTATAAACACAGAATCTTTATAAACACAGGAGCTTCTAAAATGGAATCAAGTACTAATAGACTCAGTTTATTTTCCTTCAAAATCTTCTTGTCAATAACTTTTTTACTTTCTTCAACTCTATCTTTCTCGCAAAACTCTGAAACGCCAGAATTTCAAAAAATCAAATACAATAACATTGGATTAGTTGTAGATCTAGGTGTTGGACTTTGGGCTTGGCCTTTACCAACTGATTATGATGGTGATGGAGATTATGATTTATTAGTTAGTTGTCCGGGTAAACCTTACAACGGAATTTATTTTTTTGAGAACACAGAAGGTAATGTGAAAATGCCAGTCTTTAAGCCCGGCAAAAGAATTTCAAAAGCATACAGAAATATTCAGTCATCTTATGTTAATAATAAAGTCAGATATCTTATTCCTGGAAAAGAAATAATTAGTTTTGGAAATGAAGAAATAATTGAAATTTATCCTACTGAGAATATTCATATTGATGGAAATAGAATTAGAGCTAACCAATGGAAATATTGTGATTTTGATGGAGATGAAAACCTTGATATAGTTGTGAGTGTTGGCGATTGGAAAGATTATGGCTGGGATAATGCCTTTGATGAAAAAGGTGTTTGGAAGCAAGGACCTTTACATGGTTATCTATATCTAATTAAAAATGATAACACAACTGAGCATCCAAAATATAAAGAGCCTGAATTAATTTATGCAGATGAAAAACCAATTGATGTTTATGGAATGCCTTCAGCAAATTTTGCAGATTTTGATAATGATGGTGACTTGGATATTGTATGCGGAGAATTTGTTGATAAATTTACTTATTTCGAAAATATTGGATGTAGAACCAAACCTAAATATTCTTCAGGAAGAGTTCTAACCTATTTAGGAAATCCAATCACAATGGATTTAGAAATGATTATTCCAGTAGCAATCGATTGGGATAAAGACGGAGATGTTGATCTTATTGTTGGACAAGAAGATGGACGAGTTGCGTTTATTGAAAATACCGGAAAGCTAATAAATAATATTCCACAGTTTAATACTCCAACATTTTTTGAACAACAAGCTGATGATGTAAAGTTTGGAACTTTAGTTACCCCTTATAGTATTGATTGGGATAATGATGGTGACGAAGATTTAATTTGTGGAAATACTGCTGGCTACATTGGATTTATTGAAAATCTTGGTGGTGGAGAAAATCCTAAATGGGCAGAGCCAACTTATCTAAAAGCTGATGATGAAATTATTAGAATTCAAGCTGGTTATAACGGTTCAATTCAAGGACCTTGCGAAGCAAAGTGGGGTTACACAACTCTTAGTGTTGGTGATTGGGATAACGATGGATTGCCTGATATTATAATCAATTCTATTTGGGGGAAAATAATTTGGTTTAAAAATATTGGAACAAAAACTAATCCTAAATTAAAAGTAGCTCAATCAATCAAGGTAGAATGGAATGGTAAAAATTTAAAACCTTTTTGGAATTGGTGGAAGCCGAAAGGTAATAATCTGGTAACTCAATGGCGAACAACTCCACTTATTATTGATTGGAACAAGGATGGATTGAATGATTTAATCATGCTCGATCACGAAGGATATCTTTCATTCTTTGAACGGATTAAGGTTGATAATGAACTTAAACTTTTACCTGGCAAGCATATTTTTTACAATGAAAAAAATGAACTGTTGCAGCTCAATATAAAAACTGCAGGTGGAAGCGGAAGAAGAAAACTCACAATTGTTGATTGGGATTTGGATGGAAAGTTAGATCTTTTAGTGAATAGTAAAAATGTAGATTTCTATAAAAATATAAGTGAGACAGATGATAAAATAGTTTTTGAAAATTTGGGAATGATTAGTGAGCAAATTCTTGCAGGACACACAACAAGTCCGACAACTGTGGATTGGGACAAAAACGGAATACCCGATTTATTGTTAGGAGCAGAGGATGGATATTTTTACTTTCTAAAAAATCCGAATGATAACAAGTAATTGAGAAGAAATTTTTGAATAATTAGATACACAGTCATGGATGGTGAGCGTAGTCAAACCAGTAAAATGATCTGCTATCACACTTCGTCTCCACTCAGTGTGACAAATGTTAAACTGTTAAGTATGAAACAACTTAAAATTATTTTAAAACACAGTCCCGAAAGCTTTCGTGGACTGTGATACGTACCGTAGACTTTCCAGTCTGCGAATTTAGCTATTAGCACAGGATGTGTTTTTACATACTTGATATGACATTAGTTGATAATTTTTAAAAAGTTTTAAGTAAATGAAATATTATGAAAAAAGAATATAATAAAAAGTTATACAGTTTTGTTTCACTTTTCTTAATTGTGTTTGTCAGTCTTATTTTTCTTCATGCGTGTAGTGAAAAAAACACAGAAAATACTACTACGCATAAAGGGAAAGATAGTTTTTCTAATGATGGAATGCTTTCAATAAATGGTAAACGAACCTTCATTATTGGTTCATATCATCATCCAAAAACTGAAAATCCTTTTCTAACTTTAAGAGATAACGGTTATAATTATGTACATGTTTCACCAAACAAAACTATACTTGATAGTGCAGCAAAGTATAACTTAAAGACTTGGGTAACAACGGGAATTATCAACGATAAAGTTCAATCGGATAGTTCTAGAATTATTGATATAGTTAACGATCATAAGGATCATCCAGCTCTTTTGATTTGGGAAATATCAGATGAACCTGCGTTTAATTGGAATAACCCAAAACCAAGAATTACGCATAAAAAAATGTTAGAAGCTTATGCTCTAATTAAATCTCACGATCAAAAACATCTTATATTTACGAACCACGGACCAGTCAATTTAATCTCAACTTTGCAAAAATATAATTCATCCACTGATATTGTAGCCGTTGATGTTTATCCGGTTATCCCACATGGAATTACTCCAACTTTCGCAATATATCCTGATGGTCTCCAGGGTGATTTACTAAATCCTTACATTAGTCAAGTTGGTGAATACATAGACAAAATGAAAAAGGTTGTTAAAAACACTAAGCCAGTATTTGCAGTATTGCAAGGTTTTGCCTGGGAAATGTTAAAGCCTGAAAATGAAAGAACGGAATCAATGATTAAATATCCTACTTACGAAGAGAGTAGGTTTATGGCATACAATGCAATAGTTCATGGAGCAAATGGAATTCTTTATTGGGGAACAAACTATACACCACAGCCATCTCAGTTTATGGATGACTTAAATAAAGTAACAAGAGAATTGGCAGAACTTCAGAGTGTGCTTGCATCAAAAACAGTTGAGCTAAATATTAAAAAAGAATATCATGAACTAATGTACTCTATTGATACTGGAGTTGAAATATTGGTTAAAGAAGTTGATGGAAAAACATACTTACTAACAGTTAACTCAGATAAAAATCCGGTTAAGGTTAGTCTTTTGGGATTAAAGAAATTTAGTAATGCAAAAGTTTTAAAAGAGGGAAGAACAATAAAAATAAATGAAAATAAATTGACTGACTATTATGAACCGTTTGATGTACATATTTATGAATTGTTGAAAATATAATATTGAGGAATATAATGTTAAAAATTAAACAGTCTAAAAAGAGTTTCGGTAAAATAACTTGGAAAATACTTTACCGAATAATTACAAAAGATAGTACTCCTTGTTTAACAAATGTCATTCCCGAATGTTTCTATCGGGAATCCAGGATTGATGATACCTGGATTCCCAGTCAAGCTGGGAATGACAAACTATTCTTATCTCTCAGAAAATTCTTTACTATTCTCACTCTGTTACTTGTTGTTTTCTTTACAACATTCGACTCAACTTTTTCACAAAGCCACAATACAAAAATCCCAAATGATGGAAACTTTACTACTATAAATAATTGGTTAATAACAAAACCTTTGCCAAGTACTTTCTATTTAGATGGAATAAAATCAGAACAAATGTTAGATGGTTTCTCAACAGATTTCCTTACTACTATTGGTGGAGAACAATTAGCAAACATAGAAGTAAATAAAAAATTTAATACTCCCGATGGAAAAACTAACAGCTTCTTTCAACACACTTGGGAAACTAATTACATAGACGTTACAGATTTATTTGGTCAACCTTCAGATGTGTTTACATATTTGTTTGCTGAATTAGAAAGTGATATAGACCAAGATATTTATTTACACATTGGAACAAATGATGCTGGTAAAGTTTGGTTAAACGGAGAGTTAGTAATTCAATATTTAGATGGAAGAAGTGCAGAGCCTTCTCAAAACATTGCAAAGGTAAATCTTAACAAAGGTAGAAATACAATACTACTTAAGATAGATCAACTCGGTGGTGGATGGGGAGCTTACGTTCAAATATATAGTTTGAAAGCACAAAAAATATTTGACGAGAAAACAGAAAAACTCATTTCTAAAAGTTCTAAAATTGCAACCATAATTGAGACAAAGGTAATTTGTAAAGAACCCAATAGATATATAGGCTGGCCCACAATTACCAAAACAAGTTCGGGCGAATTGCTTGCAGTTTTTTCAGGTAATCGAGATGGACACGTTTGTCCGTTTGGAATTAACGAACTTATTCGTAGTAGTGATAATGGAAAAACTTGGAGTGAACCGGAGACAATAAATAATACTCCGTTAGATGATAGAGATGCTGGAATACTTGAAACAAAAAAAGGAACTTGGATTGTAAGTTGGTTTACTTCACTTGCATTTGATACGGAACAAAATTATGCAGAACATCCTGAATGGAAAAGACATAGTGAGAAACTAAGTAATCAAACAAAGAAGAAATGGTTAGGTAATTGGATTCGTCGATCAACAGATAAAGGCAAAACTTGGGAAGAGCCAATTAAGCAATTGGTAACAGCGCCTCATGGTCCAGTTGAATTAAAAGATGGCAGAATATTATATGTTGGAACTGCAAATATAAATGGCGAAAAAAAATTAGCAGTTGAAGAATCAAAAGATGATGGAGTTAGTTGGAAACTACTTTCAACAATTAGTATTCCGGAAAGTGAATCTATTTCCCCATACTCGGAGCCACATGTTATTGAAATGCTAGATGGAAAACTGCTTGCTATGTTTAGGTATCATCCAACTGATAGGAGCAAATCATATCTACGACAAACAGAAAGCTATGATGGTGGTAAGACTTGGAAAGAAACTTACAAAACTAATATTTGGGGATACCCACCACATTTACTATTACTTAAAAATGGCTGGCTAATGGTTTCTTATGGAGTACGAAAAATTCCATACAGCGAACGAGCATGCATTAGTAAAGACGGAGGGGAAACTTGGGATGTTGATAATGAAATTATTTTAAGTTTAAGCAATAGTGGTGATCTTGGTTATCCCGCATCTGTACAGCTTGATGATGGTTCAATACTAACAATTTATTATCAAATAGATAAAGATGGAGAAAAGACAAGCCTAATGCAAACACATTGGAAGTTAAATAAGAATTAATAGATTTTGCATTTCGTATAAGCTGAACAGTAATTGATTCTTGTTTTAAAAGAATCACTAAATTTAAGGAATTACAATGTCAAGAAAGTTAAGTATGTTAGCAGAAGACTGGTGGGATTTTACAACGTTGGATGAGAAAATATTAGAAGATGCAGCAAAACTATCAGAAAAAGATTTATTCGAACTTTCTCGTCCTGGTTTTCAAGTTGTTTTCCATGAAACTTTAGAATCATTTTATTTAGCAGAAGCATTAGAATATATAACTGCTTGGAAGCAAGCTACAAGTTCAAATCCTGTAGGTATTTGTGGACCTATTGGTCCTACTGAACAATTACCATTAGTAGCAGAACTTGTTAATAGTCTTGAATTATCGCTTAAAGATGCTCATTTTTGGGGAATGGATGAATGGTATATTGATGGAAAGGAAGCTCCGGAAACACATCCTCTCTCTTTTGCACGTGCTGATAGAGAACTATTGTTTAATAGAATTAAACCAGAACTCAGAATGCCAGAGGAGAATTTGCATTTCCCAAAGACTAATTCGCTTGCTGAATATACTGCTAGTTTCGATGAAATTAAGTGTGCAGTTATGCAAGGAGGTCAAGGCGATGTAAAACATTGGGCATTCAACGATCCTTTCAAAAGAGAAGGTAAATATCAAGATGTTCCTCCAACGCCTGAAGAGTTTCGTAAACTATCAGCAAGGAAAGTAGATTTGCATCCAATTACATTAGCACAAAATGCAAGAACTTCTGGAGGTGGATATATTGTCGGTGTTCCACAAACAGCTATTACAGTAGGTCCTGTCGAAACATGGAAATCCGATAAAGTTTCTATCTGGCAAGCTGGGATGCACGATAACGCATTTGGAATGAGATTAACTCCTTTTATGATTTCGAAAAAAATAATGGATTCATCAGTTCCAATGTCTCTATTGGCAGATCATCCGAATGTAGTATTTAATTATTATCGATCAGGTATTGGTTCTGTAGAAGTAGAAATGCATTAGTATGCATTGATGGAGATTGAATAACAAGGTGATAAATTATAAAAGCCATAACAATTATGGGTAATTAAAAATGCATACGGATATTGAACGAAAAGGGATTGTTGCCGCTGGCAACTGGGTTGTTGACCATTTAAAAACAATAGATGTTTATCCTGTGGAAGATTCTTTAGCAAATATAAAAAATGAGCAACTGAGTAATGGAGGTGCACCATATAATGTATTAAAAAATCTTTCGAAACTGGGAGCATCTTTTCCACTTAAAGCTATTGGCATTGTTGGAGATGATGCTGATGGAAGATGGATTAAAAAAGATTGTATTCAAAATAATATTGATATTACAAAACTTAAGATGGTGAAAGAAATTCCTACTTCATTTACTGATGTTATGACGGTTGAATCAACAGGAAGAAGGACTTTTTTTCATCAACGCGGTGCCAATTCTTTGTTAGATGTTAAGAATTTTAATTTCGAAAATTGTAGCGAAAAAATATTTCACCTTGGCTATTTGTTGCTGTTGGATAAACTTGACAAAATAGATAGTTGTGGATTAACTAATGCAGCAAAGGTTTTGCGAAATGCACAAGAGTTTGGGATAAAAACATCAATTGATATTGTAAGTGAGAACAGTTACAGATTTAAAGAGATTGTAATTCCAGCACTACCTTTTGTTAATTATTTATTCATAAATGAATTTGAAGCCGAAAGAACTACTGGAATAAAACTTAATGGCAATTTGCTAGAAATAAATGCTTTAAGAAAAGCAGCTAAAAAGTTAATTAACTATGGTGTTCAGAACTGGGTTTTTATCCATTTCCCGTTGGGAGTTTATGCACTTAATAAAAGTGGAATGGAGTTACTTCAAGGTTCTGTACAAATTCCAAAAGAAAAAATTAAAAGTGTAGTTGGAGCTGGAGATGCTTTTGCATCCGCAGTATTGTTTGCTCTACACGAAAATTTGGAAATTGATAAAATACTTAAGCTGGGTGTTTCTACGGCAGCAGTTTCGCTACAAGATGTAAGTTGTTCGGATGGAATTGTTAACTACAAGGAATGTCTGAAGATTGGTAATAAATATTCTTATAAAAAATTAATAATGGATATGATAAATTAAAATTACAAAAGGAAAAATAAAGTGAACAAAAAAGTTCTTGCAATTGGTACTCATCCGGATGATGTAGAAATTATGTGTGCCGGAACGTTAGCATTGCTTAAAGAAAAAAAATGGGAAATAGCAATTGCAACAATGACTGCTGGTGATTGTGGTTCAGCAACACTTAGCCGAGATAAGATAAGTGAGATTAGAAAAAACGAAGCATCAATTTCTGCTACATTAATAGATGCAAATTATTATTGTATGGAAAATGATGATATTTTTATAATGTATGACCGTACAACTTTATTAAAAGCAATTAACTTAATTAGAGAAGTAAAACCTGATTTAGTAATAACCCAAAGTCCAATAGATTATATGGTTGATCATGAAATAACAAGTAAGGTAGTAAAGACTGCTTGTTTCTCTGCAGGAATAAAAAACATTAAAACGGAAGCAGAACCATTTATGAAAATTCCACATTTATACTATATGGATTCTTTGGAAGGAATTGATGATTTTGGTGAAAGTATTAAACCTACTACATTTGTTGATATTAGTAGTACAATTGAAATAAAAGAAAAAATGTTGGCTACACATCAGAGTCAACGTAGTTGGTTAATGTCTCATAACGGAATTGATGAATATATAATTACTATGAAAAACTTTTCTTCAAAACGTGGGAAAGAAATAGATGTTAATTATGCCGAAGGTTTTAGGCAACACCTTGGTCATGCATATCCAAAGAACAATATCTTGAAAGAAGAACTATCGAAATTTGCAAAAATATTTTAATAAAATAAGTGGAGTTATAAAATGAAACAGTATCGCTTAAACAGACTATTTAATGGTAAATCTGGTCGCTGCCTGGATGTAGCAATTGATCATGGTTTTTTTAATGAGTATGGATTTTTAACAAGCATTGAAAATATGCAAAGTGCTGTTGGAACTGTTGTTGAAGCTGCTCCAGATGCTATTCAACTTACTATAGGGCAGACTCATTACCTACAATCAATTCCAGGCAGAGAAAAACCATCGTTAGTTTTACGAACAGATGTTGCCAATGTTTACGGTAAAGAGCTACCAGACCACTTATTTAGTCGTATGATTGAAGATGCAGTTGAACAAGGAGTAAATCTTGATGCTACTTGCGTTGTAGTTAACTTATTCCGAATTCCAAATCAGCCAATAGTTACGGATCAGTGTATTCAAAATATTCTAAAAATAAAACCTATTTGTGATAAATATTCAATGCCATTAATGATTGAACCTCTAGTTTTTCAGGCAAACGAAAAAGTAGGTGGTTATATGGTTGAAGGTGATCTTGAAAAAATTCTTCCACTTGTACGGCAAGCAGTTGAATTGGGTGCAGATATAATTAAAGCTGATCCATGTGATAATGTAAGTGAATATAATAGAGTAATTGAAATTTCTGGTACTATCCCAGTGTTGGTTAGAGGAGGTGGTAAAGTTCCAGATAAAGAAATTTTAACAAGAACAAAAACTTTAATAGATCAAGGTGCTTCTGGAATTGTTTATGGAAGAAATATTATTCAACATGAAGATCCAAAATCGATTACAAAAGCATTGATGGGAATAGTTCATGATAATTTGACTGTAGAAGAAGCTTTGGAATTTCTAAAAAAATAAACAATGCTAGATCAATAAAAATGATATTCTAGAATTTTATATTATAGGAAAAAGATGAGTAAAAGAAAAACTATTCGGTTTGGAATAATTGGCTGTGGTTTAATGGGACGCGAGTTTGCAGTTGCATCTTCGCGTTGGTCTGCATTATTAGATTTGGATGTTAAACCAGAAATTGTTGGAATTTGTGATTTGAATGAAACACTTTTTGAGTGGTATACTAATAATTACGATTCTATAAAAATTGTTACAACGGATTATCATGAGTTGCTTGCAAGTGATGACATTGATATAATCTATTGTGCAGTGCCACATAATTTACATGAAAAATTTTATATTGATATCATAAAGGCAGGGAAACATCTTTTTGGTGAGAAACCATTTGGAATTAATCAAGTGGCTAACAATCGTATTTTGGAAGTGGTTGATAATAACCCAGATGTGTTTGTAAGGTGTTCTTCAGAATTTCCATTTTATCCAGGTGCTCATCAAGTCCAAAAATTTATTGCGGATAATCCATGGGGTAGAATAATCCATGTTAACGCAAGTTTTCTACATTCATCTGATATCAATTTTGATAAGACAATTAACTGGAAGAGAATGATAAATATTAATGGAGAATATGGCTGTATGGGTGATCTAGGAATGCATCCGTTGCATATTCCAATTCGTGCTGGCTGGATTCCTAAATCTGTTTCATCGTCACTTTCTAATATTGTTGAAAATCGTCCTAATGGAAAGGGAGAAAATATTGCTTGCGAAACTTGGGATAATGCAACCTTGCAATGCGTGGTTGAACATCCGCAAGAGAAATATGATTTCCCGATGACTGTTAAAACTTATCGTATTGCTCCTGGCGAAACTAATACTTGGTCAATTGAAATACTTGGGACAAAATTTAGCACCCGGTTTAGTACAAAGTATCCTAAAACATTACAAACTATGTTATATGAAAATGGTGGAAAGCAAGAATGGCGTAGTGAAGACTTAGGCTATGATTCTGTTTATAAAACCATTACTGGAGGAATATTTGAATTTGGTTTTACTGATGCTATTTTACAAATGTGGGCTTCTTTTGTTGATGAGTTTTCAAATAGAAAAAAACATATGCCTTATGGATGTATTAGACCAAACGAAACCAGAATTCAACATAAAATTTTAACTGCGGCATTAGAATCGCATAAAAAGCAACAAATAATAAAGTTATAATATCATTTTTGCAATACTAGTAGAAAATAGAAATTTCGTAAAAATGTATTAACTCACTAAGGTATAGTAATGAAAAGAAACCATTCCATAAAAAGAAATATAATTCTTATAGTATTAGTTCTATGTACTATCCTTGCTGTACAAAATATTTATGCTGTTGAATTAAATAATAAAAAATATCCAATAGGAGAACCTGGACTTAAATTAACGTATAATTCCACAGTTAAAAATCTTCCAAAATCCGTTGTTCAAAAAATTGAGTTAACTGTTGGATCTATTAAAAAAATAAATGGTACTCCATACCAATGGTTACAATTATTTGCAGAAAAAGTAAATAAACAAAAATTTTCTGTGTGGTTGCTAGCCTCAGTTTATCCATCTGAAGAAGTAAGAATAGCACAGAAAAATATTGCTCGTTATATCATTTCAAGTTTCAATTCTAATCCATTAGAGTTTGTTAATCAGACTTACGGAGGAGTAGTACTCCCAAATACCGGAGCATGGAGACATCTTTTTCCAAGAGCAAAAAATGGTGATAGCCCAATAGAATCAATCGCAAGCGAAGTTGAGTTGTTAGGAATTAAATACAAACTTGTTAGTCATAAAAAATCAAATATTTTAACTCCACCTAAAAAAATAGTTGTAATAAGTCTTACTCCAGACTTGCTAATTGGTGTTCCGCATAATTCAAAAGTAAAAAATGAAACTAGAAGATATGATGAATCTGATTATGAATATGTAGAGCTAACAAAAGAAAATTATTTTGAAATGATTGAAAACGGAATGAATGTTTTTAATGTTAATGTAAAACAAGTTAAGTGGATTGAAAAAGAAAGTGTTTATTATTGGGGAATGGGTGGGAAGGATGTTCTTTATCCCGAATGTCTTTACACAAGTAATTATGTTGGCCCAGCAATATTTTTTGATGAACCAATGGTTCATACTAGAGATCATGCACTTAAACCAAAATTTAAGAAAGACCCGACACTTCGCAAAACTATAACTCCAAAATTATTCTTTGAAGAATTTAAGCACGAATATCACAAAGCTAAATACGAGCGTTCACCAATTAGATTGCTAAAAGAATTATCGAGTAGAAAAGATGTTAGTATTGGAGAGATGAATTTCTTACAACAAAATATTTATACATGGGAAACTATGCCAAGCTCTGCTATCTATCAATTGTCGGAAGGAGATAAGTCAACTCCGTATGCAATGGTATTTGAACCACCCGGACGGCTTGGAGCAAAAAGAGTTCTGCCTGAATTAAACATGAGTTTCGATTGTCAAATCCCAGCAGACAATCCCAAAAATTTAATTGGAATAATGAAAGGTTTTTTACGAGGTGCTGCACGAGTTACCAATAAGGAATGGGGGATAAGTATATACGGACAAGTGATTCGCTCCGAGGCATTTTGGTATATGACACATACTTACGATATGGGAGCAAGACTTTTCTTTTATTGGGATAGCTATCAACTTGCAGCTGTCCCTTATAGTGAATATTTGGCTCTATCAAAAAATCTTAGAGAACATTCTAAAAACTTTCCAAGACGAGATTTAGAGAAACTAAAAAAAGATGCTGAGATTGCAATTTTAATTCCACCAGGATATAATTTTGGTCACGTTAAAATGGGGATTGGTAATATTAGTGGTCTTGGAGAATTAAATATGGAGCGAACTAATAGTTATGGTCTTAAGTATCGTGAGGTGATGAGTAATTTTTATATAGAAATTGAGCGATGCATTCGTCTTGGTGTTGAGTATGATGCTTTTTGGAATCTTGAGGAATTAGAATTAAAAGATTATGATGAAATTGTTATAATTAAAGAAGATGGAAAAGTTGAAGTTACAAAAAATGGAAAGACTAAAGTTTTAGATTCTGCAAGAACCCCTGAACGACCCGAAGGTATTGCTCCTCAGCTAGCTGTTGAAATTAAAACCACAAATAAAAAAGCACTAACCGTAGTAATGGCTCGTGCAGAAGTAACCGAAGAAACTTCCCCAATCTATTACACTCAAGGAGCTAACAAAGATGGAATATACAGAAACGTATATGTCCTTTGGGAATTATACGGACCGGAGGAAGAAGACTACACAGATTTTTGGAAAGAAAGATGGGATGTTTCGGTAACTGAAAATAACAATTCTGCTTCGACTGAAATAAAATTTAATATTGATAAACCTGGTAATTACCGATTGAAAGTTTCTACCTCAGATTTATCTGGAAGAAGCAAAGTAGTTTGGAAGAATATTGTTATTAAAAAGTAGGCTATAAAATTTTAATTCATTAAAGAAGGAAATTTAAAATGGGAACAATAAAAAGAAGAGACTTTATCAAAACGGCTGCTGCGGCTAGTGTAGGTATGGCTTTTGCCCCAAATATAATTTCAGCTAATAAGCCAATAAAATTTCAAAGATCGAAACCTAATGGCAAATTGAACATTGCTTTTATTGGAGTTGGTGGTCGCGGAAGAAGTCATCTTAGAAATGTTGCAAAATATGATGATGTGGAAATAACTGCAATCTGTGATGTTGACCCTGAAGCAATTATAAAATCGCAAGAAATATTAAGAGACCATTCAAGAAAAGATGCAGATGTATATACTAGTGATGATTATGTGTATTTGAAAATGCTTGAGCGGGATGATATTGATGGCGTTATCATTGCCTCGCCGTGGCTTTGGCACACTCCAATGGCAGTTGCAGCAATGAGAGCCGGGAAGTATCCTGGAGTTGAGGTTAGTGCTGCAAATACAATTGAAGAATGTTGGGACTTAGTAAATATTTCTGAAGAAACTGGCGTACCTTGTATGATTTTGGAAAATGTTTGCTTTGCGCGTGAAGCTATGGCAGCATTGAAGATGGTTCGTGAAGGAGTATTTGGAGAAATAGTTCATTCAACTTGCGGCTATCAACATGATTTGCGAGGAGTAAAATTTAATCCGGGAGTAGAATTTGGTAAAGGTGCAAGTGGCGAGGCTCGTTGGAGAACAGAACATTCCTTAAAACGAAATGGTGATCTCTATCCAACTCATGGTGTTGGACCAGTTGCAACTTGGTTTGATATTAATAGAGGAAATAAATTTTCATCAATTACATCTGTTGCAACAAAATCTACAGGCTTAAATAAATATATTTTAGATCATCCTCAAGGAGGAAAAGATCATCCAAATGCAAAATTGGAATGGAAACTTGGAGACATAGTTACTTCCACAATTAAAACTGCAAATGGAGAGACAATAGTAATTAGTCATGATACAAATTTACCAAGACCATATTCTTGGGGTTTTACACTTCATGGAAATGGAGGAGTTTGGGGTGGACAATTTGAAGGTAGAAGAATTTATATGGAGGGCAAGTCGCCACAGCACGAATGGGAAACCGGAAAAAAGTATGATAAATATTTTGAAAAGTATGACCATAAAATGTGGAAGGAAGAAGCAGCAAAGGCTGAAGGTGCTGGACATGGTGGAATAGATTATTTTACAATTAAATCTTTTATTGAAAGTGTTAGAGACGAAGTTCAACCACCGCTTGATGTTTATGATGCAGCAGCATGGAGTGCAATTACTCCTTTGTCTGAAGCATCAGTTGCAAGCAACGGAGCTCCACAGTTTTTCCCAGATTTTACAAGAGGGAAATGGATGACAAATAAGCCAATATTTGGATTGGAATAAAATTTATAAAAAGAAAAATAGTAAAATGAAACTGATTACAAAATTAAGCATCATCCTTTTTATTCTCACATTAACAATGTCATGTGTAAAAAATGATTCGCCAGAAACTATTGATCTTTCCAAAAATTGGCAATTTTCTCCAGATGAAAAAAATATTGGCATCACCGAAAAATGGTACTCTGTTAATTATGATGATTCCAATTGGGATAAACTTGATGCGGGAAAACGATGGGAAGACCAAGGGTATCCGAATTTAGATGGTGATGCTTGGTATCGAAAAATTGTTGATATTCCAGCAGACTGGGAGGGGAAAGATGTGTATGTGAAATTTGCTGCAGTTAACGATACGTACGACTTGTTTGTAAACGGCGAACTGTTAAGTATTTTCGGAGTAAAAAATGCAACTTTTGCAGATAAGCCATCATTTAAGAAGGTTACAGATAAACTTAAATATGGAGACTCCAATTTAATTACTTTAAGAATTAATGATTGGGGAAACAGTGGTGGGTTATGGCGTTTGCCGGTTATAATAACTGTAGATAAAACGGAGACCAACCTTTTTAAACCTTTATCCGATATACCCTTCGATCCCTCAAATGAGGGATATAAACTGTTTTGGGAAGATGAATTCAACGGTAATGAGCTGGATAGCACAAAATGGGCTGTTAGAGGTATTGGTCCAATTGGAATTGGTTTTATAACATCCGATGCCTTAGATATAAAAAACGGAAAGTTACACATTAACATATTTATGGAAAATGATTCACTAAAGATGAGTTCCGTTGGTACTGAAGGACGTTTAGATATAACATACGGATATTTTGAGTGTAGAGTACAACTGCCAAAAATATCTGGAAACTGGGCTTCTTTTTGGATGCAGTCGCCTGGGATATCTTTGGGTGAAGACCCTGGAAAATTTGGTACAGAAATAGATATTTTTGAAAATAAGGTAGGTAAGGATGGTGATTTCGTTTCACATAATCTGCACTGGGCTTATGGTCCCAACCAAAGATCAACAGGGGCATTCCTAAGTAAAATAGACGGTATTAAAGAAGGTTTCCATACTTTTGCTTTAGAGTGGACACCCAAGAAATATGCGTTCTTTGTTGATGGATTAAAGTACCTTGAGATTGAGGAAGCGATCTCCCACGTTGATCAATATGTGTGCCTAAGCGTTGACCCAGCTCCATCAATTGAAGACTTAGATATGACTGCTTTACCCACTACTTATATTATTGATTATGTGAAAGTGTATAAAAAGAAATAGACTGTTAACTAATATTTGACTTAGCGATAGCAAATTATTTATGAATAAAAAATTATCAACTAAACTGGAGAAGTAATGAACTTATTAAAATTTAAAAAATCTTTTGGGAGATTACTTGTAGCATTGATTACTGTTGTAGCATGCTCACCGTTGTTTGCTCAGGCCAGTAATGAAATTCCAGTCTATAATGATAAAAATAAATCGATTGAAGAGAGAGCTAAAGATTTAGTCTCAAGGATGACTCTGGAAGAAAAAATAGGAATGACTGTTGGTGATGGAAAGTTCTTGAATGTAGTCGATCCCAATAAGACTAAGCAAGGTCAAGGTGTAATTATTGAAGACCAAAGAACAAGGTTAGTAATACCCCACCTTACTGTAAAGACAACAGCAATGTCAGATGGTCCTGCGGGATTAAATAGAGAAGCTTGCGAAGAGGGAGAAAAAGATTGCGAATATACAACAGCTTTTCCAACTGGAACCTGCTTAGCATCTACTTGGAATATCGGTTTAGTTGAGGAAGTAGGAAAAGCATTCGGGAATGAGGTTGTGGAATATGGCTACGATCTTATATTAGCTCCAGGACTAAATCTACATCGTAATCCAAAGTGTGGACGTAATTTTGAGTATTATTCAGAAGATCCATTACTTTCAGGTAAGTTAACTGCTTCAATGGTTAATGGTTTACAGTCAAATGGAGTTGGTGCAACTATAAAACATTTTTTAGCAAACAATCAAGAAACTAATAGAAGAAAATACAATGCTGTAATTAGTCAAAGAGCTTTGCGTGAAATTTACTTACGTGGATATGAAATAGCAGTTAAAGAAAGTAAACCTAAAGCAATAATGACTGCTTATAACAAACTCAATGGTTTCTACACTCCAGAAATACCAGAATTATTACAAAATATTGTACGGAAAGAATGGGGATTTGATGGTCTGTATATGACAGACTTTGATATGCATTATGGAGATGTTATAGCCCAAGCGAGAGCCGGAATTAATATGATTATGGGTGGAAGTAAGTATGAGCATGAAGAAATAACAGAGGCAATAAAAAATAAAACTCTTGATGAAAGTACACTTGATGAAAATTTGATTTACAGCATGAAGCTCAAGTTAAGTTCACCCAGTATGAAGGGCTATATTCCTTCAATGAAACCAAATTTGGAAGCACATGCAAAAATTGCTAGAAAAGCAGCTGGGGAAGGAATAGTTTTATTAAAAAATAAAAACAAAACACTTCCGCTTGATAAAGGCAAAACGATTGCAGTTTTTGGTAAAATATCTTACTATCTAATAGCAGCTGGGACTGGTAGCGGAGGCATACGAAGTAATAAGTATGCAATAACAGTTAACGAAGGTCTTAAATCTGCCAACTTTAATATACTTGAAGAGATGGAAAAGTATTATACGGATTTTATTGAAAAAACAAAAAGAGAAAATCTTGTTCCACCTTATTTTGATACACCTAAACATCGTAAGGACAATGGCGTTATAGGGAATCAAGCTCCTTCACACTTCAAAAAAAGATTGGTAGCATTTAGTAAAGAACAGCACGTGCCAAAAGATGTAATTGAAAAGTATGAATCTCAATCTGATGTAGCAATAATTACACTTGGTAGAGGTGCAGGAGAAAATTATGAAAACGGATATATTCCAATTACTGAAATTGAACTTGATCTAGTTCGTAATGTGAGCGAAGTTTTTCACGCAGCCGGGAAGAAAGTTATAGTTGTACTTAATGTTGCAGGAGTTTGGGAAACAGCAAGTTGGAGAGATTATCCAGATGCTATTCTTTTGGCATGGTTGCCTGGTCAAGAGGGTGGACATGCAGTTGCTGATATTATAACTGGTGCAGTAAATCCATCTGGAAAATTGCCCGATTCATTTCCTATGAAGTATGAAGATGTACCATCCTCAAATACTTTCCCAGGTAAGCCGATTGAAGAACCTATTAATTCGTTTTATACAGAGGGGATTTATGTTGGGTATCGTTATTACAATTCTTTTAATGTTCCTACTGCTTATGAGTTTGGTTACGGATTGTCTTACACAACATTTGATTATTCAGACCTAAAGCTGAGTAGTACCAGTTTTTCTTCAAAAATAAAAGTTTCAGTAACAGTAAAGAACACAGGGAAAGCAGCTGGTAAGGAAGTTGTGCAATTATATCTTTCTGCTCCCCAAAATATGATTGAGAAACCGTTACAAGAACTAAAGGGATTTGCCAAAACAAAATTACTGAAGCCAGGTGAAAGCCAACAGCTTTTGTTTGAATTAGATGAACGTTCTCTCGCTTCTTTTTGGAGTGGAATCTCTTCCTGGGTTGCAGATAAAGGGGATTACGAGGTTCGTATTGGTGCATCATCAAAAGATATAAAACTTAAAGCTTCGTTTAATTTAGCTAAAGAAATTATTGTAGAAAAAGTTCATAATGTGCTATATCCTAATTTTATGATGAAAGAGTTTAGCCGATTTAATAAAAAGGAGTAGTAATCAACCTATTTAAAATTATAAAATCTTTCGGAATATTATTCGTGACATTGTTTTCTGGTTTAACAGGCTCAACATTGTTCGCTCAAGAAAATAATAAACTCCCTATTTATAAAAATGAAAAGAGGTCGCTTTAAGAAAGGGCTAAAGAATTAGTTTCACGAATGACTCTAGAAGAAAAAATTGACATGATCATTGGAGATGGAAGATTTTGGTCTAGCAATAATTATTTAGGTAGTATTTGTTTAGAATGGGCGCTATTATAATATCTGTTTAAGAATAAAATGTTGCCAGCTTGCATTTAGCATATTGGATGTTTAGATTAGGCAATCGATTGTTCAATAAACAAATGTTTTTTTCAGCATTCAGTAAAATGAATCATTTAAATTTATTGAAATGTAAGTTTGAAGAAAATTTCAATTATAAACATTAACAAAAGGTATATCAAAATGAAAATTAAACAATTAAATCTTAAAACTTACAGAAGTTTTCTTAACTATATTGCAGCATTCGCAACTCTATTTTTGCTCTCGTGTGCAAATACACAAACAAAGTATAATTCAGATAGTACAAAAATAAATAATGAATTCCATAATGCAAATTCAAAAACAGTATTGGTTGCTGCACATAGAGGGGCACATATAGAGAACTTTGAAAACTCTATAGAATCTATTCATCATGCGATAGCATTGGGAGTAGATATTGTAGAATTGGATGTGCGAACTACCAAGGATGGTTATTTGGTTTTAATGCATGATTCGTATATAGACAGAACCACAACCGGTAAAGGGAAAGTGGAGGAATTGACTTTAGCAGAATTGAGAACCTACAAACTAACAGGTGATTATGGAAGAGTGAGTGAAGAAACAATCCCTACATTTGAGGAAGCCTTGAATGAGATTAAAGGAAAAATAATGTTTGACATTGATATGAAAACGGACAATGTAGAAGGAATGGTTGCGCTGGTTGAAAAAACAGGAACCAATGCTGATGTTTTCTATTTTGATAATGATTACCATCAGTTAGATGCTATCATAAAAATGAAAAGTTCTTCTAAACTAATGCCAAGAGCGTATTCTTATAAAATGGCAGACTCGGCTATTGTTAGATATTCTCCCGCTATTGTACATATTGGTCCTGATTTTTATACTAAGGATTTAACAAAGATGCTTCGCGAAAATAACGCTAGGGTTTGGATCAATTCTCTGGGTAGGAGCGATGCTCTTATTCGCTATGGAGATGGAGAGTCAGCCTTAAAAAGTTTGATTGAAAAAGGAGCGAATGTCATTCAAACTGATGAACCAGAAATGCTGTTGCAGCTATTGAGGTCTAAAGGTCTTCATCATTAAAAAGGAAATTATAGATGCTAAGTCACAAAAACAGTATGTTTAAAAATTCACTTAATTTCTACGCTATTGTACTATTTGTTGCACTGGTTGTATCATGTAATTCCATAGGTTCGGAGGTGAATTCCGAAATACATATAATCCCACAACCCTTAGAATTAAAAGTCACTAAGGGGAACTTTAACTTTAATGAACAAACACAAGTTGTTGTAAATTCTAACAACAAAGAGGTTAAACAAGTAGCAAGTTACTTTGTAGAACAGTTCAATATTTCAAGTGGAAGTTCGCTTAAACTCTCCGTCTCTTCTGAAAACAATAGTACCAATAATTCAATAATTTTTACAGATAAAAATGTAGCTGATTCTTTGGGCAATGAAGGTTATACTCTTCAAAGTGATGCGGATAAAATAATCTTAAGAGGGTCACCAAATGGTTTGTTTTATGGAGTGCAAACTCTGTTTCAACTATTGCCAGCAGAAATTTATAGTTCAGAATCTATAGAAAATATAGATTGGAAAATTGCAGCAGTTCAAATAAAAGATAAACCACGATTCCCATGGCGCGGAATGCATTTAGATGTTGGACGGCATCTGTTCCCCGTATCTTTTATCAAAAAATACATCGATTATATAGCAATGCACAAATTGAATGTTTTTCATTGGCATTTAACAGAAGATCAGGGTTGGCGCATTGAGATAAAAAAATATCCGTTGTTAACAACAATTAGTTCCAACCGAAAAGGATCTCAAATACCACTTACAAATGAAATTGATTCAATTCCTTATGGTGGTTTTTATACACAAGATGAAATAAGAGAAGTTGTTGCTTATGCCGAAAAAAAGTTTGTAACTGTAGTTCCAGAAATTGAAATGCCCGGTCATTCCATTGCGGTACTTGCCGCATATCCAGAACTCTCTTGTACAGGTGGTCCTTATGAAGTTCGAACCAAATGGGGACATATTAAAGAAATATACTGTGCAGGCAATGAGGACACATTTACTTTTCTTGAAAATGTTTTAACAGAAGTATTGGATCTATTCCCTTCAGAATATATCCATATTGGCGGTGATGAAGCTCTAAAAGACCTATGGAAAGAATGCTCAAAGTGCCAAAACCGAATACAGAAAGAAGATTTAAAAGACGAGCACGAATTGCAAAGTTATTTTATATCCAGAATTGAAAAATTCGTTAATTCAAAAGGGAGAAAAATCATAGGATGGGATGAGATTTTAGAAGGCGGTCTTGCTCCAAATGCTGCTGTGATGTCTTGGCGTGGAATAGAAGGCGGAATTAGCGCTGCTAAATTGAAACACAATGTGGTGATGACTCCAGATAAATATCTCTATTTCTGTTATTACCAAGACAAACGAGAAAATGAACCACCCGCATTACCCGGTTTTGTACCACTTGAAAAAGTATATGAATATGAGCCCGTTCCAGAGGAATTATCGCTGGAAGAGCAAAAATATATTATAGGGGTTCAGGCATGTTTATGGACGGAATATATAAAAACACCCGAAATGGCAGAATATATGGTACTCCCAAGAATGTGTGCCTTATCTGAAACCGCCTGGTCAGCAAAAGATAAAAAAGATTTGGGCTATTTTACAGAAAAGATGAATAGCCACTATGATAGATTAGGACAACTTGGAGCGAATTACCGGTGGCCAAGATTGGAAGGATTTAATAAAAGAACCATTTTTATGGGAAGTACTGAAGTAGCATTTACCTCACGACTGAAAGGCACAGAAATTAGATATACTACAGATGACTCGCTTCCGACAATGAATTCAACTTTATACAAATCGCCGTTTGTTATTGCAAAATCTACAACTCTGAAATTGATAGAAATCACTCCTAAATTGAAAACAAGCCAAGTTTATACTGCTAATTATATAAAATTAGAACCACAAGAATCCGTAGATGTTACCAGAAACAAAAGTGGCCTGAAATATCAATATTTTGAATTTGAAAAAGAGTTGAATTCAGTAAAAGAATTGAAGGAATTAAATCCTGTTTCGGAAGGAACAACTGAGAGCTTCGTTTTTCCCTTTTCGGATGAAACATTGCCGGAAAAATTTGGGGTAATCTATAAAGGATTTATAGAAGTACCATCCGAAGCAATTTACTACTTTAGCGTTTTATCAAATGATGGAAGCCGTTTGTTTGTTGCAGAGCAAATTGTTGTTGATAATGATGGAAGGCATGTGGCTTATGAAAAAACAGAAGGAATAGCTTTAAAGCCGGGGTTTCATGAAATAAAACTTGAATATTTTCAAGCTGGAGGCGGACGGGAACTCAAAGTATTTTGGAAAGGGCCGGGATTTGAAAAGAGAGAGATGATTAAGGATGATTTATCAGGCAAATAAATATATTGGGTAAAAAATTTTCACTCGCTAGTTATTCACAGCCCATTTCATAGAGAATGTCTCCGCCAAAGACGGACAAGTCTAATTTTTTATCGACGCCTTGGTACATAAGGGATTGAGCTAAAACGAAACTATTTTATTGATGGTTGCAGGTGAGTTTGGTTTTCAAAATGAAACAACCTAATTTATAACACATTTGAAAGAACTTTCGCTAGCTAAAAGATTATGATATTGAAAAACCGCTTGGTTGGCAGGGTGAAAAAAATCACTACATTTTAAATGAAGATTAGTTTAAATATTCAATTACATTAAAGGAGTTATATTGAATACCAAAAGAAAAAATTTACAAATTGCAACAGTTCTATTTTTAGCAACCATATTATTCAACTGCAATTCGCCTTCAACGAAGAAAGAATTAGCAGATTATGTAAATCCGTTAATTGGTACCGATTGGCACGGACATACATTTCCCGGCCCTGTTCTTCCCTTCGGCATGATACAGCCAGGGCCAGATACAGGTTCCGATGGTTGGGATATTATTTCAGGGTATCATTATAACAGTACAAGTATTTTAGGCTTTAGCCATACACGTTTAAGCGGTCCGGGTGCAGGAGGAGGATTGGATATTCTGTTTATGCCTACCGTAGGCGATATACAACTGAACCCTGGAGATACTGCAAGAACCGAAACTGGTTACAGATCAAAATTCTCGCATAAAAAAGAGGCAGCATCAATTGGATACTACAGTGTCTTTTTAGAAGATTATAAAATTCAAGCAGAGCTCACTACTACGGAAAGAGTTGGACTACATCGTTATACTTTTCCTGCTTCTGAAAAAGCCAACATAATTCTTGATTTAGATCATGGGTTTGAAGACTACCCAGATAGTCTGTTTCTTGATGTTAAGCCCAATGAAATTTCAGGCTACCGAAAAGCATCTCCCTCATCAGATGGTCATAATCTGGATATGGATAATACCATCTATTTTGTAGCACGTTTTTCAAAACCATTTTCCAACTATGGAATTGCTATTGACGATACTATTCAAGAAGGTATTGCATCAGCAAAAGGGAAAAACGTAAAAGGACACTTTACTTTTAATACCGAAGAAAATGAAACTATATTATTGAAAGTTGCTATTTCGCCAGTAAGTATTGAAGGGGCAAGAAAAAATATGGATACGGAGTTGGCAGGATGGGATTTTGAAAAAACCCGCTCTGAAGCAAAAGAAGCATGGAACAAGGAATTGGGTAAAATTGAGGTGCAAGGAGGTACCGAAGAACAGCAGAAAGTTTTTTATTCGGCACTTTACCATGCCTCTATTCATCCAAATATTTATATGGATGTTGACCGTAAATACAGAAGTACTAACGGGAAAGTATATACCGCAACAGATTTTGACAATTACACTAATTTCTCATTATGGGATCAATTCAGAGGCCAGTTACCGTTGCATACAATTCTAAACCCCGAAAGAACAAATCAGTTTATCAGAACTTTTATCGAACGATTTGAGCATTCACAAAGCTTACCGATGATGGAATGGTTTGGTCATGAGGAATCGAGCATGATTGGATATCACTCACTCCCTGTAATTGCAGATGCCTATGTAAAAAGTATCAGAGACTATGATGTTCCAAAAGTCTATGAGGCAATGAAACAATTGGCGGATAACTCGCGTGAAGAACTAAAATATTACAAAAAATATGGATTTATACCTTATGACCTAAGCGGAAAAGATGCTGTATCAAGAACGTTGGAATACAGTTTTGATGATTGGTGCGTTTCGAGATTGGCGAAAGATTTTAATGAAGACGAAAATCTTTATTACAATCAACGAGGAAAATTTTATAAGAATTTATTCTCTAAAGAGATCAATTTTATGCTGCCAAAAAACAGCGAATATAAATGGCTGGATAAATTTGACCCAATGGAACAGAGCGGTTATTTTACCGAAGCAAATTCGTACCAATACACCACTTTTGCACCACAAGATATTGAAGGAATGATTAAATTGATGGGTGGCGATGTAATCTTTGAAAAGTGGTTAGATACATTTTTTACTAAAGAAATGGATCCTACTAAGATTAACGTGGTAGATATGACGGGAACCATTGGTCAATATGCTCACGGAAATGAACCGAGTCACCATATTCCTTATCTATACAATTATGTAGGTACTCCTTGGAAAACACAGAAAATAGTGCGACAAACTTTAACATCTCTCTATGCCGATCAACCAGACGGACTGGTAGGTAATGACGACCTCGGACAATTGTCTGCATGGTATGTTTTTAGTGCAATGGGCTTTTATTCAGTTACACCTGGAATGGATTATTATGTAATTGGCAGTCCACTTTTTGATAAAGCGACCCTAAATCTTGAAAACGGAAATTCATTTGAGGTTATAGCAAATAATAACGAACCGGAAAATATGTATATCCAATCCGTAAAATTAAATGGTGAGATATATTCAAAATCCTATTTAGAACATCAGGACATAATGAATGGCGGTAAGATCGTTTTTGAAATGGGTAATACACCCAATAAAGAATGGGGTTCAAAAAAAGAGGATCGCCCTTATTCTGATAATTATAAAGTTGCCCCTATGCCAAAAATTAGTTTTAAAGATCGTACTTTTATAGAGAGTAGTCTCGTCACCTTGTCAAGTGAAGAACAAAATGCAACAATTCGATATACCCTAGATGGTAGCGCACCAAATGAAAACTCAACACTTTACACAAAACCTTTTAAAATAAAAAAGTCGAGTGTATTAAAAGCCTCGTGTTTTATAAAAGGTGTCCAACCTGGGTATCCTCTAACGGCAATATTTAACAAAGTTGATATATCTCCTTCAAAACCAGTTAGCAGGTTAAAACAAGGTTTGACTTATATTTATAAAGAGGGAGACCTTAGCAAAATTTCAGATCTGGATAAATATCCTGTTCTAAAAAGCGGTATTATAAATACCATAAATATTGATGCTGTTAAAGATGAAAGACCTTTTGGATATCATTATAAAGGGTATATAAAAATACCGAAAGATGGTTTATATACCTTCTCTATGGAGTCTAATGATGGTGCTGTTTTCTATTTAGACAACAAAATGATAATTGATAATGGGAAGCCCCATAGATCCCAGGAATCTTTTGGGAAAGTGGGTCTCAAAAAAGGGTATCATGAAATTAAACTGGATTATTTTCAAATGGGTCTGGCAAACAGTCTTACTTTACAATGGGAAGGGCCTGAGGTAAACAAAGAGGAAGTACCTGCTTCGGCATTGTTTCATAGATAAACAATACTGGTAATTATAATTAAATAAATTCAAATTAAATAAAAATGAAAATGAAAAACACAAAATTGATTTACCTAACACTTATAAGTATTTTATTAGCATTTAATTTGTTCGCACAAAAGATGGAAGTGGAGATCAACTCTAATGTTGACGCATCAAATGAACAGCAAGTTAAAGGACGAACTAGTGGAGATTACCGCGATAATGGTAGTTGGAAAAAAACCTTACATAGCAAAGCCGTTTATTTTGAAAAGAATACAAAAGAACGACATAATATTTTAGGAACGTATCCATCATCTGTACGGTTACGTCCGCCAGTAGGAAATTATGCCGGTTCACAACAAGATGCCTGGAAAACAATAAATACAACAGGCAATTTACCTCAAGGCTGGTTTGTTGATCATGGAACAACCGGATTATCGAATATTGTTCATACAAGTTCATGGACAGGCAATCTGATCATTGCTCAGGCTTTCCATGTTGCTTATTTGCAAAAAACAAAAGGTGAAAATAGTGCAGAATATAAAGCAGCTTATGAGCGTGCTAATGAAATAATCTCGGGCTTCAGGATACTAACATTAGTAAGCGGACGGCCAGGATATCTTGCCAGAGGAATTGCGTTCGGACATGGACCGTCATATATTGAACGTGAAAATAGATGGGGTGAAGAATACACACGTGATTTATGGAAGCAGGGCGTGGGCGAATATTCTAATATGAGATATCGTGGCGGACCGAGTCATCATAATTACGATCAGGTTTTCAGAGGTTTGGGCATCTATTATTTTATTGCCGCTGATGATGTTCAAAAAGAAGCAATTAGGGAGATTATTGAAGATATGTCCAATTGGGCACATCTTAAAAATGATATGAAGGTGATGCTTGAGGATGGAGAAAGTATCAGCACAGAATTGATTGGTGGTTGGCGGGCCCTTGATGGAACAACGCGTCCTTCGGGAAGTTCGATAATGGCAACTACCGGCTTGAAGATAGCTCACTTGATTACAGGAAATGAAAAAGTGAAAGCCCTTTATGATAAGTGGGTTGATAAACTACAGTATCGTGCGTTTAAAGATTCAGAAGAATCTTTTATGGGAGAACCAAGAAAAAATTATGACGATACAGACCATCTTTTACCAGATCTCTACCTTTTAAATTTAATTGAAGAAGATAAAGATCTTCATACTTTCTATAAGAAATGTGTGAAAGATTCATGGAACGCACATAAAAATGATAAGCAGTCCTGGTTTAATTATATTTATCAAGCTGTTCTTGGTGATGAATATGGTGACAAAGAAGGTTCAATATGGAATCTGCAAACATTTCCTACAAACAGAATTTTTCAACCTCAGATGAATAGTATAAGAACCGACATAGAATTTTATACCGCAGGGAGGAAAAAACAAGCGCTAAATCCTTTACCGGTTTATGAACGTGCTGCAGATAATGAATTTGAATGGAAAGGGTCTCCTTATGCTTTAGATGGCTGGCTTGCCCGTACAGTAACACATCTTGAAGTATCACCGTACGACAATTATTTGCAATTTGCTATTGAAAGTGATGGAACAGCATATCGCAGTATAACTAAAGGTGAAATATGGTATAAAATAGACCTTCTTAGTGCTGTAAATGATATTATACTGTTTCCTAAGTATAGATGGCTTGTTGTAGCAGCTACAGATCACGGTATTTATAGGTCTTTTAATGGCGGGGTTAAGTGGGAAAAATCTTCTGACTTAATAGTTGATCATTTGTATCAAGGTACTAAAAACTCAACTATTCTTTATGCTACATCCTCAGAGGGTGTTTATAAAAGTGAAGATTTTGGTAAATGGGGAACTGCTGAAGAATGGCACTTAATTAATGGTCAAACACCAAAAATGCCATCTAAAAGTTTTGCGGTAAATACTGAAAATGACAATGTGGAAATTTATATGCAAACGCAACAAGGTTTGTATTCTAAGAAAAGTATAGACTCAGATTGGATCTCGCCAAAGCAAATAAAACGCGGAAGAGGATTTAGTGAAGCAATGATGTTCCCGGGAAAACCTGTATGGATCAAAGCTTATGGAGATCGAATATTTAGTGCAATTTCAATTTCAGAATGGTCATTTAAAGGAAATATTGTAATTGTAAGTGAAGATGCCGGAAAAACATGGACACCGATTGTAAAAGAATTAGCCCCCGTATATAAATGGATGACCCACGCTAAGGATGGAAAATCTTATTCCGTAAGTGAATTACAAGGCTTTTTTAAACGTCTTAAAAGTGTTGCCGTTCAAGATATTATTGTTGATAAGAAAGAACCTAATAGTTGGTATGGCAGTACAGAAACGGGCGTGGCAATTACACATGACGCTGGTAAAACATGGGAAGTGAATAATAATGGGTTATACATTCCACGTGTAAATACAATTTTCTCTTCACGATACTCAAACGATATATATATCAGTACGCCCGCTGGTGTTTATGTAAGTAATGACAAAGGAGAAACTTGGAACGAAACCGCATTGATACTAAATGATGGAGAACCGACTGCTGGTGCACTTAGAGCGGAAATAGGTGGAGCCGGATATTTGGGAGCTTATTGGATGGGTCGTTATCATAATTTTATTGATGATAAAGAAGCACAAAAAGAGTGGTGGAAATAGTAATAAATTAACATACTTAAAATAGAGGAAGAAATGAAAAATTATTTTACAATCACAATTGCGCTACTTACTGCATTATTTTATGCATGCGAAAGCCCTGTTAATAAGAATATAAATGGTGCTGGAGCAGATTGGTCTCATTACTTGGGTGACCCAAGCAGCAGTCAATATTCTATTCTTGATCAGATCAACAAAGACAATGTTGATCAACTGGAAATAGCCTGGACTTATGTTACTGGAGATAGCGCAGTTTACCAAACAAACAATCTAATTATCGATGGTCGATTATATACAGCTTCACCTCACAGTAAGGTAATGGCTTTAGATGGTGCTACAGGAAAACACCTTTGGACATTTAATCCAAACTCTGTTAATGATTATAACAGAAATGACGATCAGCGGGGATTGATGTACTGGGATGATGGAGGAAATGGACGCATTTTATCAATGAAAGGACCTTATCTTTATGCTTTAGACGCCATAACAGGTGAACTAATTACTTCTTTTGGAGAGGATGGAGCCATTCATTTAGGGGATGGCTATGATGAGTCCGATAGAAATAAAATCTTTTTAAATACCTCAGGTTATATTTATAAAGATCTGTTAATTATTGGGGCAGTTGTGCCAGAGGATGTGCCTGGTGCTATTCGCGCTTTTGATATCCGCACAGGGATACAAAAATGGATTTTTCACCCCTTACCACGGCCCGGTGAGTACGGGTCAGAAACTTATGAAGAGGGATATTACGAAAAAACTGGCGCGGCTTCTAATTGGTCGGGAATAGCAATTGATATGGAGCGAGGCATTGTTTACGTACCTACGGAATCTGCTGGGCCGGACTTTTATGCTGGCTTCCGGGATGGAACAAATCTATTTGCTAATTCACTGGTTGCACTTGATGCCAATACAGGAGAACGACTTTGGCATCAGCAATTGGTTCATCACGATATGTGGGATATGGATCTTCCAACGCCTCCGAACTTAATGACTGTAGAGCATAATGGTAAAATGGTAGATATTGTGGCTCAAGGAACAAAAATGGGACTGCTATTTGTATTTGATCGTGTTACGGGAGAACCTCTCTGGCCCATTGAAGAACGCCCCGCACCCAAATCTGAAATTGATGGTATCACAACCTGGCCAACCCAGCCTTTCCCAACCAAACCACCACCATTAATGCGTCAGAAATATACCACTAATGATTATTCTAATATCTCGCCAAAAGCATTTGCCATGACGGTAGATAGGCTTAATATATCTGGTAGTTATGGCCCTTTTCCTCCTCCTAGTCTCAAAGAGTCTATTATATTCCCCGGTTTTGATGGTGGAATGGAATGGGGAGGCGCTGCAGCAGACAATGATGGAATCCTGTATGTGAATATCAATGAAATACCTTGGTTTTACCAGTTGATTCCTACTGCAGAATCAGATGGAAAGCCTCTATTATATGGAGAAAGAACGTATCGCATTGAATGTGCTTCTTGTCATGGTGCAGATCTCAGGGGAGATCCGTCTGGAGGTTTTCCTTCACTATATAATCTATCAAAAAGATTTACACAAGATTCGGTAATGAAAAAAATAGAAATTGGTGGAGGACGTATGCCAGGTTATCATCATCTGTCGAATACTCGTAAACAAGCCATCGTAGATTTTCTTTTTGGAATTGAATCAGAGGCCAATAGTAGAAAAGAGAAAGATGAAGGTTTTATGCCTTATAATTTTAGAGGATTTAAACGTTGGTCCGATGATGAAGGATATCCAGCAATCAAACCCCCATGGGGAACACTTAATGCCGTAGATCTTAATACAGGAACAATTAAATGGAAAGTTCCATTAGGAGAATATGATGAATTGACAAAGCGAGGAATTCCGGTAACAGGTACTGAGAATTATGGCGGGCCAGTTGTTACTGCCGGACGTTTGCTATTTATTGGTGCTACAGCAGATGGTAAGTTTAGAGTTTTTGATAAAGAAACCGGAGAGATCCTTAAAGTAATTGACTTACCTCTTGATGGTAATTCAACACCAAGTACCTATATGGCTAACGGCAAGCAATATGTTGTGATTTCTGCCGGTGGATCAAAAATGAAATCTGTAAACGGTGGAACTATTGTAGCATTTAGCTTACCTGATTGAACTTAGTATAGCAAATTAATTAAAAAACTTAAATTCAAATAATAAATCCTTTTAAAAATGAAAAAAATCAATTCTATTTTAGCAATAATTTTAATATGTACAACTACATTATCGTTTGGACAAAAATTAACAGACGAATTTCTTGGAATGTGGACCATTGAAATTGAAGGCGGATCTGTTGGATGGTTAGAAGTTTATGATAATAATGGTTTTTTGGATGCAAACCTTCTTTGGGGTGGCGGTAGCGTTTCACCAGTATCATATATCTACTCTATTGATGATAATAATATGGTAGTTACCCGTAGCTATGAGCACATTAAATTTGAGGATAGTAGTAATGAAAGAATTTATACCATTACGCAGACGTTTAACATTAATAGAAATGGAGATAAAATAAGCGGAGTTCGCTTAGATCCTTCTCGCGACGGAATTGGTGTAAGAGAATCAAAATTTAATGGCTGGAAGCTTCCGGATATTGGAAATGCTCCCGATTTATCAAAAGTACAATATGGCAAGCCTATAGATTTACTCAATGGCAAAAATTTAAAAGGATGGAAGTTATTAGAACCCGAAAAAACCAATGGTTTTTCTATTGTAGATGGTGTATTGGTTAACAATCCCGTTCCTATTGAAGGAAAAAAGATTCATTACGGAAACCTTCGTACTGAAAAAGAGTTTAAAGATTTTAACCTGAAGCTAGAAGTAAATGTACCACCACATAGTAATAGTGGTGTTTATCTTCGTGGAATATATGAAATTCAGGTGATAGATTCTTATGGGGAGGAATTAGACTCTCATAATATGGGAGGGCTATACAGTAGAATAACTCCCTCGCAGGCTGTCGAAAAACCAGCTGGAGAATGGCAAACCATGAACATTACGCTTTACCAAAGACATATTACTGTAATCTTAAATGGTATAACAATTATTGATAATCAACCTGCTTATGGACCAACAGGTGGAGCCATGAGCCCTGATGTATTTAAAGCCGGGCCCATTTATTTACAAGGAGACCACGGTAAAATCTATTATCGAAATATGATTTTAACACCAATTAAATAACTTTTTTTTTAATGTAATTATTGAGTTTCTCTTCACACTATGTTTGTAGTCTGTACGATATATATCAGTACGCCCGCCGGTGTTTATGTGAGTAATGATAGATGAGAAACTTGGAACGAAACTGCATTGATACTAAATGATGGAGAGGCGGGAGCTGGTTCGCTTAGAGCAGAAATAGGTTGAATTGGATATTTGGAAGCTTACTGGATGGGTCGTTATCATAATTTTTTTGATGATAAAGAAGCACAAAAAAAATGGTGGGAAGAATAGATGGTAAATAGTACTTGCAAAAATTCTTGTTCTATAATGGGAAGGATCAGAGTTAACATAGAAGAAAGTACCAGCTTCCATATTATTTCATAGATTGACAAACAAACTGAAGAAAATTAAATAAAATGAGAAATCTAAAAAGTAGAATTGTATGTCTAATAGTATTAACTATTTTATTTACTACAAGTTCTGTTACTGCTCAGCAAAATAATTTGAGATATAATGAGTGGATAAAAAGTTGGCATTTGTTAGGACCAATAACACTTGAAGAAGGAGAGAATGAGGTTAATCATTTGGGTGGTTTTGAATATGATATTCTCGCATTGCATGGCGGTGAAAATAATCTTCAAGTTGTAAATGGGCAAACTGAAAAATTTGGTGACTCTACTTTTACTTGGATTGAATATACAAGCTCTGATTCAATAATCAACTTGGATAAAGCAATATCAAAAAAATCATATGTTGCGGCTTATGCTTATACAGAAGTCCATGCAGAAAAAGATGTGACTGTTAATTTTTCATTAGGAACGAATGATGGCGGTAGGCTTTGGATAAACGGAGAAGAAGTTTGGGATCATACTTATGCTCGCGGAATTAAAGCCGATGAAGATTTAATCCCTATCCTATTGAATAAAGGTAAAAATAAAATATTACTAAAGGTTGAAGAGCGAGGTAATAATTGGGGGTTTTGTGCAAGAATTCTTCCTTTCAATATTGATTCAATTACAAAGAGTGGAAAACTTTTTAATATTGTAACATTGCCAAATGGAGTTTCTGAACTTAGGTTTTCATTGAATGAACAGATAGTTGATAATTTATTTAACTCTGTGAACTTAGAAATATTTTCGATTAATCTTCATTACAATAGAATCTGGAAAGGTGATTGGACAAAAAAGAAGAGAATGGAATTACTAATTCAAAATGATGAAATGAAACCTTACATTCTTAAAATAAGTGCTGAGAGAAAAGATGAAAATATATGGAATCACGAAATTTTATTTAATTCTGGAAAGCGAAATAATTATTCTTTATTTAACAATAAAAAAACGGATTATAAAATAATTGTTGGCGTTGATGCTTCGGAATCAGAACAATGGGCTGCGGAAGAATTACAGAAGACTTTGTTAAAAATTAGTGGAGCTAGTTTTGAAATAATTAGTGATAGGAATGAGATTACCAATAATGAAATTATTGTTGGTTATAACAATCATTCGAAGCAACTGCTTGGTAATAAATTTAATAGACCAGAATTACTTGATGAATCTTTTATTTACAAAAATATTAATTCTAACATAATCCTAATTGGAGGTAAACAACGTGGGACAATGTATGCTGTCTTTTCATTTTTAGAAAACGAATTTGGTGTAAGATGGTACACTCCGGCAGTAACAGGAATTCCCACAAGAGAAAAATATATTTTTAATTATATTAATCATATTGAAGTCCCATCAATACAAGTGAGAAATGATTTTTACTATGAAGCTTTTAATCCAACTTGGGCAGCACATAATAAAATAAATGGAGCAATGGGATTTCGAAAACAGCATGGAGACATTGAAGGATATTGGGCTGTTCATACATTTTATCCATTCATGCCACCATCAGAATTTTATGATGAACATCCAGAATATTATAGTTTAATTGATGGCAAAAGAATACATGAACGAGCTCAATTGTGTTTAACGAATAACGATGTACTTAATATTGTTACTGAAAAATTAAAGAATGCAATGAGAGAAAATCCGAGTAATTTAATCTATTCAGTTTCTCAAAACGATTGGGGTAATCCATGTCAATGTGATAATTGTCAAGCTATAGTTGACGATAAGGGAAGTCAGTCTGGAATTATGGTTTGGTTTGTTAACCAAATAGCAGATAATATCAAAGAAGAATTCCCGAATAAATATGTCGGTACACTTGCTTATCAATATACACGGAAACCACCAAAAAATATAAATCCAAAAGAAAATGTTGTAATACGTTTATGTAGTATTGAGTGTTGCTTTGCTCATGATTTTAAAAGCTGTTCAGAGAATCAAGAATTTTTATCAGACTTGGAAGAATGGTCCGCAATATCACCTCATCTTTATATATGGGATTATGTAGTTAATTTCAGCCACTATATTATGCCTTACCCAAACTTTAATGTTTTACAATCTAACATAAAAACTTTTCGAGATAATAGTTCAATTGGAATTATGGAGCAAGCTGCATACCAAAGTAGAGGAGGGGAGTTTGCAGAGCTGAGAGCTTATCTTGTCTCAAAACTTCTTTGGAATTCTGAATGTGATGTTGAAGAAGTGATTGATGATTTTATGTACGGTTATTATGGAAGAAGTGGTCAATATGTTAAAGAGTATTTAAAACTACTACATAAACAAATTACAGATGAAACACATATTTATTTTAACTCGGTTCCTGATGGTAGAATATTATCTGATAAATTCATAAAAGAAGCAGATGAAATATTTGATATTGCTGAAAAAGTTGCAGATAATATTGATGTTAAACAGCGAGTTGAATTGGCTAGATTACCTTTAATGTATATAAAGTGTAGAATGGATGCGGTAAATGCTATCTACGATGGAACTTATAAACGATTTAATGAAATTGTTGAAAGAGAAGGTATTACACATTTTGCAGAAAGGGGAAAACCTCATATAGATGATTTTCATAATAGAATAAAGAATGCTAAATAATAAATTTTTACTTGGAGAAAATAAATGCTTAAAATTATCCCAAATATTCTGTCACCAGAATTGTTAAAAGTACTTATGGAAATGGGGCATGGAGATGAATTGGTTATTGCCGATGGAAATTTTCCAGCTACATCCATGGCAAAAAGATTGGTTCGCCTGGATGGACATGGAGTAACTGAAATTTTAAAAGCTGTACTCAAATTATTTCCTCTTGATACATTTGATAAGTCAGCGGGACTTATGGAAGTTGTGCCTGAAGATAATACTGTACCAACCATTTGGAATGATTTTGAACAAACAATAAAAAATAGTGGTGAACCATTTACAGAATTTGAATTTATTGAGCGATTTGAATTTTACACTAGAGCAAGAAGTGCATTTGCAGTTATAGCCACAAGCGAATCTGCTTTATATGCAAATATAATTTTGAAGAAAGGGATAGTCAATTAAAAATCGAATATTTATCTAACAGTAAAAAAAAGAAAATATGAAATGAAAAAGAAGTTGATTTATTTTGCATTGATATTAGTTGCACTTTTTCTTTTTGCATATCTCTATATTATTTATCCGTTTTGGGGAATGCCTTTTAATGCTCAAAGACATGGGCAACTACCACTAACTCCTGCCTGGGCTTTAGAATGCTGGCTTTGGGAAGATGATGTTAATACAGCTGATTATGTTGACGAATTGCTTGCTGGATATAAGGAGTATGACATTCCCGTTCGCACAATAATTATTGATAGTCCATGGTCAATGCGTTATAACGATTTTGATGTTGATACATCACGTTATCCAAATCCGGGAAAGTGGTTTAAGGAATTGGAAGATGACGATTATCGTGTAGTACTTTGGATGACTCCAATGGTAAACAGTTTTAGTAAAGATGCTAAAATAAAGAACTCGAAAGATTGGTCTGGAGAAGTAAAAAGAAATGGTTATCTTATTTCAGATGATGACCAAGCTGAATGGTGGAAGGGGGATGGTGGGTTTATAGATTACTCAAATCCAGAAGCAATGAAATGGTGGCGTGAAATGCAACAGACGGTTTTTGATTTTGGAATTGATGGATGGAAGTTAGATGGTGCTGCTACATTAAATTGGACGGAGATATTTGGAATTCCGTTTATGTACAGAACATCATCTGACGGACTAATTACAACGCGACAATATATGGATCAATATTATAGAAATGAATATCAGTATGGACTAAAACAAAATCCAGAATTTGTAACTCTAACAAGAGCTATCGATCGTGAGTATGCTCACCCTGAAGGATTTTCTCCTTTTGATGCTTCGCCAGTTAATTGGGTTGGTGATCAGAAGCATACGTGGAAGTCTGCAAAAGTAAATGAGAAGAGTGAAGATAATACTGATCTTGTAATGGATGGCATTCGCGGAATTGAAATGGCAATTGAACATATACTGGAAAGTGCAAGAGTTGGATATAATATTGTAGGTTCAGATATTGCTGGATTTTCTGGCAAGGAAATTCCAGAGAGGCTTTATATTCGTTGGACTCAGTTCTCAACATTCTGTGGATTATTTATGAACGGTGGTCACGGCGAGCGAAGACTTTGGAAACGTACGAATGAAGAATTGGAAGTAATAAGAAAATTCTCATGGCTTCATACAGAGTTAATTCCTTATATGTATCATTATGTTATTACTGCTCATAATGATGGGAGAAGACTTCAAACACCCATGGATAAAGGGGGATATCAATATATGTTTGGCGATGACTTTCTAGTAGCCCCAATCTATGTTGACTCAAAAATTAAATCAGTTTCCTTGCCAGAAGGAAATTGGAGATATTTTTTTGATGATAAAAAAATATATGAAGGAAATAAAACTTTCGAGATGGAATTCCCAATGGATGAATATCCTGTGTTCATAAAAGAAGGTGCAATTATTCCAATGGATATAAAACGTAACTATACAAAAATTGGGGATAGTGATTCAGAAGAATTTACTACAATAATAATTTATCCCAGTGAGGGAAACAGTTTTACATTTTATCATTTAGACAATAAAAATGAAACTGAAATTTCTTGTAAAAAGGTTAGTGATAACCTTGAAGTAAAATTACAAGGAATAAAAATTCCACACATATTAAATATTATTTCGGAGAATAAACCGAGTAGAATTGAGCTAGATGGAGAGATCTTAGAAAATGGAATAACCTGGAAATACGATTCTGCAAAACAAAAAATATTTGTTAAAACAGAAAATTATAAAAATGGAAATTATGTTATAAGTTTTTAAAGGATTTATTAAATGAAGAACGCTAATTAATAAATAATATAGAGAGAGTAAAATGATAAATAAAAAGACAACAATCTTAATACTAATTGTACTTACTTTTTTAACTTCTTTTTGTACAACAACAGAAAATAAAATTGATGACATGTTTACTTATGCTAAGTCTCGAACTAATGATCTTCAACTTGGTGTTTATATAACAGCTCATGCAGTTAATGATCTATTGAATGATGAAGTCGGACGTAGAGAAGCAATATCAATATTTAGAGCTAATGGAATAACTAAAGCTTATGTGGAAGTCTATAGAGGTGGACTTGTTGTTGAACAATCATTATTAGAAAAAGTTAGAGATACTTTTTTGGAAAATGAAATTGAAGTTGTTGGTGGTATTGCAACAGTTCCGGGAAAAGATTTTGGAATTAAGCAAGAAGGAAAGTTGGGCTGGTTCAATTGGCAAAACCAAAAAACTCAGAATGATTTAAAAGAAGTTGTAACAATGTCAGCAAAAGTTTTTGATGAATTCATTGTTGATGATTTTCTTTGTACATCTGATACAAGTGATGAATCAAAAATTGCAAAGGGAGATAAAAGTTGGTCGCAATATAGAAGAGATTTGTTGACCAAACTATCAACAGAAATATTTATTGAACCTGCTAAAAAAGTCAATCCAAATATTACAATGATAATTAAATATCCACAGTGGTATGATCGATTTCATCTTTTCGGATATGAACTTGAACGGGAACCTCAGCTGTTTGATAAAGTATATGTTGGTACAGAGACAAGAGGACAGTACACTCAAAGATTTGGTTTTGTTCAACCTTATGAAGGATTTGTAAATTTTAGTTGGATAAAAGATATTGTGGGAAACAAGATTGGTGCTGCTTGGTTTGATCATGGTGATTGTGATGCTAATGATTTTATTGAGCAAGCCTATCAATCAGTGCTTGCTGGTGCAAAGGAAATTACAATATTTAATTATTTCGATTTTGTTAATGGACATAAAGGGCATCACCTACTTCGTACTCAGTTTCAATATTTGGCAGATTTAGCAAAAACTGTTGAAGTTAATCCCGTTGAAGGTGTTGTTGGTTACAAACCAATTAATAGCGATGCTGGCGGAGACCTTTATCTTATGGATTTTATTGGAACCTTAGGTGTTCCGTTAGTTCCAGTTCATCAATACCCTACTGAAACTAAAGTGATATTATTACCAACACAAGCAGCTGCGGATAAAGAAATATTATCCAAAGTTAAAAGCTCCTTATCAAGTGGAACTGTAATTATTTTTACAACCGGATTTTTAGCCAATGTAAATGATGGAGAAAGGTTTGCAGATTTAGCTGGTGTAAAATATCCTATAAAAATTTCTCCGCAGAAAGCTGAAAAGATAATTGTAAATGGTAATCCTATAACGATAAAAAATGGTTTGGATTTAGAAGGCGATCTCGTTCTTACTGCTAGCGTACCTTTGCTAAATGCCAAAGTTGGTTCAAGTAAGATTCCGTTTTTAATTAAGTCGAAGAAAAAGGGTTCAGCAATTTTTACATTAAATTCACACACATTTTCTCAAAAAGATTTTGATAAAGTTGGGGAAGTTTTACTTTGCCCTAAATCTTTGGGATTATTAGAAATCCCTAAATCTTGGGTTAATACAATTCGTGAGTCATTCACTTCAAAATTAGATTTCTCTCTTGATGCAAAAACTAGAATTGTTGTTCAGTCACTTGGTGCAACTGGTTGGATGTTCCATAATTATAATAAAACTAAAGAGGTTTTTACTTTTGCTTCTAACAAAATAAATAATATAAGTTTAGTAAATGGTTTTACCAGAGAAGTGATTGAAGCTGATGATGGAAAGCTGACATTAACAATGAAACCTCGTTCTAGGGTTCGGGTAAAAATAGTACAAGTAGATAAGTAAGACCCAAATTTATTTTAGGAAAATGAGAAACTAGTATTGTCATCGTCTGTTTGAATCTGTCATTCTGAATGAAGTGTCTTTTACTGAATGAAGAATCTCATAACTATTAAAGTTTGAGATATTTCAGTTGTTCAAAAAGCAAACTCCTTCAATATGACAGACAAAAAAAATGTCATTGTGAAATGACAATAATGAAAATTATGTTGTAAAATATTAAAGGATTACTTGAATGAAAAATAAAAATATTCTGTTATGGATATTTGTGCTGACAAGTTGCATCTCAGCACAAGAGCTAATATCTGATCAACATTTTCAAAGAGGATTTCAAGTGTTAGCTCCATCGCATCCACCAATGGTTGAAGGAATAATTGTATTTGATACAACACAAACTCCAATATGGACTTGTGGACAATGGGGAAGTAGAAGTTCTCTTATAAATATTGAATCAGTAATATTACAAAATAGCTGGTATCATTGGACGAACACAGAGAAGGAAGTGCATTTAGGACCTGATGGAATTGAAGAATATGATATTCTATTAGGAGTTAATTCCCAAAATGAATATGGAGGAATCTATAGACAACTTGGTGAAAGCTGGCCGCATTTATTAGTGGAACAAAGATTGAGTCCACCTAATACAGCTGGACCTGGAAGTCCATCGTTAGATAGCCTTACTAATCTTGATTTTCATGTGGAAGTAAAACTTGAGAATGATTCAACAATTATTCAAGCCGGATATGATGCAAATAATCATGCAGCACAATTTTTAATTTATTTTACAATTCAAAATTTAAACACTAATTCTCCGGGATATGGAAATGAATTTATTTGGCTTGGTGTTCAAGTGTATGATGATAGGTATGAAAAACCCGCAAAGTACGTCAATCACGATGATGGAACACAAACTCTAATTTATTCAATTGCTTATGACAATGTTGCTTCTAAAAGTGTGCATTCAAATGAGTGGATATCATTTGATGTGAACCTCTTCCCCTATGCTATAAAGGCGTTAGGTGAAGCTTGGCAGCGTGGGTATCTTTCTTCATCTAAAGATTTAGCTGATTATAAAGTTGGTGGAATGAACATGGGTTGGGAACTTCCTGGAATGAATATTGGGCAAATGAAAATTCGTAATCTTAGTTTAGTAGCAAGTAATAGTCCTACTGATATACAAAACAAATTGAACAACAAGCTAGGATTTAGTTTATCACAGAATTATCCAAATCCATTTAATTCCAGCACAAAAATAAAATATTCAATTCCCGTAGTGGATGTAAATTTTGCATCCACTACAAATGTAAAATTAATAATTTATGATGTCCTTGGCAAAAAAATAAAAACACTTGTGAATAAAGAACAGCAGTCTGGCAATTACGAAATTGTTTTTAATGCTAATGAACTTCCTACTGGAATTTATTTTTATAAAATTGTAGCTGGTAAATTTTTAGAAATAAAAAAACTATTAGTCCTAAAATAATATGGAGGCTAGATTGATATGAAAAAACATATTGCAATTATACTCTTTCTTTTTGTTGGAAATCTTATTGCTCAATCAAAAATGAATGGAGAATTAATATTTCCTTTACAAAATCAGCACGTTCATGGTAGTAGTATTGTCGAATTACCAAATGGAGATTTACTAAGTTGCTGGTTTCAAGGAAGTGGTGAAAGATCAGCCAATGATGTTGCTATCAAAGGCTCTCGGTTAAAAAAGGGAGATGAAAAGTGGAGCGAACCTTTTATAATGGCTGATACTCCAGGACATCCGGATTGTAACCCTGTGCTATTCTTAAATAAAGAGAATAAACTTTTTCTTGTATGGATTGTTGTACAAGCAAACAGATGGGAAACATCAATTCTTAAATTTCGTACATCAATTGATTACGAAAAGGCGGATGCTCCAAATTGGAATTGGCAAGATATTATTTTACTAAAACCAGATGAAAAGTTTGAGAAAGAAATAGAAACTAAATTTAAGAAAAACCAAAATGAAGAAATGGCTTGGGCAGAGTATGCTCCCGGATATGAAACAATGATAATTGAAGCATCAAAAGATTCGAAGAAAAGAGAGACTGGATGGATGACAAGAATTCATCCTTTGATTCTAGAGAATGGCAAAATACTTCTTCCACTTTATTCAGATGGATTCAATATCTCAATAGTTGCAATCTCTAATGATGACGGTAACAACTGGCATTGCAGCTTACCGATGGTTGGGAAAGGAAATATTCAACCTAGTTTTGTTCAGAAAAACAATGGAGACATTGTTGCATTTATGCGAGACAGTGGAGATCAGCCTGGAAGAATAATGATGACAGAATCTTCTGATGAAGGAGACTCATGGAGTTTTGCAAAAGACTCAGAAATTCTAAATCCTGGTGCAAGCATTGAAGTAGTAAAACTTAAAAGTGGTAATTGGCTTTTAGTTTATAATGATGTTGAAGATGGAAGATATAGTTTGGCAGTAGCTTTATCAAATGATGAAGGAACTACTTGGAAGTGGAAAAAACATCTTGAAGTATCTAATAAAGACAACGGTTCATATTCTTATCCGTCAGTAATTCAAACTAAAGATGGCAAAATACATTTAACATATTCTTATCATTTGCCAGAAAGAAAAAGATCAATAAAACATGTTGCCTTTAATGAATGGTGGGTAAAGCCATAATAAAAAATAATTTAGGAGTTATAAAATCAATAGCACGCAGATGGAATGGATAAAAAATAGGAATTGATAAATTGCTTTAATCTTGTATTATTTAAATTACAGAATGGAATAATAAAATGAATACAGCTAAAATATTTTTGTTTATGGTTGTTATAATTATAAACTCATGCAGTTCTCAAAATAAAATGGAAGTTAAAATGAATATTGTCAAAGAGCAATATGGAAAGACAATAGATTCCAAACCAGTTGATATTTTCACTCTATCTAATAATAACGGGATGAAAGTCTGCATCACAAATTATGGCGGAATTATACAATCTCTATTAGCACCAAATAGAGAGGGGAAATATGAAGATGTAGTTCTGGGATATGATAAATTGGATAGTTACATTGAAGCTACTCCATATTTCGGTGCTATTGTTGGCCGTTATGGTAATCGTATTGCAAATGGTAAGTTTACGCTGGATGAAGTTGAATACACACTGGCTCAGAACAATAACATAAATCATTTACATGGTGGAATTAGAGGATTTGATAAAGTTGTTTGGGATGCTACTACAATCAAGAATGACGATGCAGTTTCTCTAAAACTTGTGTATCTTAGTAAATATGGCGAGGAAGGATATCCTGGTAATCTAAAAGTAACAGTTATTTATACTTTAACAGATAATGATGCACTTAAGATAGAATATAAAGCAATCACAGATAAAAAGACGCATATCAATTTGACAAATCATAGTTATTTTAATCTCACAGCAGATTTCAAAAATAAAATTCTGGATCATGAATTGTGGCTAAACGCTGATAGATACATTCCTATTGATCCGACAGCAATTCCACTTGGAGTGGTTGAATCAGTAGCTGGAACACCATTCGATTTCACTATTCCAAAAAAGATTGGAGAAAATATTTTGGATGAAAATCAGCAATTGAAAAATGGAATTGGATACGATCATTGTATGGTATTTGAAAAATCGGGGAGTATCATCCAACTCCAAGCAACAGTTTATGAAGAGAAAAGTGGACGGTTGATGGAAGTCTATACAGACCAACCAGCAGTTCAATTCTATGTCGGTAATTATCTTGATGGCACTAATATAGGGAAAGGAAGTCTGCCATATCAACATCGTACAGGGTTCTGCCTGGAAACTGAGCATTATCCCGATTCTCCTAATCAACCTCAATTCCCTTCAACTATTCTAAAAAAAGATGAACTTTATTCAACAACAACAATTTATAGGTTTACAACTAAATGAAAAAAATATTAACAGAACTATTGAGTTTTACACTTTTAGCTTTATTAATAAGCTGTGTAGATAGTCCCATAATTCATCATGAAAAATGGTCTGAACAAGATGCAAACGACTGGTATAAAAATGTTGGATGGAAGAGTGGTGCAAATTTTTTACCTAGTAGTGCAATCAATCAATTAGAGATGTGGCAGGCTGATACATTCGATCCAGTAACAATAGAAAGAGAACTTGAATGGGCAAAGGAGATTGGTTTCAACTCAATGCGTGTTTATCTTCACAATCTTGCTTGGGAATCTGATCATGAAGGATTTAAGAAAAGAATCAATAAATATCTTGAAATAGCAGATAATAAAGGTATTGCAACAATATTTGTATTCTTTGATGATTGCTGGAATGACAATCCAAAAACTGGAAAGCAACCGGACCCTAAGCCTGGAGTGCATAATTCAGGTTGGATACAAGGTCCAGGTTCAGTTGTTGTAAATGACTCTGCAAAATGGAATAGTCTAGAATTATATGTAAAGGATATTCTAAAAAGTTTTGGAAGCGATAAGAGAATACTAATCTGGGATTTATACAATGAACCAGGTAATACAGGACAATTGAATAAAAGTCTTCCCTTACTAAAAAGTGTTTTCAAATGGGCAAGAGATGTAGGTGCCTCACAGCCAATATCTGTGGCTGTATGGAATTATAGTGAGGAATATAATTTTCTAAATAGTTTTTCACTTAGCAATTCAGATGTAATAACATTTCATCAATATTCAAATGTCGATGATGTTCAACAAATTGTAAAGGACTTGCGAAATTATAATCGTCCGCTGATATGTACGGAATATATGGCTAGAACAAATAACAGTAAATTTGAAACACATTTCCCATATTTTAGATCAGAAAATATAAGCTGCATTAGTTGGGGATTGGTAAGTGGTAAATCACAAACTATTTATCCTTGGGGCTCCAAAGAAGGTTCGTCTGAACCGGAAATATGGTTCCATGATATTTTTAGAAATGATGGAACTCCATTTGATAGCAGTGAGATTAAGCTAATAAAGGAAATAACTCATAAATAAAATTACTAGGTGCATAAATGAAAAAGAAATTACTTTGGTTAATAATAATTGTATTGCTGTTATCTTCAGGTTGTGCCAAAAACCAGAAAGACTACACAAAATACGTTGATCCATTCATTGGTACTGGCGGACATGGTCATACGTTCCCAGGAGCTATGATACCATTTGGTATGGTACAACTTAGTCCAGACACTAGGATGGAAAACTGGGATGGTTCGTCTGGGTATCATTATTCAGATAAAACAATTATGGGATTTAGCCATACACATTTAAGTGGTACTGGTGCACCGGAATTCTGTGACATACTTCTAATGCCTACTACTGGTAGGGTGAATGTATTAGTTGGTAAGGAGGAAGATAGTAAAACTGGGTATCGTTCTAAGTTCAATCATGAAAACGAAACTGCATCAGCAGGTTACTATAAAGTATTGCTTGATGACTACAATGTAACAGCCGAGTTAACATCTACAAACCGTTCTGGGTTTCATCGTTATACTTTCCCAAAATCAGATAGCTCAAATATAATTATCGATTTACTAAATCGTGATAGAGTAATTGAATCTGAAATTAACATAATTAGTAATACTGAAATATCCGGTTTTAGGCGTTCGATACGTTGGGCGGAAGATCAGCATGTTTATTTCTATGCAAAGTTCTCAAAACCTTTTAGGAGTTATGGTATAGCTGTTAATGATAAAATTATGAACAATATTAATACTGCTAAGGGAACTAACATTAAGGGGTTTGTAAATTATAATACAACAGAAGGCGAAACAATTCTAGTTAAAGTTGGTATTTCTTCAGTAAGTATTGAAGGTGCAAAAAATAATTTAGAAGCTGAGAATAAGACTTGGAACTTTGAAGGGATAAAAGCTGATGCAAAAGAACTATGGAATAAGCATCTTGCAATAATTGATGTAGAAGGTGGTACGGAAAGAGAACGCAGAATATTTTATACTGGTTTGTATCATACAGCGATGGCACCCGTTACCTTAAACGATGTTGATGGAAGTTATCGGGGCGGAGATCGTAAAATTCATAAAGTTGAAGGATTTACAAGATATACTGTCTGGTCGTTGTGGGATATATTCAGAACACAAATGCCTCTCTACACTATTACCGAACCATCAAGAATGAATGAGTTTATGAAGACCTTTTTAGAAATATATATAATTACAGGTAGGCTACCTCATTGGGAAATATGGGGAGAGCATTCTGGTTCTATGATAGGTCATCATTCGCTACCAATTATATTGGATGCATATAATAAAGGGATTCGTGATTATGATGTGGAGCTTGCTTTTAAAGCAATGAAAAACCAAGTAGATCAAACTGGAAGTTATTCTAATTTTGGATATCAACCGGGAGGTTCTGTTTCTGAAGTGATGGAATATTCATATAACGATTGGAATATTGCTGAAATGGCAAAACAATTGGGTGAAGAAAAAGATTACATTCATTATCAAAAAAGAGCACAATTCTATAAAAATTTATTTGACCCATCAACAGGTTTTATGAGACCCAGGAATTCTGATGGTAGTTGGCTTAGTCCGTTTGATCCAACTGAAGGCACCCATCATTTTGTTGAGGGGAATTCCTATCAATACAGTTTATTTGCACCGCACGATATTAATAGTTTGATTGATTCTATTGGAGGAGATGAGAAATTTGACAAATGGTTAGATAATCTTTTTACCATTCAATCAAAACACGACAATGTTATTGTTGATGCAACAGGGCTTATCGGACAATATGCACATGGAAATGAGCCTAGTCATCATATGGCTTATTTATACAACTATATTGGGAAACCCTGGAAAACTCAGGCTATGATAACCCAAATTCTTGAGACACTTTATGATGATCAGCCTGATGGAATTAGTGGAAATGAAGATTGTGGACAAATGTCTGCATGGTATATTATGAGTGCTATGGGATTTTATCCGGTTTGTCCGGGAGATCCAACTTATGCATTTGGAAGTCCAATTTTCAACAAGGTTACCATCAACCTTGAAAATGGTAAGAAATTCACCGTCAAAGCGGAAAGTGTTTCAAAGGATAATAAGTATATCCAGTCTGTAACTTTAAATGGGAAAGAGTATAATAAATCCTGGGTCAAACATGAAGATATAATGAATGGAAGCACTTTGATTTTTAAGATGGGGGATTCACCAAATAAAACTTGGGGAGAAGCGAAAGAATCCAGACCATTTACTGAACCGCTTGAGCCTTTTGTTAGTCTTCCTTATGCAGTTACTTTTGATCAGCATTTTTTACAGACAGGAAAAGTTGAGTTGAAATGCCAAGACCGTGAAGCTAAAATATATTTCACAACTGATGGAACTGAGCCAACTGAAAGTTCTATGCTGTACAAAAAATCGATTGTTGTAAACAAGACAACTCAAATAAGATTTACTGCATTTAGAGAAGGAATACTATCAAGCACTCCGGTATCTATTCAACTCAATAAATTGGAATATCAAAATTATACCGATTATACAAACAAATTGAAATTTGCACTGGGGTTAAACTACAAATATTACCATGTACATGTAATCAATCCATTTGAATTGGATGAGCACGAACCTATAGAAACCGGTATTATTTCTAGAATAACTGCTGATGAGCGAAAGCGAGAAGATTATTTCGGTTATGCTTTTGAAGGTTATTTAAAAATCCCAAAAGATGGAATTTATTCAATCTCTATCTCATCGAATGATGGTAATGTATTTTACCTAGATGGTGAAATATTTGATGGAGGCTCTTATGCAATTCGTAAAGGTATTTATAAAATTTCACAAAAATATTTTCAATTAGGGAATAAAAAATGGGATCGAGTATTCTGGGAAGGACCGGGAATTTCAAAAGAAGAAATTCCAGCAAAATATTTTTTCCATAATAAATAAAGATATTCATAGTAGAAAAACTATTTTTAGTGAAGGAGAAATTATGAAAGAAATTTATGGCGGAATTGAAGCTGGAGGAACAAAGTTTGTCTGTGCAGTAGGTGCAAATCCTAATGAGATATATGATGAAATAAGATTTCCTACTACCACACCAGAAAAAACTATTCAACAGTGTATTGAGTATTTCGAAATGCAAAAAGAAAAATATGAAATAAACTCAATAGGCATAGGGTCTTTTGGTCCTTTAGATTTACGAAAGAAATCTCCAACTTATGGTTATATAACTAAAACTAATAAATCCGGTTGGACAGATACTGATTTCTTAGGGTTATTGAAAAATGGTTTGAACCTTCCTATTGTAATTGATACAGATGTAAATGTTGCAACACTTGGAGAATATTATTGGGGTGCTGGCAACAAATTAAGTGATTTTATTTACATAACAGTTGGGACCGGTATTGGCGGCGGTGCAATGGTTAATGATAAACTTTTACATGGTTTCAATCATCCGGAAATGGGACATATATTAATTCCGTATGATAAAGAAAGTGATCCATTTGAAAGTGTTTGTAATTTTCATAAAGATTGTTTGGAAGGTCTTGCTTCTGGTCCTGCTATTGAGAAGAGATGGGATGTGAAGGCTGAAAGTTTGGCTATAGATCATGACGCGTGGGAATTACAAGCTGATTTTCTAGCAAAAGCTTTAATGAATTATATTTTGATCTTAGCACCAAAGCGAATTATTCTTGGTGGTGGAGTAATGGAACAAAATCAACTCTTTCCAATAGTTCGGAAAAAAGTTAAAGAGTATTTAAATGAGTATATCTCAATATCTGAAGTTGTTGATAATCTTGATGAATATATTGTGCCGCCTAAATTAGGCAATAGAGCAGGCATATTAGGTGCTATTGCTCTAGCAAAGTTTAATAAATAAATGTCGAGATAAAATCTATATTATTAATAATATACTAATCTTATGGAGTAACTATGGAAATACAGGAAGGTAAGGGAAAAGAACTGAAAATAGCTTTTGCATTAATGACATCTCTCTTTTTTATGTGGGGTGCAATTGTATCGCTTAATGATATACTAATCCCACATTTTAAGAACTTGTTCGATATGAATTATACTGAAACAATGTTGATTCAGTTCTGTTTCTTTAGTGCATATTTTTTAATGGCAATTCCTGCAAGTATGGTTATTAGTAAAATTGGATATAAAAAAGGAATAGTTGCTGGTCTTGTTATTGTTGGGATTGGCTGTTTGATATTTTTGCCTGCTTCTTGGATAATTTCTTTTCCTCTTTTCTTGTTCGGACTTTTTACAATGGCTACGGGTAATGTATTTTTACAAGTAGTAGCAAACCCTTACGTCTCAATTTTAGGCCCATCAGAAACAGCTTCCAGCAGACTTAATTTAGCACAGGGAATTAATTCTTTAGCAACAACTATAGCTCCACTTTTAGGTGCATATTTTATACTCGGTGAGTATAGTTCGCCAGCTGAGGGAGCTGCTGCAGTTCAAGGTCCGTATATTGCTTTAGCACTTTTCGCATTTTTAGTTGCAGGAGTTTTTTCCTTTATTAAGTTACCAACAGTAATAAGTGAAAAAAATGAAAAGATGAAAGGAAACGTTCTAAAGTTTAGACAATTGCGTCTTGGAGTTATTGCATTAACCTTATACGTTGGAGCAGAAGTTGCTATAGGAAGTTTTATAGTTAATTATTTAGGTGAGCCATATATTGCTGGAATGGATGAAAAAACTGCTGCCACATACATACCATTGTATTGGGGCGGACTTATGGTTGGGAGGTTTGCAGGTTCAGCAATTCTCCAAAGGGTTAGTGCTCAAAAAGTATTACTCATTGCATCAGTACTGTCATTTATTTTGGTTGGAGTAACAATTCTAACAACCGGATTTATTTCAATGTGGGCTATGCTTGGTGTTGGTTTATTCAATTCAATAATGTGGTCTAATATTTTTGCAATGTCTATTGATGGTTTAGGAAAATATACAAACAAAGCTTCTGGTATTCTTGTTATGGCTCCTGTTGGTGGTGCAATCTTCCCATTGCTGCAAGGTGTACTTGCTGATATGCCAAGTATAGGTCTTCATCTATCTTATATACTTCCGCTTCTATGTTATTTGTTTATTCTTTATTATGCAGTAAGTGGATATAAAGCAAGACCTGGAGAGTTAGAGTTGGTTGAAGGATAATTAAATTATAAAAATATTTTTAGAAAATTATAGAAGAATAAATTATGAATATTAGCTCAAAATTTTTTGGAAAAACTAAAGACAAGCAAAATGTAAATTTGTTTACACTCAAAAATAAAAATGGAATGAGTGTTAGCATAACAAACTATGGTGGAATAATACAAGCACTAACTGCTCCCGATAGAAATGGAAAGTACGAAGATGTTGTTTTAGGATACGATGATTTAGAAAGCTACATAGAAGCAACTCCATATTTTGGTGCTATAGTTGGGCGATACGCTAATCGCATTGCAAAAGGGATGTTTGTTTTAGATGATGTTGAATATAAACTTGCCACTAACAATGGAGAAAATCATTTGCACGGTGGGGAAGTTGGATTTGATAAAGTTGTTTGGGATGCAGCGACGTATCAGAATCAAATTGAAGTTGTCTTAGAGTTAAATTATTTAAGTAAAGATGGCGAAGAACAATTCCCAGGAAACTTATTAGTTACAATAAAATATATTCTAACAAATAATGATGAACTAATTATTGAGTACGAAGCAACTACTGATAAACCTACGCACGTATGTTTAACAAACCACAGTTATTTTAATTTAACTTCTGACTTTAATCAAGATGTTTTGAATCACGAACTGTGGCTTAACTCAAAAACATTTCTTCCAATAAATGATAAAGCAATTCCTTTTGATGAATTAAGTTCTGTTACTGGAACTCCATTTGACTTTACAAAAAGTACAAAAATTGGAGCTAGAATAAATGAACAAAACGAACAATTACAAAACGGAAATGGCTATGACCATTGTATGATTTTTGATAATTATAATAAATCGTTACAATTACAAGGTAGTGTTTATGAACCTGAAAGTGGACGACTAATGGAAGTTTTAACAACTGAACCAGCTACTCAACTATACACATCAAATTTTTTAGATGGAAGCTTAAAAGGTAAAGACGGAATAAAATATAATAAAAGAACAGGACTTTGTTTGGAGACTGAACACTATCCGGATTCACCAAATAGAAAAGACTTCCCAAGCACAGTACTTCGTCCGGGAGAAACTTACTCAACAAAAACAGTTTATAAATTTAGTGCAAAATAAATATTGAATAAAAAGGTTACAATTATGACAACAGAACTAAAAAGAATTAAAGAAATATTCAATAAAATTAAAGAAACAAGAATTGGCATTTACGGAGATTTTTGTTTGGACTCGTATTGGGTTTTAGATCCAAGAGGTTCTGAAGTTTCTTTGGAAACTGGTTTACAGGCTTTGGCTGTTTCAAATCAGAATTATTCTTTGGGTGGTGCATCTAATGTTGTAGCAAATATTGCAGCACTTAAACCAAAAGAAATTAAAACTTTTGGAGTGTACGGAGATGATGTTTTCGGAAAAGAAATGATTTCACAATTGAATACGTTAAACGTCAATACTGGTGGGATGATTATGCAAAACGAAAATTTTGATACTTATACTTTTTCTAAACTTATTCTGGATGGGAAAGAACAACCTCGCATTGATTTTGGAACGTATAATAAAAGATCTTCCGAAACTGACAAACAAATTTTAGAGAATATTAGAAACTCAATAAATGAAGTTGATATTTTTATTATAAATCAACAAGTTCCTGGAAGCATAACTAACATTGAATTTATTGACGAGTTTAATAAATTAATAAAAGATAATCCAGAGAAAATATTTGTAATTGATTCAAGACATTTTGCGGATAAGTTTGAGAATGTTAGCTATAAAGTAAACAATTTTGAAGCTGCAAACCTTAGCAACTACAATTATGATGACCCTGAAAAAATAAGTGAAACAGAGTTAGTAGAAATTGCAAAAAAATTAAATTCACAAACTAATCGTCCTGTATTTATAACGAGAGGGGAGAATGGAATTCTTGCTTATGATGAAACTGGATTAAATGAAGTGGAAGGAATAAAATTAAATGCTGAGTTGGATATTGTCGGTGCCGGTGATACAGTCCTAAGTGCAATTACATGTGCTTTAGGAGCTGGTTGTAATATTAAAGAAACAATAGAGTTAGCAAACCTTGCAGCAGGAGTTACAGTTCAAAAATTATATACAACAGGAACAGCAAGTGAGAATGAAATACTAAACTTACAATGTAAAGTAGAGTGAAATTTACTTATGTAAGTTTAAATCTCGTTTAATAAAAACGTAAATTTATATTTTGTTAACAATTAATCAAGAAACTATTTCTTACTTTTGTTCAAAGTTAAAAACTGGAAGGAGCATATAATGCTTAAAAAAAACATGTTATTACTTTTTCTTTCTGTAGTTTTTATTATTGGTTGTACATCCAATAAAGATACAGAAGAAATTATTTTACTTTTTACAAATGATGAGCATGGTTGGATGGAACCAACTGATAAAACTGATGGTGCTGCTGGATTAGTAAACTTATGGAAAGAAAATGAAAATTTTATTAAGGACGATAAATTTTTGATTTTAAGTGGTGGAGATATAACGGTTGGCCCTGCCATTTCTTCTTGGCAAAAAGGGAAGTCGATGATTGAAGTTATGAATGAAATGCATTATGATGCTGTAGCTGTAGGAAATCATGAATTTGATTTTGATATTGATGAACTTAAGAAGCGAATTGGAGAAGCAAAGTTTTCTTTTCTTGCTGCAAATATGAAACAAAAGAGTACTGGAAAAGTACCAGAATTTATTACACCCTATATTATTAGAGATGTTAAAGGTGTAAAAGTAGGAATTATTGGATTAAGTAATTCTGGAACTTCACATGGCACTTCTCCTCAATATGTAAAAGATTTTGAATTTACTTCATACGAAAGTACACTGAGTGAATATGTACCTCAAATGAAAAATGAAGGTGCTGAACTATTAATTGTTTTAGGACATATTCCGGGTGTGGAAATGAGAGAATTAGTCCCTAAAGCAAAAGAACTTGGTATCTCAATTATTTGTGGTGGACACTATCATGAACAAATTACTGAAATTGTAGATGGAGTTGTGATTATTGAAAGTGGCGACCATATGAAAAACTATGTGAAAGTGGAAATACAATTTGATAAAACTACTAAAAAGGTTGTTAAAATGTCTCCCACTTTGATTAAAAATATAAGTAGCAATCCCGATCAGCGTATAACCTCAATAGTATCAAAGTGGAGAGAACCAATCGATAAAGAATTGTCAGAAGTAATCGGTTTTACAGATACTGTAGTTCATCATAGAAAAAAAAGAATGTATAAAATGATAACTGATTCTTGGATTTCTGCTTTCCCGAATACAGATGTTTCTATTCTGAATATAGGAGGTATCCGACATTTTATACCACAAGGAATTATTACTCTTGAAACTATTGTAAATGTTCTACCGCTTCAGAACACACTAATTTCCTTTGATATGCTTGGTCAAGATTTACTAAACTTATTAAAGAATTCTGGTGCTGAAAGATTAGTCTTTGGAGGAGTAAATATTAAAGATGGTTTTAAACTTTCTGATGGCAAAGCGATATTAGTAGATTCTATTTATAAAGTATTGACAGTAGATTATCTATATTATAGAGATGATTATAGCTTCCAAAAGACTGATGAAAATCCAAAAATCACTTCAACAAATTATAGAGAACCTTTGATTGATTGGATCAAGTCTCTAAATACAACATCAACAAAACCATTAAATAGTTTCATTCAATAAGAGATACTTTTGAATAATCTATTTTATCAGTCATTCTAGCATTCCAAATGGACTTTAATATAGATTGTTTTTTTTTAAGTCTTTGAAATAAGCGGAGTTATCGTTTGTAAGTTTAACTTATTGTTTAATTGACTTTGTTAAATATAATGTTTAAGTTTGCAACTGTTAAACAAACGATTGTTTAAGCAAATTATCAAATATTATTTCTAAATATTTTAACTTTCAACATGAACATTAAATTATCTTCCATAAGAAAAAGTTTACTTTTTCTATTATTAACAACTTCTATTGTTTTTGCAAAACAAACCGACTCAACACCAAAAGATTCTACTTATAATAAATGGACTCCATCCTTAATTGGTGGAATAAGTTTCAGTCAAATTGCATTTAGTAATTGGACCAAAGGTGGCGAGAATGCACTGACTTGGTCAGTCAATAGTAATTTTGGTTTGCAATATAAAACAGATGTTTTAACATTCCGAACAAAAATGAAATCTGTTTATGGCAGAACTAAACTTGATGGAAATGATTTTAGAACAAATGAAAATGAAATTTATTTAGATCAAGTTTTATCCTATCATGCAAAATGGAAAGTTGATCCTTTTTTTAGTAATTCAGTTCAAACACAAATTACAACTGGGTATGAGTATAAAGGTGAAACTTCTGTTAAGGTAGCTGACTTTTTTGATCCAGCAGTAATTACGCAAAGTCTTGGATTTACTTATGATAGATCAAAGGTCGTCCAAACAAGACTCGGTTTAGCTTTGCAACACACAACAACCAATAAATACAGAAAATATTCTGATGATAAAGAGACACCCGACATTACTGAAGCTTACAAATTTGAGACTGGACTTGAGAGTGTAACAAATGCCAAGTTTAAGCTTGATAAAAATATAGTTGCAGAATCTAACTTAAGATTGTTTACAAGGTTTGAAGGGATTGATGTTTGGGATGTTCGTTGGGATAATAGAATGGTAGCTAAACTTAATGGTTGGTTAAACGTTATTTTTACTTATAACTTTATATTTAAAAAATCAGAATCACCAAGTATTCAAATGAAAGAGTCTTGGTTAATGGGTATTAGGTACAATTTCATTTAGTAAAACCTGCAAACTAGCAAGATTAAAAAACATCGAAAATCTTTACTCTGAAATCTCCTATCAGCAATCTCTTTTGATTGGCGATTAACGATTGCAGATTTTGGAATTGAAAAAACTTATCATTTTACATTGTTCACAATAATCTAATGTATCTAGAAATATATTCTAAAATATTTCAATTACTAATTCTTAAACTAAAAACATAATGGATACAGCAGAAATTATTGGATACATTGCAGCTACGGTTGGAGCAGCAATTTTTTTACCTCAGCTAATTAAAACAATTAAGACCAAAGATACCAAAGCCCTTTCACTCCCCACATTTATTTTGCTAAATTTTAATAATCTAATGTGGCTGACTTATGGTTTGTTAACTTCCGATTCTGCAATAATCCTTTCGCAAGTTTTTGTCTTACCAATGTGTTTAGTAATTCTTTTTTATAAATTTAGATATGGTTAAATTATTTTATTATAAGGTTTTGCATAACTTGGAAATTACTGTCGGTTGGTTATTGGCTGGAATCTTCTAAACCTTATGAGATTCCGGTATTCCAAAAGAACTGGAAACCGGAAAGACAATATTCGAATTATTCTTACAATCTTCTATTAGAAAGAAATATTATTTAGAAAAGGTAAATACATTATGAAAATTATTAAAAAAGGTTTAGTTGTACTATTAGCAATTATAGTTTTATGCTCAATTATTTTTTGGGGAAGAATCAGTAGTTCTTACAAAGTATTTTCACTTGTTGATAAAGTTACTAACTATTTAGACAAAGGAAATGAGAACTATAATTTTATTTTAAGTGGCACTTTCGGAACTGATAAATCAATTGATACGGCACGTGTTGCAATCTCTTACGATAAGAATAATTATTTTTTAGCAGACGTTAATGTTAGACAAAATCAATACATTGTAAAAAGTGAAGGTGATTCAACCCAAGTATTTATGAAACCTTCCAACTTAATAGTTTCAGCTTCGGGTAATGATACTGGTGACTTTGATGTAGCAAAACTGCTAGGAGATATTCTAAAAGATTATCCACAGTATAGTGAAATTCCAACCTTAACATTTTTCAAAAAAGTGGCAATTGCTACTTGGACATTTTTTAATGCTTCTTTTAGCGAAGCGGAAAAAAGTGGAGAAGAATTTAACATAATTACTTTTCCAATGGATGCTGATGAAATACAATTTTGGATGAGTGATAAAAGTGACGGAAATTATTACATAGTTTCTGAAGCAAGTGAGAATAAAATAAATTTTAGCATATCAATAAATAAAAAAGTTTATACCACCGTAATTCCCAAAACGCAAGAAACAAAAATTATTACAGTTGAACGAAAAGAGCTGAACACAGCTATTCATAGGGGAGCATTGCGTGCTGGCGGACTTATGTTAGAGAATAACAAACCTCCAAAAGTTGTAGAGAAAGAACGAACTTATGGAAAAGGAAAATTAAAGTATAAGAATGGTAATAGAATATTTTTAGCAAAAGGAACTCACAAAGAAATTGGGGAAGCACACGGAGAATTGCTGAAAGATGAAGTTAGAAAAATGATTGATGCAACCTTGTACACAATTTGCTGGGTTTACACTTCCGAAAATAAAACTTGGTTCATTGATGATTTACGAGGAGCATACGAAAGAGAAGCTCCCTTTATACCGGAAAGATTTCAAGAAGAAATGATTGGTTTGGCAAGCACTTCTGGAATATCAATTGATGAAGTAAGATTGACAAATGTGTTCCCGGCTTTATTCCATTGTTCAGGTTTTGCAGTTTTTGATTCCGCAACAGTTGGTGGTACACTTTACCACGGAAGAATTTTAGATTACATTACCGAACTTGGTCTCCAGTATTACTCTGTAGTTTCTATTGTTGCTCCTGATAATTACAATGCCTTTGCCAATGTTGGCTTTGCTGGTTTTATAGGTTCTGTTACCGGAATGAATGAACGACAAGTTAGCTTTGGAGAAATGGGCGGAGGAGGAGAAGGGGATTGGGATGGAATGCCAATGGCTTTCTTAATGCGTGATGGACTTGAACGAGCAAACACTCTTGATGAAGCAGTAAATATATTTAGAACAACTCCAAGAACTTGCGAATATTATTACGTAATAGCAGATGGAAAAATTCCCGATGCAAGAGGGTTAGCAACTTCGCCTGTAAGATTTGAAGTAATCAAACCAAATCAATTTCATAAACAACTTACTGAGCCTATTGAAAATTCCGTACTAATGTCTGCCGGAAGTAGATATACAAAACTAGCAGAACGAGTTAAAGAAAATTACGGTAAGATCGATTCAGAAAAAGCAATTCGTTTAATGGATAGACCAGTTGCAATGAAGAGCGATTTACACAATGCACTTTTTGCTCCACAAACTTTAGAACTTTGGGTCTCTAATGCCGGATCGAAAACACCAGCAAGTCAAGAGCCATATACACATTACAATTTGGGTGAACTTTTAAAAAAATTGCAGTAAAATGAAAATGATTTTAGAAATTATGAAAACATCCAACTGTCATTCCGGTTTACACGTTTTTTGTGTAATACCGGGATCTACTAAAGAATCAGATACCGGTATTGCAAAAAATACAAACCGGTATGACAACATTAATCCGAAAACCAAACTTGTCCCGATGTTTTTTTAGCAGGATTTGACTATTGTATATTTCCAATTAAAGTAATTAAAGGATAAAATATGGAAAACTATTTTGATAGACAATTTGAGTTAAGATATTTCGAAATGGATAAATTTGGAGAAGCACCTCCGACTACTATTTTAACTTTACTAGAAGAAACAGCAGCTGATCATTGTTACTCCATAGACTATAGTTTGTACGACCTTGTAGCACAAAATGTCGGTTGGGTTTTACGTTCCGGAGTTATGCAAATAGAACGATATCCTAAGTATAAAGAAAAAATTGTTATTAGAACCTGGCTCTCAAAATATTCTACTATTAGAGGTTTTAGGCATAATATTCTCTATGATGAACAAGGTAATATTATTGGTAGGTCAAAAGGTCTATGGGTGTTTTTTGATATTGAAAAGAGAAGACCTATTCAGATTTTTGATGATATTAAAGAGAGATGGTCTTATAGTGATGAAGATTGTATAGCTCTAGACATTACAAAAAAGATAGCTCCTATTGACTCCGCAAGTTATACGGAAAAATTTATGGTTAATAGGTACGATACGGATATGAATAAACATGTTAACAATATTAGATATTTGCAATGGCTTATTGAGTCGCTTCCCGAAGAGTTGATTGATAATTATTATTTACATTTTATTGATGGAAGATTTATTGCAGAAGCTGAATATGGCGATATTGTAATATCTACAACTGAGAAAGATACAGATGACAATTCTTTTATTCACACTATTAAAGTTCAAGGTAGTAACAAGGTTTGTTCTACAGCTAAAACAATTTGGAAGAAAAGAGAATTGGCTTGATTACACTATAATAAGTTTTTTTTTTGAAAAAAAAATATAAAAAATAAAATTCCAATCTCTGATGAATATTTCTTTACAAGAAAATAATCAAATGTCAAAAAAAATATTTATAACTGGTGGAAGTGGATTTTTAGGTAAGAGAATAATTGAAAGATTGAAGAAAGAGTCTTTTATTATTTCTGGACTAGCACGTTCCGAAAAATCTATTGAGAGTTTAAGAGAATTAAATGTTGAACCGATAAAAGGCTCTCTCGAAAATATTGATGAGTGGAAAACAGCTTTAAATAATATTGATATACTTATACATTGTGCTGCTCCCGTTGAGTTGTGGGGTAATTGGAAAAAATTTAATATTGGGATTGTGCAAGCAACCAAAAAAATATATCAAGTAGCTGAAGAAAATAAAGTTAGTCGATTTATTTATATAAGTTCAGAAAGTGTTTTGCAAGATAAAAAAGATTTGATTGATATTGACGAAACTGAACCCTATCCCAAAGAACCAAATTCTTATTACGGTAAATCCAAAATGCTTGCTGAAAAATTTATCCAATCCCAAAATGGAAAGATGGAAAGCATAATATTACGCCCGACTTTTATTTGGGGCAAAGGTGTTAAAGCACTTGACACAATTATTGCAAAAATTAATTCCAAAGATTTTATGTGGATAAACAATGGGGAAAATCTTTTAGAAATGGTTCACGTTGATAATGTAGCAGAGGCTGTATATTTATCATTGAGTAAAGGAGTAAATAAAAATATATATTTTGTTACAGATGACAATTCACAAACTGTTAAAAAGTTTTTAACAAAACTTATTCAAACAAGGGGAGTAGTTGTACCCAACAAAAATCTTCCTAAATCCTTGGCATTATTCATTGCTACAATTATGGAATTTTTATGGAAAATATTAAATCTAAAATCAACTCCAATGATTACAAAATTTGATGTTGCTTTTGTTGCAATGAGTAGAAAATATAATATTTCAAAAATTAAAAATGAAATGAATTACGCTCCAATAATCTTAGAACAAGAAGAATTAAAATCAATGAAAGTTTAGTCGCATAATTATATTAAGAAGAAAATTTAGTCATACTGAGCAGCTTGCCCACCTTGGTTGTTTGGCGGGGAGTCGAAGTACAAAAAATATAGAATCATGATTTTGCTCTGTTGACTATTAAATATATATACCTTGTCAAGGTTTTTAATAAATATTTAATTTGCGTTTTCAAATCAAAAATTATAATTTGAAAATTCAATTAGACAATCGATTGTTATTTGTCTAATTAGTATAGGAAAAAGATTGTTATTGACTAATGTTTTATAATTCAAACTTTAAGTGATATTTGTTTGATGTTTCTTTCTTTGGAGAGTGTTATATGAATAGACAACTACTAATTTTAGTTTTACTTTTGTCCATAGTTAGTGTATCATTATTTGCTTCAACCACCGGTAAGGTTAGAGGAACTATTATTGATTCTCAAACAGGTGAACCTTTAATTGGTGCCAACATTATGTTAAGGGGAACTTCTCTTGGTGCTGCCTCGGATGTAAATGGAGTTTTTATAATTCTTAGAGTAGCTCCAGGTTCGTATGAAGTTAAAGCTAGCATGATTGGATATAAAGCAACTACAATAAAAGGCATAAATGTGGAAGTTGATAGAACCATCCAATTAAGTATTGAATTAACTCCCGCCACAATTGAAAGTGAAGAAGTTGTTGTAACAGCGAAACAAGAATTGGTTAGGTTAGATGTTTCCGCATCCGAAACAAATATACAAGCAAGTGATATTGAAGAACTTCCTTTTGCTAACAGAGTTGAAGATGTAATTGGAATGCAAGCTGGAGTTCAAGGAAGTTTAGTTGAAGGCAATCTTGAAATAAGAGCTGGAGATGCTTCTGAAGTTAATGTTCTTATAGATGGCTACTCAACTGTTGATTCAAAGATGGGCAAGGTTTCTTTCCCAATTAACAAGGGAAGTATTCAAGAAATAAAAATTTTAAGAGGTGGTTATAATGCCGAGTATGGAGAATCTCGTTCTGGAGTTGTAAACATTGTAACAAAAAATCCTAGTAACGATTTCCATTTATCTTTAGATTACCAACTTGAACCAGCCGGGAAAAGACATGCCGGAAGAGATAGATACGATCCAGCTTCGTATTGGCAATACAGACTTTATGATGGAGCAAATGCAGATTCCGCATCGCAACTTGTACGCTTTGAAGGAGTAACTCCTGATACTGTTAAGTGGGAAGGATGGAAAGCGTATTCAGATAGATTGCTAAATGATAACAACCCTGATAATGATTTAACTCCAGCCGAAGCAAGGGAATTATGGAACTGGCGACATAGACCAGTAGAGTATGGAAATAGCACTGGACATAATTTAGATTTAACTTTAAGTGGTGGAGTAGATTTTTTACCTTGGGATGTAAATATTTTAGCAGGCTTTAAATTTATTGACAGACCTTATACTTTTCCTCAAGCAAAAGATAGTTATGAAGAAACTGGTTTTTCACTTAAAATGATTAATCGTTTAGCAGACGACACTCATCTTACAATATCTGTTCTTAATAATTATGTTAATACTGTTTTTAGGGATGACGCAAATAGTAAGTGGAACAATGAAAATAAACTGTCTTATGGTGGAGGAAACTCTGACCTATTTTATTTCTTTAATAAACCAAGAGTTGAAAATAGAACTACTTTAGTTGGGGCTAGACTACTTCAAGTTTTTTCACCAACTTTATATGTTGAAGCAGATGTAAATTTCTTCCAAGCAAAATGGGCAACAGAAAGATTTGCTAATTCTCCAGCTTCAAGCGGAAGAACATTTCATGATAGATTATATTATGATCCACAGTCTGGATTTATTCCACTTGATCTTGGTGTAACAGATGCTGTTACCGGAAATAGAATGTTTGGAAGAGCAAACACTACAGATAATTCGTATAGTAACAGATTAAATTTTAGAGTGTCTTTAATTAATCAGTTTCATCCTTCGCACGAGTTAAAAACTGGAGTTGAGTTAAAATTAAATAAACTTGTTGAGGATAGAGTTCACATCCATAATGATGATTTAGCTCAATTGTTTGAATGGAAGTACGATGTTTCTCCAATAGAATTTAGTGCTTTTGTTCAAGATAAAATTGAGTTTTTTGGAATGATTGCAAATGTTGGTCTTCGCTTTGATTATTATGATGTAAATAAAGAAATGCCAGATGTAACAAAAACATTAGACTTTGCAACTAATCTTGAAGTTGTAAATTCTTTTCTTGAGGAAACATTTCCAACAAGCAAACCTTCTGCAAAAATTCATGTTAGTCCTAGGATAGGAATTTCTTTCCCGATTACTACAAACAGTAAAGTATATTTAAACTATGGACACTTTGTACAAATGCCTCCAGCGGAAGGTATGTATTCTACAACGGCCGCACATAATAATAGACTTCAATGGTTAGGTAATTCAAATCTTGATTATCAAAAATCGTATAATTTTGAACTTGGTTATGATCAAAATGTTTATGGATGGTTTCAGTTGCACATTGGAGCATTCTATAAAGATTATTCAGATGTTACAAGTGGAATTGTTTATGCTCATTCAGATCAAAGCATTGTTCTTGAATCAGCGGTACAAAGAGAGTTTAGGGAAGTTAGAGGTTTAGATATTGAAATTAGAAAATCTAGTGGAAGATTTGTAACTGGTTATTTCAACTTTAGTTTAACACAAAAAAATATTAGCGATTTAGAAGTTCCTAACATAAGTCAAATTCCGGTTATTACGGATAATCCGGCAATAGGTATTAATGGAGAATTAAGAGGAGTTCCTCGTTCATTAGAAAAAGAATTAACTCCTTATGGTCGTGGAGTTATTACACTAAAAGCTCCAGAAGATTGGGGTCCAAGAATTATGGATTATCCAATTCTTCATAAGACAAGAGTTAGTTTTAGTTTAATATATCAAGGTCCTGAATTTGAAGAACATCCTGATAAAGATTTTAGAAATCAACATCCGGAAGTTAAGTTTTACACTATACCATATTTTAGCTCAGATTTACGAATAAGCAGAAGTTTTGATTTTTTAAGTTTACTTGATTTTGAAGTGTACTTAGATGTTAGCAATCTGTTGGTTAGTAAATTTAGATCTGCAATTCCAAATAATAAAGATTACTATGATGATCTTTTTGCAAATGGAAAAACTGATAGGGTTGGAAGTGAAGACGTATCTGATAAAAACATACTAAGAACAGAAAGTGATGTGCTATATACTGGAGAATATCGTTCTTACATTTTTGGTATTAGGTTAAATTTATAAATAAAATAAAACATTAAAGTGAGAACAGAGCTGTTTGTCATTCTCAGCTTGACTGGGAATCCAGTCAAACCTTAAGAAATGGATTTCCGATAGAAACATTCGGAAATGACAAAAGTAAGTTTTAAGTGAAAAAAGAAATTGTGTCATTCGGAGGAATTATGTTGTTGAGAGTTAAATATTTTTTGGTACTTATAGTATTTTACTCATTTTGTTGTTTTACTAATAATAGTTTTTCGCAAACTACTCGTAGTCATGAAATTGGAAAACTTTGGGAAACTATGTTCTCAAGTGGTTCAGTTCCTAACTATGCTCCATTGCAAAATCAAATGACTTACCCTGGTGGCGACTTTAGAACGATGATTAGAAAAAACAATAACGGAATTGGTGTTTGGATTGGAACATCAAATTGGACAGATAAACTAAATGTTTTTCATCCTACTTATGTTTCAGAAGGAGGGTTTGAAAATGATGAAGCCACAAATTATGTAACTCCAATTTCTATAAAGAAGAAAGTTAGAAATAGACTCCCGAATGTTACTGTGAATAATTCTTTAGAAACGCGCTTTCTAGATACTCGATCATCAAGCTCAAAGTCTTCATCAATTATTGCAGATGAAAGAATTGAATCTAAATGGGCAGCGGATGTTGGTGTAAATGTACATATGTTTAGTTATGCTTTGGCAAACCAAAACCATAACAGTTATATTATTAAAGAATACACTTTTACTAATGATGGTAATACTGATTTAGATAAAGCAACTATCGAATTACCAGATCAAAATTTGACAGATGTTTATTTTGGCTTTCAATTTCTACTTCTTCCTAGTGGCGATTTGGGTCATCAAATAATTGGACAAAATGATGATTGGGCAGTTTACTATGGCAAGCAACCAGGTGAAGATTTACGTGGATTATATTATGTATATGATGGAGATGCCGATGATAACCATTCCTCAAAAGATGATACTGGAGATCCTGATCCAACAACTGGAGAGTTTTTATCTCCACAATTTCCAGGGTTCGGTGTACTTCATGCAGATACTTCTCCAGCAGATAATACAGATGACAAAAATCAACCATCTACAGTTCAAATAACTCCTCGTAGAATATTTAAATCTTACACAAAAGGAAATACTGAGAACGAATTATATTTAGAACTTAGTTCAGGTACGCAATCGCAAGGAACAGTTGGTAAAGCTTCAAATGCTTATGATGCCTTAGTTCAGGAGCCAGTTGCACTAATGTCATTCGGTCCTTACAATCTTAATTTTGGCGAAAGTGTGACAATAGTTTTATATGAAGCTGTTGGTTCAATCTCTCAAAAACTTGCAGTAGAAGCTGGTGCAAAATGGTTAAATGGTAATTTAGAATTTGAAGGTAAGACCGGAGATGAAGCAAAGAATGCTTTAATTGCGACTGGTCTTGATTCCTTATTTCAGCATGCTAAAAATGCAGAGTATGCTTGGTCAATAGGTTTAGAAAATTTACCAACTCCGCCACCAGCACCAGATGATTTTAATATAACTCCGGGTCCTGGTAAAATTGAATTAGAATGGAAATCTGTTGCAGATAAAAAAGATTGGCAAACTAAAGAGCTAGATTTTGTTGGTTATAAAGTATATAGAGCGGAAGGGATTTATACAAATCCGTATAAACTTATTACTACATTTAACGGAGACACAACTCATTATACAGATAGAAATACTGAGAGGGGAAAAAAATATTATTACTCAGTTACAGCTTTTGATGATGGAACAAAAAATACTACAGGTATAAATCTGGGTCAGTCATTAGAATCAAGTCGTTACTATAATAGAAATTATGCAGTTGGTGGTTCTCCTTTCTTAGGTTCAAGACCACAGTTAGATTCAGTTTATGTTGTTCCAAATCCATACCACGTACAAGGATTGGCTTACGGTGGAACTGTTGTTGAAGATTATAATGACGTTCCAAGACTAGAGGATAAGCTTGGTTTTGTTGGGCTTCCGGCAAAAGCAATAATTAGAATATTTACAATGAGTGGTGATCTTCTTGCTACTGTTCCGCATCCAAATCCAGATAACCCAAATTCAGTTTCAGAATCTGCAGATGAAGAATGGTTTCAAATTACTGACTACTGGCAAACAATTAGAAGCGGTGTATATGTTTATTACATTGAAGGCTGGGACTTAGAAGGTAAATCTGTTGGAAGTACAAAAGGTAAATTTGTCATAATTAGATAAGCAAAAATTTGTGGAGTTAAGTATGAAATTTAAAATTTCATTTATAACAATTATACTATTGATTATATCTTTTTTTAATGTAAATTTTGGTCAGCAGAAAAAAGCTGGGCAAAGTGGTATGACTTATTTATCAATTAGTCTTGGTGCAAGAGAAAGTGCAATGGGTAATGCTAGTGTTGCAAGTGTTAGTGGAACACAAGGACTTTTTTATAACCCTGGAACTATGACTGAACTTAGTGGTTTTGGTCTAGCAATGAATCATGTTAGTTGGATTGCTGATACTAAGGTTTATGGTTTTGGCGCTGCTTATGGTTCGGATGTTTATGGTACAATAGGAATTGATTTAGTTTATATGGATTACGGAAGAATACCCGGAACGAGAAGAGTTGATAAAAGCGTGAACGAAAGAGGTTTTATTCTTACTGGTGATCTTAATATATCTGACTATGCTGTTGGAATTGCGTATGCATATCCAGTAAATGATTTGTTTTCTTTTGGACTAAAATATAAATTCATTCATGAAAATTTAGGAACAGCTGCAATTGCTATAAAGGAAATTGATAAAGAAAATGGAATTTATGAATATGAAACTAGAGACTGGAATTTAAACCATTGGGGTTTTGATTTTGGAGCATTTTATAAAGTAGGATATGAAGATTTAGTTTTAGGAGTTGCACTACAAAATTTTTCAACTGATATGAAATATTGGACAGAAGTTTTTCAACTACCACTTGTATTAAGAATGGGAATGGCAATGGATATTGCAAGAGTTATTTTGCCAGACCAAAACAATATTGAAATTAATACTACATTTGATATTTTACATCCAATTGATTATACTGAAAGAGTTCATGTTGGTACTGAATTAGTTTATGCTAAAATGTTTGCTCTAAGAGCTGGTTATAAATTTAATTATGATGTTGAAGATTTTAGTTTTGGTGTTGGAGTTAAATTTGATTTGCAAGGTTATGAAGGAAGTTTTGACTATTCATACACACATGTAGAATTTTTTGAAAATATAAACCGTTTAAGTTTGAATTTTTCTTTGTAGAAAAGAAGTTTTAAAAATAAATAACTATTTACAAAATCCAATAGGAGGAATCATGCACAAGAAAAACAAATTTTCATTTTTACTTAGTCTTATGTTTTTAGTCTTAGGGTCAAGTCTTTTTGCACAAGATGTAGGAGCTATTTTATGGGAAGATCATTTCGAAGATACTGCTACCGATCCTGGAATGCTTAAAGATGTAGGCTGGTTTTACTACAGCGAGAATGATGGTTTATCAGGAGCAATAGTTGAACAAAGAGAAGGAAAAGCTTTTTTACAAACTGGGAACTTTTCTAGTTTTGTTGGTGCGGTAGTTACACAAAGTAATGGAGTGCCTTTTATAGATACAACTGATAACGATGCTACTCATAGAGCTTTAATTGATCAAAATAACGGAGCTCCAAATCAAGAAATAACTTTTAATGTAAACTTTAAGAAAATTGAATCATCATTTTTTGCTGTAAGTATGCGATTAACACAAAGAGATACTGCTGAAACTTTACCGGATACAGATCCAACTCACGAAGGTTCTTATGTATTGCTTATAAGTCCACTTGAAAATAAAATTTTATTATCAAGAGTTATGGGTGATGCTGAAGGTGGAGATGAAGGTGGTGCTGAATTTGATTTTCTAAACCCCGCACAATGGACACACTTTGGGCAAAAAACAGATTTTGATATTGAACAAAATGTAAACTACTGGGTGAAATTTTGGTTACATGAAGGTAATATGAAAATGAAAATGTGGGAAGGTGAGTTAGGTGATGAAGAAGCAGATTGGATGTTGGAAGGAACAGATCCTACTCCAAGAGTTAGTGGAACTTTTACAATGTTTAGTATAATAACTGCTACTCCAACTGCAACAGATCAAGTTGAATTAGATGATATTGTTGTAAGAATTATTGGAGATCCAGTTGGCGTTGAAGATTCAGAACTTAGTCTTCCTAGTCAGTTTGAATTAAGTGCAAACTATCCAAACCCTTTTAACCCAACTACAAATATTGAATTCAGTTTAGTTGAAAGTGGTTTTACTACTTTGAAAGTTTATTCTGTCACTGGCGAGTTAGTTAAAACTTTAACTAATAATGAATTACAAGCTGGTGTTCATAAATTTGTTTTTGATGGTAGAAGCGAAAGTGGAAATGAACTATCAAGTGGAATGTATATTTATGAATTAAAAAGTGGTGCTAATTTAAGTGCTAAGAAAATGTTTTTAATCAAATAGAATAATCTCAATTTTTTATTAAGGGGAAAAGTTAAAAGCTTTTCCCCTTATTTGTATTTTACTTCTGGAGGAATCTATGAATTTCAAATTCAATCTCGTAAAAGTATTTTTTCTATCTCTTTTTATTATTTCATGCAAAGCTAATAATCCTATTGTTCAAGAAGCAAAAGTTTCAACAATTGGAACTGGCGATGATAAAATAACTGTTGTTGTTGTTCAAGGAACTCCTTACCAAATGGGATATCAGTTAGGTAAAGCTATAAAGAATGATGTTAAATCTTGTATGACTGGTTTCTTAAAATATGGACAAATGGGAGACCCGGAAAGATATAATAATGAAGTTCTTGATAATGCTTGGATAGCTGTTGAACCTTATATTAAAGATAGATTTAAGGAAGAACTAAAAGGTCTTGCTGATGGTTCTGAAGTTTCTTGGGAAGAGTTAAAACGTGCTCACATGATACCAGTTGTTGGTAATTATGCATGTAGCGGAGTTTCTGTTTGGGGAGAAGCAAGTGCAAACGGAAATCTATATCAAATACGAAATTTAGATTTTACAATGGGTGGCGGTTTACAAAACTATCCAACAATTGTAATTTATAAACCTACAAATGGAATTGCTCATGCTTCCGCTTCCTTTGCCGGATACATTGCTGCACATACTGGAATAAATGCCAAAGGTATTGTACTTAGTGAGAAAGGTGCTTCGCCTGGAAGCGAATATCCGTTTGATTTAGACGGGACACATTTCTCAACACTTTTTAGAGATATACTTTACGATGCTGATAATCTTGATGAAGCATTAAGTATGATTAAGTCTGTTAAATTAATAAAGCGATACAGACTTTATGTAGGCGATGGGAAACAAGAATCAATGGGAGCAGCAAAAATATTAGTTTCTTCTCCTGACTCAGTAAAGTTAACAATTTGGAAGGACAATGATTCTGCTGATGAAGTAGCTCCAAAAATTAAAAAGAATGTTTGTTACTATACTATGGATAATGAAGCAGCCTATAATCATCTATCCGAAAATCATGGAAAATTTGATTCCGAAAAAATGATTGAATTATCTAAAATAGTTGCAGACGAAGATGGCAATCTTGAAAATGTAGTATATGATGCAACCAATTTAGAAATGTGGGTTGCTTATGCACATGGAAATGAAATTGCAAGTAGTCGTCCTTATGTTCATATTGATTTGAAAGAGTATTTTAAGTAAGTATAAATATTTGATTTAGTTTATTTCCGAAAACCAAATCATGGATTGTATTTTTAGAAAGCTTACATCTTGGCTTCCATTATTTGTAATAAAGAAAACTTATCCCTAAGAATTGAAATGAAACAAACCATATTATTTTCCCTTCTTACTATATTTACTACAAGCGTACTTTTATCTCAGAATATTAGTCTTATGACTTATAATATTCGATATGATAATCCAAGAGATTCTTCTAATAACTGGCATCACAGAAAAGATTTTTTACTAAGTCAATTAAATTATTATGAACCTGAAGTAATTGGAATACAAGAAGCATTAGAGCATCAAGTAAAATGGCTAGATGAAAAACTAGAAACATATAATTATGTTGGCATTGGAAGAGGAGATATTAAAGAAAAAAATTCAGGAGAATTTAGTCCAATATTTTATGACAAAAATAAATTTAATAAAATTGAAAGCAATACTTTTTGGCTCTCAGAAACTCCAGATCAAGCATCAAGAGGTTGGGATGCATCTTTAAATAGAATTTGCACTTACATTTTATTAGAAGAAAAAGAGACAAATAAATATATATATGTTTTTAATACACACTTTGATCACAAAGGAAAACTTGCAAGAGAAAAATCTGCTAACCTAATTTTACAAAAAATGATTTCTCTAAATAGCAAAAATTATCCAATGGTTTTGATGGGAGATTTTAATCTAACTCCAGATGAAATTCCAATACAAAATATTTCTAATCAATTAAATGATTCTAGAAGAATAACAATCACCAAACCTTTTGGTGAAGAAGGAACATTTTGCGGATTTAACATTGGCAAACCAATTACTAAAAGAATTGATTACATCTTTACAAGTAAAAATATACTTGTAAATAATTATGCTGTTTTTAGTGATATTGTAAATCAAAAATATCCATCAGATCATTTACCAGTATTTATTAATATTGAATGTGTAAAATAACTATAGCTTAAGAATTAAAACCAGTTGAAAAAAATGAGAACTAAATATGATTGCAAAGTTAAAAGATGTAGCTAAATTAGCAAAAGTTCATCCATCAACAGTTTCTAGAGTTTTAAGTAATGTGAAAAACATTAAAATATCTGAAGAAACAAAAGTTAGAATTCTGAAAGCTGCTAAAGAATTAAACTACCGTATAAATCAGAATGCAAGAGCGTTAAGACTAAAAAAAAGTTTTACCATTGGATTAATAATCCCAAACATTGCAAGTCCCTTTTTTATAGGAATTGCACGAAGTTTAGATTCCGAATGTACAAAAAAAGGTTATACTCTTTTAATTAGTGATACTAATGAAAATCAAGATAAAGAAATAAAAGCGGTATATGATTTACATGGTAGGGGAGTTGATGGTTTGATTATTGCACCAGTACAAGATTCCGATGAACATATTAAAGACCTTATTGAAAGAAAGTTTCCTTTTGTTTTAATTGATAGAGCTTCTGAAAAATATGATACAAATGTAGTAATCTCTGACGATAAAGAATCAACTCGCAAAGCGGTACAGCATCTTATTGATTTGGGACATAGAAGAATAAGTTTTATAAGTGGTAGGGTAAATTTGTATCCAGTACTAAAAAGACTTGAAGGTTATTCTAAAGGGTTAAATGAAAATGGCATTAAAACTAATAAAAAAATGATTTGCAGTAGTTCGCCTACACTAGAAGATGTGTATAAAACAATGAAAAAGCTTATCGAGTTAGAAAATCCGCCAACCGCATTAGTTATTTCCGGTACTATTATTACACTTGGAGTTTTGAAAGCAATATTCGATATGAATAAATCAATACCTAAGGATTTTTCAATAATAGCAATTACAGATACAATATTTGAATCATATTACAAAAGTCCAGTATCAACTATTTCGCATAAAGTTGATGATTTTGGAATAAAAGCTTTTGAAATATTGTTTAATCATATAAATTCAAAAAAAGAATTATCTTATTCCAAAATTGTTTTAGAAGCTAATTTCATTAATAGAAACTCAACTGCACAAATAAATAATTAATACATTTAAGTACGAATATGTATTGTGTATAAATTATAAAATGAGATATATGTTTTGACCTCACTTTACTTTATTTCTAATTATATTACATCTCAAAATTTAATCTATAGATCAAAAAAGGAAAACTATAAATGAAAAAATATATTTTTATTCTTCTTAGTTTAATTATAGCAAGTTGTTCTTCTCCTCAAAATGAAACTACTGCTGTAAATCAAACACAAAATGTTTTATCTAAATCTGAAATTGCAGAAGGATGGGAATTACTTTTTGATGGAAAAACTTTTAATGGTTGGCGAGGAATTGGAATTGATAAAGTTCCGGATGGACATTGGAAAATTGAAGATGGAACTATTAGGAAAATAGCAAGTGGAGATGTTCCAACAATTGCGGATGGTCAACCACAAAAGGGTGGTGATCTTATTTCTGATAAAACATATAGTAATTTTGAATTAACTTTTGAATGGAAAATTAGTGAAGGTGGAAATAGTGGTATAAAATATAATGTTATTGAAGACATATCTATACAAAATGGAGTAACTAGTGCTTTAGGCTTTGAGTATCAAGTACTTGATGATGATAAACATAAAGATAACCTTAATCCAACACACAGAGTAGCTTCGCTTTACGATATGATTGAAGCAAATGGCAAAACTGTAAAACCAGTTGGGGAATTTAATTTTGCTAAAATTATTTTTAATGATAATCACGGAGAGCATTGGTTGAACGGAGCTAAGGTTGTTGAATATGATCTTGATACTTCAGAGTTTGAAAAAGTATTTAAGAATAGTAAATACAAAGACAAAAAAGAATTCACAAAACATAAATTAGCACATATTGTTTTACAAGATCATAATGATGATTGTTGGTATAGAAATATTAAAATTAGAGACCTTGATAAAGTAAGATTGAGATAAAATAGATTTAATAAAACATTTTGGAGTAAATAATGAAAAAAGAAATTTCAAGAAGAGAATTTGTTAGACGTGGCTCAGTTGGGTTGGCAGCTGGAGTTACACTACTTTCAACAAATGCAAAATCTTACGCAAATATTATCGGTTCAAACGATAGAATAAATGTTGCCATCCAAGGTTTAGGAAGACGTTTGGGAGGTTACACGGAGGCAATAGAAAGAAAAGATAGTAATGTAAAACTTTTGTATTTATGTGATGTAATGGAAAGCCAAAGAGAAAAGGCTGCAAAACGGTTTGAAGGTAAAATTGATAACAAACCTAAACTTGAAAATGATATTAGAAAAGTTTTAGACGATAAAGATTTAGATGCAGTTTTTATGGCAACTCCAGATCATTGGCATACACCTGGAGCAATAATGGCAATGAAAGCCGGCAAACATGTTTATCTAGAAAAACCTTGTAGCCACAATCCGGATGAAAATGAGTTGATAGTCTCTTGTCAAAAGAAATATAACAAAGTTGTTCAAATGGGTAATCAGCAAAGATCATCTGTAGCCGCTGCAGAAATAATAAATGAAATCCACAACGGAATTATTGGCGAAACATATAAGGCAATTGCATTTTATACCAATAGTAGAGGTGAGGTTCCATTACCAAAAAAAGCTCGGCCACCAGTAGGTTTAGACTGGGAACTTTTTCAAGGGCCATCTCCAAGAAAAAATTATACGCACGATACATGGAACTATAATTGGCATTGGTACGGTTGGGATTTTGGAACAGCAGAAACTGGAAACAATGCAACGCACGAATTAGATATTGCTCGCTGGGCTTTAGATGTTAAATATCCGGAGTATGTTGATGTTTATTCCGGAAAGTTCCAACATAAAAATGATGGTTGGGAAATGTACGATACTATGGAAGCAAACTTTAGATTTCCAAATAAAAAAGTTATTCAGTGGGATGGAAGAAGTAGAAATGGATATAATAAATATTCTAACAGCGAAGGCAGAGGAACGATAATTTATGGTTCAAAAGGTTCTGTCTTTATGATTCGTGAAGGCTATAAATTATTTGATCTAAAGGGTAAACTTATTAAAGAAAAAATGATGACGGGAGAAGAAAGTGGAGTTGCTCTTGGAGGCGGAGGAAGTCTCTCAACAAGACACGCAGTTAATTTCTTTGAGACAATTAGAGGGAAACAAAAGCTTAACTCACATATTGCTGTTGGAGCAGTTTCTCAAATGTTAACACATTATGCAAATATTTCCTCCAGAATTGGAAAGCCGTTTGAAGTAGATGAAAAGACCGGAAGAATTTTTGACAGAGATGCAATGAAACTTTGGTCAAGAGAATACGAACCCGGATGGAAACCTAAATTATAAGTAGGATGTAACTTTAAAATTGCTGTCATTCTGGTATGTCTAAAGCCGGAATCTCTTTTAATGTGGAGAGAGTCAGCTGAAAAAATTATTAAGGAGTTATAATGATAAAAAAAACAGTTGTACTTTTATTGGTTGGACTTACTTTTGCTCTTGCTGGTAATAAACTTAATATGAAGTGGGAATATTTATTCAATGGAAAAAATCTTGATGGCTGGGAAATACGAGGTGGAGAAGCTAAGTATATAATTGAAGATGATATGATTGTTGGAATCTCAAAAACAAATACTCCCAACACATTTTTATGTACAAAAAAGAAATACTCTAATTTTATTTTTGAAGTTGAATTTTTAGTGGATGATAGAATGAATTCTGGTATTCAAATAAGAAGTAATAGTTTTGAATCTTATAAAAATGGAAGAGTGCACGGGTATCAAGTTGAGATTGATCCATCAAAAAGATCTTGGACCGCTGGAATTTATGATGAATCAAGACGTGGATGGTTATACGATTTAAGAAACAATTCAGCTGCAAGAAATGCATTTAAACATAATAAATGGAACAAGTTACATATTGAAGCTGTTGGAAATTCAATACGTACTTGGCTAAATGGAGTTCCAGCAACTAATCTTATTGACTCAGAAACATCTAGTGGATTTATAGGTTTACAAGTTCACGGTATGAAAACTGCTGGAGTAAAAGTTAAATGGAAAAATATTAGAATTTTAGATTTAGGTACTAGTAAAGAATTTCCGCAGAAAGTTATTGGGAAAAAGTTAAAATAAATTTAATTGATAGGAAATTAAACTGAAAGAAATTATAAAATATTCTAAAATTCAAACAGTTGTTTTAGTAGTTCTAAGATTAGTATTAGGTTACCATTTTTTATTTGAAGGAGTTGATAAATTATTTAATTCTAACTGGACTTCAGCTGGATTTCTCTTACAATCAAACTGGATATTCTCAAATGTTTTTCAATTCCTAGCTGAGAATCAGACGTTTTTAAGTATTGTTGATTTCTTAAATATTTGGGGACAAATATTAATAGGAGTAAGCTTAATAATAGGTTTATGTTCAACTACTGCTGCTCTTCTCGGAGCTGTAATGATTCTTTCGTATTACATTGCAATTCCACCTTTCGTTCAAAGTAATATTTTCCTAGATAAAAATTTATTAGAATTATTTGCCTTCCTAGTTACTGCATTATTTTCTACAAGTAATATTATTGGAATTGACTATATAATAAAAAAGTATAGGAGTTCTAGCAATGGCTGATAAAGAACCAAAGGAAAATAAAAATAAAATTTCAAGAAGAGATATTATTAAAGGTTTCTCTACAGTACCGCTACTTGGAGCTTTTGCTTTTGATTATTGGAAGAATAAAACAAAAGATAAAATTAAGAATAAAGTTGTTCAGTTAGATTTAGGTCTTAGCAAGGATGCCCCAGCAATTTTAACTGGTAATAAAAATAAATCAAAAGACGTTGTTAGGCTTGGTATTATTGGAGTTGGTGCAAGAGGCACTCAATTATTTAAAGCGTTAGGTCTCATTTCCCCAGATAATTACAAAAAACTTACACAAAATAATCAAAGAGCAAAACGAAATTTGGGAACATTTTTAAACCAAGATATTCTAAATGTTGAAGTTATTGGTATTTGTGATGTGTTTGATTTAAGAGCTGAAGCAGGTGTGGAATTAGCTTCCAAAGGTATTCAACCAAATGGCGAAGCGGCTGATATTAAAGGGGTAAAGCGTTATAGAACGTATCAAGATTTATTAGCAAATCCAAAAATTGATGCTGTGATTATTACTACTCCAGATTTCCATCATGCACAAATGACTATTGATGCAGTAAATGCTGGCAAGCATGTCTATTGTGAAAAAGCTATGACTTTAACGGAAGATGAATTACACAAAGTTTATTCTGCTGTAAAAAAAAGTGGAGTAGTTTTTCAACTTGGTCATCAAAATAGTAAAAATGCTACAGTTAATAAAGCACAAGAAATTGTTGATAAAAATATTCTTGGAAAAGTTACACTTATTGAAACCACAACAAATAGAAATACAAAATGGGGAGCTTGGATAAGACATCTAGATGCACTTGGAAATCCTAAACCAGGCTCACTTAATAATATTGATTGGAAACAATGGCTTGGCAATACACCCAAAGTACCTTTCAGCATTGAACGTTTCTATGGTTGGGCAAGATGGTTTGCTTATGATACGGGGCTTGCCGGACAATTGTTCTCTCACGAAGTTGATGCTGTAAATCAAATTATGGGTTTTGGAATTCCTAAAACTGTAACATCCTCTGGAGGAATTTATTTCCATAAAGAAGAACGTGATATGCCTGATACGTTTCAATCCGTATTGCAATTCCCTGATAGAAAATTTACTATGAATTATAGTGCATCGCTTGCAAGTAGTCGTTCACGTGGAAGAGTTTTTATGGGTTCAGATGCAAGTATGGAATTTAGTGGAGGCTTAAAATTAATTGCTGATAATAATTCTCTTAAGTACAGAAACAAAATTAAAAATGGTTTGATGGGTACTTCAAAACCTTTTTATACATATCCTAAAACAAAAATAGATTTAGATGCAATCTCTTCGCCAACAGAAAAGTACTATGCGGAACGCGGCTTAATAGATACAAGTGTAAATGGTAAAAGTATGGATGTAACCCATCTTCATATTAAAGAATGGATTGATGTTATTAGAGATGGTGGCACAACCGGTTGCGATATTGAAAAAGCTTTTGATAATACCGTTGCTGTTTTGATGGTGCATAAGTCTTATGTTGAGAATAGAAAAGTTGAATGGGATTCTGTAAAGCGAAGGATTATTTAATCATAGAAAATAGAAACTATTGAATGGAGACAATTGTGAAAAAAATTGCAAAAATTAAACATAGATATTTACCAATAATTTTAACTCTTATTCTTATTATGGCCTGTTCCCAAGACAAACCAATCGTTGTAGAAAAATTAGGAAAACCTAATTGGGCTGAGAAGCTTGGCTTCCCAAAAGATAAAAAAGTTTTAATTCTTCATGCAGATGATATTGGAATGTGCGAAGAAGCTAATAGTTCTGTTTTTAGTTACCTTGAAAATAATGAAATACAAAGTGCAGCTATTATGGTTCCTTGCCCAAATTCTACTGCAGCAATTAACTGGGCTGTTAAAAATCCGAATAAAGATGTAGGCTTACATTTAACACTAACAAGTGAATGGAAAACTTATAGATGGGGAAGTGTTGCAAACCCAAATGAAGTTCCAGGATTGTTAGATACTGATGGAAAACTTTGGCGTAGTGTAAGGGAAGTTGTTACCCATGCTAGTGCTGCAGAAGTTGAAAAAGAAATTAGAGCTCAAATTGACAAAGCAATTTCTTTGGGAATGAAACCAAGCCATATTGATACACATATGGGGACTCTTTACGGAACTTCTGAATATGTTAAAGTATTTCTAAAGGTTGCTGAAGAATATAATATTCCGGCAAATGCAATTGATCTTTCAAATGAAAAAGTTGCTGAACATTTTAGAAATGCTGGTTATCCAATTGATGATGAAGTTATTAATTTGATGAAAAATTATTCACTTCCAAAATTAGATTTCTTTTCTAGTGTACCCAAAGGAGAAACTTACGAGAAAAAAAGACAAAACTTTTTTGAGTTAGTTAAACAATTTCCGGCTGGACTAACAGAAATAATTTTTCACCCTTCTGTTGAAACCGAAAATCTAAAAACTATAACTGGCTCTTGGCAACAAAGAGTTTGGGAAGCTGAGATGTTTTCTGATCCAATAGTGGAAAAATATTTTGAAGATGAAGAAATTATTTTTACTACTTGGACAGACATTATGAATAGATTTAATAGTAGAACTACAAAGTAATTAGTTGAAACTTCTGAAAAATTAGAAGCATAGTCATAGTGAGCGGAGTAGAACCAGTAAATTGATCCGCTTTTACACTTAGATGGAGTTTATGCTGAGTTTATCGAAGTACTCAGTGCGACAAAGGTTAAACTTATTATTATTTTTCAAGAGTTTCTAATTGTAAAAATATTATTCATTATCAATAAACTCATCTGCTAATTACAGATGATTTTTCATTTTTGCCAAGTCAATACACAATTGTAAAATTATTATTTGAATTTGGACAAACGATTGCATAAATTTGTTTAGTCATTTCTTTCTCAATAGTACTAAATCTAATTATTATTATAAAATAATTAAAATGAAAACAGTTAATAAAACTTCACTTATAATTGTAGCTTTAACTTTAGGCTTGGGTTGGGCAATTAGAGGAAGCTTTGGTCACGAGTGGGGAGCATCTTGGGCTGGAGCAATGGGAGCGTTTGCATTAGTTGTTGCTTCCGGAAATAAGAACTGGTTTAGAAATGCTCCCGTGTTGGCAGCACTTGGTGCAATTGGTTGGGCTGTTGGTGGAATGAGTAGTTACGGAATTGTGATTGGTTATTGCAGAGGAACTGATTTTGTAAATGTTCTTTATGGTTATGCAATGTTAGTTGTTATAGGAGGAATATACGGTTTTATTGGTGGAGGTTTTTTAGGTCTTGGTTTAGAATCAACAGAAAGGAAAAGACCTAACTGGTTAAATATTATTTCGTACATGGTTGCCGGGGGGGTGTTATCATGGGGATTTTTAATATATCAATTAGAATGGTTTATGACTCCACCACGCTCTGAACTTTGGGCTGCAGCTTTTGGTGCTTGTATAGCATTAGCTTGGTATATGTGGAACGAAGGTTATCACAAATCATTTAGAATTGCAATATTTTCAGCACTTGGAGCTGGGTTTGGATTTGCTTTCGGAAATTTCATTCAATTTTTAGGTTCTGCAAGTGGTGTTGATTACAATTGGTGGAATGTAATGGAGTTCATCCTAGGTCTTTTGGGCGGGCTTGGAATGGCTTATGCAGTTTATACTTCCAAGTGGGAAGAGGAAGTTAGTTTCTCAAAAAAAAGTAATTACTTTGGACTTATTTTCCTATTCATAGTAGTTCCCATTGTAAATTTTAATCAATCATTTACAACAGAAAATTTCTTAAAACTTTCTGAATTTCAGAACTATTTTAGTTCAGCAGATTTTGTCAATTTACAAATTGGAATTGGTTGGGTGATAATGATTGCTTTTTCTATTTTATCAATTGATATTTGGAAGAGGTTTAATAAAAATAGTGAAAAACAAAATTTTGTCACAACTTTATTTGTTGCAAATTCCCTTTATTATATATTATTCTTAATAGTGATTAACGGATTGATGTATCATGGTTTTGGACTTGGAAACTCTAATACTTTGTATCTTCCACTGCTTGTAATGATTTTTATTCTTAACTATACTAATAAAGGAGAGAAAATAAAATTTGTTACTAATATTAAAACAACTGAGATTATGAAGAATTGGAAATTAGTTTTATCTGTATTATTGCTTAGTCTAATTATAATAGCTTTTATATCTATCAATATTCATGGAGAGCTTTCTGGTTCTCAATTAAGATTTAAATAAAATAATAATTATTTAACATAAAGAACAATGCAAATACTCAAAAATCTTTTTCAAGTTGGAGGCGACCTTAACGGAATTACTTTTGATGGTAAAGATGCTGGATATAACGATGGCAATACGTACATCATAAAGCGAGGTGAAGGGTTGATAATGTTTGACGCTGGTTGTGGCGATACGATGGAACAAATATTTGACAACATGAAATATTGGAATCTAAATCCAAATGATATTAAGTATTGCATTTTAACACATGCTCATTTCGATCATACCGGAGGCGGACATATTCTTAAAGAGCGAGGCGTGAAATTTATTTCAATTAGTGAAACAGCTGATGCAGTTTCAAAAGGTGATGATAGGACTTGTCCTTATCTTTATCATAAAAATTTTGTTCCATTTGAAGTTGATAGAATAATTAAAGATGGTGAAAAATTTGAAGTACTTGGTCTTGAGTTTGAAGCTGTGAATTTTCCAGGTCATAGTATGGGCTGTACAGCTTATTTCTTTAATTATGAAAAAAAAAAAATAGTTGTAAGCGGCGATGTTATTGGAACTTTGCTTGCTGGTTATTTTGGGTGGGATGGTTCCATAGACTTCAACAAAGAAAAGTATTTAGAATCACTAAAGAAGTTTTCAAAAATAGATACTGATATGATGCTTCCCGGTCATGGTTTAATTTATTTTCACAAACCAAGAAGAAGAGTGGAAGAAGCTTTAAATATTGCTCTAATTGAGTGGCGATAAAATTATTATTGAAAATCCTAAAATAGGAGAAATAGAATGAATCTGCATTGGTTAGATATTACAACACTAGTCTTATATATGTTGGCACTCGTTGCTATGGGAATTTATTTCTCAAGAAAAAATACTACTACTGAAGAATACTTTGTTGGAGGGAGATCTTACTCCGGTTGGGTAATAGGACTTAGTATGATTGGGACCTCAATCAGTTCGGTAACATTTCTTGCCTTTCCAGCTGATGCTTTCAAAACAGCTTGGCTAAGATTCCTCCCTAACTATACTTTGCCTATTGCTGTTCTGTTGGCAGCCTATTTCTTTCTACCATTTTTTAGAAGAACAAAAATAATTTCAGCTTATGAATATTTGGAAGATAGATTCAGTCCATCAATTAGAGTTTATGGTGCTGTTGCATTTATTATAAGCCAGCTAATTAGACTATCTTTAATTTTATTTTTAGTATCAATTTTAATGCACGAGATAACTGGTTTTGATACAATAACAAGTGTGTTACTTGCTGGTGTACTTGTTGCGATCTATACAATTGTTGGAGGAATTGATGCTGTTATTTGGACAGATGTTCTTCAAACAATTATTTTAGTTCTTGGCGGAGCTGTAATTTTAGTAATTATAGTTTCAGCAATGCCAGGTGGTTTTGCACAGATTATGGAAATTGCAAATGCCAATAATAAATTTGCAATTGCCGAATTAACCAACGGTCAATTAAATCCAGTTACCTGGGGATTTTCGCTATCAGATAAGACTGGACTGATGATGCTTTTTGTTGGGCTTACAGTTTGGCTCCAAGAGTATGGAACAAATCAAAACGTAATACAAAGATATGCCGCTGCAAGAAGTATGAAGGAAGCGAGAAAAGGTTTATACACAATTGGTACATTGAACATTCCTATTTGGGCATTCTATATGTTTCTTGGTACAGCACTTTATGCATTCTTCCAAGTAAACCAAACTCCGGAAACTATGGCTATGTTAGACGGTACAAAAAAAGCTGAACATATTATGCCATTCTTTATTCTAAACTATATGCCTCCGGGAGTTGCGGGCATTGTTATCTCAGCAGCACTTGCCGCCGCTATGTCTTCGTTAGATTCAAGTATTAATGCAATTTCAACTGTTGTTGTAAATGATCTTTACAGAAGACATTTTGTAAAAGATAAGGATGACAAACACTATTTACATGTAGCTTGGATAGCGGCAGCAGTTGCATCTGTCTTTATGATTCTTGGTTCAATAGTTTTACTTTATTCAGATACAAAAACAATTCAAGATGCCGGAACTATACTTGGCTCGGTAGTAATGGGCGGTTTGTTTGGTATGTATATGTTGGGCTTTGTTACAACAAGGACAAACTCAAAATCAGTTTGGTTAGGAATTATAGTTACATTTTGTTTCTCTGTTTGGACAGTTCTTTCCAAACAAGGAATTTTGCCAGATTCACTTAGTGCTCCATTTGATTTATATTATACGGGAATGATTGGACATATCATTTTATTTGCCGTGGCATTTTTAGCTGCAACTTTAATATTTAAGAGCAAGGATAAAAAGGATTTGACCAACTTAACTATTTGGACACAAGATGGAAAACCCATTGATGATTGATTCCTAAAATTATTATTATTTAGCATAAATTTCATTGCTTATAAATAATAGTAATTATAAATTAGGCAAACGATTGTTTAAGTTGATTGCAAATTCGTTTTTAGATACTTTGGTATTTGAACATCAAAATAAAATAGGAATTAAATATGCCATTTTCACAATTTGATAGAACTAAATTATTTGTTAAACCATTATCTGAACGTCCCAATAAAGTTATAATTGAAAAAGATAACATTCCAATAACTCAAAAACCAAATAATGATTCGGAAGAGTTTGCTGCAATTGTTGCTGATACTGTAAAAAGAATAAAAGAAGCACGAGAGAAAAAAGCCCCAGTAATGCTAACGATGGGAGCACATACAATAAAAAATGGAATGGCTCCAACATTAATTAAACTAATGGAAGAAGGGTGGCTTACACATCTTGCAACAAATGGCGCTGGTATTATTCACGATTGGGAATTTGCTTTCCAAGGATTAAGCAGCGAAGATGTAAAAGCAAATGTTGATAAAGGCGAGTTTGGTATTTGGGAAGAGACTGGTAAATATTTAAATCTCTCTATTGTTGTTGGTGCTTACGAAGGTAAAGGCTATGGAGAATCAGTTGGAAGTATGATTGAAAATGAAGGACTTCAAATTCCAACAGAAACTGAAATTGATGAAGTTATCAAAAATTACTCAAAAGATATTGAGAAGGCTTCTGCTGCAACAGATTTATTAGGCATTATGAAAAAGTTTAACATACCTTCTGGCTGGATGAAAATTGCTTTCCCATTTAAAAAATATTGTGTGCAGGCAGCAGCTTATAGACTAGGAATTCCATTTACTGGTCATCCAATGATTGGACACGATATTATTTATACACATCCGCTAAACCACGGTGCAGCAATAGGAAGAACAGCATTAAGAGATTTTCTAACCTATGCAAATGCTGTAAATGATTTAGACCAAGGTGTATATATGTCTGTTGGCTCTGCAGTAATGTCCCCAATGATTTTTGAAAAATCATTATCAATGGCACAGAATATTAAAATCCAAAATGGGGAACATATCGATAACCATTATATGCTTATTGTTGATCTTGCAAAAAGCAGTTGGGATTGGGCAGATGGCGAACCACCAGAAACTGACCCAGCTTATTATTTACGCTATCTAAAAACATTCAGCAGAATGGGTGGAACAATGAAATATTTGTCTGCTGACAATAGAGATTTTCTATTGGCTATATATCAAAAACTAAATAGTTAATATTATAATAGAAAAGTAAGAAGTTGTCATTTCGAAATGAGATAAAAAATAAAAACATATTTGGAATGAGAAGTTTTTCAAATGGTTTAATAATTTTATAATACTGGAGAAACTATATGCTTACTGGCATAGATTATTTTGTAGTAATTGCCTACTTGATTGGTATTTTACTTTTAGGGTACTACTTTAAAAAGTTTGTAAGTAGTTCTGATGATTATTTCCTTGGAGGTAGAACCTTACCTTTCTGGGCAATTGGAATGTCGATTGTTGTCTCGGATATAGGTGCTTTAGATTTTGTTGGAATCTCTGGACAAGCCTATCGCTACGGACTTTCACCAGCTAATTTTGATTGGATTGGTTCAGTTCCGGCAATGCTTCTTGCTGCATTTATATTTGTTCCGTATTTCTGGAAAGCAAAGCTTTATACAATTCCGGAATACCTTGGACGTAGATATAATGATACGGTTCGTACAATTGCATCTGCAACTTGGATAATATTTTTTGCCCTTGATATGGGAGTACTATTCTGGGCAAGTGGTATTTTACTTGAAACATTAATGGGTTGGCCAATTTGGTTCTCTATTTTATTAACTGCTGGTGTTACTGGACTCTATACTTACTACGGAGGAATTGCAGCAGTTGTAATGACCGATGTTGTACAAATGATTATAATGTTTGTTGGAGGTCTGACCTTAGTTTTTCTTTCATTCTATTATGTTGGCGGATGGGAAGGACTTGTAACAAAAGTTCACGCAATGGGTCCAGAGTATCAAAATCATTTTAAGTTAATACAACCGACTGATACTAACACACCATTTCCTTGGACAGGGATTTTATTTGGGTTAACCTTTGTAATGGCAAACGCTTATATGATTGGTAACCAAACAATTGTTCAAAGATGCTTAACTGCAAAAAATGAATGGCACGCAAAAGCCAGTATGATATTTGCTGGATTTCTAAAAATGTTTATCCCGCTTTTAGTTTTATTTCCTGGACTTGTGGCAATTGTTTTAATTCCGGATTTAGAAGATGGTGACCAAGCGTTACCAATGATGATTAAAAAAGTATTGCCACCAGGACTAATTGGACTAATGTTTGCAGCATTTTTTGCTGGACTAATGTCAAGTATAGATTCAATGCTTAATTCAACCGCCACATTGTTCACTAAAGATATCTATCAAAAATTTATTAAGAAAGATGAAACTGATAAACATTATTTAATGATTGGTAAAATTGTAACTGTTGTAATATTAGTTTTTGGAATGATAACTGCTCCACTTAGTGGTGCCTTTGAAGGAATATATGTAGCCATCCAAACATTTTTATCTTACTTCCAAGGGCCTATCTTTTCAATTCTATTGCTTGGCATACTTTGGAAAAGAACAACACAGTGGGGAGGTTTAGCCGGATTTATTATTGGAATACTTTCGTCCTTCCTAATGTATCAGTTTGAAGATTCATTGTTCTCAATTCAAGATCCGTTTCTTTATGTATCGTGGTGGTCTTTTGTTACTGGATTTATTGTTACAATAATTGTTAGTTTATTTACTAAACCATACTCGGATGAACGTCTTGCTGGCTTAGTGTATGGATTAGATGAAGCTAAATAAATAGGAGTAGTAATTATGTTAAATTTTGATTGGTTGGCAGATGTTCCAGTTGAGTATGCAAAATGGATTTTTCTAATTTTATTTATGCTAATAGGTGTGTTGGTATTACTAATCCCCAAAGATTTTATTTATGAAGGATTGGAAAAAATTAGATGGTATCACAATCTTAAAATATGGGCAATTGGTTTGTTAGTGTTTATATCATTTGTCTATTATATTTTTTAATGTTTTTTAGTTGAGGGAAATATGGAAGCTATTAAGAAAGCGGAAAAATTAGAAAAAATAAAAAGTGCAGAAATAAATAATGCTCTCGGTTTATTCGTTCTTTTTTTCGGATGTATAATTATTATTGCAACATTCTTTACAACTACATTTATCGGACAAATGACGAATCTTGTTGCGGGAATTGTTTTGTCTTTGATTGGTACTGGAATGGTATTAGTATCCAAGTCTACTATTAAAAAAATAAATCTTACAGACTAATAATGAATAACAAAACAAAAAATACTTATGGATTAGGGATAGATTTTGGAACTAATTCAGTTAGAGCATTAATTTTAGATTTAATTACTGGAGAAGAAATTTCTACTTCAGTTTCTAATTTTAAAAGTGGTAAAAATGGTATTCTACTTGATGATAGTAATCCACAACTTGCAAGACAATCACCTGGTGACTATTTAGAAAGTATGGAAATAGCTGTTAAGGCTGCAGTAGATAAAGCTATCTCAGATGGATATGATATAAATAGCGTAGTTGGTATTGGGGTTGATACTACTGGCTCAACTCCACTTCCGGTTGACAAAAATATGCAGCCACTTGCATTCAAAGATGAATTCAAGAATAATCTAAATGCTCAAGCTTGGTTATGGAAAGATCATACATCAATTGAAGAATCGATAGAGATTACAAAACTTTCAACAGAAATTAGACCTGAGTATATTGCAAAATGTGGCGGAGCATATTCTTCCGAATGGTTTTTCTCAAAAATATTACGCTGTTATAATGTTGATGAAAAAGTATTCAATGCCGCAGATACTTGGCTTGAGTGTTCCGACTATATCCCAATTGTTCTTGCCGGAATTAAGGACATCAAAGATGTTAAACGTAATATTTGTTCTGCCGGACACAAAGCAATGTACAGCGAAGAGTGGGGCGGATACCCTGATGAAGAATTTCTAAATAAGCTTGCCCCCGAAATGGCAATACTTAAAAAGAATTTGAATCAAACTTTTTCGGTTAATGAAATAGCTGGATATTTATCAGAAGAATGGTCTTCTAAGTTTGGGCTTAAAGCTGGAACACCAATAGCAGTAGGAGCTTTAGATGCCCACATTGGTGCGATTGGCTCTGGAGTTGGAGATGGAGTACTTGTCAAAATCATTGGAACTTCAACATGTGATATTATGGTTTTGGATAAAGACAAAAAAGTTCAGAGTATTCCAGGTGTAGCTGGTGTTGTTGACGAATCAGTTTTGCCAAATTTTATTGGTGTTGAAGCTGGGCAGTCTGCTGTTGGAGATATTTTCAATTGGTTTGTTTCTAATGTGCTAAACAAGGAAGCAGATTATCATAATGTTCTTACAGAAAAAGCTGAGAAACTTAACCCTGGTCAATCCGGTTTGCTTGCACTTGATTGGAATAATGGAAATAGAAATGTTCTTGCAGATTTTAATTTAACTGGGTTAATACTTGGACAAACTTTATACACAAAAGATTATGAAATTTATAGAGCATTAATCGAAGCAACCGCTTTTGGAGCTTTAAAAATTATTGAACGAATGGAAGAGTACGGAATTAAAATTGATAAGTTAGTTAACTGTGGAGGGATTGCTGAGAAGAATCCTTTGGTGATGCAAATTTATGCAGATATTCTAAATAGACCAATGGAAATTGCAGAGAGTGCTCAAACAGTTGCGTTGGGAGCAGCTATAGTTGGAGGCTTTGTGGGAATGGAAAAACAAGAACAATTTGAAAGTATTCCAGAAATTCAATCAAGAGTTTGTAGAGTTAAAGAAAAGAAATATGTCCCAAATCCTAAATCAGTTAAAACATATTCAGAAATTTATAAGTTATATACAAAACTACACGATAGCTTTGGGAAGGAAGAAGAAACTATAAATTTATTTGATGTAATGAAAAACCTAATGGAAATAAAGAAAAGTAAAAAATAGAAGTTGTCATTAATCTTTACCTTTTGTCATTCCCGAATGTTTTTATCGGGACTCCATTCAATTATACTTCTGGATTTCCAGTCAAGCTGGAAATGACAAATTATTTAAGTCTGGTATTATTAAATGGCAATGAAAATATTATAATATATGAATGGGGAAATAAAATAATGACAAAAGAAAACAAACAATTATATAAAGGAATTTGGCCTGTACTAATAACACCGTACAATGATGATTTAACAATCGATACTGACGGCTATAAACAATTATTAGAATGGTATTTAACCTTTGGTATTGGCGGTATCTATGCAAATTGTCAATCAAGTGAAATGAGTGAATTGACAAATGAAGAGAGACTACTATTAGTCACGGAAGCAGTAAAAACAGTTAATGGAAAAATCCCAATTGTAGCAACGGGTAATTTTGGTGACAATATAGAGGAGCATATAAGCTTTATTAAAACAGTTGCAGATGCCGGAGTTGATGTTGTTATGCTTACTGTTCCAACATTTCATAATACCGATGAAGAATTGGAAAAGTACTACTTAACAATTGCAGAAAAAGTAAATGTTAAACTTGGTATTTATGAATGTCCGGTCCCACGTTCATATAATTTAGGATTAGGGTTGATTGAAATTTTGGCAAAGTCCGGTAGGTTTTTTGCTTACAAAGAAACAAACTGTGAACTTGAGAAAATGAAATCGATAATTGAAATAACAAAAGATACTCCTTTCTCATATCTGCAAGCGAACACGCCTTTAATGCTTGAGACTATAAAGTTGGGAGCAGCTGGTTCTATGAATATTGCCGCAAATTGGTTGCCAGATTTACAAGTAGAGATTTATAATTCAGCATTAAATAATGATTCCCGAGCTGATGAATTAAATACTATTCTATGCGGAATGGAAATGGCACAACGCTCAATACATCCAATGGGTGTTAAATATTTAATAAGTAAACGTGGTGTTCCAATTAAACCACTAACCAGATATCCCCGAACACTTTCTACAGAAGAAAAATATAGTTTAGACCAAGCTTCTAAATTTTGGTTTGATGATGATGGAGCATTGAAGGTGTTGAATAATATTTAGGTTATTCAAGAATTTGATTTTAAGAAATTCCGATAAATTTTACTGTCATTGTGAGGAGTGTTTGCCACGCTCAATAAAATCCCGAAAGTTTTTGGGACGTAATTACAATTATGTTTCAACTCCACAAGTAATTTCTATTAAGTTAAATTAGTTCTCAACTATTCTAATAATAAGGACATAAAATATTTATGAAATCTAAAAAAAATAACAAAAAAATAAAATTTCATTTTATCCCAAACACTCATTGGGATAGGGAATGGTTATATGATTTTCAAGAGACCAGAATGTTTTTGGTTGAATTTATGGATAAACTTTTAGACATATTCAAAAAGTATCCAGAGTATAAAACATATTTGTTGGATGCACAAATAATTCCAATTGAAGATTATTTAGAAATACGACCGGAGAAAAGAAAAGAAGTTACTAAAGTAATTAAGGAAGGTCGCTTACAAGTTGGACCTTGGTACACATTGCCAGAAGAGCATTTGGTAAATGGAGAATCACTTGTAAGAAATTTATTGGTTGGACATAGAATGACCGCAAAGTATGGCGACCCAATGAAGGTAGGGTATTCTCCGTTTTCTTATGGACAAGCTTCTCAGATGGCTCAGATATATATGGGCTTTGATATAGATACAATTCTTTTTTATCACGGAGTAAATTCTGGCGAAGTGCCTGCAGAATTTATTTTAGAAGGTGCTGATGGAACTCAAGTTCTTGCTTCTCGTATGGGTTCTAATGCAAGGTACAATTTCTTTTTTACTGTTTTTCGTCCATCAGTTTATGGTAAAGAAATTTTGGAGCGAGATTACAAATGGAATGAAAAAGGATTACCGTTTCACTTAGCCACTAATGGCAAACACGTTGGACATCATATTTTACTTGATCCAATTAAAAAGTTAGATACTGAAGCTGTTAAAAAGTCTATGGTAAATCTAAAAGAAATTGAACTTGAACATAGCACAACAAATAATATTGCTTGTATGCAAGGTATGGATAGCACTCAACCGGATGTTCTTGAAATGAAAACGATGCAAGAAGCTGCAAGATATTTAGAAAATAATGATGAAATATTTCACAGTAGTTTGCCTGAGTTTATTGACGATCTAAAAAAATCGGTTGACTGGAAAAAGTTAACTGTATTAAAAGGGGAACGCCGAACACCCCGCCAATTGGGTACGAGGAAGCATCTTTATGGAGATGTAACTTCTACAAGAACCAATATGAAGAGAAAAAATACTTTGGCTGAACAAGCTCTACAAAGAAAAGCTGAACCATTTTCTACTATTGCATTTCTGTTAGGTCAAGAATATCCTAAAAGTTATTTGGATTTATCTTGGAGATATTTATTACAATCACATCCACACGATAGTATCTCTGGAACTGGGCTTGATCAAATTGAAAAGGATGTTCAGCATAGACTTGATCAGAGTATAAATATTTCTAACGGAATAATTAATCGATCGTTACAAGCAATACAAATTAGAATTGATAATTCAGATCTCGCAGAAAATGAAATTGCCTTGACCGTTTATAATCCTACACCTTATGAAAGAAGTGAAGTTGTAACAACAGTTTTTGATCTTCCTTTAGTCAGCGGCTATAAAAACTATAAAATTGTTGATGGAGTTACTGGGAAAGAAATTCCATTTCAAGAATCATCTCGTTATGAACACGCAGCTATTGTTCGTCATCTTGGTGATGCAACAATGGAGATGCCATCACTTCGTGTTCACTCTCATTTACATTTAGATAAAATTCCAGCACTCGGTTATAAAACATTAGTGATTAAACCAGTTGAAGAATTTCTCTGGGATTATAAATCGTTAGTCACAGATCAGAATAAAATGGAAAATGATTTTATTTCTGTTACACTAAATAATAATGGAACGCTTGATATCATTGACAAATCTACAAATCGTATTTCTAAAGGATTGCATTATTTAGCAGATAACGGTGAAGTTGGACACGCTTGGCGACATATACCGCCAGCTAATGATAGAATAATTACAACCTTAGATTCTACTCCAAATATTGAATTGATTCAAGATGGTTCTGAGTTAGCTCGTTATGCTGTAACATACACAATGGAAATTCCTATTAGAAAAGATGTTGGTTATGGAGATTATGTTAGACGACTTGATGCAGATGGTGATGATGCCGGAAGGTCAATAGAAACAAGGGCAATGTCAATTCGTTCGGAGTTTACTCTTACAAAAAATTCCAAAGGTATATCTGTTAAGACTACTTTTTTTAACAATTGTGAAGACCATAGATTAAGAGTAATGTTCCCAACTTTTATAAATTCAGAATATTCTTATGCAGAAGAACCATTTGATGTTATTGAGCGAGAAATTGATAGAGACAAAAATAGTCCTTGGGCTAATACTTGGAATCCAACACATCCACATCAAAGATTTGTTGATGTTAGTGATGGTAAAGTTGGTCTTGCTATTATCAATGACGGACTACGTGAGTATGAGGTAACTGATAATAAAAGTAGAACTATTGGAATAACTCTTCTTCGTTCTTTTGAAATATCACTTGCTACAGTTGCTTGGAAGTGGGAACGACATCCACAAATGAAAGGCTCGCAATCACTTGGTGAACACGAGTTTAATTATTTTGTTTATCCGCATAAAGGCAATTGGGATAAGGGCGAAGTGATGCATGAAGCAGATTGTTTTAATGTTCCTATTGATATTGCTCAAGCCGGACCACATAAAGGAAATTTACCAAAAGCATTTAGTTTTGTTGAATTGAAAGGAAAAGGTTTAATGCTTTCAACTATTAAGAAGGCAGAAGACTCTGATGATGTTGTTGTCAGAATTTATAACCCAACAAAAAGAAAAATAAAAGGTGAATTGAAATTATTTAAAATACCATCAGAAGCTATCTTAGTAAATCTAAATGAAGAAAAACTAAAAGTTGGAAAACTAAAGACAAATAGAAATAAAATATTCATTGAAGCAAAAGCAAAAAAAATCATTACTATAAAAATAAAATTTAAATAAAAATATTATTAGGAGAAAAATATATGTCAGACAGTACAAATAAAGGTAAAGGAAAAAAAGTTCATATAATCTCAAACACTCATTGGGATAGGGCTTGGGTTTATCCATTTAATGAAACACGTTTACTCTTAATAGAATTTATGGATAACTTGTTGGATCTGCTTGAGAACGATCCAAAATTCCATTCTTTTTTATTAGACTCTCAAACAATTGCAGTTGAAGATTATTTGGAGTTTAGACCTGAAAAAGAAGAGCTAATAAAAAAGTTTGTGAAAGAAGAAAAACTTATTGTTGGACCTTGGTATAACTTGCCTGAAGAATATATTGTAAATGGAGAATCACTTGTAAGAAACTTAGTGCTTGGTCATACACAAGCAGAAAAGTTAGGTAAGGTTAGTAAGATTGGTTACACTCCTTTCTCTTATGGTCAAACATCACAGATGCCACAAATATATAATGGTTTTGATATTGATACAATAATTTTTTACAGAGGTGTTAATACTAAGAAAGCTGAGTTTGTTTTAGAAGGTCCGGATGGTTCACGAGTTCTTGGTTGCCGCTTCGGAGCATTGTCCAGGTTTAGTTATTATTTCTATGTTTATCGAATGGCAAAATTTGGCATGGGACGTGATGAGTGGTGGTATGATTGGGATAGAGGAACTTTACCTTTTAGATTGAACAATGAAAATCATCCACACTCTCATTATTATCCTTTGGATGTTCAACAAGAAAAATTAGATATGAGTGTGCTTCCAAATCAAGTAAAAAAACTTATTGATGATGAAAGTGAACATTTCTCAACTTCGCACATTGCTTGTATGCAAGGGTTTGATTGTTCTTCTCCTGATCTTCAAGAATCTTTATTAGTTGAAGAATCAAACAAAGTTGCAAAAGAATTGGGACACGAATTGTTTTTAGGTTCGATTGAAAATTTCATGAATGAAATGAAAAAAGAAATTAAAGATCCGGAAGTTCTTTATGGAGAAAACCGAAATCCTAGTGCAGTAGGAAAGTGGGTTCACTTAATGGGTGATATAATTTCGAGCAGAACAAAAATTAAAAGAAGAAATGCTCAAGGTGAAGTTGCACTACAAAGATATGCAGAACCTTTTTCAACACTTGGCTGGTTAGCTGGTGGCGAGTATATGAAATCGGTACTTGATAAGAGTTGGAAATATTTACTCCAAAATCATCCGCACGATAATATTTGCGGAGCAGGTGTTGATCAAATGGAAAAGGATATGATGTATAGATTTGATCAAAATGAAATTCTTTCTCTTGGAGTATTGCGTAGAAGTTTGTCAGCAATTGTAAAGCAAATAAATAATAATGATATTAATATTAATGAAGCTGCAATTACAGTTTTTAATCCATCTCCTTTTGCAAGAACTGAAGTTGTTACATTCTCGGTTGATTTGCCTGACAAATCAGAATATAAAGGCTACTCTATTAGAGATACTAAAAACAATGCAATATCTTTTACTGAAGTCAGCAGAGAATCATTCGGCACATTAGTTAGAAATCTCCAAGATATTTCATTACAACTTCGTTCTCAACGTGTTCAACTAAGTGCTGAGTTTACAGACATTCCAGCATTCGGATATAAAACTTATCATCTTAAAAGAGAGACTGAAAATATAAATTCAATTTCTGTTGAAGTTAATAAAGAAGCTACAGAAGCAATTTTAGAAAATGGATTTGTCAAAGCTATTATAAACAAAGATGGAAGTTTGAACATTCTTGATAAAACAACCAAACAAGAATTCAAAAATCAGAACTACTATGAAGAAACCGGAGAAGCTGGAAATCCTTGGATACATTCTTTCCCAGAAGAGAATCAAACGTTCACAACACTCAATGCAGAAGCGGTTATCAAGCATATTGAATCAAGTGAGTTGTTAACTAAGTTTCATATAACTAATGAATTGACTGTGCCTATTGGGCTAGAAGGAAAAGAAGGTGAGTACAGAAGAAGTAAAGAAACTATAAAAATGATAATTGAAACGACATACACTTTACGTAAGAATCAACCTTTTGTTGAAGTGCATACAATAATAGATAACAAGGCTGAACAGCATAGAGTTAGAGCAATGTTCCCAACAAATCTAAATGTTAAAGTTTCATCTTCAGAAGCTTCTTATGATGTAGTTGATAGAGATATAATTCCAAAAGAAACAAGTCCTTATTATGGTAAACCAACTCCACAATTACCAATGCATCGCTTTGTAGATATGAGCGATGGAGAAAATGGACTTGCAATTTTCAATGATGGAATAAGAGAATACGAAGCTATACGGGACGATGAAAGGACTTTAGCCTTAACACTTTTCCGTGGATTTACTGCAACACAGTCTCCGGTTATTGATCAATGGGATGTTTATCCTTGGATGAAGTTAGCTCAATCGCTTGGAATTAATGAATGGAAATATGCAATTATGCCACACGCAGGAAACTGGGAGCAAGGCAATGTGTATAGAGAAGTTGAAAGATTTAACCTCCCAATTGAAATGTCTCAGTCTGGCAAAGGTGGAGGAGAACTTCCAAAAGAAATGAGTTTTGTTTCTGTTGAGCCAAAAGAAATTTCTTTAAGCACTCTGAAAAGAGCTGAGAAGAGTGATTCATTAGTTCTAAGATTATTTAATCCAACAGAAAAGGAAGTAGAAGGAACAATAAAAACTTTCAAAGATGTTAAAGAAGCTTGGATTACAAATATGAATGAAGAAAGAAGGGAACAGTTGCAAGTAAAAGGTAACTCCGTTAATGTTAAGTTTGGACATAAAAAGATTATTACTATTGAGATAGTTTTATAAAATAGATGAAGTTTTTATTTGTCATTCCCGAATGCTTTAATCGGGAATCCAGTAGCTAAAGAGTTACTGGATTCCCAATTTTATGGACATGACAAAGATATTAAATTTCAATTTAAAATTTGTTCAATATATTGAGGTAGTATTTTATAAGGAACAACTTTGCAAATTATAAATCCTGGTAAAGAAGATTACCATATGCACTCAATCAATTTTTCTGATGGATTGAATACAATAGATGAAATTGTAAAATACGCTGGAGAGATTGGTCTAACCAAAATTGCAATTACAGATCACAACCAAGCGTACTTAGATAAACGTGGATTCTCAAGAACTACTTACAGAAGTATAACTAAGCGTTGGCAAAACATTCACAATAAAGTTGAAGTTCAATTTGGGATTGAGGCTGATATACTTAACGTTCAGGGAGATGTCTGTATGGATATTCAGGGAATGTCCTCCGACTTGATTATTCTATCATCACATCCAACTCCGCCTTATGAAGATGATCCTAAAGAAATTACACTTGCTTACCTAAATGCAATTGAGCGACACCACGATAAAATTTCATTTCTCGGTCATCCGTGTTCTATTTATTATGGAGATCATATTGATATTCAAGCAGTAACAGAATTGTGTAATAAATATGAAATTCCTATGGAAGTGAACGGAGCAAATATTATAACAAATAGAACCAATCTAAACAACTTAAGTTTAATGCTAAAAATGGTTAACCAAATTTATGTTAATAGTGACTCACATACATTTTATGAACTTAAGACTGCTAGAGCTAAAGCGTTTCAGTATTTAGTGGAAAAAGGATTTGCAAAAGTAAATCCATATTTATAAAATTGAGATTAAAAATATTTCACTAAAAGTTAAAATGATTTTTACATTTATTCTTATTCTAATATTTACTGCTGAGTCTTTTTCAAAGAGTGATACAACCTATTCTACAGATGAAGTTATTATCTCATCATCTCGCTATGAAGAAAATATTGATGTTGTTAACGCTGCCATTTCCGTAGTTTCTAAAAATAAACTTGAAATCAATAATCCACTCAACTTGGCAAATGCATTATTTGGAGAAGTTGGAATTTGGATGCAACAAACTAACCACGGCGGAGGTTCTCCATTTTTACGAGGTTTAACTGGCAATCAAACCCTAATAATGATTGATGGAATAAGACTTAACAATTCAACATTTAGATATGGACCTAACCAATATTTAAATACTATTAATGTAAATGAAATTCAGAGAATAGAAATCTTGAGGGGATCTGGTTCAGTTCAATTTGGAAGTGATGCATTAGGAGGAGTAGTTCACATAATTACAAAATCTCCTAAAATAGGATTGTCTAATCAGATAAACTCTGGGTTGCAATTAAAATATTTATCTAGTGATATGGAGAAATCAGCAAATGCTTATCTTAATTATTCAACTTCCAATAGCGGATATCACACATCAATATCATTTAAGAAATTTGGAGATATAGTTGCTGGTAAAGGGTTGAATAAAGAAGCTCCGTCCTCGTATGATGAGTATTCCCTAAATATTAAAAATAGTCATAGAGTTTTTGATAAAGTATTATTGACATATAATTATCAATATTTTAGACAAAACGATGTTGACCGTTTTGATCAGGTTGCACAAAGAGGATATGAATACTATAAGTTTGATCCTCAAATAAGACAGTTTGCTTATCTAAAAAGTGAACTATTTTCAGAGAATAAATTTGCTAAAAAAATTAGCCTTACTTTTTCCTGGCAGAAATCCGATGAAACACGAATAACAAAAAAGAACAATACCGAAATTGAAACTACTGCGAATGATGTTGTAAATACTTTGGGGGCAAATCTATTAGTCTTTTCTCAAATAAATAAGAACTGGATTATCAATTCTGGAATTGAATATTATTTTGATTATATAAATAGTTTCTCTAAAACTCTTAACGTTAAAAATAATTGTATAGTAGTTGGACGAGGTTTATATTCTAACGCGAGTAAATTTTATAATTTCTCTATTTTTTCTCTTTCCAATTACACAGTTAATAATTTTGACCTTGGTGCTGGAGTGAGATACAACTTGGCTAGTTTAGTTATTAATGATGATGTATTTGGGAAACCAAAAATAAATCCAGATGCAGTATCAGGACATTTATCTTTAGCTTATAGTTTTAACAAAAAAATAAAACTCATCACTAAAATTAATTCGGCTTACAGAATTCCAAACATCAATGATGTTAGTAGCTTTGGACTATTTGATTATGGAATTGAAGTTCCAAACAATAATCTCTCGCCTGAAAAATCTTTAAACTATGAAATAGGTTTGAAACTTAATACCTCAATCTTAAAAGCTTCGGTTTTTCTATTTAGAGCAGATTTGAAGAATCTTATTAGTAGAATAAAAACAACCTACAATAGTAGTATCTTATTTAATGGAGATCGAGTTTACAAAAAGGAAAATATTGGAAAAGCTTTTATTCAGGGTATTGAATTTAAGATGAAATATTCTCCACATAATGACATAATACTTTCTCAAAATATTACTTATACTTATGGTCAGGACAAATCAAAAAATGAACCAATAAGAAGAATACCACCGCTTAATGGATCTTTAGCATTGTTATATAATGTACATAAATCTATTGCAGTCAGAGCAGAGTTTTTATTTGCGTTCAAACAGAATCGTTTATCCCCCAGTGATATTGACGACCATAGAATAAGTGATGGCGGAACTCCTGGGTGGAGTGTGCTAAATATTTATTCGAACTATTATGTAAAACCAGTTGTGTTTGGTTTTGGAATAAATAATATTTTTAATGAACCTTACAGAATGCATGGTAGTGGTATTGACGGAATTGGTAGAAGTTTTCAGTTTGTTGTGAAATATAATTATTAAAAATGATCTAGAATAGATCAATTAAATTTAAATTTTTATAAAAGTACAATCTCATTTATATTTTGTATTTATAAAAAATATTGTTACGTTTATACCACCGAGTATAAATCATTAGGAAGATGATTAGTTAATGTTTGTTGTTTAAATACATTTATAATTATTATGGGGTATTAAATGAAACTATATTCAAAAGTTTTCCTCCTGCTTATTTTACATTTCTTTTTATTTACAAGTTGCAAAGAAGAATCTCCAAATGAACCGATTGTTTCAGATATTGAATTAGGTGTAATAGTCCTTAATCAAGAAGGAATTCTTGAAGATATTAGTGCTGATATAATTATAAGAATTGAAATTCCATCAGGTGTTGAAATAGTTGATTCTGTTTTAACCATTATAAGCCTTGATGAATCAAATAATTCAAAGGGTGAAATTGGGAAGTTATTTGATAATGGCATTCTTTCTAATGGTGATGATATAGGTGGAGATAATATCTATTCTGGGATTATAAATTTTTTAGAAACTGATCAGGGGATTGTTAAGCTTCAAGTTATAGGTAACGTAATAACAAGTAAAGGAGAAGGGAAAGGATTATCTCAAGTTAAGAATTTGAATATATATTCAAATGTTTCTAAAGTTGAATATTCGGAAGTTGTAAATACAATTGATAGTAGTCTAAGTAAATTTGAAGAATTTTTATCTGGAAATATTTCAAATATACAGAGTGCATTGTTAAGTACGTCTAATTGGCTCTCTACTCAACCCGGTATCACTAATGTTTCAAATCAAAGTGATAATGGTTTGGAAATTCAATTTGATACAGGTTTATTTGGATCTATTCTCTTTTCAGAAGAAGACGAAAATGGTTCTACTATTACTAGAGGTGGTTTTACATCTAGTAGTATTAGAAGAAAAACTAAAAGTATTTCTATAGCAAATCAAACGATTGGTAAAACTAGTAATAAACCTTCAAGGTTAAATAAGAACACAAATATAGAAGCAATTGACCCTGATATTATAGGAAATAAAAATGTATTGATTTATGCTCCTTTTGAATCAGCATTTGCACCACATAATGAAAGAGCAAAAATAATTGCTAATTTGAAAAAATCTGAATTTAAATTTCAAATTACTTCATTGGTTAATCAAAAAGCTACAGTAAGTTCATTACAAAATTTAACAAGATATGGATTAGTTGTACTTGCTACACATGGAGCAGGAGGAAAAATATTTTTTACGGGTGAAATAGTTGATACAACTTTAAATATTTGGAAAACATCGTATAAAGCTTTATGCAGTTCTGGGAAAATTGGTATCTCAGGTAGATTAACAATAAGCAAGAATGGAAATATTAAGCGAAAAGAAAAAGTCTATTACATCCGCCCAACTTTTATCTCAACTCTTGCAGGTAAATTTCCTAATAGTGTAATATTAAATAATTCATGCGAAGGCACAAAATCTGCAAGCTTGCAAAATGCATTTATTAGTAAGGGAGCTAAAGCTTACTATGGATATTCAAAGATTGTAAATAGTGACTTTTGCGTCACTATTGCAGATTCTGTTTCTAAAAGATTAGCAGTTGATTTTAAGAACACAGCAGAAACATATCTTGATTGGACTGATCCAAATTCTCCAAATGCAAAATTCGAGTATAAAAAAGGAACTCATAATGTACACTATGCACTTAATTTAGTTAATGGTGATTTTGAATTTGGTAATCTTGATGGTTGGACAATAGAAGGGGATGGAAGAAATATTAGTAAACTAGGTTCTTTAACCCCGCCCGAAGGGAAGTATTTGGGTATTATTTCAACCGGTCTTGGATTTACAAAATCAACAGGGAAAATATTCCAATCCTTCAGAGTTGAGGATGACCAATCAAAAATTACTTTAAAATGGAACTTTATGTCTGAAGAGTTTCTTGAATTTATAAATTCAAGTTTTCAAGATTTTTTCATTGTTAAAATCATTGATAAAGATGGTAATGAAGATGTTTTAATAAATAGGACAATTGATATTATTGCTAATAATTTTGGAGCGAAAGAATTTACGAACAAAGAAAACGAAGTTCCACAACCTGGTAGTCTTATTAAATTATCTCCTGAAATTGTATTTGATAAGGGAGATGTTTATATGACTGGTTGGCAAACTTTCACTTTCGATGTAAGTAATTATCGCAAACAAATTATTACACTGGTTATTTCTGCTGGCGATGTTGGTGATAGTTCTTTTGATACAGTGATTTTGTTAGACGATATATCAATTAAGTAAGAACTTGTGAAATAAATCTAGCTTTTATTTAGAGATTTGTATGAAAAATTTATTAATTATTTTTTTATTACTATTATTAATAGCTTGTAAAGAAAATACAAATAATATGAAAATTATTGTATATAATTCTGCACAGTCGGAACAGATTAAATTAAGTAAAGAAGACTATCAAATAGTTTATTCTAAACTGACAAATCTTTTTACAAATTCATCTGAAGTGTTAAGGTTATTTGTTCAACCATCTTTAATTGAAAAATTAAAAGAAAGTGCAAATTTAATTGAATTTAGTTTTGTTGATGAAACTAAATTCAATTCAAAAATATTAGGTGAAGAATTACTTAATACTATTCTCATCCCTCTTTCAGGTGATTTTATTGGAAATGAAAAAGATCCTATTATTACTTTATTTATGAGTTATTCAGGAGAGTATTCTGAACCGTTTCGTAACAAAAATGGTTATTCTGAATTGTTGGAAATAAAAAGAATATTAGATAAGTATTAATAGCTTATCAACTTAAACTCAATATCTTTCATAGTGTAAAGTTGACTATTACTTAATATAGTAAATTATTCATTTCAAATTAGATCTTATATAAAAGATTATTTAGTGAATCTTTGGTCTGTCAAATCCACCATAAGGTTTTGCCCCAAACGTTTTTCCAAGTCTTGGTTTTACAGAAATTAAGTTTGATTCTTTAACTTTTGGTGCTTCAATAAAACCGTGATATCTTCCCATCCAGTAATCACGTATGAAACCCGTTGGTTCCATAACTCTCCAACCATTTGTTCCACCATCATATTTTAATGCATTCCTGCTTGCTCTTTTTACAGATGTTTCTCTTGGAGAAATAGCTTTTGTTCCACCCTCGTATGGGAAATAGCCTGGTTGAGTTATCAAGTCAGCTCTGTGTGAATTTCTATAAGTATGCTCTATACAATCTAAAGTCCATTCTCTTAAATGTTTTACAGCTTGTTCAACTTCGCAATCATTGCCAGTTAAAGCACCATAAGCAAAATTGAACCATGAAATATGCTCCATTCTTTTTACTTCCCATGTACGTTCTAAACTGCGCATATAAATTGATCTTAATTGTGGGTCATCTGTATAGCGAAGTAAAGTATAGTAAGATCTAAAAGCTAAGTTATCATCCCAAGGAGCAAGATTTTCTGGAGGGAAAGTATTTTTTTGACGAACAATATAATTGAGATATCCAAAATCAATAAGTTGTTGATATGCTTTGCTATAACTAGTATCTCCCGTTACACTAAAAGCTGTTTTTGTAAATGCAAAAGCTTCTAACCCATTTATACCTTTATCTACCCAACCATACGGATTAAGTAAATACTTAGGATCCCATCTTCCCCAACGAGTTGGTTTGCCATCCATGTCTTTTAACACCCAACCATTATCAATAATATAAGATGCCATTCGTCTAAGATGTTCTTTTGCCAATTCTTTTTCTTTCCCATTTGCAATTAGATCGTGAAATAACGAAACTGAATAAAAGTGAGCCATTACTTCATCGCTTGATGTATCACCTTTCCAATACCATCTCCCATCTTTGGTCGGATACCATTTCGCTGGCAATCCGCCAGAACCGTGACGACCTTTTTCATCTAGATCTGCTGTAGTTGACCATATTGAACGAGCTATAAAACCATCTATGGGAGTAACTCTATCCAACCAAAGCATTGCCTCAAAGGAGTTTACCGCTTCTTCTCTTGCTGTTTCATCTCCAGTAACAAGATACTTATAACACATCGCAACTAAGTAGGGAGCAGTATGTCCGCCATCGTTATCACTTACTTCTCTTATCCATTCGTTATCTTTTTTGTAAAGTGTATGAATAAAGCCTAAACGTTTGTGTCCCCATTCATTAAGATGTCTTTCATAGTAATCTGCTTTTTTTCTTAATGTGTATTGTTCATAGTTAATAATTCCAACACCTTTATTGGTAGCAATGTAAACAACATTTTTACCAACGGCTATATCATTAACATTATCACCGGGCAACCAATGATCAGCTCCGAAATAATGCCATTTATTATTTGTTTTTCTGATTGTACCTTTTGTAGTTCCAATCCAAAGATCATTATCAAAACCTTTTGTCAAACAAGTAGTATTTTCATAAGGTAAACCGTTTTCACCTTTCAAAGTAGTTAGTGCTGCACCACGTAGTTCTGATAAGCCTCGATCCGTACTTATATACATTCGGTTTCCAAAACTTAAAAAATCTTTTGTATTATGTGAAGGGAGAGTTCCCCAATCAATAAAATCTTGGTTGATAATTTTCCCATCAAATAAGGCAAGTTGACCATGCCTAAGTATATAAAGGGTTTCGCTGTATGAAGCGATTCCTTTTATTGGTCCTATTCTTACTGGATCAGCGTGAAGTTGAGTCCCATCTTCCATTAACATGGTCATATTACTTGAGTAGTAACCACCTTCCGGTTCAATATTTACAAACTTATTATTTTCAAATCGGAACACATCATCTTTTGTTGCTCCGTGAAGAGCTCCAAGATGAATGCATAAATCAACATATTTTTGAGCATCAATTAATTCCCATTTGTCATTCAATCTATAAATACCTTGTTCAGTCAACGCCCAAATAAATCCATCTTTAGTAATTATTCTATTTACATTTTTAGGAGCTGAATTAATAATTTCTAATCCTTCATCAACAAGTTTAAAAATTTGTTGATTCATAACAGCGTAACAAACTCCATTGTTTTCAGCTATTGACTGTACAGATTCTGAAGTTTTAATTTTTGTTGCTACTTCTTGAAGGTAAACATTATCTTCAACCGATTCCCATATATGATTTGGGTTTTCATAAATCTTTTGCGCATTCAAGAAAGTTGAAAAAAATAAAACAAAAAGTATAATTGTTGTTAGCTTGAAAAGAGATTTCATTTTAAAGGCTCCTTATAAAAGTATCTTATTCTTCCATTTCCCAATGAGAAATAATTTTAAGATTTTGTTGATTAGTTATGTCCTTACCTGCTGAAGTTAGTAAGTACTCAATTCTGCTCATATAAAAATCTGTAATTTTTCCACGTACCATTTTTAAGGTAGTATTTAAGAATTGATTTTGTTCAGTAAAACCTTCGCCAAGAATTCCTATTGCAGATGGTAGCCATCGCTCTGGAAACATTCCGGAAAATTTGCCATTTTTTTTATACTCATCAATTTCTGCACGAAGTATTTTTGTTATTTCATTTTTTGCATCATCACTATCAAGAGAAAATTCTCTATTTTTTATTTCTTGAATTAGTGCCGCTTTGTTTGGGAATAACAAAGCAACAGTATAGTTTGACTGAGTATTGTATAGCATAATTTGTTCAATAAATGGAGATTGATCAACTATAGCTTCTTCAATTCCTTCGGGACTAAATTTTTCTCCATCGCTTCCAATTAGTAAACTTTTAAATCTACCCAACACATATAAGAAATCATCAGAATCAAAGTAACCCATATCTCCAGTGTAAAGCCAGCCATCTTTTATAGTTTCTGCAGTGGCTCTATCGTTTTTCCAATAGCCAGCCATAACATTTCCACCTTTGCAAATAATCTCTCCTTTTCCACCTTGCGGTAAATCGTTTCCTTCGGCATCAACAATTTTAACTTCAAGATTGTCAATTATTTTTCCTGAAGAACCCATTTTATGTAGAGTAGGAACATTGGCTGATATTATTGGGGACGCCTCACTTAATCCATAACCTTGCAACATTGGAATGCCAAGTGCATAGAAGAATTTTTGCAATTCAATATCTAACAAAGCTCCGCCACCAAAGAAGAATTCTAGTTTACCACCAAAGCCTGCTCGAATTTTACTAAACAAAATTTTATCGTAAAACTTTAGCATAGGAATTTTTAATTTTTGCAATCCCTTTCCTTTATTAAACCCGTTACCATTATACGCGTAAGACATTTTTAAAGCTTTGTTAAATAGAGCTTCTACTTTTGGACCTTTAGCTTTAATCCCATTCTCAATATTTTTTTTGAAATTTTTAGCAAGAGCAGGTACACTTAAAAGGAAGACTGGTTTTGTTTCCTTAATATTTTTTGAAATATTTTTCAAAGTCTCTAGTGGAGTTTTCCCAATCTCAACGGAGGACATACTTGCACCATTTTTCATTAGAAAATAAATCCCAACTGTATGTGCGAAAGAATGATCCCAAGGTAATATCAAAAGGGAAGAGTAATATTCTGGAACTGGAATTACTGCATTAGCTTGTTCAATATTAGAGGTGTAATTTCTATGTGTTAAAATAATTCCCTTAGGATCGGCAGTAGTACCAGAGGTATAACAGATGTTTGCATAATCATCGTTTGATAAAGATTGCCAAATATTTCTAAAATTTTCCTCATTTGTTTCTAAGTATTTTTTACCAATAGATAAGACTTGGTCTTTAGTTATTTCGTTACTTTTAACATCTGAGACTTCATCAAGAATAATTATTTTTTCAAGTTCTGGTAAATCAATTTCAATTTTTCTAATTTTTTCAAGTTGGTTTTTTGAAACAATTACAAACTTACATCCCGAATGTGCTAATCTAAATTTCAAATCATTAAGCTCATTAACTTTTACAGAAACCGGAACGTTTATAGCTCCAATAAAAACTATTCCCAATTCACTCATTACCCAGTCATTTCTACCTTCTGAAATAAGAGCAACTCTTTCACCTTTTTGCAAACCAAGCTTTAACAATCCGGCTGCAAAGTTATGGACTAACGGTTGCATCTCTTTGTAAGTTGTTCCTTCATACTTGCCATCGTGTTTTTCTAACATCAAAATATTGTTAGGATATTTTTCTACACTATTTTCAAATAACATTGGTAAAGTAAATTTCATAGTTTCTCCAGATTAGAAATAAATCTTATTAGATTAAACACAATGTTAAATTAAAAAAAAATCTTAAAAGATTCTTTATTCTTTGTGTTAAACAAACGATTTCATTATTATTATATTTCATTCATATACAATTCTAAAATTGTTATTTGGTTTAGCAAGTAATACAAAATATTAGTCGTCAAATTTTAATAAATCATTTTGAAAACAAACAGTAGGTTCTAAAATGAAAAACAAAACTGAAATTATTTCAAAGAAAATGGAGAGGCGAGATTTTATTAAAACTGCTTCACTTACGGCAGCTGCATTATCAATTGGTGGGAATAGTCTTTTAGCAAAACCCAATAATAATTTAATTATTACTGAGCATAAATTTAATTTGAAGTACGCTCCACATTTTGGAATGTTCAAACATAATGCTGGCGAGGATTATGTTGATCAATTAAAATTTATGGCTGATCATGGGTTTAAAGCAATTGAAGATAATGGAATGAAATCAAAATCACTAAGCGATCAAAAAAGAATAGTAGCAGAAATGACTCGACTAGATATGAGCATGGGAGTTTTTGTTGCACACAAAATTTATTGGAATGAACCCAACTTAGCAAGTGGCAAACAAAATTTAAGAGATGAGTTTCTTAAGGATATTAGAGACTCTGTTGATGTTGCAAAACGAGTAAATGCAAAATGGATGACTGTTGTTCCTGGACATGTTGATTTGCGTTTGGAGTTCGACTATCAAACTGCAAATGTAGTTGAGTCATTAAAACAAGCTTGCGGAATTTTAGAACCACATGGATTAGTTATAGTTCTTGAACCGCTAAACTTTTTTAATCATCCCGGATTGTTCTTAACAAAAATTTCTCAAGCATATCAAATATGTAAAGCAGTTGATAGTCCATCGTGTAAAATTCTTGATGATCTATATCATCAACAAATAACAGAAGGTAATTTAATTCCTAACATAGATGCTGCTTGGGATGAAATTGCTTACTTCCAAATTGGAGATAATCCTGGTAGGAATGAACCAACAACGGGTGAAGTGAATTATAAAAATGTATTTAAACATATTTATAAAAAAGGTTTTAAGGGAATTTTGGGAATGGAACATGGTAATAGTCAGAAAGGGAAGTCTGGAGAGATTGCCGTGATTGAAGCTTATAAAAAGAGTGATGATTTTTAATGACTGTAAAGAAGAAAAAGAAGCATACAATATTTAACATGTATTTCTTATCATTTATTCTCGGTGTAGTTTTTTTATTTTTGGCTAACTATGGATGGCAAGAAACTTCAACAAATGAATATTGTGAATCTTGTCATGTTCATCCGCAGGCAACTCAGTCGTGGAAAATTGGCCCACACGTTTATAACAAAAGTGGAGTAACTGTAAATTGTGTTGACTGCCATTTACCTCCAAGCGGAATTGAAAAATTTACAGCAAAAATTTCTTCCGGAGCTAAAGATATTTACGGAATTGTTATGAAAGATTCCTCGGAATTTAATTGGCAGCAAATGTCGCAAAGAGAATCTGCAATTCATCATGTATATCAGTCGGGCTGTTTGAACTGTCATAAAAATTTATTCCCTCCCGATCTCTCAAGAAAAGGCGAAGATGCTCATTTGTATTTCGATCAAAAGAAGGATAAAATTAGATGTATAAATTGTCATTTGGAAACTGGTCATTATCATGAAAAAAGTGCAAATATAATTTCAGATAGTTTTATTGAAAAAGAAATTTATAAATCATTAACAATTGTAAATTCTTTTGAAAATTTCAAAGAGGTTATCATAGATTCAAAAGTGGATTTTGAAATGATTGCAATTCCTAAAGGGAAATTTATGTTAGGAAGTCCGGATGATGAAGAGTTAAGAGAAAGTGATGAAGGACCTCAAGTTAGTGTTTCCCTTAATCAATTTTGGATTGGGAAAACTGAAGTTAGTTGGGATGAGTACAATACATTTATCAAAGAAACAAGTAAAGAAGGAAGAACCGAAGACCAAGTTAATTTAATGAAATCAGATAAAAAGGTTGATGCAATTTCTGGTCCAACACCTGCTTATGGAAATCCTGGACAAGGTTGGGGGAAAGGAAAAAGACCAGCAATTACAATGACACATTTTGCTGCTGAAAGATATTGCGAATGGCTTTCACAAAAAACCGGAAGAAAGTACAGATTACCAACTGAGGCTGAATGGGAATTTGCAAGTCGAGGGAATAGTAAGGGAGCATATTATTTTAAGGGTAATCCTTCTGACTATACTAGCAAGGGGTTTTGGAAATCTTTGATAGGAGCAGACACAAATAGAATTGCTTCTTATGTTATTTATAAAGAGAATAGTGGAAATAAAACTAGCACTTATGAAACCATTATGCCAAACCCATTTGGACTATTAAATATGTTGGGAAATGTAAAAGAATTTTGTTCCGATTTTTATAGTGATGACACTTATAATATTTACACGAGTAGCTCCAATGTAACAAATCCAACAGGTCCACAAACTGGCACTGAACATGTTGTTAAAGGCGGCTCATATAAAAGTGATGCATCTGAACTTAGAATCGCTTCAAGAGATTTTACTAAACATAAAAATTGGATGATGACTGATCCACAAATTCCAAAAAGTTTGTGGTGGTATTCTGATTGTAAAGATGTTGGATTTAGAGTAGTATGTGAATTTACGGAAGAAATGATTTCTTCAAAGTAAAATGAAATTTAGAATAAATTAATTATTTTCAAAACAAATGTTTGAGGTAATCCTATGTCAAAAAATATTAACAGAAGAAACTTTTTAACTGTTGGTGCTGTTGCTACAACCGGACTTATTGTTGGCTGTAGTGTTGCAAGTAAGAAAAAGAGAAAAATGGAAACCAAAAAATTTGTAGATCAAGCACCAGATGGAAAAGTTCTTAAAGCTGGGTTGATCGGTTGTGGAGGAAGAGGAACAGGAGCGGCAATTAATTTTCTAAGTGCAGGCTCTAATCTAAAAATCCATGCTCTTGGGGATGTATTTCAAGATAGACTTGATAGATGTAAGAAAAAAATATTTGATGAAAAACAAGAAACTGTCTCAGAAGAAAATTGTTTTATTGGCTTTGATGCGTACGAAAAAGTGATTGATTCAGGAGTAGATATAATAATTTTAGCAACGCCTCCTCACTTCCGTCCAATGCAATTTGCAGCAGCTGTAAATGCTAGAAAAAATGTATTTATGGAAAAACCAGTTGCAGTTGATCCGGTTGGTGCGAGATCAATTATTGCATCATCTAAAAAAGCAGAGGCTCTTGGATTGGTTGTTGGTACGGGGACTCAGAGGAGACATCAACGAGATTATGTTGCAACTTTTAAGGAAATCTATGAAGGTAAAATAGGCGAGATTGTTTCAGCAAATTGTTATTGGAATCAAAGTCAGCTTTGGTATAGAAACCATAAATCTGAGTGGACAGAAATGGAATACATGATTAGAGATTGGGTTAACTGGACGTGGCTTTCTGGTGATCATATAGTTGAGCAACATGTCCATAATATTGATGTGATAAATTGGTTCACAGAAAAGCATCCCATAAAAGCTGTTGGATTTGGTTCAAGACATAGAAGAGTAACTGGGAATCAATATGATAATTTTAGCATAGATTTTGAATATGAAAATGGAATGCATATGCAAAGTATGAGCAGACAAATAGATGGCTGTACTAGTAATGTATCTGAAAATATAACTGGTGTAAATGGATTTAGTAATTGTAAGAATGAAATATTTGATTCCAAAGGTGAGACAATATGGGAATATAAATATCCTCAAGTAGAAGGGGAAGAGAAGAATGACAGAGTAAAAATATCTCCGTACGTTCAAGAACATATTGACTTGGTAAAAGCAATTAGGGAAAACAAACCTTATGTAGAAGCAGAGAATACCGCTGTCTCAACAATGTGTGCAATAATGGGTAGGATGTCTGCATATACTGGTAAAGAAGTTACATGGGATGAAGTTATGAATTCGAATTTAAGATTAGGGCCAGAAAAATATGTGTTAGGCAAGGTTAATATTGATAAAAGTATTCCAGTTCCCGGAGAAGGGAAGAAGGTCTAAAGAAATATAAAACAAAATTTTATTTGTAATAAAAAATATTTAGTATTGCTCTTGTGAAAATTTAAGATACTCTTCATAAGAACAATTCAAAAAAAATACTTAATGGACTTATTACTGGTGATGATATAAAGGCAATAAATATTTTATGAATAAAACTAAACCAACACTTCTAATACTTGCAGCTGGATTAGGCTCACGTTATGGAAGCTTAAAACAAATTGATAGAATTGGCCCATCTGGAGAACGAATTATTGACTACTCTGTTTACGATGCTATAAAAGCCGGCTTCGGTAAAATAGTTTATGTTATTAGAGAAAGTTTTAACGATGAATTTCAAGAGGTAATTCTAAACGAACTTCCAACAGAAATTGAAACAGCTCTTGTCTTTCAAGAACTAGAGAATGTACACTCGTCAATTGCCTATCCTAAAGAAAGAGAAAAACCTTGGGGAACTGGTCACGCACTAATGATGGCGGCTTCAGCAATTAGTGAACCATTTGCTGTAGTAAATGCTGATGATTTTTATGGAGCAGAATCATTTAAAATTGCCGCAGATTTTTTAACTTCAATTAGCTCAGAAGATGAATATGCTTTGGTAGGGTATAAGATGCAAAATACTTTGTCTGAGTTTGGAGCTGTATCTCGCGGAGTTTGTGAAGTTGATAGTGAAAACCATCTTGCCTCTATTGTAGAAAGAACTCAAATTAAAACTGAAGATTCGAAAATAATTTTCAAAGATGAAAAAGAAAAATGGCAACAGTTAACTGGAAATGAAATTGTATCTATGAATATGTTTGCTTTTACTCCATCAGTCTTTAGTAAGTTTGAAAAATATTTTTTTGAGTTTATGGATGAGAATAAGAAAAATTTAAAAGCAGAATTTTTTATGCCAACTGTTGTTGGAAAACTTATTGATAGTAATGAAGTGAAAGTAAAAACACTAGAGACTAATGCCAGTTGGTTTGGCTTAACTTATTCGGAGGATAAGCCTATAGCTATTGAGAGAATTGCAAGTTTGGTTGAGCAAGGTATTTATCCAAAAAAGTTATGGGCTAAAAATGATTGAGAAAATAATATCTAACTTTAGAATTTATGGGGATTTTATTGAAGCCCAACCTTTTGGGAGCGGACATATAAATGATACGTTCCTTATTACGTTTAATCAAGCTGGAGTTAAGGTAAAGTATATTCTACGAAAAATAAATAAATATGTTTTTAAAAGTCCGCAGATAGTTGTTGATAATACCGCAAATGTAATTGAGCATATTACAAAAAAGTTAAAAGCTGAAAATGTTAAAGAAATTTCTAATAAAGTAATGCAGCTAGTTGAAACTAAAGATTCTAAATTTCATTACTTAGATAAAAATGAAGATTATTGGTGTTCCGTTTTCTTTATTCAAAATGCATATACTGTTGAAACAGTTGAGACCAAAGAGCAAGCATATCAAGCCGCAAAGGCATTTGGTTGTTTCCAAAAATATTTGATTGATGCAGAAGTGGAAAGTTATAAGGATTCAATTCCAAACTTTCATAGCCTTGAAAGTAGATTGATTGCTTATGAAAAAGCCATCAAAGAAAACCCAGTTGGTAGAGTTGAACTTTTACAAGAAGAAATAAAATTAGCAAATAAGTATAAGTCATTATCAAAAAAAATAACTGAACTTATAAGTAATGGAGAGCTGCCAATTAGAATTACGCACAATGACACAAAGATTAATAATGTTATGCTAAATAAGGAAACGCACAAAGGAGAATGTGTTATTGACCTTGATACTATTATGCCTGGGACGATTTTGTATGATTTTGGAGATATGGTAAGAACATCAACAAGTCCGGTTGAAGAAGATGAAAAAGACTCCTCAAAAGTTTTTATGAGAATAGAAATATTTGAAGAATTGGTAAAAGGATATCTTGAAGAGTTATCTGAAGTTTTACAAGAAGTAGAAATTGAAAATCTAATTTACGGAGCAAAAGTAATTGTGTATGAGCAAGCAATTAGATTTTTAACTGATTATATTCTGAACGATATTTATTATAGTACTGCTTATGCCGAACACAATTTGGTAAGAGCGAGAACTCAGTTTACATTATTAGAAAGCATTGAAAACCAAACAGTTGAAATGGAAAAGATTGTTGAAAAATATTCTCACAAATAATAAGTGAAATTGAAAGACAAAGAATATCATATTCAAAAAGTTAAAGGTAAGGAAACAGAATTTGATGATCCGAATTTCTGGAATGAAATTCCTTCATTAGTAATTGATAATTATTTGTGGATGAATAACAAATACGAACCAAAAGTAGAAGCTAAAATTTGTTATTCAGATAAATATTTGTTTGTTTATTTCAATGCTCATGAAAAGGAAATAACTACTACATACACTAAAATAAATGATCCAGTTTACAAAGATAGTTGTGTCGAATTTTTTGTTAACTTATTCCCAAATGAAACAAATGAGTATTTTAACTTTGAGGTAAACGCAATAGGTACAATGTATGTTGGCTTTGGTGCAATTGGGAATAGAAAAGTTTTAGCAGAAGATGATGTAAATAAAATTGAAATTAGGTCAACAATTAAGAAACCAATTGTTGGCACTTATGGAAATAATAACTGGGAAGTTTTTTGTAAAATTCCGTTTAGTATTTTTGAAAATAATTATAAATTAAAGTTTAATTCTAACGCGGCAAAAGGTAACTTATATAAATGCGGAGATGATACCAAGTATGAGCATTATGGAACTTGGAATAATATAATTTCTAAAAAACCAAATTTCCATCTACCAAATTATTTTGGAAATTTAATGTTTTTGTAAAATAGTAAAATTTAACCATTGAGGTAATCTGTGAATCTATCTATATTCGATATAATTGTAGTTGTTGCATATCTTATTCTAATTTTCTTTTCTGGTACACTTGTTAAAAAATATGTAAAAGGAATTGATAATTTTTTAGTTGCTGGAAGATCAATGAAGTTTCATCTCGGTTTACTTTCTTTAATGTGTACAGAAATTGGAATGATCACTTATGTGTATTATGCAGAGCTTGGGTTCAAGTCTGGGTTTGCAGCACTTATAGTTGCGTTCCCTCCCGTTATTGCTTATATCTTTTTAGGTAAAACCGGTTTTATTATTAAGCCTTTACTTGAAATGAAGCTTAGTACAATACCCGAATTCTTTTCTCGAAAATTTAGCAATGGCGTAAGACTTTATATCGGAATTATTATGGCTATTGGAGGGATCTTAAACTTTGGAGTTTTCCCTGGAGTGGAAGCAAATTTTATAAATATTGTAACTGGCATTCCAAAAGATTATTTGCTGGTAACAATGGTTGTTATGTTAACTGTAGTGTTATTTTATACAGCTGTTGGTGGAATGGTTTCAGTAATTGTAACAAATTACATTCAATATGTACTCCTTAGTTTTGGAATGTTATTTATTACTATCTATGGAGTTTTCCATATTGGATGGGGAAATATTGTTACTGCTGTTACAAAAGAATATGGAGAAAAAGGAATGAATCCGTTTTCTCCATCCATAATGGAAGGACAATTTGGATTTGGTTTTTTAGTTTGGCAAATTCTTCTTTGGGTTGCACTACTTGTAGGTTGGCAAGCAATTTCAATGAGATTGTTTTCATCTAAAGATGCAAAAACCGGACAGAAAATTTATACTTGGTCAGGCCTTCTATTTCTATCACGAGCAATTATGCCAATACTTTGGGGAATTATGGCTATAGCTGTTGTAGGTACGGAGATCGACTCGCTTGAAGCTTTGCCACTATTACTTGTGGAAATTATTCCATCAGGATTGTTGGGGATAATATTTGCTGCACTGCTTGCTGCATCAATGTCCACTTATGCAAGTTACTTGCTATCGTGGAGCTCAGTTGTTTCTCAAGATATTATTGGAAGTGTTGTAACAATGGTAACAAAGAAGGAATTGGATTCGAAAACACAATTACTAGTAAGTAGAATTACTATGGCGGGTGTTATGATATTTATTATTTGGTGGTCGCTCTTTCACGAGATGGAAGGACTTCTTTATTTTTATCTAAATATGACTGGTATGTTGTTTATCCCGGGAGTTCTAATTTGTGTAGCGTTTGGAATTTACTGGAAAAAATCAAGAACATTAGGTGCATATTTAGCAATTACTTTTGGAGCAATTTTGCCAATGCTATATTTAATTTGGCCAACCGAAGTTCAAGACTATGCTTCTGAAATTGGCTGGGGCGGATTCGTAGTCTCAGTAATTGGTATGTTACTTGGTTCAACAATTCAAAATATTTTTCAACCCAAAGTAGAAGCGGAGAGTGTATAATGAAAACAGGTGAATATATTTGGGCAGCAGTAATTATCTTTTCAACAATATCGTTTGCATATATGTCAGTAAAAGTTATTTATAAAGGACTCGGCGAGTTGAAAGAGATGTTGAGGAACTTGGGTAAATAAAATTATTTTCTTGTTCTTATTTCATATAAGTATGGAACAACAAGATATTTTTATTAAAAGGTTTCTATGTCATAGTGATATGTAGTTCAATAATAAAGTATTATTGAACTACAAGTAATCAAATATAAATACTTATCAAAATCCTTCCAAAGTTAATTTCATTTCTCCATACGATTGCAATAATTGTCTGGCAGTCTAGTTTCATAGAATTAATATAAAATTGGTTGACAAAGAGAATTCTATTTCCTAACTTAGTGCGTTAATACACAAAGTTTAATATCGATTTGTTCTACTTGGATAGAATAGTCTATATATAGTAGATAAATGTTTTAATTTCTAATAAATCTGAATAGAAAAGTGTACGATTAAAATTCAAAGGAAAAGTATATGTATTCAAAGGAATTCTTACAGAATGTGTACAAAACTCTTTACACAATTCGTGTATTTGAGACGGAATGTATCAAGCTGTATCGTCAAGGGTTAATTCGAGGATATTTTCATCCTTACCTTGGGGAAGAGGCAATTGCAGTTGGTGTTTGTTCAGCACTTAGTGAGAAAGATTATATAGCTAGTACCCATAGAGGGCATGGACATTGTATTGCTCATGGAGCGAAAATTAATAGGATGATTTCTGAATTGTTAGGTAAGAAAGATGGCTATTGTAAGGGAATGGGTGGCTCAATGCATATTGCTGATATTGCTAATGGTAATTTAGGTGCAAATGGAATTGTTGGTGCGGGAATTCCAATTGGTGTAGGTGCTGCATTAGGTGCTAAAATTAGAGGAGAAGATAGAGTTACCGTTACATTTGCATCTGATGGTTCAACAAATAATGGAGTTTTTTCAGAAGCTTTAAATTTAGCTGCAACTTGGGATCTTCCCTTTATACTTGTAGTTGAAAATAATCAATATGCCGTTTCAACTCCCATATCAGAATCATCTAGAGAAACTGATTTGTATAAACGAGGTACTAGTTTAGGAGTTATAAGTAGTAAAATAGATGGTAATAATATTTTTGAAGTTTTTGAAAAAACACAAGAAGCAGTTAAACTTTGTAGAGAAGGGAAAGGGCCTGTTTTAATTGAAGCAGTTACTTTTAGACATAGCGGGCATCATGTTAATGATCCAGGACTTTATTTGCCAAAAGAAAAATTAGACTATTATATGTCAAAAGATCCAATCAATTATGGTCGTAAATATTTAATTGAAACTGGTGGTTTTACGGAAGAAGAAGTTAAAAAAATAGAATCAGAAGTAGAAAAAGAAATTGAAGATAGTATAGAGTTTGCAAAAGAAAGCCCAGAAATGACAGATAAAGAGTTCTTGCAATTTGTGGAGGGATATTAATATGTCAGAAAAAAAAGAAATTATGTATAGAGAAGCATTGAACCAAGCTCTATTTGAAGAAATGAGAGCTGATGATACTGTTTTCATAATGGGAGAAGGGATTGCTGAACGTGGCGGATCGTTTAAGGTAACTGTAGATTTATTAAAAGAGTTTGGAGCTTCTCGTGTAATTGATACACCAATTTCAGAAGCAAGTTTTACTGGTGCTGGTGTTGGAGCTGCAATTACTGGTATGCGTCCAATTGTAGAAATTCTATTTATTGATTTTACAATGTTGATACTTGATCAACTAGTAAACCAAGCTGCAAAGTTTAAATTTATGACTGGTGGAACTGGAAGAGTACCGTTAGTATTACGTACGCAAGGTGGAGTTGGTAATGGATTAGCTGCTCAACATTCGCAAAGTTTAGAAGCAATTTTTTATCATATACCTGGTTTAAAAGTAGTAATGCCTTCCACACCTTATGATGCAAAAGGATTGCTAAAATCTGCTATTAGAGAAAATGACCCTGTAATTTTTCTAGAACACAAACAACTTTATATGAATAAAGGTTACGTTCCAGATGAAGAATATGTAATTGAGTTTGGAAAAGCTGACATAAAAAAAGAAGGAACTGATATAACAATAATTGCTTGGTCAAACATGATTCCCCGTTCATTAGCCGCCGCTAAAAAATTAGAAGCAGAAGGAATTAGTGTAGAAGTCCTTGACCCAAGAACATTAGTTCCGTTGGATAAAGAAGCAATTCTTGAATCAGTTAAAAAAACAGAACATGTTATTATTGTGCAAGAAGCAATAAGGCGTGGAGGAGTAGCCTCAGATATTTCATCAATTATTCAAGAAGAAGCATTTGATTATCTGAATGCTCCGGTTAATATAGTTGCTGGATTAAATTCACCAGTTCCTTTTAATCTCAATCTCGAAAAAAATCTAGTCCCATTAGAAGATGATATAATTGCTGCTGTTAAAGAAACGTTAAATAGATAAGAAAAAAAATATAAAGGAATATTTTTATGGCAAAGCCGATTAATATGCCTGTAGTTGGACAAGACATTGAAACTGCAGTAATATCAGAATGGTGTGTTAAGGAAAATGATACAATTAATAAGGGTGATATTATTGCTGTTGTCGATTCAGATAAAGCATCATTTGAAGTTGAAGCATTTGAATCTGGAACAGTTCTAAAATTATTATATGAAGTTGGAGATGAAGCAAAAGTATTAGAACCCATTGCTTACATTGGCGAAGCAGGAGAAGAATTTGAAGAATTTAATAGCGAATCAAAGAAATCTGATTCTGAATTAGAAACTGTAGAAACAAAAGAAGTAGAAAAAAATGTAGAGCAAACTAAATCAACATCAGGTAAAATATTTGCCACACCAGTTGTAAAACGAATGGCAAAAGAAAATAATATTGACCTTGGTACAGTTGTTGGCAGTGGGCCAAACGGACGTATTGTTAAAGAAGATATATTAAAGATAGTTGAGAGTGGCTCTTCAGAAAATCAAGATGATAATAAAAGTAAATCAGTTTCATCCAAAGATGAAATTGTTATCTACTCAAAGATGCGTCAAACAATTGCCAACCGATTAGTAGAAAGTAAACAAAACATTCCTCATTTCTATTTATTTCTAGATGTTGATGTAACTAACATGTTGCAATGGAGACAAGAAAAAAATAACAGTTTAGAGAAAGAAACTAAAATATCTGTTAACGATATTTTAGTAATGTCTGTATCAAAAGCTTTAGTAAAATATCCTAAGATGAATGTTCACGTTGAGAAAACTCAGTTGACAATTAAGAGTGAAATAAATATTGGAGTAGCTGTTTCTGTTGAAGACGGTCTGATTGTTCCAGTCATAGAAAAAGCTGATAAAAAAAGTATTACTGAAATTAGTAAGGTAAGTAAAGAAATTGCACAAGGTGCTAAGAAAGGAATTCTGAAATTACACGCACCAGGAACTTTTACAATAAGCAATTTAGGAATGTTTGCTGTTGATAAATTTATTCCAATAATAAATCCACCAGAGGCTGCTATACTTGGAGTTGGGAAGGCTGTTAAAAAAGTTGTACCATTAACAGAAAGTACATTTGGAGTTAGAGATATTTTAACTCTTACTTTAGCAAGTGACCACAGAGCAGTTGACGGAGCTTTAGCAGCACAGTTCTTAGAAGAAATAAAAATATTTTTAGAAGGATTAAATTAAAATATTTATCATCACTTTAAGTAGAAGACAGTTTACAAATTAAGTCAATAATATTTATTAAGGACACTTCTTTATATGAAAAAAATATTTAATTTATATTCTATTGAGCAATATGAAAACAGTCTCCATTCTAGAATAATTTATTTTAGTTTAATACTATTATTTCTAATTCAAGTATTAACAACAAGCTGTAACAAATATGAAAAAACATCAAACTTTCTTGCAGATTCTAGTACAACAAATCTAAACATTGGAGAAATAAAATTTACAAAAGATAGTAAAGACGAATCAGCAAGTAATCTTCCTTGTTACAAAATTGAAACACCTTCAGCAACATATTACCTTGAAAAACAAGGCTTCGGTATTTCTAGTTTAATTGATAATGATGGTAATGACTGGATTAGTTTTTCTCCAATAAAGGGAACAAAAGCAAAAGGCGAGTATCGTGGAATTCCCAATGCAGTTTTTAGACAAGATGGAAATTTTTTTCATCCTTTAAATAGTGGAACAGAATTATCTACAAGTAAGGTTGTAAGTATTGATAATGATAAAGTTTCTATTACTGGTCTCTCATCAAATGGAACTTGGGAATGTCGTTGGGACTTCTATTTAACTCATGCCACTTTTACAATGACGAAGATGCCTGATAATTATAAATATTGGATACTTTACGAAGGAACCCCCGGTGGATCTTACGAAGATTCAGATTGGTGGATGACTTCTGATGTAACTAACAAAACACCTATGACTACTAATCATGAAGGGGATATTCCAGATTTAGAATGGATTGCATTTGGAGATAAAAATATTGAGCGATCCTTATTCTTATATCATCATGAAGATGATGATTTCCCAGATAAATTTTATCAAATGAGAAAAAGTATGACAGTTTTTGGTTTTGGAAGAGAGAAAGCTAATTCATATTTAGATTGTGTTCCTCAAACTTTCTCGATTGGTTTTTTAGAAACGGATGAGCATTCTGTAATTGGAGATTTTATTAGAAAAAGTTTTATGTTAAAATAAGCTTAACTAATTGGAGGTTAAATGTTTTTTGAAGATATAAAAATTAGAATTATAATATTTTTTTTGTTGTTAAGTTCCATCCTTTTTGCCCAGAATTCTTTTAATGGATTGAATACTAATTTGGGTAATCTTTCAAAACTTTCTAAAGCTGAAACTCGCTCAATAAGTCCAGAAAATCCTACTGGTGAAAAAGGCAAAGGTGGAATGGCAACTCTTGAAAATGGTACTGCCGCAAAGGCTGGAAGAGAGTTAGGGGTTGGATGGAAGTTGAACCCTTTTATACATATTGAACCTAATGAAACTTTTGTGCTTGCCGAGATTGAAGGCTCCGGAGCAATTCAACATATCTGGATGACACCAACGGGAAATTGGAGACATTCCATTTTAAGATTTTATTGGGATGATGAAACAGAACCTTCTGTAGAAGTTCCAGTCGGTGATTTTTTTGCTGCGGCGTATGGTTATGAACAGATTTCATCGTTACCAGTTTGCGTAAATCCTGGTAGTGCTTTTAATTCATACTGGGTAATGCCTTTTAGAAAAAAATGTAAAATCACAATGGAAAATATATCTGCAAATAAAATGAAATTATATTTCCAAATAGATTACACTTTAACAGATATTCCTAAAGATGAAGCTTATTTCCACGCACAATTTAGAAGAGTAAACCCTTTACCGTACAAAGAAGTTTATACAATTGTAGATGGAATAAAAGGTCAAGGACAATACGTTGGAACTTATATGGCTTGGCAATCTAATAATTGGGGATGGTGGGGCGAAGGAGAAATAAAGTTTTATATGGATGGGGATAAAGAGTATCCCACAATTTGTGGTACTGGTACAGAGGATTATTTCTGCGGTTCGTATAACTTTTATGTGAAAAATAAAAATGGAAAAAATGAGACTACAGAATACACAACTCCTTATGCTGGATTTTTCACAAATAAAGATCGTGGTTTAAAAAGGTATGGAATGTATCGCTGGCATATAACTGATCCAGTAAGATTTAAAAAAGATTTAAAAATTACAATGCAAGCGTTAGGATGGAGAACAGGAAAACGATATTTACCATTGCAAGATGATATTGCTTCGGTTGCTTATTGGTATCAAACAGAGCCTCATTCAAAATTTCCCAAATTACCAGATACTGACTATTTAGAAATAAGGTAGTTCTAATACTAAGAGTTATAGTGAAAAATGAATAATATAAAACAAGTTTTACTTATCATATTGATTGGAATCGTTTCGCTGCAATGTAAAGAGCAACAAAGTAAATCTGTTATTCGTGTGTGGCATGGACTTCACCAAAAAGTAGGTAACCTTGGAGATGCTCAAGATGACTTTAACTTAATGGGTGAAGTAACTGAAAACGATTCAATTATTTCACTTCACTATTCGCTAAATAATTCTCTTAATGTAGAGCTATCTATTGCCAGAGGACGCTTTGGTTATAGACGCAACGCAGGGAATGGTTTTTTTAATGCAGATATTCCGATAGAAAAACTAAATGAAGGAATGAATAACATACTTCTAAAGACAGAGGATGTAAAAGGGAAGAGTGATTCTATTCTAGTTTCACTGGAAAAGTTCTCTTCTAAAAATTATCCTTTACCTGTTGAAATTGATTGGGCAAAAGTTGACAATCCGCAAGATGTTGGGCAGTATGTTGATGGCGAGTGGGTTATTGAAAAAAATGGTTTAAGAACAGTTCATTCTGGTTACGACAGAATATTTTTAATTGGTGATAAAAGCTGGCAAGACTATGAAGTAACTGTGCCTGTAACCATAAACAATATTGATAAACCCGAAGGCGATAAAAGATTTAGAAACGGTCTCGGTATTTTGTTAAAGTTTACTGGTCATATCAATGGCGGTCATAGAAAATTTATAACCAAGCAACCAAAACATGGCTATCAACCTTTTGGCAGTATTGGATGGTTAAGATGGAATAAAGGAATTCCACGTATTCAATTCTATTCTGGTTTTTCTGATGCAAGATTACATAATGAAGAATATCTCGTTGAAACTAATGTACCATATATTATGAAGATGAGATGTGAAACATTAACCGAAGTTCCAAAAGGTGAAGTAATATGGGAAAATTGGATTCATCCAAAAAATGGAGATAAAAAAAATAAATTGTCAGAGATTCCCCTTGAGCAGCAGGGGATTACTAAGTATAGTTTTAAAATTTGGATGGAAAGTGAAGATGAACCAGCTGATTGGAAATTCAGTATAACTCAAGTGAGTAGAAATGCAAATAGAAAAGGTGCATTTGCTCTATTAGCTCATCATATAAATGCTACTTTTGGAAATGTTTCCGTAAAACCTTTAAATTACCAAAAGGAAACTAAATGAAAAAAAAAATATTAGTTTTTAATAAACTAAACTATTTATACTTTATTCTTTTATTTAGTATGCTTTTTGTTTTTACAAATGAATCAATAGCACAAGGTAAGTTCTTCCGAGAATATTGGGCAGAGTTTAATTCAGCAATTAATAAAAAGAACTTAAATCATTGGCGGGTAAATGATGAGACTGTTGCACTTCATGATAGGTATGGCAAAAGGAGAGAAACGCAAACAAACGGATTGATATTAATTCCACTGGATGAAGATTTGTTCATGCTTGAAAAATCTGAACTATATCTTGAACTTTGGGGCGGACATAAAAATACAGAAAATAAAAGATTTTATCTTAACGGAAGAGGTCCTTATCTTTTACCAAAAACTGGAATTGAAAATGGTTATTACTCGTATTCATTTCCAACTATTCTTCTAAAAATTAAAAATATGGTAAGAGGGAAAAATGCATTTCAATTTGCTATTGATAAAGGCAGAAGTGGTTGGGGACATTATATAGTTAAAGAAGCAGCACTAAGATGTTACTTGAAAAAAGATCACCCAGATTTACTAACAAATGGAATTGAAAATTTTGATGCAGTAGTTAAAGTAAATGTGGAAGCTGATAATATTTCGGATATGACACCTCTTACTTTGACTTTTTTAAAAAAGTATTTACCAATTATTGACTCAGTAAAATACTTTGCACGTTATACTGGCTTTGATGATAAAGGTTTACAAAAAGATAATTATTGGCATGGAATAACTGTTAGAAGAAAGTCAGTTAATCATGTAGGCTCATCTAAAGTCGCTCCGTACAATATTAATTGGGATACTGAGATGATACCAGATCAATCTGGACCAATGGCTGTTAGAGCAATTGTATATTTGAAAAATGGCTTTCAATATCAAACTGCTTCAACTTCTACTTTGTTTTTCCCAAAAGAAAGAAGTTCTGTTAAGATGTACAAATGTGAACCATTCCCTAAATATTTTGCGTCTAGAATGTCGTCTAAACAAACTGCTACTTTAACATTACCAAGCAACATAAAAAATATTGAAAAGACAGAATTAGTTATTAAGAATTGGGGAAAGCATAAAGGACATAATAAAGGTCCTTTTAGATTGAACGATAAACCTTACAGTCTTTTCACAGATGTTGTCTCAAGAATATTTGCATTCTCAAAAATAAATATAAATAATGATGATCTATTACCAGGCGAAAATAAATTTTCGGTTATGTCAGATTCGAAACATCATTCTTTGGAAATATTTTTACCAGGTCCGGTTTTATTTGTGAAGGAAAAGAAGAAATAAATTTCTAAAAAGAGTCACTTGAGCAACATCAAAAACAATTAACTAATTGAATAAGATAGGGGATACAACTTATGGCTTCTGCATTATCTAAGTTAAACGAAAAATCTTCAACGCAATGGTTGTTCTGGACTTGCTTTATTGCATTAGTTGCAACATCTTTTGGCTTTATCATAAGAGCCCAAATTCTTGGAGATTTACAAATACATTTTAATTTAAGTGAAACTCAAAAAGGAGAAATCTTAGGTGTTGGCTTATGGCCTTTTGCTTTGAGCATTGTTTTGTTCAGTTTTATAATTGATAGAATTGGTTATGGACGAGCAATGATGTTTGCATTTGCGGCACATGTAATTTCTGCAATTGTAACAATATTTGCTACCGATTATAATATGTTGTATTGGGGAACTTTCATTCTAGCTCTTGGTAATGGTGCAGTTGAAGCAGTTATAAATCCTGTTGTTGCAAGTTTGTATTCAAAAAATAAATCTAAGTGGTTAAATATTTTACATGCCGGATGGCCAGGAGGCATGGTTTTAGGCGGATTGTTAATCTTAATTCTAATGCCAACTCTTGATTGGCAATGGAAAGTGGCTATTATTCTTATTCCAGTACTGGCTTATGGTTTGATGATGTTAAAAGTAAAGTTCCCAGTTAGTGAACGAGTTAAGGCTGGTGTTTCATTCAAAGAAATGCTTCAAGAAGCTGGTGTCTTTGGAGCGTTGATTGTTGTTCCGTTAATGATTTGGGAATTGGGAAGAGTATTTAGTTGGTCTCTACCAATTATGATTGGTTTATCAGCAGTTTTAATAATTGCCTATGGTTTGTATGTTCGTACACTTGGCAAACCTTTGTTTATCTTTTTAACATTAATTATGATTCCCTTAGCTACTACTGAGCTTGGTACAGATAGTTGGATCACAGAACTAGTAACTCCAGTAATGAGTAATATGGGACTACAAGCTGGTTGGGTGTTAGTATATACCGCATTCTTAATGACCATACTTAGATTCTCTGCAGGACCTATTGTTGAAAAATTACAACCCTTAGGGCTTTTAGCACTAGGTAGTGTAATTGCTATTATTGGTTTAGTTTTTCTTTCAAAGGCAACTGGAGTTATGATATTTGTTGCTGCAACAATTTACGGATTAGGGAAGGCATTCTTTTGGCCAACAATGCTTGGAGTAGTAGCAGAACGTTTCCCAAAAGGTGGAGCACTTACATTAAATATTATTAGTGGAGTTGGAATGTTAAGTGTTGGAATTATCGGTGCTGCATTTCTTGGTAATATTCAAGATCGGCAAATTAGTAATGATTTGGAAGCGAATAATCCTGCTGTATATCAACAGATTGCTGGCTCAGAGAAAGCAAGTATTTTTGGAGATTACAATTCAATCAATCAAGAAAAAATTGATGATCTTGATTCAGAAGGTTTGACTGCTTTAAAAACTGTGAGAGATTTTGCAAAGAAAAATGCACTTATGACAGTAGCTATTTTTCCGGCTATTATGTTAGTGTGTTATTTAATCTTAATAGCTTACTTTAGAACGAAAGGCGGATATAAAGTTGTGGAAATTGAAACCAACGAATGACTTAAAAATTAAAATAAATTATTGATGAAATAGGAGAAATGAATGGCTGTTGAAAATATGACGGACATGCTTAGAAAAGCACGTGACGGTAAATATGGAGTTGGAGCTTTTAATATATTAGATTATAACTCATTCAGAGCTGTTGTTGAAGCAGCTACGGAATTAGATGCTCCGGTTATTACTCAAATATCAGTTAAGACAATTAAGGTTTGGGGTTACAAAACTGTTGCTACTTGGTACAAAGAACTAGCAAGCAAAACTCATGTTCCGGTAGCTCTTCATGTTGATCATTGTACAGATATTGAAATAATAAAAAAATGTATAGATGCTGGTTGGAGTTCTGTTATGATTGATGCTTCTTCAAAACCTTTTGAAGAAAATCTTGCTCTCTCAAAACAAGTAGTTGAACTTGCCACTGCTGCAAACGTTAGTGTTGAAGCTGAGTTGGGAGAAATCGGAGGAGTTGAAGAAGATATAATTGTAGCTGAAGAAGATGCTAGTTTAGCTGATCCGGAGAAAGCAAAAATATTTTGTAAGGAAATGGAGCTTGCTGTATTTGCCCCAGCTATTGGTACTGCTCACGGTGTTTATAAAGGTGAACCTAAAATTGCATTTGATAGAATTGAAGAAATTGCAACTTCAACTGGTGTTCCTCTAGCATTACACGGAGGTACTGGACTTACGGATGAAGTCATTCAAAAATGTATTGGGTTGGGATGTGCAAAAGTAAATATTTCCACACAACTAAAACATATTTACATTAACTCATTTGTGGAATTTAAAAACGCAAATCCTGATGTAATGGAACCTGTTAAATTTATAGACTACCAATATGAACAAATGAAAGTAGCAATTACCAAAAATATTATTTTGTTTGGTGGAGTAGGTAAAGCAAAATAGAAAATAATTTTCAAAGTAAATTAAACTTAATATTTGAAGTAGGAAGTGATAATAATGAAAGCATTAATATTTGATTGTGATGGTGTTCTTGTAGATACAGAAAGGGATGGACACAGAGTTGCATTTAATAAAGCATTTGTCGTTAAAGGATTAGATGTTGAATGGGATATTTCTCAATATGCAGAACTACTAAAAGTAGCTGGTGGCAAAGAAAGAATGAAATCCTATTTTGATGAATTTGGCTGGCCAAAAAATATAGATAATCGTGAAGTATTTATAAAAGAAATGCATAAGTTAAAAACAGAACTTTTTATGGATATAATCGAATCGGGTGAACTGTCTTTACGTCCTGGAATAGCAAGGATTGTGGACGAAGCTATCGCAGATGGAGTTAAACTTGCAGTATGTTCAACATCTAACGAAAAGGCTGTAACTTTGGTAGTTGAAAAATTATTGGGAATGGAAAGACGAAAATATTTCTCAACAATTTTAGCTGGTGATGTTGTCTCAAAGAAAAAGCCCGACCCAGAAATCTATAATCTAGCTTTAGAACAATTATCCTTAGAAGCCAAAGAGTGTGTTGTTGTTGAAGATAGTCATAATGGATTTCTTGCTGCAAAATCTGCTGGGATGAATACTATAATTACAACTAACGGATATACTAAACATGAAGACTTTACCGGAGCAAATATGATAGTTCCGGAATTAGGAGATTTACCAAACACTTGCATAACACTAAATGATTTGAAAAATTTAACAACTTAAAATAATAAAGGAAACAATATGAAAATTTTTATGGATACAGGAGATGTAGAATCAATCAGAAGAGCTTATGATACTGGATTGGTTGATGGCATAACTACAAATCCTTCTCACATAGCAAAATCTGGCAGACCTTTTAAGGACGTAGTGAAAGAAATTTGTTCAATAGTTCCCGGACCAATAAGTGTTGAAGCAATGGGTGATACAGCCGAAGAGTTAGTTGCTGCAGCCGAAGATATTGCTCAGCTTGCTTCTAATATTGCAATTAAAATTCCAATGAATGTTGAAGGAATAAAAGCTGTGCCAGTTTTGGAAGCTAAAGGAATTAAAACAAATGTAACTATGATTTTTTCTTCAACTCAATGTGCCTTAGCTATGAAAGCTGGTGCTACATTTGTAAGTTTGGTATTATCAAGACTTGATAACGTTGCTATTGAAAGTGATATACTTATTGAAGATTCTGTTTTAATAAAACATAACTATGGTTTTGATTCACAAATTCTTACAGCAAGTTTAAAAACTCAAAATCATGTTTTATCATCTTGGCGTGCTGGTGCAGAAATTATTACGATTCCAGAATCACTTTTATTCCAAATGTATAATCATCCTTTAACAGATTCTGGTCTTGCTCAATTCAAAAAAGATTGGGAAACTGTACCTAAATAATTTGCAGCTTAAATAATTATGGTGGAGAATTTTGAATGTGTTTGAGATTCTCCATTTATTTTTCAATAGATTTTAGTAGGAGTAAAAATGTCAGCAATACCTTTTGAAGATAGACCAAAAATAATTCAACGTCCCTGGGGACAGTATAAAGAGTATGCACGCAATGAACCTTGTACAGTATGGGTTGTAGAAATGAAACCTGGAGAACAAGGAAGTCTTCAATCGCATGAGAATTTTGATGAAATTTGGATTATGCAAACAGATGGTGGCGAAGTTCAATTAGGAGATAAAATATTTAAAACAAAAGCCGGCGATGAAATATACATTCCAAGAAAAATGAAACATCGCTTAAGTAATATTGGGCAAAACACTTTCAAAATGTTTGAAGTTGCTTATGGTAGTGTTACAGATGAAGACAAAGTTAGATACGAAGATAAATATAATAGAATGTAGAACAAAAATTTCAAAGAGGAGCAATGTGTAATATGTCCGATGAGCTTAAACCAGTGTTGTGTATTGGAGATTTAGTAGCAGATATTTTTACTAGTCCATTAAAGAAACTGCCAGCTCCTGGAGAAACTATTCTTACAGAAAACATGGCAGTTTATCCTGGTGGAAATGCATTAAATATAGCAGTTGCACTTCATCGAATGGGTGATACAGCAACAATGGTTGGAAGTATTGGAAACGATTCTCTTGGAACACTAATACTAAACAAACTGGAAACGGAATTAGGATTTGATGTAACCAATATTCAACGAGAAAAAGAAGGAAGAACTGCTTCAACCTTTATTCTAAGGGCTGAAGGCGAAGATAGAAGATTTATAAGTACACTTGGAGTTGGTGAACATTTTACTGGGGAGTACATTTCAAAAGATTTAATTCCAAATAATGGAGTTCTACTTGTTGGTGGATATCTTAAATTGCCAAACTGGAATGATGAATTACTAATTGAATTCCTTAAGCAAGCGAAAAAACAAAATAATAAAATAGTACTTAACATTTGTGTAGTTCAAAATAGTGGTGTTGAATTAAAACGTTGTCTAAAATTATTAAAGTACGTAGATATTTTCTTGCCTAACCAAGATGAAGCACGAGCAATATCTGGAGAATTGGAATTAGAAAATCAAGCAAAAATATTTAATGATGCTGGAGTTAAAACAGTTATTATCACAAGAGGTGATAAAGGACTTTATGCTAATGATGGGGATCAAGAAATAAATATGGAAAATTATAAAGTTCCCATTGTTGATCCTTCAGGTTGTGGAGATTGTTTTACTGCTGGACTAATTTCTGGTTTGAGAAGAGGTTGGGATATTATTTCAATACTTAAATTTGGTAGTGCTGTTGGAGCATTTAGTGCTCAAACTTTAGGATGTACAAATGGAGTTCCGCCATTCGGAGATGTGCAAAAATTTCTTGAAGAAAATATTGTTAAAGTTTCTGTTCAACAAATCAATTAATGAAAAATATTAAAATAAAACTGTATTTCAGGAGAAACATGTTATGAGTAAAATTAAAGGTCCTGCAATTTTTTTAGCACAGTTTTTAAGAGATGAAAAACCTTACAACAACCTTCCAGATATTAGTGATTGGGTTGCTTCTCTTGGGTATAAGGGAGTACAGATCCCAACCTGGGATAAAAGAGTTTTCGATATTGATAAAGCTTCTGAATCAAAAACATATTGTTCCGAGATTTTAGAAAAACTAGAAAAAAATAATCTTCAAGTAACTGAACTTGCCTCTCATCTTCAAGGACAAGTGCTAGCTATGAATAATTCTTATAAGACGGCTTTCTCTGCGTTTTATCCAAAAAATTTAAGTGATAGCGAAATAGTTGAGTGGTCAACAGATCAACTAAAGAAATCAGTATTGGCATCTAAGAATATGGGACTAACTACAATCCCAGTTCTTTCTGGTGGATTTGCCTGGCATATGGTTTACCCTTGGCCGCAGAGACCAGATGGTTTGATTGATGAAGCATTTAAAGAACTTTATAAACGTTGGAAACCAATTTTAGATTTTGCAAATGAAAACGGAATTTCAATTTCTTATGAGTTGCATCCCGGTTCTGATTTATTTGATGGAGCAACATTTGAACGGTTCTTTGAAACTGCGAATGAGCATCCAGCAATTGGAATAAATTATGACCCAAGTCATTTTCTTTTACAACAATTAGATTACTGCCAGTTTATAGAATTATATGGAGAAAGGATAACGGCATTCCATGTAAAAGATGCCGAGTTTATTCCAAGTGGACGAGTTGGAGTTTACGGTGGATATGAATCATGGCAAAAAAGAGCCGGACGCTTTAGATCTCTTGGAGATGGTCAAGTAGATTTTAAAAGAATATTTACATTGTTGGCTGAAGTTGGCTTTACTGGTTGGGCTGTTTTGGAATGGGAATCATTTATAAAAAGTTCTGAACAAGGTGCTAGAGAGGGAGCTCCATTTATTGAACAACATATAATAGATACTACAAATGTTTCCTTTGATGACTTTGCTGGAGGAGATTCAAATGAAAATAAGAATAGAAATATATTAGGAATAGACTAAACTAAATAATTTAGAAAAATCAATAAGGATAATTTTATGTCGAAAGAAATTAGAGTTGGTTTAGTTGGAGCATCATTTATGGGGAAGGCTCACAGCAATGCTTATATGGATGTTGCACATTATTTTGATTTACCGTCTTCACCAATTATGCAAACTATCTGTGATGTAAATCCCGATGCTTTAGATAGTTTTGTAAAACAATTTGGTTGGAAAACAAAAGAAACCTCTTGGCAAAAATTAGTTGAAAGTGATGACATTGATGTAATTGATATTTGTACTCCAAATAGTTTGCATAAAGAAATTGCAGTTGCTGCAGCAAAAAATGGAAAACATGTTATCTGTGAAAAACCACTTTGCATGGATGCAGATGAAGCTCGTGAAATGTTAGAAGCTGCTGAAAGTGCAGGTGTTAGGAATATGACTGGTTTTAATTACAGAAGAGTTCCAGCTATTGCTCTTGCAAAAAAACTAATTGATGAAGGGAAGATTGGAAAGATACATCATTTTAATGCAGTCTATTATCAAGATTGGTTAGTTGATCCGAGCTTCCCTTATGTATGGAGGCATGATATTAAAGCTGGTGGCTCTGGTGCACACGGAGATATGAATGCTCATACAGTTGACTTAGCTAGATTTCTTGTTGGTGAAGTTGATGAAGTTTGTGGAGTGGAAAAAGTTTTTATTAAAGAGCGTAAAAAAAATGATGGTACTTTGGGAGAAGTAACAGCAGATGACTCAATGTCGTTTCTTGCAAGATTTCAAAATGGAGCTTTGGGTAATTTTACTGCAACTCGTTTTGCAACTGGGAAAAAGAATTTCCTAAGGCTTGAAATATTTGGGAGCGAAGGAGCTCTTACTTTTAATTTAGAAAGATTAAATGAGTTAGAATATTTTTCAAGAAGTGATGATGCTGAAACTCAAGGATTTAGAAATATTATTGTAACCGAAAATGTACATCCTTTTATTAACATGTGGTGGCCACCCGGTCATATCATAGGCTGGGAGCATACTTTTATTCATGAGATTGGAGATTTTCTTTTAGCAATTGGTAAAAAGGAATCAGTAAAACCAGATTTTTATGATGGTCTTAAATGTCAAGAAATTCTTGATGCGGTTTCAAATTCTGCAAGAAAAAACAAATGGGAAACGATTGAATAATTATGATGTTATCTAGTCTAAATCTCTTGAATTATTTTAAGATTAAATGAAATGATTAAAAAAAAAACAAATAATCTAAATCTTTTACTTTCAGTTCTCATCATAATATTACTCGGAACAATTGCTTGTTCGGAAACACAAGGAGTGGTAGAGAATACAGATTCTGATTCAAAAAAAAAGAATGGTCCATTACGTGTTAGTGAAATAAATCCTAGATATTTTACAGACGATAGTGGCAAAGCTATTTACCTAACGGGTTCACATACATGGAACAACCTTGTTGATATGAGTCCTACCAACCCTCCTGAAGAATTTGATTTTTTAGCCAACATTAATTGGATGAAAAAATACAATCATAATTTTATACGTCTATGGACTTGGGAATTACTTAGGTGGGATACTGGGAAAAATAAAAACAAACCTCCGTACAATCATTATGTGTCACCTCTTCCGTTTTTAAGAACTGGACCGGAGAATGCATTAGATGGGAAACCAAAATTTGATCTTAAGAAACTCAATCCAAAATATTTTGAACGATTACGACAACGAGTAAGTATAGCAGCAGATAGTGGCATTTATGTTTCCGTTATGTTGTTTGATGGATGGGGAGTCCAACACTTATCAGAAGGATATGCAACTCATCCATTTCACCCAAAGAATAATATAAATGGTATTGATGCAGACTTAAATGGAGATGGAAAAGCTCTTGAAATACATACTTTGGAAACACCAAAAATTACAGAGATACAAAAAGAGTATGTTCAAAAAGTAATTGAAACGGTAAACGAATTTGACAATATACTTTATGAAATAGGTAATGAATTTTTCCCGGGTTCTACAACTTGGCAATATGAAATGATAAATTTTATAAAAGATACAGAAAAGCAAATGTCAAGCCAACATCCAGTTGGAATGACCTACCAACATAAGGGTGGAATAAATAAAACTTTATTTGATAGTCCAGCAGATTGGATATCACCTAACAAGGATGGTGGTTATAGAGATAATCCTCCAACTGAAAGTTCAAAAATAATTATTTCAGATACCGACCATCTTTGGGGAATTGGAGGTAACGTTCAATGGGTTTGGAAAAGTTTTTTACGTGGGCATCATCCAATATTTATGGATTCTTACGACTTAAAAGTTTTAACACTTAGCTTTGATTTATCTTGGGCTGAACCTATTAGAATAAATATGGGATATACATTAAAGTTTGCCGAACGTATGGATTTGATAAATATGAGTCCCGATCTAAATATAGGAAGTTCGACATATTGTCTTGCAAATAAGGGTGCTGAGTATCTTATCTATTTACCAAATACAAATGTGGTTTCGGTTAATCTAACTGACAGTCCAGGTTCATATAATGTAGAATGGTTCAATGTTGACAGTGGTGAAACAATAGTAAGTGATTCAATTTCTGGTGGTGCGAATATTAGTATGACATCGCCTTTTAAAAGCAAAGATGCAGTTTTATATCTTAAAAAGTAAAAGCAAAATAGACATTACTTTAGTTTTTCCAACTCGAAAGTTGTTTAGTTAATCATTTTGAGGAGATTCTATTATGAAAAAAAATAAGAAGAAGAAAGCTATAAGCAGACGTAAGTTTATACAGACAGCCGGAGCTGTTACAGCATTTACTATAGTTCCTTCCTATGTGTTAGGAGGTAGATCAAATAAAGCCCCAAGTGATAAACTTAACATTGCCGGAATTGGAGTTGGGAAACAAGGGTTTCGAAATCTCCAAAATAGTGGAGATGAAAACATTGTTGCTTTATGTGATGTAGATTTTGACTTTGCATCAAAAGCTATAAAGGAATATCCAGATGCTAAAAGATATACAGATTTTAGAGTTATGCTCGAAGAACAAAAAGATATTGATGCAGTTATAATAGGCACACCCGATCATACACACGCAATCATTTCAATGGCAGCTATTCAAAATGGGAAACATGTTTATTGTCAAAAACCTTTAACCCACGATATTTATGAATCTCGTATGCTTACTAAAGCTGCTGCTAATTCTAATGTTTCAACTGTTATGGGTATCCAAGGTCATTCGCGAGAAGGAATTAAACTAATGTGTGAATGGATATGGGATGGAGCAATTGGAGAAATTAGGGAAGTAGATTCTTGGTGTAGCCTTTCATATTTTCCTTGGGGACATGCCTATTGGAGTACTAAGTGGGATGACCGACCAAAGGATATTCCAACTAAACCAAATAATATTGATTGGGACTTATGGTTAGGTCCAGCTCCGGAGCGTTCTTACCATCCCGCATATCATCCTTCTGTGTGGCGTGCTTGGTGGGATTTTGGGAATGGTATGATGGGAGATCGTGGAGTACATACATTAGACCCAGTTGTTAAAGCACTTAAGTTAGGTTCAGCTTCATCTGTTTATGCATCAGTTCTAGGTGGAAATAAAGAGACTCATCCATTAGCTGCAAATGTTACATTTAATTTTTCAGCACGAGAAGGATTTCCTCCACTTAAATTAAATTGGTATGAAGGTTATGAAACCCCTTGGCCTATTGCTCTAGAGGCTGGAAGGAGATTACCAAAAGAAGGAGGAGTAATATTTAAAGGAGATAAAGGAACAATTATGTGTGGCTTTACTGGAAATAGTCCAAGACTTATTCCAGAATCTGCTATGCAAGAATATGGTGGCACAAAGAAAATTCTTCCTCGTATAGAAGGAACTCATGAACAAGACTGGGTGCGTCATTGTAAAGCTGGGACTCAACCAAGTGCAAATTTTGAATATTCTGGACCTCTTACAGAAATTGCTTTACTTGGTAATGTTGCAAAGCGTTTTCCCGGAAATTTACTTGAGTGGGACAATACTAATATGGAAGTGAAAAATCTTCCGGAAGCTAATGAATGGGTTAAGCGACCATCTAGAAAAGGTTGGGAGTTGTAATAGTAATGAGATATTTGAATACGTTAAAAATACTTTTAGTTTCTGTAATTGTTTTTGGTTGTGATAGCGCATCAACTGACATTGAAACTGAAACACTAGAATTTGTTCAAGGAAAAACTATCTTTGAAGAAATATCTGGTATAGTTGCAGTTGAAGCAGAACATTATACTACTCAACAAGTTACAATATATAGAAGTTGGTTCAACTGGAAAACTGGACAAACAACTGGGATTACTCCTGATGCTGATATGAACCATGTTGATAAAGGTGCAAGTGGAGGAGAATATTTAGAGATTCTTCCTGATACAAGAATTACTCATAATGATCCTATGGAAAGAGGTAGTTTCACCAATAGAGGAGGTTTGTATTGTATTCTAAATTACCAAATCTATTTTCACCATCCGGGTAAATATTATGTATGGGTTAGAGCATATTCTACTGGTACAGAAGATAATGGATTGCATGTAGGAATAGATGGGAAATGGCCGTCAAGTGGAAATAAGATGCAGTGGTGTTCAGGAAAAAGATCTTGGTATTGGGATAGTAAACAAAGAACAACGGAAAACCATTGTGGCGTAGAAAAGTTAATTTACTTGTTAGTTAATAAACCTGGCGTACATACAATTTCGTTTTCGCAAAGAGAAGATGGGTTTGAGTTTGATAAATTTATTCTTGAGATAGATCAAAATGGATACAATAGACCTGATGGAGTTGGCACACGTGAAAGAATTTATAAAAAGTAAAAAAGAAAAAAATATAATATTAAAGTGTATCAAAAATGTTGTGGCTTCACACTATTTGACTTTTTTAGTAATAAGTCTTTTATTTGTGAAATGTGGAATGGAGACTGAGACCATAGAGCTTTCAGGAAATGATTCATTAGTTTTTAATAGTAGCTCATATTCTATTTATAGTAATTCAGTTGTTGATTCAATCTATGGTGGGTTAAACAATCCAGCAAAAATTCCGAATGATACTACTATTTTTTCGCCAGTAAGAATTACTCCAAATGGAAAAACGGTAGTACTTGATACATCCTCTTGGTGGCATCCGGTTTCAGAAATAAAAAAATATCCGTCTCTATCTACAAATCATTCGTCAATAAATGTTACATATAACCTTGCCCTTGATATTCTTTATAGATGTAGCTCCGGTGAGTTTATGAGATATGAAGGTGAGGAGGGAATGTGGCAAGCTGGATTTAGACGCGGCGAAGGCTACGGAATTTGGAATAGAGATGTTTGTTATACCGGTTTGTGGATGGGTTCTTTTTTTGATAAAAATGTTGCAAAAAAATCTATAGAATATGTAACAGCAAATGGGATTGATAATGGAGAAGATGGTTTGGCATTACCAGCAATAGCAGTTTGGAATCATTTCTTGGTTACTGGTGATACTTCGATTATTAGAAACACATATTCGAATCTAAAGATTCAAATACAAAAAATTAAATATGATAAAAAAAGAAATTTAGGTTTTGCACATTCCGGTTCTTTCTTAGATTCGGGTCCACAACCTGAAGCTGGCGGTTTTCCGCTTAGTACAAATATACTTTATGCTCAAGCATATAAAGTAATGGCTTCAATGGGGAAAATTATTGGAGAGTCAAATTCTAAAATTAAACTTTGGAATGATAGATACAGCAAAATGAAAGAAACAATCAACCAAGAATATTGGAATGAAAAATTTGGATATTTTACTCTTGGTCCAAAAGGTTCTGAATCTTACAACAAAGGGCATTGGGAAAACCTCGGACAGTCTTTAGCACTTTGGCCTCAATGGAATTTTGCAGAAAATGAAAAAAGAAATACAGTTCTAAATAATGTGGAATCTGTTCATAACCAATATGGTTTTACTGATTTGAATTATGTTCGTGATACAAAAGAAATGAAAAGTTTACACGGACTTCAAGTTTGGATATTTACCGAGGTTGGCGAAATGGCTGCTATGGCTAGTGCAGGAAGAACTGACGAAGTTTTGGAATTATTATCTTCTGCAATTCGTACTGCAACTATTCATAAATCTTTTTATGAATGTGTTGATTGGAAAACGGGTGAAGCTTGGCGTTATGCTGGTCAGTTGTGGCACGCAATGGGTTTTCTATCTATGGTTCATTACGGTATTCTTGGAATGGAATATGATGAAACGGGATTAACATTCTCCAATGCATGTGTTCCAAAGCCATTAGCAAATTTAACAATAATTAATTTTCAATATAGAAAAGCTATTTTTGATATAAGTCTTAAGGGGTGGGGGATATTTGATAAACTTCTTCTAGATGGTAAAGCAGTAGATAGTATTGATGCAAAGTTAGAAGGGAAACATAAGATAGAAATTCTCCTAAAATAGATAGAACAAACTAGACACTAAAACAAAAAATATAATAAAATGAAAAAAATATTATTCCTAATATTACTATTTGTTGGAAGTAGCTATTCCCAAAATGGATTTTATAGAGAGTACTGGGGAGAAGTAAACAAGTCTGCAAATAATGTTAGTGGAGACCGGTGGAGAGTTAATGATGCTGAATCAGTGCTACACAGAAACTTTGGTAAAATGAAAGAGTCATCAGCCAATGGTCTTGTTATTGTTGATGTTCCAGAAGATTTGTTTGGTTTACGCACTGCAGAAATATATATGGAATTATGGGGAGGACATCCTAAAACAGCCAGTAAAAAAGTATCAATTAATGGGAAAGTGATTCATGATATTTCGGGAGTTGGAGCTGAAGAAGGAAATTGCACTTATTCTTATCCGACAATTAAAGTTGAATCAAAGCACTTAGTAAAAGGTAAAAACAGTTTGCAGTTTTCTTGTAAAAAAGGAGAAAGTTTTTGGGGACATTATATTATTGATAATTTATCAGTTAGATGTTTCTTAAAGCCAGACCATGTTGATCTTAAGGAAAATGACTTTGAACATTTTAATGGAAAGATTAAAGCTCCAAATCAAATTATAAATGAATCTATAAAATTGGTACTAGGGATTGATGAAAAGTACTTGCCATTAATTTCAAGTGTTGATTACTTTGCAAATTACTTTGGGTATGATGATAACGGAAATGGTAAAGATGATGATTGGCATGGTTACACTTTTAAGCGTGAGTTTACTAATCATGTTGGTCAAGAAAAATCCAATACTTTTCAAATCTATTGGAATACAGAGATGATTCCTGACCAAAGTAAACCGATTACTTTTAGAGCTGTCATTACTTTCAAAAATGGACTTAAATATTTAACTGATCAAACAGATGGTTCTATACTATCAAGAAAAGAAGAAACTGTAACAATGCATTATACAAATAAAATGCCTATCCCTTTTTGGTCTAGAGACAATAAAGAAAAAACTGCTAAAGTTTATATTCCAATAAGTGAAAAGAAAATTATTAAGGCTGAGATGCAAGTAAGAGTTTGGGATGGTGGAGCTGGAGAAGTTAAAAATCCATTTAAGTTTAATGGATATCCTTATCAAATAATTTCGGGGAAGTCAATTCACGATTTAATATATACCAAAATAGAAGTTCCTCAAGAACAAATAACAAATGGGTGGAACAAGTACAATCTAATTTCAGATACAAAGCATCATGGAATTGAAATGTTGTTGCCCGGACCTTGTTTGATTATTCGTAGTAAAAAATAAAATATTTATTTTATTGTTTCATGAATGGGAATAGAAGCATGTCCAAAATTGTAAAACTAAGTTTATTTTTTCTCACATTTATTTTTGTCCAGCAACTAAGAGGACAAATACTTATTAACAAGTGGAGTTACATAGAGGTTGATAGCACTCGTCAAAAATGGGGCGATTGGGAAAAGCCTTATTGGCTAAGGTATTTCGGATTTGATGCTAAAGATATTACTAATGATGGATTTAAGGATATAGTTTCTGGGAGATATTTTTACCGCAATCCTGGTGGTGATATGACTGATAAATGGGAACGTACTGACTTAGGAATGAATGTAGATGGTATGCTGTTTGTAGATGTTGATGATGATAAATATGGAGATGTAATTGCACAGGCTTTACCTAATGTATATTGGTTAGAAGCGGATGATGAGTTGGGGCGTTCTTGGAAAGCAAAAAAAATTGCAGAACTACCAAAAACTAAACATGTAAATGGACAAGCATATCATACTGCACAAATTATAAAAGGTGGGAAGCCTGAACTTGTTTTTTCAACTTTGAAAGGAGTGTATTATATAGTCATTCCAAAAGAATCTAAAAAAGCTCCGTGGAAAACGGTTCGTATTACTGATGCTATTATGGACGAGGGGATTGGCATAGGTGATATTAACAAGAATGGAATGTTAGATATTGTTGCTGGTATTGAAAATAAAAAGAATGAAAAATTTAGCTTGAGTTGGTATGAAAATCCAAGAGATGGTTCTGGGAATTGGAACGGTACTTTGATTAGTAAAGATGTAAAAGTACCAGACCGAATTGTTGTAGCTGATATTAACGGAGATAATTTAATGGATGTTGTTGTTTCAGAAGAACGTCATCCTGAAAGAAAACCAGATGCAAATGTTTCTTGGTATGAAAATCCTGGAAGTGATAAAAATAGTGTTTGGGAAAAACATATTGTTTATACCGGTTATTCGTTGAACAGTATGGATGTTGCTGATATTGATGATGATGGAGATATGGACATTTCAGCAAATGAACTTATTGAAACTAAAAAGTTTCTCTTGTTTGAAAATAATGGTCAAGGAAAATTTACTGAACATTTAATTGACTCTGGGAAAGATATGCATTTAGGATCTCGCTTTTTTGATTTAGACAATGACGGAGACCTTGATATTGCTGGCCCATCTTGGAATAGCTATAAAAAACTTCACCTTTGGCGTAATGATGCTAAACAAAATCCTTCATTTGTTAAGTGGTCGCATATTTCAACAAACGCAAACCTTAGAGAATTCCCCACTGCAAATGTAGGTTGGCAATCATCAGCTATTACATTTGATATTGACAAAGACGGAGCAGACGATATTGTTATTGCTGGCTGGAGTACGCCGGATATGGTTTGGTATAAAAAAGTCGATAAGGGATTTAAACGTTATTTGGTTGATGATAAAAAAAGTCATATTGAAGCTGGAGGGACTTATTGGGATATTGATGGTGACGGTGATTTAGATATTCTACAAGGAGGAAGTTGGAATACGAATGAAGTCTGGTGGTTTGAAAATCCTTATCCAAATTTTGAAGAAGACGTTCCTTGGAATAGATATACTATAAAAGACTTTGGAAAAAAACAACATCACGATCAAATATTTGGAGACTTTGATGGAGACGGAAAAGTTGAATTAGTTTTCTGGAATCAAAAAGGTAAAAAATTATGGATGGCTGATATTCCAAGTAATCCTAAGAAAACTGAAAATTGGAATCTTCAAGAAATATGGTCGTGGTCAAAAAGAATAAAGTACGAAGGTTTAACCAAAGCAGATATTGATGGTGATGGAAAGGTAGAATTAATTGGTGGAGGATTTTGGTTTAAGCACAATTCAGTAACAGACTTCACTGCAAATTTAGTTGATGATTATGGAGAGTCTCGCTCAGGAGTTGGAGATTTTATTGAAGGAGGTCGTCCCGAAATTATTTTAAGTTCCGAAGAAGATCCTGGACCGCTAAATATGTATGAATGGAAAAATAATAAATGGAATAAAACTATAATCTTAGATACTTTAGTCAATGGACATACACTACAAGTAGGTGATATCAATAGCGATGGACATTTAGATATTCTTTCTGCTGAATTTATTTATAGAGATTCTGATATAAATAAACCAATAAAACTAATGGTTTTTTATGGAGATGGGAAAGGAAAATTTACTGAACAAATTCTATCAATTGGTGTTGGCTGCCACGAAGGTAAATTAGCAGATATTGATGGTGATGGAGATTTAGATATTTTACAGAAAGATTTTAAAAATCAAAAAAGAGTTGATGTTTGGTTTAATGAAGGTATAAAGTAAATTATTTGATAACAGAAATATTTGAGAAAAAACTATTTGTGTTTTTAACTAACCAAAAATAATATTTTATTTATTTAACCTTAAGTAATTGATATGGAAAATTTAAAAAAATACTTATGAATTGTAACTTGATTAAATCTCTTCACCTACTGATAATTGCATTACTAATGATGTTTTTAATTTCTTGTGAAACTGAGAAAATGCAAATTAAATCAGTAGAGTTAAAAGAAGAATTGCTTGAACTTGATGCTGTTGAATTAAAAGGCATTCTTGGCGAAGCTCTTTCAGCTAGTGAGAACGGTCGAATCAAAACATTACCCAATTGGGAAAATGGAAAATTGATTACAATGTTCAGTCAGCAAGCCCGACAAAAAAATGAAAAGATGGATTGGTATGGGGAGCATGGTGGGAAGTGGCTTTATATGGCTGCAAGAGCCGCAAAAAGAAATGGGGATGAGGAATTAAAAAGTCTATTATTCAAAACATCCGATTACCTTATTAATACACAGAATGCCGATGGTTATCTTGGTACGTATTCTTCATCTCAGCGTTTTACTTCCAGCGAACCAAAAACTCACAAATGGTCGTGGGATATATGGAATCTTTCTTACATAGTTTTAGGTCTCTTGGAAGTTAATCACTATTTCCCAAATGAAGAATATTTGGATGCTGCAAAAAATATTGGGAAATTATTTTTAGATACTTTCGGTGAAGGTAAAAATAACATAACTAATTATGGAACAAACCATGGATTGTCTTCAACCGTTATTCTTGATCCACTTGTTGAACTATTTGGTGTTACAAAAAATAAAAAATATTTAAAACTTGCAGTACATATTGTAAAGGAGATGGAAGAAAGGAAAGAATTACAAATTATTTCTTTAGCTCTTAAAAATAAAGATATGGCAAAAGTTGGAAATGGAAAAGCATATCAGCTTAGCTGGAATTTGACAGCAATTGCAAAACTATACCAATACACTGGAAATCCAGATTATTTGCAAGCAGTAAAAAACGCTTGGCAAAATATAGTTGATGAGCATCTTACAATTACTGGCGGACCTTGGGGCGGTATTGGGCAGCACTACGAAATATTTAATCGGAAAGGATTTTGGAGTCCGTATGGGTTTGTTGAAACTTGCAGTATAATGGCTTGGATACAATTGAATAGGGAATTGTTAAAGATTACGGGCGAGGTAAAATATGCGGAACAAATAGAAAAATCTGTTTATAATGCTTTGCTCGGTGCGCAATATCCAAATGGAGAAGAATGGTGTTATCATTCATTTACTAACGGTCGCCGACACGTTGCTAAACATGATGATTGCTGCCCTTCAAGTGGAGCAATTGGTTTAGAAGAAATTCCTCCTTTGGTATATACCTTAAAAGATGATGGAATTGCATGTAATTTGTACACAGCAAGTCTAGTAAATATTCATCTTAATGAATCAACAAAAATTAAAATTGAACAAAGAACTGATTACCCTAATAACGGAAAGATTCTTCTCAATTTAAATATGCAAGAACCTATTTCTTTTCCGCTATTTATTCGTATTCCGGAATGGACAGAAAATTCATCCATTAAAATAAATGGTAATCTGGTTGACTATCTGATGGACGAAAGTGGGTACGTTAAAATTGAAAGAAAGTGGAAAGATGGAGATAGTATAATTCTAAATTTTCCAATGACATTTCAAGTTCATCAAAAATTAGAACACATCCCAAAATATGATAAGGATATCTCTTCTGTTGAATGGTTTGCTGTAAAACGTGGACCTTTGGTATATTCAGTAAATGGGTTATTGTTTGGCAAGCAGCGTGAGAGTGTGATTGATATTCCTTTGAAGAAAATCAAACTAATATTGAAATCTTATGATGCACAGAATGAAATTTTTAAACCTTTCTTTAAAATAAAAATATCAGATAAAAAATCTCTAAGTTATTTACCATTTTACCTGGCAGATGGAAGAAGACCTGGTGCTTGGCGATTAACTTGGGTGCAGAATAAGATAAATTAAACAAGAATAACATTACAAATATTGAGGACTAAATGAATAAGTATATTTTTAAGAAGCTTTTCCTTTTTCTAGTTGTACTTCTTATTATTAATTCTGAGGATAAAGCACAAGGGAAATTCTATAAAGAATATTGGGCAAAATTAGATACAAATATTACATTAAATAATACAAATCATTGGCGTGTCAATGATGAATCAGTAAGTCTTCATGAAAGATATGGACCACGCAATGAACCCAAGGCTAATGGACTTTTGATGATTCCGATTGAGGAAGATTTATTTATGCTTGAAAAAAGCGAACTATATTTGGAGCTTTGGGGTGGACATATAAAATCTGAGAACAAAAGATTTTATTTAAACGGAAGAGGACCATATTTTTTACCTTACTCAGGAACGGAAGATAGTTATCACACTTTTTCTAATCCGACTATTCCTATCAAAATTAAAAATTTAGTAAATGGTAAAAATGCTTTCCAATTTTCTATGGATAAAGCGGAAAGCTTTTGGGGACATTATATTGTTGCTCAGGCAAATCTAAAATGTTATTTAAAAACTGAACATCCTATTTTAGATTCATTGGAGATTAAAGGTTTTAACGCAACAGTTATTGTAAATTCTAAAAATAATTATCTAAAAGATATTACTCCAATGTCATTAAGCTATAAACCGCAGTACGCATCACTAATTGACTCCGTTGTTTATATTGCAAGATATGCTGGCTTTGATGATAAAGGACTGCTGAAAGAAAACTATTGGCATGGTTTTACAATGAAAAAAAAATATGTAAATCATGTTGGTACTTCTGAAGTAGCACCCTTTAAAGTTAATTGGGATACAGAGATGATTCCAAACCAATCTGGGGCAATGGCAATTAAGGCAATTGTATATTTGAATAACGGACTAAACTATGAAACAGATCAAACTGGAAATTTAATTTTCCCTAAAGAAAGACACACTATTCGTATGTATAAATGTGAACCATTCCCAGCATTATTTTCATCCAGAATTAATAAAGAAAAAACAGTAGATATTACTTTACAAAATGATATTTCTAATATTGAAAAAGCTCAATTAGTTGTTAAAAATTGGGGAAGGCATCACGGTCATAACGAAGATCCATTTAAACTAAATGGTTATCCGTATGATCTTTTCTCTCAGAAAGTTTCGGCAATGGTTTCTTTTTCAAAAATTGATATTAACCCTAACAAACTAGTTCATGGAGCAAATACCATAACTATATTTTCCGATACAAAACATCATCCATTGGAAATTTATTTACCAGGACCAATATTATTAATTAAAGAAAAGAAATAAATTAAATAACAAAATAGAAAAACAATATTCATAAAAAGGAGTAGTAACATGACAAAGAAAATTATTTTCAATCTAGCAGTTCTTGTACTGATATTAATTTCAACCACAAATTGCAATGCGGTATTAAAAGATATAATCAAAAATTCTAATTTAAGTGATGGAGAATTAGAGATTACTGAATGGACTAAACATCATATTGGCGACTTACCAAAAAAATCAATGTTCATACTTCCAGGTGATCTTGATGGCGATGGCGATAAAGATATTGTTGTAGGTGGGCACTGGTGGGAAAATCCAGGTTCTGCAAGTGGGTATTGGCAACAACATACAATAGGTGAACCATTAAGAAATATGGCTTTACTTCAAGATTTTGATGGTGATGGAGATATTGATATTGTTGGTACCGAAGGCATTGGAGCCAAAACAAATCACCAATTTGTATGGGCTAAAAATGATGGAAAAGGTAGTTTTACAATTATGAATAATATTGACTCATGTGTAGCTGGAGATTTTGTTCAAGGTGCAGCTCCAATTACAGTTAAAGGAAAAAACTATATAGCAATTAGTTGGCACAAGTATGGTGAGGGGAATTACTTATTACATATCCCAAAAAATCCATCTAGCACTCAGTGGACATTTAGTAAGATCAGTAATGTAACTCAAAAAGAAGATATTAGTGTTGGTGATATTGACAGAGATGGTGATGACGATTTATTACTTGGAACAATATGGCTTGAAAATCAAGATGGTACTTGGGTTGATCATACAATTGGGGACGTAAATGATTTTGGTGAGTACGCACAACCTGATCGTAATGATCTAGCTGATATCAATGGCGATGGACGACTTGATGCTGTAGTTGCACTAGAAAAAGGCAAGAATATTTTGTGGTTCAAAGCTCCAGAAGATCCAACACAATTATGGGAACGAAATAGTGTGGGCTATAGTAAAGGGCAAGGTTTTAGTATGGATGTTGCTGATTTTGACAATGATGGAGATATTGATGTAGTAGTAGGTGAGCATAGAGGAAGACCTAACAATAATAGCGTATTTATTTTTCAAAATTTTGATTCTGGAAGAACTTGGAGTAGGCTAACAAGTGATTCTGCTCCAAGTGATTCAATAGATCATCATGATGGGACTGTTGCTGTTGATATTGATAATGATGGAGATATTGATATAATATCAATCGGTTGGTACAATCCTAAAGTTTGGATAATTGAGAATAAAGCAAAATAAAAATATTGAATGAAATGTAAAAGTTTTAGTCATTGAGGATTTTCATATAGTATTTAATCCTATTTATAAGCTATTCTAATTATTAAATGCTATATGAAATCAGTTGAATATTTTTCTAAAATAAAATTATATGAGTAGAAAAAGATTTCTTTTTAATAAGAATGAATTATAAATCTGATAAATAAATATTATATAAAATTATCAAATGCTAATCGACTTATAAATAAGAAGATATTAAAAATGAGTGAAAAAATTGATAGAAGGTCGTTCCTCGAAAAAACCGGATTAATTGTTGGTGGAGTTTCTTTGGCGACAATTGGAGCACTTGGAGCAACATCTTGTCAAGAAGAAATAAATCTATTGCCTTTAAATTTACCCAAAGATAAAATTAGATTAGGTGTGATTGGAACAGGGCAAAGATTTATTGAGCAAATTTCAATTGCACTAAAATATTTACCAAACTTTGAACTAATTGCTTGTGCTGATGTTATTCCTGGTCATTTGAAAAATGGGCTACAATTTGCAAGCAAAGGTGCAAAAGGGTATAATGATTATAGAGCTTTATTAGAGAATAAAGATGTTGACGCTGTTGTTGTATGTACGCCCTTGGTCTCACATTTTCAAATTGCTTCCGATGCAATAAGTGCAGGCAAACATGTTATTTGCGAAAAAACAATGACGTATAGCATTGAAGAAGCTATTGAGTTAGAGAAGATTGTAAAAAGAAACCCTAAACTAAAATTTCGTGTTTCACATGAGTATCGTAAAAATCCAACTATAAATAAAGTTAAAGAGATTGTTCAAAGTGGAGTTCTTGGAAAAGTAACGCAAATTTATAGTAAGTGGGATAGCTATACTGACTGGAGAAGAGAGGTTACGGATCTTGATTTCTCTGAATTAATTAATTGGAGACTTAAAAGAAAATATTGTGGTGGTTTGATGACTGAAATGATAACACACCTTGTTGATAATGTGAACTACATTTTTGATTAACATCCCATAAAAGCTATGAGTTCAGGAAGCATTTCATATTGGAAAGATGAACGAGATACTTTCGATAATGTTCATACAACTTATGAATATCCAAATGATATTCAAGCTTCATTTGGATCGAACAGAGCATGTACTTATGAGCGTCCTTATCTTAAAATATATGGTGATAAAGCTACGATAGAAGTTAATTTCCGTGGAAAGAATACAGCACAAATTACTCCTAATCCATCCATTGCAGAAGGTAAAGATGCTGTTGATGCAATATCAAGTGCATCTTATAAACTTTTTGATAAATCAGATAAAAAAAATATCATTGTTGAAGATGAAGTTTACTCTTCCTATAATAATATAATGTATTCCTTTTACTCCGATACATTATTTGGTTATAAACATTTTATTGATATGATTGTAAATGATGCTCTTTCTGATATCTCAGTTACGGATGGGAAGAAAACTGCAATTTCTGTGTTGATGGCAAATCTGTCAAACAGAAATAATACTGTTGAGTTTTGGAAACCCGAATATGGAGTCTAAATTTTGTGAATGTATTCTCAGATTGAAGAGAAAATTTTATGAGTAATCGAAGAAAATTTATTAAACAATTAGGAGCTGGAATATTATCAACATTTCCAATTACTAATGTTATTGCTAATTCAAAATCTTTAACTTCAAAAATTAACTCAATAAGTGAAGTAGAAAATATTTTGAAGATAGGTATTATTGGAGCAGAGAACAGTCACAGTTATAACTTCGGTAAAAAGTTTAACATTGAAAAAAATTTTCCAGGAGTTGAGGTTTCGTACATTTGGGGAGAGACAGATGAGTTTGCAAAAATATCTGCAGAGAAAGGTAGAATCCCAAATATTGTTAAAAATCAAAGTGATATGAGTGGGAAGATAAATGCACTCATAGTCGATCATAGACATGGTAAATATCATCTTGATTCAGCACAACCTTTTGTTGAAGCGGGAATACCTACATTTGTAGATAAGCCATTTTGTTACAGAGCCAAGCAAGGAAAAGATTTTTTAATAATGGCTAGAAAAAAATGTACTGCTGTTACTTCATTAAGCTCAATGGCATATACACCATTGGTTGATGACATAATAAAAAAAATAAAAGATGTTGAGAAAATAGGACACGCTGTAATATATGGACCAAGCCATGTTCATTCAAAGTATGGTGGAGTGTTTTATTATGTGGTTCACTCTCTGCAAATTATTACTAGAATATTTGGTGAATCTATTACCAGGGTTAGGGTAACGGGAAGCAAAGATAATGTAATGGCAACAATGGAGTATGAATCTGGATTTTTGGCAACAATGATTTTCGTCAATCATTATTATGGATTTAATTTGAACATAGAAACAAGTGAAGGCTTGCTTACTTATACACCAACTTGGGAAACTATTGCACAGCCTCAACTACATTTAGCAATGATAAAAATGTTTAGAACTGGAATAGAACCAAGAAGTCATCAAAGCATATTGAATGAAGTTTGTGTATTAGAAGCACTTGAAAAATCTCTTGCAAGCCAGAAGTGGGAAAATATAAAATATGTTTCAGTATGAAACTCTATTTGGTCAATCGTTTTTATTAAACAGTATTGAGGATAGCTATAGATGAAAAAAATATCTCACATAATTATAAGTTTAATATTACTTGCTACTTTAACTTTTGCACAAGAGGAATTTTTATACAAGCAACTAGATACAACTAAATTATTTGTTGAAGTTTATTATCCACAAGAATTTGATACAACAGAAAAAAACGCTGCGATGGTTTTCTTTTTTGGAGGAGGTTGGTTAGGTGGTGGACGACATCATTTTATTAATCAGGTAAAGTATTTTTCTCAAAGAGGTTTGGTTTGTTTTCTAGTTGATTATAGAACAGAACGTAAACATGGTACAACTCCATTTGAATCCTTGAAAGATGCTAAATCCGCAATGAGATTTATCCGAAAAAATTCCACCAAGTTTAAAATAGATGCAACGAAAATAATTGCTTCCGGTGGTTCAGCGGGTGGTCATCTTGCCGTAGCAACAGCAGTCATAGAAGGCTACAACGAAGATACTGATGATTTAACTGTAAGCAGTATTCCGCAAGCGTTAGTTTTATTTAATCCAGTTTTTGATAATGGACCTGCTGGATACGGCTATGAAAGAATTGGAGCTGAATATAAAAAATTTTCTCCTTTACATAATTTGAAAACTGGTGTGCCACCAACAATTTTACTTTTTGGAACAAAAGATAAACTTGTTCCGGTAGAGACAATAAAGTATTATAAAAAAGTTATGGAAAAGATTGGAAGTAGATGTGATTTGTTTTTATATGAAGGACAAGAACATGCATTCTTCAATTATGGAAATTTTGAATATTATAAAAAAACAATTTTTGAAGCTGATAGATTTTTACAATCACTTGGCTATTTGAAGTCGAAGCCAGAAGTAGATATAAAGTAGTTTGATTTTAATTCATTCGGTATTAAATATTATTAATCAACAAAGGAGTTTTAAAATGGTTTCTGTTAGAAACATATTTATAATTTTGAGTATAGTTTTATTTTTTGGGTGTTCAAATAAAAAGGAATTAAAGTTTAATGTTAAACCAATTGCTAACGATGCAACAGCTTGGTGGGCAAGAGCGTTAGGTGATATCAATGGGGATGGGTTGTTAGATGTTGCATTACAAAATGATAATGCAAATGGTGGATGGCTTGGGTGGCTTGAAGGTACTAGGGATAGTAACATGTGGAAACAACATATAATTGCAGGTGGCGATATAAGTGCAGATAGTTTTGCCTGTGGTGATTTTGATATTGGCGATATTGATAATGATGGAGACATAGATTTGCTGGGTTTTAAACATACCGGTGAACGAGATGGTGCTGGTGATCCAACTGAAATATTTTGGTATTCAAATCCAGAGTGGAAAGAGACTTACATTGGACAAGTACCCAATTTTATTAAGGATGTTAGTCTAGCTGATTTAAACAACGATGGAAAATTGGATATGGTTACTGTATGTTATGTAAATAATACATTATCGATATTAAGGCAAGATAGCCCAGCAAAGTGGGTGTTAGTTCATGAAATTATTATTAAAAATTTACACGAGGGTCTTGATGTAGGTGATATAGATGGTGACGGAGATATTGATATTGCTACGGATGGATACTGGTTGGAAAATCCTGGTGATGATTTTTCGGATGAATGGAATCTTTATGTGATTGATGAGAAATGGAATAACCAAGAGGGGGATTGGTCAATAAATGCAACTAAAATATTTTGCAAAGATATTAATGGTAATGGTCGGACAGAGGTCTTTATATCGCATTCCGAATTTAAAGGTTATCCTGTTTCTTGGTATGAATCAGAATCACCAAAGGAAGGTAATTGGAAGGAACATATAATAGCACCAGACCTTCCAGCCGTACATACTTTACAAGTATTTGATTTCGATTTGGATGGTGATATGGATGTTCTAGCTGGTGTAAATAAAGGGCGAGCTAAAAAAATAGGTTATAAAGAGTTCCCAATTACTATTTATCTAAACCAAGGTAATAATGAAAAATGGCTGCCACTAGTACTAAGCAAAGATGGAATATATAATGGTCAAGTTGGTGATTTAGAGGGAGATGGAGATCTTGATATTTTTAGAATAGACATGCATTGGGCAACTAAATTTGAAGTCTTAGTAAATAAATATAATTGAGTGCTTAAGAAAATAAAAAATATTTTGGAGTTAAGAAACCGTATGAAACATAAAAATATTTTAGTTTATATGATTGTTATTTTTGCAATAGTGTGTATTACTTCGTGTACTAATGGTTCTGTTTCCAATAGACCAAACATAATAGTTTTTCTTGCGGATGATATGGGCTATGGAGATGCTAGTTGTTATGGAAGTACAAATATTAAAACTCCAGTTCTAGATAAACTAGCGAGCGAGGGAGTTCGATTTACATCCTTCTATGCTAACGCTCCTGAATGTACACCTACAAGAGCTGCTTTGTTAACTGGACGTTATCAACAGAGAGTTGGTGGATTGGAATGTGCAATTGGAGTTAATAACGTTGGGCGTTATGATGATGCGATAAGACTAAGAGAGGCAAACGAATTGGGGCTTCCGGTGAGTGAAACATCAATTGCAAAAATGTTAAAAGACAACGGATATAATACTGGGCTTTTTGGTAAATGGCATCTTGGGTATGAAGAAAAATTCAGCCCAAACAAACATGGTTTTGATCAGGCTTTCTATGCTATAGGCGGACTTATGGATTATTTCCATTACACAGAACCTGGGGCTGATGGAATCTATTCTTTATATGAGAATGAAAAAATTGTTAAGCGTGAAGGATACTTTACAGATTTAATTGGAGAAGAAACTATAAAGTTTATTGATAAGCAATCTAACGATAAACCTTTTTTTATTTATGTTCCATTTACTGCTCCTCACACTCCTTATCAAGGTCCTAAAGATTATAAAAAAGAACAATTATCCAAAGAATCCCCTTTGTGGGGTTGGAGTGGACCCAAAGATGTTTACTTAACCATGGTTGAACACATGGATAAAGTAATGGGAAATATTTTATTGGGATTAGAAAAAAAAGGTTTTTCAGATAATACCCTGATAATATTTATGAGTGATAATGGAGCGAACCCAACTGGAAGTAATTTTCCTTTGCGAGGAACAAAAGGGAATCTTTTTGAAGGAGGAATTAGAGTTCCAAGTGTTGTTAAGTGGACAGATAAAATTAAGCCCGGAATTGTTTCGGAGCAACCATGTTTGACCATGGACTTTTCAAGTTCGATTCTTAGAGTGGCCGGAATTGATGAGCCAAAGAATAGAAAGTTTGATGGAATTGATATCTTAGAATATATTGAAGGAAACAAGCAGGTAAAAGATCGTACACTTTTTTGGCGTGCCTTCAGAGGAGTTTGGTCAAGGAAAGCAGTACGTAGTGGAAATTTAAAATATATAAACTTAAAGAATGATAAGACAACTAGTGAATATCTTTTTGATCTGAAAAATGATATTAAAGAAAAAAATAATTTAATTTTAGAAAATAAAATTGATGCAACAAAATTAAAAATGAAGTTGGCAAAATGGGAAGAAGAAGTAAAACCAATAAGATAATTAAACAATGTACAATTTACAAATAACAATTCTTTGCAAAAAAATAATAATTAGTAAGGGAAGTAGAATAATAATTAGTAAGGGAAGTAGAATAATAATTAGTAAGGGAAGTAGAATGATAATTAGTAGCTTAAAACAAGGTAAAAAAAACATCTTTTGTTTTTCAGTAATGCTATTGTTAGTATTATTTACTTCTTGCAATAAAAATATCGAGAAGCAGAAACGACCAAATATTCTTTTTGCTATAAGTGACGATCAATCATTTCCACACACAAGTTTTGGAGGAAGTAAGTTTGTAAAAACTCCGGCCTTTGATAAAATTGCGAATGAGGGAATATATTTCACAAATTGTTATGCTGGATCTCCTGGTTGTGCTCCATCTAGAAGTACCATTGTTACTGGACGCCATCATTGGCAGAACGAACAGTCTGGTCAGCATCAAAGTGCCTGGCTAAAAAAATATGTACCCTTTATAGATTTGCTAAATAAAAATGGTTATGCTACTGGCTTAACACGAAAAGGCGTTGGGCCTTTTCAATATGCCAGAGATGAAAAAGATTCACTTTGGAGAAAAACTAATGCAGCCGGAGTTAAGCATAGTAACATTAGTTATGAACCAGGCACAGATAATGATGAAAGGTTTTCTCCAAATTTTAGCAGTACAAATTATTTCGAAAACTTTAAATATTTTTTGGAAAATGTAAAAGGGGACAAACCTTTTTTCTTTTGGTACGGAGCGGCTGAACCTCATAGGAAGTATGAAAAAGATTCATGGAAACGAATGGGTAAAAAACTTGAAGATGTTGAAGTTCCAAAGTTCCTCCCAGACACTGATGAAATTCGTGGAGATTTATTAGATTATGCTGTTAAGGTTGAGTGGTTTGATTTACATCTTCAACGAATGCTAGAGTATCTAAAAGAAATTGGAGAACTTGAGAGCACAATTGTGATTGTAACATCTGATAATGGAATGCCTTTCCCAAGAGCTAAAGCAAACTCTTATGAGTATGGTGTTCACGTTCCGTTGGCAATTTCTTTTCCTAAAAATTTTCCCGGAAGTAGAATTGTAGATGACCCAATTAGTTTTGTAGATATAGCTCCAACTATTCTTGAATTGACAAATACTAGCTCCAAGGGAATGTTACCAATTTCTGGAAAGAGTATTCTAGGTATTCTTAAATCGGAAAAGGAGGGGAGTGTTGATGAAACAAAAAAATATGTTTTTGCTGGAAGAGAAAGACATTCTTCTTCAAGATATTTAAATTGGGGATATCCTCAACGAGCAATTAGAGGAAAGGATTTTATTTACATCTGGAATTTGAAACCCGAACGATGGCCTGCTGGTGCTCCACAAAGATTAAGTAAGAATGATTATAAAGGTAAAATAGGAATGTATGGATTAGATGAAAATAAAAAATATATTCCGAAAACTGCTTTTACTGATATTGATGATTCTCCATCTAAAGCATATCTAATTGAAAATTATCAAGATGAAAAAATTAGAACATTTTTTGATCTAGCTCATGCTAAGAGACCAGAGTATGAATTATTTAATGTGAAGGAAGATTCTGAGTGTCTCAATAATTTAAGTGGTAAACTTGAGTTTAAAGAAATTGAAAATGAGTTTTATGAAGAATTGTTAAAAGAGTTGAACAAATCACAAGACCCAAGAGTGATAGGCCCAAACAAAGAAATCTTTGATACTTTTAAAAGATATGCACATGTAAGGAAATTTCCGAAACCAGAATAAACTAGAACTCTAAATTTTCAATTAGTGAATAATTATCAAAACATTTTTTAATAATTAGTATTATTCAAAAATAAAGGAGTAACGATGAAACAGATAAAAAAAACAATTTTATATTTAATGCTATTTTGTTCGCTATCAGTTTTTGCACAAACTAAGCTACCAACTTTTTTTAGCAACAATATGGTTTTGCAACAGAATAAAGAAGTTGCAATTTGGGGAAAGGATAATCCTAATGCTACTATTACAGTTACAGGAAGTTGGGGGAATGAGGCCAAGGCAATAGTTGGTAATGATGGGCGATGGAAAACAAAACTTCAAACTCCATCTGCTGGTGGACCTTACTCTGTAGTAGTTATGGGAAGTAGCGTAGTTAACTTGGCTAATGTTATGATTGGTGAAGTATGGTTATGTTCGGGTCAATCGAATATGCAGATGACACTTTTGGGTTATGGAAATCAACCCATAATTGGAAGCAACGAAGCTATACTTAATTCAAAAAATAATCAGATACATTTATTTAATGCAAAACGTACTCCAAGCTTAAAACCTCTTGATGATATAGAAGGACAATGGTTCAGTGCAGATCCTTCAACTGTCGGGAAGTTTAGTGCAACTGCATATTTCTTTGCTAAAAAATTACATAGCATTCTTAAAGTTCCTATTGGTTTGATTCATACATCTTGGGGAGGTTCTAAGGTAGAGGCTTGGATGAACAATGAGGTAATTACATCACAATTTGGACATCTAGAAATTCCAACTGCAATTCCTAAAAAAGGACAAAACCAAAAACCAACATTATTGTATAATGGAATGATACATCCTTTTGTTGGTTATAATATTGCTGGATCAATTTGGTATCAAGGGGAATCGAACCATCGCAATGCGGCTGAATATAAAAAACTATTTCCTTCTATGATTGAATTATGGAGAGACAAATGGCAACAGTCTGATATGCCTTTTTACTTCGTTCAAATTTCTCCTTTTAATTATAATGATAGTCTCTCAGCATTTTTACGAGAAGCACAATTATACACAATGCAAACTGTTGAGAATACTGGAATGGCTGTAACTATGGATATTGGAAATTGTAGAAGTATTCATCCACCGGAAAAAAGATTAGTTGGAGAAAGACTTGCATACTGGGCTTTATCAAAAACTTATAATATTCCTGGCGTAGCTTATAGTGGACCTGTTTATAAAGAAATGAAAAAAACGGATGATGGTAAGATTGAATTATTATTCGATTATAGAAAATATGGTTTAAGTAGTTTTGGTAAAGAATTAACAGATTTTACTATTGCAGGAGAAGATAAAGTTTTTTATCCAGCACAAGTAAAAATTAATAGAGCAAAAACATTAACTGTTTGGTCAGATAAAGTTAATAATCCGGTAGCAGTTAGATATGGTTTTGATGATTGTCCACAAGGATCTTTATTAAATACAGACGGACTTCCTGCTTCTTCTTTTAGAACAGATAGCTGGAATAAATAATTATTTAAAAAAATGAAACAATTAGAAATTACAATATTAATATTCAGTTTTATAATTTTACAAAGTTGCAAGCAACACGTAAAAGAAAATATCAGTTCTGACAATGAACAGAAAATATTACATCAGGAAGATTTTAGTTCTTCTTCTATTCCAAATGATTTGTTCATTGAGGGATCTAAAAAAGTTGTTATTAGAGATGGACATTTATGGGTGGATGCTGTTGCAGATTCAATTGGAGAGTCTAATGTCTCCACTATATGGTTGAACAAAGAGTTCTCAGGTGATTTGAAAGTTGAATTTGATGCTTCTGTTATTCAATCTCCTGGTGATCAAAATAATATCAATTTCTTTTTTTTATACTCTGACCCATCCGGAAAATCTCTTTTTGAAAGTAGCGATTTACGAAAGGATGGAAGTTATAAAACTTACCATAATTTGAATGGTTATATTTTTACATATTTGGCAAACGGCAATCCTGATACAGCTCGTTTTCGTTTCAGAGATTGTCCGGGGTTCAATCTTCTAAAAGAGAACAATACTTATCATTGTATTAAAGATTCAATTTATCGTATTGAAATAATAAAAAAAGGTAATAGTTTAACTTATTCTGTAGATGGGAAAACTTACTTAGATATTAAAGATTATGCAAACCCTATACACAGCAAGGGTATTATTGGCTTTAGAACTTGGAAGACTGAATTATGGTGGGACAATTTAATAGTTACACAACTGTAAAAATAATAAAATTATGAATTTACAGATCAATTAAAACTATAAGAACAAGTTTTACGTATTTCTCCAGCACCACATATTGGTGCTGGAGTATCTTATAGGGAAATATTATAAATGATCCTAAATGGAATTTAATTCAACTATTCTACTTTATCATTTTAAAAATTTCTGTTCCAGCAAGTAAAAATGCACCAACTCCATAAACTTCTGTCATTTCTTCAGTAACTTTTTTAGGATCATGCCCAATTGGTTGCACCCAACCTAATTTTCCATCTGGATATACTGCTTTAACTAATGCTTCCCATCCTTTATTTACTACTGATTGAAATTCTTCTTTGCTTAAATACCCATTATTAATTCCCCAAGCTAAAGCATAAGTAAAGAATGCACTTGAGCTAGTTTCAGGGTTTGGATAAGATTCAGGATCAAGCAAACTTGCATGCCAATATCCGTCTCCGTCTTGTAACGAAGCAATTTTAGTTGCCATTTCTTTAAATAATGTTTCGTAAAATATTTTACCTTCCCAATTACTTGGCACTTCCTCAAGTATGGTTGGTAATCCTCCAATTACCCAACCGTTTCCACGACCCCAAAATATTTTTTTACCATTTGCTTCTACTTTTGTAAAATAATTATCATCTCTATAAAATAAATGTTCCACCTTATCATAAAGGTAATTATAAGTAGCTAAATATTCTTCGTGCATAAAATTTAAATAATCTTTTCTATTTAGCTCATTTGCCATTTTTGCCCAAACGGTTGGAGCCATAAATAAAGCATCACACCAACTCCATCTTTCATGCGGATCAGAGGTTTCCTTCCTAATAAAATTTAATGAACGTTTTGAAGGATGAGCTAATATGAAATTGAAATAACGTTCCGTAGGTTTAATCATTTTCTCATTTCCATAAATGCGAAACATTTCAACAAACATTTGTCCGGTTGCATAATCATCTGCATTGTAACGTGAGTAAGGATTAGTTCGCATTTTTCTAGCCCAACGAAGTTGATTGCCTTTATCTTCTAAATATTCAAAATAAGATGAATCGTCTGCCATTTTTGCCCACTCAACCATTCCGGCAAATAGAGCTCCATTGGTCCAACCACCTAATGAATGTTTAAGCTCTTCATTAACTTGCCAATCAGCTACTCTTTGTAATACATCTTTAACAGCATTTTTAGTTAAACTAAAAGATGGTTTTTCTTTTTCAATATCCATCTTAATCTCAGAGTTGTAATCAACATACTTTGAATAATGATTATTAAACATCCATAGTACTTGGCTAGAGGCATAGTTGTTTGCTCCCCTAATAGCATAGGGACGAACGTTATCTTTTTTTGAATTAGTTGTAATTGCTGTTTCAACCCAAGTTTTTCCATTGTCTTTTGTTTCTGCTTTATAGATTTCAAAAATGTCATTTATAGGTTTTGAATAATAAACTATGTTTGGGTTTTCGTGATCTAAATATATTCCTCCGGAGTAATGAGGTTCAGGTTCTTTATATTCCTTCACTCTTTTGTATCTTGGAAATGATGAGCCGGCATTTGAAATTTTTGAATTACTCCATGCTTGTCCATCCCATTTAGCATAGTAGTAATGATGTTTTGTCTCTTCCGGCAAAAGCGTATAAGCTATTGTAGGATTCCCATCTTCAGCTAATGCTATATCCCAAATCCATGATCTAATTCCAAATCGGTTTTTCTTAAATTCTTTAGGTGAGTTATATACAATGCTACAATCTTCGTGTACTATGGGAAGGTTTTCCATAGTACCAATTTGAGTTCCATCTGCTTTGTAAAATTTGCCACCTTTGTATTTCAAATAATAGATACTATTAAGTGGTTCATTACGCGGGTGCCCATCAGTAAATGCAAAGTGAATTTCATCTTTGCCATTACTTGCAACTTTTACATAAGGTCTCTTGCTTGTAAACTTAGATGATTTTACTAACGAAAAAACTTTAGACCAAGTTTTTCCAAAATCATCTGTGTAACTGAAAGTAGGTTTATAATCTCCACCTCTCCAAAAAATATATATTCTATTATTTTCTTCTGACAACATAATAGGATTAGTGTAGCAAAAACCTCTCGGTCCTTTAGAATTTTGCGTTATCTTTTTTTGAATTTCCCATTCAGTAATGTCTTCAGGATATTTAGTAGTTGCGTAAGTAATTGCAGGTACTTTTTCGCCTAAACCTAACAAAGAGTGTGCGGTAAAAAATACCATAATTCTTTTGTCAGGTAATATTACAAATGAGGGATTTGCATGATCATCCTTATTAAACTGGGGATAAATATTGACCTCTTTTTTCTCTCCAGTTTTTTCATTATAACTAGCTACCATAATGCTGCCATCAGACGATACCCAGCCTGAATATATTTTTCCATTTAGGTAAACTGCTCGTGGGTCGGAAAACCAACACCAAGCTCCATCCTTACTAAAAGTTTTGTAAAAGTTTGCTGAATTATCTGAGCTAACCTCTTGTGCATTAGTTTGGAGGTTCAATAAAAAAAACACAGATAGTAAAGTGAAAAATGTACTTAGTATTATTGATTTAAGTCTAAACATTATGAATCCTTATTATTTTGTATGTGTTTTATTAACTGAAATTATAAAAGATAAATTATTTTTTTAGAATTATTTTAAAAACTGTATCTGAATTATCCGGAAGTGAGAATGTGTGATGAATTGGTTTTTTAACATTAATGAAAAAATTATCTGCATCATTATTTCCCCACCAGGAAGTTTTAGTATGAGCTTCTTGACCATTGCTTAGAACTGTTACTTCCTCAATTTTGTTAGTATATCCTTTAACATTTATGTAACCAATTTTAGGATTTGTCCAATGAGCAAAAATTGTATTTCCTTTTTGAGTATAATATCCCCAATCTGGTTTTTCAATTTGTGATTTCTCACAACCATAAATACTTGTACTATTTTTTGACATCCAATTGCCAACTTCTTTAAGAATTTTTTTTGAGGATAAGGGAATATTCCCTTGCGAATCGGGACCAACATTTAATAGCAGATTGCCACTCTTACTCACTGCATCAACAAGAGTATTGATAACTAATTTAGCACTCTTCCATTCGTTATCATTTGCGTTATAGCCCCAGCTGTTATTCAAAGTTAAACAAGTTTCCCAAGGTAAAGAGTTACCAAAAATATCATACAAAGGTTCTTCGGGAACTCCCATCTCTGGAGTTTCAAAATCACCAAACTTATTAAGTACTCTACCTTTTAAACTATTTCCTTTATTGTTTAACAGTCTGCTATTCAAAATAATATTGGGTTGATGTTTCTTAATCATTTTTACTAACTCAGTTGCTTTCCATTTTTCATCACTATATTCTCCAAACGAATAATCAAGCCATAGTATATCAATTTTTCCATATTGTGTCATGAGTTCTTCTATTTGATTGTGCATATATTCTAAGTAATTATCCCAATTATAATCTTTGTTATCCCAAGATTTATTATCACGCATAGGATGATTCCCAACATTAGGATAATCCTTATGATGCCAATCAATTAGCGAATAGTAAAGCCCAACTTTTAGATCTTCTTTTCTAAAAACTTCAAGATATTCTTTTATAAAATCTCTTCCCGGAATATTGGATGTAATTTTATAATCGGTTAGCTTACTATCATACATACAAAATCCATCATGATGTTTCGCAGTCATAACCGCATACTTCATTCCAGCTTGTTTAGCAATAGCTGCCCATTCGGTTGGATTATAATTACTTGGTAGAAAAGCATCAACATATTTTTTGTATTCTTCAGTAGTCGTTTTTTCATGAGACTGTACCCATTCACCTCTGGCTGGTATAGCATAGGGGCCATAATGTATGAACATCCCAAAGCGAGCATCTTTGAACCACTCAGTTCGATTTACTTTCTCGTTATATAATTCTAAATATTCTTTAGAAGCTTGCTCTTGGGCATTGCTGACTATACTTATTACTAAGAGTAGTAGAATTATTTTTATAACTTTTGATGAATAATTGTTACTCATAATTTAATTGTCCTTTTATAATGAATTTATTTTAACAACTGCACTTTCTAAATTAACAGAAGTTGCATTAAGTATTATCTCTCCAGCCTTCTCACTTGTTTGTACTATGGCTAAACATTTTCCGTAAAAACTTTTTCTTTCCCTAGAATGAAATAATTCTACATCAGTTGGATCGCCGTTACCAGCTGCTCTGAAACTTCCATTGCCTTCTACTTCAAAATTAATAATGTTAGTCGCTAGGGGACAAACTCTACCTTCTTTATCAACAACTTGAACTTCTATAAATATTAAATCCTCTCCATTAGCTTTTACAGAAATATCTTCTGAAATTAGTTTTATAGCATATGGTTCACCAGCAGTTTCTACAATAGTTTCTTTGGCAGTCTTACCATCATTATCATTTGCAACAACTTTTACTGTTCCAGGTTCGTATATGACTTCATCCCAAACTAGTCTATATCTACTATAAACTTCTTTAGGATTCTTTGTTTTAATTCCTTGGCTTTTTCCATTAATAAAAAGTTCAGCCGACTGATAATTTGTAAATACATGAATCGGTACTTTTTGTCCTTCTTCCCAATTCCAATGAGGTAAAACATGTAGTACGTCTTTATCAGTCCATCTTTGTTGGTACATATAAAACATATCTTTCGGAAAACCACAAAGGTCAACAATGCCAAAATATGAACTTCTTGTTGGCCACTCTATATTATAAGGAGTTGGTTCACCTAAATAATCAAATCCAGTCCAAACAAATTCGCCAGCTATAAATGGGTTATCATCCAAAGTTGCGAAACCTACATCTGGTGTATTTGCCCAATTAGGATAGTCTAAAGAATAAGATGAACAATGTAGATCTTTACGTTGATAATGTTTTCGGGGAATTGCTTCTGTATCATAATAACCTCTACTAACAACAGTTGATTGTGTCTCACTTGCGTATATTGCCCAATCCGGATGTTCTTTATGGACTTTAGCATAATCAAGAGAATAGTTCCAACCCTTTACGTCAAACTGTTCTGCAAAATTATTTAATGTTGGCTTATATGTGTTAAGCCCTATGGTTACTGGACGAGTGCTGTCTTCCTCATGACAAATATCAATAAGAGATTTAGCTATCTTCCAAGATTCTTTTCCATACTGTTCTGGTATTTCATTCCCAATACTCCACATTATTACTGATGGATGATTTCTATCACGATGGATTAAAGCTTTTAAATCTTTTTCTCTCCAGTCATTCCACAAGTTATTATAACCATTAATAACTTTAGCAGTTTTCCACTCATCAAAGGTTTCGTCAATAACAACAATTCCCATCTCGTCACACAAAGAAAGTAATTCTGGAGTTGGAGGATTGTGAGAAGTACGAATAGCGTTAGAACCCATTTCTTTTAAAATTCTTAATTGTCTTTTTAATGCAGATTTATTTACTGCTGTTCCAATTGGTCCTAAATCGTGGTGCATACAAACACCTTGTAATTGTACACGTTTATCATTTAAATGAAAACCATCGTCAGCAGTAAAGTTAAAAAATCTAAATCCAAAACTTGATTCATAAATATCAATAACTTCATTGTTAACAATTATTTTTGAAAGTACTTTGTAATTTTTCGGTTTATCAATACTCCAAAGTATTGGATCTTCAATTAATAGATTTTGATTTATGAGAGTTTCCTTTTCTACTGAAACTTTATCAGTTTTAGATTTTACTAATTCGCCAGTAGGGGAATATATTTCTGTAAGCAGACTTATGTCTTTACTTCCATTAATAGTTGTTCTAATGTTAATAGTTCCATCACCGCTTTCAATATTTGGAGTAGTTATGTATGTTCCCCAATGAGTAATATGAGTTTGAGAAGTATAGACTAAACGAACATTCCTATATATACCAGCTCCAGGATACCATCGGGACATTTTGGGAAAGTTTTCTAAACGAACTGCTAAAACATTTTTTTCTCCAAACTTAATATTTTGCGTAAGCTCAAAATGAAATGATGAATAACCGAAAGGCCATTCGCCAATATAATATCCATTCAAATATATTTTGGAGTGGCTCATTGCTCCATCAAACTCAATAAATATTTTTTTGTTTTTTGCTGATGAAGGAACATCAAAAATTTTCCGATACCAGCCTATTCCAACGTGCGGTAAGCCACCAGTACGACCAGTTCTTAGTTTTGGAATCTTCTCTCCATCTTGCGTTACAATTGTTTCATAGGTATCATTGTTTTTATCAAACGGACCATATATAGCCCAGTCGTGCGGTACTCTAACAGTTTCCCATTCGGAATCGTTAAAGGTTGTAGTTTGTGCATTTTCTACTTCACCTTTATTGAACTTCCAATCTTTTTTTAAGTTAATAATTTCACGTTGATTTGAATTGTTTTGAGTGCAACCTAATAATAAGAACGTGATAAAAATATTAACTGAAAAAATTCCTTCTAAATTCATGTATTTATCCTCTATGATATTTTCATTAAAACCATTTTGAAATATTATCTAATAGACTAGTATTTCATTAATTGCTTAAAGCTAAAAACTATTTTTTATATCTGATATAGATTTGCTATGATTAGTGTAATTGAATATGAATACTTTTACATGAGTTATTTATTTTCGTGTAACATAAACATAGTAAGCACTACAAATCACTTGCTTTTTATTGTCATCAAACCAAGTATGTAATGTAGTAGGACCAGATTTTAGTTTAACTGTAAAAGTAGCACAAGTTTCGCCAGAAGAAACCTTTTTTGTAAGTCCTTCAAATTTATAAGGTTTTCTTTCAGCTAATGATAAATGATTTACTCCATCGATATATATTCTTGCTTGCGATATGGGCAAAGCTACTCCACTTCTGGAATTCATTTTTTTGAGTCCATCCATGAGAGGAACATCTATCTCCTTAGGCCAGCGACGGAGTTCAAACTCATATTCTCCTTCTTCTTCAACATCTAAAAGCCAGAATCCGGTTTTACGTACTCCTCTTCGAATTTGTCCTTGTTGGTCAACAAATACATCAAGCCAATCACAAGCAGTAAGCACAGAAGGGTTTTCTCTTGTATTACCAATAACAATCCGATTGGGTATATTTACTTTGTCCTTTACCTTAGTCCACCATTGATCAAGATGTTTTTCCATTTTTTTATAAACTACTGGATACTTATCAATAAGATTTATTTGTTGCAAAGGATCATCGGCTAAATTATAAAGTTCTCGACTTTCAAGTAAACGCCATTTCTTCCAAAGAACTGCGGCACCATCTTTCTTCATGATTGATTGACCATACAGAGAAGGGTAATTGAAACCGGAAGGCATTCGGCTATAATTGATAACAAACATTCTCTCATTACTAATTTTTGTGTTCCCTTGTAAAACTGGGGAGAGACTGATTCCATCAAAGTCTATAGGAGAAGAAATTTGCAAATCACAAAGATCAACTAGTGTTGGTAGAATATCTTGAACTTGTGTTAAACCAGAAATATCTTTTTGTTCAGTAAAATCACCATTGGGCCAGCGAATAAAACAAGGTACTCTATGTCCACCATCCCAAAGCTCTGTTTTCATACCTCGCATTCCTGCATTAAAATATCGAGGTCCGTGTGTGCTACCATTATCTGTCATAAAAATGAAGATGGTATTATCTTCGAGATTATTTTTTGCTAAAAAATCTAAAAGTTTACCCATGTTTGAATCAATGTTTCTAATCATTCCTAGGTATTTAATCAATCGGTTTTTAAGTTTCGAATCTATTTCTGAAAGAGGAGATTCTGCAAATGCTTCTTGCATAGCTTTTACATCTTCTTCCTTAGGAATTAACGGACCGTGAGGAGTGTTAGTAGGAATGTATGTGAAAAATGGTTTACCTTCTTTCACGGAATTCTTCATAAATTTAATGGCTTCTTCGAAAAAGACATCAGTACAATAACCATTAAATTTCTTTTGGTTTCCATTTTTTATATATGTGTCATCAAAGTAATTGTTGCCCCAATAATCGGAGGCTGATCCAATGTGCGAAGAGGAAAACCAGACCGTCTCATTAAAGCCACGGTCTTCGGGTCTATAAGGATAGTTGGCGCCGAGATGCCACTTTCCAAAAATGCCCGTCTGATATCCATTTTGACTAAAAAAATTAGCCATGGTGGATAACTCAGGATTCAACAATTCTCTGCCGCTACTTACATTTATAGTTCCGTTTCTTGCTGCATCAATTCCGGTTAACAGTTGACCTCGGGTAGGAGCACACATTGGAGCAACATGAAAATCGGTAAACCGAACACTCTGTTTTGCAAGTTTATCCAATTGAGGTGTTTTCAAAACGGGATTGCCATGGAAAGAAAGTTCGCCATAACCCTGATCATCTGTCATCACAATTACTACGTTGGGCTTAGACTTTTTTTTATTTATTCCATAAGTAAAAGTAGAAATGGAAATGCTAAAAATTAAGATTGTCAATTTGATTATATTTTTCATAAGACCTATAAAATTATTATTTATAGTTATTAAGAATTGCTTAAAAGTTTTTCTCCAAACTATTTGAAGCAGAAGTTATACGGCTAAAAATTATAAATGAAAATAGAAATTAGTACATTAGTTTCTTTTGTAAAATACAATTACTTACTTGATTTTATTACCGAACATTTTGATTGTAACTCTATCATTTTGGAGGCATATCTGCTACCCATTTCACGATACGCTTTTGAACTGAAATGAAGATTATCACCTTTATGGTTTAAACCATCTGCTTTTACTAGACCAATACAATCATCCGATTTCGCAATTTTTTCAAATACTTTATTAAGGCTTTTAGACAGTTCTCTTGTTTTATAGTTAAAATGTCCTAATTCGCCAATAATAATAGGGATTGATGATACATCTAAACTTGTTTTTATGGAATTCATTAATGTAATAAACTTTTTTTTGTAACTGTTTACATTTTCTTTTGAATTAGAATCAGATTCTCCTTGATGCCATAATATTCCTTTAAGAGTTCCTTTGTTTAAGGCCATTTTAGCTTTTGATATTGCCTCATCATAAGGGTAACTTTTTGTTTTTTTATCATATTCGCCGTTACGCCATTTATCGATATTAGTACCACCTTTTGCTAATGGAACTAAACCTATTTTAATTTCATGATTTTCTTCTGCTAATAATTTTCCAAATGTTAAACCTAACCCTGTACCAGCAATTCCAGGTTTATCATAATGTAAAGGAGATTTAGCTAATACCCAATTTGTATCTTTATCTAACACATAAACGCTTGGATGTGTAAGCGTATCTTGAGATTCAATTTCACCTCGACCTGCCATGTTAGATTGTCCCATCAGTAAATATATATGAAATTTTTCTTTCTCTTTTTTGATATTTATTGAAGAACAAGATATTGAAAGACCAATGCTAATAATTACTATAACAAATATTTTTTTCATTTTGACTCTTTTTGTAGTTTCTATTTTTAAGCTAATAAATAATAATTCTAACGCTTCAAATTAGTTATTCTAAACTTAAAAAAATGGTTACCTAAATTATCTGTTTGGCGGATATGATTAGATTTGTAAATAGTACAATACTGAATCTTTTGTGTTTACTTCAAAATCTAAATGTGATCTATGTCCACACCTTTAGGTATATCTTTCTAAGACTATTTCGTATTTATATTTCCCCAATTAAATTACAGATTACTTTAAGAGTAATAGTTTTTTTACATCAGAATAAATTTCTTTTTTATCTAAAGAGATAGCAGTAATTTTTGCAAAGTATGTCCCACTACTAAATCCTATTCCATTCCATTTTAATAAGTGGACGCCACTATTTTTATTTCCATTTAATAATTCAGAAACTTTTTGCCCTAAAGAATTATAAATATCTATTTTAACCTTGCTATCATTAGGGATTGTAAAACTAACTGTAGTTGTTGGGTTAAACGGATTTGGATAAATTGACATTGAAAAATCTCTAAGTAAATTCTCTTCTTCCTCAATAGATGTTATACAATTAGTTGCAACTATTACGGCATCTGTAATTGTAATACTTCCAGTTCTTTTTACAGTTAATTTATAAGTCCCTGGTTTATCTATAGTTGCTATTTTTTCTTTCGCACCAGAAACAATGTGACCATTATTAGTTGTCCACCCATAAGAATTTGCATCAACAGATGTGTTGTTACTTCCAATAATAATTGTTTCAGGGCTACAACCTATGGTTGTGTCTGGGCCAGCATCTACAATAAGACCGTTAGCTTTTATTAGATAATAATCATACGGAAGAATAAACTCTACATTTTTGGAGAGTAAAAAACTAATAGTTGAATCAAGTTGCACAAAAGCTTCATTATCATACCGATGCGGATGAAGCTGGCATATCAGAATTTGTTTTTTAGAGTAACTGTTTTTCCAACCGTCCTTAAAGTTTTTGATACTCGGAGTTCTACGACCATCAATTATCCATTCGATAGTTGACCTTTCGGAGACTACTAATACTCCAGGTGCTGCAGGCAATCCATCTCTATTCATCCAAAATTTCAATTCTTCAATATTATAAAGAACTGCCGAGGTTGTAATGTCAGAATTATTCCAACCAGCAGCAAATGTGTGCATTGTTACATCCAAATTTTTCTTTATTACATCTTGAGATTTTTTCATGTTTGCAAACTGAGAATCATAGGATGCTCCTTGAAATTCAGTAGGGGAGTGAATATAACCGTGATTCCAAAATTCAAATTTTCTAGATTCTTTCAATTGATCAATAAAAGGTCTATGGTCACTTCTGAGGCTATCTTCTCTATCCCAATTTTTAGCAATAATTCCTAATCCGGAGACAATACCTTTTTGCTTTATGTAATTGATGTACTTTAAATAAACTGAATCAATACCAAGAGATTGAGAGGCACTATAAGTAAAATCATCAGCTTTTAAAATACAATATTTAGGTTGGGACAATATAGAAAATGAAAAAAATAAGCTAAATAGAATTACTAAATAGACTTGTTTCTTTTTATTATTTGATATCATATTCTCATTCCATAATTGAAATTGTTTTTTCTATTATTTAGAATTCAATTCTTTAAATTCTTTTGCAAGTCCAGCAAAGTCAAGCTCAGAACCATTTAACATTTTTTTATAGAGTTCTGGCTTAGCTTTTTTTACCCACTTAATAACGTCCACAGATTCCGGATGTACGGGGATGTAAACATCGCTTACTGGTTTCATTTTTTCATCATACTTTGACGTTTTATTTCTCATCTTTTCAAGAATAGAATTGTAGTCAGAGTTTCCAACAAGATTTACTAACTCAAATGGATCATCTTTAAGATTGTACAATTCTTCTTTTGGTTTTTTATCAGCAAAAAAAAACTTTTGATTTGTGTTTAATTTATTTTCTTTATTTAACTTTCGCATAATGTGTACTGCAGGACGGAAAAATTCTAAATATGCTTGATGTGCATCAAAAGGGATTTCTGGTTTATCGTTACGAATGTACTTCCATTCTTTTGTAGAAATTGACCTAGATTTTTCATCAACTTCATCCCATAAATCTCTTGCGGAATAAACTTCCTCTCTATTAAAATCTTTTGCAAAGAATGATTGCCCAGTCATATATTTTGGAATCTTAACTCCAGCTAAGTCTAATACTGTAGCTGTAATATCAGTAGTACTTATAACATCGTCTCTAACTTCTCCTGCATTAAGTCCATTTGGTAGTTTGACAATTAAAGGAACTCGCAAACCTGAATCATGCAGATACCCTTTACCTCTAATATTGCAACGTCCATTATCTCCAACAAAAATTATAATAGTATTTTCGGCTAAACCTTTTTCTTCTAACTCCTTAAGTATCATTGCTACTTCATCATCCATATATTCTATTTGGTCTAAGTACTTTGCCCAATCTAATCTTATAGTTGGATGATCAGCTAGGTAGGGAGGAAGCTTAACTGAATCTGGGTTAACCGGATGTTGTGACTTGGCACGTATTCTATCCCACCAATTTCCTCTGTGTGTTGCTTTTAATTGTATGTGTGCAAAAAATGGTTGATCTTTTTCATCAAAGTAATCCGTCTTATCAAACAAACCGAAGTTTGTCTTTCCATCCCACGTTCCAAGTGGTTCGGTTTTAAAGTTCACATCAATTTTTTGACCCTTACTCATTACTCCGTGATAACCATAAATGTTTGTATAGCCAGCTTCTTTCAGCCAATATGTAACTGGTTTAATTGGATCGGTTAGGGTTACATTTTTATTACTTCTGTGATTGTGTGCATTCATTTTAACTTGATGAACGCCAGTAAGCATAGCAGAACGGTTGGGCCCACAAATAGGATTTGTACTAAATGTATTTGTGAAAAGTATTCCATCCTCAGCCAATTTATTTAATGTTGGAGTTTTAACAGCTTTCATTCCATAACATTCTAAGTCGTTGCTAATGTCTTCTGCCATTAACCAAATAATATTAGGTTTTTCTTGAGGGGTTTTTGAACAACCAACAAAAACTAATATTGATAAAAAAAACAAACTAAATTTTCTTGTATAAATCATTTGAAAGTTTCTCCTAAACTAAAATATTAATATTCTTACATAAGTTATTTGTGCTAAACTTTACCACGTCTATCCTCTAAAATTTTTCTTGTTTCAAGAGCAGTTTCTGGTGTCAGTTTATAAAACTTTAAAACAACTAGTGCGGCAATAGCCGTTACTATAACTCCGCCAGCTAAAATAGCACGCATTCCAAATATTGCTTCTTCTGTTTGATTGCCACCCAAGTTTACATCAAAGCCTACATAATTAAGGGCAAGACCAGCTCCTAAGAAAGCAATTGAAAATCCAAATTTTTGAACCCATGTATAAATTGCAGCGAACATACCTTCACGTCTATTTCCATGAATACGTTCATCATCATCACAAACATCAGCCATCATAGAAGGCATAATCATTGCGATGCCAATCCAAATAGGTGCACCTAATAATGGATCCAGCAAAATTTTGAACGGATTACCAGGAGTAAATACAAACCATTTTACAATTCCGCTAAGTGCAAACATAACATATACAATTGCTAGAGATGTTTTTTTACTTAGCTTAGATGAAACGTAAGTTAAAACTGGAATTGAAAGAAAACCCATAATAGCATAGCCAAGCGTTAGGTTGCCTTTCCAAATTGAACCAGTAGCAAGGTCGCCTTCAAACATATGATATACAATTAAATAGTAATCTATACTAGATGCATAAATGCCACAAATTGTTTGCAAAATTGTTAATGTAATTAAAACAACAAACGCTTTATTCTGAAAAGATTCTTTTATGCTTTCCCAAATTTTTACTTTATTAGAATTAGAAGAAGTTTTGTAATGCCGCTCTTTTACTAATAGTCCAGGTAGCGAACCACCAATAATAAAAATAACAATACCTACACCCCAGCCAACATATTTTACTCCAATCATTACAGCACCAAACAAAGCTAATTGTGCCAATGGAAAAAGATATTGATTAATTGCTTCACCTATTTTGAAAAAAAATGAAAAGTATCCCATTACTTTTGTACGTTCATTATAATCAGGAGTCATTTCATAAGTAAGACTAGTAAGGGGAACAGAAAAGATTGTAAAACTTGTATAAAAAATAATTGACGTAACAACAAACCAAGTAAGTATTGCGTCTTCACTCCATCCAGTAGGAACCATCCAAACTAAACCAAAGGAAAGCCCTGATAATATTGCACCAATTACAATATAGGGTCTTCGTCTTCCATATTTAGATTTTGTATTATCAGAAATCTTTCCCATTATTGGATCTGTAAAAGCATCCCAAAATCTTGGGATAGCCATTGCAATACCTAACAATGCAGGGTTAATTCCTAAAGTCATTTGATAAACAGGCCAAGCAAAAGTGTTTAAGAAAAAATTTCCAAAAAAGATTGCTAACCCTCCAAATCCAATGGCAACCTTTGCTTTAATCGAAACTTGATCTTCTGGTGCAACAACAGTTTTATTTTTTACTTCCATGTTTCCTCGTTAAAAATTAATATTAGCCTGTGGGCAAAAGATTAATGTATATATCATGAAATTTATATTGTGAAATTTATATTGTGAAAAAATGAACATATAAAATTTACTTTCCGTTAAAATCATCACTTAAAATATCTTCAACTGTAAAACGTTTTAGCATTGCCCTGTACTTTTGTTTATAGATTGAATAAAGATGGAGAATCTCTTGTTCACCACCTTCCCAGTTACAACGTCTGCAATAAAATTCATCAACTTCTTTTTCATAAAGCAAATCATAATCTATTTCACGTAACAAACATATTGGGCATCTGTAATTTATTTTGCCTGTTCTACCTTGAGACATGTTTTTAACTCCTCGTCTAATTTTATTGTTTTAAATAAACCTATTTTTAAATTTGGTGCAAATGAATATCCTTCTTCATAATACCCTGTACAATTATCTTGCGTAGTAACCAAACTAGCTTTTGTTTGTACATAAGGAATAACTGCGGAAGCAGCAACTGCATTTTTAAGTGATTCCTCTCGGCAACGATAATCATAACTAACATCTTTGGTTTTACCATCTTTATCCTCAATAGCAAGTAAGCATCCAGTTAGGTCTTCGGGATATTCTGTTGTACCCCAGCAAGATGTAAGGAATTCATCAATTACAATTTCAGCATCGGGATCAGAAGTTTCAATAAGTTTACGTACTATTTCTATTTCACCTTTATTTTCTTTGAAGCGATATGTTGTTGCAATTTTTACAGTAAGTCCTTCGAACTCAACTTCAACAGGGAGTACGTCTAAAATTCTTGCCCCTTCTTCCTCGCGATATTTACCTTGGGTACGGCAAGAACTTAAATCAACTTCTTCTCCTTTATACCTAACTTTACAACTTTTAATAGCACCTTCGCCAGCGTAATGTGTAAACGCACCAGCTCTATAACGCGATTGAACAATATAAGGATAGGAAGCATCTTGATTAGCTTTTGTTCCAGCTCCACAAGGTCGTTCTAGTTTTGAAGCATAGGGACGAAGATCAGTAATAGCACCGCCTTGCTTAAGATCAACTGTTACACGAAGTTTAGAATCGGCATACCAGAATGCTTGATTTTTTGTGCCGTAAACTATGTCTTTCCAGAGTCCACAAATTGGTCCGCTACGAGGTTGATTTCCTCTAAACCAGTCAGCAAATTCTGACATTGTCATATCTTCTAATTTACTTTCCTTTTTTAATTTTCCATAGTAGGCAAGAAAATCTTCGTAGCTTTTTTTTAGAATTCGATAGTCGGCTTCCCATCTTCCACTTTTGCCCATCCAGCCGGGACCAACGTATGCTAGGTTATAAGTAAAACCTTTATTAAACTTTTTCATTACTTGATATTGATCAATCAAGTTGTACATATATGGAAGACGGTCACCTTCATAAATTAATCCACGAATAATATTTTGTGGATGCGTCCCAAACATATCACCGGAGTTATCCATAATTGCGAGAAGGTCGCGCGATAAATGTGGAATAGCAACAATACCAATATCATCTTCTTCAGATTCTGCAATAGCATGTGTGTTATGTTTTGATGGTATCCAAGCTGTCCAAGGACTTCCATCCATAAGTGTGTACCAAGAATAGTTTGCGTGCCTAAATACTTTTGGTCCTTCCTCAAAGCAAGTTGCAATTGCAGTTTTAATCATAGGGTATTTTTCTTTAATAAAAATGATTAACTCAGCATCCATAAAATAGGAACCTGTTGAAGTAGGATAAAAACCAAATACATCTTTAAAATGTTCGAAGGAATCCACAACAATTTTTTTCTTCATATCCATTGGGAAGAGCCACATTGCTAATTCTTTAGAATTATATTTTTCTCTAAACTCTTTGCAATTTACACCGAGAAAAGTATGACCAATTTCATCTCCAAATTCTTTGTTATGTTGCTTTACAAGATTTATAATTTCATCATTGTATAAACTTGCATAAGTCATTTGAATAGTTGTTTTAAGATTATTTTTATGAGCTATCTCTTGTTGCAACTTAAAAATATCAATAGATTCTTTTACAACTTCTATTTTACTTACCTCTTCGGATTGACCCTCTTGAGCATCTGTATCGATGTACTCCGGTACAAGTTCCGGACGATGAACCAAGTTAAGAATGAATTTGTCCATTTAAGTAATCCTTATTTAATATTTACTCGTTTATTAAATTATTTATAGTAAGATTTTCCCAAAGTTCAATTGGTGCATTAAATGATTTGTTACTTCTCCAGTTGACTCCTTGAATATCTAAATCACCATCATTCCCAATATCAATTACTTTGGAAAAATGTGAACCTTTTTTAGAAAGTATCTGTTCAGTAAAATTGGGAATTGTACTATTATCATTTATCCAAATACTAACATTGTCATTATTACCTTTTAAGTCATGTCTTAGTGAAGTATGGATATCTAAAGCTCCATCGAGATTAAAATCACCAATTGCAAGTCCATGCATTTTTGTAATTCCATTTTGAATTATTTGTTGCTTCCATACTTTACTTTTTACATCTTGAAAAAACCAAACTAAACTTCCTACTTTAGAACTTTGTGGACAAACTAATATTTCATTAGCTCCATTACCATTAAGGTCTCCAACACGAATCATCAATTGTGCTGGTAGTTCACTTGCGTAACTTTGTTCCTTCCATTTTGTTCCATCTCCATTATTTTGACACCAGACATTTCCAATAATGATGTCTAAAAAACTATCATCATTAATATCAGCAAGACAAAGTCCTTCACCTTTTAAATTAGTTGTATTTACTTTTTCAATTTCACTGAATAAAGTTGGAGTCTCTTGAATATAAATGTGAACTGATTTGTTGTTCTCTTTTTCATATCGAATAACAACATCTAATTTACCATCTCCATTAATATCTGCAACTTCAAGATCATGAATGTTCGTTCCATCAGAACCTATTCGAATAGCATTCCATTCATTTGTGTTACTTTTTTTAGATTGTATGAGTGGGTTTTGATACCAAAATAAAGCATCTTTATTTCCCTGTATAATATCAATGTCCCCATCTCCATCCATGTCACCAGTTTGAATATCTTCTGACCAACTTCCAAATTCTCTAATTGTGTGTTTTGTCCAGGATGGATACTCGTACCAATGCATGCCATCATCTTTTGCACTTGATATTAAAATGTCAGGAAAGTTGTCACCTGAAAAATCCCCGAAAGTTTTTCCATACATTTTTTTTGGAGAAGTTTTTTCTGACTCAATAATAACATACTTGAAAGGAACATTATCTTTTTGAAAATTAAAAAAATGTAAAAGCAATATTATTAAAACTATATTGTACATTAACTATCTTATTGTAGGATTAGGTACATACTTTATTGAACCATTTTTCCAAAGTGCTAATTTTGAATTATCATTTATACCGCTGTGTAATGTTGGTCTTCTATCCATAAAGAAATTTAAGAAAACATCATCAGAGTTTTTGCTAAGTTCAACTTCTCCATGTACTATTGATTTATTAATATTCGATCTTCCTTTTATAGTACCATCTCTATCTATCATTAAAGATTGATTACCTCTACCAACATTTATTGGCGAAAAGCAAAACACCATTGGAATTCTATTTTGAACAGTTGAAGCAATTCCAATATATTCAGGAGCTTTACGTTTCTGCCCATTAACCTGACGACTATCTCCTTCAATTGGAACAAAAATTATGTCTGCTCCTTTTAGTGCAAGAGTTCTAATTGGATCAACTAAAAAATAATCCCAACAAACTAACAAACCAATTTTACCAAAGTCTGCTTGCATAACTTTAAGTTCATCTCCACGCCCTCCACCCCACCAATATTCTTGCATTGGAACATGTAATTTACGTTGTGTGTCAACAACTTTTCCGTCTCGATCAATAAGAAAGGCAGTATTAAAAGGAATATCATTTTCTAAAACAAGAACACTTCCAACAATATTAGTACTACATTCCTTTGCCACATCTTTAAAGCCTTTCATATAAGCAGAAGTATCCATATCAACTGCAATATCAAAAAGATTATTTCTAACAACTCCCCATGAGTTGAAGTATTCAGGTAAGCAAACAATGTCCACAGAGTTAGGACTTGCACTACACGCCTTACGAATTTGTTTAACATAGTGATCTCTATTATCCAAAAGTGTAGAACCCTTCGGTGGAGAACTATCAATTGTTACAATATTTATTTTTCTTGATGGGGGAGTGTAATCAGGAAGATTTTCTATTATTACTTTTCCATAGAAAACAGAACTTTGTTTGTTTAACCAACCAGCTGTTAATTCAATAACAACTTTAGAATCGTTACTTGCTATCTTTACAACTCGTTCCGCTTTAATCCAATTGAATGTACCTTGACTTTCAACAGCTACTGGAATAAGTTTTTGAGTATTCCATACAGAGCCCCAAGTAACAGCTGCAAAAACATGTTCGTTTATTCCGGTTATGTTTTTTACTGCATACCAAACAGTAAATTTGTAAAAATTATCTTTAACAAAATTTACTCCAAACTTTCTAATATCTTTTCTATAACTACCTTTAGCCTGACTATTATTGTTGCCTGAAATTACTAAACTAGTACCACCTTGTTCATAAGCAATTGTATTATCAACAGAAAAACTTGGCTTCATTCTATTGTTAAATTCTTCATTAGAAAACCAAGTGTCCCAACTTCCGGATGAAAAATTATCTGAGAAAATTATTTCAGACTTTTTAGAAATGTTTTTTGCTCTTAACTTGTTGGGTAATGAGGATAACAAAAATATGAACATAATTAAAAAAATATTTTGCAAATATCTTTTTGAAGAAATCATTTTTATACCTCTTTGGTTTGGTATTATATCTAGAAATTCTAAATAATTAAATCTTTTTCTGTGCATTCTCAGCACTTAGCATATTTTCTTTTACAGTCTTTATCTTAAACTCTTTTAGAATATCTGCAACTTTAAGATTTACAGATAAACTTTCTAAAATGGAAATTCCATCATCATGCAAAGTTGTTATTTTCACATCACGTCCGTACTTACCTAATATTCTTTTATAATACTTTGAACTTGGCCAAACATTAATAATTTCTTTCTCAAGATTTACTGATGTACAAATCCAATTTCTCTCCCAAGACCCAGTAGTAGCAATGTTCTCACCAGTTACATCAATTATTTTCGATATATTTTTACGAGTACTACTCACAACATGATAGTTAAATAAATTTGCGTAAGAATTTAGTTTAGCTCCGCCACCATAAGCAGAAGGCCAAAAAACTATTTCTGCACCTTTTCTTTTTAAAGTATTCCATCCATCAACCCAGTTGATATCATAACAAATTTGCATTCCAATTTTACCAAAATCAGTTTGAAATACTGGCGGGTCAGTTGAACCTGGACAAAGATTAGAATCACATTCTCCTATTGTGGGGAACATCTTTCTATATTCTCCAACACGTTTCCCATCTCTATCTAAAAGCACAGCTGCATTATAATATTTACCAGCTTCTTTAGTATATGTTGAACAAATTATATAACATCTATTTTTTTTTGCAAAATCTGAAAAGGGTTTTATAGTTTTCCCAATACCTTCTTCTGCGGCATCTTCAACAGACATTTTTTTCGAAATCCCAACAAATGGAAAAATTTCTGGAGTACAAATTATGTCTGGTTTTAATGGAGCAATCTCTTCCATTAAGCCTAATATTTTAGAGATCATTTGAGTAGAATTTTCTGCGTGAAGTTTTTCTTGAGAGATTGTTGCAATCCATACTTCGCGAGGTAATTTTTTTTTTTGAGTTCCACTTGTTTTATCAGCTGCACAGTTAGTATTGTTACCAAGTACAGAAATAGCTCCAACACCAAGCACAGATTTTTTAATAAAATTTCTACGAGATTCTTTTGAACTTTTCAAAATGATTTCTCCTTTATGAAAAACAATTTATCCTGTCTTAAATTTTTGTCACCTATTTTAATAGCAACATTTTTTTAACAGCTTGTTGGTTATTGTTAAAATTTAACGAATAAAAATAAACTCCACTTGGAAGTGATGATGCATTCCAATTTACATTATATGTGCCAGCAGATTTTATTCCATTAATAAGTGTTTTTACTTTTTGACCAAGAATATTAAAAATATCCAATTTTACAAAACCGGAACTTGGTAATGAATATTTAATTGTTGTTTCAGGATTAAAAGGGTTTGGATAATTTTGTGATAAATTAAAATTCTCTGGAATACCACGTCCAAATAATTCATCTTCAATATCAGTCAGTGGTTCTGTTTGGCTATAAATAAAAAAGTTATCTATGGCATCAACTCCACCTTTGTCATTTGCTTCAACTGCAACGTAAATGCTATCATCAGAAAAAAGGGAAGTGTTTGCTACACTACCTGAAAGTTGTAAATCGTTATGACCTAACGTAACTTCATAACTAATTGAATTGTCTTCTGATTTATTCCAGACTATATTTAAATTATACCATCCTTTTGGTTCAATTGTATTTGAAGTTGAATCTAATATCTCATAGTTTGTAGAACTTGTTTTATTATAGGAGTACATTCGCCAAGTATTTTCATTCTTAGAAACTTTTAGTACGAATGCAACAAAAGAAGAATCAGAAGATTCTAAATCTAGTTCATCACCGCCAACAGAAATAAGACCAAATTTGAAAGCTTCTATACCTTTAGTTTTTATTGAAGTGGTTCTTAAATTAATTCTTTGTGTTATTGAATTACTTTCTGAAAATGAAAAAGACTTACCGATATAGGATGAAGTGTTAGGTCTGTTTGGAACTGTTTTAAGAACACCAGATTCGCCACCAAGCCCTTTATAATCTTCCAAATAATAGAAGCCAGCAAATTCAAGCCAATTTACTTTTGGAAGATATTGCGAACTTTCTTTAAAATTTAAGAATGTTGTATGACTAGGAGTTGCTAAAGTAATTTCTTCAGAAGCAGATGTTCCATAATCATTAAAAGCCAAAACTCTATAAGCATAATGAATAGCTTCGTCAAAAGTTGAGTCAATAAAAGAAGTTCTTTGAACCCAATTTGTTTTCCCAATAACTGAATAAGACCCACCATCAATTCTTCTTTCAATTATAAAACCTCTTTCGTTATTCGCATTATCTTTCCAGTTAATTTTTAATCCAGTTTCAACTAATTCTGCTATCAAACTATCTGGAGATGATGGAGCAGTTTTAGGCAAACTACTAAAATCAGTATTTAGAAGAAACATAATGCCCGGCCATTGTACTTCCATCCCGTGATGTCCAGAAGCAGATGCTTCTGTCATTACTATATTCTCATTCTCTTCAAAGACACTTAAAGGAGTTATGTTTTTTCTATGAAAAGTATATCTATGTGCTTGACCTTCCTTATGAAAAACAAATTTTTCATTTATCATAATTCCTTCTGAATGTCCAGGGCCCCAACTTGTCCATAACATTTGAGCTGCTGTTACTCGTTCTAAATCAGAACGAATAAATATTTTTTCTTGACGTCTAGAAGCTCTTGTTACCCATTGTCTTGGTACATCATAAGGTTTGATAAGAACAATAGAATTATTAGGTCTGTCAAGTTGTAAATTGGAAACTGGCTCAGTAAAATAAATCATTCCAGTTTGATCAATAATTCGTGCAGCTACTTCAAAAGAATATAGTTGATCAGGAATCCAAGTTGTTGCCCAGTTTGCAGAAAAAGGAGAGGAAGATGAATTACCTAAATTGTGCATTAAGTTACCTTTGAAATAATGATAATGCCATTGGCGGTAAACTCCATCACCTTCATAATTTACATCTTCGTATTTCCCAATATATTGAACCTTTTGAATATTAGATCCGTTTGGTGTAACACTAGATTGTAAGGTTACTAAATCACCAAGTTTTTCTCCTGCAAGTGGTGAAGTAATTTGACCAGTTGGATGTGCTTTTAAACTTGGGTTATAATAGACTCTAATATGAACTCCATAAATAAGATTTTGATCCCAATGATCTCGGACAGCAGTAATTTGTAATCTAAACTTATTATCAGTTCCTTGGTTTAGACTGGTGAGGGGAATTGAAACAACAGGGTATGTATGATGGTGATAATTTTTTTGATGGAAAGGAATTTTATCAGCTTCTGGAAAAGTTATCCATCCTTTATCATTCATATTTATTTTTAAGCCATGAGTTCCAGTATGACTTTCTAATTTTTCAATAACTATTTCAGCTTTTATTGCATCAACTAAATCTAAGTTTGTTGCGTGTGAAAGCCAACCACCACCGTAGTCTAAGTTGCCACCTACTCGTAATGAACCACCACCATCACCAGTAGAATTGTACCACATATACTCACGGAAGACATCTCCAGGTTTTGGCTGAGATAATAGTGTGCTAAATGTTAGAGTTATAAATATTACAAATAATATTTTCATCTATATTCCTCTATCTGCTTTTGGTTTTATCATTTCCTTCACCTTAATTAGATTGTAATTGTTTTACTATTCAACCTATACTATTAGACCATAAAACCAATTCTGTTTTTAATATTTAATAATCTATTACTTAATCATATATGGATAAACATTTTCTTTTCTTACTTCAACCACGCTTAAGCCCAGTAATATCAAACCATTGCTAGGTATTGTCTCAAACCCAGCCTTTCCATCGTAACAAGTATCTCTTATATGTCGCTTTGCATTTTCTGTTCCAATCAAGTTTATCGATTCAATTTTTTCCCCCAAACGAGTATTCTTCCATTCAAAAGCGTAAAATACTTTTTCCCCAATTTCTATAGCATCACTATAATAGCAATTTTCATCAGAAGTATATTCTCTAATATTTACTCCATATTGAATTGGGATTGTTTCTTTAAAACCATCTTCAAAAACTACTTCATACCATCCAAGAAGTTCTGTTGTGTTGGCTGTATTATACGGAGCACAATGAGCTGGAGAAATGTGTCCAGGATTTATACTAGCATGTAAAAAAATCAGACTACTAACATCTCGTCCAATTTTTATTCCTTGAACTTCTTTTTCAAAAGGGGAGTCTCCTTTACCTTTTACACCTACAACAATTGCAGATTGACCTGAACTTTGTGATAGGTTAAAAGTTTTTTCATTTAGACTTACATTTGTTTCTGATAAGTTGGCTAAATTTAAATTCATACGTTTGTCATTTTTACCGCTATTAAAATATGAAGTTAAATCAATTGAACTAACTTGATCGCCATCTGAACTCGGTTCTGTTTTTCCACTAAGGTTTCTACGTACAGAAGGCATTATATTTCTAATTACTTTGTTAAGGTTCTTTGGAGTTAGCTGCTTTCCAGTCCACAATGAATTAGCACAAGCTAGGAATTCATCTAACTCTTCACGTGCATAAACATATTCATTTGTTATTGCCCAGGATGAGGGAGCTCCACCAATAAAATCTGACTTAATAATTCTTTCTTCATATTCTGGAACATCTTTATGCATGTTCCCAAAGATTTGTTTGAACCCTTGTTTAGTAAATGTTTCATCATTTTCTCTTCCACCAACAGATTCTTGCCACATCCAATTTAGAATTAGAATATCTTTTGGGATTTCATTTATGACTTTTTGAAATGGAACAGCTCCGGGAATTATATATTCTTCGCCAGTTAAAGTTTCTTCTACTCTTGCTTGTTTACCTCTAACTTTTTCTAATAAAAAATCTCCCCACATTGCAACCTTAATACCTTTCTTAGTAAGGTAGCTATGTAATTTATTTACATCAGATATATATAAATCAGCATAATTGTTTTCTTGAAAGATTTTTATTTTGCTCATTGGAAAACCACGCCACTCATCATGTCCAATATGAATCATATTTGGTTTAACAACATCAATGTATTCATCAAACAAATCAAAAACTAAATCATAAACTTTTGGGTTTGTTGGGTCATATACATCAGGCCAAATGTCATCTGAATATGCTGCCAATTCCGGATGTGAAGTAACGTAGGCATAGGCATGTGATAATGTTGGAATTTCAGGAATAAAATCGATAAAATTACTTCTTGTAAATTCTACTAAATTACGTGTAAGTTCTTTATCAATTATTTTACCACCTCCAGCATCTTGGTGATTTGAATTACGATTGAAACCAAACAAACCATCCAACTCGGGAGTTCTTGTGTTATTTAAATCTTTCACAAATTGCAACCATCCAACATTAATTTCAGGATGACTATCAGAACGGAAACCATTAAACTCTACAAATAATTTATTGAATTTATAGAGAACCATAAAATCTTTAATAAAACGTTTGAAGTATGCAACGTCTTCATTATCTGGAACGAACAAACGAATTCCTCTAAAAGGGAAGTGAGGCCAATCCCTAACTGTCATACAAGGAATTTTGTAATTAGAGTTCTTATTTATTAATTGTCGTAAAGTTTGCAAACCGTAAAATGCTCCGGCATCATCCCAACCAGCAATGATGATAGTATTCTTTTCTACAATTAGAACATATCCTTCTTTGCCAGGACTTTTACTTGTAACATCAATATTATGTTTAGTACAATATTCTTTGATAAGTTGATTATCAATAGTTCCCATAATAATTTTATTCTTACTTGCAGATATGTCTGAAACTAGATTTGTACTTAAAGGGATGTAGTGCTTGTCAACTAAATCATTAACTAAAAATATTGCTAAGTCTTTATCACTTTTAGATGCATCTGTTGGAAGTAATATCTGAGTTTTGTCATCAAGATGAAACGAACCAGTTGATAGTTTAACCTCTTGCGGTTTAGGAAAAATAAGAGGTGACTCAACAGCAAACATAAAAGTAGAACTAGTAAGAGTTAGTAGAAGAATAAATATAATTTGTCTATAAGACATAATGAGTTTCCCTTTATAAATTGAAATTGATTAAATAATTTTTCAAAAAACAGTAATTTGTAAAATTATTAATTAATGTAAACTATTTTAACAGAACTAGTTTTTTAGTTTTAGTGAAGTTATCACTTTGTAATCTGTAAAAATATAAGCCACTTGTTAACGAGGAAGCATCAAATTTTACTTCATAATTTCCTTTCGATTTTTCTTCATTAATTAGAGTCTTCACTATCTTTCCAAGAGCATCCACAATTTCTAGTTTAACTAAACTTCTTCTTGCCAAAGAATAGCTAATGGTTGTAGTTGGATTAAACGGATTAGGATAATTTTGATTTAATGTAAATCCGTCTGGCACTTCTTTATTCTCAATATTAATATTACTAATATTTCCATCAGCTTTATTCTCAAAAATCCACAGTTTAGCATTTTTCCAACCAATACTTATAATATCTAAATCCCCATCATTATCAAGATCAACTGCTTGTGTTCCATCATGATGATCTATTGTATTTTTTGATTGTTTGTCTATAACATAACTTGTCCAGTTAGAAGCTGTTCCCGTATTTTCAAATACTATTACTCTGTTGTTAGTACTACCTTTATGCTCGCCTAAAATAATATCCATATCTCCATCTTTATCAACGTCTGCAACATCCATACTAAATCCTTGTCCGGCAGCTACACCTAATGTATGACTTGCCCAAGTTTTGGTAGGATCTTCCGGAGCTTCAAACCAAATAACTTCTACTCCATTTTCTAATCCTATAACTGCATCTAGTCGTCCGTCACCATTTATATCGGCAAGGTCACATCTATCTGGTTCCCCAGAAGTGAGCGTTCCAATTGTAAAAGTAGTCCAGCTGTTATGGTCATTCCTTAACCATTGGGTTCCAGCTAAAATGTCAAGATCACCATCTCCATCTATATCACCAACATCTAAATCTTCCTTAAGAGTTTTATCACTAAAAGTTGTAGTTGTCCAAGTTTCAGAAGAAGGGTCTAATGGAATTTTTAATGCTTGTGTGTTGGGTTCATTTGCATGCCAAGATAGAGCGATATAATTATTACAATCAAAACCGACTACTGCACGTCCTTGAAGAAAATCTCCATCGCCAGTATATTCAATGTTGTCAAGTATTGTGAAGTTACCACTACTATCATTTCTAGCCCATAAAAATTTATGGTTGCTATCACTACCAAATCCTTCTGTACCAAGAATGTCTAGGTCGCCATCAAAATCAAAATCGTAAACTATAGCCATATTATTTAAGTTGCCACCAATTGCATTTTGTACCCAAGTGCTATCAATCTTGCCAGGATTTTTCCACCAATTACCACCGGCAATAATATCTTTAAGACCATCTCCGTCTAAATCTTTTGCATCAACAAATACAGCTCTTTTAGGTAAGTTATCTACAAGTTTTCTTGCATAATTATCTATCTTAATACTCTCTGATAAATTCTTATATACTTGTACTTTTGGTGCATTATGGCTATAAGGTTTTACAACAATATCTATATCTCCGTCTCCATCAAAATCTCCAACTTTCCCTTCATGAGTTCCTTGACCTTTTTGTACAAGTGTTTTAGTAAATTCACCTTTTCCATTTCCGTACCAAATCCAAATTTCAGATTTTTCTGCATCTCCGGGTTTTCCCATTTCACCAATCATAATATCCATGTTACCATCGTTATCAAAATCTGCTAAGTCTAAAGTATGTCCATGTACCACATAGCCAAGTATATGCCCAGTCCAACTGCTACCATTCCATTGATACCACTTTGCCAAACCATTATGATCACTTGGAGAAATAACAACTTCAGGCCATCCATCTTTAACAAGCTGTCCTGCTCTGTGCATACCTTCTTCAACGTGTGGATCTGGATCAATAATATGAACGTTAAAATCTGTTCCATTTGTATGCTCAAACCATCTTGCTCCACCAATAAAATCTAGTTTACCATCTCCATTAATATCTATTCTATCAGCACCTTCAGATTTAGCACTAGCTTGCCAAATGGTTGTACCTGACCATAAACTTGAAGTCTTAGGGTCTTCTGGAATCTCAAATAAAATTAAGTCTTTTCCTCCAGCCCAACTCATCAATTCAATATCTCCATCACAATCAAAATCTCCAAATATTTGATGATGATGTGCTTTTCTCCCTCCACTTTTTATACTTCTTCTAGTCCAAGCATTGTCGTAATTAGGGAAAGGGTTCTCCCACCACCAAATTTCTAAACCGGAACCATCTTGCCCAAAAACCAAATCTAGATCGCCATCATTATCAATATCCCAGTAGCAACCACCAGCCTCAGGGTTAACGTCAGAATTTTCAATTACAAATTTATCCCAATTGCTACCGTTGTATTTATACCAAACTACAAATGGAGCTTCACCATTACGATCGCCAACAACAATGTCATCAATTCCATCATTATCAATATCAAAAACTTGACATGCAGTATGCTGATCTTGTGAGTTTGGGATTGGTAAAGTAACTGGACTTGACCATTTGGTTTGCCCCAAAAGTATATTTGAAACTAGAAGTAAACTAAATATGAATGATATTCTTCTCAAAACTTTCTCCTCATTAGCTTTTATATTTTATGCTAAATTAGTTGTACAAATTGTATGTTAAATAAATTTCTATAATATTAATTGTTTTACATACCTTGATTAGATTTAAATTATTTCATTAAAATGATTTTTGCTGTTTTTATTTGATCTTTAAATTGAACTCTATATAAATATATTCCACTTGCTGCTTCTAAGCCTTGTTGGTTTGTTCCATTCCATACAACACTATGTTGTCCAGCATTCTGTTTGACATTTATAAGTTCATTTACTAAACTTCCAGTTATATCATATATCTGTACTTTTACATTTCCAGGTTTTGGTAAACTGTATTGGATTGTGGTTGTGGGGTTAAATGGATTTGGATAATTACTAATTGTAAATTCAGTTGGGATTAAAACTATACTGTTTTCTTCATCTTCAACAGATACCAATAATCCATTGATACTTACATTATCAAATACGGCTGTGCATAATCTATCATTATTACCTGAAGATACAAATAGTCCTATCAGAACTTCATCTTGCATTTTTATTTTCTCTGTCTTTATAGTCTTCCATTTTTGTCCATCCGATGATTCTGAACTTATTAGGAAATCACTTACCCTCTGAACTTTAACCCAGTAAGGTGTTGACACTATACTTCCTAGTTTGCTCTTTGTGAGACCACTATCAAACGATCGCCATTTAGCTACTATTCCTTCGTGTGCTTGACCACTCATAATATGACCTGACGTACTGTCTAACTTCTCTCGTAACATAACTCCAGCTAATGTTGTACTGCTTGCATTATCAATTGAAACTACCCGCGCTATTATTTCTCCATTCCCAATTAGTTTTCTAGATACAAATCGGAACTGATCAGCTTGATTATTTATACCACTTCCAGAAGCTGAAATATTAAATTTATTATTATCAAAACCATCATCTCCTGTAATACCAACTTGTCCAATATCAAGTCCTATCCAACCATTAGGTAAATTTGCTTCGGATTGAGTTGTAAACTTCCAAACTTCACCTTCAGTTACTCCCCAGTGATTCACACCATCAACTTGCCAATAGTATGTTGTACTTAATTCCAAACCACTTGTAAAGTAGGAATTACTTTCTTGATTAGTTAAAAGTGGTGGTGGATTTTCAGTACCTAAATAAATTTTTACGCTGCGTGTTCTTGCTCCAGGTTTCCATGATAATTGCAAAGAAGTTCTTTTATCAACTGCATCGTTTTCTGGTTTTGGATTTAAAGCAAGTGTTGGTGGTATAGGTTCTTCTTCTGTGGCAAATGACCAAACAATTCCTTCATGTGTTTCTGTATTTGTTACTTGATCAACTCGCAAATAGTATGTAGTTTCATAAGCCATAGTACTAGGAGTAAATGTGGTACTGATTTGATTACCTTGAAATAATAATGAGTCAGCACTTACACCAAGATAAATATCATGGCTTATTGTACTGTCTCCTGCTGTCCAGTTAAATTCACTATTGATATTAACACTAGCAGACTTATCTTTTGGTGTAGGATATTTAGCCAACAATGGTTTACCCCAACTAATACCTAACTCTTTTAATCGTTGTTGAACAAGTAACGGACCTTCCCAACCAAGACCACCATTTTCTAAATCAGAATCTTCAAAAGGAAGTATTGCCATTCCTTGTCGTTTTCCATTTGTATCATAAGCACCGGGAATTATTCCATCCAAACCAGCAAAGTCAGAAGTAGGAATGAACTGCTCCAAGAATGTTTGATCTCTCCAGTTTCGTGGGTCGTGATTGTATGCATCATTTGGAAGGGCTATTATTCCTGGTACAACACCAGCTTCAGAATGCAAATCAAACCCAGTAGCTGTCTGCCACTCACTTAAACTTTTACCATCAATAATTGGCGAATCGGAATGACCAAACCAATTATAATCCATCTCTGCTGGAGTAACTAATTTCTGAGCCCAATAACCACCAGTAGCTGGACGTAATACAATATTATTTGAAAAGTTCATATTTTCACTTTCCATCATAACGGGTGTTGAGTTTCCTACATAATCATTAAGTGTATTATTTGTAAATGAAATATCTTTTCCAAATAAACGACACATTGCTGCATTATTTCCTTTAAAGAATATATTTCCACTAATTTTTGATTGTTCTCTAGCAGTATTCATGATAAAAATACCGTTATTTGTTGTGCCTGCTGCAATATTTCCAATAACCCAGTTATATATTCCTTCATGTCCTAAACCCATAGTTGTACTTGTACCTGATCCAGTTTTTTTTGAGAGACCTGGAACAGAGGCTATTTGTGCACGGTTGGCAATTACCTTTACATCACCTTCCACTTTCTCTCCTTGAGAACTAAAATCTCCCTGAGAAATATCGATGCAATTTTCCATCCCTTCATTTCCAATTACAATATTATCAATTACCCAATGATGAGATTTAACGAATTCACTTGGAGTAACCCAATTCCTATCATGAATAACTATAGCATCATTATTATCAACATCATAAATAAGATTTCCTATTATTGCAGAATGATGAACACTTCCTATTATCATTATTCCATTATTTTTACCACCAAAACATATATTGCTATAAATGATGCTATGATGATTACCATATTGCCCATTGTAAAATACTTTAGATTGTAGATCACGCACCATGTAATATGTTGAAATTGTAACACCTTCACTAATTATTGGTCGTGCATCTGTAATAGAACCATAGGCTCCAAAAACAACTCTATTATTTTCCTCACCACTTGGTATTTGGTGAGCACCTAAGCTCCCAGTCCATGATTGACCTCTTCTAAATAATATGTGAAACCCTGGTAAATATGAACTGGATTCACCATTGACTTTACTTAAAGTTTTCCAAGCTGTTGCCTGAGTTTTACCGTTATTACTATCATTACCTGATAGTGCATTTATGTATCGTCTCAATTCTATGTCAACTTCAAGACCTGGATCTTCAGTGACTGGTCCACCTTCAGCATAAGAAAGTTGTGCAAAAGTATTACTCTGTGATATTATTATTACAAGAAAGGTGAAGAATAAATTTTTCATATTTTTTTTATTAGTTTTATTTCAAATACATCATTTTTTTTACTGTAACAAAGTTACCTGCAGTAATTTTATAGAAATATATTCCGCTTGATAAATCTTTTGCATTCCATTGAACTTTATAGTGTCCAGGCTTTTGATTTTTGTTTACCAAAGTAGTTACAACTCTTCCAAGAATATCATAAACTCTTATTTGTACTGAACTAAAATTTTCGTTCCCAGTATTAGAAATACTATATTCTATTGTAGTGCTTGGATTAAAAGGGTTTGGATAATTTTGAGAAAGCTCAAATTGTTGGGGAATACTAACTTGTGAAAGTTTATTACCAATACCAACTAAAGTTTCTGATTGATTATAAATGAAAAAATTATCAACAGCATCAATACCAGCTTCTCTGTTTGCCTCTATTGCTGCAAAAATACTATCACTATTACTTATAGAAGAGTTATTAAGTGTTCCGGAAAGATTGAGTATTTGTTCCTTAATAACAAATGCACCACCATCTTTATAGTCATCCAAGACAGCTGAGTATTCAATTGAATTACTACTATTTTTAACCCAAGTGATACTTAGCTTATACCAAGATGTTGATTTTGGAATAAATGAAGTCAATGTAGAATCCACAATTTCTGAATCAACTGAATTGATTTTATTGTAACAATTTAATCCCCATTTCTTTTCATCTTTAGATACTTTTATGCTAAATGACATGAAGGAAGAATCTGAAGAATTTAGTTTTAATTGATCTCCGGCTTTTCCTATAAGTCCAAACTTTAATGCATCAACATTAAGATCTTTTATTGCAGACGGTTTAAAATAAATACTCTGTGTAATAACATTGCTATTATTAAATGAAAATGATTGAGCAATATATGTTGAAGTAAAATATCTTTTAGCTACAGTTTTCAGAACACCATTATTATTGTTAATTCCAACATCGCTATGCAAGAAATAAAAGCCGGCATTATCTAACCAATTTATATTTGGTAAATACTGCGATTGATTTTTAAATTCCAAAAGTACTTTATTGTCTGGAGTAGCAATGGAAATTTCTTTATACGGCGATGTTCCATAATCATTAAACGAAGAAATTCTGTAAGTATATCTATTTGGGGAAACAAGATTGGAATCTATAATCTCAGACTTATCCATAGAAGTTAAATTCTGAATTATTGAAAATGAGCCACCTTCAATTTTTCTTTCAACAATAAATCCTCTCTCATTATCTGCTTTATCCTTCCACTTAATTTTTAAACCTTGTTCTAAAAATTCTGCGGAAAGACTATCCGGAGAGGAGGGAGGTATTTTAGAAATATTACTAAGATCTACTTTTAAAAGAAGCATTACACCAGGCCATTGAACTTCCATTCCATGAATTCCGCCTTCGGTCTTTGCTGTAAATAAAATATTTTCTTTTTCTTTGAAAATATTCATGTTAGCCAAATTTACTCTATGGAAATAAAACTTATGAGTAGGTCCCTCTTTTTCAAATATACGATGTTCATTTATATAAAGTCCATCCATTTGACTTGGACTCCAACTTGTCCAAACCATTTGTGCATTCTGAATTCTATCTAAATTTGAGCGAAGAAAAAATCTTTCTAATTTAAGTCCAGTACGAGTAGCCCAAATTTTTGGGATGTCATAAGGCTTAACTAGAACAATTGAAGTTTGAGGTCTGTCAAACTGTAGATCGGTTACTGGTTGGGTAAAGTAAATCATTCCAGATTTATCAATAATTCGTGCAGCAATTTCCATTGGTTCGGGTTGGTCAGGAACCCATGAAGTATTCCAATCAACTCCAAACTTAGCTTGAGGTGTTTCTCCTAAATGTAATTTTATTTGACCATGAAAATAGTGATAGTGCCATTGACGATATATTCCATCTCCTTCATAGTTTATATCTTCGTACTTTCCAATAAATTGTATTGTCTCAATATCCGAACCATTGGTTATTGCATCTGCTTTTATTCGTACAATATCTCCAAGTTTTTCTCCTTGTGTTGGGGAAACAATGTTACCAGTTGGATGTGGTTTTTTTGTTGCATCATAATATATTCTAAAGTGAACTCCATAAATTAAATTTTGAGGCCATCCTTCTGGAATATCAATTACTGTCATTCTAAATTTATTGTTTATTCCTTGGTTTAAATCCGTAAGAGGAATTGATACAATGGGATATATATGATGTTGATAAAATTTTTGTGGTGCTGGAATATTTATGGCTTCGGGAACTAACACCCATCCTTTATCATTTAATTCAATTGATAGTCCTTCAGTATGTGCGTGACTTTCGATTTTCTCAATAAAAATTTCAGCTTTTATTGCATCAGTTAAATCAAGGTTTGCCGGATGATCAATATACTCACCTCCGTAATCAAAAAGTCCACCTACTCTTAGTGCTTGTCCGGCACTTCCAGTAGTGTTAAACCACATATATTCTTTAAATACATCGCCTGGTTTAGGTTGTGCAAATAAAGAATTGACAAATAGGAAAATAAATAATAACAATATTTTTTGCATTTAATTCTCTTTTCAAATTATTTTATTAATAACATTTTCTTAACTTCATATCTACTTCCATTAAACTCGAGCGAATAGAAGTACAAACCACTTGGTAGAGATGAAGCGTTCCAACTTATATTATAGATTCCTGAAGTTTTATTCTCGTTGATTAGAGTTTCTACCTTTTGACCTAGAATATTAAAAATATTTATTTTTACTAAACCTTCTTTTGGAATTGAATACCGAATAGTAGTACTTGGATTAAAAGGGTTCGGATAATTTTGTGACAAAGTAAAATCTTTTGGCACATCTAAACTTTCATCTTCTATGTTAGTAACAACAGAATCTGGAATATTGTAAACAAGGAAATTATCTACAGCATCAATACCAGCTTGACTATTTGCTGCTATGGCTGAATAAATACTATCGTCTTTGGTGATGGAAGTATTTAAAAGTTTTCCTGAAAGTTGGAGAATACTTTTCTTATCTAGAAATAATGCACCGTCACCATATTCATCTAAAGTTGCTTTGTACAAAATAGAATCATTTTCAGCTTCTTTAAAAGTTACACTAAGTCTATACCAAAATGATGAACTTGGAGAAATTGTATTTAGTGTTGAGTCAACTATCTCAAAGGAAACACTGTTTGTTTTGTTATAACATTTCATTCCCCAAGTCCGTTGGTCTTCAGAAACATTTAACGATATTGCAACAAAAGATGAATCAGAAGAATCTAAATTAATTTGATCACCAACTTTGGATATCAATCCAATTTTAAAAGCTTCTTCATTTAGATTATTTATAGCTTTAGGTTTTATATAAATACTTGAGCTAACAGCTTTGCTTTTTAAGAAAGAAAATGAATCACCAATAAATGTTGAAGTGTATGGTCTTTTATGTACTGGTTTTATAACTCCAAATACTTTTTTTACTCCCTTAAAATCATAAATAAAATAAAAACCAACTTTGTCATCAACCCAATTATTACTATTAAAATATTGAGATTGATTTTCAAACTCGAAAAAAGATTTTTTTGAAGGTGATGTTATTTGAATTTCTTCGGATGAGGAAGTTCCATATTCATTAAATGCAGAAACTCTATAGATGTAAGTTCTTGAACTTTCAAAATGTTTATCTATAAAAAAGGTACGTTCTACCCAGTTTGTTTTTCCAACTGTATAGTAATTCCCAAGTTCACTTTTACGTTCAATAGTAAAACCTTTTTCATTATTTGCATTATCATTCCAGTCAATTCTTATTCCTTCGTCATCAACAAAAATAGACAGACTATCTGGAGATAAAGGAGCAGATTTTTCAGCCTGGCTAAAATCAACTTTTAGTAAGTGCATGATTCCCGGCCATTGAATTTCCATTCCATGATGTCCAGGACCGGTTTGACCAAAAGTCATAACATTTACTTTCTCATTAAATATACTCATATCATTTAAGCTTACTCTATGAAAATAATAATTGTGCAAAGGGCCTTCTTTTTCTAACACTTTATTATCATTTATAAAAATTCCATGAGCATGACCAGGACTCCAACTTGTCCAAACCATTTGTGATTCAAGAATTCTATCCGTATCTGATCGAATGAAAAATTTCTCTATTCTATCAGGTCTTCTAGTTACAAAGGCAGCAGGAATTTCATCTGGTTTTACAAGTACAACAGATGTTTCAGTTCTATTTAATTCCAATCCAGAAGCAGATTCAGTAAAATAAATCATTCCAGTATTATCAACAATACGAGCAGCAATTTCCATAGGATAAAGTTGGTCTGGTATCCAAGATGTATTCCAATTTATTTTATAAGGAGCTGATGAGGCTGAACCTAAGTGATGAGTTAATACACTTTTTAAATAATGATAATGCCATTGACGATATATTCCATCACTTTCATAATTTACATCTTCATAATTACCAATAAATTGAACCGATTTAATATTTGAACCATTAGTTGTTACTTCTGCTTCAATTTGAACTAAATCTCCAAGCTTACTATTTGATGTTGGAGAAATGATGCTTCCTGTTGGATGTGCTTTTTTGCTGGCATCATAATATATTCTAAAATGAACTCCATAAATAAGATTCTGCGGCCATCCGAAACCTTGAATTGGGCTTACTTTCATTCTAAATTTATTTTTTTTCCCTTGAGTAAGATAAGATAATGGAATAGGAATAATCGGATAATTATGATGTAAATAGTCAGTTTGAGGTTTTGTGATATGTTCAGACAAAGGTACTGGCATCCAGCCCTTATCATTTATCTCAATTTCTAAATCTGTTGTCTCTTCATGACTTTGAAGTTTTTCAATAATAATTTCAGCTTTAATTGCATCAACTAAATCAATATCATTTGTGTGAGTAATATAATATCCACCATAATCTAACTTGCCACCAACTCTTAAAAAGCCATTATCATCCCAATAATATTCCCTAAAAACATCACCAGGTACTGGTTGTGCTAATAAAGAACTTACAAAAAAAGTAAGTACAAAAGTTAGTAACAATCTCATTTTTTTTAATCCTTAATTAAGTTTTCAACTTCTGAATAATTTTATTGAATATAATTCATTATTTATAATATTTCAGTGTTCTTCGTCATCCCATTTTTATCTAAATTCAAATTCTGCAATATCCAACCACCCATCTTTATTTGATCCATTTTGATTGGCGTGAGAAGGCCCACTTACTCTAAAAATATAATACTTATTGTTATGCTTTACTATTTCCGGAGCATGTATAAAATCTAATTCATGAAACCAAGTTTGAATACCAGATGGAAACTTTTCGGGGTCTTCTGAAAATAGAACTACTGTAGTAGTCCTTTCATTCAAATGTCTATGACGGATAAACATATAGTAACCTTCCTCTTCTTTAACAATAAAAGGGGATTCGAGTTTGGAATGATTATCTTCATATCCTATATCGACATAAGTAATTATTGCATCACTCCATTTTTCTAAATCACTAGATTTCCTTAGTAGTATTGAACTTCTATTTGTTCCTTCGTAATTAATATATTGACAATAATACATATAGAACATTCCATCAATCTTAATAAGAAAAATATCTCTCGCATCATTTTCCTCAAAAACATCTTTACCTAAACCAACCCATTCATTAGCATCTTTAGATTTAATTTTTACAATAGTACCACCTGGTCGGCGATAGAACAGATGATAAAAACCATCATGCCAAATTACATGAGGAGCATGTTTCCGAATACTTAAAGATGTATCTTGTGGAACATCAGTGAGCAAAGGTACTTGGTTGACAAAGGTTGATTGTAAATTTTTACTAGTACTATGAAACAAACTTACTTCGCTCCAAGCAGAACCTGTTCCCATAATCCCAATTGCATGCCAAGTTTTTTCTCTATCTTGAAATACACAAAAATCATTTAGATGGTTATTAGGATAATATACAACTCGTTTCCATTCTGATGTGATGACTGGTGTACGTCTTTGTATTTGCTTCTTTTTTTCTGTGCAACTAGAAGTCAGAAATAGAATTGCAATCAAAATAATTATACTTCCAAATAACTTTGATTTTTGTGAAATATTTTTTTTATAAGTCATATCCATAAATTATTATTTTATTAAAATCACTTTATTTACTGCAACAAAATCATTAGCTGTCATTTTGTAAAAATAAATTCCAGAGTTAACTCTTAGACCATTTTTGTTTTCGCCATTCCACATAACTTGATGAGAACCAGATGATTGTTTTGTGTTAACAAGTTCTTTTATTTTATTTCCTAATACGTCGTATATAACAATTTGAACATCACTATTATTTTGTAATTCATATTTAATAGTTGTTGTTGGGTTAAATGGATTAGGATAATTTTGTTCTAATCTAAAATTTTGCGGAGTATTAGAATTGACTTCTACATTTATATCAGTTGCGGTAGTTCTAAATTCTTGATATCTAATCATAGCTTCAATAAAATAATAGTCAGAATATACTAGTGGTACATCCACACGTTTATTAGCTGGCTTATGAGCTGTATTGTGAAGTAGAATTGCACTAGTAATATTTGGGTCAGCAAGATATTTATCTGATGCTAATGATTCTAACATTGCAAAAGCTGCATCTTTAAATTTTGTTCTAAGACTTTCATCTTCTACAAATGTAATTAATTCCAAAAGGGCAGAAGCAACAATAGAAGTAGCTGAAGCGTCCTTGGGTTCACTTGAATTATATGGAACATCAAAATCCCAATAAGTTACTCCATCATCTTCAGGTAGATGATCAATAAAATAATTTGCAAGACCTATAGCTGTATTTAGAAAACGTTCATCTTGCGTGTAGTGATAGCACATTGTAAAACCATAGGTTGACCAAGATTGTCCTCTTGCCCAAGTGCTGGAATCTGCCGAGCCTTGAATTGTTCCTTTGCTAACAACTGTACCATCAGTAGTATCAAAACGAACGACATGAAATGTGCTGAAATCATCTCGCACATTGTTTTCCATAACTGTTTCAGCATAAGCACTTGCAATAGAAGAAAATGAAGTGTTATTACTCAACAATGCAGCTTCATAAAGCAGATCAAGATTCATAAGTTGATCAACAGCACCGGAAATATTTGTTAGGTCTTTTAACCACTGACCTCTATCATAAGAGTGCATAACTTTTGCACTCTTATTCCAACGTCCAGCAATATAATTTTCAGCAGATTTAATTATTATTGGTATATAAGTTGAATCATTAGTTATTTGAAAACCATTTCCATAGCTGGGTTTTACAATGAACCCATGGTCAGTCCAGATTGAAACAATATCTTGAGTCTCTTCTAACCAAGATGTCCAAGATTGAGCGTAGTTTTTCCACTCAGTATCCTTTGTGTGTTTATACATATACCACAAACTACCTGGGAAAAAACCACTAGTCCATTTATGAAAAGGATTACTAATCCATTCTCCATTTTTTGTTATATCAATCCATCTTGGAAATCGGTTATCGCTAGTGGTATCAACCTCTTTAACAGTATTTAATAATTGTTGCTCAGCAAATACAAGAGTCGATTCTATTCGTTCATCAAGAGTTTGTGAATGAACTGAGATAGTTAAAAGTATTACAATAAAAATATTTTTGAACAAATTCATTTAAAACCACAATAGATTATTTGGCTGCTTTTTTCTTTCCTAAAATAACTTCAACTTTTGGAGCATTGTGTCTGTAAGGTTTTACTAAAATATCTAAAACTCCATCTCCGTTAAGATCTCCAACTTTACCTTCATGAATTCCTTGTCCAGTACGAACAATATCTTTTAAGAAATTTCCTTTTCCATTACCGTAGTAAATCATTATGTTAGCATTATCACCAGCACCTGGACTTCCCATTTCTCCAATAAAAATATCCATGTTGCCATCATTATCAAAATCTCTAATATCAACAGAATGACCATGAATAACAGACGTTAGTACATGTGAAATCCATTTGTCATTTTTCCATTCATACCATTTAACTTCTCCATTTGCATCACCAGGACAAAATAATACTTCAAGAGAGCCACCTTTAACTAGTTGACCAACAGAAGAACGAGTATAGTTCATAGATGCATCAATAACATGAGGAGTAAAATTAAGGTCTCCAATATTCTCAAACCATTTTCCAGCACCAATTATATCTAATTTGCCATCTTCATTTATGTCAGCTTTAGCCAGACCTTCGTCCTTACGGCTTCCTTTATAAATAGTTTTATATTCCCATTCTTTTACTGTCTTAGGATTTTTAGGTATTTCAAATATTATTAAAGCACTATCTTTTTGATTCCAAGAAACTAATTCCAACTCACCATCATTATCAAAATCTCCAACAATTTGATCGTGATGTTGCTTGCCGCCACGATTTTTTATAATGTATCTTTTCCAAGGTTCTTTAAAGTTAGGAGCTGGATTTTCCCACCACCAAATTTGATTTAATCTAGAATCTCCGGCAAAAATTATATCCAAGTCACCATCTTTGTCAATATCTAAATAAGCACCACTAGCTTCAATGTGCAATGGTTCTTTTTCAATGAAATGTTTCTTCCAAGTTTTTCCATTGTATTTATACCAAACTACAGAAGGGGAATTTCTTCTTTCAGTAATAACAAAATCATCAATTCCATCACCATCAATATCTAATATTTGTGACGCAGTTTGCTCAACCCTTGTTATTGGTCTAATATCATCAACAACTTCCCACTCAAGTTTTTGTGCAGAAATATTAGCAGTAAAATAAAGTGTAAGTAAAAGAAAACTGAACATTGTAAATATTCGTTTTTCTGATTTCATCTTTTTAGATTTCATAATAGTTTTTCCCTCCCGGAAATTATTAAATTGTAATAGAATGTCTTATGATTTTCATCATTTCTTGAAAAATAGCTTATTTTTAGTTTATAACATTAACGCACTAAGATACAAAATATTTCTACTTTTATAAAGTGATTCTTTTCACCCAATTCTTTTTGAAAAATAGTAAGGAATGTAATATTGATTAGTACTATTTCGAATTAAATCGAACTAATAGAGTTTCTGCAAAATAAATTATAAAATGACTAATGAGATGCGTAGAAATAATAATATTTTTTATCCCATAAATGTCATCTCCGAATGTTTTAATCGGAGAACCATTGTTTGTGTAGCCTGGATTCCCAATCAAAGTTTATCCCGTGTTTTTAAGCGGGGTTGGGAATGACATAGTTTAATTATTTTACAGAAACTTTAATTTTCACTTCCTAAAGAAACTAAACCGTAAATTTCCTTCTTGCAATAATACTGCTGTAACTATTATTGCTCCTTTCAGCATTAACTGAAAATCTTTTTGAACTCCGTGAAGACCTAAAATATTACTTAAAATTCCAATAATTAAAACACCAGCAAATGTTCCTTCAAGAGTTCCTTTACCACCTGATAAACTAGTCCCACCAATAACAACCGCTGCGATTGCATCAAGTTCAAACGCAACTCCATCATTGGGATTGCCTTGATATAATTGGGCTGAATGAATAATACCAGAAAGTGCAGCTAGCAATCCTGAAAAAATATAGGCTGAAGTTCTAATCCAATTAACACGCAAACCAGCTAATCTTGCAGCCTCTTCGTTACTACCAATTGCGTAAATATGACGACCAAGTTTCATTTTTCTTAATATGATTGAGAAAACTATTGTAGCAATTATGAAAATGAAAACTGGAAAGGGAACTCCCCAAAATGACGTAGTAAATATTTTAAATACTTCTGGTGCGGCTTCATTACCAAAACCAATATTCCGAGAATTGCTATTTGAAATAAATAAAGCAAATCCTCTTGCACCAGTCATCATTGCAAGTGTAACAATAAACGCTTGTATTTTACCCCACGAAGTTAATGCTCCATTTATAAAGCCAGCAAGAGTTCCAGCTAAAAGTGCAACAATTATTGTAAGTGAAAATCCAAGTTGCCAATCCATTAAACCAAAGGCTGTAAGTGTTGCTGAGAGTGCTAATACAGAACCAACTGATAAATCAATGCCAGATGTAATTATTACCAAAGTCATTCCAATTGAGATGATCCCAATTTCTGATACTTGACGGAGAATATTGCTTAAGTTATCAAGTTTAAGAAATATAATTGTTCCCTTACTACTAACAGGAGAAAATATAGTGCTTAAAATTAATAACCCTAAAACTCCTAATACTGGTTTAATCCAATCACTCTGTTTAACAAAATCTATTAGTGTTCTGTTCATTTATTCGGCTTCCTCAAATGCATAATTTAGAATTTCTTTTGAATTGGTTTCATTTGTTTTAAGAAGTGCAGTTTGTTTACCTTCCGATAGTACAAGAATTCTATCGCTAACAAGTAGAAGTTCTGGAATCTCAGAAGATGTAAATAATATTCCCATTCCTTCTTGTCTTAGTGTTTCAATTAGATTATAGATTTCTTCCTTAGCTCCAACATCTATTCCTCTTGTTGGCTCATCAAGTAAAAGTAGTTCAGGTTCAACAAGTAAAACTCTAGAAAGTAAAATCTTTTGTTGATTACCACCACTAAGGTTTTTTATGTGTTGATGTATTGATTGCATTTTAACATTTAGTTCATCAGTTTTGGATAATACAGATCTATTCTCAAATTTCTTTTTTATAAAACCGAACTGTGATAGTTTTGACAAAATAGATATACTACTATTCTTTAAATTACTCAACTCTGGGAAAATCCCCTCAGTCTTTCTGTCTTCTGAGAGATAAACAATTTTATTTCTAATAGAGAAAACCGGAGAGTGGGGGATATATTTACTTCCCTGAAAATTTAATTCACCAGTGAAGTTTGTCTTAAATGCTCCATAAATAAATTTTAATAACTCAGTTCTTCCTGCACCAAGTAAGCCAGCAATACCAAGCACTTCTCCACTTTTAAGAGTAAAAGAAAGATTAGATAATAATTGTTTGTTTTCATGAGAAACAGAAACTGAATTGAAATTTAGCAACTCATTATTTGATGAAATTTTCTTCTCACTGGTATTTGCAGAAAGTTCTTTCCCAATCATTTTGTTAACTAAAAACTTCTGGTCTATTTCTGCAATTGTGTATTGCCCAATATATGAACCATCACGTAGAACAATTGCTTCGTCTGTAATTTCAAAAATTTCTTTCATCCTGTGTGAAATGTAAATTATAGTTTTACCCAATTTCTTTAAATCGGCAATTTTCTTAAATAGAAATATAATTTCACTTTCACTTAATGCGGATGTTGGTTCATCCATAACTATAATGTTTGCTTCAAACAAAAGAGCTTTGGAAATCTCAACCATTTGTTGCCAACCAATAGGCAAGTTTTTTACTTTTGTATTAGCGGGAAAAGGGAAGTCAAATTCAGAAAGTGCTTGCTTGGCATCACTTGTCATTTTTTTGTTGTCGATGAATCCAAAACTGTTTAGGGGTTCTCTGCCAAGAAATATATTTTCAGCAATATTTAGATCAGGAACTAAATTTAATTCTTGATGAATAATTGCAATACCCATATTCTCAGCATCACTAGGAGTAGAAAATTTCATCTCTTTTTTATTTAGCAAAACTTGTCCATCAAAGTTGTCCAAAATTCCGCAAAGAATTTTCATTAAGGTAGATTTGCCAGCTCCATTTTCACCAACCAATGCAAACACTTTACCTTTCTCTAAATTAAAGGAAATATTATGTAGCACTTCAACGTTAGAAAATGATTTGCTAATATTTCGGAATTCTAATAAACTCAATACTTAACCATTTGTAATAATATTTGAATTAATGTTTGTAACTTTTCAGCTGATGAATAGTTTCAAGACTATTTCACTTTTTATTTATTTGTAATTTCCCGCATTCGATTTATCAATTGTTTGTGTACCAAGGGTAATAAATTTTTTAACTTTTTCCCCAGCTAAGATTTTAGTTGCTATACTAATTGCTTCTTTACCTCCAGTTGGATAAATAAACGTGGCACTAAGCTGTCCATCTATTACTGCTTGAACTCCTCCTTCTGCTCCGGGAAGACCATCTATTCCAATAAAAAAAGTTTTATCAAATCTCTTTGCGTTTACTCCAGCAAGATATGCCCCAATAGCCATAGGGTCATTGTGAGCATATACCAAATCAATCTTGTCAAAACGTTGCAAAGCATTCTCCATAATTTCACGACCCTTACGTCTTAGCCAAGATCCATCTTGAGTGTACATTATTTTAATGTTAGGATGATTTGAAATACCTTCTAAAAATCCTTTGTTTCTTTCTAAAGCAGGAGTAGAACCTTTCAATCCCCAAATTTCTAAAATATTTCCTTTCCCATTTAAAAGTTTTGTTGCATATTCACCAGCAGCTTTCCCAATTTTCACATTATCCGCTCCAATAAATGCAGTAAATTTTTCTGATAAAATTTTTCTATCAAGAACAATAACTGGAATTCCGCTATCATAAACTTTCTCAACAACTTGGGTTAATGGTTGAGCTTCATTGGGTGAGATTATGAGTAAATCAATTTCTTGTATAATAAAATTTTCAACATCAGCAACTTGTTTGGAGTTGTCTTGCTGTCCATCACTAATAATTAAATTTACTTCAGAATGTTTTGCTACTTCTGCTAATAACTCTTTATTCATAGCTTCGCGCCAAGGCTCTGCACTATTACATTGCGAAAAACCAATTGTGTATTTCGTTGTGGTTTTCTCTTCCCCACAACTCAAAAGTGCAAAGGTTAGTGTAAGCAATAGTAGAATAATTAGATTTGTTTTTATTGTTAACATAATATGTTTTCCTTTTATTTCTGTTTAATGAATTCCATTTCTGCAATGTTTAACCATCCGGCATATCTTTTATCACTAATTCCAGAGTGTACGGGACCACTAACGCACATAATATAATATTTATTATTATGTTCAATAATCTCGGACGCGTGTGAATCTTTTATTTCCTGAAACCAAGTTTTTATACCAGAGGGAAATTCCTCTGGATTTTCAGAAAATAGAACAACGGTAGTCTCATTAGGAAGGCGTGTATGTGTGATAAACATGTAATAACCTTCATCTCTTTTTACAACAAATGGAGATTCAATCATTGAGTGAGTATCAACACTTTCTAAATCAACATAGGTAATTATTGCATCTCCCCATTTTTCTAAATCGGTAGATTTCCTAAGTAGTATTGAACTTCTGTTCACACCTTCGTAATTAATATACTGGCAATAATACATATAGAAAACATCATCAATTTTTAAAATACAAATATCTCTAGCATCATTTTCTTCAAATATATCTTCTCCTAAACTATCCCATTTGTTAAGGCTTTTCGATTTTGTTTTTACAATTGTTCCACCAGGTCTGCGATAAAAAAGGTGGTAATACCCTTCGTCCCAAATAATGTGCGGTGCATGTTTCCTTTTGCTTAAATTCGTATCTGCTGGAATATCTGTAAATAGGGGAGCATGATTTTCAAATGGAGTTAACAAATCCTTACTGGTGCTGTGGAACAGGCTTACCTCACTCCAAGAAATTCCAGTGCCCATAATTCCTATTGCGTGCCACATACTATCTTCTCTATCTTGAAAAACACAAAAATCGTTCAAATGATTTTCTGGATAATAAATAACTCTTTTCCATTCTGATTTTAAAACTGGAGTTAGATGTTTGGGGGCACTATTCTTTTCTATGCATCCATAGACTAAAGTGAAAACAGCTAATATTTTGATAAAGAGACTAATAATTTTCATGATATTCACCATACTTTTTTTATTAAAATTTATCCAACCAGATTAATTACTTATTCATGATGAATTTTTTGTCTAAGACTATTTTTCATCTTGCATTGTCATCATTTGTGCTCCAACTGATTTTCTCCATAAGCTAAGATTCTTTTTTAGTTTTGATGTTACATCCGGCATTAAATCAGCCAAGTTCTTTTGTTCACGAGGATCATCAATTAAATCATACAATTCAAATGCATCTGTTTCTCCGTAAGAAGATTTTTCAAACCACTCAATTAATTTGTAACGACCCATACGCATTGCACCTTGTGGAGCAATGCCAGAAATGTGGTAATGTGGGAAATGCCAATATACAGCTTCGCGATTAAGCTTGGCTTCACTATCATTTAATAGAGGTAGAAGACTCAAACCATCTACATCTGAGGAGGAAGAAACATTAGCAATTTCATTAAAGGTTGAAAAAAAATCATTGCTTATTACAACCTCCTCACATAGGCTACTACTTTTAATAACCTTTGGCCATTTAATAATAAGCGGCATACGAATTCCTCCTTCGTAAAGATCACCCTTACTACCTCTAAAAAGTTTTCCATCTTTTGGTCCTAGGTGACCGTTATCTGAAAAGAAAACTACAATAGTATTGTTTGCTATTTTGAGTTCTTCTAGTTTGTCCAGTATAGTTTTAACACTTTTATCTAAAGTTTCTAACATTGCAGCTTGTACCGGGTTTAAGTTCCCAGATTTTTTAGCTCCAGGCTTATTAGAGTATTTTTTTACTAGATTCTCTTTTTCAATTTCTGGATTATGAATACTGTTGTGGGAAACATAACAGAAGAAAGGTTTGCTTTTATTGTTTTCAATAAAACTAATTGCTCTCTCTGTTATTTCTTTAACATGATGCCAATCTTCATTATATATACTTGCTGATCCAGCATTTGGTTTATGAGACGTAAAAACGTCATCAAAACCTTGGGAAGCTGGATCACCCAGCCTGTGTTCACTATATTTTTTGTTAATATTAAGATGCCATTTACCAAAATGACCAGTTGCGTATCCTGCTTTTTGAAGAGATTCAGCTAGTGTAACTTCTTCTAACGGAAGGTGCTTTTTCCAATTGGGAGCAAGAAGTTTTCTATAAAGTTTAGATGCTGCTGGAATATAATTAGTTAAGTGAAGACGAGCTGGATATTTACCTGTCATAATACTTGCACGAGTAGGAGAACAGATGGATGCAGCGGCATAAGCATTATTAAATTTCATCCCTTCTTTTGCTAATTTATCTATACATGGAGTTTCGTAAAATGTACTGCCATAGGATCCTAACTGATGCTGACCTAGATCATCAACAAGTATAAATAATATATTAGGTTTTTCAGTTAACTCCTGAGAATAACATTGAATAGAAAATAATATTACAATTAAAATGCAAATAAATTTCAAGCCATTCCTCATATTTTTTTATTGAATTATTTCTTAGTTATTCTTTATGTCTATATTTAATTCTCTAAAGTGTAATTATTTTTGTTTCCCAATTCCCATCTTTCTTTATTTTTATAATAGCAGTTTTTGATGAATTAGACTTAACTATATATTCATCTTTATCTAAATTATAAATTATTTCTCCAATATTGTCAATACTTTCAAGTATAACTTCAAAGTGCTTAGTCTTAAGATATCCAGTAACAATAAATTTTCCACTTCTTGGAATTTCTATAGGAGATAAGTTTTTGGCAAAATGATTTTTTGTTAATTGAACTTTAGCTTGTTTTTGTTCTTTAGTTGCATTTTCCCAATGAGCTCCTTTTATATAAGCACCAACGCCTGGAAGTTCTAAATAATTTATATGGTTACTCGTCCCAACTTGTTTAGCTTTTTCAACATACGCTCTTGCTTGTTCTACTTGTACTCGGATGTCTCTATCTCCGTGAATTATAGCTAATGGAGTAAGCAAATTCTCAACTGTAGTTAAACCACCACGACTTCTATAAGCTTCTGCATTATTTGAGGGAGAACCTCCAATCCATCCTTTAGTTTCCATTTCATCTCGGAATTCTTTTTTTAATGTATCAGCTCTATACCACATTCCATAATCACTAATTACAAATTCAGCAAGTGCTGCAGAAAAATAATCTGGAAATTTACCAACAAGACCCAGAACATTTCCACCACCACCACTTCCTCCAATTAGACAAATACGTTCCGGATTTGAAATTAAATTTGGATACTCTTTTTTTGCAAACTCAACAGCATCTACGATGTCTTGTAATTCCCATCCGTTGCAATCTTGCTTGCCTTCTGAGTCAGCACGTCCTCTCATATCCGGCTGAATTAGAAACCATTCTTTTGATAAAGACGGAGGAACATCATCAGCACTTCTTCTTTTAGCTCTTCCATGCCAACCATGCATCCAAACTATAATTGGACTTGGTTTTTTTGGCTTGAAGAAGTTTGCGTACAGAGTAAGAGAAGTGTCTTGAGTAGATTTATATGAGAGATAAATATCATCAGTTTTTTGAATATCTGGTACACAATTCGTAATAATAAAACTCATTGAAATAAGAAAAAGTATTAAATATGTTTTTAACATTAAATTATCCTTGTAAACTATATTGTTAACGATGTTAATTTCTGAAATATATTAAATTGTTACCGCATAAATAAACCACCATTTACATCTATAGTTTCACCAGTTATGAAGTTGTTTCCTACAAGCATTTTAACAGCCATTGCAACGTGAATACCATTCCCATTTTTCTTTAAAGGTGTTGCTTGACTAAAAATTTCCATTTGTTCAGTAGATGTAAAACGCTCATGAAAATTTGTTTCAATTACACCTGGAGCTACTGCATTAACACGAATCTTTGGAGCAAGTCCTTTTGCCATACCGCGTGTAAGAGAATCAATGGCAGATTTTGCTGCTGCATATATAATTGCAGTAGGTGCTCCACCTGAACGTGCTGCAATGGAAGATATATTAATTATAGACGGTTCATCTGCTTTCTTAAGGAGGGGAACAAAAAGTGATGATAGCTTCATAACAGAAAAAACATTTAGTGCAAATGTATTTTGCATTAATTCCCATGTGAATTCTTCTACTGTTTGTCTTTCAAGAAGGTCACCAGCATTATTAATTAAAACATCCAAAGATGAAAAATTATTTTTTACATAATTAAATAATTCCAAACAACCTTCCTCGGACATTAAATTAGCTTGTACTAGGAATGCAATACCACCTTCATTTTCAACCTTGTTGGCAACTTCTCTAGCTTTTTTTTCTGAAGAGTTAAAGTGAATAATGATATTATTTCCCTTTGCAAAATGGATTGCACAATCTGCTCCAATACCTTTACTTGCCCCAGTTATTAGAATATTTTTTTTCATTTCCTACCTTTCCTTATAATTTATTAAAATTAGTTTAATTATTCTATTACTAAACTTTTCTTAAAATATAGTATTTCAGTTTTACATAACACCGTATTTTGCATACGCTTCAACAACACTCATTCCATTTCGCAAAGCAGTACGAACAGTATTTTCCTTTTCTACCTTCTTAATGGCTTGTGTAAATACTTTTTCCTCAACTTCCTTCGGTACAACACAAACACCATCCATATCGCCAACAATTACATCACCCGAATTAATCCGCACTCCTCCAATTTCAATTGGAACTCTGAAATCGATTACTTTTCCTCTAGGACCTTGATCCTGAGCATATCTGCCATACGAAAAAGTAGGGAAGCCTAATTCGAGAATCTCTTTTGAATCCCTAGAATAACCATCAACTACACAGCCAACTGAATCTAATTTGATTGCACGAGTGCTCATCAATTCACCCCATAATGCATAGGTAGGCGAAGCACCCGTGCATATATAAACTTCATTTTTTTTTAAATCATCCAACGCTTCAAGCATTAATCCAAAGGGTTTATTTGAAAGCTCATTAGCACTGCCTGAAACACCTTCAGTAAATACATCCGCTTCTAATACGGTCATTGCTCTTCCGGCTATTTTCATATTTATATCAAGTGGTTGAATTTTTGGAGGTAAAAACTGATGATACAATCCCATCTTGTCCATTATATCTCCAACAACAGCTGAGAAAAGTTTTGTCTTAATAATAGTAAATAATTCATCATCTGATTTATACATCATCATATATTCCTATTAATTATAAAAATTTTGTTATTCTGTTATAATTATTTTTTGAGTAAACAAACTTGCCAAGTATCCAATAACAAAAACAATGATATGTCCCAAAAGACCAATCATTAAAACATGAAAAGGGAAATTTAATTCGCCAAAATCAAAAACACCTTTACTAGAAATAGTTGCCCAAAGTGTAACTACTATCATTATCGTAATTCCTATTATAGCACCTTTTGCATTTGCACGTTTGGTTAAAAACCCAAGCATAAATAAACCTAAAATTCCACCTGCAAGAATTGATTGAACAATGAATAACATAACCAAAGCGTTTTCTTTTGTGAAGGTTAAAGTTACAGCAATTAATAAAGCAACTAGACCTGCAGTAGCAACAACATAATGAGCAATTTTTAAGTGTCTCTTGTCAGTAATATCTTTTCTAAAGTGACTTAATATATCACGACTATATACTGTGGCAATACTGTTTAGTCCTGAATCCAAAGAAGACATCGCACTAGCAAGTAAAGCGGCTAAAATAAGCCCTGTAACACCAGATGGTAATTGACTAAGAATAAAAAAGGGATAAATCCTATCTGCTTTTTCGGCAACAAATTTTGGTAGTTCAGTACTTGATAATTCATAAAATCCCCAAAGGGAAGTACCAATTAAAAAGAACAATCCCCAAACAGGAACGCAAGCAACCCCACCAATAAATGCACCACTGATAGCTTGTTTTGTTGTCTTTGCAGTTAAGTAGCGTTGTGCCATTGTTTGGTCAGTAGCAAAGGTATGAAAAAAGTGATATATCCCATAAAGAAACATAACCCAAATAGTAGTTTCAGTAAAGTTAAAATTCCATGATCCAAAATTAAATTTATCATTTTCAGTAGCAATTGTAAAAACAGCTTCAGCACCACCATCAAGGGTGTACAGAGCAACAACCAGACTAATTATTCCACCTGTAATAAGTAATATTCCCTGAATTACATCAGACCAGGTAACGGCTTCAATACCACCTAAGAGTGTATAAAATATAGTTAGTGTACCTAGCCCAAATATTAGTATATAAATATTCCAGCCTGTCATTACGTTTATAGCCAAAGCTAAAAGATAAAATACGAAACCCATTTTAAATAAATATAATAGTATAAAGGTAATAGCACCATACAAACGAACTGTGTAATTAAATCGTTTTTCCAAAAATTCGTAGATGCTAATTTTAATATGTTTTCTATAATACGGAATTATATACAAAGCAATAGGTATTAATACTAAAGGAACAGGAAGAGTCATTATAAATTGATCCCAGTTACCAGCAAAGGCACTTGCGGGAAGTGCAATAAATGTAATATTGCTAACTAGTGTTGAAAGCAATGCAAAGCCCATTGCCCATCCTGGTATGCGTTTACTGGCTATAAAATAATCATCAGTTGTTCGTTGTCGTTTTAAAAAATAAAAACCCATACCTAGCAAAAGTAATGAATAGATAAAGACTACTGAGTAATCTAGAAAAGTAAGTTGAGCCATTATGTACCATTAAAATTATTCAAAAACATTGAACATTTAATTGAGGTGGTAAAAGTACCATCTACTCATTTAGAATGTTTTTTAGCAAGGAATCGTACGAATTAGACAATACTAAAAAAAATAAAATTATACTTTAAATATATTTATTCATTTTATTTCACTCTAATAAAACATATACTATGCATGATTAAGAAAAATAATTTCTTAATAAATCTATTTACTATGTTTCTTTTTCTTTTGTAAGAGAAACATAAAAAATTAAATTCCACCATTTGAGAACTTAGATAGTAAAGTAGGTTCGGCTGTAAGTTTTTGTCGCTTACGAAAAGCATTAAAACTTGATGACCTAGGACCTCCCCATAAAATTTCACCCAAACCTGCAACCCAAGGAATTAGGTTAGAAGTAATTTCATTTTCAGTTGCTCCACCATATTTATTGTCTCCCCATAACTGAATTTTTCCACCACTGCAACTCTCTTTGGGAATAGCACCAGTATGAAAGGCAGTTATGTTGCCTTCTTCTGAAGTAGGGAATATAGTGCCTTCATAATATTCTTTAATTTTTGGTATCCATCCTTTAGTGTTGGGAACATAGTATAGTGAGGCTTCTGAACTGTTTAAAAGTTTATATCCTTTACTTGCATACCATTTAGGATTTTTTGGTATCCATCCTTCAGAATTAGGAACATAGTAGAGCAAGGTTTCTGAACTGTTTGAACGTTTATAGCCTTTAGTGGTATACCATTCATGATTTTTTGCCTCTCCTGGCTCCCAAAAGTCTATCTCAATATTATTGTTGGGGTGTATGCCATTAGGCGCCCAATCCCACCAGTTCCACATCCGCATAGTTTTGCCATGATCTCGTATAATATCATTTGCCCAGTTCATAAACTCTACAAAAACATCCATTGGTTCGGCGTATCCTTTTAATTTTTGAGAGTCAGAAATTGTTTTGCAATTCTTAAGTACATCATCTTTCCATTTGCGATGGTAAGGAACTGGGAACTCGTCAGTGCCAATGTGAAAGTAAGGACCAGAAAATAGTGGAAGATATTCTTCCAGAAGTGCTTTTAACCAAGCCCTAGAACTATCTGATGTAACATCAATTGTATGAGTTAAAAATTCGCTGTCAAAAGCAAGACTAGGGTTGTATCTTATAATTGGTGTAGCATGTCCAGGCATATCAACTTCTGGAACAATAATAACATGATATTTTTTAGCGTAAGCTTCCAGTTCAATAATATCGTCTTTTGTATAATGTTCCTCCGAAGCCAATCCAGGGTAAGTATCACATTGTAGTCGAAAGCCTTGATTATCAGTAAAGTGAATGTGAAACATATTCATTTTATACCAGGAAAGCCTTTTAATCCAACCTTTTAGAAAATCCATGCTTAAATAGCGGCGTGCCGGATCAACCATAAGACCTCGTAGTGGATAGTCTGGGGAGTCTTTGGAAGAACCCTTTTCAATTTTATTATGACTGATCGAATCTTGTTTAAGAATTTGAAGTACAGAACGCATGCCATAAAAAATCCCTGTACTTGTTGAAGCTTCAATTTTCACAAAGTCATCCACATTAAGAATATAACCTTCAGTCCCTATGTCAGGATGGTTCTGTACATTCGTAAGATAGAAATCTCCAATTGTTGGGTTATTATTTTTTACAACCTTGATTTTTTTTTCTGTTATTTCAAATAGCTCTTCAGCAAAAGTATTGGCATCATTTAAAAAAGTATTCCAAGATAAATCATTTACAATAATTCTAGAATTTTCGGTAAGAATAAAATTACCTGAATTACCTTCCCAATTTTTGAGACTGGGAATTACGTTAGGTGTACTACTACAAGAAAGCAAAAACAATAAACCAATGTATAACAAAAAGTGTGCTAATTTTTTCATTTGTTTCCTTTGAGTTTATTGTTCAATTGTTTGCGAAATATTTTCAACTCTTGTCCAGTTAAATAATTTTTCATCTTCCGAGGCAAACTTGACATTCTTAAGAGTAATGCCGTTAATATCTTTACCGTAAAATCCTTTAATTGCTCTTCCAGAAATATTTTCAAAAGTTATATTTTGCATCGGCTGCTCTGGCATTCCTCTTAGATAAGTAAACATACCTTTGTTGTTTTCAATTTTAATATTCTTGAAATGAATATTACGAAAAAGGGGAGTGGTTTTATTAAGTGCCACAACACTATCCGGGTTAGCATATTCCCCATAGTAAAACATATCAATTGCTATGGGAGCACGGTTGTAAGCTTTTTCGGGGAAGAAATTATTTGTATAAATACAGTTCTCAACTCTTATATCTTCAACAATAGCATAGGGACGAGACCTATTCGTTTTTATATTTATAATACTAGCTACATCAATAAATTCACAATTTTTAATAAGAATATGTCGTGCTCCGCCGGAGACTTCACTGCCAATTGCAAGTCCCAAAGTGGTTGCTCCTGCAGAAATAGTACCATTAAATATACAGTCGCGAACTGTAACATATTCAGTTGACCTTCGGCGTTTATTTCCATCACTAGTGTATCTTCCAGATTTAATTGCAAAGCTATCGTCTTGAGTAGCAAAGAGACATCCAACAACTAAAATATTCCACGAAGCATCTGCATCCATTCCATCAGCATTGTGTCCTTGTACTGTTGATACTTGCTTAAATGTTACATCGGAATATAAAACACTATCTGCATATAAAAGATGGTTGTTCCATGCTGGTGGATCTTGAAATGTTATTCCCTGAACTAAAATATTTGAACTCTGAATAAAGCCTAACATAAAAGGACGATTTCTTTCAACCTTAAATTTCTTATAGTGTGGCCACCAGGTTTCGCCATTCCCATTAATAATTCCTTTACCGGTTATGGTTACGTTTCTAAGTTTATATCCAGTTATTAAATAGTTCTTTTTAAATTCTATATCTCCATCAGGACCGGGAAGTGTAGTTCTTATTGCGGGGTAATTTTCACCCTCATTGTATCCAATAAAATTTAATCTTGAACCATTTTTTAATTCCAAGGTTATATTACTTTTTAATTTTAGAGGACCAACAATGTAAGTTCCTTTAGGAATAGTAACAGTTCCATTTTTAGTACAAGCATCAATTGCTTCTTGAATAGCTTTTGTGTCTCTTGTTTTTCCATCTCCAACTGCTCCAAATTGTTTTACATTAAAAACTTTACCGGCAGATTTTGTTGTAGCATCTATTTGATTGTTTTTCTCCAAGACAGAGTTTGGATTTATAGAGCTTTGAATTCTAAAATTATATGTGGTTGATGGGGTAAGATCATAAACTGGAAAACTTAATTTAGTTGTAGTCCCAATATGATTATCATTTTGAAAAATGTAATAAGTTTTTGAGGATTTATTTTTATCATTACTTGTATAATCTGGAGTGAAAGTGTCATCCCAAAGAAGTAGAATACTTGAAGATGTGATACCAAGTTTTGGCGCTGAAAGATTTGATGTTTCCCCATTAGAAGATATCTGATTGGAGCTGCACGAAATACTTAAATTTAGTAATATCAAAATATAAATTTTCTTCATTACATACTCCCAAAGTATCTGATTTCGATTAATAATCAAAATAAATAATTATAACATTAACGCACTAAGATAATAATATTTTACTATATTTGAAAGGTGTAATGGTGATAATTCTTCTTTGATATAAATTTGGTTGAAATAAAATGTCTTTGTCTCTATAGAAGACCATAAAGTTTTAGGAAAAACATGAAAAGTTTTAGGAAAAACATGAAAAATCTAAATTATATTTTAATCATTTCTTTTATTTTGGTTTTTAGTTTAGTCCTATGTAACGCCCCTCCAGTTTACCTAGTTAAACTTTCAAATTTAAAAATTGAGTATAAAATAAAGCCGTTGGGGGTGGATATCAAGATACCTCGTTTTAGCTGGGTTTTAGAGTTAGGCGAGCGAGGAACCAGCCAAATGGCGTACCAAATTATAGTATCATCTAATTTAGCAAAATTGAATGAGGATATTGGAGATGTTTGGAACAGCAATAAAGTCACTTCAGATAAGTCAGTTCAAATTTATTAGGATGGGAAACAACTGGAAAGTAATATTAAGTACTATTGGAAGGTGTATGTATGGAACCAGAATGGGGAGAGGTCTGAGAGTCAACCATCATTTTGGACTACAGGATTTTTTAAAAACTTGGACTGGAAAGCAAAATGGATAGGTCTAGATAAAGGAGTTGGGGATGATAAAACAGAAGGAAGATTTAGAGAACTATCTGCAAGAATGTTGAGACATGAATTTGAGATTAATAAAAAAGTAAAATCTGCTACAGTATTTATTTCTGGGTTAGGTCTTTTTGAACTTTATCTAAATGGAGACAAAATTGGAGATCAAGTTTTATCTCCTGCTCTTACTGAATATAATAAAAGAACTTATTACATTACTTTTGATGTAACCAAGAATTTGAAATCTAGTAAAAATGCTATAGGTGTAATTCTTGGTAACGGACGTTACTTTGCCCCGAGGGGAATCGAACCTAAACAGACGCGAACTTATGGATTCCCAAAATTAATTTGTCAGTTAGAAATTATATTTGAAGATGGAACAACAAAGAGAATAGTAACAAATGAAACTTGGAAACTTACTACTAATGGCCCAATAAGAAAAAATAATGAATTTGATGGTGAGTATTATGATGCACGCTTGGAGTTTGATAACTGGTTTGAACCAAATTTTGATGACTCAAAATGGATGAATGCACAACTAGTGGAAAAGCCTGGAGAAAAATTTGAAGCTCAACCTAACGAATCAATAAAAATAGTTGAAGTGCTTAATCCTATTTCTATAAAAGAACATGAACCAGGTGTATTCATTTTTGATATGGGGCAGAATATGGTTGGTTGGGTTGAGGTATTTGTAAAAGGAAACAGAGGAGATACTATAACATTAAAATTTGCCGAGAAACTAAAAGATGACGGTAAACTTTCTTTAGCGAATCTAAGAAGTGCAAAAGTAACAGACACCTATATTCTAAAGGGCGATGGGGAGGAAAGTTGGGAACCAAAGTTTACATATCATGGTTTTAGATTTGTTGAAATGAAAGGTTATCCAGGTGTACCAACGCTTTCTTCAATTAAGGGAAAAGTTATTCATGATAACCTAGATTTAACAGGCTCTTTTTCATCCTCAAATTCACTAATAAATAACATTTACAAAAATGCTTTTTGGAGTATTAGAGGAAACTATAGAAGCATCCCAACAGATTGTCCTCAAAGAGATGAAAGACAAGCCTGGTTAGGTGATCGATCTGTTGGAAGCATTGGAGAAAGTTTTATTTTTAATGTTTCAAACTTTTATAATAAATGGCTTAATGATATAAAAGATGCTCAACTCAAGAGTGGCAGTCTTCCAAATATTGCTCCAACCTATTGGCCAAGATACAGTGATAATACTACTTGGCCTGGAACTTATCTGTTTATTTCCGAAATGTTATATAATCAGTATGGTGATGTAAGAACGATTCAAACTCATTATCCAAATATGCAAAAATGGATTAAACATATGAGTCATTATTTAGTAAACGGAATTATGCCAAAAGATAAATATGGGGACTGGTGTGTACCACCCGAAGACATTAATCTTATTTTCTCCAAAGACCCAAATAGGAAAACAAGTGCAGAATATTTAGGGACAGCATATTTTTATTATGAATTAAAACTAATGGAAAAGTTTGCAACCATACTAAACAAAGGGGATGATGCTAATTCATATTCTTTATTGGCTGAAAAAATAAAAATAGCTTTTAACAATAAATTCTTTGATACTAAAAAAATAATGTATAGTAATAATACAATAACAGTTAATATTTTAGCTCTCAGTTTTAATCTAGTTCCAGGGGAACACAACAATCAAATCGTCACTAATCTTACTCAAAAAATACTGAATGAAAATAATAGTCATATTGGTAATGGACTTATAGGCGGGCAATGGTTGATGCGAACATTAACCAAAAACGGCTATGGAGATTTGGCATACACTCTTGCATCCCAAAAAACTTATCCAAGTTGGGGATATATGATTGAGCAAGGAGCTACAACAATTTGGGAGCTGTGGAATGGGGATTATGCCAAAGATTGGATGAACTCAGGCAATCATGTAATGTTGCTTGGTGATTTAATAATTTGGTTTTATGAAGATTTAGCAGGAATAAAAACTGACCCTAATACTCCAGCATTTAAGCATATTATTATGAAACCAAATATAGTTGGTGATTTAACTAATGTTACTGCATCATATAACTCAATTTATGGAGAAATAAAAAGTGCATGGAAAATAAAAAATGAAAAATTTATTTGGAATGTTTCAATTCCACCAAACACAAGTGCAACAGTTTATATCCCCACTCGAAAAAATGAAATAATAATGGAAGGGAAAAAAATAGTTAAAGACGCTAAAGGTATTAGATTTATTAGAGAAGATGGAGATCGTAAAATATTTAAAATTGTTTCGGGCGAATATTTTTTCACTTCCAATTGGAAAAAAAGAGACTAACACATTTTTTCCTCAACAGTAGAATTTGGTTTAGCAAGATTTTCTATTTCACTAGTATCATTTTTTATTGTACAGTTCCCACTCCTCATTATTTTGTTGTGTAATTTTATAACCTTTAGCTAAAAACATTCTAAAACCACTAAGCCCAGAGATAAAATACTCTGGCTCTTCACGTTGTTCTCCATAAAATATTTTTAGTAGAGATTTTCCATAAAGTGGTAAGGAAGCAAATCCATTTGTTGAATCAGGATATTCTATTCCAAGAATGTCTAAAAGTGTTGGAGCAATGTCAACGACATACCCAGATTGGTCAGTAAAAGTGTTAGGTTAAATTTCCCCATGCAAATAAGCTATAAATGAAGTATCGCTTCCACCCTTATGACCAAATTGTTTATATTTACGGAATGGAGTATTCCCCAAATTTTCCCAAGTTGAGTGTAAACTCCAGTAAGAGTTTGCACATTTGGAATATTATTTTGAAAAATGTAATATGTTTTTGAGGATTTAGTTATATCGTTACTTGTATAATTTGGAGTGAATGTATCATCCCAAAGAAGTAGAACGCTTGTAGATGTAATTCCAAGTATTGGAGTAGAAATATTAAATATTGTTTCGCCATCTGAGAACTCATCCGAGTTACAAGAAATGGCAAATATTAGTACTATCAAAAGGTACAATTTCTTCATAAGAAAATCCTTAAAAATTTGACTAATTATTAAAAATATAAAACTATTGAGATTGGTGTGAGTTATAAATTTTTGTAACCACTATATAATTGGTATTTATTTCAAAATTGTTTTCTCAATCTCTTCTAGTGATTTTCCTTTTGTCTCCGGAATGTACTTCCAAACAAAAACAAAAGTTACAATGCACATAGTTGCAAAAATAAAATACGGTAATGCACCATTAAACATTTCATTATTAAAATTACTTTTGTTAATTACCGGAAATGAATTTGCAACAATTGCATTAAACAACCACATTGCCCCAACAGCAATAGACATTGCAAGACTTCTAATGTTGTTTGGAAAAATTTCACTTAATAAAACCCAAACTACTGGTCCCATTGAAAGTGCGAATGATCCAATAAATGCTAGTATTGCAATTAGGGATATAACACCAAGTTGTTGAAAGTAAATTGAAAAACCAAGAACTGATAAGCTCATAAACATTCCAAACGAACCGACCAAGAGTAAAGGTTTTCTTCCCCATTTATCAACAGTAAAAATTGCAACAAACGTAAATATTAAATTGACTGCACCTAACCATAGTTGCTGCTGTAGTGCATCTTCCGGTCCATAACCAAGAGCATTGCTAAATATTTCAGCTCCGTAATAGAGTATTGCATTAATACCAGTAACCTGCTGCAATACTGATAATGAAATTCCAACAAATAAAATGAAGCCCATCCCTTTAATAAAAAGACTACTGAAGTTTGGCTTCTTTGTGGAATTCCGAATTGATTCTTCAATTTGAAGTATTTCTTTATTGACCTCCACCTCATCACTTATTAACTTTGATAAAACTTTTCTCCCTTCTTCAACTCGTGATTTTAGAAATAGCCAACGCGGACTATGTGGAACAAAAAATAGAAATATAAAAAATCCAATTGCAGGAAGTAACTCCGACCAAAACATTACACGCCATCCGTCTATTACGTTATGTTGATGTAACTGAGTAACAGACTCTCCTTCAGTACCTCCACCAATAAAATATGTTGCAAGAAATACAATAAAAAAACCAAGAACAATAGCCAACTGATAAAGAGAAACCATTTTCCCTCTTTGCTTAGCCGGAGAAATTTCAGCTATGTACATTGGGGCAGTCATAGAAGCAATACCAACACCAATGCCACCAATAATTCTATAAATACTCAACTCAGTTAATGAGTCGGCAATGCCAGAACCCCAAGCAGAAATTGCAAATAAGAATGCAGAAATTATTAGCGTATATTTTCTACTAAATCTATCACTCATATACCCTGCTAAAATAGCACCTACCAAACAACCATAAAGAGCACTGCTTACTGCCCAGCCTTGTTCGCCAGAAGACAAATTAAAATATTCTGTAAAGTAAAGTTGAGTGCCACCAATTACTCCCGTATCATATCCAAATAAAAATCCACCGAGTACAACTACAAAAGAAATAAAGTATAAGTATGTTGAGTTAACTGTTTTGTTTTTCATAAAATTCTTTTTACCCTCAAGGAATAAATGTTTTCCATTCTCGTTCTTTTAGATAAGGCTTAGATACGTATTGAAAAGTATTTGGATCTTTCTCAAATGTTCTATAAACCGATTCGTTTTTCTTAATCCCAAAAATTGAATAATCATTCGGGGTTTTTTTTATAAGTTCAGAAGTTTCATAGTTTTGATTTGCATACCAAGTTAATTTCCCATCATCATCTATAAGTGGAAACCACGCTAGCCCCTTGTGGGCACGAACTTTGTCGTATTCAAAACCATATTCTCTATCGCACCAAGCTCCAAAAGTAAGTGGTTGTGTTTGATCTGTACTTATTGTTGCGTGTGCCCAATTAGGTGGAACTATTACAACCTCTCCAGCTTTAGCAACAACTGCGTAGCATTTCCCTGGATTATCATTTGCAAATTCTTGCATATAAATTATTGCTTTACCAGTCCATATTTCGTAGATCTCCGGAGGCGACCAACCACTATGTTTAGACTTTTTATGAATATGTCCTTGACTTCGGATTGGCTCATTTCCTAATTTGCCTGCAGCATAAGTAACAGCTCCGTACAATAGCATTTTTTCTTTTAGAACTGATTGATGTTCAATCTTACCAACATCCATTGCAATTGAATAGACTATCTCTGGACCTTTACAATTTGAATCCTTTAAACTTTTACGAATTGAATCTAGAGTTCTGTTCTCAACAGACGGACCAAAACAATTTTCACCATACTCAAAACCCAATGGGTTCATTAGTGGTACAATATTAAATCCTGGATCAAATTTCATTTGTCATCCTCTAACATAAGCCAACATTGTTGCACATTCTTTTCCTATGGCTTTCCCATAAGGACGTATTGAATATTCTCCAACAGCAGAAGGTACAATAAAAGTTTCGGCATAATTAACTATAAAAGGTCTAAACTTATTTTTAGGACTTTCAACAATTGCCTCATCTCCCTGAATCAAATTTAAGACATGAACACCTCTAGTAGAATTATGCGTAACACTTTTTGTAAACCAGTGACGTCGAGTCTCAATAAACTCTCGTTCGTGTAATCCAGTACGTTCTTCATACCAACCATCACCTTCAGCAACTTGTTTAATTTGGTTGATTAGATTTTTTTCTGTCCACGATTTTGTCCTACTCCAAATAATATTTTTCTCTCCATGTTCAATATTGATAGGGCGAGGTAAACCATCCATCCCAAGTCTTCCCCAATCCCAAAGCTTAAAAGTAAATATATATGGAGTTGCACTTATCTCAAGAACCATAGCATCAGAACCGGAACAATGAACAGTTCCTCCAGGTATTAAAAAATGGTCATGCTTTTTTGCTGGAAAAGTTTGCACATGTCTTTTCGCATTAAATTCTGTGCCTCCATCTTGAGCTTCTTTTAACTCTTGCATCATTACCTTAGGATTGACATCATCTCTCAGTCCAAGATAAACCTCAGCTCCTGGTTTTGTCTCAAGCATGTAATAACTTTCATCTTGAGTGTAGTGCATTCCAAAATGTTCTTGAATATACTCTGTTAGTGGATGAACTTGTAAAGACAAATTCCCTCCACCAATTGTATCCAAAAAATCAAATCGAATAGGGAACTCATCACCAAATCTTCCGTGAACCATTTTGCCAAGTAATTTTTCAGGTTGATAAAAAACAATGTTGATAGAAGGTATTTCAATTATAGAATTATCTATCTCTAATAAAAGTGATTCTTCTTCTGGAACTCCATTAAAGCACCAAGCATAATTTTCTTTACTTTTATCTAAGTTGCAAAAATCTTTCATCCATTGTCCTCCCCAAGGACCAGGATCAAAGAAGGGGACAACACTAAAAGGTTGAGTAACAGTTTGCTTAAGTGCAGATAAAAATGCCTTACCACTTATCATTTTTGGAGCATCTTTTTTATTTGTATCTAATAGAAAATCAATTTTTTCAAATAGTCTTTTCTTTAGTCTATCAAGCACACGCCAATCAACAAAAAATGCTTGTTTATATTGTCGTGCAAAATCCTCATCAGGATTTGTAATTCCTAAATTGCTAATTTCTTGGCGGCGAAATCTGAGTTGGATTTCCCATCGTGCCATATCTGCATAAACCAAAAGGGTAGGGCTTTCTGAAATCAGCGAAGCCCCTATACCATATACTATTACCAACCCTTCATCAATGGACTCAATTTTTTTTTGAAACTCCTCAATTTTTTTTTGATTGAAGAATGCTTCAATTTGTAACTTTGTAAGGAAGCCAAATATTCTATTGTCTGTAACATCGGGAAAGACTAATTCTTTAATTTCACTTTCCAAAAACATTGCTTCTTTTGCGTGAATAAAAAGACTTGGTTTTAGATTTCTTTTTATTTCTGAAATAATTTCATCATCATAAACACCGTGATATGTTTCTATCACTAGAATATTTTTATTGCCATCTAAATTTTTTGATAATTCAGATGTTATGGAATTCCAATTAGTGAAACATTTATAGTTCCCATCAACTTTTACTGAGGGATAGTTATTAAATTTACTGTTCATTTTTTCCTATTATTTTTCTTCCAGTATTTGAAACATTACATAAATAATTCATTCCCCAGAGTGCAGCAAAATCAGTAGAAGAGGATTCAACTATTTTAACTTCTCCCAAGGGTAGCCAGGCATGTTTATTAACATATTCTTGTATGAATGGGGTAATGATATCAGCACTTTTCATAACTCCGCCATGAAGTATTACTATTTCGGGGTCATAGGCATGAATCAAATTTACTACTCCAGTTGCCCATACTTTTAGCGAATGATTCATTACTTCAATAGCAACTTCATCATTCTTACGTGCAGCATTAAATAATATTTTGAAATTAAAAATTTCTGTTTTAGATAAAATACTTTTCTTAAATGATTTATTACTTTTAATTAACTCATTTAACTTCCAAGTTGATGCTTCAGATTCTACACAACCAATATTTCCGCAATTACATTTATCACCGTTGTAATTTGTTGTAAAATGCCCTCCAAGAATTCCTGCTTGAAAATGTTTCCCATAAAGTATTCTTCCATTGAGAATAATAGCACTTCCAATACCAGTTCCAATTGTCATCATTGCAATATTGTCTATCTCTTTTCCAACTCCATATTGCCATTCTCCAATAATAGCAGCCCTAGCATCGTTTTCAATTCTAAATGATGCTCTCCAATATTTATTTGCCCATTTGCAAAAATCAAATCCTAAAGCTTGCTTATATTTTTCGTTTGTAGAAATAACTTTATTTTCTTTAACATTAACAAGTCCAGGAAATGCTAGACCAATTCCATCAACTTTATTTTCATTTATTGAATTGTCTGCAAGAAGTTTTTTAATTTGCTCAGTAAGATTACTAATCGAAATTGAAAATGAATCTTTAGAAGAAGATTTTTCAATTGAATAACCGACTACACTATTATTTTTTATTACTCCAACTTTTGTTCTTGTTCCACCAAGATCGATTGTAACATTTAACATAAACTTATTTCCTACTCAGAAACTAATATTGGTTTTCCATCTTTTTCAATTAGTCTAGCAGAGAAACCATTTTTTATAATTTCCTCATAATTATGTCCGGCATCTGAAGGCCAACAAGCTCCCATAATAAATTTAGTTGTTCCAGTATTAACAGTGCGATGTGCAACATCTCCCGGAATAAAATGAAGACTTCCTTTGAACATTTTTTCAGCCCAAGTATTACGCTCTTTGTCCATAAGGATTAACATACCTTTACCTTCTATGCCCCAATAGTATTCAGCTCTATCTGACTTTTTATGAAAGTGTCCTTTAGTCATAAAATATTCATTTCCTACTTTACCAGGATAAATAGTGGTAGTACCAAAAAATAAACCAGCTGGAGTTCCTTCATCTACTGGTAAGTGTGCTTGAACTTCATAAACTATTTTATTTTGTTCCATATCTTTGCGAACATTTTCTAAAGCAAAAATATTTTTCAAATCACTAATTTTTTTTTCAACATCTATAATGTCTGAACCAACTAATTTTCCGGTTTCTAGTTTAACTATTACAGATGGCTCAATGATTTTTTTCATTCTTCTACCTAATTGTTTAATAACCTAAAATTACAAGTTTAAATCAAGAGCATTATATTCAGTATCTATAATTGAAAGTTCCTCATCAGAAAGAACAAACTCAAGTGCAGCAACATTATCAAGCATTTGTTCTGAATTTCTTGCTCCAACTAATACAGAAGTTATTGCTGGTTGTTGAATTGTCCAATTGATTGCTAGTTGTGCTAGACTTATGTTTCTCTCGTTAGCAATTGGTAAAATTGCATCTAACATTTTCGTAACTTTTTCAAAATTCCCATCTTTAAAGAAGGGAGTATTTGGGCGGTTATCACCTTCGCCAAATTTATGACCTGGTTTTAATTTTCCTGTAAGTAAACCTTTTTGTAATGTTGTATGTGGTAGGATACCAACTCCATTTTCAAGACAGTGGGGAATAAGATCTTTTTCTATATCTCTGTTAATCATACTATATGCTACTTGATTTGTTGATTGATTTACAACTTTACTTGCACTAGTCAGTAAATCAACAGGGCAATTACAAACACCAGCAGCTCTTATTTTCCCTTGTTTTAATAATATTTCAACCGCTTCCATTGTTTCTTCAATTGGAGTTGTTGTTTCTGGCCAATGCATTTGGTATAAATCAATATAATCAGTCTGCAATCTTTTTAGACTTTTTTCACATTCTTCAATTATACTTTTCTTACCATTGTATTTATATATTTGTATAGGATTACCATCATTGTCTTTTGAGTCGAATATAAAATCACCATTAGTTCCTTCCCAAGTCATTCCGAACTTAGTTAAAATTTGAACTTTATCTCGAATTCCTTTAATGCTTTTCCCAACAATTTTTTCACTATGTCCCATACCATAAATTGGAGCAGTATCAATAGTAGTTATTCCATTATTTACAGCTGTCTCAATTGTTTTAATTGCATCAGTTTCGTCAGCTCCGCCCCAAAACCAACCTCCAATTGCAAATGCTCCAAAAGTGATAGGGGAAAGTTTTATGTCTGTTCCTGGTAAAATTTTGTATTTCATTTTGATTGCCTTTTTTTATTATTCTATAATTTTTTTACTGTCAATAACTTATTTTCTTACCTGAGTTGCTATGAATAATCTCAAATAGAATCTAATTGCAATTATTAAATTCTTTTCTTAATTTAATCTTTAATTATTATAACACTAACGCACTAACATAATAAAATAATTAGTCAATTTAAAATGGAATTTACATTTTGAGAATAATAACTAAGTACAATTCATTTTTCAAATACTTAACAATTCTAGGTCTAGCTCTATTTGTAATTCTTCTTTTAATTGATCAAACTGAATTTACAGGTGCTGTTCTAATAACTTCATTAGCGTCTCTAGCTTTTTATTTTATGGGTAAACCTAATCTCAGTAATTTTTCATTTACAATTTGGGTATTTACTTTTGTATCTGTCTCAATGTATTATCCACAATCATTTGGCGGTGAATGGTTTGGTTTTGATCTTAAATATTTAATTGTTCCTCTTATTCAAATTATAATGTTTGGGATGGGAACAACTTTAAATATAGGGGATTTTACTCGGGTTTTTAAGTTGCCTTGGCCAGTTTTTATAGGAATAATTTTACAATTTACAATTATGCCTTTAGGAGCCTTTATAATTACTTACTTTTTTAACTTCGAACCAGAAGTGGCAGCCGGTGTTATTCTCATTGGGGCTTGTCCCGGTGGAGTTGCTTCTAACTTAATGGTATTTTTAGCTGGTGGTGATGTTGCATTATCTGTAACAATGACTTCAACTTCTACTTTACTTTCTCCAGTAATGACTCCTCTTGTTATGCAAACTTTAGCAGGGCAATATATTTCTATAGATTTCCTTAATATGACGTTCTCTATATTAAATATGATTATTGTTCCTATTATTGCTGGCTTAGTAGCAAATAAAATTTTATATGGAAAAGAGGAGTGGAATAAAAAATCATCTACAATGGTAACTATTGGAGTAGTTAGTCTATGTCTTGCTTTTGTAATTGGAGCAATTAACATGGATGAGTTAGGGTTATTGAAATTAATCAAAAATGGCTTTGTTATAGGATTTGCACTTATGGGAATTGTTGCTTTAGCAAATTGGTTGATAAGTCTTAAAATGAAAAACACTTCCAATTGGATGGACAAGGTGCTTCCTATAATTTCAATGGTTGGTATTGTTTTTATTATCTCTATAATAACTGCACGTTCAAGTGAGAAATTATTATCAGTTGGTCTTTTACTTATTGCAGCTGCTATAATACAAAATCTTATTGGTTATGTACTTGGCTATTGGCTTTCAAGAGCTGCAAAGTTGGATGAAAAGAGTTGTAGAACTGTTGCATTTGAAGTTGGTATGCAAAATGGAGGTATGGCTACAGGGCTTGCAATGTCAGTATTAAAAAGTTCTAGTGCTGCATTAGCTCCAGCTATATTTGGTCCTTGGATGAATGTCTCTGGTTCTATACTTGCTACTTGGTGGAAAAAAAAGCCTGTTGCAAATAGTAAGAAGTCAGTTCAGAAATTAGAAGAATAATGAAAGTGTGTCATTTTCTCAAAAAAAGTTTCTATTTTTTGCATTGACTTTATAAAAATAAAGAGATAACTTATAGCACTAACGCAATAAGAAATGTTTAAATAGAATAAAATTCTTTTATGGATAACAATCAATTTTTACCAAAGTATTACAGAATAAGTGAAGAGATTAAAGACTTGATTCAAAAAGGTGTTTTAGAGCCTAATATGAAGGTCCCTTCAGAGAATGAAATTATTGCAAAGTATGGTGTTAGTAATACTACAGCACGTAAGGCATTGTTAGAATTAGAACATGAAGGATTTGTTTCAAGAGTAAGAGGGAAAGGGACATTTGTTCAAAATGGTATTGTTGATAGATCAGTTACAAGAATACTTGGTTTCACAAAGCATATGATTGAAGCTGGGCATATACCAGCAACTAAACTTTTAGAAACTGAGTTATTAAATTCTGGATATAGTGATGAGATTAATCATCAACAATATGAAATTAGTAATAATGTATGTAGGATTAAAAGATTAAGATTTGCAGATGATGTTCCAATGCTTCTTGAAGAACGATTTATCTCTACTGATCTTTGCCCGGATATTGAGGAGCAAAATTTAGAAAGTTCTCTATACAATCTTTATAGAGAAAAGTATAAACATCAACTTGTGGAAGTTAGACAGATGATTAGTTCCGTTATTATTTGTAGTGATGAAATGAAAAGCTATTTTGGGGTTGATAAAGATATCGCAGTATTTATTGTAACTGGAGTAACCTTTTGCGAAAAGGGGCAAATATTGGAAATGGAAAAATCAACATACAGAGGTGATAAATACAATTTTACGGTTTTAGCAAAATAGTTATTATAGATAGTTTTATTTTGCACTATATTAGTGCGTTAACGTGAAATAAAATAAGTGTAAAATCGTTTGGTTTGATTTAAATATTTTAGTAATATTATATCAAAGTTTGTATGACATATTATAAATATCTTGTATGACAAATTGTTTATAAGGTAAATTATTTTTAGAATACTAGAGGTTTGAATGGCTCTAAATTTTCAAAGAGTTGGAAAACAACTTACTTTCAGTCAAGAAATTGAAAAGCAGATAGAAAAAGCTATCTTAAGCAAAAAATTTATTCCAGGTCAAAAATTACCTACTGAATTGGAATTATGTGAAACTTTTGGAGTAAGCCGTACTGCTCTTAGAGAAGCGTTGCAAATGTTAAGTGCACGTGGATTGATTTCTGTAAAAAAGGGAAGTGGCATATATGTAGAGAAATATTCAACTGCAAATGCAATTCGCCAAATGAGATTATATCTAGAACTAAATTTAGATCGTGATTACTTACAACATATTGTTCAAGTTAGAAATTTATTAGAACCAAATTTTGCTAGACTTTCAGCAAAAAATAGAACAGAATCTGATTTACAATATATGGAAGAGAAAATAATTGCTTTGGAAAATTGTCCTCCTCACGATTTTAAGATTGAGGGAGGATTAGATAGAGATTTTCATCTAGCAATTGCTCACTCAAGTGGCAATCCTATGATACCACTTATTATAACTCCTATTTACCAAATTATGCCAAAAATCAAAGAATTAATATTAGCTGAAATAGACGATGTGAAAAAACTTACAGTAGTAAGTCATAGACTTATTTATGATAAAATACTTGTACAAGATGAAGAAGGAGCTTTTGAAGCTATGACTGAACATCTTAAAACTGCTGAAGAGCATGCTAATTTGATAGCAGAAAAGTTGTAAAAAATATATTTATGAGCAAAATTTTTTTTAGTGCTAAATCAATTTAGAAAAATGAATTGATTTGAATAAAGTATGTTAATAAAATATGTATAAGGAGAATCTTTAGATATGACAAAGTCAAATTACTTAACAGCTTTTTTTATGCTACTTTTTATCTTATTATCAAATCCACTATTTGCTGGTACTACTGGTAAAATAACTGGTGTAATAACAGAAGCCGCTACTGGTTTACCAATGCCTGGAGCAAATATAATTTTAGTAGGCACCAATAAAGGGACCACTTCAGACCTTAATGGTTATTATACACTCCTCAATATTCAACCTGGTACATATTCACTCAAGGTTTCTTTTATAGGACTTCAAACTCAAACTATATCTGATATTAGAGTTTTTATAGATAGAACGGTTAGTCTAAATTTTGCTCTAAAGGAAGAATCTATTGGTATTGGTGGTGATGTTGTTGTCGTTGCAAATAGAGAAAAAATAAAAACAGATGTTTCTTTTGCACAAACATCTATAACTGCTAAAGATCTTGCCTCAGTTCCAATTAGTCCTGATGTTAGAGAAGCAATTGCATTTGCTCCTGGTGTTTACAGAAATGATCAAGGGCAAATTGAAATTCGTGGTGGACAAATGGATGAAGTAGGGATGTATATGGATGGAATCTCTATGCAGAACTCTCGTTCTGGTGTTGGTGTATTAAATATGCCGCAAGCTGCAATTGAAGAAGTACAAATTTTACGTGGTGGGTTTAGTGCAGAATATGGTCAAGCACAATCAGGTGTTATTAATATTGTTACTAAACAGTCTAGACAAAACTATAATGGCTCTTTTAGTGTTCGATATGGACAAGCACAACAAAAACATTTTGGCCCAAATATTTTTAGTAAAGAAAACGAATACCACGTAGGACGTTTTTTAAGCATGGATACTGTAAGAAGAAGTATGCCGTGGACGGGTATTGATGAAGAACAAGTAATCTTTGAAGGTTGGGAGGGTTGGTGGAATGACCCAACTACTGAAAAAGTTGATAAATACCATCCCTTTAAAGAGTTCCCTTATGGTTCTACTGCAGAAGAAGCTCAGGAAATATGGAGTTGGAGACATAGAGCCCAAGAATATGGGCATGAACCAGATTACACTATTGATGGAACTTTAACAGGTCCTATTCCTTTTAGTGGAGATAAATTAAGCTTCTTCGTTTCTGGACATTTTGATAGAGCTATGTATCCTTTTAGATTTTATCGTTCAGACTATAGAGAACTTGCATTAAATGGTAAATTTACTTACGACGCTACGAATAGTCTTTCTTTCAAATACCATATTTTATATAGCAATCAAAAAGGTGCTTCAAGAGATCCGGGTCAAACAAATTTAGCAGATCCCCGACATTGGTTAAGTAGTGCAATTGTTGCTGGACAAGTCTTTGGTAGTGCTGGTGGACTAACTACTGGTATGTACAATTCTGATGGACAGACTAAATTAAATGAAGTAACTAGTATTAAGCATGCACTTAAAACAAATTATGTTATAAATAATAATTCATTCCTAAATACTTTAGTCACGTTTGGACAAGTTGATGAATTATCCAAATTTGAAAAACCTTATAGAGATTATACTAACGTTGTTAAAGTAATTGGTGGAGATAGTTTGGATATAGGTCCTTTCGATCCGGTTACTATGGTTGAAAGTCAGTTTGTTGGTGGAACAGATATTCTTGGTGTTCACGCTCTTGGAGGAATAAGTACTAAATTAGATTTTTCTAAGAATACTAACTTAACTGTAAAAGCAGATTATACAAATCAATTTAATAAAATTCATATGTTTCAAGCTGGTGTTTGGGGTATGCAAACTGATATCACGTTAGATCATGGAGTAACACAACCAAGTCATACAATAGATGGTACTTATATAGACGAACTTAGAAAAGGATGGATAACAAAAGATATTAATTTTTATGAATTTGCAGTTTATGCTCAAGATAAAATAGAGTTTGAGGGGTTAGTATTAAATGCTGGACTTAGAGTTGATGGAACTTTTAATGATGAACCAGATTTTCCTATGTGGTATTCATTTTATAGCCAAGGATTTGTAGCAGATAGTTTACGTGCATTTAGTAATGAAGATGCTCCAAAAGGAAATTGGAAAATGTACTTGTCTCCTCGTCTTGGAGTTGCTCATCCATTAAGTGAAACAAGTAAACTATTTTTTAATTATGGGTATTTTTATCAAAGACCAACTGTTAAACAATTATTTAATGATGGCTATAGAGAAGATTATGCAAGTTCAAGTTTAAGTAGACTTTCATCGCCAAATTTAGAATTTCGTAAAACAATTCAATATGAATTAGGTTATGAACAAATGGTTGCTAATCTATTTAGGTTTACAGTCTCTGGATATTATAGAGATATAACAAATGAAATTAAGACTACTACTTTAACTGATGCATCTGGTTGGAATTACGACCGAGATTTTAATACAGGAATTGCTGAAGTTCGCGGTTTTGAAATTGATGTTAGATTTCCTCAAACATATTTTATTAGCGGATGGGTTAATTATGATTATCGTTCAAAAACAAATTCAGGACATGGTTATACCGATTTTGGTGAAAATAAAGCTGTTGGTCTAACTCAAGAAAGAATTAAAGTTGATGTTAGTAGAGCACAGCCAGTCTTAAAAGCAAATCTAACTGTACATACACCAGAGTTTGAAGATAGTCCAATACTAAATACACTCTTTTCAGATTTAACTGCTTCCTTTCAATATATATGGGAATCTGGTAAACACATTACTTGGCATCAAAATCCTGAACTTAATGAACTAGATCCTTTTAATTTACAGTGGGAAGCTTTTAGCAGACTTGATTTACGAGTTATGAAGGGATTTGATTTGGGTGGCTCTAATTTATTAGTATATATGGATGTTAGAAATTTATTAGATACAAAATATTTTCACCCAAAATTAAGAAAAAATTTAATATCTAGTAAAGATTACACAAAATTTACTGATGACATTTACTTCAAGGAGATTGAAAGACTTGGGCTTAAACCTGGAAATGTTGATCATCCTGAAATACAAAAAATGTTAGAGCAAGGTCCTTATTGGATATATTATGGTGAACCTATTGAAGTATGGTTTGGTATGGAATTTAATTTTTAATTTTTACTCATAGATAATAATTTAATTTGAGAGAAAAATATGAGTTACATTAGAGCTTTTATTAGTTTACTTACACTTTTTGTTTTGCTTGATTATTCAACATTAAATGCACAAAAGTTTGGAGTTACCCTTGATGGTGGAAGGTTTATGTGGCAAGTTGAACCAAGAAACCAATCTAAACGTTGGGAACTTCATCATATGAACTCAATTTATCCGGGAGATTTTAGAACAGATCCAGGTTATACAAATCTTTTACATGGTGGTATGCAACATATGACGATAGATAAAAGTCATCCATGGGCGGAACCAAATGCTTTAGGAGTTTTGGAAAATGGACCAAGTGGAGGAACAACATTGGGCGATCAGAAAAAGTTTATGCGATATGCGTACCCAATAATAACAGTTAATGGAGAAGATGCCGGAAGATTTCAAGATCCAGAGTTTATTATTGATCCAAATCTTGATTGTGAAATGAAAGGATTTAACAGAGCTAGATCTTTATTTGGTATTACATATTATACAACTACCTACTCTTGGAGTCATCCGGATTACCAAGAAATTATTATTCAGCATGACGAAATTATTAATGACGGAAATTGGTTCAAACATTGGGATCCTCCAAATGAAGATACTGTTGATGTTAATGATTATAATCAATTTTTTATGCAGTATTATCGTTGGTATATGGGAGGTTTTAAATCAAAAACATTTTCGGTTTATGAAACTAATTGGAATTTTTGGGGTTTTGGGGTTCAAGATGATATCACAGATTCGAATCAAGTAATGATGTACCAATGGAATCCAGACTTAAAAGAAACTTCGCCACTTGAAGATGAAGGTGAATGGAATATTGAAGATAGTAGATTTTGGTATCCATATTATTTTGGGTTTGGTTATCTTGATGCAAATGGCCCTTTATACACTGGTGGTAAACATCAAATAACAAGACCATTACACTGGTGGGGTGCTGAAGGATATCCACATAACTTAAAAAATAAAAGCCAAAGTAAGTTTAGATTTTTCTTAGAAGCACGAACAAAGTATGGAGTTGATCCTGGTTTAATTCAAATTCAACCGGATCCAAAATCTTATGCAAATCCACATGATAGAGACCCGGATGATGATGTTGCTTGGAGTAAGTTTTTAAGATATGGTGGTGAAGATAATAAAATGTTAATGTATTTCGGACCATTTGATATTTCAATTGGAGATACAATAAATGTTTGGACAACCCATTTGGCAGGAGGAATAAATCCACATAAAGCTAACGAACTAGGAAAAATATGGGGAGAGAAACGAGATGTAGATGCTTATCCAAGAGGGTGGTCGGAAGAAGATATAAAGTGGAAGAATAACATACTCCGTACCGAGGGAAGAAGTGATATGATAAGTGGTTATGCCAAGGCTAGAGAAATATATGCTAATGGAATGCAAATCCCTAAAATGAATTTAGTACCACCAGCAAGAATAAATATAAATCCTGGTGGAGGTCAAGTAGATATTGACTGGTCATCAGTAGCCGGAGCAGTAACATATAATATTTATAGAGGAGAAGGAGAGCTAGATAAGTTGTTATACAATAAGTTGGATAGTGTAAACTCATCAACAACAGTTTATGCAGATTCAACAGCAAGAAGAAATTTCTCATACTATTATTATATAACAGCCGTTGATGTTGATGGAATAGAAAGTAGTCATTACACAGTTCGTCCATTAGTTTCTGTTACGCCATTCTCTGAGCAAGGAAAAAGCTTAGAAGATGTAAGAGTAGTTCCCAATCCCTTTGTGTTAGGCAAGGGAGGATTTGGAGAAGGAGCAGAAGATAGAATAATTTTTGCTGGGCTTCCAGGTCCTTGTAAGATAACAATCTTTACTGTAACTGGAGATATATTAGAAGAGATAAACCATACAGTTCAAGATGGTTCACATCAATGGAATAGTAGAACGAAGTTCAATCAAATAATTACTAGTGGTGTTTATGTTTATCACGTAGAAAGCACTGAAGGTAAAGGATCAAAAATAGGTAAATTCATAGTTGTACGTTAATTGTTAAAGGAGCAAAATAATGAAAAGAATACTAATATTATTATCTGTTGTGTTCATACTGTTAATAGTGAATGATTCTGCATTTGGTCAATTAGAACATAGAGAAGTTAATAAAGTTGGACAGGCTGGATTTAAGTTTTTATCGTTTGGGGTTGGAGCAAAAAACACATCAATGGCTGGAGCTGGAATAACAAACGAAGGTGATGCAGTTTCAATGTTTTGGAATCCGGCGGGAATAGTTTCATTGAAAAATTCAGGACTATTTGTTGGTTATACTCAATGGTTTGCTGATATTAGCCAATCATCAGTTGCAGCAGTTTTACCAGTTGCTGGAATAGGTCACTTTGGGATAAGTGCTTCATCAGTAAATTATGGAGATATTGAATCAACTTCAATTCCAGGTGATGATAACAAAATTGGATATACTGATGTTGGAATAATAAATCCAAGTGCTTCATTTATTGGTCTTACTTATGGCTTAGCTTTAACTGATCGTTTTCAATTTGGAATAACTGCAAAATATGCTTACGAAAATTTAGTTGTTGAAAAAAAGGGTGCATTAGCTTTTGATTTTGGAACAATTTATAAAGCAAAAGTTCACGATATTAAAATTGCTGTTGTAATGCAACATTTCGTTTTTTCTGAACTAAAATACATAAAAGAGGATTTTACATTACCACTAACATTCCGTGTAGGATTCTCTGCTGAAGCTTTAAGTTTGGCAGGTTATCAATCAGACATATCTAAATTAAAAATTGCAATTGAAGCAGTTAAGCCAATAGATTTTTCCGAAAGAATCCATTTAGGAGCAGAATATTTATATGATGGTTTCCTTGCTTTACGTGGTGGCTATAGATTTAATTATGACACTGAAGGATTGACACTTGGTTTTGGTATAAATTACGAAGGATTTGAATTAAGGTATTCTTTTGTAAGCCAAGGAGCATTATTGGGAAGTGTAAATCGTTTCGGTTTACTTTTCAATATGTAATCATATTTTTAAAACAATAAAATTTGTGAATAAAGAATTCACAACTAACTAACTATACTTAAACAAACTAAGGAGGAAAAATGAGTAGTCTAAAACGGATTTACTTATTTGCAGCAATAATAGCAATGCTATTTAGTACTAATCTATTGGCACAAACAACAATAGATATTGAAGCAGAGGATTACCTTTACAATGAAGATCCTGATAGTACTTGGAAAGTTATAGATGAAGCAAGTGCATCTGGAGGTAAAATTCTAAAACAAGTTAACGCAAAAGCAAAAAAGAAACAAGCGGTTGGTTGGAAAATTACAACTACATCGGCAACAGATACTACTTACTATCTATGGTATTATGCAAAGTTAGGAAATAGAGGTGTTCACTCTACGGGATATACACGACATTATGTAAATCTTGATGGGGATACTACAACTGCTGGTAATAGCTGGCCATTTCAATATTTTAACAATACTGCAGTACAAGAAGAAATTGCTAATGATGATACGCTAGCTATGCACTGGTATCAAAACCATTCGGGTGGTGGTGCACATGATTCAATAAGTATTCAACCCGGTGAACATGTTATATATTTACGTCAACGTGATGGTAGAAGTATTGAAATTGATAAACTCAGACTTACAAATGATTTAACATGGAAACCAACTGTAACTTATGAATGGGAAGCCGAAGACACAAATTGGGCTTTAGCAGAACCTTTAGAAGTAGTTGCAGATGCTGATGCATCAGGCGGTTGGGCTGTTGCACCTAAAGCTGGAAGTGGTGCTGTTGCAAGTACTGATATATTAAATGGTAATCTAGATGCTGGATTCCGTAATGGTAGAGTTGCAAACGATGAAGTCTATCTTTGGGCAAGAGTAAATTTACCTTCAGATGCAGCAAATTCTTTTTGGATTGGTACTGGTGATGATGCTATTATACCTCCAAGCTGGGAAGGAACTGTAACTACTGGTTATCAATGGCAAAAATTGAATGAAGATCCTCTTCCTTTGGGAACAAATAGTTTTAATAAATTTCATGACATACGTATTAAGCAACAAGAAGAAGGAACAAAAATAGATAAGTATTTAATGACAAATGATGCTTCTTATGTACCACCAACAACTGTTGGAGTTGAAGATGAAACTTTTGTAGCTACAGTTCCTGATGAATTTTCAGTTGCACAAAACTATCCTAATCCATTTAACCCAACAACTGTAATCAGCTTTGCATTACCAAAAGAAGCTCACGTTAATGTTTCAGTTTTTAATGCATTAGGTCAAAAAGTTGAAGAACTAGTAAATGGTAGCAGAAATGCCGGATTACATAATGTTACTTTTGATGCTAGTAATTTAACAACTGGTATTTATTTCTACACAGTAAATGCTGGTGAATTTGTAAGTACAAAAAAAATGTTGTTAGTGAAGTAGTAACCCCCTATACTTTATGAAGTTCTCATTTTATAAAATGAGAACTTCTGAGGTAAAGAAAATCCTATTGCTATTTGGGATTTAAGACATAAATTTGGTTAGATATTAGCTTAGTTAATTTTCTCAAACAAAAAAAGGAGGAAACGTGAGTAATCTAAAACGGATTTACTTATTTGTAATGATAATAGCAATGCTATTTAGCACAAATTTATTGGGACAAACAACCATAGATATTGAAGCAGAAGACTTTATTTACAATGAAGACCCGGATAGTATTTGGATGGTTGTTGATGAGCCGACAGCTTCTGGAGGTAAAGTTGTTAGAAATGCTGCAACAAGATTTAAAAGTGGTGAAGCATTAGGATGGAAATTTACAACAACGTCAGCAACAGATACATCTTATTATGTATGGTATTATGGTAAAAGAACTGGAAAATCTAGTACTTACATGCGTCACTTTCTTAATGTAGATGGTGATACTACTACAAATGGTAAAAGCTGGCCATTCCAGTACTTTAATAATATAGCATATCAACAAGAAGAACTTAATAATGATATTACAAATTATTATTGGTATCAAAATCATGCTGGTGATGGTAGTAAACATGATTCTATTAGCATTCAACCCGGTGAACATGTTTTGTACATAAGACACCGTGATGATAGAGAGTTTGATTTTGATAAAATTAAAATTACAAATGACTTAACTTGGAAACCAACTGTAACTTATGAATGGGAAGCTGAAGATTCCTCAAACTGGATAATTAGTGAGCCTTTAGAAGTAGTAGCAGATGCTGACGCTTCTGGTGGTTTTGCAGTTGCGCCTAAAGCTGGAAGTGGGACAGTTGCAAGCACTGATTTACTTAATGGCAATTTAGATGCTGGATTCCGTAATGGTAGAGTTGCAAATGATGATGTATATCTATGGGTGAGAGTAAACTTACCTTCAGATGCAGCAAATTCTTTTTGGATTGGTACTGGTGATGATGCTATTATACCTCCAAGTTGGGAAGGTACTGTAACTAGTGGATATCAATGGCAAAGAATAAATGAAGATGCGCTTCATCTTACATTAAATAGTTTCAATAAATTTCATGACTTACGTATTAAGCAACAAGAAGAAGGAACAAAAATAGATAAATATTTAATGACAAACGATGCATCTTATGTTCCACCAACAACTGTTGGAGTTGAAGATGAAACTTTTGTAGCTACAGTTCCTAATGAATTTTCAGTTGCACAAAACTATCCAAATCCATTTAACCCTACAACTGTAATTAGCTTTGCATTACCAAAAGAAGCTCACGTTATTGTTTCAGTTTTTAATGCATTGGGGCAAATGGTAGAAGAACTTGTAAATAGCAACAGAAATGCTGGATTACATAGTGTTAGTTTTGATGCGAGTAGTTTAACAACTGGTATTTATTTCTACACAGTAAATGCTGGTGAGTTTGTTAGTACTAAAAAAATGTTGTTAGTTAAGTAGTACCTCCTCCAATACCTTATGAAGTTCTTATTCTATAAAAGAACTTTTTTAGGTGATTTGTTAGTTATGTTACCTGGTAGGCGTTGTTGTCTACCAGGTATTTTTTTATAGAAGACAAGACAAAAAGAAAATTTTATGTTATCATTACATAAATTAAAATTTTTAGAGAACACAAATTTACCTTTCCTAAATATTAACAAATAGTCAAATTGTTAGAGTTATACTTCTAAAATATTCACACTCAAAAATTATATGGAAAAAAATGAAACTTCTTAAGACTTTAATTTTGGCGATAGTATTATTTGCATTTTCACAAACCACAATATATGCACAATTATCCTATGCAGACGGTGGCCCATCTGTTGAAGATCCTGGACTTGAGGTTGATATAGAGTTAAGACGATATGTTAATGCAATGACTGGAAATGATGCCAATGATGGTAAAACGCAAGCTACAGCTTGGCAGACTTTAGGTAAGGTTGTTAGTGAAAGAAACAGTTATCTGCCTGGATTTCATATTCTTTTCAAAAGGGGCCAATCTTGGACCGGTTCTATTATCTTTTATGAAAACCCACAAGGGACTGAAGGGAAACGTATTGTTTTTGGTGCTTATGGAAGCCTACTGGATGCTCGCCCCATAATAACAAAAATAGTACTTATAACTTCCTATTGGATGGTTCGTGATATACAAAGTGGTCGTTTTGCTATTGCGGATGGACATCATAGTATCTTCTATAATAATATTTGTTTTGGTGGTGGTAATAATGGTTTAATGTCAACAGGAAAATGCCACCATACTGCTTTTGTTAGTAATTTAATTTACGATGTGGACAATAATGATGCTATTTCAATTCATGGAGTTAATTGGTCGGATGAGCTTAGAGTTGTTGAATCGCACCATTGGGTTTTAGATAATGTTGTCATTGGAAATAGTGGTATGGAAGATGGAATTGATGTTTCAATGGGAGCACCGGGATATCCTGTTCATGGAGATGTGAAAGTTGTGTATAATAGAGTGCAAATGACAGCAGTTCCCGGATTATCTAAAAGAACCGGAAGTGGTCGTCATCAAATAATATTTGGTCATCCGGGTATCAATCATTGGGTTGTGGGGAATACCTTAAGTGGAGGAACTACACCAGCAATAAATCTAGGTGGAAAACAAAGTGTTTTTAAAGTTAGCGGAAATATTGCATTCAAAGGTAATGTTTCCAGTGCAGTCGAAGTAAGTAGTCCAACAGTTTCTTTTGAAAATAATACCGTACATATATATGCCAGTCCTACAATTCCTTACATTTCAAACAGTACTAACTCAACTTTTCTAAATAATATGATAATCCGTAATGAAGGTGGGTATTGGGCTCAGTTTAGAACTAATCCTATTGCTATGGATAACAACTGGTGGGGACATTCTGATAATCCAACGATTAATGGACAATCATTAGGTGATTGGAGTACATCAACTGGTTTTGAACTAAAATCTGGAGTTGGAGTTGTAGCTGGTATAACAGAACCAGTAAATAATGCATACAATCATGATCCACGTAATTGGACAGATCAAGTTTTTTTAGATCAATTTATTCCTAGCTCTGAATTTAATGGTTTAGATGGAATAATTCCCGGAGCCTATGATAATAAAGGAAAACGTCAAGGGATGGCAATTTTACCTCATCTAAATTCTGGATTAGAAAATGGCGGTTTGGGTTGGGAAGGCCCTCTATTAGTTCAGCAAAGGTTAAAAGAATTAGGAATTAGTTTTGGTAATCCATTATTGGCAAAAACTCCAAGTCCAAAAGATAAATCATCAAACGTTAGTATTACTAGTGATTTAAGTTGGACTCCAGGAGATAGTACAATAAGTCATAATGTTTATTTAGGAACAAATGCTGACTCATTAATATTGAAAAGTAATCAAGTAGAAACAACTTTCTTTACAGGTACTTTAGCTTATGAAACAACATATTATTGGAGAGTGGATGAAGTAACAAATGATAGTACCTTAACCGGAACACTATGGTCGTTTACCACAGAAGAAGAACCCATTGCCCCAACACTAGCAGAGAATCCAAATCCGTTAGACAAATCAATTGATGTAAGAACTTCGTTACAATTATCCTGGAAAGTTGGTAAACGTACAAGAAGTTCTAAGGTTTATTTTGGAACAACGAACCCACCACAGTTTGTATCTACAACAGAGACAAATACTTATAACCCCGGAGTGTTAGAACTAAACACAAAATATTATTGGAAAGTTGATGGAGTAAATGAGTGGGGAGAAACAGCTGGAACCGTTTGGAGTTTTACTACTGAATCAGTTGCAAGTTTACCGCAAGGTTGGGTAAGCCTTGATATAGGTAAAGTAGGGTTAGCTGGGGATGAAAGTTCTTTGGACAATATTTTTACAATAACAGCATCAGGAACTGGCGTACAAGGTAATTTGGATCAGTTCCGTTATTTATATCGTGCTTTAGATGGTGATGGAGAAATAATTGCAAGAGTAGTTTCTCTTGAGAATACTAGTAGTTCAGCAATGGCTGGAATAATGATACGAGAAAAGTTGGATAGTACATCTATGTATCATCTGGCAGCATTGACCTCGCTATCTGGAACATTAGGACAATGGCGATCTTCCGAAGGTGGTAGTTCAAATACCAAAATAGGAAGTTCAGTTAGTTTTCCTTATTGGGTAAAACTACAACGAGTGAGTGATTTTCTAATAAGTTCAGAATCATCCGATGGAAAAAAATGGAAGACGTTAAAGACAGAAAAGATAAAGATGCAGAGTGAAGTGCAGATGGGCTTAGTAGTAACTTCAGGGAATAATGATAGTTTATGCAACGCAGTATTTGATAATATAAGTATCAATGGAGTTCTGGTATCAGTAGAAGATGAAGAAAAAAATATAGATTTAATTCCAAGTGAATTTACGATTAGTAATTATCCAAATCCATTTAACCCAACGACCACTATAAAATATTCAATTCCAAATATAGAAGGGAACGAAAATTTTCGTTCCGTACAGATAAAGATTTATGATATAACAGGCAGTTTAGTTGAAGAGTTGTTGAGAGAAAAGAAGAATGCTGGAACACATAAAGTTATCTGGAATGGAAAAAACAGAAATGGATTACAAGTATCAAGTGGAATATATTTTTATAAAGTACAACTTGATGACCAAATTAAAACAGCTAAAATGTTGTTGATGAAATAGAAAATCAATAATAAATGAAAATTATTTTTTAATAATTAATTAAATAAATAAGGTGATAAGATGAAAAAAACAAAACAGTTATACATTTTTCTAATAATGATAATTATGTTGCTAAGTATTAACTTAAATGCTCAAACAACAATAGAGATAGAAGCAGAGAATTATGATTACAATGAAGACCCGGTTAGTACTTGGAAGGTTATTAATGATTCTGAAGCTTCTGGTGGAAAAATTCTTGCACAAGTACAAGGTGCAAATAAAAAGAAAGATGCAGTTGGATGGACTTTTGAAACAACTTCAGAGACTGATACTATTTACTATATATGGTATCTTGGTAAAAGAGCAAAAGGCTCAGGTGTTTATTTACGGCATTTCGTAAATATGGATGGAGACACTACTACAGCTGGTTCTACTTGGCCATTTCAGTACTTCAACAATATAGCATCTCAAGAAGAAGCAGCACGTGAAGATTATTCTTTTTATTGGTATCAGAATAGTGCTAATGGTGGTGAATATGATTCTATAACAATTAAACCAGGTACACATACACTTTATTTTCGTCAACGAGATGGAAGTAGATTTGATTTTGATAAAATAAAAATTACAAATGATTTAGCTTGGGAACCCAATATACTTTATGAATGGGAAGCAGAAAGTGGTGAAATAACAGCTCCTTTAGAAGTTGTTCAAGAAGCAGGTGCATCTGGTGGTGCAGTTGTTGCAACTCAAGCTGGTAGTGGAACTGTTAGTCAGGTAAGTATAATTGATGGAAATAATGATGTGGGCATTAGAGGGGGTAGAGTTACGAATGGTAATTATTATATTTGGATGTTAGTAAATCTTCCATCTGAAACAGCTAATTCATATTGGATAGGTGCTGGTGAAGAAAGTATTATTCCTCCAAGTTGGGAAGGTGAAGTAACAAATGGATATGAGTGGCGTCAATTCACAGACGAATCTGGCGTTGCAAAACCACTTCAACTTGTTACAAATTCTTTTAATAAATTCCATTCCTTTAGAATAAAACAACAGGAAGAGGGAACTAAGATTGACAAATACTTACTTACAAATGATTCAACATTTGTTCCAAATGTAGTTGGAGTTGAAGAGGAAAGCTATTCCAGTATTAAACCTAGCTCATATTCACTTTTACAGAATTATCCAAATCCATTTAATCCATCAACAGTTATAACTTTTGCTTTACCTGAAGCTTCCTATGTATCGCTTTCAATTTATAATTCATTAGGAGAAAAGGTTGATGAATTAGTAAATAGTGAAAAACTTGCCGGGACACATAGTGTAAAGTATGATGCTTCTTCATTGTCATCCGGAATTTATTTTTATTCTGTAACAGCTGGTAATTTTGTTATGATGAAAAAAATGATATTAGTTAAATAGTGCCAAATTTAATTCAAATAAAAATTAAATAGCATAGCTTATAAAAAGGTAAAATGAATTATGAAAATACTTCTATTGAAATTTATAATGATTGTTGCTGTTATAACTCTCACTTCATGTAAAAATGAAGAAATATCAAACAAAGATCTTTTTACTCTGTTTCAAAACCCTCCAACCGAAGCTAAACCATTTGTCCGCTGGTGGTGGAATGGTAACTGTATTGAAGAAAAAGAATTGATACGTGAACTAGATATATTGAAAGAAGCTGGCATCGGCGGAGTAGAGATTAATCCTATTGGAATGCCTGAAGAGATTGATAAGAAAATAAATTGTGAATGTTACGATTGGCTTAGTCCTGAATGGAATCAATTGATTAAAAGCGCTGTTGAAGGAGCATCAGAGCGTGATATGATTGTTGATCTTATTATGGGTTCAGGCTGGCCATTTGGCGGTCGCTTTCTTAGTAAAAATGAAAGAATTCAAGGTGTTGGAATAAATAGGATAAAACTTTCTGGTCCTAATAAGTACAAGATGAAAGTAGAAGATATTTCGAAAGCACCAGGCAGTGCTAGACATGCTTTTAAAGAAGCTGAACCATCTGAACTATTTTTTTTACGTTTAGTTCCTGATAATGCAATTGGTACTGCAGATGTTATTGATCTAATGAATAATGTTGATGAATCTGGTGTAATTAATCTGGATATACCAAAAGGAAATTATACTATGTTTATTGGAAGTTATCAGTATGGTTTTAGGCAAGTCTATAATGGAGCTCCAGGATCTGATGGACCGGTTCTTGATCACTTTAATAAGACAGCTGTTCTTAAATACATGAACAAATTTTCCGAAGCACTTGAACCCGTTCTTGGTGGGAAACTAGGTGAAAAAATCAGAGCATTATTTAGCGATAGTATTGAATTGGCAGGTGCTAACTGGACAACTGATTTTAAAGATGAATTTGTAAAAGTGAATGGATATGATCCATCACCATGGTTTCCATTTATTTTTTATGATGCTTATGCAGGTTATACTGACACACTAGAATATTCGCAGGCACTTAATGATAGTATTAAAAGAGTACGCTACGATTTCAATAGGACCTTAGTTGATGTTTTTATGAATAGGTTTAGAAAAACATTTCATGAATGGGCACATGAACATGGATTACTTTCCCGCTTCCAAGCCATTGGCTACCCTTGGTTAGTTGGTATGTCAGAGGGTTATATGATACCTGATATACCGGAAAGCTGTTATTGGCTTTTTTCAAGAACAGAAATGAAAGAACATGGCTGTTGGATATGGAATAAATATGCCTCTTCTTCAGGCCACTTGGCAGATAAAAGAATTATTAGTAGTGAATCCATGACAAATACATTGGGCGTTTTTCGTACAACAATGAATCAGTTTAAAAAATTTGATGATTTTAATTTTATAACAGGAATCAATCACTCTGTATTACACGGGTTTAACTACTCACCTCCCGAAGCAGGTTTCCCAGGGTGGATCAGGTATGGTACGTATTTTAATGAGAATAATACATGGTGGAGGTACTTCCCATTGTGGAGTAAATACAATGCACGTTTATCTGCTGTTTTTCAGGAGGCGAATCCCATGGCAGAAATAGCTATCCTTGCTCCATTTGCTGATAGATATGGCGAAGATGGACTTCATCGTAAGAAAATTCATTTGAAACCATGGTATGTTCACGATCTTTGGGAATCGTGTAGCCAGGTTGGTTATAATGCTGATTATCTGAATGAAAAAGTTATACAAAATGCTGATTTTAATTCAGGGAATTTAAAATATGGTAAAATGTCTTATCAAATATTATTTGTAGCAGGAGCTAAATCTTTGCAGTCTGAAACTGCACAAGCGTTAGAAAAATATTCAAAAGCTGGCGGTAATATTATTTTTATTGAACATTTACCAGAGAGAACTCCTTCATTAAATAACTTTACTAAAAATGATGAGATTTTAAAATTATCAATTAATAAAGCAATCAGAAGTAATACAGTTGAGCTCATACAACCACCAAAAGAAGATAAATTGAATTTACTTAAATGGACAAGTGAAATATTAAATAGATATGATATTAAATCTACAATAAAAATAAAACAACCAAATCTAAATTTATTCCAGAACCATTTTGAATATGGAGAACAAAAAATCTATTTCTTTTCCAATCAAAACAAAGAAGAAACCATTAGCTTTGATGCAGAATTTTTAGTTGAAAATAATCTTGTACCGTGGATATGGTTCCCAGAAAGTGGAGAACGAAAACTTTACCCACCTGGAAAGGAGTATGGAAAACTTTCACTTGTACTACAGCCATTGGAATCAGCCCTTATTGTGTGGGATGAAAAGTCGAATGCAAAAATGTATGAGCCAATACAAATAAGTTCTTCATCTAAAAAAGAAATTAAAAATTTGTGGAATATAACTTTTAATCATATGAATGGAGATTCTTTTAATGTTAAAAGTGATGATTTAATTGATTTTGGAAAGTCAGATGATAAACGAATAAGCACTTTTGCTGGTACTGCAACTTATGAAACAACTCTAATACTTGGAAAAGAGGATTTGCATTTTCTTGATTTAGGTGATGTATCCAAAGGAATAACAGAACTTTATTTGAATGAAGAAAAAGTAGGAGTGAAATGGTTTGGTAACCATTTATATGATTTAAAAGGAACTGCTAAAATTGGAGAGAATAATATAAAAATTGTTTATACAACTGTTTTAGCAAACTACATGTTATCAATGGAAGAGAGTATTGTAGCAAAAAAATGGACAAAAGGATGGAAGGACAAAGCTGATATTATTAAGCAAGGAATTGTAGGGCCTATATCCATAATAAAAGTAAAAAATATTGAGGTTGAGAATTGAAAATTATAACAACAGTTATTTTATTAGTAATATTATTTTTATTTAACCAAGAGCTTTTAGCACAATTATCTTATGCGGAAGGTGGTCCATCAGTTGAAGACCCTGGACTAGAGATTGATATTGAATTAAGATTTTACGTTGACGCAACAAATGGAAGTGATACCAATGATGGTAAGAGTCAGGCAACAGCCTGGAAAACTCTTGGAAAAGTTAAGGATGAAATTGGGAGTTTTATTCCTGGTTCACACATGTTATTCAAAAGAGGAGAAGTGTGGGATGAAGGTCATTTAAGTTTGCAAACTCGTCCCGTTGGAGAAGAAGGTAAGCGTGTAGTTATTGGTGCTTATGGCAATCTGGAATATGTTAGACCATTAATAAAAGGAGCAGTAACTATTACAACTTATTGGATGGTCAGAGATATAAAAGCAAGAAATATTTCAATTCGTAAAGGTCATCATAGCATTATATACAATTGTATAGCTGCAGGAGCAGCTGGATACCATGTAGGTAATGGAATTGCTTCGATAGGAGATTGTCATCATACGACACTAATTGGAAATCTTATTTATGATGTTGATAATAATGATGCTATTGTTCTTCATGGAAGAAATTGGGCAACTCCTCCCGATGATGTTGGTTCGCATCATTGGATAGTAGATAATATTTCAATTGCTAATCAAGGTATGGAAGATGGTATTGACATAGCTATGGGAGATTTTGCATCAAAAGGGCTACCGTTAGAAGGTGATATAAAAATAATTGCAAATCGTGTTCAGATGGTTGCTGTTCCTGGTCTCTCAGAAAAGACAGGCAGAGGTGCATTAGGTATAGCTATTGGAAAAGAGGGAGAATATCATTGGGTTATTGGAAATACAGTTAGTGGTGGAAGATCAAATGCTTTTGCCTTATTTCCAGATCAAGAAAATTTTCAAGCTAGTGGAAATATAGTATTTAAGGGAAATGAAACAGAAGCAGTATTATTATTTGGAGGAAATATTAATTTTGAATACAATACTGTTTATACTTATAACAGTCTTAATATCCCAATTAAAATAGAATCGAATACTTTAAGTTTTACAAAAAATTTAATACTTCGTCCAGATGGTGGTTATTGGCTACAGAAAAGAATAGCTCCTTTAGAGATGGATTATAATTGGTGGGGTCATTCGAATTTACCAATTATAGATGGGAAAAGTTTAACTGAATGGCAGACAGTTACTGGCTATGATCTAAATTCAGATGCTGGTGAAGTATCTGGGGTAACACCACCACTGGCAGATGCATACAATCACGATCCACGCAATTGGAATGATCAAACATTTCTAGACCAGTTTATTCCAAGTCCAGAATTTGCTGGACTAGAAGGAATAATTCCCGGAGCTTATGATACTAAAGGTCAACGTCAAGGAATGGTAATATTACCATTTGAAGACTCAGACCTTGCAAATGGTGGCTTAGGTTGGGAAGGCCCTCTTATTGTTCAGCAACGGTTAAAGGAGTTAGGTATAAGTTGGGGCGAACCATTGTTAGCAAAACATCCATCTCCAAAAGATAAATCACAAAACATTAGTATAAGTAGTAGTTTGAGTTGGGAAGCTGGAGATAGTACAATAAGTCATAATGTGTATCTAGGAGTAAATGTAGATTCTTTAGTATTGCTGGGCAACCAAATTGGAACAACGTTTGACCCTGGGACTTTGGTTTATGAAACAACCTATTATTGGCAAGTTGATGAAGTAACAAGTAACAGTACAGTAACTGGAACCTTGTGGTCTTTCACGACAGAGGAAGAACCGATAGCTCCAACACTAGCAGTAACCCCAAGTCCAGAAGATAACTCAATTGAAGAGAGAACTTCATTACTACTTTCTTGGGAAGTAGGAAAACGAACAAGAAGCAGCAAAATTTATTTTGGGATATCTAACCCTCCAAGTTTGATTACAAATATAGAAGGGAATAAATATAATCCCGGAGTGTTGGAGTTAAATACAAAATATTACTGGCGAGTAGATGGAGTAAATGAGTGGGGAGAAACCGAAGGAACGGTTTGGAATTTTACCACAGAAGCAGTAGCAAGTTTGCCAGAAGGTTGGGCAAGTTTAAATATTGGAAAAATTAAGAAAAGTACAGAAGATAGTTATGAGAATAATAGTTTTACGATTACAGCTTCTGGCAATGGAGTAAAAGGTAACTCAGATCAGTTTGGATTTCTTTACCATAGTTTAAGCGGAGATGGAGAAATTGTTGCAAGAGTAATTTCTGTGAGTAATGCAAGAAGTAATACATTTGCTGGAGTAATGATAAGAGAAACCCTAGACAGTGCAGCTGCACATCATACAGCTGGACTAAATGTAGAAGGAGTTCAAGCCAAGTGGCGTTTTTTTAATGGAGGTAATACAAATAAGAAAGTAGGAAGTACAGAAAATGTTCCACGTTGGTTAAAGATACAACGAGTAAGTGATTATTTAATAAGTTCAGAATCAGCTGATGGACAAAAATGGAAAACATTAAAGACAGAAAAAATAAAGATGCAGAGTGAAGTACAAATGGGCTTAGTTGTAACCTCTGGAGATAATGACAGTTTATGTATTGTAGTATTTGATAATTTAAGTATCAATGGAGTTTTGGTATCAGTAGAAGATGAAGCAAAAAGTATGGATTTAATTCCAAGTGAATTTACAATTAGTAATTATCCGAATCCGTTTAACCCAACAACAACAATAAAATATTCACTACCAAAGACTGGAAAAGTAACCATTGAAGTATATGATATAACTGGAAGTTTAATTGATGAATTGTTGAGTGAGAAAAAGAATGTTGGAACACATAAAGTTATTTGGAATGGAAAAAACAGAAATGGTTTGCAAGTGTCAAGTGGAATATATTTTTATAAAGTACAACTAGATGATCAAATTAAAACAGCTAAAATGTTATTTATGAAATAAAAATATTTGAAATATTTAACAACAAATCGATAGGGTTTCTGGGAAATAAATTGTTGTTGTTGTTTTTATTATCGCTAAAAAATACTTAAAAAGTTACTTTGCAGATACTCTAGTTAGTTTCCAAATGCAAAAATTGATTAAAATTAGATATTTCAATTATTCCTAGATAAATATTTTCATTGATTTTATTAGCAAAAAGACATATACTTGTAGCACTAACGCACAAAGAGAAATCTAACTTTAAGATATTAACTAAAATAAATATTTAAGAGACGAAATGACCAATCAAAAATTTATTTTTGTTCTATTTCTAATTTATTCCTTAGTTTTTGGACAAGAGAAAACATCTAGTACTAATACAAAAAACTCAAAATGTAATAATCAAAAAGAAAGTTGTTGCTCGGTAAAAACCTCTTGCAACACAGCGGTTATACCAACTGATAAACTAAAAACTGAGTGGTGGGCAATGCGACATCAACAAGTAATAGATAGTGTAAGACATACTAATCCTCAACTTGTTTTACTAGGGAATTCTATTCTTCATAGCTTGGATTACAAAGACAGAAATGAAACTTGGGATAAATATTTAATTCAATATAATGCAGCAAATTTAGGTTTTAGTGCTGATAGAACTGAAAATGTAATTTGGCGAATTAATAATGGCGAAATAGATAATATGAATCCTAAAGTAATTTTACTTCTGATAGGGACAAACAATACAAACGGAAATTCTTTTGCAAGTATTAATAACTCCAAAGAATTAGAAGAAGCAACTTGGGAGATTTGTCAAATCATCCGAAAGAAGCTGCCGGATACTCAAATTTTATTATTAGGTATTTTACCATTTGGGAAGAGAAGACCAAACTATAGAGATGGTGTAAATCAATGTGTAACCCAACTTGTTTCAAAATTCCCAAACAAAGATAATAATATACACTTTGTTGATATTGGAAATATTTATTTGAATGACAACAATAAAATTATGAAAGATTTAATGCCAGATTTTCTTCATCCAAATGCAAAAGGACATTTGCTAATGTTTAAAACATTGCAACCTTATATTGAAAATTTGATGAAGTAAAAATAGAATGAAATATTTTATAGAAAATAAAATTACAACTACTCAATTATTATTGGTCAGTTTATTTCTTTTATCAGTATTGAATTTGATAGGTTGTAAACGAAACGAAAAATCTGATTTTCAAAATTCAAATAAAAAACCAAACATCATTTTTATTTTAACTGATGATCAACGTTGGGATTCTATGGGCAATATGGATCAACCCAATTTGTTAACGCCTGAGATGGATAAGTTAGCGAGCGAAGGAGTAAAATTTGTAAATTCATATGTAACTTCTCCTATCTGTGCAATAAGTAGAGCTAGTATTCTAAGTGGTCAATATGCAAATAAGCATAATATATTAGGATTCAAAAAACATTTTTCAGATAGTGCTTATGCATATACTTATCCAATGCAATTAAAAAATAACGGATACAAAATTGGATTTATTGGAAAATACGGAATTGGTTTGAAAAAAGATTCCCCTCAAAAATATTATGATTACTGGGATTGTTTTCCAGGACAAGGAAAGTATTGGCATAAAGATAGTTTGGGAAATAATTTACACTTAACTAATTTGCTAGGTGATAGTGCAATTGAGTTCCTCAAGGGAACTCCAAATAATAAACCATTTTCCTTATCAATTAGTTTCAAAGCTCCGCATAGCCAAGACGGAAGTTTGGAAGAATTTCAATTTGATTCTACTTATGTTGAATTATATAAAGACGAAGAATTTTCTTTCCCAGAAACTGCGGATTCTTTTTACTGGAATTCATTCCCAGATTTTTTCAAGAAAAATAATGAAGCTAGAATGAGGTGGGAAAATAGATTTAGTACAAATGAAAAATTTCAAAAATCTTTTAAAGGATATTACAGACTTATACATGGAGTTGATGTTCAAATTGGAAAAATAAGAAGTTTTCTAAAAGAAACAAAGCAAGATAAAAACACAATAATAATATTTATGTCGGATAATGGTTACTACCTTGCAGAACATGGAATGGCTGGTAAGTGGTATGCACATGAAGAATCTATAAGAGTGCCTTTCATTCTTTTTGATCCAAGAGTTTCGGAGGAATATAAAGGGCTAACAAAGAAACAAATGATTTTGAATATTGATGTAGCTCCAACAATCTTAGATTATGCGGGAATTGTTCCACCAAAAACAATGCAAGGCAAAAGTATAAAAAGCATTTTATCCGGTGAACAAAATTCTTGGAGAAATGAATTTTTGTTCGAACATCCGTATAAAACTTGGGCAAATACAATTCCAAGATCAGAAGGAATAATTACAAGTGAATGGAAATATGTTAAATTCTTAGATAGAAAGCCAGGGTATGAATGGTTGTATAATACTAATTTAGATCCTTTGGAAAAACAAAACTTGGCTGAGAATAAAAAATATGCAACTATAAAATCAGAATTAAAAAAGCAATTTGAAGTATTGAAAGTTGAAGTTTATAAAAATTAAATTTTAAGTATTATTATTAAGATCATGATTTAATATTTGAAAAACAATTATTTGGAGAAACCATTGAAATATTTTGGAACATTAATAATATTGGCAATATTATTTTTAATATCAGAAACAACTTTATATGCTCAGTTATCTTATGCAGAAGGTGGACCTTCGGTAGAGGATCCGGGTCTTGAAGTTGATATTGAATTAAGACGGTATATTGATGCAGTTAATGGCAAGGATGCTAATGATGGAAAGACTCAAGCAACTGCTTGGAAAACTTTAAGTAAAGTTAATAGTTCAATCAGTACATTTCTTCCGGGTTTACATATTTTATTTAAGAGAGGGCAAAGTTGGACTGGTACTTTAGGAGGGAAACATAATCCTTCTGGAATTGAGAATGAACGAATAGTTTATGGAGCTTATGGTAAGCTTACTGATGCTAGACCAAAGTTAGATAATAATGTTTATACAGCTTCTTATTATATGGTTCGTGATTTACAAGCTGGAAGATTTACCGTTACCAAATATCATCATACAATATTTTATAACAATATATGTTTTGGTGGTTATAATAATGGTATAATGACTCTTGGTGGTTCTCATCATAATACTATTATTGGCAATCTAGTTTATGATGTAGATAATAACGATCCTATTTCAGTTCATGGAAGTGGGAACTTATTTACTAAATCTCATCATTGGGTTATTGATAATGTAGTTGTTGGAAATGATGGAATGGAAGATGGTATTGATCTTGCAATGGGAAACTACATTGCAAGTGGGGAACCATTAGAAGGAGATGTAAAAATTGTTTACAATAGAGTACAAATGACTTCAGTTCCTGGTCTGTCAAAAAAAACTGGGAAAGGGTTATTCCAAATTATTGTTGCACACGATGGACAATATCATTGGGTAGTTGGTAATACAGTTAGTGGAGGAAGTAATTCAGGTATTAGTCTTCAACCAAATCAAAGCAATATAAGAGTTAGTGGAAATATAATTTTTAAAGGGAATCTTACAAGTGCCTGTAGTTTTAGTAGCCCAGGAACAATTGCAAAAAACAATACTATCTATGATTATTCTGGAAATACTATTCCTGTTAATTTAAGAAGTTCTAATAGTGTATTCTCTAATAATATTATACTCCGTCCTGATGGAGGTTACTGGGTTGAAATTGGAGTGAACCCAATAAAGATGGACTATAATTGGTGGGGACATTCTGATTCACCTATAATTTCTGGTAAAAGTTTAAGTGATTGGCAGACGGATACCGGGTTTGATATTAACTCCAATGCTGGTCTTGTATCTGGAATAACAGAACCTCAAGATAATGCATATAGCCACGATCCAAGAAACTGGACGGACGAAGCTTTTTTAAGTCAATTTATACCAAGTTCAGAATTTTCTGGTCTTGAGGGAACTATTCCAGGAGCTTTTGATAAAAATGGCAAAAGACTGGGGATGGAAATTCTTCCTATCTATAATTCTGACTTAGAAAATGGAGGACTCGGTTGGGAAGGTCCACCATTAGTTCAACAAAGGTTAAGAGAACTAGGAATTAGTTGGGGCGAACCTTTACTTGCAAAATATCCAACTCCAAAAGATAAATCAACAAATGTAAGTTTGGAAAGTAACTTAAGTTGGGAAGCTGGGGATAGTACAATTAGTCATGATTTATATTTTGGTGTTAAACCAGATTCTTTAATTTTTATTAGCAATCAAAATGAAACTAGTTTTAATCCTAGTTCGCTAACTTACGAAACAGTTTATTATTGGCGAGTTGATCAGGTAACTAATGATTCTACTCTGACTGGTAATATTTGGTCATTTACGACAGAAGAAGAACCGATTGCTCCGACATTGGCAGTTAGTCCAAGTCCTTCAAATCAATCTAACGATATAAGAACATCAATAATAATGTATTGGGAGCTTGGGAAACGAACTCGAAGTTCTAAGATTTATTTTGGAACATCAAACCCACCTTCTTTTGTTGCTAGCGTTGAAGAAAATAATTATAACCCTGGCGTACTTGTGTTAAATACAAAATATTATTGGCGAGTTGATGGAGTAAATGAGTGGGGAGAAACAGAAGGAACAGTTTGGGAGTTCACAACACAATCGGTACCAGACTTACCTAATGGTTGGGCAAGTCTTGATATTGGTAAAGTAAATATAAATGGTGAAGATGGTTATGAAAATAATAGCTTTACAATAACAGCCTCCGGTAGTGGAGTAAAGGATAACTCAGATCAGTTCCGTTATGTTTTTCATAATCTAAATGGAAATGGAGAGATAGTAGCAAGAATAGCTTCTATAGAAAATGCAACTAGTAATACTTTAGCTGGAGTAATGATACGCGAGAAGTTGGATACCATATCCAACTACCATTTAGCTGGCTTCTACCTAAGTAGTGGAGTTAAAGCACAGTGGAGAAGTTTTGAAGGAGGAACGACATCAATTAAGAATGGAAGTATTACAACTACACCAAATTGGTTAAAGGTGCAACGAGTAAGTGATTTCCTAATAAGTTCAGAATCAATTGATGGACAGAAATGGAAAACATTAAAGACAGAGAAGATAACAATGCAGAGTGATGTACAACTAGGTTTATTTGTAACCTCTGGAGATAATGATAGTTTGAGTACAGTAGTATTTGATAATGTAAGTATGAATGGAATCTTGGTATCAGTAGAAGATGAAGAAAAAAGTATAGATTTAATTCCAAGTGAATTTACAATTAGTAATTATCCAAATCCGTTTAACCCAATAACCACAATAAAATATTCAATTCCAAATATAGAAGGAAACAAAAATATTCGTTCTGTAGAGATAAAGATTTATGATATAATGGGAAGCTTAGTCACTGATTTAGTAAGTGGAAAGAAGAATGCTGGAAATCATAATGTGATTTGGGATGGAAAGAACAATCAAGGAATTTCCGTATCAAGTGGAATATATTTTTACAGGGTACAATTAGATGACCAAATAAAAACAGCCAAAATGTTATTGATGAAATAACTGAAATATAGTTAGAAAAAGTTTGGAGAATAATAATGTTTAAAATTAAAGCAATTACTATTTTAATAATAGTGTTAGTAATATCAACTAACAATACTGCTCAAGCTCAACTCTCTTATGCAGAAGGAGGTCCTTCGGTAGAAGATCCTGGACTTGAAGTAGATGTAGAGTTAAGACGTTATGTTGATGCTACTAATGGTAGTGATTCAAACGATGGCAAATCCCAAGCAAAGGCATGGCAAACTTTAGGTAAGGTTAGCAGTAGTAGAAGTAGTTTTGGTCCAGGGTTTCATATCCTTTTAAAAAGAGGTGAAACTTGGAGCGGTGGATTAGATTTTCAAAAACACTCTGGCGGTGAGGAAGGGAAAAGAATTGTTCTTGGTGCGTACGGTGATCTGAATAAAAATAGACCAAAGATTAGTGGATTTGTTACGTTGAAAAATTATTTTATGGCTCGTGATTTAGAAGCTAAGAAGTTTATGTTTATAAATGGTCATCATAGTATAATTTATAATAATGTTTGTCATGGCTCACCTAGTAATGCAATTGCTGCCATTGGGGAATGTCACCATACAGTTATTATGAGCAACCTAATTTATGATACTGCACTTAATGATTGTATCACAATGCATTCAGCAGATTGGTTCGGTGATGGAAAAAGTTATTGGGTACAATCGCATCATTGGATAGTAGATAATATATGTATAGGTAGAGATGGTACTGAAGATGGAATTGATTTTGCAATGGGTAATTACACAAGAGATGGTCTTCCAATGGAAGGAGACATAAAAGTAATTGCCAACCGAATTCAAATGACTGCTGTTCCCGGTCTTTCATCAAGCACAGGGCAGGGTGTGCATGGTATTGTTTTAAGTTATGATGGTCAATATCATTGGGTAGTTGGGAATACGATAAGAGGCGGTAGAGGAATGGGTATAGTTGTTCGCGAGCTTCAAAAAGATGTTCAAATAAGAGGTAATATTGTTTTTAGAGGAGATGAAACTTCGGCTATTGGATTATTGGCTACAAGTATTGATTTTGAATTTAATACTGTTTACGATTACCATGGACTTGCAATTCCAATTATAATGGAAACTGATAATTTAAGTTTTACAAAAAATATTATTTTGCGTCCAGAAGGAGGTTATTGGGTTCAGAAAATGATTACTCCAACTGAGATGGATTACAATTGGTGGGGGCATTCTACTTCTCCTAATCTAAATGGAATAACTTTTAGTGAGTGGCAAACAACAACCGGGTTTGACCTCAATTCATCTACAGGAGTTGTTGCTGGAATAACTGAACCTCCTGTAGATGCATACAATCACGATCCTCGCAATTGGAAAGACCAAGCATTTCTAAATCAATTTATCCCATCTTCTGAATTTGTAGGTTTAGAAGGTACAGTTCCGGGAGCATATAATAAAGAGAGTAAACGTCAAGGAATGAAAATTCTTCCATTTGAGAATTCATATCTTGATAATGGAGGGTTGGGTTGGGAAGGTCCTCCTTTAGTTCAGCAAAAATTAAAAGAGTTAGGTATAAGTTGGGGCGAACCTTTGCTTGCAAAATATCCGTCTCCAAAAGACAAAGCTATTGGTATAAATATAAATGGTGAATTAAACTGGACTGCTGGTGATAGTAGTATAAGTCGTGACATATATATAGGAGTAAAAGCAGATTCACTTACTCTGGTAGGCAACCAAAGTGAAACAACTTTAACTCTTAGTAATTTAAATTATGAAACAATTTATTATTGGCGAGTTGATGAAGTTACAAGCAACGGAAAACAACTTGGAGTTGTTTGGTCTTTTACAACTGAAGAAGAACCAATTCCGCCAACTTTAGCTGTACAACCAAACCCTATTGAACAAGCGGTTGATATGAGAACTTCATTACGGTTATCTTGGCAAGCAGGTAAAAGAACTAGAAGTTCTCAAGTTTATTTTGGAAAAACTAATCCTCCTATATCAGTATCAAACATTCAAACTAATAGTTTTAATTCTGGTATTTTAGACTTAAATACAAAATATTATTGGCGAGTAGATGGAGTAAATGAGTGGGGAGTTACTGAAGGAATAGTTTGGAGTTTTACGACTGAATCTGTTGCTAGTTTGCCGGAAGGTTGGGTAAGCTTAGATATTGGTAATGTAAATAAAGTAGGAGAAGATAGTTTTGAAAATAATAACTTTACTCTTAAAAGTTCTGGAACTGGGTTAAATGGAAATGCAGATCAGTTTCGATTTATGTATAAAGAGTTAAGTGGAGATGGAGAAATAATTGCAAGAGTATCAATTGAAAATGCAAGTAGTAAAGCAATTGGTGGTGTAATGATTAGAGAGAAGATAGATAGTACATCTAGTTATATGTTGTCTGGTCAAACTTCAACCTCTGGAGTAAAATCTCAATGGAGAAGTTTTAATGGTGGAGGAACAAAAATTAAAAATGGAAATACAAATAGTAGTTCTCCACATTGGGTAAAGGTTGTACGAGTAAGTGATTTCTTAGTTAGTTCAGAATCTATTGATGGTAAAGCTTGGAAAACTTTGAAGACGGAAAAAATAAAAATGCAAAATAGCGTACAACTTGGATTGTTTGTAACCTCTGGTGACAATGATAGTTTATGCACAGCGGTATTTGATAATGTAAGTATCAATGGAGTTTTGGTTTCAGTAGAAGAAGAAATTGAATCAGATGGAATTATTCTAAAAGAATTTACAATTGGAAATTTCCCCAATCCGTTTAATCCAACAACTACAATAAATTATTCACTTCCTAAAAAGGGAAAAGTAACAATTAAAATTTATGATATAATGGGAAGTTTAGTTAAAGATTTAGTGAGTGGAAAGAAGAATGCGGGAATGTACAATGTAATTTGGGATGGAAAGAATAGTAATGGATTACAAGTATCAAGCGGAGTTTATTTTTATAAAATACAATTAGATGAACAAATTAAAACAGCTAAAATGTTATTAATGAAATAGAAAAGTATGATTTGAAAGCTTACTTAATGCTTTACGCTAACACTAGTTTAAAGCTAGAATATAATAATTATAATTTATTCGGAGGAATAATGAACCACAAAAGAGTCTATATAAGTTTTGTTATACTTTTTCTATTGGTTGCTAATACAATGGTAAATGCGCAAAAATATGGAGTTACACTTGATGGTGGAAAATTTATGTGGCGTATTGAACCAAAAAATACTCAGGCACGCTGGGATGAATTTAGGATGAATGCAGTTTACCCAGGAGACTTTAGAGCAGATCCTGGTTATACTAGTCTTTTACACGGGGGAACAAAGCACTATGCACTAGATAAAAATCATCCTTGGTTAGAGTCAAATGCATTAGGCGTATTAGAAAATGGTCCAAGTGGAGGAACAACATTGGGAGATCAGAAAAAGTTTATGCGTTATGCCTATCCAATAATAACGGTCAATGGAGAAGATGCCGGACGCTTTCAAGATCCAGACTTTATTATTGATCCAAATCTTGATTGTGAAATGAAAGGATTTAACCGAGCAAGATCATTGTTTGGTATTACATACTATACAACTACTTACTCTTGGAGTCATCCGGATTACCAAGAAATTATTATTCAGCATGGAGTCATCCGGATTACCAAGATAATTATTATTCAGCATGACGAAAAATTATTAATGACGGAAATTGGTTGAGTGGAATATTGAAGATAGTAGATTTTGGTATCCTTAATTTTGGATTCATTGGGACCACTTTATGCTGGCGGTAAACTAATGAAGATACCAAATAATCTAAGTAAAAGATGTGAATGACGAACAAAGTATAATCAGGTTTTTCAAATATTTCAAATCCAACATCGCTGGTATAAGATGGTGGTGAAGGCTAATTTAAATCAATATGGGATACAATTTCCCCATTTAGCTGTTTATGAAACTAAAAAATATGGAATTTCTGGGGGTCTGAAGAAGATTTGGAGTTCAAGATGAAATCACAGAGAAATTTACAAATCAAATAATTTAGATGTATCAATGGAATCCAGATAAAAAAGAAACATCACCAGCTTGAAGATGAAGGTGATGTGGAATATTGAAGATAGTAGATTGTAAGAGTGGTATCCTTACTATTTTGGGAGACATTCGGTTATCTTGATGCAAGAAAGTGGACCACTTTATGCTGGCGGTAAACATAAAATAACAAGACCTTTACATTGGTGGGGATACTATGCACTAGATAAAAATCATCCTTGGCAAGAAGCTGATGCATTGGGTGTTTTAAGAAGTGGCCCAAGTGGAGGAACAACATTAGGAGATCAGAAAAAGTTTATGCGATATGAATAATAACTGTTAATGGAGAAGATGCCGGAAGATTTCAAGATCTAGACTTTATAGTTGATCCAAATCTTGATTGTGAAATGAAAGGGGTTAACAGAGCTAGAGCATTGTTTGGTGTTACTGCAACAACTTATTCATGGAGTCATCCGGATTACCAAGATATTATTATCCAGCATGATCAATATGTAAACGACGGAAATTGGTTTAAGCATTGGGATCCGCCTAATGAAGATACTGTTGATGTGAATGATTATAATCAATTTTTTATTTCAAATCATCGCTGGTATATGGGTGGATTTAAATCAAGAGATTTTCCAGTTTATGAAACAAAGTGGAATGGAGTTGATGAAATCCAGGTTTAATTCAAATTCAACCGGTTATCTTGATGCCAAAAACATAAAATAACAAGACCTCTTATGCAAATCCACATGAGTTGACCCAGAGATCCAAATCCACATGATGATGATGATGATGCTTGGAGTAAATTTCTAAGATATGGAGATGAAGACAATAAAATGATGCTTTATTATGGTCCTTTTGATATTTCGATTGGAGACACTATAAATACTTGGACAGTGCATTTAGCTGGAGGAATAGATCCACATTATGCAAATGAACTAGGAAAAATATGGGGAGAGAAACGAGATGTAGATGCTTATCCAAGAGGTTGGTCTGAAGAAGATATAAAATGGAAGAATAATATACTCCGTACTGAAGGAAGAAATGATATGATAAGTGGGTATGCCAAGGCAAGAGAAATTTATGCCAATGGAATGAAAATCCCTAAAATGAATTTAGTTCCACCAGCACGGATTAACATTAATCCTGGTGGAGGTCAAGTAGATATAGATTGGTCATCAGTAGCTGGAGCAGTATCATATAATATTTATAGAGGAGAGGGAGAGTTAGAGAAGTTGTTATACAATAAGTTGGATAGTGTAAATTCATCAATAACAGCTTATTCTGATTCAACAGCAAGAAGAAACTTCTCGTACTACTATTATATAACCGCAGTTGATGTAGATGGTATAGAAAGTAGTCATTATACAGTTCGTCCACTAGTTTCAGTAACTCCATTCTCAGAGCAAGGTAAAAGTTTGGATGATGTAAGAGTAGTCCCCAATCCATTTGTATTGGGCAAAGGAGGATTTGGAGAAGGAGCAGAAGATAGAATAATTTTTGCTGGTCTTCCGGGACCTTGTAAGATAACAATCTTTACTGTAACTGGAGACATAGTAGAAGAGATTAATCATACAGTCCAAGATGGTTCTCATCAATGGAATAGTAGAACAAAGTTTAATCAAATAATTAAAAGTGGTGTTTATGTTTATCACGTAGAAAGTACAGAAGGTAAAGGATCAAAGATAGGTAAATTCATAGTTGTACGTTAGCCTATCATAATAAGGAATAAAATGAAAATAAATTATTTGAACAACTTTATTTCCAATGTGATTAAGTCAAGACAAATAATCTTTATAATATTATTTGCTCTTGTTCTATTTGTATCTTGTTCAAATAATCAAGTTGATAATATAAATGATGATAAGCTTTATGAAGTTTTTCAAAACCCACCAACGGAGGCTAAGCCATTTGTTCGTTGGTGGTGGAATGGTAACTGTGTTGAAAAAAAAGAACTAATTCGCGAACTTGATATTATGAAAGAAGCTGGCATTGGAGGAATAGAGTTGAACCCTATTGCTATGCCGGATAATGTTGATAAGAAAGTTGATTGTGATTGCCATGAATGGTTAAGTCCAGAATGGAATCAGTTAGTAAAGGAAACAATTGAAAGTGCTTCATCGCGTAAAATGATTGTTGATTTAATTATGGGTTCCGGCTGGCCTTTTGGAGGTCGCTTTCTAAAAAAAGAAGAAAGAGTTCAAGGAGTTGGTCTAAATAAAATAAAGCTAACTGGACCTAGTAAATTCAAAGAGAAAATAAAAAATATTCTAAAATTACCTGGAAGTGCAAAGCATGCATTTGATGAAGCCAATCCTCCAGAACTATTTTTCTTACGTTTAGTTCCTGATAATGCAAAGGGAACATCAAGTGTAATTGATGTGGTGAATAAAGTTGATGAAACTGGAGTGGTAACATTAGATATTCCAAAAGGAAATTATACTTTATTTGTTGGTAGTTATCAATACGGATTTAGGAATGTTTTTTACGGAGCTCCTGGGTCAGATGGCCCTGTTCTAGATCATTATAATAAAGAAGCAGTTCGTAAATATATGGATCGATTATCTGATGCTCTTGAAACCATAATTGGAGGAAAGCTTGGAGATAAAGTAAGAGCATTGTTTTGTGATAGCATCGAATTATCCGGAGCAAATTGGACAGCAGATTTTAAAGATGAATTTATCAAATTAAATGGATATGATCCATCGCCTTGGTATCAATTCATTTTCTATAATGCCTACAAAGGTTATAATGATAATCTAAAATACTCTTCGGCACTAAAAGATAGTATTAAAAGAGTGCGATACGATTTTAATAACACATTAGTTAATGTTTTCTTAGAAAGGTTTACAAAAACTTTTCACGAATGGTCCCACGAACATGGTTTACTTTCTCGCTATCAAGCTTATGGTTGGCCTTGGTTAGTTGGTTTATCTAAAGGCAACATGATCCCTGATATTCCTGAAAGCAATAATTGGATTTACTCAACAGCTAACACAGATAAAGAGCATGGTTTTTGGATCTGGAATAAGTATGCTACATCCGCAGGACATTTTGCAAATAAAAAAATTATTAGTGTTGAATCTATGACAAACACATCTGGAGTTTTTCTAACAACTTTGGAACAGATAAAACAAAATGATGATTTTAATTTTATTACTGGAATAAATCATTCTGTTTTGCATGGCTTTAACTACTCGCCACCCGAAGCTGGATTCCCTGGATGGGTTCGTTATGGAACATATTTTAATGAAAATAATACTTGGTGGAAATATTTCCCGAAATGGAGTGAATATAATGCTCGTTTATCAGCAGTATTTCAAGAAGCAAAACCAGTTGCTGAAGTAGCTATACTTGCTCCGTTTACTGATAGATATGGAGATGCCGGACTCTATCGTGAACAGATTCAGTTAAACCCCTGGTATGCTCACGACCTTTGGGAGTCGTGCAGTCAGCTGGGTTATAATGCAGATTATCTAAACGAAAAAGTAATTCAAGATGCTATGTTTGATGGAGGTGAATTAAATTATGGACCAATGTCGTACAAGATTTTGTTTGTTGCTGGAGCGAAAACTTTGCGGCCGGAAACAGCACGTGCATTAGAAAAATATTCTAAGTCTGGGGGTAAAATAGTTTTTATTGAGTACTTGCCGGAGAGATCTCCTTCCCTTAATAATTCTATTCAAAATGATGCGACTGTGAAATTAGCAATGAGCAAAGCTATAGAAAGTAAAACTGTTAAACTAATTCAGCCACCACGAGAAGATAAATTAGAATTACTTAGGTGGACTGAAAATATATTAAATGAATATGATGTGCAATCTACATTAAAAATAAAACAACATAATCTAGATATATTTCAAAATCATTTTGATTATGGAGAACAAAAATTGTATTTCTTTTCAAATCAGAATAGTGAAAAGACTATTAGTTTTGAAGCAGAGATCTTAGCTGGAAAAGATCTTGTTCCCTGGATATGGATACCTGAAACTGGGGAGCGGAAACTATTCCCAGTCTTAGAAAATTCTAAAAATATTTCTATTACACTAAGTCCATTTGAATCTGCATTAATTGTGTATGATGAAAAATCAAATGCAAAAATGTATGTACCAATTCAATCAGACTTATTGCAAAAAAAAGAAATTGAAAATACTTGGGATATTTCGTTTAAGCATACGAATGGCGAAACATTTCAAATTAAAAAAACAAAGTTAATTGATTTTGGAAAATCAAATGATAAACGAATAAAAACATTTGCTGGAACTGTAAAATATGAAACAGTAATTGTTTTGGGAGAGGACGAAAATATTCTTGACTTGGGTAATGTCTCAAATGGAATTACCGAGCTGTATTTAAATGACGAAATAGTTGATGTCAAATGGTACGGAAATCATTTGTATAATATAAAGAACTATGCAAAGGTTGGTGAGAATAAATTAAAAATTATTTATACAACTGTTTTGGCTAACTATATGTTATCTATGAAAGAAAGTGTTACTGCTAAATATTGGACTAATAGATGGAAAAATATCGATGGTCCAATTCAGCAAGGTCTAATAGGCCCAATAGTTATTAGATACGAAATCCAAACTTAAAAATTAGGTTAAAAATTGAAACATTTTACATCAGTAATTCTGTTTGCAGTTATATCTTTTTTAAGCCACGTGAATTTTGCCCAATTATCTTATTCAGAGGGAGGACCTTCTGTAGAAGATCCTGGACTTGAAGTTGACATTGAGTTAAGACGTTATGTTGATATCAATAGTGGTAGCGATGCAAATGATGGTAAATCTCAAGCAACAGCTTGGAAATCTTTAAGTAAAGTTAGTAGTGAAAGAGGTTCATTTATTCCTGGGTTTCATATACTTTTTAAACGTGGTCAATCCTGGACTGGTGATTTGGGGAGTGATAATTGGCCACGAGGAGAAGAAAATAATCGTATAGTCTTTGGAGCTTATGGTTCATTATCAGATGCTCCTCCAAAAATATCTAAAACTATAAAAATATCTACATATTGGATGTTGCGTGATATGCAAGCCTCTAGGCTCTATATGGGAAACTATGGCAATCATCACAGTATAATTTATAACAATATCTGCTTTGGTGGCGGTGCTAACGGAATATCAGTTATTGGAAATTTTCATCATTCAACTATAATAGGGAACATTGTCTATGATGTTGATAATAATGATGCACTTTTAATTCACTCAAGAAATTGGGTAACACCTAAGGAAAATGTTAAATCTCACCATTGGATTATTGATAATATTACTATTGGAAATAGCGGTATGGAAGATGGAATTGATGCCGCTATGGGAGATTATACTAATGAAGGTCAACCAGTTGAAGGTGATGTTAAAGTAATTGCCAATCGAGTTCAGATGGAGTCCGTTCCTGGCTTATCCAAAAGGTCAGGTACAGGTAATCAAATTATTACAATGGGGCATGAAGCTTATTATACATGGGTTATTGGTAATATTGGAAGTAGTGGTGCTTCGCGTGGGGTGCATTTTTCTTCAGATAGAGATAATATTAAAGCAAGTGGTAATATCTTTATAAAAGGAGGGGTTGCCAATATGTGTGTTTTAAAAGCTCCTAGTCTTGAGTTTTATAATAACACAGTTTATGATTATTCTGGGGAATCTACTCCAATAATATTAAATAGTGAAAATTCTGTTGTATTTAATAATATAATTCTACGTCCAGAAGGTGGGTATTGGGTACAGAAAAGAACTACTCCATTTGCAATGGATTATAATTGGTATGGGCATTCAGATAGTCCAGTAATAGATGGTACAAGTTTAAGTGATTGGCAAACAACAACTGGGTTTGATATCAATTCAGAAAGTGGAACTGTTGCCGGGTTGACAGAGCCGGCTACAAGTGCATATAATCACGATCCAAGAAATTGGAATAATCAAGATTTCTTAAATCACTTTATTCCAAGTTCAGAATTTACTGGAATAGATGGAATAATCCCCGGCGCCTATGATACTAAAGGACAACGTCAAGGTATGGCAATCCTTCCATTTGAAGAATCAGATTTAGAGAATGGAGGTTTAGGTTGGGAAGGGCCACCTATAGTTCAGCAAAGATTGAAAGAGCTAGGTATAAGTTGGGGCGAACCTTTGCTAGCAAAGTATCCATCCCCAAAAGATAAATCTAAAAATGTAAGTATAGACAGCGAACTTAGTTGGGAGTCTGGAGATAGTTCAATAAGTCATAATATTTATTTAGGAACAAAACTAGATTCTCTAATATTTGTGACTAGCGAAAATGGTTTGTCGTACACACCAAGTACTTTTGCTTATGAAACAAACTATTATTGGCGAGTAGATGAAGTAACAAGTGATAGTATAATAACTGGAAGTGTATGGTCATTTACAACAGAGGAAGAACCAATTCCACCAACAGTAGCAGAGACACCAGTTCCTTTTGTTGGGGCTAGTGAAGTACGAACAAATACTTTACTTAAATGGAAAGCTGGAAAACGAACAAGAAGTTTTAAGATTTATTTTGGGTCGTCAAACCCTCCACAGTTAGTAAGTAGTCAAGATGAAGAATCATATACAGTTAGTGGACTAGAACTAAACACAAAATATTATTGGCGAGTTGATGGAGTAAATGAGTGGGGCGAAACAGAAGGAACAGTTTGGGATTTTACAACAGAGAGTGTAGCAAGTTTGCCAAGTGGTTGGGCAAGTTTAGACATTGGAAATACAAGTATAATTGGAACAGATATCTTTGAAGATGATGATAAGTTCTCAGTAGCAGCATCTGGCAAAGGGATGGTTGAAACATCAGACCAGTTTCGTTTTGTATATCATAGCTTGAATGGAGATGGAGAAATTATAGCCCAAGTTTCAGCAATAGATAATTCAACAAGTTCAACCATAGCTGGAGTAATGGTACGAGAAACATTGGATAGCAATTCAGCACATCATATGGTTGGGATCACATCAGAGCAAGGTGTAGAAGCAAACTGGCGTTTATTTGTTGGAGGACAAACAAATACTAAAAATGGTAAATCTGTTAGTACACCTTATTGGGTGAAGTTAATACGGGCAAGTGATTTTATACTAAGTTCAGAATCCTCAGATGGAAAAACTTGGAAGACGGTTAAAACAGAAAAGATAAAAATGCAGAGTAATGTTTATATGGGCTTAGTAGTTTCCTCAAGAAATAATGATAGTTTAGGAACAGCCATATTTGATAAAGTAAGTATCAATGGAACACTAGTTTCTGTAGAGGATGAAGAAGAAAGTCTAGAGCTAGTTCCACAAGAATTTGCAATAAGTAATTACCCAAACCCTTTTAATCCATCAACTACAATTAAATATTCGATTCCAAATATAGAAGGGAACGAAAATTTTCGTTCCGTACAAATAGAAGTTTATGATATAATTGGAAGTTTAATAAAAGAGTTAGTACGTGAGAAAAAGAAAGCTGGTTCATATAGAGTAGTCTGGAATGGAAGGAACAATCAAGATTTACAAGTAGCAAGTGGAATATACTTTTACAAAGTACAATTAGATGAACAAGTTAAAACTGCTAAAATGTTATTGATGAAATAAGTAATAATTAAAAATATAAATCTGGAAAAAACAAATGAAAATTTATGTATCAATAAAATTATTTATAGTAGTATCTCTATTATCAATAACCACAATACAAGCACAACTATCGTATGCAGAAGGTGGCCCATCAGTAGAAGACCCTGGTCTTGAAGTAGATATTGAGTTGAGACGATATATTGATGAAGTAAATGGCAATGATAGTAATGACGGTAAAACGCAGGCAACCGCATGGAAAACAGTTGTTAAGGTTAGACAAAGTGCTGGAACATTTGTACCAGGGTTTCATATCCTTTTCAAAAGAGGTAGCGTTTGGGCAGACGGTTTAATTGATTTTAAAAATCATTCTGGTGGTGTTGATGGAAATAGAATTGTGCTAGGTGCTTATGGCAATTTATCTGATCCTAATCCATATTTGCCTGGAGGTGTAAGAGTTAGTAAATATTTTATGGTTCGTGATTTAGAGGGGACAAGTTTTTCTGTTCTAAATTCTCATCATTCTATAATTTATAATAATATATGTCACGGGTCGTTAAGTAATGGTATTACTGGTATGGGAGCTAGTCATCATTTAGTAATTATGGGTAATCTAATTTATGATATTGCTCTTAACGATTGTGTTACACTTCATGCAACAGGCTGGTTACCTCCACCCAATGAATTAGAATCGCATCATTGGATTATTGATAATATTATGATAGGCATGGATGGAACAGAAGAGGGTGTTGATCTTGCCATGGGTAATTATACTGAACGAGGTGTACCTATGGAAGGCGATGTTAAGATAGTTGCCAACCGTATTCAAATGCATGCAGTCCCAGGTCTTTCAGAAAAAACTGGAAGAGGTGTGCATGGAATGGGTATTGGCTATGATGGACAGTGGACATGGGTTGTTGGAAACATGATTCGTGGAGGGAGAAATCATGGATTCTCAATAGGTGGTGTTCGTAAATATTTTAATGTAAGTGGCAATATAATTTTTAATGGTAGTGAACAAGAGATGGTTAATTTAAATGCTGAAAAAACAACTTTTGAAAATAACACTATGTACGATTATACAGGGAAATCAATGGTAGTTAAAATTGGTAGTAGTGAGTTACGTTTTAATAAAAATATTGTGTTGCGACCAGAAGGTGGATGGTGGTTCCATAAATTTACAAATCCTATTGAAATGGATTTTAATTGGTATGGACATTCCGATACACCAGTTCTCAATAATCAAACCTTTAGTGAATGGCAAACAACTAGCGGCTATGATACATATTCTAATATTGGAATTATATCTGGAATAACAGCACCACCAGATGATGCTTTTAATCATGATCCCCGTAACTGGAGGGAGCAAGCATTTATAGATCAATTTATTCCTTCTTCTGATTTTGTCGGTTTAGATGGAGTAATTCCAGGAGCTTACGATAAAGAAGGAAATCGTCAAGGAATGGCGATACTTCCTTTTGAGGGAACTGATTTAGAAAATGGTGGGTTAGGTTGGGAAGGTCCTCCATTAGTTCAACAACGTTTGAAAGAATTAGGTATTAGTTGGGGCGAACCCTTACTTGCCAAATATCCTACTCCACAAGATAGAGCAAATAATATTTCTGTAAATAGTAGTTTAAGTTGGACTTCAGGAGATAGTTCAATAAGTCATAATGTTTACTTTGGAGTAAAATTTGATTCACTTGTACTGCAAGGAAATCAAATAGATACCACGTTTATTCCGGGAGCATTATCTTATGAAGAAACGTACTACTGGCGAGTCGATCAAGTAACAAGCACTGCAACGTATAAAGGAGTTCTTTGGTCTTTCAGCACAGAGGAAGAACCTATTCCACCAACACTAGCTGAATATCCAAGTCCGGAAGATGGCGAGATTGATGTAAGAACGACAAAACTATTATCTTGGGAATCAGGTGTAAGAACACGGAGTGTTAAAATATATTTTGGTGCAGATAATCCTCCACCTTATATAGTAGCCCAAGAAGGAAATACATACGGAGTTAAAGATTTAGAATTAAATACAAAATATTATTGGCGAGTTGATGGAGTAAATGAGTGGGGAGAAACTGAGGGAACACAATGGGAATTTACTACTCAAGCAGTACCATCGTTACCTGAAGGTTGGGCAAGTTTAGATATTGGTAAAGTTGGTAATCTTGGAGGTGATAATTTTGAGAATAATAGTTTTACAGTAACAGCATCTGGAGTAGGAATAAAGGGGACTTCTGATCAATTCCGATTTATCTATTACCCAGTAAATGGAAATACAGAAATTATAGCTAGAATATTGTCAGTAGATAATACAAGTTCAGCCGCAATGGCTGGAGTAATGATAAGAGAAAAATTGGATAGTACATCAATGTATAGTCTGTCAGCACTCACTTCGGAGCATGGAACAAAAGCTCAATGGAGATCGTTTGATGGAGTTACTTCAAAAAGTAAATCTGGCAGTATAGTTAGTGCTCCGTATTGGGTAAAGTTAGTAAGAGCTGGAAACTATATTGTTAGTTATGAATCAGCAGATGGTAAAAAATGGAAATCGCTGAAGACGGAAGAACTTAAGATGCAAAGTAATGTAAAAATTGGCTTAGTTGTAACCTCAGGCAATAATGATAGTTTGTGTACAGCCGTATTTGATAATGTAAGCATAAACGGAATACTGGTTTCAGTAGATAAAAAAAATGACGAATTAATCATACCAAAAGAATTTGCTATTGGTAATTATCCTAATCCATTTAATCCAACAACAACAATTAAGTATTCGCTTCCAAAGAGTGGAAAAGTAACCATTCAAGTATATGATATAATGGGAAGTTTAGTAAAAGGTTTGGTGAGCAAAAATAAAAATGCTGGAACATACTCTGTCCTTTGGGATGGGAAAAATAGTCTAGGACTAAATGTATCAAGTGGTATTTATTTTTATAAAGTACAATTAGATGACCAAATTAAAACTGCTAAAATGATATTGATAAAATAACGAAATCCAAATATTAAAAATGAGTTTAAAATGAGAAACAAAAATAGACTATTACTTTTCACAATTATATTTATAACATTACAGACTGTAATACATGCTCAATTATCTTATGCAGAAGGAGGTCTAGAGGTTGAAGATCCTGGTCTTGAAGTAGATATTGAGTTAAGGAGATATGTTGATGCTATTGGCGGTAGTGATACTAACAATGGAAAAACTCAAGCCACAGCTTGGCAAACTCTAAGTAAAGTTAATAGTAAACAAAGTAACTATGTGCCGGGATTTCATATTCTTTTTAAGCGTGGACAAACATGGTCGGGCGGATTAGGTAGAAGGGAAATGCCGAGAGGAGTAGAGAATAATCGTATAGTTTTTGGAGCTTATGGTTTGCTCTCTGAAGCTAAGCCTAAAATCACAGGGACAATCCAAGTATCTTCATATTTTATGGTAAGAGATATGCAAGCTTCAAGATTTTATATGGGGACTGGCGGAAATCATCATAGTATATTTTATAATAATATATGTTTTGGTGGTGGTAATAGTGGACTAATGGTTATTGGAAATTTTCATCATTCAACTATAATAGGGAACATTGTCTATGATGTTGATAATAATGATGCACTTTTAATTCACGCTAGAAATTGGGTAACACCACCGGAAAGTGTTGGCTCACATCATTGGGTTATTGATAATATTTCGATAGGAAATGAAGGGATGGAAGATGGTATTGATGTTGCAATGGGTGATTATAAAGTAGATGGTCTTCCTATGGAAGGTGATGTGAAAATAATTGCTAATCGTGTGCAAATGCAAGTAGTTCCAGGTCTGTCAAAAAGAACAGGAACTGGGCGGCAAGCAATAGCGATGGGACATGAAGCACAATACACTTGGGTTGTTGGTAATATAACCAGTAGTGGAACGTCCATGTCATTAAATGCATCGGAAGGAAGAGACGATTTTAAAGCTAATGGAAATATTTTTTTCAAAGGTGGAATAACAGAGATGTGTGTTTTGGATGCACTAAACACTAGCTTTGTAAATAACACAGTTTATGATTATTCTGGGGAATCTACTCCAATAATATTAAATAGTGAAAATTCTGTTGTATTTAATAATATAATTCTACGTCCAGAAGGTGGGTATTGGGTACAGAAAAGAACTACTCCATTTGCAATGGATTATAATTGGTATGGGCATTCAGATAGTCCAGTAATAGATGGTACAAGTTTAAGTGATTGGCAAACAACAACTGGGTTTGATATCAATTCAGAAAGTGGAACTGTTGCCGGGTTGACAGAGCCGGCTACAAGTGCATATAATCACGATCCAAGAAATTGGAATAATCAAGATTTCTTAAATCACTTTATTCCAAGTTCAGAATTTACTGGAATAGATGGAATAATCCCCGGCGCCTATGATACTAAAGGACAACGTCAAGGTATGGCAATCCTTCCATTTGAAGAATCAGATTTAGAGAATGGAGGTTTAGGTTGGGAAGGGCCACCTATAGTTCAGCAAAGATTGAAAGAGCTAGGTATAAGTTGGGGCGAACCTTTGCTAGCAAAGTATCCATCCCCAAAAGATAAATCTAAAAATGTAAGTATAGACAGCGAACTTAGTTGGGAGTCTGGAGATAGTTCAATAAGTCATAATATTTATTTAGGAACAAAACTAGATTCTCTAATATTTGTGACTAGCGAAAATGGTTTGTCGTACACACCAAGTACTTTTGCTTATGAAACAAACTATTATTGGCGAGTAGATGAAGTAACAAGTGATAGTATAATAACTGGAAGTGTATGGTCATTTACAACAGAGGAAGAACCAATTCCACCAACAGTAGCAGAGACACCAGTTCCTTTTGTTGGGGCTAGTGAAGTACGAACAAATACTTTACTTAAATGGAAAGCTGGAAAACGAACAAGAAGTTTTAAGATTTATTTTGGGTCGTCAAACCCTCCACAGTTAGTAAGTAGTCAAGATGAAGAATCATATACAGTTAGTGGACTAGAACTAAACACAAAATATTATTGGCGAGTTGATGGAGTAAATGAGTGGGGCGAAACAGAAGGAACAGTTTGGGATTTTACAACAGAGAGTGTAGCAAGTTTGCCAAGTGGTTGGGCAAGTTTAGACATTGGAAATACAAGTATAATTGGAACAGATATCTTTGAAGATGATGATAAGTTCTCAGTAGCAGCATCTGGCAAAGGGATGGTTGAAACATCAGACCAGTTTCGTTTTGTATATCATAGCTTGAATGGAGATGGAGAAATTATAGCCCAAGTTTCAGCAATAGATAATTCAACAAGTTCAACCATAGCTGGAGTAATGGTACGAGAAACATTGGATAGCAATTCAGCACATCATATGGTTGGGATCACATCAGAGCAAGGTGTAGAAGCAAACTGGCGTTTATTTGTTGGAGGACAAACAAATACTAAAAATGGTAAATCTGTTAGTACACCTTATTGGGTGAAGTTAATACGGGCAAGTGATTTTATACTAAGTTCAGAATCCTCAGATGGAAAAACTTGGAAGACGGTTAAAACAGAAAAGATAAAAATGCAGAGTAATGTTTATATGGGCTTAGTAGTTTCCTCAAGAAATAATGATAGTTTAGGAACAGCCATATTTGATAAAGTAAGTATCAATGGAACACTAGTTTCTGTAGAGGATGAAGAAGAAAGTCTAGAGCTAGTTCCACAAGAATTTGCAATAAGTAATTACCCAAACCCTTTTAATCCATCAACTACAATTAAATATTCGATTCCAAATATAGAAGGGAACGAAAATTTTCGTTCCGTACAAATAGAAGTTTATGATATAATTGGAAGTTTAATAAAAGAGTTAGTACGTGAGAAAAAGAAAGCTGGTTCATATAGAGTAGTCTGGAATGGAAGGAACAATCAAGATTTACAAGTAGCAAGTGGAATATACTTTTACAAAGTACAATTAGATGAACAAGTTAAAACTGCTAAAATGTTATTGATGAAATAGTTAGAAAGAAGAAAGAGAATTATGAGTAAACTATTATTACTATTGTTATTGCAAGTGGCACTATTTGCCCAAGACCTTACACAGTATACACCGGAATGGATTCGTGATGGATTTGCAACCGCTGGTTCTACACACGAACCTTGGATGTTTATTGTAAGGAGAGGTTCCTCAAAATTTAATAATTGGCAAAAAGAATTTTGGGAGTATCAACAGTCTGAAGAGTACATAAAAAAACTTGCCGAGTCAGGTGTAACTGTTTATCATATTTTTGCATATAAAGGTTATGGCTGGGAAGCTGAAAAAGAACATATGCGTCTTGCAGCAAAGGCAGCAAAATTAGCACATAAGTATGGACTAAAGGTTGATACGTATATTCAGTGGAACAGTATGTTCTATGAAACATTCTTTAAGGAAGTGCCTCAAGCAAAAACAGATTTATGGTATCAAGTTAATGAAGTTGGAAAACCATCAACATTAGATTATGGTCATGCTCCGTATCGCTATCGTATTTGTTTTAATAGTGATGATTATATGGATTACTTTAAAAGTAAAATATTAAAATTTGCAGTAGATTCAATTAAGACGGACTTCATTCATTTTGATAATTTTAATTTTCATCATCCAAAAGATGTTCAATATAATCCACAAACTATTTCAGCATTTAGAAAATATCTTGATGAAAAATATATTAAAGCCGAACGTATGGATAGGTTTGGACTTGATGACTTCTCTTTTGTTATGCCACCAATTTGGAATTACAAACTTGATCCCTTAGCAATGAAATATATAGCTGATCCAGTAATGCAAGAGTGGTGCGATTTCCGTTGCTGGACTTTAACCACTCGTCTTAAGGAGTGTATCAACTTTGTTCGAAATATAAATCCCGAAATAGCAATAGAGATAAATGGCATTAGCTTACAAACTGCTGGCATTTGGAAAACTGGAATAAACCATGGCGATATTATGCGTTATATTAATGCTGGTTGGACTGAAGGTAGTGGAGTCGCTGAATGGAAAGAGGATAAAATTTCAGGAAAGTGGCGACATTTTAAAGGTGGACATTCCACAAATACATATTGCTTATCATACAAAGATTCTCCGCAAGCACTTGCAGAAGCTCTTGCAATAAATGGTACTATCGGATGGTCTTTACCAAAGGGAGTTGAGACTCAGGTTACTGGAAATAAAAATGCTGGAATACCTGATGGAGAAAATAAGAAGTATGTAGATTTTTGGAATTCAAATAAAGAGTTATATTCTGATGTTACAGGAGGAGGGAATATTGCTGTATTAAGAAGCTATCCTTCAATGGCATATAGTTTAGTTGAAACTCATGAAGCTGTTAATTTTGTTGAACAAGAACTTTATCAACAGCAGTTTTTTTATGATGTTTTATTTGATGAATATTTAGATAAATTAGAAAAATACAAAGTACTCATTTTAGCAAATCAAGAAAGTCTTGCAGATTCCGTTGTGGAAAATATTTACTCATTTGTAAAATCTGGTGGAGGACTAATATTAACTGAAAATACTGGAAAGTATAATCAGTGGAGAAGGATTAGGAGACATAATGCGTTCCAAAAAATGTTAAGGAAGGATTGGGATGGTAAATCAACTCTATCAGTTACCTATGGCAAAGGCTTAGTTACATATATTCCCAAATTCGCTCAAAATAATGGTAGTACTGTGCTAAAAGAAGAAGTTCTCAAAGTAGCAAAAAATAATTTTCAGCTAAGTGTAGATGCTCCGGAATGGGTCGGTGTTTCTCACACTCGCAAAGAAGGGGGAGAAATTGTTCATCTAGTAAATTACCGAGCCGAGAAATCTGTCAAAGATGCAGTAATCACATTCAAAGGTAAAGTGGATGAGGCTTTTTCTATTTCGCCGGATCGAAAAGAAAAATTATTTCTAGAAATAAAGTACGATGGAAACAAATCTATATTGTCTGTTCCACATATAGATGTTTATGAAATTGTTGTTCTTAGAACTAATTCCAAAAAAATAAAATGAAAAATTTGAAAGTATTTATTTTAATAATAATTCTAACCACATTTCTTTATAGCGAACTTTCTGCACAATTATCTTATGCAGAAGGTGGAATTTCTATAGAAGATCCTGGACTTGATTTGTCACCTGAGTTAAGACGATATATAGATGTTGAAAATGGTAATGATTCTAACGATGGTAAAGCTCCCACTGCTGCTTGGAAGACATATTCAAAAGTAACTGAAGAAAAAAATAATTTTCAACCTGGCACTCATATTTTATTTAAACGAGGTCAAGTTTGGTCTGGTGGTTCTTTTGACTTCTCAAATGTTAGTGGAGAGGAAGATAAAAGAATTGTATTAGGAGCTTACGGATTACCATTGTCAAGTATGGCTAATCTGCAGACATCAATGAATTTTAATTCCAGTTCTTATCTTATGATACGTGAATTTGATTGTGTTAAAATCAATTTAGATGAAGGAACTCATCACGTTATTGTCTATGATAATATTGTACATGGACAAGTAGGAAATTTCCCTAGCAATGGAATTAGAGTTTGGGCGCTTACACATCATACATCTGTTGTTGGAAATTTAGTTTATGATTTAGGTGGCAACGATTGTATAGTTGTGCATGGAAATGGAGCGGGAGTTGGCCCAAAGAGTAGTCATTGGGTTTTGGATAATACTGTTATTTGTAATGACGGAATGGAAGATGGAATTGATATAGCATTAACTGATTATGAAAGATTAGGTTATGCTCAAGAGGGAGATATTAAAGTTGTTGCAAATCGAATTCAAGCAAATGCATTGGCTGGACTTAGTACAAAAACCGGACGAGGTTCAAAGTGTATAAATAGTGGACACGATGGAAGATACTTTTGGTATGTAGGAAATATAATGGCTGGTAGTGCTCACGTTGGATTTAATTTAACTGGCAAAAAAAAATATACATTTATTACTGCAAACATTGCTTTTAGTAATGCTTTAGTAAATATAAAACCAAGTTTTAGCTTCTCAGAAAATAGTTGCTACATAGAACACAATACAATAATTCATACAGTTTCACATAGAGTTCCATTAAGGATAGATGGTTCTGGATCTTATCTATTATATAATATTTTGCTTAACACAAAAACTGATAATTATGTTGAGGGAATTACACCAAGTCAGTTTAATATAAAAACAAATGAAGTTCTAGGTATTAGCCTTCCATTAGATAACGCTTATAATAATGATCCACGAAATTGGTCTGACTCTACTTTTCTTAGCCATTTTATTCCAGATGCAAATTGGTCAGAGAATAAAGGTCTCGCAACACCTGGTGCTATTGATTCAGAAGGTAATTGGTTGGGGCTTTCCATAAAACCTTTTCCAAATACAGATCTACCAAATAATGGTTTAGGATGGGAAGGACCAGCACTTGTTCAACATCGACTAAAGGAACTTGGAATTGGTTTTGGAAAGGTTGTATCAATTGATGATAATAAAAAAGCAAACTTACCAGCAAGATTTAGACTAAGTAATTATCCTAATCCATTTAATCCAACAACAACAATAAGTTATACATTGCCAGAAGAGGGAGTTGTAAAGCTTAGAATTTATAATTCAATTGGCAAGCTTGTAAAAGAACTAGTAGATCAAAAAGAGAATAAAGGATTTCATAAAGTTGTTTGGAATAGTGAAAATATGCTTGGAGCTAAATCGGCAAGTGGAATCTATTTTTATACGTTACAGTTAAATACAAAACTTATAACTAACAAGATGATACTATTAAGATAAAACTAAATTAAATTTTATGGAGAATATAATGAAAAGAAGTATTAAAAAATATTTTGTACTATTCATTTTTATTTTATTGGGGAATGCTTTTGCACAACCGCAATTGTCCTTAGATTTGTTTACTCCAAATTCCAATATCACAGTAGAACGTGGAGAGGAATTTATTGTATACGGTAAATTATATTCAACCGGAGGCTCTGCCAAGAATGTAAAAGTATGGGTGGGAGCTAGTACAAAATGGTGGGATGAAGCGGACGAATTAATTTGGATTTTCTCAGATGCTCAACCAGAAGATAACCCTGGATATGTTGACCCTTGGGGAAGACTAGGTTCTTGTATTGCAGATATCAACTCGCTTCCGTTAACTGCAGATTACATAATTGGTGCCGGAGATATTGCTAATCCATCTGATGTTTCTAATCCAGTAGAAAATATTATTAAGACGCATGAGTATCTTAACAGAATTTCTTGGTTCAAAAGTAAACCAGAAGATGGAGCTGCAATAGTTGTTGGAAACCATGAATGGGGTTATGTCTCAGAGTTCTCAAAATACTTTGGTCCTTCCGATGATGCGGACAGATTGTTTAGTGTCGAGTTTGGTAACTTCATAATTTATGCTTTAGCTTTTAACGATAACAATAATGATTACACAACTTCACTAAAAAGTCTAAAAAAAGAACTTGAGAAGTTAAAAAAATCTGGAGTGAAGAAAAACATTCTTCTTACTTTTCACTTTACAATTGCACACAGTGTAAACAATTGTCACTACCTTCCAGATGCTCCCAACTTAGAGTGGGGAAGACCTGCTCTTTTTCCAGATGACTTATATGAAGAAATAACTAAGGAGTTTGGTGGGGAATATATTAGTGCTGTGTTTACAGGAGATATTCATGGAAGTTGGAAAGATCCCGGTACTACTCCTCAATCAGTAAGGAATAATATTCTTCATGTAAATACTGGAGTATTTGGCGATCGTGGAGTTCACTCGAACGCAGAAGGAGTGTGCTATCCAGATGATGATGGTTTAGGTGAAAGCCAGTTTATGGCAATAAAACATGGCGAAAAATTTGCAACACTTTATAAAAGACAAAGTTGGTACGATAGAGAAGCTCCAGACGGTGGAGGAACAGATATCGATGGAGAAAAAGAAGGGGAAGGAATAAATGATATTATTCCTCATTGGTTTGATGAAGAAGGATTCCCTTGGACTATTAACCCTGAGATATCAAATTATTCAAAAGAGAATTATCAATTTCCACTAGCCCAACCAGCTGTTACTCCAACTCGAAAAGTAATTGCTCGTTCCGAAACAGCAAGGTTTTTAACTAGTTCAAAACAACCAGCAACATTTTCTAATGTTGAACAAGGGCAAGTAAAAAATATTGAATGGAAATTAAAAGCTAGTCCCAATTTAGAGCCGGGTGAATATACTTTGAATCTTAAGGTTTATTCAGACAATGTTAAAGCTGTTGAATCAAAAAATATTATTATAACAGTAAAATAGAATGCTGTTTTATTTTATAAAGAAAAGGAATTAAAATGAAAGTTGAATCAAGAAAATCTTTAGTACTACTATTTTTACTAAGTAGTTTCCTATTTGGAGCAGAAGGTATTTCAGTTTATAATGTAAAAGATTATGGAGCAGTAGCTGATGGTAAAACTAAAATTACTGATGTATTTAAAAGTGTAATTGCCAAAATAAAAAAAGATGGTGGGGGAACTGTATATGTTCCGCCTGGTGAATACCTAACAGGTCCAATTCACTTTGTAGATAACATGACTTTATACTTAGAGGCGGGAGCAACCTTAAATTTTAGTACGGATTTTGATGATTACTATCCAATGGTACAAGTACGTTTTCAAGGTATAGATTTTAAAAATTTCTCGCCTCTTTTGTATGCCTATAAAGTTAAAAATATTGCAATAAAGGGAAGAGGAAAAATTGATGGACACGGTGAAGTATGGATGCAATTTAATAGAGAATTTAGAAAAGTATATAAAGAGAGTGGAGAAAAAAATAGAAATATAAATAAGTGGCAAAAAAAAACTTGGGAAGCTAATTATCCAAATAGAGTACAGCACGGTGGGTTTATGCGTCCTCAACTTTTTCTTGCGTATGATTGTAAGGATGTTCTATTAGAAGATATTTATATAACAAACACTCCTTTTTGGACTTGCCATTTTGTTCTATGTGAAAATGTAAATGTAACTGGTGTAACTATAAAAAACCCACTTGGAAATAATCCGGATGGAATCAATCCAGAGTCTTGTAAAAATGTACACATATCAAATTGTCATATAGATACAGATGATGATTGCATTACTATTAAAGCTGGTAAACATGAAGCTGCTCGCTGGGATGGTAACTCTTGTGAAAATATTACAATAACAAATTGCACATTAATTAGTGGAGCATCTGGGGTGGGTATCGGAAGTGAAATGTCAGGAAGTGTAAGGAATGTTACAATTTCAAATTGTGTTATTGTTGGAACAAGTGGTGGAATATATATTAAAACAATTAGAGGTCGCGGAGGTGTTGTAGAAAATATTACTGTTAATAATCTTGTTATTAATAATCTGAGAAAATCTTATGCAATTGGTTTGGATATGATGTATTACATAAAAACAGAAAAGCAACCAGTTAGTGATGATACACCTAAATTTAGAAATATACACTTCTCAAATATTACTGGTACGGGAAATAAAAAAGGAATATTCGTTCGCGGATTAGAAGAAATGTACATTGAAAATGTATCGTTTACCAATATTAACTTGGAAACAGAAAATGGTTTTAGTTGTGAGTTTGTAAAAGGAATTCGCTTAAACAATGTAACAATTACTCCAGATACTGGTTCTGTCTTCTTAGGTTCAAATATTTTAGACTTAGAAATAGATGGACTAAGTACGAAAAAAAATATGAAAGATGTTCCATTTGTGAAGTTGAAGAATACGACGAACGCCTTTATCCATAGTACTTTCTTACCTCAGGGGATAAAAACATTTATGGAGTTGTCTGGAAAAAATACTCATTCAATTCACTTGGGTCTTGATGATGTTCGTCGATTTTCTGATAGAATAATATTTAAAGATGGTGCAACGACAAAAGCAATAAATCAATAAAAAGTTTAAGGATTAGTGATGATAGGTAAAACAGTTAAGGCTTTTATACTCGCAATGATATTTTTTACATCTTTAAGTAGAGGTGAAAATAATCCATTTTACAACATTGCAGATTTTGGAGCAATAGCAGATGGTAAAACAAAAAATACAGAAGTATTCAAAATGGTTATTGCAAAAGTTAAAGAGGCTGGCGGAGGAACAGTTTATGTTCCGCCTGGAGTTTACTTAACCGGACCAATACATTTTATAGATAATATGACACTTTACGTTGAAGCTGGAGCTACAATAAAATTCAGTACAGATTTTGATGATTACCTTCCTTTAGTTCCGAGACGCTTCCAGGGACTAGTGTTTAAGGGCTTTTCGCCATTGCTATATGCTTATGAAGTGAATAATATTGCCATAAAGGGTAGAGGGAAAATAGATGGACAAGGATTCGCTTGGCAAAATTACTATAAAGAGTTTAGGGAAATATACAAAGCTAGTAACTCAACAAATAGAAATATAGATAAATGGCAAGCTGATATTTGGGAAGCAAACAAACCTCTGCAAGTTCATCATGGAGGTTTTTTACGTCCACAACTTCTTCACTTTTACAAATGTACTGATGTGTTGCTTGAAGAAATACGTCTCCGAGACACACCTTTTTGGACTTGCCACTTTGCTCTTTGTGAGAATGTGAATGTAAGGGGAGTTGATGTGAAAAACCCACCAGGAATGAACCCAGATGGAATTACAATTGAGTCTTGTAAAAATGTTCATATTTCTGATTGTCATTTAGATGTAGATGATGATGGCTTTACCATTAAAGCTGGTAGAGACTCAACCGGACGTTGGGAAGGAAACTCAGCTGAGAATATTACAATTACTAATTGTACTGTTATTGCTGGGGCAGCTGGGTTTGCAATAGGAAGCGAAATGTCTGGGGATGTTCGAAATGTAACTGTTTCCAACAGTGTTTATGTTGGTACGGGAACTGGAGTATATATTAAAACTGTAAGAGGTCGCGGTGGTGTTGTTGAAAATATAACTGTTGATAATTTAATTGTCAAAAACACAAACAACCCTCACAGTGGTGTTGCGCCAGCAATTGGAATTGATATGCACTACTACAAAAAAACAGAGCAACAACCAGTAACTGAGAATACACCTAAGTTTAGAAATCTACACTTCTCAAATATTAGTGGTGATGGTAATGAACAAACAATTTTAGTAAATGGTTTAGTAGAAATGCCAATTGAAAATATTTCATTTTCTAATATCAATTTAGGAGGTGGGAATGGTATTATTTGTAAAAACGTAAATGGTATTCGTTTGAATAATGTTACAGTAACTCCAGATACAGGTGTTGTTTTTGCTAGTCTAAATGTTAGTGATTTAGAAATCAATGGATTAAGTACAAGAAAAAATATGAAAAATACTCCCTTAATTAAATTAAGAAACACTTCAAACGCCTTTATCCATAGTACTTTTCTTCCACAAGGAATAAAAATATTTATGGAGTTGTCTGGTAAGAATAATGATAAAATCTATTTGGGTACTGAAGATGAAAGTCGATTTTCTGATGATATCGTTTTCAAAAATGGTGCTACAAAAGAATCATTAATTCGTTAAACAAATTAACAATTATTATAACCTGGAATAAATTATATGAAAGTTAAAATTCTAATATTTCTAATTTCTATTGGCTCAACTATATTTGCACAATTACCAAGTTCATTTCAAATTCTCCCCAAATCAAAAAAAGTTGAAATGCTTTCTGGTAAAGGACTAAAATTTGGAGATTTAAAATCAATACAACTTAGCAAAAATATTGGAAGACCGGTAATGGGAAATATTCTTTCTCTACTTCCGGAAATAAATATTGAGAATGATGGAAAATTAAAATTGATAACTTCTACTGGCAAGAACATCCCAGAGTCTTTAGAAGGTTATGTTTTAACAATATTGAATGGTAATGTAGAAATTGAATCAAGAGGGGATGCGGGTTTATTTTATGGCTGCCAAACGTTAGAGCAATTGTTAGAGGATTCACATGAGCAAGGTATATCAATACCTTCGTGTATAATAACGGACTTCCCAGATTATAAATATCGCTCAGTTCACTTCGATACAAAACATCATTTGGATCATATTAATTATTACTACAAAAGTATTGACCGACTTGCACGATATAAAATAAATTCCATTACTTGGGAGTTTGAAGATAAGCTTGGCTATCAATCACATCCACTTATTGGTGCTCCGCAAGCCATTAGCATAGATGAAATGGCTGCACTTACAAAATATGCACGAGCAAGAAATATAGAAATTACTCCTCTAGTTCAGGGACTGGGACATGCTACATTTATTCTTAAACATAAAGAGTATGCATATCTCCGAGAAATAGAAAATAATCGTTGGGCATTTTGCCCATTGCACGAAGGTGGTTATCAAGTTCTTTTTGATTTATACAGAGAAGCTATTGAAGCAACACCTGGTAGTAAATATTTTCACATTGGAGGAGATGAGGTTGGTAATATTGGGCTATGTCACAGATGCAAAACTACAGCTGACGAAAAAGGAACAATTGAGCTCAACTTATATTGGTTAAATAGAGTATGTGAATTTCTTGGGGAGCAAGGTCGAACTCCAATTTTTTGGGATGATATGCCATTCAAATATGGTGGTGTTTGGCAAACAACTAGAGATGAAAAAGACTATCCCAAACTGTGGGAAGAAGGTGTGAAAAAATTAGATGAAATTGTTGAAAGATTCCCAAAGAATGGTGTTTTTATGCAATGGAATTATACAACTTGTAAGCAACCCGGAAATAACAGAGTTTTAGATTGGCTTACAAGTCGTAATTTACCAAGTATGATTTCTGCTGGTGCTCAAAGTGGTCCTGCAGCTCTATTCCCAAAAGATGATAGAAATGGTAAAATGTCTGACCGTGGTATTGTAGCAATACAAAGCTCATTAAAGTTAGCTTTCGAAAAAGGAATAGACGGAGTTTTGACAACTGGTTGGGATGACCGCTCTCCTCATATGGAAACATATTGGAGAGGTTTTATTGCTTCTGCAGAATTTAGTTGGAATACTCTAGGAAGAAACCTTGATGAATATCATTCAGCATATATGCAAAGAGAGTTTGGCTCGAAAGCTTCTTACACAGATTTATATTTGCAACTAAGAGATGCTGCACTTTTTTGGGAGACATCATTAGTGAGAAAGGGTAATAGAATGGATGCTGAAAATGCATTGCTCAAACTGCCAAATATACGTCACGAAGTTTTAGAAAAAGATAGAACAGATGAGAAACACTTAGTCGGGTTCAACCATATAGTAATTGATTTGCCAGAAAATAATAATTCTGGTGCTTGGACTAAAAAATATAAAACTAGACTTGCAGAAGCTAAAGAGCATTTGAATAATTATAAAAGTACATCAAAGCAGTTAGCGGAATTGTCAAAAATATCAATTCGTAATCGTTATCATTGGAAAGTTTTTTCTGCTGTTAACGACTTCCAAATTACTGCGCCTAAATTACTTTTAGCATTAGAACAATGCGATGTGAAAAATAAATCTGATAAAGAAAAAGGGCGAGCTAAAGTAAATATAGCATTAAATGAATTTGATAAAGCTTGGTCTAAACTTAAAGATGTTTATGCAGAAACTCGGCACATAAAATACCCTGATAATTATGTCGCAGATCATTATTACCATTTTGCAAGTCAAAGAAAAGATTTGACCTGGATGATTCAAGTGGAGGAACTGTTACATGAACTTGTTAAAGATTGGACTAATATTTAATTCAAATTATTATGATTGTAAAGTCTTAGAGAATTAAATATCTTGGTAATTCTTGTACGGTCATTTGAAAAACTTCTTTCCGCAAAAAAAATATTTTTGGTGTAGTATGAAACTATTAAAAATATTCACACTTGGTTTTATTTTGTTTTTAAGTTCAAGCATTAGTGCAGATGAAAATAAAACTTCAAGCAATTCTATTTTACTAAATGGAATTTGGGAAATTGGCTTAAATAGAAATTATACGCATACTGCTAAAATTCCTGGACTTCTCACTAATCCAGCAGAAATGACTAATGGACAAATATGGTGTAAACTAAAAATCATATTACCTCAAGGAGATTGGGAGCACGCTACTTTAGAACTAAAGGGAGCATTGTTTGCTCCCGAAATTTATATTGATGGCATCTTGATTGCAAAAAAAAATGGTGGGATGGCACCACTCTTTATTGAGTTAAATCATAAAAATATAAAACCCAACAATGAAATTGTTCTTGAAATTGCTTTATCCTCATTAAATGATATTAAAGAAACAGATGCTTCTTATGTTGCAAAGGCTAACCATTGGCGTTCAAATATTTCCTCATTAATTTGGGATGATGTTAAATTGCATTTCCACGGAGAGCATCGTATTTCCAGAATAATTCCTTTTACCAATTTGGAAGTAAAAGAAGTAACGGTTAAATGGGAAATAAAAAAGATAAAACAATTCGGAGAACTTCCTAAAGAAATTGTTTGTGAACTTTTAGACAAAAATGGAAATGTTCTCTCACATAATTCTTCAAAAGTATCAGAACTTAAAGGTGAAATAAAAATTCCTTTAACAAAGGAAATTAAACTATGGAGTCCTGAAGATCCTAACCTATACAACCTGAGACTAAAAATTAAAACCAATAATAAAATTGTAGATGAAAAAACAATTGCTTACGGTGCAAAATCTTTTGTAGAAAAAAACAAACAATTTTATTTGAATGGAAAGCTATATCCGTTACGAATGGGAACAGTAGTTTGGCATCGTTTTTTAAGAGATTCGGAAGCTAAGACAATTGCGTTTGATGAAGATTGGTTTTACAATAATGTTATAAAAATGCTTAAGGATAGAGGAGCAAACGCAATTCGCTTTCATATAGGAAATGCTCCGGAAAAATTTATTAACATGTGTGATAAGTACGGTTTACTGGTTCAATATGAGTGGAGTTTTTTCCACGGAATTCCTGCATCGGAAGAAAGTCTTATTGAACAATGGAAAAGTTGGTTGGATTTAGGAATGCAACATCCTTCAATAGCTCTTGTACATCCTTATAATGAATCGGAAGTTAAATCAGAAATTAAAACTGCCTGGTCAGCTCTAAATAAAATTTTACCAGAATATCCGTCCTTAGTAATTGAGGAACGTGATGTTCTGCATATTCATCGGTATTGGTGGAGCATTTTTGAGAATGTGGGTTTATTTTATGATAGTTACAAACAATATCCAAAAGCGGTTATGGCAGATGAGTTTGGCGGAAATTATTTAGATGGTTTTGGTAATCCGGGTGGTTACCCAAAGGTTGTTGGTAGCTTTGAAAGATGGTTGGGTAAAGGGAATACAAAGGAGATGAGAAATTATCATCATACAGTTTCTAATTCTAGAATTGCTGAATATTGGAGACGAATTGGAGTTGCAGGGTTTTCTCCATTTTGCATACTTGGTAGTTTTGAAGATGGGTGTCATTGGTACGAGGGAAAATTGATTGATGGAAAACCAAAATCAGTTTGGAATGCTCTAACGGCTGCTTGGTCTCCTCAATCTGTTAGTCTAAATGTGTGGGATAGGAATTTTAGTCCCAATCAAGAAGTTACATTGCCATTGCATTTCTTTAATGATACAAGTGAAAAGGCAAACTTAAAAGTCCTTATAAATATTGAGGGAAGCGAAGGTCAATCTTATTTCAATGATGAAATAGAAACATCCGTTGAGGCTCACAAACAAAAAATTATTAATGTAAACATGAAAATCCCTTCACAAGTCGGTGATTATATCTTTAAAGCTAGATTAGATAAAGAATCAAAACATCCAATTATTTCTGAATGGAATTTTAGAGTTCTTCAAGCAACACCAGATAAATCAATTAGTAAAGTAAAGATTGGTGTGGATAAAAATGAAAATGAGTTAATAGCTTTCTTTAGTTCATTGCGCATTAAAACAACAGATATTACCGATACAACTGCAGATATTATAGTTACATCTCAAAGGACTTGGGAAAGAATAGTTAAACGAGATGGAGAAATTATTCGGATTTTAGATAATGCAATTGAGAATGGTAAATCAATTGTGATGCTTGATGCTGGAATGCAGTTTTTAGGAGAAGAGTATCCAAAAGAAAATGATGATTATAAGGTTTCACTAATTCGACAAGAAGTGAAAAATCCTAAGAAAGTAAATGTTGATTTTATTAATGGAGTAAAATTAAGTTTTATTGAAAAGGGAGAACCCGAAAGTCATATTCATCCTTCAACTGAGAACGATATTCTATGGAAAGGTATGAAGAGGAATTATGCTCACCTATGGAATGGTTATCGTGGAGGTTTGATTGTACCTGCAGTATCAATGGAAATATTTGGACTTAAGAAAGAAGCATTTATTTCTAAATGGAAATCACGTGGAGCAGATGAAGATTTAATTAAATCTGGTAATTATATAGCTTATGAATTGGAGGGATATTATTTGTTTGCAACTGCCAAAAATGAAAATGAAATAAAAGAAAAATTAAGAGAACGAGTTAAGTTTATAATAGAGGATGCTCCTGGACTTAATTTAGTTGTTAATGTCAATGGACCAATTCAAAAGTATAATTTGTCAAAAGAATATCAGTCAAGTACAAGTGGCAAAGCAGAAAAATTTAATCCATTAGTTAAATGTGGTTATGCGCTAACAAAAACTCCTGTTGCTGGAATTGAATTTGGTGAGGGTAAAGGTAAAATAATTATTTCACAATTACTTATGCAAGGACGCTTGGCTTATGGATTTGGAACAGAAGGAGAATACGGAATACGATATGATGAATCAGCAAGACAAATGGTTTTGAATATGTTGATGTATGCTAATGAATAATAAATGATATAAAATCATTTCATTTAAATAGTAATAATATGTAACTTAGTGCGTTAGTGTTATGTTTATTCGCAACTATCAATTCATTCCATTTAAGAAATAATAAATTTTAAAATATCTATCAAAATAAGGAACAAAATATGAATATTTTTAAAGCTGTTACGGTACTTTTAATGTTTTTATTTGCCTCAGTTTTTGCACAAGACTTACCCTATCTAAACCCAAAACTCTCTGTTGAAGAAAGAGTTAATGATCTACTACCTAGAATGACTTTATTAGAAAAAGTTGGACAAATGAATCAGCGAATTGGATCATCTTATTGGGAAAGCAAATTGGATGATGGATTAGATAATAAAAGAAAAATGCTTAACGATTTGAAAGAAGGATTGGTTGGCTCTTTTCTAATTCTTACTGATATAGATGATAGCAATGAATTTCAAAAAATTGCAGAAAACTCTAGATTAAAAATTCCATTTTTTAATGCAATGGATGCAATACATGGTCATGGTTGGGCTTATGGTGCAACTGTATTTCCAACAAGTATATCTCAAGCAAGTGCTTTTAACCCTGAAGCTGTTGAAAAAATAAATGTGATTACAGCTAAGGAGTTGAGAGCAACTGGTCATCACTGGTCATTTTTCCCTTATATGAGTGTAACACGTGATCCTCGTTTTGGTAGAGTAGGAGAAAATTATGGAGAAGATCCACTTTTAGTAACTCGATTATCTGTTGCTGCTGTTAGAGGTTTACAAGGAGATGACTATACTGCTCCGGATAAAGTAATCTCATGTGCAAAAGCTTTTTTGGGTGATGGACAATCTTTTAACGGATTAAATGTTGCTCCAATGGATATTTCTTTAAGAACGCTTAAAGAAATATTTTTACCACCAGCTGAAGCTTGTGCTAAAGCGGGAGCACGAACGTTTATGGCTTCTCATAACGAAATTAATGGTATCCCAATGCATTCTAATCATTGGTTGTTAACAGAAGTATTACGTAATGAATGGGGATTTGATGGATATGTAATAAGTGATTGGCATGATATTGAAAGATTAATTGACGCACATAAGGTAGCCGATAATTATAAAGACGCAGTTGAACTTGCAGTATCTGCTGGAATTGATATACACATGTTTGGCAATAATTTTGTTGATGAACTTGTTGAACTTGTAGAGGAAGGAAAAATATCTGAAGCAAGGATAGATTATACAGTTAGACAAATATTATCTGATAAATTTAAAATGGGACTTTTTGAAAATAGATATGTTGATAAAGAAAAGGCAAAGAAATTATTAGGCAACCCTGAACATGTAAAACTAGCATTAAGTACAGCACGCGAATCCATTGTTTTATTAAGAAACGAAAATAATACTTTACCACTATCCAAATCATTAAAGAAGATTCTTGTAACTGGTCCATTGGCTAATGATAATGCCTTGGTTGGGGATTGGGTACATACACAACCAGATGAAAACATTATAACAATTTTAGAAGGAATAGAAGAACATGTTGGCTCAGAAATAGATGTTAAATATTACAACCCTGGAGATATATATGATGTTGATGAAAAAGCAATAAAAGAAGCAGTAGCAAATTCTAAAAATGTTGATGCAATTGTAGTTGTAGTTGGAGGTAATGATAGCCGAAGTGATAAAAATTGGGAGTTAACTCATCATAGAAAGAACCGGACTGGTGGAGAAAATATTGCACGTGCAGATATTGTATTAGCTGGAATGCAAGACGAATTAGTAAAAGCACTTTATGAAACTGGTAAACCTGTAATAGTAGTTTTAGTCAACGGAAGACCATTAGCTGTAGAATGGATTTCTGAAAATATTCCAGGTATTATTGAAGCTTGGCAACCAGGAATGCAAGGTGGTAAAGCTGTTGCAGAAGTATTGTTTGGAGACTATAACCCAAGTGGAAAACTACCTATGACTTTCCCAAGAAGTGTGGGACATATTCCTGTATTTTATAATCATCGTCCATCAACTTTTATGAGACATTATGTTGATTCGAAACCAGGCTTCTTGTATGAATTTGGACATGGATTAAGTTACACAACTTTTAAGTATAGCAATCTAACTGTTCCCAAGACAATAACTAATAAACAATCCGTTACAGTAAGTGTTGATGTTAAAAATACTGGGAAACGTGCTGGAGATGAAATCGTTCTACTATTTGTAAATGATAAAGTTAGTAGTGTTACAACTCCAGTAAAAGAGTTAAAAGAATTTACTAGAATACATTTAGAACCAGGACAAATAAAAAAAGTTGAATTTACATTGCCGTATGAAGTGCTTTCATTGTTTGATAAAGACTTAAATAAAATAGTAGAGCCAGGAGAATTTGAAGTTATGATTGATAGTGAGTTGGCAACATTTGAAGTTGTAAAATAAAAAAGATTCTCGTTACTTGATGAAAATATCAAAATTTATTTTAGAACAGTATTTCTTATTAGCTATAGAAGGGATGAAATATGTCTTTATGTAAAAGTTTTTTTTATTTGTGTGTTATTTTGATTTCTCTACTTTCTTCCAGTTTTATCTCAGCTCAAAATTTTTGGGAAGAAGCGAATATTCAAGGAGCTTATAGAGTTCTTAATATTGCTGGTTTGGATGGAATTCATTTACAAAGCTTAAATACAAAAGCAATTCTTAAAAGTACAATTCACAAAAAGGATAAGGGAACTCTTTCTATTTGGGTTAGTCCGCTTGAGGAATTAACATTTTCTAAAATGGGTAATCGATTTACTAAAGATGATAAAAATTATATTAACTATACATTTATTTCAGATACTTGGCCAGTTAGAAATGTTAGGGAAATGAAATTTGGATTTTATTGGAATACAGGATACCCTCAACTTATTTCTCGATTTATGCATGGACGTTTTTGGACATTATTTAATTATGGTTTTGCTCCCATTGGTTATGCAGAAAAACTTACACTTCGTCCTAAGCAATGGTATCATCTTGTTATGACGTGGAATAAATCCGCTGGAGAAATAAAAACATTTGCCAATGGAATTCTTATTGGAGCTTCCACCAATGTTAAAGAATTTCAAATTCCGAATGATACATTATATTTTGGAAATCCAATGATGGTATTTCATGATATTAAATTAACAGAAAATATTATGAGTGCTTCTGAAATTAAAACAGAATATTTATCACTACGTCCGGAAAGTAATTCATTGGCTGATGATGATCTTCAAATGGATTATTTTTATCAAGAGAAACCTAAGTTAGATTTAGTGCGAGACTCAAATTGGGAAGGTGCTTACTCTACTTCGTTTCTAAAAGAAGAACACTTGAAGGAATGGCACATCCAAACTGGAGATAAATATATTGATAGTATGGATATTAGAATTACTGATGAAGGATTACTAATTCAAACTCCTAATATTGTTGCAGAAGAAACTAGAATGTATTTATGGAGTCCAAAAATATTTGAAGGTAACCAATGGATTGAGTTTGACTTTCAAGTACAGTCAGAAGCTGGATTGGCACTTCTTGTAATATGTGCATCTGGACCGCAGCGTAATGATTTTATTGATGAAGGATGGATGTATAAAACTGGGAGCATGGGTTTTATATTAAGCCAAACAAGAAATTACCATTGGGAGTTTATGAGACGTGTCGAAATGATGCGTTCGGATATGGAAACACAATACTTAGCAAAAAATCCTTGGGCGTATAAAATGTCTTACGGATGCATTCCAAGACTTGAACAAAATAAGTGGTATCACTTACAAATGGTAAAAGTCGGGAATCGTTTACATGGCTCAATTGATGGAATAACAGTTTTTGATTTGAATGATGACTCATTCAATAATAACGGACCAGTTTTAAACGGCGGTAGAATTGGAATCCGCCAAATGTATAAAACAAAAATGCTATATAAAAATTTTGAAGTTTATACTAAACCTTAATTTCTATTTGGAGAATTGATTTAATGAAAATTGCCTATCTAAAAAACATATCTTATTTAATATTTCTGCTTTCTACTTTTTCCTTAAACTTTGCTCAAACAAATAATGAAATATTTCAAAAATTTGTAGATGAAAAAGTTGAACTTGATAAGCTGATAATTAAACAATTATTAAATAAAGAAGGTGAGAAAAAACTTCTTTTCGATTCTGACAATGATGGAAAGATTGATGTTATTTATATGATTGACAATGATGAACGTCATGAAGAATGGTATAAGCCGATACTAGTCAAAATTATAGATGAAGACGGAGATATGCACCTTACTAACGAAGGAGATTTTGACAGTGATATTTATGTTGCTGATTGGCACGCTGATGGAGAGATTGATAGAGTTGTTGACTATAAAGATTTAGATGGAGATAATGATTTGGACGAACAATATTTATTTTATTCAATGGATTCATCTTATGCTTACCAAACCAAACAAAAATGGTTATTGAAATATGGAAAGAAACCTAAATCATATCAGACAAAATTCCCTAAAAAAGACTATCTACTGCATTGGACAAAGGATATTTCTGATGATAATCTAGTTCAATGGTTTATTAATTATGAAGTTAAACAAGACAAAAACCAATGGCTTTCTGATAATAGCGGTGATGAAATGTTTATCAACTCATTTGTCTTTGACTATGAGAATAATAGACTGATTCCCAGTGAAGAACATGGCTTTTGTTTTTATGATGAAGACAGAGATGGAGATACAGAAGTTTCCGCACGTTTTGGTGGAATGGAAAAAACCATTGAAAATTTTAGATATAGTATGGATTTAGACAATGATGCAAGTGGCAGACAAAAACACGATTATGATTTTTCACTTACTTGCATTGGAGAAGTAGAGCTTGCAGAGGAAATTAGTCAAACCTTAAAAGTAAGAAATCATACTACTGAATCAGTAGCACGATGGGATAAAGTTCGTCAGTTTGGGAAAAAAGCGAAATGGGATAAAGTTCATTTAACTTGGGACGAACACGATAGGAATATTGCTGGTTGGGCTGGATTAAGAAAAGGACTTTATGCAAAAGAAAGATGGGAAGGAATCTTAAATCAACCAAATGGATATATGAAACAAGTTGGTGGTCCTTCTTGCGGTCAGTTCAATAAACGAAATGAGATTGATACTTCGTACATTGGAAAAATGAAATTTTATTTTTCAGATGTTGATGATTGCTTCCATTTGTATGGAGCAGATGTTGGATGGATAATGGTCGATTACAATTATGACTATAAAATGGACATGTTCATTTGGATGGAAGATAGTGATGGTGATGGTTTTATTGATACTTGGAAGTATGACTTAGATGGAGATTGTTTTGGCAAACCTTTAGTAATAACAAATGAAAATTTTAGAAAAACATGGAAGTACAAAGACATTGTTTCTGAAAATCGTTTCGAAAGAATTTACTCAACTAAAGATGATCAAAAAGAATTGCTTGATGTTGAGTATAATTCACTTCATCCAATCTATACAGAAAGACTTGAAAATATTGTAAGTGAAAATCAAAAATTTATAAACCTTGCTAAAAATATTTTAGAAAAAAATAATCCAAACTTTAAAGTGGACGATATAGAAGAATATTTTTCAACTGAACTTCAAAGTTATGGAGATAGTGTCTTTGTAAATCAGTGGGGCGGAGTTACAATAGCTATGCATTATGGAGAAAATATTCGTAAAGGTTTAGAAGGAACTCGCTACTATCAAGATTTAATTCGTGAAAGATATTGGGCGAAGCTTACAAAACAATTATCTTCAAAAAAAATATTTGGGGAGATAACAAAAGCTTATGAAGAAGGAGAGTTAAAAGATGTTAACAAACTTCTAATAAATCACTTTAATGTAAGTCCAAAATATGAAATGGAAGGGTATAAAAAAGAATTTACAATTTCATTAAAAAATCCTAGCGATATTAACTTAGAAGATCATCCATTTGTAATTTCTATTTCAGAAATAAAAGCTAAACATCCTAATGTTGATTTTACAAAAATAGTTCTAACTGAATTAATCCCAAAAATAGATAAACGGATTATTCCAATTCAACTAGATGATTTGAACAAAGATAATGATTTGGATGAAATTGCATTTGTTTACTCGCTACTTGCAAATACTACTATTGAGCTAGAGATATATTCTAAGGCGAATAATCAACAAAAACTAAACTATAAAATTAAAACTGCAGTTCACAAAGACTGGTGGAAGATTGAAGAAAATGTAATTGGCTGGGAATCTAACTGGGGAGCTTTCCGAATGTTCAACGGGCGAATTGATTTTCTTGGTAAAAAATTGGAAGGACTTTACCTTAAAGAAAAAGGTTACCATAAAATGGCAACTTGGGGAATGGATGTTCTCAATTTAGGAAAAAGCTCTGGACTTGGTGCAATAAGTTTATGGGATGGAGATACTCAATTAAAAGTTTTCAATTATCCCGGCAAGCAAAAAGTAAAAGTTGATAAAAGAGTCGTTGCAAGCGGCCCGGTTAGGTCAATAGTAGAAGTTAAATTTAGTAACATCAAAACAAGCAATAACAGTTATGAAGTTATTCTTAATATGTCAATATTTGCGGAAAGTAATTTTTCTCAACAATCAATAACAATCAACTCAGCAAAAGGAGATACAATTGTTTACAGTCCTGGAATTAGAAAAATACCAAATGATAAATGGATTCTAAATACTATCTCTGGTGTTCTAACTTCTTGGGGTTTAGAAAAAGGCCCAATAGGTGAAGTTGGATTAGGCTTAATTTTTCCTTCAAAAGATTATGCATCTTTTTCAGAAAATGAAGATGATAGATATGTTAAACTAAAAATTCCATCTGGAGAAAAACAAACGCATTATATTTTAGGTGGGTGGAGAAAAGGATATAAATCCCCAACTGCTCCAAATATTGAAAGCTGGAATAAAGATGTTGTAAATCTTGCAAAACAATTAAGTGTACCAGTTACTATAGAAATTCAATAGTACAAAATTATTTTTGTACTAGAAGAGAATAAGGCTTTCCCAATATGAATTATCTTAATATCATTTTTATAATTGCTTTCAGTTTTTATTCAATTACTGTAGCCCAAACAAATAACGAAATATTCCAGAAATTTGTGGATGAAAAGGTTTCACTAGATACTGCAATAATTTCACAACTTTTGAATATGGACGGAGAGAAAAAACTTTTTTTCGATTCAAATAATGATGGAAAGATTGATGTTATCTATATGATTGATAATGATGAAAACAACGAAGAATGGTATGAGCCAATAATAGTTAAAATTATAGACGAAGATGGAGATATGCATCTTACAAATACTGGAGATTTTGATAGTGATATTTATGTTGCTGATTGGCACGCTGATGGAGAGATTGATAGAATAACAGATTATAAAGATTTGGATGGCGATAATGATTTAGATGAACAGTTTATGTTTTATTATATGGATTCTTCTTATGCAAGATTTACAAAACAATCTTGGTTGTTAAAATATGGTGAGAAACCAAAAACCTATCAAACTAAATACCCTGGACGAGATTATTTACTTCATTGGACTCAAGACATTTCTGATGATAACCTTGTTCAGTGGTTTGTAAATCAAGAAATAAAGCAAAGTCTAAATCAATGGAAATGTGACAACCGAGGTGATGAAAGATATGTAAACTCTTTTGTCTTTGATTATGAAAATGACAGACTCATTCCAAGTGAGGAATTAGCTTTTGGATTTTATGATTTAGATGGAGACGGAACAACTGAGGAAGTTGCTCGTTTTGGAGGTACAGAAAATACAATTGAGAATTTTAGATATAGTATGGACTTAGACAATGATGCACGAGGTAGAAAAACTCACGACTTTGACCTTTCTATTACTTGCGTTGGAGATGTAGAAGTTACTGAAGAGATAAGTGAAAAAATTCTAGTAAGAAATCGTCTTTCTGAAAATGTTGTTCGTTGGGATAAAATTCGTGAATATGGTAAAGCTTCGCAATGGGAAAAAGCTCATTTAGTTTGGGATGAAAACGATAACAATGTTGCTGGTTGGTCAGGTATTTATCCTGGTATCTATGCGAAGAATCGTTGGGAGGGAGTTATTAATAATCCTAGTGGTTATATGCCACTTGTTGGTGGTCCAGCATCTGGAACGTTTAACAGAAGGAACGAAATTGATACTTCATACATTGGTCAGATGAGTTTTTATTTCTCAGATGTTGACCATCGCTACCATCTTTATGGAGCGGATGTTGGATGGATAATGGTTGACTATGATTATGACTACAAAATGGATATGTTTATATGGATGGAAGATACAGACGGTGATGGTTTCTTTGATACGTGGAAATATGATTTAGATGGAGACAGTTTTGGTGAGCCATTTATTATTACAATGAATAATTGGAAAATGCCTTGGACTTATGACTATGTAGTTAGTGAAGATAAATTTGAGAGAATCTACACAACAAAAAATGATAAAGAAAAATTGATTAAAGCAGACTATAAAACAATGCATCCCCTTTATACAGAAGGGCTTTCGGAGATTGTTGCTGAAAATCAAAAATTTATTAATCTAGCAAAAACTGTTTTAAGAAATTCAAATTCTAATTTTATCATTGATCCAATAGAAGAATATTTCTCAACAGAACTAAAAAATTATGGAGATAATGTTTCTGTTGATCAATGGGGTGGAACTACTTTAGATATGCATTTCGGTAGAAATATTCGTGAAGGATTAGATGGAACTCGTTACTATCAAGATTTGATTCGGGAAAGATATTGGGCTAAAATAATTAAGTCTGTTCCAGCTGGAAAAGTTTTAGATAAAATGGAAATAGCTTATGAGGAGGGTCGATTATCAGATGTTAATGAAATTTTAGAAAACGAATTTGATGCTAAAAATTCAAATGAATTACATGACTACAAAAAACAGTTCTCAATAATATTAACTAATCCTAGTGATTTGTTTCTTGAAAACTACCCATTTGTAATTTCGGTAACAGACATCAAAAGGAAAAATCCAAACGTTGATTTGACAAACATAGTTTTACTGGAATCAAATCAAAAAATTGATTACCGAACAATACCGTTACAAATTGATGATCTTAATCAAGATGGTGAATCTGATGAATTAGTATTTGTGTATTCAACTCTTCCAAACAGTTCAACTACGTTAAATGTTTATACTATATTAGATGAAAAGAAAACGCCTAAGTACAAAACTAAAACTGCTGTTTTCCAAGATTGGTTGAAAAATTCGGAAAACGAAATAGGACTTGAATCAAATTGGAGTGCTTATAGAATGTTCAATGGTCGGATGGATTTCCTTGGCAAGAAATTAGAAGGATTGTACCTTGAGAAAAAAGATTACCATCATATTCATAAATGGGGAATGGATGTTTTAAATTTGGGGAAAAGCTCAGGACTTGGAGGAATAAGTTTATGGGAAGGGGATTCTCAAGTTAGAGCCTTTAATTTTACTGGTAAGAAAAAAATAAGTGTTGAAAAAAAAGTAATTGTCAGTGGTCCAGTTCGTTCAATGGTGGAAGTACGTTTTAGTGATATCAAAACAGAAAATAATAGCTATGAAGTAATTATGAAAATGTCTGTCTATGCAGAAAATGATTTTTGCCAACAATCAATAACTATAAATTCAGAAAATGGAAATGAAATTGTTTACAGTCCCGGTATTAGAAAATATACAAATGATAATTGGTTGCTCAATACAAACTCTGGAATTCTTGCTTCTTGGGGGCTGGAAAAAGGTCAAATTGGAGAGGTTGGTTTAGGCTTGATTTATCCAGCGAGTAAATTTTATTCTTATTCAGAAAATGATTATGACAGATATATAAAACTAAAAGTTCAATCTGGAGAAGAGCAAACTCATTATATCCTTGGAGGATGGCGAAAAGGATTTGCATCACCAACTGCTCCTAATCTAGAAAATTGGGAAAGAGATATTGGGAAGCTTTCTAGAAAACTAAAAGTTCCAATAATTATTACAATTAATTAGTATCTTAAAGCTAATGGAGTTTAAGAATGAAAAATTACAAAATATTGTTCAGTAGTTTTTTGGTTGTCCTTTGCACCTTGATATCATTGGGCTGTGCGAATCAAGATGATTCTCCGATTGATTTTCCTAGTTCTGTAAACCGAGTTTGGATTGGTCCTGAATATTGGGCAAATCCAATGCAAGACTGGCAACTAAATGATGGAAGAATTGAATGCGTGGTAAGTGGTGGAGAACGTAATGTTGTTTGGCTAACAAAAGAGTTGTCCGATAAAAACGAATCTTTCCAAATGCAAGTTGATTTTGGACAATTAAAAATGGGAACTAAAATTGATTCCGGCTGGATTGGATTTTGGTTAGGAGTGAGAGGCGAGTTTGGAGATTATAGAGACGCTGCAATAAGAGGAGAAGGATTCCCAGTTGGACTTACAACTAAGGGAGTTTTATTTATTGGAAACAAAGTTAATACATCAACCAAGGTTGAAGCTCCGTTTGATGATCTAACATTACAATTATCTGCTATCCCAGAAAATAATGGTTACATAATTAGTCTCAATGTTAGTGATAAGCATAATAAAATATTAGCTGAAATGACTGAAGATGATATAAAGTCGGATTGGGTAAAAGGTTTAGTTTCTTTAATGTGTAGCAGAAATGAAATGCCGGTAACTCCAAAAGTAAGAAGGAAAGTTGAATATGTGAATTATGGAACTAAACATGGAACTGAGCGGAGAGGTTCTACATCATTTTGGTTTAGCAATTGGGAAGTAAGTGGAGCAAAAGTAGAAGAGCATCCAGAAAGAGTTTTTGGTCCAATATTATTTACACAATATACTTTAAGCAAAGGGACAGTAAAGCTTACGGCACAAATGCCACCGATTGGAAGTCAAGATGGAAAATCAGTTAGTTTATCATTATTGAAAAATAATAAATGGAAAACTTTTAGCGAACAAGGTATTGATGCTGAATCCAGAACTGCAACTTTTAGAATGGAGGATTGGAAAGAGACTTCGGATGTTAAATATAAAGTAAGTTATGATTTAGCAATTGGAAAAGATAAAAAGAAAACATATTTTTTTAAAGGAACAAGTCGTCACGAACCAAATGATAAAGATGAAATAGTTGTTGCTGGATTTACTGGTAATAATGATTTGGGCTTCCCCAATAGTAAATTAGTTGAAGCTGTAAAATTTCATAACCCAGATTTATTATTTTTCTCAGGAGATCAAATTTATGAAGGTGTTGGTGGATATGATGTGCAAAGAACACCAATAGAAAAAGCAACAATTGATTATTTACGTAAGTGGTATATGTTTGGTTGGGCTTATAAAGACATATTAAAAAACCGTCCAAGTGTTGCTATTACTGACGATCACGATGTTTATCACGGAAATATTTGGGGAGAAGAAGGTAAAGCTACCTCAAAAGGATTGATTGGTAAAGATGCTCAAGATGATGGCGGATATAAAATGCCAGCACAATGGGTTAATATGGTGCAACGAACACAAACCAGTCATATACCAGATCCGTTTGATGCAACTCCAGTAAAACAAGGAATTACTGTTTACTATACAGATATGAATTATGCTGGTATAAGCTTTGCAATTCTTGAAGATCGTAAATTTAAATCAGCTCCAAAAGGATTATTGCCAAAAGCTAAAATTAACAATGGTTGGGCTCAGAATCGTTCATTTAATTCTAAAAAATATGGAGATGTAAAAGGTGCTGTTTTACTTGGTGAAAGACAATTGGATTTTCTAAATAAGTGGACTGCTGATTGGTCTTCTCAAACTTGGATGAAGGTTGTATTGTCTCAAACAATATTTGCTAATGTTGCAACTTTGCCGAAGAAAGATTCTTATCATGATAGAATTGTACCTAAATTGCGTGTGCTAGATGAAGGTGAGTATCCTCCGGATGATATTCCGGTTTCTGATATAGACTCAAATGGATGGCCTCAAACTGCACGAGACAATGCATTAGAAATAATTCGTAAAGCATTTTCGTTTCATCTTGCAGGAGATCAACACTTGGGTAGTTTTATAAAATATGGAGTTGATGAATGGAAAGATGCTGGCTATGCTTTTTGTGTTCCTTCAATTTCTAATGTTTGGCCAAGACGTTGGTTCCCAAGAAATGCTGGACTGAATCGACAACCAAATCAAGCTAAAAATTTTGGAGATTTTGAAGATGGATTTGGAAATAAAATGACTGTTCACGCTGTATCTAATCCGGTGTTTACTGGTAAAACTCCAGCAAATTTTTATGATAGAGCAACGGGTTATGGTATAGTTCGCTTTAATAAAAAATCTAGAGACATAACTGTAGAATGTTGGCCAACAGGTCAAGACCCATCCAACGAAAAGTCCAAACAATTTTCGGGATGGCCAATTGTGGTAAATCAACTTGAGAATTATAACCGAAATGCAGTAGAAGTTTTACCAGAACTTGTTATTGCAGGAACAAAGAATCCAGTCGTACAAATTATTGATGAGCAAACTAATGAAACTGTTTACACTATTCGTATAAATGAAAATAAGTTTCGTCCAAAAGTTTTTAGAAAAAGTAGTTATACACTAAAAGTTGGTCAACCAGATAAAGATGATTGGCAAATATTTAAAGGAATAAAATCAGAACATCTTCTTTCAAAAAGCACAATGGAAGTAAAGTTTAATTAATAAGTTAAACTAAATATTCTTGAATCTTAAACATTAAGATTCAAGATGAGAAATTACATTTTATTAAATATGGAGATTCAATGTTAAATTATAAAACTAATTTAATTAAGAAATTATTCGTAATAATTTCACTACTCAGTTTTTTGTCTTGTTCAAATATTGAAAAAAAGCCGAATATTATTTTTATACTTGCAGATGATGTTGGTTATGGAAATATAGGTGTTAATGGACAAACAAAAATCAAGACTCCTAGTTTGGATAAGATGGCTGCTGAGGGAATGAGATTTACAAATCATTATTCTGGCAATCCAGTTTGTGCTCCATCCAGATGTACACTTCTTACTGGTTTGCATACAGGCCATTCATATATACGTGGCAATTACGAAGTAAGACCGGAAGGACAATTAGGTATTCCTAAAAACTCAGAAACTGTTGGTACAGTATTAAAGAAAGCTAACTATGTAACTGGTGCAATAGGCACGTGGTGTTTAGGTGGTCCGGGTTCAGTTGGGCATCCAAACAAGCAAGGATTCGATTATTGGTATGGACATTTATGTCAGCGAAAAGCTCATTCAAGTTACCCGGCTTATGTATGGCGTAATGATAAAAAAGTATTATTTAAGGATAATGATCCAGCTGGTCAGAAGGGAGAATACATTCACGATAAATTTACTGAAGAGGCACTAAATTTTATTGAGGAAAATAAGGATGAACAATTCTTTTTATATTTACCATACACAATTGCTCATTTAGAGTATGCTCCGCCAGAAGAAGCATTGGCTCAATATAAAGGTAAATTTTCTGAAACATATTTTGCAGGAACGGGCTATCACGAAGATGTACCGGATAGTCCTGATATTCCTTTCCCTGGGAATTATGGACCTCAAAAATATCCGCGTGCTGCTTATGCCGCAATGATTACAAGAATGGATAGAGATATTGGAAAAATAAATAATTATTTAACTGAATTAGGATTAGATGAAAACACAATAGTAATTTTCTCAAGTGATAACGGTGCAGCACAAGGTAATGGAGCTGATGCTAAATTCTTTAATGGTAATAATGGATGGAGAGGAGGCAAGGGAAGTTTATACGATGGTGGAATTCATATCCCTTTTATTGCTAAATGGGTTGGTAAAATTGAACCAGGTAAAGTGTCAAATCATATCTCAGCTTTTTGGGATTTTCTACCAACTGTTGCTGAACTTGCTAACGTAAAACTTAATTCTAATACAGATGGAATTTCGTACTTACCAGAATTACTCGGAGAAAAAAATCAAAAAGAACATAAGGCTTTGTATTGGGAATCTAAAAGAAAAAATTTGGCAAGACAAGCTGTACGAATGGGTAATTGGAAAGGTCTGAAGATTGGTGATGCTCCTATTGAATTATATGATTTACAAAATGACCCAAATGAAAGTATAAACTTAGCTACTGATAATCCAGAAGTAGTTGCTGAGATTAGAAAAATCTTAATGACTGAACGTGTACCTTCAAAAGAATTCCCACTTTTTAATTAAAGTTCAAAGAAGATTATTAAATAGTAGATGATTTCTACATTAAGTCAATAATATTATAATAAAGTACACATAGCTATATCTAACGGATCAACTATAAACTATATGGTTTGTCAGAGAGGAGAATATGGAAAAAGGATTTAAGATTGCATTACTTGGTTCAGGTTTAATTGGAAGATTTTATGCCATGTCAATCCAGTCCAATCGTAGTTACGATAAAATTCATACTGTATGTGCATCATCAAAAGAGTCTGCTAAAAAATTTGCAAAAGAATGGAACATTCCAAATACAACTGATAACATTGAAGAAGCAATAAATGATCCTCAAATAAATCTTGTAGTTATTGGTATCCCTAATTATTTACATAAAGATGCAGTACTAAAATGTGCTGAGGCTGGTAAAGCTGTATTGTGTACTAAACCTTTAGGTAGAAATGCAAAAGAGGCAAAGGAAATGCTTAATGCAGTAGAAAAGGCAGGCGTTTTTGCGGGATATTTGGAAGATTTAGTTTACACTCCCAAAACATTAAAATCACTTGACTCAGTAAAAAATGGAGCAATAGGAAAAGTTTTATGGGTAAGATCTCGTGAGACACATCCTGGTCCTCATTCCGATTGGTTTTGGGATATAGAAAAAGCTGGTGGTGGGGCAATTATTGATATGGGTTGTCACTGTATTGAAATTATAAGAAATTTTATTGGAAAAAATGTTAAACCAGTAGAAGTTATGTGTATTGCTGATACAATGGTTCATCCAATTGAAGCTGAGGATTCTAGTATTGGATTAATTAGATTTGAAAATAAAGCCATTGGACAGTTTGAAGTTAACTGGACTTTTAGAGGAGGGATGGATTTACGAGATGAAGTATCTGGTACTGAAGGAACAATCTGGTTAAATCACTGGCTACGAACTGGTTTTGACATGTTTACCAAAGGAAATAAAACTGGTTATGTTGTGGAGAAAGCTGAAACTGATGAAGGATGGTTATTCCCAGTTGGAGATGAAGTTCACGCGTTAGGTTATACAAACATGTTTCAAGATATGTTTACAACTTGTAGCAATAATACAGAACCAATGGAAACTTTTTATGATGGTTATATTGTTAACTCTATTATTGATGCATGTTATAAATCAGCTAAGAGCAAACTTTGGGAACCAATAGAAATTAAAGACTGGCGAGGGAAACAAGAAATTGATGTAAAGAATAATGAAATGAATTTGATAGATGGAAAATATATTCTAATTAAAAAAGAACAAATGCCAGATGGTTCAGTAAAGTTAATACTAAAAGATCATCAAACTGGTAAGATTAGTCAGAAAAATGTTAGATAGTATTCATATACAATTTGAGTAATGGCTAAATATTTATTTTGAAAAATCAATATGAACAAATCAAAAAAATCCACCCATAGAAATAGAAGCTTTTGAAAAATTGCTAAAAGTTTCGGTTAAAAACCAATTATTGCAACACTATAGTTTCACACTTCCACTCAACCTAGTATGACTAATGTTGAATCAAAAAATATTTCCTAAGAGGTTTCAAAGTATCTACTTTAAATATTCTAAGATAATCGCTTAAAAATAAAAAAAGCCTAAGCTATTAAAAATAAATAACTTAGACTTTGTGGGCCCAGATGGACTCGAACCACCGACCCTCTGATTATGAGTCAGATGCTCTAACCAACTGAGCTATAGGCCCAAAAAACGAATACCAAAAATAGTATTTTGAACTTTTGAATGCAATACATTTCTCAATTAGTTAACTTTTAATTATCTTGCAATTTAATTATAGTTTATAAAACTATAAAGCAAAAATTTAATGGAGTTAGCATGACAGCAGAAGTATTAAATGAGAAACCACAACCTGGTGGAATTCTGCGTTGGATAGTCTTAGTATTTATAAGTTTTGCAATGTTTGGTAACTATTATATTTACGATAGTATTGCTCCCATTGCGGATATGTTAAAATCGGAGTTAGGTTTTTCTGATTTGAATATTGGATCTCTTTATTCAATGTATAGTTTTGCCGCAGTTTTTATACTTATAATTAGTGGACCCATAATTGATAGACTAGGAGTAAAAGTATCTATCCTTTTATTTGGGACAATAAGTTCAGTTGCCGCTTTAGTAACTGCTATGAGTACTGACTATTATGTATTACTTGGGAGTAGAATATTACTTGGGGTAGGAGCTGAGCCACTTATTGTTGCTGTAACAACTGCAATGGCAAAATGGTTTAAAGGTAAAGAATTGGGTTTTGCGTTTGGTATTAATTTAACTATTGCAAGGCTAGGTTCTTTCGCTGCGGATTGGTCGCCTACTTGGGCTAGTAGTTATTATACATCTTGGAACGAACCTTTATACATTGCATTTCTAATTGGTTTATCGTGTATAGTTGGGGGAGTTGTTTATTGGCTACTAGAAACTTATGCTGAAAGAAAATATGAATTAGGTAGTGCCGGAGAAACTGATAAATTTGTGTTTTCCGAATTGTTCAAGTTCGATAAATCTTTTTGGTATATCGTAATACTCTGCGTAACATTTTATTCGGCTGTATTTCCGTTTAGAACATTTGCCATTAAGTTTTATATGGATGCTCACGGAGCATCGCGTGAATTTGCTGGACAGTTGAATAGTGCGTTAATTTTTGCTTCAATGATAGCAACACCGCTCTTTGGTTTGTTAGCAGATAAAATTGGAAAAAGAGCTACAATGATGATGATTGGTTCGGTTATGATTTTGCCTGTATATTTAATGTTAGTTTATTCTGGAATTACCTTATACGTTCCTATTATTATATTGGGAATTGCATTTTCTTTAATACCAGCAATTATGTGGCCTTCAGTTGCATATTTGGTTAAGCAAAATCGTCTAGGAACTGCGTACTCAATTATGACTTTGATACAGCAATTAGGGCTATTTGCATTTAACTATTTGCTTGGTTGGTCAAATGATATTTCCGGAGCATCAGCAACCAATCCGGAAGGATATGCAATGGGGATGTGGATATTATCAATACTTGGAATCATTGGAATGTTTTTTGCCTACCTATTAAGAAAAGAAGAACTTGGACCAAATGGGCATGGATTGGAAAAGGGATCAGTTAGTTAAAAATATCTGTAAAAATCTTATAAAAGGTTTTACTATAAATAATTTCGTTAAGTGGGGAAAATTATGATGAAAAAATATTCAAATATAAAATTTAATCTTTTGCTTCTATTATATAGTTGCTGTCTTATTTTGACTAGCAATACCTTTGCTAGTGGGTCAGATAAATACAGAGTTGTTTGGAATCAAAACCCAGAAAGTACTGTTACTATTGGCTGGGATCAAGTTCAAGGAAGTAATCCAATTGTTTATTATGGCGAAGTAGATTTTGATGATGAATGGGAAAAGTATCCTTTCTCTCAGAAGCCAACTAGAATTTTAATGAACTCTTATGCAATGAATACTCATTTTGTTGAATTAGAAAATTTAACAGCAGATAAAGCTTATTACTTTGTTATTAAAGACAGCAAGGGAGTTGGAGAACGTTACTGGTTTAAAACTGCACCAGACAAACCACAACCGTTTACTTTTATTACTGGTGGTGATACAAAAAGTTATGGAAAATCTAAAAAAGCCGGGCAAGCCTCAAACAGAATGGTTGCAAAGTTGAGACCTTTGTTCGTATTATTTAATGGAGATTTTAACAGCGGAAATGGAACATACTTTGTTAGATGGCATCAATGGTTAAATGATTGGTTTAATCAAACTACAACTGAAGATGGCAGAATGATTCCAATAATACCTATACATGGCAATCACGAAGATGGTGATAAAAGTGTACTGAATAAATTATTTAATGCACCTTTTCAAGGAACAGATAGTACAAATATTTATTATTCATTAACTTTTGGAAATAACTTTTTTCATATTATTGGATTGAATACACAAATTGATGAAGGTGCAAAACAACAATCTTGGCTCGAAGAAGATTTGCAAAAACATAAGGATGCAACATTTAAAATTGCTGGTTATCATAAACCATTTAGACCTCACACAAAGAAAAAACCAGAAAATATTTATCAATATGAGCAATGGACAAATCTTTTTTATAAATATGAAATAGATATAGCTGTTGAAGCGGATGCACATATTTCTAAAATAACATATCCCTTACGTCCGGATAGTAGCGAAAATAGTTCTGAGGGATTTATTAGAGATGATGATAATGGAACAATGTTTATTGGAGAAGGAACTTGGGGAGCATGGCCAAGAAAGAATAACGATAGTAAACCTTGGACAATTTCCAATGAATCTTTCAACCAATTCAAATGGGTACACGTGCTCCCAAAAGGTTTGCATAACCCAGCTTCTTTAGAAATTTTCACTGTGAAGACTGCTGAATTTGATAAGAATGATAACCAAACATTCTATGATTATAATGTTGAAAATTTAGCTGAAGAAAATCTTTTTAAGATTCCACAAAATATAACATTGGATACTCTAAAAGAATATGGTGTTTCAATAAAATATCCATTCGGACTAAATAAAAAATAATAAAATAAACTGATATTTTAATTACTAAAAATTAAGAGGACAAAATGAAACTAACCAAGCTTGATAAAGCATCTAGAATTGCAATTAAAGATTGTATGGGAGCAAAACCAAAAGAAAAGATATTAGTTATTACAGATGAAAATAAAAAAGAAATCGGTCAATCACTTTATCAAAACGCTTTGGCTCTTGGGCATGAAGCCTTTTTGCTTGAAATGAAATCAAGAGAATTTAATGGGGAAGAACCACCAAAGTTAGTTACTGAAGCTATGAAAATGGTTGATGTCGTTTTGTGTCCAACAACAAAATCACTTACACATACAGATGCAAGAAGAAATGCTTCTGCAATGGGTAAACGTATTGCAACCTTTCCTGGCATTACAAAAGAGACTATGATTAGAGGACTTAACGCTGACTATAATAAAATTTCTAAACTTACAATTAAACTTGCAAAGATGATTGACAAAGTAAAAATTATTAGAGTTACAACAGCAAAAGGTACAGATATTACAATGAATTTGGAAGGAAGAAAAGGTCTTGCGAGCAAAGGGTTGTTCCACAAAAAAGGTGAGAGCGGAAACTTGCCAACTGGTGAAGCCTTTGCTGCTCCCGTAGAAGGAAAGACCGAAGGAGTTTTTGTTGCGGATGGTTCGTTTGCTGTTATTGGAATGTTAAAAACTCCAATTAAAATTAAAGTTGAAAAAGGATTGGCAACAGAAATTACTGGAGGAAAGGAAGCAAAACAATTAGTAAAAATGCTTTCTAGCTTTGGTAAGAAGGGAAGGAATATTGCTGAAATAGGAATTGGTACAAATGATTCGGCAAAACTTAGTGGCTTACTTTTAGAAGATGAAAAGGTTCTAGGTACTGTACACATTGCTCTTGGCGATAACAAATCGATGGGTGGAAAAATAAATGTTCCTATTCACGTAGATGGAGTTATTAAAAAACCAACCGTTTATTTTGATGGAAAAGTTATAATGAAAAATGGGAAGTTGTTGGTTTAGAATTTTGATTATTCTTTTTATAGATTTCCTTTTATAGTGTACAGTCATTCCGGTTTCTCGTTTTTTAAGAAAACCAGCTTGCCCGAAAATCTTTAAGTTGAGTAATCTCCAAAATTAGAAGTGAATAAAACGTCGTACTTGACTTGCAGAATAACTATTATTTGTTGAGATAGTAAAAATAGATAGAGTCAGTATTGTGTTTACAAATCAGCAAATATTTTTTTCTTCCAAAAAATCAATAGAATAAACATTTCATTCATTTTTATTTCAAAAACATCACTTTTTTTGTAATTCAACTCAAAAAATCGTATCTTTGCAACCTTGTAAAATAAGAGGTATAATGAAAATACTAAACGGACTTAACGAACAACAGCTTAAAGCTGTAGAATTTAACTCAGCTCCAAATATGATTGTGGCTGGTGCAGGCTCTGGTAAAACAAAAGTTTTAACAGTTAAAATTGCTTATCTAATTAACGATGGTTATGATCCTTCAACTATTTTGGCTTTAACTTTTACTAACAAAGCAGCCAAAGAAATGAAAGGAAGAATTCAGTCATTGATTGGAGCTAAAGCTAAAAAAATATGGATGGGAACTTTTCATTCGATATTTGGAAGAATATTAAGAGTGGAAGCAGAACATTTAGGTTACGAATCAAACTTTTCAATTTATGATAGAGAAGACTCAGTTTCTTTAGTTAGCAATTGTATGCAAGCTCTAAATATTTCTCTTGATAAATTAAATGCGTCTTCAGTTCAACATAAAATCAGTTCTCTTAAAAATCAAATGATTTCTCCTGAAGAATTTGAAAAACATATTGCTTCAAATTTAATTGAAAGAAAAATTGCTCAAATTTATTTTGAATATAATAAAAGGTTAAAAGAAAATAACTCAATGGATTTTGACGATTTATTGTTAAAACCACTTGAACTTTTTAATAATCATACTAGAATATTACAAAAGTACAGAGGAATGTTTAAGTACATTCTGGTTGATGAATATCAAGATACAAATAAAGCTCAGTACTCTTTGTTAAAAGCACTTACTTCTTCGCGAGTAAAAATATGTGTTGTTGGCGATGATGCGCAAAGTATTTATGGTTGGAGAGGAGCAGAAATATCAAACATGCTCAACTTTGAAAAGGACTTTCCAAGAGCAAAAACTTTTAGACTTGAACAAAACTATAGATCAACCGGAAATATTTTACGTGCTGCAGATTCTGTTATCAAACATAATCCTAATCAAATTGAAAAAACATTGTGGACGGAGAATAACGATGGTGAAGAATTAACCATTGTACGTTGTACCGATGAAAAAGACGAAGCATTTAGAATTGCAAAACAAATCAAAAAAGAAATTACTTCTAGAAAACTACCTTTAAAAGATGTGGCAATTCTTTATAGAATGAATTCACAATCAAGAGCGTTGGAAGAAGCTTTAAGAAGAGAAAAACTTCCCTATAAAATTATTGGTGGAATTGAGTTTTACAGACGTAAAGAAATTAAAAATCTTATTGCGTATTTACGTGTTTTGTCAAATCAAAATGATGAAGAAAGTTTACTTCGAATTATGAATTATCCTCAAAGAGGAATTGGTAATACTTCAATAGGTAAGATGATTGACTTTGCTAGAAAGCTTGATATATCATTGTTCACAACAATGGCTAGAGTCTTTGAAGTTATTCAGGTTAAGGAAAGAATTCAAAAAAATGTAAAAGGCTTTAAGTTACTTTTAGATAAATATATAAATCTAAAAGATGAACTTTCTCTTACCGAACTTACTTCTGCTCTTATAGATGAACTAGGTTTGTTGAAAATGTTTAAGGAAGAAAATACTGCTGAGTCCTTAGGACGTTATGATAATGTGCAAGAATTAATTTCTGGAATTACTGAATTTACAAAAGAAAACAAGAAGGCAACTCTTGATGAATTTCTTGCAAATGTTTCTTTAATAGCTGGAATAGATAATTTGGAGGATGAAGATAACTCAATAACTTTAATGACAATTCATAGTTCAAAAGGTTTGGAGTTCCCGGTAGTATTTTTAACTGGTCTTGAAGAGGACATTTTTCCGTTAAGTCCCAAGTTTGACACAGACTCAATTATTGAAGAAGAGAGAAGATTGTTTTATGTTGCTCTTACTAGAGCAGAGAAAAAAATATTTATAACTTATGCTAGATCAAGATATAGATTTGGAGAAGTTGCTTACCAAAGTAAATCGAGATTTCTTGATGAGTTAGATCCGGAAACTATTGCGGAAGCTAATCCTGGAAAAGTTAAAAAGGGTGGAAGAAAACGTAAAGCATTCTATGATGAAATGTATCAAGAAAGTTTTGATGATTTCAATCAAGAAAAAAGATCTTTTAGAGTTGGAAGTAGAATAACTCATGAAATATTTGGCAAGGGCAAAGTCTTACAAATTACTGGTGAAGATGATATGCAAAAAGTTAGCATTGATTTTGAAGATAGAGGTAAGAAAACTCTTTTACTCAAATTTGCTAATATTGAATTAGCTTAATTTTTAATAAGACTAAAAACAAAAAACCCGCATACTCTAAGTATAGCGGGCTTTTTTGTTAATTACATAAATTATAATTTTATTCTTGAATTTATGTTGTCGTACCAGCCTCTGCTTATTCAAAAGATTCCGGTATTACACAAAAAGCGTGTAAACCGGAATGACATGTTTCTGATTTTAATCACTTGCCATAATAAATAATGGTTTGTTCTCAAAACTTTTATAGTGAGGTCTAAGTCTATCAGTGTTATAATGTTTGTCAACATCAACTACTTTATTATAACTAGTAACAACTTCAATTGGCGAGTTGTCATAACGTCCATTATTTAGTGTTACCAATCTACCCGAAGTACCTTCTAAAATTAAATCTAAAGCTAAATTACCATACGCCATTGGAACAATTGAATCAATCGCATCTGGATCACCACTTCTAACCAAATATCCTAATCGTTGAGCAATAGTATTTATTCTTTTTCCTTTATTAAACTTTGGTGAAAGTTCTTTTAATTGTGCGGCAACTCTATCGCCAATACCACCAAGCTTCTTATGTCCAAACATATCAGCTTCACCATCAGAAAAAGTCATTTCAGTTTCTCCAGAAAATTGAGCTCCTTCTGAGATTAGTACAACAGAATAATTACTAGGATTAGCTATTCTATCTTCAACAAGTAATTCAGTTAGTTGTTCAATATTAAATTTATGTTCGGGAATAATACATCTGTTAGATGCTCCAGCCATAGCTGGTAACAGGGCAGAGAAGCCTGCATAACGACCAAAGACTTCTATAACTAGTAATCTTTCATGCGAACCAGCACTTGTTCTTAGTGCATGAGTCATTTCAATTGTTCTTGTAACACAAGTACTAAAACCTATACAGTAATCTGTTCCGGGAACATCATTATCCATTGTTTTAGGAATTGCAATTACTTTTACTCCTTGCTCATGTAAATGTTCTCCATAACTTAAAGTATCATCTCCACCAATAGGAATTAAATAATCTAGTCCCATAAAGTCAATATTTTTTAATACATCCGGAGTTAAATCATTAATTTCATCTTTATACTTGTCTTGTAAATGTTCAGGTACATTTACCTTAGGTATCTTACTAGCTTTTGTTCTTGAAGAATGTAAAAAAGTACCACCGGTTCTTCCAGCTCTATTAACAATGTCTTCTGTAAGTTCTTCAAAGTTAGATGAGTTATCATGTTTCTTATCTCTAACAATATCAATCATTCCGCCCCAGCCACGTTTGATACCTATTACTCTGTAGCCTTCTCTTCTAGCTCTAATTGTTACTGCTCTAATTGCTGGATTTAATCCAGGCACATCTCCACCACCCGTTAAAATACCAATTGTTCCTTTGATCTTTTTAATGTTGCTCATTACTTCTCCCTTAGAATTTAGAATTTAGGATTTAATAAAAATAAACTAATTAGAATTTATTATGAAAAACCAACTAAACAATTGAGCTTGTTTAGTTGGTTTCAAAATGTAGTATAAAGTTAAAAAGGATTTACAAAGATAAGCTATTTATATCTTTTATGCTCAATGGCAAAATAACTATTTGTCATTTTTTTAAGACCACCAGATAAAAATACAATAGAAAGTAAATTCGGTAATGTCATAAAGCCTAATGCAGCATCTCCAAAAGCCCAAATGGCTTCTAACTCTGCAATAGCCCCAATAAAAACAAAAACTAGAAAAACCCATTTATAAGGAAGAATAGCTTTCTCACCAAACAAATAATCAATTGCTCTATCACCATAAAATGACCAACTAATTGCAGTAGAAATAGCAAAGAGAAGAACGGAAATTGTAACAATTTTATCGCCAAAGGAGAATAACCAACTCAACCCTTGCTTAAAAGCAAAGGAAGTGAGAATGCTACTGTTCATCAATGCTCCGGTAAAATTAGGGTCAATTCTACTAACATAAAATTCTGTATGATGCCATGCTCCTGTAGATAAAATTACAAGGGCTGTTAAAGTACAAATCATAATAGTATCTATAAATGGCCCTAACATTGCAACTGTACCTTCACGTACTGGATATTTTGTCTTAGCAGTTGAGTGAGCAATTGCTGCACTTCCTTGTCCGGCTTCGTTAGAGTACAATCCTCTTTTAATTCCCCAAAGCATAGTGTTCATAATAACTAGAAAAGTACCACTTACAGTTCCAGCAATTTCTGCCGGGGGATTAAACGCCATCTCAAAAATCAATCCGAAGCTAGCACCAAGTTTATCAAAATTACCAATTAAAATTAAGAGTGCTGCAAAAACATAAATAGCAGCCATAAAGGGAGCAAGGTAACCAGTAACTTTTCCAATTCTTTTAATACCTCCAATAATAACAACACCAACAACACCAACTAGAAAAACTCCATTAATAATTTGCATAATTGATAATTCAAAACCATCCCAAACAATATGCTTTAGTGTAAGATAATGATCAGTCCCAAAAATTTGAGTAACTTCAGAATAAATTTGATCTGAAACTGTAAACGATTGTATAGCGTTACCAGTTGCAAAAGAACAAATTACAGCAAAACTTGCAAAAGCAATTCCAAGCCATTTCCATTTTTTGCCCATACCTTTTTCAATAGTGTACATCGGGCCGCCAGCAGTATCTCCATTGCTATGTATTTCTCTGTACTTAAGCGAGAGAGTACTTTCTGCATACTTTAAAGTTGTACCGAAAAAAGCGGTAACCCACATCCAAAAAATTGCTCCGGGTCCGCCATAGTAAAGGGCAGTAGCCACTCCAGCAATATTTCCAATTCCTACTGTTGCAGAAAGAGCTGTTGTTAATGCTCTAAAATGGTTTAGATCTCCTTCATCATTTGGGTCATCATATTTTCCAGTAGTAACTTTTACTCCATGCCAAAAATATTTAATTTGAGGGAACCCAAGTTTTATTGTTACAAAAACTCCTGTACCAACTAAAATTAGTACCATAAAAGGAATAGAGCCTATAGGAAAATCGTTAGTAGGGAATGTTTTGAAAAATTCAAAATTACCTGGGAAAGTCCAAACTGCATCGTAAAAAGAAATTCCAAAAATAAGAAGTGTGGCAAAAATGATGGCGAAGGAAATGATTCCTAACTTTGTATTTGACATAAAGAATCTTTTAGTTTATGAAAAAATGTTTCAAAAAAGAATGTAGTAGCGATTCTCCTGAATCGCTAAAACATATAAAGTGAAAATATCGAATCAGGAGATTCGATTCTACAAGTTCATTTCTGGGAATTTATAAAACTCCTAACGAATTTAGTAAAACTAAAAATATTAAAACTGGTGCAAAATATTTTATGAAAATTTTCCAAGCTGAAATTATAAAAGTATATTTGTCGAACATGTTTTCTGCACCTTGTCTTAACTCAACAAGAGCTTTATCAAAACCCCAAACCCAAGCAATAAATATTGAGATTAACATTCCACCAAGTGGAAGCATAATGTTTGAAGCTAAATAATCTGCAAGATCAAAAAAGTTAAGACCAAAAATATGGAAATCTGAAAGCACATTAAAAGACAATGCACTTGGGACTGCTATTAAAAAAGTTACTCCACCAAAAGCCATAACTGCAGAATGTCTCTTCCAACCTTTTTCATCAACAAAATAGGAAACAACAACTTCCAACAATGAGATAGCAGAAGTTAATGCTGCAATTGTTAATAAAGAGAAAAATAAAATCGAGAAAATATATCCGCCAGACATTTTAGTAAACACAACCGGAAGTGTATGAAATATTAAGCCGGGACCAGCACTTGGATCTTGTCCAGTTGCAAATACAGAAGTGAAAATTGCTAATCCAGCAAGAAGTGCAATAAGAGTATCTAGTAAAACTATTTGTGTTGAAGCTGTGAAAATATTGTTGTCTTTATCTAAATAACTTCCATAAGTAAGCATTGCTCCCATACCTAAACTTAAAGTGAAAAATGCATGACCAAGAGCAATCAGAATGGAGGAAGGGGAAACAAGACTCCAATTTGGTTCAAGTAAAAAAGCTACTCCTATTTCAGAACCATCAAGAGATAAACCTTTTATTGCAGAAATAACTAACAGTACCAACAGTACTGGCATTAATATTTTACTTCCACGTTCAATCCCTTTCTGAATACCAGAATAAACTAAAAACATTGTCAATAATAAAAACGCAATTGTGTAACCTAAATTCCACGAAACACTTTTTGTTAAATTTGTAAAGTGTTCTGCTGAAGAATTAGTTGGACTAAATTCATAAAAAGCTCCATTAATTGCTTCAACAATATAACCAAGTGACCAGCCAGCAATTACAACATAAAAGGAGAGAATTAAGAATCCAGAAATAACTCCAAGTGAACCAACTCCAATCCAAAATTTTGATTTACTTAACTTTTTAAAAGCTCCAACCGGATTACGTTGAGTTGTTCTACCAAGAAGAACTTCGCCTACTAAAACGGGTAAGCCAATTATTACTATGCAAATTAAATAGATAAATATAAAAGCCGCTCCACCATTCTCACCGGCTATGTATGGGAATTTCCAAATATTTCCAAGACCAATTGCAGAACCAGCTGCAGCTAGAATAAATCCTAATTTAGAACCCCACTTTTCTCTCACCTTAATTGTATCGGACATATACACCTAATTATTATCAATAAAAAAGAATGTGAAAAGACATACTATGATAAAGCATTCCAATTTAAGTATTTTTTTTAAAATTTCAATAAAAATAATAAAAAACTAAAAATGAAAAATTTACTCTTATAAAACTAAACATAGAATTTCTAATGCCGATAGTTAAAGTATAATGTGTTTTAATTCCTCTATGGATGGTTAGGAAATAATTATTGAACACAGTTTTATTTTTATCGTATTTATCTTCTTTATAAAATTGTCTTTTACAATAGTTTGTAACTCTTCCATAGAATTAAACTAACATATTCTAAATGTTTTTAATAAAATATAATTATTAGGATAAAGATGAAAAACTTAAAATACTTTTTAATAGTAACTATTCTATTTCAAGGATTGATTCTTGGACAAGCTACATATACCTTTCAAGAAGGTGTTGATGGTTATAGTGGAAGTAAGTCATCTATTTTTTCTGTGAATACACATGCTCAAAATGTTAGTGATACAGATATGTTTTGTCGGTATGATGATAGCCAGCGTTACTATAATTTAGTTTACTTTGATTTAGGTGATATGTCTGGTTGGGGAGATATTACAGATGCAAAATTAATTTTTTATAAGTCTAGTACTTCTGGAATATTTCAAAGTGGAGAAATTTATTTAAGAAAAATCACTGACCCGGATAATTTAGGAATGTGGGAAGAAGCTTCTTCTGATGGATATAGAAATGGTGGTAATAAAGAATCACGAAATGATCTTACATCTCCAGATGTAAAATGGCAAAATAGTGATCCGAGTACTCCAGAGGATTTGAATGCTGATTATTTCAAAGATATTCTTGGACCTATAAACTATTCAAATTATTTTCTACCAGTTAATGCTAATCCAATTGGGACTGCGTATGAGTTAGATGTAACATCAGATATAATTGCTTTCAAAGATGGTAGTGTATCAAACCAAGGATGGACAACTTGGCATGCGGATAATGTTAACTTGCAAAAAGCAATAGCTACTTCAAAACATGCAAATAGTAGTCTAAGACCAAAATTAGTTATTGAAACTGGAGCACTTCCAGTAGAACTAACAACTTTTACTGCTTCAATAAAAGATGGTAAAGTAAGTCTAATTTGGGAAACAGCAACTGAAGTAAATAATTATGGTTTTGAGATTCAAAAGCAGAATCAAGTATCAAGTATTGAGAATCAAGATAAGAGCCAAAGTTGGGAAAGCATTTCATTCATAGAAGGACACGGTAATAGTAACTCGCCAAAATATTATGAGTTTAATGATAACTCAACGACTTCGGGCAAATATTTTTATCGATTAAAACAAATAGATATTGATGGAAGTTTTGAATACTCAAAAACAGTAGAAGTAGATTTGGGTGTCCCAACAGAATTTGAATTATCACAAAACTATCCTAACCCGTTTAACCCAACAACAAATATTAAATATTCAATTCCAAACGTTGGAGGGAACGAAAATATTAGTTCCGTACAGTTAAAAGTATTTGATGTTTTAGGAAATGAAGTAGCAACCTTAGTAAACAAAAACCAAGAAGCTGGGAGCTATAAAGTAAACTTTGATGCAAGTAATCTAACAAGTGGAATTTACTTTTATACTTTAAGTATTGGTGATTTTTTAGAAACAAAGAAGATGATTCTTTTGCGTTGATAAAGTGGATTATAAAATTAAAACAAAAGGTAAAAAATGAAAAACTTAAAATACTTTTTAGTGGTAATCTTTCTATTTCAAGGATTGATTATTGCACAAACAGTTTATGAAGATGCTGAAGATGGAGCAATTACAAGATGGGCAGTGTACGATGATGCTCCGACTGGTTCTACAATAATCAATGTTTTCGATGGTGAGCGTGGCAGTAAGGTTATCAAGTTGGATGGCTCTGGAACTGACAATGGCTTTTCTCTAACTGATGGAGCACCATACGAGTGGGATTATATGTCTAACAGTAGCGAATTTATTTTGGAGTGGAGTATGAAGACAAGTAACTTATACGAAATATATGCGTATATCAATACTTCCGCTGGTTTGTATTACCTTAATTATTCTGCCGATGATATTACTGATGTTTCTGTGGTGGGTGAGTATGTTTATTATGGACTTGGAGCAGATTCCAAGGATGGAACATGGCAAACGTTTGAACGCAATTTGAAAACAGATTTTGAAAGTGCTGTACCAGGGCAAACTATTTCCGAAGTAAAAACTTTTCTTATCAGATGTCAGGATACACGATTGGATGATCTCAAACTTAAAACTTCAGCACTTCCAGTAGAACTAACAACATTTACAGCATCTGCAAAAAATAGTAAAGTTAGTCTTGTTTGGGAAACAGCAACTGAAGTTAACAATTATGGGTTTGAGATTCAAAAGCAGAATCAAGTATCAAGTATTGAGAATCAAGACAAAAACCAAAATTGGGAAAGCATTTCATTTATAGAAGGACACGGAAATAGTAACTCGCCAAAATATTATGAGTTTAATGATAACTCAACGACTTCGGGTAAATATTTTTACAGATTAAAACAAATAGACATAGATGGAACTTTTGAATATTCAAAAATAGTGGAAGTAGATTTAGGTTTGCCAACAGAATTTGAGTTAAGTCAAAATTATCCAAATCCATTTAATCCCACTACAAATATTAAATATTCAATTCCAAATGTTAGAGGGAACGAAAATCTTCGTTCTGTACAGTTGAGAGTTTATGATGTCTTAGGAAATGAAGTAGCGAATTTAATAAACAAAAACCAAGAAGCTGGAAGCTATAAAGTTAGCTTTGATGCAAGTAATCTAACAAGTGGAATTTATTTCTACACATTGAATGTTGGCAGTTTTGTAGAAACTAAAAAGATGATTCTTTTGCGATAAGAATCAAATCATATTTTTCAAAAAAAACCTTAAAGTAAACTTAGTTTACTTTAAGGTTTTTTTATTTTAAATTGCTTTTCTAAATGTTGAATAAATAAATTTACATAGATTTATGAATTACAAAACCTATCCAAGAATAATTGCAGAGAACGATACTTATACGTCTAAGTCTTTCACTCCTTCATTTCTACAAAGACTTTCTTTCTATCCAAAAGTGCTAAGTATTTTTTTAGGTGCTAACCTAAAAACAAAAAGAAATATTTATAATAGATTTAACTGGATAGCGACATCATTACAAATATTTGATACGCTAGAGTCTGTTGGAGTTAAATTTGAAATTACCGGAATGGATAATTTACGTTTGCTGAATGGACCAGTTGTTTTTGTTTCTAATCATATGAGTATGTTAGAAACATTAATTTTACCTGGACTAATTCAACCTTTAAATCCATTAGTATTTGTAACTAAAAAACAATTATCAAGTATGCCAATATTTGGGCCATTAAATGTTGCAAGACATAATATAATAGTGGGTAGAGAAAATCCACGAGAAGATTTAAAAACTGTAATGGAAGAGGGAGCAAGTAGAATTAAAAATGGGAAGTCAATTCTAATTTTTCCTCAAAAAACTAGAACTTCAAAATTTGATGCTAGTAGTTTTAACACACTTGGTATTAAACTAGCTAGAAGAAATAAAGTGAAAATATTACCAATTGCAGTAATTACTGATGCTTGGACAAATGGAAAATATCTAAAAGATTTTGGGGAAATAGATTTGAACAAAAAAGTATATTTCGAATTTGGAAAGCCATTAGAAATAGAAGGCAATGGAAGTGAGCAACATAAAATAATTCTTAAATTTATTGAACAAAAATTTAGGGATTGGGGCAGAAGTGAATTAATTGAAGAACAGAAATAAGTTTAAGTAGAGAAGCGTAACACATTGCGAAACAAATAGATAGAGCTGTTTGAAAAACAAAAAGTAACTTGGCTCGTTTGTCATTTTCGAATGTTTTTATCGGAAATCCAGTTGTATTTAAGTTGCTGGATTCCCAGTCAAAGTTTATCCGGTGCTTTTAAGCGGGGCTGAGAATGACAAGGCTAAAATATATCTACACAATATCACATTACTAATGAAAATATCCAAAATAATATGAAAATAATAAAACCCCCAAAACTAAACAAAGGAGATGTAATTGGAATTATTTCTCCAGCCTCATCTTCAAGCGATTTCTCGAAAATTGAATCTGGTGTTAAGTACTTAGAGAAGTTAGGGTACAGAACTAAAGTCGGGGAGCACGTTGGTCGGGAGCATGGTTATCTTGCTGGTTCTGATGATGAGCGATTGTCCGATCTGCATTCTATGTTCAAAGACAAAAATGTTAAAGCAATTTTTAGTGTGCGTGGTGGTTATGGTTCCGGAAGATTATTGGATAAAATTAATTACTCTCTTATAAAAAAAAATCCCAAAATATTTGTTGGGTATAGCGATATTACTGCTCTTCAATCAGCAATATTAAAAAAGACCGGACTAGTTACATTTGCTGGTCCAATGCTTGCAACGGATTTCTCTAGTAAAGCAAATAAATATACTGAGGAAAACTTTTGGCGAGTTATAACTTCAAAGAGAAAAATTGGCAAACTAAATAATCCTAAAAATGATGTGTTTGAAACAATGATTTCTGGAAGAGGAGAAGGTACTCTTGTTGGTGGAAACTTGGCAGTTTTTAATTCCATAATGGGAACGTCTTATTTTCCAAATATAAAAAATAGCATTTTGTTATTGGAAGATATTGGAGAAGCACCTTATAAAATAGATAGAATGTTTAATCAATTGAAACTGGGTGAAATTTTTGAACAAGTAAATGGAATAATTCTTGGTAAATTTGTTGATTGCAAGGATGAAAGTAAATCGAAGAAGACTATTAAACTTGATGAAGTGATTGATAATTATTTCTCAAAATTAAAAATACCAGTAATCTATAATTTTAGTCATGGACATATTAAAGAAAATTTAACAATGCCAATTGGAATAAATTGCGAAATAAATTCATCTAGAGGCTTTGTTAAAATAAAGGAAAGTGCAGTAATTTAAGTTTTATTTATTATCATTTTATATCTATATTAGCGTTCTTTTTTTAACAATGAGTGTGATTTATGAAAAATACAAAAATAGTACTACTAATTATATTATCTATCTTCCTAAGTTTCTGTGGTGGAAAATCAGAGACTGATTTATTTGATGAAGCAACAAAACAATTAGTTGGGCAAGATTATTCAAAAGCAGTTATGCTTTTTGAACAATTAGTAGAAGAGTTCCCCAAAGGTGAAAAAGCATCTCATTCACTTTTTGAATTGGCAAAATTATATCAAGGTCAAGTTGTTAAAAACTTAGATCCTACCGAATCATTAAAAAAATCAGTTAAGCTTTACAAAAAAATCTATACTGAATATCCTAAATCAACCAAAGCAGAAAATGCCATGTTTATGGCAAGTTTTATTTTAGCAAATGATATTAGAGATTACGATGATGCAAAAATATCTTATGAACTATATCTTGAAAAATATCCGAATGGTTTGTTGGCAAAAGATGCAAAAATTGAATTGCAAAATTTAGGTAAAACACCTGAAGAAGTTCTTAAAGAAAAATTACAATCTGAAACTGATAATTGAAAACTCAAAATGATTACAGAAAATTATTAGATCCATCTATTGTTGCAAAATTAAAAACCCTTGAGCTAAAGGCTAAAAGTGTTGTCGAGGGTTTTATGGTTGGTTATCATAAAAGTCCTTACCACGGTTTTAGTTCTGAATTCTCCCAACACAAACCATATATACAAGGCGATTCTATAAAAAATATTGATTGGAAAGTATTTGCAAAAAGTGAAAAATATTATATAAAACAATACGAAGAAGAAACCAACCTCTTAGCTCATGTAATTATTGATACAAGTAAATCGATGGATTACAAACATGACGCTGAAATTACAAAATTCGAATATGCAAAAATATTAGGGGCAAGTTTAATAAATTTATTGCTGAAGCAGCAAGATGCTGTGGGCATTGCTCTTTATGCGAACGAACTAAAAAGTTACTACTCTCCAAAATCTAAATCTACTTACCTTAAAACTTTATTAACTGAAATTGAAAAAACGCAAGCTGATAATATTACTAAGACTTCCGACTCGTTAAAAGCAATTGTAGATAAAGTAAAAAAGAGGGGAATGGTAATAATTATTTCTGACTTTCTAGATGATGTGGAGAACGTACTATCTGCATTAAAGCAATTTCAATATAAAAAAAATGAAGTAATTGTTTTTCATATTTTAGATCCGATTGAAAAGAATTTTGCATTTAGAAAAGATTCTATATTTGTAGATATGGAAACTAAGGAAGAATTGAGTACTCAACCGATTCAAATACAAAGAGTTTATGTTGAATCTATGAGTGAATATCTTCAATCCATTAAAACTGGTTGTAATAAATATGGTTTTGATTACACTTTGGTTGACACAACAACTCCATTTGATGTAGCACTTATGAGTTTCTTCAAAAAGAGAGCACGGTTAAATTGATGTAGCACAGATTACTTATGCAATAGTTCTAAGACTGTCATTCCGGTTGTGTTTTGTGCCGGAATTTTCTTTGATTATTGCGAGATTCCGGTATTCCAAAAGAACTGGAAACCGGAATGACATCATCTTTAGTTGAATTTACAAAAGTAATTTACTTTAATTCATCAATTCTTTAACTTCATTAAAATATTTATCAATAAATTTATTTGCAACTTCTTCAGTCGCTGCTTCTGCAATACATCTAATAATAGGTTCTGTGTTTGATTTTCTAAAATGAACCCAATGATCTTCAAAGTCAATTCTTAAACCATCGTCTGTATTTATTTCCTGGTCAGAATATTTTTCTATTAACTTTTTAACAACCTCATCTGGATTGACATCACCTAAAACAATTTTCTTTTTAGCAATAAAATATTGTGGCATTTCATTTTTTAATTGAGATAAAGATTTGCCAGTTTCAGCAAGATGTTGCAATGTCAGAACAGTTCCAACAAGTGCGTCTCTTCCATAATGGAGTGCTGGGTAGATAACTCCGCCACTTCCTTCTCCTCCAATAACTGCATTAACTTCTTTCATCATCTTAACAACATTTGCTTCTCCAACCATAGAGCGAAAAACTTTACAACCTTCTGCTTTTGCAATGTCATCAATTGCACGAGTAGTAGAAAGATTAACAACTACATTGCCTTTAGTTTTTGATAGAACATGTTTTGCTGCCAAGGTTATTGAGTTCTCTTCAACAAAGGGAAGTCCTTCATCTGTTATAAAAACAATTCTATCTACATCAGGATCAACAACAATTGCTAAATCTGCATTATGTTTTTTTACAGCTTCCATTGTAGCAGTTAGGTTTTCTGGTATAGGTTCAGGCAAGCGTGGGAACACGCCGGTTTTTTTGCAGTCTTGTTCAATTACTTCGCAACCTAATTCTTTAAGAAACTCTGGCATTACATGACTTCCAGCTCCATTTACACAATCCAAAACAACCTTAAACTTTTTGGAACGAATTAACTCTTTATCAATTAGCTCTAGCTTAAAAACATCTTCTACATGATTTTTCAATCCTTCACTATAACTTGTTAACTTGCCAAGCTTATCCCAAGCTTCAAACGATTTGTCAGAATCTTCTAAAGTACTTAACATCTGTTTGTTTTCATCGGGAGTCATAAATTCTCCTTCAGAGTTTAATAACTTTAATGCGTTCCATTCGTTTGGGTTATGGCTGGCAGAAATCTGAATACCGCCAACAGCACCGAGTTTGGCTACATTATATAAAACAGTTGGAGTTGGGCAAATACCAATATCAACAACATCATTACCTTTAGCAATTAAAGTCCCAATAATTGAATGTTTAACCATATCTCCGGAAATTCTTCCATCGGAACCAATCACAACTTTTCCTTTCCCACAAAAATCTGCATAAGCCGAAACATATTTCACAATTGTGTTAGGGTCAATTCCGTCCCCCACAATTCCTCTAATTCCAGAAACACTTACCATTAAAGTTGGCATTAATCCTCCATCAAATAATTAAAATAAACAAAAAAACATCTTACTTAATAAATAGTATAAAAAATATAAATGCTACTGCAAAATATAATAAATGAAATAATTAGTGTGTTGAGTTTTCAATGTTATATAAAAAATCTTCGTGGTTTTCCATTTAACATTAAGCCAAAGAGTTTTATATTAAATTCCAAAGATTGTATCTTTTTTAAGAGAGTTTAATTTGACGAAAGAGAAAAATAAATATCTTATTTGCATTAAATAAAAGAGAGTTGTACTTTGCTTGACATTTTAAAATTAGTTAAACATTTTTGAGGAAAATAAAATGATGAAAAAAATAATACCAATTATGTTATTGCTTGGAGCAATAAGTTTTTTATCTGCCCAAACAATTGGTGCTGATAAATATGCTGCCTTTACTGTGCCATCAGATAATACTACTGATACTTTATCTGCATATTTTAAGGATTTAGGAATTAGAAAAATCAATGTAGCAGATGCAGATGGTGATGGAGATAAAGAAATCTTAGCAGTTGATTATTCAAATGGCGGAAGAGTTCATGTTCTTGAAGTTGTTAGTGATTCGCTATTAGAAATTATTTGGTCTTCTCCCGTTGCAACTAGTAAAAGTGCTTCAACACCTAGAAGTGTTGCTGTTGGAGATTGCGATGGTGATGGAAATCTAGAAATAATATTTGGTCAAAATAACTTTGCAAATGTAGATGGAAGTTTTGGTAGGATTGTTTTCTATGAATGGAATGGAACAGATTGGGGTACTGAAAAAGCATTTGATATAACCCCTAGTAAATTTGCTACAGCTGTTGGAGGTAGTGATGAAAATAGAAAGTCTTTAAGATTTAAAACTGAACATCTAACAGTTTTTGATTTGGATGGTGATGGCAGAAGTGAAATAATAGCTGGTGGAGGGAGTGTTACCGGAGTTCAAGATGTTATTATTATGGGTGTTACTTTTACATTCCCGGGGTTTGCTGGAATCAGTATTGAAGGTGGGAAACCTGGAACACAAACTAACGGTGCAGACTGGGTTGTTGGTGGTTCGCTAATGAGTTCAGTTCCGGCAGATATTGATGGTGATGGAAAACTTGAAATTATAAATCACACATATAGTAAATTTGGATTTTGGTCAATTGATGTTGATGGAAAAAACACATACACTTATCCTGAAGCTACAGATAATGCTGATGCAAAAGCCAAAGGTGCATATCATGAATATGCAGAATTAGATGCAGTATCTTACCCAGGTGCCATGCCTATTGATGTTAATGGCGATGGACGAGATGAGATTGTTGGAACTATGTATGTAAGTGGTGCAAACAATGGTGATATAGGGTTACTGGCTTTTAGTGAAAATGACAATGATGTTTATATTTGGGACGAAGCTTCTCAAACAGAAAATTTTAGTGTTATTGCTCCAGATGAAAGAATAGCAGCTGTATCAGGAAAGTCATCAGTTTTCTTGTGGCCGGTTGTTGGTGGTGATTTGAATAAAAATGGTATTGATGAAATTTATACTGGAGGCGGAAGAGGATTTGATGTTGTTGCAATAACATATAAAGGTGCAGGTTCTTTGTTAGACTCTAATAGTTACGATATTACAATTGTTGATGATGGAGAAGGTGGAGAAGTTTTTGGTACAATAGAAATTTATAATGGTAGAGTAGGTCTTCAAGTTGATACTACTGTTATTGGTGATAGCCTTGCTCTTGATACTACTAATGTTACTTTTGAAGCCGGTATAATTGATACAATCCCAGATTCGAAAACTCGTCCTTTTACTGCATCTCTTTTTGCAGATAATGTTGATTTGGATGGTGATGGAAATCTTGAAATAGTAGTTGCTGGACAGGGGATTTTTGATTCAACAAAAATAAAAATATATGATAGAGTTTGGAATGATTCAACTGATTTTCTGTTAGGCGGTAGATGGGATCTAAACAATGAGCTAAGTTATAACATCTTCAATAGCAAGAGACAAACAATTAGAGTACTTGAATACAACGGTGGTACAGTAGGATTTAAAGCAATTGATTATGGAATAATTACACCGGATGATTATAAATTGGAACAAAATTTTCCGAATCCATTTAACCCAACTACTACAATAAATTTCACACTTCCACTTGATAAAGATATTTCTCTAAAAGTATATGATATGTTAGGGAAAGAAGTTAAATCGTTATTGATTGGCAAATCTTATAAGAAAGGAAACCACAAAGTAATTTGGGATGGTACAAATAACTTTGGAAGTAAAGTTGCAAGTGGAAATTATGTTGCGAAGTTAGAATTTGGTAGCTTTGCCAAATCAATTAAAATGACATTGTTAAAATAATGATATTTATGTGCCTGGCACTTTCAAAGTGCCAGGCACATTTAATTTTTATACCCAACAGTTCAATTAAATATTATTGAACGGAGATTATATGAAAAAAAACATACTACTAATTTCACTTTTTTTATTTCTTGCTAACGTAATGTTACTTGCACAATCAACTGGTAAGATAATGGGTAAAGTAACAGACCTAGCAACCGGAGAAGGAATACCTTTTGCAAATGTTTTTGTTGAGGGAACTACACAAGGTGCTGCTTCTGATATAGATGGCAATTATGTAATACTTAATGTTTCTCCAGATGTTTATAAAGTTACTGCCTCTTATCTCGGCTATCAAAAAGTAACCCAAACAGAGGTAAGAGTAAACGTTGGCTTTACAACTGCAATAGATTTCAAACTACCTTCCGGAGCTGTTGAAATGGAAGCGGTAATTGTGGTCGGCGATAGAAATCCACTGATCAGACAAGATTTAACAAACCCAACAGTAGCAATTAGTTCAGAAACTTTGGATGTTCTTCCAGTTGATAATATTGCAGATGTAATTCAACTTCAAGCTGGTGTTGTAAAATCGGATGATGGTACGTTACACATTAGAGGTGGAAGAAGTAATGAAATTAACTATCAAATAAATGGTCTTTCAATTAACGATCCTTATGGGAACTCTCGCTCAGTTGGAGTTGCAACAAATGCGGTTCAAGAAGTGTCTGTTTCAACTGGAACATTTAGTGCAGAGTTTGGTAATGCTTTAAGCGGTATTGTTAACTATGTAACCAAAGAAGGTCGTGATAAGTTTAGTTTTAGTTTAAGAAGTTATGTCGGAGAATATCTTTCATCAAGAAACGATTTGTTCAAAAATATTGATGATTTTGATCCGATGAACAGAAAAAGAGTTGAAGCTACTTTTGGCGGTAACATTGCTTTCTTAGATAATACAAAGTTTTTCATCTCCGGTATATTTGAAGATCATAAGGGACTTTACTTTGGTCAAAGACTATATAATACAACAGATTCGTACTTAGCTCCAGATGGTTTTAGAGGAGATGACGAAAGAAACGGTGGAGCAACTGATCCGTATTTTTTTAATCCTTTTGATGTAAATAGTAATGGTTTGCCAACTGGTGATAAAAAATGGGTAGCAATGGATCCAAGTCGAGACTTAAACATACAAGCAAATATTAGTCATAATTTTGGTTCTCTAATTAAATTAAAATATGAAGTTGTTTTTGACAAAGGAAATTCAAGAAGTTTTGCTCCCGGATATAGTTTAACTAGAGGTAGAAGATACTTATTCAATCCCGATGGACTCGGAACTGATTATAGTACAGGTTTAATTCAATCTTTAGATTTTACACATACAGTTAGTAACACAACATTCTATACATTAAAAGGTTCTTACTCTTGGAAACAATCCGAACATTATTTGTTTGAAGACATAAACGATCCAGGATATTTACCCGGTTTTTATAGAAAAAGCATAAGTACAAGTCTGTTTTATGCAGGTGGAACTGATAATACTATTTCCGATCGTTCAACAAAAACTTATACAATTAAGGGAGATATTGTTTCTCAACTATTTAATGTTCACGAAGTTAAAGCTGGTTTTGAATTTAGAAAGCACAAGTTAAAAAGAGATTCGTATTCAATAATATTTCTTAAAAATGATGGTACACTTTTAAGTACAAATGATTTACTTTATAAAGAATCCTTATCTATAACTAGAGGCAAAATATCTTCGGTTGATATATTTGAAAAAGAACCAACGCAGTTTGCAGCCTACATTCAAGATAAGATTGAACTTGCAAAAACTTTAATATTAAATGCTGGATTTAGATACGAATATTTTGATGCAGCTTCGCAGTACAATCCTAATTTGTCGGAACTTTTAGATGATCAAAAATTTGGATTTCTAAATTCAGGATTAGTTGATGCAGAAGTGAAGCATATGTTCTCTCCAAGACTTAGTGTTTCTTATCCAATTACAGACAGAGGTGTAATACGTTTTTCTTACGGACATTTCTATCAAATTGGTTCACTATCTTCATTATATAGGAACGATATTAGATGGGTTGCAAATGTTGCAACTAATGCTAGATTTGGAAATGCAAATGTTAATCCGGAAAGATCAATCCAATATGAAATTGGTTTACAACAGCAACTTACAGATGATTTCAAATTTGATTTAACGGGTTTTTATAAAGATGTAAGGGATTACATTTATACACAAACAGTTTTTACTAAAAATGCACGACAGTATAGGGTGCTAACAAATTTATCGTATGCAAATGTTAAAGGTATAACGCTATCATTTATTAAAAGACGTTCCCCCGGAAGTATATTCTCTGCGACTTTAGATTATACATTTCAAGCTGCGGAAGGAAATAGAACTCAACCACAGGAAGATTTGTTTTTTAGCGAAGCTGCTGGAAAACAAACTGAAACTTATTTAGTACCGTTAAGTTTTGATAGAAGTCATTTAATAAATGGTACTATTACGCTTTCAGAACCAGGTGATTGGTCAGTAGGGATTATCTATAATATGCAAACTGGAACACCTTATACACCAGCACTTCCTCCAACATTATCAACAATTACTTTTGAACAAACTTCTGCCAATAAACCTTTTCAGTGGAATGTTGATATGAAAATTGAAAAGTTTTTAGAAATTGCTGGAATTGATTTCTCAATATTTGCACAAGTAAAGAATTTATTTGATACGCAAAACCAAAGATATGTTTGGGCAAACTCTGGAGAAGCTTTAGAAAATGCTGAAGAGAAATTGACAGCTATTCAATTTTCAGAATTAAGAAGAAGAACTCAACAAGATGATGGTTTATTTGACGAATCATATATAGATAATTATTATAGTAGAGAAGAAAGACTAAGCAGACCAAGAGAAGTACGCTTAGGTTTTTCATTATTCATAAATTAACAGTCATTTACATTTGTCATTCCCGAATGTCTTTATCGGGAATCCAGTAGTAGTCTTTTATAAACTACTTTTGAAAAAGTTTACAGAAAAATTTAGGATAAATAATGAAGATTAAAATTACAGTTCTAGTATTATTCCTTTTTATTACAGCATCTTATGTTGCCCAAACTTCAGACGAGGTCCATAATAAAAAAATAACTACAGAAGCAGAATTTGAAAGAATTTATGGTAAAATTCTTGGTCAGAAGCTAAACAAAACTACTGGCGAAATGCGAGAAATAAAAGATATAATTATTAAGGGAAATAAAATACAAACCGTTCTTTTTAATTATGGATCAGTAACAGCACCGGGAGCATTGGCCGATGTTAAAGATTTGGTTTGGAATGGATTAGGATATGGATATGAGTTTGGTTTAATGGCTGGCTCAAAAGTGTTGAATGCTAATGGAGATACAATAAATATTGTTAGTGATTCTCATGTCTCAAGCAGAGAAGGGGACTACAATGCAGATAGATCATTAAAGTGGGGTTGGTTGCCTAAAGTTGGCTTTAGTGATCCTAATCAAAATAGAGTAGCTTCGTTAAATGCACCAGATAATGATGGAGATGGTAAGCCTGACTCTTGGCCTGAAAGTTGGTATTCCCCTGGAGCTGGAAAATATTTATGGCCAGCGTTTCTAGGCGATGCTTCTACTGCTCCTGACGAAGAAGTTTTTTACGCAATTGATGATTATACAAACTATGAATTTATTAGTGACTATGAACCATTTAATGGAGATGTAACAAAAGCTGGACTTGGCTTAGACACAGATGTTAGAATTTTACAATTTAATAATCCACTTGCAGAAGATTTAATTTTTATGGTTTATCAAATGACTAATGCAAGTGATAAAGATCTTACAAATTTCTATATGGGAATGTTTGGAGATCCACATATTGGTGGGGTTGGTGATGTTAATGATGATATGGCTTTTTTCATTCCTCCAACTGGAGCTTTAGCGGATAAATTTGAACAAAGAACTAGAAGTATGGTATATGGCTGGGATCAAGATTTTAACGGACGTGGAGGTAAAAGACCTGGTTACTTTGGCTGGAAGTTTTTAGAGTCTCCGTCTATTGATGATGACTTAGTTGATAATGATGATGATGGCGTTGCAGATGAATCTCCATTTAATAGTAAAGGAGAATTTATTGATGGAACTATAAAACCATTGACAACTGGAATTGTGGACGCAGATAAATATACAAAGGTATTTGGAAAACCAAAAGCAAGATGGTCTGGTGATGAAGATGGTGATTGGAATCCTGAAAAAAATGATGTAGGAATTGATGGAATTGGACCAGAGTCTGTTAACTATCCTGGTAAAGATTTTGGTGAGGGGGATGGTTTTCCTTCACAAGCTTGGTATGATGACTTAAACAATAATGGACTTTATGATGCAGACGAAGTTGGAACCTTAACTGAGGAAAGAAGTGCGGGAAAAAAATGGGCTGGTTCAGAACCTAACTTTGGTTTTAGAGATATTTCAGAATCTGATCAACTTGGATTGACTGGTTTTACTGTTGCAGCCTGGAGCGATCCTTCCAACACACCAAAGAATGATGATAGAATGATGGAATGGTTTATCAAACCGGAAATTGATCCGGCTCAAGAATTATTGCAATCAGCAGGAGATAATGTGTTTAGTTTTTCTACTGGTCCAATGAACTTAGCGAAAGGAGAATCGCAAAGATTTTCAATGGCAATTCTTTTTGGTGAAGACTTAAATGATTTATTGTTAAATGCAGTTACATCAGTTAGAATTTTAGAAGCAGATTATCAATTTGCACAACCACCGGATAAGCCAATAGTAACAGCGGTTTCGGGCGACGGAAGAGTTACATTGTACTGGGATGCAAAATCAGAGAAATCAGTTGATCCACTTACATCCGAAGAAGATTTTGAAGGGTATAAAATTTACAGAAGTAGAGATTTTAACTTTAGTGATGTTTATAAAATAACAGATGCTAATGGAATCCCTTTTCTTGGACAACCTTTATTTGATATAAATACTGGAACTCCTGCTCAGTTTGATTTGGTGAATGAGTATTCTGGACTTGCTGGAATTGAATATGCTGGTAGAGGTGTTAAATATAATTTAGGAAACAATACTGGACTTGTTCACGAGTATGTTGATTCAACTGTACAAAACGGAATTAACTATTACTATGCTGTAATTGCTTATGATAGAGGAACTGATGAATTACCACCAACTGAAACTCAATCTGTAATTGCACAAGACCCTGAAACTGGTAATTTAATTTATGATGTTAATACTCTAGCGGTAATTCCCGGTCCAATTGCAACAGGCGTTAAAGAACCAGAAGTTGGAATTGGTAATAAACCAACAATAACAGTTGGAAATGCAACTGGCAAAATAGATCTAAAAGTTATGGATGAATTGTCAGTTCAAAATAAAACTTACAAAGTTAAATTTGATTCATCAAATTCGTATAGAGTTTTAGATTCAACAGGTGTTGAATATTCGTTTAACTCAAAAGGAACTATTCTAGTTGCCTTACGACATAAAAATATTGTTAGCAATAGTGTTGTTGTAAAAGACAAAGACAATGTTGTAGTTTCCTCAAATGATTATGTAGTTAATAGTAAAAGGGGTCAAATAGCAGCAAGTAATGGGAATGTGTTGCCGGCAGGAAATCAATATGAAATTAGTTACAGATATTATCCGGTATTTGAAAGTAGGTTAATACAGAATGAAGATGGCAATGAAGTTTTTGATGGAATAAGAATATTTGTTCAAGAAGATGCGTTAAGTATTGATCAAGAAGAGTCAAGATTTATTACTAACTCAGCTATTTCTGTAATTGATAGTAAAGTATATCCTCCAGTAATAGGTGGAGAGAAAGTAAAATTAAGAACAGATTGGGAAATAAGATGGAACAATACTGATGTTGCTAGTGATGGTAGTTGGTTACACGCTGATACAATGGAAACATTATTAGGGAAAGTAGCTGCTCCATTTAAGCTTGTAAATATTACAAAGAAAAAACCTAATATTATTATAGAAGCGCCAGCTACATTTGTTCTTTATGAACCTAATGCAAGTACTGAGAGTAATGGACAATGGGATTGGGGAGAAGCAATCATTTTCCAACCTCAAGGTGCGGTTGATCCAACAACTTCTTATCAGTTAACATTTGAAATTGATACAAATGTAACTAGTCCTATACTTCCTAAAGATGGAGATATATACCAACTGATTACAAGAAAACCATTTGAAAGTGGAGACGAATTTGTATTTGATACTAAAGAAGTAGAATTTGTTGGTTCCTCTGCCTCGCAAAGTATTGATAATATTTATGTTGTCCCAAATCCGTATGTTGGTTTTAGTACTTCTGAAAATCCTGGAAGAACTCAAATTAAAAGAGGGGAGAGAGAACTGCAATTTAGAAATCTCCCTCCACAATGTACTGTTAGAATTTATACTTTATCTGGTGAACTAGTTGATGAAATTATTAAAGATGACAATGGCAGTATTGCCTATTGGAATTTACTAAGTTCGGAAGGAATGAGAATAGCTTATGGAGTTTATATTTATCATATAGATATTCCTGGAGTTGGAGAAAAAATTGGAAGATTTGCAGTTATAAAATAAACGAAATTATTAAAGTTTAATATTTATAGCACAAATATTTTAGAATAATCAATCAACAAATCACTTTTGAAAAGTGAGTTGGAGAAAAAATGAAAAAAACTATACACTTTTTATTATTAACACTACTTTTAAGTATTAACTTATTCTACGCACAATCCGATAGAGAAATTACAAGAGTTGGTACAACCGCTGCCCCTGTTCTTAAAATAGCACCTGGAGCAAGAGCATTAGGTATGGGAAGTGCTTACGTTGGTGTAAGTGATGATATTTATTCTACGTTTTATAATCCAGCTGGTTTAGCAAAAGCTTCGGGTAGTTCTCAAGTTGCTTTCAATCATTCAGATTGGTTAGCTGATGTTGATTTTGACTTTGCAGCTGCATCTGTAAATATAGATGGGTTGGGTACAATTTTCACAACATTCACTTCTCTAAGAGTACCAAAAGAAGAAGTAAGAACATTTGATTTCCCAGAAGGTGATGGAAGAACTTGGGATGCAAGCTCACTTGTAATTGGCGTTGGCTATGCAAGAAGTTTAACAGATAGATTTTCAATCGGATTTCAAATGAAATTTATTCAAGAATCAATTTGGAATTCATCAGCAACTGGTTTGGCATTAGACATTGGAACGTATTATGTAACTCCTTTTAATGATTTAGTAATTGGAGCAAGTATTTCTAACTTTGGAACAAAGATGCAACTAGATGGAAGAGACATACAAATCAATGTTGATCCGAACGGTTCTCCGGAATCTGGTCCAAATAATATTCCTGGTAAATATGCAATGGAGCAACACGATCTTCCGTTAAATTTTAGAGTTGGTTTAGCTATGAATGTGTTAAATGAAAGATACTTTAAACTTAAAGCTGCTGTCGATGCAATTCATCCGAATGATAACAAAGAATACCTAAATACTGGTTTAGAATTTAGCTACAATGATATGATATTTTTAAGAGGTGGCTATAAAGCATTGTTCCTTCCAAATAGTGTTCAAGGGTTAACACTTGGAGCTGGTATCAATTATGATTTAACTCCACAACTGAAATTTACTTTTAACTATGCTTATGCAGACTATGGTGATTTGAATGATGTTCAGTTCTTTGATATTGGGTTAGTATTTTAAGCTTAGTCTATTCGAAAAATATTTGTATTTCAAACCTCTAAAAATTGAAATTCAGATTAGAATATTTCATACTGAGTACTTCTGTAAACTTAGTATAAACTCCATCGAAATGTGAGAATAGCTCAATTTACTGGTTTGATTCCGCTCACCATGACTACCAATATATTCTTTCAGAAGTTCTTATTTCCCAAAACAAATTTGAATATTTTACCTTATGAACTTTAAAAGTGTTTAGAACTAGGAAAATATAAACTGATTATTGTATCATTTCATTAACAACATTTTTTTAGTAAGTAATTTCCCATTTGTAATTAAACTGTAATAATAAACTCCATTTGATAAATTTGAGCCATCAAAATTTATTGAATAATTTCCAGCATTCTTTTCTTCATCAAGAATTGTTTCAATTTCTTTCCCTAATAAATCATAAACAATTAATTTAACATTTCCTTTAAGAGATATTCCAAAGGAAATATTAGTAGTAGGATTAAATGGATTTGGATAGTTTTGATTGAGTGAAATATCTTTTGGAATAAATCTATTTACTCGTTTAACATCAGTTGTACTTTCAGATTCAAGTATTGAAATGTAAACATCATTAGCCCAAATACTTTTGTCGGTACTATAATTAACAAAAACATATTCTGAAAGTCCATCGCCATCCATATCATTTGCTAAATCGCCATAATAATGACGTGGCGTTAGAAGTGAAGCAGAATCACTATCGACTTCATCTGCAAATATTTTAAAGGAATCATAAATAATGTTTAAGTTCCAACTTGTAGAATCTGCTAAGTCACCTTCTCCTTTATATTCAAGATCAAATATTTGTCCACTTTCTGCTCCGTTAATTATTAAATTAATTTTGCCATCTTTATCTGGATCACCAGCAACCATATTTCTTAAACCAGCTTGAATTAGCGATCCATTAGGTCTTTTGTTTTGTGGTAGATAGTAAAACTCAATCACATCATCAGCGGTTATAGTTGAAATATCTGTAATATTCTGAATTAAAAATAAATGACGCTCTACCCCTGAATCATCAGCTCCAGCTATTACTAATTCGTTTTTACCATCACCATTTATGTCTAAAATTCTCATACCATCAACAGAGCCATAGTCAATGTCTTTATCCGTGTATATTTGTTCAAGATCATTAACATGTTCGTAAGTGTTTTCTCCTGTTACTTCAAATATTCTTAGAGTAAATAAATTCCAAACCATCTCAAAAATATCTGTATTACCGTCATTATCCAAATCGCCAGTTATAGTACAAAAATTTGATCCATTCTCAGTATTTTGAAAATTATATTCAACTTCTAATGTTCCAAAACCAACTAAATCCCCACCCTTGGCTGATGCAATTAAAACTTCTCTTCCACGATCACCAGATCTAATACCAATTATTAGTTCATTAACATTATCGTTGTCAATATCTTCAATTATCATGCTATAGGGATTCCAAGCTGCGTTATCAGGTAAACCAAAGTTTGTTTTAAAAGATGGTTGGAAAATACCATCGCCTTTATCTCTTCCATACTTATTTTCGCCAATTGTACCATTCCATTCAAACGTAAAAATTCTAGAAGGATTTACATTATTTGCATCAATTTTTGATGCCCAACCCACAACGATTTCTTCTTTGTCATTTTTGTCCAAGTTCCCAACAGCTACTGCAAACCAACCTTCACCTGCAGTTGGGAATTTCCAATACCAAACCATTTCATAAGTATTATCACCCGTAGCTTCGTACATAAAAATATAGTTACTATCAAGATCAGTGTAACCAGTTATAAATTCTCCCCAGCCATCTTTATCTGTATCAAAACCGGCAATTACTTTTGCATATTCCGAGAATGAATTTTCGGGTTGAAAAGGAACTTGTTGTAAACTCCACACTTCATTCCAACCATTTTGTGCAAATATACTTGAAGTTAAAAGTATTGCTAGACTAACTACAATTATTTTTTTCATTGTTTTCTCTCTTAGATTTTGATTTGTAGTAAACTAATTTAATTAAAAATAATTTAACAAAATATAATTGCTTTACAATTGGCAATTTAGCTAGCTTGCTTTACACAATTAAATAACACAAAAGAGTTATCAATTATTTTTATAAATTTCTAATTCCAAATTAAATTTATTCTCACATTATAAAAATTCAAGAAAAAATGACAAATACAATTGTAGTCTTAGATTTTGGTTCACAATACACTCAACTAATTGCAAGAAAAATTAGGGAACAAAAAGTTAGATCAATTATTTATCCTTTTTCTACTTCAATTGAAAAAATTAAAGATGTTAATCCAAAAGGCATTATACTTTCTGGTGGACCAACAAGTGTGTACGATGAAAATTCTCCGCAAGTACCTAAAGGTTTATTCGAATTGAATATTCCAATTCTTGGCATTTGCTATGGAATGCAATTGATTGCAAAAAAGTTTAATGGAAAAGTAACTCCTGCAGAAAGTAGAGAATATGGGAAAGCAGAAATTAAGCTTTTAAATAAAAGTAATTTATTTAGTAATGTTGAGAACAACTCAGTTGTTTGGATGAGTCATGGCGATTATATTACAGATATTCCAAGCAGTTTTTCTATTGATGCTAAAACAGAAAACTCTCCAATTTGTGCATTGTCTAACTCAGAAGAAAAAATATATGCACTGCAATTTCATCCGGAAGTTTACCATACAAAAAGTGGGAAACAAATTATTAGTAATTTTCTTTTTGATATTTGTAAGTGTAAACCAAATTGGACAGCCGGAAATTTTGTAGAAAGTACAACTCAGAAAATTAAAGAAAAGACTAAAAATACAAAAGTGCTATGTGCCTTAAGTGGAGGTGTCGATTCCTCAGTTGCTGCTATATTGCTTCACAAAGCTATTGGGGACGATTTAGTTTGTGTTCATGTGGATAATGGTCTAATGCGTATGGATGAAAGCAAGAATGTCGTAGAAATGTTTGAGGAACATTATGATATGCATATTATTCATATTGATGCTTCTGAATTATTTTTAGGTAGGTTAAAATCAGTTATTGATCCAGAAGAAAAAAGAAAAATAATTGGAAATACTTTTATCGAAGTATTTGAAGAAGAAGCAAATAAATTGGAGAATGTAAAATATTTGGTTCAAGGAACGTTATACCCAGATGTTATTGAGTCTGCCTCTGTTGGTTCAGGTTCTCACGTAATAAAAACTCACCACAATGTTGGTGGGTTACCAGAGAAAATGAACTTAAAATTAATTGAACCTTTTAGAGAATTGTTCAAAGATGAAGTAAGAGAAATTGGAGAACTTTTAGGTTTACCTCATCATTTTGTTCATCGTCATCCTTTCCCAGGACCAGGATTAGCAGTTAGAGTTTTAGGAGAAGTAACAAAAGAAAGATGTGACTTACTTAGGAATGTAGATAAAAATTTTATTGATGCATTGCTCGAACATAATTTATATGAAAAAATTTGGCAAGCGTTCTCAGTCTTGCTTCCTGTAGAAACAGTTGGTGTTATGGGCGATGCAAGAACTTATGAGTCAGTGATTGCTTTAAGAGCTGTTACATCAACTGATGGAATGACTGCCGACTGGTATAAATTTGATGGTGAATTTTTAGAGTTTGTTTCTAATAGAATTATTAGAAATGTTAGCGGAGTTAATAGAGTTGTTTATGATATAAGTTCTAAACCACCATCAACTATAGAGTGGGAATAGTACACCAAAAAAAATAAGAATTTTCGTTTAGACAAAAACCTTCGAGGTTTTTAATAGTTACGTTTAGCAAATATTGTAGGTTAACAATAGTCTTTTTGCTCTCGAATTTAATTTAAGTAAAACCTCGAAGGTTGCTTAGCAAGAAAACGTAACGCAGATTTATAATCTGCGAAAAACTTATAAATAATATTTTGAATATGTTATGTTAAAAGTAAAAGACCTTCCGCTAGATGATAGACCAAGAGAAAAACTAATTCTACGAGGACCACAATCTTTAAGTGATTCAGAACTGATTGCTATTTTATTAAGAACCGGAACTAAGGGTAAGTCTGTAATTCAAATTGCTCAAGAATTAGTTAAGGAAAATAGTTTGCCAAAATTAGCCTCAACTTCTGTAGCATCATTTACAAAAACTATTGGTATTGGTAAAGATAAAGCGGCAACTTTAAGTGCAGCTTTTGAATTAGCAAGAAGAGTTAGGTTCAAGGACAAATGGTATTCCAATATCAAAATAACTTCACCTCAAGATTTAGCTGAAATATTTATTCCATTACTTAAAGATGAAATTAAAGAACACTTTATAGTTGTATGTTTGAATACTTCAAATCAAATAATTAAATATGAAACTATTTCAATTGGTAATTTAAACGCAAGTATTGTTCACCCAAGAGAAGTATTTAAAGTTGCAATAGAAAATAATTCAGCGAATATTTTCATCATCCATAACCATCCAAGCGGTAATTTAGAACCAAGTCCAGAAGACATAAAAATTACTAAAAAGTTAGTTGAAGCTGGAAAAATCTTTGAAATTAACGTATTTGACCATATAATTGTTGCCGGAGATAGTTATACTAGCTTTATTGAACGAAAAATTATTTAAAGGTCAATAATTTTTTTGTTTTTATATTTAAAATAGTTTCTTACCTTGGTTACTCATAAAAATACGCTTCTAACTAATTATAGTATCTTTTCAAAATAAACAGAGGAGAACATCAAAATGAAAAGGATAAAAAAACTACTTACAACTTCAATGATGACAGCTTTGGTTGTAGGTTCATTTGCTTTACAAAGTTGTGGAGGAGTAAGTGAAGAACAATTTGCAGAATTGCATGCTCTTCAAAATGAAGTTTCTGCATTAGGAACCGAAGTAAATTCTCTCAAAAGTGAAAAAACTAAACTTGAAAGAGAAATTGCAGAAATGGAAGCAAAGTTAGCTCAATGTGCAAGAGACAAAGAAGAAACAACTAAAAACTTAAACAAATTAGGTTTATAATAAAATTTAATAAAGGAGAAGGCTATGAAAAATATTAAATATCTTCTTAGCATATTTGCATTGTTTTTATTTTTATCATCAAATATAATTGCTCAAGAAGAAATGACATCAGAAGAATGGGAAATGGAAATTGCAAAATTATCCCAATCTAAAGTAGAGTTATCAAAAGAAATTGAAATGTTACAAACTGAAATCAATTCATTAATTCAAAAGAAAAATGCTCTTCAATCTTATGAAGCATGTCAAGCAGAAAATTATGCTCTTGTAGGTGCTTCCGAAGCTGAAGTTGCAGCTTATTCTGATAAAATCAATGCATTGCATGCTAAAATTAGAAGTAAAACTCCTTCTAAAGCTGATAGACAAGCTGAACTGGATGCTCTTAAACGAAGTAAGCTAAGTGCTCTTCCGGATTTTTATTCACTAGTTCATGGACAGCTACAAAATATGCTAGATGCTTGGCAAGCAGCACCAACAGATGTTGCTTATAATGTAAAACGTGGAGATCATCTTTGGGGAATCTCAAAAAAATCTCAACATTATGGAAATGGACATGCTTGGCCTAAAATTTATAATGCAAACAGAGATAAAATTAAAAATCCAGATTTAATTTATCCTAATCAACTTCTTACAGTTCCAAATTTGACTGATGAAGAATCTGCAAAGTATAATAAATTAAAGAGTAACTATAAGCCTGCACCAATGCAATAGTTATTTGGGTAATGATCTAAGTTAGTATTGAAAAAAAATATTCAATTCTTTGAAGGACATACTTTATTAGTTAATAGAAATTTCCTATTTTGAAATTTTACTTTTAACATTTAAGTATGTCCTTTTTTATTATTGGGAAAATCTTTTATAAAAAAAGTTGAGAAGTTAATATTGTATTTAGGAAATAGATGTTGTTATAGTAAAATAAAATAATTTCTAAAATATTTATAACTATTACGAAGCCTCTTAGGAGAAGTTATTACACAAGTAGAGCAAAAAATTAAATTAGAAAATGTAGAGTTACTTTCTTTGTTAGGATTTAACGATGCAAATTTAGAACCAATTAGTGAAAAATTTAGTTCAACAATTTCCATAAGGGGAGATGTTGCAACAATTAAAGGCAACATTGAAGAAGTTGAACTAGTAAAAAAAGTTTTAAACGAAATGATTTATGTTCTTAATACAACCTCAAAATTACTTCCTTCTGATGTTGCAACTATCATTGATTTAACACTAAAAGGGCAAGATGTAATTAGTACTGATGATTTTGATTCCATTGTACTCTACACTAAAAGAGATGCAATTAAAGCGAAGACAGCTTCTCAGATTGAATATGTTAAGGCAATGAGAGAAAATGATATTGTCTTTGGAATTGGCCCTGCTGGAACTGGGAAAACCTATTTAGCTGTTGCAACTGCAATTGCTTCTCTTAAAAAAGGAATTGTAAAAAAAATTGTTTTAGCTCGTCCGGCAGTTGAAGCTGGAGAAAGTTTGGGGTTTTTACCTGGCGACTTCAAAGAAAAAATAGACCCTTATCTGCGTCCACTCTTAGATGCATTAAAAGATATGTTACCATCAGATCAATTGAAGAGACATCTTGATAAGGAGTTGATTGAAATAGTACCATTGGCTTATATGAGAGGTAGAACTCTAAACAATGCATACATTATTTTGGATGAAGCACAAAACTCTACTGGTTTACAAATGAAAATGTTTTTAACTAGGATAGGTCCAAATTCAAAAGCTATTATTACTGGCGATATCACACAAGTTGATTTACCAAGAAAAAGTGATAGCGGATTAATTCAAGTTAGTTCAATTCTTAAAAATGTTGATGGTGTTGAGTTTGTAAAGTTTAGCAAATCAGATGTAGTTAGACACAAACTAGTAAAAGATATAATTGATGCTTATGAAAAATTCAGCAATGGAAATGATAAAAAATTAAACTAAGAATTCTTCTGCGACGCTAATTATTAAATTTTTATTTTTATCTTCACCAAGACCAGTAATGAAATTTTTACCTTCCAAGGTTAAAAACTCTTCACCAATATCTTTTGTATCTATTTTTGTTAAATCTTCCACAGCTTCAATTTGATCTACTGCAATGGCAAATTTATTGTTGTTTCTGTTAAACAATATTACTCTCTCAGTTAAACTAGTTTTTACAGCTTCTTTTATTTTTGTGAATAATTCTTTCATTTTAGAAAGCTCTAGATGCCTAGTTTCCTTAATTACATCTTGAGCTGCCTCAATATCGTTACTTACTTTTAAGTGTTCAATCTTTTGAGCAATTCCATGAATTGTTCTATGGGGAGCATCAAAATCTTTTAATACTTCTTGAATAAAATAATTTTCCGAGGTATAAGTATCATACCATTTACCAAAAGCACACTTGTGAGGATCAGTTGTCAATTCAAAAGGTCTATTCTCAATGATAGATGCTTCAAGCTCATCCAACCATTTTATATGATCAGTTTCTCTTTGGTCAATCATAGCAGAGAATTCATCAATTTCATCTTTTATGCTTCTGTATGAAATTGCTTTCCTAAAATCAATTAAATTGTAAATTTCATCTCTGTGCCTAATTATTCCTCTAACAGTTTCAGAAGTATTTGGAAGCTCGGTAACTTCCGGTAACTGAATAATTGCTTGAGCATAAGTTGATGGAACAGAAAACAAAATTCCCTTTGACTTAAAAACGATTGATGGCATTGTGCTATTATTATCCAACTTATATATCCTTTCTTTATTTTTAATATTATCGTCAATAAAAAAGAAAAGTTAAAATAATAACGGATTTTTTTTACCATTCCCAAATAGAGTATTAATTGAAATATTTTTTACTTTCTTCCCAATACTTATCCATCTCTTCTAAATTTGTATTAGTAATTGAACTACCATTCTTTTTGAGTTGCTCTTCAATATAGTTGAAACGTTTTCTGAATTTTGTGTTAGTTCTTCGCAAGGCATTTTCTGGATTGACACCAAGAAATCTAGAATAATTGACAAGCGAGAAAAATATATCTCCAAGTTCATTCTCAATTTCTTCTTTATCATCTAGTTGTTCGGCTTTTTTTAATTCATCAATTTCTTCAATTACTTTTTCCCAAACATCTTCTTTATTTTCCCAATCGAAACCAATTTTAGAAACTTTTTCTTGCATTCTTGCTGCACTTTGCAATTGAGGTAAAGCTTTAGGGATTCCTTCCAAAAGAGATTCTCTTCCTTCTTGCATTTTTATTTTTTCCCAATTATTTTCAATTTCTTTATTGTCTTTAACTTTTAGATTTTCAAAAACATGAGGATGCCTTCTAATTAGTTTGTCTTTTATAGAGTCTATAACTTCGTTGATAGTAAACAATTCTTTTTCTTCTGCCATTACAGAATGAAAAATTACATGCAAAAGTAAATCTCCAAGTTCATTCTTAAGTTCGTTATAGTCTTTGTTATCAATGGCTTCAACCACTTCGTAAGCTTCTTCAATGGTTGATGCCTTTATAGAATCGAATGTTTGTTCTTTATCCCAAGAGCATTCATTTCTTAGCTTGTACATTATTTGTAATAGTTCGTCAAACTTTTGTTTATGCATAATTCCTCCCTGTCTCGGCGTAGTTGCTTTTACGAAGCCGGATATCTTAGTGTAGTATATTTTATGATATAGAAAATTAGAATTTTTATTTTAATAAATAAGGCTTTATTTTTCAATAGTATTATTAAAGAAAAAAGTATTGAATGTACGGATTTGTTGAATTTATTAATCTAGTTAAAACAAGAAACATCTTGGTGCATCGGACATCAGACTGGCAGACGTCTTTTATGCATAGAGAGAAGGGAACTTTAATAATGTTTTAAGTAGTAGAATAGTTATGAAATAACAAAAACCGCAATCTTTAAGATTGCGGTTTCCTATTTTTTACTATTTTATCAGCATCATTTTTTTAGATAAAATATTTCCATCAATATTAATTGAGTAGAAATAGATTCCACTTGGAAGATTGGTTGCATTAAATTCAACATTATATCTTCCGGCATTTTGCTTTTGGTTTACTAATGTTACGACTTCTTTACCAAGTACGTCATACACTTTTAGCATAACGCTCGAACTAAAGTTAGAGGCTACATTTGGAACACTATATTTTATTGTTGTTGTTGGGTTAAAAGGATTTGGATAATTCTGCATTAACTCAAATTTATTAGGTGTACCTATACTAACTTCAACTTCATCAGAGTATTCAAACATACCATCAATATCAATTTGTTTTAATCTGAACAAATATGAACCAAATGCTTCTATAGAATTATCAATATAATTGTAAAGTTTTGGAGAATTACTATTTCCATGTCCTTCAATAAATCCAATATTTTTCCATTCCGTCCTGACGGGCGTAGTTCCATCTTTTCGGAACGAAGACCGTTCAACATTGAAACCATAATTATTTACTTCTGTGGCTGTTTCCCAATTTAATTGAACTGTATTACCTAGAATTGAAACTGAGAAAGTTGTTAGTTCTACGGGGAGTGCGCCATCAAACTCAAAAGCTCCAATATCAGTTGTTCCAATTCGGCTTGTACCACGTTGGTCTGCTGTTGGTGCTCCTATATCTGAACCAGCATCAATAATAAAACTGCCTGCAGTTAGTGCAAGTGTTTGTGTACCGTTTGTTGTACTGTTATCGGCAAGTGTTGATGATAAATTCAAATCCTGGTTTGCTAAATCTGCATTATTCTTATTCCAAGTAGTATAACCTGTAGTACCATCTGCTTTTGTGTTGTATAAAATATTTGTTGTAGCAGTAAAGGTTTTTCCACTGCCAGTTTCATCACCACTTTGATATTCAACAACATTATAACCATTGTCGTTTAGCGTTGCTGGGGTTCCAAAACCCCCACCAGCATAGTGAAAATCGTTTGGTGTGTTATTTACTAAAATTGTGTTTCTAATGTTTAATATGTTACCGAAACCCCCACCATTTTCCATATATATACCACCACCACTAGAAGTACTAGTATTTTGTGAAACAGTGCAATTTTCAATTGTTGCACTTGCAGCGCAACATATAGCTCCACCAATATTAGTACTAGTATTTTGTGAGAATGTACAATTTTCAATTGTTGCACTACCTTCACAATATATAGCACCACCACTTTGAGTACTAGTATTTTGTGTGAAAGTACAATTTTCAATTGTTGCAGTAGTAAGACAGGTTATACCACCACCAAAATTACCAGAGTTTTGTGAGATAGTACAATTTTTAATTGTTATTGTTCCAGTACTATAAATGCCCCCACCAAAAGACGTTGTTTTTGAATCAGATACTGTAACATAATCAAGATTAAGAGTTCCTCCCGTATGATTAATTCCACCACCCCTATTATTGGAAATATTACCGCCTTTAATTGTTATGTTAGAAATAGTTATTGTTTTAGTTGAGGCATTAACATAAAACACACGCCAAGCAGACGTTCCAGGTATTGTTACTTGTACTGTAACAACAGTTCCACTACCTGTAGTATTAGAACCGTTAATTGTAAGGCTTTCGTTAATTTCTAACTGAGATGAAATGGTAATTGTTTCATTACCCGAAGCCAAGTTAAATGTAATTTCATCGCCATCACTAGCATCAATAATTGCTTGCCTTAGCGACCCAGCACCCGAATTATTTTTGTTTGTTACAGTTTGATTTGCTGCCATCATAATTGAGCTAATTGTAAATCCGATAATAATGGATATAACTATTAATTGTTGTATGTTCTTTTTCATTTTGTGTCCTCTTTTTATTTTAGCAATAAAATACTTGATAGTATTTGAATGAGATAATGTGTTTGAAAAGGATAATCGTAGATTGCCATGGATAGTTTAATGATTACAGTTTCTTTGGTATTAAGTTCTGGAGTGATAAATTAGAGTATCTGCAAAATAATATAATTACGACATTCCCAATTTGCGTGGGAATCAAGGCAATAAAAAATAATGGATATCCGATTAAACCTATCCTGGAATATATTTATCGGGGAATATTCGGAGATGATATCTATTAATAAAATAAAAATCATTGTTAATTTTTTTTAATTAAAAAACATTGGAGGCTCTTTTATGCTTCTCAATTTATTATATTTGCGAAGAGTAAAATTTAATTCAACAATATTCTTAGAGTTTCCTTAAGGAAAAAATGATTGAACAAAAACTAAAAGAAATAGGATTAGAATTACCTGAAGCTCCTAAGCCATTAGCAGCTTACATCCCAGCAAATAAAACTGGTAATTTAATTTTTACAGCTGGGCAAATTCCGTTAGAAAATGGGAAGCTTAAATTCTCTGGGAAAGTTGGTAAAGACTTATCAATTGAAGAAGCAAAAAAAGCAGCAGAACTTTGTTTGTTAAATGGATTGAGTGTTATCAAATCTGTATGTGGTAACTTAAATTGTATTTCTAAGATTGTTAAAATAATAGTGTTTGTAAATAGTGCAGATGGCTTTGTTGAGCAAGCTCAAGTTGCTAACGGAGCCTCTGAATTGTTAGTAGAACTTTTTGGAGAAAAAGGCAAACACGCAAGAAGTGCTGTAGGTGTAAGTGAACTTCCAATAAACTCTGCTGTTGAAATAGAACTAATTGTTGAAGTGGAATAGTTTTTTATCTTGCAATAAAGATTATTATTCTATAAACTAATGAAACAAATTATTGTTTAATTGGTTTAATAATAACACCGTGATAGTCCGGCTTCGTAAAAACAACTACGCCGTGACAGGAGAAAAGTATGAAAAAGATTCTATTTATATTTCTATTGGTTCAAACATCACTTTTGTTAGGGCAATTTAAAGGACAAGCTGAAAAACCAATCAATATTAGTGGAGCAATTTTAAGTGATAATCCCGTGAGTTCTCTTTTTAGTTTTTTTGATACTTCAAAATTTTCAATGGATCATTCATTTAGTATGTCCTATTCTGCTTTAGGCTCGAATGGCTTGGCACTTGGAGTTTATAAAAATAATATTGCTTACGAGTTTAGCGATGACCTAAATATGGAATTAGAAACAAGCTTTGTTAATTCTCCATATAGTAGTTTTGGAAAATCTTTTACAGATCAAATTAATGGAGTGTATTTAAGTAGAGCTTCGCTAAATTACAGACCTACAGAAGATATGTCAATCTCCATTCAGTTCAGAAATTCACCAATGAATTCTTACTACAACTCCAACCGTTATGGGTATGGATACAGTCCGTTCAACTCTTTTTTGTTTGACGAGTAGATAGTCTAAGTCTAATAAAAATTATTTTTGTATTTTTACTCTTGCCTATTTCAAAATAGCGTAAAATAAAAGACTTATTCTTTAGTAAATATTAAACTCAATGAAGAAGCAGACAAAAAAAACACCTCAGCCAATAGTTGATGTAAAAAATTCTACGTTTAATATTTTTTATAATATAATTATTTTTTTTCTTCTTGTTTTAATTTTATATCTAAGCTATTCAGCTTATCTAAAAATTATACATAAATCAAGTAATGTAGATCTGGAGACAAAAAAAGAAGTTGCTGCAGAAATTATTCAGATGGATGTACTAAACGGCTGTGGTGCTGCTGGTGTTGCAGATAGATATACTGATTATCTACGAGCTCATAATTTTGACGTTGTACAAATAGGGAATTACATTTCATTTGAAGTGGATGAAACTTTTGTTATAGATAGAATAGGTAATATGGCTAATGCTCGTAAGGTTGCACGAGCAATTGGAATTGAAAATGTAAAAGTAATTCAGCAACTAAGTGACAATTATTTTTTGGATGTTTCATTGGTAATTGGTAAAGATTATTATAAACTTAAGCCTATAAGTGGCAATTAAAAATGGTGGAAATGTAAATTGGAATCAAAAAAATTAGTAAATGAAATTGTAAGTTTGATACAAGATAAAAAAGGTTATGATATAAAAATATTTGATTTGCAAAAAATTAGTTCTTTTGCAGATTATTTTATTATTTGCTCGGGCGATGTTAATGTACACGTAAAAGCCATAGCTGATGAGGTAGATAAGAAGCTAAGAAAAGATGGAACAAAGTGTTATCATAGAGAAGGTTATAATACTTTGAATTGGGTTTTATTAGATTACTTTGATGTGGTTGTCCATATTTTCAAAAAAGATTCAAGAGAGTTTTATAACTTAGAAAAACTTTGGGCTGATGCCGCAGTTACAGAAATAGAAAATGAAGATTAAGTCTTTTTTTAACGTAGATTTTTAATCTACGTTTATTTTACGAATAAATTATTATAGAGTAAATATTGAAAACATATTTAAGAGAAATATTTAAATCAGCTCAAAATAAACTTGAGTATTTGCAAGTGATAGAATTGCAATTGAGTAAACCTCAAGATGATACTCACGGAGATTATGCTAGCAATATTGCAATGACCTTGACTAAAAAGTTAAAAAGAAATCCTAGAGAAATTGCTCAAGAAATTATTGATGCTTTAGAGTTTGACAAAACTAAAATTTCTAAAGTAGAAATTGCCGGACCTGGATTTATAAATTTCTTTTTCACTCCAAATTTTGTTAATCAAATTGTTGAGTTAATAAATAAAGAGCAAGACAAGTTTGGGTTGTCAAAAAAGTTTGAAGGTAAAACTGCTAATGTAGAATTTGTTTCTGCAAACCCAACTGGACCATTAACTGTGGGCCACGGACGTAATGCAGTTATAGGTGATACTGTTGCAACTTTGCTTGAAGCAGTTGGTTATAAAGTTGATAGAGAATATTATTTTAACAATGCCGGCAGACAAATGCGAGTGCTTGGTCATTCAGTAGCAGCAAGGTATTTGGAGTTTTTAGGAGAAGAAAAAAAATTTGATGAAGAGTTTTATCAAGGTGAGTATATTAAAGATATTGCAAAAATAGTCTATGATAAATACGATAATAAACTTAAAGACAAATTTGATGATGAGATATTCAAATTAACTGCTGAAGAAGAAATATTTAATGATATAAAAAAATCATTATTAAAAATTGGTATAGAGTTTGAAAGTTTTTTTAATGAAAATGATTTATATACAGAAGGAAATATTCAAAATTTAATTGAAAGTTTTGAAGAGAAGGGACTTACCTATAAAAAAGAAGGTGCTGTTTGGCTTAAATTTTCTGAACTTGGACAAGAAGTGGATAAGGTAATTGTCAAATCGAGTGGAGAACCAACATACCGCTTGCCTGATATTGCTTACCACACAACTAAGTTTGAACGTAACTATGATTTGATTGTAGATGTTTTTGGTTCAGACCACGGAGCAACTTATCCTGATGTGCTTGCTGGACTTAAAGCTTTAGATTATGATACAGAAAAGATCAAAGTAATTATTTATCAGTTTGTAACAATCATGTCCAAAGGTAAAGTAGTAAAAATGTCAACTCGTAAAGCAAACTACATTACTTTGGATGAACTAATTGATGATGTTGGTAAAGATGTTGTTCGCTATTTCTTTATTATGCGAAATAGTAATTCGCATATGAATTTTGATTTAGATGTTGCAAAAAAGCAATCTGATGAAAATCCGGTATTCTATTTGAAATATGCTCACGCAAGAATTGCATCCATATTAAGAACGGTGGAAGAAGAAAAACTAAAAGCATCGTATGATAATTTAGATTTACTTGATACTCCTACTGAACAAAAGTTAGTAAAACAATTGCATAAGTATGAAGAAGAAGTTATGCTTTCCGCAATACATTATGAGCCTCACAAACTTGCAACTTATTTAGAAAATCTAGCAGCGTTATTTCATAAATTTTATGCAGAGTGCAGAATACTTGGCTCTGAAACAAAATTAGCAGAAGCGAGAATTGCTTTAATTCTTGCTGTTAAAATTGTTCTAAAGAATGGATTGAAAATATTTAGTTTGGAAGCTCCAGAAAAGATGTAAGAAAGTAATTTGATGATTTATAGCTTTTATTTGTCATTCCCGAATGTTTTAATCGGGAATCCAGTATTTGTTTTATTGTAAAAATATTGGACTGGAATAGACAAATATTAAAAGACTTTGATTCCCAGTCAAGCTGAGAATGACACCCACTACAAAATAATTACTCTGCAAGAGCAGCAGAAAGAGCATAAATATTTTTTGCTCCATTCTCAATTAGCAACTTTCCACATTCAGTTATTGTTGCTCCTGTTGTAATTACATCATCAATTAGAATTATATTTTTATCTTTTATAATATTCTTCTTTCTTAAAGAAAATGCTCCACCAATATTTTCTTTTCTTTCATCAAGGGTAAGAGTTGTTTGAGTTTGCGTATGACGGTTTCGTTTAATGATATCAGCCTTTACAGTAAGATCTATATTCTTGCCAATGAATTTAGCAATAGTTTCTGCTTGATTAAAACCTCTTTTAGCTTTTCGTAAATTATGCAGCGGAATCGGAATTATTAAGTCTGCATTCCAACTACTAACTTTTTTAGAAAGATGTTGAATGATTTGTTCTCCAAGAAAATTACCAATCTGATATTGTTGCTGATACTTAAATGAGTGAACAATATTCTGAATTTCAGAATCAGACTTAAACATAAAGAGTGATGAAAATTCTTTAATTATTTCCTCCCTTCTAAATTTCCTTTCAAATTCAAATTCTATTATATCATGATTAACAATTTCTAATTTTGAGATGCATTTATTGCAAACAGTTTTTTCATTTAATAGTAAGTTGTTATTACAAGAAGCACAAAATCTTGGTAAGAAAAAATCAAGAAGGGAAGTGATAGATGGATGCAATGGAAATTCTTACTTTATAAGTATTTTCTAAATTTGCTATCTTTCATTTCAGCGTGATTATGAATCCACGTTTTAAGCGATTGAACAATTTCTACATCAAAGGGGTCTTTATTTATTTTGTACTCTTCCAAATAAGAAGTGTATTTGCCTAAAGCTCTTTCGTGTTCTAAAGTATGAGAGAATAAACTTGGAACATTATGCTTCTTCATAAATTGATCTTCTGTTTCAAAATGTTCAACAAATTTATTTATTAGTAACTCAAATTCTTTTACAATTATTTCTTTTTTTTCATTTTGTATTTCGTATAAAGTATTTATGCTAGTATGTATGCTCTCGTGTTGATTATCAATTTCCGTATGTCCGAGCTTATTTTTTTCTTCCCATTTAATAAAAGTCATAATTATTCTCCTTATAACATTTTTAATATTTTTCTAATTAACCACTCCAACCCGAAGAAAAATATTATGCTAAATAATATAGCTTCTAAAGAAGATAATTTCAACTTATTATCAATAAATTTGAATTTAATATTTCTTTCATAATTTGAATTTAGAATATCTACTAACTCTTTGCTATTATTAACCGAAAAGTATTTGCCATCACTAACATTTGTCAGTGAGATAAGTAATTCTTTATTCATTCTTGACTCAACAAACTCAATCTCAGTTGTTTCAATATTAAACTTACCTTTTGCAATGTTTGTATTTTTATTGTTGTCTAGTATCTTGGCTTTATATTGGTAAGACCCAGGCTTACCAATATTTACTTCACATTCATAAAAACCATTACCAATAGAATTAAAACTAGAAATACTATTGTTAATCTCTAGTTGTATTGATGCAGTATTTACTGGCACTAATGTTTCATCATAAACACTGGCAGAAAAAACAATTGTCTCTCCAAGATTAAAACTCTTTTTAGTTAGCGTAATATTAAATCTGTCATCATCGTTATTAATTGAAAGCCATTTAACAGAGTTGAAAATAAAATTATCAAAAAGTTTATATTCTTTATTCGGAGCTTTTAATTTCCAACGCCAAAAGTTGAAGGCATTTAGAATTATACTTTTTTGTCCCGCAACATTATTAGTAAAAATAATAGGGCTATCATTGTTATTAGTAGAACTCAACAAAATCTCGGAAGACACATTTGCAGAAATTTTCGAGTTAGTAATATTTATGGGCGACAGTTTAGTCCATTGATTTTTAGTTTGCTCATTATTTCCTAATAAATTATTAGTGCTACTAAATATTTTAACTTGACTAGGCTCGTATGTGTTTCTGTTATTTGATACTTCGAATGGAAGAATACTTTTTAACGAATTTAGATTTACATAATCAACATTTGATGACAAACAATAAAAAATAGGTTTACTCGTTGAAGTAATAATTCGTTGAATTTCATCAATCACCTCAATAGTTGTTCCGGCAGTAGGGAAGTTGATGATGAACAATACATCAGCATTACTTAAAGAACTTATTGACGATTTGTTTTTGTAAAATTTATTTTTGCCTAGTTGTACAACTGATTCGATTTCAAAATCTTTATTACTTTTTAGGCTACTTGTTATTGCAGAAAGATCAGCATTAGGACTTCCACTAATGACAAATATTTTTTTCTTCGTATCAACAATATTTATAATTTTCGATTTTGAATTATTGACTTTATTCTTTTCAGATTTGTCATATTTAATCACAGTACTTAGTTTGTGTTCACCACTTTTTTTATTCGAGTAATTAAACATTACTCTATTTGTCCCACTTGGACTAAGAACGATAGGCTTTTGCTCAATTATTTTATTGTTTTCAATTAGTTGAAGTATAGCTTTTTCGTTTGTTAAACCATTGTGTTTAACAGTTACTTCAATTTCAGTTTTTGCATTAATGTAAATAAACTCATTACTTCTAATTGCTGAAATTTTAACATCGTTAGTGTTAGAAGTATCGCCAACTCCAATTACATAAATAGGAACACCAAGATTTTTAGCTTGAGAAATTGGGCTTTCACCTTCTGTAATAATTCCATCACTAAAAAGAACGATGGACGATAATTGATTTTCTTTGGTCGCAAGATCAATTATAGAACTAAGATTTGTTCCAGTTTCTGAAAAACTTATTGAATCAATTTTTGATGATGTAATCTTTTTAACAAGCTTTCCAAGTTCAAATATTTCTGATTTCCCATTTGTATTCTCATTTATGCTTTTTGCAATACTTTTAATTTTAAGAATTTCTTCTGAAGTAGAAAATTGTGAGATTGATTTTGAGTTATCTATTATAAGTAAGTTTTTAGGTTCAAGAGTTTCTTTTGTTGAATAATTTATGGTTGGATCAAAAAGTAGAAAAAGGATTAATGATAAACCTAAAAATCGCAATATAATTAAAATCACTTTTGAAAATATACTGATTACTGGAAGCGTTGTTCTATAATTATAGATTGAAAACAAAAGTATAAGTACTAACCCAAAGACTAGAAAGTAAGGGCTTGAGGTAAATGATATGTTAAAGTTATTTATGAAGTTCATTGAGAAAGTAAAATAAGTATTGTGAAAAAAGATGTGAAAAATATTGAAAGTGTAAATCCAAATAATATAGTATTGCTAAATGGTTTGTCAAACTAAACTTAACAATTTAACCATTAGACAATTGAACCATTGTTGCTAAAGATTCCAAGTTTTTAATTCATCGTAAGCTTTATAATCAGTTAAGTCAAAATGAACTGGAGTTACAGCAACATAATTATTTTTTACCGCAATTTGGTCGTTATGAATTTCAGTATCAAGCTCTTCCATGTAGCCGGTAAGCCAATAGTACTTATTCCCGTAAGGGTCAACTCGTTCTTCATAAACATCATCCCACTTTGAGATGCCCTGATGAGTTGGCAAAATTCCTTTAATATCTTTTAATGGTAAATTTGGAACGTTAACATTTAACAAAGTTCCATCGGGAAGTTTGTTGGTCATCACTTTTAGTACTAGGTCTTTAGCAATTTTGTTTGCAGCATTAAAAGATGTTGGTCTATGGTCTGTTATTGACATTGCAATTGCCGGATAACCCATAATTGCCGCTTCTCTTGCAGCTGAAACTGTACCGGAATATATAATGCTGATTGCTGTGTTCGAACCGTGATTAATTCCTGAAACAATTATATCTGGTTTTACTTTTAGAATATTTTTAATTCCAATTTTTATACAATCAGCCGGAGTCCCTTCAATAGCATAGGCTTCAATGTCATTGCCAAAATTATGTTCATAAATTCTTAGTGGAACTTTCATAGTAATTGCGTGTCCGACTGCACTTTGCTCTGTCTTCGGAGCAATTACTGTAACCTTCCCAATCTCAGTCAAAGCATTTGCTAGTTGCTTAATTCCTTCTGCATCAATTCCATCGTCATTACTGACAAGTATGTTCATAAGTAATCCCAATTTTGTATCTTTAATTAAAGAAACAAAGATAATAAAGTTTGCAAACTAATTTGTTAGTTTTGTTGGGAAATGAAGTGTAATAAATTATGAAATTAGAACCATATACTGTGAGGGAATTCTGAAAGGGAAATGTAAACTATGCTTAAGTATTGAGGAATTACAAAAATCCCATATAATTCCAGAGTATTTTTTTAAGCCGATGTATGATGAAAAGCACAGGTTCATGGAAATTTCGACACTTAATGATGAGAAAACAATACTTAAACAAAAAGGTGAAAGAGAATATTTATTATGTAAAAAATGTGAAATAGAGTTTTCAAAATATGAAAGATCTATGAGTCAAATATTTTATCACGGAGAAAGAGAAATTATTCATCAAAATAGAGATGAGATTATAGTAGAAAATATTAATTACTCATTTCTAAAACTTTTTCAACTATCCATTCTATGGCGTGCTTCAATATCCAACTTGAGAATATTTAAAGATGTTGAACTTGGAACTCATGAAGAAAAAATAAGGACAATGTTATTAAATAAAAATCCAGGTAGATTTTACGAATATGGGTGTCTATTATTTTCTATAAAAATGGACAACGAAAAATTAGTTGATGGTCTTATTCTTTCTCCTGAATATTACAAAGCTGAAGGTTTTGGAAACTATCGTTTTACTTTTGGTGGTCTAATCTGGAATTATGTAGTCTCAAGCCACAATCACAAATTTGAATTGAAAGACTATTTTTTGTCTGAAGATGGTAGATTGACTATAAGAATGAAAAAGATTCAAGATATAAAGTATATAATGGAATTAGGATTTGAACTAAGTAAGCAAGGGAAATTGTGAGTTCCAGTTGTAAAACTAGTTTTTATATGAGTGCATCCCATTAACGATCTGATAAATCCGTTGGTTAATAAGAAAAGCATTCTCAATAAAATTAAATCATATAAACGTAAATTAGAGTGAAACAAAATTTTAAAAATGAAAATAAACCCAACAATATTTATGGCGATGTTTTTTATTTCAATAATTTCTTACTCGCAAGAAGCTGAGGAGATAGATATATTTATTATTAATTCTTTTGTAACTCCGGAAGTGCCGCACATTTTTAGTTTAAGTTTTTTTACATCGGAATCCGTTAAATCAAAAGTTGTTATTGATGAGAAATACGAAATAATTATATCAGATAAATATTTAGAAGATCATTCTACTGAAATAGATTTTACAGATTATAAATTTGTAAAAGAGGATGTTCCCTATGTTATTATTGTAGAAGATGAGAGTGGAAAGAAAACAGTAAGTGAAATAAATGAAATAATATTACCCTATGATGAATTTGTCGAAACGAAAGAAGGAAGTAATCCTATAACAACTTTGCTATTTGGAATTGGATTGTGGTTGTTACCTTCTCCTAATTTAGTAGTCTATCAAGACAAAAATTATTTTGGAATTACGAAAGAAATTCCAATTATAACTTTTTATTCGTCTGGATATGCAAAGCCATCTGGAAATATTTCTTTGGAATATTCACACGTTTATAATGCACCAATTCCAGATTTTTTACGAGTTGGTTACAAGCAGATTTATTATGTTGATTATATAGAATTTATTTCTCCAGGAGTTAGTACATTTACAAATTTCAATGGCTTCAATGGAATTGGAGCGGAAGTTTCAGTCGGACTTTTCAAATTCTTTGATGCTTTTACAGTTTATTCAAAATATCGTTTTAACTTTCAACCAACAAAAACAGAAAATAATTTTCACGAAGTTTCGTTAGGACTTTATTCACATTTTCTTACAATTGATTTATAACCTATGGCTAACAAAAAGCAAGAGACTATTGACCTTGGCGAACGAGGAAAGTACAATCCAAATAACAAGCTAAATGATTTAACGGGAAAGGAATGGATTAAGTTTTCAAAGTCTTGGTTTATTCATTCACCGCCGCGAAGAAAAAATAATGAAATACTTCACCCGGCAAAATATCCTGAAAGTTTAGTAAGTGAGTTTATTCAATTCTTCACAAAGAAAAATCAATGGGTGTTTGATCCGTTTCTTGGAAGTGGAAGTACGCTAATGGCTTCTGGCGAATTGAATAGAAACGGAGTGGGAATTGAGTTAAGTCAAAAATATTTTAATATAAGTAAGAAAAGAATTAATGAAGAAAAGTTTATAAAGGAACTTATTCCACTAAAAGGGAACTCAACAAAACTTAAAGAAGTATTAAAAAAGAATTTACTTGAAAAAAGAAAATTTGATTTCGTAATTACTTCACCACCATATTGGAATCAGCTTGAGCGAAGTTCGATGAGACAAAAAATAAGAAGTGAAAAAGGACTTGATACAAAATACTCTAAAGCCAAAAATGATATTGGAAACACAATAGATTATGAGGAATTCTTAGAGCAACAAGCAGAAATATTTGACCAAGTTTATGATGTAACAAAAAACAAAGCCTATCTTGTTGTAATCACGAATAACATTTATTTCAAAAGTAAACTTTTCCCACTTGCTTATGATACTGCAATATCTTTAACAAAACGAGGAAAGAAAAGTTGGGTGTTGAAAGATGAAAAATTATGGCTTCAAAATGACAAACCCTTGATAGCATTGGGGATTAACCATGCTTGGGTTGGCAACAGACATCATCAATACTGTTTAATATTTAGGAAGGAAGAGTAAGCCGTGCAAAAAGTTTTAACCGTAAGTGAAATAACCAAACAAGTAAAACAAGTTGTAGAAGAAAATTTTACCAGAGTAAAAATAATTGGTGAAATCTCAAATTTCAAAGCTCATGTTTCCGGGCATTGGTATTTTACTTTGAAAGATGGTGATTCTGCAATTAACTGCACAATGTGGAAAGGTGTAAATAATTATGTTTTCTTCACTCCGCAAAACGGAATGAAAGTTATACTGAGTGGGAGAGTAACAGTTTATCCACCAAGAGGTTCCTACCAGTTTGATACTCGTTCTATGCAACCAGCCGGAGTTGGCGAATTACAAAAAGCCTTTGAAGAACTAAAAAGAAAATTACAAAGTGAAGGTTTGTTCGATGAAGAGATCAAAAAAGAAATTCCAGAATTCCCTAATACAATTGGTGTTGTAACTGGAAGTGATACAGCAGCTTTCAAAGACATTCTGAGTGTTGCATCAAGAAGATATCCACTTGCTAAAATTATTATTGCTCCGGCAAAAGTTCAAGGAAATGGAGCTGCTGAGGAAATTGTTAAAAGTATTAAAGCATTAAATAATAGAAAGAATATTGATACAATAATTGTTTCACGAGGTGGCGGTTCTCTCGAAGACCTTTGGGCATTTAACGAAGAAATTGTTGCAAGAACAATTTACAAATCTGAGATTCCAATTATTTCTGGTGTTGGACACGAAATAGATTTTACAATTGCAGATTTTGTCTCTGATTTAAGAGCTCCAACTCCTTCAGCTGCAATGGAGCTTGCTACTCCTAACAAGGAAGATATTCTCTCATTTATTTCTAACTTTTCATTTGATGCTAAAAATCAAATATCAGATTTAATTAGTGACTTAAAAAATGAAGTGGAACAGTTAACAAATTCTTATGGATTCAAAAATTTAGTAAGTTCTATCAATAATAAAAAACAATTATTAGATAATTATTTGTTCAGAATTCAATCAGTTATTGGTAACTTTTTAAATGAGAAAAAAGGCAACTTGGAACTATCAACAAAAATTGTAAGTTCAAATAATATTGACGTAATTCTAAAAAAAGGATTTGTTCTTGTTGAACAAAATAACAAATTCGTAAAACGTAAAAGTGAATTAGAAGCTAAGAAAAAAGTTAGTCTAAAATTTGCTGATGGAAAAGTTGAGATAAATTAAATGGCAAAAAAAAATATAAGTTTTGAAAAATCATTAAATCGTTTACAAGAAATTTCTGAGTTATTAGAAAGTGATGAAGTAACTCTAGAAGATTCAATAAAACTGTATGAAGAAGGAATGAAGCTTTCCAAAAGTTGTTACAGTCAATTAAATAAGGCTGAACTAAAAGTTGAAGAACTAAATATGGAACTTGAAAAAGAGTTGGAGTAGGTCAAAAAATCATTTATTTGCGGTTAATCTTTTATAAGTAATTCTGAATAAGATGTATTTTGTCGAAATGAAGAATCTCATAACTATTTAAGTTCGAGATATTTCAGTCGTTCAAAAGACGAACTCCTTCAATATAACAAAATAAAAATATTCTAAGAAAGCGAGAATTAAATTGGTAGATGAATCTAAGTATAAAATATTATTCAAAGTAGAATCACCCAAAGATATTAGGAAATTTAAAACACTAGAATTAAAAGTTCTGTGTTCAGAAATCCGTGAATATATGGTTGATGTAGTTTCACAAATTGGAGGACACTTTGGTGGTGGACTTGGAGCTGTTGAACTAACTGTTGCACTCCACAAAGTTTTTAATACTCCTATCGATAAAATTGTTTGGGATACAGGACATCAAGCATATCCGCATAAAATAATTACAGGAAGAAGAGACCAACTTAAAACTATTAGACAACTAAATGGAATAAGTGGATTTCTAAAAAGAACTGAAAGTGAATACGATGCTTTCGGTGCGGGACACGCATCAACTTCTATTTCTGCTGCAGTTGGGATTTCTGCTGCTAACAGGTTGAATGGAGAACCAGATAAAAAAGTAATTGCTGTTATTGGTGATGGAGCTATGACTGGCGGTATGGCTTATGAAGCAATGAACAATGCTGGATTCTTAAAAAAGAATTTGATTGTTGTTCTAAATGACAATCAAATGTCTATCGCTCCAAACGTTTGGCAAATTTCAAATTATTTTAATGAAGTAATTGCTCATCCAGAGTATAACAAATTTAAAGGTGCTATTTGGGATTTGACCGGAAAGTTAGATCAATTTGGAGATAGAATTAGAGCGGTTGCTGGAAGAGTTGAAAGTGGCTTAAAGGCAATAGTTACTCCGGGTATGTTGTTTGAAGCTTTAGGCTTTAGATATTTTGGCCCAATCAATGCACACAATCTTCCAAAATTAGTTAAACTTTTTGAACACGTTAAATTATTAGACGGACCAATTCTTGTTCATATATTAAGTGAGAAAGGGAAAGGTTATAAACCAGCTGAAGGAAGTCAATCTCAATTTCATGGAGTAACTCCTTTTGATAAAGTTACTGGCGAGATGCAAAAGAAGAAAAACTCTATGCCGTCTTACACATCTATATTTGGCAAAGCTCTTATTGAAATAATGAAAGAGAATGAGAAAGTTGTTGGCATAACTGCTGCAATGCCAGATGGCACTGGACTAAAATTAGTTCAAGAAGAATTCCCCAAAAGATATTTTGATGTAGGAATTGCTGAGGAACACGGAGTAACATTTGCTGCCGGACTTGCAACACAAGGGATTGTTCCGGTTGTTGCAATTTATTCTACTTTTTTACAAAGAGCAATTGACCAAATTATTCACGATGTAGCTCTTCAAAAATTACACGTTGTTTTTGTGTTAGACCGAGCTGGCTTAGTGGGAGCGGACGGACCAACACATCACGGAACATTTGACCTTTCTTATCTTCGTTACATTCCGGGTATTGTAATTATGGCTCCTAAAGATGAAGCTGAGTTACGGAATATGTTATTTACCGCAACTAATCATAAAGGTGGACCAATAGTACTTAGATATCCAAGAGGATCTGCGCTTGGTGTAGAAATGAAAGATGGATTTGAAGAATTAGAAATTGGCAAAGGCGAACAATTAACAACTGGGGAAAATGTTGCAATATTAGCTGTTGGTTCTATGGTGGATTCATCACTTAAGGCTAATGAACTTCTTAAACAAAAAGGTATTGATGCACAAATTTATAATATGAGATTTGTTAAACCATTGGATACAAAATTATTAGATGAAGTTGCCCAGAAATTTGATAAGATAATTACTATCGAAGAAAATTCTTTGCCTGGTGGTTTTGGAAGTGCTGTTGTTGAGTACTTTAATGATAATAATTATAACAAAAATATTCTACGTATTGGGATACCTGATAAATTTATTGATCACGGAACTCAAGCCGAACTTCACAAAATATTAAAAATAGATCCCGAAGGAATTGCTGAAAGAACCATTAGCTATTTGAGTGATAAAGTATTTGATAAAGAGGTAGTTGTTTGAAAGCAAAAACAAAAATTGCAGTAATTGGTTTGGGTGGAATTGCCCAACTAGTACATTTACCTCTTTTATCAAAAATGAATTCTGTTGAGATTGTTGCTGTTAGCGAACTTAGTAAGAGCCGTCTAAAATCACTTGGAGATAAATTTAATGTGAAAGGTCAGTTTGCTGATTTTACAAAAATGCTGGATGAAGTTGAGATTGATGCAGTTGTAATATCAACACCAACCAACACACATAAAGACATTGCGGTAGAATGTCTTAAAAGAAAAAAGCATGTTCTAATAGAAAAACCAATTGCACTAAATTATTCTGAGGCAAAAGAAATTAATGTAGCTGCAAAGAAAAATAAATGTAAAGCAATGGTTGGAATGAACTTTCGGTTTAGACCGGACACAATGCTTTTGAAAAGTCTGATCAATAGTGGTGAACTTGGGGAAATATTTTATATAAGATGTGGTTGGGTTAGAAAACAGAGTAGTCAGCAAAAATGGTTTAACAAAAAAAGCCTTGCTGGTGGTGGAGTAGTTCTTGATTTAGGAATTGTATTATTGGATACTGCATTATGGTTGTTGGACTATCCGAAAATTAAAGATGTTTCATCTCAAAACTTTTATCATAAGCATAATTCTTTAGAAGATTCCTCAGTTGGATTTGTAAAATTTAATAACTCGACAGTTCTAAACTACGAGGTGAGTTGGTCGTTACACGAGGAAACTGATAAATTTAAGTTAGCTGCTTATGGAACAGAAGGAACAGGTCATTTAAATCCGTTAAAAGCTTACAAAAAAATTGCATCATCTACTATCGATTTAACAACACAAACTCCCGCACAATCAAAAAATCATTTCAAAAAATCTTACGAGAATGAACTTAAGCATTTTATTGGAGCAGTTCGTGGTACAAGCCCATTAATTTCATCAAGTGAAGAAGCTTTAGAAAGAATGAAACTAGTAGAAAGTATTTATCAATCTGCAAAAAAGTAAGTGTTTTTTGACTAGAATGTTTTGTTTTACCTTAAATTTATATTGATTTTTAAAAGTAAACTAGATACCTTTTAACGTATAAAACAATTTTGTACCTCAATATTTATGTAAATGAATATATAAAAGTTTTATCTTAAACTGTTTTTTTTAATACTAAAAGGACTTTTCGGTTCAATGAAAAATACAAAATTATTCTTAATATTAGCATTACTTATAATTCAGGCTTGTTCAACTAAAGAAATTGTAAAGCAGAATGAAAACATTCAAAAACCTAAAAATGTAATACTATTTATTGCAGATGGTATGGGATTTAACGTAGTAGATGCAACAAGTTATTATCAGTATGGTAAAACCGGAGAGCAGATTTATGAAAAATTCCCTGTCGCTTTAGCAGTTTCAACTCATCTCTCAGGTGGAGTCGAGTACAATCCCGATTCAGCTTGGACTGATTTTAATTGGGTTCTTAAGAAACCTACGGATTCTGCATCTTCAGGTTCTTCAATGGCTACTGGAAGTAAAACCTATAGAGGTGCAATTTCTGTTGATACTTTGAAAAGACCTCTTGAAACAATTATTGATAGGTATGAGAGACAAGGAAAATCAACAGGGGTAATATCAACTGTCCCTTTTAGCAATGCTACACCAGCTGTTTTTGTTGCACATAATATTAGTCGGCAAAATTATAAAGAGATTGCGAAAGAGATGATACTAGATAGTAAAACAGATGTTATTATGGGAGGTGGAAATCCTTTTTATAATCCAAACGGAAGTTTGGTTAGTGAACTCTCTAAGAGATTTATTGGCGAAAAAGAAATTTGGGATATGAATAATGGAGGCGAACCAATAAGTAGCGAAGTTGGGAAATTAATAAAGGAATCTGAGTTCAGATATGTTGGAGGAAAAAAAACATGGGACTTGCTTAGTGCGGGTAAAGCCGGAGGAGATGCTGATGGAGACGGCGTAAATGATCCTTGGACTTTAATTCAAGATAGAAAATCTTTTCAAAATTATATGAGTGGTGAAACTCCAAAAAGACTTCTTGGAGTATTCAAAAGTGGGCAAGCTTCTCAAATTGAAAGAGACACTACAAATGAAAAATGGACACCTTTTTCCGTTCCATTTATGGAGACAATTCCAACACTAAAAGAAATGACCTTGGCTGCAATTAATGTTTTAGATGAAAACAAAGATGGTTTTTTCCTAATGGCAGAAGGAGGAGCAGTTGATTGGGCTGCTCATTCAAATATTTTAAGTAGAACAATAGAAGAACAAATTGATTTTAATAAGGCAATAGAAGCAGCGTGTAATTGGGTGAAAAAAAATAGCAGTTGGGATGAAACACTAATTATTGTTACGGCAGATCATGAAACCGGATATCTAGTTGGACCAAATTCTAATTCTAAGTTAGCTAAATCAAGAAATGAAATTTGGAAACCAATTATAAATAATGGAAAAGGAAAGATGCCTTCTGTTGAATGGCACACCGGAGGACACACAAATTCGTTGATACCCATTTATGCAAAAGGAACTGGAAGCAACGAATTTAAGAAAGCAATAAAAGGTACTGATCCAATTCATGGAAAATATATTGACAATACTGACATTGGAAAAATTATTAAATTGTTTAAATAATTTCTATTTAGTTATTCTTCTTAGTTATCTTTTTCCAAGAGTCACGTAGTGCAACTGTTCTATTAAAAACTAAATTGTCATCTGTTGTGTCAATTGTATCAACACAGAAATAACCATTTCTTTCAAATTGGAAACGACTACCTCGCTCAGCATATTTTAGATTTGGTTCTAATTTACAATTGTTCAAAACTTCCAAAGAATCTGGATTGATAAATTCAGTAAAATCTTTTTCTTTATCTCCATCTGGATTTTCAACATTAAATAGTCTATCGTAAAGTCTAACTTCTGCATCAATTGCATGCTCAGCAGAAACCCAGTGAATAGTTCCTTTAACTTTTTTGTCACTCGTTCCAGTTCCGCTTTTGGTATCCACATCATAGGTGCAATGTAACGCAATAACATTTCCATCATTATCCTTAATAGCTTTTTCACATTTAATAATGTATGCATACCGTAAACGAACTTCTTTACCAACAGTTAATCTATGAAATCTTCTATGAGGAACTTCTTGAAAATCATGTCGCTCAACAAAAAGTACATTTGAAAAGGGAACAGTACGTTTTCCAGCAGTTTCATCATTGGGATTATTTACTGCATCTAATTCTTCAGTTTTATCTTCTGGGTAATTTGTGATGGTAATTTTTAATGGGTTTAGAACTGCCATTCGTCTTTCAGCATTTTGATTCAGATCATCTTTTATACTATACTCTAGAAGTGAAACATCACTGATACTATTACGTTTTGCAACTCCAACCATTTCTGCAAAATTTCTTATAGAAATTGATGTGTATCCTCTTCTTCTTAGTCCAGAAATTGTTGGCATTCTTGGATCATCCCAACCAGTTACAAAATTTTCTTCAACAAGCCTTAATAATTTACGCTTACTCATGATTGTAAAGTTTAAGTTAAGTCTTGCAAACTCAATTTGTTGGGGATGATGAATTCCTAACTGATCTATAAACCAATCATACAAAGGTCTGTGGTTCTCAAATTCCAATGTACAAATCGAATGAGTTATTCCTTCCATAGAATCAGATTGTCCATGAGCCCAATCATACATAGGGTATATGCACCATTTGTTTCCAGTTCTATGATGTTCGGCATGACGAATTCTATAAAGAATAGGATCACGTAGATTCATGTTTGGAGAACTCATATCAATTTTTGCACGTAAAACATGTTTGCCATCTTCAAAATCTCCGGCTTTCATTTTAGCAAACAAATCTAAATTTTCTTCAACACTTCTATTCCTATATTTACTTATTTGCCCAGGTTTAGTAGGAGTACCACGTTCACCTTTTATTTCTTCATAGGTCGATGAATCAATATAAGCTACTTCTTTTTTAATTAACTGAACTGCAAAATCATAAAGTTGATCAAAATAATCAGAAGCATATACTTCACTTCCATCCCATTCAAATCCCAACCACTTAATATCTTCCATTATTGAATCAACATATTCCACATCTTCTTTCTCTGGATTTGTATCATCAAATCGTAAATTTGTTTTTCCGCTATATTCTTTGCCAAGACCAAAGTTTAAACAAATAGATTTTGCATGACCAATATGTAAATAACCATTTGGCTCTGGAGGAAATCTCGTGTGAACTCTTCCATCGTTCTTATTTTCTGAAAAATCTTTGTCAATGATTTCTTGTATAAAATTTCTTGGTTTATCTTCTTGTGTATCCATAATCTTTATTTAATTCTCAATTTAGTTTTTCTGTCTTTCATCCTAATGTCATTGCGAACTCAACGTTTTTGGTTGAGTGTGGCAATCTGTCAAATGGGGTAAACGTTTCTATGTGACAGATTGCCACGTCGTAAACAGCACTCCTCTTAATGACAGCAAAATATAATTATTCTATTATAAATCAATTTCTTTCAACTTTGGTACTTCAACCAAAGCTCTTTCAATTCTACTTATTACTTCTTCTTTACCAATAATCTGTAAAAGTTCATAAGCTCCCGGACCAACACCAACACCACTAACAGCAAGGCGAACGGGATGTATGAGTCTTCCAAAACCAACTTCATTTTTTTCAACCGTACTCTTCAAAGCTTTTCCCCATTCCTCTTTTTCGTTGGAAGGTATTTGTTTTACAACTTGAACAAACTCAGAGAGTAATTTCACTGAATCATCTTTCCATCTTTTCTTAACAATCTTTTCATCATAACTTGTTGGTGCTTCGTAAAAATATTTGCAATTACTAATAAGCTCTTTCACAAATGAGATTCGTTCTTTCATAGCTTCAATAATTTGAAGTAGAAAATTATCTTCATAATTTCCCTCTGAATATTCTGACACAGATAATTCTTGTTTAAATAAAACTAACAATTCTTCATTTGATTTTTCTCTTATGTGAAGTCCATTCAACCAGTTTAATTTTTCAACATCAAAAACTGCTCCTGCTTTATTTACTCTTTCAAGTGAAAATTTCTCAATCATTTCTTCAAGTAAATAGTACTCTTTATCATCTCCAAAATTCCAACCAAGTAGAGCAACAAAATTTACTAAGGATTCTTTTAAATATCCTTTATCTCTATAATCTTCAACTGCAACATCGCCTTGCCGTTTACTTAATTTACTTTTATCAGCATTTAGCAAAAGAGGGAGGTGAGCAAATTGTGGAAGCTCCCAACCGAGATAATTGTAAAGAATTACATGCTTAGGTGTTGAGGAAAGCCATTCCTCACCACGAATAACATGAGAGATTTTCATTAAATGGTCATCAATAACATTTGCCCAATGGTAAGTAGGGAAGCCATCACTTTTAATAAGTATCTGATCGTCAATGTTATCAGTATTAAACTCAACATGTCCACGGACTATATCATCAAAGACTACTGCTTGGTTTGGTTGAATATTTAGACGAACAACTTTTGGGATTTTACTTTCTAACTTTTCTTTAATTCCTTCTTCAGATAAGTGCAAACATTTTTTATCGTACTTTGCTTGTGGAAGTTTTTGTCTTTGTTGTTCCTCCCTTAAATATTTAAGACGTTCCGGAGTGCAAAAACAATAGTAAGCTTTCTTTTCTTCAATGAGTTTGGAAATATGTTCTTGGTAAATTTCTAATCTTTCAGATTGAAAGTAAGGAGCAAATTCATGTTCCTCTTTATTTGGGCCTTCATCATAATCTAATCCAACCCAATTTAATGATTCAATTAGTTTTTCTACAGCTCCATCCACATAACGGTTTCTATCCGTATCTTCAATTCGTAAAATAAATTTACCGTTATTCTTTTTTGCAAAAAGATAATTGTAAAGGGCAGTTCTTAAACCACCAACATGTAAATAACCAGTCGGACTAGGTGCAAATCGTACTCGTACTTCGTTGTGCATAACACTTCCAGATAAAGAGAAAAATTGAAGTGTGAAATATATAAATATTTTTGGAGTTAATTAGGAATGGGAAGGGATTAAATTTGAAAAATCAAGAACTATTATTAGTTTAAACTAATTCTTTATTAGTGCATGGCATCTTAAAGATGTCATTCACTTTTGTGAAATATATTCTTAGCTCTCTACTTTTTGTTGTGAGTAGTACTTAACTTTTTCAATAAACTCTTTACTATCTATTGGTTTGGCAATATAGTCTGTGGCTCCAGCTTCAAGACATTTTTCTCGGTCGCCTTTCATAGCAAAGGCAGTTAGAGCAATAATAGGTGTGTCTTCGTAACCATCAAGTTCTCTTATTTTTCCAGTTGCTTCAAAACCATTCATTACAGGCATTTGCATATCCATAAGAATAATATCAACTTTTTCTTTTTCACAAATATCTAGAGCTTCTTTTCCATTTTCTACAACAGTTATGTTTTCGAAACCATTTTTCTTTAGTAAACGTGTAACAATTATTTGCGAATGTTTATAATCTTCCGCCATAAGTATTCTAGGATAATCACTATCAGAATTTTGTCCATTCTTATTAGATGTTTTATCATTAGAAGATATCATGTCAGTAATTGTTTTTTCAAGTTCATTTAAACTTGTACTTCTTTTCTCAAGTAGATCAACAAATAATCCTTCAATACTTTCTAAATCTTCTTGGTAATCTTCCTTACCAGTGTAGATTATTATCGGTAAATTTTCAAAATTTTGAATTGATTTAATTTGTTTAATTAGTTCAACTCCATTTACATTTGGCATATCCAAATCAATTAGAGCAAGCTCAAGATTGGTCTTTTTAATTGAATCAATTACCAGTTCTGAGCGATGTTCAACAATAGCATTGAAGCCAGCGGTTTTAATTGCTTGTTCTACAAGATTTAGAGTTGGTTTATCATCATCAACACAAAGTACGTTTGAGTCTTGCCTTAACTTATAACTTGTAAGTATTTCAACAAGGTTATTATAGTCTATCGGTTTAACGAGATATTCTAAAGAACCCATTAAATAAATTTGTTCAGTTTTTGGCTCAATTGAAAATATAATTACTGGAACATTACGTGATGTACTACTATTTTTAATTTGTTGCAAAATCTTAAGACTATTTTCTTTTTCCTGATCAATATTTAAAATGATTGAAACATATTTGTTTTTTTTCAATTGCTTAAGTGCTTTATTTCCCGAATTAACAAATTCAGTTTGGTAGTTCCACTTTGATAAATTCTTTTTCAATAAAATTGATGTTGATTCATCACTTTCAATTACAAGAACTTTATTTTTATTGTCTAGTAACTGTTGAATCTGTTCGTTAGTATATTGCTCTTTTAGTTTACTGTTAGATTTTACAATTACTGAAAATTTAATAATATCTTCTTTGTCAATGGATATTTTAAATGTTCCATTTATGTATTCAACATACTTTTTAAGAAGTGTTAAAGTTAGTCCACTTATCGATGGATAAGATTTTTCTATTAAATCCGTAACTACAAACGGGTCTTTAAAATCCATGATATGACTTGAATGGATTTGTGGCACATAAGTTCTACAAGAAAAAAATATTTTGTTGGATGATGACAACTTGCTTGAGATAGTTACATTCTTATCTTCTGAAATCATACAAGTAGTTGAAAGAAGAGATTGAATAATATTTGTAAAAATGTCTCTATCAATTTCTACACTTTCAGAAATTTGCTTTTCTATATCAAAGCTTACATCAGCACCAACATTGTTTTTATGGTTGTCTATTACAGTATCAATTAGAACTTGAATATCAGTTTTACTTTTGTTTAATACAAAGTTTTCTTGTTCAAACTTTGTTAGCTCCATCATATCGTGAATACTATTTAGTAAGAATTGATTACTTTCTTTAATCTGCTTAATTAATTTTGATGTTTTTTCACTTATACTTTCATCTTCTATTAAGTTAGCAAATCCATTTATACTATTCGCAATTTTTTTATATCCCTGGGAAGATTTAAAAACGACATCTGTAAAATTTAAGCTTGAACTGGATTTTACAATTCCTCCAGCATTTTTCCAAGCTGTTAATAATTGACTAGAGATTTCTACAATTGAGAAATATTTATTTAACTCTTTATTGGGTGGTAAAATTTTATGGGAAAGTAAAATAATTCCAGTTGAATTGTTATCATATCCAAAAGCAACAGATTGTAATTCTTCATCTTTGGAAGGTGAGTTGATTTTGCAATTAGTTACAAAAGTATTATTGAACTTCTGTTCTTCAATTACATGTGGGTAATCTTTTAGGGTAAAAGTTTCCCCAAAATCATAAGCTCTATCTGCCGATGCTGTTCTTCCAATTACTGTAAAGTTATTGCCTTTACTTTTTTTTGTTACTTCATCTAAAAGGACTACACTTTTTATTTCTAATTCTCTAAGAATGAAAAGTGATACTTCATTTGGAAATGAAGATGCACCTCCGGACGCAAGTTCATAAAGGTTTGTTAACTTCTCAAAAAAATCCAATTTATATTTATATGTCATGTAAAATTCTTTCTAAATTTAATTTTGGTTAAAATTAAAGTTTTGATTTTCTATCATCTTAAAACAAAATGATAATTTGTTCTAGCTATCTATAATCGTATAATTTTTTCTTTAGTTAAACATTAAAGTAAATTTAATTTCATCTTCTTTATAGTAAAAACTACGTGTAAAGTTTACTTCTTTTGTTAAAAATCTCACTTCTAAAAATTGACTAGTAACTTTTTTCAAAAGTAAATCCATCAATTATAATGTCTTTCTGTATGCAAAACATTACACATATTTTAAGCGACTTATCTTTATGAAGCGTTCTTAATGTATTTGACAAATAAGTGTGCAAATTTCATTCCTAAATGATAATAATTTAAGGTTAGCAATTATCTATATAAAACTAGTTGGCATAGTTTGTGTAATTCGTTCACTCAATTGTTATGAAAATTATGAACAATAAATTTTAAGCAAAAGGTTTGGGGTGAGAGCCTTGTCTGAAAAACTGCGTAAGTGGTCTGAGTAAGGCAAGGCTTTCTTTTTTTTTTAGATGTTAGAACATTTAGAATTATTCTTATCGTATTATAAATAGTCGTGTGTTGCAACTTACTGTGAAAATATTAGTCAATATTAAATAAAGGCATTTTTGGATAAGAGAAATAGAAAAGTATCGAAAGTATTTTCTCGTATTAGAAAATGGTTAGGGCTATTTTATTTCTAATACGAAAAAATACTAAAAGAGAAAATCTAAAGATTATCAAAAAAGTAATTTGAAATTTTATTGTATAGATGAATTGCATCAGTACCACGAACATGATGTGGGTAGCCAACGTACGGAAAATAATCTAATGGCTTATTTAGGTTAACAGCTTTCTTAACAAACTCCAAAGTATTTTCCCAAACAACTGTTGGATCAATTGTTCCGTGAACCATAAGTAGTTTTCCATTTAGGTTTTCAACATAATTTAACAAACTTGATTCAGCATAACCTTTAGGATTTGTTTGCGGAGTATCCATATATCTTTCTGTGTACATTACTTCATAAAATTTCCAATCCGTTGGAGCTCCACCACTAACGCCAACTTTATAAGTGTCATTAGTTCTTAACATAAGTGCAGCAGTCATAAAACCTCCATAACTCCATCCATAAACACCGATTCTTGAGTCATCAACGTAACTAAGAGTTTTAAGATACTCAACACCAGTAAGTTGATCTTCAATCTCTTTTGTGCCAAGTCTTCTAAAAACTTCTTGTTCAAATTCTAATCCTCTATTGCCAGAGCCTCTATTGTCAATGGTGAAAACCACATAGCCATTTTGTGCCATATATTGAAACCAAAAATCATATCTTCCTCGATACCATTCATTTGTAACTAACTGTGCGTGAGGTCCGCCATAAACATAAACTACTACTGGATATTTTTCGCTTGCATCAAAATTTGTTGGTTTAATTAATCTGCAATAAAGGTCAAAATTATTTTCTCCTTTAATTGAAAAAATCTCTGGGGTACTTATTGTATAATCAGAAATTGGGTTTGCACTTTTTAGTAATGTTGAAGTTACTTCCCCTTGTGTGTTAACTACTTGCGTTATTCCGGGAACAGTTTTAGAATTGTATGAATCAATAAAATAAGTTGCGTCATCATTTATAATTGTTGTATGAGTTCCAGATTCTTCAGTTAGCTTAAGCATTTTGCCAGTTTCTAAATTCACTTTATATGTATGTCTATCAAGAGGAGTTTCTTTTGTTGCTGAGATGAATACATTTTCGCCATTATTATCAAAACCTAAAATCTCTTGAACTTCCCAAAGCCCTTTGGTTACTTGCTTAAGTAGAGTTCCATCTGTTTTGTATAAATATAAATGTTTCCAACCATCTCGTTCTGAAAACCATAAGAATTTATCACTATCATTTGGGAGAAAATATATTGAATCTTCTGGTTCAACATATTCATTGTCTTTTTCTTCAAATAAAGTCTTTACTTGTTTACCCGTTTCTGTATTATATTTAATTAGGCGAGCATGATTTTGATCTCTATTAAGATGAGCAATGTAAAAGTATTCTTCATTTGGATCCCAAGTTAAGTTTGTCAAATACTGGTCAAGTGGTTCTCCAGTTTTTAGCCAAATTGTTTTCCCACTTTTTATATTGTAGATCCCAACTTTTACAATATGACCTTCTTGTCCCGCCATTGGGTATTTAATATTATTTAATTTTGCTGGAGTAGTTCCAATTTCAACAAGTGGATAATCCGTAACCATGCTTTCATCCTTTTGGTAGAATGCAACATAATTACTTTTAGGCGACCAAAATATTCCCTTAGAAATTCCAAACTCATTTCTGTGAACACTTGTTCCACTAACAATATCAACATTTGTTTCATTTGTTAATTTATTTACATCTGATTTACACAGTACAACTGAAATATTATTACCGGTAGTAAAAGCCACATATTTATTATTGGGAGCAATTGATTTGTTTTCTGCATTACTACTTACAGAGTTTAACAATTCCATTTTATTTGTTTGAATATTGAAAGAATACAAACTACTGTCTTGCCAAAATGAAAAGGAGCTAAGATTTATCCATTCGTAAGTTGGGAATTTTTTAAGTTGTTCACTAAACCCAATATTATTGATTTGTAAATTAATTTCCTCTAAAGAAATTGAGTTTTTTGTTTGACTAGAAACAGCATCTAAAATTTCTAAGGATTCTTCTAAAGATTGTGAGATAATATGACTAACTAAATTTGTATTAGGAAGCCATTTTAATTGCTTCAATTTTTTGGGTGCGAGTGAAGTATATGAGTTGATAACAACATCTTCAATTGTAAAGTTTTTCTTTTGTGAAAAATTCTTTTGTGCAAAAAGGGAAGTGATGAAAATGAAAGACAAAACAAAATATTTACCGAAACTCATAAATGCTCCAAAAAATAATTTTAGTGAGTAAAGTTATAAAATTAAATAATAACGGATAGACAAAAGTATCATTCGTATAAGTTATAATTTATTAACTCAAATATTGAATTATTGAATAAGAAGTTATATATTGATAAAATAATACAACCCATCCAAAAAATATTTTTGAATTAAATGAATAAAAATCAATTTAAATACTTTCTACTTTTAGTTTGGATGGTTTTATTTCAAACTATAACCATATCGCAAATAAAAATCCATAAACATCTTACTGTTAATGATGGTTTGGTACACAGTCAGATTACATCCTTAATGCAAGACAGTAAAGGGTATATGTGGATTGGAACATTAGGTGGTCTTTCAAGATGGGATGGAATTAAATATAAAAACTATTACACTCATAATGGATTACCTTCGTCTAGAATTATGGATATTGCAGAAACATCTGATGGAACAATATTTCTAGCAGCCTATGGAGGCGGAGTTTTAAAAATTAAAAATGACGTTATGGATACAATTAGTATTAGTGATGGCTTATTAAATAATAACATATCACAAATTGAAATTGATAAGAATGGCAACCTTTTTTTCTTCGGAAATTCCGGAAGTATCTCAATATTAAAAGATGGAAAGATACACGACTATGGCTCAAAAATAAATTTCCCTAAATATGATATTTGGGACGCTAAAATTTCTAAAAGCGGTATCCTTTATTGTGCAACACAAAATGGTTTGGTAATAGTTAAAAATGATTCCATAAAAATACTTAACTCAAACGATGGGTTGTTAGCTGATTTGATTTGGAGTGTAAGTACAACAAATGATAGCGTCATTTATGTAGGGACAAATAGGGGAATTAATAAAATTAAAAATGGTTTAATAACTACTGTGCAGTTCAAAAAAAATCCAATAGTTTCTCCTGCTTTTAAAATTCATATTGTCCAAAATAAAAAAATATATTTTGCTACTAATAATGGAATTTATATTAAGGATAAAAATGAAGTTACTCAGCTTGAAAAAAAACATGGGTTATCATCAAATGATAATTGGACATTAACCGCAGATGAAAATGGTACGCTCTATTTCGGGAGTAATGGAAGTGGTATAAGTATATATGATCCGAATGAATCAATAGTAAATTTTACAAAAGAGTCAGGGCTTGAAGATGAAAAAATTATTTCAATTACAGAAGACAACTTTGGTAGTAAATTCTTTGGAACTAAAACCGGATTGGTTAAACTTAAAAATAATAAGTTAAAAAAATATTTTTTTGGCAAAGATAGGAGAAGTAATATAATTGATGTTCTATATAAAAATCAAAAAGGAGAAATTTTACTTGGCACAAAAAACGGACTAAAAATATTTGAAAATAATTCAATTAAAAATTATAAAATAAATTCTGACCTTCCCATCACTGAAATATTTTCAATTGGGGAGAGTGAAAATGGGGAGCTATATTTTAGTACGTCTTATGGTGTTTACTCTTTAATAGATAACAAAGTTAAAAGAATAAAATATTTTGATAACTTTAGTAGTAATTACATTATGACAATTTTAGTCTTGGAAAATTCAGAAATTTATTTTGGTAGTTTCGATATGGGATTGTTTGTATATAAAAATAATCAATATATACAGCTTACAACAAAGGAGGGATTAAGTGATAATTCCATTAATTGTTTTCTTCAAATGGAAGATAGTAGAATTTTAATAGGGACACAAAATGGAATTAATATTTTAGAAGATTATTCAATAATTGATACAATAGATATTAATGATGGCTTAAGTAATAATGCAATAACTGGAATAAATAAAAATAAAAACGGAAAATTATTTATTTCTACATATAAAGGAATAAATATAATTACTAATTTTGATGAAAAACAAATGTCAATCAGAAAAATAACACATGATGATGGGTTGGTCTATGATAATTGTATAAATGGAGCATCTTTTTTAGATAGAGATGAAAAATTATGGATAGGAACTGCAAAAGGGGTTTCAAATTATAACTCAAAAGTAGATAAATCAATAAGTAGATCACCTAAAATTTACTTAACTGGACTTGAAATTTTTAATGAGGAATATTCTATAGATAAACTTGTTAAAGAAAAGGAATTAGATTATAACCAAAACTATCTGAAATTTATATATACAGGAATAAACCTTTCATCTCCAAAAAAAATAGGATATAAATATAAACTGAAAGGTGTTGACAAAGATTGGATTGATAGTAAAGACAGTTATGCAAACTACACAAATCTAGATAAGGGTAAATATTCATTTGAAGTTAAAGCACAAAATGAGTGGGGATATTGGAGTGAACCTTCATCAATTTCATTTGTCATCAATCCTGCTTGGTGGAATACTTGGTGGTTTAGACTTTTAGTTATTTCATTTCTTGGTTTATTGCTTTGGTTAATATTTCAATACAGACTAAATTATTTGATAAAGTTAGAAAGACTAAGAACAAAAATATCAGAAGATTTGCATGATAATATTGGCTCAGGTTTATCTCAAATTTCAATTCTAACTTCTTTGATGGATAACCAAGTGAGTGGTGAGAAAACTGAAGTTAAAGAAAGCCTAAAAAAAGTAAATAGTATTTCCGATAGTTTAATTGAAAGTATGAGTGATATTGTTTGGCTAATAAATCCACAAAAAAAATCATTACAAGAATTGATATTACGAATTAGAAGTTCATATCACGAAATATTAGAATTTTCGCAAATTGATTTTGTAATTGAAAATATTGATGCTTTAGCAGAAATAAGTTTACCATTGAATTACAGACAAAACTTATATTTAATACTAAAAGAAGTCGTAAATAATTCAATAAAATATAGTGAAGCAGATTTATTACAATTAGAAATAAATATTAAAAAAAATATTCTTGAAATTATTTTTACAGATAATGGAAAAGGATTTGAAATTGAAAAAATAAAGTTTGGTAACGGATTAAAAAATATAAAAAAAAGAGCAGATGCAATTGGAGCGAAATTAGATTATTTTTCCAAACTTGGTAAGGGAACAAAAATAACATTTAATGGAAGAATTAAATAAAAATATAATTACAGTTGCAATAGTAGAAGATATTGATATTGTACGTAATGGAATTAGTGCAATAATTGATTCTACACATGGCTTTAAATCTCTAGATTCTTATGGCGATTGTGAATCAATGTTATCCAAAATTGAAAGCATTAAACCCGATATTATTTTGATGGATATTGGTTTACCTGGAATTTCCGGAATTGAAGGAATTAAAGAAGTCAAAAAAATAATTCCGGAGCAAACAATTATTATGTTAACAGTTCATGATGATAATGAACATATTTTTGAAGCACTACTTGCCGGAGCATCAGGATATTTATTAAAAAGAACTCCCCCAGTTCAATTGATTCAAGCTCTAACAGATGCGGCTGATGGTGGCTCTCCTATGAATGCGAATATTGCCGGAAAGGTTATAAGTTTACTAAGAGAAACCAGCAAGGATTCAAAAACTTCTGAAAAAATTGTTTTTTCAGAAAGGGAGTACAGCATATTAAAAGGAATAGCAAAAGGATTTGGATATAAAAGAATTGCATCAGATATTTGCATTAGTGTTAGTACTGTCCGTTATCATATTAGAAGTATTTACAAAAAACTTCATGTAAATTCGCAAGCCGAAGCAATTGCCAAAGCCCTCAAGAAAGGATTAATCTGAATCCGACTATCGATATCGATAGTAAAAACCAAAAACTTCATCAGCTCTTAGAATAAACTACCTATATCGACAGTAGATAAATCTAAACCTATCTTTTATCTTATACATCAATAAACCGAAACTAAATAATAGGTTGAATGGTGAATCAACTAAGAGCTTATATAAAACACAATTTACGAATCTTAAAAATATACTTCTTCATATTTATTTCTCTAAGTACATCTGTATCAATTGCACAGCTTAATGGAACTTACACAATTAAAGCTAGTGGTGGAGACTATTCAACTATTGCCACTGCAGTTTCCGATCTTTATCATCTTGGTGTATCTGGTTCGGTTATATTTAATATTGAGGGTACATTTAACGAACAGATAGATTTGAACGGAGCAATAATTGGAAGTAGCAAATTTAATCCTATTACTTTTCAATCTGGAGCTGTTACGGGCGTAATTTCCTATTCTGCAACAAATGTATCCACTAACTTTGTTGTAAGAATAAACGGTGTACAATTCGTTAATTTTAAAAATTTACTTTTAACAGCTAGTGGAACAAATTATTCAAAAGTAGTTCATTCAGATAATCCTAAAGGTAATATCACATTTGATGGTAATACTTTTGTCGGAACATCTTTAGCCGGAACAAATCCTAATAAAATTCTGATAGATTGCAGAGCAAGTAGTACATTAGAGACAATGGACAATTATACCTTTACAAATAATAACTTTCACGAAGGTTCTTATGGGTTATATTTAAACTCTAATTTTTTTTCAAAATCTACTGGCTTAATAGTTGATAAAAATGATTTTAACACACATAGTACGTCTATATATATAGATGATTTTGATTCCCCTAAAATTACTTCAAATATTATCTTATATAGTGGAAATGATTTTGCAGTTAGATTAGTATCCTGTGTGAATAATTTTCAAATCGAAAAGAATAAAGTATCAGCACAATCACTAAGTAACAATGGCAAGGGTTTTTACTTTGTAAATTGTAATTCATCTGGTAGTACTACTTATGGAAATGTTATAAATAATTTCATACAAGTTTTTGATGAAGGTATTGTGCTAGCGAATTCGAATAAAATTCAAATCTACTTCAATAATATATCAATTAACCTTACTGGTGCAGTAGATGATAATACAACTGTTGCAATTCAAATAAACTCTAGTAATACAAACATATTAGTTTATAATAATATTTTTGATAATAGACGTGATGGATATGCTTATACAGGAGAAACCGAAACTAGTAATTTCAGTGATAATAATAATTTAAATACAACCGGAACAAATATTGCAAAATGGAATAACACAAATCATACAACATTATCTTCCTTTAAATTAGCAAGTAGTTCTAATAACAATTCATATAATGTGGGAGTTACATTTTCTTCCACTTCTGATTTACATATTGTTAGTACTCCAATAATTCTTTACGGAACAACTATTGCCGGAATAAATAAAGACATTGATGGAGATTCGAGATTAGCTCCTCCATTTATTGGTGCTGATGAATTTATAAATCCTCTTTCAGGGCTTTATACAATTGGTCCAAGTAGTGGTGATAATTATAATACCATTGAAGAAGCAGTTGACGATCTTTATTTAAGAGGTATAAATGACGCTGTAACTTTTAATATTTTTCCAGGCACATACAATGAACAAATAAATTTGGATGGAATAATTAGTGGTGGTAGTGCTTTAAATACTGTTACTTTTCAATCAAGTACAGGTAACCCAAGCGATATTATAATAACGCACAGTGCTACCAATTCTTTAGATAATTACGTGCTTAGAATAAATTCTGCTGAATATTTGAAGTTTAATGCACTAACTCTAACAGCTGGAGGTACAGATTATGCAAAAGTTGTTTCTCTGGAAAATGTGAACGGTAATTTAGAGTTTTATGGAAATGTAATGAATGGATATGGAGTAAATCCTTTGAATTCAAACAATCAATCAATTATTCTGTGTGATGAGTCTGGAAGTTTATCACATAGTAATTTTGAGAATAATATTTTTAATTTTGGTCAAAATGGAATTAGAATAGATGCTTCATTACAGACACTTGATTTACAAATAAAAGGAAATACATTTAATCATTCTGCAAGTAGATCTATTCTATTAATAAATTGCAGATACGACTTTAATATAGAAAACAACAAAATCAATGGGACTAAATACGGAATTGACCTTATCAAAAGCGGTGCTAATTTTTTACCACACGGAACAATTAAAAATAATTTTATTGTTGCTACTGTACAAGGAATTACAATCAGAGGTTCGCAGTATATTGATATTTACTTCAATAATATAATAGTTAACAATAATTCCCCTGTATCTAATTCTACATTGTATATTTCTGACTTTGGCGCGACTCCTACAAATTATTTAAGCATCTTAAATAATATTATTATATATGATGGAATTGGATCTGCAATTAATTGGGCATCCGGTAACATTGCAGAATGTAACTATAATAATTTGTATACAACCGGGCTACCGTTAGTAAAACACGGAACTACAAGTTACGTAACACTTGCAGACTGGCAAGCAGCACCTGAAGGATTTGATGCAAACTCTTATAACTCAGAAGTTACATTTGTTTCCCCACCAGATTTACATATCGTTAGCACTCCTGTTCATCTAAATGGAATAGCAATTCCCTCAATTATAACAGACATAGATGGGGACACAAGAGGAACGCCACCATTCATAGGTGCAGATGAACCGGATGGAGTAAGTGTAAGTCTAACAATAATGTTAGAAGGTCCATACAATAGTCCAATAATGAACGCAAGCTTAACTTTACCAACGCTTTCTCCATATGGAGATGGCGAATCTGTAACCTCAATTCCAAACATAGCTGGTAACGAAGTTGTGGATTGGGTACAAGTAGAACTAAGAGATGAAAATAATTCCTCAACAGTTTTAGAATCACAATCTGCTTTTGTTTTACAAGATGGAAGTGTTGTCGATTTAGATGGAATCAGTCCAGTTCATTTTATACAGTCAAGTGGGAACTATTTTATATCAGTAAAACATAGAAATCATCTTGCAGTAATTAGTTCATCTCCAATAACTATAGGGCTATAATAGGGATTGAAAAGATTAAAATAATATTAAAAAAAGCATCAAGTAAATTTGCAAGCAGAAGCAATTACCAAAGCTTTCAAAAAAGGATTAATCTGAATCAGACTATCGATATCGATAGTGAAAATCTCAAATTTCATCAACGCTTAGAATAAACTACCTATATCGTCAGTAGATAAATCTAAACCTATCTATTATCTTATTACATCAATAAACCGAAACTAAATAATAGGTTGACCTATGTATAGACAAACAAATTTTAATTATAAATTAGCAACAATTACAATTCTATTATTTTTCTCATCATTATCATTCGTAATTTCTGCACCGATGAGCGGTACTTATAAGATTGGCGGTCTCAGTGGAAGCTATTCAACAATTAGTGCTGCAATTTCTGATTTATATACTTCTGGAATTAGTGGTGATGTTATTTTTAAAATATCCTCAGGTGTGTATAATGAACAACTAAATTTTAACGGAGCTATAATAGGAACTAATAATTATTCCATAACTTTTCAACCATCCACTGGAGTTACATCAGATGTGGAATATTATTTTTCATCTACTTCAGTTGCAGATAACTTTGTTGTAAATATTGATGGAGCAAAGAATTTAATTTTCAACAATTTATCTTTCTCAGCTATTGGCTCAACTTTTGCAAGGGTTATTTATATTGAAAATCCGCAAGGTGATATTTCATTTAGTAATAATGTATTTGAAAGTAATTCTGGTGTAAGTGCAAATAATTATATGATACAATGTTTTGCAGATATTCAATCTGAGAATTTACATAATTTTTCATTTAGCAAAAATCTATTCATAGGTGGTTCGTTTGGGATATATCTAAAATCGTATATTTTAACAAAATCCACGGGGCTACAAATTGATAAAAACGAATTCCAAACAAATAGTTCGGGCATCTTAATAGAAAATTTTATTTCTCCACAAATCACTTCCAATATTAGCACAAATAGTGGTAACAATTATGCATTTCAATTCAACAGATGTGATGGTGATTTTTTAGTTGAAAAAAATAAAATATCCTCTTTAACAAATGATGGTATGGGAATGAAATTTGTTAATTGTAATTCAACCGGGACATTATATGGTAATGTCATTAATAATTTTATTCAGGTTAGTAATGAAGGTCTAAAATTATTAATATCAAATTATATGCTAATTTATTTTAATAGTATTAATATTGAACACCCAACTTTAGCAATGGATAACTCAAGTTTTGCTTTTGAAAGTAGCTCGTCTAATTCAAACATATTTGTTCATAATAACATTTTTAATAATAAGCGTGAAGGTTTAGCGTATATCGGTTTAGCAGCTCCTAACAATTCGAGTAACAACAATAATTTATATTCTAATGGAATAAATATCGGAAAGTGGGGAGGTAGTAATTATTCAGATTTAGTTTCTTTTATAATTGGCAGTAGTACAAATGCTAATTCATACAATGCAGTTATTACTTTTACTTCTGTTTCGGATTTGCACATTCTAAATTCAACTTCCATTCTTTACGGAGTTACAGTTGCTGGAATAAATACTGATATTGATGAACAATTAAGAAATGTTCCACCTCTTATTGGTGCAGATAAATATTTACTGCCACTTATTGGAACGTACACAATTGGCAGTGGTGGATTTTTAACAATTACTGAAGCTGTTGATAATCTTTATTTAAGGGGAATTAGAGGAGCGGTTGCATTTAATATTAACAACGGAATTTACAATGAACAAATAGATTTGAATGGAGCAGTTGTTGTACATGGCTCTGATAGTTCTGTTACATTTCAATCAAGTTCAGGAAATGCAAGTGATGTAGTTATAACTAACACAGCTACAAATTTAGCAAATAATTTTGTGCTCAGAATAGATGCAGCTGAACATATAAAAATTAATAACCTTACTTTAACAGCCGGTGGAACTGATTATTCAAAAGTTGTTTCCTTAGAAAATGTAAATGGTAATCTATTATTTTACGGAAATGTGATGAATGGATTTTTAGTAACTAGTAATTCATCAAATCAAAATAACAAATCTATTATAGTTTGTGAGAGCTCAGGAAATCTTAACAATAGTACATTTGAAAACAACATAATTAATAATGGTTACAATGGAATCAAACTTTCTCTTGATTTAATTCCAAGTACAACAAATTTGAGAGTTATCGGAAATACTATTTCATCATACTACAGAGCAATTCATTTAACAAGAGCCAATTCGTCTTATGTTATATCTAATACAGTCTCGAGTAATATAGGCAGTGCAATTTTATTGTTTTGGTGTGATAATAATTTTATTGTAGAAAAAAACCGAATAACTGGATCATTTGGGATTAATTTAAGTTTTTGTGATGGCACTCCCTCTTCTTCCTTAAATGGAAAGGTTACAAATAACTTTATCTCTGCCCTTACAAATGGAATAACTATAAATGGTTCTTCTAACATTAATGTTGAGTTCAACAATATAAACATTGATACAGATAGTTCTCAACCGTTAACAAATTCATCAGCACTAAGAATAGTTAATGCACCAAGTGATCTAACGACTAATATAATTATTAGGAATAACTTGTTATTAAATAAGAGAGAAGGATATGTAGTAAATTGGGAAAGCGGTCAGATTAGCCAAAGCGATTATAATAATTTATATACCAATGGTCAATATATTGCAAGATGGGGAACGATAGATTATGCCACTCTTATTGATTATTCTAATGCAATCAGTGTTGAATCAAACTCTTACAATGAAGAAGTTACATTTGTTTCTTTATCAGACTTGCATATTGTAAATACTCCGATTCCATTAAATGGAGTAACAATCCCATCAATTACAACAGACATAGATGGAGACTTGAGAGGAACTCCACCATTCATTGGTGCAGATGAACCAAGTGGAATAGATGTTAGTATAAAAGTAATATTAGAAGGCCCGTTCAACTCACCAGAAATGAATGCAAGCTTAACTTTACCAACTCTTTCACCTTATGGAGATGGTGAAACTGTAACATCAATTCCAAACATTTCCGGTAACTTAGTAGTTGACTGGGTTTTAGTTGAGCTAAGAGATGAAAATAATTCATCAACTATTTTAGAATCACAATCAGTTTTTGTTTTACAAGATGGAAGCGTAGTTGATTTAGACGGAATTAGTCCAGTTCACTTTTCACACTCAAGTGGAAATTATTATATCTCAGTAAAACATAGAAATCATCTTGCAGTAATGAGCTCATCTTCAATAAGTATAGGGCTGTAATTGAAATTAGATGCCATAAAATAACATTTGTAAAAATTAAAAGAAGGAATTATCATGAAACAAGAAAATAAATTAAACTATTCTGAATTAAAAATTGATCACTCAATAACATTTGTAATTATACTATTTGTGTTTGTTCTTTTTACAATTGTGCAGTTGAGTGCATAAGTGGATGGTTTGGTTACGCATTAAGAAAGACTTTATAACAAAAAAATGTTAGCATGGTTATAAATTGCAAAAAAAATGTTTTTTTTTTGTTATAAAATAAGATGTTCAGTTAAGTTAAATCTACATGCTCTAACAAAATTATATGCGAATCAAATTCTTCCTTATACTTTTCTTTTTTTTACATTGTTGCAATTGCACAAATAAAAATCCATAAACATATTATACAAGAAGACGGTCTAGTTAATGGACAAGTTGCAGCTATGCTTAAGGATAGTAAGGGCTATATATGGTTTGCAACTTATGATGGAATTAGCAAGTGGGATGGAAATAATTTTGAAAATATTCAAACATATTAACGGACTTCTTACTTCTGTAATATTGGATATAAAAGAAGGAAGAGATGGAAAAATCACAAAACTAACCGACTTGAATTTATTCAAAAACTCATTTACTCGTGATATTTAGTTTGCAAAAGATGGAACATTATGTGCAGCAATGGATGCTGGAATGCTGAAAGAAAAAAATGGAACCAATATTATTACATTCAAAAACTACCTATATAGGTAGTTGCATTGCTAAACCTCATAATATATATTACATCATAGTTTTAATTGTAAATCCTTCGATCATTAATTTTATACACTAGCTTTTATATAGAGAAGAACTATGATTTCAGTAGTACTAATAGAAGACATAAGAGATATTCGAATTCCACTAGCAGAATATTTGAGCGAGCAACTGGAACTAAGATTAATTGTTTCATCAGAATCTATTGAAGATTATTATGCTATGCACAGTCAAGATAATTTACCAGACGTAATACTTCTAGATATTGGTCTGCCTGGAATTTCTGGTTTAGTTGCAATTGAAATGCTCAAAAAGAGAATGCCGAATACAGAAATTATTATGTTAACCATACACGAAGACGCAGATAGAATATTTAAAGCTTTACAAGCTGGAGCATCTGGCTATTTAATAAAAAATGCTCCACTTGCTAAAATTAAAGAAGCTATAATAAATGTTGTTGATGGCGGAGCACCCATGACTCCGGCAATTGCAAGAAAAGTAATTAAGTTTTTTGGTAGAAAAAAAAAGATCCAAAAGAAAATTCTCTTACAGAAAAAGAACAACTAAAAGTTTCTTACTTGGTTGATGGACTAAACTTCAAAATGATCGCTGCTAATATTAATCTTTCATTAGAATCAGTAAAATTCCACTCAAAAAAAATATACAAAAAACTTCAAGTAAATTCTAAAGCAGAAGTTATTGCCAAATCAATAAGAGGAGAGATTTAGCAAAACAGCTTGCCATATCTGACATCTTTTGGGTAAGCGACTTTGGTGTGGTAAAATAAAACGTCCGACTTCGTAAAGACAACTATACCGTGACAAGCAAAACACAAGAACTACATGTTGCAGTTTCTATTTTTGTGGTTACATAATTCTTAAAAAACAAAAAGAAATTGTTATTCTGACTTAACTGTTTTTATGAATACCAGAATCTCGGTACTGATATAAGTTATGAGATTCCAGTATTCTTTCAAACAACAAATGAAAGCAGAATGATAAATCTTCATAAAAAGAATAGGCGTAAAACTAAAATGATAAGTGATAAATTAGCTAATTCAGAACAATTAAGGTTACATGATTTCTAATTTCTAATGATTTTATAATTATTAATCTCCTATATTCCTTAAAACTCAAAACCAAAAAACTACCGATATCGGTAGTTGACATCTCATCTTTTTTCCAATAAATTAAACCAGAAATACTAATCCTTAAACTAACATGATTTATTTCACAAAGGCTCAAAGTTAAAATATGTTATTTAGTGGATTAAATATCTTTTTATCATAAAAATATTTTGATTATAATTTATCAATTCATAAAGGCACACAATGATACGAATAATCTTATACATACTTTTTCTACTTCCGGTTTTTACTTTTGCAGCAGACCCACCACTCAACGGAACAAAAACAATTGGTAGTGCGAGTGCAAACGACTATCAAACATTTGCAGAAGCAATTTCAGCAATGGAAACTGCCGGGATTGATGGAGAGATTGAATTTAAGTTAGTTGATGCTTTTTATGATGAACCAATCATACTCACTCACTTTATTACTGGTAGCAGTTCAACAAACACAATTACTTTTTATTCCGCCGGACAAACTGAAATTACAAATAGTGGAGGTTCTTGGGTAATAAGTATTGATGTAGCCGAACACATAATTTTTACTAAATTAACTTTTATAGCACCTAACTTAGGTCAAATTCTGAATTCAACATTTTCTTTAGGCAATATAAGTTTTATTAAAAATGTCTTCAACGGTAGTGCTAACCTAGCCTTCCCTTTTACAAACCAAGATATTATATATGCAAGTCTTTCAGTTGATAATGTTGTGTTTACAGATAATGATTTTAATAATGGTAGTAACGGATTGGGTTTATATGTCAATGCTGGTGGCTCCGGTACTTCTATAGAAATTTCGGGTAACACTTTTTCTACAAAAGGTTCTGCCATAGCATTGCAAATTTCAGATGCACCTAATATTACAAATAATACTATTACAAATAACAGCAATTCTTATGCTATTATTTTAAATTATATTATCAATGATTTTACTATTGAGAAGAACAAAATAAATACAACAACAACTGATGGTAGTGGGATAAAGTTGATTAATATAACTGGAACAAGTTCCTTGCAAGGTTCTGTAATAAATAATTTTATACAAGCCGGAGATAAAGGACTAACAATAGAAGGCTCAAGTTATATTGATGTAATTCATAACAGTATAAATATTGCAACAACATCAAATACACCAATAACTAGTAGTTCAGCTTTCGAATCAATAACAAATACTGATTTAGTATTGTACAATAATATATTTAACAATAAGCGAGAAGGTTATGCTTACATTGGTTTACCTGCTCATTTTGTAAAAAGTGATTTTAATAATGTCAGTACTAATGGTATTTATCATTTTAATTGGAATGGAACAGATTACAAAACACTTCCACTCTTGCAACAGAATAATAATTCAACCAACGAGGATAATTCAAAATCAGTAGAAGTTGTGTTTGCTTCAAAATCAGATATGCATATTGTTTACGTTCCGGAAATGTTAAATGGTTTTACCACAAGTGTGATAAAGGATATTGATGGAGATAATAGAACACCAATTCGGTTTATGGGTGCTGACGAATTTTTAGGCTCTCCGTTAAACGGAATTTATACAGTTGGAGTAGGTGGACATTTTAATTCTATAACTCTGGCTCTTGCTTATATGTATGATTTTGGAATTAGTGGAGCAGTAACATTTAATATTTTGAGCGGAACGTACAATGAACAAATAAATTTAGATGGAGCAATTTCTGGTAGTAGTGCAACAAATGTAGTTACATTTCAATCAAACTCCGGAAATGCTTCTGATGTAATAATTACAAATAGTTCTGGTAGTTCGGTAATAAATATTGAAGCTGCCGAACACATAGTTTTTAATAAATTAACTTTTACAGCACCTAACTTAGGTAAAGTTCTAAATTTAAATTCTCCTGGCATATCATTAAATTTCTTAAACTTTACTAATAACATCTTTAACGGAAGTGTTAACTTATCGAGTTTTCCCTCCTCGCAAGATATTATTTTTGCTTTAGCAAGTACAATAGATAATGTTATATTTACTAATAACACTTTTAATAACGGTTATCAAGGTATAAGATTAATCGCTTCTAATGCCTTCGGTACTTTTGTAGATATTTCTGATAACACTTTTTCTACAAATGGTCTAGCTATATCATTATCATTTTTGGATGCACCTAACATTGTAAATAATATTATTACAAATAATAGCGATTCTTATGGCATTGCATTAAGCTATATACATAATGATTTTGCTATTATAGGAAATAAAATAAATACTACCACTAATACTGGAAGTGGAATCTTTTTACAATCTATTACCGGAACAAGTATCAAACATGGCAAAGTTCGTAATAATTTAATTCAAGCAGCAAATAAAGGAATAACATTAAAAAGTACTACTTATATTGATTTTTTACATAACAGTATAAATATTGAAAATGCAACACACACTAATGAAATTACAAGTACTGCTTTTGAAGGTATTGATGGCTCTTACATAAATGCAACATTTTACAATAATATTTTTGCAAATAAAAGAGGTGGATACTCTTGCATTGGAATTAGTGGGGCAAATAATATTAGTGATTATAATGACTTATACACAACGGGAACAAACATAGGTAAATGGGATAATGTAAATCAACCAACTTTAGTAGATTATATTTCTGCGAGTAGTACAAATAACAATTCTGTAAGTGCCAATCCTTTTTATTTTTCTTTATCAGATTTACATGCAAACTCACCACAAATTGATAATGAAGGAACTCTTGCTTTAAGTTTTCCTGATATTGATGGGCAGCCAAGAAGTAGCAATACTCCAAGTATAGGAGCGGATGAATTTACTGTTGTTGCTTTACCACTTAGTGAAGTATATACAATTGGAACTGGAGGTGACTACGCAACTATTTCAAATGCTGTTGCTGATCTATATTCAAAAGGAGTTGGTGGAGAAGTTGTATTCCAAATATTTAATGGAAATTACACAGATCAAATAGATTTAGATGGAGCAATAACAGGCAGTAGTGCAACAAACACAGTTACGTTTCAATCAAATTCCGGTAATGTGAGTGATGTTGAAATTACACATACAGCAATTGGTACAGCGGATAATTTTGTTGTTAGAATAAAAGTAGCAGAATATTTAAAGTTTAAGAACCTAACACTAACAGCTGGAGGCACAGATTATGCAAAAGTAGTATCTTTAGAAAATGTGAATGGAAACTTAGAACTTTACGGAAATGTTATGAACGGTTATGTAATTCCACCCGGTTCTGCTAATTTGGAAAACCTATCGGTTATTTCTTGTAATAGTACCAGTAAACTGAATAATAGCACCTTTGAAAATAATATAATCAATAATGGTGCAAGGGGTATTTATTTTGATTTAGATGATTCTTCTACACTAACGTCCAACCTTCTTGTTAAAAATTGTAGTATTATTAATGTAAGAAGTGTGTCCATTTATATTGAAAATGCGGATGCACCTAAAATAGAGTCAAATACTTGTAATAATAATAATGGGTTTGGAATTTCTCTCAAAAATTGCAACAATGATTTTGTTGTTGAAAAAAATATTATTTCTGTTGATGTAGGAATTAAATTGTTAAGGTGTGATGGAACTGATTCTAAGCATGGTACAATAAAAAATAATTTTATTATTGGAGAAACTAAAGGAATCACACTTGACTTAACAAAATATGTTGATGTATATTATAATACTATTTTTTTAGAAGGTATCTTCTCATCTAGTACTGCATTATTAGTCAGAGGAAATTCCGAATATTTATCCATAAAAGATAATATTTTTTACAATAATCATAATGGTTCTGCTATAGAATGGGAAAGTGGAATAATAAATGAATGTAACTATAATAATTTATACGCAACCGGACCAACCTTAGTAAAGCACGGGCCATTTGGTAGTAGTATAGATTATGCAACGCTTGCAGACTGGCAAGCAGCACCGGAAGGTTTTGATGTAAACTCTAAAAATGCAACTGTAACATTTGCTTCTCCAACAGATTTACATATTGTTAGTACATCAGTTCCATTAAACGGAATTCAAATTACTGGAATTATAACAGACATAGATGGAGACACACGCAACGACCCACCATTTATGGGAGCAGATGAACCGGTTTTGAGCGAAATAGATTTAAGTTTAACAATAATGTTAGAAGGACCATACAGCACTCCCGAAATGAATGCAAGCCTAACCGTACCATTTGATTCGCCTTATACAGAAGACCCGGAAACAGTAAACCCAATTCCTAATATATCTGGTAACGAAGTTGTAGATTGGGTACTAGTAGAATTAAGAGATGAAAACAATTCATCAATAGTTTTAGAATCACAATCAGCATTTGTTCTAAAAGACGGAAGTGTAGTTGGCTTGGATGGAGTAAGTCCAGTTCATTTTACAAGTTCAAGTGGTAACTATTTTGTTTCCGTAAAACACAGAAACCATTTAGCTGTAATGAGTGCAAGTGCAGTTGGGCTATAAGTTTCACAAGTGCCTGGCATCTCCCAGATGCCAGGCACTTTCTCAAGAAGGTCATTCCCATTTCCATTGAATACATATCTTTTTTTGGTATTTTTAATATATAGATTAAATGTGATTCTAAATACAAATGAAATCTATATTCTATTAACAAATCAAAAATACACTATGATTATTTTCCTCTTATTGTTCGCCATATTTAGTTCAATCCTAGCTCAAGAACCCGTAATAAAAAGTTTGCAAGTTTATTCCAACAATAACATAACTGGCTTGCAAGTATTACGTCTGGGTACAAGTGATAAACTTCATATTGATTTTGATATTGATTCTGAACACGAGCCAGCACTTTCAATCATCTTTCAATTTTGCAATAATGAATGGGAAACCTATGACAATATTTTGTTAGAAAACTTAGGTGAGAATACTTTGTATAGTGCAAATGTTGAATTCCTTCCATCAACTTCCGAGGGAGCAAACTTTTTTGTAAAAGAAACGTTTCCAAAAGAAGATGTTAATTTTCCGTTTAGTGGTAAGTGGATATTTTTAATTACTGATCCGCATGATGAATCGATAGTTTATGAGTGGGGAAAGTTTTATGTTGTAGAAGAACTAGTTGAGTTAGAGACTGATATCATTGAGTGGAGAAGAGAAAGAAGCATATCTAGCAACTCTGCAAACGATAGAGTCTATAACCTTAAAATAGATTTTGAAATTCCAGATTCATTAGATCCATTTAGAATTAAGTATGTAGAAATTATTAAAAATAATGAAGTGCCGTACCCATTAGTAATCTCAAAAGATTCTTTTAATTCAAGCAGAGGTTATGAGTGGGATGGAAATAAAAAGTTTCAATTTGTAATTAGAGATTTAGAACCGGGGGCAGAATACAGACAAGTAAATTTGAACGATCACCATTGGCATCAACTTCCGGTAACAAGAGCGCAGTATGACGGAATCGAATACTCGCGTTTCTATAAAATGAATCACAGAGATTTTAATGGTGGTTTTAAGTTGATGAATAAAAATAATCAGTACTCAGACTATTTAATTTCAACATTTGAGTTTAAACCACATGAAAAAATTGATGATAATATTTATATTGTAGGTTCGTTTACAAATTGGGAAGTACTACCTTGGTTCAAATTAAAAAACAAGGATGATATTTACTCAATAAGCTTAGAACTTAAACGTGGAATTTATGATTACAAATATGTAACCGGAAGAGATGATGATGAAGTTGTCGATTATATAGATTGGAATTTGTTTGAAGGTAATTTTTGGGAAACGCAAAATGTATATTCAATATTTTTGCATTACCAAACACCCGAACGAGGTGATTACGATAAAATTATTGGTTATAAATGGATTATGAAATAAATGAAAAAACTTAATGTTGGAGTTATTGGTACTGGTCATTTAGGCAATTTCCACACAAAACTGTTAAAGGAAATTACTGAAGTAAACCTTGTAGGAGTTAATGATATCAGTATGAAAGCCGGGGAAGAGGTTTCTGAAAAATATGATATTCCGTTCTTTAAAAACCTAGATGAACTTCTTCAAAAAGTTGATGCTGTTTTTATTGTTGCAACAACAAGTAGTCATTATAAACTTGTAAAGAAAGCACTTGAAAATAATGTTCATGTGTTTGTTGAAAAACCAATTACAAGTACAATTGATGAAGCAAAGGAAGTAGTTGAACTTGCCAAGAATAAAAATCTAAAATTTCAAGTTGGACACATAGAAAGATTTAATCCTGCTCTATTGAGTTTAGAAAAATATAATATGAATCCTAAGTTTGTGCAAACAGATAGACTTGCACAGTTTAATCCACGAGGAACAGATGTTGCTGTTGTTCTAGATTTAATGATTCATGATATTGATATTATTTTAAGCTTGGTTAAAAGTGATGTGAAAAATGTTAGTGCAAGCGGAGTCGCTGTTGTATCAGATAATATTGATATTGCAAACGCAAGAATTGAATTTGAAAATGGAGCAGTTGCAAATGTAACAGCAAGTAGAATTTCCCAAAAGAAAATGCGTAAGATGAGAATGTTCCAAAAGGAAGCTTATATTTCAGTAGATTTCGATAGTGGAGTTTCTGAAGTGTTCAGACTTATTTCTTCAAGTGAAAAAAATGTTGAACATTTTTTAACATTTGGAGAAATGGGAGTTGGTGAAAATAAAAAGTCTGTAGTTTATGAACAGCCAGAAGTTAAACAAGTGAATGCTCTTAAGCATGAGCTTTGTCTTTTTGTTGAAGCAGTACAAAACGATACAACTCCCGTGGTTAGTGGGGAAGACGGCTTAAAAGCTTTACAAGTAGCAGAAATGATTATAAATAAAATAGAGGAAAACAAATCGTGAAAAATAAAACAAAAATTTTAATAGCAGTTTCTTTAATTGCTTTATTCATTACATCTTGTGGTGTTTACAATTCAATAATGAATATCTCAAAATTACAGTACAAGTTAGGCTCACTTAATAATTTTAAAGTTGGCAACACAATGATTAGCGATAAATCTAAACTAAGTGATTTTAACGCAATTGATATTATGAAACTAACATCACAAGTGATTTCGGGAGATTTTCCAGTTTCGTTTCTTGTAAATGTTCTTGCAAAAAATCCGAATAAAACAACTGCTGAAAATTCTTCAAATATTACTTTAGAATCTTTTCCTTGGACTTTGTACATTGATGGAAAGAAAACAATATCAGGTAATATCTCAAGTCCAATTACAGTTCCTTCTGTTAAAGAGTCAGTTATAATTCCATTAGAAATGAAGTTAGATATGTTAGATTTTTTTAAGGCGGAAGGGTTGCAATCAATAATGAATTTAGCTTTAACTCTAGGCGGACAAAAAGGTTCAACAAGTAAAATAAAAATTGTAGCGGAACCTACCATTGGGACACCTCTTGGTAATATGACTTACCCTTCGCCATTAACAATAGTTGATAAAAATTTTAATTAGAGGAAATTATTTTTATGAAAAACAAATATTCTGTTGGTGTTGATCTTGGTGGAACAAAGATTAAAATAGGTCTTGTAAATGGTAGTGGTAGAATTGTTAAAAAAGCTTCTCTTAGCACTTTTGCATCTGAAGGGCCTGACAAAGTTGTTTCTCAAATTAAGATAGGAATTCATTCTTTACTTGATAAGAATAAAAAAACTGTACAAGGTATTGGTATTGGCTCGCCTGGAACAGTTTCATTAAAAAAGGGGACTGTTGAAAATCCACCGAACTTACCTGGTTGGGAGCGAGTACATCTTGGTAGAATTATAACAAAAGAATTTGGCTTACCAACTTTTGTTGAAAACGATGCAAACGCTGCTGCTATTGGCGAACTTATTTATGGAGCTGGTAAAACTTTAAATAGTTTTATTATGATTACACTTGGAACGGGTGTTGGTGGTGGTATAATCTATAATAAAAAATTATTTAGAGGTGAACTTGGTGGTGCTGGGGAAATTGGACATACAACAATAGATCATAATGGTCCAAAATGCAATTGTGGATCAAGAGGATGTTTGGAAACATACCTTGGGAATAATTATTTAATAAAAAATGTAATTGAACAGTTGAAAAAAAATAAATCTTCATTATTATACGAAATGTTAGATGGAGAAATAAAGAAACTAAATCCTAAAATAATTCATGATGCTTCTCTTGAAGGAGATAAATTTTCAATTGGAGTTATAAATAACTTAGGCATAACGCTTGGGCATGGCCTTGCATCAATTGTAAATGTTTTTGATATTACCACAGTTGTTATTGGTGGAGGTGTTGCCGGGTTTGGAAAGCCATTATTTTCTGCAGTAAAAAAATCAATTCAATCAAGAGTATTAAAATCTTTGAGACCAAGAGTAAAAGTAAGACAAGCAAAACTTAAGAACAATGCTGGTATCAAAGGAGCATCATCTTTAGTACTTTACGATTAGAGATACTTAAATCAAATCCTGCAAAAACAGCGGGACAAGTCTAGTTTTCGGCTTTATATATCATACCAGTTTGTGCTTTTTACAATACCGGCATCTCATTGTTCAATTGATTCTGGTAAAAATCAAAATGACAAAACTTGTCCCGATGCCATTTATCAGGATAAATATCATTTACGTAAACCGTTTCAAATTATAAATATTATTTCTCCACTAAATTATCGTCTGAACCGAAACGTTTACAAAAGGACGTACTATGCCTTGACAAATAGCGTACGTATCATTATATTTGCAGAAACCTGGAGATACAATGATTTTAACTGCATCTGCTTTAAGAAAAAATATTTATAAAATGCTTGACAAAGTTTTGGAAACTGGAATACCGATTGAGATTGAAAGAAAAGGAAAGAAGCTAAAGATTATATCAACTGCTGAAAACCAAAAACTTTCTAACTTAAAGAAAAGAAATATTTTCATAGATTCACCGCAAAGTATTGTACATATTGATTGGTCGAGCGAATGGAAAATGTAGTTTATTTAGATACTCATGTTATTGTTTGGCTTTATAGTGGTAACTTAGATTTAATCCCACTTCCAATTCAGTCTATTCTAAATAAAAGTATTTTGCTTATCTCTCCATTTGTGAAATTAGAATTAGAATATCTATATGAAATTAAAAGAATTAAGCAAAAATCTAATAAAATAATATCGATATTAAAATCAGAAATTGGTTTAAATATTTGTGATATTGAGTTTACTTCAATAATAGAAAAAGCAATAACAACCAAGTGGACTCGTGACCCTTTTGATAGAATTATAGTTGCACAAGCATCATTAAAAAAATCAACATTGGTAACAAAAGATGAAACAATTTTGAAGAATTACAAGAATGCAATTTGGAGTGTTAAATAATTTACATAGCTTCCACAAACAACTTAATAATATTGTAGTTATAAGAACCTCAATATTTTCTAAACAAATAAATCATTAGTATTTAATAGTTGATAACAAATTATTATTGAACAAGCTTAAGATGAAAAATATAATCGTAATATTGATATTTTTGTTTGGGAATATGTTTGCCCAAGATTCGTTAAAGTTTTTCGCGAAAACTAATTTTTCAATCGATTCAACCTCAACTAGTCCTTTATCAGAAAAAATTGACACTATAAAAAGTAAAGGTTTTGATATTGAAGATATTGTTTACACCAGTGCAAAAGACTCTTTGCATTTTAAGTTGAGTAGTAAAAAAATGTTTATTTATGGAAATGGAAATTTAAAGTATAAAGAAACAGAACTGAAAGGTGGAAAAATAGATGTAAACTTTTTAACAAATCAGTTAGAAGCAGAAGGTACATTTGAAGTTGAAGACAGTACTGGGACTGAAATAATAACACAAACACCTGTGCTAACAGAAGGTGCTGAAAGTTACGAAGGAACTAAACTGAAATATAATTTCAAAACTCAACAAGGTTTTATTTCTGCGGCAAAGAATAGCAAAGAAGGTTCTCGTTACGAAGGGAGCGCAGTAAAAAAAGTAGATAGAAATACATTCTTTATTAAAGATGGTATTTATACAACTTGCGTTGGTGATACACCTCATACATATTTTAGTGCTTCGGAAATGAAAGTAATTCAAAAAGATAAAATATTTGCTAAATGGATATTTATGCATGTTGGTGGTGTTCCATTACCATTACCAATTCCGTTTGCTGTTTTCCCAAATGAGACTGGAAGACGTTCTGGGATAATTACTCCAAGCTATGGAACAACTGCAAATAGAGGACAGTTTTTTAAGAACTTTGGATTCTTTTTTGCCATAAGTGAATACATGGATTTGGCATTAACGGGAGACTATTATACTCGAGGAGGCTATGGCTTAAGGGGAAGGTACAGATACTCAAAAAAATATAATTACAATGGTAGTATAAATGCTGGTTACTCCAATATTGAAATTGGTGAGGATGATGATCCCAATCCTATACGCCAAGCAGATTGGAATCTTGCTCTAAATCATAACCAAAATTTTACTCCTACTATGAATTTAAGTGGGAGTATAAGGTTAGGTTCACCAACATTTTTACAAAATAATAGTGTTAGCTATAGCGATTTGCTAGTCAAAGATATTAACTCTCAGTTTACACTAACTAAAAGATGGGATGAATCTAAAACAAGTTTAAATATTAGTTACAGTCGTTCTCAAAATGTTAGCACTGGAAATGTTAGGGAAATATTGCCAAACTTGACGTTTACAAAATCTCAGTCCTATCCCTTCAAGAAAAAAGGACGTTCAAGCCGAGACCAAGAGTGGTACGAATATATTGGTTACAGCTATAACGGACAATTTAGAAATACAAGAAATAAAGATAGTACTGGATTAAAAATTAGAGGTGGAGTACAGCATAATATTAGTATAAATGCTTCTCCTAAAATTGGCCATTTTAATATTTCTCCACGCTTAAATTATGTGGAGAAATGGTACAACAAAAAAAAAAGTCAATCGTATATTTCACTTAACAACATAGTTCAAAAAGGTGCAACATTTTTACCATCTTCTCATAATTTCATTAATGCAATTAAGGATTCACTAATAGAGTCTGATATTAGTGAAATAAATATGCTTAGAACATTTAATTTTAGTTTGTCAGCATCCACTAAACTTTATGGAATGATGCAACCAAAGACATTGGGGGTTGAAGCAATAAGGCATACACTTACTCCGGGTATCTCTTATAATTATACTCCAGATTTTTCAAACAGAAGTTGGGACTATTATGAAACTGTAAAAAGAGCAGATGGAACTTTTGATACTTATGATCCCTATACTGGAGAGGTGTTTGGTGGTGTTGGGAGTGGAGAAACTCAAGGTCTTAATTTTTCCTTAGGAAATGTTTTTGAAATGAAAACTATGCAAGATATGACCGATACTACATCGGAATCTCAAAAGATAAGTTTGTTAAATTTAAGTATTTCTTCCGGCTATAATTTTGCAGCAGATAGTTTAAGAATGTCGGATCTTAGATTAAGTTACAGAACCAAAATAGGTCAGTTCCTAAATTTTCAAGGTTCTTCCGGTTATACAGTCTATGATTATAACAACAGTGACGATACAAGAAGAGTAAATAAATATTTAGCATCAGAAGGGAAAGGGTTATTCCGATTAACAAATTTGAATTTTTCAATCTCAACAAGTATCTCTGGAGATAAACTTAAAGGTGAAGATAGAAAAGGGAAAAAGGAAAAAGAAGAAAATGATTATTCGTTAAAAAATAAAAGGGATTTTATTGACCTATATGATGAAGAAGATAACGATTTCTCTATTCCCTGGAATTTAAGTTTGACATATAATTATAATCTAAATAAACCTACACCGAACGAACACACAATAAACTCAAATATTGGATTGAACCTTGGTTTTAATCTTGCAAAAAATTGGAAATTTACTGTAAGAGGGAATTATGATATTCAAGAAGATTTAGTTTCTGCTCCTCAAGTTACCATCTATAGAGACTTAGAATGTTGGGAAATGAATTTTAGTTGGAAGCCAATAGGTGTGTATAGAGGCTTCCGTTTTGAAATTAGAATGAAAGCTCCAGAACTGCAAGATGTAAAAATTACAAAAACAGAGGGCTTTGGAGTTGGAAGATAAATTCACTTTTCTAACGTACCGTCGATTAGTAATCGGCGAATGTTTCTAAAAAAAAGAATACGATTTATTAAATGATAAAAAAATACATAATAGACGGAAACAATTTAATCGGTAAAATTCCACAAATTTGGGACCTCCAAAAAAAAGATAAACAAGCTTCACGTGTAAGTATGGTAAGGCTTTTGCAGCTTTCCTTTAGTAAAAAGAATGTAAAAATATCATTACATTTTGATGGATTTGCAGCAGATGCAATTCCAAGTGGGAATATCAAGATCAAGTATTCAAATAATAAAATTGCTGATGTTAAAATAAAAGAAGAAATTGATTTATCAAGAAATCCTAAAGTGATTGCTATTGTTAGCTCAGACCACAACATACAAAATTATGCAAAAGTTAATAGTTGTACAGTAATTAAGAGTGAAGACTTTGCAAAACAATTAACTCAGAAAAAAGATACTGTCGCAGAAGAAGAAATTAACAAATCAATAAGCAATGACGAAATTAAACGTTTATTCGGAGTTGAGTGAAACAATTATTAATTTACAATGAACAAATAACAATTTATTTTCTAAATCAACTTCATGTCTTCAAGAAATCCAAATTTATTTCTAGTTTTATTTACTTCAGAAATATCAATCTCAGTTTGAATTATTTTTTCATCATTTTCAAGTAAAACAATTTCTTCTCCCATAGGATTAAAGACACTACTGCAACCATTGTATTTATAGGACTTTGCATCGATTCCAACTCTGTTAACTCCAACAATAAAACATTGATTCTCAATTGCTCTTGCTTTTAGAAGATGCTTCCAATGTTCAATTCTTGGAACTGGCCAATTTGCAATGTTAATAATAACATCTACTTTTTCTTTAGCGTATAATCTATAAAGTTCTGGAAATCTTAAATCATAACAGATTGTTAATCCTATTTTCACATTTCCAATATCGGTGATAACAATATTTTCCCCCGCAGAAATATGTTCTTGCTCATTTACTAAAGAGAAAGGGTGAATTTTTCTATAAATATTTTTAATCACTCCATTATTGTCAAAATGTACAAGCGAATTGTAAAAAGACTTCCCATCTTCCTCAATAATTCCGGCAAATATATCTTTGTTTAATTTAGAAGCAAAATTGGAAAAGTATTGAAAGCTAATACCCTCAATAGTTTCAGCTAATTTAGAAGAATTCATTGTAAAACCAGTTAATGTCATTTCAGGGAATACCAACACATCAGCGTCAATACTTGAAGTGGTGATTAGTTCATTTAACTTTTTAATATTTTCTTCTTTGGCTTCCCAAATTGGTGAGTATTGAATAAGTGCTATTTTCATTTATGTATATCCTTCTCTGAATATTGGCAATCCTCAGGAACTAACTTTTGTAATCTTTGTCTTTACAAAAATTCTTCCGTCTGGTCGCCGAGACAAGTAATCGTACTCTTACTCATAAACTTAATCTGTTTGGCTCTTTTAATAAAGAAATGAGCAAGAGTAAGAAAAAGTATTTCTAAATCTTTAAAATTGAGTAATAAAACATAATGTCATTTACTAAAAGAATTTATAACTTAATATACAAATTCAATAATCTTTTTAATATTTGGAGAACTAAATGCTGAATTATGTTTGGCTTACATTGTTGATGTTAGGTATAGGAGTTGCTTTAACTACTGATATTATTGACAAAACTGAGAATAAATATAGAAATGGTGAACATCTTTCAGTAACAATTATTTATCCAGATTCAATGGATAACCTAAGTGATGATCAACATAATGTGAACATCAATATTAGCAAAGAAGCTTTTAACGAATTTTATAATCTTAGTATTGATGAAGATATAAATCAAAGTACTTCAATAACTATTGATAGTAAAAAGAATAAAAATATCCTCTTCTTCAAAATTAATGAAAACACTCCTGCCTTTTGGAACAAGATGGCAAAAATATCTGGCAAGGAAGACGACTTAGTTGGTACTGTTATAATAGATGAGAAAATTAGTTCATCAACTTATAGAGGAAAGATAGTATTAGAAAATATTGCATTTGCAAGAATGAAAGAAGTAACAAACTCTGCATTAAGTTACGCAGGAGTTGCAGTTGATATTGCTCTTGGCCTAATTGGCATAATGGCTTTGTGGTTAGGAGTTATGAAGGTTGCTGAACAAGCCGGACTAATAAAAATTATAGCCAATGCTATGAGACCACTTACCAAATTTCTATTCCCTGATGTTCCACAAGATCATCCGGCAATGGGAGCAATGATTATGAATATGGCGGCGAACATGCTTGGCTTAGGTAACGCTGCAACTCCCTTTGGACTTAAGGCAATGGAAGAGTTGGACAAGTTAAACCCAAACAAGGGAACTGCTACAAATGCAATGATAACATTTCTAGCTGTTAACACAGCCGGACTTACTTTAATTCCCGTAACAGCAATAGCAATTAGAGCTGCGGCTGGTAGTAGTGATCCAGCAATAATTATTGGCACTTCTATATTCGGAGCATTGTGTGCAACCACTGTCGGAATTACTGTCGTGAAGTTATTTGAAAAAGGCTCAAGTGTTAATGGCTTTATGGAATTTGTAAAATCAAGTAAAAAGGGATTGATTATTTTCGCTACTATAATAGTAGGTGTTTTAGCTTTATTATTTAGTGGATTGGCAAACACAATTTTTCAAAGTTTAAGTTTTCTAAACCCTGAATTATTTAAAAGTGTGATTCAAATAATTTCAACTCTTGCCATTCCAATGTTAATTCTTATTTTTATTGGATACGGAGCAATAAAAAAAGTTAAAATATATGAAGTGTTTGTAGAAGGAGCAAAAGAAGGTTTTGATGTAGCTATTAGAATAATTCCTTACCTTGTTGCAATGCTTGTGGCAATTGGGATATTTAGAGCTGGAGGAGGAATGGATATTTTAATTTATGCACTCACACCACTCACAAGTTTGATAGGAATGCCTGCAGAAGCCTTGCCAATGGCTATCATGCGTCCACTTTCCGGAAGTGGTTCTCTTGGAATTATGGCGGAAATTCTTGCAACTCATGGTCCAGATTCTTTTATTGGAATTTTGGTCTCAACATTTTTTGGAAGTACAGAAACTACTTTTTATGTGTTAGCAGTTTATTTTGGTTCTGTAAATATTAGAAAAACAAGATACGCTTTAACAGCAGGATTGTTAGCTGATATTGCCGGAATACTTGGCGCCGTATTCATTGTTAAATTATTGTTTGGATAATTTAAATCTTAAATTTTTCTCAAACTAAAATTACATTTTTTATGAAAACAAAAATATCCATTAGCTTATTATTAATATCATTACTATTACTTGGCTGTAAGTCCGTTCCTGTAAAAAATGTATCATTGTTAAATGATAAAATTGAATACATGGGGCGAATTGGAGAAACAGAAACATATAAAGAAATCTACTGGCCTGGTTCATCTGTTAAAATTAAATTTGAAGGTACTTCTGTAAAAGTGATATTAGAAGATGAACATGCTAAGAATTATTTTAATGTTATTATTGATGGGGAAAACATCTCTCTTCTACATCCAGATTCGACTAAAGAAGTTTATACTCTTGCTTCAAATTTGGAGGAGGGAATTCATACTGCTGAACTTTTTAAAAGAACCGAATGGTCAAATGGGAAGACAAAATTTTACGGTTTTCAAATTGATCAAAATGCAAAAATATTAGATATAGAACCAAAAGAGAAATCAATTGAGTTTTATGGAAATTCAATAACAGCTGGCTATGCTAATGAAGATTACTCTGGTAACGATTCACCCGATGGAATTAACACAAATAATTATTATAGTTATGCTGCATTAACTGCTAGGCACTTTAATGCAAATTATTCTTGCATTGCCAAAGGTGGAATTGGTATTACTGTTAGTTGGTTTCCAATGATTATGAAAGAAATGTTTTATAGATTAAATCCAGAAGATGAAAATAGTATTTGGGAATTTAATAAATCTAAACCAGATATAGTTGTAATAAATATTTTGCAAAATGATTCTTGGTTAGTAAACAGACCAGAACATGAACAATTTAAAAATAGATTTGGGACAAAGAAGCCAACCAAGGAATTTATTATTTCTGCATATAATGATTTTGTAAAATCCATCAGAAGTAAATATACGAATGCTAAAATTATTTGTATGCTTGGCAATATGGATATTACTAAGGAAGGTTCAGTTTGGCCAAGTTATGTAGAAGAAGCTGTCTCGGTATTGAATGATAAAAATGTTTATACTTTATTTGTGCCGTATAAAATTACTGATGGACATCCGAAAGTAGAAGAACAAAAAGTAATGGCGGATGAGTTAATTAAGTTTATAGAAAATAATTTTTGGATGGGATAGTATTTAGCAAATGGAGTTGGAAGATTGTCTCAATACTTATACATGAAAAAAGTTGTGTTTAGCTTTTGCTTGGTCTAAAACTTTTAATAAAATTATGATTATTTTTGTTTTATAAAATTTGTAAAGAAAGATGTGAAATAACAAAAAGTATATTCAATGAATAAATTGCAAAACAAATTCCGAATTACTTCAATAATAATAATTGTTTTTGCTTTCTTATCTTGCAATGCTCCACACAACAATCCTCTCGATTCACTAAATCCTAATAATAAAATATCAACATTAGAAGGAACTATTAAAACAATAAGTGTTCCCCAACAAGCAATTGCTGATGCAGAAATATTTTGGGAAGGTGAAAATATTTTAAGTAAAACTAATAATGACGGATACTTTATTATTAAAACTATTAAACAAGTCAATGGCTGGTTAAAAGTTAACAAGGTAGGATTTTCCAGCGACTCTTTATTTGTAGCTTGGGAAGGAGAACGAAACATATCAATAAGCTTTAACCTAAATGCAAAGCCTCAAATAGATAGTTTATTGTTTTACAGTATTGTGATTAACAAACACCCTACAAAACAAAAATACAGTCTTTTAGTAAAAATAAGAATTTCCGATTTAGAAAATGATGTAGATACGGTAGTTATAGAAAATAAAATATTAGATGTCTCAAAAAAAATGTTATATAATTTATCAACACGTTTTTATGAGAAGAAACTGAAAGTTGAAGATTTACAGATTAATGATATTGATGAAGTAATTGGAAAAGATTTTGAAATTGCAGCCTTTGATAAGGGAAATAAAAAATTTCTACTTGGTAAAACTAATATTAAAAGAATTATTAAACGTGAAGTTAAAATCTATTCACCTTCTGGTAGAGATACAGTTAAAACCGGAAAGCCGTTTCTACAATGGGAAAGATTTAAACCGGGATTTAAGTTTGTATATCTTGCCGAAATTTATACCGATGAAGTTTCAGAAGAATTAGTTTGGGCAAAAGAAATTTTTTTAGAAGAGATTAATTATAATGTAGAGTCTAAATTACCAAGCGGAGAATACTTTTGGGTTATTTGGGCAATTGACGAATTTGGGAACAGATGTCGTTCAAAAGAAGCTAGCTTTATTGTTGAGTAACGAACTTTGAAAACTATTTTAGTTGTAAACCAAAATTGAACTATTATTTTTATGGAAAAATTTAGAAAAGAATATATTGCTCAAATTAAAGGACTTACAAAAGAACAGTTCGAAGCACTTGAGCAAATAAGCTTAATTCTAAATACTGCAACTTACAAAGACTCATTAATTGAAAGCGTACTCGATTTGATTATTGATGTAGTAAATGCAGAGCGAGGTCTTTTTGCAAATATTGAGAATGAACAGTTTGAAATTATTTCTGCACGAAATGTAGAGAAGGAAAAAGTAGAAGATCTTTCAGAGTTTTCTTCCAGTTTAATTAAAAGAATATTAGAAACAAAAAAGTCAATGGTTTATCACGATGTACAAAGTGATCCTAATCTTTCTCAATTTGAAAGTGTTATGCTTCATAATATTAAATCAGTACTTGGCGTACCAATAAAAAAAGATGAAGATATTTGGGGAATAATTTTAGTTGATAGCACGAAAAATAGAAAAGAGTTTAGTGATGAAAATTTACTCTTTCTTAATTTCTTATCAAATTTAATCTCACTTTCTTTAGAAAAAATCATAAACCTTGAAGCACTAAAAGATGAAAATGAAATATTAAAAAATCAAGTTCAATCAGTTAATAATATTCCGGAAATGATTGGTGACAGTAAACCAATGTTACAACTCTCAAAGTTAGTAACAAAAGTAGCAGTAACCGATGCAACCGTACTTATCACTGGGGAAAGTGGAACTGGGAAGGAGTTGGTTGCAAAAGCAATTCATAAGTTAAGTGATAGAGTCAACAACACTTTTATAGCACAATTCTGTGGTTCTATTCCAGATACTTTACTTGAAAGTGAATTGTTTGGTTATAAAAAGGGTGCATTTACCGGAGCTACAAAAGATAAAAAAGGTCTTCTTGAAATAACTGATAAAGGTACTTTTTTTCTTGATGAAATTGCTGACATTTCACCATCACTTCAAGCCAAGCTTTTAAGAGTTATTGAGAACAAAGAAATAATTATGCTTGGCGATACTAAAGTTAAATCAATTGATGTTAGAATTATTGCCGCAACAAATAAAAATTTAAATCAATTAGTTAAAGAAGGAAAATTTAGAGAAGACCTATTATATAGGCTCAATGTGTTCCCAATTAAATTACCGACCTTAGCTGAACGAGTTGAAGACATTGCATTACTTGTAAAAGATTTTCTTAGCAAGATAAATGATAGACAAATTACTGTTGAGAGCAAAACACTTAAATTACTTGAAAGTTATTCGTGGCCGGGAAATGTAAGGCAACTACACAATGTTCTTAAAAGAGCAGTGATTTTATGCGAAGGAAATAAATTAACTTCAGAGCATATAATTATTGAAGAATGGGATTCAACTTCGCTAGAAAATAGTACCATCAAAAATATGGAAAGACAAATGCTGAAAGAGCGTTTGGAAAAATTTAGTGGAAACAAAAAATTAACAGCTCAATCACTTGGTGTTTCAGTTAGATGGATTCAGTTGAAGTTGAAAGAGGATAAGTTTTTGAGTGATGAATGATTATTGAATGACTAAAATCTTCTCGTAAAACGCAATACAATTAGAATTATTTAGTAAATCTATGAATGACAATTACACTGAAAAAAAGTTCGAAAAATTTATTATCATTAGCTGCTATAAAAAAGATGAACACTCGGCAGTTTATCTTGCTGAGCATATTTACCTTGATAAAAAAGTAATACTTAAAGTTCTAAATGTTAAAACTTTATCGGATGAAACAAGAATTGATAGATTCAAAAGAGAAGCAAAAATTCTTGCCAAACTTGAACATACTAACATTATTAAGGTTTTTGATTTCGGAATATATAAGGACTACTTTTACATTTCGTTCGAGTATTTTGAAAGTGATAATTTACGTGAAGTTTTTAATAAAGGAGAGCTAGCAATTGAACAAAAAGAAAATTTATTTGTTCAAATGTTGAGAGGACTTAATTATGCACATCAAAAAGGAATTATTCACAGAGATATTAAACCAGAAAATATTTTAGTAAATAAGAATTTTAAATTAAAAATTACAGATTTTGGATTAGCTCTACCGGAGTTTGAGAATTTTCTTACTAAACAATATTCACTTTTGGGAACTCCGGCATATATGTCTCCCGAACAAATTAAAGGTGAAAAACTCGCTCATAAAAGTGATCTCTTTTCATTAGGAATTGTTACTTATGAATTATTCAAAGGTAAAAACCCTTTTCTTGGTAAAGATGTTAACGAATGTGTAAATAATATTTTATCATTAGATGAAAAAAATCTTAGTAAGAATATTGAAACTATTCCTCAACCAATAAATAAAATATTAGTAAAACTTTTATCAAAAGATATAAGCTTACGATTTCAATCTGCAACTGAAGTTCTATCAGAACTTGATGCAATAGAGGGAATGACATTTGTAAATAATGGACATCATAAAAACAGAAAACCCTTAAAATACCTTGTCCCTATTGGGCTTCTATTGCTATTTGGATTTATTTTCACTTTTTATTCTCTAATATTTACACCAAATATTACTGATGATAATTCTCATTTGAACACAAAAGAATTTGCAGAAGAAAATAAGAGTAAAGTAATTATAAAAAAGGAATCAGAAGAGAATATTTTAACAAAAGAAAAACAAGAGCTTAACATTGAGAATATTCTTAAAAATAGTTCTAATGAAATTAAGTTAGAAAACTCAAAGAAAAAAATAATTGATATAGAAAAATTATCAACAAATAAGATGTTGGAAGTAAATGAATTTGGAACATTATTTGTTGAGTGTTATCCTTGGGCTGATGTATATTTAGACGATAAGAAGTTGGAGACAACTCCAATTAAAGATGATTTTAGTTTGTTAGTTGGAGAGCATACACTTAAATTAGTTCATCCTGACTATCCAGTGTATGAACAAAAAATAAATATTAAACAAAATGAGTTAGCAAATATTAAAATAAGTTTAGATACAATGTTTACATATTTAGATTGCAAAATATTTCCTTGGGGTGAAATTTATTTAGATGAAACGAAAATAGGGGATTCGCCTTTGGAAAATCCTTTGAGACTAATTCATGGAAGTTATAATTTAGTCCTTAAAAATCCAAAGTATAATGATTTTCAAAAAAAAATTATTTTGAAACGAAAAGATACATTAATAATAAAATATAATTTTAATAATTAAAAGTTGGTATTGTAATTTCTTTATTAAAAGTATGTCATTCCGGTTGTCTTTTGTGCCGGAACCTCCTAAAATTTATGAGATTCCGGTATTCCAAAAAAACTGAAAAACGGAATGACACGTTATGAAAAGTTTTTGAAAAATAAGACTTGGTATAGTAATTGCTTAATTAGTTATGAGATGTAAATTTAAGGTAAAATAAAATGAATAAAATACTTTTAGTCATAGTGTTTATAACTTCATCATCTTTTGCTCAACAGTGGGATGTTAGTGGTGAAATGAAACATGCTGTTGCAAGTGGAAGAGAATGGGTTGACACACACAATGGCGATATTTATATATTTGGTGGGTATTCAGATTCGACTCAAACAAATGTTAATTGGGTGCAAAAATTTAACATTTACAATCAGTTATGGGAACTTCAATTTATGAAAGAATCGCGTGCTGGTTTTGTTATTGATGACTATCAAAATAAAGCATATATATTTGGTGGAATTCAAACCGAAAGTGAGAATCTAAAAGGTTTGGAAACTTGGGGAGTTGCTGACGAGAACTCAGTTAAATCTGAAAATATCAATTTTAATCGTGTTTATTCAACTGGACTAATTTACAATAATAATTTTTATATTATTGGTGGAAATCCTCTGTCTGATGCTTCTGATAGCTTACCTTATATAATTGAATATAATATTGCTAATGATAGTATAACTTATTTCTCTGATACTTTATTTACGGATTCTGATTTGCCAGAGCAGCAAATGTGTACTCGTGTTGGAGATGATATTTTTATTTTTGGTGGAGTAATCAATGGAGTTTCGCAAAAAATATTTAAGTTTAATACAGTTGATAAAAATTATACCAGACTTCCTATTGACTTGTTAGAACCAAGAGCAGCTGGTCGAGTAATTCAGGGTAATGATAATAAAATTTATATTATTGGTGGATATAACGAAAGTAATACCGCATTAAGTTCAGTTGAATTTTTTACTGTAGATGATAAAAATTATTCTATTGAAAATACAACACCTTTAAATATTGCAAGATCTCACTTTACAACAGCTTATATAGATGAAAGAATATTTGTCTTTGGTGGATACGATACAAATGGTGAACTGATAACAGAGATAGAACAATATTATTCAGGATACACTACAAATCTTCAGTCTGATCTTAACAATACAGAAAACTTTAAATTATTTCAAAACTTTCCAAATCCGTTTAACCCAACAACCACAATAGAATATACAATTAAAGTAGATGATGAAAATTTGGCGTCCTCAACAAATGTAACGCTAAGAGTCTATAATACATTAGGAAAACAAGTTGCAGATTTAGTAAACGATGTGAAAAACCATGGAAACTATAAAGTTAAGTTTGATGCTTCCGAACTACCAAGTGGAGTTTATTTTTATAGATTGTCGTACGGTTCTTTTTCCCAAACCAAATCTATGTTGCTGATTAAATGAAAAAAATATTTACTGCCTTTATATTGTTGATGTTATTTTCATCTATATCATTACTCGGACAATCAAATGATTTGATTAAAGAATTAAGTAAGGAGTATGAATCTTTTGAGTATGAGAAAGTTATTTCTCTTTCAAAAAAAGTTTTTAATAGTGGGGGGAAACTTGAAAGATCAGATAGTATAAGTATTTTTACAATGCTTGCGGTTTCTCATTTCTCTATATCTCAAAAAGATTCTGCACGTAGCGAATTTGTTAAAATTTTACAAATGGATAAAAACCATAAACTAAATCCACAAATTATATCTCCAAAAATAATTTCTTACTTTGAGCAAATTAAAAACGATTTCAAAATTATATTTAAAAATGTTCCCATCAAAAAAGAACCTCCAAAAAATATTTTGGTTTCTGAACCGGAACAAATAACAAATGAAAAGTCAATTGTTCAAACTTCACTATCAAGATCATTACTACTTCCTGGTATGGGACATTTATACCTTGGAAATAAAACTAAAGGATGGCTTCTAACAACTGCCAGTACTCTTACACTTGGTTCAATGATCTATTTTATTATAGAGACTAACAACAAAGAGGCATTATATTTAAGTGAAACCAATCTTGAATTAGTTAAGCAAAAATATAGTACTTATGACACATCCTATAAAATTAGAAATTCTCTAATTATTTCCTATGCAGTAATGTGGCTTTATTCTCAAATTGATTTACTGTTCTTTTCAGAAGATTTAATTTCTGCAAAAATACATACAACAGTTACCACAAACATATTAGGAACTACCGAACAAAAGTATATTTTCTCACTCAGAATACAGCTGTAAAAATTACGAAAAATATTCGTTTAAACGAAAAATATTCGTCCTTTCTAAACTAAGTGACGTTAATCAGTAGTATCGTTTCCAATAAAATATTCCTCTTTTTTTATTTCACAGACAGGAATGTCTGTGCTACGACGTACCACAGACATTCGTGTCTGTGAACTTATAAAACTATTTTAAGTAGATACTTGAGAAACACTTGTAATTGTATTTCTCAATTTAGGTATGGTATTTGAGTAGTAATTAATAAAAGAATTTCTTACAAAAAAGGGAATATCGTGATACAGAAAATTGCTCTTATCAGAATTATAATCACCTTGTATCTTGCAAGCACTTATGCATTCTTTTATTAAAAATAAACTTAGTATAAAACTAATATTCGTAACTAAAATCCTAGAGGTGGAAAATGAAAAAATCTATACTTTTAATTTATGTTTTATTTTTAGTCTCAGAAGTGTTTGGTCAGTGGGCAAATATTCGTGTTTCAGATCCACAAAATTTGAGGGGAGGTCAAGGAACAATTGAAGAGGCTCTATTATCAATTGAACCTAAAGGGGCTTACTTAGAGTATGGACTTTACCTAACATTTTCTGCTCGTAATTTAGGATTTACTCATACAGATACAGTTGAAGTTGAAATGAATTTCTCTTTACCAAATAATTCAATAGTTAGTGATTCTTGGTTATGGTTTGAAGGTGAAATTATTAAAGGAGAAATTTTAGATAAGTGGATTGCTTCACAAATTTATGAGAGTATTGTAAAACGAAGACGAGATCCTTCAATACTAATAAAAGAAAGAGCGAATAGATATCAATTAAAAATATTTCCAATGGCTGGAGATGAAACTAGAAGAGTAAAACTTACATATTTAGTTCCAGCAAATTGGACTTCAAAAAATGTAAATTCGAATTTACCATTAGGCATTATTCAAGCATCCCAATACAAAGTGAAAACATTTTATTTAATTAGCCAACTTGGTGATGAATGGAGCAATCCTAAAATAAATGAATTACCTGAGAAAATATTTGAAGAAAAGTATGATTCTACTTTTGGTAATTTTTGGAGTGTAAAATTAAACCAATCAGAAATAAGTAAAGGGAATCTAACTTTTTCTGTGGATGCACCTTTTACAAATGGAATATATCTAAATAGATTTGAGGGAAGTGAAAATATTTATCAACTTGCCTACTTACCATCGGAAGCAATATCCATAGAAGAAAAGTATAAAACTGCAATCCTTTTTGATTATAACGCTTCGACTAGTGATATCAGCAGAGAAGTAGCAATTGCAAATGTTAAAACAATGTTACTGAATCACTTTACTGAGCAAGACTCATTCAATTTAATATTTTCAAATTTGGAAATAAAACGGATAAGTGAAAATTGGTTACCTGCATCTCAAGAAGTGATTAATAGCGTATTCGATAATTTATCCGATGACATTCTTTCTAACTATAGTAGTCTTCCAAGTTTGTTGGCAAATGGAATTGAGTTTATTAATCATGTTGGAACTGGAGGAGAAATAATTTTGGTTGCTAATTCAACTCAAGTTGGAGCTAGAGAAGTTGCTAACGAATTGATTGAAGATTTGATCGATACTCAAGAAGAAAATGTTCCAATTAATATATGTGATTTTGCAAATCAAAATTTAGATTGGCATCGTATAGGTAATAGAAGTTATTCAGGAAATGAATATTTTTATGAAAATATTACAAAGCTGACTAAAGGAGTTCTTTTTAGAGTTGATTACAATGCAACTTTTACTTTTCAACTTAATAAATTATTTGAATCATTGGGAGGTCAGTTAACTACTTATGATTTACATACCACTCTTGAAAATGGATTTTGTTACAGTAGGTTTGGTCTTAACTCATCAACACAAAAGGTTAGTTTGAATACTCCAATTATTCAAATAGGAAAATATGATGGTTCTTTCCCATTTGAAATTGAATTTGCTGGTGTGCATAATAGTCAAGCATTTTCTGAATCATATTCAGTTACTGAAGAAAATATTTATAATTCTGATTCTGTTTCTTCAAGTATCTGGGCTGGTAATTTTATTAATAATTTGGAAGTTGGAAATTATAATTTGACAAATGAAGATATTGGTGAAATAATTGATTTTAGTATTGAGAATCGTGTACTATCAATGTACACAGCTTTTCTTTGTCTTGAACCGGGAATGGATATTGATACTTTTAAGTTTGATGATGGTGCTGATGAATGGGTAACAAGTGTAGAAGATAAAGAAGAAATAAAAACAGATTCAATTTTTCAAGCCTATCCTAATCCTTTTAACAATCAAACAACAATTCAAATTAGGTTGAGTAAAGAGATTGATATGGAAAGTGTGTCATTTAAAATTTATGATATTTTAGGAAGAGTTGTAAAAACATTTGAGCAGTTAGTAGCTGCAAATTCAAGAGAAGTGAAATTTATTTGGAATGGAAAAAATGATAATAATGCAACAGTATCAAGTGGTCATTACTTTTTTATTATGAACCAAGCTGGAAAAGTTAAGACAATGAAATTGCTTCTATTAAAATAAGAGAATATTTTTCAACTAAAAAAAAGAAGTATTAAAAATACATTGCTAATAATTACAAAAAGTGTTTATTGATATATAGATTAAAACATTTAAACTAAACCGCTAGAGATAATTATGAAAACTAAACAATTGTTGTTCTTTATTCTTTTACTAGTGGGTTATGTTAACAAGAGCTCAGCTCAATCATCACAGTTTAATGTAAATGAATACAAACAATTTCTAGAAAATAATAAAAATATTTCTTCATCCCAATTACTTCAAAAATATTCAGCTAATTTATTTCAAAACGATATAAATACAAATTGGGATGATGCACTTTTCCACGATTCAATTGATATTAAATATGAACTAACAAATTATGAAAAACAGCTAATTAGCAAAAATGGTTTTGTTGTTACTGAAAGGAAATCACTTCCATCTTTTGGTGAGCAGTTTGCCGACATTTATCATAAAGATTTACCAGTTTATATTTCTAGTGATGCAATTTTACATGCTTTCCATTCTTCTTATGATAAAATATTAAAAAATACTGAGTTGAGTATTTTGATTAAGGATGTGAAAAATCTTTTAGAAAGTATGCATAGTAAAATGCCTGAATTGACTGCAAAATATTCTTCTAATTCCGCAATGACCAAAATGTTAAAAGATGTTGATGTTTATTTAACAGTACCAGTAAAACTTATTGGCGGAACAATTCAACCTTTCTATAATGGAAATTCATCATCAGTAAATGATCTTATTTCAAAAATAGACTCATATAGTGCATATGAAATACCATTGTTTTCAGATTCACCAAAGAAAATTGATTTTAGTCAGTTCAAACCTCGTGGACATTATGATGATGAAAATTACCCGCAACTAGCTAAGTATTTTAAAACGATGATGTGGCTTGGTAGAATTGAACTTTACTTAATTGCTCCTAAGTCCTTAATACCCGTACCTTTTGTGGATGTACAAAGGCAAATAATTGATGCAACTCTTATCACAGAGCTAATTGATTTAGCTAATGTACAAGACTTGTATAATGAAATAGATTTTATAATAAGAACCTTTGTTGGGGAGCAAGACAATGTAACTTTGCTAGATTATAATTCTGTCTTAAGTTCAATAAATGTTTCAAACTCCTCAGCACTACTTGATTCACTAAAAGTAATAGAATTTCAAGATACATTAAAAACAAAATCCTTTGCAGATCAAAAAATACTTTCCCAAATTTTAATGAGTGATCCAATGGCTCCCGATAGCATCATTCCAGCATCTGCATTCATGTTATTCGGACAAAGATTTGTAATTGATTCCTATGTAACAGCAAGTGTTGTGTATGATAAAATAATCGATAATGGAGTTCCTCAAAAAAGAATGTTACCATCAACTTTAGATATTTTATTTGCTCTTGGTAATGATGCTTCAGCACAATTATTACAACCGGAGTTAGACAAATATAAATACTCAAAAAATCTAGCTGGCTTACGTTATTTAATAGATAGTTATAATTTCGATTTTTGGAATAATTCAATTTATAACTTATGGTTAAATTCAATTCGTACGCTTAATCCACCAAGCGATAGAAGTGCTTTCCCAACATTTATGCAAACAGCAGCTTGGTGGCAACAAAAAATGAATACTCAGCTTGCATCTTGGACCGAACTTAGACACGACAATTTACTCTATGCAAAACAATCTTATTCAGGAGGTGTTACTTGCTCTTACCCAAATAGTTATGTTGAACCTATTCCCAAATTTTTTAACTCAATAAGTGTATTAGCACAAAATACTTTAGTTAAACTGAACCAAATTTCAGCATTTGATAAATTTGCTCTAGAAAATTTCAATATTTATTTTACAAAATTATCTAGTATTTCTGATACTCTTTCAAACATTGCACAAAAAGAATTAAACAAAGAGTTACTAAGTTTAGAGGAAACATCTTTCTTAAAACGGTTACTATTTAACAATCCTAACCAAGTTTGTGGAGCTCCGAGGCATGTGGGTTGGTATTCTCAGTTATATTTTGGGAACAATTCTAATGAATTTAAAAAGCAAGATTATCTTGTTGCAGATATACATACAGCACCGACTGATGAATTTGGTAATGCTGTTGGTTGGGTTAAACATGCTGGAACTGGACCAATTGATTTGGCAATAATTGTTGCTAAAACGGTTGATAATAAATCAGTAGCTTTTGTTGGACCGGTTTCAAGCTATTATGAATACACATCAACAAATTTTTATAGATTAACAGATAGCGACTGGAAGGACACATATTTACAACAATCATTAAGACCAAATTGGGTTAATTTATATCTAGCAAATAAAACCGGAGATTCTAAGGGAGAGAGTATTTCACTATTAACTGATGTTAATGAAAACTCAAATACTGATTTGGAATTACCTGAAAATTATTTGACAGCACAGAACTATCCAAATCCATTTAATCCTACTACTGTTATTAGTTTTGCTATTCCTCAAAAGTTAGCTGGTAAAAAAACAACTTTAACAATTTACAACATTCAAGGAGAAGTTATAAAAACTTTGTTGAGTGAAAGACTACAAGCTGGAACATACTTATCCAGGTGGGATGGAAGAAATAAAAGTAACAATAAAGTTTCAAGTGGAGTTTATTTTTACGAAGTAAAAGTAGGTATGCAAAAATATGTTGGTAAAATGAATTTGATGAAATAGGAAGTGAACAATGAAAAGAATAATCATAATAGGTCTATTTTTTATTAACGTAATTTTGTTTGCACAAGTAGATACAAACTTTTCAGGTTTACGTGGTTATGAAGATATAGATGGGAACACTCAGTTATTCTACAGAGTACTAAGTGATTCTTCAACACCAAAAGGTAATGGAAATTACAAAGGGGTTAATAGAAATGATATTTATCATTTTGACATTAACGACAATTTGGATTCATTATTTATATTAGATTTTGTTGATTTTTATCAACCACTACCTGCATTTGGGCATAGAGTAAGTGATTTTGAATTTGTAGATAATACATTAACAGATTTTTATCAATGTGGAGATGGAGTAACAAGTTTTGAACCTAGTCCGGTCGTAATTTTTAATAGAGACTATGATAACCCCATAGGAGTACATTCTTTTCATGGTACTACTTTTAATATGGAAATAACTAATTCTGGTTCAAACACAAATGTATATGTATCTACCAATGATGGCGTTTATACTGATTCATCGGGCTGGGGTTTTGATTTAATTAAAACAACAAAAAATTTTAGATTAGTTTCCATCAATAAAAAACATCCTAATATAATGTTTGTCGAAAATAGAGAAAATAATTTATATAAATCAATTGATACGGGAGTTACATTTTTTATAGTTGATAGCTTAAGTCTAATGAGTTCTACCCAGTATAGAGGCGATAGTCCAGATTTCATAAACAGATGGTTTCTATATGACATAAATAATTCTCATATTTATAAAATAGGGAATAATGAAACTAATTATTACTTGCAAGTTTCTGATAACTCTGGCGAACTAAATAGTTGGGAGATAAAATTTGAATCGGAAAGTGAATTATTTCTTTCTTACGATTCAACTCAAAGTGGTTTGGTTTACATTGCAACTGGTAATCAAATCTACGAATCAAATAATTACGGAGAAACTTTTGAGATTTACAAAGAAATAGGTAATACAATAAGCGGTATTTATAAAAAACCAAATTCAGATTTAATGTACGTTGCAACTTCACATTCATTATTAGAAATTAATTCGGACTCAATTAAAATTATAAAACAATTAACAAATTATGATGAGTTGAGTTATTATCCACTGCAAATAGGAAATTATTTTGAATATATTGATCATACTTGGCAACACCCAATTTATGATAAAACGAAATTCCGTTCAGTTACTGTTTCTGGCGATACTCTTTTAGAGAATGGTGAAAAATATAAAGTTCTACTAAATAAAAATGTATCAACAGATAGTTTACGTTCAATAACTTTTGAACGTATCGATTTAACAGATGGGTCTGTTTATAGATATAATAAAAGCAAAATTTTATCAAATAGAGAAGTAAAAATTGATAGTCTTTTTGCTCAGATTGGGGATACTATTAAATGTTCACGAGAAGGACCATCAATTGAATCACAATATTTTTCAACAATAGTTACTGGAATTAGGAATGATTCAGTATTAGGAATTCCGACACAAATAAAAAGTTTTTGGGATATTTCATTCATTCCAGGATATCATTATGACTTGGCAAATGGTTTTGGATTTTATAATGCTAGTAATTGTGAATTCGGTTGTGGTTCTTCTAAATTAGTTTATGCCAAAATAAATGGGAAAGAATACGGAGATAAAATTACATCAATTGATAATGAAAATAGTAATTTAGTTTCTTCATTTAAGCTATTACAAAACTATCCAAATCCATTTAACCCAACAACCAGGATACAATATGCAATTCCGTTAATTGTTAAACGTGAAACAAAAAACGGAATGAATGTAACATTAAGAGTTTATGACGTACTTGGAAGAGAAGTTGAAGCCTTAGTTAGCAAATATCAAAAACCAGGCAGTTATGAAGTTGTCTTTGATGCAACAAATCTTTCTAGCGGAGTATATTATTACCAGTTAAAAGTAGGAGGATTTATTCAAACAAAAAAAATGATAATTCTTAAATAAAATACTCTTTACTTAAAGAATTAAACTTTAAAAACACAATTCCTCTAAAGAACCATCCAAAATGAAAATCTAAAATCCAGTCAATTTTATTGATTAAGCAGTTATCTAAAATAGCTAAATCCACAGAGCTTTTTTCCGATAATAACGTTAGTATAACTATAAAAACTATTGCTTAATAAATAAGAATCCTATTAATTAAATATCAATGTATAACAAATTAAAATATTTTAAGCTTTTACTATTTGGATTTATTGTATTTTTTATCCATTCTGTAATTTTTGCTCAGACTATTAAATACTCAGATAGACTGAACATACTAATAATGGGTGGGACAAACAGAACATATAGTGATTATGTAATTTCGGATTTAGGATTTAATTTAACACTTGGTGCTGAGTATATGCTTCCCGCAAAAACTAAATCGAAATATGGTTTTGTTTTTACAACTGGTTATAAAAATGCAAATGGAATTGATAACAATTTAGGTTTACCAACATCATTTTCTACAAGTATAATACCGTTCAGTTTTGCTGCTGAATATGACCATTATTATAAACGTGAAGTGCTGCCATTCGTAAGTCTTGGCTTTTCTTTTTACGTCTTAAGTTTTTCAGATGAAAATATTTACAGTAAACTGATTGATAAAACAAATGGAGAAAGTAAGAACTCTTTTGTTTGGGATTTGAATACTGGTATAAAATATAATCTTAATCCAAAGCTAACATTAAAGTTTCAAATTGGGTTACACTTTTTATTAAATGATAACTTAGATGCTATTACTATTGGAAACCATAATGATTTTATTGCTGATCTTAACGTTGGAGTAAGTTATAATCTTTGGGGCGAAATAGATTCGGATGGAGATGGAATATTTGATGATAAAGATAAGTGTCCTAATTTAGAAGAAGATTACGATGGCTTTCAAGATGAAGATGGTTGCCCGGATTTAGATAATGATGGAGATGGGATTAATGATGATGTAGATTTATGTGTTAATAAAGCAGAAGATTTTGATGGTTTTGAAGATGAAGACGGATGTCCAGAATTTGATAATGATAGGGATAACATTCAAGATAGTGAAGATAAATGTCCTAACCAAGCAGAAGATTTTGATGGATTTGAAGATGAAGATGGATGCCCAGATTTAGATAATGATGGTGACGGAATTCTAGATAGAGTTGATAAATGTCCGAACCAACCAGAAAATATAAATGGATTTGAAGACGAAGATGGTTGTCCGGATATTTTGCCAGCAGATGAATCAGAAGATAATCTAAATAAAAAACTAGATGCAAATAAAAAATATATATTGCACGGAGAAACTACTTTTGAAAAAAATAGTTTTATCCTTAAAGAAAGTAAAAGTACTGAACTAAATGATATTGCAAATGTTATGAATGATAATCCAGAAGTGCTTTGGCGGATTGAAGGGCATGTTGAAAAAAATGATTCACATTCCAAATCCACAAAAATATCAATAAAGTATGCAGATACTATTAAAAGATATTTAATATCAAAAGGTGTTTCAAGTGGCAAGCTACGGGTAATAGGTCTTGGAGATAGTTCTCCCATTGCAACAAACAATACTGTGTTTGGTAGAATGAAAAATAGAAGAGTTATAATTATAAAATTAAACTAGTTGGAATGAATATGAAACTACTTCATAAAATAATTTTATTGTTATTAGTGTTAAGCATTAATAATAGTTGTGTAGATGAGCATATAATAGATATGGGCGAAAATACTAATGGAAGTATATTGGTTAGGTCTCATCCAGATAGTGCAAAGATTTTTTTACTAGGTACAAATATTCAAAAATATACTCCAGATAGTTTGCTTAATCTAGAATCTGGAGTTTATGATGTAAGTTTAAGACACGAAGATTATATTGATACAAATTTTACAGTAGAGGTTTTTAGAAATAAGAAGACAACTAAAAATATAACTTTAAGATTACAAGAATTCCATGGGAAAATTATTCTAAAAACTATTCCAGTTAGTGCAGCAATATTTCTAAATGATATATCAACTAGTAAATTTACTCCGGATAGTTTAACAAGTCTGAGAGACGGAGTTTATAGGATTAAACTTTCTATACCGAATTACAACGATACTACTTTGACTGTACAATTAGGTAAAGATTCAACTTTGCTAAAAACCATACAACTATCCAAAGACGAACCTAAAGGGGAGATAGTTTTAACTTCCAATCCTACAAATTGTAAAATATACTATGACAACAGTTTCTTAAATAGCATAACACCAGACACTTTAAGAAATTTAATTGCTGGTAACTACTCAGTTAAATTAAGCTATCCGGGTTATTATGATAGTACTTTTACAATTCATGTTGGTAAAGATCAAAAAATAAATAAGTTTATCAAATTAAGAGAGGTTCCACCAAATGGGAATCTATTCATTCAGTCAGATCCTATTGGAGCAAAAATATTTTTACAAGGAATATCAGCTAATAGAATTACTCCTGATACACTTAAGCAACTACCAGTTGGACCATACTTAGTAACTTTAAGTTTAGAAGATTTTAGGGATACATCATTTATTGCAAAAGTAGAGAGAAATATTCTAAGTGCTTTTTCTGTTGGATTAGAAGATACGACTTCGGATGTTAAAACTGATATCAAATATACTTTTAATAATGATGGGGAAATTTTATTTTCATTTTTCTTTAATCAAGATGTACAGATAGAAACTATTGAATTTATTCCTCCAAATTCAATAAGCTCGCATACTATTTCATTTAACAATCAACATTATTTAGAAGGTACTCCGGTTGAATATATATACACTGAAAGAAAAGTTGGAATATGGAAATTTAAAATAGTTGGGGGAAAACTTACTGGTAGAAAAGATGAATTTGGTATTTCTAAAATAACATTAGTACAATAAAAAACTCGCTTAACAAATATTGCTAAGCGAGTTAAAAAAATAAATCTATTCTTATTTATTTGTCTACAGATTCTTTCAAAAGAATATTGTTAAACGCTTCAACTAAAGATTCTTTAGGTAATGCTCCTTGAGCCATTTGAGGTTTCTCATCCTTAGGGCAAAATAGTATTGAAGGTATGCTCTTAATTCCAAAAGCTCCAGCTAACTCTTGCTGCGCTTCAGTATCAACTTTGTAAATATTAATTTTACCAGCATATTCTTCACTTAACTCTTCTAAAACCGGAGCAACCATTTTACAAGGTCCGCACCAATCAGCGTAAAAATCTATAACACAAGGTAGCTCACCTTTGAATTTCCATTCTTTGTTATTTTCGTAATCAAAAACTTTTTCTAAAAAAGTTTCTTTTGTTAATAATTCAGTCATTATACTCCTTAAATAATTATGTTTACTGTTTATCTTTATGATGTTAAAAATTCAAAAAGGATTCAAAAATATTTCTAAAACACAATTTTACTTATAAAAGAATCAACATATTTTATTTTTTGCAACTAAACAAATACCTTGAAATAAAAAATATATTTAGGTAATTATGAAAATAATATTTCTTCACTTTGCTCACATTGAATTCTAAAAATGAATATTAAATTTATTGAAATAGTAGTCTTCAGCTTGTTCCTATTGAATGGAATTATAATTCCAAGTTCCAAATCTTTGAATGAGGGAAAGTACAAGTTTATTAAAATCGGCATTGAGGAAGGTTTATCTCAAAGTACAGTTATGGCAATGTTACAAGATAAAAGAGGCTATATGTGGTTCTGCACAGCTAATGGATTGAATAGGTTTGATGGATATGAATTTGAAATATATACAAAAATCCCAGGAGACTCATCTTCCATTTCGGACAATAGTATTTCTGCAATATTTGAAGATAGTAAAGGATTTATTTGGATTGGAACTAGTTTAGGTAATCTAAATAGATTTGATCCTAAAACTGAAACATTTAAGCATTTTGATATTGCAAGTAGTAGTGATTGGTACAGTTCAAAAGATGAAAAATATTATAACTATCCAATTTCTTTTTCGAGGAATAGTAACAGTACTATTACAAGTATTGCAGAAAACAAAAACGGCGAGTTGTGGATAGGGACTTGGGGGAAAGGATTGATTAGACTAAACTCAAATACTAATCAAAAAAAATATTTTTATCATTTAATAAATAAACCAAACAGTATTAGCTCTAATAGAATAGTAAAAATACTTGTTGATAAAAAAAGTAGAATTTGGATTGGAACATTTGGTGGTGGATTAAGTAGAGTTGATGATAAAAAGGAGAATAGTTTTATTAACTATAATCATTCAATCAAGACAAAGTCCAGAATTGGAGAAAAGATTGTATCACTGTTTGCGGATTATAAAAATAATATTTGGGTTGGTAGTTATTCAAATGGAGTTTCAGTTATAAAGAATACTGATAAAGTTAGTTTGTCTAAAACCATTCAGTTTACTAATTATAACATTAAGAATTCTTCTAAGCTTGGACTAAATAGAAATGACATTATGTCCATAACCCAAGATAACAATGGTGATATGTGGTTAGGAACATTTGGTGGTGGTGTTTTCCACTTTTTTGGCGATAAGTTTCATAACCTAAAAGCAGAACCAAGTGATGAAACATCTTTGAGTGAAAACGAAGTATTATCACTTTATGTAGATAAATCTGGAGTACTTTGGGTAGGAACACAATTGGGAAGTGGGATTAATAAATTAGATATAAGTAGTAGTAAATTTTTCTCATTACCAATAAATACGATATCGAATAAATCTCTAAATGATAATATAGTTTGGGCAATTCATCAAGATAAGAAAAAAAACTTATGGGTTGGAACTTATAGAGGGGGCTTAAATAGATACAACTCAGTTAGAAATGAATTTACATATTTCAAAAAAAGGGAAAATGGAATTAGTGATAATCATATAAGGGCAGTTGTTGAGGATAAGAATGAGAATTTGTGGATTGGAACTTATAAAGGAGGTTTGTCATTTTTTAATAGAGCATCAAAGAGTTTTAAGCATTTCAAATTTGAAGTTGACAATCCTAATAGTTTAAGTTTTAACCAAGTGCAATCTCTGTTTATTGAAAACGATACTTTACTTTGGATTGGCACGTATGGAGGAGGACTTAACAAGTTTAGTCTAAATGATTTTTACAAATATGGTAGTGAAGATTTTTACTCATTCAACCATAACCCAGCAAACCCATTTAGCATAAGTGATGATAGAGTTTATACAATCTATAAAAGTAAAAAAGGTATTCTGTGGATTGGTACACACGGTGGTGGATTAAATAAGTTCAATGAAAAAGAAAACAATTTCATTAGCTATAAACATAAGTTGAATTCAAATTCAATTAGTAATGATAGACTAATGGTAATTCATGAAACTAATAATGATGAGTTACTTGTTGGAACATTTGGTGGAGGTTTAGATGTTTTTAATCCAATTACAGAAATATTTACAAGCCTAAAAACAACACTAAATTTGGAATGTGATGATGTATATGGAATACTTGAAGATGGTTCGGAAAGGTTTTGGATAAGCTCTGATGTTGGGATATTTAAAATAGAAAAAGATTTAAAATCTTTTACTCAATATGATCTTAATGATGGACTTCAAAGTTTAGAGTTTAGTGGTGGGGCTTATTTCAAGTCCACAGATGGTACATTTTATTTTGGTGGAATTAACGGACTAAACTATTTTAACCCAGATAGTATTGTTGTTAATGATTATAGTCCTTCTGTTGTGATTAGTAAAATTAAAATATTTGATGAAGTGGTTAAAGGTGTAAAAGAAAAATTAGTATTAGAGAAAAATCAAAATTATTTTTCGTTTGAGTTTGCATCGCTTGATTATACAAATTCTTATAAAAATAATTATAAGTATATGCTTGAAGGACTAAATGATGAATGGATATATACAGATGCAACACACCGAAAAGTAAATTACACAAATTTGGATCCAGGCAAGTATGTATTCAAAGTAATGGGTACAAATAGTGATGGAGTTTGGAATACAAAAGAAACTAATATTGAAATTGAAATCCTTACTCCTTTTTGGATGAGATGGTGGTTCATTGGTTTAATATTACTAAGCCTTGGAAGTATTATAGCATTTATAGTATATCAAAAAATAAAGTATCTTGTAGCTTTAGATAAACTAAAATCTAATCTATCTGCTGATCTGCACGACAATGTTGGAGCGGGTTTAACTGAAATTTCCATTCTTAGTGAAATTGCTTCAAGCGAAATAAGTAAGCCAGATTTAGCTACAAAACATTTGGGACAAATAAGTCAACTGTCTAGAGAATTAGTTGAATCAATGAGTGATATTGTTTGGGTTGTAAATCCCCAGAGAGATTCTCTTTATGATTTAATTGTTAGACTCAAAGATTCGTATGGTGAAATTCTTGGTCAGATGGGTATTAGTTTAGTAACTTTAAATTTAGAAAAACTAAAAAATATTAAGTTACCAATTGAAAGGAGACAAAATTTATATCTTATTTTTAAGGAAGCATTAAATAATTCCATTAAACATAGCGAGTGTACAAAAATAAATATTGAATTTACTATTGCTGGAAATAAATTGATGATGAGTCTAAGCGACAATGGTAGGGGATTTGATGATAGAAAAACTAGTCTTGGGCAAGGTTTACAAAATATTAAGAAAAGAGCAAAACAAGTTAATGGTTTAGTAAGTATAAGTTCCAATTCGGAAAACGGAACAATTATTAAATACGAGGGTCCAATAAAGTAAATGATTAGTGTCGCAATAATTGAAGACAATGTAAATATTAGAGAGGGCTTAGCTGCGTTAATTAATGGAACTGATGGCTATGAATGTATTGGGTCTTTTGGTAATTGTGAAGACTTTTTAAGTGAACTAAAAAACTTAGTAGTTGATGTTGCCCTTATGGATATTGGACTTCCTGGAATCAATGGAATTGAAGGTGTAAAAATAGCTAAAAGAACTAACCCCAAATTAGATATCCTTATGCTTACAGTTTACAAAGAAAGCAATGTAGTTTTTGAAGCATTATGTGCTGGAGCTTGTGGCTATTTAGTAAAAAATACTCCACCTACAAGATTGTTAGAAGCAATAAAAGAAGTAACAGAAGGTGGAAGCCCAATGAGTTCATTAATTGCACGTCAAGTAATAACAGTATTTCAGCGTGAGAATTCTACTAAGTTAGACCCAAGTGATGAAACACTTTCTGACAGGGAAAAAGAAGTTGTTAATAGATTATCTGAAGGTGATAATTACCAACAAATTGCTGATACTCTTTGTATAAGTGTTGATACTGTACGTCATCATATTAGAAACATATATAAAAAATTGCATGTACATTCCCAATCAGAAGCGGTAGCAAAAGCAATAAGAAAGGGTTTGATCTAAGTTCATTTTCTTCAAATTATTATAGAGTTTTCATAATGATTTTACTAAACCACATAGTTAGGGTGTTAGTAGCTATTTTTTCAATGCTTTTTATCAAAAACCACATATATATGCGGTTGCATTCCATTCCGTAAAAACCTAATTAGTAAACATAATTTTATACTATTTGAAAAAAATAGGAGGCTTTATGTTTACTGAAAATTTTATACAAACCGAAAACCCAATAGCTGATTTGATAAGTGATGATATTTATAACTTATTAAGTAGTAGGGGATTAATAAATGATAAGATGGTGAGAGATCATATTATACGTCAAAGCTTTTATAATTTGAGAGCTGATAAAATGCGTGCAAGTGATGCAATTGATTCTTTACGGGATGACTATCCTTACCTTCAATTTGATACTATTCGTAAAATAGTATATCAGAGTTAAAATAATTGAAATGAAAAAAGCCCAACACTTTTAAAGTATTGGGCTTCTTTGTAAAAAATTTTTACTTTAGATGAATATTTTCCAACTAAATATCTTCACTAACATCGTCATCAGTTTTGTTTTTCTCAAAATCAATTTCTATTACTTCATCCTCACTAGTTAAGTCAGTTACTTCTGCTAATCTGTTTTTACTTCTTTTAGAAACAAAAAACAAACTACCTAAAATCAGTAAGCCTAATAATGCAATAATTCCATAAACTAGATAGGATTTGGAACTTCCAATATTCACTTCCCATTCTTTAATCTTTAGTTCAATGTTTTGCTGTTGTTGCTCGCTAAGTAAATTATTTGTTATAAGTAGAGGAAGCCAATTCCTTTTTATTTCATCCTTCCAAACTCTTTCAGAAAAGAAAATAAATTTCTGGTCTTTAGCAATTTCATTACTTCCATTTGGATTTCCAATTTCATTATTTATATAATCTATTGTTACTTTTTCAAATTCGTTGCCAGATGTAAAACTTTCTAAGTTAATATCATAAGATTCAAACAATTGATGAATAGAATTCCAGATTGCCATATTTAAAGTATTGTCCCATCCACTAATAAGGGAATCAATTTCAAGTAATTTTTCGTTGTTAGTTTTATCTTTAGCATAAATATTAAAAAGTTTTGGTCCAAAATTATTCCACCTTGCATCAAAATCATTGAACTCACTTCTTAGTTCAGTTAAATTTTTAGGATCGAGTGTCCTAGAATTTAGGAAGCTTACATTATCATCTACTAAACTTCTAATATTATCAATCAAACTAGTATTTTGAATTTTACTTTTTAATCCCTTTAACTCTTTGGTACCAAGGTCTTCTACGCGATCTGAGGTTACAAAAATATTATCCATTATTTCTTTTATCAACACATCTCTTTCGCTAATACCACTTCTCAAATCAGCTATGAGGTTGTTGAGAGAATCGATAACACCTTTAGAACTACCATATCCACCTTTAAAGGCTTTTAGTTTTGAAAGGAGAGTAGAGTTTCTGCTTCGCAAAGCACTAACTTCTTCGGTTAATAATGCAAGTTCTTTGGATAAACTTGTACTCTCATCTGTGAGCCTTGTTACCTTTCTTGTTAAAGTTGTAACTTGTGATAATTTTTTGTTTGTGTAATTAATTTTCTTTTGTAGAACTTGAAATGATGAAGTGAAGTTATCTGGGTACAATGCACGATTTAATAAATCTTGACTTCCTCTATACTCAGATCTAAATTCATTAATTTCACGTTTAATTTTTTCAAGTTCAGAAACTGATTTTGCATATTCAATTGCAATTTCAAAGGAACGTTGTTTGCTCTTAAATTCTTGAGTGATTCTAAAATCAGATTGAGCAAATGAGATAGAAAATAAAACAAACGCTATAAGTAATTGTTTAATAACTAGTTTATTCATTATTCTTTTCCCTTAATTCCATCAGAATTTAATAATAGTAAAGTCTCTTCACCTTCAAGTAATTCAATGTATGGTTTCCTTTGATTGAAAGCTGGAAGATCAACTCCAAACTCAGAAACAAAAACAATATCATGTATAACCATTTGTCCATTTTCTGCATAGGATAAATAAATATTTTTAAAACCTGAAGCTATCATATAGTAATATCCTTTTTCACCTCGAATTACTCTTACAGATTCACTTTTAAAACTAGAAGAATCATTTACTTCAGCAAAAAACAGAGGTTTCACATTTACAGAAAAGGAATATCTGTTATCTTGAATGAAACCATTTCCATCTGTTTCCAGTACAGTCTCAATTGGCCAAGCAAAATCTGCTGGTTCTAAAACAACACTGGCACAACTTGTAAGTAAGGCTAACGCAAAAACTGAAATTATTGCTTTCATTTTTATCTCCAAAATAGTATATTGTTTAGAGTTAAATAGTTTAATATCTAAACAAAAGTCTGTTGTTCCAATCAAATAGATAGAATCAAATATATTTATTGCTAAAATAACTAAAAAATAATTAACCATCTTAAAAAATATTTCGATGGTTTTTTAGGGGAATTTCATATTTGTTTTGTAGAACTATGTTTATTTAAATTGAATTGATAATGGAAGTAGAAAAATCTAAAGTGATTTCGCCAGAATACGAAAAGTTGCTTAAAGAAATGGAAGCTTTACAAGCTACTTTTCTTGATAATATGAGTCATGAATTGAGAACTCCTATTACTGTTATACTGGGTTATGCTGGTATATTATGCGATGAGATCGAAGATCCCGATCTTAAAGAAATGGCAGAAATTGTATTGAAGAGTAGTAATAGATTAACAGAAACACTTAATTTATTGCTCGATCAATCAGATATTCAATCCGAAAAGTTGGACGTTGATTTTGTAAAATGCAATATGGCTCAGAAACTAAAAACTTTAGTTAACATTTACCAGCCAGTTGCAAATGATAAAAACATTAGTATAAATTTAATTAGTAATAGAGAAGATATTTTTTGCAATGTTGATGTGAAAATGTTTGAAAAAGCGTTGGATAATATACTAAGTAATGCTATAAAATATACTAACAGTGGAACTATATCTATTAAGCTAAATTCCTTTATTAAGGATGATAAAGCTTTTGCTAGAATGGAAATTATTGATTCTGGAATTGGAATTGAAGAAGATAAACAAGCAATGGTGTTTGAAGCTTTTAGACAAGTTAGTGAAGGTATGAACAGACTTTATCAAGGTACGGGTTTAGGGCTTTCTGTAACTAAAAAATTTATAGAAATAATGCACGGTGAAATTTCTGTTAAAAGTAAAGTAAATGAAGGAACAACTTTTACAATTTTATTACCACAAGTAGGAGCATTATTTTTTAGCTAGAACTTTTGAATAACAAAAATATTAGCACTCAAAAGGGGCGAAGCTAAATAGTAAATTTAGGCTAAAAATAATATTTAGAGTAAAATTCATTTTAATTTTTAATTAACGAAGCCTCTTAGTTAGAATTTACCTTTTAATTTATCCCAAATTCCTTTCCCAAGCATTCCATCAACGTTTGCAAGAATGTTTTTTACCAAGTATAAAATATCTTGTTCACCAACCCAATTTCGTTTTATAATTTGTGGATCAATCGTATTCATAAGGTCATTTAAGACATAAGCTGCTACTGCAACATCATCTAAATAACCAATTGGTCCAAGTATAGCTTCAGGTAAAAGATCAATTGGAGAAATGAAATAAGCAATGGCTGAAACAAGTTTTACTTTTTTCCCTTGAGGTACATCTTTGTCTTGAACAAGCTTAACCAACAAATAAAAAATATCTGGGACTATTAAAATATAATCTTTCCACTTATGCCCCGACTTAGAATTCTTTTCTAACCATTTAGAAATATTTTTTCTGAGTTTAAGATAAAATTTCTCTTCTTTTTTCGTTACCATTAGATTTCTTAACTCCAAAGATATTAATTTAAACTTAAATAATACAAAATGTCTATACTCTATTCAAGCCATTAAGTGCTGCAACTCTGTAAGCTTCTGCCATTGTTGGGTAATTAAACGTAGTATTAATAAAATACATTAAAGAGTTTGCTTCACCTTTTTGAGTCATAATTGCTTGTCCAATATGAATAATCTCAGCAGCTCCATAACCGAAGCAATGAATTCCAAGAATTTCTAATGTTTCTCTATGAAATAATATCTTCAGCATACCTGTAGTTCGTCCAGTTATTTGTGCTCTAGCTAAATGTTTAAACATAGACTGACCAACTTCATAAGGAACTTTCTTTTCAGTTAATTCTTTTTCAGTTGCTCCAATGGAACTAATTTCAGGAATAGTGAATATACCAGTAGGAATATGTTCCACCAAGTGATTTGCACATTCACCAAAAACTAAATGAGTTGCAGCAAATCTTCCTTGATCGTAAGCGGCACTAGCCAAACTTGGATAACCAATTATATCTCCAACAGCATAAATATGTTTGTGCTTTGTTTGGAAGTTTTCATTCACTTCAATTGAACCTCTAACATTTGCTTCAATACCAATCTTATTTAAACCCATTTTATCAGAATTACCAGTTCTGCCTTGCGCCCAAAGTAAATACTGACTTCTAATTTTTTTGTTGGATTTAAGGTGAACAGTTACTCCAGAATCATCGGGAACAACTTTTTCATATACTTCATTATTTCTTATTATAACTCCATTTTCTCTAAGATGATAAGCGAGTGCATCAATAATTTCATCATCTAGAAATGTTAATAATTCACTTCTAGTATTAATAAGATTCACTTTGATTTTAAGTCCACGAAAAATAGAAGCGTATTCACAACCAATTACTCCAGCTCCATAAATTGAGATTGACCGTGGATTATCATCTAAAGTAAGTATGCTATCACTATCAATAATTCTAGGATGAGAAAAGTCTATATCCTTTGGGTGATAAGGACGTGAGCCAGTTGCAATTACAAAACTATCAGCTTTGTATTTCTCAACAGAACCATTCTTTTGTTTTACTTCAATTGTATGTTCATCGATAAAGAAAGCTCTACCATCTAAAATATCAACTTGATTTCTATCGTAAAATCCTTTCCTTAATTTTTGCTGGTCGGCAACTATTGGTTCTATTGATCTTAAAAGTTTTTGGTAGTTTGCATCCCAAAGTGAATCTGTATCAGATACAATTTGACTTACATGACGCAATGCCTTACTTGGAATTGTTCCTGTGTGGGTGCAACTACCGCCAATCATAGAAAAGAAATCACAAATTGCTACGTGTTTGCCTTCCTTTGTTGCTTTCATAGCGGCTCCTTCACCTCCAGGTCCGCTACCAATAACTATTACTTCATAATGTTTTATCATATTTATATTATTTTACAACTATCATTTTTTTAGAAAGAGAGCCATTGTTTGTGTTAAGTTTATAAATATAAACTCCACTTGAAATTTGCTTGTATTTTGTTGCATCAAAGTTAATTGAGTAACTGCCGGGAGCATGCTCCTTATCAGCCAAAGTTACTATCTCATTTCCTAAAACATCAAAAACTTTTAGGGTTACATTCCCAAGAGAATTTTCAGAAGCTGGAATAGTATAACTGATTATTGTGCTTGGATTAAACGGATTTGGATAATTTTGTTCTAATGTGAATTCAGTTGGAAGTGAACTCTCTTCATCTACAGCAACTGGTTTGTTAAAATCTAGAATAACAATTGGCATTCTTCTACATAAATTTCCATCTGTATAAAGAATTTCTAATTCTGGATCATCATCTAAATTAGCTAATGTAACAATATCGTATCTTCCATTTTCAATAAATGGATATAAAGAATCAACAATAGATGTTTGGTAATTTAGAGAATCAGTAATATCTCCACCTTGGTATTCTAGTCGTATAATTGATCCTTCAGATTTAGCACCACGAGTTCCAAAGATAAAATCAATATTGCCATCTCCATCTATATCTCCTGCTGCATCATGCCCGCCATTTATTCTTCCACTTTCTCCAATCAAAGGTTCAAAGTTTGCAATTTTTGTTGATGTTAAAACATTGGTCGCATCTTCTTGCAAAAGGTAAACTTTATTTTGTCCGTTACCTTCAATCCATCCACCAACAACTATTTCTTCAGTACCATCCTTATCTATATCAACAGTATTTGCAGATTTCCATGAACCAGTTGGAACCATATCCGGAATATTAGGCATTATAGTGTATGCTCCATTTTCGTATCTAATTGGTGTTACGCTTCCGTCTTCGTGAATTAAATAAACAGAATTATTTATAACCGCAAAATCATAAATCTGAGATTCACCCATTTCGCTACCAAGACCAGAAGCCTCAAGAGTCCAAGTTTCTGAGCCACTATTTTTGTCAGGCACATCAGAAATAGAAATAATACCAAAGTGGTAATCTGTTCTTCTATCAGCAAAAATCAATTCTAATTTCCCATCACTATCAATATCAAATAACTTTAATTTTACTGGTCTTACTTCAAAATTTTCTTCTTCAGTAATTGTCCACTGCGCATTAGGTGTTTCAAAACCAAAATTTGCTTTCCCAAGTTTATCATCTCCATTAGCTTCCCATACTAGTATGCGAGGAGGATTTAGATTATCATCTTGAAGAAAATTTGCCGGCGACCAAATTATTTCATTCTTATTATCACCATCCCAATCACCATAAGTTAAGCCTGCCCAACTATTTTGCTTAACTATATCATTACTTTTTTCGTTCCAAACTAATTCCCAAGTAGTACCATTATATTCGTATTTATAGATTCTTGGTGTATCTTCATTTCCACCAATATCGTGCATATTATTTACCGCATAAATTTCTAATTTGCCATCATTATCAAAATCAACTCCGGCAATAATTTCTCCAAAACCACAATTTTCAATTTCGGGTACTAGTATTGAATCAATTCTTGTAAATGTATCTTCTTGTGCCATTATTGAAATGCAAATAACAAAAGAAAAAATAAAAAAGTAAACTGTACGTAATTTATTCATTGTATCCTCTTTAAGTTTAGTTTGAGAAACCTTATTGGGTACTTACTTGAGTTGAAGAACGAATATATCAAAAATATTTAATTAGACAAAATTATTTTAAGAAATGCTATTGAATTATTTGTATATAAGAAGCTATTAAACATGCAGTAATAGAAAGATATTTATTATCTCAGACTTAAATGTTGTCATTCCGGTTTGCGTTCTTTGCAAGACCGGAATCTCTTGCTATTGTTGGAGATTCCGGTATCCCACATAAGAAACCGCGGGAAACGGAATGACATATTTTTTCAATTAATTACCGTCGGGTTAATAGATACGAAACAAAAAAAGTCTGACAATCTAAGCTGTCAGACTTATAAAATAAAAATTAAATTTTGAAATTATTTAACAGAAATTAATTCCATTGTAAAAATTAAAGCAGCGTTTGGTCCAATAACCGGAGGGCTTCCTCTTTCACCGTAAGCTAAATCAGAAGGAATGTAAACTTCCCATTTATCGCCTTCTTTCATAAGTTGTAGAATTTCTGTCCAACCTTTTATTACACCAGTAACTTTAGAAGTAAAAGGACTTCCTCTTTTATAGGAGCTATCAAATTCAGTTCCATCTAATAATCTTCCTGCATAATGTGCTTCAACTGAACTACTAAGTTTTGGCGATTTACCACTTCCACTTTTAAGTACTTTGTATTGCAATCCACTTTCTAAAGTTTTTACACCTTCTTTGGTTTTGTTTGTAGCAAAAAATGCAGTTGCTTCTGTTATGTTTTTTTCTGAATCAACCTTACCTTTTGCTTGTTGTTTTACTCTCATTGAATTTTGAAAATTAGTCATAACACTTTGCATTACCTCTTGTGATAAGAGAGAAGTATCTGCTAACGCATCTTCAATACCTTTTCTTAGAACATTCGGAGTAATTTCAATTTCTTGCTTTTTAAAATTACTTCCTATATCAATCCCTATAGCGTAACTAACAGAATCGACTAGCGTTGTAAGTTTTACATCTTTATTAGAAGTTTGGCTACAAGCCGAAAAAGAAAAAAGAGCCAACATCAATAATACTAATATTTTTTTCATAAGTATTCCTTAGTTTTGAAAAGTTATTTATTAAATATGAACAGCAAAGATAAGTTAAAAAAAGAAAAAAGAAAAAGACATTTTATGAATCAGTCAACAAAAATAAATTATAAATTCCATTTTAAAGAAACTATTAAATTAGCAATCCCAGTATCTATTGGTCAGCTTGGTCATATTATGCTTGGTGTTGGTGATAGTTTTATGGTTGGCAGGTTGGGAGCAGAGGAGCTTGCTGCATCTTCGCTTGCTAATGGTCTATTCTTTCTAATTCTTGTTCTGGGGATTGGAATGAGCTTTGCTATCACTGCTCTTATTGCAATTGCAAAAGGAGAAGGGAATAATGAAGAGTGTGGAATTATAGTAAGACAAGCATTGTTAGTTAACCTTATATTTAGTGTTATCCTTACAGTCTTAACTTATACAGCAGCACAGTTAGTTGGTTATCTAAATCAACAGCCAGAAGTTGCAACTCTTACTCAATCGTATTTGGAAATTTTAAGTATCTCAATTTTCCCTTTTATGCTATTCCAAACATATCGGCAATTTCTTGAAGGTTTATCATATACAAAACCGCCTATGTATATGGCAATACTAGCAAACTTTATAAATATTTTTGGTAATTGGATTTTCATTTTTGGAAACCTTGGTATGCCAGCTTATGGTTTAGATGGAGCAGGTTATGCAACATTAATAACAAGAATATTTATGGGTTTGGGCATGATGTTCTATGTTCTAAAAGCAACTAGATTTAAGGAGTATGATCCAACATTAAAGTTTAAATCTGTAAACTATAAAGTTATTAGAAGAATTATAAGAGTGGGCTTACCAAGTGGTTTTATCTTATCTATGGAAGTTGGTGCATTTGCACTTGCGGCAATAATAATAGGTTGGTTTGGAAGCAAGCAATTAGCTGCACATCAAATTGCAATTAATTTAGCATCTATTTCATATATGGTTGTTCTTGGAATTTCAGCAGCATCAACAATAAGAGTGGGAAATTATTTTGGTAAAAAAAATATGCTGGATGTTAAGGGAGCAGGGAACTCAGGATTAATTTTAGCTATTATCTTTATGAGTTTTACTGGTGTTCTATTTATTGTGTTGAACAAATTTCTACCAAGTTTATATATAAGTGATTCAAAAGTAATTGAGGTTGCATCAGGATTATTAATTATTGCCGCTTTATTTCAACTTTCAGATGGAATACAAGCTGTTGGAATTGGTGTTTTGCGAGGATTAACAGATGTGAAAATTCCAATGTACATTATCTTTGTTGCCCATTGGATAATTGGAATTCCAATTGGGCTGCTTTTAGCATTTAGCTGCAAAATGGAAGTGATGGGAGTTTGGATAGGACTATTGGTTGGATTAACAATATCAGCAGTATCGTTTGTAGTTAGGTTTAGAATTAAAATGAAAACCCCCAGTAGAAAGCCTTATAAAGTAGAAATGGGATGAATACATTTAACTTCAAATGATACTTGTAAAACTATTATTTAACAAACACAAAATACTAATATGAAAAGACACATAAAATTTGGTGATAAAATAAAGTTACATTACAAAGGAACATTTGAAGATGGAGTTGTTTTTGATTCATCTTTTGAGAAAGAACCAATATTAATAACCGCTGGAAATAATGAAGTGATAAAAGGGCTAGATGAAGCTTTAATTGGGATGGAGCTACATCAGAAAAAAGAAATTAGTATTTCTGCTGATAAAGCTTACGGCTCAATTCAAAAAGAACTAATTGTAGAAATTGAAAAGAATAAACTACCAAAAAGTACAAACTTATCCGTAGGACAAATATTACAAATTCCAGTAGAAGAAAGCAACAATATTGAAGTAACTGTAAAAGAAATTTCTGATACAACAATACTATTAGATGGAAATCATCCTCTAGCTGGAAAGAATTTATTATTTAATATAGAAATAGTTGAAATTGAATAACTAAGAAAAATTATTCAGCTTTTTCTTTTTTAGCTTCTTCTTGATCAACAAATTTCTTAATATCATCTAAATATTCTAAAATTGATTTAGCTTTATTAAATCCAAAGGTAAAAGGATATCTAGTACTACCAGAAACTGGTAACTGAATAATTGCATTACCTTTAAATTCACCAATTGTTGCTTGTACTCTTTCTTCTTCTGGTGGCGGTGGTTGTTGCTGATCTGACATAATAACTCCTGTGTTTATATTTGGTACAACAAATAATATAATTACTTTTATGTAATATATGTATATTGCAAGTTAAATTCAAATAAAAACATTCGACTATAAAATGATAGTAGTTCTAAAATATAGCATAAAAGACAATCTCGATTATACTAAAATATTAGACAAATTAGACGTAAATTATTCGTTTACGCTTAATGAATCAATTATTACCAATGCTTCACATATTATTTTTCCAGATACATATAACTTAAATACTGCAATAAAAAAAATGCAGTTAATGAACTTGTTTAGCATGTTACGTATGATAAAAAAACCAATGTTAGGTATAAATAATGGGTTTAATCTAATGTGCAACAATATTGTAGATATTCAAAAAAATGGACTAGGTTTGTTTTCAATTGATACAAAATCTTGCAATCAAATTGAAGATAGTAAAACAAAGAATGGGCAATTAAATATATTGCAAAAAACTAGTTTTCTTAATGGAATAGCAAAAAGAAAAATTACTTGTAATTTAGATTGCTCAGTAGATAGGAATGAATTTACAACTTCAGTAATAAAAAGTAAGAAAAAAGAATACTCACTAACTTGCGAGTTTAAGAATTACTATTCAATACAAATGGACCTAAGTTGTAATGAAAAATTATTTGAAAAGTTGATTGGTAATTTTGTAAAACTATAGCATAAAACTAAAAAGGAAAAATATTGGCAGATTACAAATCTTCGTTACGTAACTCAGATTAGTAATCTGAGAAAAGATGATTTTTACGTTTTTCATTTTTCGTCTCTCGTTTTTATTCAAACCATTCATTCACTTTTTCATCTAAAGCAATTTCGTCAGTATGATAAAACTCATTTGTGTGAATATCGTATTTGTATTTTTTTTCTAAATCATTAATATTGTCAATTACTTCTTTAATTGAATTAGTAATGAAATATAGCTCATCGTTAGTCATAGTAGGGTGAAGAGACATTCTTACCCAACCAGGTTTCTCCGAAAGATCTCCTTCTGAAATTTTTTTTGTAATATAATGTGAACGTGTAGGATCAACATGAAGTAAGTAATGTCCATAAGTTCCAGCACAAGAACATCCTCCTCTAACTTGTATGCCATACTTATCATTAAGTAATTTAACAATTAAATTAAAATGAACATCTTCAACATAAAAAGAAAATACCCCAAGCCTTTCTTTTTGTTCACTAGCTAAGACATGTACTTTTGGTAATTTTTCAAATTCTTCAAAAGCAATTTTCACAAGTTCTTCTTCCCGTGCTACTATTTTTTTTGGATTCATTTCCTCTTTAAGCTTTATACAAAGAGCAGTTCTAATAGTTTGTAAAAAACCTGGAGTTCCTCCATCTTCCCTTGCTTCAATATCACTTACATATTTATGTTCACCCCAGGGGTTTGTCCAATCAACAGTTCCACCTCCTGGATGATCAGGGACTTTTCTATTGTATATCTTTTTATCAAAAATTAAAACCCCAGAAGTACCAGGTCCACCAAGAAATTTATGAGGTGAAAAGAAAATTGCATCAAGTTTTTCAAGAGGATCTTTAGGATGCATATCAATCTGAACGTAAGGAGCAGAAGCAGCAAAATCTATAAAGCACAATCCGTTATGTTGGTGCATTACTTTTGCTAAGCTATGGTAACATGTTTGGATACCCGTTACATTTGATGCAGCTGTGAATGAACCGATTTTAATTTTTCTATTCTTATATTTTATTAACTGCTCTTCTAAATGATTAGCATCAATTAGTCCATCCATGTTAGGCTCAATTATTTCTACATCAGCAAGAGTTTCTAACCAAGATGTTTGGTTTGAATGATGCTCCATGTGTGTGATAAAAACAATCGGTTTTTCATTTTCTTCAAAAGCTATAAACTTTCTAAATTTCTCATTAACTTTTAGACCTAAAATTCTTTGAAGTTTATTTACAACAGCAGTCATGCCAAAGCCAGCGGAAATAATTACATCATTTTTATCTGCATTAACATGTTGCTTAATAATATGTTGAGCTTTGTGGTAGGAGGATGTCATCATAGAACCAGTAACGCTTGATTCTGAATGAGTATTACCAACAAAAGGTCCAAATGTATTCTGGATTTTTTGTTCAATGGGATTGTACAAACGTCCACTTGCAATCCAATCAGCATAAATAATTTTTTTACTTCCAAAGGGAGTTGTAAATTCTTGATTTATTCCAGTAATATTTTTGCGGTAACTCTGAAAATAGTTTTCTAACTTTGTCATACTTTGCTCGGATATTTATAGTGAGAAAATTCTATTGAAAAATATAAAATAAATTATTGTTATAGAAGTCAAATAGTTTTTTGTTCTAAAGTGCTTACAGTTTTTTTCGATTCTATATAACTAAAATTATATCAAGTTGTACTTATTAGAGAAGTTTTTTAAACTTGTTTGGAAAAGCATTTTACATTATATTGCATCTATGAAGAAATTCAAACTACTAATAGTTCTAACCATCGCATTAAATTTTTCAATTTTATTTGGTGGGGCATTCGTTCAGTTTTTTGGAGTTGATAGTAATGGCGATAATATTACTTTAACTTGGCAAACAACAAATGAAGAGAATGTTAAAGAATTTGAAATTTTACGAGGAGCTGATAAAGATAACTTGGCTTCCATTTCAATAGTAGCTTCCAAAGGTAATAATTCTAGTTATACATACATTGATAAAAATGCTTACAAAACAAACTCTTCTTTTTATTCCTACGGATTAGTAATTGTTGATATTGATGGAAGCAAGTCAGAACCTATTACAAGAGGTGTTAGTCATAATGGAGTTTCTGGAGTTAAGAGAACTTGGGGTAGCATCAAAGCATTGTTTAGATAATTTAGTTTCAGTTCATTCCTTCCATATTTTTCAGTAATATTTCTCAAATGATAAAATCTCGTTATCCAATTTATTTAGCATCCAACTCTCCACGAAGAAAGCAAATGTTAAAAATGCTTGGGGTTAAGTTTAAAACTATCTCTGTAGATTTAGACGAAGTTTTTAATCCCAATGAAACTCCTATAAAAACTGTTAAGCGTTTAGCTGAAGAAAAATTAAATTTAGCAAAACTAAATGTGAGTAGTGGAATAATATTAACTGCTGATACAATTGTAGTTATTGATGGAGAAAGAATTGGTAAACCAAAAAATAAAAAAGATGCTGAAAGAATTTTAACTTTATTAAGTGGTAGAAGTCATTTTGTTTATACTGGTTTCTCTATCTATAATATTAACAGAAAAAAACAAACTACAGACTTCTCAAAAACAAAGGTTACTTTTAGAGTGTTAACTAATAAAGAAATCAAAGAGTATATAAAATCTGGAAGTCCTATGGATAAAGCCGGAGCTTATGGTATTCAAGATGACTATGGTGCTGTATTTGTTAAAAGAATTTCTGGGTGTTACTATAACGTGCTTGGTTTTCCAGCATCAAAAATTTACTCCACTTTAAAATCCTTGACCTAAAAAATTGTTAGATAAACTTAAGCGAAATATTATCCTTGCATTAATATTTGCGTTTGTTGTTTTTCTAGCTCTTGCTTTTTATTCAGATTTCGATTCAGTTATCTCTTCCTTAAATAAATTTAATTTTGAACTAATTCCAGTTCTACTTTTAATAATCATGTTTAATCTTTTCTTTAGATTTCTAAAGTGGCACTATTATGTAAGAGAATTAAATGTTAGAATTTCATTTTACGATTCCTTACTAATTTTTTCTTCTGGTTTAGTAATGAGTGTAACTCCTGGTAAATGGGGCGAAATCTTAAAATCATTTTTAATAAAACATAAAACTGGCAAAGAGGTTAGTGAAACAATTCCAATTGTTATTGCTGAACGAATTACAGATATTATTTCGTTAGTATTATTTGCATTGGTTGGGGCATACTTGTTGGATTTTGGAACTACTATAATTTATACTATTGGTTTCGGTTATTTAAGTTTAATTTATATTTTTTTAAATAGAAGGTTTTCTAAAAAGATTTTTGCATGGATAAAAAATATAAACTTCTTTTCAAAGCACTCTAATAAAATAGAGCATATAAATAAAAACTTGTTCCAATTGTTCAAACTAAGAGTATTCTCAGTTTCTCTATTCTTATCTTTTATCGCTTGGCTATTTGAGTTCTTTGGATTCTATATAATTCTACGTAGTTTTACTATTAACATTTCAGCTTTGTTATCGAGTTATATTTACTCTTTTGCAACAATAGTTGGATCGTTAAGTATGTTGCCTGGAGGTTTAGGAGCAACAGAAGGTTCTTTAACATTTTTACTTAGTAATAATGGTTTTGAAAAAGAAATAGCAGTTGTTGCAACGTTAATTATTAGACTTGTTACACTTTGGTTTGCTGAGTTTTTAGGTGCAATAGCATTGTTGATATTTTCAAAAAAGGAAATGTTAAATATTACAAATATAAATTCTAGTGTTGACTGAAAAGTAAATAACATTTTGTTATTACTAGGGAACAAAATTGAAATTCATTTTTAAAAGAAGAGTTAAATACAAATTAAAATATTATAAAAAATAAACAGGAGTATGTTATGGCTGATGATAGCGGAATGAACAGAGGATTGATAGTAGGATTATTTACTGGAGCTTTAATAGGTTCAATGGTTGGTTTACTTTATGCACCCAAAGCTGGTAGTGAATTACGTAGCGAGTTGAAAGATAAGTCAGATGATCTTTTAGGCAATACAGAAGATTATATTGAACAGGCACGTGGAAGAGCTAACTCTCTAATAAATGATGGTAAGAAAAAATCAGAAAAATTAATTACAGAAGCAAAAGATAAAGTTGATGGATTGTTAGCTGAAGCTGAAAAAATTCTTGATGAAGCTAAATCTAAAACAAAAGATTATATGGATGTAAACAAAGGTAAATTAGGCAAAGAAAGTGATAAACTAAAAAGTGCAATAAAAGCTGGTGTAGATACTTATAAAATAGAAAAGAAAGTTTAAGTTATGACTGTAATAGAAATATTTCTACTTATACTAATTATTGTTGCAATTGTACTTGCCATATATCTAATAGTTACATTAAAAAAAATTAACGTGAGTTTAGATCTATTTCAAAAAGATATAAGCTCACTCAATTTAAAGATTGATCCAATAATTGAGAATCTAACAGTAATTAGTGACAAGGCTGTAAAAATAAGTGGAGAAACAGAAAAACGTATATTTGATATAAGTGATTCAATTCAAAATGTAAGAGATTCTTTTTCAAAATTATCAATTAAGAATATTAGTTCGTCAAGTAAAAATTCTGCATCTGATTTTGTTAATAATCTTGGAGCTGCCTCAAAGGGTATTTCTGCATTTTGGAAAAAATTAAATAAATAATACTAAATTATTCCAACTTAAAATGCGGAGGTCTCTTGAGCAAATTTACTCCCGATGCAATAAGAAATATTGCATTGATTGGTCACGGCGGTAGTGGCAAAACTACTATCTCGGAATTCCTTTTATATTCTGCCGGAGAAATAAATAGAATAGGAACTGTAGCAGAAGGAAACACAACATCAGATTTTAATCAAAACGAAATTGAAAGACAAATTTCAATCGCAGCATCCCCTTTACACTTCGAATGGAAAAAAACAAAAGTTAATCTATTAGATACACCTGGCTACTCTGATTTTTTAGGAGCAAAGAAAGCAAGCTTGCACGTTGTTGATACTGCCATTGCTGTTCTTCGTAGTGCTGAAGGTGTGGAAGTTGGAACAGAATCCGGTTGGGAATATGTTCAAAAATTAGAGTTACCCGCAGCCATTATGATTAACAAAATTGATCATGAACATTCTAATTTTGATAAAACTGTTGAAATGGCAAAAGATAGATTGAGTCATGATTTAGCTATAGTAAGTTTTCCTTGTGAAGAAGGACCAAGCTTCAATTCTATAATTGATGTAATAAAAATGAAAAAATATACTTTTGAAGATCCAACATCTAAAAAAGTAAAAGAAGAAGATATTCCGGCTGAGCAAAAAGAAAAAGCTGAAAAATTACGCGAAGAATTAATTGAGAAAGTTGCTGAATCAACAGAAGATTTAATGAATAAATTTTTTGAAGAAGGTTCTTTAAGCAATGACGATTTACAAAGTGGATTGAAAGCAGCAATTATAAATAGAACGGTTGTTCCTCTATTTGCTGTTTCAGCAGAAAAAGGTGCTGGACTTTTTGACTTCTTAGATTTTGTTGTTGAATTTATGCCATCTCCCGCAGATAGAAAACCTATAGTTGCTAAGAAAGTTGACTCCGAAGAAATCGTAGAAATCAAATGTGATGTTACTGCTGAACCTTCGCTTCTAGTATTTAAATCTATGTCCGAAGCTCACTTGGGTGAACTATCTGTATTCAAAGTTTACTCTGGTACTATTGAGCCTGGAATGGATTTGTTCAATGAAGAACGTGGCAAACCTGAAAGACTTGGTCAGCTTTATGTTCTAAATGGACATGACAGAACTGAAGTTAAAAAACTGTATGCAGGAGATATTGGTGCCGCTGTTAAGTTAAAAGATACACACACAAATAACACATTGTGTAGCAAATCACTTGGTGTTATCATTCCGCATATTGATTTTCCAAAACCTGTAATCAGAGCTGCAATAGAATCAAGATCAAAAGGTGATGAAGATAAAATTTCAACTGGTTTGCATACAGTTCACGAAGGCGACCCAACTCTTTTAGTAAAATTTGAACCCGAACTTTCTCAAACAATTATTTACGGACAAGGGGAACTTCATCTTGCGTTAGCAATTAAAATGTTGAAAGACAGATACGGAGTTGAAGTTGATTTAGTTGAACCAAAAATTCCATACAGAGAAACTATTAGAGGACGTTGCGAAAGTGCAGAGTACAAACATAAAAAACAATCTGGTGGTAGAGGCCAGTTTGGGCATGTTTTTATGAAAGTAGAAGCACAACCTCAAGGTGCTGGTTTTGAATTTGTAAATGCAATTGTTGGTGGAGCAATTCCTGCTCGATTTATTCCAGCAGTTGAAAAAGGTTTGACTGAAATAATGGATAATGGAATTTTAACTGGTAGTAAAATTGTTGATGTTAAAGTAACTCTATTTGATGGTAAATTTCATGATGTTGATTCTGATGAAGTATCTTTTAGAATTGCTGGTTCTCATGCTTTTAAAAAAGGTTTTATGGAAGCCAAACCAGTATTGCTTGAACCAATTTATGATATTACAGTAAAAGTACCAGAAGAATTTATGGGCGATGTTATGGGCGATGTTTCCAGTAGAAGGGGTAAAATTTCTGGTATGGATACAGAAGGTCCTTTCCAAATAATTAAAGCAAAAATACCTTTGGCAGATTTGTATAAATATTCTACTCAGTTAAGAAGTTTAACTTCTGGTAGAGGAATTCATGCAAGAGAGTTCTCGCATTACGAACCTGTACAAAAAGATATTGAAGCTAAAGTTATTGCTGATTATAAAAAATCAAGAGAAGAAGATTAGTAACTTAAATATTTAGTTAAAGAAGCCTTTACATAAGATGACATTCTGGTTTCCAGTTCTTTTGGAATACCGGAATCTCATAACCATTATAGTTTGGGGATTTCTCCCCGTTAGAAAACACGGGACAAGCTAATCGCTTAAAAGACATGTTCGAAATGACAATTACTAGATTTCTAAAAATAAATTGGACTTTACTTATATGAAAATATCTGGAGAGTTTGAAGTTGGCTTGAAACCAATTGATTCTTATGCACAAGGAACAGATGGAATAAGTATTGGTAGAATGTCAATTGACAAAACATTCTTTGGTGAGTTGGAAGCAACAAGTAAAGGAGAAATGTTAAGTGCTATGACGTCTGTTAAAGGCTCAGCGGGATATGTTGCTTTGGAGCAAGTAACTGGCACACTTAGTGGAAGCAAGGGGAGTTTTGTACTTCAACATTTTGGAACAATGACTAAAACTGAAAGTAAACTTATACTCGAAGTTGTTCCAGATTCTGGAACTGGTGAACTTGTTGGACTAACTGGAATTATGAACATAATTATTAAAGATAAAAAGCATTTTTATGAATTTGAATATGAGTTGAATAATTAAAACATATTCTTTCTAACTATTTTTATTTGAGGTTGTTTATTTCATTGAACAACCTCTTTTTTTATATATTGAGTTTACTATGGAAAAACTTTGGTCACCTTGGCGTTCAAAATATATATCATCCTTCAAAGACAAAAAGGAAGATGATAATAGTTGTGTGTTCTGTGGTACTCAATATAAAGAGGTAGAAGATAATACAAATCAAATTGTTCACAAAGGAAAAGAAGTGTTTGTAATGTTGAATCTTTATCCGTATAATAACGGACATTTAATGATGATACCTTACAGACATGTTTCTGATTATACTGAGTTAACAAAAACTGAACTTGCAGAAATTATGGAGCTAAATAGTATTTGCATAAAAGCACTCAACACTATTATGGAGCCGCAAGGTTATAATTTTGGAGCAAATATTGGTAGGGCTGCTGGAGCTGGAATTGATACACATTTGCATTTTCATTTAGTACCAAGATGGAATGGAGATACAAACTTTATGCCCGCTTTAGGTGAAGTCAAAATTATTTCGGAAGATTTGCAAACCACAAAAAATAATTTAATAGCAGAATTTAAGAAACTTAATATTTAGTGAAAACATTTTTAATTTTTAGTTGAAATTCCGTCATACTTCGTCTCCGCTCAGCATGACTAATATTTGATGTCAATACTTTTGTAAGACACAAATGTCATTCCGAGTGGAGTCGAGGAAGGGAAATGACAATGAATAACCTAAATGTTAGAAAATAATAACGAGAAAAAATGAATACAGAAAAAGAATTTGAAAAATTAGAACCAATGCAAGTTGAATCACTAAACGAAATACTTGGCAAACCATTTAAAGTATTAGATGATGGTTTTGTAAGAGTAATTGATTATATGGGTTCCGACCAAGCCATTGTACAAGCTGCTCGTGTTTCTTACGGAGCTGGTACAAAAAAAATTACTCAAGATAGAGGACTCATAAGATACCTTATGCGTCATCATCACTCAACACCTTTTGAGATGTGCGAAATTAAACTACATGTTAGAGTGCCTATGGATACTTGGCGTCAGTGGATACGCCACAGAACAGCAAATGTAAATGAATACTCGACACGTTACTCAATTGCTATAAACCAAGGTCAACAAACATCGCCTGATGAGTGGAGATTACAGTCTGGCTTAAACAAACAGGGTAGTGAGGGATTTTTAGATAGTAAAATTGGGAAAGAATTATCTGATGAAGAGACTTCCTTGCATGAAAATATTTGGAATATTTATAACAGCAGAATTGAAAAGGGAGTAGCAAGAGAACAAGCGAGAAAAGATCTTCCACTTTCCACTTACACAGAAGCATATTGGAAAATTGATTTGCATAATCTTTTCCATTTTTTACGATTAAGAATGGATAGCCATGCTCAATTAGAAATTAGAGAATTTGCTCAAACTATTGGAAATGAAATCGTTAAAAATTGGGTTCCCTTAGCTTGGGAAGCATTTGAAGATTATAGATTTAACTCAAGTTCATTGTCAGGGCTAGAAATGGAAATCTTAACTTTAATAAATTCCAATGAAAAAGATAAAGCAGTTAAGCGAGCAGAAGATTTTGGATGGCTACGAACTAATAAGCATGGAAACAGAATTAAAAGCATGGAACGAATTGAGTTTGAAGGTAAATTAAAAAAAATGAATTTAGAAATTCCTTGGTAGTTAGTACCGCAGATTAGTAATCTGCGTTCTTAAGAGAAATTATGCTGCCCTACTTCGACTCCGCTCAGTATGACTGTTATCCGTTTACGAAGAATATCATTCCGAGCAGAGTCGAGGGAGTAAGTGGAACAAATTAACTTTAATATTACTACTAAAGTTCAGACAATAAGTTAACAGAACCGACATATAATTTGAAAAAAATAATTATAGCAGCAGCATCAAAAAATGGAGTGATAGGAAATAAAGGAAAAATTCCTTGGCACTATAAAGAAGAGTTGAAACATTTCAAAAAAACTACTTTAGGCTTTCCCATAATAATGGGAAGAACTACTTTCGAGTCTCTCCGTAAACCTTTAGCAAATCGATTAAATATTGTAATTTCAAAAAAGAAGAATTTAGAATATCCTTTTGACGGGATTTTTATTTTCAGTTCTATAAAAAAAGCATATAATTATTTAGAAGAAAATAAATACGAGAAAGTTTTTATTTGTGGAGGAGAAAGAATTTACAAATCCACTATTAGAAATGCAGATGAAATGATAATCTCAACTATGAATTTTGAAGTTGTTGGAGAAAAAAAATTCCCCAAACTAAATATGAATATTTGGAAAGTTAATAAAATAATTAAACACAAAGAATTTGAAGTAACTTATTTTAGAAGAATAAAAAAGTCTAAGTAATTTGTTATTTTTCCCTCCTAAATTAAAATAGTTTTAGTCGATTGAACTTGTTGTCATTCTCAGTTTGACTGGGAATCCATAAAAATAATTATATAGATTCCCGATAAAGACATTCGGGAATGACAAGCAAATAAAAAATCAATCAACTAAACAGTTATTGTTTAATAATTAACATTGTCGAAAAATAAAGAATGTCAGAAAACACCATAAAAATATTACCAGATAACATAGCCAATAAAATTGCAGCCGGAGAAGTTGTACAACGTCCTGAATCTGTTGTTAAAGAATTACTTGAAAATTCTGTTGATGCAAATGCAAAAAATATTGAAGTTTATATTAAGCGAGCTGGCAAAGTTTTAATTCAAGTAATTGATGATGGCGATGGAATGAATGAGGAAGATGCAAAACTTTGTTTGATTAGACATTCCACAAGTAAAATAAGTACAATAGATGATCTAACAAAAATTAATACATTAGGATTTAGGGGAGAGGCATTAAGTTCTATTGCATCTGTAAGTGTTTTTGAATTAAAAACAGAACCGAGAGATGAAGAAGTTGGTACTTTTGTAAAAGTTGAAAATGATGAAGTGAAAGTAGAGAAGGGAAGTTTTGCAAAAGGAACTTCTATTGCGGTTAAAAATTTATTTTATAATACTCCGGCAAGAAGAAACTTTTTTAAATCGCATGCAACTGAGCTTAAGCATATTATTGCAACATTTAAAAAAATAAGTATAAGTAATAATGATATAAGTTTTAAATTTTATAATGATGATGACCTAGTATTTAATTTTCCATCAGGAACAAGAGAAGAAAGATTGCAATCGGTTTTTGCCGATAATATTTTGGATGCTTTAATTAAAGTTGAAGAGATAACCGAATATCTTTCTGTTACGGGATATGTTTCCAAACCAACTTTCTTAAATAAAAGTAAAGCTGAACAATATCTTTTTATTAATGGAAGATTTGTAAAAAATATGTCCATCAGTCATGCTGTATTTAAAGCCTATGATCATATCCTAGAAAAAGGAGATTATCCATTTTTTGTTTTATTCCTAAAGCTTGATCCAATTAAGATTGATATCAATGTTCATCCATCCAAGTTAGAAGTAAAATTTGATGAAGAAAAAAACATTTACAACTTCGTCAAAGCCGTTGTACAAAAGAGCCTCGGTCAGCATGACTTAATTCCAAATTTATCATTTGGAGAAACAGATGATTTGGAAAAGTTACAATATAAGAATCAAGGAGCAAGTACAAAACAAGATTTCTCTGATAGACCAAATTATTCAGAGCAACAAGGTAGAAGAGAAAAACCAAAAAGTTATAGTGATGATGAAATTGATATGTTGTTTAGTTCAATAAATCATGACATAAAAAAAACTGCTCCGCAAGAAAATGTTTCACATCCATTTGATTCAGAAAATTCAAAAGAAGTTTATCATGTGTCTTCAAAACAAACAACGGAAAACTCTAATGATATACTTAACTCTACATTTATAGTTGCGTTACATAACAAATATATTCTTACTCCAATAAAAAGTGGATTGATGATTATAGACGCTCACGTTGCCCACGAAAGAATTTTATACGAGCAAGCGATAAATTCTTTTTCTGCAAATATGCCATTTACTCAACAGCTACTTTTTTCTGAAACTTTGGAACTTGATCCGGCTGATTACCAATTGGTAAAGGAACTTGAACCACATCTAACTAAGTTAGGTTTTGCCTTAAAGTTCTTCTCTAAAAATGTTGTAGTAATTGATGGAGTTCCTTCTGACATAAAAGTAGGGACTGAAGTAGAAACATTTAATGGAATTTTGGATGAGTACAAAATTAACGAACGTGAGAAACATTTGGAACAGCGAGACAATCTTGCAAAATCATATTCGTGTAAAGCTGCAATTAAAGCAGGAGATAAGCTATCTCAAAATGAAATGAAAATTCTTATTGATCAACTTTTTGCAACTTCAATGCCTTATGTTTGTCCACATGGAAGACCGATAGTTGTAAAAATCCCACTTTTAGAATTAGATAAAAGATTTGGACGGACTTAGTCAGGACAAAGCTTACTATGAGTACTTTAGCATTTTATTGTACTAATATTTTAGTTATATTCAATGAAAAATAATAGAAAGAATAATAAATGAGTAACGATAAATACAATAAAGCAAAAGAAGAATATGAAAATAGTTTTGCTAATTCTAAAACCAACGGGATGAAATTTACAACTGTTTCTGGTAAAGATATAAAACCTTTATACTCTCCAGATGATGTTAAAGGAGAGGACTATATAAATACTGTTGGCTTTCCCGGGCAATACCCTTACACTCGTGGAGTTCACGCTAGTGGTTACAGAGGTAAGGTTTGGACGATGAGGCAATTTGCTGGATTCGGTTCTCCGGAAGATACAAATGAAAGGTTTAAATATTTGTTGGCAAACGGTCAAGATGGTTTATCTGTTGCGTTTGATTTGCCAACGCTTATGGGTTATGACTCAGACCATGAGTTAAGCCTTGGTGAGGTGGGGCTTTGCGGAGTTGCAATTTCTTCGTTGGCTGATATGGAAACTTTGTTTGAAGGAATTCCTTTGGATAAAGTTTCAACTTCTATGACGATTAATTCTCCAGCCGCAATGGTTTATGCATTCTATCTTGCAATTGCAAAAAAACAAGGTATTCCTTTTGACCAATTACGAGGTACATTGCAAAATGATATTCTAAAAGAATACATTGCTCAAAAAGAATTTATATATCCACCAGAACCTTCAATGAGAATTATTACTGATATGATTGAGTTCTCTACTAAAGAAGTTCCGCAATTCAATCCGGTATCAGTTAGTGGTTATCATATTCGGGAAGCTGGCTCAACATCTGTGCAAGAGCTTGCTTATACACTTGCTGATGGTTTCGCATACATCAAGGCAGCAATTGAAAGGGGATTGGATGTAGATAGCTTTGCTCCGCGGATTTCTTTTTTCTTCAATTCACATTTAGACTTTTTTGAAGAAATAGCAAAGTTTAGAGCAGCAAGAAGAATTTACGCTAAGCGAATGAAAGAAAAATATGGAGCGAAAAATCCTCGTTCATGGTGGTTACGTTTTCACACACAAACTGCCGGGTGTACTCTTACTGCTCAACAACCGGAGAATAATATAGTACGAACAGCTTTTCAAGCGATGGCTGGAGTGCTTGGTGGAACGCAGTCTTTACACACAAATTCAATGGATGAAACCCTTGCGTTGCCAAGTGAGAAAGCTGTGAAAATTGCACTTCGTACTCAACAAATATTAGCTTATGAAACCGGAGTAATAAATTCTGTTGATCCACTTGGTGGAAGTTATTTTGTAGAATCTTTAACCAATAAAATGGAAGAAGAAGCTGAACAAATATTTACTGAGATAGATTCTATAGGTGGAGTTATTCCGGCAATTGAAGCAGGTTACTTCCAAAAAGAAATTGCTGATGCTGCATATAGATATCAAATGGAGCTTGAGCGAAAAGAAAAATATGTTGTTGGTGTAAATGAATTTGTTGAAGAGAATGAAGAAATTGATATTCCTATTTTACAAATTTCGAAAGAAGTTGAAGCCAAACAAGTTGAGCAATTGAAAAAATTAAAAGAATCAAGAAATCAATCTGATGTTGATGAATGCCTTAATGAGCTTGATATAGCTGCACGAAATGGAACTAACTTAATGCCAATTTTTATAAAATCGGCAGAAAAGTATGTGACACTTGGAGAAATGGTTGATGTACTTAAAGAGTCATTTGGTATTTATGAAGAATCAGCAGTTTTTTAGAATTACTGTCATTGCGAGGAGAGTTGTTTACGACGTGGCAATCTGTAATAAGTAAACTAAATAATTTGACAGATTGCCACACTCAACAAAGTACGTTGAGTTCGCAATGACAAAAAATAGTATATAAATAATAAGAATCAATTATGAAATCAAAAAATTTATTATATCTCTCTTTTATTACTTTTCTTCTTTGGAATTGCTCAAGCAAAGAAATTGTAAAGGAAGAAGTTGAAAAGATATTACCGAAGACAGAACTTATTAAAGATGTAAACTTAAATGTTGAAAAAACTATAAGTTGGGTAAACTTAATGCCTGGCTCAAAACCTAAATTTCATATCTCCGGAAAATTTAATTTGTTAAAAAGTGATGATTACAATATTGAGAATATGAAATTAAAATATGTGAAAGTTTATCAATCCGACAAAGAAGTGTATTTTGTTAAACCCAAGGTTAGGGTTGAGGATAAAGGGGATATTAAACAAATTATGTTTTCTACGCTAAGAGGTTTATCAATTAATAAAAAATTAAACACTAAACAAAATGTTATGTTCGAATTTATTTTTAATGATACATCCAATGATTTTATCTATCAAATAAAAGATGTTGAATTACAAGAGGTTTATTAAACTCTATGACACTTCAATTTATTGGTCTTGGCTTTTTATTATTGTTGAGTGGCTTTTTTTCTTCATCGGAATTAGCATACATAGTCACAAACAAACTTAAAGTTGAACTTAGAGCTAGAAAAAATAAAAGAGCAGCAAAATACGCGCAGTACTTTATTAAGAATCCGCAAGAGTTTTTTTCTACAATTTTAATTGCTAACAATATTGTTAATATTGCTTTTGCTTCGTTGCTAACAATCATTCTTCTTTCACTCTATAATTTCAGTGATTTTATAATTCTTATCATTACCTCGGTGCTATTATTATTGTTCGGTGAACTACTTCCAAAATATTTGGCAAGAGAATTTGCTGATAGTTTAGTTTTAGCTTCTGCAATTCCGTTAAGAATTCTTTCAAAACTTTTAGCACCTTTTGTGAAAATCACTTCCTCAATTTCTACAGTCCTTACTAATACGAGAAACATCACAGAAGAGGTTGAAGCTATACATAAAGATGAGTTCCACAATTTAATTGATGAGAGCTCCGAAGCTGGAAATGTCGATACTGATCATTCCGATATATTTAAGAATATAATTGATTTGGGCGATCAAAAAGTTTATGAAGCTATGACTCCACGTACTGATATTACTGGCGTAAGTTTGGATGCAACAATTTCTGAAGTCATAAATTTATTTAGGGAATCTGGTTATTCTAAGCTCCCAGTTTTTGAGGAGAACCTTGATAATATTAAAGGTGTTATAAGTGTATATGATCTTTTTAAAAATCCCAAAGATATTAAATCAATATTAAGAGATATTTCATTTGTCCCTGAGACTAAAAAAAGTTTAGAAATGCTCAATGAGTTTTTAGAAAAAAGAGTTTCCATAGCTATTGTAGTAGATGAGTTTGGTGGCACTGATGGTATTATTACTGTTGAAGATATTATGGAAGAATTGTTTGGAGAGATTCAAGATGAATATGATGATGACCCTGATATTTGCAAACAAGTAAATGACAATACTTATATTATAAATGGTAAGGTAGAAGTTGATTTTATAAACGAAGAACATAATTTGAATATTCCAGATGGGGAATATGAAACTTTAGCTGGTTACATTACCACAACACTTGGAAGAATTCCGGAGAAGGGAGAAAAGGTTATGTGTGATAATTTTGAGCTAACAATTCTTAGTGCAACAAAAATAAAAATCAACTTAGTTAAAATTGTTGTACTCTCTAATACTGAAACAGAAGACTAGTAAAACTAATTTAACTTCGTTTTAATTTTGCAACTTTAGTAATGCTTACTAGCAATATTACAACTCCAACCCATTGTACAAACCCTAAAATATTTCCTCTTATAAAATATTCTAATAAAATAGCAGTTAGTGGAAATGCTAATTCCAAAATAGTAGAAGAAGAAGCAGAAGTAAATTTTAATCCGTAATAGTATAAGAACATTGCTGGACCACCAGTAGTAAACGCAATTAATAAAAAAGTTAAAAATTGAGAAGAGCTAACAGCAGTAAGGGTTTGAAAGTTTCCGAAAGAAGTAATTACTATTAACATTAAAAATGTGGAAAGTAAAAAACGAATATAGGTTGCCAATTTAAAACCAACACTAGATAATATTCGTTTGCTAAGTACTGTAGATAAACCAAAACTAAAGGCTGCCAACAAAGCATAAAGGGAAGCATAGAGAGTTTTATCATTAGTATTTATTGTGGGAAGTGTAAAACCAAATGTCATTATATAAGCTCCAATAAGTGCAAGGATTGCCCAATAAATAAACGCGGGATTTAATTTTTCTTTTAATATTATTATTGCAAAAGTAATTGCAAAAATTGGTTGTAACTTTTGTATTAAAATCACTATCGATAAGTTTACATAGTTTACATAGAACAATGCTTTTGTAATTCCCATTATTCCAAGTACACCACCAAAAAGAGCAACACCTAAAAAATTAAGCCAATCACTTACTGTTAAAGACTTAAGGATTTTTCGCTTAGTAATAAGAATAGGGAATAGGTAGATGCTTACAATTAGACTTTCAATAAAAACAACATTGGGAACTGGCAAAGAGTAAAGTGTGGGACGAAGAATAATTCCATCTATGCCCCATAGAATTGCAGCTGCAATAATAAATAATGGAGCTAATTTGTTCATCTAAAAAGAAACCTTTCAAACTCAGATTTGGAAAATACAAAGATAGGTTTCTTTTTATTAGAATGTTAGGCTAAAACATATTTCGTTTAGAAATAATTAAAATAAAATATTAATGTTTGCTTACGATCTTTTTGAATGATTAACACCTTTTAATATTTTTAGATTTAAAACAATAAAACGCCAAAATTGGATTAGTTTATTATTCATCATTTTATGATCTTGTTTTGTAATTTCCATTTCATATCTCCTATATTGAATTACTCAGGTATAATTTTCCAACCTGGTCTTGCTTGAAATTTGTGCATAAAAGTTGTGTGAAGTAATCGTTTTAACCATGCTCCCGATAAGCCCATTTCCATGTGTGTAACAAATCTATCACGTCCATTTTGGTGCGGATATTTTTTTATGTTAGGGACAACAGGATAAACTACTATCGTTGCCGCCGAACCATCCCATAAAGAATCACCCATAGAAGCTATACAAGCAGCATACATTTCTGTCATTCTTTCACTATGCGTCATTTTACCATGCTTAATTAAATCAATAATATTTTTTGCAATAAGCCTTCCAATAATTCCAGAAACCATTCCAGTTCTAGGTGGAGCAGCAGTTATTACAGTTCCATTTTTTGTTTTGTGCGGAGCAGAAATTGGTCCGGGCGGTGCAAAAGCAATTCCCCCGGCAAAGATATTCTCATAATTTCCATTCTGATAAACTGCCGGCCAAGCCTCTGGAGTCTTAATCAACTCTTCATTTGGTAAACCATAAATCCCATCCACTTTAATAAAGCCAGCTGGGTTTGCTATTTTATCTTTTACATCAGAACCATCTTTACCAACATACTTAAAAGGTTGTCCGGTAAATTGAGGGACTAACATTGTAAAATCAAAACTAGTTTCTCCAAATTTCCCTTCATAATCTTCCCAATGGATTTGATTATTGGTAACTTCTTTAGTAGCTCTTTGAACTGCATAAGAAATACCAAAATCTTTATAAACTGCATCCATAAATTCTTCACTATCCATCAATTTATTTTTGTATTTAGCAACCACACCTCTTACACCAAAGTCACCAACTTTTACTTCGTTTGAGTGGTAGTGTAAATCAGCTTTATCTCTAATTCCTCTACTTACTAAATCTTTATGAATGTTTGCAATGTACTCTAAAGTTGCTCCCTGGCAAGTTGCTCCTCCGTGACCTGTACCTATAACAATTTTTTGTTTTTCACCTTTCTTCATTCTATTGCAAATCTCTAAATATGCATCACGAGTTTCTTCTGCGTGAGGCAATGAACAAATGGAATAAGTGTTTCCATGTTTGGGTCCTAACCCTGGCGTTGCTTCAAAATTTAATTTAGGTCCAGTTGCAATAAGTAAGTAATCGTACTCCAATTTAATTTCACTTTTGTCCGATTCTTTTTCTACCAAAACGAATTGTTCATCCGGATGAATTTCAGTTGCTTTGCCAACGACAAGGTTCACATTCTTTTTTCTATAAACTGGTTCAAGCTTAAAATTAGTTTTGTTGGGATTCATCTTATCAATTCCAACCCAAACTAAGGAGGGAATAAAGAGAAAATAATCTTGACGATTTACAACTGTGATCTCGTGGCTTTTACCAAGTTCATCACCTAAGTAAAGTGCTGCTGTATGCCCAGCAAAACCAGCACCAATTATAACTACTTTAGCCATATTTCCTCCTTATTAAATTTGTTCAAAAGAAAATTTATAAATGAAGTTACAATAAAAACTTTTCATTCATATCTCAATTATTAATCTAAAAACTTAATCTTGAAAGTTGTTTTAAATTACATGAAATAATTTATAAATAAAAGTTATTTTATATAGTAAAATAAAAATACCTCTTAACTTATTATCTGTATAAATATTAGAACAAACTTATATGCAATTGTAAGTAGGTTGCTATTGTTGGAGATTCTGGTCTTTTCAACAAAAAACATTGCCAAACCGGAATTACGTAATATTTACATGAATGACATATTTCCTCAATTATTTACCGCCGGGTTAATATGATACAAAAAAACTCCAGTAAAAATCTACTGGAGTTTCATTCTAGAAAATTATTTATTATAGATCTAATTAGAGGTTGGCAAGTAATTATATTTTCCAGCATACTCCAACATCTGTTTCTCAAAACTATCTGGGTACTCTACTTTTACATTAGTTATAATTCCATCTTCAACAACTGGAACTAACCTAGGTTGAATGAAGCCTCCGTAAGGGGAAACATTCAGTTTCTTATATCTCGCTAAAACTTCTTTGTGTAATTTTTTATCTACTTTTACGCCGTAGGTCTCAACCAGTTTTTTCCCAGCATCATAATCTCCCTCAGATTTGATTCTTTGAATCTCTCTGAGAAGTTGTCCAAAAATTTCTCTCAGTTTATTATAATCGTTGATAACAAAATACGTTTTACCATTTTCAAACTTTTTCTCAATTACATTTTTACTTTTACCTTTTTCATAAGCCCACAGTGCATTTAGTTGTCTGTTCCTCATGTGTGCTTCTTCCAAATCGGCATTTGGTTCTAACCTAGCTAATTGAACAAGTAAACTATTACGGATATAACCATTGTATTCTGCTTTGCCTACGTCTGTATTTGGCATAACTCCAATTTCAACTAACTTTGGATCTAGTTGATAATATAGAGCAACAAGATCGGCACGAGCTTCTTCAAGTGTGTTGGAGTAATTCTTTAATGTCTCTTTAGGTGTTCCAATACCTGGATTGATTTGACCTGAAGCATGTCCAATTACCTCGTGCATATCTGTATGAAGATCACTTGCCAATGCTCCGTATTTTTTCGAAAGCTCTATCTCTTTCTCTGAGTAGGCAAACTCTTTTAATGCTCCTCCTTTAGCTTGGCTGTACGCAAAAACAATATTGCCTAAGTTAACCGATTTGGAACCATGCTTTGCTCTAATCCAATTAGAGTTTGGTAAATTAATTCCTATTGGAGTTGATGGTGATGCGTCTCCGGCTTCTACAACAACAGTTATTACTTTAGCGCTAATTCCTTTCACACTTTTTTTCTTGTGGCTTTCCATCAGTGGGGAATTGTCTTCAAACCATTGTGCATTATCGCTTATAGCTTTGATCCTTTTTGTTGCTTCAAAATCCTTAAAAGAAACTACAGACTCATAAGCCCCTCTGTAACCAAGGGGATCTCCATACACTTCAATAAAACCATTCACAACATCAACTAAACTCTCTGTATCTTTTACCCATGCTATATTGTATTCATCAAACTTTTTTAAGTCCCCGGTTTTATAATATTCAATCAATAATTCCAAAGTTTTTTTCTGCAGCTCATTTTCTGCAACAGTTGTAGCTTGCTCCAACCAATAAATTATTTTTTCAATTGAAGCCGAATACATCCCACCTAATTTCCAAACGTGCTCCCGAATTTGTCCATTCTTTTTAATTAATCTAGAATTTAACCCAAACGAAATTGGTTCTGCATTTTTAGAACCAATTTTATTCTTATAAAACTGCTCAACTTCTTTTTGGGTTATATTTTCGTAAAAATTATTTGCTGAAGTTGAAATCATATCGTCATTAGAATTTAAGTTAATTCTTTTTGGAGCAATACTTGGATTGAAAATAATATCAGTTAGTTTAATTGTAAGTTCATCGAAACTCTGGTTGGGTTCAAGAGGGAAGTTTACTTTCTCAGAATTCACAATTAATTCTTTAAGATACTTCTTTGTAAAAGTAGGCTCAAATTTTTTAGCTGAATAATGATGATGAATTCCATTTGAAAACCACATTCGTTTTACGTAGATTAAAAATTCATTGTAGTTGCTGGATGTTTTATCTCCGCTAAAAGTATTTACTATATTCTCTAACGATCTTTTTACAAGTAGATTATGTTTGTAATTTTGATCCCAAATAATTTCATTGCCACTTAGTGCAGCTTCGTAAAGGTAGTAGAGTTGAGTTTTCTTTTTCACATCTAACTCATCAAACCCAGGAATTTTATATCGAAGAATTTTTAGATCCGCAAATTTCTCTGAAAAATACTTAAAGTTATCGTCTTCAATTTTATCAATTGGGTTTTCAATATTGTTGCTACATGTTATAAGTACAAGTGCTAATGTGAACAAGCTGAACAGTTTTATGATTTTCATTTTCCTCTTACCGGTTATTAAAAATTATTGAAATATAGATAAAAAAGAGTTGCAATAAAAATAAATAATATTTAAGTGGATTGATTTGGGGATTTGTGTGGTGGACTGATCTGTAGATAACCAAAGGGAAATAGTATTGAAAGTTAATTATCTATAATAAATACTCTGATAGATTGAGAAGTAAATAATAATGTTACAAATAAATATATCATTTATACAATTACCTTGGTGAAGTGTTTTTAGTGGGATTTTATTTTGCCTAGCAAGCCTTACGGTCAGCTTTAGTTACTGGTTATGAACTTAATTAATATTGATTATTTGATGCTCCGAATATCTTTAAATCAAAATCTTTCAACAGTTCTTTTGCTTCACTTAATTGATTGTCATTAACCAAAATTTTCATTGGTTCAAGTAATGGACGAACACTTAAGAAATTTTCACCCAAAGCAAAAAAATCAATGTTCCCATCTTCAAGAATTGATTTTATTACTGCAATGTCTCCTTGATTTAATGAAGAAAGAATTTCCGTGTAATTTTCGTTTTCTAATATTATAGGAGGATTGACAGTAAAATCAATGGCTGATTCACATCCCGAACAATGTATTTTGCCTTTTATTTTTTCATTATCTGATAGTTCTAATTCAGAATCGCAATTTGGACAAATAATATTTTCTGGACCTTCGATGAGTGGTAATTCTATTCTAAATAATTTTTGACATTCAGCATTTTTACAATAATAGTATTCTATTCCTTCATCTAAACAAGATTCACAGAATTCTTTTCCACAACCGCGACAAATTGAAAATGCTTTTTTCTCTGGATGATTAAAACAATTATTCATATTATCACCTAAATTTTTACTGGTGCATAACGGCGTTGCCGATAAGCCGTCCGCCCCACTTGTCTCGGCGAAGCGTGCTTTACCAAGACGGAAACAGCAATGACTTATTTAACAACGAATTTATTATTTATAAGCTGTGCTTAATTTGTGGAGTAAGTACAGCGACTAACTTTTAATTATTGAACTACACTTCAAAGGAATGTAGCACAAAAACACTAAACTTAAATTTACCAGTTTTGCTCACCAACATCGGCGGTCGGCTTGAGCGGCTGGTTATGTACGACATTAAAAATATTGATTTATAAACTATGGTTTGAAGCTTTCTAACTCAAGATTCTTAATTACTTTGTAATGTTTTATATTCCCAGTTAACAGTTTGACCCCATTTGAAATAGCTGTTGAAGCAATTAATGCATCTGCCAAAACAAGTGAATTACTCAAATAATGTTGTTCAACCAAGAACATTGCTTTTGCAGAAATGTCTTCATTGATAAAAAATATTTTTGCATTCCATTTTCTTAAAGCAGTTCTTAGTAAAGTTAGTTCTCGTTTATTTCTCATACCTTGAACTAATTCCATATACGTAACAACTGAAATAGAAAAACTGTTCAAACTCTCAATAACTTTATTAGCTTTAGGGTTTCCTTTCATATACCAAATTAGAACATCAGAATCTATCATAATCATAAGAACCTTTCCTTCCTAAGATTTCTAACGTATGAATTTACATCATCTAAATCAGTTCTATCTTTCCAGATTCCAAATAGTTCTTTAGTATCTCGTAAATTCTTTTTTGATTCTTTTATAGGAACTAATTTGGCGTAAGGTTTTCCCCGAAATGTAATAATAACTTCTTCACCACGAGAAACGGATTCAAGAAGTTCTTTTGTATGGAATCTAAGTTCCTTAGCAGTAGAATACATAATTTTCTCCTTTTGTTAGTTTATACAATTTAATATAAACTATGGAGATATAAAAAGCAATAAAAAAATAGTGCATAACGGCGTTGCCGATAAGCCGCTGCCCAAAATAGCAATGACTTATTTAACAACGAATTTATTATTTATGAGCCGTGTTTAATTTGCTTTAGCAAACACGGCGACTAACTTTTAATTATTGAGCTACACTTCAAAGCAATTTTACACAAAAACTACAAACTTAAAATTACCAGTTTTGCCCACCGACTCCGGCGGTCGGCTGGTTATGCACGAATTTAAAAAATTTAGAAAAGGGAAATGCAACAACCAACAAAACTAAAAATTAGAAAGAACAAAACTTTGACGAAATAGAAAAAAGCAAACTTAAATGTGTTGATAAAAATTTTGCAAACCTTTTGGGAAAACAAAACTTTTGATTTTAATAATTGTACCAATACTAAAATATATTTTAAACTTAAATAAGCAAATTAATTTGCCAGAAAAATATTGGACACAATTAAAAAGTGTTTCCCCAAATTTGCTTACTGAAAATTACTTCAAACTTAAATAAAGCAAGAATTATAAAATGCAATATTTAAAAGAACGAACAACTAAAACACAAACCGAATTAAAATGAAATTTAGATAAAGCACAATTTTAAAAACTGAAACAATAAAAAGTAAAATCGTAAACCTTAAAATTTTAACAAACCAAAAATGACAAAACCTAAATGACCAAAATATTTTGCCAAGTGCATAACGGCGTTGCCGATAAGCCGCTGCCCAAAACAGCAATAACTTAATTAACAACGAATTTATTATTTATAAGCTGTGCTTAATTTGCGGAGCAAGCACAGCGACCAACTTTTAATTATTGAACTTCCCCTTCAAAGGAAGGTAGCACAAAAACACAAAACTTGAATTTACCAGTTTTGCCCACCGACAACGGCGGTCGGCTTGAGCGGCTGGTTAGCTGTATTTTTTAATAAACCTTTCTCTACTTTGACTTCTTTTCATTAATGCTATTGTTTCTTTATAGTGTAAAGATATCCTTGGATTCATCATTTTAGATATTTCTTCTAATTCAATTTTTTTTAGCTTGTGATCTAAAGAAAATGTTTGATTGTGAGACTGCCAAAAATATAAATATTCGTATGCACTATTATCGGGTGTAGTGCTAATTCTCATCAACAAATCGGAATTAAGTAATTCAGGTTCTCTTTTTGAATAAAAACCTTCTTGTGTTAACCATTCTGGTATATCAATGAGTAAATCTTTAGCAAGTTCTATGTCAATAATTAATCTTGAGCCTTTATACATATTTTCTAAACTTACAGCCCTTGCAAGAGTACCATTAATTGGAAGATTTTTTTTAAAATTATTCATCTCAAATCTCGGTTCGAAATCAAGTTTGCCTTTAACAATTGCTCCTCTGAGTAACAAATTTGAATTTAGTAAAGACAAATAGAGAGTATGAAGTTTCTTGATTGCAGATATTGTATCGTTTCCGTAAAAGAGAATACTATCACTAAACATAAATATTTTTGAATCTGGATAAGCTTCACAATATCCTTTTAGATTCTCAAATGAAATACTATAGAACTTACTAAGCTTATCGTATGCTAATTTTTCATCCAAATTATAATTTGAAGAAATACCTAAAAGATCGCCATAAAATGTAAAACCCATTTTGCCTCAACAATTTAATTATACAGCTAACGGCGTTGCCGATAAGCCGACGCCCAAAACAGCGATGACTTTATTAACAACAAATTTATTATTTAAGAGTTGTGCTTAATTTGCGGAGCAAGCACAGCGACTAACTTTTTATTATTGAACTTCCCCTTCAAAGGAATGTAGCACAAAAACACCAAACTTAAATTTACCAGTTTTGCCCACCGACAACGGCGGTCGGCTTGAGCGGCTGGTTATACTTACATTTACTTAAGCAATAACATTTTTTTTACTATATGGAACTTATTTATTCGGAGCATATAAAAATATATACCACTAGAAAGTTCACTTCCATCAAAATCAATTCGATAATTTCCTTTAGACATTAATTTATTTAACAATACAGCAACTTTTTGTCCAAGTGAATTATAGACAATTAACTCAACATTTTCTTTTCTAGGAATTGTGAAATTTATTGTTGTATTTGGATTAAATGGATTTGGATAATTTTGATCTAAATTAAATTTGTCATATATGTTTCTATTGTTTGATAAAGATGTAATAACCCCAAGAGTATCACTATTTATTATAGCACCTTTAAATGTTCCTTGATTATAACCTTGTTCATACATAGTTATCCCAATTCCTTTTGAAATTGCAATAGATGTCCCATCAACCATTGGTCCCCAACTTGTATCTGGAACTGTTGAGCTTGTGTCGATGTAAGCTGAATTATAAACCTTTGATTCTACTGTGTCTCCATAAATAGATAAATAATGTCTTTGTGTAGAATAAATACCATATTGTCCGCTTAGTGAATCCAAACTCCAAATACTTTTGTCTTGTGAAATAAAATCATATTTAACATATTCTTGATTTGTATATGGATTAAATTCATATACAAAATTATTATTCTCAACTCTTTGAAATGTAAATCCATTCCACGATTCTAAGATAGAATAATTCTTATTATTTATAGTTGTATCACCGACAACTTCTATAGTGATATAAAAATCTTCTGAAATATTGATGTAATAACTAAATTGCCATTTATTCCCAATTTGTAAAGGATACCAATTTGTAGTATCGATCTGTGAAAAAACAGAATTAGTTGAAAGTAAAAGGACAATAATAATTTTATAAAATTTCATATTTACGCATATTTTTTGAGTAAGTATAACGGCGTTGCCGATAAGCCGCTGCCCCGAACAGCAATGACTTATTAACAACGAATATTTTATATAAAAGCTGTTCTTATGTTTTTCAATAAGTACAGCGACCACTTTTAATAATAGAACTACACTTCAAAGCAATACTTGCCCGCCGTGCTTTTTTAGCGGGCGACACAAAAACACCAAACTTAAATTTACCAGTTTTGCCCACCGACATTGGCGGTCGGCTTGAGCGGCTGGTTATACCGCATATTAGAAAATGGGAATAGTTTTTAGAGAAAATTTATTTTTACATCTTTTATTTTCTTAAAATCTGAATCCATTGTTACAATCTGCAAATCATAATACTTTGCAATGATGTATTGATAAAAATCGTCAAAATCTAATTTGTACTTTGTGTTGGAATGAAACAATTTGGTATATTCAGATGAAGGAAGATTTAATATCCTTATTTTTGAAATCATATCTTGGATGAATTCACTAAATATATCGTGCTTTTTATGTCGGAAAAGTATTACACCTATCGAATGGAGTGAAAAATCTGAAATAAATATTTCATCGTGATGAGAAGTGATAAAAGTTTTACAAACACTACTTTTTTCTTGTCTTAATAATATTTCGAGAAAAATATTTGTGTCTAATAAGTACATTAACGCCATTCCAAAACTTTATGCTGTAAATCAATGGAAGTATATTCTTTTGATATTTTGCTCAAACCACCTTCCCACGAAAAATCAAAAGGTTTTTTAGCTTTGGGAACAACTGCGTACTTATGAGTTAAATAATCAATATAATCCATTACTTCTGATAATAAATCGGGAGGCATTTTTTCTATTTTTTTATTTATTTGCTTTATATTCATAATTTTATCTTCCTAATATTATTTCCCATAAAATAACAGAAATATTTTCAAATAACAAGAATATTGACACTTTTCGCAAAACAGCGGTATAACGGCGTTGCCGATAAGCCGTCCGCCCCAAACAGCAATGACTTATTAACAACGAAATTATTATTTATAAGCCGTGTTTAATTTGCTTTAGCAAACACGGCGACTTACCTTTAATTATTGAACTTCCCCTTCAAAGGGAACTTGCACAAAAACACTAAACTTAAAATTACCAGTTTTGCTAACCGACCCCGGCGGTCGGCTTGAGCGGCTGGTTATACAGTTTTATAATAATTTTTTAACAATATTTATAAATTCACTTAATTCAACATTATTAAAGTCTTGCTCTGATTCATAGCAATTTTGGGACTTATATATTTTGCTATCAATCATTTCAAAATAACAATGACCATATAGTTTTCTTGAATTGAATTTTTTAAATATTTTAATTTTATTATTATTTAATGATATTTCAAAACCATTATTTATAAAAGAAACTATAACATTAGGATAGCTTTTTTTTATCTTTTGTATGTTGCTTGTAAGGGAAGTTTTTATCCAATCAATAAATAAGTGTCTGTTCTCAATTTCAAAAGGAGAATTTGCTATATCACAAATATCATTTAATTCACTTCTAATATCAGGGTTGTCTAATATTCTTCTAGCTTCAGTTAATCCTTCTTTATTTAATAGTTGTTCTATTGAACGGAAGTGAATTCCTTTGCCAGCATATGCTAGTTCATATGCTCTTTCTCTTGTATAAATACGTCTTTCATTTTTTTTCATTATTCCCCGGAAGTTATAATAAATACTTTTTAAAGCTAAATTTAACCAAACCCATTTTCTTCTAGCCATCTTTCAAACTGATCTTCTGTTCCTTCAAAATTATCAAAAGCATCCATTGAATGTGTCTCAAAAGTTTCATTGATGATGGATGAATGTGCTCCGTCAGAGAATTTGTATTCAGAAACTGGATTAGTTAAAATAAGATATTCAAATGTTGATTGGGTAATTTCAAAATTAGATATGTTCCTAAGACACCAGTCTATATAACTAGGAGAGATTCTAAACACTTCTTCAAGAGTCTTACCTCGATATTTTCCGAATCTAAAATATGACGACGGTTTATAAAGATTATTTTGATTTAAGTTTTTCATATGAATATTTTTTTTAAATAATAATTTTGACTGTATAACGGCGTTGCCGATAAGCCGTCCGCCCAAAACAGCGATGACTTATTTAACAACGAATGTTTTATTTAAAAGCTGTGCTTAAATTGCAAAGCAAGCACAGCGACTTACTTCTATTTATTAAACTACACTTCAAAGGAATGTAGAACAAGAACTACAAACTTAAAATCACCAGTTTTGCTCACCGACCCCGGCGGTCGGCTTGAGCGGCTGGTTATGTTTACATTAGACTGGCAATAAATGGACTTATTTTTGTTGCTAATTCAACAAGCCCAGATCCAGTCACAACTTTTTCAATTCCTTCCCATAAATGTGATATTATAGTTTTATTTGGAGTTTGTTTGACCAATTGATCTTTTATACTTTCTATGTCAACGCTTAAATCTAATTTTTGTTCTTCTGAGAAATTCACATCTGAGGTTATTGCATCTTTCAGACTTGTAAGGTCATTATGAAGAGTTTGAAATTTTGCATTAACAATGTTTCCGTCTCCAAGAGTTATAATATTACCACCAGTAGCATTAATATTTATTCCAGCAAATCTACTTGGAGATTGAAATTCTGACTCTCCCTCAATTTTATCTATTCCGTCAGCACTTATTTCGTACCAAGTTACTTTTGAAGGAATGGTAATTCCACCTTTTACTGGAATTTGTTTTGCTTCCTCAATAGTTTTAATCCAATTTTGGTCAATTAAATAATTCAAATTAGAAATGACTTCTTGTTGAGATAGGGAATAAATTTGTTTTAATTCTTTTTTAATTATACCAATTTTTACTGCTGAACCTTTTTTCCCATATTTACTAGTTGCATTCGAATTTCGGTCGTAGAAATATCTTAAAATTTTATTACGTTTCTCATCATTTGGATTCATAATTGCCTCTAATTATTTATTAAACCAAGGGAGATCTTCTGACGGACCAAAAATATGATCATTAACGATATAGAACTCGCCTGATGAATTTGGACCATATACGTAGTTGTTGGAAATATAATATTCCCCGGAATTTATTGGACCGTAAATGTATGACCCAGAGATATAAAATTCACCAGAATATTTTGGACCATAAATATAGTCCCCAGAAATGTAATATCCAGTATCCATATTACTCTATACACTTTTGTAAACATAACTATTATATAACTTGCAAAATACTCATATCTATTTTGAGCATTTAATGCAAATGATTTCAAAAATAAATATTTAATTGGATAAAAGCAACCTATTTAATATTATGAAAATAACTAATAGATAAAGATACTACGTATTATTTTACTGAATAAAGCAATAATCTAATTTTATTATTTAAATTATTTGCAGTATATTGTTCTTATAATAATGTAAACTTCTTGCAGTATATCAAAATGGCAAAATCTAAATTACTTGAAGAATTAAGAACTAGAATAAGATACAAACACTACAGTCGTAGCACAGAAAAGCTTTACATAAACTGGGCTAAAAGATATATTTTGTTCAATAATAAAACTCATCCAAAAGAAATGGGGGAGCAAGAAATTAAAAATTATCTCAATTACCTTGCTGTCAAAAAACACGTATCCGCATCAACACAAAACCAAGCTTTAAATGCAATTCTGTTTTTGTATAAGGAAATTATCAAAAAAGATATTGGCTACATTAAAGATATAAAACGTGCTAAACGTAAAGTTATTTTGCCAGTTGTTCTAACTCCTTCTGAGACTAAAGAAGTTTTTACAAATCTAAATGGTACAACTTTAATCGTTTCCTCTTTATTATACGGAGCAGGTTTAAGACTTTCTGAAGCATTAAAATTAAGAGTAAAAGATATTGATTTTGATGCTAATCAAATTATAATTCGTGATAGTAAAAGTACAAAAGACAGATTTACGATGTTACCTCAAAAAATAATTCCAAAACTTAGGGAGCATCTTAAACAAGTTAAAATATTACATGTCAAAGATATTAAGCGAGGTTACGGCTTAACATATTTACCTGATGCATTAGATGAAAAATATATTAATGCTAGCAAAGAATTTCTTTGGCAATATGCATTCCCTTCATCAAAATTTGTTAAAAATGAAAAAACCGGAGAACTATTTCGCCATCATATTTATCCATCAACAATACAACGTAAAGTTCGTAGTGCTGCTTTGCAAAGTGGAATAAACAAAATAATAACGCCGCATACATTTAGGCACTCATTTGCAACACATCTTTTACATAACGGTTACGATATTAGAACCGTGCAAGATTTACTCGGACACAAATCTGTAAAAACCACAATGGTTTACACACACGTATTAAACAAAGGCGGGCTAGGTGTTCGCAGTCCTTTAGACTGATACTCCCATTAAATAGTTCTAAAGGTGAGTTTATCATGCAACAAAAATAGAATACTGATTTTTACATAAATTGTTTTTACATCAAAAATCGACAATCGTAAATCTTCAATCGAAAATCTTTTTATTTACAATTTAAAAATTATTATTCCATTTTTATGGATGTCAAGAACCCGTCTGTTCGCCGAGGCAAGCCATTTCTTGACAATTAGCTTTAACTAATAAAACAATTGGCAAGTCAAAACAACTCATCATACTTAGTCCAAAGGTCATCTCCAAGCTTCCAAGCTTTCTTGAATATTTTATCACTCCACTTATTACTATAATTAGTAAGAAACTTACTAGCTTGTTCCGGATTAGATTTATGTAAAGCCAAAGCTTCTTTTTCAATCCTAGCTTGATTTGCAAAAAGTTCAGTTTGCCATTTGCTCCAAACCTTTGTAACATCAACTCTCATATCTCCCCAGCGTTGTGCCGTAAGAGTTCCAAGTCTATTAAAAGCCCACCATGCAGATTCTCTTGAAAAACCATTTACACGTCCGGGAGCAGTAGAAGAATTATGAAGTTTAGTTGTATTACAATAGATTGGAGAATAAATTGAAGTTGCAACATTATCCCAAGCAAGCCAAACAACTCCACCTATTTCATCGGGCAACCAACTACGCGATTGTATAATTGTAGCATATATTGTGTACCAACGTGCAATTGTCCTTTCTCCACGCCAACCCCAGCCACCATTGATGTTAAAGACCTTATTCATATCATAAGGCATAAACGGATTTGCCATTGGAGAGATTACTGTCTTGCCATCTTTATCAGTAGAAGTAATATTTTTTACAAAATTGTAATCAGTCCCTTCATAATAATCTTGAAAAAAGTCAACCATTTTTTGCAAAGTAATTACTGAATCGGGCTTAACAGAAAAAGGGAAATTTTCAGCTTCTGGATGCAAACCTAAAGAGGGAGCAGCTAAACTTAAAACTCTCCATTCTCTTCTTCGCGATGCAAAAGATTGACGACCTCTGGGATCATAAGCATAGTTAAACTGAAATGCTCCCATACTTGGTTTCCACCAAGAACTATCTTTTGCTACTTGGAAAATATTTTTTGAAGCAAGAAACATATCACTATTCTTTATATCAATTTCTCTAACTCTACTTGCATTTGCATTAACAGAAATATGTTCGTCGGGTACGCGTTGTGCTACCCAAACCGAACCAAGATTACCGCTACCGGGGCCAACAATTTCAAACATCCAAACTTCTTTTTTGTCCGCTATAGTTAGGCATTCGCCGTAGTCATTCCAACCATATTTTGTAGTAAGTTCATCCGCAAGTTGTATTGCTTCTCTAGCAGTTGTGCATCGCTCCAGCATAAGTTGTACTAATTGTTGGCAATCAATCAATCCTTTTTCGGAATGCAACTCTTCTCTTCCACCAAAAGTAGATTCGCCAATTGCTAATTGTTTCTCATTTATGCAAGGGTAAGCAGAGTTTATAAATCCATAAGTTTTTTCTACTTGTGGTATGCTCCCAACGGGAATGTGTTTGTAAGCTGGCATTGGAAGCGAATCATTTTTTACTCGCTTAACCATTGTTACAGTACTGTTCTTTTTGTAAGTTTTTGCTGGAACAATGTCAATCCAAGTTCTTGTTCTGTGGCTATCATCCGTATGCGAAGTCATAACAGAGCCATCAAAAGTTGCTTTACTTCCTACTGTTATAGTTGTGCATTCGTCAGGTCGTCCATCCGGCCATTCAATAGCTTCCTTTTTATCTTGACTTTTAATAGTTAAAGTTGAAAGGAATAATAAAATAATAACAAAAAAGGGAAGTGGGAATAAATAATGTTTTAGTGTTTGAGAAGTAAGTTCATTCATGGAATATCCTATATCCAATTGAAAAATTCTTTAATATAATGAAACTTACAAATCAGTTTTACTTAAGTCAAGAAACACTTCTCACATGGATGTCAAGAACCATTTCTTGACATTGTACTATTTGGGGGAAACTCTTACACAGATCTCAAGAATCCGTCTGACAGCAGAGACAAGCCATTTCTTGACATTATAACTAAAACTAAATTAGTTTTATGATTAACTTTTATTCCTCTTATTACTAAAGAGAGGATAAAAGTGAGTTTTAATTAATAAAATAATCAGAGAACCAATTTGGGTTTAGTTTACTAACTAAAAAAAATCCCTTTGAAAAATTATTCCAAAGGGATTTTTAATAAAGTGTATGTTAAATCTAATTTTACTATTTCATCAATAACATTTTCTTAGTTTGAACAAAGCTATTAACTTGTATTGTATAGAAATAAATTCCACTAGTTAAATTACTTGCATCAAAAGAATATGAATAGTTACCAATTGCTTTGTATCCATTTTCTAAAACTGCAACTTCATTTCCTAACACATCAAAAATGCTTAGTGTAACAAAACCCTCTGTAGGAATTGAGAAACTAATAGAAGTTGATGGATTAAACGGATTAGGATAGTTTTGTGCTAAGTCATAAGCAGTTGGCAATTCTAAGTTGTTACTACTTACATCAGTAATAGAATTAACTACACCAAGTCTAACTTCAGAAAAATGTTTCGCATAAATTGTGAAATACATATCATCAGTTTCTTTTCTAATGCCATTAAAGTCTGGATTTAATCCATTAACAGTAAAAAATGGCATAAGTAAATTTGTGTCAAAATTTATGAATTCTGCTAATGGTTGAATATTATCTAACTTCATTTTAAGATAAGCTTCTTTTTTATTTTCAAACCAATAGTATTCTAATGGACTGTGTGAACCTGAATTGTCGCCAATAATTTCAACACTTAAAAAGAATAGTTCAATTATTTTTTTTGTGTCAGGGTTATCAATCAAACCACCTTCACATATTCCTTTTAAATCAATAACAATTTTTACATCTTCCTTCAATGCGCCAACTGGAACTCCGAACTCTGCATTTGCAAATGCATTATAAAATTGTTGGTAAGCTGCATATTGCGTTGGAAGTTGTGTATCCGGGAATGTGAAACTTCCACCTTCGTTAAATTGACCTTCGCAAACAACTAAAGGTGTTTTAGGATTTTTACAATCTGGCAAAGTAACTTTGTATTTAATTACTCGTACTGTTGGATCTGGATCTTGCATACAAGCACCAGCATCAATAACTTCTTTTTGTGTTGGATTATTTAGATTACTATGTACTACATACTCACCAATCAAACCTTGAAGTGTAGGAGTAGAAGATGGCATAGTGCTTAGCAATGTGAAAATAGGACAAAATTCAGTTAGTAGTTTATTTTTTGATACAAAAAAATCTCCGCCACAAGCCATTAAATTATTTAATCCTTCTAGACTTTCTAAGAATAAATTAGTTACAATTCTAACTCCTCTTAATTGAGGTACGAATTTTTGCAAAGAACTTGCATCCGGAGGGGGTTCACACCCAACAACTGTTATAAGGTTTTGCAATCCATCAAAATTTGTTAATCCAGTTCCTTTTATGCCAATGCATCCAACTTTTGTTAATGAGCTCAAAGGTGTTAAGTCAGTAATATCTGTACCAAAAATAAAAAGCTCACCAGTAACTTTTGTATAGTTAAAAGAATTTATTTCTGCCTGCGTAGTAATTAAGAGATCCCCAGTAAAGGTTTGTCCAAAACTTTGTGAGACTAATAGAATGCTTAAAAAGCAGCCCATAATTATATTTGAAAAAGTTTTACGGTACTTCATGTTTACTCCTTTTTTATGATTAAAAAATATACGATTGAATATCCTATATAATGACATATAAATATGAATCATCTTGGTTTATATTTATGAACCAAATATATAGTTTCTAGTTTCTCAAATTGTGATTCACATCATATATTTTTTATAAATATAAATAAACTGAAACAGATCTTAATAGATTCTATTAAAAGGTTTTATCTAATAATATTTAAGAGGTTTACAGAAAGGGAAGTTGTGCAAAAATGAAATTATGGATGTCAAGAACCATTTCTTGATATTGTACAACTCAAAAAAAAATCCCTTTGAAATATTCTTCCAAAGGGATTAGTAAAAATCTATATATAATATTAAATAACTACTTCATTAAAATCATTTTGTTTGTTTGAGTAAAACTACCTGAAGTAAGTGTGTAAAAGTACATTCCAGATGGAAGATTTGAAGCATTAAAATCCACACTATGTAAACCAGCTTTTTGAGTTTCATTAAAAATAATTTGTACTTCTTTACCAATTGCATTGTATATAGCTAGCTTTGTAAACCCTTTGCTTGGTAAATTGTAACTAATTTTTGTGCTTGGGTTAAAAGGATTAGGATAGTTTTGTGCTAAACTAAATTCAGATGAAACTAAACTTTCTTCTTCAACTCCAGTTACATCTTTTTGAATACCAACACCGATTGTTGAAAAATGACTTGCAAAAATTGAGAAATGTTGTGCATCATTTTCTTTTCTAATTCCGGCAAAATCAACATCTTTATTTGGTTTTATAAAATAAGGTGTAAAGTCATCAACAGAATATGAAAGAAAAGCTAAGAAAGGAGCAATTTTGGTCATTAACACTTTGATATAGAATTCTTTTCCATTTTCAAAATTATAAACATCATCTTTTGTGTGCATACCACTGTTAGCACCAGTAATTTCAAAATCGAAAGATAGCAAATCTATCAAGTTTTTATCTTTTGGCAAATTATTAATATCCAAATCGCAAACACCCTTAAGTATTATATGCAGATTGATATCTTCTTTTAAACTTGCTAATGGTAACCCACATTCTGAGCCTACTAATAAATTATAAAAGAATTGCATTTGTGATTCTTCTGAAGGTATTGTAGCACTTTCAAGTATGAAAGAGTCACCTTCATTCATAACTCCGCCAAACAAATCCATCTCTGTAAAATCACTACATTTCTCTATTGAGAATGTATATGTAATTTTGTGTGGTTGTGCTACTAGCATTCCAACTAACATAAAACTTAATAAAACTGTAAAAATAAGTTGTTTCATTTTACTCTCCTTTAATTTGTTAAAAAATTTATGAATACAAATAATTGAAAAGAATAAACAGATTTGTGTTTTGTATCATATTCTTTTGCATTTGCTAAAATCACTTTAAATTGATTATTATTCATTATTATTCTATAAATCATCGAATCTTTTTATTAAATATTTATATATTTTTATTCTTTTATTAAAAAGACTTAAGGAATAAAATGCAAAGCAATCCAGTTGTAGGAATTATAATGGGAAGTGATTCAGATTTGCCAGTAATGGAAAAAGCATTTACTGTATTAAAAGAATTTGATTTACCGTTTGAAGTTAAAATACTTTCAGCACATAGAACACCAGAAGAGCATTCTGAATATTCAAGGACAGCTTCCGATAGGGGATTGAAAGTAATTATTGCAGCTGCAGGAATGGCAGCACATTTACCAGGAGTAACTGCAGGACAAACAATTCTTCCGGTTATTGGCGTTCCAATGAAATCAAGTTTTCAAGATGGAATGGATTCACTTCTTTCTATTGTACAAATGCCTCCAGGAATTCCAGTAGCTACAGTTACAATTGGTGGAGCAAAAAATGCTGCTTTGTTAGCAGTTCAAATTTTAGCTACAAGTGATGACAACTATAAAAAGAAATTTGTACAATATAAAATTGATATGGCAGAAGCATCTATGAAGAAAAATGAAAAGATAAATATGGATTAGATATAAAAAAGATGCTACCTAAAATTAGATAGCATCTTTAATTTGCATTCATTAACTGACGTTAATTATTTTACTATTTGTTTCCGGAAATCATTTTTTTTATAAAACCAATAACAACCATAAGAACACTACCACCTATTCCAGAACCAACTACACTTCCAAGAATACTGCCTATGTCCATTCCACCACCAGCTGACATAGCGTCTCCGCCACCTCCTAATAAACCTAAAGCACTTAATGCTTGTCCACCAATACCACCACCAAGTATGCCTACTAGTGCATTTCCAATTCCACCAAGACTAAAATTCTTTAATAACTTTCCTGCTAAAGTACCGCCACCAGCGCCACTAATTAAATTTATAATGATAGGTAATATGCCTTCCATGTTGTATCTCCTTTTTTTGTTTAGAAAAGTAATTTCGTGATTCTCATAGCACTAGAGTGCCGAGATTGCAAGTACTATAGGGGTAGAATAGTAAGTATCCCTAGTACGTGAAACTAATTTAACAATTATTATTTAAATAAAACAAGTTTAAATTATAAATGTTTATAAACAAAAAATTAGCAAGATAATACTATTTTAACAAAATCATTTTTTTTGTCGAAATATATTCACCACTAATAAGTTTGTAGTAATAAATGCCACTTGAAAGTGCGGAGGCATCAAAAGTAATTTTGTGATTTCCTGCATTCATATTTTGATTAACTAACTCAGCAACTTGCTTACCAATTAAATTGTACACAAGTAGTCTGACATTTGTTCCTCTTGGTAAACTAAATTGAATACTAGAAGTTGGGTTAAACGGGTTTGGATAATTTTGAGAAAGCAAAAACTCATTCGGTAAACCTAAATCTACTTCAACAATATCAGAATATTCAAACGAGCCATCAATATCAATTTGTTTTAATCTATAACTGTACTTACCTGAACTAATTGTCTTATCTATATAGTTATAGAATTTGGAAGAATTACTATTTCCATTTCCTTCCACAAAGCTAAGGTTTTTCCAGCTTTGGTGTTTGTCTTGATTCTCAATACTTGATACTTGAATCTGCCTTTGAATTTCAAACCCATAATTATTTACTTCTGTTGCTGTTTCCCATTTCAGTTCAATAGAATTATTTTGTGTACTTATTGTAAATGTTGTTACCTCAACTGGCAATGGGTCAGTACAGTATGGAATGTCTAATTGAAGTGCTTCGATATTATCTGAGACAAGCCAGTTTGAAGAATTATTAACTGCTAATCTTAAAATACTTGGATCTGAATTTTTAGTTGAACAATCATAAACTGCATTATTAACTTCCGGATCTATAAAAAGTGAATTTTCCCCATCAGTAAAAATAGATGGTTTTGCAGATTTCTTTTTAGTAGCATCATCATCCCAACTTCCATTCATTTGAATGGCTGCAAGAAAATTACTTTGGTTGCTTTGCGTTGGAAGAGTTCCTTGAAAAGCAAATAGTTGATCACCACCAGAAGACAAACCAAAAGTATCTCCACTTACATTACCTTCAGATGCTTGAAGTGTAATAGCACTTGCAATTACTACTTGCGTACCAAACTGCATATCTGCTGTAGCTTCCCAAACAATTGTATTTTCTAATTCTGTTTGATGAAAACCTCCCGCTGCAAGCCAACCTCTATCAGTAAAAGTTATTTGAGTTCCACTAACAATATCTTTTAGTAAAACAAATGCAAATTTATCATCCCCCTCAGACTGATAACCAGTGAAAGCAATATCACCTAAGTCTAAATCTGTTTGAGCAGAAACAGAAATTACTAATGCTAGTAAAATTAATGTAACCTTTTTCATAAAACCTCTTGTAGTTATTTTAATGGATTTATTTTATTATTACAAAGTAAGTACTAATATGAGATTTAATTGTGGTCTTAGTCACATTCTGAATAATAAAATAAAAAAGTATAATCACATTTAAATGAAATAAACAAGAATGTTTAAATGTCAACAAAAATATTTGGACATGTAATATTTTAGTACATGATAATCAAGTCTGCTATAACTCTTGTGATATGAAGCATAATATTATATTATTCTTTTTATATTTTGATGTTTATAAATTATATAATTAGTTAAGGTGAATATTGAAAACATTAATATTTTTACTTCTTATTTCCACATATATTTTTTCACAATCAGTAATTGTAAATGAATTGATGAGTTCCAACTCAACAGTTCTTCAAGATGAGGATGGGGAATATTCAGATTGGATTGAAATTCATAATCCTACAAGTTCAACCATCAATCTAAATGGTTTTACAATCTCAGATGATTTAACAGAACCACAAAAATGGACATTCCCAAATATTGATTTGTCAGCAGATGAATATTTAATTGTTTTTGCTTCTGATGAAAATAGAACTTCCGGAGAGCTACATACAAATTTTAAGATTAGTAGTAGTGGTGAAACAATTATTCTAAGTGATGCTTCAGCACAAATTGTTGATCAAGTTAATGCTACTGTAATCCTTTCAGATGTTTCACTAGGTCGGAACATTAGCAATTCATCTGAATGGCTTTTCTATGAGTTAGGAGAAGCCACTCCAGGCAATGCAAATACCGGAACTGGAAGTGGAAGTTATTCTGAAGATCCAGTTTTCTCTTCTGTTGGTGGATTCTATTCAAATAGTGTTAGTGTCTCACTTAGTACGCTTTCTGGTCTAGCAAATATTTATTATACTCTAGATGGCTCTGATCCTACAACAAGTTCCGACTTGTATTCGACGTCAATAAATATTTCACAAACAAAAGTATTAAAAGCAAAGTCATTTACTACTGGTACACTTCCAAGCAAAGTAGTTACGCATACATTCTTTATTAATGAAAGTTCTACCTTTCCCATTATATCCCTTTCAACACATCCTGATAATTTTTTTCACGAAGAAACTGGTATTTATGTTGAAGGAGTTAATGGAATCACGGGACATTGTAGTGATGTTCCAGTAAATTGGAATCAACCTTGGGAGCGACCAATTAATATGGAGTTCTTTAATACTAATGGTACGCTAGAATTTAGTGAAGGATTAGGAGTTGGAATATTTGGAGGATGTACAAGAACTCTTTTTGATCAAAAGTCATTAAAATTTAAAGCAAGAGGAAAGTACGGAGCAAGTAAGTTAGATTATCCTTTATTTAATGACTTGCCTTTTACTGAGTATGAAACTTTTATTTTAAGAAACTCCGGGAATGATAATAATTTAACGCATTTCAGAGATGCTTTGTCACATTCCTTAGTAAGGTCTTTAGATATAGAACAATTAGCCTTTGAACCATCAATAGTATTTCTAAATGGAGAGTATTGGGAATATATAATATTAGAGAAAGAGTAAGTAAACATTATTTAGCACAGAATAGAAATATTGATCCAGAAAATATAGATTTATTAGGAACTTGGATAATTGAAATAGAAGGAGATGATGATCATTTTTATGATCTTTTAGATTATTGTGAGAATAACGATTTAAGTATTCAGTCTAATTATGATTATGTAGCAAGTCAAATGGAAATAGATAATTATATAGATTATTTAACGACCGAAATGTATTTGACAAATAGAGATTGGTGGCCGAGTAATATGAAGTACTGGAGACCAAGAACTGTTGATGGCAAATGGAGATGGATTCTATATGACACTGATGATTGCTTTGATATAATGGGAGTTCCTGGAGATCCAACATATAACTTTGATATGTTTCACGTAGTAACTGATGATAATATTTTTCTTTCAACAATATTTAATGTTTTAATTGAGAATGATGGATTTAAAGAAAGATTTATTAATACTTTTGCAGACTATGCAAATACTATTTTTAGTGCAGCAACTGTAAATGCAAAAATTGATACAATGTAGAACTTATTTGCACCGGAAATATTAAGACAATTTAATAGATGGTCACCCGACTTAGTTCCAGGAAATGATTTGACACATTGGTACGATGAAATAAATAGAATTAGAACATTTGTAAATACTAGAATTGCTCCAGCACAAGGACACTTTATTGATGAATTTAATTTAACTGGAGTTGCAGATTTGTACTTGGACGTAACCAACAATGATAGAGGTTACATAAAGTTAAACAGAATAACCGTAAAAGATTTCCCGTGGAGTGGAGAATACTTTCAAGGAGTACCAATAACTTTAGAAGCTGTACCAAGAGCTGGTTATAAATTTGTTGGTTGGACTGGAGATGTAACTTCAAACTCAAAGACTATTACACATACACCAACAACTACCAATAATCTTACCGCAGTTTTTCAAGAAAGTGATGAAGCCTATTCGATTATAATGAATGAAATAAATTATAATTCTCCAACCACTCCAAATTCTGGGGATTGGGTTGAATTGTATAATAGCTCAACAGAAATAGTTAATATTTCCGGATGGATATTTAAGGATTCAAAAGATGAAGATGTTTTTACGATTCCTCAATCAACAAGTTTAGTTGGAGGAGAGTATTTAGTACTAGCAGAAAATCTTACAGAGTTTAGTAGTGTTCATTCGAGTGTTACAAATGTAGTTGGAGGTTTTGATGGGTGGAAATTTAGCAATGATGGAGAACTAATTAGATTATATAACCAAGCTGAAGACTTAATTGATACAGTACACTATAGAGCAATAACACCTTGGCCAACAACTCCGGCTGGAGGAGGCCCAACCTTAGAATTAAAACACCCAGATTTGAATAATAATTTTGGAGTAAATTGGTGTGCATCAATTGTAAGTGGCGGAACACCCGGAGTTGTAAATGGATGTTTACAGAAACAATCGAAGCTGGATGTAAATATTTTTATAGAAGGAGCCTATAATGGTACAAGTACTATGACTACTGATGTATCTCAACTAACAAGTTTTGCAAAGATACAACCATTTAACACTGCACCTTGGAATTATACTGGAGTTGAAGAAATAAGTGAGCTGCCAAATGCTGAAATAGCAGATTGGATTTTGGTAGAACTTAGAACTGGAATTGCAGCAAGTACAAAAGTTCAGCAAAGGGGAGCATTCCTAAAACAAGATGGGAGCATAGTTGATTTGGATGGAGAAAGTGAATTGGCTTTTTACGATTTACCAACTGGAGACTATTATATAGTAGTCTATCATAGAAATCATTTGTCTGTGCTATCTGCAACAACTGTTTATGTTGAGTAATATTTGCACTATAATCTAAGAACTATTATTCTTATTTTATTATTCGTTAGTTTTGTAATTCTTTATTAACTTAAAATGGTACTAAACATGAAAGTTATACTTGTAATATTTTTCTTTGCTAATACAATTATATTTTCACAATCAGTAATTATTAATGAGTTAATGAGTTCAAATAATACAACGATATTAGATAGTTACGGTAAGTCTTCGGATTGGATTGAGATTTACAATCCTCAGGATACAACTATAAATCTAAATGGTTTTACAATTACAGATGATACTACGAATTATCAAAAATGGACATTCCCAAATATTGAATTAACAGCGGATAGCTATCTTCTATTATTTGCATCTAAAAGTGCAAGCATAAATGAAGAACTTCACACTAATTTTAAGATTAGCGGTAATGGAGAAATTATTACGCTGAGTGATGCAACTGGACAAATTGTTGAGCAAGTAGATTCAACAATAATTCAAACAGATGTATCGTTAGGCAGAAATTTAGCCAATCCTTCAGAATGGCTTTTCTTTGGTTTAGGACAAGCAACACCTGGCAGTGCAAATACAGGAACTGGCATTGGTAGTTACTCAGAAGATCCTATTTTCTCAATAGATGGAGGATTTTATGCTGGTAGTGCTTCAGTTGTATTAAGTACGCCAGCAGATACAGCAGATATTTATTACACTACAGATGGTTCTGAACCAACATCAAGTTCAACTTTATATTCTTCTTCAATCAATATTGTAACAACAAAAGTTATACGTGCAAAATCTTTTTCCGTAAATACAATTCCAAGTAAAATAATTACAAATACTTTTTTCCTAAATGAAAGTAGCACACTTCCGGTTTTTTCTATCTCAACAAATCCAGCCAATTTGTGGGATGATAATATTGGGATTTATGTTGTTGGAACAAATGGATATTATGACCCAAGTTGTGGAGTTTCCGCAAATTATAATCAAATTTGGGAACGACCAATACATGTAGCAATGTATGAACCAAATGGACAAAAACTATTTAGCATGGATGCTGGAGTTAAAATAAATGGCGGATGTTATACTGGAGGCTTTGCTCAAAAGTCTTTACGAATAAAAGCAAGAGGAACGTATGGTGCATCAAAAGTTTTATATCCATTATTTAATAATAGAGAATTTACTTCTTATGAATCGTTCCTACTAAGAAACTCTGGCAATGATTGGGAAGGTTTTACAATGATGCGTGATGGAATGATGCAGACATTAGTTGAGACTTTAGATCTTGAAACTTTAGCATACCAACCTACAGTAATGTTTTTGAATAATGAATACTGGGGGATTCATAATTTAAGAGAAAGGAATGATAAAGATTATATTGCACAGTATAACAATGTTGATCCAAATAATTTAGATCTGTTGGATGGTGATTTAAGTCCAAAAGAAGGTGATGCAAATCATTACTTAAATATGCAATCATATATAGTTAATAATCCATTGAGCATTCAAGCAAATTATGAATATGTTTTAACTCAAATGGAAATTGAAAACTACACCGATTATATGATTTCTGAAATGTACTTTAACAATAGAGATTGGCAGCCGATGAACATAAAATTTTGGCGACCAAGAACAGTTGATGGTAAATGGAGATGGTTACTTTTTGATACAGATTTTGGATTCGGATATAATGATGTAACTGAATATACTTATGATATGATTGATCGAGTTACTAATCCTTCTAGAAGTGGCTCGGAAATTATTAACGGTTTGTTGGATAATCTTGAGTTTGAAAATTTGTTCATTAATACTTTTGCTGATTATTCAAACACAATATTTAAAGCAGCAAAAGTTGTTTCAGTAATAGATTCTATATCTACTCTTATTTCGCCAGAGATAACAAGACATAATATGAAATGGCATGGCAATTCATATTGGTGGGCAGACCAAGTTGAAACCTTAAGGATTTTTGCGAACAATAGAATTACTTCTATGCAAGGACATTTTATAAGTGAGTTTGGTTTGACTGGTATTGCCGAGTTGAACTTGAATGTAACCAACAATGATAATGGTTATATAAAGCTAAACAGAATAACCGTAAAAGATTTTCCATGGAGTGGAGAATACTTTCAAGGAGTTCCAATAACTTTAGAAGCAGTACCAAGAGCTGGTTATAAGTTTGTCGGTTGGACTGGAGATGTAACTTCATCTTCAAAAATTATTACACATATTCCAACGTCTACAAATAATCTTACAGCAGTATTTCAAGAAAGTGATATTGCCTATTCTATTATAATGAATGAAATAAACTATAATTCAGATGGAAGTAGTAACTCAGGAGATTGGGTTGAATTATATAATAACTCAACAGAAACTGTAGATGTTTCTGGATGGATATTTAAGGATTCTAAAGATGAAGATGTTTTTACAATTCCTCAATCAACAAGTCTAGTTGGAGGAGAATATTTAGTATTAGCAGAAAGCCTTACAGAGTTCAGTAGTGTTCATTCGGGTGTTACAAATGTAGTGGGAGGTTTTGATGGATGGAAATTTAGCAATGATGGAGAACTAATAAGACTATATAACCAAGCAGAAGATTTGATAGACACTATACATTATAGAGTAATAACTCCTTGGCCCACTTCTCCGGCTGGAGGAGGACCAACCTTAGAATTAAAACATCCGGATTTGAATAATGATTTCGGAGTAAATTGGTGTGCGTCAATTGTAAGTGGCGGAACACCCGGAGTCGTAAATGGATGTTTACAGAAACAATCTAAACTAGAAATAAATATTTTTATAGAAGGAGCTTATAGTAGTGCAAGTACTATGGTTACTGATGTATCTCAACTTACTAGTTTCCCAAAGACGCAACCATTTAACACAACACCTTGGAATTATACTGGAGGTGAAGAAGTACTTGAACTTCCAAGCTCAGGGATAGTAGATTGGGTTTTGGTTGAGTTAAGGAATACCATTACTTCTCCAACAATAGTTTATACAAGGGGAGCATTTTTAAAACAAGATGGGAGCATAGTTGATTTGGATGGTTTAAGTGATTTGTCTTTTTATGATATTCCAACTGGAGATTATTATATCGTAGTTTATCATAGAAATCACTTGCCTGTGCTATCATCAAACACAATACATGTGGAGTGATATTTGCCCTATATTCTAAGAGTTATTATTCTTATTTTTCTTATTACAATAATTTTAGTAATTCTTAGATAGATTCAAATGAAATTTCTAACAGTATTACTTTTCTTCATTTCATTTTCAATGATTTTTTCTCAGCCTCAAATTCCTATTGGAAATCTAAATTCTTTTTCTGAAACCCCAATCTTTTCTAATGATGGAGGCTTCTATGCAAATGAGATTTCTGTTGCCCTAAATTCAAATTCAGAAAATACAGATATCTATTATACAACAGACGGTTCAGAACCAACTACCAACTCAATAAAATATTCAATACCAATTCTTGTTGATGAAACAAAAGTAATAAGAGCAAGGTTTTATGGTGGTGGAACAATAGCAAGTAAAGTAACTACACACACTTATTTTATAAATGAAACAAGCACACTCCCAGTTTTCTCTATTTCTACCAATCCTAAAAATTTGTGGAATGACTTTATTGGGATTTATGTTATAGGCAAAAATGGAATAGAAGGTGACTGTGAAGAGATTGCTAACTACAATCAGAATTGGGAAAGACCAATTAATTTCTCAATGTTCAATTCTAATGGTTTGTTAAATTTCAATATGGAGGCTGGAGTTCAAATATACGGAGGTTGTTCAAGAAGGCAAAATCAAAAATCATTAAAGATACTTGCAAGAAGTAAATATGGTAATGAGCGTATAAATTTTTCATTCTTTAAGAAGAGACCATTTGATTCCTTCAAAAGAATTTTACTCAGAAATTCTGGAAATGAAAATCCCGGAACATTTTTCAGAGATGCATTAATGCATTCTTTAGTAGAGGAGCTAGACCTTGAGACACAAGCTTACCAACCTTCAATTGTTTTCTTAAATGGAGAATATTGGGGAATACATAATATAAGGGAACGTATTGACAAGTATTATGTTGGACAGCATGGTGATGTGGATGTTAATTATATTGATTTGCTAGGAAACACGAATGATATTATAGAAGGAGACAATTCACATTATGAAAATCTGTTTAATTTTATCCGTGATAATGATTTGAGTGAACAATCTAATTATGAGTTTGTAACAACCCAAATGGAAATAGATAACTACATTGACTATATGTTATCTCAAATATATTTTGTTAATGTTGATTGGTTTCCGGGTAATATAAAATTTTGGAGACCAAAAAATACTGAAGGAAAATGGCGATGGATACTTTATGATACTGATTGGGGATTTGGTTTTGATTATCCAAATCAAGAAAAAGTTAATATGCTTGAATTTGTAAAAAATGATGAAAAATATTCATCTGTATTTTTTAAGGGATTGTTAAATAATGAAATTTTCAAAATAAAGTTTATAAATAGATTTTCTGATTTAGCAATTTCAATTTTTAGAAAGGAAGTAGTTACTTCAAAAATAGATAGTATTAAAAATTTAATTCAAAATGAAATCGGCCGTCATCTTGGTAAATGGGGAGGAAGTTATTCTGAATGGGAAGCTGAAATTGATACTATGAAATATTTTGCAAATCATAGAATTAGTTTTATGCAAAATAATTTTGTAAATGAATTTGAGCTAGAAGGAATTGCAAAATTAAATTTATCAACTAATAATCCAAATAGTGGGGAAGTAGAAATAAATAAAATTGGAGTTAAAGATTTTCCATGGAGTGGAGAATATTTTAAAGGAATTCCAATTACAATAAAAGCTATATCAAAGATAGGATATAAATTTCTTAATTGGATTGAGGATAGTGTAATTGTTTCTTCAGATTCAATTTATACATTTATGCCAAACTCCTCAAATAATCTAGTCGCAAATTTTCAATCTCCAACTGGCGATATTGAAACGCAAAATGAAATAATTGACGAATTTTATTTATCACAAAATTTCCCAAATCCTTTTAATCCATCAACAACAATATCATTTGGTGTTCCACAAAAATCAAATGTTAGGCTAGAGGTTTTTAATACACTTGGACGACTTGTAAGAACTATAACCAATAAATATTATTCACCAGGACAGTATGCAATAACTTGGAATGGAAAAGATAACTTTGGCAAAAAAGTAAATTCCGGAATTTATATTTATAGATTTTCTTCGAATAATTTTATTGATTCTAAAAGAATGATTTTATTAAAATAAGGTTTTGATTTCTCTGCTCTCCAATTGATAAAAATATTAGATAAAGTGTTTTGAATTTATGTGTGAAATATTTCTTTTCCTCTTGTACTTCTGAATAGCAATCTATCCGTAAGAAAACTTAGTCTAAAAAAACAATGCTAAGTTAAAGGATTAAAGTCAATATAAATGGCAAAAGTATGCTATCTTTTTATGTTATTCCAACTAGAGATTATTATATTAAAGTGTGTCATAATGAATCATATATCAGTTATGAATAATGATGCTGTTTGCAATAATTTTAAAATCTATAATTAGTAATTATGAAAAATTTAATACTTATACTGTTTTTTATCTTCACAAATCTTTTTTCGCAAACCGTAATAATAAACGAACTGATGAGTTCAAACTCTACTGTTCTGCAAGATACAGATGGTGATTATTCAGATTGGATTGAAATATATAACCCAACAAGTTCTACAATAAATCTAAATGGATTTACAATTTCGGATGATCTTACTAAGCGACAAAAATGGACATTCCCAAATGTTGACATACTAAAGGGTGACTATTTGATTGTCTTTGCTTCAAATAAAAATAGAGCAATTGCCGGAAGTGAACTTCATACTAATTTTAAAATAAAATCATCAGGCGAAATAATTGTACTAAGTGATGCGACTGGACAATTAGTTGATCAAGTATATTCTGCAATATTAGAGACAGATATATCTCTAGGTAGAAATATAAACAATATATCTGAATGGCTACTCTATACTACTGCAACTCCAGCAAGTGCCAATACAACTAGCGGAGTCAGAAATTATTCGGAAGAACCAGTTTTTTCAATTGCTGGAGGATTTTATTCAAATAATGTTAGTGTTTCTCTAAGTACAACTTATGGTCTAGCAAATATTTATTACACACTTGATGGTTCTGAACCTACAGAAAGTTCAACACAATTTTCTACTTCACTAAGTATTTCACAGACAACAGTTTTAAGGGCAAAATCATTTACTAGCACAACACTTCCGAGCAAAGTATTTACAAATACATATTTTATAAATGAAAGTTCAACATTTCCAGTTATTTCACTTTCAACTAATCCAGATAATTTTTTCAATGATGAAATTGGTATTTATGTGACTGGAGTGAACGGAAGAACTTGGCATTGTAGTAATGTCCCGAATAATTGGAGTCAACCTTGGGAAAGACCAATAAACATAGAGTATTTTAATACTGATGGTACTTTGGGATTTAATGAAAATATGGGTGTTGCAATATTTGGAGGTTGTTCAAGAACATTATTTAAACAAAAATCTTTAAGACTTAAGGCTAGGGGTAAGTATGGTGCAAAAACTTTAGACTTTCCTTTATTCAATGGTATGTCTTCTAATAAATATGATTCATTCGTATTAAGAAACTCTGGTAATGATAATCGATTAACACATTTTAGAGATGCTTTAATGCAATCTTTGGTTGATTCATTAGACTTAGAGAAGTTAGCTTTTACTCCTTCAAATGTTTTCTTGAATGGTGATTATTTTGGGGTATATAATGTTAGGGAAAAAATAAATGAAGATTATATTGCTCAACATCAAAATATAGATCCTAAAAATATTGAGTTATTAAAAATAATTAGTAATGTTTTTGAGAGTGATGGTACTAATTTCCTTAATCTTCTAGATTATTGTGAGAATAATGATTTAAGTATTCAGTCGAATTACGATTATGTTGCAAGTCAAATAGAAATAACTAATTTGATTGATTATTTTATCTCTGAAATGTATTTTGCAAATGACGATTGGTATTTTAATAATGTAAGAGTTTGGCGTCCGAAAGTAGGGGAGGGAAAATGGAGATGGATATTATTTGATACAGATTTTGGTTTTGATCTTTTTGCTAATGATTATCACAATCTTAATATGTTTGAAATAATTACCAATCCAAAAAATATTATATCAGCATTATTTAACGGATTGAAAAAAAATAATAATTTTAAGTATACTTTTATTAATACATTTGCAGATTATACAAATACAATATTTAGTGCTTCCGTAGTAAATTCAAAAATTGATTCAATGCAAAATTTATTTGCACCAGAAATATTACGACACTTTATTAGATGGGAACCACATTTAGTCCCTGGAAATGATTTAACTAATTGGTATAATGAAGTTAGCAGAATGAAGACTTTTGCAAATGCTAGAATTTCTCCTATGCAAGACCATTTTATTAACGAGTTTGGTTTGGCGGGAGTAGCAAAATTAAATTTAAATGTAAATAATAGTGATAAAGGATATGTTAAATTAAACCGAATAAAGGTAAAAGAATTTCCTTGGAGTGGAGAATATTTTAAAGGAATTCCAATTATAGTAAAAGCTATATCTAAAGTTGGAAATAAATTTCTTAATTGGAGCGAAAATAACGTAATAGTTTCGACAAACTCAATCTATACATTTACACCAAATGCCAATACAAATATTATTGCAAATTTTCAATCTTCGCTAACTGATGTAGAAACTCAAAATGAATTGAAAAATAATTTTTATTTATCGCAAAATTTCCCAAATCCTTTTAATCCATCAACAACAATTTCATTTGGAGTCCAACAAAAATCAAATGTACGTTTAGAGGTTTTTAATACACTAGGACAACTTGTTAGAACTGTGACCAACAAATATTATTCTTCGGGACAGTATACAATAACTTGGGATGGGAAAGATAATTTCGGCAAAAAAGTAAATTCTGGAATTTATATTTACAGAATTTATACAAATAATTTTATTGATTCTAAAAGAATGATATTACTAAAATAATAAACTGATTTAATTTTAGTTCTACTTTGATTTTCAGTTTAAATTATTTACCGGTCCTTCAATAAGTTTATCACTATCCCATTTCTTTTCTTGTGAGTAATCTTTTTTTCGTTCATCACAAGATTCAATATTACAAAATTTACATAAATCACTTTCACAAAAATCGAAATGAATTCTAACTTCGGAACTAGTAATTTCATTTTCAAATTGTTCTGTTATTTTTTCTTCTATGTTATGTGATTGTTTAACATTATAATAAAAGGGAAGTGTTAAATGAAAATCTATAAAAACTTTTTCTGCCGATTTCCAAAACCTTAATTGGTGAACATCAATGATATAAGGCTCTCTATGCTTATTGAAAACTTTTGTTATGTGCAATAAAAGATCCTCATCGGTTTCCATCATCAACCCACCAATCGACTCTCTAATTAAATTGTAACCCGTATAAATAATATTGAATGCAACAATTATTGCGATGATAGGATCAATAATATGCAAATCGGTTGCAAGTACAATTAGCAATCCAATAACAATTCCTATGCTTGTGTATGAATCGGTGAGAATATGTTTACCATCTGCAACTAATGCAATTGAATTTGTTTTCTTTCCGGTTTTGATTAAATGTAATCCCAAGACTAAATTTACAACTCCGGCAAATGCAATTAGGGTAGTACCATAATCTAATTCTTTTGGTTGAGGTGAACCAAGTAAATCCAAAATGGAAAAATAAAAAATTGTTATTGCTGCAAGAATTATTAATAATCCTTCAATGCCAGCAGAAAAGTATTCAATATTTCCATGTCCATATAGGTGAGATTTATCTGCTGGTTTAGAGCTTAAAATAATACTATAAAGAGCAACCATAGTAGCAACAATATGAACAACGGATTCGATTGCATCGGAAAATATTGCTTTAGAATCCGTAAGAAAGAAAGCAAACATTTTTACACCGAATAAAATAAGTCCGATAACTAAAGAAAGCCAAGCGGCATTTACCTTTAGCTTTATTTGTTCATCTGATGTGCTGCTAGTTCTCATACTATTATTTTTAAGTATTCTTTTGGAAATGAATCAGAGCAATTTTGAGCTTCTGATTTTGAATTAAATATTCCGTAAACAGTTGAGCCAGTTCCACTCATTAGTGAAAACAATGCTCCCGATTTATACATTTTTTCTTTAATATTTTTTATAGTTGGATATTTCTCAAATACATATTTCTCAAAATTGTTTGTCAACCTTTCTTTAAGAAAAGCAAAATCAATTTCTGAAGATTGTACAAAATAGTTATAATCAAAACCACTTGACTTAGGTATTATATTGCTAAAAGCCTCTTTTGTTGAAATGTGAATGCCTGGATTAACAACAAGAATTGAATTATTAATTATTAAGTTGGAATACTCTAAAATTTCTCCTCTAGATTTCCCAACAGCAGCTTGTCCTCTAATGAAGAAGGGAACATCCGAACCAAGAGTAAGTGCTAACTTAATTAACTCTATGGATTTAATATTTAAGTCAAACAGTTTATTCAAACCTACCAATGTTGTAGCAGCATCTGAACTTCCGCCACCAAGTCCCGCGCCTATGGGGATATTTTTAGCAAGATGAATTTTGACATTCATCTTTCTATTGGAATACTCTTCTAATAAACTATGTGCAGAAGTAATTAAGTTATTCTTTTCTAGTTGAAGTAGTTTGTTGTTAGAAGAAAATGAAAATGAATTTGCTTTACTTATTGATATTTCATCACATAAAGATTTTATAGGATAGAAAAATGTTTCAAGATTATGAAAGCCATCATCACGTTTTGCAACAATGTTCAGTCCTAAATTTATTTTTGCTGGAGCATTAAGTTTTATGGAATTCATATTTCAGTTTGAACAATTGAATTGTAAATCATCCTTTCATCTCATTTTCTTTTCTATATTTTACTTGCTTAAGTTAATAAAATATATAAAATGAAAAAGACATTCGCACTATTATTTTTGAGCCTAGTATTTACAACTAGTATTCATTCCCAAAATAAATTTTCTGTTGGTTATAGTGGTGGGATAGTTTCTCCTTCTCCGTTTATTTTTGTTAATGGTTATGGAAAACATGGAGTTAGATATAATTTAATCTTAAATTATAAGATTCGTAATAAAATAAATGTTTATATAAGTGGTGGTGAGATTATTTATGGTCAATCAAATAATTTTCTAAATAATGTTGCATTAGTTCCATTAAATTTAGGATTAAATTATTTTGCTTTTGGTAGTAAGACTATACTACCATTTTTTACACTTGAGATTTCAAAAATATTCGGACGAATTATTAAGTGGCGTAATGAAAAAATGAATGGTCGTTTTACAGATGTTAGAATATTTAAAGAAGAATATGAAAAAAAAATGTTTGGATTTGGTATCTCAGCGGGATTAGGTATTAGAAACAAAATAAATGAGCAATTATCTATTGATGTGACTTTTATGCAAGTTCTGTATAGTGAAGATACAAATGCGTTTTATAGTAGACTGTTTTTAGGTTTTAACTATGGCTTTTAATTAATGTTATCAGAGTATCCTATTTTTCTGAGGTATAGGATATTTTTTTCTACTTCTTTCATTTTTCGTCTAACGTTTCTTGTCCATTGTGTTCTTTATAAAAATTATCAAAAAATGAGACGAAACTGTTAAGGACTCTACCAAAAGAAAGTCTTGCAAAATTTTCATCTTCAATTATCGCACAATCATAAGCTGAATTATATGGACACCATTTTTTAGCTGTGGCTTTGTGTACATATAAAATAAACATTGGTGTTTTTTTTGATGATGCAAGTTGGACTGCTGATGTATCCGGCGTAAATAAAAAATCTAACTCATAAATCATTGATGTAAATTCATCAAAGCTTTTATCACTAAAAACTGTACTGTTTTTTCTTGAAATTCTTAAAGCTCTTTCTGTATCTTTTGGCGAGTGAAGAATAATAATTTCAATATCATAATTTTCTAAATACTTAACTAATCTATTAAATCTATCAGTTCCCCAATATCTAGAGTTACTTCCGGCAGAAATATTTATTCCAACAAGAGGTTTGGTTCTATCTAATTTATTTTCAATAATAAAATCAACTACTGCTTGTCGTGCTTCTATACTTGGGTTATACTCAATCTTAGTATTTTCTTTTGTATGTTCAAAATTAAAAATTTCTGCTAATAATAGAACTTCATCAATTATATGTATGTCAGTTTTACTCTCAATAGAATGAGTGAATAATTTTCGATTGTTTTTTCTAAGAGCCACTTTATACTTTGCATTGGATAGACCAACAAGAAAACTAAGAGTTGTTGAAACATCACTATGAGAGTCAATAATAACATCAAAATCGTTTGCATTTAATAACTTGGATGTACCACCAATTCCCAATTTTTTCTTGTCAAATATAATTACCATTGTAACATTTTGGTTGTTATCAAAAATAAAATGATTTTTTGTATCTGCTAAGATCGTTATTTCGCAATTTGTTTTTTCTTTCAAAAGACTTATCAAGGGAGTAGTAGCAAGAGCATCTCCTATTTTGTTAAGTCTTAAAATTAAAACTTTAGATTTTTCATCTAAAACTATTTTGTTAGTTTCTTCCTTAACAGATTTGAAGTTCAGAAAAATCTTCAATGCTAGCTTTCTGAAAAATATTTCAATTTGCTTTAAATCCATAAATTATTTTTAGTTTTTAATTCTTCAAATTTATCTAATACAAAATTTACATTAAGTTCAGTAAAACATTCGTGATTTTTATTACACTCTAACAAATTACATTCTATACAATCAAGAAGTTCGTTTCTAACCCAAGTGTGCTTAGCCCCAAATGGTCCTTGTAAATGCGGACTTGTCGGACCGTGCAAGCTAAGTGTAGCAGTTCCCACAGCCGTTGATATGTGCATTGGTCCGCTATCATTAGCAATTAAGATTTTGCAATTCTTAATTATTGCTCCCATTTCTGTAATTGATGTCTTAGGAGCGAGTGTAAAATTCCCATTCATTTTATTTGTAATTTCTTCAGCTTCAAGCTTATCTTCAGGACCCCAAAGAATTAATATTTTAACTTTATATCTTTTAACAATTTCATCAGCAATTTGCGCAAATACATTTGGCTCGCATTTCTTAGAAGCCCAGCCACCACTAGGCGAAATGGCAATCACATTGTCATCACTACTAAAGTAAGAACTAAAATAATTGTTTGCAAAAGACAAATCTTTTTGAGGAATTCCAAAATACAGAAATTTATTCTCAAGCTCTAAGTTTATCAATCTTAACATTTCAAGATGAAGTTCAGCAGCATGAAATTTATTTCTTTCTTCAGGTCCAATTAAGTTATAGGCATACTTCCTACCTTTATAAGGGAAGCCGGCTCTATATTTTGCTCCAGAATAATAAGTTAATTGTGCAGAAAATGGATTTGCAAAAAAATCGAAAATAATATCATATTTATTATTCCTTACTTTTTGAAAAAGTTTAATCTTTTGAGTCAGTCCTTTTTTTTTGTAAACTATTGTTTCATCTACAATTTCTAATGGTTTCAAAAATTGATCGCTTGGACTATCTACTAAATAATCAATATGTGCATTAGGGAAATTGTGTTTAAGCGAATCCAAAATTATTGTGGAGAGAACAACATCACCAATGCCACGAAATTTGATAATTAATATTTTCTTAATATTTAATTTATCATCAATCACAATCTAGAGGAATTCAAAAAGGTAAGTTTTTGTCTTGGGAATTTAATTCCCAAGTATATTGCTATTAAAAGAATGGTATTCTCCATCAATTTTTGTATCCCAACTTGTTGACCTTGTGATGTACCTTGGCAACCACAATCAATATTAAGTCCTTGTACAACAGCTAACAATACTGCTAATGTAAAGACAGCCAACAAAGAAAAAATGATAACGGAATTTTCTTTAATGAAAATTCCAAATAAAAGTATTGCTCCGGCTACAACTTCAACCCAAGGAATAATAATTGCAAAAATATTTACTAATTCTAGAGGAAGTAATTTGTAGTTTTCAATTGCATCAGAAAAAGCAGCAAGATCATTTATTTTATCTAACCCACTTAAAATAAAAACTAAGGCAATGTAAAGTCGTACAATTGCAATTGCATAACTAATCAGAGTTTTTTTATTCATTTCAACTCACTAGTTTCTGTTGGTAGTTTTGCTTCCATCCATTCAGTAATTCCGCCAAGATAAACGTAGGTTTTAGAATAACCTAAATTTAAGAATTGTTCGGTTAAGCGTTTGCTCATATTACAATCATCGCCACCACAATAGATGACAATAATATTTTCTTTGGTTAATGAAGATATATCAGTAACATTTGGCTCAAAAGAATATTGAGGAATATTAATTGCTCCTTTAATATGAGCATCTGCAAAATCCCACTTATCACGTGAATCAACAAAAACTGAGTTTTCGTTTTCTAATAATTGCAGTGCTTGTGCTAAGGTAATCGCTTTCATTGATTTACTTGTGTCTTCAACGCCAATGATATCAATGCTTTTAAGCATATCTATTTTGCTTTCTGTTCTTATAAGGTTTATTCCGTTAACCGAAAAGGTGTTGTAAACTAACCCAAGTAAAATTGAGAAAGATAATATGGAAAGTATTTTTTTATATGATATTTTTTGTTTCATTTAACTTATTGTTGTTTGTAGAATAGATTGCTATTGCAATCTATTCAGTTTATTATTCGTCAGATTGCAAGCAATCTAAGCTACATTAAAATCACTCACTTATTAGTTCACAATTTTTGGGAATGCCTGGTTTAACTAACAAAGTTTTCTCTTTTGATAATAACACTTTGCCTGGGGTCATACCTTTTTTCTTATGTACAAATTTAGCAAAAGTATATGACACAGATGCAGATCCAGCAGTTTTTGCTTTACTATAAAATGCTGAAAGGGAAGCAGCCTTTTTAATTATATCTTTTGGAACTCCTTCTTTAACATTGTCAACTCTTAGAACTACATGAGAACCTGGCAAACCTCTAGCATGAAACCAGTAGTCATTTTGCTTAGCAAATTTAATTGATAAGTAATCATTGCTCTTACTATCTCTGCCAATATAAACATGATATTTATCATCAATTAAATAATGCCAATACTTAAACTTTAATCCGGTTTCCATTTTAATTATTTTAGTCTTATTCGGAATAACTTCTTTATGAATTTCTTCTAACTCTTTTGTATCCTCTGTATCATCTAATGTTTTTTGATGTTTTAACAATTTATCATATTTGAGTTTTGTAAAACTAAATAACTCTTTTGATTTTTGATAGTTTATCTTTTCATCACGTGATTTCTCGAAATACTTATCAATATTTTTACTGGCAGAAAATTTATTGTTTAGTTTTATTTTTACTTCTTTGTTCGTCGAGTAATCTGTAACAGTAACAAAATCCAAACCTTTCTGAATTTTATTCCTATTCATTTGTAACAAGTTAGCAAATAATTTATATTGTTCTTCCTTTGAACCTTCATCTACTCTTACCTTAAGTTTGCTAAGCTTTTTGGAAAGTTTTGCAAGTTCACTATGCAAATACTTCTCAATTTCTTTTTTTATTCCATTCTTCTTCTTATGTGTGTAATATAGAATTAGATATTTTTGTAGTGAATCGTTAAAAGCTGTGAATGTGCTGATATCATTGATGTTATTAAGAATACTGAAATTATTCGGAGAAAATATCACTTTGTTTAATTCATCCAAATATCCAACAGATATTTGAGAAGTGAACATTTCATTGATAATAGAATTCAAGTAAATTATTAGGTTAACAGAATTATCTTTCTCAATTCTTTTTTCTAATTCTAATTTAATTTCTTTAATTATTTGTGGATAAGAACTTGAAAGTTCGGAGATTTGTGAAGTGCTATTTAATTTATTGAAACTGAATTCTAATTTGTTTTGAAATTCTGTTTTAGCAATAATTTTTTGTACATCAAGAATTGAATTAGTGAAAGGAATAATTTTCTTAGAATTATCTTCAAGAAAAATATTTGTATTATTTCCTCTAACAACAAAATATAAGTTAAAGTTTGATGTCGTGATTTTTATAATTCTATCATTAGTGGCAACAGAAACAGAAACTATTTTTGATGGAAGAAGCTCATTGTAAAAATCAATTAAATTCTTTTTTGCCTTGTTATGATTTTGTTTAACTAGAATATAAGATAAGTTTTGATCTGCAGAAATCACTAAATGTTGATGTGGATTATCTTCATCTGAAATATTTAGGAATAATATGTTTTTCTCTTGTGAAAAAATATCGTGAATAGTTTTGCTCTTTAGCGAATTGTTAAGCTCATAAGCACACCTCACTAAGTAGAAGTAATTTTTATACATTGGTTAATTTTTATTCAGAAAAATAATCATAATTATTTCATCAACAAAAGCTTTTTAGTTTCTGTAAACTCTCCGGCTTGTAAACGATAAAAATAAACTCCACTTGACAAATCATTTCCATTGAATGATACTTGGTGATTACCTGATTTTTGTATTTCGTTTACTAAGATTACTATTTCTTTGCCAAGGATATCATATACTTTTAGCGTTACATTTTTTACCGTACTTTTCATCTCACGTTGAAAGGGAAGGGAGTATTTTATAGTTGTAGTAGGATTAAATGGATTTGGGTAGTTTTGCGAAAGAGAAAAATCTTTGATGAATTGGTCTTCTTCATTTACATCAGTCAAGGAATTATAAAATAATTCTATTTTTGCACCTTGTTCACTGAAAGAATTTCCAAATAGATCTCTAACATAAATACCAAAAGTTCTTGAGGAATTCAAACTTTTATTTTCAACATCAGACAAAAACAATATCAAATTTTTAGAATCATCATACGTGTAATCATTTTGCCAAGTTCTTACTAATTGATCATTTTCCAAGTATTTCCCAACTTCTTTAAACTTTGCTCCTTTAGCAGTAAGTGTATTATTAACCTCCTCATAAATTATCGTTTGCATGTTTTCCCACTTCTCATATTCACGTTTTGTAATTTGTCTCATTGAGTTTAAAGTGTGTCTGTACTCATAAGTTTTGTCCCATTTATTTATTTCCCATTTATAAAAAGTGGATAAATCAATATTTGATTTAGATGATTTAACCCATTTTTTATAATTCACCCATTCTTCATTGCTCCATCTTTCTTCTAAAGTAATTTCTAACCTACCATCTTCATTATATATTGAATTATGTTTCCTATCATTTAACCATTGTTCATTACTCCATCTTTCTTCCACAAATGTAGTCCTTCTTCCATCTTCGTTATATTCTAAATTTATTCTAGCTTCATTTATCCATTTTTGATTAGCATTATCCCAATATTCAAAGAGCTGTGATACCATTTTATCACTGCTGTCAAAATCAGTATAAGTGCGACTTACATTATGCCATCGAAAACCGTTCCAAACTTCAGAAAATTGATAAATTACATTCCCTCTAGAATTACGTTTATATATAGCCCTACCACTCCAAGCAGATTGATTTGAATCACTAGGAACTCCCCATTCTATCATAGAAATGTAACCTAAAGAATCATAAGTATAAATATAGCGTGAAGATATTTCCCAATTATTGTTCTTCCAATTCTCCCTCTGGGATAAGGTGATCTGATCATTCTGATTATAAGTTGTTATCTCTTGAAAGCTTCCAACCCATTGATTCTCTTCCCAATTCTCTGCAATAAAATTTGTAATTTTCCCTTTTTCTTCAAAAATAAATTTTTCACGTTGGGAATTAATCCATTTGTTGATTTGCCATTTCTCATTTATATGTTCTACAATTTTACCTAAGGGATTATAGGTGTAACTATTCTTGATTTTATCACCATTTTTTGCCGTTACTATTAAACTATCAATTACGGACCTTGAAGTAGTATTAAGTTTAGTTATTTTTGAACTCATAATATTTTCTTCATTTAACAAATTATTAAGTTTTGGCAAAGTAGAATATATAGTATGATGTGGAGGTCTAATACTATCAAGTAATGTTGAGGGATAAATAGTTTGAGAAAGTGAAATTTGGTATGTAAGAAGTAATGATAACAGTAATAGTTTGATTGTTTGCATATTTTCCCTTAGGCATTGAGAAAAGCTTACTAAGTTGTTAAATAACCACTTACATAAAATAGTTAAAGTTATTTATAATGGGAAGTTTAAAAATGTTTTAGTAGAACTTGTTGAAATGACTTTTCTTTCCTTTTTGCGAAGAAAAATTTATTGGAAAATAGACCGTTATTTCGGGTAACCACGTTGTCGTCTTTCATCAACTGTTAGTTCAAAAACTTTTTTGAAGAGTTCCTTATCAATATCTGTCATTATTACATTACGTCTTTCCATTACTCTTTCTGCAACTTCAATGCTTCTATCAATATCATATGTAGTAACAGCTTCTGAGCCACCCCAGCTAAATGATGGTAAATATTTGGGTGGAAATGTTCCACCAAACACATTGCTAGATACGCCAACAACCGCACCAGTATTGAACGAAGTGTTAATTGAAGCTTTTGAATGATCTCCCATTGTAAGCCCAACAAATTGTCTTCCAGTATCTACACTTTGGTTGTTTATAAAAGTTCTAATGTTGCCGTAGTTATTTTTTAGATCGCTATTAGTAGTTCCAGCTCCAAGGTTAACCCACGAGCCAAGGTAAGAATTACCAAGGAAACCATTATGCTGTTTGTTTGAATAACTATGAATAATTGTGTCTTCTATTTCGCCACCAACTTTACTTACCTTGCCAACACTTGTGTTATGGTAAATTGTCGCACCCATTTTTACTATTGAGTGTTGACCAATAAATGCTGGACCTTGAATGGTTGCGTTGTGTAATATTTTTGCATTCTCTCCAATGAAGATTGGCCCATCCTCAGCATCTAAAATTGCACCGGGTTTAATAGTAACATTTTTATTTATAAAAATATCTCTCGGATTAATAAAATGTAAACTTGAATAATTTTCTATTTGGTTCTTGTTCGTGTCAGATAACTTTTTATAATCACTAATAAGTTCTTCTTGGTTATACTTAATTAAATCCCAAGGATATTCTATCACTCTAACATCAATTTCTTTCTTCGGTAAATCTGGGAAATCAGAAATTGCTAAAACATTTTTTAATGATTCATTCAACGATTGTAAATTCTTGCCACTTAGTCTAGCACCAACAAATGTAGAACCAGAAACAAATAATTCGTCTTTACCTTCAAATGGAATTGACTTATGAAAGTCATCATCTACCAAAATTCTACCGTTAAGAAATAGAGTGTTCTCAGATTTTATATGTCTTACAATTTCATCTGGATAATTTTGCTTGATTAGACTTCTTAGATAATCTCTAGTGTTTAGCTCAACACCAATGTTAGGGTAGTTTCTTCTGATCTTTCTATGAAGTGATAATATCCCGCATCGCAAGTGATATACGGGTCTAAAGAATGTTAGAGGTTGTAATTGTTGATACTTAATGTCTTCAAAAATACAAATACTTTTCAATTAAAATTCTCTCTTTATTTAATAATGATTGGTTCCCAAGTATCGACATAAGTTCTTTTAAGTTTAGACGAAGCATCTTTGTCAACTATAACAAAAGCTTCTTTGTGCATCTGAATAATAGATGCAGGACACATTGCAGTTATTGGTCCTTCTACAGCTTCGTGTATTGCCTTTGCTTTAGATTTTCCACCTGCTACAAGTAACAATTCTTTAGCGTACATAATTGTTCCAACTCCCATTGTAATAGCATACTTAGGAACTTCTTCAGCTGACTTGAAAAACCTTTTATTATCCTTTAGTGTATTAGGAGCAAGAGTTTTTATTCTTGTCATAGAACCAAGAGACGAACCAGGTTCGTTAAATGCTATATGACCATTTGCTCCAATGCCAAGAACTTGCAAATCTATTCCACCAAAATATTTTATTCTATCTTCGTACCAAGTGCAAAAGTGATCAACATCTTTTGTCATTCCGTGAGGGACATGAATATAACGTGGATCAATATTTACATGTTTGAAAAAATTGTTTTGCATAAAATAATGGTAACTCTGATCGTGAGAAGGAGGCAAGCCAATGTATTCATCTAAGTTAAATGTTGTAACTTTAGAGAAATCTAAGCCTTCGTATTTGTGCATACGTATTAGCTCTTTGTACAAACCCAAAGGAGTGCTTCCGGTAGCTAATCCTAAAACTAAATTTGGTTTTTTCTTTAAGCGATCAGCAACTAGTTTAGCTGCTTCTTTACTTAATTTTTCATAATCTTTTTTAATGATAACTAACATAGAATTCCTTTTTTTGAAATAACAAAAGTCAATAATAAATATCAAATAAATCCCAAAATTAAAACTCCAAACATTATAAAGTTTGGAGTTTCGAATTTGGACAATGGAATTTGTTTGAATTTTGTCTTTTGCATTTTGATATTTTTGTTTTTTTAATGATGTCCAGTATGTTCATAAATAATTTCTTTCAACCATTTCAGAAGCATAAACATTACTATAGCTCCAAGGAAAGCACCAACAAAATTTACTGCAAAGAAATAAACCTTATTATCAAAAACTCCCCACAGTCCTGATAGAACTCCTGACAATTTATTTCCAATAGCAGTTGATAAGAACCATCCACCCATCATCAAAGCGGTTATACGTTTAGGACTTAATTTAGAAACTAAAGCCAATCCCATTGGACTTAAGAATAATTCACCAACAGTAATTACTGCATAATTAATTATCAGCCACATCGGCGTACTCTTCGTCGCCATATTATCGGATGTAATAACTGCAACTATCATAACAATTGTTGAAAGTGCAGTAATCAACATTCCTAAACCAATCTTACCAGGTGTTGATGGTTCTTTTCCTTTTCTCCTAAGAAATGTAAAAAAGCCAACCACAAGAGGTGTTAGGATAACAACAAAGAATGGATTAATCGATTGGAAAATTTCAGTAGAAAGAAGTTTTAGTTCACCTTTCTCAGGCCATTCTTCCTCTGCGATATTATTAAAATATGCATGTGGACCCATCTTAGTAATTGTTTTTCCACTTTCATCTAGAAGAGGAACTCCGTGTGCATCTGATTGCGCAACTTCTCTTGGAGATGTATCAACAGTTTGCACTAATGACAAGGTTGTTGCAACACTTTCTAAAGCAATTGGCATTTCTCTAGTTGTGTAATCTTCAGCCCACTTTGTAAGTGCAGAACCATTTTGATGAAACACAGCCCAGAAAATAACTACAACTCCCATAACAGTTAGTAGAGCTGCAATTGGTCGTTTATCTTCTTCAGAAGCTCTAAACCAAAGAGATGCATAAAAACCTACAATCGGTAAAGCGGCAAACAAAAAAGCATCCGTTGAAAGTGCCCCTAACATTGGACCACCAAATATCATAGTTGGAACATACCATCCAATCAATCCAAAAATTATTGCCGGAATAAATATAGTAGCAAACAATTTAGGAAGGGGAACATCTTCCGGTTGAGTTGGCTTAATTACATCAACATGTTTAACATGTTTCTGATTAGCCCAAAACCAAATCAATCCTGCAAACATTCCAACACCTGCAATTGCAAATGCATAACCCCAACCATATTGGTTTCTTAAGTAAGCAGCAATAAAGTTACAAACAAATGCACCAATATTAATACCCATGTAAAAAATATTAAAACCAGCATCTTTATAATCGGCATATTTTTCATCATCGTACAAGTTACCAACTAAGGTTGAAATATTAGGCTTAAAAAAACCATTACCAATTATTACAAGAAGTAATGAGGTGAAAAAAGCAACATCACCCGGAATGGCAAGCCCAATATAGCCCAGCCCCATTAGAGTTCCGCCTATAGTAATAGAAAGTCTATAACCCAATAACCTATCTGCTAAGAGTCCTCCAATAAAAGGAGTAAGATAAACTAAAGCTAAATAAGTGCCGTAAATATCGGCAGATTTTGCAAAGCTAAAACCCATTCCTCCATTTCCTTCGGGGTCAATCATATATAAAGTAAAAATTCCTAACATTAAATAAAATCCGAATCGTTCCCACATTTCCGTAAAGAAAAGAACCATAAGTCCTTTAGGATGATTTTTGAACATAGTTACTCCAAAATTAGATAAGCAAACAATTATTTAAGGTTTGTTCTGAAACTAAATTTATTGAATGTTGAAAATAATAAATTCCACAATTAAAACAATACTAAAAAATAATAAGTTGTTATAAGATACTTGGTTTAATATATTTGCATCAATGAAACCTATCTATAAAAAAACAATTATTTATTTGGTTGCTCTTATAACTTCATTTGCAGTTATTACTTTTGCTATTGATGTAATAATTATGCCTTTGTATGTTGATACACCGGAAGTGGTTGTGCCAGAAGTGGTTGGCTTACATAAAGACGAAGCTCTCAAAAAACTTAAAGACTCTAATTTTGAAGTAATTGTTGAGACTCCCAAATTTAATGATCAAATAAAAAAGAATCATATCGTTTACCAAAAACCCGAAGGTAAATCGATTGTGAAAAATAACCGTAGAGTTTATATTGCTTTCAGTAGTGGTAATCATCTAACAAAGATGCCAAGTTTAATAGGGAAAACTCTTAGAGACGTAGAAGTTTCTTTAAAAAGGTTAGGCTTTGATCTAAAAAAAATAACAAAGGTTAAGTCAGAGAAAAAGGCGAATACAATTGTTTCCCAATTCCCTAAAAAAGGAAGGGAATTACCAAAAGGTTCTAAAATTAGTGTAAAGGTTAGCATTGGACCAAGTATAGGAATGGTAAGAGTCCCCGATTTATTAGGGCAATCTCTAAAGGAAGCGGAGCAGACACTTAATCAAAGCTCATTAAAAGTTGGTAAAATTAGTTTTAATAATTCGCCAAACCTTTTACCAAATACAGTTATCGAACAATACCCAAGCAAAAACAAACTAATAAATATTGGTACAACTGTTGACCTTTTTGTTACTAAAGCAGAATAAAAATAAATAATATTATGAAAAAAATTGCCCCTTCAGTTTTAGCCGCAGATTTTAAGAACTTAGAACAACAAATTAGAGCAGTAGAAATTGGTGGCGCAGATATTATCCATTGCGATATTATGGATGGGAAATTTGTCCCTAATATTACATTCGGTCCAGTTATAATTTCAGCAATTAGTCAAATAACTAAACTCCCAATTGATGTACATCTAATGATTGAGAAACCGCAAGATTACATTGAAGCTTTTATTAAAGCGGGAGCAAGCTATATTTCTGTACATCAAGAAGAAGTTGTACATTTAGATAGAACTCTAAATCAAATTAAAGAATTGGGAGCACGTGCCGGAGTTGTTGTAAGCCCCGCAACACCAGTTGCAACTCTAGAACCTATTCTGCACTTAGCTGATTTGGTTCTCGTTATGTCTGTAAATCCTGGGTTTGGTGGTCAGTCGTTTATTCCCTATACGCTTAGCAAAATTGAAAAGTTAGACGAACTAAGGAAGAAGTATAATTATAGTTATGAAATTGAAGTTGATGGTGGAATTAATAAAGAAACTATTCAAGATGTATCAAAAGCTGGGTGCGACATATTTGTTGCTGGATCTGCAATTTTTAGTAGTGATAATATAACTGCTGCTACAACAGAATTAAAAAACCTTACTTAAAATCTAATATCGGAAGGATAATGAATAATGGAATATGCATTTATTGGTGCTAAAATTATAACACCTTTTAAAGTTGTAAAAGATGGGGTTATTACTACTAAGAATAAAAAAATATACAAAGTTGGTTCTTCAAAAGATGTAACTCTTTCAAAAAGTATAAAAAAAATAAATGTGAAAGGTAAGTACATAATGCCTGGTTTTATTGATCTGCTTGTACACGGCGGAGCAGGCGGTTATGGGTTCTCAGATGGTTCTGATGCAAGCATAAAAAAGATTAGTAATTATTTTTTGAAAAAAGGCTCAACTTCCTTGTTAGCAAGTTTGCATGCAAAGCCAAAAAAAGATTTACTTAGTGATTTAAGAAGAGTAGCACGATACATTAAGAATAATCCTAAGTCCAACATTGTTGGTATTCATATGGAAGGTCCTTACCTTAATCCCAAATTAAAAGGTGCTATGAATGAAAACTATCTTTGGAAGCCAACAGTAAAATCTTTTATGGAAATGTGGAAGGCTTCTGACGGACAAATGAAAATGATGACAATTTCTCCTGAGCTAGACGGAGCATTGGAAGTTATTAGAGAAGCCTCGTACTTAGGTGTCGTATGCTCCATCGGTCATTCAACAGCTTCTTATGAGCAAGTGGATTTAGCAATAAATAGTGGTGCAGCTCATGTTACACATATGTTTAATGCTATGAATCCTATTAACCATCGGAAGCCAGGGGTAGCAGTAGCAGCTCTTTTAAGAAACGAATTAAAAGTAGAGTTAATTGCTGATACTTATCATGTACATCCTGCAATAATGGAGTTCTTAATAAAATCCAAAACACCTAAGGGAATTATTTTAATTACAGATTCAATTAGAGTTGGCGGAATGCACGAAGGAGAAGAGACACATTTCTCTGATCAAAAAGTTACAGTAAAAGGCAATAAAGCTGTAATGGATGATGGGACAATTGCTGGGAGCACGCTTACATTAAATAAAGCAATTAATAATTTGGTAAGCACAACAACTGTAAAACTTAGAGAAGCAGTACGGATGGCAACTGTAAACCCGGCAAAAGTTATTGGTAATGGAAAGGGAATAATTGCAAGTGGTAAGCCAGCAGATTTTGTAGTTCTGGATAAAAAATTTAATGTTGAAATGACAATTATGGATGGCGAAATTAGATATAAAAAATAATGTCAAAAATTTATAAAAATATTCTTAACTCCCAAAGCCCAATGATAATCGGCATATTAAACGTTACTCCAGATTCTTTTTCTGATGGTGGTAAATTTGTTTGTGTAGAAACTGCTGTGACTCATGCTTTAGAGTTACTAAAAGATGGAGCTGATATAATTGATGTTGGCGGTGAATCTTCAAGACCCGGAGCCAAACCGATTAGTGATGATGAAGAGTTAAGCAGAGTGATTCCAATAATTGAAGAAGTAATTATACGTAAACCCAAAACAATTATCTCTATTGATACAACCAAAGCCAAAGTTGCAGAAGCTGCATTAAAAGCTGGAGCAACAATTGTAAATGATATAAGTGGTGGAACTTTCGATAGAAAAATGTTTGAGGTAGTTGCAAAATATAAAGTTCCTATAATAATAATGCATATCCAAGGCAAACCTAAAACTATGCAGAAAGCTCCAACCTACAAAAATGTTGTTGAAGAAGTATATAAATATTTAGAAGATAAAATTATTGTAGCAAAAGGTTTTAATATAGAAGAGATTATTGTAGATCCCGGAATTGGATTTGGGAAAAGAGTTTTTGAAAACTATGAATTATTGAAAAATATTAATTACTTTAAGAAGTTGAATTATCCTGTATTAGTTGGACTTTCAAAAAAATCTTTTTTAGGTAAAGTTCTAAATCTTAAAATTGATGAACGAGAAAATGCTACAACAATTGCGGAAACATTTGCAATAATAAACGGAGCAAATATTATTAGAACACACAATGTGAAAAATGCGAATCAAATTAAATCACTATATTCTTTTGTCAACAATCCTACACAGCTAAAAAATGTTTGAGATATTTAAAATAGGATTTCTACCCTTCACCTTTCTTGACCTTATTGATATTGCTCTTGTTTCATTTATAATTTATAAACTCTATAAAATAATTAAAGGCACAATTGCAGCTCAGATTTTTATTGGATTGGTTGCAATTTTATTTCTTTCGTTTTTAGCTCAAGCTGTAAACTTACGTGCTTTGGGGTGGATGCTTAACCTTGTAACAGAAATTTGGGTTATAGCTTTTATAGTTCTATTTCAACCAGAAATTAGGAGACTATTAGTTATACTTGGCAATAGTCCACTATTTAATATTTTTGTTAAAAGTGATGAAAAATCCGTTGCAGATATTATTGCAGAAGCATCTTTTGAAATGGCTCAACATCAGCACGGAGCTTTAATGGTTCTTTCAAAAACAACAGGATTGAAAAGTGTTATAGAAAGTGGGGAAGTTCTAAACTCTAGATTAAATAAAAATTTAATTCGTTCTATATTTTTCCCTCGTAGTCCATTGCACGATGGAGCAGTAATTATTACTAACGATAGAATTGAAGCTGCACGTTGTACACTTCCATTAACTGAACTAACCACAATTGATGGACGTGATTTAGGTATGAGACACAGAGCCGGAATTGGAATTACAGAAGATGCAGATGTAATTAGTGTAATAGTTTCAGAAGAAACCGGGAGCATTTCAATTGCTGAAAAGGGAAATTTAATTAGTGGTCTTTCTAAAGAAAATTTAAGGAAACACCTTACAAAAAGTATGGTAGTTACTAAAGAAAAAGGATTTAAAAATATCATTGAATCATTCCGAAAAAGAAAATAGTATTTGTGCAATTATTCCTTTCTACAATGAAGAGAAAAATTTAGAAAAATTATTTCTTGAAACGCTTAATTATGTTGACTTTGTAATTGCTGTTGATGATGGCTCAACAGATAATTCATTCCAAAAAATCCAAAATATAAAAAATGTTTGTTTTGAGAAACACAATAACAACCTTGGTAAAGGAGCTGCTTTAAGATCTGGTTTTAAAAAAAGCATTCAACTTAAAACTAAAACTACAATTACTCTAGATGCAGATTACCAACATGCTCCCGAAATAATTCCCAAATTTATTGAAGCTTTAGAAAAAACTGATTGTGCAATTGGGAATAGATTACATAATCAAAAAGATATGCCTTTACAAAGACGTGTAAGTAACTTCCTCACTTCAAAAATGCTAAGTATAAAAACTGGGAAGAAAATACTAGATAGCCAATCTGGTTATAGAGCTTTTAGGACAAAAATCCTTAACGATATTTTGCCAACTTTTAATGGCTTTGAAGCAGAAAGTGAAATGATTGTTAAAACTGTAAAACGCAAGTATAGTATAGGTTTTGTAAATATTCCTACAATTTACGGAGAAGATGACAATAGTAAGATGAAAGCAATACCAGCAATTTTAGGTTTTATAAAAGTGATTCTTAGAACTTAAGCTTTTAATTCCAAAGTATATTTATACTTTTTTACAAATCACTACACAACACTGCAACTTCATCATTATCACATTTTGTTTGATGAAGGTATTTTCATACCGACAGAAGTACAAGTACTATTTCTGTCTAAATAGAATACTCATTAAAATCCGAAATAATTTGTTTTGCTAAACTTAAATCATTTTTCTCATTAAACTCATGTCGGAAAGCAACCACATCGCATTTAGCTTTTTGTGCTGCAACCAAACCAGCGTTTGAATCTTCAAAAACCAAAACATCTTTGCCTCGCAATCCTAATTTTTCTAATGCAAGTAAATATGCTTGAGGATGAGGCTTATGTTCAGATACATCTTCTCCGGTTATAATTACATCAAAGTAATTTGAAATTTCAAACTGTTCAAGTATGTTTTCACTCATCCAAGTGTTTGCAGAAGTTACAATACCAATCTTCTTATCCATTTTTGATAACTTCAAAACTATTTCTTTTGCGTTAGGGTTTAGTGTTAGTTTATCGTTCAATAATTTTTTGTAAATATCTTTGAACTCAATATTAAATTCTTTAATGTCTAGTTTAATATTTGCTTGTTCAAAAAAATAATTAGTAACAACTTCCCAACTATTTCCCATTACATTTTTATAAATATTATAGTCAATATTTCCACCGAAGCAATTACAAGTTTTAGCAATGGCTAATCCCTTAAGTTTTTCAGAATCAACTAATGTTCCATCCATGTCGAAAAGATACGCTTTATAGTCTTTCAAATAATTTCTCCATTCACAATAATTTATAAATTTAAATCTATTTAATTATAGATAAACTAATTACGAAAATAAAAGTTTTAATCAAAAGCTGTATAGTAATTCAATTTGGATTGACGTTAGAATTGTAATTGATAATAATTAGAATTAGATTTGTAAATATCTTTTCAAAACAATTTAACCGTCTGAACATTTATAGTTTACAGTAAAATTAAAAGTGGAATTCTATGAGCAATATCATTTCTATAGCAAATCAAAAGGGAGGAGTTGGTAAAACCTCTACGGCTATTAACCTTTCAGCTTCTATTGCAGCAGCAGAGTATAAAACTTTGTTGATTGATATTGATCCGCAAGCAAACTCAACACACGGACTTGGTTTGTATGATATTGATAATTCTGTTTACGAAGTTTTAATTGGTGCGGAATCTTTGAAAGATTGTATTGTAAATACATATATGCCAAATTTAGATATTCTACCTTCTAATATAGATCTTGTGGGAGCAGAGGTTGAAATAGTTTCCTTTGAAGAACGGGAGCATCTACTTAGAAAAGCAATAGAAACTATTAAAGATGATTACGACTATATTTTTATTGATTGTCCTCCGTCTCTCAGTTTACTTACACTTAATGCACTTACCGCTGCCGATTCAGTTATTATTCCGGTTCAATGCGAATATTTTGCGTTGGAAGGATTGGGGCAACTTCTAAACACAATTAATGTAGTTAAAAAAGAATTAAATCCTAATCTGGATATTAGAGGAGTTCTCTTAACTATGTACGACAGCCGTTTGAATTTATCAAACCAAGTAGTAGAAGAAGTACAAAAATATTTTGGAGAAAAAGTTTTCAAAACTATCATTCATAGAAATGTTAGAATCTCGGAAGCCCCTAGTCATGCAAAGCCAGTAATTTTATATGATGCAATTTCAACCGGAGCAAAAAATTACATGTCATTAGCTGCTGAAGTAATAGATAGGACAGAACAACTAACAATGAGTAGTGTTGATGAGTAAGAAAAAACTTGGCGGTCTTGGCAGAGGATTAGATGCACTTATAAACCCTAAAGCACAAGAGGGGATATATAAACCAGTTGATATTGCTAAACCCAATTTGCATACTGATGATGGAGCATCTTATGATGTTCTTGCAATGGTTGAAACAAATAGAGTTGCTCCCAATCCTTATCAACCAAGAACTGAATTTGATCCAAAAGCTTTAGCTGAACTTAAACAATCTATATCACAAAACGGACTTATTCAACCAATAACTGTTAGAAGAAAAGGGAACAAAGAATTTGAACTAATTTCTGGTGAGAGACGACTTAGAGCTTGTAAAGAAATTGGTCGAAAAACAATTCCGGCATACATAATTAAAGTTGATACAAAAGAAGCAATGGTTGCTCTTGCTTTAATAGAGAATATTCAACGTGAAAAACTTAATGCAATTGAAGTTGCGAAAGCTTATGTTCAGTTAATTGATGAATGCAATCTTTCTCAAGAGCAAGTAGCAGAAAAAGTTGGGAAGAACAGAACTACAGTTACTAACTCCATTAGACTTTTGAAATTGCCACAAGAAGTACAAACAAGTTTAGTTAAAGGCGAAATTTCTGCCGGACATGCTAGAGCTTTAATAAATCTTTACAGTTCAGATTTGCAAATTCAACTATTAAGAAAGATTGTTATAAAAGGTTTATCTGTAAGAAGCGTTGAACAGCTTGTAAAAGATATACTTGAAGATAATTCAAAGGAAATAAAGACTAAGACTAAAAAATCGAAACAAGATCTTATTTCTCAAAATAGTATTGAAGAAAGATTGCGAAATGTTTTTGGTACTAAAGTTTTATGTAAACAAAAAAAAGATGGTGCTGGTGAAATTACAATTGAGTTTTATTCCGAAGATGAACTTGAAAGACTTTTTGAATTGTTTGATAAAATTGAAAATGCTAGTTAGCATAAAATAATCATTTATAAAGTATAAGAAACCTCTAAAAAATATACTAAAAGTCATGGTGAGTGGAGTCGAACCAGTAAGTTGAGCTGTTCTCACACTTCGACTCCGCTCAATATGAAATATTAACTTTGGCAGTCACAGACCACTCTGTGACGGAAGATATATCTCACATACTATATTAAGGTCTCAGCAAAATTAATTGATAAACATTTATCGGAATGCATTTAAACTACAAAAATATTTTTCACAGATGTGTCATTCCCGAATGTTCCCCGATAAAGTCATTCGAGGACAGGTTTTATAGGGAATCCATTGTTTATGATTCATGGATTCACAGTTCCTCCTTACTGCTTTTGGGCAAGCAAGCTAGGAATGACAAAATATTTTCTCCTTACAGAACATCCAAAACTTTTCATGGCAAGATACAACATAATTTTTTGATAGAGTTTCTACTATTATTTTTTCTTTTCTTTTCCGTAAGTACATTTGCGCAAAGTACAGACACAACTTCATCGAGCGATTCCTTACTAAATTCCTCATTCAAAATGCAAAAATCTCCAACTGGAGCATTATTGCGTAGTGCCGTGCTACCTGGCTGGGGACAATTTTATAATGAATCATATTGGAAAGTTCCAATAGTTTGGGGAGTTACCGGATGGTTTGTTTATATGTGGACTGATAGAAATACTCTCTATAAAGATTTTCAAAATCAATATAACATAAGCCTAATTGAAACGTCTCAAGTAGGAGATGACAAACTAAAAAGATTAAGAGATTTTTACAGAGATGATAGAGACCAGTTTGTATTTTACATTGGCTTAACTTATTTCTTGAATCTTATTGATGCTTATGTTGATGCACATCTTTTTGATTTTGATGTTGGAGTAAATAACTTTACTCACAAACCAGAACTAAGACTAAGAATTAAACTATAAGTGTCTTTCGTACCACAGACAATCATGTCTGTGATTTTAGTATCAGTAGCTACACAAAAGTTTAATCAATGTATTCAAATAAATAATCAGCTATGAAAACCAACCACATTACAACTTGCGACAACTGTAAAACAGAAAATCCTTTATATAAAGTTACTTGTAAAGAATGTGGACATTATTTAAGAAGTACAGTAGTCAACATTGATTTATGGGAAACCATCTGGAATTTATTTGAACACCCAACTCTAACAATAAAAAATGTAGTATTTGCGGAACATAAAAACTTTGTTACATTTTTATTGATTTTACTTTCCATAAAATTATACTTCACTTTCACAATTTTCAACTCAGCTTTTTTAGGAACTATTTCATATCTTAGCTCGAAGCATATTCTATATGCAACGAGTCTTATTTTAGTTTTGATACTATTGTTACAAAAAATTATTACTATATTCTTTAATGCTCCCAAAAAGAGAACTAGATATAAAGATAATTTGGCATTGGTTGCTTATTCATTTGTTCCAACAATTTTAACCTTAGTCTTTTTAACTCCAATTGAATATGGAATATTTGGAGAACACTGGTTTGATTACAATCCCTCTCCACTACTTATTAAAGAGGGAACTGCTTATGTTTTATTAGCTATAGAAGCAATAATGTTTTTGTGGAGTTTGTTTTTACTTGTTAAATCCTACTACATTCAATCCGGTTCAATTCTAAAATCTGTTGGAAGTACTTTTTTGTTTCTTTTTGTTTTGGTTATTACAATAAATTTCATTCCATTTAATCTTTTTTAAAACCGCAGTCCCAAAAGTTTTCGTGGACTACGATACGAAAAACCGTACCTCAGTCCTCGAAAGCTTTCGTAACTGAAAAAGTTTTTCGTACCACAGACATTCCTGTCTGTGATAATGTTTGTCTATAAAGTTATTACAAAAAACTAGTTGTGATATACAAAACAGATTAATTACAAATAATTCTTTATGTTTGGATAAACTAAGATTTATACAAATGAATCAAACACATTTTCATAGAAGAAATCTACCACATTTTTACCGACCTAACTCCACCTACTTTATTACTTACCGATTAAAAGGGACAATACCTCTAAAAATATTAGCACAACTAAAAGAAAAGCACATAACCAATAAAACCCCAAAGACAAAGGCTGAGAAGTACACCAATGAAAAACTATTCTTTGCCGAGTATGATAAATATTTAGATAATAATAAAACAATCCAATATTTGAAGGATAATAAAGTAGCGGAGAAAGTTAAATTTAGTTTACACTACCAAGACAAAAAACAATACAACCTTATTTGCTATTCAGTTATGCCAAATCACGTACACGTAGTTTTTCACTTGTTAGAGGAGAAAGATTCTATTCAAACTTTGCCACAGACAAGATTGTCTGTGGTACAAAAAACCGTACCGCGGACAATCCTGTCTGCGAAAAAGACTGTAGATAAAAGTATTAATAATGCTAACGCAGATATTGATAAACTAATGAAATCCATAAAGGGAATATCTGCAAGAGAAGCAAATAAAATACTTGGCAAAAAAGGCAGCTTTTGGCAAGCTGAAAGCTACGACCATATTGTGCGGGATGAGGACGAACTTAACAGAATTGTAAAATATGTAAATTATAACCCAGTAAAAGCAAAGTTAGTTGATATGTGGGAAGATTGGGAGCATACTTATCTTGCGGATGAGTGGTGGTAGAGTTTAGGTGTGGTAGTTACTTACAAAAGTCTTTTAAGGCGTATTTAACAGACAAGATTGTCTGTTGTACGAAAAACTGTTTTACTTTCCCGATTTTATCGGGGCAGTGAAAAAAACGTAACACAGACAATCCTGTCTGTGAAAAAGTTTGTAGAAAAAGCTTTTGGAAGAGTTTGAAAAAAACGGAAAAGTGAATTAATAAAGGAACTAAAAAAATGAACAATTTAAACACTTACTTATTTATTACAATTATGGTTGTGATTAGTTTTTTGCCAGTAAAAGTTTTGGCACAAAATAATGGATTGGAGAAAACTCTTGGAGTTGAAAATGTTACTGAATTAAATGGTCCTACTTCTTGGGAAACAATTGGAAATACTTTTTATTAACCTAATGTGCATGAACAAATTGGGAAGAATAAATTAGAATGGTATGGGAGTGGAGATGTTAATAATGATGAAGTTATTAATCAAGCTGATTTAGATGCGATGAATAGCATGAGTAATGATAGAAGTGATGGGGATGGAAATAGTTCTACGTCTAATGATAAAGCTGTTTTACATGATTATTTGAATAGTGGCAGAAATTATTTACCTGGGCATTGGAATAGTTTGACTACTAAAGTAGAAAGAGTTGATTGGTTGGAGAAAATGATTCAAATTGCAGATGTTCATTCTCATGATGTTTCTGGTTGGTTTTGTAGGAATTTTATTCATCAGTTAGAAATAGATTTCTATGGAATTTCAAATATAGCTCAATTTATTCAAGAACAAAAAAATGGTGGAGAAATTACTTATGATAAAACAAATAATGCTAAATTAATATTCCCTTACAATATTTTTCAACTATTAATACTTCTGGTGCACCTCATGCGGTTAGTGGAACTCTTGTTGGGGAAGACCCCTTAAATTTTAATGATTGGTATTTTACAGGAATGAATTATGGAAATAATTATGCAAGGATTTATCCTGGACATTTTGATATGTCTGGAGAAGAATATGCAAGAATGGTAAAAACTGCTTATGTTGAGGATAAAGATGACAATAGTTATTATTTTGATTTCGTTCAAAATTTACTTAATTATAAAATAAAAAATAATGAGGGTAATTTGAAAGATTATGGAACAGGGGTTATTTACTTTTACAAAATCTTAACAATTTTACAGTTGATGTTGAAGACATAGCTGACAAAAACCTTAATTATCAAACAAACTTGGATGTAAGTCCAAATGCAACAGGGACTCCTAGTGCAAGTAGTAGTAATGGATTGGAAGTAATATTAACTCATTCTGATGGAAATCATTATGATGTGAATTCAAGTTATCCTGATATTGAGTATTCATTTAATCGGGAGTGGCCTGGGACAGCTACTTCTGAAGATGGATTAGTTAAAAGAACAGATAATGAAACACAAAAAATAAAAGTAAGTGATACAGAAAACCCAACCGGAACAATTCCAGCAGATATAGTTTTAACCAAAGAAGAAGTAACCGCAAATGGCGAATTAACAACTTCCCTAACCGGAGAAGTAACACAAATAACAGACAACTCCCAACTTGCAGTAGAGGCAACAGTAAATTACGAATTGGTTAGCGAAAACTCTAATCAAAAAGAGTACAAGGCACGGCATACCTTAGAAGATAAATTAGGAAATATTGCAAATCTTGCTCCGCAAAAAGTTACAGTTGTAAATGCAACATTAAGCATAGAAACATTATCAAACATAATTATAAACGCAAAAAGAAATCAGAATTTAAGTCCCGAAACCCTGGAACAGCAAGGCTATAATGCAATACCGGAAGTAACAGTTTCAAATACGTCTTCAAATTATACACTAACCTATTCAGATACGGACACAACATATTTTTCTACAACTTACGCTTGGGGAGATAGAGAGTTTACAAGAACCTACATTTGCAGCTTAAACACGGGAGCAAGCTCCGATACAACAATCTATAAAGTACGAGTAAAAGATTTAGAAAAGCCAACTGTTGCAAATTTAGAAGCAATAAAAATTACCAAAGACAAAGAGTTGCATCCAAGTGTAACCGGCTATCCGGAAATTACAGATAATGTAGCAGTTGAAGATACAACAATTACCTATGCGTTAATTTCAGAAAGTACAACAGAAAAAAAATATAATGCTCAAGCAAAAGTAACAGATGTATTTGGGAATGATACAACTTACAGCTACCAAGAGGTAACAGTAGATTTAGTTACGGGAATAGAAGATGAAGAAGTTCTACCAAGTGAGTATGTGTTAAATCAGAATTATCCAAATCCGTTTAATCCAACAACAACAATTCAGTTTTCTGTCCCTTATAATTCACAGTCCACGAAAGCTTTCGGGACTGTGCTACGTAAAACCGTACCACAGACATTCCTGTCTGTGAAAAACAGAAGAACAATCCATAGCCAAAATGTTAGCCTTAAGGTTTATGATGTTCTTGGTAAAGAAGTAGCAACCTTAGTAAATGAAACAAAACCAGCTGGAAGATACTCAGTAACATTTAATGCGGAGCATTTGCCAAGTGGAGTTTATTTGTACAGACTACAAAGCGGTGAGTTTGTGGAAACTAAGCAGATGTTGTTTTTGAAGTAAGGACGTAAAAACGTAAAACGAGAGACGTTAAAACGTGGAGATGGAAAACTTAAAGTGGAATTTTGTCTATGACACATAAAAACGTACCATAGACATTCTTGTCTGCGAAAAAACATAAAATTTACAAAAAACAAACAAACTACTTGCAACTTGTATTTTTAATAAATATTTTAATATTTATTAAACTTAATGTTTTATGTACAAATGTTAGGTGTTCTTTTTTGACAGACAAGAATGTCCGTCGCACGAAAAAAAATACTGCCCCGAAATCATTCGCGGATTATAGAAAAAATGTAGCTACCCGCCAATTATAAAGGTAACTTGTCTGTGAAAAATACAAAAAAGGAAGCTATTAATTACTTTAATTTATCTACATAATCTATTATAGAACCATATCTTATCCCTTTTGAGCTAACAATTATATTAGGTGTTTCTAATGTTCTAACAAGATAGTCTAAAATCAAAGAGCCGGCAAAAATTACGTCTTCTCTTCCTTTAACAATTTTTCTAAACAAATCTTTTATTTGTCCACCATCTAAACTTGCAAAAACATTTGAGAGTGTTTTTATAACATCTGCTTCTAATATTGAACCTTCAATTTTGTCTTCATCATATTTTTTTAAGTTTTGAAAAATACCAGAAAGGGTAGTTGGAGTTCCAGCAACTGCTAGTGTTGTAATCCCTTTTGGAATGTTTGTTTCAATTAAACTAAATGTTTTATTGAAGAATATTTCTATTTCTCCAAAAGTAGAAATTGGATATGGGAATTTGCTTAGGTATTTCTCTGTTAAACTAACAACCCCAACTTGAAAGCTGTGCTTAAACAAAATCTCATTTGGTGTTCCATAAATTATTTCAGTACTTCCTCCGCCAATATCAATTACAGTTCTTGGTTCATGATTTCCTAAAGTCGAGGATGCTCCCAAGAATGAAAGTCGCGCTTCTTCATCTCCGGAAATAATATTTATATCCAAATTAAAATTATTTTTCACTAATTCAATTATCTCTTTTGAATTGGAAGCTATTCTCATTGCATTTGTTGCAGTAACAATTGTTCTATCACAGTTATGTTCTTTAATCACTTCTGTATATTCATTTAATATTTGAGTTAGTAGAATTATTCTATCTTCTGTAATGGGCGTGTTGGGCAATAAGCCTTTACCAAGCCGTGGCATTCTCAATAGATTTATGATTGGGATAAGTTTATTTTCTTTTATCTCAGCGATTAAAAGTAGTACTGTGTTTGAACCAATATCGATAGATGCTATTTTCATAAGAACCTTAAAATAAAAATTAATAAATATAAAAACGTAGATAGGAAAAACTGCAATACAAAAAACGTAACATAGACTTTCCAGTCTGTGATTAAATGCACTTACAGAACTGTTTTATAAAAACCCACAGTCCCAATTATAAAAAATCGGGACTGTGGTACGAAAAATGTATCGCAGTCCACGAAAGCTTTAGGGACTGCGTAAAAGTAAAATGTTTTTATAATTTGAACGTAAAAATAACAAAGAATTTTATTATTTTGTAGCAGTAATTAAAAACATTATTAACATTTAACAATGAAAATAAAAGAAAAAGAATTCGAATTAATCTTAGAAGACTTAAAGTCCCTAGCATCAGAAATGGGAGCAAAGGTTAGATTTGAACGTGGAGATTTTAAGGGTGGCTATTGCTTGGTAAAAGATAGCAGAATAATTGTACTAAATAAACTTTCCACAACTCAAAGAAAAGTAATTACTCTTTCTGCAGCACTAAGTGAATTAGGAATTGGAGACGTTTATGTTTCCCCTAAACTACGAGACGTAATTGAGGAAATGGGTGAAACCAAATGAAAGTATTAGTATTGAATGGACCTAACCTAAACAAACTTGGAGAGAGAGATTCTTCGCAATACGGTAATTTAACTTTGGGTGATATTGAAAATAAAATTCAAAAAGAATTTACTAATGATATTTTTACATTTCATCAAAGTAATTTAGAAGGGGAGTTAGTAAATTTAATTCAAGGCTCTACTGGCTTTGATGGAATAATTATAAATCCTGGAGGTTATACTCATACCTCAGTTGCAATTAAAGATGCTTTAGAACTTGTTAAAATTCCTAAAATAGAAGTTCATCTTTCTAACCTTTCCGCAAGAGAAGAATTTAGACAAAAACAAATTACAACACAAAGTTGCGATGGTTATATTTCAGGATTAAGGGAGCACGGTTACTTGGCAGCAGTTTATTTAATTAAAAAACTATCTTCAGAATAGCTTTCTATATATTTATATATTTTCTCATTCTATTTCAAACCTCTTGACACACAACACAAAATCTTATTAATCATTTCAATATATTCACTTAAATAATATTATTTTTTAATAGAAACCCCCCTATGAAGCAATTGCTTTATTATTTGCTTCTTGCAAGAAATAATAAATCAATACGTTACGAAAATCAAACATTTAATAAAACCTAGAACTTGCTATTTTGTAAAGGTTTATATATTTTAGTTCAACCAATAAAAAGGAGAAATATGAAAGAATTCGGTGTAAAAAAATTGTACTACTCTATTTCTGAAGTTAGTAAACTGACTGAACTTGAACAATATATCCTTAGATATTGGGAAACCGAATTTGAGCAACTCAAGCCTTCCAAAAACCGAGCCGGTAATAGAATTTACACCAACAAAGATATTAAAATGATTCACATCATTAAAAAATTACTCCGCGAAAAAAAATATACAATTGAAGGAGCAAAAAAAATATTAAGCAATCCGACTGAACTAAAAAGCATTCTTACCGTAAATGGTGGTGAAGGTTCAAGTATATCTTCAGACAATAATTCAAAAGATGTTAAATCAGACCTTGTTGAATTAAGAAAATTTTTAGTAGATTTACGTTCTAAGATTTAGCACGGAACGTGGCGCAGTCCGGTAGCGTACTTGACTGGGGGTCAAGTGGTCGCGGGTTCAAATCCCGCCGTTCCGACACGAAAAATCTTACCTTTTTTTTATAATATAACCCAGAGAAAAATATTGAAAGCTGATAAACCACAATGTCATTGCGGAGTGTTTGGTATTTTTGGAATTGAAAACCCTTCAGTCTTTACTTATTATGGCTTACACGCCTTACAGCATAGGGGACAAGAAGCATCCGGGATAATTGCAGCCACTATAAGAGACAATGGAAAGACTAAATTTAAGATGCATAAAGGGCTTGGATTAGTTTCCGAAGTATTTAGTGACACAACAGTTTTTAATAAAAAACTTACCGGTTCATTTGCAATAGGTCATAATCGATATTCAACTTCAGGAGCCTCCGATTCTACTAAAAATATTCAACCTTTTATGGTTAATTACCGTCTTGGTAATCTTGCAATAGCACATAATGGACAACTAACAAATGCTTCAGCAGTAAGAAAAAAATTAATTGACGAAGGTGCAATATTTCAAACTACAACTGATACAGAAATCATTCTTCATCTTATTGCTAGGAGCAAGCTTGAAGATCAAGTTGAGCAAGTAATTGAGGCGTTAAATGTTATTGAGGGAGCATACTCATTACTAATTATGATGGATGACAAAATAATTGCTGCTCGTGATCCCAATGGTTTTAGACCTTTAGCAATTGGAAGGGTAAATGATTCTTTTGTTGTTGCATCAGAAACTTGTGCTTTTGATATAAACAAAATTGAATACGTTAGAGATGTTGAACCAGGAGAACTTATTGTTATTGATAAAGAAGCAAATGAGTTAAAGACAGTCAAATCCTATGCTATTGTTGAAGATAGTGAGATTAACAAAAAACATTGTGTCTTTGAGTTTATATATTTCTCAAGACCAGACAGCAAAATATTTGGAACCAATGTTGATAAAATCCGTAGAAAAGTTGGAAAAGTTTTAGCAACAAATTATCCAGTTCTACCAGATAAAAAAGATGATAAAGTAATTGTAATAAGTGTTCCCGATAGTGCAAATACTGTTGCAATAGGTTATCAAAATCAACTTGAAAAAATGGACATAGCTTCTAAACATGAAATTGGACTTATCAGAAGTCATTATATTGGTAGGACTTTTATTTTACCGGGACAAGCTGAAAGGGAAGTTGGAGTTAGAATTAAGTTCAATACTGTAAAAGGTGTTTTGGAAAATAGAACTATTGTTCTAATTGATGATTCTATAGTAAGGGGAACTACATCGAAACAACTTGTTAAACTTATACGTGAAGCTGGCCCAAAGTCAATCCATATGCGGGTTTCCTCTCCACCAATTTTACATCCTTGTTATTATGGGTTAGACTTTCCATCTAAAGAAGAACTGATAGCTAACAAGTTCAATGGAGACATTGAAGAAATTAGGAAATACTTAGATGTTGATTCTTTAGAGTATTTAACTTTAGATCAAATGCTGGAAGGAATGGTTGATCATAAACCAAGCGACTTTTGCGGAGCATGCTTCTCCGGTGATTATCCACTTAAGATTAATAACATCTTTGATAAAAAGGCTTATGAAATTTAGATTGTTTTTATTGTTCACTTTCTTTTTCTGTTCGTTGTTTTATGGACAGACAAAATTATTTGTGAAGTTTAAGAATAATTTCACTTCTCCAAAAATGGAAGAACATCTTACAAAAGCTTTACAAGAAGCTTCTCTTAAAAAATCTGCAAGTAGTAATTCAAACAAATTAAAACAATATTCTTTTAGTGAAAAATTTGGATCGCTTAATTCAGAATTAGATAAAACTGTTAGTGTTTTAATTCCAAAAGGAATTGACATAAGAAAATACATTGAGACTCTTAAGAAAAACAACAACATTCAATCAGTTACAAAAGTCATAACTTATCAGATTGATTCAATACCAACAGATAGTCTGTATAAAGAGCAATGGGGCTTGCAAAGTATAAATGCTCCCGAAGCTTGGAACTTGCTCCCACAAAATCCCAAAGAGATTATTTTGGCAGTTATAGATACTGGAATAGATTATGAACATCCAGATTTGAAAAATGTAATCTATATCAATAAGGGAGAAGCTGGGAATGAAAAATCGTCTAATGGAATTGATGATGATGACAATGGTTTTGTTGATGATTTTAGAGGTTGGGATTTTGTAAATAAGCTCGATATTTTCCCGGCAGATTTGCAAAATGACTTTACAGATTGGGATAATAACCCGTTTGATGAAAATGGGCATGGCACTCAAATCTCTGGTATCATTGGGGCAGAGCATAATAGCATTGGCATTGCCGGAGTTAATCCAAATGTAAAGATATTAAATATTAGAGGTTTTGATAAAAACGGTTCTGGCGAAGAAGATGATATTGCTTCAGCAATTATTTATGCAGTAAAGATGGGAGCGAAAATTATCAATATGAGTTTTGGAGATGCGATTTACTCTGAAGTTCTTAAAGATGTTATTGAGTATGCGTACTCGCAAGGAATTGTTCTCATTGGTAGTTCCGGAAACTCTGCTTCTGATTTACCACATTATCCTTCCGGCTATAATGAAGTGATTAGTGTCGGAGCAATTCAAGAAAATAATGTTCTTTCAAGTTTTTCAAATTTTGGCTCAACTATTGATTTGGTTGCTCCCGGATCTTTAATTTTCACAACTTCTCTTGATAACACATACAAAAAGGTTAATGGCACTTCTGCATCCACTCCCTTTGTTAGTGGAAGCGCTGCAATTTTATTAAGTATTAAAAATGACATCTCCAATGAAGAAGTAAAACAAATATTAAAATCAACTGCAATTGATCTTGGAGAAGAGGGTTGGGATATTAAATATGGAGCTGGTAGGTTAGATTTATTAAAAGCAATCCAACTTTTAGTTCCTTCCGAAATTAAAATTAATTCTCCAGTTCAAGATTATTTTGTAACAAGCAACACGCTATCCCTAAATATATCAGTGCTTTCGCCATTGTTCAAAAAATTTACTCTTTCTTATGGAGTTGGTTTTAATCCAACAGACTGGAAGATTCTTAATACTAATTTTGAGGAAGAACAATTATTAAAAGAAGATGTTTACAGTTTAAATGTTGAGGGATTTCAAGATACTGTTTACACAATTCGTTTGTTAGTCAATTTTATAAATGGCAAAACAACCGAGGAAAGAACAAATTTTTATATAGATAAGACTAAACCAGAAATTTTATTAGCAACTATTTTTCCAGCATTGTTAAATAATGACGAAACATTTCAAGCATCTATACTAACAGATGATTTGACGGATGCTAAATTATTTTTTAGACAAAAGAATACAAATCAAGAATACGATTTTATATATCTAGATGGAACATCAGGATTTGTCCCTACTTCAAAGACTATTAGTAAATCACATTTTGGTTTTCTACCGTTGCAGAAAGTTGAAAACAATATTGAATATGAATTTTACTTTGAAGTAACAAATAGAGCCGGACTAAAAACAATTCATAAGGCAGAAGATGGAAATGATTTTGTTTTACAAACCTTAATATCAAAAAATATCAAGCCTCTAACTAAAAAAAAATACTCATTACCGATAGGACGAATATTTAATACTACTATTAAATTTGGAAATCTAAACGAAAAGTTTATCCTACTAAACGAGAATAAAACATCTGCTGATTTAAGTATCTTTAGAAAAAATCAAAATAGTTTAACAAAAGTAGATTCCATCCAAAAAAGAATTCCAGTTGCAGTTGGAGATTTTAACAATGATGGCAAGACTGATATCTTAAGTCTGTTTGTAAAGGGTGGATTTATTGAAACCCAAACCAAAGTAAATGAGATTAAGTTCACAAATGTTTTTACAGATTCTTCTGGAACCTTTTGGCCTGCTTATGCAGATGATATTGATGGTGACAATAAAACTGAAATAATTGTTTTCAGTTCTGATACAACAATAACAATTTGGGAAGTACAAAGTGATTTTAATTTAATTGAAGAAAAAGTATTAGTAAACTTTATTCCTAAAAAAATAAACTCAATATTCAGAAGTAACAAAATTCTTATTGATGATTTTAATAATGATAATATAAATGAAATTCTAACTACTGATAATTTCGGCAGAATAATTACATACAATATAACTGGTGCAAACACTTACGAAAATGGATTCATTATTGAACACTTTTTCCCATTTGAAGCGAAAAGTAATATTGCAAGAGGGGATTTTAATGCTGATGGAATAACTGACATTTCAATATTTCTGGATTTTGAAAATGATGAATATTTAACTCCACTTAATTACTGTTCAGTTGTTTCGCTCAATGATAACAAGGTTAACACACTCTTTCAATCCATGTTCATCGATGCGGCAAACGACTTTTCATCTGTGTTTCAAAAAAAATATAAATCAATAGAGCTTGCCAATTTGGATAATGATAATAGTGATGAATTAATTGTATTTAATTTCCCAAACTCCTATGTTTTTAAATTTATTGATAGTAATAAGACACAATTATTAAGCTATAAAACTAATGTAAATACACAAGCAATATTTGTTGGTGATTTAGATAATGATAACAAAAGCGAAATTGGAATTCCTAATTCAGAAATATTATTTTTTTATGAATTCAATTCTGATAAAATTGCTTCCCCAATTATCAAAGAATCTTATAGTAAAGATCTTACACATGTGTATCTTCAGTGGGAAGAAAACTTAAACCCAGTTCGTATTTTCTCTGGTTCATCTTCTGATAATTTAGTTGTTGTCGATTCGACATCGAACAACACTTATATTGATGAAGTCTTACCGACTGACACATTATATTATTCACTTGCATATTATAACAGTCTAAATGGTGAGTTGCTATCTGAGTTAACAGAAACAATAAGTGTTTATTTGCATGCTTCCGCAAAATTAAATTCCATTAAAGTCCTTAATCCAAAAAATATTGAATTAGTATTCTCTGAAAAAATAAACACTAAACAATTACAGCTTCAAAATTTTAGATTGGATAGTTTAGTGCTTCCTAATTCTATAAGAGCAAGTTCTGAGAAATCAATACATTTAACATTTAGAGGTGAGTTATCTTTGGGCTTACACAATTTAGTAATTAACGATTTAAGAGATTTTTATACAACTCCAATTAAAAAACAATCAATTAAATTTGAAGTTAAACAAAGCATTAATGAACTAGAAGAACTGTTTATCAAATCTTATGAGATCATAAATAATCATTCAATTATTATTAGTTTTAACTTTAATCTAGATACTTTAACTGCCTTAACTAAAAGCAATTATAGTTTTGCTCCTAACAATATAATCAACTCTTTGTCATTCTATAAAAACAGTAAAAACTCTATAGTGTTACAAGCGACAAAGCCTTTTGGATCGATTGGGAAAGAATACAATTTAAGTATAAATAATTTATTTTCATCTAAAGAAACTGGAAATATTGCATTAAGGAAAAATGCTGGAAGCGAAATCATTTTGGTTTCAACTGCTAATAATTTAGATGATGTTTATGTTTATCCAAACCCTATGAATGTTGGGGAGCATAGTAAAATAACATTTGCAAATCTTACTAATTTTGCTGAGATTTATATTTTCTCATTAACAGGAGCATTTGTAATAAAGTTAATTGAGGAAGATGCAAACGGTGGTGTAAGCTGGAATATGAAAGATATCAATAACATAATTGTTGGCTCCGGTGTTTATGTTTATAAAATTATAGACTTAGACTCCCAAGGAAATTCTAAGCAAGAAGTAATGGGTAAGTTTGTTGTTGTTAGATAATGTAAAACGTGAAGACGAGAGAAGTAAAAAGAAATTTTCAAAATTATATACTACTTACAATTTGGTTTTCTTATTTATGCTGTCATACTTATTAGATTCCGGTATTCCATCAAAAGACGATGAAAACCGGAATGACAGACTCTTAGCTTTTCCCGAAAATCACTTTGTGTTAAGTACATCTCTGTTTCTGAGATGGAATCTTTTGAGCTTTGTAACATTCATTAAATTTAAAACAAGAGAAAAATTATTACATTCCTTTCAATAATAATTTTTGCAAACTTAAGTTAAATCAATCTACATTTGATGTACAAATATACTTGAGGTTCAATGTTCAACAAATTAAATCTTAAATACTTATTTATTTTTCTTTTTTCAATTACTTGTACAATAGATGCACAGCTATATTTCTTTGGAAGAAACAAAGTACACTACGAGGATTTTGATTGGAAAGTTATTAGCACCGAACATTTTAATATCTACTATTATGATGACTTTGGTGAAATAGCTGAAATAGGAGCAAAGTACGCAGAGAATGCTTTTGATGATTTAAAAATTAAATTTAATCATATTGTTGTTAACAAAATCCCGCTAGTTTTTTATAACACTCACATTCATTTTCAGCAGACCAATACCACTCCCGGCTTTATACCAGAAGGGGTTGGAGGGTTTTTTGAATTTGCAAAAGGTCGAGTTGTAATTCCATATTTAAATTCATTAGAACAATTTCGTCATGTAATTCGGCATGAGTTAGTTCATGTTTTTATGACTAGTAAAATTATAAATTTGGTTAGAGATCATAGAATTATTGCCGATAGATTTCCACCTTTATGGTTTATTGAAGGCTTGGCGGAGTATTGGTCTTACCACTGGGATACACAAGCAGAGATGCTTTTACGAGATGGGATACTTAACAATAAGTTCATTCCACTTAAAGACATAAGTAGAATTCGTGGAAGTTTTCTTATGTATAAAGAAGGTCAAAATTTTTTGGAATATGTTGCTCAAGAATATGGAGAGCATAAGATTTTGGAATTGATAGATAATTTTTGGAGATTTAAGAAGTTTAGCGAAATAATTGAGTTTACACTTGGTGATAAAATTGATGTTATTGATAATAACTGGCTACACTATTTACGACAAAAATATTATCCATTATACAAAAATAGAGAACCTCATTTTATTGGAGCTAAAAAACTAACTAATCAGGGTTTTAATTTTTCTCCGAATTTCTATGAGAGTGATGAAGAAAAAAGCGTTTACTACATAGCTAATAAGAGAGGTTATACTTCAGTATATAAAATGGATTACGAACCTGACGAAATGGATTTTGCAAAACCTGAACTTTTAATTGAGGGAGAGAAAGAGGTTGTGTTCGAGAAATTTCATTTACTTAAACCATCCATGACAATTTCACGGAATGGTTTAATGGCTTTCGTCACTAAGTCTGGTGATAGTGATGCTATTCATTTTTATTCTACCAAAGAAAATGAAATTATAAATACGTTAAAGTATAGTGAACTACTGACAATTGAGGGGCCAAGTTTTTCGAAGGATGGAAAGAAATTAGTTTTTAGTGCTACTGATAGAAAAGGATACAATGATATTTTTGTGCTTAATCTTTCAGACAACCAGTTGCAACGAATTACTAATGATTATTATGCTGATAAAGATCCGGTATTTAATGAAGACAATTCTAAAATTGTTTTCTCTTCAGATAGAACGAGTGGGATTTATCAACAAAAAAATAATCTATTTGAATATGATTTTACTACTCAAAAAATAAATTATTTAACTTATGCCAACTCAAATATTACTAATCCAAAATATACTCCCGATTTTAAAAAATTGTACTGTTTATCTGATGAAGATGGAACAAAAAATATTTGGGAAATAAACTTTAACAATACTGATGAACCAACTGGTATGACTAAGCAAACTAAGTTTTTAACCAGTGTATTTGAATATTCTTTTGTTAATGAAAATGAGTTAATTACATCATCGTTTGAAAATTTCTCATTTCAATTTTATTCTCTAAAAATAGATTCTACATCTAATGAAAAAACTAAAGAAACATCTTTTGACTTTGCAAATATTGAACCTAAATGGGAAGCTGAAAAAATTGTTTTATCATCCAAGAAAGACAAGTTAAAATATAAAAAACAATACTCGTTAGATTATGCAATTAGCCAAATCTCTACTGATCCAGTATTTGGAACTCGTGGTGGAGCCATTATTTCTTTAAGCGATATGCTTGGTGATGATAGGTATTCATTTTTGTTTTTTAATAATGGACAAGTACAAAGTGAAGTTCTGAAAAATCTGAACATTGCTGTAAGCCGTGTAAACACTGGCGATAGAACAAATTTTGGCTATGGGCTTTTTCACTATGTTGGTAGAAGATATGATCTGAGAACTAGTAGTCATTTCTTTATAGAGAGAAGTTTTGGTGGCTATATTTCTTTAAGATATCCATTGTCTTTCTTCCAAAGATTTGAGACAAGTGTTTCTTTAGCTAATTCTGATAGAGAATTAATTACAGACATTGTTCCACGAGAAGCATTGCTACTTTCAAATTCAATTTCTTACACTCACGACAATTCATTGTGGGGACCAACAGGACCTGCTGATGGAACAAGACTAAGACTACTACTTGGTTACACAACAGATATTCAGTTTAGCAATGCCAATTTTTATTCAGCAATTGCAGACTATAGAAAATATTTTAGACTCGGAGAAAGGACAATACTTGCAACACGTGCTTCTATCTATTATAATGAAGGGAAGGAAGCGAGACGTTACATTGCTGGAGGAAGTTGGAACTTAAGAGGATGGCCCAGATTTGGAATTAGAGGAGAAAAAATGTGGTTGTCTTCCGTAGAATTCCGTTTCCCATTTATTGATAGACTTTATCTGAAACTTCCATTTCTTGGTATAGATTTTTCTAGGTTACGTGGAGCAATATATTTTGATGCTGGTAGTGCTTGGGATGATAACTATGAGGAAACCCTTGGTAGCATTGGGGTTGGAGTAAGGTTCAATTTATTTGGAGCAATAACTTTACGTTATGATGTTGGAAAAAAAATAGAAGATAATTTTAGTAGATTTCAAAATAAATTATTTTACCAATTCTTTTTTGGGTGGGATTTTTGAGAATCTTAAATAACAATATTAGTTTTCTTATGCGACTTAGTTTCGTGCTGTTGTTAATTACCATTCTAAGTAGTTGTACACCAAGGATAATTATAAGGGATACTAACTTAAACGATGTCTCTAATAATGCAACTCAGAATGCTAATGAATCAGTTGGTATAGTTAGTGCTGATAGTATAGAAAATGGATTAAGTTTTAATTGGGATTCTGAAACTTATGGAAGTTTTAGCAACTCATCATTTACAACTTTTGATCACTATTTGTTAACCTCTGATCTTGGAGGAAGAGTAACATGTTTTGATATTGAAAACGGAAAAAAAGTTGGACAAATAAAATATAGTGGTGAAATATTTCAGATGGCGATTGTCAATAAATTCAAAATAATATTTATTGTAAATAATTATAAAGAAAACTATTCAACATTAGTTGTCTATGATTATAAAAAAGGCAAAGAGGTTGCCACCACAGAACTAAGTGGGAAATTCACAAATGAACTATTCCAAATTGGTGATAATATTTTTACTATATCTAATCTTGGTAAGGTTTATAAATTCAATCTCAATGGTTGGGTTCTTTGGGAAAAAGATTTCAATGTAGAAGTCTTATCAACCAATGCAAACGATAATGACAATGTGTACTTTGCAAGCTTAAAAGGTTTTCTTTTAAGTGTAGATATTGCTAACGGTAAATTGAATTACAAAAAGAAAATTTCAAATGGATTCCAAAGTGGAATAACCATTGATGGAGAAAATTTATTTGTTGGTGATGTAAATGGAATTATGTATTCTGTAAATAAGGCAAACGGAAATATTAATTGGCAATTTAAATCGAATACAAAAATTGTTCAAGCTCCAGCTTCTGATTTTGCGTCAATTTATTTTGGAAACTTATCAGGAAATCTTTTTTCTCTTAATAAAAAATCTGGCAAACTTATTTGGACACATAATGCTAAAGGACTGATTAACACAATTCCATTAGTTACCAATGATTATATTATTCAACCAAATCTAAAAAAATATATTGATGTGTTAAACAAGAAAACTGGCGAACAAATTCAAACACTAGAATTTGATGGAAGATGTAGAACATCGCCTAACTATTATAGGGGAATGGTTTTCTTTGGCGTGGATAAAGGCGAAGTATATTCTTATAAAATAAATTAGATTTAGATATACTAAAAGTGATTTAGTTTTCGGATTCTAATAGTTGTCATCTCGAACACGCCTTTTGTGGAGAGATCTCAAACACTATTGAATTATGAGATTTCTCAATCACAAAAAACGTTCATTTCGAAATGACATTTGCTAAAATCCAAAAAACACTTTGCGTTTAGTTTATTTAAGGAAATATGAAAATCATTATATATATATTATTTATTACAGCAATTCTATTCTGCAATGTTTCTGCTCAAGACTCATTGAGTGGAAAGTATTTTGTAAAAACCTCTAAGGTTTACGTTAACCATTCTAAACCTAGAATAACTAAAAATAATTATTCTAGAGAATTTAAGTTCAATTCTATTCTTACTAAAACAAATGAAGTACTAAGTCCTAGCTTGCAATTAGGCAGCCTGAGAAAAGATGATACATTTATCAACTCAACTTGGTTTTATGTTTTGGTTGGTACTGCTGTTACATTAGGGGCAACAGCTTCCATCCTTAAAAATGAAGCTAATAATTTTGATGAATTATATAATAAAAAAGGTACACATAATAATTTAGACAGCAGAAACAAATATGATTTATACGGTGGCATTGCACTTGGAGCTTTAGAAGTTAACGTAGGTTTTCTAATTTACAAATTCTTAACTGATTGATTCATGCCTAAACTTATCAAATAATTTATGAACATCGATACAGCATTAGAAAAGATATATTCATTAAAACAATTTCACATCAAGTTAGGGTTAGATAATATTACTAACCTTCTTAATCATATCAATAATCCTCAGAAAGAATTAAAAATAATTCACGTTGCTGGTTCTAATGGGAAGGGAAGTACAGCTTCTTTTTTATCAAGCATTTTGCAAGAGTGTGGTTATAAGGTTGGGCTTTATACATCGCCTCATTTTGTAAAATTCAATGAGCGTATAAGAATAAATGGATTAGAAATTGATGACAGTTCTATCATTGATTTCCTTGAAGAGAATAAAAAATATATTGGAAAAAAAAAACCTACCTTTTTTGAGATTGCTACTGCACTAGCGTATAATTATTTTAATGAAAATAATATTGATTTTGCAATAATGGAAACCGGACTTGGAGGAAGATTAGATGCAACAAATACAATCACTCCAATAGCCTCTGTTATCACATCAATCAGTTTGGAACATAGTAGGATATTAGGTGACACCTTAGAAAAAATAGCTTATGAAAAAGGTGGAATAATAAAAAAGAATACACCAGTCTTTGTTGGCAAAGTACCTATCGAAGCTGAGAAAGTTTTTCTAGAAATTACAAAAGAAAAGAATTGTAAATTACATAATATCAAAAATTATATTGAAGAATTTCAAAACCATATTATTCTAAAAGGAGATAAGACAAACTATAATTTATATAGTTCTGGACTGGAAGGGAAACATCAATTACACAATGCGACATTGGCAATTTTGGTTTTACAAAAAACTCTTAACATAAATGATGATAAAATTATTTTTAGAGGACTAAATAATGTTGTGAAGAATACTAATCTGCATGGTAGGTATGAACGATTTAATGATAGTCCCACAGTAATCTTTGATGCAGCTCATAATCTTGAAGGTATAAATGTTTTCTTAAGTCAGTTTGAGAAAGAAGCAAGCAAGTACAATAAAACAATTCTTATTTATGGAGCTATGCAAGACAAAAACAATTCCAACATGCTCAAGTTACTAAACAAACATTTTGATAAAATATTTTTAACTTCGACAAATTATGAAAGAGCAGCCACAGTTAGTGAATTAAAGAAAATTGCAAAATTGTCGAACATAGAAGTAGAAGAATTAAAACAAACTAATATTTATATATCAAATTTCATCAAACAAAAAAGTAATGATTGCCTAACTGTGTTAGGAAGTATATATTTATTGGGAGAAATAAAAAAAGAACTATCTCAATAATTTTACTTGACTTTGCTAACTAGAACATATACATTTTGGATGTACCTCTTAAACCATTCATAAAAACTCAACAGAAATAAAGTACATCATTTTTCAAAATAATAAATAATTTAAATACAATTAAGAATCCCCATAACTAATCTTGCACACACATTCTACTTATAACCAAAATCAAATAAGGTAATTAATGCCAATGGATATTTCTACGCTAAAATCAAAAAAAATCGTTGACCTTCTTAAACTTGCTAAAGACTTAAAGATACCCGACACAAGTGATTTGAGAAAACAAGATCTCATTTATAAAATTCTTGAAGCACAAACAAAAAAAGATGGACTTACTTTTTCAAGTGGTGTCTTGGAAACTCTAAACGATGGTTATGGTTTTTTACGTTCAGCGGATTACAATTACCTACCTTCACCTGATGATATATATGTTTCTCCTTCTCAAATAAAAAGGTTCACACTAAGAACTGGAGATCATGTAAGCGGGCAAGTAAGACCACCAAAAGAAGGAGAAAGATTTTTTGCTTTACTAAGAGTGGAGGCTGTTAATGGAAAAGACCCTGAAGAAATTAGAGGTCGTACTTTATTTGATAACTTAACTCCATTGTACCCCACCAACAGAATTAAATTAGAATCTGCTCCAGGTGAATATGCAATGCGTATTATGGATCTTTTATCTCCTACTGGCAAAGGGCAAAGAGGATTGATTGTATCTCCTCCTAAAACTGGTAAAACTGTTTTACTACAAAAAATTGCTAATTCAATTTCGCGTAATCATACTGAAATTAAATTGATAATGTTATTGATTGATGAACGTCCTGAAGAAGTTACAGATATGCAACGCTCCGTAAAAGCAGAAGTAATTAGCTCTACTTTTGATGAACCACCAGAAAGACATGTTCAAGTTGCCAATATGGTAATTGAAAAAGCAAAACGTATGGTTGAAGCCGGAGATGATGTGGTAATCCTTTTAGATAGTCTCACACGTTTAGCTAGAGCCCACAATACTGTTCAACCTCATAGTGGCAAAATACTTTCTGGTGGTGTTGATGCAAGTGCATTGCACAAACCCAAAAGATTTTTTGGAGCTGCAAGAAATATTGAAGATGGAGGAAGTCTTACAATATTGGCAACAGCTTTAATAGAAACTGGTAGTAGAATGGATGATGTTATTTTTGAAGAGTTTAAGGGAACTGGTAACTTAGAGATTATCTTAGACAGAGATTTATCTGATAGAAGAATTTTTCCTGCATTTAATATGAATAGATCTGGAACAAGAAAAGAAGAATTGCTAATGAATGAAGAAGAACTTAATAAAGTTTGGATTCTAAGAAAATTACTTAGTGATTTTGGAACTATTGATGCAATGAATTTCTTATTGGATAAAATGCGTGGTACAAAAAATAATAAAGAATTTTTACTAAGTATGAATAGGTAAAATTTTGCCTTGAATTTTAATTGGTAATTTATGTATTATCGTATCAACCTTTTATAAACATTGTAAAGGGGAACGAAGCTTAGTAAGGTTGTTACAATTTAGCTAATCATTTTAATATGTAGAAATTGAAATCTTAGTTTTTAATTCTTGCGAAGCTTACTCATATTCATTCTTAAAATTATTCTGGGTTGATTGTGTTACGAAAAATATTTCTAATTCTTTTATTCTTTTGTGGAATTCTATTAGGACAAAAAAGAACCTCTCCTATTTTTATTGAACATAATTCTGTGAAAGGTATTTCGCAAATTGAATACATCTCTTACAGAATTCCTTTTAATCAATTACTATTTGTTAAAAATGGAAATGCTTACAAAGCTAGCTTTACATTCATTTTTGAAATTTACAAAGACAAAGAATTTGTAAAAAGAGAAATTAGCAAACAAGTAATTTTCACTAATAATTATAATGATACGAAATCAAACAAAGTTTTCTTTGAAGATTTAATTGGAATTGAATTAGAACCAAATAAGTATTTATTAAAACCCACGTTGGCTATTGGTGGTACTGAGCTTGATGTAGCTTTACCTGAGTTAAAGATAGAAGTTTCTAATTTGGATAAGCAAATTATTTATCCTCCAATTGTTATAAATAATAATACTAGTAACAAAGAAAAACAAATAAATTTCCAACTTACCAATCTGCAAAACCACATTCCTTTTTCGCCAAAACAGCATAGCATTTTACTTGGAGTTAAAGACACATCTATAAATTCTATTGAGGTAGAAATAACGCAAAATGAGAAAAGTATTTACAAGGAAAATATTTCAAAATATTTTCTTGGTTCTCTTCAATTAAGCAAAGATGAGTTAATTACAATTAAATTATTAAATGAAGAAGAAAGTAGTAGTTATTTTCTTGTAAATGATTTTAGTTATCTTTTAGAAGAAGGTGAGTTTGAGATTGATGTGAAAGCAGATACAGCAGAAATCAAATTTACTTCCGAAGTATTTTGGTTAAATAAACCAAAGCTTCTCAGCAAACCAGAATACAGTATTAAATTACTGAGTTATATTGAAGATACTGATATTGTACGAAGTTTACTTAAAGGTACTGATGAGAAGTATTATCAAAATCTTTTCAACTATTGGTCAGATCACTTTCCCTCAAAAGTTAAATACAATTATGCTCTCAACGAATATTATTCTAGAGCGGATTATGCCGTTGAGAATTTCAAATCCTTAAAATCTCAAAAAGGCGCTGAAAGTGATAGAGGGAAAATTTATATTACTTATGGTAAACCAACTTCAACTGAAAGAACTTATAATGAGAAAAATGAAATAATTGAAGTTTGGAGTTATTCTGAAATTAGTAGAACTTTTATTTTTAAAGATATTACCGGGACTGGTAAGTATATTTTAACCACCAACTAGTTATGAAAAAAACTTTCGCTTTTACTTGTGGTGACGTAAATGGTATTGGTCCTGAAATAGTTGTTAAAACTCTGAACAAAATTTTTTCTCCAAAAAAGTATTCGCTTATCTTTCTCTGTCCGCACAATGTTTTTGCCAATACAATTAAACTTGTCAGACCAACATTTAAATATAAATTAGTTAGTCAGTTTAAGGAAGAGTATAGTAATTCTGATAAAGTTATTATTGTAGATGTTGGAAAAGTTGAACAGAAATATAGCAAAATAATTGCATCTGCTGGAAGAACTTCTTACAAGTCAATAATTTTAGCTTGTTCGTTATCTAAAAGAAACTTAGTTGATGGAATTATTACCGCTCCAATTTCGAAGGAAGCTTTTGTAAAAGCTAAAATAAACTTCCCAGGACATACAGAGTTATTAGCTGATTATTTTGGTGCTAAACAATTTACAATGATGTTCGTTTCCAAAACAATGAAAGCAGCTTTAACAACAATTCATATTCCAATTAAACAAGTTTCAAAAAAAATTACTACTACTCAACTTCAGAAAACATTCAGTGTGATTTCACAAAGCCTTATTTCCGATTTTAACATATCTCAACCAAATATTGCAATGCTTGGCTTAAATCCTCACGCTGGAGAAAATGGAAATATTGGAGTGGAAGAAAAAAACATTATTTCAAAGTTTATTAAGTCAAATTTGAAATATGTTGATGGACCGTTTGTACCAGATGCTTATTTTGGAAATAGATTGTTTAAGAATTATGATTGTACAATTGGAATGTATCACGATCAAATTTTAATTCCATTTAAATTACTGAATTTTAATAAAGGTGTTAACTACACAGCAGGTTTGCCCACTGTAAGAACTTCTCCAGATCATGGAACTGCTTTTGACATTGCGGGTAAAGGAATTGCTAAGCCTGATAGTATGATAGAAGCATTTTATTATGCAGCAAAAATAGTGGCATCAAGAGAAAAAAATAAATGAAGGAAGTAAAACCCTATTTCTATTTCTCGCAAATTTATTCTCATCTAATGAGTTCTGTCGATTATAAATATTGGGCAAAATATATAATTGAAATTCATAGCACATTAGGACAGAGCCAAGATATAGCCCTTGAATTAGCTGCTGGCGATTGTTCTTTAGCTAAACATTTAGATAAACAATTTAACAAGTTATTTGTTACAGATATATCAAAAGAAATGTTAACACAAGCAACAAATAAAAACTTAAAGAAAATTTGTTGCAATATGAATAGTCTTCCTTTCAATATAAAATTCGATTTTATTTTTTCAACATTCGATTCTATAAATTATTTGAATACAGGAAAAGAACTGAATGATTTTTTTAGTAATATTAAATACAATATGAATATTGATGCACTTTTACTTTTTGATATTAGTCTAAAAAAAAATAGTTTGAATTATGAAAAAAGATTAAACAGAAAAGGGAAGTATAAGAATATAAAGTATATTCAAAAAAGTGTTTTTAATGATGAAGAACAAAATCATTATAATTATCTAACATTAACATTACCTAATGGTGATGTAATAAAAGAAACACATAAACAGAAGATTTACGATTTTTATTATTATTTTGAAGTGTTAGAAAATAATTCGTTTTATGTTTTGGAGTGTTTCGATGCATTTACATTTGACAATGCTACAGAAAATTCTGAACGAGTTCAATTTATTGTAAAAAGGAAAAACTAATGTTAACATTTAATAATGTTGAATTTAATTATAGCAATCAATCCGTTTTTAATAATCTAAACCTTCAAGTTGATCAAGGAGATTTTACATTTCTTATTGGGAAAAGTGGTGCTGGAAAATCTACGTTGTTGCAGATGGTTTATATGGATATCGTTCCCGATTCTGGTTATGTTCAAGTAGGAGAGTTTAGCTCGGATACAATTAAATCAAAAAATCTTCCTAAGTTAAGAAGAATGTTAGGAGTAGTTTTTCAAGACTTTAAACTTTTAGAAGATAGAAATGTGTATGAAAATTTAGCATTTATTTTATACGTAACTGGAATGTCAAGGAAAGATATTCCTCAAACAATAATGTCTTCATTGGCAGATGTTAGACTTAAACATAAAGCTAAAAATATGCCTTCGGAGCTATCTGGAGGGGAGAAACAACGTGTGGCAATAGCTAGAGCAATTATCAATCAACCAAGACTGATTTTGGCTGATGAACCCACTGGAAATTTAGATCCCAAAACTTCTGATGAAATTATGGAAATCCTTAAAGACATAAACTCAAAGGGAACTGCAATCTTATTTGCCACCCACAATTACGACATTGTAAAAAAAACAGAAGCAAATATTCTAAAAATTGCTGATGGAAAGGCAACAAAAGTTAAATTGAAAAGTAGAATTTCTTAAGTTAAAATTTCACAAATCTTTTTTGTTATCTCTTCAACTGGCATATCTCCTTCAATAAGATTTACCTCCCCAACACTTTTATAATAAGCATATACAGGCTTTGTTATTGCATTAAAAACATCAAGCCTATTTTTTATTACGCTTTCTTCATCATCTTTTCTTTTGATAAAGGTATCAGACGAACCACAAGCAGGACATCTATTTGCATCTCCTAAGTAATTTAGATTTATAATATTGTGGCAAGCACTACATTCACGTCTTTGCGAAAGCCTTTTGATTATTATTTCATCATCAACTTTTATTCTAATAATAACTAATTTTTCATCAGAAATTTCTTTAATAATAGGTCCAAGCATTTCAGCTTGGTGGAGTGTTCTTGGAAATCCATCTAGTATAAAACCTTTCTTGCTTTTTTTACTTAACACATCTTTAATCAATTCAATCATAACATCATCAGGAACTAAATTCCCATTATCCATAACTTTTTTAGCTAATATACCCAATTCAGTTTTCTTTCTAATAGCTTTTCTTAAAATATCCCCAGTTGAAATGTGAGGAAGGTGAAGTTTTTTAGCTAGAATTTTTGCTTGAGTTCCTTTGCCTACTCCAGGAGCTCCGAAAAGAATAATCATTTTCTTTTTCAAAATAAATCCGATTTAAATGAAAAAATATTATAACTAAAATTATGTAAATAAATGTTTGTACGAAACTTAAAATGAAAATATTTATTTTAAATGATGTGAATCACAATTTGAAATTTATTTTGGTTTTCTTTTTTTACGAAAAAAAGTTTGCAAAAGATTTTTACTTTCGTCAGAATAAACTCCATTAAAAATATTTATTGTACGGTTGTATTTATTATTTTCCAAAACATTATAAATAGAACCACAAGCACCTAGCTTAGGTTCAAATGTAGAAAAGTATAAATTATTTATATGAGAAAGCAAAATTGCACCTGAACACATTAAACAAGGTTCAACGGTTACATACAAGTCGCAATCTGTTAAGTATTTTGATTTTAAGTGATTTGAAGCAGCAGTAATAGCTAGAATTTCGGCGTGAGCAGTTGCATCATTTAATCTTTCTGTTTGATTATGACCTCTGCCAATAATCATATTTTTGTGTACGACAACAGCTCCAATAGGAACTTCATCTTCTTCAGATGCAAGTTCAGCTTCTTGTAGAGCAGCATACATAAATTTGTAAACAGATTCAGAAAAAAGCAAAGCGATAATAGTTTGTTAGAATTGTACGCCCGGAAGGATTCGAACCCTCAACCACCAGAGCCGAAATCTGGTACTCTATCCAGTTGAGCTACGGACGCATTAAAAAGTACTTCCGAAATATATTAGTTTACTTAGATAATTGAAAGATAAGTTTATCTTTTTTAATTTGATATTTACCTGAAAAAAATCTTAAGTATTGTTCCAAAGATGTAATCTTTATATCAAAACTTAGGATAGTTAAAAATAACAGATAATTCTTAAATATAAAATTGACAAAGGAATTTGAAAAAGATTGTAGCTTTTGTGTTTTACGAAAAAACGTAATCAATTTTATTAGGAAAATAATATTTAAATATTTATTTTTCGTCTCTTAAAAAATGCACCCGTAGCTCAACTGGATAGAGTACTTGACTACGAATCAAGCGGTTGGAGGTTCGAATCCTCCCGGGTGTACAAAAAAAGCCCAACTAAATATTTATAGGTGGGTTTTTCTGTAAATATGAGGTTAAGTCATATTTTAATTAAACATATATCTTAAACCAACTTGCATTTGCCATCTACTGAATAAACCTGGATCATCAACAAATGTTTTTTGTACACCGTTAAAATTAAATATTGGTTCTCCGTCTGCTCCAAAACTATCAAGTTGTAGTGGGGAAGTAGCTGCTGGAGAAGCAACTTGTCTAACACCCCAACTTGAGCTGATTAGGTTTGCAACATTTAAAACATCTACACTTAACTGTAATGTATTATCTTTACCAAATGCTTGAACTGTAAAATCTTGTAATATTCTAAGATCAATATTAAAGTACCAAGGATTTACAAGACCATTTCTTTCAGCAATTTCACCTCTGTGTTTGCTTAAATATTCATCTTGTTCAATAAAATCATTTAGAGCATTCCATTGTGATGGGTCAGCAAGATTTATATCGTTTGCATCTTTTGGAATGTAAATTAAATCATTACCACCAGAACCATCTCCATTAACATCTCCGGCATAGATGAATGAATATCTGTTGCCACCAGAAGTTGTGAATCTATTTCCTTCTGCAGCTTCAAAGAAAACTCCAAAAGTTGTTGCAAGGCTATTGCTCCAATTATGTTTGTAGTTTGCACCACCAATTATTCTGTGTTGTTGCCCAAACTGCGAGTTAGCAACTTCCGGATTATTTGGATCACCTTGAATCGGATTTCCATTAAATAAGATGGAAGCAATTTCAGTTGTATTCATTAAATTTTTAGCACTCAAGTAGCTATAAGCAAAACTTGTTGAAAGACCATACTCAAATGTTTTTCTTAATTGTGCTGTAATGCTTAAGCTAGAACCTTCGTCGCTATTATCAATTATAAAAGCTCCTGCTCCATCTGGATTTAATTCACGATTTCCAGAAGCATCAGTAAAGTAAGGTCTTCCATCAGCAAGATGTCTAGCTGGTGTTGTAAGGTCTGCATTTCTTACATAAACTGAATTTATATCTTTAGAATAAACTGCTTCTAAAATTGCAAATACATTCCCAGGTAATTTATGATCCATTGCCAAATTTGTTGTCCAAACTTGAGGCCATTTGAAATCACTAGACATTGCATTTAAGTCAAAAGATTGTTGAAGCTCAGAATCATGATCAGTTTTAATATGTTCTCCAGTCGCACTAGGAGGTAGATTAGGATTTGCTCCAGGATTAGAAATATTATTACCTATCCACACAAAAGGAATACGTCCGGTAAATATACCAGTACCACCACGTAGTTGAGCTGATTTATCTCCATGAACATCCCAGTTAAATCCTACTCTAGGAGAAAACATTGGAGTAGCATCAGGCAATTTACTTTGGTCAACAACTTCTTTTTTATCGTTCTCATCTAATAGATTAAGACCTCTTGAAAAAGGATTATCAACTGGTTCAGTAAAGTATGTTGGTACGTCAACTCTAACACCATACGTTAAAGAAAATTTATCTGAAGCTAAAAACTCATCTTGTGCATAAAATGATAGTTGCCCAACTTCAATAAACTCTCCTTTGAAAGGAAGTGATTCTGATTCGATTGCATTTTTAAAGTCTATAAAGTCAACTGTATTATTTGGGTTAGTGGCATCCATAAAATCTTGAACTGATAAAAATGTTGTAGGCAATCCCTTAACTGGATTCCAATTATCTATGTCTCGATATGTATTGAAACCCATTTTCCCGTGTCTAAATAAATTAAATGAGTTAAAGAACTTAAAATATTCAAACGAAGCACCAACAGTCAAAACATGATTACCAAGATAGTAATTAAAGTTATCAGTAATTTGTAATACATCTTGATCCAAAATATTGTGAATTGAAAACGGTTCATGTCCAACAGTAGTATAGGTTAAACCACCTTCACTAATTTCTATTGTTGGGAAGGCTTTACTAAAAGGCTCTCTAAAATCTCTAAAGCTATTATAGCTAACAAAAAAATTATTAGAGTATTTCTTAAATTGACTATTCAATTCTAATGCAAAAGAACTTAATTGATTATTGATAGTATAGCCTGAGTTTTGGAAAGGTAAACTATTTTGGTTTGGTCCACGTCCGGTATTATTATAACTAATTGCAAATGGATGTGGTGCTTTATCACGAAGTGCATTTAAATAGTTATATCTTAAAGTTAAATTATTTTGATCGTTAATATTCCAATCAAGTTTAATTAATATTTTTTCATTATTTGTTCTATGGTTAAAACCTTGATAAGCACCAGGATCATAATCATAAACATCAATCATTCTTTGTCGAATTCTATCCATTACTTCTGCTTGAACTCTGCTTACACCTGCTCCATTATTAGTTAAATCACCATCTGTATCAGCACTAAAATTAGTACCTGGATCATCTCTTCTTTCAATTTCGCCATTAACAAAGAAAAATAATTTGTTCTTTATAATTGGTCCACTAACAGAAGCTCCGTATTGATTAAACTTCAATTCCGGATTTAGAATTACTGCGTCACCAACTTTGTCTCCTTGCATACTTTCGTTTCTAAAAAATGTATAGATTGAACCTTTAAAATCATTTGTTCCACTTTTTGTAACAGTATTTATTCCAGCTCCAGTAAATCCACCTTCTCTAACATCATAAGGAGCAATAGAAACTTGAACTTGCTCAACTGCATCATAAGGCAAAGGTTCTGCATTTGATTGACCACCAGGAGAAGGATTATCTAAACCAAATGGATTATTAAAATATGAACCATCAACAGAATAGTTATTGTATAACCAGTTTTTTCCACTAAAACTAAAATTACCATCACTTCTTGGATCAAGTCTTGTTAAATCTCTAATACTTCTTTTAATACTTGGAAGTGCTTTAATTTCATCAGGGTTAATAAAAGTAGCAGCACCAGTTCTATCACTATTCATCAAATCATTTTTATCAGCAGTAACAACTAGTTCTCCTAATTGTAAAGACTCTTTTGAAAGCCTAAAATCCATTCTCAGTGTTTGTCCAATATTAAGGAAAACACCTTCTTCTTTTTTCCTATCAAAACCTATGTACGAAACAGTAACAGTATAAGGTCCGCCAATACGAACATTAGGTAAATTAAAAACTCCATTTCCTCTAGTTGCAGCACCATACCTGGTACCCGTAGGTACATGAACAGCAATAACATTTGCACCCGGAAGTGCTTTGCCATTAGTATCAAAAACAAAACCATTGATGTATGCTTTAGTTACACCTTGCCCCATAAAATTATGACTAATTGCAAACAGAATAGCTATTGTGAGCAAAAAAAACTGTCGCAATTTAATCTTCATATTAACTCCTTTCGATTATTTATTAGGTTGGTGAAAATAAATATTGTAATCATTTAACTTATAAAATATTTAAGTATTAACCAACTTGCATTATAATTTATTAAGAATATTTCGATAATATTATTGCATAATTTTATATATCTACTATATTAGTTACATAGAAATTTAGAGATAATTGTTTTTGCAAAATAAAGTTTGTTTATAAAAATTAGGAGTTTTATATATGTGTGGAATAGTAGGTTATATAGGCGAAAAAAATTGCGTACCAACAATTTTGACAGGCTTAAAACGTCTTGAATATAGAGGGTATGATTCAGCAGGAATCGGTATGCTGAAAGATGGTAAATGTTATATTCAAAAAAGTGCAGGCAAAGTTTCAATTTTGGAAGATCATTTAGCCGCAAGTAATGTTGCTTCTACTATTGGAATTGGACATACTCGTTGGGCAACGCACGGTGGACCAACAGCAGAAAATGCACATCCACATTTTAATGAAGACAGATCTATTTGTTTAATTCATAATGGAATAATTGAGAATTATTCAGTTCTTAAAAAAGAACTTATAATGGAAGGTTACCAATTTGTAAGTGAGACAGATACTGAAGTTGTTGTTCATCTTATAGATAGTTTTGTTAAAAAAGGTAACACACTTTTTAGAGCTGTTAGAAAAGCATTGACAGAAGTTGAAGGTGCTTATGGCTTATGTGTTATCTCTTCAAATGAACCAGACAAAATTGTTGTTGCACGTAAAGGTTCGCCTTTAGTAATTGGAATTGGAGATGGAGAAAATTTTGTAGCTTCTGATGTAACACCAATAATAGAGCATACAAACAAAATAATTTATCTTGATGATAATGAAATAGCTGAAATCTATAAAGATAGAATTGTTACAAAAACAATTACTGATGAAGATATAATAAAAGAAATTCAAGAAGTAACTTTAACACTTGATGAAATTAGCAAAAGTGAATATCCTCATTTTATGCTTAAAGAAATTATGGAGCAACCAGAATCAATTAAAAATTCAATGAGAGGAAGATTCTTACACGAGTATGGAACTTCTAGACTTGGTGGTTTACGAGATGTAAAAGATAGAATTGCAAACTCTAAAAGAATTGTTATTTGTGCTTGTGGAACATCGTGGCACGCCGGACTTGTTGGTGAGTATATGATTGAACAATACGCAGGCATTCCAGTTGAAGTAGAATACGCATCTGAGTTTAGATATAGAAATCCTATTGTAACTAAGGATGACACAATGATTTTTATTTCTCAAAGTGGCGAAACTGCTGATACACTTGCGGCTATGAAAGAAGCAAAAAGACGCGGAGCATTAGTGATTGGTCTTGTAAATGGAGTTGGAAGCACGATAGCTAGAGAAAGTGATGCTGGAGTTTACATTCATGCTGGGCCAGAAATTGGAGTTGCTTCTACAAAAGCTTTTACATCTCAGCTTACAGTTCTTGCACTTATAACGTTATTGATTGCTCGTAAAAAACACATGAGCGAAATAGACGGCAAAAAGATTTTAGACGAGATGGAAACAATCCCTGGTAAAGTTGCAGAAATTCTAAAACTAAATGATGAGATTGAAAAGATTGCAGATAAATTTGTTGATTCGGATAATTTTCTTTATTTAGGAAGAGGTTATAATTTTCCTGTAGCACTTGAAGGTGCTTTAAAGTTAAAGGAAATATCATACATTCATGCAGAAGGATACCCGGCAGCAGAAATGAAGCACGGACCAATTGCTTTAATTGATGAAAACATGCCAGCTGTATTCCTTGCTCCTAACGATTCTGTTTATGATAAAATTATAAGTAACATTGAAGAAGTAAAAGCACGTAAAGGGAAAATTATTGCAATTGCTTCCGTTAACGATAAAATTATTGATGACCTGGTTGATTACACAATTAAAATTCCAGAGACAATTAGAATGCTAATGCCAATTCTAAATGTAATTCCATTACAATTACTTTCGTATCACATAGCCGTTAAAAAAGGATTGGATGTGGATCAACCACGCAACCTGGCAAAAAGTGTTACTGTGGAATAATCCTTTTCAAGCTGTCATTCCGGTTGTCTTTTGTGCCGGAATCTCATAAATGCTAAAAGGTTTCCAGTGTACCGAAGAATTATAAACTAGAACGAATTCTTATTTTATTAAACTAAGTTGAATCCTTCAATGAGAAGTTTTTCAACTTAGTTTTTTTATTTCAAATTCGCTTTATGTATATTCATACATAAACAAGATAGAATTACACACAAAGGATTATATGAAAAAAAAACTTGCCGTAATTGCTCTAGGTGGCAATGCACTTTTACGAGGTAACGAAAAAGGAACAATTGAAGAACAAGAAAAAAATACTATAGAAACTTGCAGACAATTAGTAGGACTAATTAAAAAAGACTTTAATATAATTATCACACATGGAAACGGACCGCAAGTTGGTAATATTCTTTTAAGGAATGAAGCTGGTTTTGAAAAATATAAAGTCCCTCAAATGCCTATGGATGTTTGTGTTGCTGATTCTCAAGGTGGAATTGGTTATATGATTGAACGCCAAATGAGAAATGTACTAAACGAAAATAAAATTAAAAAAAATGTTCTAACATTTGTAACACAAGTATTGGTTGATAAATATGATGATGCTTTTGAACATCCAACAAAACCAGTGGGAGCATTCTATTTGAAAGAGGAAGCAGACTTGCTTTCAAAAGCTAACAATTGGGTGTTCAAAAAAGATTCAAGAAATAGAGGATATAGAAAAGTTGTTGCGTCTCCAAAACCATTAGATGTGCTAAATAAAAATGCAATTAAAACCTTAGCAAATAAAGGCTCAATAATAGTTGCAGTTGGTGGCGGTGGAGTTCCAGTATTTAAACACTCCAATGGTTACCTTGAAGCAATTGAAGCTGTTATTGATAAAGATTCAGCATCTGCTTTATTAGCAAACCAAATTGGAGCTGATGCTTTTTATATAATTACTGATGTTCCAAAAGTATATCTAAACTTTAACAAGAAGAGTCAAAAAACTCTTAACAAAATAAATGTAAAGTCAATTAAAAAACACATTGCAAATAATGAATTTGCAAATGGGAGCATGCTACCAAAAATTAATGCTGCAATTAGTTTTGTAGAAAATGGAGGTAAAGAAGCTGTAATAACTAACGCAGATAATTTACCAATAAAAGGTTGTGGTACTAGAATAAGTATTTGATAATAAGAGAGTGTTCTCACTTGTCATTCCGGTTTCTAGTCTTTTTAGAATACCGGAATCTCATTGAATACTTGGAGTACTAATTATAAAAGATAACTTGAAAATACGTCATTCAAATATAAACCCATTACTTTGGTGTTTTATTTATTTATTCATTTGAGATTAAAAAATAAATTGCTATTTTTGCACTTGATTTTTTTGAGGGCGGATAGCTCAGTTGGTAGAGCAATGGACTGAAAATCCATGTGTCGGCGGTTCAATTCCGTCTCCGCCCACCCAAGTCATGACATAGATTTGCGAAGTCAGACTTTCTAGCCACGTTAACCAAGCGTGGCTTTTTTTTTGTTTATATAATATTTGGTGAATATGTTAAAAATTTAGTTTGTATCCTAAATCACAAAAACTAATTAGGATGTTTAGTATTTTTATTTGCATATTAATTTATAATTGCATATTATATAACTACAAATAAAATAAGGAGTACCGCTATGCGAAATATATTTACAATTTTTTTTCTATGTGCTGTCCAACTGTTTGGACAAGTTCCATATCCAGATCTAAATTTAGATATTAATTGGTCAGCTGGTAATACAACAGTAGCAAATATTGCTTCTGCATTTGGAAATGGTCGTACAAATGAAAATGCTCAGCTCGGAACTGCTTTATCTACAGTACTCACAATGCCAAGTCAGGCAGTTTGGGATGGTATGTCAAGTAGTGCAAAAGCACTATACCTAACTAACGCAGAGCGAGTTGTTAGAGGGTTGCTACCTCTAGAAGCCGTTCATCCAGGTATAGTTACTATTGCTCAAAATTATGCAGCATTAATACTAACAACAGGTAACTTTAGCCATACTATAAATGGAACTACTCCCTCTAGTCGATTGAACTCAGATCCGGCTATCAATGGCTGTAGTGAAGGTGGTTTTATTTATGGTCCGGAGAATCTTTACGCAGCTGCTCCATCAACAAGTCCAATGCCAGTTGAAAGTGCAGTATATGGTTGGATCTATGATGACGCGGGTTCTGGTTGGGGACATCGTAGAGCTTGCTTTGCATTATTTAATAATAATTTTGGGCCTGCTGGTAGCGAAGGATTTATGGGAATAGGATTGTCTTCTGGTAATTCAACTGTCTTTGGCCCTACATTTACAACTGCTGTTGTGGTTGTATATAATTTTGTTGATCCTTGTCCAACATCTGTTTTACCAGTAGAACTAACAACATTTACTGCATTATTAAATGGAAAGAATATTGAACTAATTTGGGAAACTGCGTCAGAAGTAAATAACTATGGTTTTGATATAGAAAGACATAATCCAAATGTTGAAGGTGAAAATACAGAATGGATAAAAATTGATTTTGTTAAAGGGCATGGTAATAGTAATTCACCAAAGTTTTATTCGTTTATTGATAATTCAGTAAGCTCTGGTAAATATTCTTATAGATTAAAACAAATAGATATTGATGGGACTTATGAGCATTCAGATATTGTTGAAGTAGAACTTGGTTTACCAACTGAATTTTCATTATCACAAAATTATCCCAATCCATTTAACCCAACAACAACAATAAACTATACCTTGCCTGAAGATGGAAATGTGGCATTAAGAATTTATGATGTATTGGGAAATGAAGTGAAGGTGTTAGAGAATGGTTACAAAACTATTGGTAATTATTCACATACTTTTGATGCGAGTAATCTTACAAGTGGAATTTACTTTTACACAATTAGGTCTGGCAATTATTCAGAGACAAAACAAATGTTATTGTTGAAATAAATGTAAAAAACAATTTTTCTATCCAAGCCACGTTAACCAAGCGTGGCTTTTTTATTATCTTCTAGTTTCTTATTCAATTCCAATCATGTATATGTGCTTTAAATCACAAATGCTAGATTTCTAAAACAACTATTTGACAATAATGATATTAAGTCTTATTATGTATTCATAAACCAATGAGATGGAAAATAATCTTAAATTAATTCTTAATAATTTACGGGATGTTTATGAAACAAAATATTTCTTTTGCAACTATAATGCTAAGTTGCTTTTTAAGTTTTGGGGTGTTAACTGAAACTAATGCTCAAAATATTTTCCCTGGTAGCAAAACATTTAACTCAAATGCAGATATATTTATATTTTCCCTTCAAAATTATACTGGAATAGCTGAAAATCTAATTATTAGTGGTAATTTAATTTCTAGTCTTTCTGGATTATCTACACTTAATACAATTGGTGGGAATCTTGTTATACATAATAATACACTCTTAAATAATCTAGACGGACTTGATGGCATTACTTCCGTTGGAGGAGACCTTAAAGTAACAAGCAATCCTAATATTCTAAATATAGATGCACTAAGTGGAATAAATGTAGGAATAGAAAATCTTGCTATAACTGATAATCCAAAACTAGCAAATGTGGATGGGTTAATTAACATTACTTCGGTTGTGGGAGATATAGATGTTTCAGTTAATTCTGTTCTTACAAATCTTGATGGCTTGGGTGGCATTCTTTCCGTTGGTGTTTGGCTACAAATTACAGCTAATCCCATTCTTGCAAATGTAGATGGTCTAAGTGGAATTACTTCTGCGGTGCAGTTTCTTAATGTATCAAGCAACCCTCAACTTATAAATGTGGATGGGTTAAGCGGAATTACTTCTGTTGGAGGTGGTGGCATTAGTGTAGCATTTAATTCAGTACTACAAAATCTAGATGGTTTAAGTCAAATCACTTCACTAGTTGGTGAACTCAATATTTCTACTAACTTAGCAATAGTAAATTTAGATGGCCTTGGAGGAATTACTTCGGTTGTGGGAGGAATAGATGTGTCAGGTAACCCCACTCTAACAAATATAGATGGACTTAATGGAATCACTTCGATTGATGGTGGGATTTTCATATCAAACAATTCTATTCTAACAAATCTTGATGGTTTAAGTAATGTTGTATCAGTTGATGGTGATCTTTATGTTTTGACCAATTCATCACTTAATAATTTATGTGGTCTTTATACTTTATTTTCTGCTTCATCTCCTGATGGATTTAGCGGATTCTTTGATGTAAGCGGAAATGCAAGCAACCCTAGCCAACAACAAATCCTAGATAATTGTGGAACAGTAAGTGTAGTTCTAAGAATATTTTTAGAAGGAGCATACACTGCTCCATATAGTATGAGCAATTCTCTTGATGTTCCAAATAGCTCACCTTATGCAGAAGATCCAATAACACTTGCTTCAGTTCCTCCAATCGTTGATTGGGTTTTAGTACAACTTAGAGATAAAACAGATAAATCAGTAGTCGCAAGTAAATCAGCATTTTTGTTAGATAATGGACAGGTTGTAAAAGCAGTAGATAATATTATGGATATTATGAATCCAGTAGAGTTTGATGCAGTTGGACTTGAGTATTATATTTCAATTAAACATAGAAATCATTTATCTGTTATGAGTGCAGAACCAGTTCCAACAAATTAAATTTTGCAATTTAAAAGTAAAATGTTTTTGTTTTTAACCCATCTAAATTTAGATGGGTTTTTTATTTCATAATTTTATGTAATGTAGATTGCTAGTAATCTGCAACTATATAAATAACAGATTGCAAAAGCAATCTATATTACAATTCAATTATTCAAATCATAATTACATATATTTGCAACTCATTTAATAAAACAGTGTGCAAATGGCAAAAAATGTAACTCAAGTAATTCTTACAGCTAAAGAACTTAATGTTCACTTTGGTCAGCAAGTAATTCTAAATAATGCGTCTCTAAGCGTTCATGAAGGAGATAGAATTGGATTAGTAGGGAAAAATGGTGCTGGTAAATCTACATTCCTCAAAATTATTTCTAGTATTCATGAACCAGATTCTGGTGAGGTAGCAAAGCAAAAAGATTTAGTTGTTGGTTTCCTCTCCCAAGAGTTTACGCTTGAAGAAGATAAAACAGTTTATGAAAATATTTTGTCTGGTGCTACTAGTATTATGCAAATGGTAGAGGAGTATGAGACTTTACCTTTCGATTCACCTAAACGAGAAGAACTTGAAAATAAGTTAAACCACTTAGATGGTTGGAATATAGAGAATAGAATTACTTATATAATTCAATCTTTGCATGCTCCCGAAGCATCACTTACTGTTGCCAAATTATCTGGTGGTGAAAAAAGAAGAGTTGCTTTGGCTCGTGCATTAGTAGCTCAACCTTCACTACTAATATTGGATGAACCAACAAACCATCTTGACACAAACTCTATTGAGTGGATTGAAAAATTTCTTTCAACTTACAAAGGCACTTGCATTTTTGTAACTCACGATCGTTACTTCTTAGATAGAATTGCAACCAGAATTGTTGAACTTTCCAACGGAGAATTTTATTCACACAACGGAAACTATACAGAATATTTATTGAACAAAGCTGAACGACAATCAATAAAAGAAACAGAAGAACGAAAGCGACAAAACTTTTTAAAACGTGAGTTGGAATGGGTTGTACATGGACCGAAAGCGAGAACAACAAAATCCAAAAGCAGACTTGATAATTATTATGATACTTTAAGTAATAATAATGTAGAAAGAGAAATTGATGTTAGCTTGGTTATTCCAAAAGGAGAAAGACTTGGAAATAAAATTGTAGAATTGAAAAATATTGATCTGGAACTCGGTGGGAAACAATTAGCAAAAAAATTGAGCTTCATTTTTGAGCCTGGTAAAAAATATGGGATAGTTGGAGATAATGGAATTGGTAAAACATCATTGCTAAAAATGATTCTTGGAGAGCTTGAACCATCCGAAGGCTCAATAGACATAGGTGATAACACTAAGTTTAATTATATAGATCAAAATAGAATTTTGCTAAATGATGAAGAAACAGTAATTGAAGCAATTGGAAAGGGAAGTGAATCAATAAAATTTGGTAATCAAGAAATGAGTATTTGGACTTACCTAAGACGATTTTTATTCACAGATGAAAGACTAAAAACAAAAATAGGAAGACTTTCTGGCGGCGAGAGAAGTAGAATAACTTTAGCTGCAATTCTAAAAGATGGTGGAAATTTTTTAATATTAGATGAACCCACAAACGATTTGGATCTTCCCACTTTGAGAATTTTAGAAGAAGCTTTAGTTCAATTTGAAGGTTGCGTTATTGTTGTTAGTCACGATAGATATTTTCTAAACCGAGTTTGTGATGGAATATTTTCGTTTGAAGGAAATGGAGAAGTATATTTTAGCGAAGGGAATTACAATTACTATCTAGAAAAGAAGAAAGAACGAAATAAAAATAAGTCTAAAAAAAACATAAAAGAGAAAAGTGCAGACAAAAAAACAAAACCAAAAACAACAAAGCTAACTTGGAAAGAGAATGAGGAGTTAAAAAGTATAGAAGAAAAGATTTCAGATGCCGAAAAAGAAGTGAACAAGTTTGAGCAAATGTTTACTGCTCCCGATTTCCATAAAAAGTTTGCGGATAAAACAGTTGAACTAAATAAAGAGTTTGAAGATGCGAAAATTAAAGTTAAAAAACTTTATACAAGATGGGAAGAGTTAGAAGAACTAAAAGGGAACTGATTTATTATTGAAATGCAAACTTAGAATTTTGTCATTTCGAAATGAGTGTTTTTTACGATTGAGAAATCTCGTTGCTATATTTAGATTTTGAGATCTCTCACCAGGGACATGTTCGAGATGACAACTTTAAAATCCAAGAACCAAATCAGTTATAGTGTAAATGAAGTTCTACTTTTTAACAGTATTTAATTTCTTACCAAATAACTTTACACAAAACACATTTACAAATCCTAAAAAGCTAACTGCAACTTCGTTTATTCCAATATTCATTTCACTAATCAATCCGGCAGTAGTTGGAACAAATTGTAAAACAACAAACGCAACTAAGAAAATACCAAAGAAGAACAAACTATCATTAGCAACTTTTTTAACATCAGCAACTAAAGCAGAATTTACACTTTCTTTTCTGTTTCTTCCGTTACCAAATCTTTCTTGTTCTAATGTAAGTGCTATTGAGTTTGTCATTTTGTAATTCCGTTTAGTTTGTTTTCTTAAATCGTTAATACCAATAAACTGTAACCAAAACTAATTGCTGTGATGCACATCATCAAATTGCCATTGTGATACATTCTTTGTGCATCAAAATGAAATAAGCTTTGAATATACTTCATATACTTAACTTAGTTGATGGATTAAAGTGTGTCTAAATGTGATTATTCCAATATTCCAATATAATTTCTTTGTTATTATACTAAAAAACTTATAACATAAAACATATTTAAGTTTTGTATATTCAAACTTTATCCAAATTGTAGAACTAACAAAGGAAGCTTAAATGAGAAAACTATTATTGATATTAGTTTTTTTAACATCAAATTTTATTACAGGACAAACTAACTATTATGTTTCAACATCTGGAAGTGACTTATTAAATGATGGTTCTTTAGCTAACCCTTGGCTTACAATTCAATATGGAATTGACCAACTTAATGCTGGAGATGTATTAGAGATTAGAGGTGGAACGTACAATGAAAAACTTGGTATTGATGTTTCCGGGAATTCATCTGCTTACATAACAATTAGAAATTATTTAAACGAAGAAGTAATTATAGATGCTTCAACCTTTAATGATGATGCTTCTATAATTTGGACTGACAATGCTTATCTTATAATAGAGGGGTTACACTTAACCAATAACATTTTTAATTTTGCTTCAGGTCTTACACTTCAAGGAGCAGCACATCATATCGAAATTATAAATAATAAAATTAGTAATATTAAATTTTCTGCCAACCCAAATGCTCCAGTAACTAATAATACAAATGCAGTTCCGCTTCTTATTTATGCAGATGATCCAGTTAATTCTTTAAACAACATTACAATTAGTGGGAATGAAGTTTTTAATAATCAAACTGGTTATAGTGAAAATATTTCTTGCGGTGGTAACTTTACTTATTTTGTAATTGAAAATAATATCGTACGAGACAACACAAATATTGGAATTGATATTGGTGGAAATTATCTACCCTCAATATTACCTCCAGAACTAGACCATGGAAGAAATGGTATTATTAGAAATAATTTGGTTTATAACTGTAACGCTGATTATAGTACAGCTGCTGGAATTTATATTGACGGAGGTAAAGATATAATAGTGGAGAATAACATTTGTTACCATAATGGTTATGGTGGAGAAATTGGGTGTGAGGAAAATGGTAGCACATCCGGAATTATTTTTAGAAATAATATTTTTTACGAAAATTTTTATGCAGGGATGCACATTGGTGGTTATGATGTCAATACAACTGGAATTGTTCTAAATTCTCAAGTTTACAATAATACATTTTATAATAATGATGTTGGGAATAATTATAACGGTGAAATACATTTAACAAAGTTGGCTGATTGCAAAATTGAGAACAATATATTTTTCATTTCTTCTCAAAATGTATATACTTATATAATTAGAGATCAAGTTAATTTAACTATTGATTATAACTTAGTATATAATCTTGCCGGAAGCAGTTCAATTATTAATGTTAGGAGCAATGGAGAAGATGTGGGATTGCAAAATTTCTATAGCTCAACGGGTTACGGCGTACATTCTGTTTATGGCAATCCCTATTTTAATAATGCTCCCAATGATTTTCACATTCCAAAAATATCTACGGCAATAAATGCTGGCAACCCAAGTTATACAACAGACATTAACGAAGTAGATGTTGATAATGAGCAAAGAACAAATGGAACTATTGATTGTGGAACAGATGAACATTATCCAACTTCCTTGTTATTAAGGACAAAAATATTATTAGATGGCGCATATAATTCTGGAAATAATAAAATGAACATAGCAATAAATAGTAACATTCCGTTAACCTCTCCTTATTTGGAAGACCCTAGAACTGTAGCATCAATTCCGCAAAATGTAGTTGATTGGGTTTTGGTAGAACTTCGCGGATCTTCAAATGGTACTGCCATAGTTTCTAAAAGTGTTTTCTTAAATGAAGATGGAAACATTGTTGCAGATGATGGTACAACTGGAGAGATCGAAATATCCGGTTCTAATGGAAGCTATTATGTTTTAGTTAAACATAGAAACCATCTTGAAGTTATGAGTAAACTCCTTGTTCCTTTGAGTGCATCAAATTAAGCGACATTACACATGCTTTTATTATTATAAAGTTACAGCTAGCTACTTTTCAAAACTATGTGGATGGATTTGATTAAGTAGAAATTATAATCTGTTAAATAATTAATACAACATTATTAAATTCTAATCATCAAATATATTGTTAGGTATTAGTTTAATAATTATCATAATAGATGAGGAATCTCAATGAGAAAAATAATATTAACATTGTTTTTTTTAAGTTCATTCTTACTCGGAACTGACAAAGATAATATCCTTCCATATCCAATCCACCAAACAAAACTTGCAAATGATTTAAATATAGTTACTATTCCGTTTGATAGCCCTGGGATAGTTTCTTTTTATATTGTTGTTAGAGTTGGAGCAAGAGATGAAGTAGAAAAAGGCGTAACTGGTTTTGCACATTTTTTTGAACACATGATGTTTCGTGGAACAGATAAATATCCAAAAGAGAAATATTCTGCTGTGCTAAAATCAATTGGAGCATCTGCAAATGCAAACACTACGCAAGATAGAACTCTGTATGTTATGACTGGAGACGCGACCAAACTTGAGTTGATGTTTGAACTTGAATCTGACAGGTTTAAGAACTTAAATTACTCCGAACATGATTTTAAAACAGAAGCTGGAGCAGTAAAAGGGGAATATACTAAAAATTATGCAAGTCCCTATCAGCAAATATTTGAGCAATTGCAGAATACTGCATTTGATAAACATACTTACAAACATACCACTATGGGCTTTTTTGATGATATTGTAGATATGCCAAATCAATTTGAATACTCTCGTGAATTTTTCAAAAGATACTACAGACCAGAGTATTGTACCGTTTTAGTTGTTGGAGATGCAAAGCGTGAACAAGTTGTAAAACTTAGTCAGCAGTATTTTGGAGATTGGGAAAGAGGTAGTTTTGTTAACTCAATCCCTTCCGAACCACAACAAACTGGAACACGTTTTAATCATTTACAAAATGGAAGCATACCGCCATTTTTATTATTAAGCTATAAAGGACCAGCTTTTAACGAAGATGAAATAGATATGCCGACTTTAGATGTTCTTTCATCCTTAACTTTTTCAAGTACTTCTAAGCTTTATAAAAAACTTGTAATTGAAGAACAAAAAATTCGCTTTATCGGCGGGGGAGCTTTAGACTCGAGAGATCCAAATTTATTTAATATTCAAGTTTCTCTTATCAACAAAGATGATTTTCAATATGTAGCAGATGAAATATTTAAGACAATTGAAAAGCTAAAAGATGAAAGAGTTGATGAATATACTTTAGATAGAACTAAATCAAATTTAAAGTATTCTTATGCAATGGGTATTGATAGTCCAACATCAATTGCAAACTCAATTTCACATTACATTCAAATTACCGGAGATCCGGAAACAGTAAATAAAGTTTATTCGCAATACGATAAAGTTACGGTTGATGATATTAAAAAGATTGCTAAAAAATATTTTACAAAAAACGGATTAACAATTTCAACCATTTCTGCAGATGAGTTAGGAGGTGTGAAATGATAAATAAACTAATAGTTCTTGTAAGTTTTGTTTTAGTAACAACAATTTTTGCACAAGAAGTTGTTGAGCTAAAATTACCAAACTCAAATAAGGTTGTAATAAAACTAAGATTCCAAAATGGATCAATTTGTGATCCCGAAAGAAAGGAAGGCTTAACTTACGCTACTGCAAATATGATTACTGGTGGAGGAACAGATAAATTTTCCTTTAGCGAAATTCAAGATAAAATATTTCCAATGGCAGCAAGTTATTCTTCCTTTGTGGATAAAGAAGTAACAACTTTTACTTTTCAAGTTCACAAAGATTTTTTAGATGAGTTTTATTCTGTTATTATTGACTTATTATTAAATCCATCATTTAGCGAAAGTGATTTTAAAAGGATAAAAACAAATCAACAAAATTTTGTTGATCAAGGAATTAGAGCTACTTCTGATGAAGAATATAGTAAGAAGGCATTAGAGAATTTACTTTTTAGGGGAACCAACTACGCTCATTTAAAAGAAGGAAATAGTGAAAGTGTGAAGTCTATTTCATTGAAGGATATTGAAGAACATTATAAGAAATATTTTACTATAAACAATTTAACTGTTGGAGTTTCTGGAAATTATAATTTCGATTTTCTAAGTAAACTATTAACTGGTATAAAAGGAATTTCTAACAATAAAATTAAACTTCCAAAACCAGACAAAGCAAATATTCCAAAAGGAATTAATATTGAGATTGTTCAAAAAGAAAATGCGTTTGGTTCAGCAATTTTTGCAGGCTTTCCACTAAACATAACAAGGGCGGATGATGATTTTGCAGCACTTATGATTGCAAATTCATATTTAGGCGAACATCGGAAATCGTATTCTAAATTGTATAACCTCATTAGAGAAACTCGTTCCATGAACTATGGAGATTACTCATATATTGAATGGTACGAAAACGGTGGTGCATTTATGTTGCCTCAATCCGGTGTTCCTCGTTCATCAAACTACTTTTCAATTTGGATTAGACCAGTACAAATTGCTAAACAATTAAAGATGCAATACGAGGAGTTGAGTGATATAAAAATTGGTCATGCTCACTTTGCATTCAGGATGGCTATGATGGAAATTGATAGACTTATTAAAAAAGGACTAACTCAAAAAGAGTTTGAAACTACAAGAGATTTTCTTAAAAGTTATACTAAATTATATGCACAAACTCCCGCTCAGCAATTAGGCTATTTGTTAGACTCAAAATTTTACGGAAGAGAAAATTGGATTAAGGAACTTGATGGATTGCTAGACAATGTTACTTTGCAAGATGTGAACAATGCAATAAAAAAATATTGGCAAATTGAAAATATGTTTGTTGCAATTATTACAGATAAATCGGAAGCAGAACCTTTAGCTGAAAGTTTTAGAGCTAACTTAAAATCTGAAATGAGTTATTCTAATTTGGTTAAAAAAGGTTTACCGGAAGAAGTTCTTAAACAAGATAAAGCAGTAGCGAGTTTTAATCTTAATGTTAAGAGTGTAAAAATAATAGAATCAAAAGATACATTTAAGAAAAAAGTTAAAAAGAATATCTTATAAACATATCACTAAGGTTATGTTTGCTAAGTTTTGACACTCAATTTTCTCTTTTGGCTCTGCTCAAGATGCCATATATTTCATCTTGAGCAGAGTCGAAGTATTTAAGTCAATACCAGAATGTACTTAATACAACTTCTGCAAAATAAGATTTCTTTGTCATTCCCAACTTGATTGGGAATCCAGGCAATATAAAAATGGATCTCCGATTAAAACATTCGGAGATGACAACTGTGAGCGAATAATTATAGTTTTTTATATTTGATCCATTGACATTTTATAATTTATTTTGCAAAAACTTTAATACAACACTAAATTAGAATGACCATATTTAAAATAAAAAAAGCTCCCTTAAAAAGGGAGCTTAAATTTTAGCTAAATATAAAAGTTATATAACTTTTACATCAGTAGCTTGAGGACCTTTTTCGCCTTCACTTTCAGTGAATTCTACTTTTTGTCCTTCTTCTAAAGATTTGTAGCCATCTGCAACAATAGATTGATAATGTACAAATACATCATTTCCACCTTCTTGTTCGATGAAGCCATAACCTTTAGAGCTGTTGAACCATTTAACGGTTCCTTCTTTACGCTCTGACATTTACAGTGCTCCTAAAAAAAATTGTAAAATAAATTGAACAGAGCTTTAAAAATTTATGATAACTCATTAACACTCTTAAAAAAACTGTACAATTGTTACTTAAAAAGTGTTCTACTTTAGAACACATACTAACATATAGATGTTTTACTAAAAAAGCAAATAAAAAATGAATTATTATTTATTTTTTTTAAGTGCCATCTGAAAAATCATATTGATAGGTATGGTGAGCGGAGTCGAACCAGTAAATTGAGCTGTTCTCACACTTCGACTCCGCTGAGTATGAAATATTCTATTCTGAGGTTTTCAATTAATTATAAAATCACCCATCTATAATAGACATCTTAAAAAATGCTTGCCAAGCTAATAACTTTTCTATTTAATTATTGTTTCAAAATTACGATAGTTATAAATATAATTTGATGTTTATAAAAGGGGAAGAATAAATTAAATTCGGAGAGAAAATATGGAAGCTTATTACGATGCATCCGTAACAGCCAGCATTTTATTACAAGAGATTATGAAGGAAATGGGTATTAAAGAAACACCCGAAAAATGTTGCAAAAATGGTTACGATAAAAAAATATTTAATAAATGTAAAAGAGTAATTGAAAAAGAATATAGTGATCCACAATATCAAGACCTTTTGAAGTTATATATTTCAAGTTATTTTATTGATGAAGCTTATGAAGAAGAAGGCATTGTCTATGAAGAACTTGACGAGAATGAATTGTATCATGACGAAAGTAGTATCTTTTTTGAAGATGGCAGTATTTATGACGATGATATAAATTTAGCAAGTTAAAAATATTAATGTTATACTTTGCATAAGTATAGAATCATTATTTATCAGCCACTACTCTTATAGGTAATTGATTTTTCACTTAGTTACATAACTAATATATTTATCTACTAACAAGTTTATTTTTCTAAAATAAGAGATTTTTTTTTGATAAATATCATGTCTTATTTTCTCAAAATAAACCTATCATACATAAACACAAGCACAGCACTACCCAATGCAATTATTGCAAAAACCAACCACATTAAATCTGGGCGTTGCATGTCTCTTGCAAATGCTCCGTACAACTGACCCGAAAGTATTCCACCAAATAAATTACCAAGTGCAACACACCAATAAAAATAACCCATATAAAGAGCAACTTTTTCTGGGGGAGCAATCTTCCCAGTATATTCTTTTGATTTTGGACTTGCCATCATTTCGCCAAAAGAGAAAATGACAATTCCTATTACAACTATCCAACCAATTATTCCAAAAATTAAGACTGAAAAACTTACTACTGTAATTAGTGTCCCATAAAAAATAGTTGTAAATGGTTTTAGTCTAGTTACTAAATAAGAAATGAAAACTTGAAAAAGAATTATTGCTCCAGCGTTTAGATTAATTAAATATTCTGGATTTACTTGTCCGGCTACTGCCATTGAATTTGAGTAGGCTTGAAAAGTTTCATTAGACACCCCAAAGAAATTAAACATTGATTTTGTAGCAATCATTAAATCGGAAGTATCCACAAAGTCCCTAATATAAAGGGGAAGTGTGTAGAATATCTGATTGAATGAAGTCCAGAAGCCTGACATTAAAAGTAAGAATAATCCAAATTTCCAATCGCCAAGTTTCATTGGGGAGGTAAGCCAAAATGTTTCTTCCTCATTGTTAGACTTACTCTTTAAAATTAAATCGTAAACTACATTTAAGATAATCCACCCAAGAGAAATAAATATTATCTGATTCCAAGTAATGGTTCCATCTGCAGTAAACTTTGCACCCATTACCAAAATTGTGAGAAGTCCAAAAACAAAAAGGAAAAATCTACCATTCCCAAGAACTTCAACCATATCTGTAAGAACTTTTTTAAGTGAACGAGGATTTGCTGATGCTGCTTCTGAAGTTGGCTCTTTATAAAATAGAGTAACAAAAATAAAGTTGATTGCAATCCATCCGGCTGAAGCGATGAAAACATATTCCCAGGAAATTGCTCGTACAATTCCGGCAACAATAGGTCCAACAAAACCGCCAATGTTTACCATCATATAAAAAATACCAAATGCCATTGAAGAAGTTTTCTCAGTTGTAACTTTTGAAACTGTTCCGATAATAACTGGCTTGAACATTGCAGCACCAACTGCAACTAGCATAAAAGCTAAGAAAAATGTTGGAAATGTTTTGAACTGCCCCAACATATAATAAGCTGGAACTAATACTGCAAATGCAGCGAACAACATTTTTCTAAAACCATATCTATCTGCTAACGCTCCGGTAACAACTGGGAAGAGGTAAAGAAAAAAAGTTACAACACCTTGTAACACTCCACGGTCTTCATCAGTAAAGCCAAGCCCACCTTCACTAACTGCTCCGGTTATGTATAGTGATGATACAGCAAAGAAACCATACCAAGCCATACGTTCAAAAATTTCCATTGTGTTAGCAACCCAAAAGGTTTGCGGGAAGTCTTTTAATCTTATTTTGTCTGTCATAAAATATCCGTGCTATTTTGCTAAATAAATTTAAGTTTGAATTTAGGCTTGTTTGTTTTCATTTGCAAGTAGTTTTGTTTTGGAATGTATTTTTATCTAAACTATTATAGTGTCTTAGTTGAATTACGACTTAACTATAATTATCTTTCGAAGCTAAATATTTAGGAGATACTTTGAGCAATTCAATTATAAAAGAAACAGATTTAGAAGGAATAAAACTTTTCAAAAAGGGTAAGGTAAGAGACCTTTATGAAGTTGAAGGGAATTATTTAATAATTTCAACGGATAGACTTTCAGCCTTTGATGTTATACTCGAAGAGGGAATTCCACTTAAGGGGAAAATACTAACAAGTATCTCTGAGTTTTGGTTTGACTTTACAACAGATATAATTCCTAATCACTTAATTTCTTCGGATACTTCAGAGTTTCCTGAAGTATGTAAACAATACAATGATATTCTTGAAGGACGAACAATGTTAGTTAAGAAAGCAGAACTAATCCCTTTGGAATGTATTGTACGTGGTTATATTACTGGTTCTGGATTAAAAGAATACAAAAAAAGTGGAACTGTTTGTGGAATTAAATTACCGGATGGTTTGGTAGAATCTGAAAGACTTGCTGAACCAATTTTCACTCCATCTACAAAAGCAGAAATTGGGGAACACGATGAAAACATTACACCGGAGCAAGCTAAAAATATTGTTGGAGAAGAAATTTATAATACGCTAAAAGAAAAATCATTAGAAATATATAAGAAGGCTTACGACTTTGCGTATGAGAAAGGAATTATTCTAGCAGATACTAAAATGGAATTTGGGATTTACAATGGTGAAGTAATTTTAATTGATGAACTACTTACTCCCGATTCATCAAGGTTTTGGGTAAGATATTCTTATGAGAAGGGAAGAAGTCAATCAAGTTTTGACAAACAATATGTTCGTGATTATTTGTCTTCCATCAATTTTAATTATGAGCCGCCTGCACCAAATTTACCAAGTGAAGTAATTGAGAAAACAACTAAAAAATATGAAGAAGCACTTTTCTTGCTAAGTGGGAAAAAGGTTAGCTAAATGTCTCCAACAAAAATAAAAGTTAGAGAAAACGAATTCTTAGATATTACTTGGGATAATGGGAGCACGGAAAGTATTAAATTTAGTAATCTCAGAAATGAATGTCCGTGTGCTACTTGTAAAGTTGAAAAAGATGAGTGGACGGATACTTACATTCCACTATTTACATTAGAACAACTTAAAGTTAAGAAAATATCTATTGTTGGTAACTATGCTATTGGCATTGAATGGACTGATGGACATAACACAGGGCTGTATGATTATGATTATCTTCTTCGATTATTTGAAAAATATACAAAAGTCTAACAGATGGTTTTACCTAATCAATTAACTACGCTAAGAATAATACTGACTCCGGTTTTTGTATATTTGTTTTTGTCTGGTGATTCACTATTAATGCAAATTTCGTTATTAGTGTTTTTTATTGCTGCTATTACTGATTGGTATGATGGCTGGCTTGCTCGCAAGTTTAATTATATTACAACTTGGGGCAAATTTATGGATCCGTTGGCAGATAAAATTTTAACTTCTGCTGCACTTTTCTCATTTGTTTATCTCGGAGTTTTAGAGTTCTGGATGGTAATAATAATTGTATTCCGAGATGTATTTGTAACTGGACTAAGATTGTTTGCAGAGTGGAAAGGTAAATCGTTTACAACTAGTAAATCGGCAAAAGTAAAAACAGTTGTGCAAATGGTTTTTCTATTTTACTTGGTAATTGTTTATACTCTAAAAGAGAATGAATATCTCAAAACAAATTTTTCTGAGGTCATTCAAATATTAACGGAACAAAATCTAATTTACTATACTATGCTTGCTGTTACGTTGTTCACTTTCATTACGGGTATCACTTATGTTTATCAAAATAGAGTTTTAATTGCAAGCTTATTTAAAAATAATTAGAGCTATAAATACATTTTTTAGTACTGGGTTTTATTCGGGGTTTTTTCCTTATGCTCCGGGAACAATTGGAAGTCTTGTAGCATTATTATTTTTTCTAATACCTGGGTTTTCAAATATCAATGTACTGTTACCAGTAATAGTTATAACATTCATTGTTGGAATTCCACTCGGAAATTATTTTGAAAAAATATATGGTGTTGACCCAAAACAATTTACATTAGATGAGTTTGTTGGAACTTGGATTACGTTTTTATTTGTTCCAATGGAGTTACCATATATAATTGTTGGATTTATAATTTGGAGAATTTTAGATATCACAAAACCATTTCCTGCCGATAGATTTGAAAAGCTAAAAGGTGGGTGGGGAATAATGATGGACGATGTAGTTTCAGGGATGTATTCTTTATTATTTATACATATATTTATATCACTTTTTATTTACGAAATTTGAGTTGAAGATGAACATTCACATAATTACAATTGGCGATGAAATTTTGATAGGACAAATTGTTAATTCCAATGCTGCATATATTGGAGAACTGTTTAGCCAAAATAGTTATCACATAAAAAGTACTTCTGTTATTGGCGATAATGAAAAAGCAATTCTAAATGAATTTGAAAGAACATTTTCTTCTAACGATGTTGTTATTTGTACTGGAGGTTTAGGACCAACTCACGATGATATAACTCTCAAATGTATTGTGAATTATTTTAACACAGAGCTAATTGAGAATGAAGAAGTTCTAAATAACATTAAAGAAATATTTGAGAAAAAAGATAGAGAAATTACAGATACAAATAAGAAGCAAGCCTTAGTTCCTAAAATTGGAATTCCGATAAAAAATACAAAAGGAACTGCTCCAGGAGTATGGATTGAAAAAGACGGTAAAATATTTATCTCGTTACCTGGCGTCCCAATGGAAATGAAAGCAATGATGCAAGATACCGTGCTTCCTAACATATTAGAAAAGTTCCCACCCAAATATATTACAAAACAAAAAACACTTTTAACTACAGGAATTCCTGAATCATTTCTTTATGATGACATTAAAGATATTGATGGAGTAGTTGCCGAAGGGAAGTTAGCATTTCTTCCAAGTATATATGGGGTAAGAATTAGAATAACTGCCATTGAAGAAGATGAGGAAAAAGCCAATGAGAAAATATTTGAAGTTGAACAAAAAATAAGAGCAAAAATTGGTAGAAATATTTTTAGTAGCGGTACTGAAACATTAGAAGAAGTTGTTGGGAAATTACTTAAAGATCGCAACCTTACTCTGGCAATTGCAGAATCTTGCACTGGAGGATTGATAAGTAGTAGAATAACAAATGTAAGTGGAAGTAGTGAATATTTTCAAAGAGGTTTAATAACTTATAGCAACGGAGCAAAAGTAGAACTGCTTGGTATTGATGAAGACCTATTGCAGAAACACGGAGCAGTAAGTTTGGAAGTTGCACAGCAAATGGCTGATAGTGTAAAAGGAGTTAGTGGAACTGATATTGGTATAGCTGTTACCGGAATAATGGGTCCTACGGGAGCAACAGAAGGCAAAGATGTTGGTTTAGTTTATATCGCAATTTGTGATGATAAAGTATGCTCGGCTAAAGAATTCCATTTTGGAAACGACAGACTTAGAAACAAAGAAAGAGCTTCGCAAGCAGCTTTAGAAATGATACGAAGAAATTTACTTGGCATTTCTTATGATACTTAAGAACAAAAAATATTATATGATATGTCATTCCGGTTTCCAGTTCTTTTGGATTACCGGGATCTCTAAATAATAGTATAATTGGGAATTTAAAAATATAACTTTAAATATAAATTGATATAAAACGGAGGCAAAATGGCAACAGAAAAAGTTGATCCACGAATAAAGATATTAGAAGACACAATGTACGGCATTGAAAAAACTTATGGTAAAGGCGCCATAATGAAACTTGGTGATGGAGTAATAAATAAAATTGAATCAATCTCAACCGGTTCTGTTGCACTTGATAACGCTTTGGGAATTGGCGGTGTACCAAGAGGTAGAATTGTAGAGGTTTACGGACCAGAATCTTCCGGTAAAACTACATTGTGTTTGCATATAATTGCTGAAGCTCAAAAGTTAGGTGGCATTGCTGCATTTATAGATGCGGAGCATGCCCTAGATGCAAACTATGCCAAACGTCTTGGTGTTGATGTTAACAATCTTTTACTTTCTCAACCGGATTATGGTGAACAAGCTCTTGAAATTGTTGAAACTTTAGTAAGAAGTAATGCTTTAGATATTATTGTTATCGATTCAGTTGCTGCACTTGTTCCTCGTTCAGAAATTGAAGGTGAAATGGGCGATGCTCAAATGGGAGTTCAAGCAAGACTTATGTCGCAAGCACTTAGAAAAATTACTGGTGCTGTTGCTCGTTCTAAGACTTGTGTTATTTTTACAAATCAACTTAGAAGTAAAATTGGTGTTATGTTCGGAAGCCCCGAAACTACTACTGGTGGTAACGCTCTTAAGTTTTATGCTTCACTAAGAATGGACATAAGAAGAATAGCAGCAATTAAGCAAGGTCAAGATATTGTTGGAAATAGAACAAAAGTAAAAGTTGTAAAAAGTAAAGTTGCACCACCTTTTAGACAAGTTGAATTTGATATTATTTATAATGTAGGAATTAGTAAAGCCGGAGAGTTGATTGATATTGGAGTTGAAAAAGAGATAATTAAAAAAGGTGGAGCATGGTTCACTTATGGTGAAGATAGATTTCAAGGTAGAGAACAGTTTAGAAATTCATTAAAAGAAAACCCTGAAATGATGAGTGCTTTAGAACGTGATGTAAAAATTGCGTTAGGTATGATTGAAGATGAAACTGCTAAAGCTAAAGAACCTAAGGAAGAAAAAAAATAGTTAGATAGATTAGTGACAGTAACAAACGTTACAAAGAAAAAAAACAAAGTAATTGTTTCTTTTGATGAAGATGAAGATTTAATATTTCCGTATGAACTTTTTCTTAAGAATACACTTTTTGAAGATGATGAAGTAACTGAGAAAGAAAGAGAAACATACTCAAATGAAATTCAACTTTATTTAATAAAACAAAATTCATTTAGATATTTATCTGGTAGAAATCATAGCAAGTTTGAACTTAAAGTAAAGCTACTTAAGAAGAAGTATAACAAAGAGTTAATTGAGGTTATCTTAAACGAATTAGAAGACTTAAAGTATCTTGATGATAAAGAATTTGCTAATTATTATTTCAAAATAAAACTCAAAAGAAAGAAAGGTGTTAGGTTAATTCAAGCAGAGTTAAGCAAAAAAGGAGTGAGACGAGAAATTATTGAAGAAGTCTCTCTTGATTTTATTGATGACCCAATACTTGAAAAATCAGCACTAATAATAAGCGAAAAAAAGCTACTCGTATTAAAAAGAAAAGATTTGAGCAAATCGCAACTCAGACAAAAAGTTTTTCAGTTTCTTATGCGTAAGGGGTACTCAACAGAAATAATTAAATCAACTATTGATAAACTAAAATTTGAATGATATTCTTTTGCTGTCATTCCGGTTGTCTTTTGTGCCGGAATCTCATAAAGCTTAAAAGATTCCGGTATTCCAAAAGAACTGAAAACCGGAATGACAATCTTGAAAAGTTATTCAAAATAACCATTATAACTTAAACCAATGCAAAAATTCAACGGAGTTGACTACTACAATATAGCCAACTTACTTTCCGAAGAAGAAAAACTTGTACAGCAATCTGTTAGAGATTTCGTTGATGATAACGTGCTCCCAAATATTGAGCAACATTATGAGGATGCAACTTTTCCAAAAGAATTAGTATTAAAACTTGGAGAACTTGGTGTTTTCGGTATTACATTACCAGAAGAATATGGCTGTGCTAATATGAATAATGTTGCTTATGGTTTAGCAATGCAAGAGTTGGAAAGAGGAGATAGCGGGATAAGAAGTTTTGCTTCTGTGCAAAGTGCTTTGGTGATGTATCCTATTTTTACTTTCGGAAGTGAAGAACAAAAGAAAAAATGGCTTCCACTTTTGGCAAAAGGAGAAAAGATTGGATGCTTCGGTTTAACAGAGCCTGACTTCGGCTCTAATCCAGGTGGAATGATAACAACTGCAAATAAGGTTGATGGTGGATACATTTTGAACGGAGCTAAAATGTGGATAACCAATGGTAGCATAGCCAACATAGCTGTTGTCTGGGCAAAGTTAGATGGAATTATAAAAGGTTTCTTGGTAGAAAAGGGTAGTGAGGGATTTACTGCTCCCGAAATGAAAGGCAAACATTCATTGCGAGCTTCCATAACATCAGAACTAATTTTTCAAGATGTGTTTGTTCCTGAGGAAAATTCACTTCCCAAAAGTAATGGATTACGTTCTCCGTTAATGTGTCTCAATCAAGCAAGGTACGGAATAGCTTGGGGTGTAGTTGGTTCAATGATGGCAGTTTATGATTCGGCACTTAACTATGCAAAAAGTAGAGTGCAGTTTAGTAAGCCAATTGCGGGTTACCAGTTAACACAAAAAAAACTTGTAGAAATATTAACTGAAATTACTAAAGCACAATTGTTAAATTTACAAATGGCAAAGTTAAAAGATTTAGGAAAAGTAAAGCACACTCAAATTTCTATAGCAAAAAGAAACAATTGTGAAGTTGCATTAGATGCAGCAAGAACGGCAAGAGAAATTCTTGGAGCAAATGGAATTCTAAATGAATATCCGATTATGCGTCACTCGGCTAATTTAGAAAGTGTAAAAACATACGAAGGCACACACGAGATGCACACTTTAATTATTGGTGAAGATATAACTGGATTAGCAGCTTTTGAGTAGATAAAAATAGATTGTTATTTCCGAATGTCTTTATTTGAAATCCATTTGTTCTCATAGATTCCCAGTCAAGCTGAGAATGACATACTTTAGGGACAAGATATAAAAAATTATTAGGTTACTTTTATTATGCAAATAGAAAAAATAATATTCGAAGGACTAACATTTGACGACTTACTTTTAGTCCCGGCAAAATCAAACGTGCTCCCACGGGAGACAAATATTGAAACAAAACTTACACGAGGAATCAATCTAAAAATTCCTTTTCTTTCTGCGGCAATGGATACTGTTACAGAGTCTAATATGGCAATTGCAATGGCAGCTCAAGGTGGAATAGGAATCATCCATAAAAATATGAGTATTGCACAACAAGCGACTGAAGTTGATAAAGTGAAACGTTCGGAAAGTGGGATGATTACAAATCCTATAACTCTTACAGCAAATAAAAAAGTTGCTGATGCAACAGAGCTTATGGAAAAGTATCATATCTCTGGAATTCCAATTGTTGACAAACAAAAAAAATTAATTGGAATATTAACAAACCGTGATTTAAGATTTGAACCAAATCAGAACTTGAAAATATCTTCTGTAATGACTTCAAAAAAAATAAGAACTGCTCCCGTTGGGACTACCTTGGAGCAAGCAGAAGTATTACTTCAGAAATATAAAGTTGAGAAATTACCTGTTGTAGATGATCACCGAATTTTAAAAGGACTTATAACTTTTAAGGACATTTCTAAGAAGAAAAATTTTCCAAATGCTTGTAAAGATAATTTAGGTCGCTTAAGAGCTGGAGCTGCAGTTAGTGTTTCAAATGATACTATGGAAAGAGTAGCAGCACTTGTTAAGGCAAATGTTGATGTAATTGTTGTCGATACAGCACATGGACATTCAGAAGGAGTTCTAAAAACAGTTAAAAAAATAAAAAAGAAATATCCTAAGCTTCAATTGGTAGCTGGAAATATTGTAACAAAAGAAGCAGCTTTGGAATTAGTTGAGTTAGGAATTGATGGTGTGAAAGTAGGAATTGGAGCAGGCTCAATTTGTACAACAAGAGTGGTTGCCGGAGTTGGAGTTCCACAAGTTAGTGCAGTTATGGAAGTAGCCGAAGCATTGAAAGATACAGGAGTTCCAGTAATTGCCGATGGTGGAGTTAAGCAAACTGGAGATGTTGCAAAAGTTATTGCTGCCGGAGCAGATACAGTTATGATGGGCGGAATGTTTGCTGGCGTTGAAGAAACTCCAGGAGAGAAAATTCTTTTTGAAGGTAGAAGTTTTAAGATGTATAGAGGAATGGGATCAATTGGAGCGATGAAAAAAGGAAGCAAGGATAGATATTTTCAAGATATGGAAGACGATATTAAAAAATTAGTTCCTGAAGGTGTTGAAGGAAGAGTCCCTTTCAAAGGTGCACTTTCCGATACAGTCTATCAATTTATTGGAGGTTTACGTGCTGCAATGGGTTATTGCGGAGCATCCAATATTGCTGAGTTCAAAAATAAAACAAGATTTGTAAAAATATCATCTTCCGGTTTAAGAGAAAGTCATCCGCACGATGTTATAATTACAAAAGAATCTCCAAACTATCACTCGTAACTAAATATGTTTAAAGTCCTCGTTATTGCATATTACTATCCACCCTTAGGGTTAAGTGGTGTTCAACGTACACTTAAGTTTACCAAATATATGCAACAATTTGGTTGGAAACCTACAGTTATCACAACGGGTAAAATGGCTTATTTTGCTCATGACCAAAGTTTGTTACAAGAAGCTGAGCAAGCCAATATTGAAATTGTTAGAACAGAATCTCTAAACCCTAGTTCATTATTGAGGAATAAGGGAACTGTTAAAATGCCTTCTTCATTTTTAATGAAAATATTTAGTAGAGTTAGCAAAACATTTTTTATTCCCGATAACAAAATATTTTGGTCAAGTAAGGCTATTAGAACTGCAAGGAAAGTATTAAAAAAACATAAATTTGATGCAATTTATGTTTCCGCTCCACCATTTTCAACCATAGAAAAAGCAATATTACTTAAGAAAGAATTCAACATTCCATTGTTTGTCGATTATAGAGATGCTTGGCTTACAAACCAATTTAGATTTTATCCAACACCCGTTCATAAATATATGAATAAAAGATTAGAGGATAAAACCTTAAGAAATGTTGATAGAACTTTGGTTGTGAACAGAGCAGTAAAAGAAGATTTAATGAATGAGTATAAGTTCCTATCTTTTAATGATGTAGAAATTCTAACTCATGGTTTTGATCCAGAAGATTTTATTGGTGTTGAACCACTACCAAGAACGAATGACAAACTAATAATTATGTATTCAGGTATTTTTTATGAAGGAATAACTCCAAAGTATTTTCTAAAAGCTTTTAAGAAGTTAACTTTGGAAAATCCTGATGTTGCATCAAATATAGAACTACATTTTGTTGGTCATTTTAAGAGCGAGAATAGAAGAATTGTTAAAAGACTTAAGCTACAAAGCTTTGTTAAGGAAATCGGTTATCTTACACACAAAGACTCAGTTAAGCGTATTATTTCAAGTGATATTTTATGGCTAATGTTACCAAATGATGAAAAAATGAGTAATGTTACTCCTGGGAAAATATTTGAATATTTTGGTACTCAAAAACCAATTTTAGCATGTTTATCGGAAGGAATTTCAAAAAGTATAATAAGTGATTATGGAGCTTCATTTATTACAAAACCTAATGATGTGGAAGAAATAAAAAACACATTTCTTAAAATGCATAAATTATTTTTAGCAAATGAATTGCCAAAACCAAAGTTAGAATATGTCGATTTATTTAACAGAATAAAATTAACTAAAGATTTAACAAAAATATTTCAATTTTACTTAAAGGCTGAATAGTGAATGTTCTAATAATTGGTTCTGGTGGAAGGGAGCATGCTTTAATAATAAAGATTGCTGAAAGCAAAAAGGTAAATCAAATATTTATTTCTCCTGGCAATGCAGGAACTTTACAAATTGGAGAAAATGTAAACCTTAATATTACTAGTCATTCTGAAGTAATTGAATTTTGCAAAAATAATTTGATTGATCTAGTTGTCATTGGCCCTGAAGTTCCTTTGGTGGATGGACTTAGTGAATCGCTAAGAGAAAATAACATTTTAGTCTTTGGACCCAATATGTTAGCCGCAGAAATAGAAGGGAATAAAAAGTTTTCTAAAGAATTGATGGATGAGAATAATATCCCTACTGCTAGTTTCAAATCCTTTAGCAAATCTCAATTTAATGAAGCAATAGAATTTTTAGAGAGTGGTAGCTTCCCTATAGTAATAAAGGCTTCCGGTCTTGCTGCTGGTAAAGGAGTTATCATTACAGAAAATATTTTAGATGCAAAAGGTGCTGTTAGTTCAATGATGCTAGATTCAATATTTGGAGAATCTGGCAATACAATTGTTATAGAAGAATTTCTTGAAGGAGAAGAATTATCTGTATTTGCAATAACAGATGGAGACGATTATATATTATTGCCAGCTTCGCAAGATCATAAAAGAATAGGTGAAGGAGATACTGGAAAAAATACTGGTGGAATGGGTGCTTACGCTCCGTTAAATTTTGTAACAGATGAACTAATAAATGAAATTGAAAAGAATGTGGTTGTCCCAACATTAAAAGGATTGAAAGATAAAAATAGGAAATTTAATGGCTGTCTTTTTTGCGGATTGATAAATACTAAAGAGGGAATTAAAGTAATTGAATTTAATTGTAGGTTTGGAGATCCAGAAACTCAAACTGTGCTCCCATTATTGGATGGAGATTTTTTTGAATTGTTATACTCCACTGCAAAAGGTAAAATAAACAAAGATGCAGTTAAATATAATGGTGGAAGTTCAATTTGCGTTGTAACAGTTTCTGGTGGATATCCAGATAAATATGAAAAGGGATTTGAAATAACTGGACTTGAAAATATTGATGATGAATCAACAAAAGTAATTCATGCTGGAACAATTTTAAAAAATGGCAAAGTTATAACAAATGGTGGACGTGTTTTGAATGCTGTAACTACCTTGAGCAAGAATAGCTTATCTGATTGCAAATCAATATGTTACAATCAAATAAGTAAAGTTAAATATAAAGATATTTATTTTAGAAACGATATAGGGTTTAAGGCATAAATCTTATTTTATTCGGACAATGATGGTATTAAATGAGGAAAACTATAAATATAAAATAAACACCTTCACCAATAGAGACTGGAAACCTCTGCTTACATTGATTCCAAAAATTGAAAATATCTCAAAGTTTGGCAAATGGTCAGATACAAAAATAAATAAGAATGGTATTCTTCAAATATCCTGTCCACTAGAAGGATAAATAGTTTCTCGATTCCGGAAGATAGTTTATGAAATACCTCTAATTATTAGTTTTGACTGGAATCATTGGGATGAAGGTCGAAGAATAATTAATGATAGAAATTACAACTTAGATAGAATTGACATTCCGACTAAATGTAAGTTAATTACTGCTAGTAAGGAGTGATAGATTTTCTGATGGTGCTTTAATTTCAACTTTTGAGTCTGGACTTATTCTAAGAATTATTAAATCAATTAAAAAACAAATCAAAGACTACAGAATGGAAACAACATTAAATATTACTTTAATTAAAGATTCTAAGATTAAATTAGAATCTAATGTTAAATATTTGACAAAGTTCATAAAAAATAGAAAGTTGTACTTACATGAGATGGAATCCACAAGTGGTATATATGCATTTTGGTGGTTAGGCAAAAAGGAAGAATTTACTGAAGCAATTTTGAATTGTACATATATGCTTAAAGGAAAAAATTCTCTCAAAGATTTGATTAAGGTTAAATTTACTAAAAGCTGGGTGGATGCTGCTACTTTTGATAATCGAATTTGTCTTTATATTGGAAAATCAACAAATATTAAATCTCGTATTTCAAATCATATCAAATTAGGGACAGATGATATTTGGAAAAACGGTGAAGGTAAAAGAATTAGAATGGATAGTGGAATTAAGCCCAATTCTTCAAGTCAATTAAGAATTGGAATGGAAAGAATATTTAATGAACCTTTTATAGAAAAAAACATCGATAAAATTGGCGTTTCATGGATAAAAATCGATGGTTATGAAAATGGAGTTAATCGTTTTTATTTAGAAGGCTATTTTATTGGTCAATATTTTCCTATTTTAAATATTGACATTGAGAGATAAGTGAAATTGCCTCTACCCTGGAGGCCAGTTCATTTGTCGTCCACCAAGTAAGTGCATATGAATGTGATAAACTTCTTGTCCGCCATTGTCCCCACAATTAAATACTAGTCTAAATCCTTCTTCAGCAATTCCTTCGTCTTTTGCAATTTTATTTGCTGTATCATACATTTCACCAAGCAAAGTTGCATGCTCCGAACCTTTTATTTCTTTTATAGTTGGAATTTCTATTTTAGGGATTATCAAAATATGAACTGGTGCTTGGGGATTTATATCTCTAAAAGCAAGGACTGTATCATTTTCAAAAATAATATCAGCCGGAATTTCTTTGTTGATGATTTTTGTAAATATTGTACTCATTATTTTCCCTTGTTAATGCAAATAATATCGAAGTTAAAACAATCTAGCAGACTACAAGTCTGCGATACAGTCGTACCACAGACTTGTAGTCGGTGGTTGTTTTTTTTTATATTTATTTTTTTGTAATATTATACTTTTTCATTTTGTTATATAAATGGCTTCTTTGTATTTCTAAAGCTTCAGCAGTTTTGCTAATGTTCCATTTGTTAATTTCTAATTGTTTAACAATAAAAGCTCTTTCAGCTTTCTCCTTAAACTCTTGAAATGAATTTGAAATATCAATTAAGCTATCAGCTTTTTGTTCAATGTTAGGGAGCATACTTATTACATCGTCCTTAGAAATTATTTTGTTAGGAATCATAATAACAATACGTTCAATTATGTTTCTAAGCTCTCTAACATTACCCGACCAACTATAGTTATTAAGCACTTCTAAAGCTCCATCGGAAAATTCTTTTAACACAAATTTATTTTGAGCACAAATCTTTTTCACAAAATGTAGTGTAAGTATAGGAATGTCATCTTTCCTTTTTCGTAAAGGAGGAACTTTAATTGGTATTACATTTAATCTATGGAAAAGATCTTCTCTAAAATTTCCTTTCTTTATTTCTTTTCTTAAATCCTTGTTTGTTGCTGAAACAATTCTAACATCAACATTAATTTTACTAGTTCCGCCAACCTTCGTAATTACTCCATCTTCAATAGCACGTAAAACTTTGGCTTGGGCTTGCAAACTCATATCACCAATTTCATCCAGAAATAATGTGCTCCCATTTGCTTGTTCAAATTTCCCAATTCTATCTTTAACTGCTCCAGTAAATGAACCTTTCTCATGTCCAAATAATTCAGACTCAATTAATTCGTTTGGTATAGCAGCACAATTTACTTCCACTAAATCACTATTAGCTCGCTTGCTTTTTCTATGAATAGCACGTGCAACCAATTCTTTACCCGTCCCATTTTCACCCGTAATTAAAACTCTAGAATCCGTAATTGCAACTCTATCAATAAGTCCTATTACATTTTTAATTTCTTCACTCTCACCAATTATTTCTTCTTCTTTTATTAGTGTACTTCTTAGTTCTTTGTTCTCTTTAATTAAATTTGTGGTACCAACTGCATTTCTAATACTAATTAATAATTTCTCTCTATCAATAGGTTTCTCTATAAAATCGAATGCTCCCAACTTTGTTGCTTTAACTGCATTCTCCAAATTTCCATAAGCAGAAATCATTATAACACTTAGTTCAGTTTTGTTTTCTTTAAGCCATTTCAGAACTTCAAAGCCAGTCATCTCAGGCATTTGAATGTCTAAAAGCAAAGCATTATAACTGTTGTATTCTAACTTCTTTAATCCGGCTACAGCATCAATTGTATAATCAACATCGTAATCTTCGTATTCAAGAATCATTTTTATGCTTTCGCAAATTTCTTTTTCATCATCAATTATTAGTATAGATTTCATATTATTTTTTTTGGTTTTGATAAATGCAATTTACATAAATGTTAGTGATAAGAAAAGTAGAACAAAGCATAGATTCTAAAAACTTCCGAAGGTAAAAGTTTCTTATTCTTAATTAGAGATTCACCAAAAAGTTCTCCCAAACCATTTGTTTGTAAATCTCTAAAATCAACTCCACCACTTACTTTGAATGATGATTCAAATAGTTCAACTAGAATACCAAGTATTTTTGAAGCATTTATAAATGATAAATTATAAGCTATAAAAGCATTACCAAAAAAGTGTGCAACCTTATCTTTGTCTTGCCCTCCAGTTTTGGGTGAATCAAAATAGATAATTCCAGGTAAGTTTTTTTTCTTTACTTTAAATAGTTCCTCATTTACAGATGGTAGTCTTAAAGGAATTCTAACATTAATAAAGGGAATTGTAATTGGCATTTTATTAAACGGTAAAGTTGCAAATGTCAATGCTAGCAAGGCTTCTGAGATATCATCATTATAATATTCTAGTGCAAAAAAATATAAATGATCAACTAGTTCGTTGTCAGTATAGTTTTCACCCAGTTTAATAAAATCTTCAGAAGTAATATATTTAGACAAATAATTAACTCCATCTTGAAATGAAGTTGAACTATTTTGGGCAAGTAAATTACTTGAGTAAAAATAAAACAGAATTAGTAACCCAAATAATATTTTGTTCATATTTTAATCATTTCATCACAGACTTTCTTTAGGATAAATTCGCCTCTTGTATAAGCATTCAAATTATCTTATATTTTTATTAGTGTAAAAATATAAAAGGAAATTGTAAAATGGATTTTAACTTATCTGAAGAGCAAATCCTAATTAAAAATACTGTTAGAGAATTTGCCGAACAAGAAATAAAACCTATTGCTCAAGAACTAGATGAGAAGGAAGAGTTCTCGTATAAAATTACTGAAGGAATGGGGGAGTTAGGTTTATTTGGAATGTATCTTCCTCAGAAATTTGGTGGACAAGAAATGGATACACTCTCATACATAATTGCAGTTGAAGAACTAGCTCGTATAGATGGTTCGCAAGCTGCAACTCTTGCAGCACATAACTCACTTGGAATTGGTCCATTATACTATTACGGAACGGGCGAACAAAAAGAAAAATATTTACCGCAACTTTGTACCGGTAAAGCTCTTTGGTCTTTTGGTCTAACTGAACCAAATGCTGGTTCAGACTCAAGAGGAACAAAGACAAACGCAAAATTAGTAAATGGTGAATGGGTAATAAATGGTTCTAAAATATTTATTACAAATGGCTCAGTTGATATTTCTATCGGTTCTACTGTTCAAACTGTTACTGATGTAATTGATGGCAAAAAAATATTTTCCACAATTATTGTAGAGAATGGAACGGAAGGTTTTAAAGCAATTGAGATGCATAAAAAAATGATGTGGCGTGCTTCTAATACTTCCGAGTTATATTTTGATGATTGCAAAGTTCCAGAAAAAAATATTTTAGGAAAGGTTGGTGAAGGTTCTAAAATTATGTTGAGTACTTTAGATAACGGCAGACTCTCAATAGCAGCAATGGGTTTAGGACTTGCACAAGGTGCTTATGAAATGGCTTTAAAATATTCTAACGAGAGACATCAGTTTGGAAGATCTATTTCTAAGTTCCAAGTGATTGCTTTTAAGCTTGCTGATATGGCACTTAAAGTTGAACTTGGAAGAAATTTATTATACAAAGCTTGTTGGTTAAAGGATGCTAAAAAACCTTTTGCGAAGGAAGCAGCTATGGCAAAATTATACTGCTCCGAAATTGCAAAAGAAGTTGCTGATGAAGCTGTTCAAATTCACGGCGGTTATGGTTTGATGAAAGAATATGACATTGAAAGATTTTACCGAGACCAACGTTTACTGCAAATTGGAGAGGGAACTTCTGAAATTCAAAGATTGGTTATCTCAAGATATATTGGGTGTTGAGAATTTTGAAGAATATCTTTTTAATAACAAGTGACTTTTGTGTATATCTGAAATAAGCACAATTGTTCTTACACACCCGTATTAGCTGTATAAGAACAATACATATACACTAACGTTGCGCGGCAGCGAAAAAAAAACAAACGAAAGTGAATAAATGAAACGAACAATTGAATTTTTATGTTTGGTGCTTTAGACCTTTTCAGAGTGTAATTACAAAGCAGATAAATCGAATATCCAAGAGCATTATCAAGGAACTAAAATGAGAGAACTAATAATAGAAAGACATTTTGAAGTTGAACCAGAAAAGATTTATAGAGCATTTACAAATCCAAAAGATATGAGTGTTTGGTGGACCCCTGATACTGAATTTGATATTGAATTACGTGTAGGCGGACGGTACACAATAACCAGAGAAGAGAACGGAACAAAGTTCGTTATGAAAGGAAAATATTTAGAAGTTGAACGACCTTATAAACTCAAATATACTTGTGGAATGCCTGACTTCTCACCTGTTATGGATACCATTACGGTTGAAATTCGAATTAATGAAAGTGGAGGGTCTCAATTGAGATTTATTCAAGTAGGCGAAGGCATTCACGAAGAATTAAAACAACTTACTGAAGGAACTGTTTCTGAAACTGAAAAAGGTTGGAACTACGGATTTGATTTAATGGAAAAATCTTGGAAAGAAAACAAATAGTAAAGCCGACCGCATAACAAAGTGTATAAATCATTGGGCAATAGGTGATTAAACTAAGTTAGTGCATATAAATAAAGTAAGTAATAAACCGAAAAGAAGTGCTTTTAAACGCCCCACGCTTCATATACTAACCGTTGATATTTATTTCTTAGCTTATAAAATATCATCAATTATTTTTCTTAAACTTCCATCTTCTAAATACTTATAAAAATCTTTTCCAGGGCAAAGTGTTTCTGTATAATCTTTATGGGCTTTAACTTCTTCCACTGAAATGTTATATGTTTTACACAAGTAAGCACTAAGGTTTGCAACGGCATCTAATTGCTCTTCACTTATTTTTTGAACTTCATAATTTCCCATTACGTTTATTAAAGCATGTCCGGTAGGATCATACTTTGTGTTCGTATCTCCGGCAAATTCTATCGGACGAGTTTCATAAATATTTCCATCTAAGTCTATCATAAAATGGTAGGGAATATCAATCCATTTTTTTTCTGTTCTGCTCCAGCTTTGTAAATTTTGCAAATACTTAATTACGTCTTTATCTTTTGAGAATTCTTCTCCTCCGTGATGAAGAGTAATATATTTAATTTTATGAATTGGTTTTTGTTTATCTAATTTTTTCCAGCCCCAATCATTTCTCTTAATAATTTGTAATTCATTTGGGTATGAGGCTTCAGAAATAGTAATTTCTTTACTAAGATTTGAGTAACATCCAACCAATGTAAAAAAGAAAAGCAGCAAAAGTTTTTGAAATATATTGTTCACATTAAAACCTATTTTTTGTGTTAGTTTAATTTTGTACAACTAATTTAATATAAAGTTAATACTAAAACATTTAGAAATGTTAGTATTTTTAGTTAACCAAAAATGGGGAACTGATGAAAAGTAAAAAGACAATTGCACTTGTTGCACACGATAACAGAAAACAAGATTTAGTTGAATGGGTTGGGTGGAACTTTAAGACAATAGTTGAGCACAAACTTATTTCCACTGGAACAACTGGTAAGATTGTTAAGAAAGAATTGAAAAGAAAACTTAAAGTAAATAATATGGAAAAAGATTTTTCCTTAAAGAGATTGAAGTCTGGACCACTTGGTGGAGACCAACAATTAGGTGCTTTAATTGTTGATGGTAAAATTGATATATTTATTTTCTTTTGGGATCCAATGCAACCACATCCTCACGATGTAGATGTGAAAGCCTTGTTAAGAATTTCTGCTCTTTATAATATTCCATTGGCATGTAATAGATCAACTGCAGATTTTATGATTAGCTCTCCACTTTTTAATGATAAGTATAAACCGCTAGTTAAGGATTATAGTGATTATATAAATAGAAATGTTGAGTGAAATCAAAATTTGTTTCTATATTTTTCTTACTATTAAATGTACTGAGATTCCGGTATTCCGCCTAACGACAGCGAAAACCGGAATGACAAATTTAATGATCCCTAACTCAATCTAACTGTTTCAAAAGTTCATCAACTGCTTTTTTTAATTGTTCATCTTTCCCCATTGATTTACTGTCAGGGGAATTATCCAAAATGAAATCGGGAACTGCCGGAACAAAATCCATATTATCATCTGATTCTAAAACGAACCAGCCTCTAAATGGCATACGTACTCTTGAACCATCAATCAAACTATGCGAACCAGTTGATATCACTGCTCCGAAAGTTGGCATTCCTACAAGTGAACCAATACCGAGATTTTTAAATGCGTGAGAAAATATTTCTGCATTGGAATAACTATTTTCGTTACACAAAGCAATAGATGGTTTTGTCCAAGCTGAGTAGGGAAGTCGCTCGCCCAAAGGATAGTATGGACGGAAAGATTTTTTATCTGTTGCTAAATTTTTTGATGCTCCACGCGGAATTGTATAAGCGTGTTGTTTATAGTTTAGAACGGTCATTAAAAAATCGGTAGTCCATCCGCCACCGTTGTAACGTACATCGATAACAATTCCTTCCTTGCCATAACCAGAAGCTGTCATCTCTCGTTCAAATCTTTCAAAGCTGCTCCAACCCATTGCTTTGATATGCAAGTAACCAAGTTTTCCATTAGAGTATTCATTAACTAATTCTTTTCGTTGATCAACCCACTCATCATAAAGGTTAGCTCTAATAGATTTTGTTGGTCTAATTATAACTTCTCTAAAATTTCCATTTTTATTTTTTACACCAAGTAATACTTTTTCATCGGGAGCATTAGAAAGTAATGAGTAAAAGTTTACATCATTATATATTTTCTTTCCATTAACAGATTGAATAATGTCACTTACTTGTAGCTTGCTTTTCTCTTTATCAGCAGGAGAGTTTGGAACTATGTGCATAACCTTAACACCATCAGAAAGTGGTTCAACTTCAATACCCAAAAGTCCAGTTGATTCTTTTTGAGTTTCTTCTCTACCTTTTCCGTACATCCCCATATGACTGGCGTTTAGCTCACCTAACATATTATTAAACATATATCTAAAATCGTCTTTTGTTGACATTGATAACACTAATGGCTTATATTTTGTTTTAAGCTCATCCCAATTTTGTCCGTGAAAATTAGGATCATAGAAACCAATGTTTAATGCTCCCCAAGCATCTTCAAAAATTTGATTTTTTTCTTCTGTATGATTTATTATCATTTTAGCATTAAACGATAAGCTTTCTGTTTTATCTTTACCATCTTTTAGTCTTGCTAGCTTGCCGCCTTTTAATTTCATATAAAGAAACTTGTGTTTCTTATCAAACAAAAGTCCTGATGGATTTTTACCACCTTTAGTTATTTGCTTTACATCTTTACCGTCCCATTTTATGCTAAATAAATCACTTCCTTTATCCAAAGAAGTTCCACTTGTAAAATAGAAAGTCTTTCCATCCTTACTAATAGCAACGTTTGATTCGTCTCCTGGCTTTGAAGTAACTTGTACCAAGCGTTTATAAATATTTTTTGTGTCAATTTTTATTGGTTTTATTTTTGTTTTATCTTTATCCTTTTTATCATCTTTCTTTTTGTCGTCTTTCTTAGGCTCATCTGCATCGTCCCAATCTTGTTTTGTTTTTTGCCAATCGGTTTCATTTAACCAAGCAAACCATACATCAGCATTTCTATTATTTCTATCAGAAGAAAAAGCAAGCTTGCTCCCATCTGCACTCCAAACGGGATTAAAATCATTTCTTGGGTGCATACTTATATTGATGGACTCAGACTTTCCATTCACAGGCTGAATAAAAATATCCGAGTTAAACTCTAGATCATTAAGAGAATATGCCAACCATTTACTATCAGGACTCCAACTTACGCTTCCAGGGATTGCCCAGCCATCCAACATAGTGGTGTGATTAGTTAATTCATAAGTTTCTGCATCAACATCCGATACAACTAATTTACCACGTCCAACTTCGTAAGCAACTTGCTTTCCATTCGGAGAAACTATTGGCCAATTCTCGTTTAAGTCTGTGGTTGTTAGGCGAACAGTCTTATGCTTTAAACTTTTGAATATATTACTTTCTTTTTTATCAGATGAAAAAACTGCATACAAATCATTTTGTTCTGTTCTATCGCTAACAAAAATCACTGTTGAGTCATTTAACCATTGTGGATGTTGGTCTCTGTAAGAATGCTTTGAAAGATTAACCGAGCGACTTTTGTCTTTATTGTTTTCCTTAACAAATATTTCTCCTCTTACTGTAAAAACAGAATACTTACCATTTGGAGAAACTGCAAACTCAGTTGCATCTTTACTGAAATTTTTATGTTCAATTGGATCAAACCTATAATCTGTTCCAATTTTTATGTTTAATTGTCTTGCCGAATTATTAGCAGTATTTATTAAATAGTTTGCATCTAATGCTTCAGCTATAATCGTACTCCCATCTTTGCTAATATCAAAATAGCGGATACTCTCATTAACAAAAGATGTAATAGATTCAATACCACCCATTAAGTTTCCACTATCATCTAAGTTAGCTTTATGGATATTGTATTTGCCACTACTTGCACTTATAAAATAAAACTCAGTTGAACCTTTCCATTTAGGATTAAAATCATTTCCAGTAAAAGTAGTTAACTGTTTATACGTGTTATTTTTTGTGTCATAAATCCAAATATCTCTATCTGCTGAACCTTTGTAAGCTTCTCTTGCAACTCGGTTATAACCTTTTACATAAGCAATAAATCTTCCATTGTCTGAAGCAACAGCTGAACTACCAACTGCATCCAGCAATCTTTTAGGTGTGCCACCATTGGCAGAAACAGTCGCTGTTTCAAAATCCCATTCAACTTGTCTAAATATTCTAGAAGTATAAAAAAGAATTTCATTATTATTTGTCCAATCACTTAACGCATCACTTGTAGAATGATATGTAATTCTTTTAGGAGTTCCGCCGTTTGCACTAATTACAAAAATATCATTATTTCCCCAGCGATTACTATTAAACGCAATCTTGCTCCCATCGTTACTCCATAGGGATGTTGATTCATAAGCTTCGTGAATTGTTAAACGAGTTACGTTGCTACCATCAACATTTGCTTTCCAAATATCACCTTGATAAGAAAAAGCAATCTGAGTTCCATTGTGATTGATAGACGGATAACGAAGTAAAGTGTTTTCTGTTTGAGATTTTATAATTGAAACTGAAAAAAATAAAGTTATGAATATAAAGGTTGAAATAAATCGTTGAGGCATTTTGGTATCCTTTGTATAAAGTTTAAGTATTGTTGAATAAATTTACATGAATTGTTTGTTTAACACAAATAAATTACTTGCTTTTTACATCTGATGAAAATAAAAATTTCGGAAGGTTTATAAAATCACATTGAACTACTTTTCTTCTTCAAGATGGCATCTCTGTTTTTGAGATGACATCTTTGAAAGGGAAGTCGTATTCACAAGGTAGTTACTAACCATTTCTAGACTAAAATTCTATAACTTACTATTCTATGTCACGAAAGGGTTCGTATCAGCCAGAGAACTCTAATGTAAAATAAGTAAACATAAACTGCAGATTACTAATCTGCGTTACGAAAAAACCATCAAGGTTGCAAAGCAGTAACCTTGATGGTTTTGTTGTTGTCTCATTTCTCATATCTTGATACTCATATCTCACATCTTACGTGTCTCGGCGTAGTTGTATTTTAACGAAGCCGGATCAATTAACATTCACAGGCGTTGTAGTCATTATACCAAGATGATTCCTGTGTTTGACTACAATATAATATTGTGTATCTGTTGCTCCAAAAAATTGAACTGTGCTGCTCCCATCTGTGTGAACTACCTTTCCATTACTAAGGACAAAAGCAGAACGAGAACCTTCTAAAATTGTTGCATCTATTTTATTTCTTAATTCTATCCAAACCCAATCAACTACATTTGCCGGAATGGAAGCTACTGTTAAAGCATCTGAGTACGGAGATGTAGTTGGCACTGTTAAAGTAGTTGTCATATTTGGACTGCTGTATGCTCCTTCTAAAAATATTTTTACATCTACAATAGCTAAGGAAAGAATATTATCTGTTGCAAGCGGACTTACATTATTATGTATGTCTTGTGCAACTATAAAATAATACACTTCTCCGGCTGGTGGGTTTGTGTCTGTAAATAATGTGCCTGTAACATTTGCAATTGGTGAAGCCGTGTTTAAATCTATTGTTGGTGTGCTGCTTCTGTAAAGAATGTAATTGTACAAGTCTGGTTCTGTGTTTGCGTTCCAATGTAGTTCTGTATTGGAAGCAACTGAATTTGCTGCAAAGCCTTGTACAGCACCGGGAGCAAGATTGTCCACACTATGTCCGTAAATAATATTAGAACGCCAGTACTGGTTTGGGTCTGCTGTTCTTGCAGTTATTCTAAAAAAGTATGTGCCGCTATTATTTGCAGATGAGTCGTTTGGGGTTTGGGCATTAAATGTGTAAAGTAAATTTTGGTTAGGCTGAACAGTACCAAGTTGTGCCCAAGAGAAACCACCACTTGCCGGAGGGTTGCTCATCTCTACTAAATATTCTGTTATAATATTATTTGGTCCGGTTGCATCATATCCACTTCGTACAAAGTTTACATTTACATAACCGCCCTCGTCAAAAGTAATATCTTTTACAGAAGCTATTCTTGGTTTTATTGGTGGCGAAGAGGAAATGTATAAATAGCTGCGTCCGGCATCAATTCCTCCGGCATTATTTCCCCAAGCCCCAACAATAACATCACTATAGCCGTCTCCGTTTACATCGCCGGTACTAGACACTGAGTAACCAAATCTATCATAAGTAGCTTCTCCGGTCATTGTTACATCTGCATTTGAATGTGTAATATTTCCACTTATACTTGATGAACCAAAATAAATATAGCTTTTTCCGGTAGAATTATTATTCCCATAAGCCCCCATAATAACATCACTATATCCGTCGCCGTTTACATCTCCGGCACTGGATACTGAATAACCAAAACTATTAAAATTGCGTTACATCGGCTATATTATCTCTATCAGGCCCACCAAAGTATATATAGCTTTTTCCGGTAGAACTATTATTTCGATAAGCCCCCACAATAACGTCACTATAGCCGTCTCCGTTTACATCACCGGCACTCGATACTGAATAGCCAAATTCGTTAGAAGTTGTTTCTCCGGTAAAAAAATCATCTGCAATGTCGCTTCCAGTTAAAGAATTAAGGTAAAGGTAAGCTCTACCAGAATTTGTGCCGTTAATATCATTCTCAATAGCACCCACAATAAAATCATCATAACCGTCTGCATTCATATCTCCAGCAGCAGCAACTGAAAAACCAAAACTATCAGAAGCAGTTTCTCCAGTCATTATTACATCGGGTGTGGAATTCATTGTAGAACCGCCAAAATATATATAGCTTTTTCCAGTATAGCTATTATTTCCATAAGCTCCCACAATCACATCGCTATAACCGTCTCCGTTTACATCGCCGGCACTGGATACTGATATACCAAAGTGATCACCACTTGTAGTTTCTCCGGTCATTGTTACATCGGCTGATGCGGCTGCTATATTTCCACTCATTGATGAGCCGCCAAAAAACACATAGCTTTTACCGGTAAAATTATTATGCTGATACGCCCCAACAATAACATCACTATAGCCGTCTCCGTTTACATCTCCAGTGCTTGATACTGAATAACCAAAACGATTATGTGTGGTCTCTCCGGTGATTGTTACATCAGCTGATGATGTTGCTATATTTCCACTCATTGATGAGCCACCAAAGAATACATAGCTTTTTCCGGTAGAAGTATTATGCTGATATGCCCCGACAATAACATCACTATAGCCATCTCCGTTTACATCGCCAGCACTAGATACTGACCAACCAAATCGATTACTTGTAGCTTCTCCGGTCATTGTTACATCGGCTGATGAAGCATTTATATTTCCACTAATTGTTGATCCGCCAAAGAATATATAACTTTTTCCGGTAAAATTATTATTTACATAAGCCCCCACAATAACATCACTATAGCCGTCTCCATTTACATCTCCGGCACTTGATACTGAAAAACCAAATCGATCATCAACAGCTTCTCCGGTTAGAGTAACATCTGGCATATTGTTTATGATATTACCACCAAAATAAATGTATGCTCTTCCAGCAATTGTATTTACACCATCATCGTAGAAAGGTGCACCAATAATTAAATCATCATAACCATCTCCATTAACATCTCCTGCAGAAGAAACAGATCGTCCGTATTGATCTCCAGCATTCATTCCGTTAAAAAATCGCTCGGCAATTGCACTTGGTGCGTCTGGTTGTTTGGCTTTATCTAACGTTGTTGCAGAATTACTATTTGTACTTACAGATTGCTGTTGGGCAACTATTGGTAAGCAAAAAAGTAGTGTAAGTACTAAAGTAAAAATTGTATATATATTATGGTGTTTGTGTAACATTTATTCCTCCATAGCTATGGTTTACTAAATGGTTAAGACTTTTAGTCTTTTGAAAAGAGATATTATATATTTAATAATCCACAAGTTAAATTATTTTATACTATTGTAAAGTGTTCTATATCACTTTACAAATGCAAAATAGAAAATAAATTCACAAACATCAACTACCTATATTAGTAGTTTCTAAAGTAATGCTTAAAAATAGTTTAACATTGTGATGCGGAAAAAATAAAATATTCACATTTAACTTAGGATATTTTGTCTTAATTGTAAATGAGTAGAAGTACTCAATTTTAACTTTGTAAAAGAAGTGTTTTCATTCAGTAATTTATTTGTTGCCTAAATTGCTATTAAACAACAAGATGGTATCTCTGTTTTTGAGATGACATCTTTGGAACGGAAGTACAGCATAACTTTTTAGCTTGTGCAATACTTTTAGCAATGTTTCTAGTTTGCTTTCCAAAGTTCATATCTCTAAAAAGAGATATGAACTTTTAAACTATCTCTTAAAAACCTTTAGGATACTTCTATGTAAAAGTTTTTTTCAAAATACTTCTTCCAACAAAATCCCCCATAGAAAAACATCCTTGCAATAAAAATCCACCAGTGGGAGCATCCCAATTAACCATTTCCCCAATTGTAAAAATGTTAGGATGTTTTTTAAGTGAGAAGTCTGAATTTAATTCGTTAATATCTATTCCGCCAACTGTTGAAATTGCTTCATCAATTGGTCTTAAAAAATCAATCGAAATTTCTATTTTTTTTAAAGAGTCTATAAAAGTTTCAACATTCAAATAAGTTTCTTTACTTGTATAAGTCTTTATAAGAGCAAGCTCAACACTTTTTAGATTGAATACTCTAGCATAATCTTTTGTCTTGATACTCATATCTCCATCCCTCCCAACAAACTGGCGGGCAGGCTTGATATTTATTTCTTCGATCTTTTCACTTTTGACTTTTGACTTTTGTAGTAGTTGTTCCGCGGTATTAGATGGTTTAAAATCAATAGTAATATTTGCAATACTATTTTTACTTATCTCTTTTCTAACTTCCGGTACAATTGAATATATTGCATTTCCCTCTAAGCCATAATCTGTAATTACTGCTTCGCCTTTGCTTAATAAATTACCAATTGAAATTCGAATATTCTTTAATGGTTTACCGGAGTGAATTTTTATGTTATCCGACCAGTTTATGTTTACTCCACAATTTGAAGATTGAAAGGGAAGTGTGCTAATTCCAATTGAGTTAAACATGCTTTCCCATTTACCATCTGATCCAGTAATCTTCCAAGATGCTCCGCCTAAAGCAAATATGTAATAGTCTGCATCTATAATTTTTTGCTCGTTGTTATATTCAACAATTGGTTTTGTGCTTTTATCAAATGAAATGAATTTATGGATTGTTAAAAACTGTACATTGTTGGCTAAGAGTTTTTTCTTAATTGCATCTACTACTTGAATTGGTTTTATTCCATCTTTGGGGAAAATTCTTTTGCTTGTTCCTACATAAGTTGGAATTCCTAAATCAGCAAGCCAATTTCTTAAATCAGTTGAATTAAACTTTTGGATCGGATTTGAGAATATCCTAGAAGGGGAATACTTGTTAATCATTTCTTCGGTTGGGATTTCACTTGTAAAATTAAAGCCACCTTTACCCGCAACTAATAATTTTTGACCGATGGTTTTTTCTTTTTCGTAGATAGTAACATTGCAAGTTTTGGATAACACATCAGCAACCATTAAGCCTGATGCTCCGCCTCCGAATATTGCAATTTGTTTTTTAGTAATCATCATACTTAATTCAAGAAAGGACTTAATAAATAGAAGTCTTTGGATAACATGTCATTCCAGTTTTCATTTCTTTTGGAATACCGGAATCTCTTAAATTTTAAAGCTTCAAATAATAATTTAGCTTATATTAACGCAGACTAAAAGTCTACGATACGTTTTAAACCAAACTTTGAGTTTGAGTTAAAAGGAGTTTACAACTCTAGATTATCTAACCAATCAAAAACTCTGTCAGTCCAAGTTTGCAAATAGCCTTTGCCAATTGCCAGAGAGAAGCCATGACCTCCATAAGGATAAATATGCATTTCAGCATTTACTCCTTTTTCAACTAATGCTTCGTAAAACACTAAACTATTTTTTACTGGAACAGCTTTATCATCAGTAGAATGAATTAGAATTGTTGGCGGAGTATCTTCAGAGACTTGCAATTCATTTGAGTAGTATTCTACTAGTGTAGCATTTTCATTATCACCAAATAATGCATTTTTAGATCCAATATGACCAAATTCTTTTTTGAAGGTAACAACCGCATACATTAAAATCATAAAATCTGGTCTTGAACTGATTGAATCAATTTCATCTTTTGAATCTTTAATTCCATAGTCAAAATGAGTTCCTAAAGTAGAAGCTAAATGTCCACCAGCAGAAAAACCCATAATTCCAATTTCATTTTTGTTTATGTTCCATTCCTTTGCGTTATGCCTTACTAATCTCATAGCTCGTTTTGCATCAAGCAAAGGAGATTTATGAGGAGTGATATTACTTTTTGAAAATGGTAAACGATACTTTAGAACAATTGCAGCAATTCCTTTTGAGTTAAAATACTTTGCAATATCTGATCCTTCCCAATCTGTAACTTGAACGTGATAACCTCCACCGGGACAAATAACCACTGCTTTTCCGTTAGCGTTTTTCTTTGCTGGTAGATAAACTTTTATGTTTGGTTTTTGAACTAGCCGAACAACTTCCATTCCATTATCATTATAAACTTCTTCTACTTCTTCAGTTGGTTTGTAGTTAGGAATTTTATCATCATCCCAAAGTGGCAAGGTATAGTTTTGCGCAAATGAATTATTTGAGGTGAGAAACATTGTAACAACTAACAAAAAACACTTGAACATAATTTATCCCATAGAAAATTAAACTTGTTGCAAGTTAATAAAATCTATTGGTAGAAATAAATTATTTGTTGCACTAACTAATTGAATCTTAGAATTACTAAAAGACCATCGCCGATTTCAAATCGACGTTACGTTTTCATAATGAATTTCTAATGAATGGGGAATTGTTAGTTATAATATTGTTGTAGAAATCAAACAGCAATAACTTCATTGTCTTCGGATAGGAGAAAAGTTTTTGCTCTCAATGGATTTGTAATTTTCATGAACCTTCCATTTATCCCAATTATTACTCCAGAGTATATTGGACCGGAAATGGATATTTTGGTTGAAGTTGGGACATAAATTTCACTGTTAGTTTTAATATTCTGATCATTGATAACCTCTAAAGCAACTACAAGTTTTTTGTGAAGCTCTGCCAATTTTTCTAACTTTTTATGTGCTTCGGTATTTCTTCGTTTCATCTTGGCAAATTCAAAAATATTTTTATCAACCTCTTCTAATTTGGCTCTAAGTTGCAGATGCTTTTGCTTGTTTTCAGCAATATAATTTCTTTTTAAATAATCGAAACCAACTTCCAAAACTGTTTTGGTTCCTATATTATTTCCTGCAGAATAAACTTCAATAAACTCTCCGGCAATTATATGTCCACCAACAATTGCAGAGCGCTTACTTTTACTAACTATTTGTTCTTTTGCAAACAACTTTGCATTTAATGTATCTTTATTAAGAAAAATAGAATCGCGTGAGTAAACTGTTTGGTTCTCTACAAATTTCAATTCAATATTTCCATTTGATTTCATCACTCCTTTACCTTTACCAAGAAAACCTCCTCGGACAGTAATTTTTTCACCAGCTTCAATATTTGCGTCTCCAACATAGCCTCCAATTTCGATATCCTTTGAAAGATTAAGTGTGAAATCATTTAGAACATTTCCAATTACTTTTAGTGAACCTTTCCCAATAATGTTACCGGAGTCAAAATCAATATTACCCCTTACAGTAAAAGTATCTGTAATTGAAATAGAAGAATCTGAAATATTGATAAATCCATCTTTTTTTGTAACAATGTACTTCTCTTCTTCATTTGTAAAACTTGTGTGTTTCCCTAATTTAAGTGTGGTAGGTTTGCCTGGAGCTGGATTAATGACGCTACCAAATACATCCATTCCAGATTTTCCATTTGTGGGTGGATGAAGAATTGCAATTACTTCATTTTCTTTTACTGATATTGCCGGATTAACTTTATAGAAATCGTTACTAGTTAAATCTTTAATAACTTCTTTTTTACTAGTGCAATTTTCAAATCTTCCATCTTTTCCATCAATTGGTTTTTTCCCTTCAACAATGCAAATATCTAGAAAAATCTTTTTCTCATTTTCAACTTCTTGTAATTTTGCAATTAATAAGTTTTTTTTAATTTCTGCCTTAACTTCCATTTGTAGAATTTTATTAACAATATCTTCTTTTGTGTTGATTGGATTATCACCCAATGATGGATAAATATCGACATAAATAAACATTTTGTCATCAGATATTCTTACATCACATGATCCATCAAGTGAGATAGGAATTATTCTCGGAATATCATTTTCTATAATAAATATTCCATCCTTTGATGCAACGTAATCATTTCCTACTTGAGTAATGTTTGAGTGTTTGTTTATGGCACCAAGTTCAATTCCAATAAATTTTTTGCTTGATGATTTTTTGTTTTTAATATCTCCAATGGGAGAATAAGTAAACAGAGGTGCTGATGTACTAATAATTTGGGATTCGAGTTCTAAATTTTCGACTCGCGTCATAAATATTTTATTAGCAGATATAGCGCTAACTATATCCTTGGCTAAACTGCCACGAATAGGTTTAGTCTGAAGTTTTACTATTTCTAGTTCTATATTTTCAGCTACTTCCATATTTGAATTGAGATATGAATAAAATTTTAAACATTTAAAAAAATAATAATTTAATCGTAAATTATATTCGAACTTTAATTTAGAATTTATAGTAGATTTATTTCAGTTTAGGAAAAAGGGTGTAAATGTGTTTTGCTTTTCGTGTTTGTCTCATATTTTGATACTCACATCCACCTTAAGTTTGTATAACCCCAACATTAAATTTTTCTATTTTGGGATTATTATTTGCAATCTCAATTGATTTGGAAACGTACTCTCTAGTTTTTGCTGGATCAACAATTTCATCAACCCAAAGTCTGGCTGCTGCATAGAGAGAAGTACTTTTTTCTTCATAAGACTTTGTTATTTCATCTAGCAATTTCTTTTTGTCATCATCGCTAAATTCTTTACCTTGCATTTCCATTTGTCGGACTTTGATATCTAACAAAACACTACTTGCAGCCGAACCGCCCATAACAGATATTTTAGCATTTGGATAAGCAAAAATAAAACGTGGATCGTAAGCCTTACCACACATTGCATAATTTCCGGCTCCATAACTATTGCCAACAATTATTGTGATTTTAGGAACAACAGAATTTGCAACTGCACTTACCATTTTTGCTCCATCTTTAATTATTCCACCATGCTCCGCTTTGCTGCCAACCATAAAACCAGTTACATCTTGTAAGAATAATAAAGGGATTTTCTTTTGATTACAATTCATAATAAATCGTGTAGCTTTGTTTGCACTATCCGAATAAATCACTCCACCAATTCTCATTTCGCCTTCTTCTGTTTTTACAATCTTACGTTGGTTAGCTACTATGCCTATTGACCATCCATCGATTCTTGCGTAAGCTGTAATTATGGCTTTACCATAACCGTACTTATACTCGTCAATTTCTGAATTATCAACAATTCGTGAAATCAGTTCATAAGTGTCATATTGGCTAAGAGTATCTTCCGGTAAAATTCCATAAATTTCATCTTGACTGTAAAGTGGGGGAGCAGACTTAATTCTATTAAAATTTGCGTTTGGAGTTTCAGCTATTTTATCTGCAAGAGTTCTGATTTGAGCAAGACATTCATCATCATCTTTCATTACGTAATCTGTAACACCAGAAATATTTGATTGAACAATTGCTCCACCAAGAGAATCATTATCAATCACTTCCCCAATTGCTGCTTTTACTAGATGAGAACCGGCTAGAAATACTGAGCCTGTACCTTCTACTATTAAAGCTTCATCACTCATAATTGGAAGGTAAGCACCACCGGCGACGCAAGGACCCATTATTGCTGCAATTTGTGGAATTCCTTTTGCTGACATTTGTGCATTGTTTCTGAATATTCTTCCAAAGTGTTCTTTGTCAGGGAAAATATCTTCTTGAAGTGGAAGAAAAACTCCAGCACTATCTACAAGATAAATTATTGGCAATCGATTTTCCAAAGCAATTTCTTGAGCTCGCAGATTTTTCTTTCCGGTAATAGGGAACCATGCTCCGGCTTTTACAGTCGCATCGTTTGCAACTATTAAATAATTTTGATTGTTTATCGGTCCAATTCCAAAAATAGTTCCGCTGCTTGGTGCTCCACCATATTCTTTGTACATATCATTTGCACAAAAAGTATTTAGTTCAAAAAATTTTGTTCCTTCATCAATCAACTTTGCAACTCTTTCACGAGCAGTTAGTTTACCTTTACTGTGTTGGCTTTCAATCGCTTTTGTGCCACCACCAAGTTTTGTTTTATCTCGTATAGCTTCAAGTTTTCTAACAAGGTTCTTGTAACTATCTTCTTGTTTGAGAAAATTTTTAAGTTTGTCTTTTGATGTGCCAATTTTTTTCATAGGAATCTCTTTGTGTAATTTACTTTTAAAAGTTTTAAGTTCCACTATGAGTAAGTATTTGGTAAACCTAAAACACGATCGATGAGAAAATAAGGGTGTTAAACACAAGATGGCATCTCTGTATTTGAGATGACATCTTTGGAAAGAAAGACTAACAGAGCTTTCCTGTTTACAAAAACTTGCTTAATGCATCCAACTTGCTTTCCAAAGTTCCTATCTCAAAAACAGAGATATGAACTTACAAAATCAATTTCAGAAACTTTCTTTTACCAACTTTAAGTACACTTCCATCAACTATTGAGACCATTTCTTTTGGGTCAACAATTTTTTCTCCTTCTATTGAAACACCACCTTGTGTTATAAGTCTTCTCGCTTCTCCACGAGACGGAGCAAACTTAGCTTCCATAATTAAATCTATAATTCCAATCTCTTTTTTAGTAAGCTTAAGATTCGGGATATCATCTGGAATACCTTTGTTGATAAATATTTTATCAAACTCAGCTTCTGCATTTTCTGCTGCTTCTTTTGAGTGATACATTTCTACAAACTTTCTTGCCAATGCTCTTTTTATATCACGCGGATTTGTTTCGGGATTTTTCAGATTGCTTTTAATTGCATCCAATTCTTCTTTAGGTATATCAGTAGCAAGTTCATAATAGTTATGAATTAGTTCATCTGGGATAGATAAACTTTTACCGTAAATATCTTTTGGCGAATCATCAATGCCAATATAATTCCCGTAAGATTTACTCATTTTTTCAGTTCCGTCAGTTCCAACAAGAAGTGGCATTGTTAAAATAACTTGTGGCTCCATACTATGCTCCCGTTGAATATCTCTGCCAACAAGTAAATTAAATTTCTGATCAGTTCCGCCAAGTTCAACATCACTTTTAATTGCAACTGAATCCATTGCCTGAGCAAGAGGGTAGAGGAGTTCGTGCATACTTATTGGAATTCCACCTTTAAATCTTTTTGTAAAATCATCTCGTTCCATCATTCTTGCAACTGTGTATTTTGATGCAAGTTGAATAACTTCATTAAAACTCATCTTGCCAAGCCACTCGGAATTATAAACTATTTTTGTCTTTTCGGGATGGAGAATCTTTCGGGCTTGATCCCAATAACTTACTGCATTCTCTTTCGCTTCTTCCATCGTTAGCGGTGGGCGAGTAGCATTCCGACCAGAAGGATCGCCAATCATAGCAGTGAAATCGCCAATTATTAAAATTGCTGTATGTCCAAGTTTTTGAAAGTCTGCAAGTTTCCTAAGCACAACTGAATGTCCAAGATGTAAATCCGGACGAGTAGGATCGCAGCCAAGTTTTATGTTAAGCGGTTTGTTCTCTTTTAATGATTTCTCTAATTTTTGTATCAGTTCTTCTTCCGGAATTATTTCAGAAGTTCCACGTTTGATGATTTCTAACTGTTCTTTTACTGGTTGAAACATATTTTATTCTCTTATTTGTAGTTGCTTGTCATCCCCAACTTGATTGAGAATCCAGCAAATATATAAATGGATTTCCGATAGAAACATTCGAGAATGACAAATATTTTAGATTTATTTTCTAAATATTCCTACTTCGACTCCGCTCAGTATGACATTTATTCTTGACATGATAAACATCTCATATCTAAAAATTACATTTTTATTTTTCTATCTTCGTCTCTTTGCATATCTCGTTTTTGGATTGCTTCTCTTTTGTCATAAGATCGTTTACCTTTTGCTAAGCCAATTTCAACTTTAATTTTTCCACGAGTAAAATACATTTTAAGTGGAATTAGTGTGTTGCCTTTTTCTTTTATCGATCTATCAAGTTTTTTAATTTCTTTTTTTGAGAGCAATAGTTTTCTAACTCGTGTTGGCTCGTGATTAAACATATTGCCTTGCGTGTAAATATTTATAAAACTATTGTGCATCCAAACTTCATTGTTATTGTCAATATTTACGTAGCTATCTACTAAGTTTGCTTTGTGTTCTCGGCAAGCTTTAACTTCTGTACCAACCAAAACTACACCAGCTTCAAAAGTATCTAGTATTGTGTAGTCGTGTCGTGCCTTACGGTTGACTGTTATATTTCTTGATTGTTCTTTCATAGGAACTTTTGCATGAGCAAATTATTAAGTGAAATTTAATATTAGACTAATAGAAAGAAGGGCGATGCATAGATAACAATTTTATCTTTTACTGTATTTTTAATATTGAAAAATACTAATGCAACTTTAGGATATGCGAAGCCTTCTCATAATTTTTTAAGAAACAAAGTTATTTTTAATGCCAGTTAAAAGCAAGATTTTACTACTTCTTTATTTGATGCTTCACATTTCATTCTATTATTTCGATACTAATATTACACTAAAATATTATTTTATGAAACGCATACAAGTATTAACATTTATAGTAGTTATCTTTTTCACTCAACAACTATTTTCTCAAAATGGAAATTTTGAATTTTCCGGTATGGAACAATTTTGGAGCATAGTTAGCAAGCTTGAAAGAAATCAAGAACCAAGCAATGCTGAATGGAATAAATTATTTAGAACTCCTGGCTATAAGATTTTGACAGGTGGAGAATTTACTAAAGTTTTTTTTAAGAGGAATTTTAAATTAGTTTTTATGCCTTCACAAAAGAAAAACTTAGAGACTAATCTTAAGAATAGAAATCATTTGCATCATTTACAACACTACATAAAAGTTAGAGACAATAAGCGTAAAATTCAAGACCAGTTAAAAAGATTAAAAAGAGGAAACTACAATAGAAAAGCTGTAAAAAGAACGTTGGAGTTTTTACCTCAAAGAAGTGTCAACCAATATCCGCCAGTTTCTTTTGTGATATTTGAAAGTAACGGAAGAGGCTCATCCCCAATAGTAGTGGACTTAGCAGCTTCTCTTGAATGGGATTTTATGAGTTTCCTTTCTCACGAGTTTCATCACTGGTATAGAAACAGACAATTAAAATTTAGTTACAGAAAAGTACGTAGAGAAGATGCTGATATTATTAGAACAATTGATATTATTGAAGCAGAGGGAATTGCTGATATGGTTGATAAAAAAGATTGGTTCACAAAATCTAGCAATTCAGTTTCAAGATACGCAAGGCAATTTATATATGATGTGAGTATAACGCCTGGACTTATCCAAAGGATGGATAAGATACTGACTGAGATTTATAATAACCCTTCTTCTAAAAATCAACTAGGGAGCAAGTTGTTTAGTATGCTCCCACAACGTGGACATACAACAGGTTATTTTATGGCAAGCTTAATTTTAGAACATTTTAGCAAAAGAGAGTTAACCACTTGTGTTGGAAATCCGTTTAAGTTTTTTAATCTATATAACAAGGCTGCAAAGATATATGGAAGGTATCCTTACTTTTCAAAAAAATCAATTAAACTACTAAACAAACTAAAAAGCAAATATCAGAATTAGTGTTTATAGCAATATCCCTTCTTTTACAATTGATTTAAATAACCCAATAATAATTCCGCAAATTTTCTTAACTTACATCTTTCTAATATAATTGTGAGAAAGCCTAATGAGACAAGGACACCCAAAAGGATTATCAATATTATTTTTCACAGAGATGTGGGAACGTTTTAGCTTTTACGGAATGCGTGCAATTCTTGTTTTGTTTCTTACAAAACAAACTCTTGGAGATAATCCTGGATTAGGATGGACAAGCTCTGAAGCCCTTGGTCTGTATGGCTGGTACACAATGATGGTTTACTTTATGGGAATTCCCGGAGGTATAATTGCTGACAAATGGTTAGGCCAAAAGAAAACCGTTTTCCTTGGTGGTTTGCTTATTGCTGCCGGACAGTTGACATTGATTGCCGAAAGTATGGTTATGTTCTATTCTGGGTTAGCACTAATTGTAACTGGAGTTGGATTACTAAAACCGAATATTTCAACAATGGTCGGTCAGTTATACAAACAAGGCGATCCAAGAAGGGATGCTGGATTTACAATTTTTTATATTGGAATAAATATTGGTGCTGCTATTGCTCCTTTATTAATTGGCTACATAGGTGAAGTTTATGGTTGGCATCTTGGGTTTGGACTTGCCGGTATTGGAATGCTATTAGGTCAAGCAGTTTATATGTGGGGACAAAAATTTCTTACAGATGTTGGGAATCATATTCCGGTAGTAAAAGTTGATGGAGAAAAATCAAGCAAACCACTTACAAAAATTGAAAAGGATAGAATAATTGTTTTACTAATTTCGTTTGCTATTGTAATGGTTTTTTGGGCTGCCTATGAGCAAGCTGGCGGACTAATGAATATTTACACAAATGATAAAATTGATAGAATGTTGTTCGGCTGGGAAATTCCGGCAAGTTTGTTCCAATCTGTTCCGGCATTTTTTGTGATAATATTTGGAACAATTGTAGCAACATTTTGGCTTAAACGTCAAAAGAAAGGCAAAGAATCTTCATCACTTTTCAAAATGGCTGTTGGAATGATAATTATGGGTGGCGGATTTTTAATGATGTCAGGAGCAGCATTGGAAAGTATTGATGGAACAAAGGCAATGTTAATTTGGTTAATTGCTTCATATCTTTTACAAGTAATTGGCGAGCTTTCAATTTCTCCGGTTGTCTTATCTTTTATTACAAAACTTGCTCCCGTAAAATATGCATCTATTATGATGGGCCTTTATTTTGCTGCAACTGGGCTTGGCAATAAACTTGCTGGCTTGGTAGGAGAATATGCTCAAAATGCTGGTGAGTTAGAAGTGTTTACTGGTATTGCAATTTTTTGTGTTGCGTTCGGATTGCTTTTATTCGTATTTTATAAAAAACTAAAAGCTCTCACTCACGGAGCGGAAGATATAATTACAGAATCATAAACTATATACTTAAATATTTGAATAATTTGATGAACTGTCATTCCGGTTTCCAGTTTCTTTGGAATACCAGCTTGCCCCGTTCTGTTTGCGGGGGAATTTTTTAATCCACGATTAATGAATATTCTTGACATTCTAAATACTGTAAAAGAAAACACTCGCTCAGTATTTCTTTATACTCCACCAATATATGATAATGCAGTTTCATATATCCTAAATAATCCACAAGAAATAATTACTTGTAATGATTTAAATTATGTTAATCTAAAATTAAATGAGGCTGATAACCTTACACAGAAAGGGCTTACTGGGTTTGTGTTATTTAACTATGAACTTGGATATGCATTTGAAAACAATTTAAATAAATATTTATCTAAAGAAAACAATACTCCACTTTTCACTATACTTTTCTTTAATGAAAAAAATATTACAAGAATTGTATCTAAGGAAATAGACTTTGATAAAGCCAAAGAATTGCTACAACAGAAAAATTATAGCATTAATAGTTTTAGATTAAACACAACTAAAAAGAATTACATTAAAAATATTGAAGCAATAAAAAAGTACATAAAAATTGGTGACACTTACCAAGTTAATTATACAGTAGAAGGGAAGTTTAAGTTTAAAGGAAGTGTAGAATCACTTTTCCTTTCTACTTTATTTAATCAATCTGCACAATTCTCAGCTTTAATAAATTTAGATGATGAAATAATTATTTCCAATTCCCCAGAATTATTTTTTAAGATAAAAGATAATGTGATTTCTACCCGACCAATGAAAGGTACAATCAAACGTGGGATAAACATTTTAGATGATTCTAACAAATGCTCACAATTACTTAGTAGCGAAAAAGATCGAGCAGAAAATATTATGATAGTTGATTTGTTAAGGAATGATATTGGTCGTGTTTCTAAACTTAACTCAGTAAAAGTTACATCAAAATTTAATTTGGAGAAATATGAAACTATTTATCAGTTAACATCTGAAGTTGAGGGAAAGCTAAAAAAGCAAAATCTATATTCTATACTTAGAAATACTTTCCCTTGTGGATCAATTACCGGTGCTCCCAAAATTAGAACTATGGAGATAATTAACAAATTAGAAAATAGACAAAGGGGAATTTATACTGGCTCAATTGGAATGTTCGATAAACACAAGGCAATATTTAATGTTGCTATAAGAACAATTCAAATAGCAAAGAAAACTGGGAAAGGCAATATCGGCATAGGCAGTGGCATTGTTTGGGATAGCAATGCTAATAGCGAATATAATGAAACAAAGTTGAAGGCTAAATTCTTAACCAATCCAGATCCATATTTTGAGTTAATTGAATCATTGCTTTTAGAAAATGGTAGTTACTTTTTGTTAGATGAGCATCTAAATAGATTGGAGCAGGCTTCAGAACATTTTCTTTTTGTGTTTGATAAAAAATCTATTGAGAAGAAATTGAACAAACTTAAAAAGAAATTGAAGCCAAGTTTAGAAAAATCATATAAAATAAAATTGTTATTAGATAAGTGGGGAAGTGTAGAACTAACATCAGAAGAAATTAAAAATAAGAAATATGATAATCTTAAAATTAAAATTTCAGATGTGAAAATAAATTCTAAAAATAAATTTCAATATTTCAAAACCACTAACAGAGTTTTGTATGATGAGGAATTTAAGCTAGCAATAGATGAAGGTTATGATGAGGTGATTTTTCTAAATGAAAAGGATGAAATTGCTGAAGGTTCTATCTCAAATATTTTCATCAAAAATAAAACTAAATTCATCACACCCAAAATATCTTCCGGGATTTTAAACGGAATTTATAGGGAGCATTTCATTCTCAACAATAAAAATGTTTTTGAGAAAAAACTTAAACTGAATGATATTGTCAAAGCTGATGAATTATACTTGGTAAATTCAGTTAGAAAAAAAATGAGAATCACAGAGGTTTGGAGAAGTAACACTATCATACTTCGACTCCGCTCAGTATGACTAATATCATCTATTTATCTAAAGCCATTCAGTCCCGAAATCTTTCTTGAGAAGGAAGTAAATTGTACTGCAAATTTACAATCTATGCTGAACTATCAATGCAAAAAACCAAATCTTTTTGTAACTTTATATGATATTTACAAATAAATTTTAATGAGAATATGTCATTTAAACCCGAAACATTTTATAAAAAAGAAATTTCTAAGTTTGAGAAAAAGTATAGCAATCTTATTACAACTCAGAAACCAAAATCTTTATACGAGCCTTGTAACTATATAGTAAAGAGTGGCGGAAAAAGATTGCGTCCGTTTTTAGTTATGCTTTCTGCACTTGCTGTTAATTCAAAAATTTCATCAGTTACTAATGCTGCAATTGCAGTTGAGCTTCTTCACAACTTCACCTTAGCACATGATGATATTATGGATAACGCAGACAAACGAAGAGGACGAACAACTTTACACATAAAGTATAACACAAACACAGCAATACTTGCAGGAGATAATCTTATTGCAATGGCGTACAAAAGTTTGCTCAAGGATTGCAAACATTCAACAAACGATGTTGTAAATGATTTTACTCAAGGTATAATTGAAGTTTGCGAAGGACAAAGTTTAGATACAGATTTTGAAATTCGAGAAAAAGTTTCAAAAGAAGAATATCTAATTATGATTCAGAAGAAAACAGCAGCTCTTGCGGAAACTTGCTGCTCAATAGGAGCAAGGTTAGGTGGTGGGAGCACGCAAGAAATTTCTGCTCTTAGAAAGTATGGTAGATATCTCGGTCTAGCCTTTCAAATACAAGATGACATTTTAGATGTTATGGCAAATGAAAAAGAACTTGGCAAAAAAATTGGTGGCGATTTAATAGAAGGGAAGAAAACTTACTTACTACTTTCAGCGCTTGACAAGGCTAAGGGAAATGATAAAAAAATACTGCAAAAAGTAATTGCAAATAAAGGTATAAAAAGTAATCAAGTTAATACATACAGAAAACTTTTTTTGAAGCTGGGTGTAATAGACGATGCATCCAAACAAGTTAATAAATATACAGATATGGCATTGGCACAACTTAAGAGAATAAAAAACGAGCAAGCAAAAACATCATTGGTGTGGCTTGCAAATTACTTAACAAACAGAAAAAAATAATGATTGAAACAAAAATTGAAATTATAAACAACGCTGGCTTACATACACGCCCAGCTGCAACAATTGTAAAAATAGCAGCAAAATTTAAATGTGAATTTTTCATCCACAAAGATGGAATGAACATAAACGGTAAAAGTATAATTGGTGTTATGACATTAGCAGCGGAAAAAGGTTCTGAACTATTGCTAACCTTTGAAGGCGAAGATGAGAAAGAAGCTGAAGCAGCTATTGTAGATTATTTCCAAAAAGGATTTAACGAATTATGAAATCCAATATTCTTAAAGGTGTTGCTGCTGCTCCCGGTATTTCAATTGCTAAGGCTTTCTTGTATAAGAAAGAAGTATTAAAGATTAAAAAAGAATCAATTGAAAATATTGATGAAGCTATTGAAAACTTTGAACAATCTTTAGCTAAATCAAAAAAAGAATTAACAAAAATATTTGCACTTGCTGTTGATAAAATGGGTGAGAAACGTGCTGCAATATTTGAAGCTCAATTAATGATTCTTGATGATCCAATTTTAATTCAAACAATTAAAGATAGGATTAAAGCGGAAAAACTTGCTCCGTGTTTTATTGTTGATGAAGAAATTTCTAAGTATCAGAAATTAATGGAAGCAGCTGATGCCTCCTATATGAAAGAACGATCTCACGATATTGAAGATATTAAAAATAGGATAATTAGAAATATAAAAAAGAAAAAGTGGAAGTCTAGAATTAAAAGTGATGTAATTGTTGTTACAAATTCTATTACACCGGCTGACGCAATCTTATTTTCCAGAGCAAATGCAAAAGGTTATATTACTAATTACGGCGGTTTAACTTCTCATGCAGCAATTATGGCTCGCTCGCTTAATATACCGGCAGTACTTGGCATACATGGAGTAACAGATACTATAAAAAATGACGACACAATTATTGTTGATGGTTTACACGGAGAAGTAATTGTTCAACCAACAGACGAACAAATTGAGAAGTATGAAGCTAAACAAAAGAGACTGCAAGAGTTTGATATGGAACTTGCTAAACTAAAAGATGAACCTGCTGTAACTTTAGATGGAAGAAGAATATTTTTACGTGCAAACCTTGATATTATGGAAGAGTTGGAATACATTCTTAAAAACGGAGCAGAGGGAATTGGGCTTGTACGGACTGAACAAATTTTTAATTTGGAAGATGGTTTCCCTGACGAAGAAACACAATACCAAACCTATGTTGATTTAGCAGAAAAATTATATCCACATATTGTAATTATTAGAGTCTTTGATGTTGGTGGCGACAAGTTCCTTCCCATTGATTCTAAAGAGCCAAACCCATTTTTAGGCTGGCGAGGGATAAGGTTTTTATTAGATAATGAACCAATTCTTAAAACTCAAATTAGAGCTTTGCTAAGAGCAAGCACACATAAAAATATTAAGTTTATGCTCCCAATGATTACTTCAATTCACGAAATTAGACGCACTAAAGAAATTATTGAATGTTGTAAGAATGAATTGATAGACGAAGGTTTTGAAATTGACAAAGAAATAAAAGTTGGAATAATGATTGAAGTTCCTTCTGCAGCGATAATGGCTGAGGAATTTGGAGCTGAAGTTAGTTTTATAAGTATTGGGACAAACGATTTAATTCAATATTTACTTGCTGTTGATAGAGGTAATGAAATTGTTGCTCCGTTATACCAAGAGTTTCATCCAGCAGTTATTAGAATACTAAATAAAATAATCCATAGCGGAAAACAAGGTGAAGCAAAAATTAGTATGTGCGGAGAAATGGCAGCCGATGTACTAGCAACCCCTTTATTAGTAGGACTTGGCTTAGATTCGATGAGTGTTTCTGCTTCTGCGATTCCACATATAAAAAAAATAATTCGCTCTTTAAACTATGAAGAAGTGAAAGAACTTGCTAAAGAATGTCTTTCGTATTCGACAGAACACGAAGTGAAAAACAGATTAGAAGAATTCTTTAAAGGTCATTTTGAAGATGAGATTGAGAATGTTTTTTAATATTTACCAAAGTATTGCAATTGTCTTCATAGGAATTGTGAAAGATGATGGTAAACAAAAAACAAAGTTGTATTTGGAAATGATAATTTTCAAAACATTCTTGCATAGCATACATGTTATGTATAATCTGAATAATAATAAAATATGAAATCTATTAGTCAATATCTTATAAAAGAGGTTTTTGTAAGAGAAACTATTTTTATATTAATCGGTATTGTTTCAGCTGGTTTTGGATTAAAAGGATTTTTATTGCCCAATTATTTTATCGATGGTGGCGCAATGGGTATCTCTCTGTTAATTTCGGAAACAACCGGTGTATCATTATCCATTCTTATTATTGTTATTAATTTACCATTTCTTATACTAGGGTATTCGCAAATAGGAAAACAATTTACCCTTAAAAGTATTGTTGCTATAGTTGGACTTGCTTTAATTGTTCACTTCGTACCTTATCCTTTAATCACTTCGGACAAATTACTCATAGCTATTTTTGGCGGTTTTTTCTTAGGAGTAGGAATTGGAATGGCTATTCGAGGTGGATCTGTAATAGACGGAACCGAGGTATTAGCAATTTATTTAAGTAAAAAAACGGGATTAACTATTGGTGATGTGGTATTAATTTTTAATCTCATAATATTCTCATTTGGGGCTTACATACTGTCCATAGAAATTGCTTTATATGCAATACTAACCTATTTGGCTGCTTCAAAAACTATAGATTTTGTAATTGAAGGAATTGAAGAATATACTGGAATAACAATCATTTCAGACAATAGTGAAAAAATTAGATTTATGATTACCGAAGAGTTAGGAAGAGGAGTTACTATTTATGCGGGCAAAAGCGGATATGGAAAAATTAGTAATACTCTAAAGCAAATTGATATTGTTTATACAGTTGTTACAAGACTCGAAATTACAAGACTTCTTAAGGAAATTGATAAAATTGACACTGATGCATTTATTACTATGAATAGCATAAAAGATACTAAAGGTGGAATGATCAAGAAAAGACCATTAGAAAAATAAATTCAATATAAAATCATATAAGAAATCGAATATCTAAATGAGAATACAATTCAAACAAATAAACACAATCTCAAACTATGTTAGCTTCTCAAGAGTTTTACTTGCCATTCCAATATACTTTTATATTAGTCAGATTAACGAGATTGCAAACGCTCGTAATATTTTGATTGCACTCTACATTACTGCATACATAACAGATTTGCTTGATGGATACTTAGCTCGTAAGCTAAATCAGATTTCTGAACTCGGTAAAATTATTGACCCACTTGCTGATAAAATACTTGTGATAATGATTGTCAGTTATCTATATATATTCAACATCATTCCACCAATTTATTTTTGGATTATTATTCTGCGAGATTTAATTATATTTGTCGGTGGAATTTTTGTAAGCAAGAAAATTGGTAAAGTTCTTCCATCAGATTATCTTGGCAAGGCAACTGTGCTAACAATTGGATTTTTCGTAATTGCAGTTACAGCAAATTTAAACTCCGGGAGCATACTTTACCAAGCTTTATATTACGGAAGTTTACTGTTAAGTTTTGCATCAGTAATTAATTATGGTCTAAGAGGAATGAAAGAAATAAAACGGGAAACAAATGGAGATATTTAAGAATCTAAATATTAATAAATTAAAAGGTGGACTTTCAAGAACTAGGGAAAGAATTGTTACCAGCATTAGTGAAACAATCGATGGCAAAGCAAAAATAGATGAGGACGTGCTTGAAGAGATTGAGGGAATTTTAATATCAAGTGATATTGGGATGGACACAGCAGAAAAGATTATTGAGGCTACTCGTAAGTCGTTAAAATCGGAAAGTGATAGAACAGAAGAAAAGATATTTGAGATTATGAAAGGGGAGTTAGTAAAATCTCTAAATGAAAACAACGAAAGTAAAAGTGAATACGAAAAGTTAGAGGAATTCAAACCTTATGTTATTTTAATTATTGGAGTTAACGGAGCAGGTAAAACCACCACAATAGGTAAGCTTGCCAACAACTATAAACGAGCCGGACTTGAAGTAATTATTGGCTCTGCTGATACATTTAGAGCAGCCGCAAATGAACAGCTTGAAATATGGGCATATCGTGCTGGGGTTGATATCATTAAGCGACCTCAAGGTGCAGACCCTTCTGCTGTTGCATTCGATACTTTAACTGCGGCTAAAAATAAGAATTCGGATATAGTAATAATTGACACAGCCGGAAGACTTCATACAAAAAATAATTTAATGGATGAGTTAAAAAAAATAAAAAGAGTGTTAGGCAAAGTATTAGACTATGCTCCCAATGAAACATATTTAGTTATTGATGGCAATACAGGGCAAAATGGTTTAATGCAAGCAAGAGAGTTTTCCAAAGTTACAGATTTAACTGGATTAGTTGTAACAAAATTAGATGGAACTGCTAAAGGTGGAATTGTTTTCAAGATTACAGCGGAGCAAAAAGTGCCTGTAAAATATATTGGAGTAGGAGAGGGAATTGACGACCTTCAAACTTTTGATGCTAAAGAATTTGTTAATGCTCTTTTTGTAGAATAAATTGTAGCGTGGATTGCTTGCAATCTGCGAAATATTTACAGATTGCTGAAGTAATCCGTATATATATATAATTTGGAATTTCTAGTTTGTCATTCCCGAATGTCTTTATCTGGAATCCATTTTTAGTTTGCTCTAGATTCCCAATCAAGTTGGGAATGACAACATAAGAATAAAATAGAAACTTTTTTTACTATGCACAGAACTCAACTATTAAATCTTTTAGAGAATTATAAAAACAAATCAAGTAGTGATAATTCAGTAGCTGATAAATTTATTAATTTCGTAAAAAATAATTCAGATTGCTTTAAGCGAACTTTGCAGTACGGACATATTACCGGATCAGCTTGGGTTATTAACGAAGAAAGAACTCAAACTCTTTTAACACATCATAAAAAGTTAGATAAGTGGTTACAATTAGGCGGACACGTTGATGGAAATAGTGATGTGTTGGCAGAAGCAATTCGTGAAGTTGAAGAAGAATCTGGTTTAACAAAACTAACTTTAATTTCTGATGGAATTTTTGATTTAGATGTTCATTTAATTCCAGCACATAAAAATGAGCCGGAGCATTACCATTATGATGTGAGGTTTTGCTTCTCAACTAATGATCCAGATAATATTGTTATAAGTGATGAATCACATGATTTGAAATGGATTAGCATAGACGAAATAGAAAAGTTTACACGTGAGCAATCAGTTTTAAGAATGGTTGATAAATGTTTTAGTCTATAATTATCACCTAGAATAATCCAAACAATTATAATAAGAAATTTAATTTGAATAAATACCTATATATTGTAAACCCAAACGCTGGTAGTGGCAGGGGATTAACAGCTAAAAAAGCTATCACTGATTTCCATAAAGCTAATGATAGCCCATATAAAATTATAGTAACAGAGTTAGCTAAACATGCAACACAAATAGCAAAGGAAAATTCAAATTCGTTTTCGCACATAATTGCTTGTGGTGGAGATGGAACAATTAACGAAGTTATTAATGGAATTGTTAGAACTAGAAATGTAATATTTAGCGTGCTCCCAATTGGAACTGGGAACGATTTAATAAAAAGCATGAACTTCCCAAATAACTTACTTGAATCTTTAAGTATAATTCATTCTGATAATAAAAGTAAAATTATTTCTACTGACTTAGGTTTGTTAGAATACACGAATAACAATTCTGATCTTGTTCACTCGCATTACTTTGCTAATTGTTTAGGAATTGGATTTGATGCTTATGTTGGATTTATAAATTCAACTAACAAAAGACTAAATGGAGTATCATCTTATGTAGTAGCAGTTCTAAAGGCTTTGTATAATTATAAAATGCTTGATAGCAATATAAAGTTTAATAGTCATCTGAATAATTCTTTAGATATTTCTGGCGAAAAACTAATGTTTACTGTTGGTAAAGGTATTTCATCAGGAGGTGGCTTTTACTTAACTCCTAATGCGCGTTTGGACGATAGACTATTGGACATTAGCATATTTGATAAAGTATCTAGATTTAGGTTATTACAAGTACTGCCAAAAGCACTTGTAAATAGATTAGGAACTGTTAAGGAATCAAGAATGTATAAAACCAAGAATCTTCAGCTCACACTTAAAGTGCCTTACTATGTACATTGTGATGGAGAGATTGTTTCTAAGGATCTAGTATCAGCAAAAATTAGTTGTGTAGAAAATGCTTTGAAAGTGATTGTAAATAAAAACTATTTGGAGGCTTAATGTTTAAAAAAATTAAAAATAGAGCTTTTGATTACGAACCAAGATTCTATAAACCCGAAGAAGATGTTGATGAAAAACGAAAACGTAAATTAGGTTTTAGAACTGCTCAAAGGAAAGTTACAAGAAAAAAGTCTCCAATCATGTGGGTAATAATGCTTGTAATGATATTGTACATTATTGCTAAATGGAATGATATGCTCTAAAAGAGAATCACTTAGTTTACATAATATACATTATAGGACACATACAGTTTTTTTGTTATATTATAAATGGAATTAAAAAAACAACCTAATAAATGTTAAAAAATGTATTGCAATAAAGAATAATGGTCTGAGGTGTTCAAATACAGCTAAAATCAAATCCTCTTTTTGTGGTGTTCATCAGAAAATTAAATACAATTTTATTAGAAAAAATAGAGATGCTCTTCTCATCACAGTTTTTTCTTCTCTATTATTTGGTGCATTCTTTTTATACTTAGCATTGACTATCCCAGAGAAAGAAAAAACCTTTCTAAGCAAGACGTTAAGGAAGTAGTTACTAAATCGTTAAATGAGAAAATAATCTTTATGAGTGACCAAATGGAAAGTATCTCTGATCTAAATAAAAAATATATTGAGAAGAATTTTTCTTATGGGTTTTATATGATTGCAATGGAAAATGATGAGGTTTATTATTCGCAAATGTACAATTCACAACAGCGGTTTAATGTTGATTGGGATAATATAAGTGTAACTAAAAAAGGAAAAGATATTCTAATGATTTTGCCTACAATTGAGGATTTTATAACTGGAAATAAATGGTCTAGAACTAAATATTCCTTTAGCATTCCTAAAGATAATAATAATAAATATTTGACTACACTTGGTCCAGGTATCAGAGTTGGGCAAGAATATAGATTAGTTGGTAGTTTTATAAAAGAAACATCATATGGTGATATATTATTTTTTGGGATTATGAAATTAAGTAATACCAAACATATCAATTATTATAAATGATACTTAAAAAATCCTTCTCCAGTTTTTCTTCCTAATTTATTTGCAGCAACCATTTTTTTTAGTAACGGACATGCTCGGTATTTAGAATCGTTAAAACCGTTGTACATTACTTTCATAATTGCTAAGCATACATCAAGTCCAATAAAATCTGCTAAAGCTAACGGTCCCATTGGATGTGCCATTCCAAGTTTCATTACTGTATCAATATCTTCTGCAGATGCTACATTTTCATATAATGTATAAATTGCTTCGTTTATCATAGGCATTAGAATTCTGTTAGCTATAAATCCGGGATAATCTTGTACTTCAACTGGAGTTTTACCTAATTTAATTGCAAGCACTTTTATAGTTGAGTATGTATCATTTGAAGTTGAATAACCTTTTATAATTTCAACTAGTTTCATTATTGGAACTGGATTCATAAAATGCATTCCAATAAACTTTTCAGGACGTGATGTAACTCCTAATTCTGTAATTGAGATTGATGAAGTATTCGTAGCAAAGATAGTTTCAACTTTAACTACATTGTGTAATTGATTGAATATATTGAGTTTAACTGATTTATCTTCAATAATTGCTTCAATTATTAAATCTGTATCTTTGTTAACATTTTCAACTCCAACTATTGGTGAAATGCGAGCAACTATCTTGTTCTTTTCTTCTTCATCAATAATTTCTTTCTTTATTTGTCTATCAAGATTTTTATTTATTGTTGTAAATCCTTTAGTAATATACTCTTCTTTGATATCAACTAAGTCAACATTAAATCCACTTTGTGCAAAGGTATGAGCAATTCCATTACCCATGGTTCCAGCCCCAATTACTGTTACATTTTTAATCTTCATTTTATATTCCTAACTATTGTAAGACTTTATAATTATAGAAGCTGCTTCGCCACCGCCGATACAAAGCGATGCTAAACCATAGATCGATTTTCTTCTTAACATTTCATGAATCAAGGTTACAAATATGCGTGCTCCGCTTGCTCCTATTGGGTGTCCGATTGCAATTGCTCCGCCATTTACATTTATCTTATCTGTTTTTAATCCTAGTATTTCATTAACAGCTAAAGATACAACAGCAAAAGCTTCGTTTATTTCAAACAAGTCAATTTCTTCTAATTTCATTTTTGCTTTGGCAAGAACTTTCTTAATAGAATCTGCCGGTGCTGTAGTAAATTCAATAGGCTTTTTAGCCGCAGATGCATGAGCAACAATTTCGAAAAGTGGTGTGTAGCCCAACTCTAAAGCTTTGTTTTCAGACATAACTAAAATTGCAGCAGCACCATCATTTATTTTTGAAGAGTTTGCAGCAGTTACAACTCCCTCTTTGTCAAACGCTGGTCGGAGATTTGGAATTTTTTCAAACTTAACTTTATTTATTTCTTCATCCTCTTCTACAAGTACGTCTCCCCTTCTATTTTTAATTGTAATTGGAACAATTTCATTTTTGAAAAGTTTATTTTTATTTGCTTTTATTGCTCTATTATATGATTCTATAGTAAATTCATCAAGCTGTTCCCTTGTAAAACTAAAGTCCTTAGCACATGACTCGGCACAATTACCCATATGCACATCATTATAAACATCCCACAATCCGTCTTTAACTAATCCATCTATAACTTCTCCGTGTCCTAATCTATACCCACTACGGGCTTTAGGCAAGAGATATGGAACGTTAGACATACTTTCCATTCCACCAGCAATAATAATTTCAGCGTCTCCACATCTTATTGCTTGATCTGCTAACATAACCGCTTTTAATCCACTTCCACAAACTTTATTAATTGTTAAACATTCAACTTGCTCTGACAATCCACTCATTAGTGCAGCTTGTCTTGCCGGAGCTTGCCCAACACCAGCAGAAAGCACATTACCCATTATAACTTCGTCTATACTTTTGGGAGCAAGTTTAGTTCCTTCTAAAATGTTTTTAATAACTATGCTCCCAAGTTGCGGAGCAGATAAGCTGGATAGCGATCCTTGGAATGAACCAACTGCAGTTCTTTTTGCAAATACAATTACACTCTTTTTCATGTTTAACCTATATAATATTAAATGTCATACGTTAGGCAGCATTTTAATTTTCCACAAGGACCTGTGTAGTTCGAAATATTTGAAGTTATATTATTTTTGTAAGCATCTTCCGCAGTAACTTTTTTAAATGAACACATAAATGAAGCACAACAAAACTCACGGCCGCACGTTGCAATTCCTCCAATAATTTTAGCTTCGTCTCTTACACCAATTTGTCTTAATTCGATTCGTGTTCTAAAATACCCTGCAAGTTTTTTTGCTAATTCTCTAAAGTCAACTCTTCCATCCGCTGTATAAAAAAAGAATATTTTCTTACCATCAAATTGATAATGAACATCAACTAACTTCATTTCTAACGAAAGTTGTTTTACATAATCAATAAATATACTTTTTGCTTCAATTGATTTCATTGAATTATTTACATTCTTTTCGTAATCTAATTCATTAGCTAACCTATCAATCTTTGCGTGTTCATCAGTCTTAGCATCAATATTATAATTACGTAAATTTACTATTTCTCCAATCTCAACTATATTTGCAAACTCATAAGTGCCACCAATATTTAATATAACATCATCTAGAACCGAAATGTCTAAAGATTTGATATTATCACAAAATTGAATACCTAAAAGACCTTTGCATTTAGCAATAACTAATTTGGGATTCTTACCTTCATCAGATGAAGAAATGGCATCACTATTCTTAGTATGATTGTTATTCTTCAGTTCAATTATTTCTTGAGATATTTTGTTGCTAACTAAAGTGGCAAGGTGAGAATCTGATTTTATATTATGCTCCGATTTACATAAACCGTTGCTATTGTGAAATTTTTCTTCCATTGCTAGAGACCTTTTGTGCATTTATTATTTGAACAATTCATCATTGGTATTTGAAATTAATAATAAACTTATTAGCATTAAAACTAAACAAAAAAAATAGTTTTTATTAAGAAATATTCTGTTCACATAATTAAACAGGCGGTAGTTGGAGATTCCGGTCTTGTCAACAAAAAACGTTGCCAAACCAAAATGACATATTTTTTCAATTAATTACAGTCGGGTTAATAACTAATTTTTCTCTAAAGAAGAGATCTCCATAATTACATTCATAGCTAATAGATTTAAACTAATGTTTTGCTCAGTAGAATTTCTAAGTTGAACTAAGTTCTCCACAATCTTATTTACATTAACATTTGGGAAAACTTGGTTAAATTTTTCTAGAGTAGAAATTTCATTTTGAAATTGAATATTTGATAATGAGTATTTTTCTTTTAGAGTATCATTCAACCATGTTATTAAAAAATCAATAATTAACTGATACATAAAAGATGATTTGGATTCCATAATTTCAACAAACTCCTGGTAAGCTGTGTTATATCTTTTTGCTAGAGCATATCGTAGAATGATTATTGCTTTTTTTAGATAATGTTGAATATCATTTTCCACCAAAAATAATGCAGTTGTTACAGAGCCTTGTGCAAAAGGAATAACTAATTCAATGTCTTTACTTGAAACTTGAAAATGCGTGGTTAATATTTTGTTTAAAGATTTATCCGAAAGAGGTGAAAAATTTATTTCCCAGCATCTAGAAATAATTGTTCTAAGCATTTGTGAAGGTTTACTAGTAATTAGGATATAGATAACTCCCTCAGGAGGTTCTTCTAAGTTTTTAAGAAAAGCATTTTGAGATTCAACACCCATTTTATCAGCATCACTTATAATAATTCCTCTATATTTAATCTCATCATAGTTTAGAGCAATACTTTTATTTATTTCTCTGATGCTACTAATTTTTATTGTATTGGCTTTGTTAATAAATATTTGATGATAGGGATTGTTGGATTTAATTTTAAGTTGTTCTTGAATTTCTTCAAGTTGTTCTGCTGTTAATTTTGCGGTTGGCTTGTCTGTACTAGTTTCACTTCTTCCACGCGGAAGAGGAAAAATCATTTTAACATAAGGTTCTAAAAGCTTATTTATTTTTTGATGAATTGTTTTATCACCATCATCACTATTCAACATCTTAATAAATTGAATAGCAGCAAAGTGTTTGCCAATTCCACTTGGTCCAGAAAATAATAATGCGTTTGGTATTCGGTTGGTTTTATGAATTTTGGAAAGTATAGTTAGTGCTTTTTCTTGTCCTTCAATTTCAACTAATAAATCATGCATTTAGAGCCTGGGTTATAAAAAACTAATTATAATCATCACTATCAAAATAAAAGAAGTCATCTTCTGTAGGATAGTCTGGCCAAATATCTACTATACCTTCAAACTGTTCCTCTTCGTCCTCTAACTCTTTTAGATTATCAATAAGCTCATAAGGGCTTGCAATTCTATGTGCATATTCTATCAATTCTTCTTTTGTTGCTGGCCAAGGTGCATCCACTAAAAAGGTTGCCAATTCAATAGTCCATATCATACTACAGTTTCTCCGTACTTAAATTCTTATCTGATATAAAATCAAATAAATTAATATCTCCAAATATAAAGTTTCTTGGATTTAAAGCAACACCTTTATGTCTTACTTCATAATGTAAATGTGGTCCAGTAGCCATACTACCAGTTTGCCCAGATAAACCAAGTAAATTTCCTCTTGTAATCTTTTGCCCTTTCTTAACAGATATTTTTGAAAGGTGAGCATATAAACTAGTATAACCAAAACCATGGTCTATTTCAATAGTTTTTCCATAACCACTTCTAAATCCTGCTCTTTTTATTTTGCCATTACCAGGAGCATAAACTTCCGTTCCAGTATTTACAACTACATCTATACCAGAGTGCATTATTCTACGTTTTCTAATTGGATGCAATCTCATACCAAACTTGTCTCCAATTGGTCCCTTAGAAGGTAACACTGCCGGTAATGCTTCTAATAATTTCTTATTCGTTTTTAACGAAGTTTCTATTTCAAAATAATTGTTTTTTTCTAAATTTATTTTCGAGGTTAGCTCTTCTAAAGTCTCATCAATACTTTCTACAATTGCTTTTATACTTGAAACTTCTGTGGGAATTATTTTTTTAAAAACTGAACCACCAATTCCTAAGTTTCTATCTTCGTTAGTTAATGGATCTAAGTTAACCGTTATACGAAGATCATTATTTGTACTTTGTAAATATTCAATATCAGAATTTAACACTTTTATTTTTTCAGCCATTTCAAAAAATTTCTTTTTCATTAAATCGTTATCTGCACTAAGAATTATTTTTGTCTCTTTACTAACAATAAGTTCAGAAATAATTTCGTACCCTGCAAATAAAAGAAACCCAATCAACAATGAAAAAAAAGCTACAATAGAAATAAACTTAAGATAGAAGTTTTTTATCTCAGCATATTTTAGCTTCTTTTCAGAAAAATAATATATATTTTTTTTCATAATACCTTTACTAATTTTGGATGCGAATTTAAAGAAATGGTTATAGTAAATCAAGTTAGTTTTAAAACTAATTTATTCACATAAATTTCAATTAAATATGAATAATTCTTAGTGATTAAATAATCACAAAAATTATTCAAAATCATGTTCAAAATATTTAACTGAACGATTTGTTCCACTCTTTTTACTTTTGATTTTTGCTCTTAATTTTTCATTTAAGACTTCGGCAGCATTATAACCAAATTGTTTTGACAAATAATTTAGAGCTATAACTTCAGAAATTACTGTAAGATTCTTTCCAGAAACTATTGGAACTTTTATGTGTTCAATATCAACATCCAGCATTTTTATTTTTTTTGTTTCTAATCCAGTTCTTGTGTATTCTCTGTCATCATCCCAAATTTCTAGTTCAATTATTACTTCTAATCTTTTTTGATATCTAATTGCTCTTATGCCAAACATACTTCTAACATCAATAATTCCTATTCCCCTTATCTCCATAAAGTGCTTTACCAATTCTGTTCCAGCACCCATTATTATACCTTCACCTTTTTTTGTGAGGATAACAACATCATCAGCAACCAGCCTATGCCCACGTTCTATAAGGTCTAAAGCAACTTCACTCTTCCCTATTCCAGAGTCACCAACAAACAACATTCCCACTCCATATACATCTGTAAATGAACCGTGAACCGAAAGTCGTGGTGAAAAATGATCATCTAAAAAATCGCCAACAAGGTATGTTAGTTTTGTAGTTTCAAATGAAGAAGAAAAAATAGGAATTTTATGTTTTTCAGCTAATCTTAAAACGTCAGCCGAAGGATTATTGTTATCGGTAAAAATCACGCAAGGAATATTGAAATTAAGAATTTTATCTAGAGTTTTTTTTCTTTCTTTAACAGTCAGTCCTTTTAAATATTTCACTTCTGTATTGCCAACAATTTGAACTCTGTCAAACGAAAAAAGATCCACAAATCCAGCTAGAGCTAAACCAGGTCTATGCAAGTTTTTTTGGATAATTAAACCATCTAACGAAACTTTTTTTGTAAGAAGCTTAATATCAAATTTATCTTTTATAGCTTCATAAAAGAATTCAACTGTTATGTTTTCTTTTCTATAAATGTTTTTTTCTGATATTTTCATTTATCTAGTTTTTGAAATTCGTTTGGACTTTAGTTTTTTAAGTTGTCTTTCTAATTTTGTCATAACTTTAGTAAGAGCTTTTAAGTATTCATCATCCTCTTCTTTTGCTGTTATTACTTTCCCTGGAACATTGAGGGTTATCTCTACCATTTTTATACTGTCTTTCAAATGTGTATAGCTTAGTATTACGTTAGCATCTAAAATGTCTGAATTGAATTTTTCTAATGTTGCAAGTTTAGTTTTAATCTCACTTTTTAATGTTACACTGGCTCTAAATTTTCTGGATGTTATTTGTACGTTCATGACTAACTCCTTTTAATTATTACCTTATGATTTTGGATGAGCTTTTTTATGTGCTTCTTTTAATCGTTCAATACTTACTTGTGTATAAATTTGTGTTGTCGATAAATTTTCATGTCCTAAAATTTCCTTAACAGCCAATAGGTCAGCTCCTCTATCTAACATATGTGTAGCTGCTGCATGCCTTAACACGTGCGGGCTTTTCTTTTTTACATCGCTTACCTTTGATAAATATTTCCTTACAAGTCTGCTAACATATTTTGGATAGATTCTTCTATTAGAGTTTGTAAGTATAAGCGGATCAAAATGATGTGTAGATGTACGAGTTGATAAATACTCATTTAAAATTGTTATGGATTTACCACCAAGTGGGACAATTCTCGTCTTACTTCCTTTACCTAATACTCTTATGCTTTGGCGGTTCAGATCAATATCTCCAATATTAAGATTGCACAGTTCGGAAACTCTTAACGCACAACCATATAATAGTTCAAAGATTAATTTGTGATTTTTCAGATTTTTTTTATTGTCAGAAATATCACTTTCTTCATCTAACAATTTAAGAATTTTTTCGAAAGAATCAAGAGTTATTATCTCCGGCAATATTCTTTTTTGTTTTGGATTTTTTATAGTTAATAAAATATCTTCTTTTATAATTTCTAAGCGAAGCAAATAATTGATATAACCTCTTAGCGAGGAGAGTTTTCTTCCAATACTATTTCTATTTAATTCATCTTCGTTAAGTTTTAGAATGTATAATCGGATTGTTCTTTCGGAAATTGACTTGAATGAGTCGACTTTTTTTTGGTCTAGGAATGCAAAAAATTGTTCAAGATCTTTTTGGTAAGCTATAATAGTATTTTCTGAAACTCGCTTTACATTTGCAAGCTCAGTTAAATAATTTTTAATACTATCAGAAAATATATTTTCTTTCATAAGAGAGTTTTCTTTATGAAAAGTAATTGTAAAACTTAATGTTGTTCAAATCTATTTTATATAGTAACCCGAAACTCTCCACACTCCATCACTTTCTTTCGTAGGAGTAATTGTTTCAATGGCTTTTTCTTTTTTCTCAAATTTAGATTTGAATTGAATCACAACATATTCACCATCTGGTGCTCCGGGTAATGTATTCGTATAAGTATCAGAAATCATCTCTCTACTTATTTGATTCCCAAATTTAGTTCTAACACTTTTTATTTTTGAAACCCATTGTTGCTTGCTAACTACATTCTTAAAAACAATAGCTAGTTCATCCCAACTTTCATTATATTTTTCACTATCAATTAGCTCAAGCCAATTTTCTGCAGAAGCTATTGCATTTTGTTTTGATTTTGAGTCAATGGTATTGTAAGATTTGTGTTCGGTTGAATCACTGACATTTTTATTTGCGTTACAAGCCAATAAGAAACTAAATGATAAAACTAATATGAATACTTTAATAAAATTCATAGCATCTACCTTGTTCTAATAAGTAACAATAATTACCAAATAGGAAATATTCAAATAAACTATTTTTTTTCTTCTTCCTCTTCATTCTTCTCTTCAACTTTTGGCATTGTCCAACTTGCGTAATCACAGTCTGGGTATCTGTTACAACCATAGAATGTTCTGTGGTTTTTTGTTCTCTTAGCAACCACTTCGCCCTTACTACAAGTAGGGCATGCAATATTTAAAGTAATTTGAGCTGTATATTTACATTCAGGATAATTTTCGCAACCAATAAATTTGCCGTATCTACCTTTTCTAAATAATGTTCGCTTTCCACATTTTGGACAATCATCCCCGGTATATTCAGGCTCAGCACTAGCACCTCCCATATCATTCGGAGATTTTATATTTTGACAATCGGGATAACCGGAGCACGCAAAATATTTTCCAAATCTGCCAATTTTCATTTCCATTTCTTTACCACACTTTTCACAAAGTAAAGGCTCAATCCCCTTTTCAACTTCAGCAAGAGTTTTTGAAAACGGTAAATAAAAATCATCTAAAACTTTTTCATACTTTTCATCACCTGAAGCAATTAAATCTAATTCTTCTTCCATCTTAGCGGTAAAATTAACATCTAAAATATTCGGAAATTTTTCTACTAAAACACCTTTAACTAACTTGCCAAGGTCTGTAGGTACCAACTTTCTGTTCTCTTGCTCAATGTATGAACGATCTTGAATTGTTCCTATAATAGAAGCATAAGTACTCGGTCTGCCAATTCCATTACTTTCTAACTCTTTAATTAAAGAACTTTCTGTAAATCTGGGAGCAGGCTTTGTAAAGTGTTGAACTTTTTCCAAATTTTTCAAATTCAGATTTTGATCTTTTTCCAATCCGGCTGGTATTAAATCTTTTTGTTCTCCATTACCATTAGAGTTTTCTTTTGTCTCTTGATAAACTTTTAGGAATCCATCAAATGTTATAACAGAACCAACGGCTTTAAAAAGATAATCACCAGTAGTTACAGAAACATTAGTTGATTCTAAATCAGCAGATTCCATTTGACATGAAACGAATCGATTCCAGATTAAACTATATAATTTAAATTGTTCATCTGTAATAAATTCTTTTACCGCACTTGGTGGATGATCTAAAGATGTTGGTCTTATTGCTTCGTGAGCATCTTGAACATTTTTTTTCTTTTTCTTTTGATAGTCTCTAACATCTTTTGGTAGATATTCTTTTCCATAAGTTGAGCTAATATAATTTCTTGCATCTTTAACAATTTCATCACTTAGTCTGGTAGAATCAGTTCTCATATATGTTATAAGTCCAGTTACTTCTCCGTGACCAAGTTTAATTCCTTCATACAACCCTTGAGCAACTTGCATAGTTTTTCTAGGTCTATAACTAATTCTGCGTGAAGCTTCTGCTTGCAAAGTACTGGTAATAAAGGGCGGTGAAGGGTTTCGCTTACTTTTCTTTTTTGTAATGTCCGAGATCACAAAAGAATTTTCTTTCTTAATATCATTAAATATTTTTTGCACTTCATCTTCAGTAGAAATTGCAAAATTCTTTTTTAGAAACTCTTCCCAATCACTTTCAGTCATTTTTGGTTTGGGTTGAATTTTAAGAGACTTCCCTTCTTTTTTGAAAAGAGTAGCTTTTAATACTTTCCCATCTTCTGTTGTAAACTCTGCGTGAAGCGTCCAGTATTCGGTAGTGATAAAACTCTCAATCAATTCTTCTCTTTCACAAATAAGTCTAAGTGCAACCGACTGAACTCTACCAGCAGAAAGTGAATTGCCAGATGCTTCTAAAAGTAATCTCCAAAGTACCGGACTAATTTTATAACCAATAATTCTATCCATAACTCTACGAGCTCTTTGCGATTGAACAAGTCCGTAATCAATTTCTATTGGATTATCTATTGCTTTTTTTACTGCAGTTTTTGTAATCTCGTTGAACAACACTCTATATATATGAGCTTTGGTTTTCCCTTCAAGGGTTTCAACAATGTCTTGCGCAATGGCTTCACCTTCACGGTCAGGATCAGTTGCAACAAATATTTTGTCAGCTTTGGCAGCTAGTTTTCTTATTCGTTTTATTACATCGCCTTTGCCACGAATATTTAAGAGTGTAACCTTGTAGCCATCATCAACATCAATACCAAGTTTGGTTTTGGGTAAATTTTTAATATGTCCAACAGTTGAATCAACTGAATATGCTCTTCCGAGATATTTATTAATAGTCTTCGCTTTTGATGGAGATTCCACCAAAACAAGATTCTTTGCCATTCACTTTTCCTTTAATTAATTCTATCGGATGAGTACAAAATTACACGACTACCGGGAAGGATTTCCGATTCAATATCAACTAATGGATATAAAATCATCCAGTTAATATCATCTTTGGAAAGATCTTCATACGGCATAGCAGTTACTTGATCAACTATCGATTCAACATCCATAGAATCCAGAAGCCCAATGTTTACAAGGTGTTGAATATAATTGTAGTTTTGAATTCCTACCAAACTTACTTCTTCGCTTGATAAGATTCTGAAGTTTTTTTTATTTGAGTTCCTATTTTTTTTGATGCCCATTTTGTTTGCAAGTACTTTATCGAACACTAAGCTAAACGCTGCACTTACAATTTGTTCATCATATTCCTTATTACTTTTTAGAAGTGTAGTAACTTCTTCAAGGGAATAATTATTTCCTAATCCTTCTAATATTTTGGCTAAAACTTCAACAATTTTTGCTGTCATAATCCTTTGCAATTTTATTTATTGATTTCTCAAATTTAGATACTAACTTGTTCTCCATTCGTTTCATCTTTCTCTTGTCATTCACATCTTTATCATCGTAACCAAGCAAATGTAATACTCCATGTACAATCAATCTTAGTAATTCATTATCCAAACTAACTTTATATTTTAGTGAGTTAGAATAAGCATCTTCCAAAGATATAAAAATTTCCGTATCTAATGTATTATTTTCTTCCGAATAATTAAAGGTAATAATATCAGTTGAAAAATCGTGATTTAAGAATTCTTTATTCACTTTGTGAATTTCTTCTGATGTAACAATGTTAATATTAATATCATTAACTTGAAAGGAGAACTCATTCTTCAACAAAGAAACAATTTTATGAATTTCCCTTTTGTCTATTTTATATTTTTTGGAGATTTGGATGGTTAGGTTTTTAATCATTTTGAAAATAAATTATGTTAAATATTTTGTCATTACAAAATCAAATCTTGCAGACTGCAAGTCTGCTATACGTTTTTCTGTATCACAGATGTGCCAATTTGTAAACTAAAAGGGCGTTTAATTTTACAGCACCAATTGTTGAATCTGGTAAAATATGAATTGATTTAACAACTTGATAAAGTGGTCTGATAACTAATAATTATATTTTATCGGTAGTTAATTCAAACGCAATTGTGTCAGCACTTAAATCCTGCTCATCTGGCCATACTATTCCACAAAAGAATGGTTTTACCTTCTTAAAATAGTTTTCATCTTTTAACTGCTTAAAAACACCTTTCCCCAGGTAAGGTTTAACATCAAAATAGCCTGAGCGACCATCAGACAATTCAACAAATAAATTATAATTTCCTTTTGCACAAACACTATTGACTTTTAACATTTCCTACCTCAAAGGTTCAATTTTATGTGGTTGTTGTCCTTCAACTGCTAACTTCCAATCAGCTATCAAATCTTCTTTATGAATTTCTATCCATGCTTGAATCAATTTCATTTTGTTCTTTGGCATATTCCCTTTTATAACCTTTCCTTCTGGTATTGAAATAACTACATCATACTCGCCAAAATTAGCGTGAAAGTGTGGTGTCTTATGCTCTTTATTATCAAAATAGTACATATAAATAATAATTCCATAAAACATTGAGATTGTTGGCATAAATTCAACTCCTTAAACTATGATTTACTCAATATAATGATTTCTATATTTAGAGGAAATAACCTATCTAAAATAAATAATAATAAATCAAAAATTATTTTTGTCCTTATTACTTTATTTTAAGTTCCCTACAATTGTCTAAAAATCTTTCACTAACGATTCAACAGTAATCTCCGCATATTTTTTATATCTCTCAGACGATGCTTCAAAATCTGCAATTTCTGCTGAGGTTAAATCTCTAATAACCTTTGCCGGAACTCCAGCAACAAGTTTGCCCGAGGGAACTACATAGCCAGGCTTAACAACCGAACCAGCTGCTACCATTGACTTTTCTTCAACTACTGCTCCATCCAAAACTATTGCACCAATTCCAATTAAAGTTAAATCCTTAATTATACAGCCGTGCAATTTTACACTATGACCTAGAGTTACTTTGTTTCCAATTATTAACGGGAATCTATTATTGGTCACATGAAGCATACTACAGTCTTGTACACTAGTATCTTCTCCAATGGTAACATAATTTACATCTCCACGTATTACAACATTATACCAGACACTTGAATTTTTACCAATTGAAACATCTCCAATTACTTTTACTCCAGATGCAAGAAATACGCTTTTATCAATCTTAGGAAATAAATCTTTAAAAGGAAAAAGTTTATTCTCTTTAATTTTTTCTAAATGTTTTAGATCCATAGTAGTCCTAACGATTTATTTTTCTAATTAACTCGTGTGCTTTTGTAAATTGTTTATCTTCTTTTAACAAAACTGCATACCATCCATTGTTTTGCCAAAATTCCCTTGCAATATGAGCCTTTAATCTTTGTTTAATATATTTTTTATCATGATTAAATTCATTCTTATCAAAAGTTATATTGTTACTAATTACAAACTTCACAAAATTTCCAAGTTCTTTTTCAGTTAAGGAAAAATTATCTTTAAATTTTAGAAAATCATTATTATAGTTTTTAACTATTTTTGTTTTGTTTCCATTTGCATCAAGATACTTTCTAATAAACTCGTAAAAAATATTATTACTTCGGAGCTTAATAGAAAAGTCTGTAAGCTCGTTATTTACTACAATATAATCTGGTGTAATTCCACCACCACCTAGTACTTTTTTACCACTCTTTGTATAAAATACTTTTTTAGTTGAATCAAGTTCTGCATTATGTGCAAAGTTTTCTCCTTCTTCTTCAACTCGATCGTGAACTTCCACATAATAATCATCTCTATTTTTATAACTTCTCTGTATTGCTCTACCTAAAGGTGTAAAGTATTTTGCAATGGTAAGCCTAACTGCTGATTTATCAGGTAATGTAAAAGGTCTTTGAACCAGCCCTTTGCCAAAACTTGTTTCGCCAACTATCAATCCCCTATCCCAATCTTGAATTGCTCCTGAAACAATTTCGCTTGCTGATGCACTTCCTTTATTTATAAGAACTACAAGTGGCATATTTTCATAATGATAATCTTTCTCGGCTTTATATTCATCTCCGGGAGCATCATTTTTTTCTTTTGTGTAAACAATCATTTTTGTGCTATCTATAAATAGATCAGCTATTTGATGTGCTTGTTTTAAGTAACCTCCGGGATTATTTCTTAAGTCCAAAATTACTTTTTTCATCCCAATTTTAGCAAGCTTACTTAACGCATCTTTTACTTCTAAAGTAGAGGTGTCAGTAAATTTTGAAAGAGAAACATACCCAACAGAATCTGACACTAAAATAGAAGCTTCAACTGTATGTAAAGGAATTTGATCTCTGACAATTGTAAAATCAATTAGCTTGCTCCCAAACGGTCGATAGATTTTTAGTTTTACTTTTGTACCTCTATCCCCACGTAAATTTTTGAGAACTTGTTGATTATCAAATCCGACACAGTTTTTTTTCTCAATCTCAACAATTCTATCACCTGCAAAAATTCCTACAGCTTCACTTGGACCGCCAACAATAGGAGTAACAACAGTAATTGTATCTTCAAGTATTTGAAATTCAATTCCAATACCATCAAAATTACCTTTGAATTGTTCTGCGATAGCTTCTTGCTCAACCGGTGGAATGTAAACAGAGTGAGGATCTAAACTTTCCAACATTCCAACAATTGCATCATCAACTAATTCATTTGTGCTTATATCTTTATAGTAATGTTTTTTTGTAAGGTTTAAAACTTCATTAAACTTATCTGAACCAGCACTAACACCATCCCCTGAGAAGATTGAACTAAACTTGCTCCCAACAACAAAACCAATAAGTAAAGCGAGAACTAAAAGTAATATATTTCTTAAAGTATTCATAAAATCCAATTAAATTTTTGTGTAAAGTGAGAAGTTAGTGAAAAAATACTTTTCAAATTGTGATGTAGCTAATGAGTTGTTAAAATAGTTTATGTCTAAAGAAAATATCCAATTTTTAATTGGTTCATAGGTTGTCTTAAATTTAATATTTCTAAATATTTCTTTTTCACCTTGAAGAAAATAGACTTCTTCTTTATCGTCAATTCTATGACCAACTAATATATCCCCTCCATAATTTATAATGTTATTATTAGCATCAATCTTGTTTGAACCGTGTACAGCATAGGTGAAACCAATGTTTATATTTATTCTTTGTGTTGGTCTAATAAATAAATTAAAAACTGTGGCACTTGTGTTTGGTTGCAAATTAGTTGCAATGTTAAAATTCAAATTTGTAAAATTATTGTCGGAAATTCTGTGAGTGTAAACATAAGGATCAATTCTAATGTATTGCAATTCAAGATCAACAGGCAAATACTTATATAACAAGGTTGAATAAACTCCAACATTAAGCAAAGTTTGATTTCCATACCAACCGCTCCCAACTTTGCCAAAGTCTATATCATCTATCAATAAAGATGAGAAAAACTTCACGCCATCAATTGAATTATTCTGAATATCCAAAAACAATACTGAGTTATCTCTGTCTTGATTAGCGTGCTCCGAACTTTTATAAAAGTTAAATGGATTGAGATAAGAGATGTCTAAATTCCTTCTTGAATAAATAATCATTTCTCCAAAACTAAAGTTCAAATGTTTTGACAAGGCAAAGTTAAGCCTATGATAAGCAAGATATTTATCAGTTATTCTAGAAATAGAACCTTCACTAGAATTGTAATAAGATTGATTACTGCCGAGTAATTTTCCGTGGAATGATGAGAAATGAATTGACTTATAATCTAAATTCAATTGTAAATATTCCATTCTCGGAGCATTATCTCCAAGAATCAATTTGCTTGCTCCGTAACCAATTAGTTTTCTATCGTTGCCAATTTTAAGACTTGCATAATCATAGTTTAAGAATAAGAATGACTCAGTTTCATCAAAAAAACTTTCACCAAGATCTGAACCAGTTGGAGTAATGAATTTATAATTATATTTAAGCGAACCAAAACTTTGGGCTAGATTTTTATTTCCCTTAAATGAACCATTTGTAGCACTAGCAGAAAAACCTATTCTATTAAATAAAGAACCTCTCACTTCCCCACCAAATCTATACAACAAAGAGTTTGAATTTTTGATCGGTTCAAATTCATTTTGCGAAAGATAATCCAACTTGCCAATTAGATTTACAAATAAGTTTACTTTGTTGGAATCGTTATAAGAGTATATGAATTTTTCTTTATCATTTAATAGATAAATAAGCCCACCATTTGGAATTAGACTTTCCGAATTTATTCCAGTATTTATTAAGTCAATTTCAAACTCATTTATAAAATCAACCAATTTTTGTTGGTCAATTAAATCTAACTTTAGATGTTTCTTTGTAATCGTAATCAAGTGTTTAGAAATTTCTCTACGAGTTTTTGGAAGTTCGAAAGAATTGTAATCCTCAATAATACTAAGGGTTTGCATACGTTCTAAGTAATTGTAAATTTCATCATCAACAGAAACGTAGCCAACTTGGGCATTTATTATTGTTGTTAGAAATATTAGAAAAAGTATTGTCAGTGATTTTTTCATACTTAATAGAATAATAGATGATGGTTTAATTCAATTGCTTTTTATTTTCAAGAGCATCAATAAAATTTTGTTTAGTACTCACCTTTTTACCAGTCTTGGTTTCAAGTGCCTTTTTAGCATCTCCGGCAATTTGACCACCTTCTTTTGCATCTTGCTTTAGGTTGTTAAATCCTTGAGTGTTTTGGGTTTGAGTAATTTATGTAGTTGCTCTTTCACCAAGCATAGAGAAGATAAGTTCAAGGTCCGTCATATGCTCTCTTAAATTTTCTCTCTTAAGTTTTTCTCTTTTCCCCAGTTTCTGTAATCATTTCTACCTGGAGACAATTTGTCCCTATGTAGTTTCTTACTTCTTCATCTCTTTTACGTAGTTTACTCAAATAGTCTGTAGGATTAATTGAATTCCCTACTACATCAACAATAGAGAAATACCATTCATTTTTATAAATAGTTTTTCTAATTTCTTTTTTTTGAAATATTGCAATTTTGGATTTTGTCATATTCTATTCTTACCTAACTTGCTCCCACTCTTTGGACTTTGCTGTTTTCGTAAACATAATATAAACACTATTTATTAACCAAGTAAACAGAATCTTGAAATGACCTTCTTTCCTATATCGTCTTGGTGATTCATAAACAACAATGTTTCTTGCAAATAATATTTCTCCTTTTTTTCTAATTCGCCTAAACAAATCGAAATCTTCTCCGGCAGCAAATGACTCGTTGTAACCGTTCATTTCTTCAAAAACTTCTTTTTTAATTATGTGACATTCACCTCTTCCCATACCGAGTCCAACAATATTTAAAAAGTGAAAATAAAAATTATAAAAGGAATGAAATATTTTGTCAGTTAATATTTGCTCTTTTGGAAAAACCTCTACTTTGCAAGTCATCGCCAAATATTTGCTACCAACAAATTTTTCTTCAATTGTTCTAAATACTTCAAACATATCTTTTGGATAAATATCTCCGTTAAAAAAAATCAAAATATTTCCCGTAGCTTGACTTGCTCCCATATTTCTGCCAATTGGAATATTTTGCTTTTTGGAGTCAGATGGTTTTACGATTTTATCAGCTCGTGGCTCTGCTACTTCTATAGTTTTATCAGTACTTCCACCATCCGAAATAATTATTTCAAAATTGTATTTTTTTCTTAGCTTTTCATCATTTAAAATATTTAAAAGTTTTGGGAGTAATTTCTCTTCGTTTAGTGTCGGGATAATAATAGAGTAAGTCAAAGTGAAATCCTAATAAACTATTACAAAGGCAGTCATTGTTGGTGATATTCTAATACCTGGCATAGGGAAATGAATATAGTTAAGTGTGTTTTTTATAAATTGCCAAAACTTTCCGTGTAGTGGTATCACTTCCGCGTCAAAATCTAGAGCAATAAAAACATCTTGCTTACCAACTCCAAAACCATTCCAATCTCTTATCCCCATTCCTGCAGAAATCATTAAAAAAGAGGGCCAATATTTTGCAATATTTTTTGGCAGTAACTTTTTCATTCTAAAAGCCATCCAATACTTTTGTCCAACGTAATCATCAATTATATTTCCACCAGGATGTTTTCCATCTAATAGTTTTTGAGAAGGATAATAGCTAACTCGCGGTTGAATATGTTTTAGTGTTGGATAATAATATTGCCCTAAAGAATATGCTGCCCCCAAAACATCTGCGGCAGCATCACCTGGACTAAAACCCCACTTTTCGGGACCAAAACCATCTTGAATTTCAATGAATAATTCAAAAGCTAATCCACCAATTGCTCCGTATATTGCAGATTGTTCCAAAGTTAGATTTGCTGCTTCTAAGCTTGCAGATAAACCGTGAGCAATTAAATTAGTTCCATAAAAATGCCCCATCTTATCCAACCAAAGAGCATATTTCCAATCGTTAATTATTTTAAATGTTGTTCCTTGGTCTGCCCACCAGGAATTTGCTTGATATATATGAACAGCAACTCCGGCTCCAAGTGTTATTGCGCCAACTCCGGCTAACATTCCGTAATCTATTTTTGGTTGGAATGGATTGTGATTTTGAATAGGTTGTTTTGCAAGAAGTGATAAAGGAACTTTTGTAATAGAATTGGAATGCGAATTCTTTTGTGCAAAAAGACTACTTTCCAAAAGCAAACTAGAAAAACAAAGTATTATAATTAGAAGTAATTTCATTTAATTGTTTTTTTGTTTGCTGCGACAAGAGATTTATTTTTAATTGTAAGAAGAAGTGATTCAACAATCATATTAAATTGGGTTACCAATTCCTCATCAAATATTTGTCCATCAGTAATTTTACTTCTAACACCCTTTAATAATATTTTGGAATAGCTTCTTGGAGTAATGTTTTAACAATTAAATCTAATGTTTCAAATATCTTCTCGCCTAAACTAGCTGCTACTATTAGGGCTGTTGGCTTATATGAAAAAACTGTTTCTGAAACCGTCCACTCTAAAGCATTTTTTAGAATTGCCGGAAGACTAAAAACATATTCCGGAGTGCAAATTATTACTCCCTCAGCTATATCAATTTTACTAATTAAATTTCTAACAGTTTTTGGATATTCATCATTTACTAAATTAGGATTGAAGTGTGGAAGTTTATCAAGCTCATCATAAATTTCAACATTCAATTTATCTTTGAAAAGTTCTTTAATTGTTTTTAGAATTATCCAATTAGTTGAATCCTTTCTTGTACTTCCAGATATTGCAAATATATTTTTCATAGATATAAAACAACATATTCTTATTTCTCATGTCTCATTTGTGGAAAAAGAATTACATCTTTAATTGATGATTGGTTTGTTAATAACATTACTAATCGATCAATCCCTATGCCCAGACCAGCTGTTGGAGGCATCCCAAATTCTAATGCTCTAATATAATCATCATCTATTTGATGTGCTTCTTCATCACCTTCTTCGCCAAATCTCACTTGCTCCATAAATCTTTCTTTCTGATCAATCGGATCATTTAGCTCACTAAACGCATTACAAATTTCTCTACCCATTACAAAACCTTCAAAGCGTTCAACAACACCTTCTTTAGTTCTGTGTTTCTTTGCCAAAGGAGAAAGTTCAACAGGATAATCTGTAACATAAGTTGGCTGAATTAATTTTGGTTCAACAGTAATAGAAAACAATTCATCAATAAGTTTCCCTTTACTTTCGCCACCAGATAATTTTGCTCCACGTTTTTTAACATCTGCGGCTAAGTCTTCTTTTGAAATTGTTAGAACATCAATCCCAGTTTCTTTTTTAAGTTCATCAATCATAGAAACTCTATTCCAAGGCGGAGCAAAATCTATTTCAGTCCCTTCAATCATTATTTTAGTTTTACCCATAACTTCTTTGGCAATGTGAAAAATCATTTCCTCAACAAATTTCATCATCCATTCGTAATCTTTGTAAGCAATATAGAGTTCCATCATTGTAAATTCGGGATTATGACTTTTATCCATTCCCTCGTTTCTAAAATCTTTTGCAATTTCGTAAACTCTTTCAAAGCCACCAACAATTAGTCTTTTTAGATAAAGCTCATCTGCAATTCTAAGATACAATTTCATATCTAACGCATTATGATGAGTAATGAAAGGCTTTGCAGCTGCACCACCGTATAGGGATTGAAGAACAGGAGTCTCAACTTCAAGGAAATTATTACCATCCAAATAATTTCTCATAGACGAAATTATTTTTGAACGTTTCACAAAAACATCTTTAATTTCAGGGTTTACAATCAAATCCACATAACGTTGGCGATAACGTAATTCTTTGTCAGTAAACTGATCAAATATTTTTTTGTTTCCATCTTCATCTGTAATTTCTTTAGCAATTGGAATAGGACGAAGTGATTTTGCAAGTAATGTTAAGGAAGTAGTATGAACAGAAATTTCTTCAGTCCTAGTTTTGAAAACATAACCTTCAACTCCAACAAGATCACCGATGTCAAGAAGTTTGAACATTGCATATTGTTCGCCAATTTCATCTCTCTTTAAATAGATTTGTATTCTACCTTTCTCATCTTGAATTTGAGCAAAAGAAGCTTTCCCCATTTTTCTAATTGCCATAAATCTTCCAGCAATTTTAACGGTCTTACCTTCTAAGTTTTCATAATCACTTTTTATATCAGTTGAATAAGAATCAACATCATACTCATAAGCAAATGGCTGAACGCCTTTATCCTTAAGCTCTTTAAGCTCTTCGTGTCTTCTTAATATTAAATTATTTAATTCTTTTTCGTTATTGGTATTTTCCAATGTTCCTCCAAATTACGGATTTTGTTATTATTTACTTTAATGATTGTCATTTTCGGCTTGACCAAAAAACCTTTTAATTTCAAATCTGGATTCCCGATAAAAACATTCGGGAATGACAGCACCTACTTTTTTATACTAGGTATTTGTAGATGATAATTGATTTAAACAATTTACTTCTTTGAAATTGCCTTAACTTCTCTTTCAGAAAGTTTTCTGTACTCGCCTTTTTGTAAATTACTAAGTACTACTTTTCCATATCTAGAGCGATGTAGCCCATTGACAGTATAGCCTAGAGCATAAAACATATTTTTCACAAAGTGATTTCTTCCTTCAACAGTTACAACTTTAACAAAGTAATAATTATTTGCTTTCGGGAATGAAACATCTACAAACTTACTTCTCTTTTTATCTAAGAAAATTCCTTTAACCAAATTTTCTCTATCATTTTTTTTGAGTTCCTTATCTAACTTAACTTCGTACTCTCGTTCAATTCCATTTTTAGGATGTGTTAAGTAATTAGAAAGTTCTCCATCATTAGTAAGTAGTAAAACTCCAGTTGTGTTAAAATCTAATCTACCAACCGGAAATATTTTTTGACTTGTGTTAATTAACTGAACAACAGTAACTCTTTTTTTGTCATCACTTGTAGTTGAGATAATTCCTTTTGGTTTGTTCAATAGGAAATAAACTTTACCTTGGGGTTTGAGTTTTTGACCATCGATAAAAATGTCATCCTTATCCGGATCAACTTTTACACCTAGCTCAAGAACAACATTCCCATTTACAGAAACTCTTCCTTCTTCAATTAGTGCATCAGATTTTCTACGAGATGCTACGCCACATTGGGCAAGATATTTATTCAATCGAACTATCATGGCTACCACTGTCTATTATGTCACTATCAGAATTATCTATATCATTTTCTAAATTTTCTTCAATTTCGTTCATCATAATTTTTCTTTTTTGCTCAAGAAAATCTTCGTCTCTCATAATCTCTTCAATTTCACGCGGCTTTGGTAAATCACTAATTTTGTTTAAGCCAAAGTACATTAAGAACTCTGGAGTAGTTCCATAAATTAGTGGACGACCCATTGAATCAGCTCTTCCTTTTATTGTAATTAATGTTTTCTCTAACAAAGTATTAATCATATAATCAGAGTTTACTCCACGTATAGTTTCAATCTCTGGTTTTGTAATCGGTTGCTTATATGCAATGATAGAAAGGGTCTCAACCGCTGCCTGGCTTAGACGACGCTTAGTTTTTTCTGTTGATAAAAATCCAACATATTTTGCATACTCAGTTTTAGTTGCAAAAAGATAGCCCTCTGCAATATTAATTATTGAAAACGCAGAATCAATTTCTGCATATTTTTCATTTAATTCAACAACAGATTTTTCAATATCTTTTGGAGTAATGCTAGTATCATCTCCGTCAATTTCTTTTATTGCTTTTATAATATCGGAGGAAGTAATTGCATCTTCAGAAGCAAAAACAAGTGACTCTATTATTGATTTGTATATATTATCCATAAACTAATTGTATCTCAAAATCATTAAAGGTTGGAGATTCAAATAATTCAATTTTCCCCGCTTTGATTAATTCTAACAAAGCAATAAAAGTTACAATTACTCTTATTTTTTCAGTCATACCTTTAACTAGTTTAACAAAATTTAATCTGCCATTTCCATCAGCTAGACTAATTATATATTCTGTTTGTTCATCTATTGAAACATTTAATCTTTCAACATTATGAACTAACTCTACCGGTTTTTCCATCATAGCATTTTGGAATGCTTTTATTAAATCGAACAAAGAAATATTTTTTAGAAGCACATCAAGTTCTGGTTTATGTTCAACTTCATCTTTTTCAAAATTACCACGGTAAAAAACTTTCCGCTGATTGCCTTCTAAGTATGAGAACTCTTCGGACATTTCTTTGTAACGTTTGTACTCTATTAGTGCTTGCACCAATTCATCACGAGGATCTATCTCATCTCCTTTTTCATCTTTCTTTTTTGGAAGGAGCATTCTAACTTTTATTTGCATTAGAGTTGCTGCCATTAGAAGAAAATCTCCGGCAACTTCTAAATCAAGTTCTTCCAACATATCTAGATATGTAACAAACTCTTTTGTAATTTTTGAGATAGGAATATTATAAATATCCAACTCATCCCTTCTGATAAAAAACAGAAGTAAGTCTAACGGACCTTCAAAAGTATTTAGTTTAACTTTATACATTTTGCTCCTTCGGTGCAAATTCCAGAATACAAATAATAAATAACAATCAAATCTTAAACAACAAAATCGAAATCATCTAAAACGTTTCCCCAATATAAAGAACAGTATTAATTTTATTTATTAAAATATAAGCATAGTACTGTTTTGTCATAATCAATTCATCAAATTTCAACAGATTGCCACCCCTGTCGTAAACAACACTCCTCGCAATGACAGCCGTTTTAGAATAGGTAAACTTACCCTATTTTCATTACTGAATGAACTTCTTCCATTGTGGCTGAAGCAATTATTTTTGCTTTAGCTTCGCCATCATCAATAATTTGTTTTACCAAGTCTAAATCATTTTCGTAAATAGTTCTTTTTTCTAAAATTGGTTCTAGAAAGTTATTTATGCCGGAAGAACACTTTACTTTGCAATCAGCACAACCCAATGCTCCGGATTTACAACTAGCTTCAATTTCTAGAATTTCATCTGGATTAAATTTTTGATGATAACTAAATACTAAACAAACTTCCGGTCTTCCGGGATCGTTCCGTCTCAACTTTTGTGGATCTGTTTTCGCCTTTTTTAATTTCTTTATTACATCATCTGGTTTCTCTGAAAGTAATATTGTATTGTTAAGCGACTTGCTCATTTTTGCATTACCATCTAAACCCATTAAACGAGAAAATTTTGTCAGCAATGGTTTTGGTTCTCTGAAAACAAATCCATATTGCTTGTTAAACTTACGTGCAACTTCTCTTGTAATTTCTACGTGTGGAACTTGGTCTTCTCCAACGGGTACAGCTTCGCCCTTGTATAGTAGTATATCTGCCGATTGTAAAATAGGATAACCCAAATGTCCGTAAATAATATTTTCAATATTTAAATCTCTTACTTGGTCTTTCAGAGTTGGGTTACGTTCCATTCTAGCTTTTGTAACCAACATAGAAAATATTAAAAATAATTCAGCGTGTTCCTTAATTTTAGATTGACGAAAGAATGGACTTTTATTTGGATCCAATCCAACTGCAAGCCAATCAATAACCATTTCAATTGTATTGTTGTAAATTTCATCTGTGTTTAAGTCAGTTGTCAGAACGTGCCAATCAGCAATTAAATGATAGCTTTCAAATTCATCTTCTAACTTAATCCAATTTTCTAACGCACCAACATAATGCCCAATATGCAACTTTCCGGTTGGACGCATTCCGCTTAATATTCGTCTTTTCTTTGTATCCAAAAGTGTTTCCTAAGTAAGTATAAATCAAACTTTTAAATGTACAAAAAATAGTTATTTAATAAAGGGCTTTTGGGGATTTTATTTTTGAAGGATTTCTAGTAATGGCTTAGTTATTATTAAATAATAGAAACTATTTTAGATTATTGCTTCTTCTCTCTTGATACCTTTTTTAATTCTATAATTGCTTTTTCAATTGACTTAAGAATTGTATCTTCAATTATGTGTCCACTTATAGTACCTAATAATTTTTGTCTTTCCTTTTTTAACGTTTTTTGAAGTTCGAGAAGCCACTTTAGTTCAGGGAAAAGATTGTTGTTATAGTCGTGGCATTTATATCTTTTATCTAAGATATAAGCTATTCTACTTTTATCTTTATTAGGTAACTCTAAATAAGCTTTAACAAATTTAGATATCTGAAAATGAACTAGTATTGGAATATCAAAATAAAAATTATCAGATGAATCATCCAGAAAAAGTTGTTGCCCAAATTCTACAATAGAAGTTGGTTTCATTTTCAGTAACAATATATCAGCTTTTTTAGATAGATTTTCTTCCGTAGCTTTATTCGCAAGCTCCCTAGCAAAAATAATGAACTCCATAAACTCATTATTCCCTCTACTTTTGTATCCTAATGAATAACCTTCTTTTCCAGGGAAATTTTCAAAGCGATTCAAACGTAAAAGTCCTTTAGATTTTAATGATTCTAAATTTTTCTTACCAAGTTTTATAATTTCAATTTTATTCTGATTTATAAGTTTTATTTCTGCAAGATGAATCAATATACCAGTGATATGAACAACAACATATTTATTTTCAATTTTAGATTCCTTAAAATCATCAAATATTAAATCAAATAATGGTTTAAATTCATCGTCTTCTAAATCTCGGAACCTCCAAAGTTTTACCCAATTAGGTGTATTTTCATCTTGAAAATAGATGCTGTTTTGAATTGATTCTTCAAATAATTGGTTATCAATTTTGCCAAATTTTAGAAATGAAGTCCAAATTAAATATTCATTGTGGTTATGAAAATCATCAAATACACTATATTTTTCACGTACTACTTGATAGTTTGTTTTTGGTTCATCAGTTTGTCTTATCCAAAAATCATAGCGAAAAAGTTTCGGAATTTCATTTTCTATAATACTACCTTTTTTAATTTCAAAAGAGATTGCAAAGAATAATTTTAGAATGTGTAAAAGAAAATCATTTTTACGAATAGCTTTTACTGGGAAAAAATCCAACAGTCTTTCAAAATCAAGAATGGTTTGTCTTAAATGTCTCAAATTCATATATCCAGCAATATTGTATGTCTCTTTAACAATAGACTTATTAGTAATTATAATTTTTTTCGTTTTTTTATTATTAACTTGGTTAATAAAGTACGTGTAAGCAAGTTCAAAGTCAGCTTCTATATTAAAGCTTTTTCCAATTACCTTTTCCTTTATATTTATGTAACGTCTTGAATCATCAATCGTTTTTCCCTTTTCATCTTTTATAATTTGTTCTTCGTTTCCAAGAATTATAACTTTTGTCCCTTTGTTCTCTATAAATTGATTTATATAACCTAGTATATTGGGGATTTCTATAGAACATCTTTCTAAATCATCAAAGATTAAAACTTTGCTACTTGCATTTTTGAAATAATCCGGCAATTTAATGTCTGGAATTGTTGGAGAGATTTTACCATCTGACTTACCATCATTATTTAAATCAATATTGATTGATGTTTTAACAATACCTTTCAGAATTTTTCCAGCCAACTTCATACCTTTTGAAGCAAGTAATGGATGTAGTTGTTGAAAAAATGAATCTTCAATTTCTCTATATGAAGTTATCCCATATAAGGAAACATATATGTAATCTATATCATTATGTTTCTCTAAATAATTATTTATAAACCAGGTTTTACCAGTTCCCCATTCGCCTCTTAACAAGACAGCAAATTCTGGACTAGTTTTTAAGTTAAAATAATAGTCTAGATATTCTTTGATATGTTGATTTTTAATATTCATTTGTTCCTTTTACTTTTCATTCCTTATTCCTATTTAGAATACTAATCACTACCCTTTTAACAATTTCAGCTTCATTTGATTTGCTTGTAGCAATAAAAAGTGTTAATGATGCCAATGCTTCGTTGCTGATTATTGGTTTCCCATTATTGATTAAGCTATTGTTTTGCTCTAAGAAGAATAGAAAACAAGCAGCTGCAATGCGTTTGTTTCCATCTATAAAAGAATGATTTTTAGTAATAAAATAAAGTAGATTTGCTGCTTTTTCTTCTAACGAAGGATAAAGTTCTTTTCCTGAAAAAGTTTGTTTTATTTGGTTTATGGAACTCTTAAAACTATCATCTTTAGGTTTTGCAAAAACATCTGATTTAAAATTAGAATACATTTCGTGAATCATTCCCATATAATCTTCAAACGAAGGATAAACTATTTTAGTTATACTTAAGCCCTTTTTGTCTAATGTTTCGTGGTCATAGTCATCTAATAATTCAAGTCCTTTTGAAAAAAGAGAAAACATTTTATTGTTTGTTTTGTCTAGTTCATTTTCTATCGCTCTATTTAAAATACGAATACCAGTTTTTAGATATTGAACTTCTTGTTGCTTTTCTAGCAATCGTTTTTTATTAATTGCATAACCTGTTACTAAATAATCTTTTAATTGCTGAGTTGCCCAAATTCGGAATTGAGTTCCTCTTTTTGATTTTACTCTATAACCAACTGAGATTATTACATCTAGATTATAGTATTCAATATTTCTTTTTACTTGTCTATTTCCTTCTTTTTGAACTGTCAGGGATTTCCTGACAGTTGCTTTTCTTTTAAGTTCTCTTTCTTTATAGCAATTATTAATATGTAAGCTTATAGTTTGCTTTGTCTGTGAAAACAATTTGGCTAATTGTAATTGGCTCAACCAAACAGTTTCATTTTCAAAATTAACACTAAGTTCCATTTGTTTGTCTTCGGTTTGATATATCTCTATTTTATTTTTCATAGTTGATAATTTAATTATTCCTCAAGTTTGAAACAAATAACTCTTCCAAACATCATCAATTCTATTCGCGGCTTTTAATATAAATGTTATATGGTTTGGCTTGTACGGATTTTTTAGCAAAGGCATTTTTGCTTCGTCTGGAGTTTGATTCCCCTTTCTATTATTACAAGGCAAGCAAGCTGAAGTTAGATTTGTCCAAGTATCATTTCCACCACTAGCTTTGGGTTTTACGTGGTCAATAGTTAAAGTTAAGTCACCTCTTCCACAGTAAGAGCATTTGTGCTCGTCTCTTCTTAAAATATTTTTACGAGTTAAATTTATATTTACAAATGGAACTCTTGCATAAGTTTTTAATCTAATAACACTTGGCCAAGGGAATATTTTTGTAACAGTTCTAACGCAAAGTTTTGGATTTTCCTCAACAAGTTCAGCTTTACGTAAATAGATTAGTATAACTGCTTTTTTTGCTGAGCATATTGTAAGCGGCTCGTAACTTTGGTTAAGTAGCAAAACTCTTGCGTTTAATATTATGTTATTTCTTTTGTTTTGTTCGAAGCTTTCTCTCCAGTAACAAATATATCTTATTTAGTAAAATATTTTACTCTTTCCTAATCACTCCACCAGCAAGTACATAACCTTGCTCATCGTAAATAACTAAAGACTGTCCTGGCGTAATTGCACGTTTTGGTTCAATAAATTCAAGAGTAATTTCTTCGTTGTTAAACTTTATAATTTCTGCTAATGAACCTTTATCTGAATAGCGAATTTTTGTTATTACTTTTTGTCCTAGTTCTAATTCATTAACGCTAACCATATTGATATCATTGGCTATAACTCTTGTTGTAAGTAAATCTATATCATCGCCAATTTCTACAATGTTATTCTCTTTATCAATATTTTTAACATATACGGGTTTGCCAAGTGCAATTCCTAAACCTTTTCTTTGTCCAATTGTGTAGAAAGGTATTCCTCTATGTTTGCCAATTACTTTTTCTTTATAGATTAAATCCCCTTCTTTTACTTCTGCAATTTTTTCGGGTACTCGCTCTCGTAGAAATCTTTCATAATTGTTATCAGCAACAAAACAAATTTCTTGACTGTCCGGCTTGTTAGCTGTTTTGATTCCCATTTTCTCAGCCATTTCTCGCACTTCAAGTTTTGTATATTTATCAAGTGGGAGCAAAGTCCTACTTAAACTTTCTTGAGTTAAACCCCAAAGTGCATAAGTCTGGTCTTTGGTAGAATCAGCAGAATTTTTCAAACAGTACCTTTTTGTGCTTTCATTAAATTCCACTTTTGCATAATGTCCGGTAGCAATATATTTAGCATCAAGAGAATCTGCTTTTTGCAATAATTCTTCCCACTTAATTTTTCTATTGCAAACAACACAAGGGTTTGGAGTTCGCCCCTCTAAATATTCATCTACGAAATCTTCAATTACTGCTTCTTCAAATGCTTTTGTAAAATCAACTGTGTAATGTGGAAACCCAAATTGATTTGCAATATTTTTTGCGTCATAAATTGCATCAAGGGAACAGCATCCCGATTCGTGTTTGGGAGCACCACCAACCTCCATAAATCCCCAAGTTTTCATAGTTATGCCAATTACATCATAACCTTCTTGAACTAACAATCCAGCAACTACTGAGGAATCAACTCCTCCGCTCATTGCTACTATTACTCTTTTATTCTTCAATTTAAAATCTTTCTATTTAATTGTTCTTTTATTAGTGCTTAATTATGAAATTTCATTTCACCAGCTGTTATTCGTAAATCTAGGAAATCCTCTTCCAAAGGAATTGCACAAGAGTAATTTGGACTATATGAACAATAAGGACTAAACGCCAAATTAAAATCAATTGTGTAAATAAAATCTTTATTTCTATTTAGTTCAAACTCAATGTAGCGTCCAACATCATAGGTTTCCTTTCCGGTTGTTTTGTCAGTAAACAAAATACTATAATACTTTTCACCAGTTTTTGTTATGTTAGAATATACATTAACCTTAAATTCTTGTTCATCTTTTTTCAATCTAAAAAAACCGTAACGTGTTGCAGAACGTTCTTCTCCTTTTGTCCCAAACATTGAGTGATTTTCTTTTTTATCATACTCAAAGAGTTTACTTTTAAGTGCAAAGTTTTCATCAATCGGAAAATATTTTAATGGGTGAAACTCAATCTTCCCTTTTGCGTTAAATGGAGATTGTTCTCCATTCTTCATCCAGTCATCAGTTTCAGTCCTATGTTTCTTAATGCTTTCAATATACTCTGTATTTATGGGAGCACGTTTAGTTTCTGTACAATTGACAACTATTATAATGACTATTAATAGCGAAAGTATATTCTTGATTTTCTTCATAACTACTCATCCTCTTTAATTTTCTTTTTTAATTCACTAAGTCTGTTCAAAGCTTCCAAAGGTGTCATACCATCAACCGAAATATCAGAAATTTCTTTCCTTAGTTCATCATCTTTCATTTCAAACAGATTTATTTGATATTCATCTTGCTGAATTTGCTTAGTTCGTTTTGGCTTAAACTGATACGGAGTTAATTCTTTGTCTTCTAAGTTTAGCAAAATTTCTTTTGCTCTGCTTGTAACAAACTTTGGTAAGCCAGCCATTTGCGCAACTTGAATTCCATAACTATGATCTGCTCCACCAGAAGAAACCTTGTGGAGAAAAATCACTTTGTCGTCATACTCTCTTACTTCAACTTTGAAGTTTTTAATCCTATCAAAAATTGAAGACATTTCATTTAGCTCGTGGTAGTGAGTCGCAAATAAAGTCTTGGGTTTTACAGTTGGATTCTCGTGCAAGTACTCTGTAATAGCCCAAGCTATTGACATTCCATCGAATGTACTTGTTCCTCTACCTAACTCATCAAGAAGTATTAAACTTTTGTTAGTTGCATTATTTAGAATGTTTGCGGCTTCTTGCATCTCAACTAAGAACGTACTTTCTCCGGCAGAAATATTATCGCTTGCTCCCACTCGTGTATAAATTCTATCAACAATTCCTATTGAAGCTCTATCAGCCGGAACGTACGAGCCGATTTGTGCGAGCAAAACTATCAAACCTATTTGACGTAAGTAAACGGACTTACCAGCCATATTTGGGCCAGTAAGAATAATTATTTGTGTGTCAGCATTGTCTAAGTCATAATCGTTTGCGGTAAACTTTTCGCCCGGTGGAAGTATGCGTTCCACAACCGGATGGCGGCCTTGAGTAATTTTAATTCTATCCGATTCATCAATTTGCGGTTTAACATAATTATACTCTTGAGCAACTTCGGCAAATGACAAATAGCAATCCAGCATTCCAATTAGCTGAGCATTCTCTTGAATTTTTTTAGCTTCATTGGCAACAATCAATCTAATCTCATTAAACAGTTGATGCTCCAACGTTCCAATAAGCTCCTCAGCATTTAGAATTTTATCTTCGTACTCCTTTAGCTCTGGAGTAATATATCTTTCACTACTAACCAGTGTTTGTTTTCGTATATAATTATCTGGGATTTTATCTCTATGTGTATGAGTAATTTCAATGTAATAGCCAAACACTCTATTGTAACTAACTTTAAGAGAAGGAATGCCTGAGCGTTCTCTTTCTTCCTTCTGCATATTTGCAATCCAACTTTTTGCATTAAGGGAAAGGTCTCTTAGCTCATCTAATTCTTCATTATAACCGGAACGAATAATTCCACCATCGCTAATGGTAATAGGTGGTTCATCAACTATTGCTAGTTCTACTTTCTCAAATATTTCACTTAAGTCGTGAAGCTTTGAGTTAATTATATTAATGATTTCTGAGTTTGATTGGTCTAACAATTGTTTAATCAGCGGAATTTTTCTAATTGAGTTTTTAAGATAAACCAATTCACGCGGGTTTGCCCTTGATGTACAAACTTTTGAAATCAGTCTTTCCAAATCGCCAATTTCTTTAAATTCATTTTGAAGATTATTATGGAGAGTTTTATTCTTCACAAAGTCTTCAACACATTCTAATCGTTTATCAATTTGCTCTTTTTTACGAAGCGGAGCATTTATCCACTTCTTCAGCAAACGTGCTCCCATTGAAGTTCTTGTTTTATCAAGTACGAAAAGTAACGAGCCTTCTTTACTCCCTTCTTGCAACGTAAATAAAATTTCAAGATTTCTCTTTGTAGAAATATCCAAGTACATATACTCAGATGGATTATAAATAGATATTTTAGTTAAGTGACCAAGATTAGATTTTTGTGTTTCTTTCAGATAGTGTAAAATTGCCCCGGCAGAGATTACTCCTGTAGTTAAATTCTCAATCCCAAAACCCTTAAGAGTTTGAGTTTTGAATTGGTCTTTCATCAAGTCTTTTGCGTACTCATCATTAAATATCCAATCATCAATAGTGGTAAGCTTTATATTGATATCTAATTTTTCAATTACCGGAAGAATATCAATCTTTTGTTTTTTGGAAATTAACAGTTCGGAAGGATGGATAATTTCAATCTGCTCCCTAACTTTTAATGCGGAAGTTTCATAAGTGAAAAATTCGCCTGTTGAAATATCACAATAAGAAATTCCAACAAAATCTTTATCAAAATAAATTGCAGCTAGATAATTATTTTTTTTGTGATCCAAAAGTTTATCCGAATAAACAACGCCTGGAGTTACAACTTCAACAACTTCCCTTTTAACAATTCCCTTTGCAAATTTAGGATTTTCAACTTGCTCGCAAACAGCAACTCTGTAACCAGCTTTAACTAACTTAGGCAAATACGTATCAATGGAATGATGCGGAAATCCAGCAAGTGGAACACTGCTTGCCTTTCCATTAGCACGTTTGGTCAAAGTAATCCCAAGAACTTTTGATGCGGTAACTGCGTCATCTTCAAAAGTTTCAAAAAAATCGCCAACCCTAAATAATAAAATTGTATCGGGATGTTCGCTTTTTACTTTATGAAATTGCGTCATTAACGGCGTTTTTGCCATTGGAAATCCATACTATGTTTAACAATTAATTAAGTCTCAAAATATAACTGAATAAGTTTCGTTTATCAATTATTTCGTGAAGGTTTCTTTATTGTTTGTCATTCCCAGCTTGACTGGGAATCCAGGAAACTCTAGCTAATGGATTCCCGATAAATACATTCGGGAATGACAGAAATCGAATTAAAAAATAATAATTTGAATAATAGCAAAGGTAGAAGTGCTGCAAATTGACTATCTTTACAAATCCAAATTATTTCAATACATACTGAGATGTGAAATTGAAAAACCCATTCAAAAATATTCTACCTACTTACGAATTCCATATTGCGAAACAGATACGAGAAAAATACCAAGTTGATGATTCATTATTTTCTCAATCAGGGAATGTTATTTTTGCTAATTTTTATCAAGTAAGAGTTCTTGCTGATAAAATAAATAAGCTAAGAAATGTTGAACATCATATTTCGCCTGGTGAATTAAATGCAGTTGGCTTGTTAGATGAAATTTATCATCTTGTTATAAATAAATTTCTCCATCAATCAATGCCTGTAGTCTTCTCAGATGCTATAAATAATTTGCAGACTTCAATAGGCAAAACTAATTTGGATGATTTACTTTTAGAATTTGTCACAATATTTCCACCTTATAAAGTTTATAAAAATATTAAGAGTGAAGTTGAATATCTAAACTCTTCAACAAATGGTAAACCTAATAAAGAAATCATTCTAGAAGAATTATTGCTATTACATTTGTCAAATCAAAATCCAGCTTATGTAAAATTCAAAGAACTTTTCGATGAGAATTATTTTTCTCAAAAGAAGACATATACTCAAACATTAACAAGTTTAGAATCATTTCTTGACAAAGACGAATATAAAGTTGGAATTAAGAAAGAAAATCTTTTCTCTTTTTTACGAAAACCTTTTTCCCATAGTCCAGGAAACCTTTGGGAGCAGCTTGATTTTATAAAAAATGAATGGGGCATTTTAATTGATGAAAATTTGCTACTTAAAATTAAAAACTCTAAAGATTTATTTAAGGAAAGCATAGTATTTGAAACTCAATTTAATGGCGGTGGACCTCCACCAACAATTGCTCCACAATATAAAGGCAAAGCACCAAACCCACAAGAAATGTTTATTGGGAAATCTCTATATAATTATGTAGAAGATTCAGTTGATGATTATGATGAACCCGAACAATTTACGCCTGATGTAAATTGGATGCCGAATTTAGTAATGATTGCTAAAAACATTTTTGTTTGGTTAGATCAACTTTCTAAAAAGTATAAACGAGAAATTAAAAGATTAGACCAAATCCCCATCGAAGAGTTGGAGCAATTACGAAATAGAAACATAAACGGACTTTGGCTAATTGGAGTTTGGGAAAGAAGTTCAGCTTCAAAAACAATTAAACACGTAATGGGAAATACAGATGCTGTTGCTTCCGCTTACTCTTTATATGATTATACAATTGCAAATGACTTAGGTGGTGAAAACGCATTTAATATCTTTAATGAACGTGCAAAGGCCTATGGAATAAGGCTTGCAAGCGATATGGTTCCAAATCATACCGGAATTTATTCTAAGTGGATGATTGAATATCCGGAGTATTTTATTCAGTCGGAGCATCCCCCTTTCCCAAATTATAGATTTACCGGAGTTAATCTTTCTGCACATCACGATGTTGAAATTAGAATTGAAGACCAGTATTGGAATAAGACAGATGCAGCCGTTGTGTTCGAGAGAAAAGATTTAAGGAATAATGAAACAAAATATATTTATCACGGTAACGATGGTACAGTTATGCCGTGGAATGATACTGCACAACTTGATCTTTTAAAAGAAGAAGTTCGTGAAGCAATCATTCAAAAGATATTTGATGTAGCAAGAAAATTTTCTGTAATTAGATTTGATGCTGCTATGACACTTGCCAAGAAACACTTTTCAAGATTGTGGTATCCGCAACCCGGTAAAGGTGGAGACATTCCTTCCCGAGCCGACTATGCTTTAACTCGCAAACAGTTTGATGAATTTTTTCCAAAAGAATTTTGGCGTGAAGTTGTTGATAGAATAAACAAAGAAATGCCCGAAACACTTTTACTTGCAGAAGCATTTTGGTTGATGGAAGGTTACTTTGTCCGCACACTTGGAATGCACAGAGTTTACAATAGTGCGTTTATGCATATGATGATAAAAGAAGAAAATGATAAATATCGTGAGCTGATTACAAACACTTTAGAGTTTGAACCAGAAATTCTAAAACGCTACGTTAACTTTATGAGCAATCCGGATGAAGAAACTGCAATAGAACAATTTGGAACTGGCGACAAATATTTTGCCGTTCTAGTTTTGCTTTGTACGCTTCCGGGCTTGCCAATGTTAGCTCACGGACAAATTGAAGGTTTTACAGAAAAGTATGGAATGGAATATAAACGTGCTTATTACGATGAACAACCAAATCAATGGTTGGTAGAGAAACACGAACAAGAAATCTTTCCACTACTTAATAAAAGATATTTATTTTCTGAAGTTGAAAATTTTTGGTTGTTTGATTTCGTTAATGCTAATGGCAATTTGAATGAAAATATATATGCTTATACAAACTCTCGTAATAACGAGAAAGCACTTGTGCTGGTTAATAATAAGTATGAAAAAGTTAAAGGCTTTATAAATCACTCTCGACAAAAATTGATTGCAAATAATAATACTAAGAATTTAGCAAATGTTACAATTGCAGAAAGCTTAAATTTCAAGAATGAAGAAAATTATTTTTACATTGCAAAAAATATAATTACCGATTTAGAATTTATTTTTAAAGGAAAACATATTCATTCTTCAGGACTAAGATTTTCTTTAAACGAGTATGAATATAAAGTCCTTATTGGTTTTAGAGAGATTTATGATTCATCAGGAGAAACAAATCTTTTTTACAAAAAGCTAAAAGGTAAAGGCGTTCACAATTTTGAAAAAGAACGAGACGAGTTCAAATTAACTGCTGTGCATAGTGCATTTGAAAATATTTTCAAAGAAGAAAATATTTTGCACTTAAAGAATATCGATTCAACAAAGTCTGCCAAATCAACAAATAACAAAAAGACCTTAAATGAAATAACCAAAGACTTTGAAAATTTTATTGATGAAACAAAGAATCATTTTAGTATAAAAGTAGCAAAAAAGAATATTGTTAAGAATTTCAAAGATGATTTAACTTCAATAGAAAAATTATTAAGTACTGTACAAAGCAACTTTAGTAAAGATAGACCGAAAAAGAATATTGAAATCAGAGATATGATAACAATAAACTCAGATGATAATAATCTTAAAATTTCTTTAATCTACCTTACAGCAAAATATGTGAGAGAATTGTTTACAAGTAAGAATAAGTCCAATAATGATAGGCTTTCTATACTATTACTTACTACTCCAATTAGAAACATTCTCGGAGTAAATGAACACGATGGAACGAAATATATTACATTACTGAATTTATTATTGGATGTAAATTTATTTTTAACAAACACCACTATCCAAAATAATAAATTGATAAAGCTGACTACTAAGAAAGAACTCATTCAATTTTTTGTTAAGGATAAAAAAGATTTAGTGAAAAGTATCTTCAACAATGATTTCACAAAATCTTATATCGAAGTAAATACATTTGAAGATATTACCTACTATAACAAACAAAGATTTGAAGAACTAGTTGATTGGATGATGACTTTAAGTGTCCTGAATTATATTTTGGTTGAGCAAAAAGGAAATGCAATTAAATCGAATTCAAAAATAATCCATTATATAAATAATTTATTTATTTTAGATTCTAGTCTTAAAAATGTGTCTGAAAAATGTGGTTATAAATTTGATGAGATGTTGGTTAATTTTTCTCCAAAGAGCAAATAATGCAAAATGCCTGGCACTTCAAAAGTGCTAGGCATTATTTATAAGTCTACTAATTCGCAATTTCTTCTGCTAGCATTTCATTAATTCCTGCAGCGGCTTTTCTACCTTCACCCATTGCAAGTATTACTGTTGCTGCACCAAGAACAATATCGCCACCGGCAAATATTTTATCCATTGATGATTTTTGTTTTTCATCTACAATTATATTGCCCCATTTATTTGCTTTTAATTCGGGAGTAGTTTGGTTTATCAAAGGATTACTACCATTACCAATTGCAACAATTACAGTATCAACATCTAATATAAATTCGCTTCCGTCAATTACAACTGGTCGTCTTCTTCCGGAATCATCAGGCTCACCAAGTTCGTATCTTAAACATTCCATTGCATTAACTTTTCCCTTTTCATCTCCTAATATTCTGTTAGCATTTTCTAAAAAGTGGAAGTCAACTCCTTCTTCTTTTGCGTGTTCAATTTCTTCATTACGAGCAGGCATTTCTTTTTCAGTTCTTCTGTAAACTACGTAAATTATTTCTGCACCAAGTCTAAGAGCCATACGAGCTGCATCCATTGCAACATTACCACCACCCAAAACTGCAACTACTTTTGATGGATACATTGGAGTGTCAGAATTTTTCTTATCGAAAGCTCTCATTAAATTTGCACGTGTTAAATATTCATTCGCTGAGAATACTCCAACCAAACTTTCACCTTCAATGCCCATAAATATTGGTAAGCCTGCTCCGGTACCAACAAAAACTGCATCAAAATTATCTTTATCAATTAAGTCAGTAAGTTTTCTAGTTCTTCCAACAACATAATTTTTTTCAATCTTAACTCCCATCTTTAGAAGAGTATCAATCTCTTCATCCACAATACTGTTAGGCAAACGAAATTCAGGAATTCCATATCTCATAACTCCACCCAATTTATGGAAGGCTTCAAAAATTGTTACATCGTGTCCTTCCCTTCTAACATCAGCCGCAACAACTAATCCGGCTGGTCCGCTTCCAACAATAGCAACCTTTTTACCCGTCTCTTGTTTTACTTTCGGAACTTTTACTGTTCCTTGTTCCCTTTCCCAATCAGCTGCAAATCTTTCAAGTCTGCCTATTGCCACTGACTTATCAACATCTTTCATTGCAATACCAACTGTACAAGTTAGCTGACATTGAGATTCTTGCGGACAAACTCTTCCGCAGATGGAAGGTAAAAGACTTGCTTCCTTAATAACATCCACTGCATTTTGAAAATCGCCAAAAGCTATGTGATGAATAAATCCGGGTATATCAATTTTAACAGGACACTCATCAACGCAAGGTTGTTTAACACATTCAAGACATCTTAAAGCTTCCACTCTTGCTTCCTCTACCGTGTAGCCAATTGCAACTTCATCTATATTACAAGCTCTTACGGAAGGTTCTTGAGCAGGCATTTCCTGCATAGGAATTTTTAATCTTTCTTTAGGTTTTATTTCATCAATACGATGTATGAAATCATTCAAAATAGTTTTTGCATTTGCACTTAAAATATCAGGTGATTGGTAACTCATTTTTCAACCTCCTTCAATTCTTTAGCTTTTCATCAGCCAATTTATCTACATAACATGCATGCTTCTCATGCTCAATGTCATCATAGGAATGTAGCCTTGCCATCATATTATCAAAATCAACTTTGTGTCCATCAAATTCAGGTCCATCCACACAAACAAATTTAACTTCATCTCCAACATTAACACGACAACCTCCACACATACCGGTTCCATCAACCATAATTGTGTTTAGCGATACTTCTGTGTAAACATCATAAGGTCGGGTTGTCTCTGCACAAAATTTCATCATAATTGGTGGACCAATTGCAATTACCATATCCGTTTTTTCTTCACGTTCACAAACTTCTTTTAGCGGTTCTGTTACCAATCCTTTCCTGCCGTAACTTCCGTCATCGGTACATATAATTAGTTCATCTGCAATTTTTCTCATTTCATCTTCCATTACTACAAGCTCTTTATTTCTTGCTCCCACTATTGTAATAACTTTATTACCGGCTGCTTTAAATGCTTCTGCTATTGGATGCAAAGGAGCAACACCTATTCCACCACCAACGCAAACCACAGTACCATGTTTTTTTATATGAGTTGGTGTTCCGAGAGGTCCAACTAAAACTGGAACATCATCACCAACATTCATGTGAGAAAGTTCATCAGTTGTCAATCCCACAACTTGAAATATTATTGTAATTGTTCCAGCTTCTTTATTTGCATCAGCAATAGTTAGAGGAATTCGTTCACCAAAATCTTCATCAACTTGGAGTATTATAAATTGACCAGCTTCTCTTTCTTCTGAAATTAACTTTGCTTCAAGTTTCATCTTGTAAACACTTTTAGATAGTTGTTCTTTCAATACAATTTTTGCCATTAAGCTACCTTGATAACTATAAAAATATATTTTATCATATAAAAGGATTCCTACATCTTAAAGGTATAGAAAATTATTCAAAAGACAATTACATATTTTTCTTTATGTCTCTTGTAGCCAAAAGATTTTTTTATTATTACTTTGATATTAGATAACTTCCTCTTATTTTAGAAGATAAAACATTTTTCCTTAATTAAATACAAGGAGATACATAGTGGTTATAGCTGTTCCAAAAGAAATCATTCCAGGTGAAAACCGAGTTGCAATAGTTCCGGATGTTGCTTCCAAACTTATTAAAAAAGGTTTCAAAATAAATCTTGAAAAAGATGCCGGAATAAATGCAGGCTTTACTAATGAACAATACGCAGAAGCCGGAGTTACAATTTTTGACAACCTTGAAGAATTATATTCTTCTGCTGAAATTGTACTTAAAGTTCAACGTCCAATTGAGCACCCGACAAAAAATAAACACGAATTAGATTTAATGAAAAAGGGTTCACTTCTTATTACATTGCTCTACCCTCTTCATTATCCTCAACTTGCACAACAATGTGCTGATAGTGGAATAAATGTAATTTCTATGGATGCAATTCCAAGAACAACTCTTGCACAAAAAATGGATGCACTAAGTTCGCAAGCTAACATTGCTGGATATAAATCTGTACTTATGACTGCAAACGAATTAGGTAAAATTTTTCCGTTGATGATGACTGCTGCCGGAACTATTCAACCAGCACGTGTGGTTATTATGGGAGCAGGAGTTGCAGGACTTCAAGCTCTTGGTACTGCAAAAAGATTAGGAGCTGTTGTAGAAGTTTCAGATATTCGTCCCGCTGTTAAAGAAGAAGTTGAAAGTCTTGGCGGAAGATTTATTGAAGTTGATACTGAAGAAGATATGCAAGACGAAGGCGGTTACGCAAAAGAAGCTTCTGAAGAATTTTTACAAAAACAAAAAGAGCTACTTTTCAAACATATAACTAATGCAGATATTGTTATAACAACTGCATTAGTACCAGGAAGAAAAGCACCAATTTTAGTAACTGAAGAAATGATTAAAGGTATGAAGCCTGGCTCAGTTGTGCTTGATATGGCTGTTGAGTTTGGTGGAAATTGCGAGATAAGTGAGAATGGCAAAATTGTTAAGAAGTACGGAGTAACAATTATCGGTGAGCCAAATTTACCAAGTCTTGTAGCAACAAATGCTAGTGCTGTTTACAGTAAAAATATTATGGCTTTGTTGGAGCATATTTCAAAAGAAGGAAATTTAGAATTAAACTTAGAAGATGAAATTGTAATAGGTTCTCTTATAACTCATAATGGTGAAGTTGTTCAAGAAAGAACTAAAGCTGCAGTATCAAGTAGCAAGATAAACGTAAAACATTTCTCCGTATTTAGTCGTAAAGAAAATGAGAGGTGAAATACGTAACGCAGATTAGTAATCTGCGAAATAAATTTGTATAAAGTATTGTCATTCCGGTTTCTTGTTGTTTTGGAAGACCGGAATCTCATTGAAAAAAAATACTAGGTAGTTTGTCATTTCCGAATGTTTGTATTAGCTTGTCCGCCGTTTTGTTGGGCGGGGAAATCCATTTGTTAGTATTTACTGGATTCCCAATCGAGTTGGAATGACAAAATCTACGAAATAATTATTAAAACTTAAAGGAATAAATTATGGAAGTATATGATTTAATAATGATGATTTATGTTTTTGTTCTTGCCATTTTTGTTGGCTTTGAACTTATAACAAAAGTTCCCCCAACACTTCATACCCCTTTGATGTCGGGCTCAAACGCTATATCGGGAATTACAATTGTTGGTGCTTTGTTAAGTGCCGGATTGGAAGAATATACAATTAGCACAACTCTTGGAATGATTGCACTAATTTTTGCAACAATAAATGTGGTAGGCGGTTACCTTGTTACAGATAGAATGTTAAAAATGTTCAAAAAGAAATAGGAGAAGAAAATGCAAATAGTATCGTACTTAGTTTATCTCATTGCTTCTATCCTTTTTATTTTTGGAATTAAGAAGCTTGGTTCACCCAAAACAGCTCGCCAAGGAAATATGCTTTCTTCATTGGGAATGTTTCTTGCAATTGTTATTACTTTGTTCGACCAACGCGTGCTTACGTTTGAGTATATCATAATTGGTTTAGTTATTGGTTCTGCCATCGGCGCGTTTATGGCACTCAAAATTGAGATGACCGGAATGCCACAAATGGTTGGAGTGCTAAACGGCTTTGGTGGCGGGGCTTCTGCCCTGGTTGCTTTTGCTGAGTATTATCATTTAATAAATATTGATGGAACGTTAGAAGTTCCAACTGCAATTGCAATGGTTCTTTCAGTGTTAATTGGAGCAGTTACTTTTACTGGTTCACTAATTGCTTTTGGAAAACTTCAGGGAATTGTTTCCGGGAAAGTTATAAAATATCCTTTGCAAAATCCTATTAACATTTTACTCTTTTTGGTAATTATTGCTGCCGGAGTTTTTATTGTTATGGATCCTTCTAAAGAATCTTACTTGTTGGGCATTGTGGCTGTATCCTTAGTGTTGGGAGTACTTTTGGTTTTACCAATCGGTGGAGCAGATATGCCGGTTGCAGTTTCATTGCTTAACTCTTATTCAGGACTTGCAGCTTCAATGACTGGTTTTGTACTTCAAAATAATATGCTAATTATTGCCGGAGCTTTAGTTGGTGCTTCCGGAATAATTTTAACATTAATTATGTGTCGTGGAATGAATCGCTCATTAATGAATGTTGTACTTGGCGGTTGGGAAACTGCTGGAACCGGTGGCGATGGTGCTACTGCTGGTGGTCCGCAAGGTGATGCAAAATCTATTGATGCTGAAGAATTAGCAATGTTACTTGATTCAGTTCAAAGTGTTGTTATAGTTCCCGGCTATGGAATGGCTGTCGCCCAAGCCCAGCACGCTGTTAGAGACTTAACAAATATTTTAGAAAAGAAAAATATAGATGTTCGTTTTGCCATTCATCCAGTTGCAGGAAGAATGCCCGGACATATGAATGTTCTTCTTGCAGAAGCTCAAGTGTCTTACGATAAACTTTTTGCACTTGAAGATATAAACGATGACTTCCCTAACGTTGATGTTGCTTTTATTATTGGAGCTAACGATGTTGTTAATCCGGCAGCACGCCACGATGAAAGTTCCCCGATTTATGGAATGCCAATTTTAAATGTTGATTATGCAAAAACAGTTATCGTAAATAAACGTTCACTTAATGTTGGTTATGCTGGAATTCAAAATGAGTTATTTTTCTATCCAAACACGTTAATGTTTTTTGGAAGTGCTAAAGAAGCTATCAGTCAACTTAATAATGAGATTAAGGAATTGTAAATTTTGTGTGCTTGATTTATTGTTGGATTAAATAATAATTATGGTGTGAAAAGTGGAACTAATGAATATGAAAATATTTCAAATAATTTGTTTCCAATTTTTAGTTCTGCTTTTTTTAATTTCTTGTACTGAGAATAATAATCCAGTTAAGACCAATGAAGAAACAGAATTTAATAATAATTTAGAAATTATTACAAATGAATTAGAATATCATTTAGATGATAATTTCGGGAAAAATTATTCTTGCTCGATATCAGGCACTTTACTAAATTCAACTCAAGATACATTTTATTCAAACTTAGGAGATGCGTTTAATTCTAATTTTGATCAAGAAAATTTGACTATTGCTTATCAAACAGATGGCTATTTTGAGTATAAGTTGATTGATAAAACTTGGAAAAACATAGAGCAATTTAGATTAATTGAAGGCAGTAAAATTATTAGATTACTGCCAGGAGTAGAATACAAAATTAGTGCGTCTGCAATAATTGATACTAACAAACTTGGTGAACATAGAATAAGAATAAACTATTATAAAAATTATCTTTCTGCAAACATTGATACTTTAAGAGATACATCAAATGTTTTTAGTATTATGAGGTAATTACAACATAACAAGGTATTCAAGCCATTTAGCAAAATTAGGTTTTGATATATTATAGCTAATAATTTCATTATTTTAACTGGACCGACTTAATTTGCAATTATTAAATTTTGTATCAATTCACCCATGAAAGATTATGAGAAAATTATTTAAGACATCAAGTTTTCTACTTTATTTTCTATCTATCCTAACTTTCTTTTTGTTGGGTGCAACTTTTGCTGGTCTAACAGATGTTGCAAAAGGACAAGATCTTGCTGGTGGAGCTATAGTTTTTATGTACGGAATTACATTTGCATCAATTGCTTTTGTGGGTTCTCTGTTACTTGCTTATTATGCAAAACACAAAGTGGTCATAACTGCAAATCGTATATTGGGAATTGTACTAACCATTGCAATTTTAATTATAACTTATCGTTTTATTAACAGAGAAGAAAAGTTAGAAACTCCTCACAGAAATATTCCTAAAAAGACAACAACTCCCGCCGTTTTAGAATCTAATATTTTTTCTTTTAGTTCTGTTTTTACTAAGCAAGAAATTGACAAACCTAAAATGGGTTTAGGCTTTTTCAAACCAAACTTTTATAAAGATTCAGTACTTTATTTTTACAGAAATCCTAATTTTGGAAAATCTATTCATGAACACACTCCAAGTGATAGCATTGTCTTCCAAAGAGTAGAACAAGGTTCTTTTGATATTACTTATGCTCCGCCGTGGTTACAACCTGAACATCTTAAACTGGATTATGATATTCTCTATTTCAAAATTCAATCTATTGGCTCTGAATTTATTGAGATAACAGTAAATTCAACAAACCAAAAAACTACTTATGTATCTCGCCGAACTGGAGAAGTAATTTATTGGCAAGACTTTTTACTTAATGTTTTTTCTGTAGAATTTATAAATGGTAATGAACAAACTATTCGTTACAAACCATTTCATTCCGCTGGAGAAGTAAATACGAAGTTTGAATTTATGATACCTCTAAGAATTAAAAACAATTGGATGTTAGTAAATCTTATTGATTATGATCATAAAGTTGTTGGCAAAGGATGGATTCAATGGAAGAAAGATGGTGAATTAATTATAGACTATTCTTTATTAAGTTAAATAATTTAACTCTAATTAAATTTTGGAATTACTTCGCCACTTTCAATTCGTACTCAACATTAAATATCTCAAATTTTTCATCTAACATTTTCACTTTGAAAACCAAACTATCATTCTCAGAAGATAATTCAAGAAAATGAAAATTTCTAATCTTAGAATCTGAGTTATAAAAATCTTTGCGTTTCGCTTCATCCCCAATAGATAAAGGATGTTGCAATCCCCCGCCCCCGCCAATTACAAAAAAGTCTTTTTTCTCATATTTGAAATGCTCAAAAGCATGACTGTGTCCGCTTAGAAATATTTTGCACTTTCTATTCGAGATGAAAAGTGGAACGAACATTTTCAGAGCTTCTTCATCAGCATCAACGACCGTACTATTTGTAAAAGGCGGATGATGACATCCCACAATTATTGAACTTATGGTTGAATCATTTTCCATTTTTGTTAATTCATTCTTGTACCATTTCTGCTGTTTAAGTATTTCAATTTCTGTTAAATGTGAGAAATTAGAATTAAGTAAAAGTACAGCAAGTGAATTTATTCTAACCGAGTAGCCAGTCTTTGAAGCGAACGGAAATCTACTAAGGAAATTTTCTTCTCCACTGGGGGCACAAAAAATAAGTTCGTGATTACCTAATATAGGATAAAAATTTATATCACGATTTCTTAGACTATTCACGAATGTATCAATAGAATCCCAATCACTATTAAATAAACCTAGTGCAACTAAATCTCCTAGATGAATAACAGCAGTGGGTTTCTTACTAATTATTTGTTCAAATATTTTGGAGCGAGCAAACTCATTATTGTTTTCATCAAGAAAAAGAGTTTCAATCCAAATTGGAGATTGTGTATCACTTAGAAATATTATTTTGTTGTTTTCACTATTTGATAAATTCGTTTGTTGATTGAAGATGTAGGTTGAACTTGTAGCACATCCAACTATTAGAAAAACACCCAAGAAAATGAGTGAAATAGGAATGATAAATCTGCTAAGTATTTTTAATTTATTCAAAAGTAATGTCAGAAATTATTAATAAGAATAGAAATCATATTTTGCTGTTAACTGTAAAGAAACATAAAAATTCTCAAGCCGGTAAAGATAAAAGGATTTAAGCTCTGCTCCCATTTTATATTTTTCACCAATCGGAATCATGTAAGAAGTCCCAAGTTCAAAGGCATTACTCCACATTGTACTTCGTACATTATTCCCAAAAGAGTTAACTTCTGAAATTAATATTACTCCGCCAATACCAGCAATAACTTCAAAATTTTTAGCAACTTCTGTGGCAGACACAAACATTATTGGAATAGATTGCAATGTGAGAAAAACATCGGTCGAACCAAATATTGTATCAAAGACTTTTGTCTTCAAAGAATATAAAGGTAAATACCCTGACTCAATTCCAATTCGGAGAATATGCTCCGGCTGCCACATAAATCTAAATGAAAATATTCCCTGCTCTGTAGTTAATCCTTCAAAATTCAAATCTGTAAAATGCAATCCATAACCAAGACTCATATCTATATTGAAACGATAAAGCGAATCTTGATTTTGCGAGTAGTTACTTGCAGATATTAGGAATGATAAAATAAATAATAATGGAAATATCTTTGTTTTTCTATCTTGCATAATTGTAATTTACTAAACACAAATTGGTTTTCATGAATTAAATTTTACTGTCATTGCGAAACTTCTGTTTTTTAGAAGTTGTGGCAATCTGTCAAGTGAACAAAACGATCTAACAGATTGCCACATCCAACACAAAACGTCACCGACAAAAAACATCGGGACAAGTTTGGATTCGCAATGACAGATACAACGCATAACTACTAACTACCTAAAACGAAAGTAAATTATATTTTACACCCACTTGAAAAGTTACATCAAAATTATTAAGTCGCGAGATATAGAATGTTTTTATTTCCCCGCCTATTTTTAGATTATCATAAAACGGATGTAAGTATGATACGGCAAATTCATAACCATTGCTTAAGCTGCTGCTTGTAACTTTGTTATCAAAAGATTCAACTTCAGAAAAAAGAAAAAACTCACCAAGTCCTACAAAAATTTCTAAGTTCTCAGAAATTTCAATCCCAAAAACAAGCATAAGCGGTAAGGCATTTAATGAAAGGTTAACATCGGTAGAGCCGAACAAAGAGTTAAGAGCTTTTGTATCAAGTGAAAATAATGGGAGATAACCAAACTCAATTCCTATACGTGTTAAGTGTTCCGGCTCCCACATCAATCTTCCGGTAAAAATAAAAGGACTTGATGATAGATTCTCAAAATTCATTGACGTTAAATAGTATGAATAGCCTGCTCCCAAATCCAAGTTAATATGATATTGAGTTTCACTATTTTTAGTTTGTGCATTTGTAAATGACAAAGAGCAAAGCAATGTAAATACAAAAAATAATTTTAGTAATTTTTTATCTTGCATAATGATAGTACGCCACTATTGTTGGATAATTTGTTAGTATTCCATCGAACTTACTTTCTTTAATAAACTTGGAAATAAACTGAGCATCGTCTAAAGTCCAGGTAAAAACTTTTCTTCCTTCATTTTGCATTTGTGTAACTGATTCAATCTGAGTTCCTAAAGTCCAGCGTGGAGCCCAAACTTGGGAATTGGATTTTCTAGTAATATCTTTACTCAATTCGCACAATGATGGAACATTTTCAAATTCAGGATACTTCATAAAATTTTCTGCTTTACCATCATCCGGCAAGCCCACCATAATTTCTAACTCTCTTCCAATTTGAGAAGCTTCTTGTAAAATTCTTTGCTGAACTTTTATAACTTCAGCCATTTCATTCTTCTCTGATTTCATATCGAGCCAAACAAATTTTAAGTTGGTTTTATAAAGTACAAATTCCAAAGCTTCTTCAAACGAAGGAATTCTTTCTCCATTTTTTAACCGAACAAAAGTTCTAATTTGTGAAAAACTAAAATCTTCAATTGATCCCCAGATAGGACTTTCTTGAGTAAGTCTTAAATTAATTGTTTTATCGTGATAAAGAAAAGGGATGTTATCTTTACTTAGTTTTATATCAATCTCAATTCCATTCGCTCCAAGCTCTTCGGCAAGAGAAATAATTTCAAGACTGTTTTCAGATGCTCCGAGATAATCTGAATTTCTTCCGCCGCCGCGATGTGCAAGTATGTAGAAATTTTTTGCTGAAGTTTCTTTGCTAATTGGACGAAGATATTCTAATACTATATTTTTATCAAGTGGATTATCTGAATCACCAAACGAACCAGAAAGTTTTATTGCTCCAGCACTAAGAGAATTATTAAACAAGTTGCCAGCACCATCTTCCTTATTAATAAACAATCTTACCAATCCGTTATTAGTTGAAACAAAATGTCGCCAAGTTCCTTCAAAGAAAAATGTTGAATCTTTTTGACCAGCATTTAGTTTTAGATACGTTCCCATTGTATCGCCAAAAACTGAAAGAGTATTTCCATACCACTTTAGCACAACTTGTTTACCAAAAATATTATTTCCGCTGACAATTTTATAGACTCCTTCTAAATTGTTTTTCACATTATTAGAGAGCGGTTCCGTTTCAGCAAGAATACTTCCATCAAGGAATTCGGGTTCTTCCAATTCAATAATATTGCTACAAGAGATGAACACAAAAGATAGTAAAACTATGTATGTAAGTGTTTTCATAAAGCAAATCCTATGATTACTTCAGGTATAAGACTAAATCTATCCCAAGTTGGGAATACTGCCCAAACCGGATAATAAAATTTTGAATAATTTGCTCTTAATCCAAGAGACCAGAAATTATCTTTCCAAAGCGGTTGTTCTATTGTTATTGAAAATGCAACTTCTGTAATAAAAGCCTGATTGTTTTTTATATCTATATCATCAGAAAATTGTGTGATACTAATATTAACATTTTGCTCAAATTTAAATGTTATTGTATATTTATTTAATGCAATGCCAAGTGATAAGTAATTGTTTCCAAGCCAACCACTTACATTGCTTTTAAATCCAAAGGCATTTAATCCTCCCCAAAAATATGCTGGACCGGCACCTATACTTAGGGATACTCTATCAAAGCGATTTGCCCATTCATAGCCGACATAGATATGGTTGGCAATTCCATTTGAATTAAAATTACCATTTCCGGAAAATCCCCAACCTAAACCAACCTTGGTTTTATAGTTGAGTAATGGTGCATAAATAAATAGACTGGCTTCTTCAACAGCATCTTCCGGTAATTTTGCAAGTGTAAGTCCGGCATAATGTTTCCACTCACCGAATGCCATTCTGTTTGGGTATGTGAAACTATTTTCTCGGACGTAATCATATTGAGCAAAAAGATTAGAAGACGTAAAGAAAATTAGAATAAGTAATATTTGCTTAAATAAATTTTTCATATAAATAAATTAGTTAGTTTAGATTAGTTTATAATTATACATAAATAATTTTTAAATTTTAAATTCGTTTTTATACCATTCAACTGTTCTTGTAACTGCTGTATCAAAATCTACTTTGGGTTTGTAATTTAGTATCCGCTTTGCTTTCTCAATAGAAAAATGATAATCTCTGCCGCCGTTGGAAATTCTATAACGGGTTAGCAATGGCGGGCTTTCGATGTCAAACATTTCATAAATTTTCTCAAATAAAAATGCAATAAAATAAGCAGGCTTAAAAGGTATCGATAGCCAAGGTTTCTTTACTATTTGTGCAATTGCAAATTTTTCAGTAAAAGTTTTCCAATCAATTTCCAAACCATCGGTAATTATAAAAGCTTCTCCAACTGCTTTATTTTCAAAACAGGCAAGCAGAATTCCATCAATCAGATTTTCAATATATGTCGGACAAGTCCAACATTTTCCACCAGCAACATAAGCAACTTTACCTGTCTCAATTGCTTCGAGATACTTATCAATAAATGTATGATCTTTTGGTCCAAAAACATTGCCGGGACGGATGGCTGTTATTTCCATCTCGGTAGATGTTGAAAAACTAAACATCCAATTTTCTGCTTCCTTTTTTGTTTCATTATAAGCAAAAATTGTTTTGGGTTGTGCTGCATCTTCTGTAATATTTCTTTTGTTTGCAAAACCGTGAACGCCAACAGTACTAATGTGAACAAAGCGTTTTACTTTTTGCTCACTGGCTGCTTCTGCAATATTTTTTGTGCCAAGAACATTAATTCTATCAAACATTTCCCTACTTCCCCAATCGGAAGCAAAACCCGCAACGTGAATTACAATATCTATTCCGTTCAATATATTTTGCAATGTATTTTTTTTTGAGATATCACCAAAATGAAGATTCAAATCCAAATGTTCTATTAAACTAAGGTCGGATGTCTTACGCACAAGTCCGTAAACTTCGTGTTGTTCATTATACAACCGCTCAGCAATATGACTGCCAATAAATCCATTTATTCCTGTAATAAATATTTTACTCATTTTTCAATTTTAAAAATATATTATAAAAATATCAGTTAAAACTCCCATTGCTGCGTGTAGAATAAACACGTACAAAATAGAACGGGTTCTTAAAGCAATTGCTCCAAAAATAATTCCAACTATAATTGAACCGATAATTTCGCCTTCGGGTTTTCCAATGTGTATTAAGCAAGAAGAAATTGTTTGAATTAGTATTGCATTAAAATTACCCAGTTTATCTTTCAACCCAAAAAGTAAAAACCCGCGGAAAAAGAATTCCCAAGCAATATAATAAAATATAACGTAAGCAAGTTCGTACCAAAAAATAGCTTCTCTATGGTCAAATAATATTTTTGCCAAAGGATACTCTGACCGTACATCAGGCATTTTTGATGCTAAGTAAATCAGCGGAACAACCAATAGTGGCAGTGCTATCAGAACAAATTTGAATCCAAATTTTGCATCTCCAAAACGAAGTCCGTAATCATTTAAAGGTTTCTTAAAAATATATTTAATAATCAGAACTGGAATGACAAACATTAGGATAAAGAAAACTACAAACTGCCATATATTACAGTACACATCAAATAACTGTATTGATTTTATAGATGGGAAATAATCTGCGAAGTAATTTGAATAACCGTGATAGCGGTAAAGCGTAAGAAGTACCGGAGCACTTAACAATAAAATATAAACATCAATATCTTTTCGGTCAAAATTCATTTCGGAATTTAATTTTTTCATTTTATAGTTCTCCAAAATGATTTACAAAACGAGAACTAATTTTGTCGTAAATTTTTGAAGCAAGCCAAAAAGAAAAAACTGCTAAAACTAAACCGGCAATCATATCAACAAAATAATGGTAACGGCAATAGATTAAAGATATTGGAATTCCAATTGCCGGAAGAATAAACCAGTTAAAAACCTTTCTATTATATTTATACGAAACAAACATTGTAACCGCAAGAATTGCTGTGTGCAAACTTGGGAAAACATCTAAAGTATTCGGTTCAAAAGTATTTACAATTTGTCGTATTGGTTCTGCCAAGAAAATTCCGGTTAGCGGATATGCATATTCATTGAGTAAAAAGAACCGCGGACCTTCTGCCGGAACGAAGAAATATAAAATGTAGGCAAGGTAGTATGTGAATAAATATATGAGCAAAGATTTTTCAACTTCAACAAACATATTTCTTTTGAACATAACACCAAGAATAATAATCGGCATTGGGAAATAGATTAAGTAGAACAAATAAAAAATATCCGTGAATAAAGGATGTGTAAATTGTTCTATATATATAGTTGGGCTTACACTTAGAATGGCAATATCAATTTTATCAAGCAGAGCATCGTATCTATTTTTATTGAAATATTGAACCAACATATATAGGGATTCAAAACTAATTATTAGAAATATTACGGGATTGATAAATAGAATTAAACGCTTCCATTTTGGTGATAAATGTGAACCCCGGAAAATTGCAAACATAATTATGAAAACAAACAGTCCACAATACAAAAGTAAAGTCTCAATTGGATAAGGAGTTTTATTAAAAACAGCTATCAAAAAGAAAGTAAGGCAGGCAAGAAAAATTATGTTCACCCAATCAATAATGCTAAGGTTTTTCAAAATTGTTTTCATAGAGAGTTTTCAGTTCAATAGAAATATTTTTGTTTTTGAATTTCTTTACCAAAACTATATGTTTAGCAAACTGAAAGAGTCTTAATTAAGGAATTGGGACGTACTGATTTAAGAATCAGTACACTTAAATTATTAAACAGGCGATAATAGAACGATATTTATTATCTCAGACTTAAGTATGCTGTCATTCTGGTTTGCGTTCTTTGCAAGACCGGAATCTCTTGCTATTGTTGGAGATTCCGGTATCTCGCATAAGAAACTGCGGGAACCGGAATGACATTTTTTTTCAATTAATTACCGTCGAGTTAATAGATTGAGCAAAAACTTTAAGAGTTATTCTGAACGAAATTGGGAAGGAGTTTTATCTGTATATTTTTTAAAAGCTACGTTGAACGCAGACTTGGAATTGAATCCTACGTCTTGTGCAATACCTAGAATTGAGTAGTGATTAAATTCCGGATTAAGTAATTTTTCTTTTGCTTCTTCAATTCTGTATCTATTAACAAAATCAAAAAAATTCTGTTCTAAATTTTCATTTATTATTCTTGATAAATGATAATATGGTATGGCTGACATTTCGGAAAGATTTTTTAATGTGAGATTGTTTTTTATATATGGTTTTTCACTTTCCATATATGAGATTAAATTTTCAAGATATTTTTTTGCCTTATCAGATTCTAAATTAGTCTTTTTATATTTTCTTGGCTTCTCAACCGAAGTCATAAAAATTTCAGGCTGCAATAATCCTTGGTAACCAATTGAATAAATAATTAGAACAACTATTATAGGTGCAACTATCCCCGAATTTAGAATCACAAAGTTTTCAAATCCGTTAATGAACAAAAGAGCATTAATAGACATCACAGCACCCAGAACAAAAAACCAGGTTATATTAGTTTGAATCCAATCAAGGTTTATTTTTTCTATTGATGAAAAGGAATCTTTTAGATATCGATTATATTTTTTTGCAGTACGATATGCAAGAATAAGATAACCAAAAACTTGTATTGGTACTGCAATCATAATTAGATATTCAATTTTACCAATCCCAGATACATCATCTTGAAGAATTCTAAATTTTTCATCTGCATTTTTTAGAAAGAATGGTACTAAATACATTACATAAAGAATAAATGGAATGAGGTGGGAAAAATAAATTTTCTTAAATTTAATTGTATTTGAAGTTAGAGTCTTTACGTAAAATAAAAACAGTGGACTTAAAAGAAAAACTATTGGATGTGCCGTCATAATGAGATGTGGCAGTTTTTCATATAAGTCAGTTCCACGAAAAAAAAATGGATGTAGAACATAAGAAAATAAAATAATTAAAATTCCAAGTACTCTATTTGCATCTTGATTTTCACGACGAATACTAAGAAGAATGAATCCAAGAAAAAATCCGTGAACAATACCGAGAAGAATAATGACTGTTAGAATATCCATCTATAATTAGCACTTTAGAATTTAATGAATTAACTAAAAGTAGTTAAATCTCATTTACTTTTCTAACATATTTATTTGATTCACAAAATAATTAATGTTTTCACACTACTATATAATACTTCACAAATACAAAACAAGACTTGCAATCTAATCTTAAATAAAATATATTTGTATCATCAATATTTGATTATGCAAATAATATATAGGAGCATCTATGAGGACAATAAAACAAGAACACTATTTCCCAATTATCATTGCAGTTCACTTTTTCTTTTGGGTAATAGATTTGTATCTATATACAGGGAGTTATAAATACACTTCCAAGCACATTGCTGGAGAAGTTTTTTCATCTTGGGTTGTTACAGTTTTTGCAGCTAATTTTTTAATGGCTACAAGAGCAACTTGGGTTGAAAAGATTTTTGGTGGATTGGACAAAATGTATTTGATACATCGCCGCTCGGGAGTAATAGCAGTTGTACTTCTTCTTTTTCATTTTGTAGTAGTTCCAAGAGACCCAACTTTTACAATTGGCAAACCTATGGGTTTCTATTCTCTTGTATTAATTTTAATAGGAGTTATGGTTGCTGCAGTTCCGTTGTTCAAAAGAATATTCAAATATCATAAATGGATAAACTTTCATAAACTAATGGGAATATTTTATGTTCTTGGAATTGCTCATTCTCTAAATGTCCCAACTCTTACAAGCGAGTTACCAATTGTACGAGCTTATGTTTACCTAATGGCTTTGATTGGAATTATTGCTTGGTTCTACAAAGCATTTTTATATAATCTTTTCAACAAAAAATTAGACTATAATGTAACTGCCATAAAACGTTTTAGTAATGATATGTTAGAAATTATACTAAAACCATCAGACAAAAAACTTGCTTTCGAAGCCGGACAATTTGCTTTTGTTTCGTTCAAAGGAATTAACAAAAATGAGTCTCACCCATTTACTATTAGTGGACATCCATCTGATGATAATTTAAGACTAACCGTTAAAGCACTCGGAGATTATACAGCAGATTTACAAACTTCATTAGAAAAAGGAACATCTGCAAAAGTTGAAGGTCCATTTGGACTCTTTAATTTCAAGACTGCAAAACATAAAAAGCAGCTTTGGTTAGCCGGTGGAATTGGGATTACTCCTTATTTATCTTTTATAAAGGAAGTAGATAATAGTTATGATGTAAACTTAGTTTGGAGTGTAAAAACAATTGAGCAAGCCAACTATAAAGAAGAGATAGAACAAATTGCATCGGAGAAGAACAGCATAAACTTTGTATTAAGTGATACAGAAAATCAAGGTCATTTTTCAATCGATAATATGTACAAAAGTGTTGACCTAAAAGATACATCCGTTTTTCTTTGCGGACCAGAAATAATGAGAGAAAGCTACATAAAACAGTTACTTCAAAAAGGAGTTTCAATTAATGATATCCACTATGAAGAATTTAGTTTTAGATAGATTTTTCAAAGAACTAAATTATGTTATTAAAAATAATGTCATTCTGTCCCGAAAGCTTTCGGGATTATGCTGAATGAAGAATCTCGATGTTACTTAGTTATCGAGATATTTCAGTCATTCAAACAACGAACTCCATCAATATGACAAAGTTAAAATAAAGGAGAAGTATGAAAAATCATATAATAGTTATTTTATTTATCAGCAGTCTATTCATTTATGCAAACTCTTTTTATCAAGAAGAAAATAAAATAAGTGGGAAAGAAGTATTTGATGAAACTTGTGAATCGTGCCATACCGGTGGTTTCAAAGGATGGATGACTGGTGCTCCAGACATTGATGATATTGATGATTGGGAATCATACTTCGAAAAAGATTTATCAGTAATGACAAAAAACGTTATTGAAGGTACAGAAGGACACGAAGTAAAAGGAGATTGTAGTGAATGTACAGATGAAGAAATAAAGGCTGCAATTGAATACATAATGTCAATAACTAAAAACACAAATGACAAATAACAATAGTCGTATTTAGATTTTAATAAATATACAAAAGGAGAAACAAATGAAAAAAGTAATAATTCTGTTTGCAATATTTCTATTGTTCAGTTGCACCGAGCAAGATAAAAAAGATTTTCAATCGGATAAAAAAATTGTAGCTAAATATAACATTGAAACATTTGCTGTCGTTTGGAAAACTATTACGTTACAAAAAGATAAAATGGTTAAACATCTTCCTTCCCAAACTAAACAATTAAAAGATTTATGGGATGCTGGTGTTGTCGAAAATATTTATTTCAAGACAGATGAAAAATTTCACGCTGGCGAAACTTGGCCTAATATTATGTTCTTTATTAAAGCTAAGAATAAAGAAGCTGCCACAGAAATATTAAATGAAATGGATTTTGTAAAATATAAACTTGCTAATTTCGAATTACATCCAGTTGGAGTTCTTTGGTTAAAAAGAAGTGAACTTGCTTTGGCAAAAGTTCAAAAAAGTAAAAAAACTTATGGAGTTGTTTGGGGAAGAGAATCTGACAAGAAAATCACTGATGAAGATATTAAAATTCAATCAGGTGATTTAAATAAGTTATGGAAAGAAGGGCATATTGAAAATATTTACTTTGATGCTGCTGGTGCTAGCTCTGGTGTTAAAGACCGTCCAACTATTGTGAACTTTGTAAATGCTGCTAATGAAGATGAAGCTCATAAAATTCTTTCTCAGCTCCATGTAGTTAAAAAAGGTTTTTCAAATTATATGCTATTCGATGTTGGAGTTCTTTGGTTGGGTAAAAACGAATAATAAAATTCTTAATATTTCAATTAGAATGTAAAGTTAATTAATTCATAATTGCTTAATTTTACATTCTAATATTTTTAACAATTACAATAAAATAATGAAACCTTATCTCCATCAATCCCCTACTGCACAAATTGGAATGACTTGCACATCATCAAAAAAAGCATTTGGGCTTCAGTTAAAAAGAAATAATGTGTCATTAACTGTAGAACAAATGGGAATACTTAATTTTTTGTTAATAGAGAACAACTCTTCGATGAATGATTTATCCCAAAAGACTTTCACAGACAATTCTGCAATAACACGAATTATTGATAACCTTGAAAAATATGGAATGGTTAAAAGAAAAAGCAGTAAGACTGATAGAAGATTAAAACTTATTTGCATAACAAAAAAAGGGATGGATGAAGTAAAAAAAGCAAATCAAATTGGGAAGAAGTATGTTAAGTTAGTTACAAAAGGAATTGAGGAGATAGAAATAGAGAATATGGTCACAACCTTAAAAAAGTTTAGAGAAAATATTAATCAGTTATAATAATTGCAGGTCCTTTATTTAGATATCTACATTTTCAATAACACCATTGTTTAATTTCCATTTCATTGGGTTATACATAATATACTTTTGAATATTATACAATTCTTTTTCATTTCTAATTATTCTATCATAAAAAGATTTCTGCCATTTGAAATTGTTATAGTCATTTGTTCTGCACCAATCTTAAACCCCTTTATGATTGATGATAGATTTGTTCTACGTAGGGAACGAATATCTTCGTTCCTTGTTTTATTCATTTTATCAAAAGGATAAATTTTATCAAAAAGACGAAGATGTTCGTCCCCTACTGTATTTTGGGTGGTGTCGTAATCAATTATAATTATTCCGTGAATATGATTTGGCATAATTACATATTCATCTAAAATTGCATTTGGGAAATGTTCTGGAATTTCTTGCCATTATTTTTTGGCTATAAGACCACAATCATTCAATAACATTTTACCATTTTTAATACCACCAAAATAGTTTATCCGATTATGTGTACAAATTGTAACGAAATAATATCCACTTTGTGAATAATCATAATCTTTTAATCTATTTGGTTTTCTGTTTTTCATAATTATGAAAAATTCTAATAAGAATAAAGGAACGAAGGTGTTCGTTCCCTACATTAATATTTAATTGAAATATTTATTTATAGCTTCTGCACATCTTTCCCCATCAATTGCTGCAGAAACAATTCCGCCAGCATACCCGGCTCCTTCTCCAGATGGGAATAACCCAGCAACCTCAACGTGCATAAGGGTTTCACTGTCTCGTAAAATTCTTATTGGTGAACTTGTACGTGATTCGATAGCAAGTATTTGTGCTTCATCTGTGAAGTAACCTTTCATAACTTTATTAAAAACTTTTAATGATTTCCCAATTCTTTTAGAAATTTCATAAGGAAGGATTCTATGAAGTGGTGCAGATTTAATTCCAGGCACATAAGATGTCTCTGGTAAAGTATTTGATATTTGCTTATTTACAAAATCAGTTATTCTTTGTGCAGGAGCAACTTGTTTTCCGCCTCCTGAATTATAAGCGAGTTGTTCCATTTCTTTTTGAAACATAAGTCCGGCAAAGCTACCATACTCTTTATACTTCCTCCAATCTTTTTCATTTACTTCAACAACCAATCCAGAATTTGCAAATGGAGAATTTCTTTTAGAAACTGACATTCCGTTTAGCACAAGTTCATTTTCATCTGTTGATGATGGAATTATCATTCCACCCGGACACATACAAAAAGAGTAAACCCCTTTACTATTTATCTGACAAGCTAAACTATAATTTGATGCCGGTAAATTCTCGTGCTTAACTTTTGAGTGATATTGAATTGAATCAATGATAGCTTGTGGATGCTCAATGCGGACGCCCATTGCAAAAGGTTTTGCTTCCATTGCAAGATTATGCTTTTTGTAAATATCATAAATATCTCTTGCCGAATGTCCGGTTGCAACAATTACTGCATCACCAAGAATTTCTCTTTTATCATTTACAATAACACCTTGTATTTTTTTGTCGATAATTATAAAGTCAGTTACTTTTGAATGGAAATAGAATTCTCCATTACATTTTACAATTGTTTCTCTAATTGCCTGAATTATTTTCGGTAATTTATTTGACCCAATGTGTGGATGTGCATCAATTCGTATATCTTCATCAGCTCCGTGATAGATTAGAATATCGAGAATCCTTTTTACATTACCACGCTTATTTGAACGAGTGTAAAGTTTCCCATCACTATACGTTCCAGCTCCGCCTTCTCCAAAACAATAATTTGAATCCGAGTTGACTTTTCCCTCTTGCATAATTTCTTTTAAATCAAATCGTCTTTGTCTTATATCCTTACCTCGTTCAAGTATAATTGGCTTAACACCTAATTCAATTGCACGTAATGCTGCAAACAATCCAGCAGGGCCGCTACCAACAATAACCATTTTCTTTTTTGAAGTTACTGGTTTGAAATTGAAATCAAATTCTTTTTCTGTTGGGGATTCATTTATAAATACATTTAGCTTTAAACGAAAGATTGGTTTCTTACGAGAATCTATTGAGCGTTTTAGAATAACTATTGAATTAATTTCATTAGAATTAAGATTAAGTTTTTTAGCAGCTTGCTTTTTTATAAACTCATAATTCTTAATTAAGTTAGGTGTAATGGATAGGTCTATTTCTTTTATCATTTTTTGTGTCCCCTATTTATGGAGAAAATTATTTAGTGTTTAATCAGATACTAGTTAAATTTCCTTTAATATTTTGTACTCTAAGTTACAAAATTAAAATCTATACAAAATTACTTCGTCCCAGTTCTCTAGGTGTAAAATTACTTGATTACTTACTAATGTATGAATGGGAGATAAATCAAATGATATTTCTTTCATAATATATGCTTTGCAATGATCTTCATCTTTAAGTGATAATCGGATATTCATCTGAGGCGGATAGGATTCCATAATCATTTCTGAAGCAACTAAATTGAATTCGACATTACCACAACCACCACTATAAAAAACTGTAATTTTCAAACAGTTCTTAACAATCTCAACATTATCAAAATCAGAACTATCATTTGGAGCATTCTCAAAAAGGATATTATCAACAATTATTTTTTTATCACAATTTAATTGTTCCGGACTTACTGAGTTGCAACTACTTATAAATGCAAGAACCAATATGAACAATAAAAAATATTTCATCAAAAAAACCTTTTATTAAAACATATATTAGTTTTCCATCACAATTTTTTCTGTATCCATTGCAATAACTAATTCTTCATTAGTTGGGATCCGTACAACTTTTGTTTTAGAATTCTCTGTAGAAATAAAAGCTTCACCTTCTGGCTTTTTATTTGCTTCATCATCAATTTCAATTCCTAAGAATTCTAAATTCGAACAAACATCTTTTCTTATTCGATCAGAATTTTCTCCAATTCCTCCAGTAAATACAACGACATCAACTCCACCCATTGCGGCTGCATAAGAGCCAATATATTTTTTAATTCTGTAAGTATAAACATCAAGAGCATATTTGGATTTCTTATCACCTTCTTCAACCGCTTGTAAAATTTCTCTCATATCACTACTTTCACCACTAATACCAACCAAACCCCCGTGCTTATTAAGCAATGCATTGGTCTCTGAAATCGTTAGTCCTTCCTTTCCCATAACATAAGTAACAATTGATGGATCTAAATCTCCACATCTTGTTCCCATTAGCAAACCTTCAAGTGGAGTGAAACCCATTGATGTATCAATTGACTTACCAAACTTAACCGCTGCCATACTACCCCCATTACCAAGATGGGCAGTAATTATTTTTAATTTTTCATAAGGTTTACCTAATATTTTTGCTGCTCTCTTCGAGACAAATCTATGAGAAGTTCCGTGAAATCCATAACGTCTAATTTTATATCTTTTATATAACTTGTAAGGTATTCCATACAGATAAGCCTTTGGCGGCATACTTGCATGGAACGATGTATCAAACACTCCACATTGAGGAATACCGGGAAGATGTTCCATTGCTGCTTTAATTCCTTTTAGGTTTGGAGGATTATGTAGAGGAGCCAGTTCAATATTTTCTTTTAATGCTTTTAGTACTTGATCCGTAATTAAAACAGAACCAGAAAATGTTTCCCCACCGTGTACAACTCTATGTCCAATAGCTTCAATCTCTTTCTTGTCTTTAATTACTCCATGATTTTTACTAAGCAAAACTGCAATTACATATTCAAGAGCAATTTCGTGATCTAATATTTCGCCAACTATTTGAATTTTTTCTCCACCATCTGGTTGATGAGTAAGCACAGCACTGCTCATCCCAATTCTTTCAATTTGTCCTTTGGCAAAAGTGGTTTCAGTTTTTGTTTCAATCATTTGATATTTAATAGAAGAGCTACCACAATTTAAGACTAGAGTTTTCATTTTATTTTTAACTTCCTTTTATAAATTTTGTTCAATTATTTTTCCATCATTGTTATATCTAAAAAATCCAATTTTAGATTTTTTACCAAGTTTTCTTTCTCTAACTAATTTTCTCAATAGAGGACAAGGTCTATATCGTGGTTCGCCTAAAGTTTTGTATAGTTGTTCCATCCAAGTTAACACTTCATCCAATCCCATCGAGTCAGCTAACTCAAGCGGACCCATTTGAAAGTTAAAACCTAACTTCATTGCTGTATCAATATCTTTAGCTGAAGCAATTCCTTCCAACAGTATGTGCATCGCTTCATTAAGCAAAGGAATTATTGCACGAGTAGTTACAAAGCCCGGATACTCATAAACTTCAATTGCTGTTTTGCCAATAGTCTTGGCAAAGTTTTTTGTTATTGCAACTGTTTCGTCAGAGGTATCCATTCCCTTTACTAATTCAACAAGTGGAACTTTTGGAACTGGATTTAGAAAATGCATCCCAATTATTTTATCCGCTCTTCCGGTAACTTCTGCAAGAGTAGTTAAGCTAAGTGTAGAAGTATTTGAAACTATAATTGTTTCAGGGCGAGCAATTTCATCTAACCGATTAAAAATTAATCTTTTTAAGTGAAAATTTTCGCCAACAGATTCAATTATTAAATCACATTCACTAATTTCATTTAGATCTAAATTCCAATTGATCCTGCTAAGGATGGATTTCATTTCACTTTCAGTCATAGCCCAACGATCAATCTCATGCATCATTGAAGATTTCATACTCTCCTTTGCAGCCGCAAGTTGTTCATCATCTTTCTCAATAATTATAACATCAATACCAGCGGCGGCAACAGTTTGTGCAATGCCTTGTCCCATTACACCAGCACCAATAATTGCGACATACTCTATTGTATCGTGAACTTCAGGAGGTTTTGATTCATTTAATAAATCTTCCAATTTTAATTTTTCTTCACTCATTTAATATCTTTTAGTTTTTAGATTTGAGAAATAATATTTCTTAATTATTAGTATTGTTTACTCATCAATATTCGCAACATAAAAATAATTATTAAATAGGTGAATACTTAAATATTAATAATCTTTTTTACTAAAAATGAGTATGCTAAAATACAATGTGAGAATTATAAAAAGAAGTGATGTCCAAATAGGTTGAAAAGAATCTATCTCACCTCCTAGAGATAAAGATGTAGTTATTGAGCCAAGTTCAGAAGTTTTTGGGACTATATAATAGAGGACATCCATAATTGATTTGATAAAAGAATTATCAAGAAACATTGATATACTTTCTCTCGCATTTAGAATTGGAGAAAAGACAAAAAAGATGAGATACGAAATCATCATTGCTACAACAGAACTTTGTGTTAAAATTCCAATTAGAATAATAAGTGAATAAAGCGTAGCAAATGTAAAAGTGATTGTTAAAATACTAAGTAAAAAAGATGGATCCCAAACTCCAAATTTAATCCCGATTAAAATCCAAATTGAAATAATTAGATAAGCAATATTTACAAATACAATTAGCGTTCCACCAAAGAATTTACCTAAAACTATTTGAGTTCTTGAGATTGGTTTAGAAAGAAGTAAATCAATACTTCCCTTCTCAAGCATATTTGGGATAAAACTTGCAGCAGAAAAAATTGACAAAAACAATCCACCACCAAAAAGTGGAACAACAATAAACATTTTAAGACCTTCTGCAATTCCTTTTGCTAAATCAGAAACTTCCTTACTATTAACACTTACCATTCCAGTAAGATCTTCAAAGGATACAAACGAAAATAAGAGAGCAAACAATAATATTACAAATGTAGAAATTGCAAAAAATGAAATAAATATTTTACGTGATAGTGCTTCGCGAATTGTGAATTTTGTGATTGTTAAAATGTTATTCATATTGTTTTATTTTTCTCTCTTTTCTTAATCGTAATCATATTTTTGGTTTTAAGAAAACAAACGAAAAGCGAGTAAGAAAAAGAGCATGATTATGATTAAGAATTTTTTAGTTTTATTTTTCTTCAGTTAACGATTTTATAAACATATCTTCCAAAGAATTTTTCTTTTGATTAAAACTTTTGATTGTAATATTTGTTTTTCTTAATTCATCTAAGAATAAATTTACATCTGTTGAATCAGTTAATTCCAATTGAATCACATAATTATTTAGTTCAAATTTGAATTTGTTTTTTAATTCATCTAATAAAACTTGTGGCGAAGTTTCTCCAATCACAATTTCGTAAAAATCTTTACTGGTAGTAAGTTCTTCAACTGAGCCAATTTTAATTAACTTTCCATTATTTAACATTGCGACTTTATCAGAGACTAACTCTACTTCAGAAAGCAAATGGCTATTGATAAAAATAGTTTTCCCTTCATCTTTAAGATTCAACAAAATATCTCTAATCTCTTTTCGTCCAATAGGATCAATCCCATCAGTCGGTTCATCAAGAAAAATGATTTCCGGATTGTGAACAATTGCTTGTGCTAATCCTAACCTTTGCATCATACCTTTTGAGTATTTTTTTATCTTTGTTTTCCGCCATTTATCCATTTTAACCAATTGTAAAACTTCATCTATTCGAGATTTGTCAACATCATATCCATTTAGCTGTGCATAGTATTCAATCACATCTTCGCCACTTAAATAATTTGGGAACTTGTGGTTCTCTGGCAAATAGCCAACTTGTTTTCTAACTTCATAATCACTTATGTTTTTAGATAATATTTTTGCACTTCCACTTGTTGGAAAAACTATACCAAGTAATATTTTTATTAGAGTTGTTTTCCCAGCCCCGTTCGGACCGAGCAAACCAAAAATAATTCCCTTTTCAATACTAAGAGTTAAATCATCAAAAGCTGTAACCTTTTGATTATTTGAAACTCTAGTATTATATATTTTAGTTAAGTTTGTAACTTCTATTGAATTCATTGATGTTCACTGTTTTGTGATTTTATTGTAGTAAGAAATATATTTACGCAGATTACTAATCTACGATACGCTCAGTTGTAATTCGTATGGCGGATTAGTAATCTGCCAAAAAGAACAATGCAAAGATAAGGCTATTCTCTTTTATTTTGAAATTTTAATTTGACCTAAATGCTAAAGTTTGCACTAAAAAAATATTTCAATCTTGAAAACTTCCGTCCAGGACAAGAAGAAATAATTCAAGATATTATTGACAAGAAAAGTGTTCTCGCAATAATGCCAACCGGAGCTGGCAAATCTTTATGTTACCAACTTCCCTCTCTACTTTGTGAAACTTACTCAATTATAATTTCACCTTTAATATCACTTATGCAAGATCAAGTTGAGTCTCTAAAGAAAAAGGAAATTCCAGCTGCTTATATTAACAGTTCTTTAGACTCTCGACACATAGCAAATGTTCTATCTGATTTAAGCAATGGTAAAATTAAAATGCTTTTTGTTGCACCGGAGAAATTAGACAACCCATTTTTTGTTGAGCAAATTAGACAAACCAAACCATCATATTTATTTATTGATGAAGCACATTGCATTAGTGAGTGGGGACATAATTTTAGACCGAGCTTTAGAAATATTCAAATATTTGCAGATAGCTTAGGGATTGAGAACATCTCTGCTTTTACTGCCACTGCAACACCAGAAGTTAAAAGTGATATTATTAAACAATTGGATTTGAGTGAGCCAGTTATTTATTCACTTGGATTTAAAAGAGAAAATTTACAATTACAAGTATTCGCAACAAAAAACAAAAAAGAGAAAATACTTAAGCTTTTAGATGGAATCACATCGGTAATAATTTACACATCAACCAGAAAAAATGCGGAGCAACTTGCAGAGTTCTTAAAACTAAAAAATGTTAATGCCGAATATTATCACGCAGGACAAACAACTGCATTGCGAACAATAATTCAGAATGATTTCATAAGCAATAATAGTAATGTGATAATAGCAACTAACGCTTTTGGAATGGGAATTGATAAAGCTGATGTTCGTTTGGTAATTCACTATAACATTCCTGGTTCTATTGAAAATCTTTACCAAGAGTTTGGTCGCGCAGGAAGAGACGGTAAAGATGCTAAAGTTGTTCTCTTTTATGCAAAGAAAGATATTGGACTTCAAGAATTTTTAATTAGAAATAATCATCCCAATTTTGGGCAAGTAAAATTATGTTACGATGCAATTTGTAATTATCATAAAATTGCAATTAATTTTAAACCAGAAACTCAATTTGAAATTGATAGTAATATTGAAGAGTTACTTAGAAAAAACTCTATCTCAAAAAGTATTTTAATTTCATCAATGAATATTTTAGAAAGTGGTGGTTATGTTAAACAATCGCCTCCTTCAATGAATAAAAGAACTGTTCAATTTCATCTTACAAAAGATAATTTGAGAGAATATATTAAAAAGTTAAGTAACACATTTCTAAAAGATTTTCTATTAGTTTTAGTAAAAATATATGGAAGTAAAATATTTGCTCAACAAACAACTATTGATTTTTCAATTATTAAAAAGCATTATAACTCTTCCGCTATCAATATTGACAATAAACTGAAACATCTGTTTAAGCTTGGTATCATTGAGTATAAGCAACCTTCGTTTAATATAAAATTTCAATTATTGACAGAACGCATTAAAAGCGATAGACTAAAGTTTGATAGTAATAAAATAAATCAGCAACTCGAAAACTCTATGAGAAAACTATCCTTAGTTGAGGATTATGTTTTCGTAAACGATTGTCGTTTCAAATTTATACTAAATTATTTTGGAGAAGATGAGCAAAACTACAAATGTGGCAAGTGTGACAATTGTAAATCGGGAACAATTGTTACCATTGACAAAGAATATATTTCCGAAATAATAATTAGAACATTGCAAGAATATAAAGGTGGGTTAAGCATTTCTAGATTGTTAGGGATTCTAACTGGCAAATCTAAAGCGATTGTTGCAAAATCACTTTCAACTTATGCTAGTTGTGAGCATTACAAAAAAGAAGAAATTGAAAAATATTTTGATATTCTTGCCAACAAAAATGTTCTCAAAAACTTTCAAGGTAATTTACATCTTAACAAAAAATATACTTTAGACTTAAGTTATATTGAAAAAAAAGATAGTCATGAACCAAAGCTTGATTATGAAAACAATTTAGAGTTGTTCAACAACTTAAGAGAAGAAAGAAAAAGATTTGCTAAAAAATTTAATCAAAATCCGGAAATCATTTGTTCAAATGAAATATTAAAACATCTCTCAAAGCAGCAACCAGCAACACCTTCGGAGATTATGAGCATTTCTGGTTTTACACAAAGGATGTATAATAAAGTTGGTGAAGACTTTCTTGAAATTATAAAAGAACACAAAAAGAGTTCTAAAATACATCAACATAAAAACGAGTTACCAAAACACATTTCTCAAACTTATTTGTTAATTGAAAAAGGTTACACTTTATCTGAGATTGTTAATCTGCTAAAACTACCGGAGTCAATAGTATCAATACAAATTGAAAGTATTATTAATTATTATCCAAATCTTAATATTGACTCACTAATTGATAAAACTGAGTTTGAATTAATTACTGATGAAATTAGGAATGGGAATGATGAATTGAAAGAAATAAAAAAAACACTTCCCAATAGTATTAGTTATGCAAAAATTAGAATTGTTAAAGTTGCTCTATCTTCAGAGTTGAACTTTTAACATTAGCTTTTAATGTATCCAAATAAGTATTAGCCAACTTAAAAAAATCATTCCAACTTTCTTTATCAGATGAAAATGATTTAAGAGTTGAATAATAACTTGCTGTGTCAATTGAATATTTTTTAAACACTTTCTCTTTTTCAATATTTATTGAATCAATATTTTTGTAATACTCTTCAGCTACAAGTATATCAACATAAGTCTTAGCTAAAATTTCTTTATCAATTGAATTGTTTTCTGAACAGCTTAATAGAAATACGAGAAAGAATAAAAGGGAAAAGAAGCATCTAAATATTATTTTATTACTATGAGTCATAATAAATTTGTCATTGCGAACTCAACGCATTTTGTTGAGTGTGGCAATCTTTTAAATAGTTAACAATTAATTGTGATAGATTGCCACGTCGTAAAGAACACTCCTCGCAATGACGAATTTTTCTTGGTTTGTCATATTGAAAGAGTTTGTCTTTTGAACGACTGAAATATCTCGAACTTTAATAGTTATGAGATTTTTTATTTCGACAAAAAACGTTTTCATTCAGAATGACAATTGTGAACATACGATAATAACCATTTTAATATTCGTTCATCCATAAATTAACTTTTTACTTCTGTTAATTGAGTTAATTAAAATTGAATTTTTTAAAGTTTGCTCTTCAACTAAATCAATTTCTCTATTAAATATTTTATTTAGCTTTTCTTTAAAAGTTATATAGTTATCAAAATATCTAACTAAATCGATTTTTTCAAATCTAACTAAGAAATCAATATCACTTCCATCTTTGAAATTTTCATTTGTTGCTGAACCAAAAAGATATAAAGCATCAACTTTATGCTTTTTACAAAGCTCACTAATCTTAGTAATATTTTTTTCTATTATTAACATAACAATTCTTCTAGTAATAGTTGATAAATCCTATTCCTTCTTTACAACTCATCTTATTTTCACAGATTACTAATCTGTGTTACGTTTTCGTATCGCAGATTAGTAATCTGCGTTTCATAATAGTTTATTATGACAGACTACTAAAATAATTTAATTCCTCTTACTCGCATCAAAAAGAATTTGCTTTTCTGTCTCTGTTAAATTTTTATATCCCGACTCACTAATTTTATCGAGAATTTGATCAATAGTTTTTTGTTCAACTTTTTTAGTTGTAGAAGTATTAGAATTTATATCGTAAAACTCTGCTTCTTTAACTTCTTTTTTACCAAAGCCAAAAGTACTTTTCTTTTTTGTAAATGTTGGATTGCTTGACTGAGTACTATCACTTTTGAACATATCAAATATTCTATCAACATTTAAATTATTTTTTTTATCATAAGTGATAAATAAGAACCCAAATATCGCTCCACCAAGATGTGCGAGATGAGCTGTGAAATCTCCATTACCTACCGACATAAATTCCATAACCATAACAAACACAATTAAGTATTTTGCTTTAACTGGAATAAGCATATAAACATATATCAGTCTATCCGGGAAGTATAAAGCGAAAGCAACCATCACTCCATAAACTGCACCGGAAGCACCTATGATTGGACCTAAACCACTTCCAAGGAAAAGTTGAAGTAAACCTCCCGCAATTCCAGCCAAAAGATAAAAGACTAAAAATTTACGAGAACCCATATTATTTTCAATCTCCATACCAAACATCCACAGGATGAACATATTCATTCCAACATGCATCAATCCACCGTGTAAAAATTGATATGTGATTAATTGCCAAGGATAGAACGACCAGTGTGTGTTAGCAAATGGAATAAGTGCGAAATATTCTGTGATAATATTACCTAAAGTAGTATTGTCAACTTTAATATTATCAGCAATAATTGTGATAAAAAAAACAATTCCATTTATAATTAATAAGTTTTTAATAATCGGTGGAAAAAAACTAAATCCACCAAACCCTCTTGGTCTGTAATCATTTTGTGACATTTATATTCCTTTTAATATTTTTAGCAAATTTCTTATAGTATTTAAAACTATGTTGATTCTATTAAAATCATAGCAAAAACAAATTTATATAAATATTATTACAGACAACTAGCTTAGTTTTGCTCACTAAGTTCTAAATGAGCTTCAATAGTATCAGCTGATAAATCTGCTCCACAATCCCACTCAATAAAATATCCGCCATTTATAACTTTTAAGAAAGCATCTTGTTTTCTTAACTCAGCAAATGCTTCCATGTCAAGATAAGGACGCACATCAAAAACTCCAACACGTCCATCATCCGTAGTTATTTGAAGTGTGTAGTCCGATTTCGGTTTTATTTCTGCAATTCTCATTGATCTAGTCCTTTGATTTTGAAAAGAGGCTTACCATTAACTGCAAGTTTCCAATCAGCTAGTAAATCTTCTTTGTGAATTTCAATCCAAGCAACAATGAGTTTCTGTTTTTTAGGATTCATTTTACCTGCAAGTAATTTCCCATCTGGAATAGAATAAACTGCAGTATCACTTTGATATTCTGTATGAATATGCGGCAATTTATGTTTCTCAATATCTCGAAAAAACATTCTTATTAAAATCCCATAAAACATTGAAATCGTAGGCACTATTTCTTCTCTTTGGTTTTCTTTACATTAATTATATATCTGATACTTTTCATTAGACTATCCAACAATCAAATAGTTTCCTTAATTAAGTTTTGTAAATCAATTTACTATTTATCACTCAAAGCAGCAACTCCTGGCAATACTTTACCTTCAAGAAATTCTAAAGATGCTCCGCCACCAGTTGATACGTGAGAGACTTTTGTTTCCAATCCAGCTTGCTTAATTGCTGCTGCAGAATCTCCACCACCAACAATTGAAGTTGCTCCATTTTCTGTAGCTTCAACTAACGCATTAGCGATAGCCGTTGTACCTTGTGAAAAATTTGGGAATTCAAAAACTCCCATTGGTCCGTTCCAAACAATTGTTTTGCTATTTTTAATTACTTCTTGAAACTTCTTAATAGTTTCAGTTCCAATATCAAGTCCCATTCTGTCTTTTGCAATTGAATCAATATCCACAATTTCAGATGGAGAATCATTACTAAATTCACTTACTGTGTTGATGTCATCAGGCAATAAAAAGCTTAACTTGTTTTTTTCTGCTTCTGTTAAAATTTCTTTTGCTAATTCTATTTTTTCTTCTTCCAATAGTGAGTTTCCAATTTCATATCCAAGAGCTTTTAGAAATGTATAAGCCATTCCGCCGCCAATAATTAAATTATCGACTTTATTCATCAACTCTTGAATTACATCAATTTTACCAGATATTTTAGCTCCACCCAAAATTGCTGTAAAAGGTCTTTGTGGATTTGCAATTGCACTTCCCAAATAATCTAATTCTTTTTTCATTAAGTATCCAGCTGCACATGCATCAATGAACTTTGTAACACCTTCTGTTGATGCGTGAGCTCTGTGTGCAGAACCAAATGCATCATTAATATAAACATCTCCATACTCAGCTAATAGCTTAGCAAATGCCGGATCATTCTTTTTCTCTTCGGAATGAAATCTTAAATTTTCCAAAAGTAAAACTTCACCAGTTTGTAAATTTGAGACTAATTCTTTCACAGAGTCTCCAATACAATCATCAGCAAATTTCACTTTTTGATTTAGCAACTCACTTAGTCTATCCGCAGCTGGCTTAAGACTAAATTTAGGATCAGCTTCCCCTTTAGGTCTTCCAAGATGACTCATTAAAATTGCAGAGCCACCATCAGCAATTACTTTTTTAATTGTTGGTAATGCGGAGGCAATTCTAATATCATCCGTAATTTGTAATTCATCATTAAGCGGCACATTAAAATCCACTCTGATTAAAACTTTTTTGCCTTTAATATTTAGGTCTTCAATAAATAATTTTTCCATTTTCTCCTCAGAAATATAAATAATGATTTTTGAGTAAACACATAACTATTGTTGTCATATTGAAGGAGTTTGCTTTTTAACGACTGAAATATCTCGGACATAATTGGACTTGAGATTCTTCATTACAATAAAAAACGTTTTCATTCAGAAGGACAAACAAAAACAAACAATAATTTTAATTTTCTACGAATTATTGTTTGTGCGGTAAAATAGATTACCGATAAAAACATTCGGAAACGACAACTATTAAGATTATTATTTATAAAACATTGTTTGCAAAATAACAAAAACGCAGAATTAAGTTATACTCAATTACTGCGTTTTATAAAAACTAGCAAATTTAGACTTAAACTATTTAACTTTCTTCATCATTTTCATTAAGTCAACAACTCTACATGAGTAACCGTATTCGTTATCGTACCAACCAACAACTTTAACCATATTACCCATAACAATTGTAGAAAGTGCATCAAAAATATTTGAGTGAGTATTACCAATAATATCAGCACTTACAATTGGATCTTCAGTATATTCAAGTATTCCTTTCATTTTACCTTTTGCTGCTTTTTTGAATGCTGCATTAACTGCTTCAACAGTAGTTGCTTTTTTCAAAGTAACAACAAAATCTGTAATAGAACCATCTGGAACTGGTACACGCATTGCCATTCCATCTAATTTACCATTAAGTGATGGTATCACTTTACCAACTGCGGCTGCTGCTCCGGTAGTTGTAGGAATAATTGAGACTGCTGCAGAACGAGCTCTTCTTAAATCAGAGTGAGGTAAATCTAAAATTCTTTGATCGTTTGTGTATGAGTGAATTGTTGTCATCAAACCTTTTGTAACACCAAAAGTATCGTTAAGTACTTTTACCATTGGAGCTAGGCAGTTTGTTGTACAAGATGCGTTAGAAACAATTTTATGAGATTTCTTAAGTTGGTTGTCATTTACGCCAAGTACAATTGTTGCATCAACATCACCTTTTGGTGGCACTGTTAAAATAACTTTTTTTGCACCACTTTCAATGTGCATATTACATTCTTCTTTAGTTCTAAAAACTCCAGTAGCTTCAATAACTACATCTGTTTTTAATGCTCCCCAGTTTAAGTTTTTAGGATCTCTTTCAGCAGTAATTTTAATTTTATCGCCATTAACTATAAGATTGCTTCCTTGCACTCTAATTGTTCCATTAAATCTTCCGTGAACAGAATCATATTTTAATAGATGAGCTAATGTTTTTGCATCTGTTAAATCGTTTATTCCAACAAAATCAAAACCACCAAGTTCAACACATCTTCTAAAAACTAGTCTTCCAATTCTTCCGAATCCGTTTATTCCTACTTTGATTGCCATTTTTACTTCTCTCCTGTATTATTTTAAATAAAAAATATTTTCTAAGACATAAAGATACTATTAAAACTTATTATTTACAATTACCAAACTTATGTTTAGCTAAAATATAAAACTCAATTTAAATGAATTTGCTCATGCGGAATTCTTTCACGAAAGGTACCGCTTTCTTTTAATTCTCTTGCATAAAGTTCAAGTCTGGAAATTGTGTTCTTTTGTTTATTGAACTGAATATATTCTGATATGAAGGCATATATTATAACTATATAAAAAAGTAGTTGAGCAACTATATGAATGTAATGTAAGGAACTATATTGACCGATATAAATCGGAAGAAGACCGATTAGGATTGACATAAAATAAATAATAAAAGCAGTTGAAACTGTTGTGGTAAAATGTGAAGCTTCTTTTAATACTACATCATCCATAAAAGCAGTTAGAAAATAGAAAAACATAAAAAACAATGTAACATAAGTAACTAATAAAGAGATAGCCGGAAACTCAGTAAAAGGCATCATTATAGAATTACCTAGAATATATGCTCCTACTAAACCTCCCCAAATTATGTAAACCATTTTTTTTGTAGGATTCCATATTATAAGAATTGCAACTAAAAAAATAAATTCAAGGATTGGATAAATATGGAAAAGAAAAATGCTGTCAATTTCATTTAGAAATAAATAAGATTGATAACTTTGAAATGCTAAAGTTATTATTAAATAGCATGTGAAAACTACGAGACTTTTTCTAGAATTATTAGATACTACAAAAATTCCAGTTCCAATTGCTAACGCATTAAAAATAAATAAGAAAATGATTTCAGTTGTCATAAAACCTTTCAATAAAAATAATTAGAAAACTAAATTAACATATTATTAATTCAATTGCTTTAGTTCTCTAATTAATTATAATTTCAAGAAAGGTTATGCTTTCTTTATAGAACTATCCAAAGTAGAATTAAGGTCCACACAAACTTGGGCAAGGTAAACATAATTCCAAAATCATTGGCAATCTTTCTCCAGTTTCTGTTTTTGCAGAAAGGACTAAAACTTCTTGTCCATTCTCGTCAACACCTTTTTCAGCGTCAAATTCAAAAGCACCTTTTTGGCTTGTAAGCTCTAACACTTGTGCATTGTTAAAACGGAACATACGAACAATGCTAGCATCCAATGCTTCTTGCGTTACATTTTCTATATATTGCTGTCTAGCAGCCTCTGTGATTTTATGATTTCTTGTTCTCAAAATCTCTGTTGCTGATTCTTTTGTTTTTGTTTGTAAATCTTGCATAGAATTACCTCTTATATTAAATTGTAAAAATTGTTAAGCCCTAAACGTTTTAGGAACATATACAAACAGCCAACTTTAGTGCCAAGATATTTTTGCAATTTGGTAATGCCTAAAAAACTTATCATAATTTTTGCTAAGTTTGTTTTTTCAATAATTGTGGTCAATCAAAAAACTTTTATGCAATATAAAGCTGATCTTCATACACACACTTCCTTTTCCGATGGAGGGTTTACTCCAACAGAGCTAATAGATTTAGCATTACAAAACAATTTGTCAACTATTTCAATTACAGATCATGATACTGTTGCTGGTTTAAATATTGCTCTAGACTATGCTAAAAACAAAGATATTGAAGTTATTCCCGGAATTGAATTAAGCTTAGATTTTGATGGTATTGAAGTTCATATTCTTGGATATTTTATTGACGACACAAATGTAAAGTTGCTTGAATATATAGAAATATTTAATAACAGTAGATTAGATAGAGCTAAGAAAATTATTAAAAGATTAAACAATTTGGGAATGGATATAACACTTCCTCAAGTAAAAGAATTTTCAAAAAATGCTCCAATTTGTCGTCCACATATTGCAAAAACGTTGCTTAATTATGGACACATTAATAATATTAACCAAGCTTATACAAAATATATCGGAGATTATTCACCAGCAATTGTTAAGAAAGAACATTTTCCTCCAGAAGAAGTAATAAATATTATTAAAACGGCTGGTGGCAAATCGTTTATTGCTCATCCAGGAAGAATGAAAGAGGACATAGTTTTGAAGTTAGTTAAGTTAGGTATTGATGGAATTGAGACTATTCATCCTTCTCATACGGCTACAAGAACGGATTACTACAAAGGAATAGTTAATGAATATTATATGTTAGAGTCCGGAGGTTCTGATTTTCACGGTGGTTTAAGGAAAGATGATAATAATTTTGGAAAGTATTTTGTCGAACAATCTACAGTAGAGAATATTCGCAAAGGATTGTTTTAAGAACTCCTTTATTATTTATAGAATGATAAAACTTAGAATCACACTATTGAATAGACTAACTGGATAGAAATTCCTAAAAATTACTGACTAAGTTAATCTTTGTCACACTGAGCGGAGTCGAAATGTGAAAGCGGGTCAATTTGCTGGTTCGCCTCTCCACATTATGAATGATTTCGTCTTCTTCCATTTTATTTTTTTCAGGTCATAAATTTATAGATTTTTCTATTTAAGAATAAAGCATATATTTGTAGTTTTACATTGCATTCTAATTTTAAGGAATAATATGAAGCACACATTCTTTGTTCTACTTTTTGTTTTTGCATCTGTGCAAGCTCAAAATATTAGTAGCTGGCAAAATTACGCAAGTATGGAAAACATAAATAGCATTTCAATCAATGGGAATGATGTTTGGGCAGCAACAAATGGAGGAGTTTTCAAATATTCTCCTAACGATAGTTTATTCAAAAAATTGACAAAATCCGAAGGATTATCTGGACAAACTATAACAGCAATTTCTGTTGATAGTAGCAAAAGAATTTGGATAGGTACAATTGAAGGTTTTATTAATGTTTATGATCCTTCAACAAACCAAGTTAAAACTATTCTTGAGATTAATAAAACAAATAAAAATCAAAAAGGTATAAATGATATAACTATTAGCGGTGATACAGCTTTTGTTTCTACAGATTTTGGACTCTCACTAATCAACACAAATAATCTTTCCTTTTTCGATTCAATACTAAAGTTTGGTGATTTTACAAGTCAGACTCCTGTTCAAAGTATTTATTTGGGCAAAACAATTTATGTAGTTACAAATTTAGGTATTGCAGTAAAAAAAACTGGTAGTCAAAATTTGACTGCTCCGGAGTCTTGGACAAATATTAGTTTAGGTTCAGAAATTGCAGCTGATAAGATTTATAAACTGATTGAGTATAAAAATAATCTTTTTGCTGCTACCAACAAAGGGCTTTTAAAACAAGACAATAACATTTGGCAACAAGTTTTGTTAGATACTAAAAATGACATTTTTGATTTGCTTGTAAAAGATGACAATTTATATACCCTTACATCACATTCTATTTATAGATACAACAACGATACAGAGGATCTTATATTTGTAACAAATATAAGATCTATTTCGCTGAAACAATTTGAGCTTAAAAATGATGCTTTTTATATAGCTTCAAAAAAAGGATTAATAAAAACAAAAAGTGTTACAGATTTAGAAATATTATTCCCCAATGGTCCAGCAACAAATGCTATTATTAATATAGATGTAGATGCTCAAGGAAATTTATGGTCAGCTTCTGGTAAAGATGGAAAAGGAAAAGGTATTTATAGATTTAATGATAAACATTGGGAAACTTTTTCAAGAGAAAATACTCCGGTGTTTCAGCTTAATGATTTTCATAAAGTTTCTACTTCGCTAAACTCAGTATATTTTTCAAATTGGGGCAGAGGTTTTGCCAAACTTAAAGATAATAATTTTGAACAGTTTGATGCATCAAATACAAGTTTAACCGGAATACCTGAAGACAATAGTTTTATTGTAATTGATGATATTGTTGAGGATGCAAATGGTAATACGTGGGTTCTTAATTTTTGGAGTGGTAGCAGAGAACCTCTTAGCGTTTTAACAACAGATGGAAGTTGGAATCATTTTGAATTTAGCTCTCCTTTAAGTTCAACAATTGTTCATGCAAACAATTTGGTTATTGATCAATTCTCTACTAAATGGTTTGCTGTTACCGGACTTGGAGTTGAAGGACTATATTACTTCAATGAAAATAATACTTTAGAAGATAAATCGGATGACCTTTGGGGACGAATAACAGCTAGCAATGGATTAAGAGACAAGGATGTAAATGCTCTTGCTGTTGATCAATTTGGGGAGTTAATAGTAGGAACAAGTAAAGGTGTTGATGTTATTACAGATCCTTCCAACCCTAGTAGTATTAGGAGCAATCAGTATTTCTCAATGAGACTGCAAACAATAAACTGCATTGCTGTTGATCCAATAAATCAGAAATGGTTTGGCACAACTAAAGGTCTTTTCCTAACAACTTCTGATGGCTCTCGTTTGCTTGCTAACTATAACTCTACCAATTCTCCGTTACCTAACGATAACATTAAAAGTATAGCAGTTGATGAGGACAAAGGAATTATTTACGTTGGAACTGATTTTGGTTTAACTGAAATTACTACTCGTTTTGTTAAACCCAATAGTGATTTTTCACAACTGTTTGTTTATCCCAACCCTATTACTATTGGGGAAAGCACAAATACAAATATTGTTATTGATGGCTTAGTTGAAGATTCAGAAATTAAAATATTAGATATTAGTGGAAACCTAGTTAATGAATTTGTAACAAATGGCGGAAGAACAACTGTCTGGAATTTGAAAGATTTAGATAATAAATATGTTGCAAGTGGAGTTTATATTATTGTAGCTTTCGATAGTGAAGCAAATCAAATTTCCCAAACCAAGGTTGCGGTTATTAGAAAATAGGAAATCTTTCTGCTATAGCTATTTCGCAGTGATAGACTAAGAGAACACGCAGCTACGCCGAGAAAGTATCGATAAAGAAATAATATTAAAATACTTTAGCTCACTTTACTTGACTTAAAACTTTAGACACTTAATTATTTATGATAGACATTCTAAATCTTTCAATTCAATTCGATGGCAATTATCTATTTGAAAATGTAAATCTGAAAATACTTCCCACAGATAAAATTGCATTTGTTGGCTCAAACGGAACTGGAAAATCCACACTTCTTAAAATGATTGCCAAACAAGTAGAGCCTGAAGATGGTAAAGTACAACTAAAAAAAAATATTAAAATTGGTTTCCTCCCTCAAGAAATAATTCCATTTAAAGGACGTACAGTTTTTGATGAAGTAAAATATTCTTTATCAGAAATAAAAGATATTGATGAAGAAGAAAATGAATTGAACACTTCCCTCTCTTCCAATTTAGATGAACTTGCTAAAGCAAAAATTATAGAAAAAATTGGAGAACTAAACCATAAAAAAGAAGAAGTAAATTATTACGAGATTGATTCTAAAATTGAAAAAATACTTAGTGGTTTAGGTTTTGCTGTGTCTGACTTTGCAAGACAAACAAGTGAACTATCCGGTGGTTGGCAAATGAGAATTGAACTTGCAAAAATTCTAGCAACCAACAATGATGTTATATTATTAGATGAACCAACAAACCATCTTGATATCGATTCGCTCACTTGGATAGTTAAATTCTTAAAAAGTTTTAAGGGTGCAATTATTCTTGTTAGTCACGATAGATATTTTGTTAATAATATTTGCAATAAAACTTTGGAAATATTTAATAAGAATGTAACATTTTACAAAGGCAATTATGATGATTATCTTAAGTTTAAATTAGATAGAGCAGAAAGATTAAAAGCTGAATATGCCGACCAGCAAAAAAAGATTAAGCAAACCGAACAGTTTATTGAAAGATTCAGATACAAATCGACAAAAGCAAAACAAGTACAAAGCAGAGTTAAACAGCTTGAGAAAGTTGATAGAATTGAACTGATGGATAGTGAAAGTAATATCCATTTTAGATTTTTCGATTCAGTTCCAAGTGGAGTAATTCCAATTGAGATAAAAACTTTAACAAAAAGCTATGACGACAAACTTGTTTTAGAGAATCTAAACCTTCAAGTTGAGCGAGGTGATAAAATTGCTTTCGTAGGTCCAAACGGAGCAGGTAAAACAACACTTGCAAAAATACTTTCCAATCGATTAGAGCCAACCTCTGGTGTTATGGAGCTTGGTCATAATACACTAGTCTCCTTCTACGCACAAGATGTTGTAGATAATCTAAATTTAGAGAATGATATAATCACAGAACTTTCCACAAGTGATACTGAAAGTACAATTCCACAACTACGTACAATTCTTGGTGCATTTTTGTTTAATGGTGATGCAGTATTTAAAAAGATTAAAGTTCTTTCCGGAGGAGAAAAAAGTAGAGTTGCACTTGCAAAAGTTTTGTTAAACAAAGCCAACACTTTAATACTTGATGAACCGACAAACCATTTAGATTTTGATTCAAAAAAAATATTGCAAAATGCTTTAATAAAATTTAACGGAACTCTTATAATTATTTCTCATGATATCGATTTTCTAAAACCAATAATTTCAAAAGTGGTTGAGGTTAGGAACAAAGGTATTAAGGAATATTTTGGCGGAATTGATTATTACTTAAGAAAAAGAGAAGAAGATATTTCAACAGAGATAGTTTCAAAAACTGTTAAGATTGATGATGACAAACTTAGCAGAAAAGAACAGAAAAAACTTGAAGCTGAGTTGCGACAAAAAGAATTCAAAGCAACGAATGAAATTAAAAAGCAAATTAGTTCCATTGAAGAAAAGATAAGCGAGTTGGAAGAGTTAACGCAAACACTTGAAAATAATTTCACTAAAGAAGAAATATATTCAAATCCCGAACTAGCAAAGCAAAATAAATTGGATTATCAAGAAGCAAAAAATAGGCTTGAAGATGCTTATTCAAAATGGACAGACCTAAGTGAAGAACTGGAAGAAATTAGTGGTGAACTTTAACCTAAGTTAATTTCTAGCCTTCTAAAACATTTTAGAGAACCCAAAACGAACAACAGTATCTTTAATTTTGTTATATGAAACATTAATATTTACAACTCCAAGAATACCAGTAATCCCTCCGTAAAATTCCCAGTAATTACTAAAGTTATTTTTTAATAAAATATTTTCTTTCTTCCATATTCCCAAACCACTTACTCCAGTTACTAACTCTAAATTCCAAGCGACTGGGAAATATATCCCTAGCATATCAAAAAAAGTTTTACGCCAGTTGTGTTCTAAATGTAATGCAATACTTTTTTCTCCAACAAGTTGATAAGGAGCTAAACCTTTGAAAGACCCAAAAGGTGAATAGACGCCTAAAGCTGTTTGAGGTGTGTGTAAATGCTGTACACCATAAGATCCACCAACTATTGCATTTGCTTCAATAAAAATTCCCAGATATGGGGAGAAAAATAATTCCTCAAAAAATGTTTTTGTAAACAACTGATAAGCTGTGCTTATCCTGGCATATTCAAATTTACTTCCAAATACTTTTGAAGAAAATTCTATTTGAGAAACAAAACCATCAGTAGTTTCAAAATTTATTTCGTAAGGATTTGCTCCACTATTAAAATTTAGCACTACTCTGTTATTCATTCCATCTGTTATTATTGGGTTTGGTCTTACATATCTTTTTGAGTTAAAAATACTATAATATTTTATTGCATCAACTGATTTTTGATTTTCTAAAGTAAATCCAAACTTTAGAAAAGTATTTTTCGAGAATTGTTTTTTTATAGCAACACTTCCACCTTTTGAATGGATATAATTAAACTGGTCTTCAAAACCAAATGTTACAGCAACACTATTCATAAATTCTGAGTAATGACTAAATGTATGAAATGGTTTTGTTTCATAATTTCCACTCAATTCCATTCCATCTATAAAAGATTTTTTTATTGGAATGTAAAACGAAAGTTTAGCTTCTACATCTTTTCTTGCAAAAGCATAACTAGTTTCTAAAGAAAGATTAGACCCTTTAGAAAATGAATATGAGTATTTAAGCCCTAGAACAATTCCATCCACTCTGTTGTTTTGTAGATTTATATATTCAAAAATATTTGGGAATGAATCTTCATCACTTTCATCACTATCATTACCTCCATCTTTCTCAACAGAAACAATTCCACTATCTTTTAGAATTCCTCCAATTTTTATTGATGAAGCAATATCATTAGAACTATCAATCTTCTCGTAAGCACTTATCTCATCAAGTGCCAACGGATATAATCGAACAGAATCAATTTCTATTTGAGTTATTGTTTTTGGAGTTGCATCAAAAGTAGTATCACTTAAGAGATTTATATTTCTTAATAAAGAATTGTTCTCATCTAAATTAATAGAATAATTATTAAAAACTTTTCTGTAAGAAGTAATCAAAGAATCTAATGTTACTAAATGGTAAGCATTAAAATTAAATTCTACATCAGCATTATAATATTTTGGTAACCAGTAATTCTTATAGTTTATAAGATTTTGAATTAGCGAAATATTAACTTCAGTGAATGGCATTAAGTTTCTACTTTCAAGAGTAAGATTCAATCCAGTAAGTGCATAAGAGGAATCATCAATTAAAATTTCTCCACTAAAAGTTGGAAGTATTTTAGAACGTGGAATAATTTTTATTTGATAAAAATTCCTCTTACCACTTCGTTGAATTCCGAGGAGTTCATAATCATAATAATTAAAAGCAAATTGTGAAAGTGGAAGATGGAAAATTGAATTGTTAATTTCTAACGAATCATCTGTGAAATCCATAACTTTTTGATCAAGAAAATTTAAGTCACCTTTTTGGAAATCATCCTTATCAAGATTTTTAGTCTTGTGAATGTGAGTCTTAAATTCGGCAACACTATCCTTAACATTATTAAAACCCTCACCTATATCTTCTTCAAGAAAAACAATATCTTTCCCAGACTGCATTATGTTTTTTGAATAGAAGTTGTAATAGTAGTTTGATAAACCTTCTTTATTCTTTTCCTTATTGACAATCGCTTGTCTAATTATTGCGTATGCCGGATTCTCATCCGAGTTAACAATCACTTCAGGCAACTCAATTGTAATTGGTTTAAGTTTAATCAAAAATACTTCTTCAGTTGGAACCGTAACTTCAATTCTTTTTGTCTCAAAACCAACAGAGCTTATTAATAGATTATGCGAACCTTTCTTTAGGAGTAATTTGAATTTTCCATTTTCGTCAGAACTTGTTCCAAAGTAAGTTCCTTCAACTCCAATATTAACGAAAGAGATTGGTAAACCATTTTCTTGGTTTTGTATTTTTCCGGTTATGCTTGATGTTTGAGAAAAAGCAAAAGATGTAAAAGTGAAAAATAATATTTGAAATAGTTTCATATTTAGTTTTCTAAATTTAGTGGATTAGGACAATTATGTAATTGCTAAACTATAGCTTAGAATTAACCTTAGTTATTCTTTTTCGTATTCAAGCATTGGGCCATCGCAAGCATGACTACTTCCAATCAATGTTGAGTCTGAAGTAACTCTTAGTAGTTCAACAAAATCAGATGAACAATTTTCAATTAAACTGTTATAAGAATCGTAAGTTAATTCTAAATATTTTTCATCGGATATTGTTTTGTACTTAAAGTTTCCACTTACTTTTGTTGCCTTTTTATTTCTCACTCGAGTCTTCAGAAATGTTCTATCTTTATTTAGTATATAACTTTCTTGCCATTCCATGTCATTGCCAGTAGTTGCAGAACCAACAAAATTTCCAGTCATTTTTATTAAGTTCCATTTTTGAGAATCAATTCCTTCTTCGAAAACATTTTCAAACAATGGTGAACAAGAAATAAGTACTGTACTTGCTATTGTAATAATCAACAAATATTTTTTCATTATTCCTCCTTATTAAAATATTAAATTCCTATAATAACGGCGTTTAAATAACTTGCCTATGCTCTACCCAGCAATTTTACGGCAAGTTATTTATTTAACGCCAATACTGTAATTCATTTTTCACTTAAAGTGTTTTACTAACTTTCACTTTCATACAAACCTTTTTTTATTATTATATTCATAATAATATTATTTAATTCAGATTCTTTTTGTGTCCCTATTAAAAATTGTATTCCATTTTTTTGTTTTATTGCAAGCCCAGTTTTACCTTTAATATTATAGACAGTTCCATACTTTGTTCCTAGTCTAATTCCATACCCTCCTACATGTCCATAGTTAACAATTTTAGCATTTTCAATTTCATCCCAAAGCACTTGCTTTTTTACAAAAGGAAAGAAACTCATTTCGATTTCATTTTCGTCTATCTTAGTTCTTAATTTTATAAACCAAAACATAACAATTAACATAAAAACGAAAAGTGAGAATATAATCAAACCAGTATCTGGTATAGGTTTTCTACCAAACTGTTCATTCAATATAAATTGATAATAAATTCCGATCAGAGGAATCGCACTAACTCCACTTAAAATTAACCATAACCACCATTGAGTAAATTTTTGCTCTTCGTTAAATTCAGTTTTCATATTCACCTTAGTTAATTCATTATTTGTTTGAACATGTAATATGGATCTACACTATCTTAAATCTCATCTAACTTTTTAGATATTTCTAACAATGCCGGCACATGAACTTGACTAATTTCTGAGCTTATATTTGTCATTAAGAAATATGCAATATTTTTATCTTTTTTAATTATACAATTAGCTGCAATACCAGGATCACTGCCATCATGAGTCAGGTTACCATTGTCCTCAATTGACCAAAAAATACCAAAAGAGCGTTCACCTATAACTTTTTTTGTAAACATTTCTTTGTAAGAATTCTTGGTTAACAAAGTACCATTCCCATTGGCACCATTTAATATTTCAATTAAGTATTTCCCAAAGTCAGTTGTACTAGTTAGTAGCCCACCATCTGCTTTTGTTATTAAATGATAATCTGGAACAATTAGTTCTTTAGAAAAATATCTTGTAACAAAGTTTGCACTATTTATCTGAGAAGATTCCCACCCAGTTTGATTCATTTGAAGTGGACTAATAATATATTGCTTTGTGAAATCTTCGTAAGTAATGCCCATTGCACTTTCAATTACAAAAGCTGCAAGTGTTGCTCCAATATTACTGTACTCAAATTTTTCTCCCGGAGCATCTTTCGTAAAATTATCTTCTGAATACCATATTTCCTTTTTAACTAAAATATTCTTCAGAAACTCTGAATCATCTATATCTTTATTTAGTTTCATAAAGGAAAAATATTCTTGAACTTCTGCTGGCAAAAGAGGATGATTTTGGCTTGGGTTATCTACAATATAACTTTTAAAGTAAATATCTCCGTCATTTATCCCTGCAGTATGATTTGATAAATTTCTTAATGTTATTGCACTATCTGGGAAGAGTGGATGAACTATCTTGAATGGTAAATACGTATTAATATTTTCATCTAATTTAACTTTTCTTAAATCAACTGCTTTCATTACTGCAAGAGCAATAAATGTTTTGGATACAGAACCTATATTTTGTAGTGTATTATTTGTAAAGGATTTTTGCGTTGAAATATCAGCATATCCTAAGGACTTTTGAAAAATAATTTTTTCGTTATTTACAACTACTAATGAAAATCCCGGAATTTCAGAATTGTTATAAAGACTTGTTATTGTTGAATCTAACTTTGTGAAATTATAAACTGGTTCCGGTGCAAGCACTTTTTCTGATTTACAAGCAAACAGAAGTGAAATAAATACTAATAGGAATAAATTCTTAAGCCTTAAATTTCTTTTAATTGTTATTTGAATATTTGACATGTAATTCATTATTTCTCCGTTGATTGATTTAAAATCTTAGGATTAAACTATTTGATTGTAAGCAGACTAAGAATTAAACCCAAAATGGTTAAGAATAAGTAAAGCATTGTACGAAACTTTTACATTTAACATCATTTTTTACTAAGTAAATATTTATGTCCTTTAGGTGTATCAAATACCATTGAGTGATTTTTTAATTCTGAAAGTTGAAATTCAAAGTCTTCTCTTGTACTGTCAAATTGAGTTACTGTAATTGTCAACTTCGAATTGTCTCTCGTCCATTCAAAGTCGCCGTTTATATTATCAAACCAAATGGAATGACCTTTTTTATTTTCTTTAAGAATAAATGCATCACTATAATTGAATTCTAAAATTGCATATTGCACTCTATAATCCTTAGTTCCATCAGATAAAATTTCGTATTCAGCATTCCATTCTCCAACTATACTTAATTTTGGTTCAACAATTTGACTGTCTTTATTACAAGCAATCAAAAATGTAAAAACTACTATAAGAATTATAGACTTTATTTTCATAGTTTCACCTTGAGTTAAGTTTTCTTTTAGATATTATTTAGAATGACTTAGTCCATCTACTTTATTGTAATGGATTTTCTAGAAACTGAATATGCACCGAAATAACCAAGTGCATCATTGGTTAGATTTGTTGGTGGATTATCTGGAATTGCATTTCCACCAAAATTTATGCCTTCTCCATCAGTATTTATTAAATCATCAAGAACATCGAAATATGTATATGCAGATTTATTAAAACTAACTAACTCAATCTCAACTACATCACCTTTTACAAGTCTATCTCCAGTAGCACTAGTTGTATCATCTAAGAATTGAATGCCAATGTCAATCTCTCTTCCATTAACATATTGGTCAGAGTACAAGTCAAAACTATCTAAAAGAATTTGTTTCCCATTTACATATAATTTGGCTTGTGCATAATCTTCTTTATTCGGATCGTCTTTAAAATAATAAGTTATTACATCTCCATCCATCCCATCAATTTTGTTAGTGAAATGAGATAGAGAATCAAGTTGTAAAGGTTTAACTAATTCACTTTTTGCTTCGTAGAATTTATTTTCTACTTCAACATTTAGAGTATATTTTCCCCCAAACTTACTACTAATTCCATGTGCTTGATATAGACCTTGACTCACTTCAGTCAGTGTTTTAGTATTTCCTTCACTATCTGATATTTCAACAATTGCATTAGTAACTTTAGGGAAATCTTTAGGATTAAAATAATCAATGGTTTTACTAAGTCTTACTGTTGCAATATTATATCTTTCTGCTTGATCGACTGATTCAGTAATAGAACCTTCAATTACTATTTTGGGATCGGCACTATTTAGTTCAACATCAACTACCTCTGTACAACCAAAAGAGATAACGAATAATGTTGCTAAAACAATTCTTCTAAAATTATTATTTAATATTGTTTTCATTAAGTTTCCTATTATAAATTAAAATCTGAAATTATAAGTTATTGATGGAACATACTTAAAAAGTGCTAGCTTTACAGCTTCTGTTTTTGATGGATCACTTTTAGCTTCCCTAAATGTAATGCTATATGCATTTGTTCTTCCGTAAGCATTATAAACTGAAAAAGTAAGATCAGAGTCTTCTCCAAAATGCCAAGTTGCCCCAATATCTAATCTATGATATGCAGGCATTCTATATCCATTTCTTTCTGTATAGTAAGTTGTCGTCTTTCCACCAATACTATATTTACCACTTGGGAACGTTACTGCATTTCCAGTACTATAAACCCAAGTTGCAGAAAATGTCCAGTCTTCATTCATATTATAAACTCCAACAAGAGAAAGATCATGAGTTTTATCTTGCTTTGCCGGAAACAATTTTCCTTTGTTTATTTCAACAAATTTTTTCTCAACCCTTGATAAAGTATAACTAACCCAACCAGTAAATTTTCCAAGATTCTTTTTAAGATAAAGTTCCATTCCATAAGCACGTCCAGTACCAAAAACTAAATCTGCCTCAACAAATTCATTAAGAACTAAGTCAGCTCCATTTTTATAATCAACTTGATTCTTTAAATCTTTGTAATATAATTCAGCAGAAAACTCATAAGCTGAATTTTTAAAATTCTTGAAATATCCTACTGATATTTGATCTGAAATTTCCGGTTTTATTAAAGGTGTACTTGGTTGCCATCTATCAATTGGTGTTCCCGACGATGAATTAGTTAGGAGATGAATATTTTGTCTATTACGAGCGTAAGATAATTTGATAGAACTACTTATATCTAAAAAATAATTAAACGAAATACGAGGCTCTATTCCATGATAAGTTTTAGCAATTTCGCCACTTTTATAAATTGAAGTATCAATAATTTCTCCAGTTTTAGTAAAATTAAAATACTCTCCCGGACCAATAATTGAGAAGTTTGAATACCGTATTCCATATTCTAATTTAAGTCTATTACTAAATTTATATTCATGGCTTGCGTATAGATTTCCTTCTAAAGCGTGAATGTTTTTTATTTCAAAACTTTCATATTTATCATCTTTATTTCCTTCAGAAATTTTTCCAGGATTAAAGGTATGTTTAACTCCATGGATTCCAAATTTAAAATTATTTTCATTATTTAGATAATATTGAAAATCTGTTTTAAGACTTAAATCTTTTATTCCAGAATTTATTTCTACCAGTGATTTGCCTTCACTAACTCCCAAGTCAAAATTAAAATCGCTGTAAAGAAAAGTTGTGTTAGAGAATATTTTGTTGCTAAAAATATGATTCCATCTAATTGTCCCTGTTGTATTGCCCCATTTGACTGAACCTTCATCTCCAAGATTTGCAACATCTTTTCCAAAATAGCCTGATAAAAATAATCTATCATTTTCCCCTAAAATGGCATTTAGTTTTGTGTTAAAATCATAAAAATATATTGAAGAATTTTCTTGAACTCCTTCATCTCTAGGAATTAAAGGTAAAAACAAATCTAGATATGTTCTTCTCCCTAATAGTATGAGCGACATTTTATCTTTTATTATTGGAGCTTCAATTGCTAGCCGAGAAGAAATCAATCCAATACCTCCATATATACTTGCTTCCTTTTTGCTCCCATCATTCATTTTAATATCAAACACCGACGAGAGTCGACCGCCATACTCCGCAGATGAATTACCTTTTATTAATTTTGCAGTTTTAATTGCATCTGAATTAAAAATTGAAAAAAAGCCTAATAAATGAGTTGCGTTGTAAATTGGTGCTTCATCTAGAATGATTAAATTCTGATCTGCAGTTCCACCTCTAACAAAAAAACCACTTTGTCCCTCGCCAGCAGTAGAAACACCTGGCATAAGTTGAATACTTTTAAGTATATCTTGTTCCCCTAAAATTATTGGGATTGACTTTATTTGCTTTGGTGAAATTTCAAGAGTTCCCATCTCTACAGAAGAAATATTAAAATTTTTAGATTTGCTTTCAATTACTACTTCTTCCAAACCAACTGATTCCGGCTCTAAAGAAACATCTATTTTCCTAGAGTTTTGTAAGTTAATATTTTTGAGTACTTTTGTTTTATAACCAATGTAACTACACTTTATGTTATACAATTCTGTTGGAACAGTTATGGAATAAAATCCATATTGATTAGAACTTGCTCCAATGTTTGTTCCTACAACAAAAATGTTTGCTCCAATTAATACTTCTCCAGATGAAGCATCAGTAACGGTTCCTGAAAAAGAAACTTTCTTCTTTTCTCTATAAGTGTTTAGAATTATTTGTCCGTTGTATTCTGTAAATGTTACATCAGTGCTTTCAAAGATTATTAGAAGAGCTTTCTTTAATTTTATATTTTTTTTCTTTAGTGTAACAGTTTTACTTGTAGATAAAATATCTGGGTTATACGAAAATATGCCTCCTAATTGTTTATCTAATTTTTTAACTGCTTCTGAAATTGTTAGATTATCTATTTCAATTGCAATTTCTCTTTCTAATATTTTTGTTTGAAATCTGTGCGAACTAATAAGGATGAAAAAGAATATGAAAATGATTGTTAAAAAACTTTGATTTTGTTTAGACATCAATAAAACTCCAATTAGTAAATAATATTTTCTTTTGATTTTTTAGAATGTGTTACACTTAATGTTAAATCAATAATGTTTAGTATTTCTTCAAGCGATTTATTATCAAATGTAACAGTTAGTTTTGTAGATTTTAGAGCATTGGTTTCTATCTTTATATTTTTCTTGTAATGATTTGACAATACTTTAACAATATTTTCAAACTTGTCATTTTCAAAAATCAGCTTTCCGGTTTTCCATGCTAAATAGTTTTTATCTATATTTTTTGTTTTAGTAATTGAATTATTTTCAATTACTAATTCTGCTTTTTCGCCTTTAACTAAAACTACTTTTTCATTTTTATTATTTGTTGCAGCAAACAATACCTTGCCACTATTGACTGTTAAAACATTTGAAGTATTGTTATCAAAAGCCTTATAATTAAATGACGTACCTAATACTCTAACTTTGCTATTATGTGTTTGCACTATAAAAGGTTTATTTGGATTCTTAGTAACTTCGAAATATGCTTCTCCATTTAGCACTACAACTCTTTCACTTCCTTCAAAAGACTTTGAATATTTTAGAGATGAGTTTTCATTTAACCAAACACTACTTCCATCTGGAAGAAGAATATTTTGCTTTGCTACAGTTGTTATAATTTGCTTGTCAAAATTTTGTATTGGATTATTGTTAAGTTCCGACATAAAATAAATTGCAAAACCAATAACAAAAACAGCAGCAATTCTAACCAAGTAATATTGAAACTTCTTAATTCCTTTAGACTTAGTTTCTACATTCTCAATTTTCTCTATTCTTTTAGAAACAACACTCCAAGCGTTTGAAACATCAGGATTAAAATCATCAGGAATATTTCCAGTAATTATCCAAGTCTCTCTTAATTCTTCTAATGCCTTTTGATTTTCTTCACTCTCGTTTGCCCATAGAAGAATTGTACGTTTCTCTTTTGGCAAAGAAACTCCAGAAAAATATTTTACAAGTTGTTCTGTAGAAAATTTATTTAACATTTTATCCTCTCTCATAAAAGTAAGACACATTTTTTGCCTCTTACCCTTAAAACTTTTTTTATTTTTTTTGAATTGTTACAGAATGTGAGTTATTACGAATAGAATTATTATGGATTTTAAGATTGGTTGAAGTTTTTCTCTTAACTTTTGCAAAGCTATTCTCATTTGACTTTCAACAGTTTTTTCTGAGACTTGAAGCTTCTCAGCTATTTGTTTGTAAGTCAATTTTTTATTTCTACTCAGTTTAAATATGTTTTTACATTTTTCTGGAAGGGATTCAACAGCAGATATAATTTGAGTTTTTAGTTCTATATAATCTATTTCATAATTGTCTTCAGTTCCACCAATTGTATTTATAACATGTAGATTTGAAGACATACTTAAATCATCTTTTCTATCTCTTAAATAATTGAGTGATTTATTTCGGATTGAACTATACAAATATGATTTTACCGAAGTTGATATGGAGATGGTTTCTCTCTTAATCCAAAATTGAACGAAAAAATCTTGCACAATTTCTTCTGAGATATCTTTTTCTTTAATATAGATATATGCAAATCGAGTTAGTGGAGAATAGTATTTCTCAAATAATATTTGAAAAATAGATTGATCACCTAGTTTGATTTTTTGAAGAAGTTCAAAATCAATATTTATGTCTTCACTATTTTTTAACATTTATTGAGGATTGTTTTTGTGATTAGGTTTTTAATAGCGGTTTAAAGATAAAAGTAAACTAAAATATAGTTGTAAGAAAGTCTGGTCAAAAAGAAATGCACTGCACTAGATTTATTCATAAACTAAATGAAATAATCACTTTCTAACTAATGATCCCGCGCCTGAGATATCAGTTCTAACTCTTTTTGCATCTCCGTAAAGTTCGATAAATCCAGCTCCAGAAACTTCTGCATCAACAGATTGCGAAGCATAAACTTCAGCATTGGCAGCACCACTAACTTCAATTACAACATCCTCAACTATAAAATCTTTTGCTTCAATATCTGCTGCTCCGGAAATTTCAAGAAAAAATCTTTCAGCTTTCCCATTTATTAAAATGCTCCCAGCTCCACTTAGTTCAATATCAAATTCTTCTGTATCAACATTATTAGCTATAATATCATTTACACCAGAGCACTCAATAGCACTAAGATTTTCAACCGATATTCTTATTAATAAATCTTCAGTTGGTCTTAAATTTTCCCTACTTGAAATATACAGAGTGTGTTTTTTAACTTTAGTTTTAATTAATTTTAGTAAATTTTCTTCAGCAATTATTTCAACCAATGTATTTTCACCAATATTTATTTCAACTTCATAATTACCTGAAACATCTATTTTGGAAAATTCACTTACATTCCTAGTGTCTTCAACAATATTTCCATTTCCTTTAACACCTTTAAAACTGCAAGACACTATTAAGAAGGGCACAAATATTAGCAAATATTTAATTTTATGTAACATGGCTTTCTCGTTTTCTTTTTAAGACGTGTATAGTTTAATAAAGTTCCTTTTAAAATAAAATATTTTTCTATGAAAATAAAAATAATTCAATAAATTACATAAGGTTAAATTAGTCTTATTGTTAAATCACTTTAAACATTCAAAAGGAATATTTATGTCTTTCCCATCACCATTTTATAAATGGAGACCTCACCCTTGGCACGGATTATCGGTTGGTAAAAAACCGCCATTATATGTTAGAGCTTATATTGAAATTACACCATTTGATTTTGTTAAATATGAAGTTGATAAAGAAACTGGATATTTACATGTTGATAGACCTCATAGAACATCGTCTCAACCACCATCTCTTTATGGATTCATTCCTCAAACATATTGTGGTAAAAGAGTGCAAGCTTTATCTCCTAACTCAAAAAGAGGTGATAAAGATCCCTTAGATATATGCATTCTTAGTGAAAGACCAATTGCCAAATCAGATATAATTTTAGATGCAAAAGTTGTTGGCGGCTTTCAAATGATTGATCATGGCGAAGCTGATGATAAAATTGTAGCTGTTTTAGAAAATGATAATTTTTGGAAAGATGCAAAAAGTATAGATGATTTACCAAAAGTACTAATTGAAAGATTGAAACATTATTTTTTAACTTATAAATTAATTCCAGGTGAAGAGTCTAAAACCTCAATTGAAAAGACTTATGATCGCAAACATGCAATAAAAGTTGTTGAAGCTGCTATTAAAGATTATGCTGATGAATTTGGTGATGACTAATTTTTATCCTTGTATTCTAAATTACAAGGATATATTTTTCATCTCAAAAAAATATTTTTTACATTAAAATTAAATTGTTACTAGATGACTCAAGATAATAGCGATAATGAATATCTTAAATCTTCAGATGTTCATCATCTTACATATAAAGAAAAGAAAATAATATTAGTTGGTACTGCTCATATTTCAAAACATTCCGCAGAACTAGTTGCTGATGTGATTAATGGAGAATTGCCTGATGTTGTTTGTGTTGAACTTGATGAGCAGCGTATGGAAGCTTTGTCAAATCAAAAAAGATGGGAAAATTTAGATCTTAAAACTATCATAAAAAAGAAGCAGCTCAGTACGCTCATTATTAATATTTTACTTTCCTCATATCAAAAAAAACTTGGGAGCAAGCTTGGTGTAAAGCCAGGACTTGAACTTTATGAAGCTACCAAGGTTGCAAAAGAAAATAACATTCCAATTGAGCTAGCAGATAGAGATGTAAGAATTACTTTAAAACGAGCTTGGCACTCAATGAGTTTTTTCCAAAAGATGAAATTTATGACAATGGGTTTGGCAAGTGTTTTTGAAAAGGAAGAAATTACTGAGGAACAACTTGAAGAACTAAAAAAGAAAGATGTTCTAACTGAATTAATGAATGACCTTGGTAAAGCAATGCCAACTTTAAAAAAAGTTTTAATTGATGAGAGAGATTCTTTTTTAGCTAAAAAGATAAAAGAAGCAAAAGGCAATAAAATTGTTGCTGTTGTTGGTGCAGGGCATGTTCAAGGAATAATTAAAAAAATAGATGTAGATGAAAATATTGATTTAACCACAATAGAAATTATTCCTAAACCATCACCAATTGTCAAAATTATAGGTTGGTCTATTCCGTTAATAATAGTAGGCTCTATATTCTATATTGGTTTTGATAAAGGACTTGGAGAAGCTGGTAATAATGCTCTCTTTTGGATTTTAGCAAATGGAATTCCTAGTGCAATTGGAGCTATTATTGCAACTGCACATCCACTTGCAATAATTTCAGTATTTTTTGCTGCTCCACTTACAAGTTTAACTCCTCTAATAGGAGCAGGATATGTGGCAGCATTTGTTCAAACTTATTTTAACCCTCCAATTGTAAAAGAAATTCAAAATGTAAGTGAAGACATAAACAAAGTACCAATGTGGTGGAAAAATAAATTATTAAGAATTCTTCTTGTGTTTATTCTTTCAGGATTAGGAAGTGTTCTTGGAACTTATGTTGGAGCATACAAAATTATCTCAAATCTGTTTTAGAAACTGGATACTTGTTTCTAGATGCTGGATAAAGATTGGTTAAAATTTATTCAAATTAAACTCTGGTAGCTTCCCAAATATTACTTGCAAAAATATAATTAGAACTATTTTAGTTTTATCTACCTTTATCTAGTATCATTTTTTTACCACAACGTCTCTATTGGTTTAAATATCTTCTCCCTATCCAGTATCTTTTCTCCATCCAGCATCTTTTTTTATATCATTTCACTCATAAGTTCTTTTCTTGGTTGAGCAATTACAACTTTGTTTACTAACAACCCTTTATCAGAAATTGACTTAGAACCTGCATCAACAGCAGCTTGAACGGCAGCAACTTCTCCCGTTAATGTACAGAATGCTTTGCCTCCAAGAGCCATTGCAAGTCTTATCTCAATTAGTCTAACCGATGATGCTTTAACTGCTGCATCTGCACCTTCAATTAAAGAAGCAACTGAAAAGGATTCTATTATTCCTAGTGCTTCTAAATTTTCCACTCCTGAATGTCCTGAAAGAGCTGGGAAAATATCTGGATGAACTCTTGGAATTACAAAACTATCTATAACAGCAAACTCTATTTGGTCTGCGGCTGTATCAATTGCTGATTGAACTGCGGCAACATCTCCACCAATAAGAACCATATATTTACCTGAGCAAATTGATCGTGAAATTATAAGTTCAACAGCAGAAGTTTTAAGCATAATATCTGCTGATTGCATTCCGGCAGCAATGCTAGTCAACTCTAAAAGTCCAATTGAATTCATTTGCATAAAAATTTCCTTTCTATATTTTCTATTTTTTAATTGTTATGTATTCTTCATTAACTTCAACTACTTTACCACTTATTGAAGAATGAATACGTGCTCCCAATTTCCCTTCCTCAACATTTCCAATTAAATCATTTTCATTAACTAAATCGCCAACACTTACGCAAGCTACTGCTGGCGTTCCAACATGTTGCTTTAATAATATTTTAACTTTAGCCGGAGTTGTAAAACAATTTTGATAAGGAGTAGGGAAATTATATTTTTGAACATTTAATCTTTTCATTAACCGATCAATTGGAACTCGTCTTCCATCTTTTATTGGATGAACTTTTAACGGTTTAGTTTGTTCAAACTTAATTGAATTTTCTTTCAAATAGTCTTTCCCTTGGTCACAAGCTTCTCTTGGATAGAGGTCTTCTGGACAAGCATATAAAGAACATAGTCCACACGAACTACATAAATCAGCATACTGATTCCAAACTTTTTCTCCGGTCTTAGTAAAACCAAGCGATCTCATAACTTGATGCGGTTGTACATCGTAGCCAAGAAGATATCTCGGACAAAATTCCGTACAAAAACTACATTGATCGCAAGCCGACTTCCCTATTCTATTCATACTTTCAAGTGGACGATCCATTCTGTTAATTAAATAATGATCTTTTGGAAGAATGATTAAACCAGTAGTGGTTTTGGTAATAATGTCATCCAAATCGAACGATAGTTTCCCCATCATTAAACCACTTATGAAAATGCCAAACTCTTGCTCCGTTGTTCCACCAACAAATTCTATAATGTCTCTGAAAGAAGTTCCAATTGGCACAAAAAATGATGAGGGATTCTTAACTGCTCCTGTGATGCAAACAAATTTTTGAGTAACCGGAATATCTTTTGCTGCATTGGATACGTTATAAAATGTTTCAACATTATTTACAACGCAACCAATATCCAAAGGAATTCCTTTAGGTGGAATCAACCTTTTTGTTGCGTGATATACCAATTCATATTCGTCTCCAGAAGGATAAAAATCACCAAGGAAACTCATTTCAATATTACTATCTTCTAATTCTTTTTCAATTGCAGAAATTGCTAAAGCATTTTTTGTTTTAATTCCAAAATATCCCTTTGTAGCACTTGTTGAGTTGTACATCAACTTCATACCATCAACAATTTCGGGAGCATGATTTAGCATTATTTCGTAATCTTTATGTAATAGCGGTTCGCACTCTGCTCCGTTAGCAAGTATTATTTCCACATTAGAGTTTGCTTTAATATGTGTTGGAAATCCAGCACCACCAGCTCCTACAACTCCGGCATCAAATATTTTTTTAGCTAAATCCAATTTTAATTCCTTTTAATTACAACTACAGTTTTATCATCTTGATATTTACTATTTGTAGTTGAAAATTTAACTACATCGTCAATTATACGAAGAGCTAGTTTCTTTGGGGTTTCATCAAAATATTTTCTTATAATTTTCTCCAAACGCTTTTCTTCGTAGAACTGAAATTTATCATTTGCAGCTTCTGTAATTCCATCGGAGAAGATAACTAACACATCACCTGAAGAAAAGTTTATACTATCAGTTTCATACTTTGAATTGGGAGCAGGACCTAACAAAGGTCCAGTTGGTTCTAAATAAGTTATTTTTTTGTTTTTCTTTGCAATAAACATTGGAGGATTATGACCAGCATTTGCAAATAATAACAACCCTTTTTTATCGTTAGAAATTTCACAATAAAAGAGTGTGGAAAATTTATCATCGCTAAATATTTTGTTCACAAGTTCATTCATTCGTTTCATCATTGGAGAAATTTTCATTTGAAAATTACCAGCCATTCTAAGAGCTCCTGAAATATACATTGCTTCAGCTGAAGCACTTAGTCCTTTAGAAGCAGCATCTCCAAGGGCAATTCCTATTCTCTCTTCCTCATCACCAACTTTAATGTAATCATAAAAATCGCCACCAACAATTTCTGCCGGAATTGTAATTCCGAAAATATCATAATCATTAAATTTATATTCATGCTCTGGTAAAATACTACGTTGAAGCTCTTTAGCTCTATCAATATCTTGAATTAAATTATTGCGAGATAGTGCAAGTCTTCTTTCACGAATTTTTGAAGTTAAAACAGTTGCAACTATATTTAACACATATCGTACATCTCTATCAATCATTTCCTTGGAACTAACAGATAACAAATACTCATAGTATTCATCATTCCCAACTGAGACTTTATCTCCAATACCTGATGCAGAAAATTTAATTATTCCCTTTTCTACCAAATGTTTATTTGTTTCAGTAGCTAGAATTGTTCTTTCTTCTGTTACTAATTTGAAAAGAGGATATTCATTTAACTGAAGAGAAAAGTTCTTCTTGATTCTTTTTACTTTTCCCATTTGATGAACTAATTCATACAATTCCTTTTTCGGGTTAAGTTTATAAATTCTCCCACCATTAATATTAATCTTAACACTCTTAACAAGTTGCTTCAGCACTTCTATAAGTAATGCATCTTCACTATCAAATTGCTCCGATGCTATTTCAGCTATTGTTTTATATAGTCTTTTTTGTTCCATTTACTATTCGCTTATTCTTTTTGGGGTTATTACAAGATAAAAATTACAGCTATAATATAATGATAAAGTTAGTTAGAAGTTGAGAGATATTTAGGACTGATATTGAAGAAAGTATAGAATTAAATTTGGGAAAACAATATACAGTTTTACTCGGAGTAAAATTTAATAACTCTTTCTATTGCATCTTTGGAGACTTTATTAAATTCATCAACTCCAAGCGATTTCATTAGACTATTTTCTGTTGAACGATAAACTCCTTTTTCAACATAACCGCCACCTTCAAACGCTCCAATTAAATTTATAGGAGCATCTTTTGTCTTGGTGGGAATTTCTGTCTTTGGAGAAACAAACTTTTTCCATTTTGAATCAAAGTTAATTAGAGTTGTAATATTCGCTTCCCAAGGTTCAACATCTAATGAATAAAAATCTTGGTAGGAAACTTCTGATGTGTAGTATTCATCAGCTAATCCGGCAAGTCCGTGTCCAAATTCGTGAACAAAAACTTGTTTGGATTTTGCATTATCAACAACTGTAACATTGTAATAATTATAGATTGCTCCGCCACCGTATTTATCAGAATTAACAAGAATATAAATTTGATTATACGGAACATTGGCTGCCAGGTCTCGTACTTTTTTATAATCTGTTGTCATTAAATATCTTTCGCTATCAAATGTATAGAAAGAAGAATTTAGAATTGTACTTTTCCAAATACTATCTGCAGGGATATCTGTTCCAGATTCTAAAGATGGAGCTTCAACTCCCCAAACGTTTATCTTATTATACAAAGTATCAAACGGAGCATAAGTAAAAAGGTAATTTGAATATTTCTCACAGTCTTTTTTGAATTTGTCCATCTCATCTTTTGTATAACCTTCAGGCAAGAAAACTACATCTAATTTTTCTGATGGTTCGCCGGAATAGTGAACCATAAACTTTTTATGTTTATGTCTATTTTCATTTTTAATAAAATAGTTTTTCGGACTTACACCAACTTCATATCTTTTCCGAAAAATATTTAAAGAATCTCTGTCAAATATTTCAATTCTAACAGAATCTTTTGGAAATGGGAGCACGATTGTTTCTGAGAAGGTTCTACTTATTTTTTTTGCTTCATCGGTTGTCTGCCATTCGTGGAATAAAACTGAATAACTGTGTGAGTAAATTAGCTCATTTGATTTTGCATCAAACACTTTTGCTATTAAATTTCCATACCCGAGATTATCAATCAGATTTACTTTTGAGCCAGCCCAATATGGTTCTTCTATCAATTCATCAAATGTAAAATAATCATTTTCATTGTTACCGGAATGATAATAATCGAACCGAAGAGATTTATCTTGAAAGAATTTTGTGAAATTAGTTTGGGCAAAGATAGGAATAGTTAGAAATAATATTAGTACTATATATATTATTGAGATTCTCACGTCGCTTTGCTCCTCAGAATGACAAACTTAGGAATAAATTAAATATTTATATTTTTCTTGACCCAGGCTTTACAGCAGGTGTTCCTTCTTTACACATTGGACATTCATCAGGCAAATATGAAACAACTTCCATCTGAAGTGTACTGGTTTGTGGAACTCCAAAATCAACTATGCCATTGCTTCTATCAACCAATATCCCAACTCCAACTACGTTTCCGCCATTTGATTTTACAATATCAATCACTTCAAATACAGATCCACCAGTTGTTACTACGTCTTCACAGACTAAAACATTTTCACCTTCGCTAATTTCAAAACCCCGGCGTAATGTTAAATCTTTATTTTCTCTTTCAACAAAAATAAATTTCTTTCCTAATTGTCTGGCAATTTCTTGTCCAACAACTATACCACCAATTGCTGGTGTAATTACAGTATCAATTTTATAATCCTTAAAGTATTCTGCCACTACTTTACATATTGCAGTTGTATGCTCCGGATATTGTAACACTTTTGCACATTGAAAATACTGGTTACTATGTCTGCCTGATGTCAATAAAAAATGCCCATCTAATAGGGCATTTGTTTTTTTGAATATTTGTAGAATATTTTCGTTATTCATAATTTTATTTTTGTTTCAATTAATTCTAAAAGTTGAAAATCCTTTTCAGTAATTCCATTTTCACTATGCGTAAATATAGTTATTTTTACTTTATTCCAAGAATGTAAATTTATATTTGGATGATGATTTATTTTTTCAGATAAAACACCAATTTTTACAGTTAGCGATAATGCTTCAACAAAATCATGACAAATAAATTCCCTTACCAGTTTACCATCAATGTAATTCCACTTATCAAACTGATTCAGTTTAGTCAATATTTCTTTGTCTTTCAATACCAAATGGACGTCATCTGAACTATCTTATCTTATTTATTTGCATTGTGTTAGCTGTCTTCAGTTGAAGGTTCTTCTTCTTCTTTATTCTTAATTTTTTTTGAAAGAAAATACAATTCCTTACCATTTTTTTTATGCTTTACAGTAATTATTTCACCAGGTTTAATATTTCCTAAAAGCAATTCTTCTGAAAGTGGATCTTCAATATATTGTTGAATTGCTCTTCTCAAAGGTCTTGCTCCGTATTTTGGATCAAATCCTTTTTCAGCAATAAATTCTTCAGCTGAAGCATCTAAAACAATTTCCATTTTGTTTTCTTTAATATTATTAATCAAATCACCCATTTCAATTCTAGCAATTTTTTTAATGTCATCTTTTTCTAAATTTCTAAATACAATTGTTTCATCTATTCTATTTAAAAATTCTGGATTAAACAATTTTTTCATTGCTTCTTCAACTGTACTTTTTAAGTGAGTATATTTATCAGCATCACTTTCACCACCAAAACCATAACCACCAGTCGCTTTTATTTCTTTAGTACCAATGTTTGAAGTCATAATTATAATGGTATTTTTGAAATCAATTTTACGCCCTAAACTATCTGTTAATGTTCCATCATCCAACAATTGCAACATTATATTAAACACGTCAGGATGAGCTTTTTCAATTTCATCAAATAACACAACGGAATAAGGTTTTCTTCTAACTTTTTCTGTAAGCTGTCCGCCTTCTTCATACCCAACATATCCGGGAGGTGCTCCCACCAATCTTGATACAGCGTGCTTCTCCATATACTCGCTCATATCTATCCTAATTAGAGCATCTTCTGAATCAAACAAATATTTTGCTAGTTCTTTTGCAAGTTGAGTTTTACCAACTCCAGTTGGGCCTAAGAAAATAAAACTACCAATTGGTTTGTTTGGGTTTTTCAATCCAGCACGAGTTCTTCTTATTGCTTTTGCCAAAGTTGTAACAGCTTCCTCTTGCCCAACAATCCGTTCCGTAATTGCATCGCCCATTTTTAGAATTTTTTCAGACTCAGCTTGAACAACTCTTGTAACTGGAATTCCAGTCATCATTGAAACAACTGTACCCATATCAGTTTCAGTTACATCATAAACTTCATTTTTAGTTTTTTCTTCCCACTCAGTTTTAGCAGTTTCTAATTCTAATTGAATTTGTCTCTCTTGATCCCTAAGCCTAGCAGCTTCTTCGTAGTCTTGCTGCTTAACTACATTATTTTTTTTTAGTCTAATTTCTTCAACTTTTTCTTCAAGTTTCAGTATCTCATCAGATACTTTATAATTACCCATATGAACTCTTGAGCCAGATTCATCTAAAACATCAATCGCTTTATCAGGGAAAAATCTGTCTGTTATATATCTATCACTTAGTTTAACTGCTGCTTTTATTGCTTCGTCAGTATATTTAACGTGATGATGTTCTTCGTACTTAAACTTAATAAAGTCTAAAATTTCAATTGTTTCTTCAACTGTTGGAGGCTCTACCATTACCTTTTGGAAACGTCTGTCTAAAGCTCCGTCAGTTTCAATATACTTTCTGTACTCATCTAAAGTTGTTGCTCCAATACATTGTATATCTCCACGAGCAAGTGCTGGTTTGAACATATTAGATGCATCTAACGAGCCAGATGCTCCGCCTGCTCCAACAATTGTATGAAGTTCATCAATAAACAAAATAACTTCTTTCGATTTCTCAAGTTCGTTCATCAAGGCTTTCATTCGTTCTTCAAACTGACCTCTATATTTTGTTCCAGCAACCATTCCAGATAAATCAAGTGTTACAACTCTTTTATCTTGCAGAATACGAGGTACTTTTCTTTGAATTATTCGTAATGCCAATCCTTCTGCGATTGCAGTTTTACCAACTCCTGGTTCACCAATAAGTACGGGGTTATTTTTCTTTCTTCTACTTAAAACCTGAGCAACTCTTTCAATTTCTTTTTGACGACCAACAACCGGATCTAATTTATCATCGGCTGCCATTTTAGTAAGATCTCTTCCAAAATTATCTAATACAGGAGTTTTTGTTCTCTCTTGTTTTTTACCTGCTGGTGGTTGTTTAAATACTTCAGGATTGCCTTGCGGATTTTTCCCACTTAAAATATTGTTAAGCTCTGCTCTTGCAGTTTCGTAAGTTACATTAAACTGATTTAATATTTGTGTTGCAATATTATCTTCATCTCTTAAAAGAGAAAGTAAAATATGCTCTGTTCCAATAACATCCGACTTATATATTTTTGATTCTATTTGCGTGATTTTTAAAACTTTTTCAGCTTGCTTTGTTAATGGGATATTTCCAATAGTTAAAGTTCCGCCAGCTATTTTAACTGTATCTTCAACAGTTTTTTTAAGTTGCCCAACATCACATCTAAGATTGCTAAGAATTTTTATTGCAATTCCATTATTCTCTCTAATAATACCAAGTAATAAATGCTCCGTACCAATGTAATCATGTCCTAATCTTAGTGCTTCTTCTCTACTAAGTCTAATAACTTCTTGCACTCTTTCTGAAAAATTACCTTCCATACCAGTTGTGTCCTTTCTAGATTATAAAACTTCCTTTTTCTATTTGGAAATATAAACATTGCTGAATGTGTAAGCAAGTGATATACTTTTCTTATTATCGATAAATTTCACAAAATGTTCAATAGAAAACAATACTGCTAAAATTATTTTGTATCTTACTTAATAGAATAACTTTTGCTAAATTATAATTAGAATAAATAGAAAAAAATAAATAATTCAAGGAGTAAAAATGGAAGCTTTCGCTGGTGGTCTTTCGATAGTTGTAGTAATAGCTGTAGTACTTTTTCTTATACTTTTCACATACTTTGTTCCAATTGGTTTGTACATTACCGCATATTTTTCAGGTGTTAAACTAAAAATATTTAGTGATTTGGTTGGAATGAGACTGAGAAAAGTTTCTCCGCACGTGATTGTTAGAAATTTAATTGCATCAACAAAGGCTGGGCTTCATCTTAACGCTTCTGAATTAGAAGCTCATTATCTTGCTGGTGGAAATGTTACAAATGTAACCAATGCATTAATTTCAGCAAACAAAGCCAACCTTCCTTTAGATTTTGAGAAAGCTGCTGCAATTGATCTTGCTGGTAGAGATGTTCTTGAAGCTGTAAAGATGTCTGTAGTTCCAAAAATTATTGAGACTCCACTTGTTGCCGCAGTTGCTAAAGATGGGATTCAACTTAAAGCTATTGCACGTGTAACTGTTAGAGCTAGTATTGAAAGACTTGTTGGTGGTGCAGGCGAAGCTACTGTATTGGCAAGGGTTGGTGAAGGTATTGTTTCTACTATTGGTTCAAGTGCAACTCATAAATTAGTTTTAGAAAATCCAGATAATATTTCTAAATCGGTATTGGCAAAAGGATTAGATGCCGGAACTGCATTTGAAATTTTATCGATTGATATTGCTGATGTTGACATAGGCACAAACATTGGTGCTATTCTACAAACAGATCAAGCAGAAGCAGATTTAAAAGTTGCGAATGCTAAAGCTGAAGAAAGACGTGCCGCAGCTGTTGCGCTTGAGCAAGAAATGAAAGCTAAAGTTGTTGAAGCCGAAGCTGAAATTCCTCTTGCTATGGCAGAAGCTTTTAGAAGTGGTAATATGGGAATTATGGATTATTATAATCTAAAAAATATTCAATCGGATACAGATATGAGAAATACAATTGCTGACAATGATGATGATGAATAAGAAGAGTTAGGAACTAATTTTATATGTCCGTCATACTTCGACTCCGCTCAGTATGACTAAAGTCTTAAGTGTTACATCAAATGTCATTCCGAGCGGAGTCGAGGGAGAAAGTTGTTATACGTTATAATTTTCTGAGTTTATATATTATTGCAGCATATGTTTATTTTTGTCATTCTGAATGAAGACGTTTTTTGTCGAAATGAAAAATCTTATAACCATTAAAGTTTGAGATATTTCAGTCGTTCAAAAAAAAACAAACTCCTTCAATATGACAAACAAAGAAAAAGATGTCATTTAAAAATTAAAGAGTTCATTCAATGGAAGATTTTTTTCAAATACTAATTTTTATAGTTTTTATTGTTAGTTCAATTATTTCTTCAAGAAATAAAAAGAAGAAAAAACGACAACAGCAACAACAAAAAACAAATACACCAACGAGTGTTCCTACAACTATAAAGAATAGGCAACCAACTAAAGAAAAAACTCCACAAGAAATTTTAGAAGAATTATTTGGAATAAAAACTAATCCTCCTCTACCTCCGCCTGTTTATAAAGAAGAAGTAAAGGTGGAAGATTCTGTTTATGAAACTTGGAATGCAGAAGATGACTTTACCCAAACAAAACATAATGATGATTATTCATATAAAGAAAAAGATAAAAGAAGAAAAGCTTTAATTGAACAAAGTAAAGCTGCTTACACAACTTATAAAAAACATTCTACATCTTCAGTCAAAAAGAAATCACGTACCCAAACTAAGTTGCAAAAAATATTTAGTAATCCTTCAAACCTAAAAGAATATATTGTTATTAACGAAATACTTGCCAAACCAAAAGCTCTCAGAAGATAATGCCAAAGAAGTACCGACTAACCAAAATCAACAAACCCGTTGAAAGTACTTTTGTAATTAACGAAAGCAATTTTGAAATTGATTATAAGAATGAATTAAACCAAGCACAGTATGAAGCTGTAAGTTCAACAGAAGGAGCTTACCTTGTAATTGCCGGAGCAGGAACGGGTAAAACCAGAACTCTTGTTTACCGTGTTGCAAGACTAATTGAAATGGGCATTGACCCAAAGTCAATTTTACTTTTAACCTTTACTCGTAAGGCTTCTCGTGAGATGATGAGTAGAGCCGAAAATATTTTAGATAGCAGATGCTCAAGAATAAGTGGTGGAACTTTTCACTCATTTGCAAATTTAACTTTGCGAAAATATTCTAAACTCATTGGTATCAATCCTAACTTTACAATTTTAGACCAAGGCGATAGCGAAGACGTAATAAATTTAATTCGAGCTCAACTTGGTTTAACTAAGCTTGATAAAAGATTTCCAAAAAAGAAAACAATTCAATCTGTACTTAGTTTAAGTGTTAACACTGGCAAAGAAATTGAGAAAATTCTTGAAGAAGAATATCCACATTTCTACGAATTTAAAGATAGGTTTTATGAGATCTCTAGAATTTACAAGAAACACAAAACGGAAAGTAGTCTATTTGATTACGATGACCTACTAGTTTACTTAAGAGATTTTCTAAACGATAAAACAAAATCATACGTGCTAACTAGTAACATTGAATATGTTATGATTGACGAGTATCAGGACACAAACAAACTTCAATCTGATATTGTTATGGGACTTGCACATCGCAACAATAACATTATGGTTGTTGGCGATGATTCACAATCAATCTATTCTTTTCGAGGAGCAAATTTCAAAAATATTATGCAGTTCCCAAAAATGTTTAAAGATGTTGAAGTTATAATGTTGGAAGAAAATTACAGAAGCACACAAGAAGTTTTGGATTTTGGAAATCATATAATAGAAACTGCAATTGAGAAATATCCAAAGAATCTTTTTACAAAAAGAACTGGAGGCGAGCTTCCGGCAATAATTTCTGCAACTAACGAAAATATGCAGTCTCAATTTATTGTTAATAGAATTTTGGAACTCCGGGAAGAAAATGTTTCTCTTAATGATATAGCTGTTTTATTCCGCTCATCTTTTAGTTCGTTCGATTTGGAAATTGAATTGAACAAAGCAAAACTCCCCTATCAAAAATTTGGTGGAATGAAATTTATAGAAACTTCTCATGTAAAAGATGTTCTAGCATTTTTACGAATTGCAGAAAACCCTAAAGATGTTGTTAGTTGGTATAGAGTTTTATTATTGCACGAAGGAGTTGGGCCTAAAAAAGCTCAAGATATTTTATCAAAAATAAATTCTGGCGAAATAGAAATAAAACATGAACCCGAAAAATTTTTGTTAAAATCTTACAAGCCAAATATTTTCAATTTATTTGTTGCTCTACATAGAATTCATACAAGCAAGCAATTGCCAACTGAACTTGCAGAAATAGTTTTAGATTATTACGATCCAATTTTTAAATTGAAATATGATAACCATAACAAGCGTAAAAAGGATTTGGAAATTTTCATAAACATAACAGCAAATTACAAAAACCTTACTTCTCTTTTATCTGATATGGCATTAGATCCGCCACGTGATAGTCTTTCAGAAGTTAGCGAAGAAGATGCTGAAGACGAAGTGCTAACACTCTCAACCATCCACTCAGCAAAGGGTTTGGAGTGGCATACTGTTTTTATCATTCACGCAGTAGAAGGATTTTTTCCCTCGAGTATGTCGTACAGCAAAATAGAAACACTTGAAGAAGAACGCCGACTTATGTATGTTGCAGCAACAAGAGCAAAACAAAACTTATACATTTCATATCCAATGAATATTTTTGATAGACACAATGGAATGACACTTTCAAAACCATCTAGGTTTATTGCAGATGTTACGGAAGAACTTGCGGAAGAGTGGCTGCTGGAATAAGACATTTAGAAAACAAACATCCAATAATGAATATTCAATTTTCAACATTCAAATATTTTTTCATTTATCATTGATTGTTGAATATTGAGTGTTTTTTAATTAAAAAACTTCCTTATTTTTATTTATCTCAATTCCCATCGTTAAAGAGTATTCATAATCTTTAATTATTTCAAATCCAATATGACTATAAAACTGAATTGCATTGGTATTTGTTTTCCCAACTTTAAGATGAAGTCCCGGAACATTTTTATTCCTTAATTCATCAATAAATTCATTCATTAGTTTTTTACCCATCCCCTTTCCTTTTGCAATTGGTAAAATATTAATGTGCAAATGTGCTGGATAAGATTTGAAGTTTTCTTTTGGCTTATGTCCAATTTGAATAACTCTTTTTAATATGGCATATCTTGTACTATTCTCTTGAGGTAAATATTTATACTTTTCTCGCAAACTCGGAAAGTAGTTTTCCTCGCAATTTAAGTAAAACTTTTCAGAATCTTTTGTTCCTAAAATATATCCACAAGGTTCATCATTCAATGTAAGTACAAAACATAAGTCCGGTTCAAGTTTTACATAAGGAGCAACAAATAAGTCACCAATTAAATTTGGTTCATCATTTAGTAATTCTACATCCTTCCCTTTGTTACTTGTTAGGAGACTGATATTGTAAAGTATTTTTATATCAGAGGGATGGTATTTTCTAATTTTTAAATTCACTATTTTACGCTTTAAATAATTTAATTTATTTCACGAAATTTATTCAAAAGTATCTTTTCTTCTAACACACAATATAACAGATGATATACATAATATTCATATCTATAATAATTTTTGTAATCTATAATTACATCTTTTACAAACTCAATCTGAATCAACAAAGTTATAAGAAGAACAACCAGCTTAAACTTAGCGTTGTGATTGCAGCCAAGAACGAACAAGAAAATTTAGAAACACTTATTACATCTTTAAATAAATTAAATTTTCCCAAAGAAAATTATGAAGTTATAATAGTTGATGATAATTCTGAAGACACTACTCTTTTACTAGCAAGACAATTAACTCTTCCCCATAGTAATTACACAGTTGTTACAACTTCTGTAAAAAAGTACGGAGGTAAAAGAGGTGCATTGCAAATAGGAATTGAGCTAGCAAAGAATCCATATATTGTAATTACAGATGCTGATTGCGAGCCTGAGTCAGATTGGCTATTAGAATATTCAAATAAATTTCATCAAGGTTATGATTTTCTTTTTGGTATCGCACCATTTAGAATGGCATATTCTATTACAAATAAGTTATCTCGATTTGAAAATTTACGATCTCATATTCTTTCTCTTTCTTTTGCAAACATTGGTCTTCCCTATTCTGCTGCTGCACGAAGCTTTGGTTTTAGAAAAAAATCTTTTAATATGATTGAAGGCTACAAACATACGACTGAAACTTTAAGTGGTGATGATGATTTGCTTTTGCGTGAAGCAAAAAAAAATAATATGAAGATTGGTACTATAACAAATCCAAACGCTTTTGTGTTTTCCTCAACACCTAAATATTTCAAAGATTATCTTAGGCAGAAAGCAAGGCATACATCAACATCAAACTATTACTTATTTAGGAATCAACTTTTACTTGCTGTTTGGCATTTACTAAATTTATTTTTTTTATTTTCTCTTTTCTTGATGTTCCTAAATCCAATTTTCCTAGTATTGTTTTTGGTAAAAATAATTTCTGATTGTTTTATAGTTAGAAGACTTATGAAAAAGTTCACATATAATTTTTCATTGTATGAAATTTTCTACTTACAAATATTCTATGAAGTTATGATTATAATAAATTATGTGAGTGGTTTGTTCTCTAAGAACAAATGGTAAATATTAAAATACAAGTCAAATAAATCTTCATATAAAAACATCTTTTATAAGATAAATCTTTGAATTATCTTTGTTAAATCTATTTTAATAATTTCTATGGGGGACATAATGAATTATCCTGAACTATTACAAATAGCAAAAGATGTAAAATCAAAAGCATATTGTGAGTACTCAAATTTTCACGTTGGTGCTGCTTTACTAACTAATACTGGAGATGTTTACACGGGCGTTAATGTTGAGAACTCTTCTTACGGAATGACAATTTGTGCAGAACGTGTTGCTGTTTTCAAAGCAGTTTCAGAAGGTCACAGAAGTTTCAAAGCCATTGCTCTCACAAGTGATTCTGATGATGTTATTCCACCTTGTGGTGCTTGCCGACAAGTACTTATGGAGTTTGGCAATAAAGATTTAGAAGTTGTAATGATGAGTAAAACTAATGAAGTTCAAATAATGAAATTAGAAGAATTACTACCGTGTTCTTTTAGTAAGGATTTTTTGTAGTAGAATATTTTTTTAATTGATTATTTTGAGATTAGTCAACTATGAAAAAATAGTATAATTTTTTCGCCATACTTCGATAGAGTTTATCATGAGCTTGCCGAAGAATTCAGTATGCCTTAGTAATTAAATAAGGATATGTCATACCGAGCGGAGTAGAGGAAGGAAATATAATGTTCCCTCTAAATTTTCAAACTACATTTTTAATATTTACATTTAACAAAAAAAAGAGAAAATAATTTATGATGCAATTTGTCCCCCATTCCACGCCCGTTAATACTGGCTGGATTGAAGTAGTTGCCGGTTGTATGTTTAGTGGAAAAACTGAAGAGTTAATTAGAAGGTTAAGAAGAGCTCAAATAGCCAAGCTAAATGTAAAAGTTTTCAAGCCAAAGATTGACGACAGATATTCCAAAGAAAAAATTGTTTCTCATAGCGAACAATCTCTTTCATCTATAATTGTTGAATCACCACAAGAAATATTAGAGCTTGCAAAAGATGCTCAAGTTGTAGGAATTGATGAAGCACAATTTTTCTCAGACGATTTAGCTGATGTGTGTAATCAGTTGGCAGACGATGGCAAGCGTGTTATAGTTGCCGGACTTGACCAAGACTACAGAGGAGTTCCTTTTGAACCTATTCCCCAACTATTAGCTAGAGCAGAATATATTACTAAGACACTTGCTATATGTATGCAATGCGGCAATCCGGCAGATAGAACTCAACGAACAATTGCAAGCAAAGATAGAGTTGTGGTTGGAGCAACAGATAGCTACGAAGCAAGATGTAGAAAATGTCATTACATACCTGAAGAGGAATAAAAGACTATGGATATTGTAGCAATTTTGCGTGGAGTATTTGGGATATTAGTAATTCTGGCAATTGCATTTTTAGTTTCTAATAATAAGAAAAATGTTAATTGGAGACTTGTTGGAACCGGATTACTAATCCAATTCTTCTTTGCCATTTTTATAATAAAAGGAGATTGGTTAGGAAGTTACTTCTCCCCTTTAGGATGGCCTAAAATATTTTTTAGATGGGTTAGTAGTTTTTTTGTTCTTATCTTGAACTTTACTACAGATGGTGCAGTTTTTATTTTTGGCGATCTTGCTAAAGCTCCCGGCACAGAAGGTTCAATGGGATTTTTCTTTGCTTTTCAAGTACTACCCACAATTATTTTCTTTGCAACACTAATGTCTGTTCTTTATCATCTTGGAGTAATGCAAAAAATTGTTCAAGCTATGGCTTGGGTAATGTCAAAGTTATTAGGAACAAGCGGAGCAGAATCTCTTTCCGTTTCAGCTAATATTTTCGTCGGGCAAACAGAAGCCCCTTTGATGATTAAACCTTACCTAAAAGGATTAACAAAAAGTGAGTTACTTACTATTATGACTGGTGGAATGGCGACCATTGCCGGCGGTGTTATGGCTGCTTATATTCAAATGTTAAGTCAGTCGTATGGAGCTACTTTGGGTTTATCAATTACCGAAGCTCAATTAATGTTTGCAACACATTTACTTGGAGCAAGTGTAATGGCTGCTCCGGCTTCATTGGTTTTATCTAAAATTATTTTCCCTGAAGTTGAAGAACCGGAGACAAAAGGAACAGTAAAAGTTAACGTTGAAAAGACAGCTTCTAATACTGTTGAAGCTGCGGCTATTGGTGCTTCGGATGGTTTACAGTTGGCTCTTAATGTTGGCGGAATGCTACTGGCGTTTATTGCTCTCATAAGTTTAGCTAATTATCTTTTAGAATTTCTTGGTGGCTTAACCGGACTGAATGCAATACTAATTGAGCATTATGAAAAACCACTAAGCATCCAACTTTTATTTGGATTAGTTTTACAATACTTAGCAATGGCAATAGGTGTTCCAGCTGATAGTGCATTGCAGTTTGGAAGTTTGTTTGGCACTAAAATAGTTTTAAATGAATTTGTAGCATACTTTGAAATGAGTAATATGATTCAGTTGAAAGAGTTGGTAAATGAGAAAGCAATACTAATGGCTACCTATGCACTTTGCGGGTTTGCTAACTTTAGTTCAATTGCAATTCAGATTGGTGGTATTGCTCCAATAGCACCAAACCAAAGAGGTGCTTTGGCAAAGTTAGGAATGAAAGCAGTACTTGGTGGATCGTTAGCAACCTTAATGACAGCAACTTTAGCCGGGATTTTATTTTAATAGTTTTTTTTAGCAAACAACGGCTGTCTAATACAAACCTTCACAGATTACAAATCTGTGTTACGAAAAACGTAACGTAGATTTGTAATCTGCGAATAAAAATAAATTTAATAAAGAACTAATATTATAATGATTGACTTAGATTTCAAATACAAAAAGCTTTTAGATTATTTAGAAAACGAGATTCCATTCAAACCGGAAGTTGCATTAATACTTGGCAGTGGACTTGGAAATTTTGCTGATAATATTAAAGTTGTAAAATCAATTCCCACAACAGAGATTCCTGGTTATCCAGAATCAACAGTTGCTGGACATAAAGGTTATTTACACTTTGCAGAATTACATAATAAAAAGGTTCTAATCTTTCAGGGAAGAATTCATTTGTATGAAGGTTATACAATTGACAAGTGTATTTTGCCAGCTTTTATAACTCACAAACTTGGATGCAAAAAACTCTTAATAACAAATGCTGCTGGTGGTGTTAACAAAAACTTTAACCCTGGCGATCTAATGATTGTTACCGGATTTCTTTCTCATAATATTAAAATGGAATTGTCGAATTTATTTACTGTTCCATCTGTTGAACAAAGAAAGAATATTTTAAGATTGCCTTCCAAACAATTTAATGATATAATTAAATCTGTTGCACTCAAAGAAAATATATTTATGAAGGAAGGGACTTATTGGTTTGGCAAAGGTCCTTCTTACGAAACTCCAGCGGAGATAAGAATGCAAACAATCTTTGGAGCTGATGCAGTTGGAATGTCAACTGTTCACGAAGCAATTTATGCAGCCTATCACGGAGTTGAAGTTGCATCAATATCTCTAATTACAAATTATGCTGCCGGACTAGCTCCTGAGAAATTATCACACAAAGATGTTGTTGAAACTGCTGAAAAAGTTAAAGTAGATTTTGAAAAGTTGGTTAAGAGAATTATTAGTATAATCTAATTATATTACTTTATGGAAATATCCAAATCAGAATTAACAATTCTTAATAATACTGACTTCCTTTTAGCAAAAGCAAAAGTACTAGAAAAAATTAATCATTTATTAGAAAATACTCGTACAGATTTACAAAGATTTATTTCAGAATCAGATTTTAATTTTCCTAAAGAACTTGAATTAGATTTTGGCAAAATCTCTAAAGGAGAAAATTACAAACACCTTCCCTATATGGTTCTTGACTTTCCTTCTTTTTTTACGAATAAAAATATTTTTGTATTTAGAACTATGTTTTGGTGGGGAAATTTCTTTAGTGCAACTTTACACTTGGAAGGAGATTTATTTGAGAATTATAAACCAGCAATAAATAAAAACGTTTCTAAATTATTTGACAAAGAAATTTATATTTGTGTTGCTAAAACCCCTTGGCAATATCATTATGAAGAAAATAATTATGTATTGTTAACAAAGGAAAATCATCATTTAATAAATGAAGTTCCCTTTCTAAAATTAAGTACTAAAATTGATTTGGATAAATGGAGGGAGTTGCCAAAGTTCTCTGTAGATTTTTTCTCATTGGTTTTATTTTTGTTAAAATAAATATTATACTGCAATTATATAATTGCAGTATAATAAAATTCTATTACTCTATTTACAAACTAAATCCAAAAAACAAGTAACCAACTTCTGTATTTGGATTCAGGACATAAGAAGTAAATACCGGCAATGAAAAATCATCAGTAATTTTAATTTCTTTTGATGCAGTAACACCAATGTTAATTAAATTAAATTTTTCCGTTCCGTAAAATTCATTGTCTCCACCTGGAGTTCCACCTAAGAATAAATCAATTCCAACATCACTTACTTTTGTTGAGTAACCAAGTTCAAAATATATTGAGTTATCATCGTCATTGTAAACATTAACAAAAGCCGCTAATGATATAGGGAAGCTATCCGACCCTCCGTAACTTAAGCCTGCTTCAATTGTATGAGCACCTGGTTCTTTATAATTTCCATATTTCCCACCAGAATTTGGGAAATAATAGTCAGTAACAACTATGGAAATATCTGAAATTGAATATGATAAGTACAAATCCATTTCTTCACTTCCATTTGCTGTGTTTGCAAAAGGATAAGATCCCCAAAATCCAATTTCAAAGTCTCCGGCTGTTAAAGCTAAACTAGGTTGAATGCTAAATGTGTTGCCGAAATCTAAACCTCTCCACAAATATCTACTTACAAAATCTGCTCCTGTAGAAACTGATGTTTGTGCATTTATACTTAAAAATAAAAATAGTGATACTACCAATGTGTATTTTATTTTCTTAACGATGTTCATACAAATTTCCTTCTTGTTTTATTTAATTGAATTATTATTATTTATAATTTTGTTCTAAGATAATGTTTCAAAATTTGGATAACTTTCCATACTGTGTTCACCAATATCTAAGCCTTCTTTTTCTTCTTCTGGAGAAACTCTTATTCCCATAGTTGCCTTAAGTACGCTCCAAAGTACACCAGTAAATACAAGAGTAAAAGCTCCAATTGCACCTACTCCTATTAGCTGAGACCATAGTTGAGCACCACCAGCTTTGCTACCCAGAACACCAACAACAAGAGTTCCAAAAATTCCACAAACTAAATGAACTGACAAAGCACCAACCGGATCATCCAATTTCACTTTATCAAAAAATGCAACGGCAAATACAACAATCATTCCAGAAATTAATCCAATTATAATAGACTCTAGTGGAGACATTAAATCTGCTCCGGCAGTAATTCCAACAAGTCCGGCTAACGTTCCGTTTATTACCATTGTAAAATCCGGAACTTTGAAAACACTCCAAGAGGTAATCATAGCTCCAATTGCTCCGGCAGCAGCTGCTAAGGATGTAGTAACTAAAACTAAAGATACTAGCCCAGGATCTGCACTAAGAACAGAACCACCATTAAAACCGAACCATCCTAACCAAAGTAAGAAACCACCAATTGCAACAAGTGGCATACTATGTCCTGGAATTGGATGAATTCCCTTTTTCGTATATTTACCAATACGAGGTCCTAATAAAAACACTCCAGTTAATGCTCCCCATCCACCAACTGAATGTACAAGAGAAGAACCAGCGAAATCATAAAAACCTAATGCATCTAAAAATCCACCACCCCATTTCCACATACCAACAACAGGGTAAGCTATTCCAACAAAGAGTGTTGAAAAAATTAAGAAACTAGAAAGCTTAATTCTTTCTGCTACAGCACCCGAAACAATAGTGGCAGCAGTTGCAGCAAACATTCCTTGGAATAAAAAATCTGTCCAATATGTATAACCAGGATTGTAAGCACTAGTTAATCCGGCTGCATCCGTTCCAATACCAAACCCCGCAAACCCAAAAAATGCTCCTGCATAATCTTCTCCGGGGTACATTAAATTGAATCCAACAATTGCATAAGTTAAAAGACCAATTGCTGGAATCACAGAGTTCTTAAAAAGAATATTTACTGTATTTTTTTGTCTCGTTAATCCAACTTCTAAAGTTGCAAAACCAAGATGCATTATAAAAACTAAAGCTGTAGCAAGCATCATCCATACATTATTTATTGTAAAAAGATTATTTGCTACATCTTTTGCTAATTCGTTTTCCATTTATTTAAATCCTATTATTGTTAAAAGTATTTTTTCTAAAGAGCTGCTTCGCCACTTTCTTCTGTTCTAATTCTTATTACATCTTCAATGTTTGAGACGAATATTTTTCCATCTCCTATTTCACCAGTCTTTGCTCCAGCTAAAACTATTTTAATTACTTTTTCTACTAACTCATCAGAACAAACAATTTCAATTTTTACTTTTGGTACAAAATCAATATTGTATTCCGAGCCTCTATAGACTTCCTTATGTCCTTTTTGTCTTCCATAACCACGAACTTCAGTTACAGTTAAACCAGAAAAGTTTTCATCTTGCAAAGCCTCTTGAACATCTTCCAGTTTGTGTGGTCGTATTATTGCTTCTACTTTTTTCATTTTCTCCTCTTTTTTATATTTGTTTTTACTTACTTTCTTAGTTTGAAGCTGTAAATATACTAATTTTATTATGCTTGTCAAGCTTTATTGCTTATTTTATTATTCTTTTTCATTGTTTCGCCATATTTATTATGTCTTTTTTAAGTTTCTACCTTATTTTATTCAACTAATAAATTTTAATTATTATTATGTAATTGCTTTCAAATAGAATTTTATTGTTATTTTTGCTTCCTAATATTTGGATATAAATATTCTTGTTAACTATTTATTAAATGATTTTGAATAAATGATAAAAGAATTTCTACATGTTTTTAGTCACGCTATAATGATAACGGGTTTTGTATTTGTTATGATGCTGGCTATTGAATACATCAATGTTCAGACAAAAGGTGTTTGGCAAAAAAATCTTTCAAGTAGTAAATGGAAGCATTATTTTTTTGCTGCATTTCTTGGAGCTATTCCAGGATGTCTTGGAGCATTTACGGCAGTTGCATTATTCTCTCACAGACTAATTTCTTTCGGTGCAATTGTTACTGCAATGATTGCTACTAGCGGTGATGAGGCATTTGTAATGTTTGCGATGTTCCCAGAGCAAGCTGCAATCCTTACTCTTTTACTTTTTGTGATTGCAATTTTATCTGGCTTCCTTGTTGATAAATTTTCCATTGGAGAAAAATTTCTAGAAAAATTTAATGAGAAATCATTTCCTATACATACTGAAGAACAGTGTGATTGTTTTCCTAAAAACGTTATTATTAAAACATTATTAAAATCATCTATTTATAGATTATCATTATTGGCAATTGTAATTTCTTTATTGCTTGCGGTTGGTTTTGGCTTTATTGCAGATGACTCACAATTATGGATGCAAATTACAATCATTGTTGTTACAGCTTTTTCTCTGTTTGTAGTAGCAACTGTTCCAGAACATTTTCTTAAAAAACATCTCTGGGATCATATTGTAAAAGTGCATATACTTAGAATCTTCTTATGGACTTTTGGAACTTTGTTAGCAGTTCATTTACTTATCGAAAATTTTGATGTTAGTACATTGATTGCAGATAATATGTTACTTGTTCTTGTAGTTGCAGTTTTAGTTGGAATGATTCCGGAGTCCGGTCCTCATTTAGTTTTTGTAACTCTGTTTGCTTCCGGAACGATTCCTTTTTATATATTATTGGCAAGTTCAATTTCTCAAGATGGACACGGAATGTTGCCTCTTCTTGCCGAATCAAAAAAAGGATTTATTGCAGTAAAAGTGGTAAATGTAATTATAGCTTTTATAATAGGACTGATTGGTTATCTTGTTCAACTTTAGTTGGTCAAACTCTGCTATTCAAATAAGAAGCTGTATGAATTATTGCAGTTTCTGATCTTAGACGATTTGATGTAAGTCTTAATTTAATATTATCATCACTTGAATTTAATTCTTCATCTGTCAACCCACCTTCCGGACCAAAGATAAAATAAGTTTTTTCATCAAACAAAATTTTAGAATTATTTTTATCTCCAAAATATTCACTTATCGATAATTTTGAATTTTGTTCAAAATATATTTTATTTGATTCTTGCTGAAGTGTCTGACTTAGTGAGTTTGCAACATCAATTTTGGGTTTGTAAGATTGTAAACTTTGCTTCATGGCAGAGAGTAATATTTTGTTCCATCGCTCTAACTTAACTCCCCTTTTATAACTTTTCTTTGCGGAAAAAATTAAAAAGTTTGTAATTCCTAACTCAACACTTTTCTCTAATGCAAATTCAAATCTATCTGAGGTTTTTAGAATTGGGATACAAAAAGTTATATTACTTAATTTATTTTCTTTCGTAAAAACTTTTTTACTTTCTGCAATCACTTCATTTTTTGAAATATTTTTTATTACTGATTGATATATCTCCCCTTCACCATTGGTGATTAAGATTATATCATCAACTTTATGTCGCATTACTCTAGATATATGTTTAGCTTCTACATCAGTTATAATAATTGCTTTATCTGAAATAAGTTTGGGGGGAGTGTAATAAAATTCAGTGTTAGAAAATATCATTTTGTTGTAAATAGTTTTGTAGAACGGGTTATTGCAATATGTTTATTTCTCAGATTCCAAATAATCTTAGTTACAATTTGAATTAAGCTTTATAGTGTTTCATCCCTAAAGAGTCTGCCCATTTTTCTGGGTAGCCCTGGTAGTATTTTGTCCATTCTTTTTTTCTGAATGAGTAATAAAGTTTACTATAAAAAACTCGCGATATAGAAGGAAGCCCGACAATTAGTAAATATAGTGGCCCAAAATATTTTGATTGAATTGAGTGACCAAATTCATGTTTCATATTGATTGGTACTTCAGTATTCTTATCATTTATTGTTGGAGTCCAAAAAATATAATTCCCAAGACTAACTCCAAAATTGTAATTTTTTAGCAAGTATCTTCCCTCAATCTTTTTGATGTTAACAATTTTGTTTATGTTAAGCAAATAGATAACTAGACCAAGTAAGTTTTGAGGAAGTTCCCAAATATATTGAAATGATTTAAATATTATTTTCAAACTCTCTTAACCTTTCTTAAATCCAAAAACAAATCCAATAATTGCTGCAATTGAAAATGGAACATTCTTCATAAAAATATCTGTAAGAGATTCGGTTGGCAAATCTGTATTTTTAACTGTATTCTTAACTGCTTCAACCGCAGTATCACCCCACGATAACCAGTCAACATCAATATAACCTTTGTATGCAGCTACTTGTAAAAGAACAACAACAAGCAGAGCAAAAAATATTATAAGCTTAGAAAACTTTTTTGATAAAAATCCAACCACTAATCCGGCAACAAGACCAATCCCAATTGTTTTGAGTAAAAAAGGTAAAGCATCAAACATAAAATCCTCTAATATTAGTTTAGTTTAAGTTTCAATGATAAGAATTAAATATCAAAAAGAAAAGCCCGATTCAAATAAAAATTCAGCATTCCCAAATTCATCAAAAGCATATTCAAACCGAAATGCATTATAAGGTAGCAGAAGTAATGTAACTCCAAACCCATAACCCGAATCAAAATTATTTATGGAAAGCAGTTCGCCATTATTGTATGTTGTTCCACCATCAACAAATATATTTGCATATAATCCAATTCTTGCTGAGGTTAGTGAAGTTGGAAGCAAAGGTAAATCGAGACTTAAGTTCCACTCTTTGAGAATTGGATAATTAAGTTCCAAAGAAGTAAGCATAAAATTATTTCCTTCTCTTTTTTGAAACTTATGTCCTCTAATATTTTCTTTATCTCCAAGTAGAGAAAGTTCATAAAAAGGAACTCGTTTACCAAAAGTGTGTCTGTACAAACCTCTCCATTTTATTGATAAATCATTTATAATAGTTTTATATTGTCTTAAATCTAATTTTAGAAGATTATATGATATATCATTTATACCAAAGCCTTTATGTGTAAATTGTGCAACACTATAATTTCCATCATCCGAAAATTGTTTTAGGTTTCTACTATCAAAACTATAAGCTATTCCGCCAGATAGAGTTCTATCAATGTTGGTGTTGGATGCAGATAGATTCTTTAGTTCATCTGGAAGTTCATAGTATTCATAAGCCGTTGATACGGATATTGTATTAAATAAATTTAATCTATAACCAATTTCAATGCTCCCAAAAATAGACTTATAATCAAAGACATCTCCAAAAGTATTTTCGGCTATAATGTTTCTATTCCTTCTAGTTACATAAGCAAGGTCAAACCCCAATAAAAAATTATTTCCAGTTGATAAAACCGGATTAAAATAGGAGAAGGCAAAAGTGGGATCAAGCCCTGCTGTAATAATTGCTTTTATAGTTTCGTTTCTTCCTCTAAAATTTTTGTATAGTAGAATTATTCCATAGGTTGCTCTTGCTATTGTGTTGTCTCTCAATTTAAGAAACGGAAGAGGATAAAAATACCAACTTTCTGCAATTTCAATATTTAGTTCTACATAGCTACTTCTATCAATTAGATTTAATTTTACTTTGTTGAATAAGCCCAAACTAAATATTCTTTCTTGATTAAATTCAATTTTCTTTTTAGTTACAAAATCTCCTTCACTAATATTCATTTCTCTTAGAATAACAAACTCTTCTGTAACGTCATTTCCAATTATAGAGATTGAGTCAATTTTTATAGAATCAGTTTTTGCTAAAGTGATAAAAGTTTGTTGAGCAAAATTATATTCTGCAAACGCAACAAGTAATAATATATTTATAATGATTAAACGAATATTCATATAATAGTTACTAAATAATTAAAGTTGATATTTGCTCTTCTGAATTGAAAAACAAAATGGTATGATTAAGCACAATAGCCATGTTCAATTTTTATACATTTATCTTGAATCGTAATAATTCCTTTCTCTATAACTTGCTTAATTATTTCATCGTTTCTTATTCCCAATTGTAGCCATAAAACTTTAGGATTTGCTTTAAGTACTTCCTCTATAATAGAAGGAATATCTTCTGACCTTCTAAAAACATCAATAATATCAATTGGCACAGTAATTTCTTCTAAAGAATTGAAAACTTTAATTCCTTCTGCATCTGTAAATTCTTTGTTTGGGTTTACACCTAAAACAGTATAACCATTCGTTACTAGATAATCCGCAATCCTTCTACTTGTTTTACTAGGATTACTAGAAAGACCAATAATAGCAATGGTTTTGGAAGTTTCCAATATTTCACAAATAGTAATATCATCCATTTTAACTTGTTCCTTGTTTTGTATCTTAAACAAATTTTGTTTTTATTCTTCACACATTATGGACGAAAATATTCATCCGCTACTAATTAAGAAATTTGTTTTACTATTTGAATCTTGATACTCACATCTCAGATCTTGATACTACTCTTGATATTCTTCAATCGGTAAACAACTACATACAAGATTTCTATCTCCGTAAGCATTATCAACCCTACCAACACTAGGCCAAAACTTATTTTCTTTTACCCAGTCCAACGGAGTAATAGCTTTAGCAATTGAATACGAATGCTTCCATTCTGAGATAACATCATTCAAAGTGTGAGGAGAGTTTAACAAAACATTATCTTCTTTATCAGCTTCTCCAGTTTCTACTTCAATAATTTCTTTGTAAATATTTTCCATAACTTCACAAAATCTATCAAGCTCTTGTTTGGATTCACTCTCAGTTGGTTCAACCATCAAAGTTCCTGGAACTGGGAAAGAAACTGTAGGTGCATGATAGCCATAATCCATAAGCCTTTTAGCAATATCAGTTACATCAATATTTGCTCTTTGCTTAAACTCACGTGTATCAAAAATAAGTTCGTGAGCAACAAAACCGTTTTCTCCAGTATAAAGTGTTTTATAAAATGATTTCAATTTATGTTTAATATAGTTTGCATTTAATATTGCAACCTTGGTCGCTTTTGTTAATCCCTCTGCCCCCATCATTCTAATGTAAGCATAAGAGATTAATAAAACTAAAGCGCTACCCCAAGGGGCTGATGAAACTGCACTAATAGATTTTCCTTTACTCATATTAACAATGGAATGACCTGGTAAATATTTTTTAAGTTCTGCTGTTACTGCAATTGGACCAACTCCGGGACCGCCGCCGCCATGTGGAATTGCAAATGTTTTGTGTAAGTTAAGATGACAAACATCAGCTCCAGTTTTTGCTGGACTTGTTAAACCAAGTTGTGCGTTCAAGTTTGCTCCATCCATATACACTAGTCCACCATTGTCATGAATTATTTTATTGACTTCAATAATACTCTCTTCAAAAACTCCATGAGTGGATGGATACGTTACCATAAAAGCTGAAAGGTTCTCCTTATATTGTTCAGCTTTGAGTGTTAAGTCTTCAACATCTATATTTCCTTTTTCATCACACTTAACAATTACTACTTTGTGTCCAGCCAATACTGCACTAGCCGGATTTGTTCCATGAGCAGATGCTGGAATAATTACTATATTTCTATCTTCATCTCCTCTGTCTTTGTGATAAGCATTAATCACTAGCAATCCCGTATATTCACCTTGAGCTCCAGAATTTGGCTGTAACGAAACTCCTGGTAATCCAGTCAATTCAGCAATTTGATTTTCTAGTCCTTTGAATAATTCCAAATATCCTTCGGTTTGATTTGTTGGAGCAAAAGGATGAATGTCTGAAAACTCAGCCCAAGTTAATGCAAACATTTCAGTTGCTGCATTTAGTTTCATTGTGCATGAACCTAGTGCTATCATTGACTTTGTGAGGGAAAGATCTTTGTTCTCCAGAGACTTAATATACCTCATCATCTCAGTTTCTGAATGATATCTGTTAAAATTTTCGTGAGTTAGAAACTCACTTTCTCTTTTTACTGCTTGAGGTATGAAGCTACCTATTGAAATTCTTGATTCGATTTTATTAGAATATTTTTTGAATAAACTAATAAGCTCATCAACATCTTCTTTAGTCGTTGTTTCTCCAATTGAAATCCCAATAGTAGTATCATCAAAATATCTTAAATTTATTTTTTGCGAAAGGACATCATTTCTAATTGATTCAGCGGAATCACATTTTATTTTTAAAGTATCAAAAAAACTTTCGTTTGGTAAAATAAATCCAAAACCCGAAAGTTCTTGGTTTAGATAATTGGTAAGGGTATGAATTCTATTGGCAATAGCTTTCAGTCCTTCTGCTCCTTGATATACGGCATACATACTTGCCATAATAGCAAGTAACACTTGTGCAGTACAAATATTACTCGTTGCTTTTTCACGTTTTATGTGTTGCTCTCTAGTTTGTAAAGCCATACGTAAAGCACTCCGCCCTTTATTATCAACAGATACTCCTATTATTCTTCCAGGAACGGAACGTTTGAATTGCTCTTTTGTTGCAAAGTAGGCTGCGTGTGGACCACCAAAACCTAGAGGAATTCCAAACCTTTGAGTTGAACCAACGACAACATCTGCACCAAATTCTCCAGGTGGTTTTAAAAGTGTAAGACTCAAAATATCTGCCGCTACAATTTTATAGATTTGCTTTTCTGTAGCTTTATTAAATAATGAAGTATAGTCAACAATAGTACCATCATCACAAGGGTATTGAACTACTATCCCAAAAACATCCTCATGTAATTTATCTTCTAAAAAATTTTCAATTTGTATTTTAATTCCTAATGGTTCAGCTCTAGTTTTTAAAACATCAATAGTTTGAGGGAAGATATTATTTGAAACTAATAGAATATTTGCACTTTTTTTACTTCCCTTTCTTAAAGAGAATAACATGCTCATAGCTTCTGCAGTTGCAGTTGCCTCATCCAATAGAGAAGCATTTGCAAGTGGCATTCCGGTTAAATCAGTAACCATAGTTTGGAAGTTTAATAAAGCTTCTAATCTACCTTGAGATATTTCAGGTTGATAAGGTGTGTACTGTGTGTACCAACCGGGATTTTCTAAAATGTTTCTTCTAATTACACTTGGGAGAATAGTATTATTGTAACCTTGACCAATATAGTTTTTAAATACTTTATTTTTTGAACCAATACTTTTCAACTCATTCAACAATTCAGTTTCGGTTAAAACTTTTTCTAACTTAATATTTTTATCTAGTCTTATATTATCCGGTATAGTTTTATTTAATAATTCATCAAAAGAATTAACTCCAATAGAATTTAACATTTCTTCAATGTCATATTTTCTTGGGCCAATATGTCTATCAACAAACTGATCTTGAAACTCAAATGTGTTCATTTAATTCTCGAATAAATTTAGTAAAACAAATAATTAGTATATGAAAATGTAAGTAATTAGAGTGAGAATGAGAAAAAAAATTATATAAAAGTAAAAATAATTAGGATAAAACCCCAATCATTTTAAGTGTATTTAAAGCAGCTTCTTGTTCAGCAGTTTTTTTATTTGGGCCTTCGCCTTCTCCAAAATATTCTTCTCCAAGAGTAACTCTTATTTTAAATATTTTATCATGTTGGGGTCCAAGTTGCTCTACTATTTTATAAATCGGAGTTTGTAATTTTTGTGCATGAGAGTATTCTAAAAGCTGACCTTTGAAGTTTTTATCATAATCTAATAACCCATTTTTACTTAAGTGTGTTACTAAATTATTGTTAATAAAAGCACTTACTTTTGCTTCGCCCATATCTAAATAAATTGCGGCAATAAACGCCTCAACAGTATCAGCAACAACATTGCTAAGTTTTCTTTTATTGTCTGCTAAATATTTGTCATTTAAAAAAATGTATTTGTTTAGTTCTAAGTGATAACCAACTTCTTCGAGTGATTCTTTATTAACTAGATAGGATCTTACTTTAGTTAAATAACCTTCATCTTGTTTTGGATATTTATGAAATAACAATTCAGCAACAATTTTACCAAGAACAGCATCACCCAAAAACTCAAGTCTTTCGTTGGATTTTATTTGTTCTTTTGTTCTTTCTAAATAAGAGCGGTGGGTAAATGCTTTGATAAAATATTGAGGGTCTTTAGGTTTGGTGCCAACTAGCTTTTCAATCATTTGCATAAGTCTTTCAACTTTTACAGAATCAAAACTCTCGATTGATTTGTTCCTAGATTTACTAAACAGTTTAATAAGTTTGTCAAACAAAACTACTCATCATATTTTTTAAATAATAATGTTGCATTGTGTCCACCAAAACCAAAGGTATTACTAATTGCATATTTAATTTCTTTTTCAACAGGTTTATTAGGTGTATAATTTAGATCACAATCTTCACTAGGTTCATCTAAATTTATTGTTGGCGGAATAATTGAATTTTTAATTGCCAAAATACTTGCAATACTTTCTATTGCTCCGGCAGCACCAAGCAAGTGTCCAGTCATTGATTTTGTTGAACTTACACTTAACTTATATGCGTGTTCACCAAATAAATTTCTAATAGCAGCAGTTTCGTTTTTATCATTTAGTTCAGTAGAAGTTCCATGAGCGTTTATATAATCAACATCTGTAATTTCAATACCACCATCTCTAAGAGCTTCTCTCATTGAACGAAATGCACCTTCACCTTCTGGTGCTGGTGCTGTAACATGATGTGCATCACCAGTCATTCCAACACCAATAATTTCTCCATAGATTTTTGCACCTCTAGCTTTTGCATATTCAAGTTCTTCTAATATAATTGTTCCTGAACCTTCTCCCATAACAAAACCGTTTCTATCTTTATCAAATGGTCTTGATGCTAGTTGGGGTTTGTCATTCCAAGTTGATAAAGCTCGGGCAGAGTTAAATCCACCAATAGCCATAGGGGTTATGGATGCTTCTGTTCCTCCGGTTATCATCAAATCGGCAGAACCTCTTTGAATTAAAATAAAAGCATCTGCAATTGCATGTGATGATGTTGCACAAGCTGAAGTAGTTGCATAGTTAGGACCTTTAACTCCAAATTTAATTGAAATATGTCCAGCCGCAATATCAGAAATCATCATAGGAATAAAGAAAGGACTAATTCTTTTTGGCCCTCCCTTATAATAATTCATGTGTTGTTCTTCCCAAGTTTTCATTCCACCAATACCACTTCCGTAAACAACACCCATTCTTTCACAATCAACATTTTCCAAATTTAGTCCTGAATCATCCATTGCCATTTGGGCAGTAGCCAATGCATAATGAGTAAACGGATCCATTCTTCTTAAAGCTTTTTTATCAATATAATCTGCTGGATCAAAGTTTTTAAGTTCACAAGCAAATTGAGTCTTAAATTCCGAAGGATCAAATTTTGTTATTGGTCCTGCACCACTTTTACCTTCTAGTATAGCATTCCAAAATTCTTCTAAGTTGTTCCCAATTGGAGTTAAAGCTCCTAAGCCTGTAATAACAACACGTCTTCTACTCATTTGTTAAATCCTAATTTGAAATAATTTTAACCAACAATAATAAATGTAATTTTCAACAAGAAAATTACAAACAATATTCCGCAACAATTCTATTTGGAATAGAATTGTGCGAAACATATAACTAGTAACTAATTATATCTACGATTAACCTAATAATTCTTTAAGATATTTCATTGCATCACCAACAGTACCTATTTTTTCTGCATCGTCATCTGGAATAGAAACATCAAATTCAGATTCGAATCCCATAACAAGTTCAACAATATCTAATGAATCTGCACCGAGATCATTTGTAAAAGATGCTTCCGGAGTAATTTGATTTTCGTCAACTCCCAATTTATCCATAACTATTTCTTTTACTTTTGCTTCAACGTCCATATACTCTCCTATTTTATTTTGAACATTTTATATAAAATCACATTACCATTCCGCCATCGACGGAGATTACTTGGCCTGTAATATATTCTGCATTATCACTACACAAAAACTTTACTAAATTAGCAACGTCTTTTGCACTTCCCATTCTTTTAATTGGGATGTTTGTCAATAATGCTTCTATTTGTTTTTCATTTAACTTAGCAGTCATTTCGGTTTCTATGAAACCAGGTGTTACTGCATTTACCGTAATATTTCTTGATGCAAATTCTTTTGCAGTTGATTTTGTAAATCCTATTATACCAGCTTTTGATGCTGCGTAGTTTGACTGACCAGCATTTCCAATTATTCCAACAACTGATGAAATATTTACTATTCGTCCATACCTTTGTTTCATCATTGGTTTGAACGCAGCCTTTGTATAATTAAAAACACTTTTAAGATTTACATTTACAACATCATCAAAATCTTTTTCACCCATTCTTAATAAAAGATTATCTTTTGTAATTCCAGCATTGTTTACTAGAATATCAATCCTTCCAAATTCTTCAATAGCCTTATCAATAACTTCTTGAGTTTTTTCAAATGAGGTTACATCCGATTGAATACCAAAAACATTAACATCAGAATTTTTGAATTGCCCCTCAATTTCTTCAGCACACTCTTTACAACTGTTGTACACAAACAGAACATCAGCTTGTAAATCATTTGCTAAGGTTTCAACAATTGCTCTCCCAATTCCTCTTGTGCCACCAGTAACTATTGCTTTCTTGCGTTCCACTTTATCCATTTATATTTCAACAAACCAATACTAAGTTTATAATATACCATTTCTTTAGACTTATTTCCAATTACAAAACAATTAAAATTTAGAATGATAAAACGATATTAAGAAATTTTACTTAAATCTTCAAATTTATCGATGCCTATTATTTCAACTTCTCTACTAATTCTTTTGATTAAACCTTGAAGTACTTTGCCAGAACCAATTTCTATAAATTGCTCTACACCATCTCTAACCATATTACTAATTGTTTGTTCCCATTTAACTGGGGCAGTTAATTGTTTCAATAATAATTCTTGAACTTCATTACTTGTAGTAACTTGCTCGGCAGTAACATTTGCATAAACTTTTAATTCTGGAGTATTGATATTTGTATTTTGTAAAGCTTCATTAAATTTACTAACAGCTGGTTTCATCAATGGTGAATGAAACGCCCCACTAACCACAAGTTCCTTAACAAGTTTTGCACCTTTTTCTTTCGCAAGTTCCATTGCTTTTCTTACTCCGATTAATGAACCGGAAATAACAATTTGTCCTGGCGAATTAAAGTTCGCACATTGTACAACTTCATCTGCTAAAGTGGTGTTGCAAATATCTTCAAGTGTTTGTGTATCAATTCCAATTACTGCAGCCATAGTTCCGGGAAGTTCTTCTCCGGCTGATAACATTGACTCTCCTCTTGTACGAACTAATTTTAGAGCATCTGAAAAACTTAAAGATTTTGCTGCATACAAAGCTGAGTATTCACCAAGTGAATGTCCAGCAGTAAAAGTTGGTTCTACATTTTTTATTTCATTTAGAAGTAACACACTATGAAGAAACAAAGCAGGCTGAGTAATACTTGTAAGTTTTAATTCTTCAAGTGGTCCATCAAACATTATTTTTGAAATGTTAAACTGTAAAACTTCTTCAGCTTCTTCAATCATCAATTTTGCAGAAGATGAATTTTCAAAAATGTCTTTAGCCATTCCAACATATTGCGAACCTTGTCCGGGGAATACGAAAGCTATCTTACTCACTTAATCCATTCCCCAAATAATATATATTGCACCCCAAGTAAAACCTGCACCAAAGGCAGAAAGAATTATTTTATCACCCTTTTTAATTTTTCCAGCTCTATAATATTCTGCAAGACAAAGAGGAATTGTTGCTCCAGTAGTATTACCATACTTATCAATATTAAGCATTGCTTTCTCTTTTGGAATTCCCATTCTATTTGCAGTAGCATCAATAATTCTTTTATTTGCTTGATGTGGAACTAAGTATGTAATATCATCTGCAGTTAAATTATTTCGTTTCATTATTTCAACAGAAATATCTGCCATACCTTTTACTGCTTCTTTAAAAACAGTTTTGCCATCTTGATGTAAATAATGATAACCTAAATCTACAGTTTCGTGAGTTGTTGGATTAAGGCTTCCGCCACCTTTCATATAAAGAAATTCTCCACCAGCTCCATCAGTGTGTAAGCTGGCATCTATAAGTCCTAGTTCTAAATCTTCAGTTGGTTCAAGAAGAACAGCGGCGGCTCCATCTCCGAATATTATACAAGAATTTCTATCTTTATAATTTAATATAGAACTCATTTTATCGGCACCAATTACAATTACTTTTTTGTACCTTCCGCTTTCAATTAAGCCAGCACCACTTTGCAATCCAAATAAAAATCCAGAACAGGCAGCAGAAAGATCATACGCCCAAGCATTTTTTGCACCAATTTTATCTTGTACTAAACAAGCCGTTGCTGGGAACGCCATATCAGGTGTAATTGTTGCAACAATTATAGCATCTATTTCTTCGGGATCAATATTTTTTGATTCTAGTAAATCCGTTGCGGCTTTAGCACACATATAACTTGTTGGACCATTTTCTTCTTTTCTTCTTTCTCTAATTCCGGTTCTCGATACAATCCATTCATCGTTAGTGTCAATTATAGATTCAAAATAATGATTATCTAAAACTTTTTCAGGAACATACATCCCAACTGCTGTTATATTTGCGTTAACAATTTTCCTTACTCTTTTACCACTAGTCACTTCCATAAAACTCTTTACCTTCTTCTAATTTTTTTAATAATTTTTTTTCATGCATTTCATTTGCTTTAAAAATCATGTTCTTAATTGCTCGTGGCGAACTTGAGCCATGTCCAATAATACTTATACCATTAACACCTAGCAATGGAACACCACCGTGCGATTGATAATCCATATCACTTAAGGATTCTTTAAGTACACCTTTTACAATTAGAGCTTTAAGTTTATTTACAAAACCACCATCAGCATAAGTTCTAATTCTTTGTTTCATAAATGATATAAAACTTTCGCCCATCTTCAGAACAATATTACCAACAAAGCCATCACAAATAACAATGTCAGTTTTGCCAGCAAGTATATCACGTCCTTCTATATTGCCAACAAAATTTAATTTTGAATTCTTTAGCATTTCATGAGTTTCAAAAGTAACACTATTCCCTTTTGTATCTTCTTCACCAACACTTAATAAACCAATGGTAGGATTTTTTATTCCATCCATTTCTTGAGCGTAAATTGTTCCCATAATTGCATACTCTAATAAGTGCATTGGTTTACTATCAACGCTTGCACCTACATCGTAAACAGTACATACTCTATTATTGTTGGTTGGGAATTGCGCTCCGATTGTTGGTCTTCCAAATCCTTTAATTCTTCCAATTAGTAAAGTTGATGCGGCCATCATAGCACCAGTATTGCCAGCACTTACAAAAGCATCTGCTTCTTTTGCTTTAACAAGCATTGCACCTTTTACAATGGATGAATCTTTTTTCTTTTTAATTGCACTAGTTGGTGAATCATGCATATCAATAATTTCGCTTGCATGAATTATTTTTCCTTTATCGAAAGAAAGATTTTTTTCACTAAGAAATTTATTGATTTTATTTTCATCACCAATTAAGAAAAGATCTAACATAGAATTTTCTTTGAGAGCTTCAATAGCACCAAGTACTGGATTATCGGGAATGAAATCCCCACCCATTGCATCAACAATAATTCTACATTTTCTTATTTCAGAAGACATTTTTAGATATGTATAAAATTATGATTCAGGAACAAATTGTGATCTTCCAGCATAGTAACCGCAGCTTGCACAAGCTCTATGACTTAGTTTTATTTCTCCACAATTTGAACAAGTTGCTAGTGAAGGAGCTGTAGCTTTATAATGTGTTCTTCTTTTATCTCTTCTACTTTTTGATATTTTTCGTTTTGGATGTGCCATTTTTAATTTACCTTTTTATTTACTTTTTAATTTAATTTATCTTTCAATTCTAAAAGTTTATCCCACACGGGATTTGTTTCTTCGTTTTTACAATCACATTTTTTTTCATTTAAATTTATTCCGCAATTTGAACAAAGACCGTTACAGTCTTCATCACATAATTTTTTCATAGGGATTGAAAACTGAGCAAATTCAAACGCATCTTTAGTTAAATCTATTTCTGTTTCTGAATCTGGCAAATACCTAATGCTTGTATTATCCTTATCAATATTTCCTTTATCAAAGAAATAAACTAACTTAAAATCACTATGTAAAGTTAGATTAAAATCAGCAGTGCATCTATCACAAATAAAATTTGCTACTGCATGTAACTTACAATCAATAACAATCTGATAATCTGATTTATCCACCTTACAGTTTAAGATAAGGTCATCAACAAAAGGCTGATCTAGCTTAAGTTCTTTTACTTTTTTTTCTAATAAAATCTCGTGGTTTCCATTAGAAAGAGTGCTAATTTTAATTATCATAACTTTCAAAAAAATATAGAATTGAAATATATAAAGTGTATTTTTGATAATCAAGAAAATGAGAGTTTATATATTTTTCTTTTTGCAAGAAAATATTCTAAGATGTAGATAACTTTTAATATTATTGTTCCTTTTAATCAATAATATTTACAATTGTCATTTCGAATCCAACGTTTTTTGTTGTGTGAGAAATCTCATAACTCAATTGATCTGAGATATCTCAATCAAAAAAAACTCTCATTTAGATATGACAAATTATAAGTTTCATCCCTATTTCTAACTTAGTCATTTGGAATAAGTAATAATTTTTATATGCTAGAAGTAAAAAACATAAGCAAATACTTTAACTCTAATTTAGTTTTAGATAATATTTCCCTAAACGTTAGCAAAGGAAAAATATTTGGGTTGCTTGGTCCCAACGGAGCAGGCAAAACAACTATGTTGAGAATAATTCTAAATATTCTTATTCCGTCTTCTGGAACAATTAAATTTAATAACTCAGAAATTACAGAAAGTTTTTTTAACCAAACTGGTTACCTTCCTGAAGAACGAGGACTTTACCCTAAAAGTAGTGTGAAAAATATTTTACATTATATGGGAAAGCTTAAAGGAGTTGGCAGACAAGATGGTATAAAGAAAACCAAATACTGGTTAGACCGATTAGAATTAACTAATTATAGAAATCATTCGCTTGAAGAATTGTCAAAAGGCAACCAACAAAAGATTCAATTTATTGTTGCAATACTTCACAATCCAAATTTACTAATTTTAGATGAACCTTTTTCTGGATTCGATCCAGTAAACCAAAATATTTTCAGAGACATTATTACTGAACTTAGTGAAGATAGATTAATCATCCTCTCAACTCATTTAATGGATTTAGCAGAAAGCTTGTGTGACGAAATTTTATTATTAGACAAGGGGAAAGAAGTTGAATCTGGCAATTTGAAAGAAATACTTAGTCAGAATGATAGCAACACTTATAATATAACGTGCTCCCAAATAATTACCTCTGAATTATTTAGTGACTTTGATAATGTCGAAATTATTTCATCAAATGCGGAACAAGCAGTCATTTCACTTGGCAAGATTAAACCAGAAGAGTTTACTAAAACATTTTCACAAAAAAATAGTATGAAAGAGTTTTCAAAAATCAAACCTTCCTTGCATCAAACTTTTTTATCGCTTGTTAATTCTAAAGGAAGAGTGTGAAAAAAATATTAACCATAGCAAAATGGGAATTAATGGAAAGGATAAAACGGAAGTCCTTTATTATTTCTATGATTGTTATGCCTTTATTGGTTATTGGATTTAGTTTGCTCCCTTCTATGTTAATTTCTGACATTAAGGATTCTCCTCTTCCTATTGGTATCATTGACTTTACTAACAAATATAGCAAAGAAGTAATAAAGGAAATTTCGTATAATATTTTGCGAGATGGACAACCAGCTTTTTTAGTTCTAAATTTTGCAAATAAAAATAAAGATAAATCAGATTTACTGAACACAGTTGATGCACAAGTTTTATCAAATGGAATTGCAGGATATATTATAATTGATAAAAATGATGATGGAATAAACTTAGCATTTAGAACCAATAAAATATTGGATGTTGAAAAGGTACTTCTAATTGAAAAAGCATTTAACAAAGTAATTCTAAGAAACAATTTGCAAATTAGTGGACTTGCTCCCAAAGATGTGTCAATTATTTCTAATAATCATATTCCACTTAACAGAGTATTTATTGATGGAGCAAGTGAAGAAGACATTTTCAAATCGTTCATAACTTCTTACTTATTTATTATTTTACTTATTACAATGACTTTGTTTTCTGGTGGAATGTTTGTCCGTAGTTTAGTTGTGGAAAAGTCTAATAGAATTATTGAAATTATTTTATCGAGTTGCACATCAAAAGAATTGCTTTTAGGTAAAGTGTTTGGTTTAAGTTTTTTTGGACTGTTTCAATTTATTATTTGGACAATTTTAGGTTTAGTACTTTATAAAACTAATACTGTTGATTTTTCAACTATCCAAAATTTGCAATACCAAATTTTATTTTTTGTACTTGGTTACATTTTGTATTCCTCAATATTCATAGGTCTTGGCTCTGTTGTTACTGTTGATCATGAAGCACAGCAGCTTACTGGTTACTTGAGTATATTTTTGATTTTTCCAATACTTTTTGCTTTTCAAATAATAAGTTCGCCAAACTCTTTTTTAGCATTAGCAATGTCTTACTTCCCTCTTACTGCTGCTCCGGTTATGCTACTACGGCTTAACGCAACCACACCATCAGTTATGGAAATAATTACTGTAGTTTTAATTTTAGTATTTAGTTTGTACGTTGTTATTTTTATATCATCAAAACTTTTTAGAATTGGGATTTTAAATACTGGTAAAAGACCAACTATGAAAGAGATTGTTTCTTGGTTGAAGGTTAAGTAGTATTGGGCATTCAGAACTGTTAAATTATTATTTAGTTTCTTTGCAGTTACTTATTCTACTTTGTCATTCCGGTTTCCAGTTCTTTTGTGCCGGAATCTCTTAGGTAGTTGGAGATTCCGGCACAAAAGACAACCGGAATGACAGAGTAAAAAATAATGCAAAAACTTTTAACAATTTAGCCATACAACAATTCGACAATTCGACAATTCAACAATTTAAATACTTACTTTTTCTCGATTATATTTATATTGCCATTTAACTATTTGATACCCTAAATATTTTATTTCACTATGTCAATTATCGCATCAATAATAGCAGCACTTGTACCAATGTTATTCTATTTGGTTTTCCTTTGGAAGATGGATAGATACGAGCCAGAACCAGTTTGGATGGTAGCTAAACATTTTCTTTGGGGAGCTTTAGGAGCAGTTCTATTTGGGGTTTTAGTTTCTTCATTTTTCTCTGAAGGTATGGGACTTATAATTTCTAACGAAAATACCACTACTCTTTTGGGAGCAGTTTTAATTGCTCCATTTGTAGAAGAAATTACAAAGGAGATTTATTTATTAAGATCTGTTAAGCAAAATTATTTTGATAATATGACTGATGGTTTAGTTTATGGTGGAGCAATTGGTTTGGGTTTTGGTCTAACTGAGAACTTGATGTACTTTACTCTAAACGATGACACATTTATGAGTTGGCTTTCATTAGTTTTTGTTCGTTCAATGTTCTCGGCAACTATGCACGCTATTGCCACAGCGACTTTTGGAGCATTTCTTGCTAAAGCAAAATTTTCTAATAAGTGGCTTGATAAAATATCTTATCCAATTGTTGGGATTATACTTGCTATGTCCTTCCACGCAATATGGAATTTAACTGTAAGTTTTCAGTTTAGTTATTTTGTTGGCATATTATTTATGGTTGTTTTGTTTATTGGCTTTGGACTTATTTTTAGATTTTCATTGAACACAGAAAAAAAGATTATTCAAAGTGAGCTTGAAGAAGAAATAGAAATAATAAACTTCCCGCCGGATCATATTCCAATTGTTAGTACTTCTAAAAAAGTAAAAAGAAATTGGGTTAATAACAAAGTTAGAAAAGAGTACACATCTTATGCAACTAAACTTGCATTTCGTAAATTTCAAGCAAAGCATAGTAGTGGTTTAAGAAAAGAAAATTATTTAGCAGATATTGAAATGTATAGAGAGAAACTTTCTGAGATTATTGAAAGGGATGTTGTTTAATGAAATTAAAAGAATTACAACAAATCTATTTTGAATTACTTAATAAACAAAACTTTGTTGAAGATGATTTGGATTATGAAAATTTTGAGAAACACAAACCAATGTTACAAACATTATCAAAAGTTAGTAATAGTGGAATAAGTGTTTTTGATCTTTATAAGAAAGAGCATATTTATTATTCACCAAATTATTGCTCTAATTTAGGTTATGATGTTGATGATATTATTACGAAAGGACAACAATATTTGGACGGGAAAATTCACCAAGATGATTACATAACTTTAATGAAAAATGGCATTTCCCTTCTAAAATTATTTTATCAATTCTCTAAAGATGAAAAACCTAATTACAAACTTATAAATGAATTCAGAATTTTGAATTCACAGAATAAGTATGTTCGTGTTATTGAACAACACCAAATATTAGAATTGGATAGTTATGACAATTTATGGTTAGCACTTAGCATCATTGATGTATCACCTAATCAAGAGATATATGAAGGTGTGAAAAGTCAGTTGCTAAATTTTAGAACCGGTGAAATTATTCCCTTCTTAGAAAATGATTCAAAAATTGTGATTGATTTAACTAAACGAGAAAAAGAAATTTTACAATTGGTTAAAAAGGGATTTCTAAGTAAAGAAATTTCAGATAAATTGTTCATCAGTCTCCACACAGTAAATACACACCGCCAAAGAGTATTACAAAAATTAGATGTAAACAATTCCATTGAAGCAATAACCTTTGCTTCAAAATTGGGTTTGTTGGAATAAATATATTAAACATAATTTAGTTTTCGGAAATTAGTTAAATCATAAAATTTTATTTGTCATTCCGGTTTTCATCGTTTTTTGATGAAATACCGGAATCTCATACATAAAATAGATACCGGTATTGCAAAGAACGTAAACCGGTATGACAACATAAATCCAAAAACCACTTCGTGATAAGTATATACTGATAAATCAGTATTGCATAAAATTCATTAAAAACCGATTTTAGACTATTCAAAAACTTTCAATTGGTACGTTTATGTGCGCACGTTATTTAATATTTATTTTTTACTTTCTTCTATTTACAAACAAATCATTTTCTCAACAACCTACACAAACTATTAGGGGTGTAGTTGTAGATAATTCTTCCAAATCACCTTTACCTTTTGCAAACGTAATTTTACTAAACACAAATCCAATTATTGGAACAAGCACCGACAATGATGGAAATTTTCGACTTACAAATATACCAGTCGGGAGATACGATTTAAAAGTTTCTTATATCGGTTACGAGCCTTCAATTATTAGGGAGATACAAATTTCATCAGCTAAAGAAACATTTTTAACAATTCCTTTGAAAGAGAATTCATTTAAATTAGATGAAGTTATTATAAAACCAAACGTTAATAAAGAACAGGCTTTAAATTCTTTAGCAAGTGTAAGTGCAAGAATGTTAAGTGTTGATGAAGCATCGCGTTATGCCGGCGGCTTTGATGACCCAGCACGATTAGCAGCATCGTTTGCGGGTGTTGCAAGTAATATTGGAAACAATGGAATTGTGGTTCGCGGAAATTCTCCAAAATATTTACAATGGAAAATGGAAGGTGTGGAAATTCCAAACCCAAATCATTTTGCTGATTTGTCTTCTTTCGGCGGCGGCGGTTTAACAGCACTAAGTACAAAGATGTTGGCAAACTCTGATTTTTTCACGGGAGCATTCCCTTCCGAATACGGCAATGCTCTTTCGGGAATATTCGATATATTTATGAGAAATGGAAATAATCAAAACCACGAACACTCTGTTGAATTAGGAGCAATTGGAATTGAAGTTGGTTCCGAAGGACCGTTTATAAAAGGAAGTAATTCGTCATACCTATTTAATTATCGTTACTCAACACTTGGGTTAGTTGCTCCGCTTCTGCCTGATGACGCAGGCGGTACTAACTATCAAGACATTTCTTTCAAATTAAATTTTCCAACAAAAGGATTAGGAACTTTTTCCGTATGGGGAATCGGATTGATTGATGAATCAGGACAAAAAACAGAAACGGACAGTACAAAATGGTTTTATAACCAGGATAAAGAGACTGTAAATGTTAAACAATTTATGGCAGCTTCAGGTATCAATCACATATATTTCCCAAACAAAAAAACTTATGTGAAAACAACTTTAGCGGCAACCGTTAATGGCATTGACTTATCTACAGATAAAATAAATAGCAATCTAAACCTTTTACCTGAGAATAAGATTAATAATAAAAATTGGAATTTTGTTTTATCATCTTTTATAAATAATAAATTTAATGCAAGACATACAAATAAAACCGGAATTATTCTTACTGGATTAAAGTATGATTTATTCTTAGAACAAGCCTTGCTCAATAGTGAAGGGCTACAAACTATTGTTAATGAAAATGGTTTTAGTAGTTTACTTTCAGGCTATTCAAACTCAACATTAAATTTTACAGAAAATTTAACAATGAATGTTGGCGTAAATGCACAAGTTTTTACTTTGAATAATAATTACACTATTGAACCACGCCTTGGTTTGAAGTGGCAAATCAACCCAATTCAATCGGTGGGATTTGCTTATGGATTGCACAGTCGGTTAGAGCGATTAAGTTATTATTTTTCAAAAGACTTTGCTAACAACAATACTTTGTACAATAAAAATCTAGACTTCACAAAAGCTCATCATTTGGTACTGAGTTATGATTTAAACTTAACATCAAATGTTCATCTAAAATTAGAATCATACTTTCAACAGCTTTACAACGTTCCGGTAATTTCCGATAGTTCATTTTCATTTATCAATTTGGAAAACGATTGGTTTTTTAATCATAAATTAATGAACGATGGAGAAGGAAGGAATTATGGATTGGATTTAACTCTTGAACGGTATCTTACAAAAGGTTTTTATTATATGGTTACAGCTTCTCTCTTCGATTCAAAATACAAAGGTGGAGATGATGTTTGGAGAGACACTCGCTTTAACAGAAATTATTTGCTAAATATTTTAGCCGGACAAGAATGGCAATTAGGTAAAAATAATGCAAATGTTTTAGGAGTAAATTTTCGTCTTAGTTATCAAGGTGGCGACCGCTACTCACCAGCAAACAAGGCTGCATCTGATATAATTAAAGATGTTGTTTTCGATGAGACAAAAGCATACTCACGGCAATTACCATCTACATTTAATGTACACTTTACCATTAGCTACAAAATAAATAAAGAAAATTCTTCTTACGAAATTGCTCTAAAAGTTCTAAATGCAACAATGGCAAAAGATTTTTTTGGTTTTCAATACAACCACATTAAACACACAATTGATGAACAACGTGAATTAATTTTTATTCCTAATCTGAGTTTTAAAATTGAGTTTTGAGAAATAGAATATTACTTCTATTTAAAGTCTCAATTATTTTCTCGTGTTTTAGTTCTCCAGTCTAATTATATTGCATAATCATTTTAATCATTCTTAAGGAGAACTAACACTTGTCAAAAATTGGAATTTTCGGCGGTACTTTCGATCCCATTCATATTGGTCATTTAATAAATGCACAAGCAGTTTTAGAACAACGAAATTTGGATAAAATAATTTTTATCCCCAATTTCATTTCTCCACATAAACCACATTACGAGTACTCCGCACCGGAGCATAGATACAAAATGATTGAGCTTGCAATAAGCTCCCAACCCAAATTTGAAATATCTGATTATGAAATTTCAAAAGACAAAGTTTCATATACTTACAATACACTTGTGGAGTTTACACAAAAGTATAATAAGTTAGAACTAATAGTTGGTTTCGATAATTTAGTAACATTTGATACTTGGGAAAACCCTGAAGGAATTCTTGAACTTGCAGACTTAATTGTTATGAAGCGAACTTATGACAAAGATATAAAAGTTCCGCACAAGTTTTTTGGTGAAGCAATTTTTGTTGATACTCCGACAATTGAAATTTCCGGTAGCAATATAAGAGAGCGAATTTCAGATAATCTAAATATAGATTTTTTTTTGCCACAGTCAGTCAAAAATTATATTTTTGACAATCAACTCTATAAAGAGTCACATAGAATATGAATTTTTCTGAACTTAATGAGCAGCTATACAAACAAAATAAAAGAGCTATTTCTCGTTCTATTTCTTTAGTTGAGAATGATGATATCCTTGCAGTTAAACTACTTAAAGAAATTCATAAAAAAACTGGCGGAGCATATCGGATTGGTATTACCGGACCTCCCGGCGCTGGGAAATCAACACTTACAAATCAGCTCACTAAATTATTGTTAAAGCAAAACAAAAAAATTGGAATAATTGCAGTTGACCCAACAAGTCCTTTTACAGGCGGTGCAGTTCTTGGTGATAGAATTAGAATGGGAGAAATTGGAACGCATCCGAACGTGTTTATAAGAAGTATGGCAACACGCGGCAGCCTTGGTGGACTAAGCAGCAAAGCTATTGATGCAGCTGATATTATTGACGCATCCGGATATGACTACATAATTTTTGAAACAGTTGGAGTTGGGCAATCTGAACTTGACATTGCAAAAACTGCTGATACAACTATGGTAGTTCTCGTACCAGAATCGGGAGATTCTATTCAGGCAATGAAAGCCGGACTGATGGAAATTGCAGATTTTTTTGTATTAAACAAAAGCGATAGACCTGGTTCTGACAAAGCATTAACGTCTTTGCAAACAACTTTAATGTTTCGGGAGCACGATGAAAATTCTTACTTGCCCAAAATAATGAGATGTGTAGCTTCAGAAAACTCAGGTGTTGAAGAAATACTAAATGAGATTAATAATCATAGAAAGTATTTGAATGATTCAAACAATTTTATATTAAGAAGAAAGCTAAATAATAAAATTAGAATTAAAGAAATTGTAGAAACAAATTTATCAATTGATATTTGGAATGATAAAAGAAATGATTTACTAGATACGAAAACAAATGATCTATCATCCACTTCCCTTTCGCCTTATCTTACAGCTGAGACAATAATTGAAGATTATAAAAAAGATATTTTGAGTAAACCTAATTTACTTTAATTGAGCAACTTAGGAAACCTCCCAGAATATAACTGTCATTGCGAGGAATGCCTTTTATGACGTGGCAATCTGTTGCACAATAAACTAAACTTACACATTGGTAGATTGCAACACTCAACACAATCCCGAAAACTTTCGGGACGCAATTACAATAAACTTCAATTTAAAGAACTAATATTGAGTTGCTCATTTACTATTGACAAATAATTACCAATGATGTATATTTGTACATCATTAAGCTGAGTAGATATGAAGAGAACACAAATATATTTAGACGAAGAATTAATTAACATTCTAAAAATTGAAAGTAAACTTCGAAAGAAAAAAGTCTCAATGCTAATTAGAGAAACACTTAGAGCAAAATATCTAAATAAAGATAAAAAGATTGTTCTACTAGAAAAAGCTGCGGGGATTTGGAAGGATCGAGACTTTGATACAAATGAGTATGTCAGAAACTTAAGGAAAGGCGAAAGGTTAAAAGAGCTTTATGGAAAGTAACGGAGTATTATTAGATAGTGATATAATTATCTGGTTCTTAAGGGGTAAAGAAGATGTAGTTTCTGTAATTCATAATTTAATTATTAAGAATAAACTTTTCGTCTCTCCTATTTCTATTGCAGAAATTTACGCAGGAGCAAGACCTAAAGAAGAAAAATTTATAAATGCTTTTTTTAGCTTAATTGAAACTATTAGTATTGATAACACAACCGGAAAATTGGCAGGGCAATATCTAAATAAATATTCAAAAAGTCATAATGTTGAAATTGCTGATTCATTTATAGCTGCAACGGTAAACAATTATTCACTTACACTTTGGACTTTGAATAAAAAACATTATCCAATGATTAAGCGAAGTGAGTTTTACAAACCTTAGCATAAAACTATAATGTGCCAGGCACATTGGTAATACAACTTCCAAATAAGGGACAGGTAAATATGTACGTACCAACAAAAATATTTTTCACAAAAGGAGTTGGAGTTCATAAAGAATATCTCGCTTCATTTGAATTAGCATTACGTGATGCTCACATTGAAAAATATAATATTGTAACTGTTAGCAGCATCTATCCAATAGGATGTAAAAAAGTGAGTGTTGCAACTGGACTAAAACAATTACAACCTGGACAAATTATTCACGCTGTGATGGCACGCAATGCAACCAACGAACCAAACCGACTTATAGCATCTTCAATAGGAATTGCTCAACCAAAAGATAAAACAATGTACGGCTATTTATCGGAGCATCATCCGTTTGGAGAGCCAGCTCAAGTCTCGGGTGATTATGCAGAAGACCTTGCCGCATCAATGCTTGCTACCACTCTTGGAATTGATTTTGATCCGGACAAAGCTTGGAATGAAAGAGAACAAGTATTTAAAATGTCTGGTAAAATTGTAAATACATCGAACATAACTCAATCTGCAAAAGGAAATAAAAATGGTTTGTGGACTACAGTAATTTCTGCAGCAATTTTATTACCCTAGGATTTAGATTTAGTAATTCCAACCAAATGAATTGATAAAGTAACTAAAAGTCCTACTATCATTGGTTCAACCTCATTTATAAGACCAGTAAACTGATTTCGAATAAACAGCCAGACAACACTAACTGAAACTCCACTAATAATTTCAAGGAATGCAAAACTATTGCTGACTTTATATTTAGGATAGTATGAACTCATTACTAAAATAATCAATCCGGGAATGCAGATGCTCCCAATTGTGTACCACATTTCTACTATTGACTCAAATGAGTATGCAATTAAAAGTGAAATGATTGAAGTAAAAACAATTCCAACTCTTGTATAAAATATTGTTTTGTTTTTCACATCTGGAGCGAAGTGGAACAACTCTTTGTAGGGGGAAACACTAAGTCGTTTATCAACACTCGCTCCAATTGATGAGAATTTAATTACAAAATCTCTGCTAAAAGTTGTTGCACTTAAAAACATAAAGCTATTTAGCGTGGAAAGTATAGTGGCAATCAATGCTGCAAAAAATATTCCTTTTAATCCGGGAGTAAGTATTTTTTCTGCAAGAAATGGAAATGCCATTACCGGATTTTCTAAATTTGGTAAAATTGCACGAGTAAATAAACCGGTTGTATTCGTTAGAAAATCAAAAAATACCCAAAAGAAAACTGAAATTATAATTCCCCATTTGGCAACTTTACCACTTTTAGCCGAGTAACATCTTTGATGAAAACCAGGGTCAGTGAAAGTCCATAATGCAATTAAAAACCAAACGACTACAAATGTAATTGAAGTGCCACCAGTCAATGATAGGTGGGCTTCCGGCAAGTTTTGTTCTAAGAACTCAACTCCGCCATAATTGTTGTATGCAACTAATACAATAATTATAAAACCCAAAAACATTATAAAAAATGAAAAAGCATCTGCCCAAATATTAGAAGTATATCCACCTTTAAATAAATATATTGAAGAAATAAGAACTGCAATTACCAATGAATAGAATATACTTACATCAAAAATAATTGAAATTATTTGTCCGAGCATTAAAAGATACGGAGCAGGAGAAACTAGAATAAAAATTAAAATTGCAGCAATAAGACTGACTTTTCTTCCGTAAATTTCTTCCAGTTTATCCGTAATTGTAAACAGAGAAGCAGAACGAATTTTATCAGCAAATAAGAAGGCGAAAACTATTGCAAAAATATAATAAGGTAACCCTTGAGTAAACCAACTAACCAAACCATAACGATAGGAGAATTCGCCAACACCAAGAATTCCTCCATACCAAGTTGCAACATTGGTTAAAATGAAAAGTGACAATCCAACTTTTCTACCGGAAAGTAAATATTCGTCAGATGATTTATCGGCTCCCTTAGATGCCCAGAACCCAATGAGAACAATACTAATAAGGAATGCAATAATAATTACTATATCAATATTACTAAATGAAATCATTATCACGCATCGTTTTGTAATCTCGAATTATAAAAATAATCCCACCTTTAATTTTTAGTTTTACTTTATTCTTAGTTGCAACATTACTAGTGCTTTCCTCTTTCCCAAAAGGAAGCGAGACATTATTGAGTTGATATTTTAAGCTATTCGATTTTATTTTTGTTTTATTATCAAACCCATAAATAGAAATTATCTCCCCTAAAATAGTTTTAAGTTCTACATCTTTATTGTAAGCTCTTAAATAAGAATTGCCATGAAGAATTGAAATTTTGATTTTATTGAAATACTTAATTACAATTCCGAGATTGCAAATTGTATGATCAAGTCTATCTCCGGTTGAGCCAAGTAGAACAACTTCGTCATAATTCTTCTTAATTAAAAACTTAAGCGATTTTTCAACATCAGTATCATTCTGTCTTTTATAATGAACTATCTTTGACTTCATTTTAAAGTAATTAAGATTTGTTTTGGAAATTGAATCCAAATCGCCAATAATATAGTCTGGAATTATATTTAATTTCCTTATCGAGTTAGCTCCACCATCAGCACAGATAATTTTAGAATAACCAATCCTCTGCAAATATTTTATTTGGCTCTTCTTTGGAATGTCTCCATTTGCTATAATAATTGCTTTTTTCATAATTTAGAAGTTTTCCCAAAATTAGTTATTATATAATCACGTTTGTCATTTCGAAATGAGCTTGCTTTTTAAGCGATTGAGAAATCTCATAACTCAAATAGTTGGAGATATCTCAATCGCAAAAAACGCTCATTTCGATATGACAAATTTATGAAGCTGTCATTCCCGAATGTATTTATCGGGAATCCAGAGTTTAAAGTTACCTGGATTCCCAGTCAAGCTGAGAATTACACCTATTCATATATCATTGGCTACAGTCCAAACTTAATTCCAGCTAAAAAGTTTCTTTCTGCTGCCGGAAAGAAATTTCCTCCGGTTGCGTGTGCTGCGTACAAATTATCAAAAACATTATTTACTTGCACAAACACTCTTGCTGAAGTTAGAAATGAATTCAATTCAATATCATAACTTGCCATAAAGTTCATAACAAAATATGCATCCACCGTGTTGTCCTTATAACTTACAAAATTTTCATCTTGCAATAACAATGATTGAAATTTATCATCAAAATTATCAGAGAAATAATCTCCAACATACTTACCACTTGCTTGGAACGACAATCCTTTGTAGTGTCCTCTTAGAATTGCATTCATAGTTAACTCAGGGAAACCACCAATTTTATTATCGCTTAAATCAAACTTAACAATATTATTATTTAACGATATAAATGTTGAACCCTCGCTAATATAATTTTTACTGTATGTCGTATTAAAAATGAAATCGAAATTACCTGTAAGCTTTGCACTACCCTCAATTTCAATTCCCGTGTGAATAGTTTTATCAATATTTCCAGTTATCGGTTGTCCAAATCTATCAAGCTGACCTTTCTTGATTATTTCATCGTTAAATAACATATAAAATAAGTTAGCATTGATTGCGTAATTATCTTTAGAATATCGTGCTCCCAATTCTATATCATTCATTGTTTCGGGATTCACCAAAGGAGAATCAAAATTATAAGAACCATTACTATTTTTCTCAAATTGTGGAACAGCACCACCGCTTGATTCAGCTGCATCGTAGTAATTTTTTAGTCTTGGTTCTCTTGTTACTCTTGCAAAAGATACATAAGCATTTAGTGAATTATCAAACTTGTAATTTAATCCAAACCTTGGATTAATGTGTAAACCACTAATTGAGATATCATTATCTAAATACTTTTCATTAAATAACTTATAGTTATTTGATGAAAGTTGAATCTCACCTAAAATATTCAATTTTTCTGTTAAATTATAATTCTCATTTACAAAAAAATTAAAAATATCATTTCCACCTTCGTAGTAATAATATTGATAATCTTGTGGAACACCAGTTGGAATATTTTCAGCAAATCTTATTCCTCCCCAATGTTTTGATCTATGATTTCTGTATTCAATTCCAGTAATTAAAGTTCCGCTACTATGCTCCCAAGTTAATTTGGGAAGCACGCCCCATTGCTTGTTATTAACTTCTGCGTGAATCAAGGCATTAGTTGGAACTTGCACAGAATCATAACCGTTTTGTTTTAATCTAAAGTAGTCATCATAATAAATTGACCACGAACCATCGTAATCAAAAAAGCCATCGCCTTGAACATAGAATATTGCATTATTAATTGTGAGATTATTTGAGATTTTATATTCATTTAGTAATTCAAAATGTGGCTGAGAAAAATCCTCAATTTCTCTTGGTTGAACATTATTTGTTTTTCTTAATTTCTTATCTTTGATAACTTCTTTTTTTAAGCCATAAAACGCAAGTCCATCTGAAACTGGACCACCAAATAAATTTATTTGAGTAGTTAGTTTTTCATCATATCTAACTGCAGAAATATGATACGAATTAAAATCTATCCAACTATTATCTCTGTAACCATCACTTAGCATTTTAGATAGCTTTGCATAAACTGAATATTTTTTATTTACCAGACCACTTGAAAACTTAGCACTATATTTTTTAGTATTGTAACTTCCGGCTGCTGCTGAAAATTCGAATTTAGGTTTATCCGAAAAATTAGAAGTTATAATATTTATTGAACCACCTATTGAAGGATATCCTACAATACCAGCCCCGGCTCCACGTTGTACTTGTACTAACTCTGTACTTTCTAAAAGGTCAGGCATATCCAACCAGTAAACGTTATGGTCTTCAGGGTCATTTTGTGGAATTCCATTTACAGTTATAGAAATTCTTCTTTGTCCAAATCCTCTAATGCTTAAGTAGTTATATCCTAGGCCATTTCCACCTTCAGAATAAGAAGTTGTTGATGGTAAGTAAGAAAGGTACTCCGGCAAATCTTGAACTGTATAGTTTTGTTCAATCTCTTTTCGTTTAATTTTAGAAAATGAAGCTGGAGTAATTCCCTCTTCTGCTATAATCCCTTTAACTACAACTGATTGTAATTTAATATTTTGTATTGAGAGCTTTACGTTTTTATCAGATTGCAAAAAATCTTGCACAATTATTCTTGCTGACTTATAGCCAACAAAACTTATTTCAATAATGTCATTTGTAGAAAACTTTCCACTTAAACTAAACGAACCATCTTTCTCTGTTGTTGTGCCAAAGTTCTTACTAACAATAGATACGTTTGCTGATTCAAGTGGTTCTAAAGTTTTTAGGTCTAAAACCTTACCTATAAGCTCTAAGTTTTGTCCAAAACTAATTGAACTTAAAAATAAAAGAATTGATATAATGATTTTCATTTGAAGATTCCTTTCATTGTTTAGTCTTCGGAATATTATACAACTAGTTGTCATATTGAGGGAGCTAGTCTTTTGAACAACTGAAATATCTCGGACTTTAATAGTTATGAGATTCTTCATTTCGATACAAAACATCTTCATTCAGAATGACAGATTTAACAATACGATGACAAAGTTATTTAATTTCCGAAATACAAATTGTATTTAGTATTTGTTAGGAATGAAAATATTGACAAGAATGGTTTAAAACAAAAAAACCAATTCTCGCAGAGAAAAGGTTCATAGTAATTTCGAAGCTCATTTTCCTACGCCGGCATTATCCGGATCAGGTAAAGGGTTTATTCTCAGTCGCAATTGCAACACCCCTAACGATTATTTTATGATGTAAACTTATTAAATTAGTTAATCATATCAAAATGAATTTGTATGTCCCCGGCACTTTTAAAGTGCTATGTACAATTAATTTTATCCAGCCCAAAAATATTTTTAATTTTCTTCTTTGCTTCTTCTTTTCTTTTAATAATTTGTGTTCTAAATCACTTTTTAACGGTTCTACTAAAGGAGTTGGCATTATATATTGTTTTTTTAATTACTATGACATATATTTATTTAAGATTAATAATTTGATATAGTTTTAACTCCCAAGACAATACATAAGTATTAACATATACATTTCAAAAATATTCTTACTGGAGAAACTATGCAAAACAAACACAAACTTTTAGAAATACTTTTGCTCAGTTTTATATTTAGCATTAGTGTGTTAACCCAAATTAATGCTCAAACTTATGAAGGAGATGTTACTCTTACTTCGCAAACAGAAGTTGATACTTTTGGGGCAAATAGTTATACATCAATAACTGGTTATCTTCTAATCTCTGGTTCTAATATTACCAGTCTATTGCCACTTTCTACCATTGAGAATGTAAACAACGATTTAACAATTCGCAATACTGCACTAGCCAATTTTGACGGGTTAAATAACATTTCTTATACAGGCCATGGTATATATATTGAGAAAAATGATGTGCTAATAAATATAGATGCCTTAAGCAACCTAACTTCAATAAACGGACGCCTTTATATATTAGAGAATGAACTTCTAAACAACCTTGAGGGATTAAACAATATTATTTCAATTGATGGACAAGTATTAATATCAGACAATGCTGCCCTCAATAGTCTTAATGGGTTAAGCAATATAACTTCTGTAAATGGAATTAATATTACTAATAATTCTAGATTAACGAATTTGAGTGGTTTAGGAAAGCTTAGAGTTAGTGGTATCGTTATAAGAGATAACAGAACCTTAATAAGTCTTGATGGATTAAGTAGCCCTAATTTTAGCACGTTAGTTATTGAAAATAATAATATTTTAACCAATCTTGATGGTTTGGATAGTCTTGCTTCGGCTTTTGAAATTCGCATAATTGATAATGATGCTCTGAGCAACTTTGAAGGATTAAGTAACCTTACTTCGGTAAATTATATTAGAATAGAGAATAATAATGCATTAACTAGTTTAGTTGGTTTAAATAACCTTATTTCTGTAAATGGTACTTTTAGAATTGAAAACAATGAAGCACTTGTAAACACTAATGGTCTAAGTAATATTTCTTCGATTGGTAATTTATTTATTGAAAATAATGATGCACTTGTAAACATTAATGGTCTAAGCAATATTTCTTCGATTGGTAGTTTAGTTATTGAAGATAATGATGTTCTCAAAAATCTTAATGGTTTTAGTACTCTTAATTTTCTGAGTGGTGGTTTACGCATATATAATAATAATGGACTAACAAATATTGACAGCCTAATAAATCTTACTTCAATCGGTAGAGGAATAGATTTATTTGGGAATGATGCACTAGTTAATATTGATGGATTAAAAAGCATTGATTCAGTTGGGACCGAAATACGTATAAGAAATACTAGCCTTGTAAATATTGATGGTTTGAATAATATTATTTTTGTAGGAAGTACGATAAAACTATACAACAATTCTGCACTATCAAACATTGATGGTCTAAGCAATATTTCATCGATTAGTAGTTTAGATATTCAAGATAATGATACACTAACAAATCTTGATGGTTTAAATAGTCATATTTCTGTAAATGGTACCTTGAGAATTATAAATAATGATGCACTTGTAAACACTAATGGTCTAAGCAGTAATTCTTCGATTGGCAGTTTATTTATTGAAGATAATGATGCACTAACAAATCTTGATGGTTTAAATAGTCTTATTTCTGTAAACGGTACTTTAAGAATTAAAAATAATGACGCACTTGTAAACACTAATGGTCTAATCAATATTTCTTATGTTGGTGGTTTATTTATTGAAGATAATGATGCACTAACTAATCTTGATGGTTTAAATAGTCTTATTTCTGTAAATAGTACTTTAAGAATTATAAATAATAATGCACTTGTAAACATTAATGGTCTGAGCCATATTTCTTCAATTAGATTTGGTTTATATATTCAAGATAATGATGCACTAACTAATCTAGATGGATTGAGTAATATTTCTTCAATAGTTAGTGATATTCTTATAACAAATAATTCTAGTTTAGTAAATATTGATGGCTTAAGTAACATTAATACCATAGAAAGGCTTTCTATAGATGATAATAATTTTTTATCTAACCTAAATGGTTTAAAGAGTTTTTCTTCACTAAGTAGTTTAAGTATCAGTAATAATACTAGACTAGTTACCCTAGATGGCTTAAGCAATCTTACATCAATAGAAGGCAAATTTTCTCTTAGAGGCAATAATGCTTTAATCAATCTTTCTGGATTAAATAACCTTACTACAGTAAACGGGAACCTAGATATTATTAACAATACTGCTCTTAAAAATCTTAGAGGTTTAGACAGTCTTATTTCAATTAACGGTAATTTGCATATAGAAAGTAATTCACTTCTTGAAAGTCTTGATGGTTTATCTAACCTTACTTTAGTAAACAATAGTATGTATATACAAAGAAATCCTATACTTTCCCATTTTTGTAGTTTGTATAATCTGCTTAATAATGATGGTCTTAAAAAAGGATATTTTGTAAGTAGTAATGCCAGTAACCCAACAAGTAAAGATATTATTACTGCTGGTGCATGTACACCAACACTTATTGAAGAAGATTTAGAACTTCAAATAGAATTTACTTTAGAACAAAATTATCCAAATCCATTTAACCCAACAACTGTTATAAACTACCAAGTAGCAAGTTCAAATAATATTTTACTTAAAGTGTATAATATGCTTGGAACTGAAATAGTAACTCTTGTAGAGAAAAAACAAGCACAGGGTAATTACAAAGTCGAATTTGATGCATCAGATCTTGCAAGTGGTATTTATTTTTATAAACTAATTGCAGGTAATTTTGTAAAAGTTAAAAAGATGATGCTGTTGAAATAATCTTACTAAAATATGTGCATGGCACTTTAATAGTGCCATGCACATTTAATTCTAATTTAACCTCCACCAAAAATATTTTTGAGTTTTTTCTTTGCTTCTTCTTCTAACTTCTTTTTAAGTTCTTCTTTTTTCTTTTTGGCTTCTTCTTCTAATTTTCTTTTTTCTTCTTGTAATTTTTTTTCTGCATCACTTTTAAGTTTGTCTGCCTTTGCTTGGGCTTCAGCTTTAAGAGCATCTACTTTCTCTTTTGCTTTAGTTTTCAATTCATCAGCTTTCGCATTAGCTTCATCAACAACTTTATCTTTTACTTGATTAACAACATCGCTAACTACATTTTTAACAACATCTCCGGCAGATGTTGTTACTTTTGGATTATCAATCGTTCCACCAATGAAGGCTTTTACTTTGATTACATTCACATTTACTAGATCAACATTTTTTCCAAGTAATCCGCTGATAGCCTTATTAGCTTGATTCTTAACGCTTCCAGCTGGCACATCAATTTCCATTACATAATCTAACGACTGGTCAATTCCATTCGAGCCTGAAAGTTCAACATCATACTTCCCTACTTTATACTTTATTGGAGATACAGAAAACCTTCCATTTTCAACTTTAAACTTTGGGTTTAGATTTTTCACTTTAGGATTAGATAATTCATCTAAGCTAAGTAAACTTCCAACAGTTGTAAAGGGTTTGAAGTTATTAATCTCGGCTGTTCCTATTTTTAACAATCCAGTACTAAAGAATGATTCCCAAATTGGCATCAAAGAATTATCCAATGATGATGTTAGTTTAAGATTTGAGCTAAAACTTCCTTGAATGAATTTTGCGATTGGGGCAATCTGTTGAACTGAAACAAAATTCTTATAGGTTTCTCCAATATTAAAATTCTTAATATCTAAATTAAATTCTATTTTTGGATTTTCTTGTTCTTCAGTCTTTGCATAAAATCCATTTCCAGCAAGAGTTCCATTGAGTAAATTCATTTTAAGATTTTGGAAAGAAACCTTACCATCTTTTACTTTTACTTCCCCGGTTGCATTTGTTAGTTCCAAATTGTCGTATAGTATTTTTTTGAAATTAGAAGTCATATTAAAATTGATATTCATAGGAACATTAAAAGCAACAAGCTCTTCCTCTTTCCCATTGGTTGTTGTGGATTGTTCATCATCCGTTATGTAAGGATTAAAATCAAAATAGTTAGAGCTTAAACGTAAGTTGCCAATTAACACTTTATCTGAAAGCACATACGAAATAAAATTATTTAGAGAGCCGGTTGCTGAAATATCACTCATACCTATTCTAGCATTAAATTTACTTAGTCTAACATTTCTAGGTGTAAAAGTAAGGTCAGCATCACTAATATTTACTTCTTCTTCAAAATCTTTTGAAGTATAAACAAAATTGGAAATTGAAATCTCACCGTTTGCATTTATCTTTTCATAATTATTCTGCATAGTTGCAATATTGCCCTTCGCTGAAAAATCAGCTTGTAAAATACCCTCCAACTTACTGATATCATTAAGCTTTAGAGTTTTTTTAATATTTGCAAGATCAATTATTCCATTTACTCTTGCATTAATATTTGGGCTACTAATTGGATTTTTAATTCGTAATTGTGCATCGAAAGGATCTTTGCCAATCTCTATATGAAATTTATTAACATCAATAATTGTATGATCTTTAATTCCATCCGAATTAGTGATATTGCATATAACATTTACATTATTCACTGGAGTTGGCAAATCGGTGTACTTAAATTTTCCATCTTGTACTTTTAAAGAAATATCAAACGTGGGAATTTTTGTATCAGCTAGTTCTCCCTTTACTATTCCTTTAAATTGCATTTTGCCAGATGCTTGAATATCATTAAAATTATTTGAATAGATTGCAGGGATAAGTGAAATGATATTTTTGAAATCACTACTCGGAGAACTAAAATTTAGATCAAGTGAAATATCTTCGTTAGGCATAGACACCCAACCATCAAATCTAATTGGCAAATTATTTAACATCAGTTTATTGTCTTTAAATTCAAATTTGAATAATGGAAGATTGACTGCAAGTTCCATATCAAGATTAGCTTTTACATTATTTAGATACTTAATACCTCCAAACTCATACGTGATTTTTTCTGACGTTGTTTTCGTATCTAAATTAAAATCATCTTGTGTAAAATCACCTTCTCCAGTATGGTTTACATTTAGCATTGTTATAATAATATTATTGCTTTTATCTATATATACAATTTTTCCATTTGTTATAGAATAGCTCTGCAAACTAATTTTAAATTTAGCATCAGAGCTTTTAGAGTTTTCAGCATTTTCTTTTGTAACAATATAGTTTGCAGTTCCATCTTCAAGTACCGTTGTATGTATAATAGGTTCGTCAATGTGTATGGCTTTCACTTTTAGAATTTCGCCAGAGATTAATGAAATAATATCTAGCGAGATATCAAAAGACTGTGCATAAAAAAGTGTATCACCTTCAAACGGAGTTTTGTTGATAATACTGATATCATTTATGCTAACAGACAAATCTGGGAAGCTTGAGAGAAGGCTTAAATCAACATCTGCAAAATCAACAGTTGCATCAATGCTTTCATTTGTACTTCGCTTAACCAATTCTGTAATTTCGTCTTTGAAAAGAAATGGGATTGCTATTGCCACAATGAGTAGGAGGATGAATAGAACTCCAACTATCTTAAATAAATTCTTCATAGCTTTACTCCAGTTAGTGAAAACATTTAATAGTTCATCAACAGTTTATTAAAATTACTTATTTTTATTTTTCGAACAATTAAAATAAACATAAAGTTGCAAAATGGATAATACAAAACGACAAGCTATACTTCTACTTTCGTGCAAAGATCAAAAAGGATTAGTGTTTAAAATAACTAATTTCATTTTTCAAATAGCTGGGAATATTATTGATCTTGATGAACACGTTGATACAATTGAAAATAAATTTTTCTTCCGAGTTGCTTTTGAATTTGATATTGTAGTTTTGTCTTTAGAAGATTTAACAGAAAAGTTTAATCCACTTGGCGAAGAGTTTAATGCAAATTGGAATATTCACTTACATAACAAAAAACAAAAAGTTGTAATTTTTGTTTCTAAATACGAACATTGTTTACAAGAGATTTTGTGGCGTACTACTTTAGAAGAATTCAACATTGAAATTGTGGCAATAATATCTAATCATAAAGATGCTTCACAATTAGCACAACAATATAATATTCCTTTTCACTATTTTAATATTACTAAAGCAAATAAAATTGAAACCGAACAAAAACAAATAGAATTACTTAACAAATTAGGTGCAGAAACTATTGTGTTAGCAAGATATATGCAAATTTTATCTCCGGATTTTGTAAAAGAGTTTCCAAATAAAATCATTAATATTCATCATTCTTTTTTACCAGCTTTTATTGGTGGTAATCCTTATAAGCAAGCGTACTTGCGAGGTGTGAAAATTATTGGAGCTACTTCTCATTATGTTACTGATGATCTTGACGAAGGACAAATTATTGAACAAGACATAATAAGAATCTCACATAGTGATACTTTAAAAGATTTAATCAGAAAAGGACGAGACTTAGAGCGACTAGTATTGGCAAGGGGTTTGCTACTTCATAGTCAGTATAGAATTTTGGTTGATGGGAAAAAGACGATTGTGTTTTAGATTAGAATCAAATTGGTTTATTTAAGTAGTCCCTCATTTCTCAAAATATTTTCAGCAATACTTTTTCTAAATCTTGTATCATTTTTTTTAAGGATATCAATATTTAATGCAAACAGCCACGATTCATTTCCCTTAATTACAAAACCGACATACCAACCAATTTTAGCAGCCCATCCAGTTTTAGCATAATAGCTATAAGTATCAGATGAGTTAATCAATAAAATACTTTTTACAGTTTCAATATTTGAATTGCTAAATGGAAGTTGTTTTGTTAATAATTTTTCTAAAAATATAATTTGTTCAATTGCACTTATTCTTAAATCTCCATCTAGCCAAAAAGTATCAATACTTTCTCCAAGCTTTGAGTTTCCATATTTTATAGTACCAAGATAATATTGCATCTTCTCACGTCCAATTCTTCTAGCTAACTCTTGGTAAAACCAAACACAAGAATATTTCATTGCAGTTCTCATATTTTGATCTTGATTCCATTTATCATAAAATCTTTTTTTACCATCCCACTTAAATATTGTGTCCACATTTTCAATTACATTTTCTTCAAGAGAAATAAGTGAATTTAGAATTTTAAATGTTGAGGCTGGCAAATATTGTTGTTTGGCTCTTACAGGATTATAAACTTTAAGAGTATCTGAGTTTAGTTTTTTTAATACAAATGTTCCAACCAAATCATTTAGATTGAAATATTTCCCCCAACCTCCATTCGTAATCAAAATACTTTTTGATTTATTAGTTGGTTTATCAGAACAACTTAAAAACAGAACCGATATAAATAAAAAACTTATCACTTTCATTTTTGCAATACCTATTTATAACAAAAGACTACCCTCCTAACAAGATGGCGGGTAGTCTGTAAGTTGAGAATATTTCTACTAGCAAACTTCTGTTTTTATTTCAAAAATTCTTCTGCTAATCCAAGTCCACCATAAAGTGCAGCATCATCTCCTAACTTTGTACCTTTTATTTTTACAATTTTTCCCGCTTCTTTTATAACTGCATCATTAAAAGCTTTTCTAATTTTCGGTAACATAAAATCTTCATTAGCTTCAACAGCTCCACCACCTACTACAATAGTATCAAGGTTTAACAAAGTTGTAATACTTCCCAACAAAGTTCCAATTACTTTACAAGCATCACTTATAACTTCTTTAACTAGCTTGTCATCCTTGGCAATCGCTTTTGCAAGATGTTTACTTTTGATTTTTTCACCCTTTTTAATGTACTTCGCTAAATATGTTTTATTCTTTTTTGACTTCTCTATTATGGAGTTTACTATTGCAGTTCTACTTGCAACATGTTCAAACTGAGTAGCATCTTTACCATTACCCAAAGCACCTTTTCCATCAACTAACATATGTCCAATTTCTCCAGCATAAAAAGAGGAACCTCTATACATTTTGCCATTGAAAAATAATGCTCCTCCAATTCCAGTACCGACAAATACAACCAACATATTGTTTACTTTATTTTTATATTCATATATTTTAATTCCGAGCCCAGCAAGATTAACGTCATTCTCCAAAAATATTGGAACGTTAAAATCTTTTTGTAACATTTTTCTTATGTTAAAGTTTTTAATATGTAAGTTAGGGGCATTAGCAAGAATTCCACTTTCAGGATTTACAGTTCCAGGCACACCAATTGAGATTGCTTTTACTTGTTCAATTTTTATACTAGTTTGTTTTAATACTTGCTTTATTGAATCTGAGACACATTCAATAATAAATTTCCCACCCTTGGTAGCATCCGTTGCAAGTTTTATTCTATCTATTATTTTTTTCTTATCACTTATTAGAGCAGTTAAAATTTTCGTTCCACCAACATCAATTGCAATTACATATTCTTTTTTCAATTCATCTCCTATTTTTTCTAATTTTTAATTCAGTAAAGGTTTATTAAACAAACTTAATATATCTTAAGAATTAAATTATAAAAAATTCACAACATAATTTAGCTGTATGGGAATAAAACCTTTAAAAAAATTCGGACAAAACTATTTAGTTGATAAAAATACAATTCTAAAAATGATAGATGTTTTAGATTTGCAACGTGAAGACCAAGTTATAGAAATCGGTCCAGGCAGAGGTTCAATAACAGATGAACTTACAAAACAATTAGACAAACTATTTGCAGTTGAAATTGATACAAGAGTTATTGATGAATTAAATTCTAAGTATAAAAATTTAACTCTATTAAATACAGATTTTACAAAAACTAAACTCCATGAATTAGATAAGAGTTTAACCTTCCCAGCTAAAATAATAGGCAACATACCATTTAACCTAACCGGCACAATACTTTTCAAACTTTTAGAGGAAAAAGATTTAATTTCAGGAACAGTTTTAATTATGCCTTTTGATATTGCAAAACGAATGACTGCAAAAAAGAGGACTAAGGAATATGGAATTTTAACTATACTCTTTGGATATTTTTCAACGACTAAAATTGTTTATAAAGTTTCAAGAAATGTTTTCGTTCCAAAACCAAATGTTGAGTCAGCAATAGTTCATATTAAGTTTGATAAGACGGAAGATGATGAAGTGAAAAAAAACATATTCATTAAAGTTGTAAAAGCAAGCTTTGGGAATAGAAGAAAAACCTTAAAAAATTCTTTAGGTAATAGTATATTTAGGGATTGTGATTTTTCCAACTTAGGAATATCATTGCAAAAAAGAGCTGAAGAATTGGAAGTTGAAGATTTTCTAGAACTAACGAAATATATCCAGAAATATAATGCCAGTTGATAAAGAAAAAAAAATTGCCAAAACTGTACTTCAAGTTGATAATGAACTTTTAGAAAACATTAATTCTCTAATTGAGAATAATGCTGAAAAAAGTTTATTAAATATTTTTGCAGACTTACACTCGGCAGACATTGCAGAAATTATAAACCATCTAAATGTAGATGAAGCAAAATATACATTCTCAATTTTAGATACTGAAACTGCAAGTGAAGTTGTTCCCGATGTAGATGAAAATCTCCGTGAAAAAATCCTTAAAGATATTGACACAGAAACAATTACAGATATTGTTGATGAACTAAGTTCTGATGATGCTACTGATATTGTTAGCGATTTGCCCGACGAAGTTGCTGAACAAGTTTTGGAAAATATTGACAAAGAAGATGCCGAAGATGTAAAAGAGCTTCTTAAATATGACGAAGATACTGCTGGTGGTATTATGACAAGTAACTTCGTATATGTAAAAGAAGATGCTCTTGTTAAAGATGCAATTGGTGAAGTTAGAAAAAATGCAGATGAGTTTGACAATATATTCCACATCTATGTTTTAAGACATAATGATGAACTACTTGGAACTGTTGAGTTAAAATCTCTCCTAATTACTCCTTTGCGAGAAGACATAATAAATATTCTTGAAGAAGACCTTATTACTGTTACTCCTGACATTGATCAAGAAGAAGTAGCAAATATGATGGATAAGTACGATCTTGTTTCGCTCCCAGTAATTGATAAACAAAATAAAATGCTTGGTAGAATTACTGTTGATGATGTTATTGATGTAATTCAAGATGAAGCTTCTGAGGACATTCAAAAAATTGCCGGACTTTCCGAAGAGCAAGAATCGAGTGATTCTATTTTTAGAATTTCCCGAATAAGGTTACCTTGGTTAATTGTTGCATTGATGATGGAACTGGTGGCAGCTTTAGTGTTGCAAGGTTATGAAGAATATATTAAAAGTATTTTTATTGCAACTTTTTTCATTCCGGTTGTTATGGCAATGGGTGGAAGTACTGGAACCCAAGCTGCTATTGTTATGGTTCGTGGTTTAAGTACTGGAGATATTTGGATAAACGAAAGTTTGAAAATGTTAACTAAAGAATTTTTTGTTGCATTACTTAATGGAGTTGTACTAAGTTCAATTCTTTTAGTATCTGTCTTAATTATGTTTCCGAGAGATGTTTTAGCTTTAGATTTTGCGTATGTTCTTGCGGGTTCTCTAATTATTATAATTGTTATTGCTACAGTGGTTGGAGCTTCAATACCAGTTATACTAAAAAAGTTTAATACAGATCCCGCAATTGCTACAGGACCATTTGTTACAACTACTAACGATATACTTGGCTTGTTTATTTATCTTACAATTGTAATTCTCTACTTCTTCTGACATGATTTCAATATTAAAATACTTATCCCCTACTGATTTTATTATATTTTCATTCTATTCTTTTTTAAGTGTAATGATGTTACTGTTTAGTTCCTCTATTGAATTTTGGTATGTAATAGTTTTACTAAATATTATTTTATTTGGTTTTATACTTTTTATCTCTAGAAAAGATGGAGAAACAAATTCCTCCTTTTGGAAAAACTTACATTATTGGTATGTCGTTCCTTTGGTCTTTTTTACTTTCAAAGAAGTTAACCTAATAATTAGAGCATTGCATACTGTTGATTATGATTCACTACTAATTTCTGTTGATCGATTTATTTTTGGGACTGATCCGACTGTCTTCCTTTTCCAATTTGCAAACCCTATTCTAACAGAAATTTTACAAATAGCGTATGCTTCTTTTTTCTTTCTCCCAATTATTCTGGGATTGGAAATGCAGTTAAAAGGAAAGATTGATAATTTTAAGTTTGTGATTTTTAGTATAATTTATGGCTTTTTACTTTCATACATTGGTTACTTATTCTTGCCAGCAGTTGGACCTAGATTTACACTACATAATTTTGAAATGACAAACATTGAGTTACCTGGATTATGGTTAACTAACTTTCTTAGAGAAGTTGTAAACTCTGGTGAATCAATACCAAGTGGAACGCTAAACCCAATGACAGTAGTACAGAGAGACGTTTTCCCAAGTGGGCATACGCAAATGACATTAATTGTAGTGTTCCTAGCAGTCAAATTGAAGTCATCGTATAAGATTGGAATTTTAATCATTGGTACATTATTAATTTTTGCAACCGTTTATTTACGCTATCATTATTTTGTTGATTTAATTGGTGGAACTTTATTTATGACTTTAACAATGTTAACAGCTAAACATTTATACAATTGGTGGCAGAACAAAACAAACAATAATTTATTTGAGTATAAATAATTAAAGGATATTAGTTATGTCGTGCTAAGCGGAGTCGAAGTATATTTAATTCAAGTACAAGATTCGCTTTTCTTTTCCTACTTCGACTCCGCTCAGTATGACATAGTTAAAATATTTGATCTTGGTATGACTAACTTAAAAAGATTTGTAGTTGCGATTCTCCTGAATCGGAAAAAAAAAGAATAACGAAATAATTATATGGACAAACAAAAAAAAGTAAGAAGAATATTTGATAGTATCTCACCAAGCTATGATTTCCTTAATCATTTTTTAAGTGTTGGCATTGATTTTTATTGGCGAAAAAAAGCACTCAAGCTTTCCAAAATAAACAGTGAAACTAAACTTCTTGACATTGCTTGTGGAACCGGAGACTTTTCTATTGCTGCAAAAAAAATGGGCGTTCAGAATATTGTTGGCGCTGATCTTTCAAAAAATATGCTTTCACTTTTTACAACAAAAGTAGATTGGATAAAAGGAAATTTAGTTCAATCCGTTGCAGAGGCTTTGCCTATTAAGGATAACTCATTCACAAATATTACTGTAGCTTTTGGTGTAAGAAATTTTTATAATATAAATGAAGGCTTCAAATCATTTTATGATGTTCTTGTTTCAAACGGGAAAGTAACTATCTTAGAATTCAGACTTCCAAAAAATATTTTTGTACGAGGTTTTTATCTTTTCTACTTTAATAGAATACTACCTTTTGTTGGTAAATTGATTTCAAAAGACAAAGAAGCTTATACCTACTTACCAGAATCTGTCGATGAATTTGATAGAAAGGTAAATCTAAGCTCAATGTTAAAAGAAGTTGGATTCAGAAACATTCAAACCCATTCCCTTACTTTTGGAATTGTACAAATAGTTATTGCTGAAAAGTAAGTTCTAATATTTTAGTTTTTAATTCTTCAAAAGCTATAGCTCTATGACTAATTTTGCTCTTTTCATCCAAACTCATTTCTGCTAAAGTTATAGAGCAATTTTCTGGTTTAAATATTGGGTCATATCCAAAACCATTCGCTCCTTTATACTCTTTAGTAATCTCCCCTTTTAATTCTCCAGATACAGAAAGTCTTTTTTTTGAACTTACAAAAACTGCACAACATAAAAACTTTGCTAAATATGGTTGTGTAAAATTTCCTAATTCCGAAATAAGTTTTTTATTGTTGTCTTTGTAACTAGCAGCTTCCCCAGCATATCTTGCAGAATAAATTCCAGGTTCATCGTTTAGTTGTCTAACCAACAGTCCTGAGTCATCCGCTATTACTGGTAAGTTATACTTTTCAAAAATAGTATCAGCTTTAATGAAAGCATTCTCTTCAAATGTTTTTCCAGTCTCTTCAATATCCTCATCAAAACCAATTTCTTCAAGAGATACAATTTCAAATGATTCATTAGAAAATATTTTTCTTACTTCTATTAGTTTACCTTTGTTTGATGTTGCAAAAATAATTTTCATATAGGTATATTTTTTATTTTTTTTGAGAATAGTTAGAAATTGATTTTGGTTAGAAATTCCAAGCTATTATAGAAAAAATCTTTGTTTCCTACTTGTATAAAATTATCTATTTCATTTCTTAGCATAGAAATTCTAAAACGTCTTGTTACATCCAAGTTGTATTTAAGTTCAAACGATAACTCAATAATTTCATTGGTATAAGGTGTTAATCCAATTCCAAATATTAGACTCATATTAGGATTTACATAACCACTTCCTTTATATGAAATGGATTCATTTTGAGTTTCATATATTTCAGATTGAATTATTTGACTTTTGTTTGAATTTGTTGAGAGTAAGTAATTTAGGTTTATTCCACCAAAAATATATGGTCTAAATATTTTTTTAGTTAATAATAAATTAATTGAAGTACCCGCACTCAAATAAAATGTTCTTTCATTAAATACATATTTGTTTGACGAATACTTACCCAAATTATAATTTGACAATGAAAGTTTTTCTCGAAAGCCACTATAAATTAAACTTAATTCAAAAATAAAAAAACTATAGTCACTCATTCTTTCTTGATAAAATAGTGCAACACTTAATCCATCCAATCTCTCACTCATTGTGTGAACATAACTATCAATTTCATTATGACTACCTCCACCAGAATCACCAAAAGTATTATAACCTAAATGGTAACCAAGTTTAATTCCAAAATACTTAGGATTTAATAATTGAGCAGATAAACTTGTTGGAAGTGAAATAATAATTAGTAGTAACAGACATGAGATATATTTAGTTTTCATTATTACTTGCATAAATAATTGCAAAACAAGTTACATAATGCTGTGAGTGACTCATTGTGATTTTTAAGGATTTATCATCACCTAAAAACTTAGCTAAGTTACCAGAAAGTTTCGCATTCGGCATTCCAGATTTTTCATTATAGATCTCAATATCTTTCCATCTAAACCCTTTACTCCAGCCAGTAGCAAGGGCTTTAGCAATTGCTTCTTTAGCAGCAAAGCGAGCAGCTAGATGTTGATATTTGTTTTTTTTACTAAGAGAATATTCAAGCTCAACTTCTGTAAATATTTTATTAAGAAATTTATCTTCAAATTTTTTAACGCTTTCTTTTATTCTCTCAATTTCAATTATGTCAATTCCAATTCCGAAAATCATATCTTCCTCAAACAAACTGCTTCGTTCAAATTTTAAATTTTAATATTATAGAGTAACAGTTCCTCGTCATCATTTGGGATTCTAGTTGTTTTAATAAATTTCAATCCCAATTTATCTAAAAGTTTTTGTGAGGAAATATTTTCTTTTGTTGTGAAAGCATTTATCTCACTTATACCAAACTCATCAAAAGCAACATTCTTTAATTTATTTACAGATTCAAAAGCATAACCTTTGCTTTCATATTCGGGGAGAAATGCAAATCCAATATCTATTCCATCTAAGCCTTCTCTGTCGTAAAGTCCACAAGTTCCAATTTTAGTTTTATCAGCCTTTAAGACTAAAGTGTAATTAGAAAACCCAAGCCTTTTAAGCTGTGGTAACATTTTAGCTGTAATATATTCTTTAGCACTTGCAACTGATTTAACATTTCTATCGCCAATATACTTCAACCATTTCGGAGTGTTCATTAACTCAAATATAAACTCAGCATCCTCTTCAGAGGTTGGCTTTAGAAAAAGTCTTTCTGTTTCAAATAATTTAAACTTGGTCATATTAAGAGTTAGGAATAAGTTTGCCAATGTTTCACAAAGTTTATTTACAAATAATTATTTTTCCTTTAAGATACTATATTCCATAGAAGTATTCCAATTTGTATCTTTTGTTTTTCCTCCTATAAAATATTTTAAGGTTTCATTTGAATGGAATAGAGAAATAGTGAAAATAGAAAATTATCCGAAATATAATTTAATGTGGTTGGAACATTGTTAGTATTGGTTCTACATAATATTTAAGCAAACAATATATATTATATTTATATCTTACTTACGATAGTCTATTTAACCAACAACATTTGTTTTGTTTCCGTAAAACTACCGGAAGTTATTCTATAATAATATACTCCACTTGTTAGGTTACTTGCGTCAAATGTTACTTCGTAATTTCCTGTTGGTTGTTCTTTGTTGACTAAGGTTGTTACTTCTTTACCTAATATGTTATAAACTTTTATTTGCACAGAACGAATGTTTTTATTTCCTACAGTTGGTATGGAATACTCTATTGTTGTTGATGGATTAAACGGATTTGGATAATTCTGCAACAACTCATATTCTATTACAATTTCTTGTTCTTCTACACCAGTTGGGGTGCACGCACCGCCAGATACAATTTCTTCTTTTGTAGGATTGGTTGCATTACTATCCAAAGTATATTTACCTTTCAAACCATTGGGAATTGATGAAGAAAGTAATTTATAAAGTCCACAGAAACTATTTAACGATGGATTATTTATTATTATGAGATCCCTACCAACGGAAGATAATAGCTTACTAAATCCGGCTAGACTGGTTAAAACTGAATTATTTCTAATTTTAAGATTACGCCCAATCTTACTAACTCCACTCAAACCATCAAGATTTGGCAAAGCTTGATTGTTAGAAATATAAATGGAACTCTTAACTTTAGATACTCCACTTAGACCATCTATACTTTTTAATGAAGGATTATTTTCAATCTCAAGCTTGTAAACTCCTGAAGTAATTCCACTTAAACCATCTAGATTACTCAAAGATGAGTTGGAACTTAAACTAAGGACGCCGCTAACTTCAGTAATTCCACTTAATCCATCTAGATTTGTCAAAGATGAATTGTTATAAATACAAAGGTTGATTACTTGTGTAACTCCACTTAGACCATCTAGATTATTCAAGGTAGAATTGTTTTTAATATATAGATTCCCAACCTCAGCAACTCCACTTAATCCATCTATATTGTTCAAAGATGAGTTGGAAGAAATCAAAATGTGATTCCCAACCTCAGTAACTCCACTTAATCCATCCAGATTTGTTAATGAAGGATTATTCTTAATCTCAAACAAACGACCAATTGAAGAAACTTCACTTAGACCATCTAGATTACTCAAAGATGAATTGTTATAAATCTTTAGGTCATTACCAATAATAGTAATTTTACTAAATCCATCTAGGTTTGTTAATGAAGGATTATTCTCAATCTCGATCGTACCAACAACTAAAGAAACTTCACTTAGACCATCTATATTACTCAAAGATGAATTGTTATAAATCCTTAGGTCATTACCAATCATAGTAATTTTACTAAATCCATCTAGATTTGTTAATGAAGGATTTTTCTTAATCTCAATCGCACCAACAACTGAAGAAACTCTACTTAGACCATCAATATTACTCAAAGATGAATTGTTATAAATCTTTAGGTCATTACCAATAATAGTAATTTTACTAAATCCATCTAGATTTGTTAATGAAGGATTATTCTCAATCTCAATCTCACCAACAACTGAAGAAACTTCACTTAGACCATCAATATTACTCAAAGATGAATTGTTAAAAATCTTTAGGTCATTACCAACTTCAGTAATTCCACTTAATCCATTTAGATTGGTCAAAGATGAATTGTTATAAATCCAAAGGTTATTCCCAACCTCAGTAATTCCACTTAATCCATCTAGACTGGTCAAAGATGAGTTGGAAGAAATCGAAAGATAATTCCCAACCACAGTAACTCCACTTAATCCATCTAGATTGGTCAAAGATGAGTTGGCAGAAATCCAAAGGTGATTCCCAACCTCAGTAACTCCACTTAATCCATCTATATTGGTCAAAGATGAGTTGGAAGAAATCCGAAGGTCATTCCCAACCTCAGTAACTCCACTTAATCCATCTATATTGGTCAAAGATGAGTTGGTACTAACTACAAGCCTTTGTGCAACTCCAGTAATTTTACTTAATCCATCTAGATTGGTTAAAGATGAATTGGAAGAAATCCAAAGGTCATTCCCAACCTCTGTAATTCCACTTAATCCATCTAGATTGGTCAAAAATGAGTTGAATCCTATCCTACACCTCCAAACAGAAGTAATTCCACTTAGTCCGTCCAGATTACTCAAGGCTGTATTCTTTTCAATATTAAGATTACCGCCAAATGAAGAAATTCCTCTTAGGCCGTCTAAATTAGGCAATGCGGAATTATGAATAACATTAAGGTCATACCCAATCGAAGTAATTCCACTAAGGCCATCTATGTTGGTCAAAGCCGAATTGCCTTCAATATTAAGATCATTCCAAATCTGAATAATTCCACTTAGTCCGTCTAGATTATTCAAGGTAGGATTGTGTTTAATATTTAGAGTACCAACCTTGGCAATTCGACTTAGTCCGTCTAGGTTGGTTAAGGCCGAGTTGGAATAAATAAGAAATTCACCCATTACAGAATCAATAGAATTAAGAGCTGTAAGATCTGTAATAATTCCAGAGCTATTTTCTTCAATGGTTAGGCTTCCATTTATTTTTGTATAACCCTTTGCTCCAAATGTATCAACTTCAGCTTGGGTATTAAGTGTTGTACTACCTTCATAAGTTTGCGCAGAATTAGTGCCAAGTAAAACAAAGTTATAAATACATAAATATCCCGTTATGACTAATAAATTGATAAACTTCATAACTACTCCTAAGGATTAATATTATTATTTTAATAAGAAGAACTTCAATTTTATGAATCTATAGTTAAAATTATTTCTTGCTTATTTTCTTAAAACAAATCAACATCTGCTTTAACTTCAAGTCCGCCATCTTTTAATTGCTTATTTACAATTTCTAATAATTCTTTTATTTGCTTAAAAGAAATTTTCAAATCACTTACTAAATCTTCATCATAAATAAGTTTGCCAATGTTGTTTTCTTTATTTGTAATTTCATCGGAAAGAGAATTTAACTTGGTCAATAACTCACCACTTGAAGTAAGAGTTGAGTTTAGGTTCTCAATTGCTAATTTAATATTTGCTGAATTTTCATCTAATATTCTATTTGCATTATTTGTTAGTTCACTAGTGTTAGCAATTGTTTCAGTTAACATTTGTTTGTTTTCAATAATAAGTTCGTCTAAATTATTTGTTATACGCTTCATAGATTTTACAGAGGATGAAACATCTTTTGTAAAAGTAGAATCAGCAAAGAATTTATTTATATTAACTAACGAGAATTTAACTTCTCTAATAACATCAACTAAATCGGTTTGTACAGAACTTAACATTTCCATTGAAGTTGCAACATCACCAGCAAATTTTCCAAAGTATATTTTTGTATAATCAATTACTTTATCAGAATTACCAGCGTTTATTTCTATTTTTTTTCCACCCATTAAATCAAGCATCATTATAGAAAAAGTTGCATCTTCTTTAAGTTGAACAGGCTCACTAAACTTAATTTCTACTTTGGCATAGTTCCCATCAGAATTAATTGAATTAACTAAACCCTTGCGAACCCCATTAACACTAACCATATCCGCAATTTCTAACCCAGCAACTGTCGGAAATTTTACACTAATAATATTATTATTTTCTTGTAAATTAAAGTTCTTCGCCCAACCAAATATAATTGCAAGAACTACTAATGCAACAAATACAGTTACACCAACTTTAATTTCAGTTTTTTTTTCGTTTGTCATTTTTATTAAGTTGTTTGGTTATAAATTTATATTCAGCTAGACTAATATGTTTGTCAAGTAAAATCACATCAAAGTTATCAACTAGTTCTTCAAGTTTTTTTATGTTGCTGTAATTTTTGCTTAAACTATCTTCTTCCATTTTTGCTAAATACTTATCAATTGAATATTTTAATGAATCTACATATTGCTTATCATCTAATTCATTCAAGCCAGAAATCAATCTAGTTTTTGTCAATTCAAGCACTTTGGTTTTTCCAAAATGAGTTATATCATCATTGTAGTACTTAAATATATAAAATGTTGCTACAAGAATAAGTGTTAAAAATAATATTACAGAGATGAAACATCCTTTTTTCATAATAAAAAGTTTGTTTAGATTATTGATTGTTCAGGAAAAGTACTCTCTACTTTAATATAAGAAAGCATGTAAAATTTAGTTAACATTTCACTTTTTATAGCTATCTAAAAAAAATACTAATCATTTAATTTTTCAACTTCAACTATATTTATTCTGTTTTCCGAAACATCCAAGACAGTAAACTTTAATCCGTATTCTTCAAAAGTAAATCCAATTTCCGGAATTGTCCCCGTGTGATTAAGTATGTATCCACCAATGGTATCATAGTCTTCATCAGCTTCTTCAATTGAGAATTCAAACAACTCTTCTAATTCATCCATACTAAGTTTACCTAAAACTTGATATTTATTTCCCTCAAGTTTAACAAATTCATTTTCATCTTTATCATGTTCATCTCTTATTTCACCAACAATTTCTTCAAGAATATCTTCCAATGTAATAATTCCGGCAGTTCCTCCGTATTCATCTACTACAATACTGATATGTGTTTTCATTTCTTGAAACTCTTGCATTTGCTTACTAATTAATTTTGTTTCAGGAACAAAATTATTTTCTCTCATTACACTTTTTATAGAAAATCGTTTCCCATCATTTTTATTATTTAGGTAAGGTAACATATCTTTAGCATACAAAATCCCTAAGATATTATCCAAATCATCTTTATAAACCGGAATTCTACTTTTACCAGTTTTATTAATTAATTCGAGAAGTTCATCTAATTTTATGGATGATGGAACAGAAATCATATCTACACGAGGTGTCATAACTTCACGCACAAGCATTGTTCCAAAGGTTTCTAATCCGCGTAACAATTCATGCTCGTCTTCTTCAATAGTTCCCTTTTCAATTCCAATATCAGCAAGCTCGGCAATTTCATCAGTAGAGAGTGCAGTTTTAGTTTTATCAATTTTAATTTTGGAAATAAAAAAGTGAATTGTATTTGTTAGGATTTTTGAAATTGGACTAATAACTAAATATGTTACATATAAAGGTATTGCAATTATTTTAGAAAATTTTATTGGGTGTTTGTTTGCCCAAACTTTTGGAGTAATTTCTGCAAATATAATTACAATAATTGTTAACAATAAAATTTGAACAATCAGAGCAATATCTTTTTCATATCCGTAAACCTCTGCCAATCTTAAAGCTAATGTTACAGATATTATTGATGCAGCTACATTAAATATAGTATTTCCTATAAGTATTGTAACAAGTAACCTACGAGGGTATTGAAGCAAAGTAGATATATATTTGCCAATAAGATGTGAATTATTTTTTAGTTCTGAAAGTTTTTTTTCATCTAAAGAAAAAAGAGCAACTTCAGAACCAGAAAATATTGCAGAAAAAATCAGCAGAATAATTAAGGTAATTATTCCGTAAATCGAGCCAACATCCAAGAAATTACTATTAACCTCTATTGTTTAACAAAATAAATTAAAATGGTAAATCGTCCTCTTCAGATGTGCTATTATCAATAGCTTCCGGAGCTGAAGAAGAAGTTGTTGTTGTTTGTTGCTGAGATGAAAAAGTTCCGCCACCGCCAGCATTACTATCAAGTGGAATGCACGCAAATTTATCTGCAAGAACTTCTGTTACATAAATTTTTTGTCCATCTTTATTTTCATAATCTCGTTTGCTAATTCGTCCTTCTATATAAAACTTCTTTCCTTTTTTAAGAGCATTTTTTAAAAAATCTGAAGCTCCCCAAAGTACAATATTATGCCAAGTAGTTTCATTAACATAGTTACCATCTTTTCCTTTATAGCTATGAGTTGTAGCAATTGAAAAAGTACTAACTTCATTATTATTCGTTGTAAATCTATGTTCTGCATCTTGTCCTAAATTACCAATAAGCATTACTTTGTTTAATGAGAACGCCATAAATATCTCCTATACGGATTAAAAAAATTATCGTAAAAAATTATTCAGTTATAATAAAAGAATCTTTGTAAATATTTCTTCTTCTTAAATCATTTCGTGTTGCTTCTGCTTCTCCTTTTGTAGCGAATGCAGAGCTTCTTACAACATACAAAGAAGTTGTACCTTGATAGAGTACACTCAATGTAAAAGAAACATTGTCTGAAACTTGTGATGAAAATCTTTCAGCTCTTTTCAAAGAAGAAAATGCTCCAAGTTGAATATAATGTTGAGTCCCATAATCTTGATACTTTTCGTAAGTGGTTGAAGAAGTATTAGTTGGTTCACTATATTCTGTTTCAGTTACTGGTATTGTTTCTGCAATCGGAATTTCATCTTCAGCAACTGTAAGTGTTCCAGTTATTGTTTCTGAAACTTCTTGTTCTATTTTTTCTATTTCTTCTGTAGAAGTAGAATTATTGTTTACTGCACTTTCTTCTATACTATTTCCTTCATCAAAAACATAAACTTCTTCTGTATTGTTATTCTCACCACTAAGTTCAATATCATCATAAGAAGTAGTTTCTTGAAATATGGAACAAGCACTTATACTAAATAGTAGTACGACAAAACTTAATATTATTTTCATTTTATTCACTTTAATTTTATGACTAACTATTCAAAAATAATCAGCCATTATTTAATAATCAATTAGTAATTTTTACTAAAATAAATATCCATCAAATGTACCAGCATCAAAAGTAGGGATTTCACTTAGGTTAGATTTAGCTCTTTTGGCTAACTCTAAACTTCCTGGAATTGTTGAAATATTTATCTTAGGAATTTTTGCTTGATAAGAGGAATTGATTGCATCAATAAATTTATTAGCAATAACTGCATATCCTTGACTTGTAGGATGAACTCCATCAAGACTAAACAAACCACCATGAATATATTGTGTTGAGAATGAAACTCCATTTTCAACAATTCCATTTGCCGATACTTCACCAAAGAAATCATTCATATTAGCTAACACAAACCCAAACTGAGTTGCCGCACTAGCAATAGAAGCATTAAAACTTGCTGTAACAGTTTCAACTTCTAATTGTTCAGCTAGATCAAGAATGAATCCATTTGGGAATGGATTTTCTGGTGTTAGTCCAAATGGTTTAGATACATCAACATTTGCAGGAACAGTAACTCCAGTACTAGTATAATATGCTCCGGTTGCATCACCTAAAAATGCAGCTGCAGCAGATCCTTTCAGTGTAACAAAAACTTTTTTCGATAGTAAATCATTTATTGTTGCTAAACCAATGAATGGTGCAACACTAAGTTGATATACCAATCCTTTAACTGCTGGATTAACAGCAGCAACATTTTTTAACGCTAAACCAACTTGAGGTCCAACAGTGGTAAAAAATGGAACATCTTTTACGTTAGCAATATTAGCCACAACTCCTTTAATTCCAGCTTGAGCTAATGCACCAATTAATTGAGTATAAAGTTGTCCGAAAGTTGCTGTAGGTGTATGAGGTAATAAACCACCACTTGTTGCATATCCTAATATATCATTATTCCCAATCCAAACTGATACGAATGTTGGCTGTGCAGCTAGTGCTGATTCTAAAACTGATTTTCCTTGCTTCCTTAAGACTACATCAATTAAAGGATTTGCACCAACAAACTGTGATGGAGATTCTTTTGTTAAAAGTACATCTGCTAAAAGGATACCAGGTATTCCTAGATTATTATATATTCCAGCATAACCTAAATTAGTTGGTTGTCCAGCATCTGCTGGTTGAGTTGAAGTAGCAAATGGACTAATAGATTTAACTTCAATCCTACCACCAATACCTGGGTTACTAACTGTTGATTGTTCATACGATGTACCAACTTGATCAGCAATCATTTTTCCGTAAGAATATTTTTGTCCGTCCTCATATAATGCTCCACTTTGGTAACCTGCAGTAAGACTATTACCAATAGTTACAAACCTTGTAAAGTCAGCATTACCAGTTTGGCTTTGTTCGGGAGCAGTAATATCATTTCTATCTTCACAGTTAAGAAATAAAACTGAAGAAATAATTATTGATACAACTATAAATATTTTATTTTTGTTCATTTATCAATTCCCTCCAAATTATAATTTATAAGAAAATGTTAGAGAAAGTAAGTGAGCAGTTGAATTGTAAACTCCGTTCATTGGAGCAATACTATTACTTAAGCCACTATAACTTTCATGCGAATTTGTTATTGTTCTTTCATCGAAACGTAAGAACATATATGCAAGATCAAAAGAAATACTTTCAGTTAAACTATAACCAAAACCACCATTAAACCCTAATCTATCTGAATCAGGTAAAGTAGGATCAAGTCTTTCATCCTTAACGGGGTTTTTATCATAAAAAATTCCAGCTCTAAGATCTAAAGATTCACTCAAACCATACTCTACTCCGGCTCTTGCAATAAAACCATTTTCAAAATCTCTAATAGACGTTGTACTTTTGCTACCATCACGAAAAGTATAATCAGCAAACTTAACTTCCAATTTATCATAACTATCCCAGCCAACATATTGATAATCAGCAACAAAAGTTAAATTCTTCAAAGGTTTAATTGCAACACCCAATGTAATATTTGCGGGTGTAATTAATGCTGCATCAATTTCTCCATTAGGCAGTAATCCATCATATTGAGATGGTGCATCTGAAGGAGTTGCATCGCCGTTAAAATCTATTCTAACTCTACTTCTATAAGATAGTCCAATTTGGATAGCGTCAGTTGGAGTGAGTAATATACCTCCCGTAAATCCTGATCCACTTCCAGTTCCGTTAAGTTCTAAATATGCTTCAGCATTAAAAGGACTAAGATTTGCTTTTTTTCCAATCAACACATCGCCATAAGCAAACACGTAACCAAAACCTAAAGAAAGAACATCCGAAACTTTATACGAAGCGACACCAGTCATAAAAAATGTTCTAATTTCAGTTTCAACTGCCATAAATCTTCCAACCCAATCATCTTCCCAAGTTGTTCCTAAGCCATAATTATTACCAACTGAAAACCCCAGATGTAACTTATCATTTATTTGATGTGTTATACTTAAATGTATTGGATTAAAAATATGTGGCTTTAATTTCGATTCTTCAATTGATGGTGAGGGTCCCCTAAAAGTAGATGATGGAGAAATTAAAGTTACACCACCTAAAAAATGTGTCCCCGTCAACTGAGTAATACCGGCAGGGTTAAAATACATTGCCGAAGCATCATTTGCTAAACCAGCAAATGCTCCACCCATTGCCATTGCTCTTGAACCTTGCTCATTAATTTGAAACCCACTTGCAAAATAGTTTGATGTAAATAAGAAAAACACCAAAGCTAAAGTAAGTAGTTTTTTCACATAACCTCCTTTTAATTAAGAGAAAATAATTTATAATATACTAATTTAAAGCGAAACAAAACATTACAAATCCGATTTTATATTTAAGCAGGTAATTTTTATTCTTTCAATCTTATAGTTGTTACACCATCTCCACCAAACTCAATTTTGGCTAGATTAAATTCGCCAATTAAATCATGACTTTTTAAGATTTCATGAACAGTTGCTCTTAATACACCTTTACCCTTTCCATGAATAATTTCTATATGTTTTAAATTGCCTAAATAAGCATCATCCACAAACTTTATTATTTCAAATTCAGCTTCTTCAGGTTTCCAACCTCTAATATCTAATTTTGTTTTTGCACTACTAATTTCTGTAATAAAATAATTTTGTTCTTTATTCTCTTTTTTAATTTTGGAATGAATAATATTTTTAATATTAGCTTTTATTCTAATATTGCCTGTATCAAGTGTAATAATATTTTTTTCTATCTCTACAATTGTTCCACTAGTTGTTGAGTCTTTAATAGATACATTATCACCATTCACAAATGTGCTATTGTTTTTTTCAACAACCTCTTCAGTCTGATATGATTGAGTGATCTCTTCTTTAAGTAAATTTATTTTTTTCTTTTCTTCTTTAATTATTTTAGTATCAGCTTTTGTTTCCTTTATTCTTTTAATTGTATTCTCAAATTGACTATTTATATCTTTTAAGAAGGTTTCTGCTTTGTCTTTTGTGTCTTGTAATATTTTACCTTTTCGTTCTTTTAGTTTTTTATTTTCTCTTTCGTATAAATTAGAAAGGCCCTTAAGTCTTGAGTTCTCAATTTCTAATGAGTTTATTTTTTTTGTAAGTTCTACTGATTTATTTTCAAGTTCTATAATAAATTTTTCAATATTATTTTTATCAGAGTCTAAATACTTTTCAGCAAGTTGAATAATATCTGTCTTTAATCCAATTTTTTGGGCTACTTCAAAAGCATAACTTGAGCCAGGCACACCTTGTCTAAATTTATATGTTGGCGTTAAATTTTCTAAGTCAAACTCCATGGAAGCGTTTTGAAACCTTTCAAGTTCTGAAGCTAGTATTTTTAGATTTCCGTGATGTGTTGTTGCTACCACTTTTACTTTAGCATTTCTTAATGTAATTAAGAATGATGCTGCCAAAGCAGTCCCCTCACTTGGATCTGTTCCAGTCCCAATTTCATCAATTAGTACTAACGATTTCTCATTGGCACTTTCCAATATTGATTTAATATTTGATAGATGAGAACTGAAAGTTGATAAGTCATCTTCAATAGATTGCTCATCTCCAATATCTAGCATAATATTTTCAAAAAAAATAAAATTTGAATCTGGATGGCAAGGAACATGAATACCACTTTGAACTAATAACGATAGTAGTGCAATGGTTTTTAGCACAACAGTTTTGCCACCGGCATTTGGACCCGTAATTAGAATAACTATATCATCTTCAAAAGAAAAGTCTAAGGGAATGGTTTTCTTTCTTCCAATCTTTTGTAACAACAAAGGATGTCTTCCATCCAATATTCTAAAACACTTTTTCTCATCGAATGTTGGAAAAACTCCAATCATTTCTAATGAATATTTAGCTTTTGCAAAAATAGAATCGATTTCCGAAATAGTACTTAATGAAGATTTTAATTCACTTGATCTTGAACCAACAAGAATGGTTATTTCTTTTAATATATTTTCAATTTCTCTCTTCTCGGCAAATGTTAAAGAAAGAATTTCATTGTTTAATTCTAATGTTTGTTCCGGTTCAATATAAACAGTTTGTCCAGTATTCGATTCCGAATGTATAAATCCTTTAACATGTCGTTTGTGAGCAGCCTTAATAGGTAAGACTAATCTTCCATCTCTTTGAGTTACATATTCCTCTTGCACTAAATATGATGAGCTTAGTTTTTTTAGAATATTATTTGTAACACTCTTTAAGTTTTCATTTTTTGAAATAATTTCTTTACGAATTGTTCTTAGTTTAGAACTAGCACTATCACTAATACTACCAGCTTCATTAAAGATTTTTGATATTTTAGATTCAAAAGTTTTATCGAGAAATAATGCTTCTTTGTAACTATTAAAAATTGTGGACTGAGAATTATTTGTGAAATAATTTCTAATTTTTCTTGATGTAATTGACATGCTAAGAATATTTTTAATAACATCAATTTGTAAAACTGCTCCTATTACTTTACTTCTGGAGAGTTCATTCTCAAGATTTGGAATATATTCAATCGGAGGATGGTCAAACTCAATCAACATTTCCTTTGCTGCGGAAACCATATTGCCAATTTTGACTGCTTCAGTAAGGGTGTTTAACGGAAATGATTTGAGAATACTTTCTTTTCCGTTTTCAGTGGATGTATATTTTGAAATATTAGATAATACTTTTTTATAATCTAATTTTTCTAGAGTTGCTTTACTAATCATTTTGCAAGGTTATATGTCTAATCTAATTGATTAAAGAATCCAAAGAAATAGATGTATCATCTGGATTTAGGATTGTATTTTCGTTAGTTTTGTCATCACTTGGAAGTTCTTCTGTCTGTTCCACTTCCGTTTTTTTATTGGAGTCATTTTTACTATTCATATAATCTTTTAGAAATCCTTTTGCTTCAAAATCTGGCCCAGTAATTAACTCTAGAGTAGAAGGTACTACTCCATAAACTGATGAATATAAAAGAGACTCATCTTTATCTTCATCACTTGGAAAATCAAGGACATTTAGTATTAATAGAAACACACTAATTATAAAAACTATTTGTATAATTCCAGCAAGTCCACCAAGAACTTGATTGATGAATTTATTTACTTTATCAGCAGGATGTATCATTCTTTTGATTATTGAAACTAAAAATATAGTACCAAAAAAAATCAAAAAACCAGAGACTATTTTTGCCAAATATAATTCATCACTAAACATTGGAGCAAGCTCCTCGCCAAGAGAAGTAGAATAATTAATTGTTAGCACAATCGCTGCAATTAATCCCCCTAGTCCTAATAGCTTTCTAACTAATCCATCCTTAAAGCCTAGAACAAAACCGACAAACAGTAACCCGAGTAAGATATAATCAATATAATTCAATTACTCACCTAATACCTTTTCAACAAATTTACGAATTGTATTTCCATCTGCTTGCCCTTTTAAGTTCTTCATAACAACAGGCATTAGTTTTGGAAAATCCACTTTAGATACAGCACCAACTTCTTTTGCATATAGTTTTACTTTTTCTAATATTTCATCATCATTAAGTTGTTTTGGCATGTATGAAAGAAGTATCTCCAACTCTTGTTTTTCTTTATCTGCAAGTTCATTTCTTCCAGCATTTTCAAATTGTTCAATTGCTTCTCTTCGTTTTTTAACTGCAGTACTTAGCATCTTAATTTCATCTTCTTTTTTTAATTCGTTACCTTTACCACTTTTTTCAAATTCTAAAATAAGTGCTCTAATAGATCTAATAGTACTGAGACGTACTTTGTCTTTTTGTTTCATCGCTTCTTTAAGATCTGTATTTATCGAATCTTTTAAACTCATTTTTTCCTCTATCTTTTTTAGTTCTACTTAAATCTACTAATCACAAATTAGTTCTTGAAAATTTACTGTCATTGCTAACGTAATGTTTTGTGTTGAGTGTGGCAATCTGTTAAATAGTTAATGTTTACTTGTAACAGATTGCCACGACTTCAAGAAGCAGAAGTCTCGTAATGACAGTAGAATTAAATTTCTGTAAACCAATTTTTGTTTACTTTAAATAAAAAAAAAGCAGGTTATAATAAATATAACCTGCCAATTAAATAAAAACAATTTATAGTTATGGTTTTGGCATTGCCGAGTAATTTATTCTACGTGCATCGGCTTCCCTAAGTTCTTCTTGAATATCAGTAACCAATCCCATTCTTGAATTCTTATCAACTCTAAATGAAACAATTACATTTGGTAAAACAACTCTTTTATCGTACATTATTTTCCTTATTGCTTTAACCGAAACTATGTTATCATCGATTTGAATTTTTTCATTTTCACCAACCCATATATAAGATACTAACCTTTTGTTCTCAATTTTTTGAATGGCTTCTGCTTCCGGCAAGGTAAATTTAACAAAAATTTCCTGTTCCCTTAAAGTAGTTGCAACCATAAAAAATAATAAGAGCATAAAAATAATATCTGGCATTGAAGAAGTTGGAATTTCTTGTTTTGCTCCAGCTCGTTTTTTTTCAAATTTCATAATAATTCCTAAATAATTCTATTTTATTTTTTCAGGTTCTGCTATCGAAATAATAATAGGTATTTTTTCTTTTAACTCTTTATATTGTTCATCATTAACATCTTTCCTTGAAATACCCCACTTGCCCATTGCATAATCATTTCTAACTTTATAAAAAGCAACCTTTACTTGATCTAAAGATTTTATGTACAAATTGTAATTAGTATTTCTATCTGTTTTAATAGATACAACTAATTTTTTGTTTTTTGGCAATTCAATTTTACTTGTAATTCTATCAATCAATGTTTCACTAATTTGCGGAATTGCAATTATTTCTCCATTCAAAAGAACATCACCATTTTCATTAATTAACAAAGAAGCAAGTCTCTCTTTTGACATAGGAACAATTAGTTCATCTTCAACTTTTTCCGGAAGTGTCATACCAATTCCAGTATCCACATCTATATTAGTTGTAACAAGAAAGAACAAAAGCAATAAGAAAGTAATATCAGCCATAGACCCAGCTGAAAACTCACCACCTTCTCTTTTTTTTCTTTTTATCATTTTATTATCTCAGTTTAATTTTTATTTCTTTTTTATTTCATACAAAGCATCAATAAGTTCAATGGAACTTTCTTCCATATCACCAACAATACTATCAACACGAGAAACAAAGAAATTATAGAAAACTTGTAAAATAATAGCAACAACTAATCCAAATAAAGTTGTTAACAATGCTTCTGCAATACCACTAGCAACAATTGCAGGAGACATTTGGTTAGCAGCAGCAATATCATCAAACGCACCAATCATACCCATTACAGTTCCAGTAAAACCAAGCATAGGTGCAAGACTTATAAATAATGAAATCCAAATCATTCCTTTTTCTAAGAAACTCATTTCAATAGCTCCGTAAGTCATAATTGCTTTTTCTGCAGCTTCAACACCTTCATCTGCTCTTAATAAACCAGCATGAAATACTGATGCAATAGAACCCTTTGTGTTTTCGCAAAGTTTCATTGCTTCGCCAACACCTTCGTTAGTTAATTTATCTTTTACTGCTAGAATGAATTTTTTTGTGTTTGTACTAGCTGACATTAATGAAAACATTTTTGCAAATGAAAATCCAAGACCTAAAATTAGCACAGCTAAAATCGGCCACATAAATATGCCACCCTGTACAAATTTTTCTTGAAGATATGTTATAGTACCACCGGAATTTGCTTGAGCTAACACTAAAGAAAGTGATCCAATTACTGATGAAATTACCATGTGAAGGTTCCTCCGAAATTGTTTTTATTGTTTATTTTGATTGTTTGTTAAATTGTATTTGTTAACGTTACGTATTTAATAAAAAAAAGTCAATAACTAATTTAATTTGATTTATACTATCTTCTCAAAATCTACATCTTATTATTAGTTAAACATTTATGAATTTTTCTACTTCCTAAATCCCTAGAACTATCTTTTTGAAAATCAAACTTAGCCCCAACCGGAAAATGATCGCTATAACCGCCAAGGTATTTTCTTCCTCCATAAGTAGGCATTGACGTTCCCTTGTACTTCCCAGATTTTTGAATTACAAATTTTGGTTTAATAATTTCAAATGAATTGCAAACATAGTCAATATTTTTTTTGTCAAGTAAACCTTTTGAAATAATAATTTGATCTAACATATTCCAATGCTTTTTATACTTGTAAGTTCCCTTACCTTTTTTGAATTGCTTGTAAGACACATTATAAAGTTTTTCATTGTTTGCTCTATCACAAAATAATTCATTTGCATCAAGTACTTCTTTAATAGATATGTTCGATGGTAAATCGTTGAAGTCCCCTAGTATAATTAGGTTAGCATTCGAATTTTCTTTCAATATAGAGTTAACTTTTTTCACTAAAGTTTTTGCCGCTGCCAATCTGTTCTTCTCAGATTTTTTCAATCCTTCTCTTCTTGATGGCCAATGGTTTACAAAAATATGAACTGACTCATTTTTTATTCTGCTATCAAGTTTTACATATAGAATATCTCTTGTGATTTTATTTTTTGGAAGAGTAACAGCTATTGCATCGGAAGAATTTAGTTTGAACAAATTATGATTATAGATAAGTCCGTTATCAATTCCACGTCTGTCCGGCGATTCAAAACTTACAACTTTATATTTGTTCTTGCCCAAATGTTTATTGACAAGTTCATCCAATAATTCTTTATGCTCAACTTCTTGAACTCCAAGAATATCCGGACCGTTTCCATCGTTCATATAGTTGATTACTTTAGCCAAATTCTTGAACTTCTGTTCTAATCTTTTTTCTGTCCAGTTTACTTCACCACTTGGAGTAAACCATTCGTCATTTTTATTCACATCATCTTTTGTGTCAAATAGATTTTCTATATTGTAGTTGGCAACATAAAATGATTTTTGGTTTTTCGGAATGGTTACAGTTTTAGTTTCATCAGCAATTTCAGTTTTTGTTTCTAAGCAACCTATTGTTAGAAAAAGAAAACTTGTAAGTAGAACTACATATAAATATTTTAACATTTGTTTCCCAGTAATTATTTAAATGGTTATTGTGATTGACAATTCATATTTTGAAAATATTAAAAAATATTGGTTTATGCTAAAGGGAAAAAATAGTTTTTGGAATAAATGAAACCGTGAGCCTAAACAAAAATAAAGAACTAAGAGCAATTGCAAAAATACGTTGCCGTGAATTACGAAAAAATTCTACAAAGGCTGAAAAAATATTTTGGAAACAAGTTAGAAATAGAAACTATTTAGGATTAAAATTTAATAGACAGTTTCCCATCTTTGTTGAGATATTAGGTAAGGAAACTTTTTATATTGCAGATTTTATTGTCACAAAAAAAGATTAGTTGTTGAACTTGATGGAAAGATACATAATTATAGAAAAGATGAAGATAAATTTAGAACTGAAGTAATAAATACAAAAGGTCTGAAGGTTGTAAGATTTAGAAATGAAGAAGTTGAGATGGATTGTATAAAGGTCTTAGCAAAGTTAAAAGATTTACTAACTCATCCTAAATCCTTCTCTTAAAAAGAGAAGGACTTTTCTATAGAGATGCTTGGCATTTAAACCCCTTCTCTTTTTAAGAGAAAGGGTTTGGGGACGAGTTCTAAAAAACTATAATTGAAAAATATTATCATAGTAGTACATAAATTAATAATTCTAAAACACTTAAAACAAGAAAAAAAAACAAATGACAAAAAAGAAATTCGTAATTATAGATGCACTCGCAATGGCATACAGAGCTTACTATGCTTTTATGAACCGACCACTTATCACAACTAGCGGAGAGCCAACATCAGCCGTGTATGGTTTCATAACTCAAATGATAAGAGTAATTGAAGAAACCAAACCTGACTTTCTCGCCGTTGCATTTGATTCAAAAGAGAAAACATTTAGACACGAGATGTACGACCTTTATAAATCGTCTCGCTCTGCAATGCCCGATGATATGATTCCGCAACTTCAACGAATTAAAGAATTTGTTGGCTACCTAAATGTTCCACTCTATATAAAGCCTGGCTTTGAAGCCGATGATATAATTGGAACTGCCGTAAAAGTTGCTGAGAAAAAAAATTACATTTCCTATGCGGTTACTCCCGATAAAGATTATGTTCAACTTGTTACGGAAAATGTTAAACTAATTAAAACCGGAAAAAGCAACGAGCTAATAATTACTGACGAGAAAAAAGTAAAAGAAGATTATGGATTTGAACCAAAATTTATGATTGACTTTCTGGCTCTTGTCGGAGATTCATCTGATGACATTCCCGGAGTTGCTGGAGTTGGACCAAAATCTGCACAACCGTTGATTGAGCAGTTCGGACATCTCGAAGACATATATGCTAATATAGAAAATGTTGAGAAGAAAGGTATCAAAACTAAACTTGAAAATTCTAAGGAGAATGCTTTTCTTTCCAAAGAGCTTGCTACAATAGTTACAGATATGAAAATGGATTTTACTTTTGGGGAGGATTTGCCAAAACCGGATTTTGAGAAATTAGGTAAAATGTTTAACGAGCTTGAGTTCAAAAATACTTTACTTAGAATTAAAAAAATTTACTCTGAAGAAATTTCAGAAAGTGAATTGGCTGAATCAAATCCAGAAAAGAGTAGGAAGATTTTTGATAAATCTAAAACTAAATATCACTTAATAAATTCAATAGATGGAGCAAATATTTTGGCTACACTTTTGAGCAAATCTAAAGAATTTATTTTTGATACGGAAACAGATTCGCTTAATACTTTGGAAGTTAATCTTGCCGGAGCTTCATTCTGCATAAAACCAGGAGAAGCATATTTTGTTATTACAAATCCCTTTGCGGATAGTACAGATTTATTTGCTCAAGATATGGAAGATAAAATAAATGTTGATGACTTTGTTAAAATTTTCAAACCAATTTTTGAAGATGAAGCGATAAAAAAGATTTGTCAAAATGGGAAATATGATATTGGCGTACTTGCAAAATATGATATTCATCTAAAAGGATTTTATTTTGATACAATGCTTGCAAGTTATTTAATTGACCCCGACCAAAAGCACGGAATGGATGCACTCTCCGAAAAATATTTAAACTACTCCCCTATTCCTTTCTCAGAAATTATGGGAGAGAAAAAAGACGCAACAAAAATATTTTCAGTTGAATCAGAAATGTTGAACGAGTACGCAAGTGAAGATGCTGATATTACTATGCAGCTTTACAAAGTTTTGAAGAAAGAAATTAACAAAAATAATCTGCAAGATTTGGCAAACAATATTGAATTCCCATTAGCTCCCGTACTTGAACAAATTGAACGAAATGGAGTTAAACTTGATTCAAAAACTTTACACGAGTTCAGTAAAGAATTGGAAGTAATGATTGATACATTTACAACAAAGATTCACAACCTTGCCGGAGAAGAGTTTAATATAAAATCCACAAAACAGCTTCAACATATTTTGTTCGAAAAAATAAAACTTAAACCAACTAAAAAAACAAAGACTGGTTTTTCTACTGATGCAAAATCGCTTGAAGCATTAAAAGGTGAACACGATATTGTTGACATCATTTTAGACTACCGACAAATCACAAAATTAAAATCAACTTACGCTGATGCTTTACCAAAGTTGGTGAACGCCAATACTGGTAGGATTCATACAACATTCAACCAAACTATTGCATCAACCGGAAGACTTTCGAGCATCAAACCAAACTTGCAAAATATTCCTATCCGAACTGAGTTGGGAAGAGAAATTAGAAAAGCATTTATTCCAACTGATAAAAACCATTTAATTTTAAGTGCTGATTACAGTCAGATAGAACTTAGAATAATGGCACATATGAGCAAGGATAAAGGAATGACAAAGGCATTCAATAATGGCGAAGATATTCATCGCTCAACCGCTGCACTTGTATTTGGAGTTAAGCCGAAAGATGTTGATACTGATATGAGACGAAAAGCAAAAGAAGTTAACTTCGGAATTTTATATGGCATTGGTCCATTTGGACTTGCAAGCAGGTTAGGAATTTCTCGAATGCACGCCAAAGAAGTTATTGACACATACTTTGAGACTTTCAAAAATATAAAAGGAATGATGGATAGTTTTATTGAACAGGCAAAAGAAAAAGGCTACGCTGAAACTATGAACGGACGAAGAAGATTTTTAAGAAATATAAACAGCAAGAACCGAGTTGTTCGTCAGTTTGAAGAAAGAGTTGCAATTAATATGCCCATTCAGGGAACAGCGGCAGATATGATAAAAATTGCAATGATAAATATTCACAATGAACTTGAAAAAAGAAATGCAAAAACCAAAATGATTTTACAAGTACACGATGAATTGTTATTTGATTTACACAAAGACGAGCAAGCAGAACTTACGCCGGTTATAAAAAAGTTAATGGAAGATGCAATGAAGTTTGATGTACCAATTATTGTTGAAGCTGGTGTTGGTAAGAATTGGTTGGAAGCGCATTGAAATGTAACTTAGATTGCTTGCAATCTGAGAAATACTTTCACTTATTATTTTATAAACTATTAGATTTTTTTTTCTTAATTAAACTAACCAATAAAATTGTTAAGAACGAATTACATAAGAATGATGCAAAAGATTATAAACTAATTTGCTATTGCATTATGCCAAATCACGTTCACTTAATATTTTATCTTTTAGAAAAGAGTAGAAGTGTTAGTAAATTTATGCAAGCGATTAAAAGAGTTTCCGCATATTATGCTAATTTAGAACTTGGCAAGAAAGGAAGTTTTTGGCAAGCTGAAAGTTTTGATCACATTGTTAGAGATGAAGATGAATTAGAAAAACTAATTGAATATACTTTGATGAATCCAGTTAAAGCTGGTTTGGTTGAAGATTGGAAAAGTTGGAAGCATAGTTATCTATCTGATTCGTTGTAGCGTAGATTGCTTGCAATCTGCGATTAAAATTATTACTCCGTAAACAAAACAATTCTCAGATTACAAGCAATCTAAGTTACATTTCTATTATTCTCGATTTAGTAACATCAGACAATTTATCAAGTCCCATTTCTTTACAATAATTTTCAAGTCCATCTAATATTTCCATTCCGGCATTTGGATTTACAAAATTTATAGTTCCAATTTGAAATGCACTTGCTCCAATAATCATAAATTCAATTGCATCTTTCCAATTACTAATTCCGCCAATGCCAATTATTGGGATGTCAACTTTTTTACTTATCTCCAAAATTTTTGCAAGAGCAACTGGTTTAATTGCTGGCCCAGATAAACCACCAGTAACATTTTTTATTTTCGGTTTACGTGAATAAATATCAAAAGATGTTCCTATCAAAGTATTGATTGCTGAAACAGCATCGCCACCTTCCTTCTTTACAACTTCTGCATAGTCAGTAATATTAGAATTGTTTGGCGATAATTTTATAATGATAGGCTTGTAAGTTTTTGCTCTAATTTTTTCTGTTATTCTTCCAACTGCGGAAACATCATTCCCAAAAACCAATCCACCTTCTTTTACATTCGGACAAGAGACATTTATTTCAAAACCTTTAATAGTTTCTTCATCCTTAAGTATATCAACACATTCTACATATTCTTCAATTGAGCTTGCAGCAATATTGCAAATCAAAGTTGAGTTAAGTTTTTTAAGAAATGGGATTTTCTCTTTCATAAAAACTTCTACTCCAACATTTGCTAAACCAATTGCATTTAACATTCCGGAAGAAGTTTCAGTTATTCTTTGTGGTGGATTTCCCTTTCGTGGCTCTAAAGAAATTGACTTTGTAACTATTGCACCAATTTTACTTAGGTCTGTAAATTCAGCAATTTCATTTCCGTAACCAACTGTTCCCGAAGCTAACATTACAGGGTTCTTAAGTTTTAGTTTTCCAATGCTTACTGATAGGTCTATTTTGTTCATAATAAATTTATTCTTAATTAGTCTTGCAGATTGAAAGTCTGCGATACGTTTTTCGTAACACAGACTTTCAGTCTGTGAACTTTTAATTGTATTGAAATATTATTTTATAGTACAACATCCCTAAAATTAAAAATAGGTCCATCTTTACAAATGAGTTTATATGCTTCTTGCTCTTTAGATTCTACCGGACAACCTTGACAAATACCAAAGCCGCAAGCCATTGCAGATTCTAAAGTTACTTCCCCATCTAAATTATTTTCTTCGCAAAATTTTTGAAGCCCTTTTAACATAGGGGTTGGGCCGCAAGCAAATATTTTTACTTTCTTATTATTTAAATTTTGCAATTCAATTTTCAACAAATCAATTACATTCCCTTTTATTCCAATTGTACCGTCATCAGAAGAATATGAAATATTTTCTAATCCTATTTTATGAGCTTCTTCCTTATTTCTAACTCCAAATAAAACAGAGAAATCTTTTTTGTCTTTTAATGTTTTGATCAAATAAGGGAAAGGAGCAATGCCAATGCCACCACCAATTAAAAATGCGTAATCAAAATCATCATCAATATTAAATGAATTACCCAAAGGAGCGAGAGCAGAAATTACATCTCCATTTTTCTTTTGGGAAAGTATTTCTGTACCAACACCAACAACCTTATACATAAAACTAATGTATTCGCCTTCTATATCAGAGACGCTAAATGGTCTTCTTAACAATGGAGTTTCGGTTTCTGTTACTTTCAAATTACAAAATTGACCTGGTTGAATAATTGATGATAAGCTTGGGGAATGTGTTTTTATAACAAATGTATTTTTAGCAATTTCTAAATTGGAGTGAACTTCTAATTTTTCAATTTTCAAGTTGTGTTACCTTGTAGTATTATTGTGCTAAGCATTTTACTATACAGTCATCATTTGTTTGAATAATTTTTTATTTGTCATTCTGAATGAAGATGTATTTTGTCGAAATGAAGAATCTCCAAACTATTATTGTAAGAGATATTTCAGTCGCAAAAGAACTCCTTCAATATGACAAAAAAGGGGAAAGTTGCCGAACTAGATACTTTCATAACTTACCTACTTCGACTCCGCTCAGTATGACATATTTGAGATACTATTCTTTTTCCAATTTGCTAATTTTGTCTAATCTTCTTTGATGTCTATCGCCCAAGAAGTTACTGTTTAGGAAAACATCAAGTATAGATTTTATTGTTTCTTCGCCTAAAGTTTTTGCACCCATAACAATAATGTTTGCGTTGTTATGTTCTCTTGCACTTCTTGCACTAAACTCGTTGTAACAAGTTGCAGCTCTAATACCCTTTATTTTATTGGCTGTTATGGATGAAGGAATTCCAGTTGCATCAAATATAATTCCAAAATCTACTTTATTATCATTGATTTCTTCTGCAACTTTAATTGCAAAATCCGGGTAGTCGCACGAGCTTTCATCGTTTGTTCCAACATCAGTAATTTCATAGTTTTTATCGGAAAGAACTTTTTTAATTATTTCTTTCATTACAAAACCAGTATGATCAGAACCAATTGCAATACGTTTGTAATTATGAAAATCTCCGGTAAGTGCCGTGTTTGTATAGGACGCAGAGTGTTTATCAACTCTAACAATTTTAATTAAATTCTCATTTAATTTATCTTTAGCAGCTGGTGTAATTATTTCATCACCGGTAAATTCTAATTTACTTTTACCTTTTAGCACAAGGTCTTGAATATCTCTTTCAGTAATAAGTTTTTTCATACTTAAATAAGTTCGTCTCTATTATTCATTTTAAGATGGTCCACAATATGTTTTACATCTTGGGCATTGTCTCTGCTGCAAATTAGCAACGCATCTTCTGTATCTATTACAATAATATTATCAAGTCCAATTACAGCAGTATATTTTTTTGGAGAAAAGATATAACTATCACTTGCATTCTCAGTATAAACATCACCAAGATTTGCATTATTATTTTTGTCTTTTTTCGATTGCTGATAAACTTCTTCCCAACTACCAACATCGCTCCAAGGGAAAGTTCCCTTTGTTAAATATACTTTTGGAGATTTTTCCATAATTCCATAATCAATGGAAATACTTGTCAATTCTCCATAAACTTTTATTAAAACTTTCTTGTAAGATTTTGTCCCTATTGAATTTTCTATTTTTATAAGTCCATCATATAGGTCTGGTAAATATGTTTTTATTTCATTTAGAATTGTTTCAGTCTTCCAAATAAACATTCCAGAATTCCATAAAAAATCGCCCGACTTTACAAATCTTTTTGCAGTTGAAAGATTAGGCTTTTCTGCAAATGTTTGAACTTTGTAAATACCTTTTTGAATTTCTTCATCATCTACTTGAATATATCCATAACCAGTTTCAGGTCTTGTTGGTTGTATCCCAATGGTAACAAGCCCTTTGGATGATTCTGCAAATACCGCGGCTTTTTTTAGAACAGATTGAAATGATTTTTTACTTTTAATTAAATGATCAGCAGGTAAAATAACTGTTACAGCATCTTTGTTTTTTTTATGAATAAGTATTGATGCAAGTCCGATACAAGCTGCGGTATTTTTACCAAACGGTTCAGCAATTATATTTTCAGATGGAACGGAAGGTAATTGTTTTATTATGCTTTCACTTTGAATTTCATTTGTTATAACATAAACATTATCGCTGCTAACCAAACCATCTAATCTTTCAACAGTATCTTGAATCATTGTGTTTTCGCCAAAGATACTTAATAACTGTTTAGGAGTTTTTTGTTTACTACGTGGCCAAAACCTTGCTCCCACTCCGCCAGCCATTATTACTACAAATAATTCCATATTTTTTTGTCCTCATCCTAAATTATTATAATACTAAGAGGCAATAAATCATTACAGAAAGATAAGAAAAAATAACCTCTTATTTTTGGCATTTAGTCTATATATTCTCTCGGTACACGCTTACTAATTGAGCATGTAATTTCATAAGGAATTGTGTTTAATATTTTTGACCAATCCCAAGCTGTTATTTGATGGCTTTTACTTTTACCCAATAAGAGAACCTTGCTCCCTTCTTTAATCTTCGAGTTTCCCAAATCAATACTAATTCTATCCATCGAAATTCTTCCAACTTGGTTGAATATAGAATCTTGAATAATAACTTTAATTTTATTGCTTAACCCTCTGAATAACCCATCTGCATAACCAATTGGCAATGTTCCGGTTCTCATATTTTTTTCGGCTTTAAATTTTCTTCCATAACCAATTGTTTCATCTTTCCTAATTTCCATTATTGTAGAAACTTTAGAAGCAAGAGACATTACTGGTTTAAGTTTAATAGATTGAGATGTTTCTAATGAAGGATAATATCCATAGAGTGAGATTCCAGGTCGAACCATATCGAAGTAGGAATTTGACAAATCCAAAATTGCTCCGCTGTTGGCTGCGTGAATAATTCCGCAATGGATATTTGATTTTTTCAATTCAGATATAACCTTAGTAAATCTTTCTAATTGTTTATTTGCAAACAACTTACTTTTTTCATCTGAAGTAGCAAAGTGAGTATAAATTCCATCAATTATTATATTTTTTATCTTTGATAGCTTTATAATTTCTTCAACTGAATTATTAGAATCAAGTCCTAATCTTCCCATTCCGGAATTGATATTTGTATGAATTCTTAATTTCTTTTTCAAATTTAATTTTGATAAAACTTTAATCTGTACTTCTGATGTGATTGTTGGAAACACTTTGAACTTAAAGTAATAATCTAAGTCAACTTTTTTGAACGGAGCAAAGCAAACAATTGGTTGTTTTGTTACTTTAGAATTTCTTAACTCAATCGCTTCACTTAAAATTGCTACTCCGTAATACTCTGGCTTTTTATCATTTAGATTTTCAAAAGATTTTACGCACTCAAACATTCCGTGACCGTAAGCATCAGCCTTTACAACAGCCATAACTTTTGTTTTAGTTTTGCGTCTAATTGATAAATAGTTATAACGTAAATTTTTCAGATTTATAATTGCTTTTGTTTCATTCATAAATTATCACATTTTATTTTGATGATTAAAGTTATTCATAATCTAAATTATTTTCTCATTTTTATTAAATTTGTAAGACAAAAATAACTCTTTTTAGAATTATATAGGAGAAACAAAAATGTTAGTTACAACAACAAATAATTTAGAAGGAAGAAAAATAAAAAAGTATCTCGGAATGGTTTCCGGAGAAGCAATTTTAGGGGCAAATATTTTTAAGGATTTATTTGCCGGAATTCGAGATATTATTGGTGGACGCTCTGCTGCTTACGAAGGCGAACTTAGAAAAGCAAAAAATATTGCCGTTCAAGAAATGATAGAACAAGCTAAACAATTAGGTGGAAACGCAGTAATAGCAGTCGATTTAGACTATGAAACAATTTCTCCAGGAAGTGGAAGTATGCTTATGGTTGCAGCAAGTGGAACTGCTGTTATTGTTGAAGATTAAACTATTTTTCATAAATACTTTTCACAGAATACAAGTCGGTGGTACGGAAAAACGTATCGCAGACTTGTATTCTGAAAATTTTTGCTTTTGTAATAACGAGATTTGTTAAACTTAAACTAATAACCAAACACAACTCCACCAAAAGTGTTTGTGAGCAAAACAATCATCACAACAAAAATTACATTTAACAAAATTCCGGCTCTAGTCATATCTTTAATTGTTACCTCGTTGCTACTAAATATAATTGCATTTGGTGGAGTTGCAACCGGAAGCATAAATGCACAACTTGCTGCAATTGTAGCTGGTACAACCAACTGAAGTGGATTGATTCCCATTCCAACTCCAATGGAAGCTATGATTGGTAGAAAGGCAGCTGTGGTTGCAAGGTTACTTGTTAGTTCCGTTAAAAATATTATTGATGTTGTTAAAATTAGGACAAGTACAACTATTGGAATTTCTCCACTACTTAAAATAGCGTTTGCAATCCACTCCGCAAGTCCACTATTTTTTATTCCCTGAGCAAGAGACAATCCACCACCAAATAAAATTAAAATTCCCCAAGCTATTTTTTGTGCGTCCTTCCATTCCAAAATAAAAGAGTTTTTTGTACTGGGAATTATAAAAAGTATTAATGCTCCTAATATTGCAATGCTGGCATCTGATATTCCCGGAATAAGTTTTGACACAAGCGGTCTTGCAATCCAAAGTACTGCTATTAGCAAAAAAACAACTTGCACATATCTTTCTTCCTTAGAAATCTTACCAATATTTTTTATCTCATTTTCAATTATTGATTTATCAAAATCTAACTTAATATTTAATTTGAAGATAACTCTTGTTAGAAGCAAATACGTTATTGGCAGTGTAATTAAAGTGAATGGTAAACCAATTAACATCCACTTTGCGAAGCTAATATCTACTTGGTATGTTTCATTCATAAATGCCGACATAAGTGCATTTGGTGGCGTGCCTATTAGCGTTGCAATACCACCAATGCTACACGAGTAAGCAATTGAAAGTAACAATGCAATTGAGAAATCTCTTTGATTTTTTTCAGACAATCCTTTTGATGATTTTATAACTGATATTACTGAGAGTCCAATTGGCAACATCATCAAAGCTGTGGCAGTATTGCTTATCCACATACTTAGGAAGGCAGAGCCAAGCATAAATCCGGCAATAATTCTTTTAGGACTAACTCCAACAAACTTAATTATTTTAAGTGCAATTCTTTTATGGAGTCCCCACTTTTGAATTCCTTCTGCTAATAAAAATCCGCCAAGAAATAAAAATATAAGTGGATGCCCAAATGGAGCAGTTGTTTCATTTATTGCAGAGATATTTAGAATTGGGAATAAGACTATAGGAATTAGTGCAGTAACATAAAGTGGAAGTGCTTCTGTAATCCAAAAAAATGCCATAAGTAAAGCTACTGCTGTAGTGTGCCAAGCTGTAGCACTCATCCCTTTGGGAGCTGGTAAAAGTAAAATTAGAACAAACATTAAAACTCCACCAAGCAAACCAATATTTTTTAATTTGGAGAAGTTTTTCATTTACAATAAACCTGAAATTATTTCTTAATGAACTTAACACCTTAATATATCGATTGGTTTTGCGTATGCAAATAGCATTATTGATAAATAATAATTGCACATTTGGTGTAATTCAATCTGCACTACTTTTTCTTACTCTTCCAACCCTTGCTCATAAGAAGATGTATGAGAAGGATCTATTTTTCTTAAAATGCGAAGAGCAGTTTTATCTGGGTTATCTTTTAAATATGCTGCTAATTCTTTATGCTTTGTATCAAAAAAAACTCTTGTAAGAACATTCATTCTACCAACTTTATCTATAGTTTTACTTAGGTTATTTACCAACTTCATAAAACTCAAATTTGCAGATTTTTTATCTTCATCATATATATCAAGCCCATTATAATGGTAATCAAATAAATCTTTCCTAAATTGTAGAAACTTAGTACTAAGTAAATCATCAACTATACTTCTTTTATTATAACTAGATGTTTGTATAGCCCAGCCTTTTGAGTATCCACTACTAGCACCAATTGCAGCTAGGTTTGCTGCTTTAGTAAGTGGACCAGTTCCACCTAATAGTGGTGGGTAAGAATCTAAGTCCAGACCAATAATTAGATATGCATAATAATCTAAGAAACTGAAGAGCGGATTGAATTCACTTTCATTAAAATAAAAAGCTTCATTTTTTTCATATTTAAATTTCCAATTAGAATCAGAAACTTTGAGCATTAAAGATTTCTTTTCGGATTTATAAATTGGTCGCTGACTAACGATAACAACCTGAGCATTATAACTTGACTCACCGGCAGCTGAAGTAAAGAAAATATTAAAACTACAATTAATTGGTTCACCTTCCCAATCGATGTTACTAAACTTATTATTATTTAAATAGCCTTCAACTTCTTGAGCAAAGTTTTCTAATCTGTCTTTGTATCCAGCTTTTAGTTGCTCAAAATTTACTGTAACTGTTGCGTTTAATTCTTGAGCAAATTGCACATATGATAACAATAGTAAACAGATAATAATTAATTTTTTCATTTAGACTTCCTAGTAGTTTAATAATTCTAACATAAAATAAAGATTTGCTTCTTTTTTTACAATTATTTAAAATGATTTTTATAACTTATTGACAATTTAACTATAAACAAATTACGCTTAAACTTATGGTCAAAAATACAGTCATATTCTTTCTACTACTTTTTGCCACAATTTGTTCCGCACAATCATCTGCTGGAGCAAGACAAATTGCTCTTTCTAATTCAGATGTAGCACTAAGCAACGATGTGTTCTCTCTATTTAATAATCCGTCTGGTCTATCTCAAATTGCCGAAAGAGAAATTGGTTTCTTCTATTCCCCTTCTCCTTTTGGTATTAAAGAATTAGCAACTGGTTATTTTGCTTACAACGAGTCAACATCCTTTGGCAATTTTGGGTTGGGTTTTATGACTTATGGTTTTCAACTTTATAAAGAGAATAAATTTCAGTTGGCTTATTCCAATAGAATTACTTCCAATGTTTCATTTGGAGTTTCTGTTTTTTATCAAACTGTAAATATTAAGAACTATGGAAACAATGGAACTTTCAATATTTCCTTTGGCGGAATTTATAACTTAACTCAAAAATTCTCGCTTGGTTTTTCTCTCCAAAATCCACTAAGATTTTCTAATTCCAATATTGAATTACCTTTGCAATATACTGTTGGGACAAGTTATGAAGTTATTGACAAAACTTATCTAACCCTTGCTATGCAAAAGGAATTGGACTTCCCTTTCTCAGTTCACTTTGGAATTGAATATCCGGTTGTAAAATATTTCATTCTTCGTTTTGGAATTCAAAATGAACCAAATATTTATTCAGCCGGACTTGGAATAAACTATTCATATTTTAGGTTGGATTATGCTGTTACAACTCATCAAGATTTAGGGCTTACACATCAAGTTGGATTTATTGTGAATTTTAATACAATTAAATAATGAAATTAATTTTATCTAAATATTCTGAGCTTAAATTGATTTTAGGGAAGTTGAATTCTAATGTTTGTCATATTGAAGGAGTGTCTTTTACGACTGAAATATCTCAAGAGCTAATAGTATCGAGATTCTTCATTTCGAAACAAAACGCCTCCATTCAGAATGACAAATTTAGATATGCGGTAACAAATTATTTTCATTTTTGCTCTTTATTATTGAGTATAATTTTTACATTGTTTTCATTCAGCAATTCATTTGCACAAGTTGATTCAACTGAAATTCTAAACGATAAAATATTTCAATACTTAGAAGATGCAACCGAAGACCAAGATGATTCTCAACTGTATGAACTATTTGACGAATTGATTTCAAATCCAATTGATATAAACAATGCAACTTTGGACGAAATTTTAGTACTACCTTTTATACCAACCAAGAGTGCAAAAAGAATTTTAAGATACATCAAAAAAGATAAAGGGATTAAAACTTTTGATGAGTTGAAGCAAATAAAAAATATTGATCCAAATATTCTTTTACTTCTAAAACCATTTGTGAAAATTTCTCCACGTAAGTTGAAAAGTAAAAAGATTAGCAAAGCAACTTATGTAAAAATTAGATCTCGTTTTATAAATGACATTCAAGACAAGAAAGGATTTATTGATAAGAAATATTTGGGTGATAAATTAAAATCATATCAACGAGTAAAAGCTAGTTATAATAATTTTAAGTTTGGCGGACTTATAGAAAAAGATGCCGGTGAAAAATCGCATACAGATTTTTATTCCGGTTACTTGCAATATCACTCGAAAGGTATTCTTAACAATTTTATTGTTGGTGATTATGTGTTTGAGTTTGGGCAAGGACTTGCTGTGTGGAGTCCATACGCATTTTCAAAAGGAAGTGATGCAACAAGTTCGATAAGCAAACGAGCAAGGAATTTTATTTCTTATTCATCAAGTGATGAAAACAATTTCTTTCGTGGTGGTGCTTCAATAGTAAATTTTGGTTTGATAAAACTCTCTGCATTTTATTCCCAAAATAATATTGATGCAACTTTGGATGATGATTTAACAGTCTCTAATTTGTACATTGCTGGTTATCATAGAACTGAGAATGAAATTTTGAAAAAAGATAATATCTCATCTAAAAGTTACGGAGCTTCAATAAGATTAGACCTATCAGAGACATTTGACATTAGTTTTCTCCATTACAAAACTGATTTTGATAAACCTTTTACTTACCAAGATGGGTTTTCTCTTGCCGGAGATAATTTTTCTTTTACTTCTGCAGCATACAATTTTTATTTAAATAACATTTCAGCAAGTGGAGAATTTTCTTATAACGGAATTTCAGTTGCTTCTGTAAATAATTTATACTTCAACATTAGTAAGGCACTAACGTTTGCAACTTCAGTAAGAAGTTACTCAAGAAATTATTTTAACATTTACTCAAATGGATTTGGAGAAAAAAGTTCGACACAAAATGAACTTGGTTTATATGCCGGAATTAAATGGAGAACCGAGTATGGAAAGTTCAACGTTTATTATGATTTGTTCAAACATCCTTATTCAAGTTTTGCTTCTAACTTACCAGCAAGCGGAAATGATTTTTTATTTGATTACAAATATAAAATTGATAAGAATATTCAAATAAATTTTAAGTTCAAACAAGAAACCAAAGAAGTTAATTTTAAGCTTGATGAAATAAATTCCATAACCGATCAAACAAAAAGTAATTATAGATTAGACTTGGGTTATAAATTATCTAAAAATATTTACGGTAGAAATAGAATTGAATATGTGAACTATAATTTAGTTGATTTTAATGAACACGGGTTTTTAACATTCCAAGATGTAAAAATACTTTTTGACAACTATAGTTTTATTGGTAGAATTATTTTCTTTGATACAGAATCTTACAATTCCAGAATTTACGAATTTGAAAATAATCATCGCGGACTTTTAACTAACATACCAATGTTCGGTAATGGTTTTAGATGGTATTTTATTTTTAATGTTCAGCCAATTAAACAGTTAAAAATCTCAGCAAGATATTCTGAGACTTATAAACCAAACATTAAATCATTTAGCTCAGGTCTTTCTGAAATAAATGGTAATGTGAATAATCGTTTTAGCTTGCAAGTTGATTTTACGTTATAAGAAATTATATCTATTTATTCTTCACATAAATCAATTTAAATCTACCACTTGAACTTTCTCTTCTGTCTAATTCAAAATTTTTGATTGACTTAATTAACGGAGTTAACTTTTGGAAGCCGTAGTTTCTTGAATCAAAATTAGGCTGTTTTTTTTGGAGAAGATTTCCAACATCTCCAAGAAAAGCCCAGCCATCATCATCTGCCAAATCTGATATTGTGGTGGAAATAAGTTTGATAACTCTCGGAGTTATTTTATCAACATTACTTTTAGGTTTAGTTTCACTCTTTGTAATTTCAGCTTCATTTTCATCAGATTGGTTTTTAAGTATTTCAATGTAAATGAATTTATCGCAAGCAACAATAAATGGCTCTGGAGTTTTCTTTTCTCCAATTCCAAATACTTTCATTCCGGCTTCCCGTAAACGAGTGGCAAGACGTGTAAAATCACTATCGCTGGAAACCAAACAAAACCCATTAACTTTTTCAGAATACAAAATATCCATTGCGTCAATTATCATTGCGGAGTCTGTCGCATTTTTGCCAACCGTATATCCATACTGTTGAATTGGAGTTATGGCATTTTTAAGCAACACATTTTTCCATTTTGATAAATGCGGTTTTGTCCAATCACCATATATTCTTTTTATTGTTGGATTGCCATACTTTGCAATTTCTTCCATCATCTCTTTTACATAAGCTGATGGGATATTATCACCATCTATTAATACTGCAAGTTTTAATTCCATAATTTTCTCACTATTTTATTTAATACTATTCTTAAACTCTATGTTCTCAAATTATCGTGCTAGCAAAATAAACTATAAGAACCAAGAGCTCAAGTAATCACACAACCGACTTTAGTTTGCCAGAGTTATACTTATGAATTATACTTGAAATTAAAGTTTGATATGGAATTCCTTCTTCCAGAGCCTTTGCTTGAATGTTTATATAATCTTTAGTTGTCAATCTAATATTAATACGTTTATCTTTGGTATAATTAGCTTTTGCTGCATCAATATATTTTTTTTTATTTTTGGATTTAACAGATAACCATTCTCCACGCTTGAAAGATTCAATTAATTCTTTTTCTTCTTTATCAAGATATTTCATTTGGGTTTCTCCTTACTTAAATAAATTTTTGTCGCGCCCCTACTGGGATAAATGGTTTTCAAGAAATACTTTTCGCTATCTTCAACAAATGGTACAATGTGAGCATAATTATCTAATTCCACAATAAACATTTTTTGATTTGGATATTTTTTAGAATTTGAATGCTCAACAATGCCTAATAATTTTACATTTCTAATTGCTGCAACAATATCTTCAAAAGAAATATTTCTTTCTTTTCTCAATATTATATTTTTTTCATCATTCCAATCATAATACTTCATTTTCTCACCACAATAGATGTATGCCTATATGACTCACTACAAAAATACTACAAACAAATTCATTTGTCAAGGACTCTCATTATTTAAATACATAATTTACTTTTCAAAATTCACTAATTTTTCATCACTTATTCTTGCTAAATAATATAAGTCTATCTAAATTTACTTGATAAACTTTAAACTATTTACTAAGGAAATATTATGAGAACAATCGTATCATTACCCGGAGATGGAATTGGAAAAACTGTAACCCCAGAAGCAATCAGATTATTAGAAGCAGCCGGATTTGAAGCTAATTATGTACACGGAGATATAGGCTGGGAGTTTTGGCAAAAAGAAGGAGACGCTCTTCCCCAAAGAACCATAGACCTTTTGGAAGAACACAAGATTGGTTTGTTCGGAGCAATTACAAGTAAGCCAAAAGATGAAGCTACTGCCGAGCTTGACCCATCGTTGCAAGACAAAGGTTATGTTTACTTTAGTCCTATCGTTGGTTTACGTCAACATTTTAATTTAGATGTATGTATTCGTCCGTGCCAAGCTTTCAAAGGCAACCCGCTTAATTTTATTATACAAGATGGCAAAGGTGGATTTGTAGAACCGGAAGTTAACACCGTAATTTTCAGACAAAACACAGAAGGAATGTACGGTGGAATTGAATGGACAAATCCACCAATGCAAGTTAGAGATGCTTTAGAGACACACCCTAAAATGGTAAAGTTTAAAGATGTGGCAAGTGAAGATATGGCAATTTCAACTCGCATACTTTCACGTGGAGCAACACAAAGAATTATGAAAGCTGCATTTGAATATGCAAAAAAGTTTGGTTACAAAAGTGTTACAGTTTGTGAGAAGCCTAATGTACTTCGGGAAACAAGTGGTATGATGATGGAAGAAGCTAGAAAAGTTGCAAAGGATTATCCCGAAATTGATATGTGGGATACAAACATTGATGCACAAATGATGTGGCTTACTAAAAATCCAGAGACTTATGGAGTGATAGTTTCTGAAAATATGTTTGGTGATATAATTAGTGATGGTTTTGCTGGTTTAATTGGCGGACTTGGTTTTGCTTGCAGCGCTAACATTGGCGATGATGTTGCTGTGTTTGAACCAACTCACGGTTCAGCTCCAAAGTATCAAGAGTTAAATCCAAGTATTATAAATCCAATAGCAATGTTTTTAAGTGCTTGTATGATGCTTGACCACATTGACGAAAAAGAAAAAGCTGATAAAATTAGAAAAGCCATTGCCGAAGTAATTGAAGAAGGCAAAGTTAAAACTTACGATATGATGAAGATACGTGGCGGAGCAGATGTTTTTGAAAAAGGTGCTTGCACAACTCAAGAAATGACAGATGCGGTAATTGCAAAACTTTAAAAAGTGAAAATTGAAAAGGCAAAAGTGAAAAGATGTTACGGTTAAATCATAAAAAACTTGAAGTATATAAAAAGTCTGGCGAATTGGTAAAACTGATTTATGTTCTTACATCAGAATTCCCTAGATCAGAACTTTATGGTTTAACTTCTCAGATAAGAAGAGCAGCTGTTTCAGTTATTTCTAATTTATAGGAAGGAGCTTCACGAAAATCAGTAAAAGAAAGAAAAAGATTTTACGAAATTGCAAGATCTTCTCTCGTAGAATTAGATACTCAAATTGAACTTGCTATTTCTTTAAATTACATTAGCTCAGATTTAAATAGAACTACAAAATTGGTAAATGAAGTTTTTGCAATGCTTTCGAGTATGCTTAAATAATTTTTTGTTATTCATTATTTCTTTGTTTTACCTTTTGATTTTTCACTTTTGCCTTTTTACTATTAAGGAGAATCTATGCGACAAAAAATAAAAAATATTTGGCCAGAGATTGAGCTAATTAAAAATGATGATATAAAAGAAAAGACTTACAAATGTTGGGAGTACGCAATTGAACACTCCCCTCTTGAACCGGAAGATTTAGAAAAGATTCCTTTCTCATTATTAATTGACAAAGTTGATATAACTTTTATGAATCATAAGCGAACTGCTGTTCAACTTTCTATTGATATAGCAAAACGTATGGAAGAAAATTTCAAAGTGAAAATAAATTGGGATTATCTAATCTCCGGAGCAATACTAATTGACGTTGGCAAACTTTTGGAATACAAAATTACTGATGGCAAACTTGGAACAAGTAGAGATGGTAAATTATTGCGTCATCCATTTAGTGGTGTTTCTATCGCAGATAGATTTGGATTACCATTTGACGTGCAACATATAATTGCATATCACTCGTTTGAAGGTGAACGAGCCAAGAAAACAATTGAATCAATAATTGTTCATCACGCTGATTTTGTTAGCTTTGAACCGTTTCAGGATGTAAAACGTTTAGATGTATAAACGAGAAACGTGAGACGAAGAAAATTATTAGAAGGAGTAAAAATGTTAGAGTCATCTATTAAACAAAAGCCACACAATTAGTATGAATTTCCTAATAATGCAAACTGGGAAGATTTAATGTATGAAATTTATGTTCTTCAATCTATTGAAGCAGAGTTAAAAGATAGCTAAGAAAGTAAAACTTTTACTGTTGAAGAAGTACGTACAAAATTTGGTTTAATTTAGTTGATAAAATGTTTTTACATAACTTGTCCTTCCGGTTTCCAGTTCTTTTGGAATTCCGGAATCTCAATAAGCTAAGAGATTCCGGCACAAAAGACAACCGGAATGACTGCTTGAAATAGCTTTTTCAAAAACTTTTATAAAATAATTATACTGTCTTTTTTACATTTATGGTTTTTCTTTTCACGTCTTTCGTCTAACGTTTCTCGTTTTAAAGGAGTTTTTATGTCCCAAAATTTAATAGAAAAAATATCACAAAAATTTGCAGTTGGACTTGAAGAAAACCAGCTTGTTAAAAGTGGAGATATAGTTTCCATTCAGCCAACTTATGTTATGACGCACGATAACACCGGAGCAGTTATACCAAAGTTCAAAAGTATTGGAGCAACCAAACTTGCTAACCCACGACAAGTTGTACACACGCTTGATCATAACATACAAGACAAGAGTGAAAAGAATTTAGAGAAGTATAAAAATATTGAAGCTTTCTCAAATTCAATGGGATGCGATTTCTATCCTGCTGGTCGTGGCATCGGCCATCAGATAATGTGCGAAGAAGGTTACGCTTGGCCAGGTACTATGGTTGTTGCTTCAGACAGCCATTCAAATATGTACGGTGGACTTGGAGTTCTCGGAACCCCAATAGTTAGAACGGATGCAGCAGCAATTTGGGCAACGGGGAAAACTTGGTGGCAAATTCCTCCAGTTGTAAAAGTTGAACTAAAAGGAAATTTGACTAAAGGTGTAACCGGGAAAGATGTTATAATTGCACTTTGCGGATATTTCAATAATGACGAAGTCCTAAATCACATAATTGAATTTGTTGGTGATGGCATTAAAGATTTGTCAGTTGACCAACGTTTAACAATTGCAAATATGACCACCGAATGGGGAGCACTTGGTGGAGTCTTCCCTATTGACTCTACAACTATTTCTTGGTTGCAAAATAGAAAAGCTGTAATTGAAACTCGTGGATTGTCCGGAGTTCCTTCTGATATTGATGGAAACGGAGTTCATCCGAGAATGAATAATAAAGAAATTACTGAATTAGAAAATAATTTACAAAACTTACAAGCTGATTTAGATGCTTATTATTCAAAAGATATTTCTATAGAACTTTCATCAATAACTCCTTACGTTGCGGGACCCAATTCCGTAAAAGTAATGAACTCAGTTTCTGCTCTAAAAGAAAAAAATATTAAAGTGAATAAAGCTTATTTGGTTTCTTGCGTAAATAGTAGAGTAGAAGATATTGCTCAAGCTGCCGAAGTTGTTAAAGGTAAAAAAGTTGCTGAAGGTGTTGAGTTTTATATTGCAGCAGCTTCAAATGAAGTGCAAGCAGAAAGCCAACAACGTGGAGACTGGCAAACATTATTAGATGCCGGAGCAATTCCACTTCCACCAGGATGTGGACCTTGCATTGGACTTGGTGCCGGTTTACTTGAAGATGGTGAAGTAGGAATTTCTGCAACCAATAGAAATTTTAAAGGTCGTATGGGCTCGCCAAGTGCGGAAGCATATCTTGCATCTCCGGCTGTAGTTGCTTATTCAGCAATAAAAGGTGAAATTGATTTTGAATGGGAGCATACTACACAATCTTTAGATGCAAACATCAAAACAAATGATGCTCCCGAAATACTAGCTGTGAAAGTTAAAATATTAGATGGATTCCTTTCCAAGATTAATGGTGATATAATTTACTGTCATCAAGACAATATGAATACAGATGGAATTTACCCAGGCAAATATACTTACGTAGATGATTTCTCCGCAGAAGACCAAGCCAAAGTTGCAATGGAAAATTATGACTCTGAATTTCAAAACCTTGTAAAACAAAATGATATTCTTGTTGGCGGTTATAACTTTGGGACAGGAAGTTCACGTGAGCAAGCTGCAACTGCATTAAAGCATCGTGGCGTTCAGCTTGTTATTGTTGGCTCTGCAAGCACTACTTACAAACGCAACGCTCTTAACAATGGTTTCCTGGTTATCGAAATTCCAAAACTTGTTGATGATTTAAAATCAAAATACGGTTCGGACAAATTAACGGTTGCGACAAACACGCAAGCAACTTTAGATTATGAAAATTCCATATTAACATTTGATGGAAAGGAATATAATTTTAGTCCCGTTGGAACTGCTGCCCAAGAGCTTGTTGTGCTTGAAGGTTTGGAGAATTGGGTTAAGGATAATTTAGGATAATCAAAATGGAAACTTTTAGAGTTGATTTGAATCCGTTACAAAGGCAATCAAAACATCAACCATATTTTTTCTTTGTTTTGGGTATTTTTCATATCTCAAATGGTATTTATAAAATAATTAAATATCCAGAATATACTTTTCTAGATTGGATTTGGATTCCACTAGGAATATTATTTGTTTTCTTAGCTCTTTCTTATAAAAAATATTTTTCAAAATACTTTTTTGAGATTAATCAAAATGTCATTCAAGTAAAACAATCAATTATAAAATCCACAGAAATAAAATGGTCTGACTTAGTAGGAATTATTATAAAACCAATAAGTATTGAATTTCATTTAGTAGATGGAAAGAAAAAAAATATACTTCTTGGAAATGTTGGGTATAAAAATGTAATAGACATAAAATCAAAATTATTAGAATTTGCAAAACAAAAAAATATAAAAGTAATATAAAGGAATACAAATGCAAAAATCAATCTCTCGTCAAATATCAGAATTTGCAGTAAACTTAAAGTACGAAGACTTACCAAAAGAAGTAATCAACGAAGTAAAAAGATATTTATACGATTCAATTGGTTGTGCTTACGGAGCAACAAACACTAACGATGTAAATATTATAAGAGATATTTATATTGATATGGGTGGCAAAGAAGAAGCTACTATTATTGGCTTTGGAAATAAAATGCCAGCAGTAAATGCAACCTTAGTAAACTCACTTATGATACGTGCTTTAGACTTTAACGATATCTATTGGAAAGATGATCCATCTCATCCATCTGATATTATTCCAGCGGCTCTTTCAGTTGGTGAGTTGGTGGGAGCATCTATGAAAGATGTAATTGTTGCAATTGTTCTTGCTTATGAATTTGAAATGAGAATGTGTTTGTTTGCAAAACCCGGAGTTCGCGAACGTAAGTGGCATCACGCAACGTTAACACAATTTGTTTCTCCTGTAGTTGCTGGAAAACTTCTTGGTTTAACTGTTGACCAAATGGTAAATGCAGTTGGAATAAACGGCTCCCACAATCATACAATTGGCTGCCCAACAGCAGGCAAATTAACAATGATGAAAAACACAGTTGACCCAATGGCAGTACAGTCCGGCGTGTTTGCAGCTTTGATGGCACAAAAAGGTTTTAGCGGAACTGAAAAAGTTTTTGAAGGTAAGGAAGGTTTTATGGATGCATTTGTTGGATGGGATGCAAAAGATGAAAACGTCAATCCTACTGATATGATAGGACGAGACGGAGTTTCCAAATGGTCTTGGGATGTTGATGCTCTTGTTGGCGGACTTGGAGAAAGTTATAAAATTCTTGAATGTGGGATGAAAGCATTTCCGACAGAAGCTTTAACACACACACATATTTCTTGTGCATTAAATGCAATGATAAATAATAATTTAGATTACACAGATATTGAAGAAGTAAAAGTTACAGCATTCGCCCAAGCCTATGATATACTGTTCGATCCGACAAAGTATCGTCCTGAATCAAGAGAAACTGCTGATCACTCACTTCCCTATTGTATGGCAGCAGCAATTGTAGATAAAAAAATCACAACAGAATCTTTTTCGGATGAGAAACTTAAAGACCCAAGAATATTTGAAGTGATTGATAAAATAAAAGGTGAACCATCAATTGAGTTTGAGAAAATGTTCCCTGCAAAACAGCCATCTAGAGTTGTGATTAAAACTAAAGATGGCAAAGAATATTCTGAATATATGGAATACCCAAAAGGTGATCCAAGAGAGCCAATGACAATTGAAGATTTGGATAATAAATTTAGTGCGTTGTCATCAAATTTATTTGGTAAAGAAAAGCATAAAGAAATTAAAGATATGATATTTAGTTGTGAAGAAATTGATGTAAAGGACTTTATGAAAGGTTTAACAATTTAGCACTGAATTATTGCATTGAATATCAATTGCTATATGTTTTATTGTTTATTTGACATTCACATAATTATTCAACATTTTTATATGACAGAATAATGACACTTTAGGAGTTAAAAATATGCAAACAATATTATATACAGAAGCTAGAAACAATTTACACAAGCTAATTAAGAAAGTTTCCAAAGATCAAGAACCAGCTATCATTGTTGGAAGTAGGGGAAGAAAAGATACAGTACTGCTTTCAAAAGAAAATTACGATAGTCTTCTTGAAAACCTTTATATCCAAGGTAAATCTGAATGGGGAAAAAGCATTAGGAAAGGTGTTAAGGAATTAGATGCAGGGAAAGGAAAAAAAATAAATATTTATGAAGCTTTAAGAATTTAAGCTTGAAAAATCAATTTGATGTAATATGGTCTCCTGAATCATTAAAACAAATTCGGAAAATTAAGAAAGGGAAATCGAAAGATAAATCAGAGAAATATTTTATAAGAATAGCTGAATTGATTGAAGACATAAAAGATTCTCCATTTCAAGGGATCGGCAAAGCCGAACATCTAAAGTATAAATTTCCACCTTGTTGGTCGCGAAGAATTAATTTGAAAGATAGACTAATTTATAGAATAAAGAAAAACCAAATTCAAATTGTTTCAATTCTTGGTCATTATGATAAATGAAAAGATTACCATTTAACAATACAACCACTCGTCTCTGCGTAGCAAAGCGAAGACGGATAAACAATTTACTATTATGACAAACACATTTTCGGCAGGCAAACACGATCCTAAAGTTCGCTCAGATTGTTACATAGAAATTACCACAAAGAAATCTGGTGGAATTAAGCTTAAAGTTCAAAGCAAAGTTCAATCAATGTACGGTAAGCAGATTGAAGATCAAATATTTGAGCTTTGTAGATTTTTCTCATTGCGTCACGCACATATTATTATTGAAGATGAAGGAGCATTACCATTTACAATAAGTGCAAGATTTGAGAATGTAGTAAAAAAAATAAATCCGGAATTGACTTGTGAATATTTACCGGAGTTTAATAAAGCAAATAATTATAAAACTAAAAAAGAGAGATTTCGTAGAAGCCGATTATACTTGCCCGGCAACGAACCAAAGTTTTATCCAAATGCAGGCTTACATAAACCGGATGCAATAATTCTTGATCTTGAAGATAGTGTTGCTCCAACCGAGAAACAAGCTGCACAACTTATTGTAAGGAATGCACTCCGCTCAATTGATTTTTACGGAGCGGAACGAATGGTTAGAATAAATCAACTTCCAAAAGGGTTAGATGATTTAGAATTTATTGTTCCACATAATGTTCACGTAATACTTATTCCAAAAGTTGAATCAGCCAAAGAAATACAAGCAGTTGAAAGTAGAGTAAAAGAAATTAAGAAAGAATATAAAATAAAAAATGAAATTTATTTTATGCCAATTGTTGAAAGTGCAAAAGGTGTTATGAATGCTTATGAAATTGCAACTGCTTCAAAAAATAATTGTGCTTTAACAATTGGATTGGAAGATTATACTGCAGACCTTGGCACACAGCGAACTGTTGAAGAAAAAGAAAGTTTTATGGCTCGTAGTACAATTGTTGCTGCAGCTAAAGCAGCTGGTATTCAGCCCATTGACACAGTTTTTTCTGATATAAATGATATGGATGGATTGAGAAAAAGTACTCTTGAAGTTAAGTCGTTAGGGTTTGTGGGTAAGGGTTGTATTCATCCACGACAAATAAAAGTTGTACACAAAGCATTTGCTCCAACTGAAAAAGAAATTGAAAATGCAAAAAAAATAGTTTTAGCATTTAAAGAAGCAAAGTCAAAAGGTTTAGGAGTTGTAACACTTGGCAGTAAAATGATTGATGCTCCCGTTGTGAAAAGAGCGGAAGCCACAATTGAATTAGCGATTAATAATAATATTCTAAGTAAGAACTGGATTGTGAATACTGTTTAATCATACATATATAGGTGGTCGCTATGAAAATCAAATTTCTAAATTTATTTTCATTAGTTATTTTTTTTATATTCCATTCAACAAATTTTTCACAATCAGAATTTAGCACTTCTGATACAACTTTTATTAAAAATGACACTTTGTCCAATTTCTATTTTAATAAAATAACAAAAGAGCAAATCAAATATGCTCCAATTAGAGAAACAAAAGATTTGCTCAAACTCTTTCCCGGTTTAACAACTTACCAAAACAAATTTCATTTACGAGGAAGTCGTTCGGATGAAATTGCATATACAATAAATGGTTCTCCTATTACTGATTTATTTTCTGGTGAACAGTTGCTTTACATTCCACTTAATATTATTGATGAAGTAAAATTATTCTCTGGTTCGCAACCAATTACAATTTCTAATAGTGGAAGTGGAATAATTGACTACAAATTAAAATCTGGTGGAGACAAACTAGAATTTAATTTTGAGCAAACTTCAGACAATGTTGGATTCAATGGAACGAGCAATGCTTTTAGTGGTAATGAACGACTTGGTGCTTACTGGTATGGTTATAGTGAAAGTAACCTTAGCATTGGTGGCCCAGTATTCAATACTCCAATCAAGTTTTTTGTAAACAGTAATTATAAATTTATGCGTGATAGAAATCCGCAAAGATACCCTGGAGTTGATAATCTATTGTTAGTTGATGAATTTGAGTTTACACATGATTCTTTATTATTAAATTACCCAGCTGGAATTGTTTATGGAAACTCAATTCAAAAATATAATATTTTTGGGTCATTGGATTTCGATTTTAATCCTCTTAAAATTAAACTGATGGGAATTTACGATAACCAATTACAAGACGTAAGTAGAAACAATTTACAAAGTTTCCTTAATAATAGAATAGGAAAAAATCAGAAAGAGAATATTTTTATTTCGCTTACGTCTGAACATAAATTATCAACTATTCTTTCGTATAACTTCCAAGCAAGTTATACATCAAATCACGAAGAAACTTATGACCCATATCTTAAAGATAATTATTGGGCTTATGGAGATAGTGTCGCCAATGCAAATGTTGGTATTGTTTGGGAAAGGTCTGAGCTTGACAGATATTTTTATAGCAGTTTAACTCCACAACAAACGAGATATATAGCAGGTGGTTCTTTTAATTTTTATGGTTTTATCTTTGATAAGAATGGAAAACCCACAGTAAATTATTCCAAATTAAACCAAGAACAATTTTCTGTGGCTACAAGTTTAGATATAAATTATTTCAAGAATCATAGTATAAAGATTGGTGGAGGATTCACACATAGTGTTTTACGAAAGTGGAGAACCTTACGTTATCAAAGATATTTGGCTGGCTCGTTGGCAAGGGCAATTTCTCAAAACCAAGAACTAACTGAACAAGAAATAAAAGAGAGAATTTTGTTATATAGTGGAATCAATATCTATGGTTATGATATTTTTGGGGACAAAACAAGCAAAGGATATAATGCTCCTCATAAACCTAAATTTGCTAATATATATTTACAAGATATTATTACTTATGAAAACTTTCTTATCGAATTAGGTTTAAGATATGATTACTTAAATAATGACTATTTACTATTTAAGGATGAGAATGATTTTTACAAATCTTATAACTACAGCAAAAATGTTAAAAATATATTTACTTCGGATGCTTTTGTAAAATCACAATCTTATTCTTATTTAAGTCCACATATTTTTATTACTTATAAACCTACTCCAAAAATAATTTTACAAACATCATTGCAACAAAATGTAAAACAGTCTAAATTTTATAATACTTATGATTCTCCTTATCTTTATTTTCACGCTGGTTCTGATTTAATTACATTTAAAGAAGGTTTGGGATTTAACAATGATATAAAGCCAACTATTACACAACAACTTTCTCAAAGTTATACTCAAATCATTTCAAAATATTTCAGCTATAATATTGAAGCATTTTATAAAAAGATTAAGAACCAACCAATTGCAAAATTGATTATATCGGAAAGACAAACCACACACGATAGTTATCCAAAAATAATGAATGATGGAATTTCAGAAATAATGGGAATAGATTTTCGCTTCAACGTCAGAGAGTTTTTTGGATTTTCACTCTACTCATCACTTTCACTTTTATCTGCCAAAGGTACTATTCAAAGAAATCCCCCTACTTTTGAAGATAGACCGTACACTTATATAAATGCAAGTTTGGATTTTGAGAAACAACTAAGCTCCAATTTATTTATTAGTTATAATTTTAGCCAATTAAATAAAACCAGTTCAATATTGGACAACCTTAACTTAACTGCATTGCTAACTTACAGTAGTGGACATCCTTATACATTGAGTAGTGGTGGTAGAATTCTTGAAACTGATACTAGATTTAGAACTCCATTAAATAATCAATATAATGAACAAACTACTCCCTCAAACTTTCAACTAAATTTAAGAATAGACAAAACCATAGAAATATATAATAATGTAAATTTGAATTTTTATATTTACGCAATAAATATTTTGAATAATGAAAATATTTTGGATGTGTTTCTTAGAACTGGTTCAGCCAAGACAGATGGATATTTAGAAAACACAGATTTGGGTGGAAAACTTATTGAAGTTTTTGGTGAAAATTATGCAAAACTATATAAGCTTATTAACATTCAATACAATCCTAGAGGTGGACAACAAAATATGTATGGCGAACCAAGACAAATAATTATGGGAATAAAATTAAACTTATAAACGGATTTAAACTTTATGAAACTTGTAAAAAATAAAGCTGGAAGATTTGTACCAACAATGGTAAATGGAAAGAAGCAAATTCCTTTCAAAGGTGTGAAAAAACATAAACCAAAAGGCGTAAAAATTGGGCAAAAGATTTCATCTTGTATTGATTATCCTGAGGATGGAAATAAAGTTGTACGAAATTTAAAAGAAGCTCTCAAAAAAGCCGGACTAAAAAATGGGATGACTATTTCCACACATCATCATTTACGTAATGGAGATGTTGTAACCAACCAACTATTTGATGTAATAAAATCAATGGCTATAAAAGGAATACGCTGGTATCCAAGTGCGTCATTTCCGGTTCACAAACATTTAATAAAATATTTAGATGATGGAACAATACATCACATAGAAGGAAGTATGAACGGACCACTTGGACGTTATGCTTCTAATGGAAAGATGAAAGGAACTGGCGTGCTACGTTCGCATGGCGGCCGTTACCAATCAATTCAAGATGGAGAAGTTAAGGTTGATATAGCTGTTATTGCTGCTCCAACTGCCGATCTTTTTGGAAACGCTACCGGAGATAGAGGTCCATCCGCTTGTGGTTTATTGGGCTTTGCTCTTGCAGATTCTGAATATGCAAGTAAGGTAATAGTTGTTACAGATAACTTAGTTCCCTTCCCTTGTGTGCCTTGGCAAATTCAGGGGAACAATGTTGATTATGTAGTTAAAGTAAAATCACTTGGTGATCCATCAAAAATTGTTTCGGGTACAACTCAAGTTACTAAAAGTCCCGATAGACTTTTGATTGCCGAATACCTTGCACAGTTTGTAGAAGAAGCTGGAATTATGAAAGACGGTTTTTCGTTCCAAGCCGGAGCAGGTGGAACTACTTTAGCTTTTGCAATTTTCTTAAAAGAAAAAATGAAAGCTAAGGGAGTTAAAGCAAGATTCATTCGTGGAGGTAGCACAAAGTATCTTGTAGAAATGTTAGAAGAAGGTTTAACAGATTATATTCTTGATGGACAAACTTTTGATTTGGATGGAGTTCGTTCAATGAGAGAAAATGCAAACCATGTTAACACTTCTCCATTTACAAGTTATAATTTTCATGGTAAAGGTAACTTTGCTTCTATGCTTGATTGTGTTGTACTTGGTGCAACTGAAGTTGATCTTAATTTTAATGCAAATGTTGTAACACACTCAGATGGATATTTATTACACGGAATTGGTGGTTGGCAAAATTGCTTAACATCAAAGTGTACCATACTTGCAATCCCATCTTTTAGAGATAGAATTCCTGTAATAATTGATGAAGTTACAACGCTAGTTGGACCAGGAGAACTGATTGATGTAATTGTAACCGAAAGAGGAATTGCAATAAATCCTAAAAGAAAAGATTTATTGAAGAAACTAAAAAAATCAAATTTACCAATAAAACCAATTAAAGAAATTTATAATGAAGTAAATTCATTTTGCGGTGGTACTCCCGAAAAGCCAAAATTGAATAAGAAAAAAGTTATAGCAGTAATTAAATGGGTTGATGGAACTTTGATTGATTCTGTATTTGAGGTTGAAGGATAATTATAGAAATCCATTTAAAGAATATTGTTTGTAAATTTGCACCTCTAATTTTATTCTTTTTCATACTGGATAAGTATTAATGAGAAAATACAACACTAAGTCTTTGTACAATTTGTCATTCCGGTTTCCAGTTCTTTTGGAATACCGGAATCTCATATAACCAAGAAGATTCCGGCACAAAAGACAAACGGAATGACAGTTTAACAATAATTATTCTTACAATTCTACACTTTAACATAACAAGCTAAAATATTATGGAAGAACAACTTAAAAAACTAAAAACTAGAGCAGTAATTACTTTTATACTTTCATTACTTGCATTAACTTGGCAATTTTTGAATTATATGTCAGTTAAAGAACACTTACAAAAAACAATTTTGGAAAGTGATTCTTCTACCTTTATGGTTTATCTCAGTTATATAGTTTTCATTTTGCTTTTTATTTCAATAGTTATATTAACATTTACAGTTTTTAGGGTAAATATGAAATATAAATCTGATAAGAAAAAAGAAGCTAAAACAAAAGAGAAAGAATTAATGGAACTTGAAAAAGAAGCAAAAAATTCTGACAAACCAGCCTTACCTACTGAGAATACTTAATGAAAAAAATTGGTCTAGCTCTTGGTTCTGGCGGAGCACGTGGATTAGCACATATTTTAATGTTCGAAGTTTTTGAAGAATTAGGAATTAAGCCATCTGTGATTTCTGGTTCTAGTATTGGGGCAATTTTAGGAGCAAGCTATGCTTCCGGAACTCCCGTTCAAGAAATAAAAGAAGTTGTTGATGATCTAATCTTTCATAAGAATAGTAAGTTTTGGCAAATTCATAAAAAGTCTGACTATACAAAAATGTTAAACTTTTTTGATTTTGGTTGGAAAGCTGGAGGATTAATTAAAGGCAAGAAATTCCTGAAAGTTTTACGTGATGAAATTAAAGTAGATAATTTTGAAGATTTAGAAATTCCATTAAAAGTTGTTGCCACAGATTATTGGGAAAAGAAAGAAGTAATTATTGAGAAAGGTGATATTCACAAAGCTGTAATTGCCAGTTTTTCTTTGCCTGGCTTGTTTCCTCCAGTTGAATGTGACAACCACTTACTAATTGATGGTGGAATGGTTAATCCCCTTCCCTATGATATCATTCAAGATCAGTGCGATATAACAATTGCAATTGATGTTTCCTCAACAAATTCTAATTCACAAAATTCTGCTCCTCCATCTTACGAAGTTTTATTTTCAGCATTTCAAATAATGCAAAACTCCATTGTGCAAGAAAAGCTAAAATGGAAGAAGCCTGATATTCTAATCAACACAGACATAAAAGATATTCGAATTCATGAATTTATGAAAGCCGCAGTAATTTATAAAGAAAGTGAAAAGTCTAAAGACATTCTTAAAAGAAAATTAGAAAAGTTATTGAAGTAGATTTATTTCTATTTTATATTATTGCAAACAACATTAAATTATTTTTATTCCTCCCTCTCTGCTTTTTTATAACCGAATGATTCCGCATAATCTTTTAGAACAATAATCTCTTTGTTTCTTTTTATGAATGCTCCAAAAACTCCAAGACCACCTTCTATATTTGATATTTGTGGTTCATAAACTTTTACTGAATAGCTATTTTTAAAAGCTTCCACTGAAGCTGAATAGTTTGTTAGGTTTTCTTCTAAAACAAATATTTCTAAATTAGCATTCACAATTGTGTAAGCTGATTTATTAGTATCACCAATTGAAATTTCTCTAAAAGCTCTATCTATAACTTGTTGAGAATAAACTTGAAATGAACTACGACCAATTTGCGGATGTACTGGTAATGTGTTGTCATTTTTAATTATATACTCAATGGGAATTGTATAACTATGTTCTGTCTCAATATTATTTTTATTTATTCTGTAATTTATTATAAGTCTGGTAAGAAATGCTAAATTATCATTCCCGTTTCTTAAAGTCCACCCAATGTACAGCCTAGTAGGATCTTGTGAAGATGGAATTGTTAATAGACTTTGTTGAAAAACAAATAATGAAAAATTAGGAACAGTTAAAAAAGCTGATAATACTTTTCCATTTGGTAGTTCAGCAGTAATTTCTATTTCCGAACCAAGTGGCGGTTTGAAGTTTTTTGAATAATAGAAATCAGTTTCAGTATTATTATTTAGGGCTGAAGTATCCCTTAGTTCGCTAGTAACTTTATTCTGTTTTAGAGTAATTTTTGCATTTTTGATATAATGATTTTGTTGAGAATTTTTATTTTCAAAGTTTGTCTTTAATAATGCATACTGATTACTGCTATCTGCATTTAGTACGCAATACAAAATTTCTTTTTCTTCATACTCAGCTTGAAATGTAACTTCATCATCACATCCAAATATTGAGAAAATAAGAAATACTAAATACAATATTTTTTTTATCATAGCTCCACCTTAATAACTGCTGTTGGAAGTATTGGGAGCATATTTACTCTTTCGCCCGAATCTCTATTAAAGTAGAATATGTTTGCTCTATCATATAAATTAATTATACTAAAACTCAAATAGAATTTCATAAAGGATAACTTAAAACTTTTTGTAACACTTACGTCTAAGCGATGATAATTTGGTAATCTAGAAACATTTCTACTTCCTAAAATAGGTGAGACTACTTGCGAACCGAACAATGAAAATTTATCATTCGGATCATCAAAATGTAGCTTATCATAGTAACCCGTTAGCAAAGTAAAAGGAACTCCAGAATAATAAACCCAGGTTGTACTTGCTTTCCATCCTTTGTAAATACTAAATTCTAATATTGATTTAATCGAATTTCTTACATCATACCGAGGATGATAAACTAAATTATTTATATTTTTTGTTACGTAACCATGTGAATAAGAAGTCGAGAAATTAAAAAAATTGTGATTATACTTGAATAAAAAATCAATACCATAAGCTTCGCTACTTCCACTAACAAGTTCGTTATCTAAAAGAAATATTTTCTTCTCATTAAGTCCTGGTAGATTTTTTACAGTTTTCAAATACCCTTCTACATTAACAGAAATGTTCTTACCATCTTTCCATTCAAATCCAGAAATATAATGTGTTGCTCGTGCTGGCTCAATATAACGTGGAGTAATAAACCAAGGCTCGAAATAAGTTATTACTTCATCCTCATCCGAAAGAGTTGTAATTTCTTGAATGTAAACTCCAAATGCTCCCTTAAAAGATAAATGGTCAGAAATATTATAAGAAAAACTTAGGCGAGGTTCAAAGAATTTACTTGAACCACTTCTTGATAATCCAACTAAATTTAGTCTGCTCCCAATATCAGCATTAAATTTAGCATAACTAAGAAATTTATATTTAAGGTAAATTCCAATATTTGCGTGAGCTCCTTCTGGGCCAATATTTTTTGTATCTCCAACTGGGTTTTGCAAAAAAAGATCTGTTTGAACTTCTTTTATTTTTGTACCAAATTGAATTTCATCTTTATTATCGAATACATAAGAAACATCTAACTTTGCGGTGTAGTCAACAACCTTATTCCTAACACTTTTCACACCACTTTTATTGGGTATTAACTCTCCATTAAATTCACTAGCTGAGACTTGAATTGAATAGAACAAAGGAATTTCAGTAAACTGAAACCAAGTTAAACCTATGGCACTATTGTTCCATTTTACGTCCGGTATTAACGGGTTATTATTAAGGATGTTATCTCCACTTGCAAAAACTAATAGTGAGAATTTTGCGTTTGGTAAAAAATTTTTATTCGAATAATTAATTTTAGCAAAGACATCATAAAAATCAATTGGAATATCTTTTTTATCTAAGAAAGTATTTAGTATTTTATTTGAATGACTTTTCCTCCCGCTAATTATAAACGATCCATGAGGAAGAGGACCTTGTGCCAACCCTTTGAATGACATTAAACTTGTACTTGCAAGACCTTGATATTTATGTTTATTACCATCCTTTGAAATCATTTTAATTACTGATGACAATCTGCCAGCGTGCTCCGCAGAAAAACCACCAATGTGAAGTTCAACATTATTAATCACTTCTGGATCTATTGACCCAAATAAACCGAGAGCATGAAAAGGATTGTAGATTGAGATTTCATCAAGTAAAAATTGATTTTGATTGCTTGCTCCCCCTCTAACATGAAAGCGTGCAGAAACATCGCTAGAACTTTGAATGCCTGGCAAATATTGTAAAGCTCTAAAAATATCTGGCTCAACTCCTTTGGGCAAGGCTTCAATTTTTCTAGCAGAAAGTTTTTGAATTCCAATTTCGGTTACATTTTCGCCATAGACTCTTTCACCAGTTTTTTCTACCATCTGCAATTCAAGTTCTGATGGAGAAAGAGCAATATCAATATGTGTAATTTTATTATTAGATATTTTGAAGTAAACAGTCTCTTTTTCATAACCCAAATAAGAAATTTCTGCAACGTATTCTTCACTTATTGGTAAAGAAGAAATTAGAAAATAACCTCTTGAATCTGTTGAAGTACCAATGCCAAGACTTTTAATATATACATTAGCATAAGCAAGAACTTCACCGGACAGAGAATCTGTAACAATTCCCCTTAGCTTACCCGTTTGTTGAGCAATGGAAACACTAGAGAATATAATAAGCAATAAAATAACTGTCTTAATGCTTATAGATTTTTTTATCAATGGAATAATCATAGAATTAAAATAATGAAATTTGTTGTTAGATATTATGCTTTTAAAGTGCGAAAAGTAATACACTAATTATGTTATAAATTTATTAAATAAAGTTATAAAAAAGTGTTTCAACAATCGTCTCATTTCACGATGTGAGACAAAGTTTTCATTTTTTATTTTTTATTTAAAAAACAATAAATATTTTCGATTTATTATTTCCAATTAAAAAAAATATCTATATATTTCTACTTGTATTATTTAGCAAGTGTTTGGAGAGGTGGGAGAGTGGCTGAATCCACCGGTTTGCTAAACCGGCGTACTGATAACTCGGTACCGAGGGTTCGAATCCCTCCCTCTCCGCAAGACCTTACAATTGAATAAGTTGTAAGGTTTTCTTGTATAGTGGCATACTTATGATTTAATTGGAGAATTTGTTTTGATAAATTAATAAACACAAATTGAGGAAGGATTCCGAATTACTCCATCACTAAATTGGATTGTAACTTCGTAAAAAAATATTTTAATTTGATATTATTTTCAATGATAATTTCGAAATTGTTAGAGCTTACTTTCTACTAAATTCAAAACTTTATCTAAATTTTTAAACGATGAATCTTTTAACTCATCACATTGCTTTCTCATATCTGAACAAAACTTTTCATCATCTATATCTTTAAGATTAATTAACACATTGTAAATACCACCAAGTACGCCAGAGTATGCCATTTGTGCTCCAACACCAACATCTGTTATTGAATTTGGATTGCCAAACTTTGCAACAGTTTCTGCAATCTCAATTGCTCTTGCACTTTGCTGTGCAGTACTTAGCGGAACTCTTACTGCATTTTTAAGTCCAGCCAACATTGCAATTTCTCTTGCAGATTTTTCTTCATCTGTTTTATTAGGCAATTTTCTCGCATCCATATATTCATTAAAAGCATCAGTATCAGCATCAATAGCTTTTGTTAGCTTATTTTTCAATTCTTGACATTCATCTGCGGTTTTGTTTAACACTTCATCAACATCTTCGCTTCCTCTTCTGTTAGCTGTTAAGTTACTAACCATAGAAGATAAAGAAGCACCTAACGCTCCAGCTACTGCTGCTATTGAGCCTCCGCCTGGTGCCGCAGATTCTCTTGAAACTTCATCAATAAAATCAGTCAATTTCATTTCTACTAAAGAAGTTTCTAAATTTGTTGGAAGTCCTAATACTCTTTCACTAATATTAAAATCTGCAACGTCAGTTAACCCTAATGATTGAACCGCAGTATCCAAAATATCTTTAATAGGAATTCCAGTTGAACGCCTTTGCTTTCTTAAATAATATTTTCCAGTTTCCAATAATGCTGGATATGGAACCATTCCAATAATTTCACTTCCTGTAACAACCAATCCCCTTTCACTAGCCAACTTTCTTGTAGCTTCCAGCACATTATGAGTTGAAGTAATATTATAATCCGTAAGATTAATTGAAATTTGAGATCGATCATATTCATCTACCATCCAACCAATTGCTTTACAATTTTTGAATATTCCTTTCTTCTTAACAGATTTACCTTCAAGCTTCTTAGCATTGACACTATTGGCTTTTAGAAGTTCTTCTAAATTATAATTATGTTCCGAGTGGCAATGTGTAATTGTTTCTTCTATCGTTTCCCCACTAAATTCACATTCACCACAAGGATATTCATCAACTGTATATTTTAATATTTTCTGCCCTTTATAATAATATGGTTTTGTAATTGGTCGCCTTGCCGATCTTCCCTTTTCTCTTAGCTCATAAGCAATATCAATTGCGTGAAGTTTTTCTCTTGTGTTTAGGCTAATGTTATATGCTATCAAAAATTCGCGAACGCCAATAACAGTTGCACCACTTGTTGCATTAAATTTAGCTGACCCAAAATCTGGTTTCCATTCAGCTTTTTTTAATTTTTCTTCAAGAGCTTCATATTCGCCTGCCCTAACAATAGCAAGGTTTTCACGCTCAGGAGTTTGTGCAGATTTTTCATAAAGATAAATTGGGATATTCAGTTCATCACCAACTCGCTGAGCAACTTCTTTGGAAAGCTCAATACATTCTTCTATAGTTACTCCACTTACTGGAACAAAAGGACAAACATCAGTTGCTCCCATTCTTGGATGTGAGCCTGTATGTTTTGACATATCAATTAATTCAGCTGCTTTTTTAATTGCTTTGAAAGCGGCTTCCTTAACAGCACTTGGTGTACCAACAAATGTAACAACAGTACGGTTCATATCAGCACCGGGATCAACATCAAGTAATTTAATATTTTCTACTCTTTCAATTTCATCTGTTATTTGTTTTATTACTGATAAGTCTCTTCCCTCGGAAAAATTAGGGACACATTCAATTAATTGGTCAGTCATGTTTCCTCAAATAAATTTTATTTAAAATCAACAATTATATCACCAACAGGCCAGCGAGCCTTTAGATTAAGGGTATCGGGATAGTAAGCAAATTTTTCTGCTAGCTCAAATGGATTATTACTGCCATACGAATAACTTCCACTACTATCTTCATCCGAGTAAACCCAAATTAAATAATCTCCCGGGACAATTCTTTCAAACTTAAATGTCGAATTCTTTTCCAATGAAACTTGATAAATTGTTCCACCTCTTTTTAGACCTTGCAAATTTACTTTAATATTTTTCTTGTCGGATTCTCTTACTTTACCCATTGCTCCAGTAAAATCAAATTTGTTAATTGTAGATATTCTTTTACTAATTGTTGTATCAATTTTATTTCCGGCAAGGTCTTGAAAATAATTTAGATTTACCATTACAAAATATTCTTTTTTTGGTTTAAGCTTTTCGGTTATATTTATCCTAAGAGATGCGTCATCAAGAATTACAACTTCAAAAGGAATTTGAAGACTATCTCTAGTAATTAAACTGATTCCCTTTTTTGCATTAAGAGTATCAAAAGCATCAGAGAAATAAATATCAAAAGTAGGATTTAGAAAATCAATAGTATTTCGTTCAAACTTTGTAACCAGCCTATCAATATTGGTTACATTTGTATCTAGCTTATCAGAAGGAATAAAACTATAACTTTCAGAAATTAGATTATTACCATTAATATCAGAAATATTTGTAGCATTTAGATACAGATTATTTTCTAAATTTAATGAATCTGTAAATCCCAATATATATTGGTTCTTCTTTTTCCCCTTAAATAACTTTCTAAGACTATATTGTTTAGAAATTGTAGAATCATAAACTGAAATATTATCAACTAATATTTTGCTACTATCAATCGCTTCATCAAACTCAATTACAAAATGATTTCTATCCGTCATAGTAACTTTTTGGAAATGTGGAACAAGTGTGTCTTCTTTTTCGAGGAAATAATTTAGATTGCTTACAACATCATTACTACCAATTAATTCTATTAACTTAGATTGTATTCCAAGTTGGTCTTCTCCAATATTATAAAGATTATTTTTGAATTCATCTATAATTGCAAAAACTTTGTACTTACCAGTTCCTAATCCTAGCAGACTAAAAACTCCGTGTTCATCAACTTGAGAAATATAAGAAGGCTTATCCTCAAGTATATCAAGCGTATCAGTAAAATCCTTATAAGCAAATATTAACGTACCTTCTGGTTTACTTGAATAAACCTTACCACTAATTTTTCCACTATCAATTTTTGACCCTGTTGAGAATGTTAAAATACTTGGTGCTTTCATCGGATTTTGATTAGCAACATCCTTAACTCCTGTACCGACTATAATGGAATAAGTTGTGTTTTGTTTTAGAGTATCCGGGAAAGTTATTGTAACTGTTTTGTTAGTCCAACTATATTCCAAAGCCCCATCAATTATAGGCGAAACGAATATTGCCTCACGAATACTATTTTTATTAACGTATTCAGAGAAACTAAATTCAACATAATTATCAATAAAATTTATCGTTCCATTTTCCGGAAAAGTTTCAATAACGGTCGGTGGTGTTTTATCATCATCACCTCCAGGTGGAGACATTTGATTTGCACACTTTTGAAATGCAAAAATAATTGCAAACAAAACTAATATTATTTTTATCTGTTTTCTCGCCATTTCCTATATCTCATTACTTGTCTATTATGTTCTCTTCCAGACTTGGAAAAATTATGTCCACCCTTACCATCAGCTACAAAAAAATAATAATCGTGGTCTTCAGGATAGAGCGAAGCCATAATTGCTTCCTTACCAGGATGGTTTATTGGAGCTGGTGGAAGTCCGTAATACTTGTACGTATTATATTTTGAGTCAATTTCTAAATCTTTGTAATAAATTTTATTTACTATTTTTCTTTTCTTTCTTGCAACATACTGTACGGTTGGGTCAGCTTGTAACTTCCATCCATTTTTCAATCTGTTATAATACACTCCGGAAATACGTTTGAACTCACTAACTTTATTTGACTCTCCATCAATAATAGAAGCCATTGTTAAAATTTGATGCTGATTTAATTTACGCCTTTCCATTACTTTTTTAATTTTGGATTCAGAAAATATTTTCTGCATTTCTGAGCTTAACTTTATAATTACTTCTTTTGCAGAACTGCCCTCATAAAAATAATTTGTTTCCGGCAATAAGTAGCCGACTAATGTAGAACTATTTACACCTAATGTTTTAATGAATTTCTTATCCTTACTCAAAGTTAGAAATTCTTTTTTATCTATTCCTAATTTTCCACTAAGTAGTTTTACTAAATCTTTGTGCCAAATTCCTTCTTGAATTGTTACTGATATTTGTTTTCTTGGTTCCCCTTTTACTAACAGCGACAATAGTTCCACATAACTTAAACCATTGGGGATTTTATAACTTCCCGCTTTAATATCTTTTTCAGCCCCAATAAGAAAAGCAGCAATTTTAAGATTACGCTTACTTGGTATTACCTCTTTAGCATATAGCTCATCAACAACACTATTGAACGTTGCTCCAGTAGCTATATTAATAACAACTGACTCTTTTTGCGAATAGTAATTTGGAGAATAGTAAGTAAAAGCAAGTAAACTAAAAACAAATACAAAAAAGGTTACAACAAAGTATAGCTCATTTTTACTAAGATTTAGAAATCTACTTAAGAATTTTTTCTGCATAAACATTTTAATTGTTTAGAAATATATAATCTTAAAATATAGGGAATTTAGGTGTGTTTATAAAGTATGGTTTTTGGAAACACTTAACAGATCTAGCCTTTTGTTGTTGTAACGAATGTTTCGCCTGCCTCGGCTTTGACATGATTCGTTTAGCTAACCACAAAATTACTAAATATATTTTTTGCTATTTGCAAGTTGTACTTGCTAATAGCAAAAATTTATTATTCAATAAAGGTATCAAAAGGTAAACTTGGGTAAGCATTAGAACTTAAACTAAACTTCTTTCCGGCGTTGTGGTATTGTAATCCACGGAAGGCAATCATAGCAGCGTTATCTCCGCAGTATTCCATTTTTGGCATTACTACTTTTATGTTGTTTGATTTGCCCAATTCAAAAAATCCATCTCTTAATTTTTGGTTTGCTGCAACTCCACCAACAAGTGTAAGAGATTTTACTTTGTGTTCGCTTAGTGCAATTGTTATTTTTTGTGTAATTGCTTCACAAGCAGATTTTTGAAAAGATGCTGCAATATTACTTTTGTCTAAATTAGAAAGTTCTCCATCTTTATAATTTTGTTGGATATGTCGAAGTACTGAAGTTTTTATTCCGCTAAAAGAAAAATCATATTTATTTTTACATTTTGCAATTGGAAATTTTATACTGTCTTCATCTCCGGCTTCTGCAAATTTTTGAATTTTTGGTCCGCCAGGATATCCGAGTCCAATCATTTTGGAAACTTTATCAAACGCTTCCCCAATCGCATCATCGACTGTAGTTCCTAATTTTATAATTTCAAATTCACTTTTTACTAAAAGCAATAATGTATGTCCGCCAGAAACAACCGCAGAGAGAAATGGGAACTCCGGTTTATCATCCATTAAAAATCCGGAAAAAATATGTCCTTCAATATGGTTAACTGGAACGAAAGGTTTGTTAAGTGAGAGTGCTAAACTTTTACCAAATGTTAACCCAACTAACAAAGCTCCTATCAGTCCCGGGCCAGCAGTAGCAGTAATCAAATCAATTTCTTCCAAAGTAATTTTTGATTCTTCAATTGCATTTCTTAACAATGGAATAATTTGTTGAAGATGTGCTCTACTGGAAAGTTCGGGAACAACTCCCCCAAAATCTTTATGAAAAAGTTGAGAAGATATGAGATTAGCTTTCACTTCCCCATCACTTAATATTGCTATTGAAGTTTCATCACACGAGCTTTCTATTCCAAGTATGTTCATTTATATCTTTTCTGATTTTTGGAGTTTAATACTATAAATTGGCTAATACTTCCGCCATACTTCGACTCCGCTCAGCATGACTATCTATTAGTACAAATACACGAACGTCATACTGAGCAGAGTCGAAGTAGAACAGAATTACTATTGTTAAGTAAACTTAAAAACACTTTTGGCAATGTGCATTGCAATTTCCGGATTCTCCTGCATACGTCTTATTGAATACGCATACCAGTTCATACCATAGGGAACATACACTCTAATTTTATGCCCATCTTTATTTATTTTATTTCTTAATCTTTCAGTTACACCATAGAGCATTTGGAATTCATATTCATCTTTTTCCAAATTCATTTTTTCAATTATTTTATATGCTCCAACAACCAAAGGTTTATCATGAGTTGCAATGCCAACATAACTTTTATTCTTTAACATTTTTTTTAATAGCATTAAAAAATTATCACGAATCTTTTGTTTATCCTTAATTGCAATTTCTTCAGGCTCAACATAAATTCCTTTACACAACCTGTAATGAGTATTTGTTTTGTTTAGTTCTTCAATATCATCCGATGTTCTTTTAAGATAAGCCTGAAGTACAATACCAACATTATCAAACTCACTCTGCAATCGCTTAAACATTTCAATTGTGGTTGAAGTGTATGGCGAGTCTTCCATATCAATTCTAACAAAATTATTTAGCTCTTTAGCTTTAGTTAAAACTTCTTTCATCTGTGAATAGAAAAATTCTTTATCAATATTTAATCCCAAAGACGAAGGTTTAATTGAAAGGTTAGCATCTAATTTATGTAGGTCAATTTGCTCTAATACTCTTAAGCATTCTTCTTTTTCTAAAATAGATTTCTCTTTTGTTTTGATTGCTTCACCAAGCACATCAAGGGTTGTACAGATTCCCATTTTATTTAATCGTCTTGAAACTTCTATTGCTTCCGAAAGTTTAGAACCAGCAATATATTTTTTTGCAAAAATATGTACAACAGATTTTGGAAGTATTTTGACAAACGAAACGATAATATTATTTAATGCTGACACTCTTTTCTCAATTTTTATTCATAGTAAACTTAATTGATGATGTGATAGTTAGCAAGGAAATATTTATAGAAGTAATAGATTTATTCATTTTTTTATGATTTGTCAGACGTTTTATATCTGATTTTTGAATGACAAACTTTCTTTAATTCTTAGTTATGTTTTTAATCAATGATAAAATAAAGCCAGCCTTTACTTTAAGTTCTTCTAAAGTTCCATTATTCTCAATTGTAAAATCGGCTCTGCCTTTTTTATCTTTATCATCTAACTGATGTTGAATTCTATTTCTAATTTTTTCTTCTGAAGTTTTATCTCGTTTGGAAACCCTTGAAATTCTTAAGTCTTCATCCGAGGTTACCAAAATGATATAATCAAAATTGTCTTGCCAATTAGCTTCAAAGAGAATTGCGGCTTCCACAAAAACTAAATTAGATTTTGACGATAATGATGTAGCTTGTTTTTTAATTTGTACAATTGTTGGTGGGTGAACAATACTATTAAGTTTGCCTAACTTACCTTCGTTTCCAAATACTTGGCTAGCAATAAATTTTGTATTAAGCTCTTTCTTACTGTAAGAATCATTTCCAAATGTTTGTTTAAGTTTTCTAACTACATCATTATTCTCAACCATCACTTGTTTTGCAATTACATCTGCATCAAGTACAACAAGGCTTTGAGCCTTATAATACTGGGCAACAGTCGATTTACCGGAACCAATTCCTCCGGTTATACCAATGATTAGTTTTTTCATTAGAGAAGCATTTGTTTAGTAGGAAAACCAATTTCACATTGTTTGCGAATCGGGAGATTCGCAACTACATTATTTTTAATCTCTAAATTAATATGCTTTAAACAATTTAGCCATTAGACAGTATAACAATTTTGACAATTTTATCTAGATATTTTCTCACATACTTATTTGGTAAAAAACTTTTTAATATCTACTTAGCATAAGCAATTTTTCTTACTTCTCTAATAACGGTAATCTTAATTTGACCCGGATACTGCATCTCTTCTTGAATCTTTGCAGCAATATCATTTGCCAATTGCTCTGAAGTTTTATCATCTGCTTTATCCGGTTCAACCACAACTCTAATTTCCCTTCCGGCTTGTATTGCGTGAGTTTTTGCAACACCTTCAAAAGTGTTAGCAATCTCTTCTAAATTTTCGAGACGTTTCACATAACCTTCAAGAGGTTCTCTTCTTGCTCCCGGCCTTGCTCCGCTTATTGCATCGGCAGCTTGTACTAATGCAGAAATTGGATGATTCATTTCAATATCTTCGTGATGACTTCCGGCAGCATTAATTACAATTGGATGTTCTTTATATCTTTTAAGTAAGTCAGCTCCTAAAAGTGCATGCGGACCTTCAATGCTTTTGTCAACAATCTTACCAACATCGTGAAACAAGCCAGCCTTTTTAGCAATCTTTTGATCAAAGCCTAATTCGGATGCCATAAAACCAGTAATGTATGCAACCTCAATACTATGTTGCAATAAATTTTGTCCGTAGCTCGATCTAAATTTCATTCTTCCCACAGACCTTACCAAGTCTCTCTTAATACCGTGAATTCCTAATTCGAGTAGAGCATTCTCTCCAACTTTTAGAATTTCTTCATCTAGTTCTGTTGTAACTTTTTTAACAACATCTTCAATTCTTGCCGGATGAATTCTTCCATCAGAAATTAATCTTTCTAAAGATAAACGAGCAATCTCTCTGCGGTACTGATCAAAGCCAGAAAGTATTACAGCTTCCGGAGTATCATCAACAATAACATCAATACCAGTTGCGGCTTCAAAGGCACGAATGTTTCTACCTTCGCGACCAATAATTCTACCTTTCATTTCGTCATTTTTAATTTGAACAACTGATACTGTGGATTCTACGGAGTGATCAACTGCAGTTCTTTGAATTGCTTGAACAACAATTTTCTGAGCTTCTTTTTTGGCTTCAGCTTTTGCGTTGTCTTTAACTTCTGTTACATACTGCATTGCATCCGATTTAGCTTTATCAATAACATTTTCCATCAACATTTTTTTTGCTTCGTCGGTTGTTAAGCCAGCAGTTTTTTCTAATCTAACATTTTGGTCAGCTTTTAATTTTTCTACTTCTTCTAATCTATTATTTATAATTTCTTGTCTTTTTAATAACTGAGATTCAACTTGCTTGTTGTTCCTATCATTTTGGTTAACTAAATCAAGTTTCTTTTCAATATTTTCTTCACGGTGTTCTAATTTCTTTTCAGTGTTCTGAACTTTTTGACGATGATTATTCATTTCGTTATCAAACTCTTGCTTCTTTTTTAGCCACTCATCTTTTACTTCTAACAATTTTTCTTTCTTTAAATTTCTAGCTTCTTTTTCTGCATCTTTTACAATTGCTTCAGCTCTTTCTTTAGCTAAACCAACTTTGTTTTTCCCAGCCATCGAATGAATAAACCATCCACCAATAAAAGAAATGACTGCTGCTGCAAGACCTACAAGACCTAATTCCATAAGTTCCTCCGTTAAAATAAAACCGCAACTGTCCACCCTTAAAGGAAAAACTCATCCTTATGCAATGCGGGAAAATGCCCAACGCTTTTTACTTCCACTAGCCTACTTAAAAAGTAAGGTCCCAATAAATTGAGATGAGGTCTGTAATACACGCTGCGAGTCAGAAACCCTAATTTACGTTGTTAGTTTTTCATTGTGAGTGTGACAGTGCGGAAAAATCTAAGATGAAACAGATTCAGGTTGAGATTGTTCAATAAGAAGTTTAAGCTTTTTTATTTTATCGGTTGCTTGTATGCTAAATTCTTTAAATTTATTTTTCTCTAATGATAAATCATATGCTATGTTTAGTGCTGCAATAATTGCGACCGTTTCTGTTGGTTGTCCCTTTAATTCTGCTTTAGTATCGTCCATAACTTTATTAACATACGTAGCCAAGTCATTTGCAATTTCTTCATTTTCTACTAGCAATGAAAATTCTTTATCAAATATTTTTACTTTTAGCTTTTTCTTCTCAGACATTTTGAATCTATTCTCTTTCTTAAAAAAATCCTAATATTAACTAAAATAACTTAATCTAAGAGTGAATATGATAATCAATTTTTTCAATTAAATCATCAATCTGGCTCTTTAGATTTTCTCTTTCATTTACATCTAACTTCTTTTTGCTTAATGTTGTTGCAATATTTTCTTCCACAGAATTAGATTTTCTTTCTAACTCTTTAATTTTATTAACCAAAACTTTGTTTTCACTTTGAAGTTGGTCAATTCTTTCTTCTGATATTTTCTTAATTTCTAACAGTTCCTTATTAGTACCAACATAATTATGAACTATCTTTTCCAAGGAGACAATCTCTTGTAGAAACAAATCGTACTTTGATGTATCCCCCATTTTTTAACCTCTTAACTCTGCTTTTAATTTAGTTTTTACTTTTTCTATTGTACTCCAAAACTCTTTATCTATTTCCTCTTCACGTAAAGTTTTGGTTTCGTCAAAATACTCTAACTGAAATGCAAGACTTTTTTTGTCTTTGCCTAAAGTATCACTTTCAAATATATCAAATAATTTAACATTTTTCAACAAATTAGAACTATTATTTTTAATTGTTCCAACAACAGTTTTGTATGAAATATCTTTATCAAGTATAAAAGCAAAGTCTCTTATCACTTTTGGATATTTCAATATACTGTGAAATTCTTTTTTCTTAACTTTAAGTTTTTTTAGAATATCCAAATTCAATTCAAAAACAAAAACATCTTTTTCTATTTCAAATTTGTTTAGAAACTCACTACTCAGTTTTCCACCAATTCCAAGTGAAGTGTTTTTAATTTTCTTTTCAAAACTAAAATCAAATATTTCGTTTGCTTCTTCATTATAAGAATCCTTAATTTTAGAATCAAGGTAATTATTTGTGGTTGCTGAATCTGCATTTGAAGTTAAATCATAAAAATTAAACAAACCATCTTCTGAGAACCAATTTTTTAGATTCTTCTTTCCAGTCATTGTAATTATCAAACTTTGATGCTCTACTATATCGTCATACACTTTTACTTTTTCATCTTTTGACTTAAACACTTGCCCAATTTCAAACAACATTAAGTTATCTTCTTTAACTTTTATATTTCTTGAGACATTCAATAACATTGGCGGAATTAAAGAAGTTCTCAACCTTGTCATTTCATTACTTTGTGGATTAAGTACTTTAATAGAATGAGCATAATCAATTGTTTTTTCATCACTTATCAATGAGTTACTAACAACTTCAGAATAGCCAAGAGCAACTAATTTATTACGAATACTATCTTCAAATTTTGTCTCATCAATCTTACTTGAAAGCGGAATAGAAATTTTTTCAACATTTGGAATGTTTTCAAAACCAAATATTCTAATTACTTCTTCAATTAAATCAATCTCTCTTTCAATGTCTTGTCTGAATGATGGAACTCTAACTTTTATATGAATTAGATCGTGTTCAATAATTTCAAATTCTAAATTTTTAAGAATATCTTTGATGATATAATGTTCAATTTCAAAACCAATAATTTTCGCAATTCGGAAAAATCTAACACTAACTTCTTTCTGCTCAAATGGTTTTGGATAAATATCAATCACTTCATCAACAATAGTTCCGCCGGCAATATCTGTAATAATTTCTGCTGCACGCATTGCTGTGTTCAAAGTTCCATTTATATCCGTACCCCTTTCAAACCTATACGAAGCATCGGTTGAAAGATTTAATTTCTTGGCAGTTTTACGAACTGATGCTGGATCAAAAAATGCACTTTCAATAACAATATTTTTTGTTGAATTTGACACTTCTGAATTTTCACCACCCATTACTCCGGCAATTGCAACTGGTTTTTTGCCATCACAAATCATCAAACTATTCGGGAGCATACTTCTTTCTTTTGAATCAAGTGTAACAAATTTGCTTTTATCACCCATTTGTTTAATAACAATTTTTGCATCAGCAAGTTCCTCCAAATCAAATGCGTGCAATGGTTGCCCAATCTCGTGAAGAACAAAATTAGTAGCATCAACAATATTGTTAATTGGTCGTAAACCTATTGCAGTTAATTTTTCTTTAAGCCACTGTGGAGATTCTTTAACTTCAATTTCTTTTATAATTACTGCAGAATATCTCGGACAGTTTTCAATATCTTCATTAACTATTTGTAGCAACTCATTGTTATTATTGATCTTATATTTATTCTCTGAAGTTGGATATTTAACTTTTCTACCAAATATTGCCGCCAAATCTCTTGCAATTCCAATATGACTTAATGAATCTGCTCTGTTTGGAGTAATTGCAATGTCTAATACAACATCGTTCATTCCAATTGAATCTGCGAACGTTTGTCCAATTTCGGCACCTTCATCAAGAACTAAAATTCCATCGTGATCATCACCAAGCTCTAATTCATCTTCCGCACAAATCATTCCTTCAGAAAGCTCACCTCTAATTTTTGATTTCTTAATCTCAAATTTACCATTGGGAATAATAGCTCCAATTTTTGCAAAAGCTACTTTTTGGTTGGCTGCAACATTGGGAGCACCACAAACTACATCGTAAGTTTTTTCTCCATCTGTTACTTTACATACAGAAAGTCTATCAGCATTAGGATGTTTTTTAACTTCTTCAACAAGTCCAACAACTATTCCGTTTAAGTCTTTAGCTTTGTCAATAACCTCATCAACTTCTGAACCGGATGTAGTTAACTTCTCAACTATTTCCTCAGTTGAAATTCCATCTAAATCTATGTAATCTTTTAACCAGTTAAGTGAAACTATCAAAGTAATATCCTAAACTATTTAAATTGATTTAAAAATCTATTATCGTTATCATAAAAAACTCTGATATCGTTAATGCCATATTTGAGCATCGCCATTCTTTCAATTCCCATTCCAAAAGCGTAACCAATATATTCTTCCGAATCGACACCGAGATTGTTCAACACATTTGGATCAACCATTCCACATCCCAAAATTTCTAACCACTTTCCTTCTTTACCTTTTGGTTGCCACCAAATATCAACTTCGGCACTTGGTTCTGTAAACGGGAAAAAACTTGAACGAAAACGATACTTAACATCTTCCCCAAAAAACTGATTTGCAAAATAAACCAATGTACTTTTTAGTTCTGCGAAAGTTACATCTCTATCAATAACCAATCCTTCAACTTGATGAAATAAGCAATAACTTTTAGCACTAATCGCTTCATTTCTGTAAACTCGTCCCGGCATTATTGCTCTATAAGGTGGCTTGCTATCTTTCATCAATCTAACTTGAACTGGTGAAGTATGTGTGCGAAGTAAAATAGATTCATTAATAAAATACGTATCCTGCATATCACGAGCTGGATGATTTGGTGGAAAGTTTAACTTCTCAAAATTGTTTTCTTCCGTTTCAATTTCAGGTCCAATATGAATTGAGAAACCCAATCCTTTAAAAATATCTTTTATTTCGTTTAGTGTTTGAGTTAAGATGTGAAGCGAACCAACTTGTTGAGCCTTGCCTGGCAAGGTTAAATCAATAGTATCAGTTTTTTTAACTTCTTCTGATTCTAACTTTGTTTTTAATTCATCAAATTTATTTTGTGCTGATTTTTTTTCATTATTAAGCACTTGACCAAATTTTGGCTTTTCTTCTTTGGGAAGTTTTTTGAATTCTTCAAAGAGTTCAGCATAAATTCCATTTCTTGAAAAATATTTTATCCTAACTTCTTCAAGTGTAGTTGAGTCATCAACTTTTGAAATGTCATTCTCAAATTCAATTCTGGTATTGTCTATTTTTTCATTCATAGAAATGTTTGGTAGTATTCAGATTTTATAAAGTTGTCATTTCGAATACGTTTTTTGTGAGAAATCTCATAACTCAAATAGTTTAGAGATTTCTCAATCACTTAAAAAACAAGCTCATTTCGAAATGACAAACAAAACATAAATAGTTGTCATTGCGAACTCAACGTCTTTTGTTGAGTGTGGCAATCTGCCAAATAGTTGACCGACCATCTTGGCAGATTGCCACGTCGTAAAGAACACTCCTCGCAATGACAATTTTTAAACTTATTTTTAGAAAAGCACTATAGTATATGCACTTTTCATATTTAAAGAACACCCCCGAAACTATTCAACTTATAAAGAAAAATAATTCAAGGGGCAAAAAATTATGCAGAAACGAACTTAACTATATCAGTAAATGCACCAGGGTTTTCAACTGCAATAGAAGCTAATACTTTTCTATTGATATCAACACCTTTTGTTTGCATTGCGTGAATCAACTTTGAATAAGTTGTTCCGTTTAATCTTGCTGCTGCATTAATTCTAACAATCCAAAGTTTTCTAAAAGTTCTTTTCTTATTTTTTCTATCACGGTAAGCATATTGTAAACCCTTCTCTACAGAGTGCTTTGCAACCGTATAAATTTTACTTCTTGAACCCCAGTAACCTTTTGCAAGTTTTAATACTTTTCTTCTTCTTGCACGTGATGCAACAGTATTTTTAGTTTTTGGCATTTGTCCTAATCCCTATAAATTATAAAATCATTTTTTTTACACGTTTAGTATCTGCCGCAGAAACTAAAGTTGCTTGTCTAAGTCCACGTTTTGTTTTAGGGCTTTTCTTTGTCAAAATATGAGCTTTGAAAGCTTTATTTCTTTTTATTTTACCGGAAGCAGTTTTCTTAAATGATTTTGCTGCTCCGCGATTAGTTTTCATTTTTGGCATTTTGTACCTATTATTTATTATTTTTCTTTAATTTAACTTTTAAGGGAGCAAGGATTGCGTGCATTGTTCTACCTTCAAACTTAATTTCGTGCTCCACGTTTGATACTTCGTCTAATCTTTCTATAAATCTAATTAGCAAATTTTTACCGTGATCTTTGTAAGCTAACTCTCTACCTTTGAACAAGACTGCAACTTTTACTTTGTTTCCCTCTTTTAAAAACTTCTCTGCGTGTCTTGCTTTAAAATCAAAATCGTGTGTATCTGTATTTGGGTGTAACCTAATTTCTTTTTGAATAGTTATGTGTTGTTTTTTCTTCTGTAGCTTTAGTCTTTTTTGATCCTCGTACTTCAATTTACCAAAATCAACAATTTTGCAAACTGGTGGTATTGCTGTTGGAGAAATTTCCACTAAATCTAAATTTGCTTCTTCAGCCAATCTTAAAGCTTCATCAATTTTAACAATACCGTGCTTCTCTCCCTTAGCTCCAATCAGTCTTACTTCGGGATGCCTGATATCTCTATTCATACGCTGGCGTTTAGCGATAAATACCTCCTAAAAAATTAGTTTACAGATAAATTATTAATTTCAGTTGTAATATTACTAATAAATTCATTAATAGCCATACTTCCTTTATCACCTTCTTTATGCTTTCTAAAAGAAATATTTCCAGCTTCTTTTTCCTTGTCGCCAACTATTAACATATAAGGAACTTTTTGAGTTTCCCATTCACGAATTTTATAACCGATTTTTTCGTTTCTATAATCCAATTCAACAATAATATTATTTTCTTTTAGTTTTGCTTTCACAGTTTCAGCATATTCAAAATGGTTTTGCGATACAGGAATAATTGCCACTTGAATGGGAGCAAGCCAAGTTGGAAATGCTCCGCCATAATGCTCAATAAGCACACCCATAAATCTTTCTATTGAACCGAACAAAGCTCGATGCACCATAAATGGACGATGTTCTTTACCATCTTCACCAATATATTTCATTTCAAAACGTTCAGGCAAATTAAAATCGAATTGAATTGTACTCATTTGCCATTCACGATGTAGAGCATCTTTAATTTTTATATCAATCTTCGGGCCGTAAAATGCTCCGCCACCTTCATCAACTTCATACTCAAGACCTTCTTTTTTAAGAGCGTCTTCTAATGATGCAGTTGCCTTATCCCAGAGTTCATCATCGCCTACTGCCTTTTCTGGTCTTGTAGAAACGTAATATTTTAGATCATCAAAGCCAAACGAAGTCCAAATAAATTTAGCGAAACGAATAACTTCAATAATTTCATCTTCAATTTGTTCGTGTGTGCAAAATATATGAGCATCATCTTGAGTGAACCCTCTTACACGAAGCAGCCCGTGAAGCACACCACTTTTTTCATATCTATAAACTGTACCAAGCTCTGCCCAGCGTAAAGGTAAGTCTCTGTATGAATGCAATTCCGATTTATAAATTTGAATATGGAACGGACAATTCATTGGCTTAACATAATACTCTTGCTCGTCAATTGTCATTGGAGCAAACATATTTTCTTTAAAATGAGAAAGATGTCCACTTGTTTCCCACAACCAACTTTTACCAACGTGTGGAGAGTAAACTAAATCGTAACCATTTTTAAGATGCTCTTCTCGCCAGAAATTTTCTATTGTATTTCTAACCCTTGCACCTTTAGGATGCCAGTATATCAAGCCCGGACCAGATTCTTCTTCGATACTAAATAATTTTAATTGCTTACCAAGTTTTCTATGGTCTCTCTTTTTTGCTTCTTCCAATAACTCCAAATGTTCTTCGAGCATCTTATGTTTTGGAAACGAAACACCATAAATTCTTTGTAAGCTTTGTCGTTTTTCATCACCACGCCAGTACGAACCAGAGATATTAATTAGCTTTACATATTTAATTTTACCGGTTGATGGAATATGTGGACCTAAACATAAATCAGTAAAGTCACCTTCTTGATAAAGACTTATTGCTACTTCTTTTTCATTCAACTCACTAATTAATTCTAATTTATATTGGTCATTTACTTTTTCAAAAAACTCTAAAGCTTCTTTTTGTGAAAGTTCACTTCTGACAAATGGAGTATTTGCTTTTGCAAGCTCCATCATCTTTTTTTCGATCTTTACTAAATCATCATCTGTCAGTTTCGTATCAATATCAAAGTCATAGTAGAATCCGCCTTCTATTGCTGGACCAACGCCAAACTTTGCTTCTGGATAAAGAGATTGAATTGCGTGAGCCATTAAGTGCGATGTGGAATGCCAATATGAATGTCTGCCAATTTCATCTTTAAATGTAAATAACTGAATGCTAGAATCTTCAGTAATAGGAAGGCTTATCTCAACTAACTTTCCGTTTACTTTAGCTACAAGAATTTCTTTTGCAAGACCTTTAGAAATTGATTCTGCTATTTGAAATGAAGATGTTCCCTTTTCGTATTCTCTGTTAGAGCCATCGGGAAATGTAATTTTTATTTTACTCATTATTAAATCTTTCGGAGTCTTTCAAACAAAGCATCCATTTATAAAAAAATCGGAGCTAACTCCGAAGTTTGTGGGTCCTAGTGGATTCGAACCACTGACTTCCTGCACGTCAAGCAGACACTCTAACCAACTGAGCTAAGGACCCAGTGGTAAAACTTGAATACAAAATAACTTACTATATTCTTAATCTTAATCATTCTCTTAATCTTACTCGCTTTCATTTTTATAAAAAGAAATAAAAACGTGATAAGATTATGAGCAAGAGTACGATTAAGAAAAGACAAAGAACAATAAAATTATTGTTTAAGAGTTTTGAATAAAACCTTGTACCGAGAGCCGGACTCGAACCGGCACGGGAGAAACCTCCCACTGGATTTTAAGTCCAGTGCGTCTACCAATTCCGCCATCCCGGCAACAAATTGGTTTATTCAAAATTTTCTGAAACAAACAAGCCGTAAATATAGGAGATTGTTAGTTTTAATGCAATTAAATTAATATGAATTATAGAGAAAAATATGGAGGGGAAATATGAAGGTAGTGGTATAAAATTATGGCATATTTTTATTGTATCATATAAAACTGTTTGCAGTATAACAAACAGTTTTTTGAACAATCAACAAAGTAAATGAATGCTCAATAATTCTCAAAATAACTAAATTAGATTATTTCATCAACAGTTGGTTTGGTTATATTACTTGGATAAACTTCGTCAATAATATTTGCAATGTCTTGTTTCTCAAACTGCAACCAAGTATCATTCTTCTTAAATTTTTGCCACATTTTAGAAATTATAATTAGCTTATAGATAGATGTTACTTCTCTTTTGTATTGCAATGCTTCGTTAAAGTCATCTACTGAACCATCATAGTCTTTTTTTATAAACTTTTCTATTCCTCTTTTTACTAAAAGATTAGAAATTACATCTCTGTTTTCATCTATTGATTTTGATAATGAGCTAATAGATTTTCTATAGACTCTTATGTTGCTATTTGTATTATTTTCTGTGCAACCAAACGATAGCAAAATTAGCGTTAAACTGAGAATTACTATTTTCATTTTTATTCACCATCATTTTAATGAGACATTGAATTAGTGTTATTGTAAAACTGAATTTTACAGTTTACACTATTTTCATTATCGAATGATTAGAATAAATATTTAGGAAAATTAGTTAATCTCAAATATTTTTTTCAGTTTCACTAGTAGTTTTTATTGATATGAATTTAAACGAGCCTAAAACTTCAGCTTTCTCATTCCTAAATGGCAAATTGCAAAGTCATATTTTACGGGATCGTTTTTATCAAACTGTTTTAGGTTCTCTGTAATTTCTTCTGCCATTTGCCAACTAACATTTTTTCTTTTTGTTAGTCCTAAATGAGTGCTGACCTTTGCAACGTGCGTATCAACTGGAATAACTAGTTGGTCTTTTCGTATTTCTTGCCACAATCCAAAATCGAGTTCATCTTTTCTAACCATCCAACGTAAAAATAAGTTCATGCGTTTGCAAGCACTTCCTTGTAATGGATCTGGGAACATAAAAGCAACTCCTCTATTTTTGTTTGAGTCAGATTTAGAAATTCTTTTTAGGTTTTGCGAGAAAAAGGAAAGTGATTTTTTTACGTTCGTGTCTTCTTGAGAATAATGAAGGAGAAAAAGTTTTTTTATTGATTCGTAATTTTCTATAATATTTTTTAGAGTCTCAAAAAGAATAATTGTATCATCACCTGTATAGAATCTATGTTTGAATGTTTTGAAGATTTCTCTGTGTTCTATTTTACTAAAACTTTTCACAAACTCGGAAGGACTTTCTCCAAACAAATCATGAAGTTTTTCAAGTGTGTTCATTATTTGCTTTACATTTCCATAAGCAAAAACACTTGAGACAAATGCAGATATTTCTATATCTAATTCATTCTTAAAACGATGTGGAAATATTAATGGGTCTGGATAAATTTGAGAGTAGTCAAATTTTTTGTAATGGTATTCAAGTTTACTTTTAAGTGAATTCATTATTTAGCAATTCACTTATTTATCAACTCTATCATTTCTTTAATTGCTTTTTCCAAACCAACAAATATGGAGCGAGCAATAACAGCTTGACCAATACTAACTTCATCAATATTTTTTATTGCAACAAACTCTTTAATGTTTAAGTAGTTTAATCCGTGTCCAGCGTTTACACCAAGTCCAATTTTCTTTGCATGTTTTACAGCTTGTCTTATCCTTTCAAGTTCATCAAACATTTCTTCTTCAGTTTTAGCGTTTGCAAAAACTCCAGTATGGATTTCAATCATATCAGTATTTATTTCTGCAGAAGCATCTATTTGGTTTAGATCAGGTTCAACAAAAAGCGAAACGGGAATGTTAGATTCGTGAAGTTGAATAATTGCATCTTTAGTACTTTCTATATTATCTAAAACGTTCAAACCTCCTTCTGTGGTTAGCTCTTCACGTTTTTCGGGTACTAGTGTTACAAGGTCGGGTTGTACATCGCAAGCTATATCAACAATTTCTTGAACTGTTGCCATCTCCAAATCTAATTTTGATTTTAATTGTTCTCTAAGTAATCTAACGTCACGTTCGGTAATGTGTCTTCTATCTTCTCTAAGGTGAACAACAATTCCATCAATGCCAAATTGCTCAGCCATCAAGGCAAACGTAACTGGATCTGGATTTTCTTCTGCTCGTGCATTTCTTAATACTGCTACGTGATCTACATTTAAAGTGAACTTCATTTATGTTTTCCTTATTTACACTACCTGATTTTGTTTTAACAAAACCAGTCTGTTAATTGTTATTATTGCAACAATAAAATTATAATAAAGTATGACAAATAAAAATGTTATCTATTTAGTTTTGTAGATACAATTAAGAAGTTATTCTATATTTCAAAACAATCTATAAAATTTAGCTTCTAATTTAATTACATTTATTTTATATTTAAGATATGAATATCTATTTTTATAAAACAAATATATTAGGAGTTAAAAATGGCTAAAAAGAAAATTGCACTTATTGGTGGCGGACAAATTGGCGGGGTTCTTGCTCAATTAATTGGGTTCAAAGAATTAGCAGATGTTGTACTGTTTGATATTGTTGAAGATTTACCACAAGGCAAAACCCTTGATATTGCTGAAGCATCTCGCATTGATGGATTTGATGTTGCTATAAACGGTACAAATAGTTATGCTGATATTGCTGGCTCAGATATTGTAATTATTACAGCAGGCTTACCTCGTAAACCGGGAATGAGTAGAGATGATCTATTAGTTTCAAATTCAAAAATTATGAAAAGTGTTGCAGAAGGTGTTAAAGAAAATGCTCCAAATGCTATTGTAATAATTATTTCAAATCCACTTGATGCAATGGTAACATTGTTTCAAAAAGTTTCGGGCTTTGCACACAATAAAGTTATTGGTCAAGCTGGAGTTTTAGATTCGTCTAGATTCTCTACTTTTATTGCTTGGGAACTTGGAGTTTCAGTTAAAGACATTAACGCAATGGTTCTTGGTGGACACGGCGATACAATGGTTCCTCTTGTTCGTTATGCAAATGTTAATGGAGTTCCGGTAATGGAATTGTTAGAAAGAAAATATGACGATGCAACAAAAGCTAAAGAAGTTATGGATGCTATGGTTACAAGAACTAAAAAAGCTGGTGGCGAAGTTGTTGGTCTATTAAAAACTGGTTCAGCTTTCTATTCCCCAGCAGCAGCAGCAGTTGCAATGGCAGAAGCAATTTTGGGTGATCAAAAAAGAGTACTAGCTTCTTGTGTTTATTTAGATGGTGAATATGGAGTTGATGGTTACTACGTTGGTGTCCCAGCAGTACTTGGAGAAAGTGGTTGTGAAAAAATTCTTGAAGTTACTTTGAATGATGAAGAGCAAGCTGCTTTTGATAATTCAACTAATGCAGTTACTACTCTTATTGCAGATATGGAAAGATTAGGATTTTAGAATAACTTCATTTCTTAATTTTACGATTCTGGAGAATCGTAGCTACAAAAAAAACCCCTCAAATTTGAGGGGTTTAATTTTATAAAATATGTAAATTGAAATTCTAGCTTAACGATTCGTAAACACTAACAAATCTTCTATCGCCACGTCCCTTTTCAAATTGAACAAAACCAACCATAGAAGAAAAAAGTGTGTCGTCACTACCAATCATAACATTGTTACCAGGATGAAACTTTGTTCCTCTTTGTCTTACAATGATAGTTCCAGCGTTTACTTTTTCTCCACCAAATCTTTTAACACCTAAATATTGTGGATTACTATCTCTTCCGTTTCTTGATGAACCTTGACCTTTTTTATGTGCCATTATTTAGTCTCCTTCCCTTTTGTAGCTTTAACAGTCTTAACTGTTTCCTTAGCTTTTGTAGTCACTTTTGCTTTAGCAGTTTTAGTTTCTGTACTTACTTTCTTCTCTTCAACTTTTTTTGCTGGAGCTTTAGCCGTAGATTTTGAAATTTTTGTTATTTCAATTCTTGATAACTGCTGTCTGTGTCCGTTCTTTTTCTTGTATGACTTTCTTCTAATTTTTTTAAAGACAATTACTTTATCATCTTTAATGTGTTCTAAAACTTTTGCTTGAACTTTCATTCCCTTTACAGAAGGTGTTCCAATGGAAGTAGTTTTACCATCTGAGTATAATAAAACATTATCGAAAGTAACTGTCTTACTAACTTCTGTATCTAACTTTGGGACATAATACATTGAATTTTCTTCAACTTGAAATTGCTGTCCAGCAATATCAACAACTGCGTACATTTAATTCTCCTTAAAATCTTAAATAGACTAAGCAAGATAGTTTATTTTTTTTATAATTCAAAAAATATTTTATATGATATTCTAAAATTTCTTCCAGCCTCTGGTAAGATTGATTTGACTCTTGACAAATGATTTCTGTATTCTTTATTGAAAATATTATCAACACTAAAGAATATGTTATGAACCAAATTTTTATTCTGAAAACTATATCTGAAATAAGTATTAAATATTGAGTATCCAGCCGTCGATTCTTCAAACTCATCAACCTTGTTTTGAGCAAATGAGAACTCGTTATTTATTCCTATTGAATAATTATGATTTGAATAATCAATTTTAACAATACCTTTTAATGGTGGAATTTGCGGAAGTGGCGAATTTAACTCACTAAACTTTCCAACAGTATAACTAAATGAACTTGAAACTTTTAATTGCTCAGTTACTTCCCATTCAATTTGATTTTCAATTCCATACAACAAAGCCGAAACTCCAGACGAAACATATATTGGCAGAAATGTAGCATAATTTATTTCACCAGAGTTTCGTGGAATAATATAATTGTTCAAACTATTTCTAAATAAATTAAAATTAAATAATAAACCATTGAACTTATGATACAAAAATATCTCAGCACCAATTCCACTTTCTGCTTCTAACAAAGGGTTGCCAAGCTCATAAGAATAAGCTGCAAGATGAGGACCTTCAGAAAAAAGCTCTTCTATTGTAGGTACTCTTGATGACTTACTTATGTTTGCTCCAATGTAAACAATATCTGTAATAGGATAAAGACTTGAAAGTGAGAGAGAATATGTCGTAAATTTTCTTCCCTCTATTGCTCCAATTTTTGCATTTGGGTTTTCACTTTTAGGAGTAATTATATCATAGTTTAATCTTCCACCGACTTCAAAAGTTACCTTATTAATTTTAAAAGATTCATAAATAAATGAAGCAATATTTAGTGAACTTGAAGGTGGAGTAAATACAAATCCGCCAATATCAAAACCTCTTGATTCAAACGAAAGCCCTATGGTTCCTTTGTCAAACAGCCAAAGCTTTTTATTTTCTAAATGAATAAAACCTAAATTATTTATAATTTTGAATTCTGAGCCAATAGTTCCTAATGCTTCAAACTCTTTATGACGATATAAAACTCTGCTATAATTTGCCTCAATCTTTTCAAAATATTTTGAGCTTAATTTTACTTGAGATTTTAAATTTATTTGTCGCCGAAACATTTCAATATCAATTCCGTTTGGATGTGCACCTATGAAACCGCCAGGCACTCCATAGTTAAGATCAAACTTTCGGTAAGATGCTCCAACAAATCCATTGCTGAAAATATAGCTTCCACCAAAACTATAATTCAAGTTATCTGATTCAGAATTATTTAACTCACCAATTGGTGTAGAAAGATTTCCGGAAACTCTTTTACTAATTTCTGCTCTTACTGAAAAAGGTTCAAGCGGAATAACTGTTGTAAAAGAACCGAGCAATCCTTTGTTAACAGTTTCACCAAAGCCACCAAGAGTTCCATGTATATGTTTATCAACTTCCGATGGAATCTCGTTCCTAATTACATTTACAATTCCACCAATTGTGGTGGAAGTTTTCAATAAAACTCTTGGTCCACGGAGGACTTCAATTCGTTCAAGATTAAATGGGTCAATAGTAACAGCATGATCGGGCGATGTCGAAGAAAGATCAGTCGTTTTTATTCCGTCTTCACTCATCAAAACTCTATCGCTTCCAAGCCCTCTAATTACTGGTCTTGCTGGAGCCGGACCCATTGAGCGTATTGCAAGTCCGGTTTCATTTTTTAGTGTTGAAGCTAAAGTTAGAGCTAAATCTTTTTGTAATTCTCTTCCCTTTAGAACATTTGCATCTTCATAAAGTTCATCAAATTTTGAGGTGAGATTTTTATCAACAACAATAACTTGAGAAATTTCAATACTTCTGGGAATAAGATAAACTGCAATTTTCTTATTGTTTGTTTTGTTAAAACTAAGTTTGATTTGGTTCTCTTTATAGCCAAGATGTTTAACCTCAATAACATGCTCTCCTTCTTCAACATTGCTAACTTCAAAAGTTCCATCAGTTTTAGAGACAAAACCATGCGAATGATCTTTGAATTCCATTGAGACATAAGGAATTGGTTTGTTCGTTTCCGCATCAATTACTATTCCGGTTAGAACTCCCTTATTACTTTGAGCAAAAGTTAAAGAAACAAAAAATAGAACAATTGGGAGTATTCGTAAAACGATATACTCCCACATATTGGATAATTTCATTGTGCCTACTTAAGTTTATTTGGAAGTTACTTTTACAGGGAATTTGCCTGAACGATAATCATTATGATCATTGTGTTTTATGAAGAATTCAATTTGAGTTTCTCCAACCTTTAATCCTTTTAAGTGAAATTCAAATCCACCTTCTTCACCTTCATGTTGATGAACGCCTAATATTAAAGGGTCATCAACCGTCCAGGCAAATTTAATATGTTCATCATTTGGTGGAGCTATTTCTTTTTTTTCTGAATCATAAAAAGTAACTTCAATATGATCGCCTAGAATATCCTTGAGAAGACTTAAAGTGTCAGACGTTTCTCCACGAAATATTTCTGCTAATTTTATTCCAGAAGTTCTGAGGACTAAACCCTCTGCCTCAAAATGTTCTTCTGCCGGAGATACCGGATCTTTTTCATCACAAGATGAAAGTCCTATAATTACAACTGAAAATAATAACATGAATTGTGCTAAAAACTTAAATGATTTTTGCATTTTATTCCTCCATAATTTTAAACTTAATTCCACATGATTACATGGAATAGTTTTAAATAATAATTAATTGTTGAGTTTTATTTAGACAGAAAAATCAACCGGAGGAGCGCGAAGAGGAGAATTTACGAAGATGATAGAATTGAAAAAGAAATTAGATTTATAAATTGAGCTATTTTCTATATTAATAATATTTAACGATGTTGCATTACTATACTCAAGAAAAAGAACTGATGAACTAAATTGATGAATTAAGCAGCTACTACCATCAAGCAGTAAACTATCAACTTCATTTACATTATTGTTTGAAATAACAATTAAACTATTAGAAATGTTAAAGTGATGAGAATGTGTGAAATTTATGATTAAAAAAATAACATAAACAGCAACAAAAAGTGCGGAATAGAATTCTTTGTATTTATTATTTAAGATATGCATAGTGTAAAAATATATAAATTATTCTTCTTATATCAAGATTGTTTTTTACATTTGATGTACAAAAACTAAAATAGATTCAGCTAAATTTAACTAAGAAAAAACAATTATGAAAAAAGCATTTCAAGAATATTACACAAAAGAGTTTAGTCATTGTTATGGCTGTGGAACTCAAAACAAATTTGGTCATCAACTAAAAACATATTGGGATGGAGATGAAACGGTTAGCCATTTTTCACCAAAGCCCGAGCATACTGCTTTGCCTGGTTTTGTTTACGGAGGTTTACTCGCTTCCTTAATTGATTGTCATTCAACCGCAACTGGAGCAGCATCTTTATATAGAGCATTGGAGAAAGATGAACAAAATAATTTGTATCCTCGCTGCGTAACTGCTGCCTTAAAAATCGAATATCTAAAACCAACTCCAATTGATTGCACTTTAGAATTACGAGGAAAAGTAAAAGAACAGAAAGGTAGAAAGGTTATTGTTGAAGTTGATTTAATTGCTAAAGGAAAAATTTGTGTTAAGGGAGAAGTTGTTGTACTTCAAGTGCCAGATAATTGGGATACAAAATAAAATATTAAAATTTGTTAGTTAATAAAATAACTTTGCTTCATGTTTTTGGGGTGGAGAAAGAATCAATATTCAACACTCAACAAACAATGTCCAATGATCAATTATGTTAAAGCTTTAAAAATCTTAATGAATCATAACCATCATAAAAATCTGCGTTCCAATAATAGATATTAAAAATTATCCATTTAGAATATCACTTTTTTCTCAACAAAATTATAGTCTGATCCTATACTTCTTATTTTTAATTAACATTTAGATTCCACAGTTTTGATTTGTCTCACAATATCATATTGTTTGTTCAACTAATTAGTTAGAATATTAAAATATTTAACTAATGGAGTACAAATGAACAGCTTCAGGATATACGTAATGATAATATCTTTACTATTTCTGTTTATCAACAGTTCTGCTTTCGCTCAATCTAACAACGGTGAACAAATGGCAATGTTGAAGATAGGTGATGGTTTTACTAAGAAAGAAATAAAAAGAGATGTCTCAGAAAAAAATTCTTCAAAGAATTATAATATTGGCTTAAGGGAAAGATATGAATTGCTAACGGCATTAAGAAAAGTATTTGTAAAAAAGAAAACTAAAATATCTGCAAGTAAACTAGATAGTACAAACCCTATTCTAAAAACCGAGACGAAAATAGAGAATGGAAAAAAAACAGTTCTAATAACAAGAGGAGTTGCCAATAAAAAAGATAACAGTAGCAAACTTCTTATTTCTTTAAGAGAAGAGTTAAGTAAATAAAACCTACTTTTACATTATAAATCAACCTACTTTTTTGTAGGTTAGTTTATATCCTACGTTAAATATTCTAGACCTAATTCCCACCTCAAGACTTTTTAATAAAGTATTTCTTTAAGATTCCAGAGATTCCTATATCAATGTAAAGCATTAAGCAAAGTCCATAACTATATGTTTAATATAGAAATAAATATCTTCCTAAAATTATTTGTTATTGGATTTAATAAATTATCTAAGTATTATTGCGTGAGGATAACATTATATAAAGGAAGATATATGATTAAACTAAAATACCTATACCCTATTCTATTTGTATTATTTGTTGGACTAAGTAATACAAACCTTGCTCAAGTCTCTGATAAAAAGCCGTCTCTCAAAGAAAAATTAGAAGAAGTTTTTGCTGAAGCAAAACAAAAAGAAGTGACTAAGAAAGAAAAGAGTAAAACAGCAAAAGTAATTGTTGAAGATGAAAAGTTAATTGCTGAATCAAAGTCAAATACTTCATCCCAACAAAACAAAGATAGTAAATCAAAAAAGACTACATTAAAATCTCGCAAAGCAAAATCAAGTCTGATGGATGCTTTAAGAGAAGCAATGAATAATTAGTTTCACTCTTTCTTAAAATATTATTAAATAATTAAGTCCGGTTTTGCCGAACTTTTTTTTATCCATTCCCCCCTACTCCTCTCGTTAAAATTTAAACTAAATCCAAAAAACTACCGATATAGGTAGTTGACTAAATAATATTTTTACAATAGATTCATATCAGAAACAAAAGACAATTGTTTTGTGATTTGTTTCACAATTTATTATTAAAATTACAAGTATATTGTATTTTAATCGGATGTTAAGTCTTAGAATCTTAAGAGAAATTAAATAATCGAGGTTGGTATGTTAAAAATATTTACAGTTTTAGTTTTATTGGTAAGCCCCTTAATTGGACAAAATGCATGGATAAATGAGTTTCATTATGATAACACTGGACCAGATGAAGGAGAATTTATTGAAATTGCAATTGAGAATTCTGGTTCTTATGTTTTAGCTGATTTTACAATGAATTTTTACAATGGTGGATCTGGAAATATTTATAATACTGAGACATTAAATAACTTTACTGCTGGTAGTACAATAAACAACACAACGTTTTACTATTTGGAACTTCCAGTAAATGGTTTTCATAACGGAGCACCCGATGGATTTTCATTGGATTATCAAGGAGCATTGATTCAGTTTTTAAGTTATGAAGGAACATTTGTAGCTACTGAAGGAATAGCAAATGGACATACTTCAATAGACATTGGGGTTTCTGAAACAACTGCAGTAGTTGGTGAATCATTACAGTTACAAGGAACTGGTTCAGAGTATAGTGATTTTGTTTGGACTGTTACACCGATAGGAAACACAAAAGGTAATATTAATATTGGACAAAGATTTCCCACAAATATAAATGCATGGATAAATGAGTTTCATTATGATAACACTGGACCAGATGAAGGAGAATTTATTGAAATTGCAATTGAGAATTCTGGTTCTTATGTTTTAGCTGATTTTACAATGAATTTTTACAATGGTGGATCTGGAAATATTTATAATACTGAGACATTAAATAACTTTACTGCTGGTAGTACAATAAACAACACAACGTTTTACTATTTGGAACTTCCAGTAAATGGTTTTCATAACGGAGCACCCGATGGATTTTCATTGGATTATCAAGGAGCATTGATTCAGTTTTTAAGTTACGAAGGAACATTTGTAGCAACTGAGGGAGTAGCAAACGGACATACTTCAATAGACATAGGAGTTTCTGAAACAACAGTTGCAGTTGGAGAATCATTACAGTTACAAGGAACTGGTTCTCAGTACAGTGATTTTGTTTGGACTGTTACACCTATAGTAAACACAAAGGGAAATATTAATAGTGGACAAACAATTAACATTTCCAATTCAATATTACTAGATATAACAATATTCCTTGAAGGACCATATAACAGTTCAAATATGAATGCTAGTTTAGCAGTTCCTTTTGATTCTCCTTATACAGCTAACTCAGAAACTGTAAATCCAATTCCAAATATTTCTGGTAACGAAGTTGTTGATTGGGTTATGATAGAACTTAGAGATGGGAGCAATTCATCGTCAGTTATAGAATCACAATCTGCGTTTGTTTTGCAAAATGGAAGTGTTGTAGATATAGATGGAATAAGTCATGTCCATTTTAATTCGCCAAGTGGTGTTAATTATTATGTAACAGTAAAACACAGAAACCATTTAAGTGTAATGAGTGCAAGTGCAATAGGACTTTAACTATTCTAGTTGTGAAATTCTAGTCTTCACAAAAATTGTGAACCTTGAATATCAGTTATTATTTTGGGAAACCATTTTTAGACTTAACATTTGTTCTGCTGAGTGGAGGCGAAGTATAAAATAAGCATTATTATGATTCGACTCCAATCACCACGACCTATTTATAATTTTTTCAGATTTTCTAGCACACTACTACAAAAATTCAGTTGGTCCAAAATTCAAATTATATCACACCTAGAATCTTTTTTATTGCAGTCAAAGTAATATTCCATTATTTTACCACAAAGTTAATTACATAATAATACTTATTTAAAATGAGTTTTTCTAGAACTGCAAAAATACTATTCATATTACTTTTCCCCCTTTCACATTTCGGGCAAATAAAAGTTCACAAACATCTTACAACAGAAGACGGTTTAGTTCACAACAAAATTCTTTCTATGTTTCAAGATAGTAAAGGATACATTTGGTTTGGAACTATGGGAGGCGTTAGTAAGTGGGATGGAAATAACTTCACTAATTTCACCAAGTCAAATGGTCTTCCCTCAGCTGCTATTCTCGATATTATTGAATCTCCAAAAGGTAGTATTTTACTTAGTACTTATCGCAAAGGTTTTATAAAACTAAAAAATGGAAGAATTGATACTGTTAATAAGCAAGACGGACTTTCTTCAAATATGGTTAACCGTTTCAAAATTATTGATGATAAATTAATAGTGATTTCTAATATAGCACAAGAATATAGTGAGGGAAAGTTTATAAGTCTTAAAAAGAAATTTGATAAACTTGAAGGTCCTCTAGGAGATTTAATAATTGAGAATGATAAAACTATTTTTGCAAGTAGTAGAACTAAGGGATTTTACGTTAAGGATGGAACAACAAATAAATTCTTTACTGAAAAAGATGGATTGTTAAGCAATGAAATTCTACGAATAGAAAAAGATAGTAATGGTTACATATTAATTGCAACTGTAAATGGTATTAACAAATATAAAGATGGAAAGATTTTTGCTTTAGAAAAGAATGGAAAAGTTATAAAAGTTTTTGTAACAGATATTCTAGTTACTAAAGACGGGACTAATTATTATGCTTGTAATAAAGGACTAATAATTGAAAAAAATAATTCGCTAGAAATACTTAACACTGAAAGTGGTCTTCTGGAAAATAATGTTGACCAACTTTTAGAAGATCACAATGGAACAATATATTTAGGATACGAACATAGTGGCGTTAGTATTTATAATCCAAATCGCTTTTCAAATTATAAATCAATCCATAATTCAACAGAATTTATTGCTAACTCAATTATTCAAAAAGCTGACTCAAGTATTTTATTGGGAACTCAAAATGGGATAACAATTATAAGTAGTGATGGAATTAAAAAGTTAAACAGAAGTAATGGGTTAAATTACAATAATATTTTTTCAATGGCTAAGAACAAAAATCAAGAAATATACATTGGAGCATCTAATAGCTTTAGCATCCTGAAAGATAAAAAAATCACTTCATATTATATGGGAGATGAATCCCACAGAGAAATTTATGATGTTGTAATTTCTTCAGATGGTGATGTTATAATGGCTGTGAGAAGAGAAGGTCTGCAAATATTTACTTCTAATAAACAAGTCCATAAAAATTTTCTTAACAGTTTAATTAGTACTTCAGATTCATTAACAAAAAACAAATTTAGAAAAAGAAAAAAATCAGAATATGGAACTACTGCAATAAAGACTAAACAAGTGAAAGGTGGAATTATAAATTCAATCACTTTATTAAATGGTTTACAAAATACTTGGATACTTGATTTGCTTATGAGTAGTGACAGTTCGCTTGTAATTGGGTATCATGGCGAAGGTGCAAGTTTTTATAAGAATGGGAAGTTTACACATTTCAAAGAAGAAAATGGTTTAACTGATGAAATTGTAACTACAATATTTGAGCATACAAATGGAACGTACTGGTTTGGAACTAGGCAAGGTGGAATTACAATTTATGATAAAGGTGTTGTTGATACTATTAATGTTACAAATGGTCTTTCATCCAATGATATAAGGGGTATTGTACAACTTAAAGATAAAGTTTATGTTACTACTTCAAAGGGTCTTAATATTATTATTAAATATTCTGATGGTTATTTTATTAGACAAATAAAAGATACTGATGGTTTGGTATCCAATAATTGTAAACCAAATTCTATTCTTTTAGATAATGAAAATAATATTTGGATTGGGACTAATGAAGGTATTAGTAAATACAATCCGCAAGCCGATAAAATAATTAACTCTCCACCAAAAGTATATTTCATCGGGCTTGAAGTTTTTAATGAAGAATATCCTTTTAATGTTTTTTTAAAGGAAAAGGAATTGCAATACAACCAAAATTATTTAAGATTTAAGTTTAATGGTTTAAACCTCTCTTCCCCAAAAGAAATAAAATATAAATATCGCCTATCAAATGTTGATAAAAATTGGGTTGAAAGTATGGAGGGTTTTGCTAACTATACAAGTCTGGATAATGGCGAATACACATTTGAAGTAAAAGCTAGAAATGAATGGGGCTATTGGAGCAAACCAACTCCATTAACATTTGTTATTAATCCGGCTTGGTGGCAAACTTGGTGGTTCTATTTACTTTTAACTTTAAGCATTGCCACACTAATTGCTTTTATAGCTTCGTATAGATACAGAAATTTACTAGCAGTTGAAAAAATCAGAACAAAAATTTCTGCAGATTTACATGACTCAATTGGATCGGGATTATCCGAGATTACAATTTTAAGTGAACTGCTTACTCCTCAAGTAAACCAAGATAATCAAAATGTGAAAGATGGATTAAAGAACATTTCTGTAACTGCCCGCTCGCTTGTTGCTAGTATGAGTGACATCGTTTGGCTTGTAAATCCTTCACAAGATTCTTTGCGAGATTTATTTCTTCGACTCCAAGATTCGTATCACGAAGTTTTGTCTCAATCTAATATTGCATTTAGCATAAATAATATTGAAAGCTTAAGGGAAATAAAACTTCCAATGACTTTCCGGCAAAACTTATTTCTACTTTTTAAAGAAGCTACAAATAATTCCCTAAAGTATAGTAGTTGTAAAAATATTATTCTTGATATAGAAACAAAATCGAAACGACTTATAGTTAAGTATTTTGATGATGGAATTGGATTTGATATTGATAGAATTAAAAAAGGCAATGGACTAAATAATATGTATGAACGTGCAAAAGCAATAAATGGAAAGTTAGAATTCAAATCACAAATTGGTAAAGGAACAAGCATTATATTTGAAGGTACTTTTAATAAATTAAAAATTGCTGAGACATAAAAACTAGTATGATTAAAGTTTCAATAGTAGAAGACATAAAACCAATCCGTGAAGGGCTTGCCGCACTTATCAATATGACACCTGAGTTAAGTTGTATTGATTCTTATGACTCTTGCGAAAGTATGTTGAAACAAATAGACAAAACTACACCAGAAGTAATTTTGATGGATATCAATTTACCAGGAATGACTGGAATTGAAGGTGTGAAAAAAGTCAAAAACAAATTTCCTAGTATTAGCATAATTATGTTAACCATTAGAGATGATAGCAATAGTATTTTTGAAGCTTTGATGTCCGGTGCAACTGGCTATCTTCTAAAAACAACTCCTCCAAGTCAAATTATAGAAGCAATAAAAGATGCTAATGATGGTGGTTCTCCAATGAACTCCAAAATTGCAAATAAAGTATTAAGCTTAATGCGAATTTCGTATTCTAGAGATAAACTTCTCGAAACTGTTTCACTTTCTAATAGAGAAACAGAAATTCTTAAAAAAATATCTGATGGTACTGGTTATAAAAATATTGCCGATGAACTTTCTATTAGTATTCATACAGTGAGATATCATATAAGAAATATTTACGAAAAATTTCATATAAATTCTCAATCCGAAGCTATTTCAATTGCATTCCGAAAAGGATTAATTTAGTTTTTTTGTTTAATCCCCTTTCTCTCGTTTCCATTTTTGTTTTTCTAAAACTACCTACATAAGTAGTCAAACTAGAAATTTACCACCTTATTTGGGAAAAACTACATTTAAAGGTAGTTGATTACCTCAAACTCATAATATACTTTACCGTAACAATTTTTTAAGACAAGGAGTACAATTATGAAAAATCAGACATATACGTTGGCGATTGTTTTTTTTCTTTTTACAACAATTTTAATAGCACAAGAAAATAGCAAAAAAGGAAAAGACAGACATAACAAAACAACTCAGTCCGCAGCAATACCAAATGCACCGCAAACAATTGGAGACAAAGTTTCTATAAAAGATGAAGATGGAAATGCGTTAATAGAAATAAATGACGAAGGAACTTTTGGCTCTATTACAATTCCCGACTCATCTGGAGTTCCATCTGTTACTACAAATAAACTATATAACGTTAGTGGTACTTTAAACTTTAATGGTTCTGCAATTGGTGCTGGAGGTGCAAGTAGTATAAACGATTTGAGCGATGCAAAAAAAGATACTAATAATATATTTCTTGGTGATTTTGGAGGATCATCTCTAACAAGTGGAGTAAGTAACTATTCAATTGGTAAAGGTTCACTTTTTAATTTGACTACTGGATTTAATAATATTGCGATGGGAACATCTTCTCTTCATAAAATTGTTGATGGAAGTAAAAATATTGGAATAGGAACATCTTCTCTTTATCATAATATTGATGGAATTAGAAATATTGCAATAGGAGTGTTTTCTCTTTTTAATAATGGGGTTGGATTGAAAAATACTGCAATAGGATATAATACTCTTAAATTAAATACAGCCGGAAGTGGGAATGTGGTATTAGGTGATGAAGCTGGATACAATGAAACCGGTAGTAACAAATTATATATAAATAATGATAGTTCAAGTTCGCCTCTAATATGGGGAGACTTTACAAATGGTACTGAACAAGTAAAAATAAATGGAGACTTTCATGTAACTGGAGATATTACAGTTGATGGAAGTGGATTAGGTGGAGTGGGTAACATTAATGATTTGAGTGATGGAAATGCTTATGGAACTAGTGTCTTTTTAGGAACAAATGCAGGTGGTAGTTCCGGTTCTCAAAATTCATCAATTGGTATAGATGCACTTTCATCTAATACCGGACATAATAATAGTGCCTTAGGATATAGGGCATTAAGATTTAATACAACTGGTAAGCGTAATGTTGCTAGTGGTAATCTTGCACTTGTAAAAAATGAAACTGGTAATAGCAATGTTGCTATTGGGGCTTATGCATTAAATGAAAATACAACCCAATCAAATTTAGTAGCAGTTGGAGATTCGGCTTTGTACAAGAATACTAATGGATACGGCAATACAGCTGTTGGTTCAAAATCTATGTTTACTAATACAGATGGTTATGATAATACTGCAATAGGAAATGGGACACTTAAAAAAAATATTGATGGTAAAGAAAATACCGCAAGTGGATTTGGATCTCTATTTAAGAATACAACTGGAAGTTATAATACTGCAAGTGGATTTAAATCTTTATCTGAGAATTTAGATGGAATCTCAAATACTGCAACTGGTTATCAAGCTTTGTTTTCAAACCAAGGTGGAAATTATAATACCGCAAATGGACTTAACTCACTCTACTCAAATGTTGGAGGAAATAATAATACAGCTATTGGAAGGAGAGCACTTTTTTCCAATACTTCTGGTAATAACAATACAGCATTAGGTCTAGATGCACTAACATCAAATGAAATCGGAAATACAAATATTGCTGTTGGTAAAAATGCTCTTTATTCAAATACTACTGGTAACAGTAATGTTGCAATCGGTAAAAGTGCATTGTATAAAAATGATGAATCGTCAAATATTGTTGCTATTGGTGATTCTGCTTTATATAACAATAATAGTGCTGAGTTTGGTGGAGGTCCCCTTGCAGATTATAATGTAGCAATTGGCTCAAAATCTATGTTTACTAATAAAAATGGTGGTAACAATACTGCAGTAGGTTATCAATCACTTTATTCAGGTGATAATGCAGATTATAATGTAGCTATTGGTACTTCTGCACTTAGAAGTAATATAAATGGAGACAGGAATACAGCTATTGGGTATCAGTCTCTTTTCAATAATACTGGTAATTCAAATACAGCTATTGGTTATCTAACACTTCTAGATAATACTAGTGGTGAAGCTAATACTGCTATTGGTTACCGAGCATTAGAAGATAATACAACTCAACCACGTAATACTGCTATTGGTTATTCTGCACTACAAAATAATGAAGGCACAAGTAATACTGCTGTTGGAAATGAGACAATGGAAAATAATACAACTGGAAACTATAATGTAGGAGTTGGTACGAACGCAAATTTTAATAATAAAACCGGTTCTAATAATACCATAATTGGTCATAAAGCAGGTTATGGAACTTTTAATAATAATGTAACTGGAAATATATTTTTAGGTTATAATGCAGGCTATAACGAACTTGGCAACAATAAATTATATGTAGAAAATTCTAATTCAGCTTCTCCACTTATTTGGGGAGATTTTTCAAATGATAGAATTGTGATAAATGGAAATTCAACGGACAACGTAAATAACAGAACGTTTTTCAGTAATGGTTCTGCTGGTGGTACAGCAGCTTGGTTTAACGATAGTGATAGAAGATTAAAGAAAAACATTTCTACAATTCCTAATGCATTAGAAAAAGTGAAAAAGTTACGTGGTGTAAACTACAAATGGAAAAACACTACAACCCGAAGTAAAGGAATACAAATGGGTTTTATAGCACAAGAAGCAAACGAAGTTATACCGGAAGTTGTTGATGATAGTGGAGAAAGTTACTCAATGCAATATGCACCTATTACTGCCTTACTTGTTGAGGCTGTTAAAGAGCAAGATCTTAGTATCAAGTATCAAGATATGAGAATCAAGACTTTGGAAGAAAGAGTAAAAGAATTAGAAAAAGAGAAGAAAAACCAAAAAACAGTTTTAAGTGAGAATGAAATTCTAAGAAACGAAATGAAGGAAATGAAAGCTGTACTACATAAATTGGTGCAACAGCAAACAGCAATATCAGACTACGTAAAAGCAACTACATCTGCTTCGGCAAAACTATAGTGAAGACGAGCCGAGATTATAAAAAGTTTTAGTAAATAATTATTTTTATTCTAGTTTCCTATATTTTAGGAAACCAGAATAGCAGTTTAACTAAAAATAATATGAATTTATACTTGGAATGGTAGCATCTTTTTTATTCAAAAATTAAGTTTTATTTATTTCACTTTATTGTATTTGCTGATAAGTGACAGATTAAATGAACCTAATACTCAATCCTACATTCACTCCATAAATCTATTTCATATTTTTCAGACTTTCTATGTTCTTAACATTCCAACAACTTTTTTTCTTCTATTTTTATCATAAAAGCATCCATTTTTCATACACAGCCTAAACCAAAAAACTACCGATATCGGTAGTTGACAACTTTCCTTAATTCCATTATTTTAAGCTAAAAATTTTACAAATCAGACAGAAAGGATTATTATGTATAAACCTACAACACTTTTCAAAATTTCTCTTTTCACTTTTGCTTTTTCACTTTTTACTTTTTCTTTCGCTCAAGAAAGCAAGGTAGCAAAAATTGATTCTTTACAAACTACAAGTTCTAACATTCCAAATTCTATTCAAGTAGAAGAAGGTGATGTTAAAATAACTGATGGCACAAACACTTTAATTAGAATAACAGATGAAGGTACTTTTGGAGCAATTGAAATAAAAACCGGAGTTCCTTCTACAACAACAGACAAACTTTATAATGATGGTGGTACTTTAATGTTTCATAACACTACTTTAAGCGGCGGTAGTGGTGCAACAGAGATAAATGATTTGAGTGATGGAAAAACTGATACAAGAAGTTTGTTTCTTGGAAATGGATCTGGAGCAAATGATGACGGCACACATAATGGGAATACAGCTGTTGGAAGAAATACACTTAATGCTAATATATCCGGAACCCATAATATTGCATATGGATACTATTCACTATATTTGAATACAGTTGGATCTGCTAACTTAGCAATTGGAAGTAGTGCCCTTTCCAATAACACAAATGGAGATTATAATATTGGCTTGGGCACTAGTGCTAATGCTTTTAATCAGGAAGGTTCCAACAATACTATTATTGGATATCAAGCAGGGACAGGTAATGCACTACATAACAAAAGTGGAAATATATTTTTAGGTTATCAAGCCGGGTTTAATGTATCAAGTGATAATCTACTCTACATAGAAAATTCAAATTCTGATACTCCATTAATCTGGGGAGATTTTGCAGATGGAAGAGAGAAAGTTAGAATAAATGGAGTTTTTGAAGTTACTGGTTCTATGGGAGTCGGTTCAAACACAACTGCAACAGGAACAAACTCAGTTGCTTTAGGTAATTATGTTTCTACAAATGTGAAAGATGGTTCTTTTGTATTTGGAGATAACTCAACAACCACAGTACTTAACTCATCAGAAATAAATAGAATGACTATGAGATTTGATAAAGGTTATAGATTATATTCTAACGCAGCAGCAGATGTTGGAGTATTTATGAATGCCGGAGGTAACTCTTGGTTGTCAACTTCAGATTCAACAAAAAAAGAAAATTTCCAATCTGTTGATGGTGAAGAATTGTTAAATAAAATTTCTCAGTTTAAGCTAACAACTTGGAACTACAAAACACAAGACCCAACAAAGTTTAGACACTACGGACCAATGGCACAAGACTTTTACGCTGCTTTTGGTAATGATGGAATTGGAACAATAGGCAACGACACAACAATAGCCTCCGCAGATTTTGATGGAATAAATTTTAATGCAATTCAAGCATTAGAGAAAAGAACAAAGATTCAAGAAGCTAGTATTAAGTATCAAGATATGAGAATCAAGACTTTAGAAAATGAAAACAAAAATCTTAAAACAGTTATAAATGAAAATAAAGATTTAAGAAATGAAATGAATATTATTAAGGCTACACTAAATAAATTAGTAAAAGAGCAACCTCTTAATAAGGTTAGCTACAAATAATAAATTGTTCTTCATTAGTCTAAACGAATAAAATTCACAAATGAAATTTTATAACTCAAACAGAAAGGATTATTATGCAGAAATCTACAACTCTTCTCAAAATTTCTTTTTTCACTTTTGCCTTTTTCTTTTTCTCAATTGCGGCAGAGCTTTGCGGAGACGAATCATCTTTGTTACTCGCTCAAGAAAGTAAAGTAGAAAAAATTGATTCTTTACAAACTACAAGTTCTAACATTCCAAATTCTATTCAAGTAGAAGAAGGTGATGTTAAAATTACAGACGGCACAAACACTCTAATTAGAATTACCGATGAAGGTACATTTGGTGCAATTGAAATTAAACACGGAGTTCCTTCTCCTCCAGCAGATAAGCTTTACAATAAAAATGGAGTTTTAAGTTTTGGTGGAAACCCAGTTCATAAGAATGATGACTGGGCAGTTTCAGGTAATAGTTTACATTCTATACCTTCCGGAAATATTGGTATAGGAACAAATAATCCCGCAGAGAAATTAGAGGTTGTTGGTAAAACAAAAACTTCTGAACTGCAAGTAACTACCGGAGCAACGGATGGTCACATTTTAACTTCAGATGTTAATGGTAATGCAACTTGGCAAGCACCGTCTGGTAGCGGACTTAGTTTAAGTATTGGAGATACTTACCAAGGTGGAATTATTTTTTGGTTGGATGGTTCTGGAGAACATGGTTTAATTGCTGCTCCAGCGGATGAACCATCAACTTATACTTGGTATTTTCCTATTGTACCAGGTGCTACTACTACCTATGGATATATACGTGGTATTTATGCGGGTGAGGTAAATACTAAATTGCTTTCCCAGCTTTCCCAATTTGGTAATCAATCAACAGTTGCTGCTGTTAGATGTAAATTATTGAATACTAATGGATATACAGATTGGTATTTACCATCTTTGGATGAAACTATGATAATGATGACAAATTTACACTTAGCTGGTCTCGGAAATTTTACAGATTTTGGTTACTATTGGACTTCTAATCGGAGTGATGAAAATTCTGGTTCTTCTTCCCTTTACGCGTATGTAGTACTAATCCGATATAATTATACAACTATGCAAAGAATTGTGAAATTTAGTTATCTTGTCGATTCATCTCACAGAGTTAGAGCAATTAGAAGTTTTTAGCAACGAATAATTTAATTCAACACTAATAATTTTGACATTTTTAATTCTATGTCAATTAAACTCTAATCCAATATTTCTTTAACTCGCCCAACCTCGCCAGTTTCAAGTCTAACTTTTATTCCGTGTGGATGGTTGGATGATTTTGTGAGAATATCTTTTACATATCCATCAGTAAGTTTATTTGTGCGTTGATCTTCTTTAAGTACAATTGCAACGTGCAAACCTTGCTTAATATTTTTACGGTTTCTACCTTCCAAGAATTAACCTTTCTTTTTATTTGTAGAAGTTTTTCTTCCTCTTTTGTTCCATCTTCTAGGTTTTGATTTTGAAGAATCGCCATACCGTTTACTTTTGTTTTTTGCTGTATTAGTTTTCCTTACTTCTTGTTTTGGTTTTTCTCTAGGCACACCACTTGAAACAAATTGATGGTTTTCAATTACCGGAATTTGTATTCCAATTAATTTTATTATGTCTTTTATATAAGCTTTCTCTTCTACATCACAAAGTGAAATTGCTACTCCGCCTAATCCAGCACGTCCAGTGCGCCCAATTCTATGAACATAAGTTTCGGGTATATTTGGAATTTCATAATTTATAACGTGCGAAAGTTCATCAATATCAATTCCACGTGCAGCAATATCAGTAGCAACAAGTACTCTAGTTTTTTTAGTCTTAAAATTTTGCAAAGCTCGCTGTCGTGCGTTTTGTGATTTATTTCCATGTATTGCTTCCGAAAGTATATTTGCTTTATTTAGAATTCTTGTAACTTTATCTGCCCCGTGTTTAGTGCGAGTAAAAACAAGCGCTGATGTAATTGTTGATTTTTTTAATAAGTGAATCAGTAGTAATTTCTTATCCGGCTTATCTACGAAATACAGACTTTGTTTAATAGCCTCAACCGTTGTTGATTCTGGAGTTATTTCTATTTTAACTGGCTTTACTAAAATTGTTCTAGCAAGTTTTACAATTTCCGGTGGCATAGTTGCCGAGAAGAATAATGATTGTCTTCTTGCGGGTAACTTAGAAATTATTTTTTTTACATCATTTATAAAACCCATATCCAACATTCTATCTGCTTCATCAAGCACAAACATTTTTAAGTGATTTAGAATTACATAATTTTGATCTATCAAATCCAAAAGTCTGCCTGGAGTTGCAACCAGTATATCTACTCCGGCTCTCAATCTATCAGTTTGCAATTTTTGACGAACACCTCCGAATATGACAACATTTTTAAGTCCGGTATGTTTGCCATATACTTTAAAGCTATCTCCAATTTGAATTGCAAGTTCTCTTGTTGGAGTAACAATTAATGCACGAATTATTCTTCGTTTGTCTCCACTCTTTTTTTCGTTATAAAGCATTTGAAGAATTGGTAGAGCAAAAGCTGCTGTTTTTCCAGTTCCAGTTTGAGCACATCCAAGCAAATCTTTTTTGTCAAGAACTATTGGTATAGCCCTTTGTTGTATAGGTGTTGGTGTTTTGTAACCTTCTTCCGACAAAGCTGTTTGTATGGGTTCTATAAGATTTATTTTTGCAAATGACATTAGTTTGATATTCCTTTTTAATCGGTTTAATATTTTTATTATGTTCTGTATCAGTTAAGAGATGAATGAATATTCAAAAGAATTACAAACAAAGAAATGCGACTGAAGCATTACAAATAATTAGACTGTAAAATTACTTTAAATATTTATTATGTCAAAATATGAGTATAAAAAACATTTTATGGGAAATCAGAAATCTTAAAAAACTACCGATATCGGTAGTTTACTTCTCACAAATTCTGCTGTATATTACATATCAAAATTCACTAATCAGATATGGAAACTTATTATGCAAAAACATACAACTCTTTTCATGTACATATCATTTTTAATCTTTTTCTTTCCTGTTGCGGCGGAACTTTGCGGAGGCGAATCGTCTGTTGTATTTCCACAAAGCGGGTCGTTAGACCTAACATTTGATATGGACGGAAAAGTTACTACTGACTTTTCTAAAACAGATAATGATGGAAGTAGTGTTACTATTCAATCCGATGGTAAAATTATTGTTGTGGGAAAGACATATAATGGTAGTGATTTTGATTTTGCCATAGTACGCTATAATATTGATGGTTCTCTTGATAACACTTTTGATACTGATGGAAAAGTTACGACTGCTTTTGGGCCAAATAATTCTTACGGATATGATGTTGCAATTCAATTTGATGGAAAGATAATAGTTGCTGGAACTACCACTGGTAATGATAACCTTAAAGATATTGCCTTGATACGTTACAATACTAATGGATCATTGGATACTTCCTTTGATACTGACGGAAAAGTAACAACTGATTTTGGAACAAATGGTACTATAGGTAGAAGTGTTGCAATTCAATTTGATGGTAAAATTATTGTTGTGGGAAGTACATACAATGGAAGTGATTATGACCTGATAACTGCACGTTTTAATAGTGATGGTTCACTTGATGGTTCTTTTAATGGTGGAGGTATTTTTTCAACTTCTATTGGGTCAACGGATGACCATGGTAAAAGTGTTGCTCTTCAACCAAATGGAAAAATTATTGTAGCCGGTTATTCCCATAATGGTAGTAATAATGATATTGCAGTTGTTAGGTATAACAATACAATTTTGACGTTAGACGTAACCATAAAAACCTTTTTAGAGGGGCCGTTTAACTCTTCAATTTCATATATGACGGCGACATTAACTGTTCCATTTGATTCGCCTTATGACATTGCTCCAGAAACTGTAAACCCAATTCCACCAAGTGTAGTTGATTGGGTATTGGTTGAACTGAGAAACAAAAACGATGAGTCAGAAATCTATCAATCACGATCAGCTTTTGTATTAAAACTAGGTAATATAGTTGATACTGATGGCAGTAGTCCGGTATCTTTTAAACTTCCTCCAGACGATTATTTTATTGTAGTTAAACATAGAAATCATTTAGGCATTATGAGCAATGCTGCTGTTACTTTTACAAATTAAAAATATTTGCTTTGCCGTCACGGATTCGTCTATCGCCGAGACACGCCATTCCGTAACGATTAACAAAACTATATTGAAAAATGCATAATCCTCAACATCAATTCCCCGTACTTTTGTCTGATTAGTGTGGGGGATTTTTATACAACGATAATTAAATTTCACTAACTCTAAGATGTAGTTTGTTTTCTCGGTGGTCGGACGTATTCTTGACAACCAAGAATTTCACCTTAATCATTTGCCATGTCAAAATATGAGTATAAAAAACATTTTTATGGGAAATCAGAAATCTTAAAAAACTACCGATATCGGTAGTTTACTTCTCACAATTTCTGCTGTATATTACATATCAAAATTCACTAATCAGATATGGAAACTTATTATGCATAAATCTACAACTCTTTTCAAAATTTCATTTTTCACTTTTGCTTTTTCACTGTTTACTATTTCTTACGCTCAAGAAAGCAAGGTTGCAAAAGTTGATTCTTTACAAACTACAAATTTGAACATTCCAAATTCTATTCAAGTAGAAGAAGGTGATGTTAAAATAACAGACGGAACAAACACTCTAATTAGAATAACTGATGAAGGTACATTTGGGGCAATTGAAATAAAAAACGGAGTTCCTTCTACTACAACAGATAAGCTTTATAATGATGGTGGAACTTTAAAATTTGATGGTTCTTCTTTAGGTGGCGGAAGTGGAACGACTCAAATAAATGATTTATCGGATGCGAAAACCGGAGGAGCAAGTGTTTACCTTGGCACAAATGCTGGAACCAATGATGATGGTACTGATAATAGAAATACTGGTTTAGGGCAAGGTACATTAGCTACAGTAACAACTGGGCGATATAATGTTGGATTGGGATATAGTGCTTTAAGAAATCTTGAAACTGCAGAAGGTAATATAGGTCTTGGATTAAATTCACTCTTTTCAAATAGCAGTGGAAATTACAATATTGGATTAGGACAAGGAAGTCAGTACTACCTTGTAACAGGAAGTAACAATATTGGTATTGGATTTAGAGCAAACATTAATAATACAGGTGGTTCGAATAACACTATTATAGGACACGAAGCCGGAGCAGGTGCCGCTTCTCATATTAAAAGTGATAATGTGTTTATTGGTTTTAGAGCCGGTTACAATGAAACCGAAAGCAATAAATTATACATTGAAAATTCAGATTCATCTTCTCCTCTTATTTGGGGAGATTTTGCAACGGACAGTATTAAAATAAATGGTGGACTTGAAGTTACAAGTAAAACTAAAACTCCTCTACTTCAAGTGACAACCGGAGCAACGGATGGTCATGTTCTTACTTCCGATATAGATGGTAATGCCACTTGGCAAGCACCGGGTGATAGTGGACTTAATTTAAGTATTGGAGATACTTACCAAGGTGGAATTATTTTTTGGTTGGATGGTTCTGGAGAACATGGCTTAATAGTAGCTCCTTCAGGTCAATCAATACCTGCACCTTTGCCTTGGGGTGAACTAAATGTTTTGACAAGGATGGAAGGAATTTATACTGGTCAAGCAAACTCAAAACTAATTATTTCAATTAATACTAATAATGGTACAACAATTGATTATGCAGCAAAATCATGTGATGATTTAGTATTAAACGGATATAGCGATTGGTACTTACCTTCAATTGATGAATTAGTGCTAATGCTCATAAATATAGGTATGGAGGGTCTTGGGAATTTTCCTTCAAATTACTATTATTGGAGTTCAAATATGGGGAATGCTGGGTTGGGGAGTGCTAAGGTAATGGTCGTAAATTTAGATATGCAATCAACTTCAATCGTTAATGTACTATATGTAGACTATGACCAGATATATGTTAGTACAAGAGCAATTAGAACTTTTTAATAAATATAAGCAATGTTATTTTTTTAGTAAAAATAACTCCTCATACTTTGCTTGGTCGTCACGGACCCCGCCCAACAAGAAGGCGGACATGTATTCCGTGACGATTAACGTTGCTATAATTACCAAGAAATGTCTTGTCTTGGTGGTCAGACATATTCTTGACAACCAAGAATATCACCTTAATTATTTGCCCTGTCAATGTGGGTAAATAAATTAATTTTAGAAAGATTTTTCATGATTCCCCACCCACAAAATAGCTTGTCCACCATCTTGTTGGGCGGAGCGGATAAGCTGATAAAGATATTCGGGAATGACAGACAAAACACTTCCCGTCTCCAGTTCCCTTTCTCCGTCTCTTTATCACGGTGTAGTACGTTCTTTACGAAGCCGGATCTTTCTCCTTTTGTCTTTTCCCTTTCATTTAGTATTTTATAATTACTTGTAAAATAATTGAGAAATAAATGAACAACTACGAAAAACTTGGTGCGTTTTACCTTGGCAAAAACTATGATGTAAACACAAAAAAGATTACTGACGATTTACTTCTTTACGATTCCAAAGATTTAACAACTCACGCAGTTTGTGTTGGTATGACCGGAAGCGGTAAAACCGGACTTTGTGTTTCGCTACTTGAGGAAGCTGCAATTGATAACGTTCCCTCTTTGGTTATTGACCCAAAGGGAGATATTACAAATTTGATGTTAACCTTCCCCGAACTTAAAGGTGAAAATTTTCTGCCGTGGATAAATAAGTCTGCTGCAAAAAGGAAAGGAATTACTGATGAAGAGTTTGCAGAACAACAAGCAAAACTTTGGAAGAACGGATTAAAGAAATGGGGACAAGACGGAAAACGAATTGCAAAATTAAAAGATAGTGCAAAGTTTGATATTTACACTCCGGGAAGTAATGCTGGTTTATCTATTTCAATCTTAGATTCATTTAAAGCTCCATCCAAAGTTGCTCTTGAAGATAGAGATTTGTTTAATGATAAAATATCGTCCACCGTTTCAAGCCTACTGGGCTTACTCGGCATTGATACTGACCCTTTGCAAAGTAAAGAACATATTTTACTTTCTAATATTTTAAAACACTATTGGGCAAAGTCTGAGGATTTAGATTTACCACAAATAATTCTCAATGTTCAAGCTCCTCCTTTTAATAAGATAGGAGTTTTTGAAATCGATTCTTTTTATCCAGAAACACAGAGAATGAAACTTGCGATGCAATTGAATAATATTCTTTCTGCTCCAGGATTTCAATCTTGGTTAACCGGAGAACCTTTAGATATTGACAAACTGCTTTATACTGAAAATGGGAAACCTAAAGTTTCAATTTTTTATACAGCTCATCTTTCAGAGTCTGAGCGGATGTTCTTCACTTCCCTTTTACTAAATCAATTACTTGATTGGATGCGTCAACAGTCCGGCACCACTAGTCTTAGAGCACTTTTGTATGTTGATGAAATTTTTGGATACTTGCCTCCGGTTGCAAATCCGCCAACAAAAAAGCCATTTCTAACTTTGCTTAAACAAGCTAGAGCATTTGGTTTAGGTTTAGTTCTTGCAACTCAAAACCCGGCTGATTTAGATTACAAAAGTTTGTCTAATGCAGGCACTTGGTTTATTGGAAGACTGCAAACTGAAAGAGATAGAAAACGAGTGTTGGATGGATTAGAAGGAGCATCCACAGAAGGTGGAACTAAATTTAATAGAAAACAAATTAACACATTACTTTCTAACTTAGGCAAAAGAGTTTTCTTGCTTCACAATGTTCACGAAGAACATCCGCAAGTTTTTCATACGCGTTGGGCAATGTCTTATTTGCGTGGTCCATTAACTAGAACTCAAATAAAAAATATTGTTAAAAAAGATGATAAACAAAAAACTACTGCAAAAACAAGTAATTCAATTGCTCCAGTTGAATCGCTAAAAAATATTAGCATTAGCAGTTTACCAAAAACAATCAAACCTCTTTTTCTAAAAAGAAATATTCATGAAGATGAAATTACAGAATTCACTTATTCCCCTTTCATTGTTGCTCAAGCTGATGTTCGTTTTTATGAAAGAACAAAAAAAATTGATTTAGAAGAAAACCCAAACTTTCTTGTGCCAATTACTGAAGATGTAATTTCTGTTAATTGGGATGAAGCTTACAAAGTAAATATTTCTGAGAAGTATTTGCAGAAAAAATCGAAAACAAAAATTGCTTTTAGTTCACTTCCTCCATCTACTAAACAAAGTAAAAATTTTACTGCTTGGAAAAAGCAATTTAAAGATTTTCTTGCAAACGATTTTACACTTGAAGTTTTTCACAGTCCATTGCTTAAACAAACTTCTCAGCCTTATGAAAGTTCTCGTGATTTTATAATTAGGTTAGCACAACTAACAAGAGAAAAAAGAGATGCCGAAGTTACAAAGTTAAAAGACAAATACACTAGACGAACTCAAACAATAGAAGGAAGAATTAGACGAGCCGAAGATAAAATTGCTCGTGAAAAATCTCAGTCATCAAGTCAAAGAATGCAAACAGTTATTTCAATTGGCTCAACAATACTAGGAGCTTTATTCGGAAGGAAAAAGATTAGTGCTACTACTATTAATAAAGCAGGCAGAGCAATGAAAAGTGCTGGGAAAGCAATGAAGGAATCTGGTGATGTTGGGAGAGCAAAAGAAAATTTGCAAGCACTTCAGCAACAATTGGAAGAACTCCAAGGTAGATTTCAAGATGAAGTAAATGCATCGGAAGATAAATTTGATTTATCAATTGAGCAATTAGAAACTATTAAGGTTCGTCCAAAGAAAACAAACATCAATGTTAAATTATTTAACTTTGTTTGGTTACCATTAACAGATGAAAATATTGAAGACATTCCAGAGTTAGAAATAATTACAAAGTGAATGGTTTTTAAGAATGGAGGATATATATATTATCATAAAGAACGGAGTCGAAGTATGAACAATGTCAACTTTATCATTTCACTAAAGAATTGAATACTTCGACTCTCCGCCAACCAGATGGTCGGACAAGTTGCTAGCATGACGAAGTTGTTAAGAAAATTATATGTTCTAATTATCTGCTAAAGTTTGTTGTGGAATACTTTAAATTTAATTGATATATTTGGAGTTAATATTTTAATAATCAAAACTTTAGGAGAGTTTGTGAAAACAAAAACAATATTACTAACTATTCTTTTTTTAACAACAGTAATGTTAGCACAAGAAGAAACAAAAAAAGATACAATACCTCAAAACACTTGGATACCTGCTGGTGTTGCCGGATTAAATCTTAGTCAAATTTCACTTAGCAATTGGACACAAGGTGGTGAGGACGCATTGTCATTTGTTGGTTACGGAAATTTTGGACTAAACTATTACACTAATCCTTGGGGATTTGTGAACACACTTAAGTTAGCAGTTGGTAAAACTAAATTAGGCGACCAAGAATTTAGGACAACAGACAATGAAATATTTTTAGAGAACTTAGTTCAATACGAAGCTGGCTGGTTTGCCAAGCCTTATTTTAGTAATACTTTCCGTTCTGTTATTCTTCCCGGTTATGATTATAGTGGAGATGATCCAGTTCAAAAATCTGCTTTTTTTGATCCTGGTTATTTTATGCAATCATTCGGTTTGCTTTACGAACATTCAAAAAACTTTTCAACTCGTTTAGGTTTTGGTTTGCAAGAAACTTTTACAAGTAGATTCACAAATTACTCTGATGATGTTGAGACACTAAACGAACTTGAAACTTTTAGATTTGAAGCTGGTGTTGAGTCAGTAACTAAAGGAGCTTTCCAACTTGGCGAAAATTTAGCTTATGTATCAGAGCTTCGTTTGTTTAGTGCTTTTGATGCATTAGATATTTGGGATGTTCGATGGGACAATATGCTAACAGCACAAATTAACAAATATGTAAATGTAAACTTGAATGTTTTAATTGTACACGATGTAGATCAAACAAGAAAAACACAAATTAAAGAAGCTTTACAAATTGGTTTAACATACTTAATATTTTAATTTAACTAATCTAATAAACAATAAACAAAAATAGGAGATATATCATGTTAAAAGAATTCAAAGATTTTATTATGGGCGGAAATGTTATAGAATTTGCTGTAGCTGTAATCATGGCGGGTGCAATCGGAATGGTTGTTACTGGTTTTGTTAATTTGATAGTAATGCCCTTCGTTGGTCACTTCTCAGGCGGAATGGATTTTAAAGATATGAAATTTATATTGACCGAAGCAAGTGGTAAGGCTGGCGAAGCAGGATTTGTTACTGAAAACGCAATTATGTATGGAGAATGGATTAATACAATAATTAACTTAGTTATCGTTGGTTTCGTAATGTTCATGATGGTAAAAGCATATAACAATATGAGGAAAAAAGTAGAAGAGGCACCAGCTGCACCACCAAAAAACGAAGTACTATTAGAAGAAATTCGCGACTTATTAAAAAAATAATTATTTTAGTTATGGGGGCAAAACAATATGAATATGAAAAATATAATTTCTTCAATACTAATTACTCTTTTATTTACTTCAATTCATTTTGCACAGTTTAACGACTATTCAGTAAAAGGTGGTATCCAAGGTTTTGGAATACTACCTGATACTGATTTTGCAAATGATGATTTTAAAGCTTCGTACCTTGGAAGAGTATTACTTAGATTCAACCTTGGACGCTTATTAGATTTAGAACTTGGTGCTGGTTATGGAATTATTGCTGGTGATGATCCGGTTAATGATTATTGGAAATCTAGTCTTATCCCAGTAGATATGAGACTTCTTTTTAGTCCTTTTGATGCTGCAAATTTAAATCCTTATTTTTATGCTGGTGGTGGTTATTTAAAATGGGAAGTATTAAATAAACCGCTCTACCTAACTCCCGCTCCTGTTGAAGAAAGTGGTGGTGATTTCTTTATCCCTATTGGTGGCGGTGCAGAAGTAAAACTTACAAATGGATTGATGTTAGATCTTTCTGCCGGGTACTCTTTTCTTTTTACCGATGATCTTAACTATTATAATAATAAAGACTCAAAAGGCAAAGGAGCTAATGATGGTTATTGGGCTTTTGGTTTAGGTCTAATCTATTCAGGTGAAAGTGGAAATTCTGATTCTGATTCTGATGGACTTACTAAGAATCAAGAACTGGAGCTAGGTACAAACCCTGATGTTTCAGATACTGATGGAGATGGTATTCTTGATGGACTTGAATTACATCAATATAAAACTAATCCGTTAGAAGCAGATAGTGATGGTGATGGACTGAATGACTTTGTAGAAATTAGAGATTATAAAACTAATCCAAACATAAAAGATACTGATGAAGATAATTTGAGTGACGGACAAGAAGTAAATGAACTTAAAACTGATCCTCTTAGAAGTGATACTGATTTTGATGGTTTAAGTGACGATGTTGAATTTTATACGACTAAAACTAATCCTAGCAAAGCAGATACTGATAGTGATGGATTAAATGATGGCGAAGAAATTGAACGTCATAAATCGTCTCCAACTAATCCGGATACTGACGAAGATGGTTTATCCGATGGTGATGAAGTGTTAAAGTACAATACCAAACCAACTATTGCTGATACTGATGGTGGTGGAGAATCTGACAAAACAGAAGTTGATAGAGGAACAAACCCACTTAACCCTGAAGATGATATTATTCTTGATATTAGTTCACCTATAGTTCTAGACGGTGTAACATTTGCAACTAGTAGTTCTCAACTAACCCCAGAATCAGAAAGAATGCTAATTCAAGTATTAAATACTTTAAATGCTCATTCTGATTTGATAGTGGAAATTAGAGGTTACACAGATAACATTGGTAACGCTTCTTCTAATTTACAATTATCACAAAGACGTGCTAATTCAGTTCGCTTTTGGATTATCAATAAAGGTATTGCTGCTAATAGAGTTAGTGCAAGAGGTTATGGAGAGCAAAATCCTATTGCAAGTAACAGTACAAAAGAAGGTAGAAGATTAAACAGAAGAATTGAATTTGTAAAAGTAAACTAATTTTTTCACAGAACTAATTTTTATTAGTTCTGTGATTTTTTTTCCAAATTTGCTAATAGACTAACAGCTAATTTATTGTATTCTTCTGACTAACTTTTTTCTTGTTTCCTTTTTAACCGTATTTAATTTTTTTCAATCATTCTTTAGGAGAGATAAATGAAAATTAAAAATCTAATATTTATATTACTTTTTTTAATACTTTCTACAACTTTTGCACAATTCCACAATTACTCAGTTAAATACGGAATTCAAGGACACTTCTTAATTCATAATACTGATTTTGATAATGAACTTTATAGATTTTCATATCAAGGAAGAGGATATTTACGTTATGAAATTACTCCAAGTATTGAAGCTGAAATTGGAGTTGGAATTGGAAAATTAAATGCTTTTGATAATTACAAAAGTTTGTGGGCAACTTCAATTGTTCCAGCAGATTTACGATTAGTAATTGCTCCTTTCGATGGAGATAAATTAAACCCTTATGTTTATGGAGGGTTTGGAATGCTAAGATGGTTTGTGGAAGACAAACCATTATCAGTTTCACCTGAAGCAACTAAAGAAAGTGGTTGGACACAGTTTGTGCCAGTTGGACTTGGAGTTGAATTAGCAGTTGCTGATGACATTTTGTTAGATTTTTCTGCTGGTTATAACCTAACTTTTTCAGATGACTTAAACTACTTCAATAGTGGTAGTGGTAATGATGGTTATTTTGATTTTGGAGTTGGTTTTACTTTTGTAACTGGTTCAGGTAATACTGATGCTGATAACGATGGATTAACTGAGCGTGAAGAAAAAGAATTAGGGACTGATCCTAATGTTGCTGATACAGATGGAGATGGATTAAATGATGGTGATGAAGTAAAGAAATATAATACTGACCCATTAGCAACAGACAGTGATAAAGATGGCTTGAATGATTATGAAGAAGTTGTGAAATATAATACAGATCCTAACTCTGTTGATACAGATGGAGATGAACTAAATGATTATGCAGAAGTTAAAAATCATAAAACTGATCCTAACAAAAAGGATACTGATGGTGATACTTTAGGTGATGGTTACGAAGTTAACAAATACAAAACTAATCCAGCAAAAAAAGATACTGATGATGATGGCTTGGGTGATTTTGCTGAACTTGATAAACACAAAACTAATCCTTCAAACGCAGATACAGATGGAGATGGATTAAATGATGGTATAGAAATTAATAACTTCAATTCAGATCCTAACAAAGCAGATACAGATGGTGGTGGAACAAATGATTATAGTGAATATAATAGAAAAACCGATCCGCATAATCCTGATGATGATATTGATGAATCTCAAATTCTAGATATTAGTTCGCCAATGGTTCTTGAAGGTGTAACATTTGCAACTGCTAAAGCTATCATAAATCCTAGTTCTGAGTTCATTCTAAATAAAGCTTACAATACTCTTGTAACATATCCAAATCTAAAAGTTGAGATACAAGGTTATACTGATAATGTTGGTAGTGCAACCTCTAATCAAAAACTTTCTCAAAAGAGAGCTGATGCTGTTAAACTTTGGTTGGTGAAAAAAGGTATTGATGCCACTAGACTTACTGCTAAGGGTTATGGTGAAGACAATCCTATAGCAAATAATAATACAAAAGAAGGAAGACAAAATAATAGACGTATTGGATTTCAAAAACTTAACTAATTTTCTTTAAGCCCTCTCTTTGAGGGCTTTTTATTTTCACTTTAATAAATAATATTTTTCAATTAATTCGGAGGCCTCATGCAAAACACTTTTAACGAAATTACACATCTCATTGGTAGTTACGTACCTAACTTACTTGGAGCAATAGCTATTCTTGTTATTGGTTGGGTTGTAGCTTCAATCATTTCAAGCGTAGTAAAAAGTTTATTAAAAAAAACAGATTTTGATAACCGAATTGGTAACCGTTTAGGAGCAGATGATGGGAAAAAACCTTTTCAACTTGAGCATTCGATTTCTCGTGGAATATTTTGGTTTTTGATGTTATTTGTTTTAGTCGCTTTTTTCCAAGCTCTACAATTAACAATAATTACAGAACCACTTAATAATTTACTTGACCAAGTTTTAGGTTACCTACCGCAACTTTTGGGAGCTGGCGTTTTATTATTACTTGCATGGTTGTTAGCTACAGTACTTAAAAAAGTAATTACCACAGGTTTACATTCACTTAAAGTAGATGAGAAAATCTCCGCTCATGCAGCAACTGAAGATTCAAAACAAATTCCAATTTCTAAATCTCTTGGTGATATTGCTTATTGGTTAGTATTTTTATTATTTCTTCCAGGAATACTTGGAGCATTAAATCTAGGTGGAATATTAGAACCAATTCAAGGTATGATGAATAAAATTCTAGATTTCCTTCCTAATATTTTAACTGCTGGAATAATTATTGGAGTTGGTTGGTTTGTAGCTAAAATAGTTCGCCAAATTGTTACTAGTCTTCTTGCAGCTCTTGGTATTGATAGACTAAGTGAAAAAGTTGGATTGAACAATGCTCTTGGAAGTCAATCACTTTCATCACTTGTTGGTTTAGTACTTTACATTCTAATACTAATACCAATTATTATTGCTGGATTAAACGCACTTCAATTAGATGCAATTACACAACCAGCAAGTAAAATGTTAAGTCAAATATTAGAAACTATTCCAGCAATTTTTGCTGCTGCTGTTATTCTTGGAATCTCTTATGTAATAGCAAAAGTACTTTCTGGATTTGTGGAAAACTTACTAAGTGGAATTGGTTTTGATAATCTATTTGTAAAATTAGGGATTCAAAAAGATGCACCACTTGGAAGCAAATCCCCTTCTAAATTAGTTGGTTACATTATTCTTGTTACTATGATGTTGTTTGCATTTATTGAATCATTCAACACTCTTGGTTTTGAAATGCTTGCGGATATGGTTTCTCAGTTTACAATTTTGGGTGGACATATTTTATTTGGAATTGTAATTCTTGGAGTTGGAATCTTCTTTGCAAACCTAGCTGGTAACGTTGTTAAAGAAAGTAGTATAGCAAATGCTACTACTCTTGCAATTATTGCTAAGACTGCTATTATAATTCTTGCTGGTGCAATGGCATTACGTCATATGGGCTTAGCAAATGAAATTATAAATATGGCTTTCGGATTGTTACTTGGTGCAATTGCAATTGCAGTAGCTATAGCATTTGGTTTTGGTGGTAGAGAGATTGCTGCTAAAAAACTTTCTGAATGGAATAATTCAATTAACAAATAGTAAGAAAAATATATTTTTACTTTTAGGGGATGCATTTTTGTATCCCCTTTTTTATTTTAAAAAGCTTAGTATTTTGATATTACTAATTCTGAAACTTCTGAAATGTTATAGTGATAGTCATGGTGAGCGGAGTCGAACCAGTAAATTAAACTGTTTACACACTTCGACTCCACTCTGTATGAAAGGTTCTTATCTGAATTTCAATTTTCAGAAGTTTTTTACATTTTACATTTAAACTATTTTAATGTTAAGAATTAACTGAAACTTTACTAATTTAATAGCGTCAAATAACTATAAATAATTTTCAATTATTTTGTTTAATCATTTAGATAACTAACGAGGAACTATGAAAAAGATAACCTATTTAGCATCTTTTATTATTTTAATATCTACAATTTCTTTTGCCCAAAGTGTTGATGATATTGATATAAAATTTGAAAAATTTGTATTAGATAATGGGCTTACACTTATTGTTCATGAAGATCATAAAGCTCCAATTGTTGCTGTTAATATTTGGTATCACGTTGGCTCTAAAAACGAGAACCAAGGTAAAACTGGTTTTGCTCATTTGTTTGAACACTTAATGTTTAATGGAAGTGAAAACTTTGATGATGATTATTTTCAGGCACTAGAACGTGTTGGTGCAACTGATCTAAACGGAACAACAAATAGTGATAGAACAAATTATTTCCAAAATGTACCAACTTCAGCAATAGACCTTGCTCTTTGGATGGAGTCTGATAGATTGGGACACTTACTTGGTGCAATTACTCAAGAAAAACTTGATGAGCAACGAGGAGTAGTTCAAAACGAAAAAAGACAAGGTGAGAACCAACCTTATGCAGTTTCTAGAGAAATGATTAGACATAACACTTATCAAAAAGGACATCCTTATTCTTGGACAGTAATAGGTTCTATGGATGACTTAAATGCTGCACGTTTGGAAGATGTACATGAATGGTTTAAAACCTACTATGGAGCTGCGAATGCTGTACTAGTAGTTGCCGGAGATATTTCTGCAAAAGATGCTTTAGAAAAAGTTGAATTATACTTTGGAGATATTCCAGCAGGTCCTCCGATTAAAAGACATGATGTTTGGGTTTCCAAAATGAGCGGTACTAAAAGACAAATTGCTCAAGATAGAGTTCCTCAATCTAGAGTCTATAAAACATGGAATGTTCCGGAATGGGAAAATGAAGAACTTGTTCATTTGGATTTGATTAGTGATATACTTGCGATGGGGAAAATTTCTAGATTCTATAAAAGACTTGTTTACGAAGATCAAATTGCAACTGCTGTTAGTGCATATTATAGTGCAGGAGAAATCGGAAGTCAATTCCAAATTAATGCAACAGCTAAGCAAGGAATTGATTTATCAACAGTTGAGAAAACACTTGATGAAGAATTAGTTAAATTTTTAACTTACGGACCAACCCAAAAAGAATTAGACAGAGTTAGAACTCAACACATTGCAAATTTTATTAGAGGCATAGAAAGAATAGGCGGCTTTGGTGGAAAGTCTGATATACTTGCCCAAAGTGAAGTCTATGGAGGATCTCCAGATTACTACAAAAAAAAATTAAATATAATATCGAATGTAACAATTAGTGAACTTAAAAAAACTGCAAACAAATGGTTATCTGATGGAGTTAATATTTTAGAAGTTCACCCCTTTCCTAAATTTACAAACAATTCCATTGGAGCAGATAGATCAAAACTGCCAGAAACGGGCATTCCACCAATTGCGAAATTTCCAGAAATTCAGCAAACTACTTTATCAAATGGACTAAAGATTATGCTAGCTCAAAGGTCTGCAATTCCTGTTGTTAATTTTAGAATGATTTTAGATGCTGGTTATGCCGCAGATCAATTTAGTTTACCTGGAACTGCATCACTCACTTTATCAATGATGGATGAAGGAACAAATAATAGATCCGCTTTGGAAATTAGTGAACAACTTGCAATGCTTGGTGCAAAAATTTCAACTGGTTCAAATTTGGATATGTCAACAATATCAATGTCTGCATTAAAATAAAATCTTGATAAATCATTAGAACTTTATGTTGATGTACTTTTGAATCCTTCATTCCCTCAAAATGAACTTGATAGATTAAAGAAGCAAGCAATAGCTGGAATCAAAAGGGAAAAATCAACTCCCGTTCAAATGGCGCTAAGAGTTTTCCCTCAATATATTTATGGAAAAGATCATGCTTACGGTTTACCTTTTACAGGATCGGGCTATGAAGAAACAGTTGAAAAAATTAGCAAAGAAGATTTGTCAAAGTTTCATCAAGCCTGGGTAAGACCAAACAATGCAACCTTAGTTGTGGTTGGAGATATTACACTTGCAGAAATTGAAACTAAGATTGAAGACCTACTTTCTAATTGGGAATCTAAAGAAGTTCCTAAGAAAAATATTTCTAAAGTTAAATTGAAGAATAAATCTACAATTTACTTAATGGATAAACCTGGAGCACAACAATCTATTATTCTTGCCGGACACGTAGCACCACCAAAAGCTGATAAAGATAATATTGCTTTAGAATCAATGAATACAATTCTTGGTGGATCGTTTACATCAAGAATAAACATGAATTTAAGAGAGGACAAACATTGGTCGTATGGCTCAAGGAGTATGCTGTTAGGGGCTAGAGGTCAACGACCGTTCTTAGTTTATGCTTTGGTGCAAACAGATAAGACTAAAGAATCAATTCAAGAAGTTGTTAAAGAGTTAAACGAAATTATAACTGATAAACCAGCAACATCAGATGAACTAAATAAAATTAAACTTAATAAAACTTTAAGAATGCCTGGTTCTTGGGAAACAGCAAATGCAATTGCCGGATCTCTTGGAGAAATGGTTAGGTATGGTTATCCAAAAGATTATTACGATACTTATGCTTCTAAGATAAATTCTTTAAGTTTGGAAGAAATTAATTTGGCGGCAAAAAAAGTTCTAAATCCAAATAAAATTGATTGGATAGTTGTTGGTGATAGAACTAAAATTGAAGCTGGACTAAATCAACTTGGTTTGGAAGTAAAACTTATAGACGTTGATGGTAAAATAATTGAAGAGAAATTAAAAACTCCCAAGAAAACTGAAACATCTATTTCTAATTAATTGTGAGGCTAAATAATTTAAGATTTCCGATGAAGAACTAATCGGTGCTTCATTGGAAATCAATTCAATAAAATTTACGAACTAATTGTTTACATTTTATCTTCTAACAAAAACTCAATCTCCTCATTTTCTATGTCCGCACTTATTGGTTTAATTTGAGTTTCTAAAATATTAGGAATTGAAATAACTTTTAATTTTTCTAAATCATTTTTGTCAAGATAAATATCATATTGACCAGCTTGTAAACCGTAATAATAAAATGATCCATCTGAAATTGTTTTAATCTTTTTAATAGATTTATTCAAAATATTTTCTGCCAAAATAGTTATTCCTTCAACTGGTATTTTTATTCCGTTAATATTTCTGTTTACAGTGCCACTTATTTCCGATGCTTCGTAAAAAGGAATATCAATTACTTTATAATGATTTGGATCTGAAATAAAACTAAATTTATCATTAAGTGGTTTCCATTCGGGATTGTTATTCACTCCACCAAAAAGACTTGCATTTATTTTTGAATAAGAATTTAAGTCATGAACCAAAATACTTCCAAACTTATTAGTTTGTTTACTGCCGGATGAACTTAGTCGCACATCAACATCTGGAATTCTTATTTCAAAATCATCAAATTTATTATTATTATTTTCATCTAAGTAGGCATTAAAAGCAACTGCAGATTTCCCAATCATTCCCCTATTGTGAAATTCAAATGCATTTAAATTTTGTATAAAATTTATTGAACCATCGATGCTTTGAGTAAATGTAGAGCCAGATATTGTTGTATTAGACCTCATAAAAGGTAAATTATAAGCTACTCTAAATTGAGTATTTGAAAAAGAATTTATGAAATTTGTAGTATGTGTTATGTTGATTCTAAATTTTCTTAAAAAAGTAGTTGACATGGAAAAACTTAAATATTCCAAATTTCTATTTGACAAATTATAACCAAAACGAGAACTAATTAAATTACCAGTTAAGTAATTTGTTGATAACAAAAACGAATAGCTAAGTCTAAGATTTAGATAATCTGATTTAATTTTTCTATTGCCCGATGCAAATTCAAAATGTTTAATTTCTACGGAGGGAGTAAACCTCTTATAATTTAGAAATGAACGAAAAGAAATATCCAATCTTTCTGAATTATTGTAAAAAGTTTTTCTTCCTCTTGCAATAAAGCTAAGGGAAGCATTTGTAAACCTTAGTGGAAAAAATATATTACCAGTAAATTCTTTTGTTATTTTTGTTGGATTTAGTTTTGCATTTTCATCATAGAATGTTGCTCCTAAATTTACATTGCTCAGATTTGGAAAAATGGAATTAAGGTTTGCACTAAGTAATGTATTAGGTGCAATTTTTACGTCAAGAATACTATTCTCAAATATTCTTGCAGATGTAATATTGTAAACACTTGATTGTTTTACATTATCAATGAAAATATCTGAACCAATTGTTGTCGTTAACCAATTTGATATTCCATAAGAAGCTGAACTTTGAAATATGTTTTCTTGATTTCCAATCAGTCGTCCAAAACTCAAAGTATAATCAATTCTACCTTTTGGAATTTGGCTATATGGAACTTGATACATTTTTCTTTGAATTTCATATTCTCCGTTCGTTCCAAATTTATGAAATTCAATAAGAACAACTCCATATTCAAGAGGAATTTGAAAATAAAAATCTCCATCCGAATTTGCCTTAACAATTTTAATGAGTCTGTTATCTTTGTATATTTCAACAGTCCAATTCGGTTTTGTATTCTCTTCAACATTATAGTTGCCATATATCTTTCTATCTTCTAAAGGAACATTAGAAATTTGTACACCGTTAAATTCATATTGATTTAATCCAGTTGCTCTACTATTTCCTAAAATTATATTGCTGATGTAGCTGTTGTTAATAAAAGCATATCTCCACCTAACATCAGTTTGTGAGAATTGTATTTTACTTTTCAGAAAAGATTGCCGATTGAATAATTGAAAATCTCCACCCAATATTTCTGCTCCAACTCCTAGTTGGTACGAATAGATAGGACTTTGATTTTTAATGTAAGTTGCATTCAAGTTATAATTAGTAAAAAGACCTTTGAATAGATTTCTGTTTCTTCCATAAAGTAAAGGATAGGTTTTTTCAAGTCCTAAGTTTTGATAGACAGAAAGTTCTTTTTGATTTATGACTCGTTCGTACAAAGGGGTTTTTATTGATCTAACTTTTATTTTTAATCTTCTAAAATCTACCTTTAGATTAAGATCAAAAAATAAATTTATTTTTTCTGGTGTAAGATAATATTCAAGATCAGTTTTAATAAATTCATCAGTATTGATTTTTGAAATGTAATTACTCTTTGCAAATAATAATTTCTTAAAGTTAATTTCATAAATATCTTTTAAATCATTATCTAAAATTCCACTAATTATTTTTTTCTCAAATTCTACTTTATGATTTATCTGCAACATTGCTAATATTTCTAAAATTGGTAAATAAACTTTATCATTTTTGAATTTAGCTACAATTATTTCATTCAAAAGACCTAAATATTTGAGGTTGAAATATATTTCATCAACTATTTCATTTATAATTTCTTCTTTATTTTCTTGTTCTTGAACACTTTCAATGTTGTAGTTTGAATATCTAGTCCATTCCCCATTAGTCTTCGCTCTAACTTTCCAACGAAATTCGCTAATACTTTTTAATAGTGAATCACTTACAAAATAGTTTTCACTAACAACTTCTTCATTTATAATTTTGTCATAAGTTTTTCCAAATATTGCACTTTCATTTATTGCTTCAACTATAATTTGATATTTTATTGCTCCCGAAATTTGCCCCCAAGCTAGATTTCTTTTATCACTGCTTGAATTGTTTTTGATGGCTTTTGGTTTTATGTTAGTCGCAGATTCAGAGAATACTTTTATTGTATCCTTTTTAATTTCTAATGAATCTGAAAGATTTGAGAAATAATAAGTGTAATTATTATGATAGGAAAAAAGGTTTGTAACTTCTTTTTTTGTATGAGCATTTGTTGTTTTATTAAAACTATTGGAGAAGGAAAAAAGAATTACCCAAGTGATTATAAAATAGTATCTATTTTTAATTTTAATATCATTGTTCATTTTGGTTTTTCATTCAAGGAATTAAAAACTCAAACGAATTCTTTATTGCTGGAATTGATTCCATTTTACTTTTAGGAATATCCTCTTTTTCATTAAAAATAATTTCTAGTTCGGCTTTATACTTGCCTGGATTAAAGTCATCTTTTGCCAAGATATAATTTCTAACAAAATCAGAATAAATAGAAGCATAATCTGATTCCTCTTTTACCAAAACATCATTCACATCATAAACTTTAAGGTTAAAATTTCCAAAGAAAGGAGAATTCCCTTTTCTACCGAGAGAATAAAGTAACTGATACGTGTTTGTTGAATCTTTATAAAGCTTAACATTATCTATACTTAATCCAGTACTAGCATTTCCTTTTCTAAAAATTGCAGTAGTAATTTGATTTAATACAAATTTTATTTTTGCAGAAACTCCACTTGCTGATGAATCTTTTTGTTTATCAATTGGAGTTGATTGTGTTACAATTCTCGTCCAGTAAGTTCCATCTTTAACACCCTTAGGAGGTTTAACAAGTAAACGTACGGTTTGTCTTTCCTTTGGTGCAAGCACAAACTTTCTAGGGAAAACTTTAACCCAACTTGAGATTGATGGTTCATCTTCAGAAGGATTGCTAATGTACTTCATTGTTCTCGTACCAACCGAATCCGAAACAGGATAACCAAAAATAAATGAGATGGAAATATCATAAGAATCGAACGATTCATTTTGTACAACTAGGCTGCCATATTTATTTGTTTCATCCATATATACTACATACGGAGAAAGAATAACTTGAGCATAATTTGTAATAGAAATTGCTATTATAAATAATGGGATTAAAAATGATTTATTTTTCATAAGTATTCAACTGTTAAAATTATTGTTCCCGTATAATTACCAGGAGATAGATTATTATTATTTGCATTTATTTTTCCACCAAGCCATAAAAATATTTGTCTATTTTTTCTAACTCTACTTCTTACTAAAGGATTATTGGGATTGAATCTTCTTTGTCTTCCATCCCTACCATAAGCCCAAGCAGCATGTCTTCTTCTAAATAATATTGGAAGTAGGTCTGTTCCATTTGTAAGATTATTTGGAAGATCAAAACTGATTAATAAATCTCTTTTGGAAGAACTTGAATGAGAAACAATAAATTCCGCAACACGTTCATCATCAAAATGTACTTCTTCAGAATATCCAATAAATACATCTCCAAAAACTAAATTTTTTTGCAAATATGCATGTAAAGTTTGTGAATAAATAGGAGAAGTAAATAAATAATTAATTAGAAAAAGAGTAGTTATTAGGAATTTCATAATCCTTTTAATATGTTACTTAAAATTAATAAAATTCTTTTCTATTAACAATAGAAGTAATCAAGGATCATTATTTAGATTAATAAACAATTGTTATGAAATGACTTTGAGGGAAGTAAGTATAATTAGTATTGTTAATAATATTTAGATAAAGAAGTTCATCATTAGCAACTAGCTTTAAATCTTTTTCAGAGCCTTGAGGAATACTTAATAAAAGATTTTCTCCTCTACTAATAATATTTAATTGTTGTTCAAATTCTGTAAATGAGTCTGATGAGTTTTGATTGTTAGTATAAGTTACAAGAAGATTTCTTTTTCGTAATTTTTGGGAAAGGGTAAGAAATTTGCGATTAACTAAATTTATATTAGCAAAAGAAATTCCAATTTGGTTTATTACACTAATACTAACATTAGTATTTAGACTTACAGATTTTTGAGCAAATGTATTTTGATAAGAACTAAATACTAGAATTATTACAACTAGATATTTTAGTATTGATTTTTCTCGCATAATAAAAAATGATTTTATGATGAACAAAGCTATCAATAAAACAAATAGTTTTTGTTATTCTAGATCACAATTTATTATTTTTTTGGAGCATGTTTTTAACAACAAGTGAGATGAATGATATAAAATACTGGAAGAAATAAAACTAGTAAGCTACAGATAAAGTAAACAAACCTTCGTAATCGCCAATCGGTTGATCTTCATCAATATTTATTGAACCGCCAACAAGCAATTCTATTTTCCCAATTAAACCATCTGGTTTTAAGAAAATACTTCTGCCATTTGATATAGCTACTCTATCCGAAGTAATAATAGTGGGCTGAAAAAAAAGTTCTCCAAATGTTCCATTCAAATTTAATGAGGATTGAGAATTATCAAGCACAACATCATTAAATATTATGGTAACTATTCTACCTAGCTGTCCGGTAATAACAAATTTTTTTCCGTTTCTTGGTAATATTGTTTCAACAATTGGTAATCCAGTTAAAATAATTTCTCCAAAATCCAAATCACCAATAGATGATTTTATTGAAAGTGGAACTATTAAGTTTACACTAGCCTCCCCACTTGTAGAAGTATTTTCTTGCGAAAGAATTTTTTGGAATGGAAAACATATAAGAAGTACAAATAAAATATTTTTCATTACGAAAAATACAAAGACGATTTAAAATAAAAAAGGTGTTAGATATCAAATCTTTTGATACCTAACACCTAAGAAAAACTAGCTAGTTTTTTCTAAATGTTACAAACTAAATTTCATGTTTATTTTAGTATGCAACAGAAAGAGTAAATGTACCAGTATAACTTCCAACAGGAGTTGCAGCTAATACATCAATAGCTCCACCAACCCACAGATACAATTTACCTTGACCACTAACATCAACTAAATTAACACTACCACCAGTTAATACAGCAGCAGCAGCAGCATAAGTACTACTTCCTGCAGTTGATTCAACATTTGGTACAAAGGTTAAATTATTTGCACCACCATCGTTTAATGTAGCATCTGCAAAAGTTACTGTTACTGGCCCAGTATTACCTAACACTTCAAAGTTAACACCATTGGCTGGAGTTTTTGTTACAGTTGCGTTTGCACCAGTTGAAATAACGTCACCAAAATCTAAATCCCCTGCTACTTTTGACATTGATAATCCTTGTTGAAGATTAATTGAAACTGGTTCATCAAGGCTGGCTGTTGTCTGTGCGAATAATGAAGTTGTTAAAAACATTAAAAATACTACTCCGGATATAAATCTTCCTTTAGATTTCATCTCTCTGCTCCTTTTTTTGTTATTTGTTGTATTGTACTTCTAAAGGATTGTAAGTTAGGTGCGCACCAATTTACAATCTGCCCAAGTACAGTATCGGTACTAAACATTTTAAGTTTAATGCTTTTATTACAATAATGTATATTTATTCGTTTTACATTATTTAAGTCGATTCTATTATTTTATCCTTGTTTTTTCAACAAGTTTAAAAGTTGTAACTAGAAATCTCTAATCATTTTGAAGTATTTTTGATTACAAAAAGAAGTTAGATATACAATTAATTAATTGGTTCTCAGAATTTAGGAAATATCATCTCGAAATGAACGTTTTTTGTGATTAGCTTGCCCCGTGTATTTTGCGAAGAGAAATCTCCTAATCTTAATAGAGTTTGAGATCTCTCCACCCGTCAAAAAGAGCCGAGACAAGCAAAAGACGTGTTCGAGATCACAACTGTAGAACCCGAAAACCAAATCGGGTTTAGTATATTAGATAAGTATGAAAAAGAAAAAGTCAGAATAGTTTTTCTTTAAAATAAAAAAGGTGCTAGACACCAAACTTTTTGGTATCTAACACCTTAGAGGACCCATGAGGAATTTATAGCTCTATGCTACAAAGACTATCGGTACTTATAAACAAAAGTTTAACATTTTTATTTTATTTTTTACAATTATTATTACTACTAAATAATTATTTGCAAAATGATTCATTTTCAGTATGAATATCAAGATTAACCTCTTACTAATATGCTACTGAAAGAGTAAATGTTCCAACATAATCACCTTGATTAGTTGTAGGTGATACGTCAATATCTCCACCAACCCATAAATACAGTTTACCTACACCATTGTCGTTCGCTAAATTTACACTTCCTCCACTAGCTAATGAAGATGCTCCAGCATAAGAACTATTGCCAGCAGTCGTTTCAACATCAGGCGAAAAAGTTAAATTATCAGCAGTTCCTCCATTACTACCGACCCAAACATTATTGTTTAGTGTAACATCAGCAAAATTAACAGTTACTGCTCTATTTGGATGTCCGGTTATAGCAAAGTTTACACCATCCTCATTAGTCTTAGAAATTGTTGCGTTACTTGTTGTAACAATATATTCTCCAAAATCTAAATCGCCACCAACTTTTGTCATAGACAGACCTTTTTTTAATTGAATCAAAACTGGTTCATTTAAACTTGCTGATGATTGTGCAAATAGTGAAGTTCCTAAAAATATAGAAATTAGTAATACGATTGTGAATCTTCCTTTGTTTTTCATTTTTACTCCCTTTAGTGATTTGTTGTTGTTAGATTGTAGGAGTAGTTATTCAAAGTGTGTGCCAGATCACAACTTATAACAAATTGTTTCAAAATAGCTTCTAACCGAAAGAAAATGAGACATTTTAGATTACTTCAAATTTTAACTATCTGTATCATTTTGATTAGAACACACATTATTGTTTTTGTTTGAGGCAATAGAAAGAAAACTGAAGTTCTATTTTTAGTAATTCTCTCTTATAAAATTGACCAAATAGAATTATTTATTCAATCTGATTAATACTTGAGACACTAAATCTTGCGTTAATAGATAGATGGTATTTTTTGTTAATTAATTTAAGGTAACTACTATGAAGTCAAAACATTTTATATATATAATAAGTATGATTCTTTTAGTTAATATGTCATTTCATCTAATCGCTCAGGATAACAATTTTACAGACAAAGATTATAATCCAGAAATTGAAAACAACCATGCAGATTTTACACCATCAGCATTCACGACTAAATCTATTTTTCATAAATCTTTAGTTTCAGATTTCAGGGTAAATGAACAAGGTGGCAATTCGTTAAAATCAAATTTAAACTCTGTGATAAATAATAATGGAATTTCCTTAGTTGTTTGGAATGATTTACGGGAAGGATCTAATAATATTTATGGACAACTTGTAGATCTAAATGGGAATCTAATAGGAGAAAATATTAAAATCAATTCTACCGAAGATGGAAGAACATATAACTATCCAAGTGTCGATGTAAATGTAGATAATCAATTTTTAGTTACTTGGTCCGATTCTAGGTCTGGATTTTCTATTTATGGACAATTTGTAGATCAAGAAGGTTCATTGCTGGAAGGAAATTTTGAAATAGGTGATGACAATAATAACAATTTTAAATATCAAACATGTATGGCATCTAATGGAGAAGAATTTATTGTTGCATGGTTAGATTCACGAGGTGGTTCGAAATATGATATTTACGCTCAAAGACTAACTAAAAATGGTGAGAAAATTGGTAATAATTTTATTGTTAATTCAGACTCGCAAAGTGTTAGAAAAAAAATCCCAGACATTGCCCTAAAAGACAATGGAAGTTTTTTGGTAACTTGGTATGCTTATGTAAATAAAAGAAATAGTGTTTTCGCAGTTTCATTAGATTCTAATAATAATTTAATTGGTTCACAGTTTACTGTTAGTGATTCTACTTTTGAGGTTTCAAGTGATTTTGGTTCAGTTACATCATCAAGCAAAAGTGGCTACATAATAGCGTGGCAAAGATATCTTAATAATGATTACAATATAATTTCACAGATAGTTGATAGTGCTTCCATAAAAATTGATTCTAATTTTATTGTAAATGACGATCTAACTTCTTCGCAATTATATCCATCAATTGATTCAGATTCGTTAGGTAATGTTATAATTAATTGGTACGATTATAGAAATGGATATGCTCAAATTTATGCTCAAGATTTTGCAGGTGATATTCCAATTGAAAATAATTTTAAAGTTTCAGAAGATGAAATAAAAGGTTCGAAAAGAGAAATTTCTTGTTCCGTTAGTCCAGAGGGTAACTTAATTTCTACATGGTTAGATTTTAATGCCCCAACTGAAGATAGAATTTATTCTAGAATACTAGATAAGAATAACAATCCCATCTCCTCAAGTACTAGAATTGATACAGATAGTTTTTCAAGTATGGAGCAAAATCCATCCATAGAAGTTTTTAATGATGGGACACAAATAATAGCTTGGTCAGATCAAAGGAATAAACTTTCAACCTCTTATTATCAAATGTATGATTCTTCAAGCACACCTATTGGAGAAAATATTCAAGTTAATTCTACTTCAACTCAATATGATACAAAGATAACAAAGCTGAGTAACCAAAATTTTGCAATACTTTGGCGAGAATATACTAGAGGAACTTTTAACCAAAATGAAATAATTGCACAGAAGTATTTCAAAACCGGAGAAATATTAGGCGAAAAGATTATTGTTTCATCAAATGAAATAAAAGGTAGTGCAAGTAGTTTTGATGCCTCATCAAATTCTAGTGGAGAATTTGCTGTAACTTTTCAAAAAAGAGTTAACAATATTAATCTAATATATGCACAAAAATTTAATCAAGATGGAACTGCTAAGGGAAATAATATTCTTGTTTCTCAGGATACCACAATTAACTTTTATAAACCAAAAATTGCACTAGATTCTATAGGCAATTTTGCAGTTACATATTATGGTAACACTGGGAAAGGTCACGACATATTTTTGAAGCGATATAATAATGTTGGAATCGAGATTGATACAACCATAATAGTTAATGATGATCTAAATTTACATGCTCAATACAATCCAGATATTTCAATAAATTCAACTGGAGATTGTATTGTTACATGGTTTGATTATAGAACTCCTGTTGGCATATATTTTCAGAAATATAAAAATATTGGTTCTAATGAATTCTTTGAAAAAATTGATTCAAATATTGCAGTAACTGATTACACATTAGCATTTTGTACGCCAACAGTTTCTCTAAACAATTTAGATAATTTTGTTATTTCTTGGAATCAATTAAACGATTCATTTTATGATTTAAAATTTAGACTGTTTGGTTCAAATTTAATTCCAACAAGTGATGTTTTAGATGCAACCTCAAATAAAGAACGTAATCAGAAAAATCAACAAATATATTTTACAAACGATAAGATTTATAATGTTTGGCAAGATAATCATGAAAAAGGAATTGGATATGATATTTGGGCAAATACTTTTGACTATAATGATTTGATTACAGATATAAAACAAGTAAATATTGAGTTGCCAAAAGAGTTTAATTTGAGTCACAACTATCCAAATCCATTTAACCCAATAACAACAATAAAATATAACATTCCAAAAGTAACCGCTGACTTTAGTCAGCGTACAACCCTAAAAATTTACAATGTTCTCGGTAAAGAAATTAGAACTTTGGTAAATGAACATCAAGAACAAGGACAATATGAAGTGAATTTTGATGGCTCTAACTTAGCAAGTGGAACATATTTCTATAGATTACAATTTGAAGATTTTAGTGAAACAAAAAAAATGATACTTCTAAAATAATAAACCGTAGACATAGTTGAATTTTATCCCTTAAGTGTGTTTGCAAATACAAATGCACTTAAGGGAATATATGAGACCAATTAAGGATTAACATCTAAGATTTTAGTATATATCTCTCAACTACATTCAGTTATTTATTTAACTTCATAATTAGTTATAATTCGGAAATAATTAATAACCTTCCTTCTTTATTTTATGTTTGTATTAAGTTAAAATTATTCTTAGTTTTATAATAAGAGTTTATATTCTTATTATATTTCATTTCATAGATACATTTTCCAACTTAATTAAGGAGGAGATTTATGCTTTCAAAATCACAAGCCAAATTATTTTTTCTTGGCGGGTCAGTTTTTTTTATTCTAATCTTTATAGGCTTAACAATTGATACACTGGTAAACGGAATGCCAAAATACACTCGCGATGATGAAATTACAGAACAAGTTGTACTTGGGAGAGAATTGTGGGATTCAAACAATTGTATGGGTTGCCATACTATTATGGGAGAAGGAGCTTACTATGCTCCTGAACTTACAAAGGTTTACGAAAGACGTGGACCCGCTTACATCAAAACAACCTTTAATTTTCCAGGTGGATGGCAATTAACGGGCAGAAGGATGGTAGAGTACAATTTTACAGAAGAAGAAAAAGATGGTCTTGTTGCATTTTTAAAATGGGTTGGTAAAACAGATTTAAATGGTTTCCCACCGAAACCTGATAATAATTACAAACAAAATTAGGGAGAGATTATGAAATTTAAATCGCAAAAAGTTGCTTATTATTTCTTTGCCCTAAGTATGGCATTGTTAATATTGCAAATTGTTTATGGCTTTATTATGGGTTTTGCTCATATGGGTTTTGATGTATTTCACGAATTTATTCCGTTTAATGCTGCAACAGCAACGCACAAAAACTTATTAGTTGTTTGGTTGCTCTCTGGCTTTATGGGTGCAGCTTATTTTATTATTCCGGATGAATCTGATACTGAATTATTTTCAGTCCCAATGGCTTTAGTTCAATTTTATAGTTTTGCTATTGTTGGGGTTGTTGCTGTTGCCGGCTTTCATGTTGGCTGGTGGGAAGGTAGAAAATTTTTAGAAATTCCAAGACCTTTGGATTGGTTAGTTGCTATAAATGTAATTGTATTTCTCGTTAACATCGTTATTACAATATTCAAAGGTAAAAAACATACAACAACTTCTTGGGTTCTTACCTTCGGATTAATTTTCATCGCTTTACTTTATTTACCGGGAATGGTTTGGTTCGATAATCATTCAGTAGATTCTTTCTTCCGCTGGTGGGTTGTACATCTTTGGGTTGAAGGTGTTTGGGAACTTGTTATGGGTGGAATTCTTGCCTATCTATTAATTAAACTAACAGGAGTTGATCGTGAAGTAATTGAAAAATGGTTATACGTTATTGTTGGCTTAACTTTCTTATCTGGAATTCTTGGAACTGGTCATCATTATTATTTTATTGGCGTACCTAAATACTGGTTAATTATTGGTGGTATCTTTTCTTCATTAGAACCACTCGCATTTTTGGCTATGACCTTGTTTGCAATTATGATGTATAAAAAAGGGAATAAAAAACATCCTAATAAACTGGCAATTTTTTGGACACTTAATTCTGCAATTATGTCTTTCATTGGAGCCGGACTTCTTGGTATGGCTCATACATTGCCAAGTGTAAATTTATACACACATGGAACATTAGTAACAGCAATGCACGGACACCTTGCATTTTGGGGTGCTTATGCTTCAATAGTTTTGGCAATTATAAGTTATGCAATGCCACTAATAACCGGAAGAAAAATATATGATAATCAAATTGGGCATCTTGCTTTTTGGCTCTCTAATATTGGAATGGTTGCAATGACTGCTGCCTTTGGTGCTGCCGGTGTTGCTCAAGTTTATTTAGAAAGAATTGCCGGATACGATTTCATGACAGTTCAAAATGAAATTCAACCACATTTCTTTGTTCTTATTTTAGCAGCAACTTTATTTACAACTGGAATTATTTTATATATTGTAAACTTTTATAAATTCGGAATGCCTAATGATGAAGCAATTATAAGCGAAGAAGAATTTAAAGCATTGCAAGAGAATTGATTTATAAAAGATAGTTAGTTATTATAAAGTTACCCTCTTTTTATTAAGGGAGTAACTTTTGTTTTATTATTTAAGGAATACATTGTGACACAAACTCAAGAACCATTTTATAAAAAAGTCGGAAAAGAAATTGAAGTTTTTGAACACGCATATAAGAATAAACTTCCCCTGCTATTAAAAGGTCCAACTGGAACTGGTAAATCTCGTTTTGTAGAATACGTAAGCTATAAATTGGAGAAACCATTAATTACAATTTCTTGTCACGAAGAAACTTCTGCAACTGATTTAATTGGAAGGTATATAATTAAAGGGAATGAAACCATTTGGATTGACGGACCTTTAACCAAGGCATTAAAGGAAGGTGCAATTCTTTATATGGATGAAATTGCAGAAGCAAGACCAGACGTTATCGTTGCCATACATCCGTTAACTGATCACAGACGAGAATTGTATATTGATAAAACTGGCGAAACAATTATGGGACACGAAGATTTTATGTTTGTCGCTTCTTTTAATCCAGGCTACCAAAAAGGTTTTAAGGAATTGAAACCATCAACTAGGCAAAGATTTATTTCTCTTTCTTTTACATATCCTGATCCAAAATTGGAAGAAGAAATTTTAATTGGTGAAACAAATGTTGAAAAGAATATTGCTAAAAAATTAGTTAAGCTTGGTAATAAAATTAGAAACTTAACAGAGTTGGGTTTAACTGAAACTGTTTCAACACGTTTATTAGTTGATGCGGCAAAACTCATTCACTCTGGTTTAGGAAATCGTCTATCGGTTGAAGTTGCAGTTATTGAACCACTAACTGATGATGAAGATGTTCTAAGTGCGTTAAAAGATTTAGCAAGTTTGATGATATAGTTTTAGTATTTTTTGTCATTCTAAACTCAACGTCTTTTGTTGAGTTCTCAATCTGTAATAAGTATCCGAAATAATTTAACAGATTGCCACAACTTCTAAAAGACAGAAGTTTCGCAATGACAATCAAGAAATAATATTTTATACAAATGAAAATATTCTGAATTTAATTGTAACAGTAGATTGCTTACAATATATTCTACAAATAAAAACATATATGGAAATAGACCAACTCATATTTCAAAAATTATTTAAGTTTTTTAAGAAACAAAAAACTACTAATCCTAATAGTGAGTTTGAAGTTCCACTTAGTTCAATCACTTCCAAGTTGTCCATCCTTTCAAGAGCCATAACTGGCAGACCAATTAACATTTTTCACTCCGAACGAGAAGGTGGATGGCAAGGCAACTCCTTTTATTTACCAAAGTCAATTTCACTTTACAATTCTGTCGAACTTAATTTGAAGTTTTATATTTATCGATTATTTTATTTGTCAGTTCAACAAAAACTTATTCTGAATTTTCCAATAAATCATTCTGCAACTATTTTGGAAGCACAAGATGAAGCAAAAAACAATTCGCAAAACATTCTTAAAGAATTGTTTAATGAATATCCTTTACTTGAAAAAGATTACGTACTACTTTTAGACAACTTCCCTATTCAAGTTAATAAAAAAACAAAAGAAGGATTTCAAGATTTCACTTGGATGTACGGAAGATTTATGAAAAATATTTCTTTAGATTCTGACAAAGATGATTTACAAAACATAAATGAACAAGCTCGTAAAAACCCAAGTGTTGATCCAAAGACTGTAATTGAAGCTCAGAAAGCAGACGATTTAGAAATTGTTTCCATCGATAAAAAACAGCAAGAAGATTATGTGCTTACTCATAATTTTGAAAAGATAGATACTGTTGATGAGTTTGATAATGTAATTAGAGATTTTGACGGAGATGATTCTCTTCAAGATGATTTGGAAGCTCTACAAGAATATAACTTAAAACATATGATTCGTGCAGATGATCCGGTTCATTCTGTTTACCAGGCAGACTACGTTAGCAATGCGACCATTGCAGAAAGTGCAACTATTGAAAATGAGAATCGTCATTTGCTTTATCCTGAATGGGATTTTCAAAATAGAAGTTATAAATATGATTACTGTAAAGTTTTCCCAAAAGTTCAAAAAAATTCTGCTCCAGCATATTATAAAAAAACAATTGAGCAAAATCGCTCTCTGCTAATTCAATTGAAAAAAAATTTTGCATTGCTTAATAATAAGTGGGAGCAAAACCGAAGACAATTTTCCGGGGATAATATTGATATTGATGCAGCCACAAATTTATTCATTGACATAAAATCAAATCACACTCCAGATGAAAAAATTTACGTTTCAAAACGAAAAAGTTCAAAAGAACTTGCTCTTTTATTTCTACTGGATTTGAGTTTATCTAGTGATGCTTATGCAAATGGCAATAGAATACTTGATGTTGAGAAACAAATATCAATACTTTTTGGTGAAGTTCTAAACGAGTATCAGATTGATTTTCAAATAGATGGATTCTATTCTAAAACTCGTAACAACACTTCCTACATTACTCTAAAGTCCTTTAACGAATCTTGGCAAACTGCAAGAGCAAGAATTGGAGCTGTTGAAGCTACTGGTTATACTCGTATTGGTCCGGCAATTAGGCACGCTACTTCCCTTTTGAATAAAAATCATCATAGAAAAAAATGGTTGATTTTATTATCTGATGGTAAACCGAATGACTATGATAAGTACGAAGGAAAGTACGGAGTTGAAGATATAAAGCAATCACTACGAGAAATGAAAGTAATGGGAATTAATAATTTTGCTTTTGCAATTGAAGAACAAGCTAAATATTACTTGCCACAAATGTTCGGAGATAACCATTATAATATTTTAACAAGTCCGGTGGAATTATTAAATTCACTAACTAAATTGTATGATAGGATTGAGCATAGTTGAATTATTCATATTTCAGTTTAAGATTAGAACAAGTGATTTTTTCTTTGGTTGTCATTTCCGAATGTTTTTATCGGAAATCCATTTTCATATTTTTTGCTGGATTCCCAATTAAACTTGAAATGACAATTATAAATTTTATAAGAAAAACATTATTCAAAAAATGCAGATTACTAATCTGAGATACGTAAAGGTATAAATGGAAACAACAATAGACAACACAGAAAAGATCAATCATAAAAATATCTTCTATCCACCTGGTGGAATTTTAATTTGGATGATAATTTTAGTTGAAGTTTTAACTTTTACAATTGCATTAATTGTATTTGCTTTTCAAAGACAAGATGCGTTAGATCTTTTTAATACCTCGCAAGCCCTATTAAATAAGGCTCTTGGCACCATCAATACAATTGTATTGCTTACAAGTGGTTACTTTATGGCAGAGTCTTTACACAAACTTAAACTTGGTAATAGTGATAAAAGTAAATTTTATTTGGGAATAACAATTCTGTTGGGAATAGTATTCTTAGCATTAAAAAGTTTCGAGTACAGTTCAAAATTAAGTCACGGAATTGGATTAAATTACAATTCATTTTTCACATACTATTGGCTTCTAACCGGATTTCATTTCCTTCACGTTTTGTTTGGTGTAATACTTTTAACATATATTTATAAGAAAATTAAAAGTGGAAAATATTCTAAGAATAATTTTCTGGATGTAGAAACATCAGCTTCCTTTTGGCATATGTGCGATCTAATTTGGATGCTGTTATTCCCTGTTCTCTATTTACTAAACTAATTTTGGAGATTACTATTATGACAAATAGAATTACTTGGATAGCCTTGATATCACTAACTATCATTGGCTTTGTATTTTCTGAATCTTCTTTTTTAGGAACAAGTTTAGCGATTTCAATATTAGCTCTTTATGGAATTAAATTTTTAGGAATTGGTTTTCAGTTTATGGAAATTTCAAAAGCTCATTTTATTTGGAAAACTATTTTGGTTTCAATATTACTAATTTTTGTAACGTTTATTGGTTTTGCTTATTATATTTAACTAAGTGAGGGATGGTAAAACCTCGGAGGTTTTACTGTTTTTAGAAATCATAGAATTACTTTAAGCAACCGCTTAAAATAATAGAATTTACAAATATTATAAACCTCCGAGGTTTGTGGTGCTAATACGGAATTAACTTATGGACTTTGATAAAATAATGGAATTCGTTCAAGCAAACGGTTATAAAGATTTTATAACTTATGCTATGCTTGTAATAATATTATTGTCTTTTGGGTTTTACATACTAAACTTTATTAGAAAGGAAATTAAAAAAGATGAAAGGAAATATTAAATATTTTAATTTTGAGTTGTTTTGAAACAGCTAAGAAATTAAGTTCGAAATCTTCCCTTCTAGCATCTAAAGTTTCTCTTCCTCCCTTTACTCTTCTGTTTCTTCTCTCTTACATTTAATATTTTTGTTTTGATTCTCTTCCACATTTTTTTAAGTTTAGTTTAAACTTTTAGATTTGATTTGTGATAAATTCAAAAGCAATAGATTTGAAGTAATTTTACGCAATAAACAACGTAATTACAATTTAACTTAATTCGTAATAAACACAATTGTGTTTATTACGATGTTGGCAACAATTTTGACCAAACTAAATCAATGATAAAATTCTTTAGAAAAATTAGACAAAAAAATCTCTCTGAAAATAAGTTCAGTAAATATCTGATTTATGCGATTGGTGAAATTATTCTTGTCGTAATAGGAATATTGATTGCGTTAGGAATAAATAATTGGAAAGAAAATCAAACTGAAAATAAGCAACAGAATTTAATTTTTGAAAACTTAAATTTAGAATTAAATAATAATCTAAAAAATCTTAATTCAGCAATTGAATTCTCTGAAACCTATATTAACTCAACAGAATATCTTTTGCTATCGATGAACAATAGAGCAACTAACAAATTTAAAAGTGAAAAGTTGGATAGCTTATTGTCAACCTTTGGATTTTCTCAATGGAAAAGAACTAATTTAAATATAAAATCTCTCGAAAATTCTGGCAGATTAAATTCAGTTGAAAATAATGAGCTAAAGAGATTAATCTATGATTGGCTGAGCTTGATTGAAGACCTAGAGTTACTTGAAAGGAGAAGTGATTATTCCTTTCAATACTACGTGGACTTCATTAAAAAAAATGGTTCTTGGAGAGAAATAGATAAATATATGTTAGAAAGAGTTCAAGGTTCTCAACTTCTTCAATCTAATGACCATTTATTATTGAGCTCTGAATTTGAAAATTGCGTGAATGACCTGAACATATTTGAGACACATAAATACAATAGGTATAAACAAATCAAAGTAACATTAAACCAATTAATAGAATATACCGAATAAAAAAAACAGTTGCCAACAACGTGTATAATTCATTGCTAGTGCAAGCTTACTTACGAAAATCCTCGCGGATTTTCTATTCGGTTTGTATTTGCCAAATTAGTTGCTGAAACACGCAACGAAATCATACACAAACACGTTCAATGTAATTATTCCGCTTCGCTACATAATTACATTGAACGGGCGGCGGCTGACGCCGATGCTCTGCATAGTTGTTGCGCTCCGCTTCACAACTACACAGAACATCGGTTAGAAACAATATCCCTTTCACAAACCTAACGGTTTGAAAAGGGAGACTGTTCCTAACCGCCGCCCGTTAGCCACCATAAAAACAAATTATTATGAGATTTAAAACTTGGAGCATTCTATTAATATTCATATTGACAAGTTGCAAAAATGAAATAATTAAGGAATTGCCAACAGATATTGCAACTCAAGCGCAAAAAAGAGTAGATGATGGTTACCATTTAGGTACTATTATTGGAATTATTGACAAGGACGGTACACAATATTACGGATTTGGACAAAAGTCTATGCGAGATGGCACAAAACCAGATGAAAATTCTATTTTCGAGATTGGTTCTATAACCAAAACCTTTACCGCTACATTACTTGCAGATTTACAATTAAAAGGCGAAATAAATATCCAAAGTCCTGTGGAAAAATATTTGCCAATTTTAAAAAGCATTTATACTGATAGTATTCAAACCATTACGCTGGAAAACTTATCCACCCACACATCAGGTTTACCAAGAGAGCCTCTAAATATGAACCCAAATGATGACTATCGATATAGAGATTACACGTCAAAAAATCTGAGTAATTTTTTAGAAGGCTATAAATTGGATTCCAATTCAGGACAATTCAGTTATTCGAATTTAGGAGTGTTGATTATTGAACAAGCCATTGAAAACCAAACAAATGAGAGTTATGAAAATTTGTTAAAAGAAAGAATTATAAGGCCACTAAATATGAACGATACAGACTTTGTAGTTCCTTCCAATAAAAGGAAAAATCTGGTAAAGGGGTATAGAGACAACAAAGAAACTGACGAATTGGATTTAGGTCAATTTCAATCAATGGGAGGCTTGCGAAGCACCGCAAAAGATATGCTTAAATTCTTAAAAGCCCAGATTGAATTAAAACCAACTGAAATTGATGATGCCATAAAAGAAACTCAAAAAATTCATTTCGAAGATGATAAAAACATAATGGGTTTAGGTTGGGAAATTTTAAAAAGAGAGGAATCGGGCAAAACCATTTACTATCATAAAGGAGGAACACCTGGTTTTGTAAGTTTTGCAGGGTTTAATTTAGAAGACAAAATAGGAGTTGTTGTTCTTGTTAATGGAAGACAATGGTTCAGCGATTTAGGCTTTAAGATATTAGATTCATCTTACCCCTTAAGTAGCCCTGAAAAAGATTAAAATACGGTGGCTAACAATGGCTATAGTTAATACGGGTTTTGGTGCTTAATCCAAAGTGAAGTGCATTTTACAAAGTCCGCAAAATTTTCAATTTTGCGTGTCTATTAAAATAAAGAAAAAATTAAAAATTTGGCTAAGTGCTTAATCGAAAGTTCAGTCCTTCGAAATCCCGTACTAACCATAGCCTAAACGTTCAATGTAATTATTCCGCTTCGCTACATAATTACATTGAACGGGCGGCGGCTGACGCCGATGCTCTGCATAGTTGTTGCGCTCCGCTTCACAACTACACAGAACATCGGTTAGAAACAATATCCCTTTCACAAACCTAACGGTTTGAAAAGGGAGACTGTTCCTAACCGCCGCCCGTTAGCATTAATTAAAATCAAAAATCTAATTAAAGTAAAAACATGAAAGCATTGACTTTTTCCAAATTTGGCTCACCTGATGTTCTGGAATATAGAGAGATACAAAAACCTCAAATTAAGGACAATGAAATACTTTTAAGAAATAAAGCAATTGGATTAAATTTTGCGGACATATATAGAAGAAAAGGTAACTATCATTTAAAAGGGGAACCGCCTTTTATTGCTGGGTATGAAGGAGCAGGAATTGTTGTAGAATCTAATTCTGAAAAGTATAAAGTAGGAGATAAAATAGGATATACTGATGTTCCTTTTGCAAATACAGAATTTATAGCAATTCCTGGAACTCATGCTATTCCTATTCCAGATGATATTGAATATTTATTAGCTGCATCTGTTCTTTGACAAGGGTTAACCGCTTTTTATTTATCCAACGATAGTCATCGTATAAAAAGGGGAGAAACAGTTCTTATTCATGCGGCATCTGGAGGAGTTGGACAAATTTTAACGCAACTTTGTAAATCAAAAGGAGCAACGGTTATTGGATTATCTAGAAATGTAAATAAACTAAAGACTATTTTTGATAGTAAAGCAGATTATGCAATTGAATTAAATGACAACTGGAAGCCTCAAATTATGAATATAACCAACAAAAAAGGTGTTGATGTTGTATTTGATAGTGTAGGTTCAACTTTGATGGATAGCTTTGAGGTTACTAAAGATTGTGGACATATTGTGTTTTATGGTATGAGTGGAGGAGATCCAAAACCAGTTGACCCAAGAATGTTAATGGATACAAGTAAAACACTTTCAGGAGGAGATTTATGGAGTTATTTGATAAATGAAAAAGAAAGAAAAACCCGAGCAAAGAAACTATTTCAGTTAATAAAAGATGGCGTTGTGAAAATTAAAGAACCTATTCAATTTAAATTATCGGAGGGAAAAAAAGCACACGAATTTTTAGAAAACGGGAAAAGTTCAAGTAAAATTTTATTAATTCCCGAATAGGTTGGAAACAATTCTATTGGCAATAAAATATAAAAAGAATAGCCGAAATAGTAGTAAATATTAACATTGTAGCACGCATGAAATTTAGTTGTTTCTTGAGAAATTCGAGTTTCGCAATCCGCTACTATTCTTATACAAACCGTTACAACTTCAATTCCATTTGAATAGCTTATACTCATTTTTCTTTATTTTATACTTCGTAAGAACTTCTTCTAATAAGGATTCTCGAATAACTAAAATTATTTTTGTTTCATTTTGTAGCTCGGTTTTTAATATTTTATTTATTGCCGGGTGTAAACCTTTATTCTTTAACTCAAGTTTACCAATTTCATCAATCACTAACCACTCTGGTTTTTTCTTGTAACTCTCAAGTAATTTTTCTTTTGCCCAATCAAATGAATCTTTTAAAAAGTGGTACTTCCCTACTGATATTGTTGAACTATCTGAGATTGCCACTTCTAATTTTTTCATCTCACTAGAAGAAATATGAAATAGTTTTCGTTTGCCATCAACAATTGGAGCAAGTATTCCATCAATAGATTTTTGATATTTTACAAATTCAAATAAACGTGTAGTTTTGCCAGATTGCACAGAACCAGAAACTATGTAAATATTTTTTTTCATCTTTTCTTTTTATTCATAATCCAAAACAAGAAAATTGATTAGAACTAAATTCAAAAATTCTACAATTCTCCTTACTCCTTTTAAGTTTGAACTTTGGGTCCAAGAATATTTTATTATCGCTCTAACATTTGGGAATATGCTAATTATATTTTCTACTTCCTCAGCCTGATGTTTTAGCTTTTTAGATAATATTTTCTTCACATATTTTAATAATAAAGGTGAGATAAGATAAAACCAAACAACTATTATAACTACTGAACGAATCAACATAAAAATAACTTTTTGAGCAACACTATTCCCAAGTTGTTCAAATAAAAAGGATAAAGAAATTAGTATAATTGAAAAAGTAATCAAAACTAAACTGGAAGTTCTTCTCCACCATTTTTTTCGCTTCTTTTTTCTACCAATTAATTCTTTAGAAATTTCAAGCTTGAATTGTTTTCTTTCTAGAAGAGCTACATCAATTTTACTTGGTATATTTGAGGCATAATAACCAGCAAGAACACCACCGGCAATATGTATAAACATATAAACGCCAATAATAGCATAGCTTAAGTCAACAAAGTTAGAAGTGTTTGTAAAGCCGAACACTTCCGACAAAACGAAATCAAAAAAGATATTTATTGATTCCCAAAGAGAGACTCCGAAGATTAAAGTTAGAATAAATATTTTTTGAATGCCTGAAAGGAGAAGTGATAGAAAGCCTAATACTATTGGGGAAATGCGATTGTACCCTTTATAAAATAGAAGACTACCAAGCACACCTTGTAACATTACTGCAAAGTAAGCAGTTAGTGGAGAGTACGGACTAGCAACAAATTTTACTAGAATAACTTTTACAGTTGCCTTTAATATTTCATTTCTTGATTCTGAATAATATGCAATTAAGGAAATGAATACTGTGGCACTTCCACCAATTACTAAACCAGTAAATGGGATTTTAAATGCGTGTAATATTCCACCTAAAGCTGCTTCGCTAAAAGCCCATAGAATTGTTAAACGTGTAACTATTTTTTGGTTATTAGTTGAGTTATCAACAGTCATCGAAGTCTGCTTTCTAAAAATAATTATAAATAATAATATGAAGTGTCAAAACTATTTATAAAAAACAAACTTCCCAAATAAATTTATTGTTTAACTAAAGTGTGTTTAACAACTTTATTAGAATCAAGGATATCAAATCCATTTCCTGTTATTGGGTCAATGAATAATTTGCACCCTTCAATTTTAACCACTCCAAATCCTGGGGAGAACCAAACATGAGCATCATATTCTTGAACTTGACTGACAAAAGGGTTTGTCATATCAGGTATATTAATAATAATAGAATATTTAAACTTTTCCGTTTCAAATCCTTTATCAAAACCAGCAATTTGCAATGTTTCAGTTGCTATATATTTTCCATAAATCTTAAAAATATCAAACTTGAATGTCCCATAATTTGCTGCTCCCCTAAAGACTTTCCATTCTTGATTTTTAACCAATGGAAATTCAATAATTTTAAAAGATTCCTCAAGAATTAAGTCAATTTCAATCTCTATTGAATCCGGAATCAAAGCCGAGACTCCTGTACTATCAGCAAAAAATTCAAGTGAGTTAGAAGTGAGTTGAAACTTTGACTCAGCAAGTATTTTATTTCCCGAAAAATTAAAGTCTTCGTTGCATATAAAATGACTTTCACCTAAAACCTCTTCTACTTTATAAACATTTGTCAATCTCGAGCCAATATTTTTGTATTCATTAGTAGTTTGGTTAAGAGTATCTACATTATAGAGAAACGAATCACCAACATTTACCGGGAAAAAATCTGATATTTCTTCAGTATAGCTTTTAACTTCTTCTGGTTCTGTTGAAGAATCAGATTCACTACATCCAAAAAATAAAGAAATTGTTATTACACTAAATAGTAACCAATTTTTTGTTTTCATTTTTCACTTCCTTTTTATTTTTACAAATTGTTTTATCAACTAACTTTTCTATATTTAGGGTCATCAAAAACTAATTTCACTTTAGTACCATTGTGAGAAGAATATTCTACTTTTCCATTTAATTGTATTGTTAAATTATTAACGAGACGTAAACCAAGAGAATCCGTTTTATCAACATTGAAGTCTTTTGGCATTCCTTTTCCAGTATCGCATACTTCTAGCACTAGTTTATTTTCAATATGATGCATAGTAATTTTAATTTCGCCACTATCAAATCCTTTGAATCCGTGTTTAAACGAATTTGTTACAAGTTCATTAATTATTAGTCCACAAGGTACAGCAGTATCTATACCAAGCTTTACATCTTTTACATCATTTCTAAATTTAAATTTGTGTTGGTCAACTCCATAAGATTGAAATAGAAAGCTTGATAAATTTTTGACATATTCGTGGAAGTCAATATTTGCTAAGTCATCAGCCTTATAAAGTTTTTCATGTATTAGTGCCATTGACTTAACTCTATTTTCTCCATCTCTAAAAATTTCAAGAGTCTTCGGATCAGATATTTTTTTAGATTGAAAAAACAGTAAACTTGAAACTACTTGTAAATTATTTTTTACTCTATGGTGAATTTCCTTTAACATTACTTCTTTTTCTTTCAAGGATTCGCTAATTTCTTTTTCAGCATTTTTCCTAACTTCATTTTCTTTTTTAAGTGAAACTAGTGTTATTTCTAATGTTCTAAGTGTATCCTCAAGTTCTTCAGTTCTATCATGAACTCTTTGTTCTAATTCATTATTAATCTGCTCCATCTCAACATTTGTATTTTCAATTTTGTCAAGCATTTCATTAAAAGATTCTGCTAAATAACCAACTTCATCATTTGTAGTTACACTTGATCTTTGTTTTAAATCTCCTTCACTAATTATATTAACAGTTTCAAATATTTTTGAAAGAGGTAGAGTGAAGTAATATCCAATAAGATAAACTACAAGAGACCCAAAAACAAAAAGGATTATACTTACAAGACCAATACTGTTTTCTAATTCTGCAATTTTTGCATTAACTCGCTTTAATGAATAACCAATATAAATATCACCAATCTTTTCTTCGGACATAGTAATAGGAGCATGACTTTTTAATATTTCCATACTTTCAGAAATATAATCACTGTTTATATTATCAAATCCGCAAGAGTCTGCCGTAGATTTTTTATATTTATAGTAAAGCGAATCGTCTTTGAGTATTAACACATACTTAATAGTTTCAGTTTTTATTAAGGCTTCTATTTCTTCTGAAGAAGCTTCATAATCTTCAAAGAATACTCCTGACGAAACTCCGTAAGATGTAATTTTTGCAATTGAATTTACTTTTTCATTTAAACTTTTAAGTTGTTCTTCTTCAAACTTTTGCGGGAAATAGATGAAAATAAATAGGGAAAATATTCCTAATAGAATAGTTATTATTGAAGTTAGTTTAACTTTTAATGATATGAATTTTCTTTTTTTCATTTTGTTATTCTAAAGTATTTTTGCAATCCGCAATAAACGACTGCTAAAATTAGTGCCTTCTCTTTTTGCTGCATTATTATTTATAACTATTTGTAATTTTTTCTTCTTAATATCAAAGCTAACACTAATATCGTTTTGCATATAATCCAAAACTCCGGTTACTGTTAATATTTTTTCTTGCTTACAAATCTTTGCTATCGAGCTAATATCAACACCTCTAAGTGGAGTAATATAAATTACATCAATTTTATTATCGACTAAAAATTGTTCAATATTAGTGATTTTGGACACATCAATAAAAGATGTTTTTACCTTTGTTTTTTTCACAAACATATTTTTATTTATTGCTGCATCTTCAAATTCATCTTTTATTTGAACAGAAGTTCTTTGCATACTGCTATAAATAACTCCAACTTTAAAATCACCTTCTTCTCTAGAAGTAAAATTTTTATCAAGCGAAAGTACTTTAGGTATTATCTTCAACTGTACATCCATAGGAGCTATTATGCGTTGTCCGTAACTTAAGTTAAGTGCAATCACAAAAAAGCAAATTAGATAAAGGATAATATGTTTATTAAGTTTATTCATTCAAGTAGTTTATAATTTTTCCTTATAAGAAATTAAAGTTCGAATGTAACTGTGAATAGATAATTTCTATAAGGTTGTACTATTGACTCTTGAATTAACTCATAACCTCCGGGATGCCTAATTGTTGAATTAAAGAGATTTCTTACTTTAAAAGAAAATCTAAAGTGATTAAATATAGGATCAGTAAATAGGTTTATGTTTGAAAATAGAATTGGATCTGTAAAATTGTCGTATAATGTTTTACGTTCAGTTTCATAGACAATATCAAACGATCCATTTAACAAACTGAATATTTTATTGGAAATACCAAATTTTATTAAGTGGTCTGGAGAATTTGAAAGTATTTTACTGTTTTCGTCTTTAGCTTTTTGAAATGAATATCTAAAATAGCTGTTGCCATTTTTATTGAATTTATAATTTAGCTCTAGTTCAACTCCATTAGCGTTTACTTCTCCAATGTTTACATATTGAAATAAATTATCAACCGGATCAACTATTTGGTCAATTAAACCATCCATATTATAATTATAAAGTGAAATTGATGATGAAAGACTTTTTGTTATTCTGTAATCCCAAATCAATTCTGTAGTTGTAATAAACTCAGAAGTCAGATTATTATTTTTCTTAAATCTAACAATATTCTTTTCTTCTAAATTTCTTTCAATCATATTTGGTGCTCTAAAACTTCTACCAAATAGAAACTTAAAAGTATGATTTTGAAACGGCGAATAAACAATTCCAGCTCTTGGATTGATTGCAGTTTCTTGTCCAAAAAAACTATCACTTCTCAATCCAAAATATATTGAAAGATCAGAGTTGTATTGATATTCATTTTGGAAGAAAAATGAAAATATTTTATATGACCAAACATCATTAACAAATGCTGTAGGTCCCGTAAAATATTTATACTTGGAATCAAAATTATCTTTGTATTCTAAGCCTGTAATAATTCTATTGTTTTGATAAATATCCCAAACAAATTGTACTTCGGCACCAACTGTTGCAACTTCTCCTTCAAACTCTATATCATCAGCAAGAAATTTGAATGGTAATGAGCTACCATATTTTTGATAATCATACGAAGCTTTGAATATTAAAAATTTATTATAAGATAAAGTTGGTGACCAACTAAGATCTAAGAAACCTTTATTTGAATATTGAATTTGCTTTTCATTAAATTTAGAACTGAATGGTGCAGTAGGTACATGATAGCTAACTTCTGACAACATTCCATTCAATCTAAATTGTTTATAATCTACAGAAGCAAGCAATCCTTTGTATAAACTTTTATTCTGATTAATTGCCCAACCATTATTGTCTTCAGGCGTATCAAACTCTTTAAAATATAAATCTTCGCCATCACTTTCTTGATAATTACCATAAATAGAAAATGATAAATTTTCATCAACTTGTTTAGTAGTTCTTATCCCTAAAACTCTATTATTGTAGCTACCATACTTTAATGACAAAAGTGGAATATATGAATCCATATTTTTCTTTGGAATAAGATTGATAACGGCATGAACAGCATTGTTACCATAAAGCGTAGAACCAGGTCCTCTTACAATTTCAATACGTTCATAGTTAGAAATGTCAAATCCATCCATAGGAGCATAGTCCACTTGATAAGTATTTAGTCTATGTCCATCAAGTAAAAGTAGAATTCTATTATTATGATCAGAACTTCTTCTAAAACCTCTAACACCTATATAATCAGAAGTCCTATCGTTACTATAATAAAATCCTCTTTGATTATTTAGTAGTTCTGTTAATGTTTGATAACCAAAAGTTTCTATCTCTTCGGCAGTAATTATGCTAATTGATGATGGAGCTTCTTCTGGAGATTGATCGTACTTAGATGCGGAACTAATAAATTGTTCTTCAGCTACTTCAACATTGAGTAATGAGTTTAAATCAGTTAATAAAGAGTCTTCCTCTTGAGCTTGAGAAACTGAAGTAAAGCCACAGATCAGTAAGTAAATAAGTGTATAAAAAATTGTTTTTTGTTTCATAATAATTATTCCATTGTCAATAGAATAATTATCGAAGAAATCAATAGGGATTTTAATTATAATCGGTTAGATTGTCTTCATTAGAAAGGATTATGTAATGATTGCTTTATGATATTAAATTTTAATAAAATTAAATCAATACTGTGCAAACATCTTACTTATCTTCAATTTCAGTTTTTCTTTATCAACTTCTCCATAACAATATAACTCATCATCAATAAAAACGGCTGGAACAATTGAAACTGGGGAATCTGTATTGGTAATATTTATTATTGTTACTGTAGTCCTGGAATTGTTTTCAGAAAAAGATTGAAGTGTTGACACAACTTTTTTACAAGCTGGACAATGTGAGGCTACATAAACTTGGATATTAATCATAACAGAAGTTATTGAAGATTCAAATATAATTATGTCAAGCACTTTACAAAATTATATCATAGCTTGTAGTTCATCTTCATTGTGTATAATTAATTTCCTTCTATCAAAATCAATTATTTTTTGCTCACGTAATTCAGTTAAAATGGTATTTACTGTTTGTCGGCTGCAAGCAGTAAGTTTGGCAATATCTTGATGAGTTAGAAATGGTTTAATAAAATATTCATCTCCAATTTTTTTTCCGTGTTCTCTAGCTAGGTTTAGAATAAAAGAAACTACTCTTTGATGTGCATCTTTAAATACAAGTTGTTCAATTCTTTCGCTATACTTTCTCAATTTAAAACCAATCAACTTGCTAATTTTTAAATTTAGTTCAGGGTTTTTTTCAATAAAATTCTTAAAATCACTTTTGCTAATTGCACATATTAAACAATCATCCATTGTTGTTGCAAAGTCACTTCTTTCATCAACATCAAAAATTGCAAGTTCGCCAAACACCTCTCCAGGGTTAACCAAACCTATTATCATTTCTTTTCCATCATCCGATGTTCGAGTTAATTTTACTCTTCCCTTCTTTAAGAAGAAGATAGAATTAGAAGGCTCTTGAGCAAAATAAATTGGATCATTTTTGGATGTTTCTGTCATAGTAGTTATACTACTTAGCTCAGCCATTTTTGTTTCGGAAAGATTTTCAAATAAATTGAAATTTTCTAAAAACCATAATTTAGATTTGTTTGCCATTGTTAGCCTCAATTATTAACTAAGCTAAAATATTCTTTTCTTAGCTCAATTCAAATTCATATTTAACATAATTATATTAGGTGTAAATTTTTCTCTTTTTTCACAGACTTATTGTCCTTTACCTGACAACTTGCACTAACCAATTATTTTATGTTTACACCGAGGAAGAAAATGAAACTAACAAAATATTTTTTTTTAATTATACTTTTATTCTCAACAAAGGTTGTAGTTGCTCAAGCTTGCTGTACAGCTGGCACACCTTTGCTTAGTTCTTTAGAAATGTCAACCACGCAAAAGGGTGTTCTCTCACTAGGTCTTTCATCAAAGTACAATTCGCTTACTGATGTTTATAGTGGATCAGTCTTTTTAGAAGATCAGGAAAGAGAGAGGATTTCTAATTCATATCTATTTCAGATTAACTATGGACTAACCAATAGAATTTCTTTTTCAGTCTTATTTTCTTATATGAGACAAACTAGAAAAATACAAACAATTGCTAATTTTGAAAATGTATTAAATGTAAGCGGAATTGGTGATGCTTTGTTCTTAGTAAAGTACAATTTGATTAATGCAGATTTATTTAACAGAACTGAATTAGCTTTAGGAATTGGGGGCAAACTTCCTCTAGGTACTTCTAGTGTTAGGGCAAACAGTGTTTTACTTCCAGCAGATATGCAACCAGGCACAGGTTCTTTTGATGGTTTACTCTGGATGTATTTTTCCAAGGGTGATATTTTTTCTCCTAATATAACTTTTGTATTTAATTCATCATATAGATTGAATGGAACTAATAAACGATTTGGAGCAAACCAAGCTGGCTATAAATTTGGGAATGAGTTTGTTCTAACTTCAGGAATTGCTTATGCAACTGATACTTTTTTTGATATTACAATGTTAGCAAGATATAGAAACACAAGTCAAGATGAATTTAGTGCAGATGAAATTCCAAACACAGGAGGAAATTGGATCTATTTTTTACCCGGTATTAATTTTCTAATCACAGATAATTTTACAACTAGTATCACAGGCGAACTCCCACTTTATCAAAATGTAATTGGCACACAACTTACTACAACTTTTTCAGCTTCACTTTCCCTTAACTATTCGCTTAGTCTCATAAATAAATTTGGAGGTCTTTAATGAAAACAATATATAGATATTTACTAATAGCAATCTTTGTCGCTACCATAACAAGCTGCGATGAAGTATCAACCACAGAACCCAAAAAGGATGATGGAGGAAAACAATCAAATGATTGGTTAATACCTAGCAACAAAGTTTTTGATGGTGGGCCTGGAAAGGATGGAATACCAGCTTTGCAAGATCCTAATTTTATAGATGTTGATGCAATAGATTATGTAGCTGATAATGACCTTGTAATAGCTGTTAAAGTGGGAAATGAAATTAGAGTTTATCCGCACTCAATTCTTGATTGGCATGAAATTATAAATGATGGAATTGGTTCTACAAAATATGCACTAACATACTGTCCGCTTACGGGATCGGGAATTGGATGGAACAGAGTGATAGACGGAAACGAAACTACCTTTGGTGTTAGTGGTTTACTTTACAACACAAATTTAATTCCTTACGATAGAGCAACAGGAAGTAATTGGTCGCAAATGCAATTACAAAGTGTAAATGGTAAATTGATTTCAAAATTTATAAGCTTAGTTCCTCTAATTGAAAGTAAGTGGAGTACAATTAAAACATCATTCCCAAATGCTAAAGTTGTTTCCACAAACACAGGTTACTCTAGAAATTATGGAAGATATCCCTATGGCGACTATAGAACAAATCACACATCACTTATTTTTCCGGTTGAACACAGCGACGATAGACTTAAAGGAAAAGAAAGAGTGTTAGGTGTGTTTGATGGAGAAAATACAAAAGCATATAGAGTTGAAAGTTTTGAGACTAATGGTCAAGTTTTGATTGAGAAATTTGCTTCAACAAATTTTCTAATTTATGGTAACTCTGGTAAGAACTTTATTACAGCATTTACAATCCCAAACAATTCTACTTTCGAAATTATCACTTCTGATCTTCCTTGGATATTTAAAGATAGTAATGGAAACAAGTATGATTTATTTGGAACTTCTGAAGATAAATCAATACAGTTAACACCAGCAAAATCATTTATTGCTTACTGGTTTTCTTGGGCAGCTTTTTATCAAAACACAAAACTTTATAAATAATAGATATGCTGTAAAATATATTATAACAAAGCTAATGATACGAGTATAAATAATGATTTTTTTTTGCTTCTTAGATATGTCATCTCCGAATGTTTTAGTCGGAGATCCATTTTATTTGCCTGGATTCCCAATCAAAGTTTATCCCGTGTTTTTAAGCGGGGTTGGGAATGACATAATTCAATTATTTAAAAATTCTAATATAAAACTAAGAAAAAATATGAAACTAATAAATTTTATAACTCTCGTTTTACTTGTTGCAAGTTATAATATGTTTGCACAAAAAGGATTAGAAAAAATTCTAAAAGTTTATCCTAAGTGGACAACCAACTTTGAGAAAAAATCTATTGAGTTAGATGAGCTATTTCCTGGCGGACCTCCAAAAGATGGAATCCCCGCTATTATAAATCCTAAGTTTGTAAATATTAGTAAAGCCTCAGATTGGTTAGCAGGAAATGAACCGGTTATTTTTCTTAAGATAAATGAGATTGCAAAAGCATATCCTTTGCAAATTTTAATGTTCCACGAAATTGTTAATGATAAAATTGGAACCACACCAATACTAGTTTCCTTCTGTCCCCTATGCTATAGTGGCATTGTGTATAACAGAAAACTAAATGGTTTAGATGTAAACTTTGGAGTTTCTGGTTTACTAAGAAATTCCGACATGGTAATGTACGACCAATTAACCGAATCTTTTTGGCAACAGTTTACCGGGGAAGCAATTGTTGGAGATATGTTAGGGAAAAAACTTGATGTAGTTCAATCGCAAATAATTTCGTTTAAAGATTTTACTTTAGCAAATCCAAATGGAATTGTGCTTTCAAAAAATACTGGATTTGAAAGACCTTATGGAAAAAATCCCTATGTTGGATATGATGATGAAGATACAAAACCATTTTTGTTCAAAGGTGAAAAAGATAAAAGACTTTCACAAAATGAAAAAGTAATTGGAATTCATTTAAATGATATTGCAAAAGCTTACCCATATTCAATTACAAGTGAACAAAAAATAATCTATGATAAAATAGATAACCAGGAAATTGTAATTTTCCATTTGCCAGGAACTGCTTCAAGTATGGATGATCGACAAATTGAAGATAGCAAAGATGTTGGTGCAACCGGAGTTTTTATTCCACAAGTAGATTCATTAAAATTAACATTTCAATTTAAGGATGAAAAATTGATTGATGATCAAACTAATTCCACTTGGAGTATTACCGGAAAATCTTTAAACGGTAAACTCAAAGGTTCGCAATTAAAACCAATCCCACACGGAGATTATTTTGCATTTGCTTGGTTAGTGTTTAGACCAAACAGTTTAATTTATACTCCGTAAAACATAAACTGTTTTTAGAAAAATGTCATTCCGGTTTCACGTAGTTTGTGAATACCGGAATTTTCAATCCAAAGAGAATATGAGATTCCCCCGCAAACAGAACGGGACAAGCTGGTATTCTTTCAAACAACGAAAGAAACTGGAATGACAAACTAAAACAAAAAACCCTCAAGGTGGGGTGTAAAGAATTTGATGGTTTCATTTTTTTTCTTCACTCCATTTATATTATGACTAAGTTCTACATATCTTAGCAAATAATGTCGTGCCGATGGCACTTTTTATCATCTATTTTATTATAGATATTACCAAAATATCGCTCCTCTGGAGCTTTTAGTACCGTAGGTACGATATTATGGTAAATAAAAATCATACAAACAAAAAACAAGTACCATCGGTACGACATTACCATATTTTAAAATAAAGAGATAATCATTACACCGAAGACATTCCTTCGGGAGAACTTAACCAATTATTCTATCTAATGGAACGAAGAAAAAAAACGTAAAACCTTAATTCTTTACACCCCACCCTCAAGGTTACTGTTTTTAACCTTGAGGGTTGCACTATTCAAAAGAACAACGAGATCCTCATAAAATCAATTCGTTTCATAAATAGTTTTTTATTGCACTCAAACTATATTTCCATTATTTTGTAATAATCTTTCAACATTTTATATTCACAAATTAAATGAATAAAACTTTAACAATAACGAATAGAAACAAGATTTTCAGCATTCTTCTTTTCCTACTTCTCCCCTTTTCTCTTCATGGACAAATAAAAATTCATAAACACATAACCCAAGAAGATGGATTAGTGAATGGACAAGTCTCTGCTATGATGCAAGACAGTAAAGGTTATATATGGTTTGCAACTTACGATGGAGTTAGTAAGTGGGATGGAAAACACTTTGAGAATATTCAAACACATAACGGATTGTTATCATCAATAGTATTATCGATAAAAGAAGGACTAGATGGAAAAATTTATATTGGATGTTATCTTGGTGGAGTTTTAATTTATGACAATGGCAAACTAGATACTCTAAATGAAAAAAATGGATTACTTAGCAATGATATTTTAACTATCGCAATGTTCCCCAACGGTGATTTTTTATTTGCAGGTACCGGAAATAAAATTACTAAGTCCAAGAATGGTCAGCTTACTGATTGGGCTAAAGAAGTTAATTACCCAAATGATGTTAATTACACTATAAGAGATAGCTATTTTGATAAAGACGAAACATTTTATCTTGCTACTCAAAAAGGATTGTTAATTTATAAAAACAATTCATTCAAAATAATTACAACTAAAGACGGATTGAATCACAATCTTCTTTTTAGTGTAAGTGGAAATAACGAAGGAACTATTTATACGGGTTCTTATAAAGGGATTAACAAAATAAAAGATGGAAAAATCACTCAATTAACTGATTTACCCGAATTTAACAATTCATATACACAAAAAATGTACGTTACAAATTATGGAATATTGTACGCTTCAATGGACGCAGGAATATTAAAAGAGGAAGACGGAATTGTAGAGACATTTACAGATGAAAACGGATTAACATTTAACTCTTGCTATAGTGTTCTAGAAGATAACAATGGAACAATTTATTTTGGGACAAATGGAAATGGCTTTAGTATCTACAACCCAAATGAAAGTATAATCAATTACAACAAAAGTACTGGATTACCCAGTGAAAGTATTTGGTCAATTTTGAGAACAAAAGATGAGATACTTTATCTTGGTTCGACAGAAGGACTGGTTATAAATAATAAAACCAGTCAAAAAGTTTTAAGTAAAAAAATGGATTAGTGGGAAACTTTATCAGAGTTATAAAACAAACCAAGGATGGCAAAGTATTTGTTGGAACAAATAGTGGTTTAAGTATTTTGGACAATAATGAAATTAGAAATTACCCTCTAAAAAATAAATTTGGAGTAACTCAAATATATTCAATTATGGAATCTGATTCTGGTGAGGTTTATCTTGGAACACAGACCGGACTTGTAATACTTAAAAATGAAATAGTTATAAAAGAAGAAGAATCAGAAAAGATTGGAACAGAAATGATGAAGAACTTGGTGGTGAAAGTATTTATTCACTATCAAAAACAAAAGACGGTTCAGTAGTAATTGGCTCAGTAACAGGGCTTTTAATTTACTCTAAAGATAAATTTAACTTTTTTTCTACTAAAAACGGATTGGTAAGTAATTCTGCAAACGTAACACATGTTAGAGCAGACGGATCTATTTTAGTTGGAACGTTAAAAGGATTAAATATAATTAAAGATGGTAAAGTTGTTGATACTATTGACGTTAGTGATGGTTTAAGTAATAATTCAATTGCAGATATTGAAGAAGATGATAATGGGAGGATTTTTGTTGCAACATATAATGGTCTAAATATTTTAACAAATATTAATGACTCGCTAACTATTACTCAACTATATAAAAAAGATGGACTTGTGGGAAATGATTTTACACAAGAAGGAACTTATGTTGATGACGAAGGGAATCTTTGGTTGGGGACACTATTTGGAATTACGAAATATAATCCAAATGTTGACGAACCAATAACCACACCTCCAAAAATATATTTAACCGGATTACAATTATTTAATAAAGATTTCCCTTTAAGTAAATTTTATGAAAAGCCTGAATTTAATTATGATGAAAACTTTCTAAAATTTATATTCACAGGTATTAATTTTTCTGCTCCGGAAAAGACAATATACCAATATCGTCTTTCTAGCATTGATAAAGATTGGGTTGAGAGTTCTGAGAACTCCGCACCTTACACAAACTTAGATGACGGAAACTATAGGTTTGAAGTTAAAGCAAGAAACGAATGGGGCTACTGGAGCAAACCAATCTCTACCTCTTTTACAATTACACCAGCTTGGTGGGAAACTTGGTGGTTCTATACTTTTATTATTTTAAGTGTTGGAAGTTTAATTGCACTAATTGTTTCCTATCGGTACAAACACTTACTTGCAGTTGAAAAAGTTAGAACAAAAATATCTACCGATTTGCACGACAGTATAGGCTCTGGGTTAACGGAGATTACATTTCTTAGTCAGATGTTAAAAACAAGAGTAAAGCAAGATGAAGTTGCTGATAACCAAACGACAAATATTACAAACATTTCGAAAAAACTAATTACAGATATGCGTGATATTGTTTGGCTAGTTAATCCGTCAAAAGATTCACTTAAAGATTTGTTCTACAGATTAAAAGATGCATATCAAGAAATTACTCAACACTCAGATATAAACATAAAAATTAATAATATAGAAAACTTGGCAGACATTAGTTTACCAATGAATTTCCGTCAGCACATTTATTTAATATTTAAAGAGGCAATTAATAACTCACTAAAATATAGCAAGTGTAAAAACATTACTGTTGATATAAAAACAAAATCCAAATTACTTGAAGTAATACTTAAAGATGATGGAGTTGGATTCGATATTAATACCATAAAAAAAGGTAATGGTTTAAACAATATGGAAGAACGTGCAAAAGCAATTAACGGAAATATAGAATTTACATCCAAGCATAATGAAGGCACAACCATTATATTTACAAGCACATTTAGAAAATTAAAAATTAGTGAAGTGTAAGTTCGTTTTTTTTCAAGACTATTAAATTTGTCATTCCGATTGAGTTCTTTGCAGACCGGAATCTCATAACATAATGGTGCTAAAAGAGAAGTGATTTTTGGGAAATTAAATTTGCTGTCATTGCGAGGAGTGTTTTTACGACGCGGCAATCTGTTGAGTGAACGGTTAATTTTGACAGATTGACACATCCAACACAAAACGTCGCCGATAAAAAACATCGGGACAAGTTTGGATTCGCAATGACAGACAAGTTGTTGAATGTTTTCCAAAAACCAATTTAATCTTAATATAATTCAACAATATAACAGTCAATCATGATAAGCGTAATAATAGTAGAAGACACACAAATTATACAAGATGGACTTGTACAAATGATAAATGATTCTGAAGAATTTGTTTGTCTTGGTGCTTATAATAATTGTGAAGCAATGTTAAGCGATGTAGAAATTTTAAAACCTAAAGTAATTATTATGGATTTAGGTTTACCCGGAATGAATGGTATTGAAGGAACAAAAGCTGTTAAGAAAATTTCTCCAGACACAAATATTGTTGTATTCACAGTTAACGAAGAAAGCACAAATGTGTTTGAAGCATTAATCTCTGGAGCTTGCGGATACTTAACAAAAACTACTCCCCCAGAAGAACTACTTACCGCAATAAAAAATGCAGCCGATGGTGGCTCGCCAATGAATTGCGATATAGCAAAAAAAATGGTAATTCTATTACGAGAAATGGATTCATCAAAAAAAGAAGAACAACAAGTTTTAAGTGATAGAGAAAATGAAGTTTTATCTGCTCTAGCACTTGGACAAGGATACAAACAAATTGCAGAAACTTTATTTATTAGTATTCATACAGTACGCTACCACATCAGAAATATTTACAATAAACTTAACGTTCACACACAATCCGAAGCTATTTCAATAGCTGCAAAAAAAGGACTGATTTAAATTTAATTTTTACAATTGTTACAACTCCTCTTCCCCCAAAATTATTTTGTCTTACTCATTTTATTAACCCATTGTAAATTGTTCATTGCCCATTGTTATTTGTTATTTATAAATTATTTCCTCCGTCCACTATTTAGTACAGTCAAAAAAATATCTTGCGTTTTTGCCTATTTTAAATTTTTAGCCTTTAAAAACTACATGTATAGGTAGTTGATTTCACTCCACTTAGACATTAGATTACAACCAAGTTATTATTGATAAATATAAAGTGATGTGGCTCACAAAAAAGCATAAATTATCTATAATTAGCCTTGTTCTGTAATGTAAAATAAATGCGGAGATTTCGGTCTTCTAAAAGACAGAACCCGGAATGACAGAGCACGAGTAAATAATTTGTCATTAGACATAGGGCTTAATGAATATTAAATAATGTTGTCATTCCGGTTTCACGCTGTTTGTGAATACCGGGATCTCCAAACATCAATAGGCGTAGGAATTAAACAAATATTTAATAATAAGACAAGAAAAACATCACAAATAATAAAGGTCAAAAAAATGAAACGAATAATTCTATACATACTTTTACTACTTCCAAGTTTTACATTTGCGGCTGATTATCTTACCGGGACAAAAACTATAAGCAGTACTGGAAGCGGAATCAACAATTATACAACCATTGCATCAGCAATCGCAGACCTTTATGATAAAGGGGTTTTCGGAAATCTTGTATTTCAATTAACGGATGCACAATATGTTGGACAACAATTTATTCTTAGTGGGGATATACCAAATAGTAGTCCAACAAACACAGTAACTTTTAGATCACAAACAAAAGACCCTAACGATGTAGAGATAACTCATACAGCTAGCGGAAGTGCAGATAATTATATTGTTAATATTAACGAAGCACAATATGTAAATTTTGATGCACTTACATTTACTGCTGGAGCTTCAAGTTATGGACGTATTGTTTACTCAGAAAATCCTTTGGGGAATGTTACTTTTGATGGTAATATATTTAACGGACTAACCGGAGCGGGAACAGATGTTAATAAAGCTATTGTTTATTGTGTGGCAGACAATGCTGCTGAAAACTTGGATTTTTATGATTTTAATAACAATCAATTTAATGAGGGTTCTTATGGTTTATTCTTAAGATCTCATAGCACAAATTTATCCAATGGTTTGAATATAAGTAGTAATACTTTTAGTACAAACACTACAAATATTTATCTGGATTATTTTAGTGCTTTTACTATTGAAGAAAACATCAGTACTAAAAGTGGAAGTACTTTCGCCTATCAAATACATAATAGTAACAGTAACTTTTTCATTAGATATAATAGAATATTATCTTTAAATAATATCGGTAAAGGAATAAGACTTTTTAGTTGTAACACACTGGTAAGTGGAATAGCTAATATTCATGATAATTTTATTCAAGCAAGTGATGAAGGAATTAATATATTTTCTTCCAAATTAATTGATGTAATAAACAACAGTATTAATATTGAGCATCCATCATTAGGAGCAGATAATTCTACAAATGCTTTAATTATAAATTCTACTTCTACAGATATAAATGTTCAAGCCAATCTTTTAATAAATAAGCGTAGCGGATATACTTTCAATGCCCACGCTGGTAATATTTCATCAAGCAATAACAACAACTTATATACAACCGGAATTAATATTGCTAAGTGGAATTCTACAAACTATACTTCTCTTTTCTTTCTGCATTTGCTTCTGCAAGTAGCACTAATGGTAACTCGCTAGATGAACCAGTTACATTTGTTTCAGTATCGGATTTGCATATACAAAGTACACAAATTTATTTGTCGGGAGATGCATCTGTTGGATTTGCCTTGGATATAGATGGATACGATCATCTTGGTTTTATTGGTGCTTCCGAACCAAAACTTAATGGGACATATACTATTGGCACAAGCGGTTATTACTCCTCTATTACTGAAGCTCTTAATATTTTATATGGCTGGAATCAAATATTTGGACCAGTTACTTATAACATACTTGATGGAACATACAATGAACAAATAGATTTGACCGGTGCAATATTAGGAAGTAGCTCTTCTAAATATATTACATTTCAATCAAACTCTGGTAATGCTGCTGATGTGGAACTAACGCATACAGCTTCAAGTGGTTCTGGTAATTATGTTGTAAAAGTTACTACAGCAGAATACATTAAATTTAAGAACCTAACATTAACAGCCGGAGGTACTGATTTTGCAAAAGTAGTATTTTTAGAAGATGTAACTGGTAACTTAGAATTTTACGGTAATATAATGAATGGTTATGAAATTACTTCTGGTGGTTCAACAGAGCAAGCAATTATTCATTGTGATAATGGAAAACTTAATAATACTACTTTTGAAAATAACACACTTAATAATGGAGTTCATGGTATTAATTTGGTGTTAAGCAGTTCTCCACCAAAAAGTTCTAATTTAAGAATAATTGGTAACAATATATTGACACAAAAAGAAACACTACAAGTTAAGAATGCAGATGCACCTGTAATAAAGTCTAATATATTGTCTAACATATCTGGTTATTCCGTAGGCTTAAATTTTTGTAGCAATAACTTTTTATTTGAAAAAAATCAAATTGATGGAGCACTTGGTATTCAAGTATATGCGTGTACTGGAACTTCTTCATCAAAAGGAATAATAAAGAATAACTTTATTAGTGTAAAAGATGATGGGATGAAAATTTATGGTTCAACCTATATTGATATTTTATTTAATAACATCAATATTGAAAATATAATTTCAAATAATGTAAGTAAAGCATTGTATGTTCTACATCTTCCATCTGTTAGTACAACTAACATTTTAGTTAAAAATAATATTACACATAATAACATAGATGGATATGCAATTGATTTACCTCACGGTACTAGTTTACTCACAGAATGTAACTACAATAATCTATACACAACCGGAACAAACTTAGTTAAAAGTAGCGGTACGGATTATACTACTCTTGCATCTTGGCAGACAGCTAGTAGTTTAGATGCAAACTCTTACAACAAAGAAGTAACTTTTGTCTCCCCATCAGATTTACACATTGCAAGTTCACCAATTCACTTGGATGGAACAACAATTTCCGGAATAACAGAAGACATAGACGGAGACACACGCAACAACCCACCATTTATTGGTGCAGATGAATATATTGCACCACTTTCTGGTGTTTACACAATTGGAACTGGAGGTGATTATGAAACTATTACAGATGCTATTAATGGCTTGTACTTAGGTGGTGTTAGTGGAGCTGTAATTTTCAAATTGTTGAACGGAACATACACTGAACAAATAAATTTAGATGGAGCAATAACCGGAAGTAGTACGACAAACACAGTTACTTTTGAATCTAATTCCAGTAATGCATCAGATGTGGTTGTTACATACACAGCTAGTGGAACAGCAGATAATTTTGTGGTTAGAATTAATGAAACGGAACACATAAAATTTAGAAACTTAACACTAACAGCTGGAGGTACTGATTACGCAAAAGTTGTTTCTTTAGAAAACGTAACTGGTAATCTAGATTTTTACGGTAATGTTATGAATGGTTATGAAATTACTTCAGGTAGTTCAGATGAGCAAATAATTGTACTTTGCGATGACAATAGTAAATTAAATAATACTACTTTTGAAAATAATATTCTGAACAATGGTTCTGATGGAATACATCTTTCTTTGTACAACTATTCCAAAACAACCAATCTACAAATTATTGGGAATACTATTTCATGCAAAAATACTTGTTTTAATATTAAAAATGCTGATGCGCCTAAAATAGTATCAAATATTTTAACTACTACCTCTCAGAATGATAAAGCTATTGTTCTTTCGCTTTGTACTAATAGTTTAGTAATTGAAAAAAATTTAATTAAAAGTGCTAGAGGCATTTACCTCCTTAGATGTTTTGGTTCACCTACTAATTATGCTTTAATTGCCAATAATATTATTACAAGCAACAGAAACGCAATACATATTGAAGGCTCTAAATTTATTAATATTTATTATAATACAATGAGGTGTCTGGGAAATAGCCAATTTAGTATTACTGCACTTAAGATTGTCCATTACTCTCAAGTTAGCACTACAACAGAAGAAGTAAATATTATAAACAATATAATTTATAATTGTTGTGGTAAATATTCTATTGTTGCAGATCATGGAACAATAACAGATTGCAATTACAATAATTTGTTTACAGCTGGTACAGCTTCAAACTTTTTAGCAAAATATGGTTCAAATGATTATGCTACATTAGCAGATTGGCAAGCCGCCCCGGAAGGTTTTGATGCAAACTCTTATAGCGAAGATGTAACATTTGTTTCCCCAACAGACTTACATATTGTAAGTACTCCAGTTCCATTAAACGGAACAACAATAGCTTCTATTACAACAGACATAGACGGAGAAACACGAGGAACTCCCCCATTCATAGGTGCAGACGAACCAAACGGAATTTATGTAAGTGTAAAAGTAATGTTAGAAGGTCCTTACAACACTCCAGAAATGAACGCAAGCCTAACACTACCAATAGCTTCACCCTACAATAGTGAAACAGTAACTTCAATTCCAAATATAATTGGTAACGAAGTTGTGGATTGGGTACTAGTAGAATTAAGAGATGAAAATAATTCCTCATCAGTTTTAGAATCACGTTCAGCATTTGTTTTACAAGACGGAAGCGTTGTTGATTTAGATGGAGTAAGTCCAGTTCACTTTACAAGTCCAAGTGGTAATTATTTTGTTTCCGTAAAACACAGAAACCATTTAGCAGTAATGAGTGAAAGTGCAATAGGGCTTTAGAGTTAACAAGTGCCTGGCATCTTGAAGATGCCAGGCACTTTATACTTACAGAATGAAAAGTTTTAATTTCTCAGATGTATCATAAACTTTTCACTCTGCAAATTTTGATGTCAAAGAAGTTTGTCATTCCAGTTTTTTAGGTTTTTTTGTAAAACACCATAATCTCAGAGATAACTTATGTTGGGAGATTCCCCGACTTAAGGATTGACGGGCTGGCTGGTATTCTAAAAAACAGAAACCGGAATGACAGACTAATTCCAAAATAGTTTCTAAAATAATTTTAACGTGTCATTCCGGTTTACCGTCTTTTGGTAAGACCAGCTTTCCCCGTTCTGTTTGCGGGGGAATCTCACAAAAACTAATAACCATAACTAAATAAAGGGAACAAAATGAAAACAAAAATAAATATTCTAACACTTTTTATTTTTCTTTTTTCAACTCAATATCTTTCGGCACAAACTGTTGATATAAAAAGTGGATCGAATTGGGCAATTCAATTTAAAGACGAAGGTAGTTTCGGATCAATTAAGCTAAGAAATGGAATACCCAATCCTTACACAATGAAAATATATAGTTTTGACGAAAAACTATACTTCAACGGTGCTCTTGTAGGTTCAGGATTGGAAGATAATGATTGGACAATAAATAGTAACAATATGTATTCAAATGTAACTGGCTTTGTTGGTGTCAAAAAAAACAACCCGGGTTTTACACTTGACGTTGGAGGTGATATTAATTTTGATGGAGCATTATACTTGAACGGTATTTCCGGAACAGCTGGTCAAGTACTAACCTCAAATGGTAGTGGTGATGCAACTTGGACTACAACCACAACTACAGATGCTGTGGGCTTTTTTGCAGTTTTAAAAACCAATCAAGAATTTCCGACTGGGCAGGAAAATAAATTAGATGGATTAACAGAAACTTATGATGATGGAAATAACTTCAATAATGGCACTGGAGAATTTAAAGCTCCAGTTGGTGGGTTGTATCATTTTGATGTAAAAGTTGGATATAGTAATACAAACGCAGTTGTAAATTCTGTTGTAACTTATATTGCCATAAAGGTTAATAATAGTACACCAAAAGGATTGAAATTTAAGAAAAGGGTTTCAACCGGACCCGCCTCTGGTGAAGCAGTAATGTTTTCCACAAATGTTAAACTTAACATAAATGATAAAGTAACATTTCACTTTTTCTCACCAAATGTTTCAAACTTATATATCGATTGGGGCAATACTGACAGGGCATCATCAGTTTCAGGGTTTAAGATTAATTAGTTTTTTATTCATCTAGTTTTACTCAATTTAATTAGAGTTTCAGTAAAATAATAAAACTGTGTCATTCCAGTTTACCATCTTTTGGTAAGACTGGAGTCTATTAGACAAACAGATACCGGTATTGCAAAACAACGCGAACCGGTATGACAACGAAATACCTAAAACCAATTTTGGTTTAGGATATATTATTAAATAGAATAATTATTATAAAATAACAATAGGAATGACTACACCTATGTAGAATGATTTGGTTTTTATTTTTACAAATGTAGGCGGATACTTCATGAGGGATTGATGTTCTGCATCAATTATTTCCGGAAAGCCATTCCTATTTTATTTTTAACAACCACTAGCACAATCATTTTCTTCAATCTGAATTGTGGTGTGCGAAATATTAAAATGATGTTTTAAATTATGATTTACTTTTTCTAGTAATTCATCATTCTTTGCACTTCCCTTTTTTACCAAGTGAACTGTCAAAGCATTTTCAGTAGTGCTTAAAGCCCAAATATGTAAATCGTGAATTGTTAAAACTTCATCTAAATTATTTAAGTACTCAAAAACTTTTTCAAGTTGAACAGAATCTGGTACAGCATCCAAAGAAAGGTTGAGTGAATCTTTTAGCAAGCCCCAAGTCCCCCAAAATATAACTACCACAATTACAATACTTACAAAAGAATCAATCCAAGTGTAATCGGTAAGTAAAATTAACAATCCAGCAATAACAACTCCAACAGATATTAAAGTATCTGCTAACATATGTAAGTAAGCCCCTTTAATATTAAGGTCTTTTTCCTTATTGGCCAAAAACAAATAAGCTGTAATTCCATTTATAACAACTCCAATTGCAGCAACAATCATTATTGGAATTCCTTCAACTTCTTGCGGAGATGAAAATCTTTGGATTGCTTCCCAAAGTATAATTCCTATTGCAACCAATAGTAGCAGTGCGTTTAGCGTTGCAGCCAAAATTGACGATCGTTTAAATCCGTAAGTATATTTTTTGGTTGGCTCTTTTGTTACTAGATAACTTGCACCCCAGGCAATAAGTAAACCTAAAACATCGCTTAAATTATGTCCGGCATCTGCCATTAAAGCTAGGGAATTATATAATATTCCATACACAAATTCTATGATTACAAATCCCACATTTAGAATTATTCCAATTTTAAATGCAGAGTTCATATCCTTTGGTACTTCGTTATGGTTATGTGAGTGGTTGAGAGCCATGAGAATTTCGCTTATTTACAATTCTAAAATTATGTTATCCGATTATTTATATTTTTTATTTCAGAAGATAAGTAAAAAATATAATTCTAATCAATTCTTCTTGCTCAAAACATTTCCCTAAATAAAATTAAAGAAGCTCTATGTTATTGCGATAATTGAGTAGTATTATTTTATGATGTAAACTAAAAGGAGTTGATTTATGAATTCTATTGATGGAGATGTCTCCGCACAAATGCAGGGACTACAAATGCAAGGTGATCAAGGTTCAAAAGGTAGTTCAAAAATGGAAACTATGGCTAAATCTATGGGTGTTCCAGATGAAGTTATTTCAAAGGGGAAAAGTGCTGTAAAAGCTTGGATGAAAGAAAATGGTAAAATGCCAGGTTCTATGAAGAATGACTCTGGAAATAAAGTTGGCAAAAATTCATCCAATTTTAAGGAACAACTTAATGCAAACGGAATATCGCACGAAAGTTTTGCAAAAGCTTTACAAGAAGGACCGGAAGCTACTGAAAAATTATTTAGTGCAAATAATTTTAGTTTTAATGTGATTGCTTAATTTAATTATTTATTTATCAGCATTAATAATTTATTAGATTTCCAGGTACACAAGAGTACCTGGAAATCAGAATTTATAATCCTTGAATAAAGCTACTAGAACAAACTACTTGTCTTAAACGTAACTCTAAAAACTCTACCAGGTTCAAAAATATTTTTTCCAGAAGCAAACGGATCTCTTAAGAACGACAAGTGTTGATAATATTGAGCATTCGTTACATTATCAACATCTAGTGTAACTCCAAAATTATTCCAAGTGTAATTTATTCCAATGTCAAATCTATTCCAAGATGATGTTGCTCGTTCAGTTAGGAAGTCATCTATTCTTAATTGAGCATCATTGTATGTATGTTTTAGTTGAACTCTAAAACCACTAAACTCTGGCGAAACTAATTTTGTTGCAATCCTCAAAGGAGGAATTTCTGCTAATGGAGAATCGTTTGTATTATTTTTTGCCCATATATAAGATGCATCAATTTCTACAAATTCATATTTTCCGTTTAGGTTAGCTCCAAACATCACAGCATCAATATTATCGTAAGTTAAAAATTTATTTCCGTTTGATATAACCTTGGTTAGGTTAACATAGTTCCAAACTTGAGTTCCATAAAGTTCAAGAACAAAATTACTATAGTTCAACGAGCCACGTAAGGTTGATTTTATTGGCTGATCTAAGGTTGGGTTACCTGACCAAGCTGGTTTACCCATTGGCTTTTTAACTGCAATGAACATTGTTTCGGTTTCTGGAGCTTCGCTATTTACTTCGAGCATAACACCAGCACCAAAATTCTTTGAAATATTTTTTGTATAAGATGCTCCCAAACTGAATATTGGAAAGAACCTACTTGTGCCAGCATCTTGATGAACTGCTTGGTAGAAAGTTTCTCGTTCAGTTTCTCCAACACTTTGGTAAGACATTCCAAGTTTACTATGGACTAAAATATCTGACAGTTGAAAGGTCTTAAATAAATTTACAAGATAAGAATTTACATTTGGAATTAGCTGATTTGTAAAATCAAATTTTGGAGATCTGAAAACATTATCAGCATCCCAGTTTCTAAAAACAATTTCGTAGAAATCTCCAATTGCTCCAATAGTTAAATTCTTTGCATCTGTTTCCATAAACATCGGACTAACACGCAAAGCATTATCCATAATGTGATGTGTATAATTAAAATAAATTTTGTGATTTTTATATCTTGTGAACGCACTGTAAACCCAATTCAATCGTTCATCCATTCGCAAATAAGGGAATGAAACATTATCAGTATAAGTGAACGACATGCCATAAGATATATCTTTTTGGTTTCCACGGAATAAAACTTCAGCCAACTTGTACTTAAAGTTATCCTTGTAACCATAAGAATCTGCAAAAGTATTTCCATCAGCATCTTTGTATGGATTACCTTCCGCATATCTAAATGAAATTCTATGATTGTTCATATCTCCGGAAACAGCCAAGTCCATTCCATCCATTGCTCCCGTTGAGCCGGAAATATTTGCTCTCACCTTCATTTCTTCTTCAGGTATAGAACGCTTAAACTGTACAACACCAGCAAGACCGGACTGAACATTGCAACCATTTTTAATAAGTTCAACAGAACTAAGTTCAAGTGGATTTACACGAATAAGTGGTGAGTCCATTCGGTTAGGGCAAGCACTATGGTAACGTTCTCCATCCACAACTATATTGATGTCTCCTCGTTTGAAACCATCGGCATAAATATCTTGAGCAAAGTAAACACCCTTCCTTATAAGGCTGAAGCCATTGTTATCAAGAATATTATTCAGTCTATCTTTTGTTATTTCATTTGAGTATTCTCCCAAATTTATTCGTTTAGCTCTTATTTCAACTTGATCCATCCAATAGTTTTTTACCGTATCTTCATCTTGTGCAAATATAGTTGTAGAAAAAATTGATAGTAGAAATACTATCAAAGCAAATTGTATATAATTATTTTTTGACATTTTACATCCTCTTAAATTTTTGTAAATCTTTTGAATAAATATTATTTAGAATAATCCTAAAAATCATTAATGGAGCATTGCTTTTTGCAAAATGGTTTTTAAACCTTCAATAACTTTGCTATCATCGTATGATTAAATTTGTCATTCTGAATGAAGTGTATTTTGCTGAATAGCTTGCCCCGTGTTTTCCAACGGGGAAGAATCTCACAACTATTAAAGTTGGAGATATTTCGGTCCCACCAAAAACAAGGTGGGCAAGCTGTTCAAAAGACAAACTCCCTCAATATGACAAATAAATAAAGGTGTTATAGCTAAACTAATTTTTGTATTAACTATCATTATATCTTGTGTGTCATTTCCGAATATCTTTATCAGAAATCCAGTTGTTAGTGTTTCCTGGATTCCAAGACAAAGTTTATCCCAGTTTACCCCGATGTATTTTATCGGTGGTGTTTTAAGCGGGGCTGGGAATGACAACAGTTCTACATATGATGATGACAAACTTCAGTTATACTAACCAATTTGGTTCATAAACTTTTTCAGTTTTTTTAGAGTTTTATTTTTTTTGAAATGATTAAACTACTTTTGGAGGTGGTGTAAGAGGTTCGTATCTAAAGTCTAAATGTTTTAAACTTAAATGAACAAATTTTATTTCTATGGGATTCTTAATGTATTGATTTTTATCAGTAGAGATTAAATGAGGAACTTTTACAAAATCTATAATAACTATCTTTTCCCCATTCTCGTTTTGAGGATCAACTTGTTTTTTTATTTCTTTAGCTAGATGACATTTACCGTGGCATTCATTAACTAAATTATCTTTTTCTTCACAAAGTTCTTCTGTTATAAATGTGTAGTTTATTGAATAATCAATAAATGGGATTACAATTCTTAACGCAAACGAAGTATAAAGAATTAGAAAAAAGATGCTAAATATTTTAATTATTTTTTGCACAGTTAATATCAGATTTTTTGTTCTTTAATATAATAATTTATATTTAATGGAACAAAACTTCACTTCAAAACATCTAAAGAATAAAGGAGAAAATGTTATGAGCTTGAATAAAACTTTTAATGAAGTATTAAATACTATTGAAGATTTATTAAAACAAGGAAATGTTAGAAGGATAATAATAAAAGATAGCAATGGAAAACTATTTATGGAGTTCCCCATTATAGTGGGAATTATTGGAACTCTTGCTGCTCCAATTGTTTCATCAATTGGTTTAATTGCTGGAGTTCTTTCAGACTTTTCTATAGAAATTATAAAGAGGGATAGAAAACAATACGCAGAAATTATTGAAGTTAAAGTTGATAAATAATTTAACCTTTAGGAAAGGAATTAAAAACCATTCTTCCTACTCTCATAAAACTCTAGAACGTGTTTTGGTATTTCAATTCCTTTTTTTAAGTCTTTAGTAGGAGTTGGGAAATCACAAATAGTTTTTACTGGAATTTGTCCAGCCCAAAAATCTAGTAACAAATCTTCTTTATTATCCATCACAGAACTATCTGCTATTTTTGCTGATGCAGTTTCTATTTCAATTTCTAATACTTTTGTTATTTTTAGTTCTACATCATTGGGAGCTCTACAATGAACCCATCTATCTGGAACAAAATGATTTATAATTGCTTTTAATCCAAATAGTTTTTCTTCTGATGTTTCTAATTCTCTAACCTTACCAAAAACAACTACCGAACGAAAATTGACCGAGTGATGAAATGCAGATCTAGATAATTTCATAGAATCAAGATGCATTACACTTAGACAAACAGTTCCTTGTTCAAGCAAAGCATTTGCCATTCTATTTTTTAGCGAGCCGTGTATAAAAATTTTGTTACCACTTCTACCAAAATTAATTGGTTGCACTTGCGGTAATCCGTTTACGTTAAATGCAATGTTACAAATCTCCGATGAGTCAAGAATTGCATTCACATCTTCTTTATTATATGTAGCTTTTTTTGCTCCTCTTTTAACTATGTTTTTTTCAGTCTTTTTATATTCCATAATACTTTATAATTTCTGTAATTTAATTTATGTCTGGATTGATTTGAAACGTAGAATTCCCAACTTCGACTCCGCTCAGTATGACTTACACAATAACTAATAAATTAAATCACAAGCGTCCGGTGGCATCCAATGTTTGTCTTTCCCTTCCCACTTCACATTACAGCCAATGGGATTTGTTACTTTTGTTGTAACTTGCTTTTTATTTAACAATTCATCCAAAGTTTTTTCTAAATCGTAACTTGTTATTTTTGTTGAATCTCTTGGGTTGTCTATAGCTCTACCAGTATATTGAAGAAGTCTATTTTTATCAAACACAAAAAAATGTGGAGTCTTCAAAGCCCCATATTTTAGGGCTATCTCTTGAGTTTCATCATACAAATATAACCAAGGGAATTTGTGTTCATCCATTCGATTTATCATATTATCAAAACTATCTTCTACATAAGTGTTTTTACTGTTTGAATTAATTGCAACAAACTTAACACCTTTGGGAGCATACTTTTCAACCGTACTCCGAGTAATTTCATCTGAGTTTATTACATAAGGACAGTGATTGCAAGTGAAGAAAACAACTAAGATTTCATCCGACACAAAGTCTTCCAATGAATATGTTTTGCCATCCGTGGAGGGTAACATAAACTGCGGAGCTTTGTCATTTATTTGTAATGTAAATGCCATAGATTCTCTTTCTAAATTTAACTCAATGCTGATTTTTTGTCAGGATAAAGTTCTAAGTATTTATCAATCTTTTTGTTTAACTCTTCAAAAGGTATTTTGTTTTCTTTTGCTACTTTCTTTAGCCAAACTAATTCCTTAGTATGAAAATAATCATCCACAAATGCCATTTTAATTGCATTATCAAAAAAGTGCATAGTTACTTCTTCTGATGAAAATTGTGGTGGATCATCATTAATGTTTTCTCTTAACAAAAAACTATCAACAACTGGTTGATAAAATTCTTTTTCAAATCCCAAATATTCACCAAACTCTAGAATCAATTCTCTTTCATTTTTGTGAATAAAATTATCTTTTCTAATTAGTATTATTAGTCCTAGTAAAAAGTTACTTTTATCTTTATAAGATAAGTTCATGGCTGTATCCATATTATTATTTTGTGCTTTCAAACATATAGTATTTTTCAATTTAATAAAAACAAATATTTATTTTAGCATCACTTTCAATTTGGGAATTATTTTTGTAGCATTATTTACTTGATAAGTTATTATTTTTCTCCATATTATAGTTCGTATTAACAGAATCAAAAGGAAGATCATTGTTTATTAAAAGTTCAATAGTAAAATCATTCATTTTTATTTTTTTTCTTTCAATTAATATTCTAATTGCACAAACTAATGTAAAAGTTGTTACTGGTTTTGTCTTCGATGCTCAGACAAGTGAGCCATTACCTTTTGCAAACATTATGGTTAGTAGAACTAAAACCGGAGCAACAACTAACGAAGATGGAAAATTCTCGCTTTCAAATATTTCTGTAAATGACGAAATTATAGTTAGCTATGTTGGGTATAAAAGTAGTTCGATCAAAATTGAAAATTCAGATTTCAAAAATTTAGTTTACATCTCACTTCAACCGATTAATATAAATCTTCAAGAAGTTACTGTTTACGCTAACACTTTAACAACATCAGATAAAATTCAAGCAAGCAGTTTATCAATACAAAGCGAAAGAATAAGAGAAATTGCTGTTGGGATGCCTGACATTTTGAGGTCAGTTCAATCGTTGCCCGGCATTGCAACCAACAATGAACTTAAAGCAGAGTTTAATGTTAGAGGTGGAAACCAAGATGAGAATTTAGTCTTGGTAAATGGCACACAAGTCTATGAACCTTACCATATTAAGGAAGCAGCTAATGCTAGTGTTGGAATTTTTAATGTTGATTTGATGAAAAAAGTAAATATTATTACTGGTGGTTTTTCTGCAAAGTACGGCGACAAAATGAGTTCCGTTTTGGATATTGAATATAGACAAGGAAGTAAAGAAAAATACTCTGGAGCAGCATCTTTAAGTTTAGCATATTTAGATGGTTACGTAGAAGGACCTTTAGGTGAAAAGGGATCTTTTATTTTGGGAGCACGAAAAAGTTATATGGAATATATTTTATCCCTAATTGATTTTGAAGATATTTCAAAAGCTCAACCTTCTTTTTATGATTTGCAAGGTGTATTGGCTTACAATTTAACTCCACGTAACAAATTACTTTTTGAATTTATTCATGCCGGAGATGATTTTTCTTATGATCCGCATAGAGACTATACTAATAAAGTTGAAGATGAAAATAATTTAGCTAACTATGGCAGTACTCTTTTTGATATTAAAAGTAAAAATATATTATCAAGTAAAGCTCTACTAAATGTTGAAGTTAATTATTACGATCAAACAGATAAAGAATACCGCTTATTTTTACGAGATGACAAAAATAGAAATTACCATCTTGAAAGATTAACTTACGATTCATTACAAATTAGAACTTTACAATTTAGCACCGATTTACAATACCAATTTAATCCATCTTATGAAATTCAAACTGGACTATCTTATAAGAATATTGTTTATGATCAAATATCAGATGACATTTGGACAATTGATAACAATCCTCCTTATCAAGGTGCTTATGGATCAGGACAAATAAATGCAAACTCATATAAATATGATGCTTATGTGGAAAATATTTTCTCCGTTTCAGATGCTCTAACTTTGAACATTGGTGGCAGGTTAGATTACTTTGATATTAACAAAGATTTTACACTTAGTCCAAGAGTTAATTTGGCTTATGCTTTTAATGATGGAACAGTTATAAAAGCTGCTTGGGGAAATTTTTATCAGTCCCCTATTTATCATCAGCTAAAATATTCAGAAGCATCGGATTCAAACACACAATCGCAAATGGCTACTCATTTTATTTTGGGAGTTGATAAATCATTTTTCTTTTCAAATAAGAATAACAGTTATTTTAAACTTAAAGTTGAAGGCTACTACAAAAAATATGATGATTTAATTTCATCTTGGTATGGAGTTTTTGAAAGATTAACATACTCAAAAAAGAACGATGCAGTTGGAACGGCAAAAGGAATTGATGTTTATGCGGTTTTAAGTTTGCCGGGTTTTTATAGTTGGATAAGCTATGGTTTATTATCTGCAGATGAAGAAGTTCTAGATTCAAAAAGTGATATTTTTGGTAAGCATCCTCGTTACACGGATCAGCGACATACAATTTCATTTGTTTCTAATATTGAGATGGGTAACAAATGGCGATTTAGCTTAAAAGCATATTACGGTAGTGGCTTTCCATACACACCTAAAACAGCAGTTAAAAATGCCCAAGGTATTTGGGTTTGGAAGTCTGGCAACATACATTCAAACAGCCTTCCGGCATACAAAAGATTAGATATTAGGATTTCAAAATTATTTGTGTTTGATAATTTTAGCATCTCTACATTTGTAGATGTAAGTAATGTTCTAAATTTCAAAAATATTCAACAATTTGAATACAGTTCAATCCCAGACTTTGATAAACCAAAGCCCGAAGAAATTTTACTTTGGCCAATACTCCCAACATTCGGAATTCGCTTTCAGTTCTAGTTCTTTAAAAAAATAAAAGGAACTACCTTTGCAAATAGTTCCTTTATTAGTTTATTTCCTAAGTAAATTTACTTTAACTACAGCCAGTTGTAGCTCCACAATTCTCACACTTTAGGCAAGTGCCATTTCTTACCATAGTATGGCTTTGGCATTCAGGGCATATATCTCCGGTGTAGCCACGTATTCTTGCTTCTTGTACTTTCTTAGACATTTTTGCAATGCCAGCTTTAACTAGGCTTCCATTTCCGTTGCCATTAGTTGTACTGGGTTGCTTAGATGTTTTGTCTAAATTTATCATTCGCTCGCTAACAATTTCTTCACTATCAAAATCGGGTTCAGCTATTTTTGAACTTGTATTAATTTCAGCTTTTGCTAATTCTTCTTCGCTAACATGAGACAAATCATTTCTATCTAAGTATGATACTGCAAGTTCTCTAAAGATATAATCAATAATGGAAGTTGACATTTTTATTCTTTTGTTACCTGAAACCATTCCACTTGGCTCAAATTTAGTGAATACAAATGCATCAACAAATTCTTCTAATGGAACTCCGTGTTGCAAACCAAGAGATATTGCAATTGCAAAATTATTTAACAGACTTCTAACAGCTGCACCTTCTCTGTGCATATCAATAAATATTTCGCCAAGTTGCCCATTATGGTATTCACCAGTTCTGATGTAAACAGATTGTCCACCAATTTTTGCTTTTTGAGTATAGCCCGTTCTTCTATCCGGAAGTCTTCTTCTTTTAGCAATATATCTATGTATAATTCTTTCGGCTACTTTTACAATTTCACTTTTTTCAGTTTCTTCATTCAGTTCAACTTCTTCTTCATCGTTGTACGAACTTAAAGGTTGGGATAATTTAGAAGAATCTCTGTATAATGCATTTGCTTTAAGTCCTAATTTCCAGGAAGACATGTAAGCTTCTTTCATCTCTTCTATGTTTGCCTCATTCGGAAGATTAACTGTTTTAGAAATTGCTCCGGAAAGAAATGGTTGAGCCGCAGCCATCATTTTAATGTGAGCATCAACTTTTATAAATCTCTTCCCTTTTCTTCCACATTTACTTGCAGTATCAAAAACACTATAATGTTCTGGTTTTAAGAATGGTGCATCTTCAGTTGTCATAGTTCCACAAACAAAATCATTTGCTTTGGAAATTTCTTCTTTTGTAAAACCAATTTGCTCTAAAACATTTAGATTAAAATCATTCATTTGTGCTTCAGTTAAACCTAATACATTTGTGCAAAAATCGTTGCCAAGTGTATATACATTAAATGCAAATCCTAAATCAACAACTGTTGGAAGCATAGAATCTATTTTGAAATACAATTCATCTGTAAATCCTTTAGCTTTTAATGTCTCTTTATTAATGGTTGTGCAACCATCTAAAGTACCAAAACCTTTTGCATAATTTACAATTTCGTTTATCTGTTCTTGGTTGTAACCTAAGCTTTTTAGTGCAGGAGGAATTGATTGATTTATTATTTTGAAATATCCTCCTCCGGCTAATTTTTTAAATTTAACTAAAGCATAGTCTGGCTCAATTCCGGTTGTATCGCAATCCATTACAAGCCCTATTGTTCCCGTTGGAGCTAACACTGTAACTTGAGCATTTCTTAAACCATACTTTTTACTTTGTTCAACAGCAATTTTAGCATCGTGTTGAGCAGCTTTCAGTAAATCGGATGGACAATATTTTGGGTCAATTCCCATTGGAAAAATTGTTAATTCTTCATATTCTTCCTCCGGCACATTAAAAGCAGCTCTTTTATGATTTCTAATTACCTTGAGCATATTTTCTTTATTGTTTTCATATTTAGAAAATGTGCCTAATTCCTTAGCCATTTCTGCAGAAGTTGTATAAGCCTTCATGTGCATTATTGCAGTAATTGCTCCAGTAATTGCCTGTCCTTCTTTACTGTCATAAGATATTCCTTGACGCATTAGCAATGAGCCAATGTTTGCAAAACCTAATCCTAATGTTCTATAATCATAACTATTTTGTGCAACTTCTTTGCTTGGGTATTGCGCCATCATTACACTAATTTCTAAAACTATTGTCCAAAGTTTTGTTGCATGTCTAAACGATTTAATATTAAATTCAGCTTTTTCATCATTATAGTATTTAACTAAATTCATTGAAGCTAAATTACAAGCTGTATCATCAAGAAACATATACTCACTACACGGATTAGATGCTTTAATTCTTCCATCATTAATACAAGTATGCCATTCATTTATAGTAGTATCGTATTGTAGCCCCGGATCAGCTGATGACCAAGCAGCATATCCAATTTGTTCCCATAAATCACGTGCTTTTAATGTTTTACATGCTTCTGGTTCTCTATCTTCTTTTTTTGCTTTATCTAATTCAACTCTCCAGTAAAGATTCCAATCAGCATCTTCTGTTACTGCCTTCATAAAACTATTTGTAACTCTAACTGAATTATTTGAATTTTGTCCTGATACTGTTAAATAAGCATCAGAGTTATAATCTACATCATACTCTGGAAATTCTATTTCTGTAAACCCTAACTTGGCTAAGTGAATTGCTCTATCTATATAACTTTCAGGAACCATTGCTCTTTTAGCAACAATAACTGAAGCAGCTAATTTTTTGTTACTTCTTTTATTAAATCTATCATTCTCAGGATGTTCAGCATAGCAAGCTTTTATAACTTTGTTTAAATGTAAGTTACAAATTTTAGAACCAGCAACAATTGCTGCTACTTTTTGTTCTTCAAGAACTTTCCAATTTACATATTCTTCTATATCTGGATGATCAACATCAAGAGTAACCATTTTGGCAGCACGTCTTGTTGTTCCACCAGACTTTATTGCTCCGGCTGAACGATCACCAATTTTTAGGAATGACATTAAGCCAGAAGATTTTCCACCACCGCTTAGAGGTTCATCTGAACCACGAATATTTGAAAAGTTAGTTCCGGTACCAGAACCATATTTAAAAAGTCTCGCTTCCCTAACCCATAGATCCATTATTCCACCTTCACCAACTAAATCATCATTAATGGATTGAATAAAACAAGCGTGCGGTTGAGGATGGGTATAAGCATCAACAGATTCTGTTAAGTTTGTACTTTTGTAATCTACATAATAATGTCCTTGTGCAGGACCATTTATTCCGTAAGCCCAATGTAAACCAGTATTAAACCATTGTGGGCTGTTTGGAGCAGCCATTTGATTTGCTAACATATAAACATGTTCATCGTAAAAAGTAAGTGCATCATCTTCTGTATCAAAGTAGTTTGCTTTCCATCCCCAGTAAGTCCAAGTTCCCGCCATTCTATTAAATACTTGGCGTGTATCAGTTTCACTTGAATGTCTTTCGTTTTCCTTTAATTCACTAAGTAACTCATCATCAGCAACTGAAGATTGTAACCATTTAGGAACTCCCTTCTCTTTGTTCTTTTTTAATAATTTTGGTACACCAGCTTTTCTAAAATATTTTTGTGCTATAATATCGGTTGCAACTTGCGACCAAGACTTAGGAACATTAACATCTTCCATCTTGAATACACTTGTGCCATCGGGGTTTTTAATTTCGGAAGTACGTTTTACAAATTCAATTCCATCTAGGGGGTCTTTTCCTACAACAGTAAAATGACGAGAAATCTTCATCTATGCCTCTATTCTTAAAAGGTTAACAAAAAACTTTATATATTAGGTATGAAATCAATTAAAGAATGTACCCAAATCAGCAACAGAAGTGTGTCAAAGGCTAAATATATCGGGGAATTAAACTTAAAGCAATTGATTTATAATTCCAACAAAAAAAATAAAAATAAACGAAAAATTCACTTATTTTTGTATTAATTTTGTGATGTGAAAATATAAAATATTTTTTTAAAAACAATATTGATTTTAAATTATTTTTTTACGTTATGGAAAAACATTAATTATTTTAAGGTTTAACTAATGAAATTTGAACGATCAGCCGGCATACTTTTACACCCAACTTCTTTACCTGGAAAATACGGTATTGGAACAATTGGACAAGAAGCTTTTAATTTTGTGGATTTTTTAGTTCATTCTGGACAAACACTTTGGCAAATTTTCCCTTTAGGACCAACTGGTTACGGAGATTCGCCTTACCAAAGTTTTTCTGCCTTTGCTGGTAATCCCCTTCTTATTAATTTAGAATTTTTGAAAGAAGATGGATTGCTTACACAAAATAATTTAGATTGTATTCCAATCTTTGATAAACATAATATTGATTTTGGAAAACTAATTGATGTAAAAAATGATTTATTACATCAAGCCTATCAAAATTATAAGACAACAGATCCAAATTTTGAAAAAGATTGTGGAAGTTTTTGTATTAACAATAAAGATTGGTTAGATGATTATGCTTTATTTATGGCAGTTAAGGAATATCACGGAGGTAAACTTTGGACCGAATGGGAAAAAGAAATAGCTCTTAGAAAAACTGGAGCAGTTAAGAAATGGACTGAGAAATTAAAATACCAAATTGGCTTTCAAAAGTTTTTACAGTTTACTTTTTTTAAGCAATGGGAAAACCTAAAAAAATATGCGAATACAAAAGGGATAAAAATAATCGGCGATATACCTATTTTTATTGCCTATGATAGTGCTGATCTTTGGGCAAATAAAAGCCAATTTACAGTTGATAAAAAAGGTAAACTTTTAACTTGTGCTGGTGTTCCGCCGGATTATTTTAGTCCAACTGGACAGTTGTGGGGAAACCCTCTTTACAAATGGAAAGCTATGGAAAAAGATAATTTTCTTTGGTGGCAAAAAAGGATTAAAAAAATATTAGAGTTTGTTGATATCATTCGAGTAGATCACTTTAGAGGTTTTGATGCTTATTGGGAAATTCCAGGAGATGCTGAAACTGCAATGAATGGTAAATGGGTTGATGCTCCGGGACATAAATTTTTCTCTACAATAAAAAAAGAATTAGGTGATCTACCAATTATTGCAGAAGATTTAGGAGTAATTACAGAAACTGTTGAAAAGCTAAGAGATGATTTTAACTTCCCTGGAATGAAAATTTTACAATTTGCTTTTGGAGATGGTGGAGATAAAAACTTTTTGCCACATAATTATATTAAGAACTGTGTAGTGCTTACTGGCTCTCACGATAATAATACTACAAAAGGTTTTTTTGCAAATGAAAGAAAACAAAATTCTGGGATTTACGAATCGGCTAAGGAATACTTAAGCTATACCGGAAATAATATTACATTTGAATTAATTAGAACAGCTTATGCATCAGTTGCAAACATAGTAATAATTCCAATGCAAGATATTTTAAATCTTGGAGAAGAAGCAAGAATGAACTTCCCTGGAAAACTTGGTGGAAATTGGACTTGGCGATTTAGCTGGGAGCAAATTGATCAAAATATTAGCAAAACCTATAAATCAATGACAGAAATTTATGAACGCCCTAAAATAAAAGACGATGTAGTTGATAAAAATACACCTGATGAATATTTACCCAAATAAGAAATCCGAATGTCAAGACCTAAAACCTCCGAGGTTTTAGGTAACCATTTTTTTTTGAAAAATTACTCAAAAATTTAAATCACAAATTATATAATTGATTAAAACCTCGGAGGTTTAATCTTTAGAAGAAACACTTTGTTAAAAGGATAATAAATGTTAAAATATTTTAAAGATTTATTTCTAAAAGAAGAATCAGCTAATGTTGATAGTGAAAACAGAAATCATCTTTTACAAATAGCATCTTGTGCGTTATTTTTAGAATTGGCAAATTCGGATGATGAATTTACGACAGATGAGAAAAGTAATATTATTGAACTGATGGAAAAACAATTTAATATGTCTCCCTCTTCAGTAGAAAATTTAATTGAACAAGCTGAAGAAAAAATTGTTAATTCAGTAAGTATTTATGAGTTTACAGAAATTGTAAATGAACAATTGAACAATGATGAAAAATACGAAATTATAAAAAACTTATGGCGTCTTGCTTATGTTGATGATAAATTGGATAAGTATGAAGATTATTTTATAAAAAAAATTAGTAACAATCTAAACATGTCAAATCAAGATAGAATTTCTGCAAAGTTGGAAGTTAAAGATGAAATGAAATTGTAAAAGCAAAGGTGTATTATTAACAAGAAGTGATTTTCGGAATTATGAAAACAACCGACTGTCATTCCGGTTTATACGCTTTTTATGTAATACCGGAATCTACTTAAAAATGAGATACCGGTTATTGTAAAAAGCACAAACCGGTATGACAATATTAAGTACTAAAATCAATTGGGTTTAGTATATTATTTCTCACCAAAATCTTCCCAAGCTTGATTAACTTCCTTTTTCATTCGTTCAAAATCATTCTTTGGAATTGAATGTTCAATTTTATGTAAAAATGTTAGAAGTTTATCATATTCATTTTTCGATAGTAAATCATCGTCCATAAATACATCCAACAAAGTTAGAAATGTTGAATTTACATTTTTAGAAATCTCTATGTGATTTACTTTACTTCTAATTGTGTTATAAAAAAATACAGCTTCCGGAAAACTGATTTTATTATTCTTCGTATGTTCTTCAATTTCTAATTTAAGTTCAGCAAGTTTTGCAATAGCAGTTTCAGTATCAATTTCTCTACTTTCAAATCCAAGATAAATTTCTTCTGATCTTGTTAAAAATTTTGTTACTTTTTTCTTCCGTTTCGAATTTACATAAACACTAAATAATGCCGTAGATAAAGCGAAACAAATTGCTACAACAAATTCAGTTAAAAATCCCCACTCTTTGAAAACCTTAAAACCTACTGCTAACGGACTAGAACCTTTAAGCAAGCCATCATTTTCTAAAGTGTAAAAAATGGATTCTAAATTTCTTTTGTCAAATGGTTTTTCTGGAGATATTGCATTAACATGTGATATAAAAGTTTCAATTAACTCCTCTCTTTCTTCAGGCAAATACAATTTTCGGAGATTACTCCATTGTGCTAATTGACTACTTTTAGAAACATCTTTTTCTATTTGTTGATTTATTTTTTGAAATAAGTATAAATACTGGAAAATATTTGTTGAGCTACTAAGTGCAGACAACTGTGTGTTTTCTTCTTCACTTAACTGTTGCTTCTCTTTCTTTGTCTCAAGTTTTGTTCTATTTCTATCTAAATATAAAGCTAAATCAACTGTATTTGGTCTTAAATAATAATTTTTTCCTATTCGTTTAAAATGTTCGTTGTGTAATAATATTCTTGAACCAACTGCAGATTCAGTAGTACTTATCATATAAAAGTTATTAGGAATAATTACTTCATATCCTTCAACAAACATTTTATATTTTGGGTTTGCAATGTTTTCCCATAAGTTAGGACCAAATAGAGTTTCTGGATTAATTTTATCAAAGTCATCAAAGATAGCAACAAATTTTTCATTCGGGTTCTTAACACATTCCTCCCAAAAAAGAAGCAACTTCCCTTTTATATACTTTCCATTCTTTTCTTCACCAATAAATCTTTTATGATAAATTAAATCGAATTGCGGAGAACACATAGTATTCATAATTCGCTTTTCATCTTCTGCAATAAATCTTGCTAATCTATCTACTAGAGTTGTTGAACCTCCACCTTCAACAGTAGAAACAACAATTCTATTTTCTTTCTTAAGAGCTTTAATATATTTTTCAAATTTTCTGTATTCCATAATTGGAACATAGGGTTTGTTGATAAGGCTAATAGGGAAATCTTTTTCTACATTTTTTCTTTCATGAAATTCTTCAAAAAGTTGGTTCAACAATTCATTAGAATTTTCAAGTGTTACAACTTCAGATAGGTTAAGATTTTTTAGTTCAATCCATTCCAGGTCTTTTACATTTTTTGTTAGCTTCCATAATATTATAACAACTACTATTATTATTACAATAGGGATTATTACTTTTAATGGAGTATTTATTGCTTTATGTATTGTTTTAATCATTACTTTAAGTTTAAGTTAATTGTGGTAGTGCAAATATATGATATTCTATAGCCTATTCAAAGAATGGGATATGTTGTATTATTTTTCACCCAATGAAAATTATTAAAACTATTTGAAAATATTTTATAATGGAGAAATAAAAATCTAACTTAATAACAGTTAAATTTAATTATCAAAGTTTATTATATGAGAATTTTTGTAACTGAAATTATTGGTACTGCTTCCCTAGTGTTGATGGGATGTGGAGCAATTATTGTAAATGATGTTCATCCAGGAACACTTGGTAACATTGGCATTGCAATGTCTTTTGGATTAGTTGTAATGGCTATGATTTATTCAATCGGGAATATTCTGGCGCTCACTTAAATCCGGCTGTTACTCTTGGTTTCTATCGTGCAAAATGAATTAAAGCCGACCAACTTTTAAAATATATTTCTGCTCAATTTATTGGAGCTTTTATTGCTTCAATATTATTAAAATTAGCTTTCCCAAATCATCCAACACTTGGTGCAACATTACCAACAGTAAATTTACTAAGCACCTTTATTATTGAAGTTTTAATGACTGCTTTGTTAATGTTTGTTATCATAAATGTTTCATCAGGTCATAAAGAAAAAGGAATAATGGCTGGAGTTGCAATTGTCGGAACAATAATGTTGGAAGCTCTAATCGCCGGACCACTTACTGGAGCATCTATGAATCCAGCTAGATAATTAGCCCAGCAGTACTTTCACTAAACTTAAATGAAATTTGGGTTTACATTCTTGCACCAATTGTTGGTGTAATTATAGCTTCCCCAAGTTGTTGTTTTATTCAAGGTGATGAGTATTGTACGGATTGTGAAGTTGAAAAATAATTTCTGAAGAGTATTTGAAATAGTACTTTATAAATTAACACAAACTAAAAAAAATCTGACAAATATTTTTTTTACTCCTATCAATTTATTTTAAACTTGACATTTCTCAAAATCTCTTTCTTTTTTGTTGTGATTAAAAACACACAAGTCTGTCTTTAATTCTCTATTTTAGAAATAACTTTTTATTTTGTTATCAATATTTATGAAAACACAGCCACGTATTAATTTTGTACATTTAAGAGTAAACATCTTTTTAAAAAGATATTTGTGCCTTATTATGCCTCTTGTCTTGTTAACCAAGCAATTTAAAAAATTAATATCTGTACTAGCTTCACTCCCAATCGATTCTGTAATAAAAAGTTTCTTTTTATATTCGCAACAAATTCTAGCTACTTACTACAAACAATTCTCGTCTTCTAATATTGTTCCCAGCTGTAATAATAATACTTTAGTTGATTTAGAAAAAACTCAACTAATTAATTATATACAATTTGAAAACTATTTAAGAGTATGGATATTCCATTTTCTTGCTGGTGAACGATTGAGACAAAATATAGCGTTGGAAGTAAACTACAGTTATTAAATACTAAAACCAACAAACAAAAACGCTAAACAATCTACTCACCTCATGTATTGTAATATGTATTATCTATGATGCTCTTGAATCAAACTAATTTGTATCAACTAATTTCAGATAATTATTTTGTAGTTAAGAGAATGGTTTTAATTAAATAGATATCCGGCTTCGTCCCGAAAAGATTGGGCTTCTGGCTTCGTAGAAACAACTACGCCAAGACGAGACGCCGAGACAAAGGAGTTCAAAATGAAATCTTACTTTAACATTTTCATAGTATTATTAATCTCATTTTTATTATTTCAAAGATGTTCAGAAGATACACCTACAGAGCCTACTGATAAACCTTCAGAAACACTAGCTAGTAGTAATATTGGCAGCAGTGGCGGTACTATTATAACTGATAACATTGAAATTACAATTCCAGCTGGAGCATTTCAAGATAATTCGGAACTAAAAATTCTAAAGTCCACAGAAGATAATTTATTCGATAACAATTCGCTCTCTGATTTTTTTGTTTTGGATGGACTACCAACAGAAATTAGCAAACCGATTGATATTAAAATAAAATACAATGGTACTTTAACCGATAGTTCATTTATAGCAGTTGGTAGTGAGGGCTTTGCAAAAAGTTTAAGTGAAAACACAACATCATTTCAACTACTTAGTGCAAAAGATTCTTCCGGTTACTTGGTTACAACTCTTCCACCATTAAGTGGAAATGCTTTAGGGAAATCTTCTTCGGTTAATGGTGATAAGTTCGCTATCAATCTTGGAGCAATTTTTGGTTATGTAAGTTACATAAGTCAGCAAGGGCATTTCAAAATAAATTTCCCTTCTTCGGTTCTTACCCAAACATATGATCTTGCAGATTATTTAGAAGATGCTTATAGTAAAATTAAAGCAATGGGATTTAGTTATAGCCGACGTACAAAATGGCCTGTTGAAGTTACAGTTAAAAGATTAAAGAGTACTGTATTCGGCTATTCAGCTAATTCTGCTTGGGGTGATAATTATGGGTGGTTGGAATTTAATTTTGATAAAATGGATAATAAAGAAGAACTGAAAGTAACTGCAGGACACGAATTTTTTCACTTAGTCCAAAATTTATATGATTCAAGAAACAGATATTCAAAATCAAGAAATCCAATGCCAAACTATTGGTTGGATGAGGCTAGTGCAGTTTGGGCGGAAGAATATTTTAGTAGTAATTCAAATTATGTTTCTCCAATTTTTACTGACAATGCTAGTGATATATTAAAGGGTGCAAAAACCGGAAGTATAACTGATGAAGCTGCTGCTTATGGATATGGCATGGCTAGTTTTATAAAGTACTTAACAAAAAAACATGGCAATAAGGCACTCGTAAAAGTCTATGAAAATATTTATAACGGGAAAGATGTCTTTAGTGCATTAAGTCAAGTTCTTACAGTAGATGTTGGATATAATTGGAACTCATATTTAAAAAGTCTTTTTACATTTGAGTTTTACAAAAATGATCAATTTAAGTCAGCAAGTATGTTGGCAATAGCCAAGCAAAAAAAACAAAAATTCACAATTAAAAGTGAAAGTGATACTGTCAAAACTTATAAATCTTCTCTTACCGATTTATCAGCAACTATGTTTTCAATAAAAAATGAATTTGAAAATCTCAACAGTAATGCTAATCTTCAATTTACTTGTAAAGGATGGAATTTTCAAATCTATAAAATTAATAGCAGTGAAAGTAAATTTTTAGAAAGTGGAAAGGATAGTTTAACTCTTAGTGAATTCAAAGATATAACCGACAAAGGATATCAAATTGTTGCTGTGCTTTATAATGATGATTTTGATAAGCCTTATAATCATAGTGAAGACTATGAAATGAAAATTGAAGTGAAAGCAGATTTTAACGAAAAAATTATAATTACTCAGTTTAATCAAAATTATATTACTAAGAAGAAAAAACCAGGCCCAGGTTTATCAGGACAAGAAATTACTAGCAAATTGAATGTAAATGGTGAAGTTTTAATGTCGAATTTAAATACTGTTAAATTAGATGCAAGTTTTCTTAATTCTGAATTAGATGCAATTGTTTCAATAAATATAGATGTGTATTCAGATGAACTAATAGAACTCAATTTTAAGTTATTACCTGTTTTTACTCCAACGAGTTGGACATGGCTTTATACTGGTAGTGCTTATACTAAATTCACTTATTCATATGATACAAAACCATCTTATGAAGTTTATGACCAATCTGCCTCATCTCCCACTTTAATAATTGATAATGAAACAGGAATTGTAAGATTGAGCTTTAATCCAAAAATTCATTTTCAAAATGATAATTATAGGAAATGGGAAATCTCACCCTGGTTTAAATACAAACAAGATACTTATGCTATGGAAAAAAATCCAGATGGTAGTGAGACTGGTAAAGAGATTATTGTATTGTCTAGTAATGGAAAAGAGCTATTTGCAACTTTATCTTTAAGAATAAGAAAAAAATATTAGGACTAAGTTTATAAAGGAAAGATATATATATAAAATATTTGCCAGGTACTGAAAAATTAAGTGCCTGGCAAAATAAGTTTTAGTTTCCCTAAGCCATCAAACAAGCAATTGCAGAAGTGCTAACAATATCATCAACACTACAACCACGACTTAAATCAAAAATAGGTTTTTTAAGTCCTTGCGAAACTGGGCCAATAGCTTCTGCTCCAGCAAGTCTTTGTGCAATTTTGTAACCAATATTTCCTGATTGTAAATCTGGGAAGACTAACACATTTGCTCTTCCTGCAACATTACTATTTGGAGCTTTCTTTTTTGCAATTGCATTTACAATTGCAGCATCAAATTGAAGTTCCCCATCAATATTTAAGTCAGGTCTTTTTTGTTTTGCAATTTGTGTTGCTTCAATAACTTTATCAACCAATTCATGTTTGCCACTTCCCTTTGTGGAGAAAGAAAGCATAGCTACATTAGCATCTTCGCCAGTAAGCTTTTTATGATTCTCTGCTGTAGAAATTGCAATATCAGCAAGTTGATTTGCATCTGGGTTTGGAACAACAGCACAATCGGCAAAACTTAAAACTCTGTTTGGAAAAACCATTAGAAAAAAACTTGAGAGTGTAGAAACACCTTCCCTAACACCAACACACTGAAGTGCAACTCTTAAAACATCCGCAGTAGAAGCAGTTGAACCAGCAATAAATGCATCTGCTTGGTCTGCATCCACTAACATTGCAGCAAAAAATAAATTATTATTTATCATTTCTCGCGCTTGTTCAATTGTAATTCCTTTGTGCTTCCGTTTATTATAAAAAGAATTTGCAAAATCACTAAAGTTTGAATGTTTACTTGGAGTAATAATTCTAACACCAGAAAGATTTACTCCTAACTCATTTGCTTTTTTACGAATTGTATCTTCATCACCAATTGTAATAACATTTGCAATATTTTGTTTAGTTAATTTTTCTGCTGCAAAAAGAACTCTATCATCAAATGATTCGGGCATAACAATTGTCTTTTTATTTTCTTTTGCTTTACTGATTATACTTTCTATAATTCCCATTAAACTACAATTCCTTTTTTTACTTTATTTTTTAATTATCACTTACTAAATATTAGAAACTTCTTAAAGAATAAAAATACTTTTTTAGTTTATTTTTTTGAAGACTTGAAATTTTTTTTCTAAAAATCATCCAATATTGTCGAGGAGTAGTCCTCAACAACAAAAGAATATTTTGTGATCCATTTTTTTTCAATGCTGTTGAGGACTATTCCTCGACAGCAAAAGAACTTTTAATTCATCTAAAATCTATTTTCATTTTTTGTTATCTTAAAACAATAATTTTTCAAACTACTTTTTAGGTGATACTTTTATGGAAATTCAATTTATTGGAGCAGCACAGACAGTTACAGGTTCAATGCACTTAGTTAGAACTGGTACAACAACTTTTCTTGTTGATTGTGGTTTGTATCAAGGTAAAAGAAAATTAGCTTTTGAGATAAACAGAAATTTTGATTTGTTCGATCCGGCAGAAATTGATTTTGTAATTTTAACACATGCTCATATTGATCACTCCGGGAATCTACCAACATTGGTTAAGCACGGATTTAAAGGAAGAATTTATTCTACTTTTGCAACAAGAGATCTTGTTACAATTATGCTTAGAGATAGTGCTCATATTCAAGAAAAAGATATTGAGTATGTAAACAAAAAAAGAAAAAGAAAAGGTCAAAATCCTTTTGAACCTTTATACATAAGAGAAAATGTTGTTGATACTCTAAAACAATTTGTGTGTATAAATTATCATCGTGAGTTTGATATTAATGAAGACATAAGCCTTACGTTTATGGATGCCGGACATATTTTAGGTTCTGCTGTTTCGTATTTAGCAATTAAAGAAAATGGTAAAGAATTTCAAATAGGTTTCTCTGGCGATTTAGGAAGACCGAATCTTCCTATACTAAGGGATCCGGAAAAAATTAGAGACGTTAGTTATTTTATATGCGAAAGCACTTATGGCGGACGTGAGCATGACAATCCGATTGATTCTGAAGCTCAGTTAGCGAGAGTTATAAATAGAGCTGTTGAAAGAAATGCAAAAGTAATTGTTCCGGCTTTTAGTGTTGGAAGAACTCAAGAATTAGTTTATGCATTACATAGAATTTTTGATAGAGGAGACGCTCCAAAGATTCCTATTTTTGTTGATAGTCCCCTTTCGGTCAATGCTACTGAGGTCTTTAGACTTCATCCAGAGTGTTTTGATGCTGAAACAGAAGAGTTTTTAATTCGTGACAAAGATCCGTTTGGGTTTAACCAACTCCAATATGTTACAGAAGTTTCTGAGTCCAAAGCACTAAGTAAAGTTGATGGGCCAATGATGATAATTTCAAGTTCCGGAATGTGTGAAGCTGGAAGAATTCAACATCACTTAAAGAATAACATTTTAGATGCTAACAATATTATACTTATGGTTGGTTACTCTGCACAAAATACTTTGGGTAGAAGACTAATTGATAAAGATCCGTTTGTTAAAATTTTTGGTGAAGAGTACGAAGTAAAAGCTGAAGTAATTGTGCTGAATTCATTCAGTGCTCATGCAGATGAAAGTGAACTTATAGATTATGTAAATCAATTTGATAAAGAGAAAATGAAAAAGATTTTTCTTGTTCACGGTGAACTTGACCAGCAAGAAATATTCAAAAAGAATCTAGCCAAAAATGGTTTTAATAATGTTATAATTCCAGAAAAAGGCGATGTGTTTGTTTTGGAATAGTTGGTTTTGTAATATCGAATTTAATTGGAACACTCAAGAACAATTGTTCCAATTCTAATTTAGTATTTTTCATTTAGCACAGACAGGAATGTCTGTGTTACGTTTTACTGTACCGTGGACATTCCTGTCTGCGTATAATATAATATTTTTAGATTAACGTCTAAAAAGTTTGTGTAACCGGATAAAGAGTGAACAAATTTCTAAATAAAATAATTTTATTTTCCTTATTAGTTCTTTGCTCAAATTTATATTCTCAAATAATTAATGATAGTCTAAATTTTTCACTTAATAAATACCGAACAAAAACATTTAGGACTCAGTATGGTAAAAGATTAAATACGCATAACTTATTTTCTTCATTAAGTTACTCTGTTAATCAGAATAATTTTTTCTTAGGCTTAAATGAAAATTATTTTTCGTCAGTACTTTCTTCGCAAACAAATAGTATAAAAGACGAGCAAGCCCTCTCTATCATTGGAGAGTATCGCTTCTCCCCTTTTTTTCAACTTGGCGTTTTTGCACAAAACAATATTTACTCCGATGATAGAAAAATTGCAATCAACCAAGCCTCAACGGTTTACTCTACACTTTATGCAAAGTATTCTCCAATAGATCAAATACAAATTGTACCTTTTGGCGGACTTGCAATTAACAGACAAGTGAACGAAAATGATCAAGGTATTATTTACGGTGCTGAGTTATCCATTGATAGATATAGCTTAAGTGATTTTCTAATTACTTCAAAAATTAAATTTGTTAACGAAGAAATTTCGCCAAGGAAAAACACTCAGCAATTATTTTCTACACAAATAAAAAATAATTTTGATCAGTCCCTTACAAATATAATTTCGGGTTCGTATTCAAATACAAGAAAAGATTTTTACTTTGATGTAGATTCGTTAACTGCTCAGGAATATAACATAACAAAAAACATACAGAGTAGAATTGAAAAAAATTACTCACTTGAAGAAAGACTTTTTTCCTCCAGATTTTCTTCAGATATTTTTTTCGATTTAAGTGCAAGAGTTTCGTTTAGGAATATAGATAGAAATACAAAGTTCGCTTCTCTTAGTAATTTTAACATTTCTAATTTCGATTCTAAAATTGAAGAACTAAGATTAGATTTTTCCGGCACTACTGAATACCGAAGCAAAGTAGTTTTTGCTAGAATGAAATTTGACTTTAGTGAACGAGACGAAAAACATATTGCAGAAAATAATGATTTAATTAATCCAATAATTTTTGAGAAACGAACGGAGCTTGAGAAAAGAAAAAATAGTACTTCGCAATATGCAACACTTTCAGTTCTAAGTAATTTTGCAATTTCTAATAGCGATAATATCACCTTAAGTATTCTTCATAGAAAGTTAATTTACGATACGCCAAGTGAAAATAATTTTGATGATAGAGATGAACTATTAAGTATTTTCAGAACTTCTTACTTACATAATTTCAATCACTTGTTTAATTTTTTTGTTAGTCTGGAAGGTAGCATAAACCATATTGTTTACATATTCTCAAAGAGAAGTTCTAACAATAATTTTAGGAGAATACTTAAGTTAACTTCCGGTGGAGAATTTAAAACTCAAAATGTATTTTCAAAAAATTCTTTTGAGGTTTCTGCTAATTATACTTCTTACGATTTTCAAGATATAAATCCTAACATAAGAAGTTTTTCCTTCCGACAGTTTGCTGCAAGAGATTCTTCTTCATTTAATTTATTTAGCAAATTGTATTTTGATGTTTCCGGTTATGCAAAACTTTCTGAGCAAGGTGATTTTAATTGGAATGACTTTTCAAATAATCCTGATAGATTTTTAGCTGAGTTTTATGCAGAGCCAATGCTAAATATAAAAACAGATAAGATAAAACTTGGCTTTGGTTTTAGGTATTTTCAACTACAAACTTTTAATTTTATTAATAATATTAAGCACAAACATACTGAGTATAAAAGCATTGGACCAATTGCCAACTTCACCATCAGAATGCAAAATTTAGATTTTTATCTTTACGGTTGGTACGAGTTTATTTCCAATGAGAAAAAAACCCAAAGAGAATTAGCTAATCTTTCGTTTTCAGTAAATTGGAGATTGTGATGATTTCCATAACATTCATAAGTTTTAATTGAGTGTCATCTCCGAATGTTTTTATCGGAGATCCATTGTTTTATTTTGCAAGGATTCCAAATTAAGTTGAATATAACAACATTTTAAAACTGACTTATTAATTTTACACTTGTATAGAATACAAACAAACTTTATTTTACATACTCAAAAAAATATTTTGTAAAATCAAGAAGTACTGTCATTCCGGTTTTCAGCCCTTTTGGAATACCGGAATCTCAATAAATACATACGAGATTCTTTTGCAAAAATCATATACAAAAACATACAAGAGCAATCCTAAATTTCTGCCAGAGATAGAAGATTACGTTTTTGATATTGTAAAGCAAACTAAAATATCAAATGAGAAATTAAATAATCTTGAAATGGCAACAGCAGAAGCCGCAGCAAATTGTATGTTGCACGGAAATAAAAATGATAAGAAAAAAAATGTTGAAGTTAATATTTTTATTGAAACCGATAAAATTATTGTAAAATTTAAAGACGAAGGAAAAGGATTTAAGATTAAAAATGTACCAGACCCAACCCAACCAGAAAATATATTAAAAACTAGTGGACGTGGACTTCATATTATGAAATCTCTTTTAGATGATTTAAAATATAATTTTACTCCCAGTGGAACAGAGGTAATTTTAACTGTTAAGTTTTAATATCCACACATACAATTGAGGAATTGATAGGTATCTATGTTAAAACTTTTTATCGGTTCAAATTATGAGAAACAAAATTAGAATTGGAACTTGCAGTTGGAAGTATGAATCCTGGCGCGGATTGGTTTATCCAGAATTTGGAGAATTTAATTACCTTGAAGAATATTCCAAACTTTATCACACAGTAGAAATTGACCAGTGGTTTTGGTCATTGCACGGAAATAAAGTTACCTTACCAATTCCCAAAGTTGTAAACAATTATAATAGTAGCACTCCCGAAGATTTTAGATTTACAATCAAAGTCCCTAATAGCATTACACTTACACATCATTATAAAAGTAATGATAAAAATAAACATTTTCTATCATCTGATTTGATGGATAGTTTTTGTTCTTCTATTAAGCCAATACAAAATAAAATCGGAATGTTAATATTTCAATTTGAATATCTTAACAAACAAAAGATAGATAACTTTGAACAGTTTGAAAAAAAATTTACTGAATTTAGAAAATGCATTGATGAGTCTATCCCTATAGGAATTGAAATTAGAAACCCAAATTATTTAAGCTCAAGGTATTTTGATTTTCTAAACGATATAAAAACATCTATGGTTTTTTTACAAGGATATTATATGCCAAATATAACAGATGTTTTTAAAAATTATAATTCAAAAATTAATTCGTCAGTTGTTATTAGACTTCATGGATTTGATAGAAAAGGAATTGAACAAAAGACTAATAAAATTTGGAACAAAATTGTTGAATCAAAAGACGCTGAATTAAAAAGTATTATCGAGATGATTGTTAAGCTTCAGACAAAAAAAAATGATGTTTACATAAATGTAAATAACCACTACGAAGGTTCAGCACCCTTAACTATTTCTAAGATTAAAAAACTCCTTGGATTGGAAATTGATAGTCACAATTCAAATAATTATTCAAATTAGCACTTTTACAAATGTATTTAAAGTTTATTTCATTTGTCCTTCTAATCTTGCTAATCTTTTTTCAAGTGCATCAATTTTTGTTTGTTGTTCTTTAATAGCTTCTATTGCAAGTACTCCAAACACAGCATAGTTTACTCCTTTATATCCATTCTTTTCACTTACTGCTTCAGGAAATAATTTTTCTACATCTTGTGCAACAAAACCTATCTGTTCTCTATTAGTTTTATCATCATTATATACATATCTTTTTGGTTTAAGAGATAAAACCGATGATAGAACTCCATTTATTTCTTGAATATTATTTTTTAGTCTTTCATCTGAAGTAATAACAAAGGCACCTGTACCGGGTTGAATATAAGCTCTTAATAATCCATTATAGCTAAAATTATAATCATTTGCTCCATCTATATATGTATCCCAAAAATCTGTATCTGAATCGTACTCCATTCTGATTGCATTTACACTTGCTAACTGTTTAATGTGTAACGATGCTTGAGGTGCTGCGGGTGTAGCACTTCCTATAAAAACATTACCATCAAAATAACCTGCCCAACCAGTTAGTGGAGCTTTTGCATAAACACCATATCCCGTAGTTCCTTTAGCTTCAAAACTACCACCGTAATTTGTTCCGGTTGTTGTTCCGGCATGTCCTCGTACCCCAATACCAGCTTCTCCATTAGCTTGAAAAGAACCACCAACATTTTCCAATGTTCCAGAACTAGTTGCTACACCAACTACTCCTCTTCCCTCTTCCGCATTTGCTTGAAAATACCCACCAGTATTTCCTTGAAAAACTCCTGTACTTGCATCTTCAGCAACTGCATAAACTCCATAACCACTTTTACCTTTTGATTCAAAGTAACCACCATAATTTATTGCAGTCAAATCTGAAGCAACTCCTTTTACTCCATAACCACCAATTCCATCAGCCAAAAATTCACCGCCATAATTTATACCAATAGCACCTGAAGCCCAACCATAAACACCTCGTCCGGTTCCTCCCTTTGCATTAAAGTATCCTCCATAATTTGATGTATTTGCAATACTTAGTGCTTCACCATAAACCGCTCTACCTATATCCCCATTTGCAAGAAATTTACCGCCATAATTTGTTACGTTACCTCCCTCAGTTGCAAATCCCCTAACTCCATTTCCTATTTTTACTTGTCCAGAAACTCCAGACCCAATTTCATTACCAGAAACTTTCCCAAACACTCCTATGTTATCTGAAATAAAATAACCTCCATAATTAAATACTGGCTGTGAGGTAAAAGGAATACTTGAACTACCAAATACACCAACTGCTGTTGTAGGTCCAGAGATTGTAGCTGAACTAATTATACTAGCAAAGTTAACTATTAAAGCTGCACCATCAATAGATGATGGACTTGCGTCCCCTACATTTAAGAGTGCGGTTGGACTTGTTGTACCAATACCAACATTACCACTATTTGCATTATAAATATTATTACCAGAAATTGTCCAACCGTTATCTGAACTGCCGGCTAAACTAAGTTTACTACCATTCCAAAATAAGTCACCAGCTGGTGTACTGTGTAGCATAAAAGCTGGAAATCCAGTACCGCCAGGAGGTAAATAAATTCCCCCACCATCAACATCTAAATTACGGATTTCCATCAAAATTGTTGCTCCATCTTTAAATACTATTTTATCACCCACCACTTGCACCTCATCAATTCCTCTTGATTTTTTTAAGGCGTTATTTTGTTTCTCATCAACTTCTTGTGCAAAGGTAGAGGAAAAAACTAAAGAGCAAAGTAAAAAAACTAAAGTAGTATATATTGAACGAGACATCTGAAACCCCCGAATTATTATTAAATTAGAAAAACAGTTTAAAATAATACAAAACATCTTACTTTACAATACTAAATGTTTTTATTTTACTATTTGTGATATAAAACACATATAAAGGAGATAAAGGAGATAAAGGAGATAAAGGAGATAAAGGAAAAATACATAAGAGAGTTTGTTCAAATATAAATTATTGCAATCCTTAATAAAAAAAATAAAAAAAAACCGCAGACGTGAAGTCTGCGGTTACATGATTTGAATAATTCAAAATTATTCAATATTCTATTTAATAAACAATATCTTTTTTGTCATTACATATTCTTTTGTTTCCATTCTATAGAAATATGTGCCACTTGCTAATCCGGTTGCATCAAATATAGTTTTGTAATTTCCGGCTGGTAAAGTTTCTTCAACTAAAATTGCAATTTCTCTTCCTAAAATATCATACAACGAAACTTTCACATCTGTAAGTTTTGCAATAGCAAAAGAAATTGTTGTTGTCGGGTTAAATGGATTAGGATAGTTTTGAAACAATTCAAATTTGTTTGGAATTTCAGAACCTTCACTACTTACTCCGGTTGCTAAATTAACTGTTAGCATTACTTGATCGCTTAGAAGTAAACCTGCACTATTAGAAACTTGTACTTGGTAATCTCCAACGTGAGACAAATTAGTATTAGCAAAAGTTAATCTGTCCCCAATCTGTGCATTAAGAGGTGAGCCATTTCTAAACCAAAGATATGTCGGTTTTGGAATGCCACTTGTTACAATGCTAAAAGTAGTACTGTCCCCTTCGTTAGCAATTAGGTCTATTGGTTGTACTAATATTACTGGGGGAACTGGTGTTTCTAGTACATTCAAAATTCCATCATTACTTGTAACTGCCCCACTTGCGTTAGATACTATGGCACGGTAATTCCCAGATTCATTTAATTTTACATTGTTTAATATTAAAGTGTCACTAGTTGCTCCAGAGATATTTACATTATTAAATTGCCATTGCACTTGTGGTTTAGGCGTTCCAGTATATTTAACATAAAGCTTTACTGCACTACCCACTATTGGCGATTGACTAATTGGATGTTTTGTAATTTGTGCAATTGCAGAATTTAATATTGTAAAATTAACTGATGCAGAATTACTCGGTGAATATCCATTTTTAAATCCTCTAATTTTAAGTGTTGCACTATTAGTTAAATAAAACGGATCTGTATAACGTGTAGATTCTTCATTAGGTTCAGAGCCATCTGTTGTATAATATAGTTTTGCATTATTAGTTTCCGAACTCATAACCACTTCAATTGAATCTAATGAAGTACCGCTTGCTGGTGTAACTGTTGGAGTTGCACATTGCAAAGTAAAGTCGGCTGATGTTTCATTACTCTCTGTAAAAAATAATCTCCCAGCTGCTGTTCTTACTTTGGATGAACGTCTTAATTTAAAAGGTTTATTTTTATAATTCCCAGCCTTTTGCGGATCAACAATAACCTCCGTTCCATCGGTTGTATAAAAAATTCTAATACCAGCCGTTGCCGGAGTTGTTGTAGATGTTAGAGTAATATCAACATCATTAAAGAACAGACCTCCATTTGGTTCAATTACCGGATTGTTAACTATACCAAGTGGGTTACTAATATTATAATTAATTTGATTTAGATTACTTGGCGGCAAACCAGTTTTAAAAGCTTTCGCTCGTATAAACCAATTTCCTAATTCAAGTGTAAATGGAGCTGTAAATTCTTGAGAAATATCTGTGGGGTCCGGAGGAACTTGATCTTTTGCGATTGTGTATCTAACCTCTGAATTCTGTGTACGAGATAACATTTTAACCAAAACAGAAGTTGTAAAATTCCCTGAACTAAAAGGGGTAAATTCTACATCTGCAACTCTATCTGTGTTGGAATTATACACATTGAAAATTTTTGTAATAATATTAGTTTGGGTGTAACCAATTCTATAACCTATTGCTTTCACAATATGTTCACCAATTCCAAGATTAAACTGTCCAGTATATCTTGTTGAATTAAAATCTGGTGTTGTTCCATTGGTAGTATAAAATGCTGTTACACCATTTTGAACAGTGATGGTGACATTTACAAATCCGCTAAAGTCTCCTCCATTTGGGAAAAGAATAGGAGTAATTAATTTTGCGTCAACTGTAAATTCTGCTTCGGTAACATTACTTGAAACAAAACCATTCTTAAATGCCTTTGCCCTATATACTAAAGGTCGTGCTTCACCAGTTGATATAGCCGCAATTTGAAATGCATCTGAATATAAGTGTGATCGACTATCGTTAGGATCATCGGAAGGAAAAAAAGGAGCATTGGTTTCGCTAACTGTATAATATATTTTTGTTCCCGGTTCTGTATGATTCATTGCTACAGTAATCGGTTGGTTAAACTCACCACTCTCTGGTGTAATTTGCGGTGTAGCTAATTGTGTAGGACAGAATTCATTATCGCCCATTTGTTTTAGAAACAATTTTGAGAAGGCATCGCAAGAAGCGAAAACCATTTGTGCTTCGTTAAGTTCCGGTTGCCAATCTACACCATCTGCTCTTCTCCAGGCATTGTCTCCATCCAATGATTTTATAAAACCAAGCATAGCATTTGCACCAACAACTTCACACTCATCATCAGTGCAACCTATATCACTAACTAGTTGTGTAATACCTTCCTCACTTATCATCAATAATTTAGTCATTGTAATTGTATTAAACGCAGTGGGGAAAACATAAGGGTCAAACCGTTCATTAGGATTTTGATAACCAATATCTTCAAGACCAAGTATATTTTTATTAAGATTTGTTAAAGTAATAGCATGAGAAATTCCTTTAAGCAAAGGATCGGGAGCAGCTAAAGTAGCTTCAAGATGAAGTTCAGGGTTTTTGAAAAAAGTTTCAATCCTTTCTCTAGTTAATCCTGGATAAACCAGACCAAGCATTTGATCCAAAAGATGAGCTTTTATTTCCTCTATTTGTTCACGTATCTCATTTGGGAAAATCATTTCTTTCATAGCTTCAATAAAAAGTAAAGTACCACCAACAGCTTCAGGGATTCCTGACATTGCAAGCAAATGTCTATTTTTAAAGTCGTTAGCTAAGCTATCTGCTTTTGATAAATCTATACCTTCACTATTAAAGAATAATGCTTTTGCTATTTCGTGGTTAACTGCTGGCCAAGCTTTTAAACCCTTTTCTATATTTGCAACCCAAGTCCTCAAATATTCAGTTTGAACAAAATTTGTAGATTCATATAATGCCTTATCAGCTATTACTAAATTCATTTCAACATATAGTGGTGCGCAAAGTAGATTTGTAATTTCACCACAATCCTCAGCAGCACTTCTCTTTTCCGCTATCAACAAATCATATTCCCTAATTCTTTTATCATAAAAATCTACTTGATCTTTTAAACCATCTTTTAACATTGAATAGATTAATGGCACAGATGCACGTTGTGATATTGATGCAGAAGAAAGTTGAGATACACTAAAAAGTGATTCTTGTAAGTAAGTACCCTTACTAGCATCAACAAGATATTTATAAATAAAATTAGTTACTTTGTTAGAAATTGAAAGATTGAATAAATCGGCATCCAAACTGGGAGCACGTTTAGCAACGTAACCTTCTAAAAGTATATGTCTTACCATATTAGAACTTACAAAATCGAAAGGACCACCAGCATAATGATTAACAAAAGTATGCATAAACATATCGCCAGCTGCGTGGGTTATATAACCAGTTACAAAAGCTAAAACTTCATCCTCATCAGTTTGTGCTTTATCCCAAAGATAGTCGAGCCACTTTGTTGTATAAACTGGAGTTTCTACATGAACACGTCCTTGTCCGGTTACCATATCAGGATATCCATCCGGACCAATAACCCCTGCAATAAATTCTGAACGATGGTTTTGTAAAGCTCTTAATAATTTTGGCTCTACCGGATAAAATCCAATTACAGATGTATCAACAATTCCAGTACTATAATTCACTTTATAAATAGGTACAAAGCCAACAGGTTTACTGTTTCCAAATCTTGTTGTACTACTTAATATTTCATCAAGAGTTTGTAAGGCAAGATACACATGTGTAACTGGTTTCCAAGCAAAAGTATTATTAGCTATAAACATTAGTACAACAGCTAATATTAAACTTGAAAAATTTATTTTGTATCGAAAAGATTTTTTACTATCAGAATTCATTAGATCCCCCATTGAATTTTGGTTTTATTAATTGTTTTTTTTATGAACATTTTGATATTTTTTCCTTGCAACATTTGGTATTGATAATTTATTAAAATTCTAAAAAGTTTAAGAAACTAAAAATATTCACCTTAAATTTAAGATGTTTTATCTTAATTAGATATAGGTAGAACTACTCATTTTTAAAAGTAAGCATTAAGATTAAATACAGTTACCTTAGTAATTAAACTTAATTGACAATCTGTTAGTTTTGTTTCTCTGTCTTGATTCTCACATCTTGATTCTTGATACTAAAAAACTACCTACTTACATTTGAGAATTTATCACTACCAATATATTTACTTAGCTCTGTAAGTTTTTTTTCTAACATCTCAATTTTACTTTGTTGCTCTTGTATAGCTTTTATTAATAAAGGTGTTATTCTTCCATAGTCAACCATCATTGGTTCACTTTTCAAATCACCATCAGGTGAGCCACTAACTATTTGGGGATATACTTTTTGAACCTCTTGTGCAATCAAGCCAATAAGTTCTTTGCCTGGTGCGGTTTTTCTTTCGTATTTTCTAACTTGTAATTGTGATAATTTCTCTAAAGCTCCAGTATAGTCTCTTATTTTAGTTTTTAGTCTTCTATCTGAAGTGTGACTAAATGCTACTCCGCCAGCACCGTTACCATCTATAACGGCAATCGTTGTTCCATCACCATCTTGGAAAATTATATAATCAGTTTCATCAGTTGGATCAACGTCTATTCCAGCTCTAATTATCATTCCATCTGAATCCGCTTCTTTTTTCGTATTGTGTATCATTACAACTTCTTTTCCACCACTATCATCAACTACGTGTAGCTTATAGCTTGGAGCTATTTCACCAATACCAACTTTTCCATTAAAGTAAACATCACCCTCAAATTGTCCAGCTAGATGGTGCGTAGATGATGCATAAATTCCTATTCCACTTGTACCGGTTGATCTAAACATCCCCCCCCTACCGTTAACACCATTTGCTTGTGCAAAAACTCCTCTTCCATTATCACCACTTGCTTCTCCATAAACTCCTTGACCAGCACTTCCATTTGAAATAAAAAAACCTCCCGTATTTGTGTAATCTCCATTATTTGATGCCCACCCAAAAACACCATTACCAGACGAACTACTTGAAGTGAAATAACCACCATAGTTTGTGCCAGTGCCAGTGTTTGTTGCTCTACCACTAACTCCCTGTCCATGCAAGCCATATGCTCTAAACGAACCGCCAATGTTTACAGTGTTGCCAATATTTGATGCAACCCCATAAACTGCACTACTAGAATTGTCAGATGTTTCCCCATAAATTGCTACATTACCAAAACCAGTTCCTCCCACACTTAATTTTGATAAAGGATTTGTTGTACCAATACCAACATCACCAGAATTTGCATTGTAAATATTATTACCAGATATTGTCCAGTCGTTACTAGTAAAACTAGCTGTCTTAATTTGTTCACTACCCCAATATAATTTTCCACCATTGTTATAAAGTTTATTTGGTTTTTGAGAAACTGCTCCGGCATCTTCAAGCTTTATAGAGCCAGCTGTGCCTTCGTCTTCTACTTCCATTAGTATTGTTGAACCAGCTTTTATTATTACTTTATCCCCTTCCACTTGTGGTGCGTTGGGTGTGGTGGCTGAATGTTGCGTTGTGTCTTGGGCATCAATTTGTTTTTGGTTGGTTTTATCTACTTGTGCATAAGTATTTGAAAAGACAAAGGTCAGAAAAAAGATAATCCCCATATAAATATTGTTACGTTTATATAACATTGGAACTCCTATTGAAATTAAAAAAAATTAAGTATTAAACATGTGGTAATAGAACGATATTTATTATCTCAGACTTAAGTATGCTGTCATTCCGATTTGCCTGCCCACCATCTTGTTGGGTGTGGCATTCTTTGCAAGACCGGAATCTCTTGCTATAGTTGGAGATTCCGGTATCCCGCATAAGAAACTGCGGGAACCGGAATGACATTTTTCAAAATTAGTTATCGTCGTGTTAATGGTGTTATATTAAAATTATTCACCTTTAATTTAAGATGTTTTATCTTAATTGTAAATGAGTAGAAGTACTCAATTTTTAGAAAGCAACCATCAAGGGTAAAAAGTAGTTTCCTTGATGGTTTTAGTTTTTGTCTCACTTTTTTTTTGGAAATAAAAAATACTGAATGACGATTTGGAATTCATAATAATAAAGCAAAATGGTTTATTATTATTTAGACATTTCAACTTGCAGATTAAAAATCTACGTTACAAAAAACCCTCAAGGTTAAAAAGCAGTACCCTTGAGGGTTTTGTTTTTGTCTCACATCTCATATCTTGATACTCATATCTATCTCAATTTACATTTACAGCTGTTGAACTCATTACACCTAAGTGGTTTCTGTGTTTAATTACAATATAGTATTTTGTATGAAGCACTCCTGGGAATGAGACTGAACTACTTCCATCTGTATCAACTACAGTTCCATCACTAAGTACAAAGGCAGAACGAGAGCCTTCTAAAATTGTTGGGTCTATTTTATTTCTTAATTCTACTAATACCCAATCAACAACATTTGGTGGAATTGGATTTACATTTTGTGGGTCAACTCCATAAGGTGAATCATTTGGGATACTACTATGTATGGCTGTACTCATATCTGGACTACCGTAAGGTCCTTCTAAATATATTTTAGCATCTACCATAACAGTAGAAGGTTGCGGCCATGATGATAAATATAAATTAGCACTACCTCTATTACTACCTATGTTATCATTCAAATAATCTCCAATAATAACATCGCTAAGTCCATCACCATTTATATCTCCAGCTTTAGAAACTGAATAACCAAATTCATCAACAATAGTTTTACTTGTCATCGTTACATCTTCAATATCATCCATATTTGATCCACCAAAAAAAATGAAGCTCCCATTTGTATCAGGATGTATTACAGTAGTAGGCCAACTACCAGTTGAGTAGAAACCTTTTGCACTAACAACAACATCACTATATCCATCACCGTTTACATCACCAGCTGTGGAGACCGATCGACCAAAATTTCTCATTCGAATTGGAGCATTTAGAACAACATCAACTCCATTGTTCATACTTGAAGCACCAAAATAAATAAAACTTTTACCTCTGCCACCAGAAAATATATTCCCTCCTGCAATAATAGCTCCGACGATCACATCACTTACTCCATCTCCATTTACATCACCCGCTGAGGAAACAGAATAACCAAGTTTAAAACTATGGTCTCCTTCAAACATAGTAACATCAGCCGTACTATTCATTGATGAACCACCAAAATAAATATAGCTTTTCCCAGTACTATTACTAATAGCGTTATCATGCCCATAGGCTCCAACAATTACATCACTATAGTTATCGTCGTTTACATTGCCAGCGTTAGAAACAGAAAAACCAAAATAATCAAAAGCATCTTCACCAGTCATAATAACATTTGGAAAATTATTTACAGAACTACCGCCAAAGTAAATATATACTCTTCCAGCATCAGAGCTTCCTCCGTCATTATAATTAGGAGCTCCAACAATAAAGTCGTCGTACAAATCATTATTTACATTTTCGGCGGAAGAGACAGACCATCCAAAATTATCTCCAGGAAATTGACCAGGTATCAGTACGTCAGGTACATTATTCATGTTTAATCCTCCAAAATAAACATACGCTTTCCCGGCAGAACCATTAAATCCAATAGCTCCTACAATTACATCGTCAATACCATCATTATTCACATCTCCTGCACCAGAAACTGAAAAACCAAATCTATCACCAGTGTTTTCACCAGTTAATATAATATCCGCTTTATAATCCATATCAGCTCCACCAAAATATATGTATGCTCTTCCCCTTTCATTCAAGTACCCATCTGCTCCAACAATAAAATCGTCATACCCATCATTATTTACATCACCTACATCAGAAACTGATCTTCCAAAATTATCATTGTCATTTATGCCCAGAAAAAGATTATCTGGAATATCTACTCCGGTCTGCGAGTTTGTATAAAGATATGCACTTCCAGACTTATTGCCATTTGCGTCATTCCAATATGCTCCAATTATAAAATCACTATATCCGTCACTATTCATATCTCCAGCATTGGATACTGAATGACCAAAAAAGTCATTTGAATTTTTTCCACTTATTGCTATATCAGCTATATTATTCATACTTGAACCACCATAAAAAATATAGCTCTTTCCAGTACTACTGTTATTGCCTTCCGCTCCAACAATAACGTCACTATAGCCATCCCCATTTACATCGCCAGCAATTGAGACAGATATACCAAACAAATCATTGGTTGCTTCCCCACTCATTTTTACATTGGCAGAAGATGCATTTATAGTACTACTTAATGAAGTTGAACCAAAGAAAATATAGCTCTTACCAGTAGAGCTATTATTTCCATCAGCTCCTATTATAACATCACTAAATCCATCTCCATTTACATCTCCAGCTGTTGATACAGAGACACCAAATTTATTTGCTGAAATTTCTCCGCTAATAGTTACATCAGCTATATTGTTCATACTAGTTCCACCAAAATAGATGTAACTTTTCCCAGTACTACTATTATTTGCCCAAGCTCCTACTATTACATCACTAAATCCATCTCCATTTACATCTCCAGCAGTAGAAACAGACCATCCAAATACATTGCTTGGGTCTTCACTCATTATAACATCAGCTGTATTATTCATAGTAGAACCACCGTAGAAAATGTAACTCTTACCAGTTAAACTATTATCTGCCCAAGCTCCTACTATAACATCATCAAATCCATCTCCATTTACATCTCCAGCATCTGAAACAGACTCACCAAAATTACCAATATTACTCATTGTAACATCTACAGCATTGTTCATACTAACTCCGCCAAAAAAGATATAACATTTACCCGTAGAAGAGCTACTACTCCCTACTATAACGTCTGCATACCCATCTCCATTTACATCTCCAGCTGTAGAAACTGAAATACCAAAAAAGTTAACTGTTCCATCACCAGTTAGTATAACATCGACAGAATTGTCAATTATATTACCACCATAATAAATGTATGCTCTCCCAACATCAGCACTTGCACCGTCATCAAATTTTGGAGCACCTATAATCAGATCATCATAACCATCTCCGTTTACATCTCCGGCAGAAGCCACAGATCTACCTAGCTCATCATCATCATTCAATCCATTAAAAAAATGTTCTTCAATTGCTGTTGGTGCGTCTGGTTGCTTTGCCTTATTTAAAGCAAAAGTAGAATTACTTTTTGTAGTTGTACTAACAGATTGTTGCTGTGCTAAAACAGATAGACTTAAGAAAAGAGTTAGTGAAAAAATAAGTAGTTTACAAAGATTAGATAGTTTGGTTAGCATAAGAATTCCCATAAGTAGATAATAAAGTGATTATTGAAATAATAATTTTGATTAAAATAATAGTAGATATCTTATTTGATATTAAAGATAACTTTTTATTTAAAAATAAAAGTGATTTGTGTCATTACAGAATAAAGAAAATTGTAGATTTATTGTACTTGCCAATTGTAATAGTTTTACTTAACTATTTATAATTAAGAAAAGAAACTTTTCAACTTGCAGATTAAAAATCTGCGTTACTAAAAAACCATCAAGAATAATATCCTTGATGGTTTTTGTTTTTGTCCCGCCTTAAAGAATGGCGGGCAGGCTCATATCTCACGTGTCGCGGCGTAGTTGTTTTTACGAAGCCGGATTAATTTATATCTACGGCAACTGAACTCATTACACCTAAATGATTTCTGTGTTTAATTACTATAAAATATTTATCTAACATTGGGTGCATTACTGGAACGAACACCGAACTATTCCCGAACATGCTTACAATTGTTCCATCTGTTTTTACAAATGCAGAAACTGAACCTAATACTGTAGAGGAATTATTTTTGTCTCTTAACTCTATGAATACCCAATCTACTACTCCGGCTGGTATTACAGTTGCAACATGAATAGAATTATAAGGAGAGATATTTGGAACTGTGAGGTTTGCATTCATATTTCCGCTACTATTATATGGTCCTTCTAACAGTATTGTTAAACCTACCTCAACAAATAATCCTCCTCCGGCTGTGGCTAAAGGACTTACATTATTATGTATGTCTTGTGCAACTATAAAATAATACACTTCTCCGGCTGGTGGGTTTGTATCTGTAAATAATGTATCTGTTAAATTTGCTATTGGCGAAGCGGTATTTAAATCTATTGTTGGTGTACTGCTTCTGTAAAGAATGTAATTGTACAAGTCGCTTTCTGTATTTGGATGCCAATGCAGAGCTACATCTCCACCGGATGAGTTTGCTGCAAAACCAGAAGGTGCTCCGGGAGCAAGGTTATCCACACTATGTCCGTAAACAATATCGGACTTCCAAAACTCGCTGCTGTTTGCGGTTCTTGCAACTATGTTAAAGTAGAATGTACCAGATGTATTTGCACTTGAATCATACGGCATTATTGCATCGTATGAATAAAACTTATAGTGTGCAGAAGGAATTGTTGTTAGGTATTGCCAAGCAAAACCACTTCCAGCTGGAGGATGACTTCTGTAAACATCATAGCCAGTTATTTTATCTGCTTCTTGGGAGTCGTAACCACTACGTACCCATTTAACAGTTGCATAACTACCTTGGTCGCCAGGTACATCTTTTACAGAAGCTATTCTTGGATTTATTGGTGGGGAAGAAGAAATGTATAAATAGCTGCGTCCGGCATTACTTCCTCCAGCATCATTTCTATAAGCCCCAACAATAACATCACTATAGCCGTCTCCGTTTACATCACCGGCACTCGATACTGACCGACCAAAATAATTATTAGTAGCTTCTCCGGTCATTGTTACATTTGCTGATGAAACATTTATATTTCCACTTATTGAAGAATTGCCAAAGTAAATATAGCTTTTTCCGGTAAAACTATTATTTCCAGTAGCCCCCACAATAACATCATTATAGCCGTCTCCGTTTACATCCCCAGCACTCGATACTGAGCTACCAAAAAAATTAGAAGTAGCTTCCCCAGTCATTGTTACATCGGCTGACGAAGCATTTATATTTCCACTTATTGAAGAATTGCCAAAGAATATATAGCTTTTTCCGGTATTACTATTATTTCCACTTGCCCCCACAATAACATCACTATAGCTGTCTCCGTTTACATCACCGGCACTAGATACTGAGATACCAAAATTATTTGAAATAACTTCTCCAGTCATTGTTACATCGGCTAATGAAGCATTTATATTTCCACTTATTGAAGAACCGCCAAAGAATATATAACTTTTTCCGGTATTACTATTATTTGCACTAGCCCCCACAATAACATCACTATAGCCATCTCCGTTTACATCACCGGCACTCGATACTGAAAAACCAAATCTGGTACTAGTACTTTCCCCAATCATTATTACATCTGCTGATGAAGCATTTATATTTCCACTTATTGAAGAACCGCCAAAGAATATATAGCTTTTTCCGGTATTACTATTATTTCCACTAGCCCCCACAATAACATCACTATAGCCGTCTCCGTTTACATCACCGGCACTCGATACGGTGCTACCAAAAGAATTATTAGTCGCTTCTCCGGTCATTGTTACATCGGCTAATGAAGCATTTATATTTCCACTTATTGAAGAACCGCCAAAGAATATATAGCTTTTTCCGGTATTACTATTATTTCCATTAGCCCCCACAATAACATCATTATAGCCGTCTCCGTTTACATCCCCAGCACTCGATACTGAGTTACCAAAAACATTTGAAGTAGCTTCCCCAGTCATTGTTACATCGGCAATATTATCTCTATTGTGTCCGCCAAAATAAATATAACTTTTTCCGGTAGAACCATTATTACCATAAGCTCCCACAATAACATCACTATAGCCATCTCCGTTTACATCGCCTGCCGTGGAGACTCTAATACCAAATAAGTTATTCGCTGCTTCTCCGGTAAAAAAATCATCTGTAATGTCGCTTCCAGTTAAAGAGTTTAGGTAAAGGTATGCTCTTCCAGAGTTGCTTCCGTTAATGTCATTAAAAATAGCACCAACAATAAAATCATCGTAACCATCTCCATTCATATCACCGGCTGTGGAAACTGAATAACCAAACTGATCACTACTAGTTTCTCCAGACATTGTTACATCGGCAATGTTATCCATACTTAAACCTCCATAATAGATGTAACTACGTCCAGCATCAATTCCTCCAGCGTCATTGAAATAAGCCCCAACAATAACATCACTATAACCATCTCCATTTACATCGCCGGCTGTAGAAACTGAACGGCCAAAATTATCAGAAGCCGCTTCTCCTGTCATTTTTACGTCTGCATTAGTAGCAGTAACACTTCCACCAATGGTTGGTGACCCCAGAAATATATAGCTTTTTCCGATTGCACTATTATTCCCTCTTGCCCCAACTATAACATCACTATAACCATCTCCATTAACATCTCCAGCAGTAGAAACAGACAATCCAAAATAATTAACAATAGTTTCACCAGTCATAATAACATCTGCAGATAAAGCATTTATATTTCCACTAAATGATGACGAACCAAAATAGACATAACTCGTTCCAGTAGAATTAGTAGTGCCAACAGCTCCCACAATCACATCACCATACCCATCTCCGTTTATATCTCCGGCTGTTGATACTGAACCACCAAAAATATTATTAGTTGTTTCCCCAGTCATAGTAACATCTGCAGATAAAGCATTTATATTCCCACTAATTGATGATGAGCCAAAAAATATGTAGCTTTTTCCAGTATTGCTATTAATACTTTTTGCCCCAACAATTACATCGCCATACCCATCTCCGTTTACATCTCCGGCTGTTGATACTGAACCGCCAAAACTATTATTAGTTGTTTCACCAGTCATAGTAACATCTGCAGATGAAGAGTTTATATTTCCACTAATTGAAGATGAACCAAAAAATATATAGCTTTTTCCAGTATTACTATTATTACCAAGTGCTCCAATAATAACATCACTATATCCATCTCCGTTTACATCTCCGGCAGTGGAAACAGCCAATCCAAATAAGTTGTTATTAGTTTCACCGGTTAGAATAACATCTGGAATATTGTTAATTATGTTACCCCCAAAATATATGTAGGCTCTTCCAGCATTAAAAGCTGAACCATCATCATATCCAGCGGCTCCAATTATTAAATCGTCATATCCATCTCCATTAACATCGCCTGCAGATGAAACTGATTGTCCATAATTGTCATCTGCATTCAATCCGTTAAAAAAACGTTCGGCAATTGCACTTGGTGCATCTGGTTGTTTTGCTTTGCCTAAAGCTGTTGCAGAATTACTTTTTGTAGTTGAGTTAACAGATTGTTGTTGTGCCACAATTGGCAAGCAAAAAAGTAACGTAAGTAGCAAAGTAAATATTGTATATATATTGTTTTGTTTTTGTAACATAAAAACTCCTAAACAAATTTAGAAAAAGATTAAGCTTAAAACATTACTCAAAAAGAGGAAATGTCTTATTAAGACATTCAAGTTATACGTAATTATATAAAGACAAAGTGTTTTATATCACTTTACAAATACAAAGTAGAAAAATAACTTATAAATATCAACTACCTATATTGGTAGTTTTAAGAGTAAGAATTAAAAATAGTTTACTCGCATAATGTTTAGAAAAACAGATACATTTAATTTAGGATATTTTATCTTAAATGTATATGAGTAGAAGTACTCAATTTAAGAGGTAACCTTCAAGGTTAAAAAGTAGTTTCCTTGATGGTTTTAGTTTTTGTTTTAGTTTTTTTTTACCAAGACCAAATCCCGCAAAAAAACATCGGGACAAGTTTGGTTTTTTTTTGGAAATAAAAAATACTGAATGACGATTTGGAATTCATAATTATAAAGCAAAATGGTTTATTATTATTTAGACATTTCAACTTCCAGATTAAAAATCTGCGTTACAAAAAACCCTCAAGGTTAAAAAGCAGTAACCTTGAGGGTTTTGTTTTTGTCGCACTTCTCATATCTATCTCAATTTACATTTACAGGAGTTGTACTCATTACTCCAAGATGATTTCTGTGTTTTACTACTATATAGTATTGTGTATCTGAAACTCCGAAAAACGAAACTGTACTGCTTCCATCTGTATCAACTACCTTTCCACTACTAAGTACAAAGGCAGAACGAGAACTTTCCAAAATAGTTGGGTCTATTTTATTTCTTAATTCTACCCAAACCCAATCAACAACATTTGCCGGAATAGAAGCTACTGTTAAAGCATCAGTGTATGGCGATGTAGTTGGTACTGTTAAGCTAGTTGTCATACTAGGTGTGCTGTATGCTCCTTCTAAAAATATTTTTACATCTACAATAGCTAAGGAAAGTATATCATCAGTTGCAAGTGGACTTAAGTTATTATGTATGTCTTGTGCAACTATAAAATAATACACTTCTCCAGTTGGTGGGTTTGTATCTGTAAATAATGTGTCCGTTACATTTGCTATTGGCGAAGCTGTATTTAAATCTATTGTTGGTGTACTGCTTCTGTAAAGAATATAATTATACAAGTCGTTTTCTGTGTTTGGATGCCAATGTAGAACAGTATTATTACCAGAAGAATTTGCAGCAAACCCAAGAGGTGCTCCGGGAGCAAGGTTATCTACACTGTGTCCGTATAATATATTTGAAGTCCAAAGTTCATTGCCATCAACTCCTCTGACAAGTACACGGTAATAAACTGTACCACTACTATTAGCCGTTGAATCGTACCAAGTGTTAGCTGTATAAAGATAGTATTTTTGGAATGTTGGTTCTATATTTGCAATGGTCTCCCAAGCAAAGCCTGAACCTTGTGGCGGAGTACTTCTTTGTACAATATATTTGTCTAGTCTGTTCATACCTTGAGCATCGTAACCACTACGCACCCATTTAACTGTCGCATAACTACCTTGGTCGCCAGGTACATCTTTTACAGATGCAATTCTTGGTTTTATTGGTGGTGAGGAGGATATGTATAGGTAGCTTTTCCTTTTACCATAAGCTCCTACAACTATATCACTATAACCGTCTCCATTTACATCGCCGGCACTAGATACTGTACGACCAAAATAGCCACTACCTGGTTCTCCAGTCATTGTTACATCAGCAAAACTATTCATAGATGAGCCGCCAAAATAAATATAGCTTTTGCCGGTTAAAAAATCATTTCTAGAAGCTCCCACAATCACATCACTATAACCGTCTCCGTTTACATCTCCGGCACTCGATACTGATCTACCAAAATAATTATTAGTAGCTTCCCCAATCATTGTTACATCGGCTGATGAAGCATTTATATTTCCACTAATTGAAGAACCGCCAAAGTATATATAGCTTTTTCCGGTAAAACTATCTTTTCGATAAGTCCCCACAATAACATCACTAAAGCCGTCTCCGTTTACATCTCCAGCGGCAGAGACTGAAAGACCAAACCAATCACCACTAGCTTCTCCGGTCATTGTTACGTCGGCGTTACTAGCTGCTATATTTCCAGTCATACTTGAACCACCAAAAAATATGTAACTTTTTCCGGCATCACTTCCTCCGGCATCATTCAAATAAGCCCCCACAATAACATCACTGTAACCATCGCCATTTACATCTCCGGCATTAGAAACTGAACCACCAAAATTATTAGTAGCTTCCCCAGTCATTGTTACATTGGCTGATGATGCATTTATATTACCACCTATTGTTGATGAACCAAAAAATATGTAGCTACTGTTTTTTAAATTCGTCCCCACAATAACATCACTATAGCCGTCTCCGTTTACATCCCCGGCACTAGATACTGAAACACCAAAATAATTATTAGTAGCTTCCCCAGTCATTGTTACATCGGCTGAAGAAGCATTTATATTTCCACTAATTGAAGAACCGCCAAAGAAGATATAGCTTTTTCCAGTAAAACCATTAATTGTATTAGCCCCCACAATTATATCACTGTAGCCATCTCCGTTTACATCTCCAGCGGTGGAGACTGAATTACCAAACCCATCACTTGTAGCTTCCCCAATCATTGTAACATCGGCTATATTATCTATATTAGGTCCACCAAAATAAATATAACTTTTTCCAGTAGAACTATTATTATTATTAGCAGCTCCCACAATAACATCGCTGTACCCATCTCCGTTTACATCCCCAGCCGTAGAGACTGAAAGACCAAAAAAATCGGTAGCAGCTTCTCCACTAAAAAAATCATCTGCAATGTCACTTCCGGTTAATGAGTTTAGGTATAGATATGCTCTACCGGAATTGCTTCCGTTAATATCATTAAAGTAAGCTCCAACAATAAAATCATCGTAGCCATCTGCATTCATATCTCCAGCAGTGGAGACTGAAAAACCAAACCTATCGTCTGCATTTTTTCCGGTCGTTGTTACATCAACTATATTATCCATACTGGAAGCTCCATAGTAAATATAGCTGCGTCCGGCATCACTTCCTCCGGCATCATTTTTATCAGCTCCAACAATAACGTCATTATAACCATCTCCATTTACGTCTCCTCCGTTGGAGACGGAATAACCAAATCTATCACCAGCGAATTCTCCAGTCATTGTTACATTGGGTGATGAGTTCATTATTGAACTGCCAAAGTATATATAGCTTTTTCCGGTAGAACTAGAATTTCCAAAAGCTCCAACAATTACATCACTATAGCCGTCTCCATTTACATCACCGGCAGTCGATACTGAATATCCAAGCTGATCACCAACAGCTTCTCCAGACATTGTTACATCCGTTGCGGAGTTCATTGTTGATCCTCCCAAGTATATGTAACTTTTCCCAGTAAAACTAGAATTCCCAAAAGCACCAACAATAACATCGCTATAACCGTCTCCGTTTACATCCCCGGTGCTTGAAACTGAAATGCCAAATCTATCACCAGTAACTTCTCCAGTCAATGTTACATTGGCTGTGGGGTTCATAGTTGAGCCTCCAAAATAAATATAGCTTTTACCGGTATTAATAGTATTTCCATAAGCCCCCACAATTACATCACTATAACCGTCTCCGTTTACATCTCCAGCACTCGATACTGAATATCCGAAAAAATTAGAAGTAGCTTCTCCGGTCATTGTAACATCTGCATTGCTTGCGGTTATATTTCCACTTATTGTATAACTACCAAAATATAAATAGCTTTTTCCAGTAAAACTACCATTTACATAAGCCCCAACGATTACATCACTATAGCCGTCTCCGTTTACATCTCCGGCAGTAGAAACTGAATAGCCAAACCGATCGCCGAAAGCTTCTCCGGTTAGAGTAACATCAGGCATATTGTTAATTATATTTCCACCGAAAAAAATATAGGCTTTTCCGGTATTACCATTGTTTCCATCAGCCCCAACAATCACGTCACCATAGCCGTCTCCGTTTACATCTCCAGCTGAAGAAACAGCTGTTCCAAATTTGTCTCCAGCATTCATTCCGTTAAAAAAACGTTCGGCAATTGCACTTGGTGCGTCCGGTTGTTTTGCTTTACCTAAAGCTGCTGCAGAATTATTAGATGTACTAACAGATTGTTGCTGTGCTAAAATTGGCAAGCAAAAAAGTAAGACAAGCAACAAAACTAAATGTATATATATTGTGTTATGTTTATGTAACATAAGAACTCCTATTTAAGTTTGACAAAAAACAATTAGTCACAAAAAAGAGAAAGTTTTAAATCTATCTGACTTGAATATAAAACATTAGCCCAAAAAAGTATATAGGTAGAAGTACTCATTTTTAAAATAATATTTTCTTGCAAAATCAATGTGCCAGGCACTTCCATCAGCTGAAAAAAGTGCCTGGCACATTGCAATAGTAATTGTTCGTCATTTGTTAGCTAACTTTAATAGCTACTAAACACAAGATGGCATCTCTGTTTTTTGAGATGACATCTTTATGAAGAAAGTACTGAATAATTTTTTAGCTTGTGCAATACTTTTAGTAATGTTTCTAACTTGCTTTCCAAAGTTCCTATCTCTAAAAGAGATATGAACTTACATGAGTATGATTTTATTAACCTTAGCTTTCCAACTTTTAGAATTTCACATTATTCCTACCTATGTATATTCATTCATTTTTTATCTTTAACAATAATTTTATTTCTAAAGAAATTTGGTTTTATACATTTATACAGTTATTTTTGCACGTTTTATAAATAACAAATATATTTTTAGGAGAAATACAAATGCCTGAATGTCCGGTATGTGGAGCAGAAGTAGAATTAGGAAAAGATACAGTTCAAGGTGAACTTATTGAGTGTTCCGATTGTGGAACTGAATTAGAAGTTACAAAAATTGATCCGTTTGAAGTTAGTGAAGCTCCACAAGAAGAAGAAGATTGGGGTCAATAAGCATGCTTCAAATTTTAGATACAACTTTAAGAGAAGGTGAACAAACACCCGGTGTTTATTTTGACCGACACATCAAACTTGCAATTGCAAAGATGCTTGATGAAGTTGGAATTAATATTATTGAAACCGGACATCCTACTGTTACATCAGAAATTTATGATTCGGTAAAAACAATTGCTCATAATAATTTGAATGCTACGGTTGGTGCTCACGCTCGCTCCATAAAAGGCGATGTTGAATTAGCTCTTGAATGTGGTGTTGATTTTCTTGGAGTTTTTTATTGTGTATCTGATGAAAGATTAAAAACTGTTTTCAAAAAAGAATTAGATTCTGCAATCGAACAAATCACAGATGTTATCTCTTTTGCAAAAACTCAAAATCCAAATTTAATAATTAGATATACTCCCGAAGATACAGTTCGCTCTCAATTTAATAATGTAGTTAAAGTTTCAACAGCCGCGGTCTTTGCCGGAGCTGATATTATTAGCGTTGCCGATACTACCGGTTATATGGTTCCCGGAACTGAAAAAAATATGTACGATTATATTTCTAATTTAAAATCGGCATTAAAGAAAAACGGAGTTGAACCAAAGATAGCTGTTCATTGCCATAACGATAGAGGTTTTGCACTTACAAATGCTCTTGATGCTTACCGAGCCGGAGCAGAAATTATTGATGCTTCCGTTCTTGGACTCGGCGAACGTGCTGGTATTGTTGATCTTGCTCAACTTTTAGTTGTACTTTCTTCTGATTATAATTTGAACAATTGGAATTTAGCAAAGCTTGATGAACTTTATCAATTTGTAAGTAAACATTCGGGCGTACCAATTCCGGTTAACTATCCTGTTATGGGTGAAAATGCTTTTACACATTGTGCCGGAGTTCATACACACGCCGCTGCTGTTAACCCAACTCATTATGAAAGCCTTAGCCCTGAACTACTTGGCAAGAATAGAATTTTCTCACTTGATCATATGTCAGGAATTGCTTCTTTAAGATATGCGTTTGATTTACTTAACATTGATGATTTAGATGATGAACTTCAATTTGAAATTTTAGCGGAAGTAAAATCACTTGGACAAAAAGGTAAAGTTGTTGAACTAAACGAACTCCCACATATAGTTGACTTTGCAAAGCAAAATAAAAAACACACAAAGGTTAAGATTAAGTAAATACTACTTAGTCTTTTCGCAAAACATAATCCAATAAGCAACAAACTGAAAAGAACTAAATTAAGGGAAACCAAAATGGAAATAGGATTTTTACATTCGCTGGTAAGGAAAGATGAAAAACTTTTAATGGAAGAGTTTAACAAACGCAAAGATGTTAACCTTGTTATGATTGACGATAGAAAATTAAAGTTTAACCTTAAAGAAAATAAATTTAATTTGGATTGTGTTGTTGAGCGTTCAATAAATCACTCACGAGCATTGCACGCTTTACGTTTGTTTGAAAGTGCTGGAGTAAAATGCATAAACACTTTTGAAGTTGCTTCTGTTTGTGGAGACAAACTTTTAACTTCTGCTACCCTTGAAGATAATAATATTCTTCAACCGGAAGTGAGAGTAGCTTTTACTGAAACTTCTGCTCTGGAAGCAATTGAAGAAATGGGATATCCAGTTGTGTTAAAACCAGCCGTGGGCTCTTGGGGCAGACTACTTTCCAAAATAAATGATAGAGATGCAGCTGAATCAATTTTGGAACATAAGGCAATTCTTGGTTCGTATCATCATTCAATTTTTTACATCCAAAAATATATTGAGAAGCAAGGTAGAGACATTCGTAGTTTTGTTGTTGGAGGAAAATGTATCGCTTCAATTTACAGAACTTCTCCTCATTGGATTACAAATACTGCACAAGGTGGAGTTGCCACAAATTGTGTTATAACTGATGAGATTGCTGACCTATCTATTAGAGCTGCAAAAGCTGTTGGTGGCGGAATTGTTGCTATTGATTTATTTGAATCGGAAGAAGGTCTAATTGTGAACGAAGTAAATTATACAATGGAATTTAAGAACAGTATTCAAACAACCGGAGTGAACATTCCAGAAATTGTTGTTGATTATGTATTAGCGGTTGCACGAGGAGAAATAAATGACTAAGATAAAAGTTTCAGTTGCTGGTGGTTCTGGTTACGCTGGCGGAGAATTAATTCGCTTGTTATTGTTTCATCCAAATGTTGAGATAAATCAAATAACTTCTGAAAGTTATTATGGAAAAGTAATTACTAAAGCTCATCCTAATTTACGAAAAATTACGAAAATGAAATTTAGTAGTCTCTCTGAAATTGAAGAATGTGATGTTTTATTTTTGTGTTTACCTCATGCATCTTCTATGAAGAATATTGATAAGTTCAAATCAGTTGCAAAAAAGATTATTGATTTAAGCGGAGACTTTAGACTTCAAGACAAAGATGAATTTAAAAAATGGTACGGCGAGCCTCATACAAATCCGGATATGATGAAAGAATTTGTCTATGGAATTCCGGAATTACACAGAGACAAAATGGGTGATGCGAAATATATTTCAAGTGCCGGATGTAATGCAACTACTGTTATACTTGGGCTTTACCCACTTTATAAAAACGGACTTGTTGAACTTGATAGAACAGTAATTGAGGTAAAAGTTGGTTCAAGCGAAGGTGGAAAGAGATCTTCCTTTGCAACTCATCACCCTGAACGGAGTGGCTCAATGAGAAGTTACAAACCAACAGGACACAGACACGTTGCAGAAATGATTCAAGAACTTTCATTTGGTAAAGATATGCAGATACATTTTTCTGCAACTTCAACAGATATGATTAGAGGTGTGCTTGCAACTTCTCATGTTTTTCTAAAAGAAAATTTAACTGATAAAGATATTTGGAAAGTTTACAGACAAGCATATAATGATGAACCGTTTATCAGAATTGTAAAAGAGCGAGATGGAAACTATAGATTCCCAGAACCTAAACTTTTAATTGGTACAAATTATTGCGATGTTGGTTTTGAAAAAGATCCACACTCTAATAGACTTGTTGTAATTAGTTCTATTGATAACTTGATGAAAGGTGCAGCTGGACAAGCGTTGCAAGCTTGTAACATTATGCATGAGATTGATGAAACAGTTGGATTGGAATTTCCGGGGCTTCATCCAATTTAGACTTTTGTTTCTTAATCATAAACTGGCAGAGCTAGAAGGAACATCAAAAATCGTTAATCAAAAATCTGCTATCAGCAATCTCATTTTAATTTCCAATTGACGATTAACGATTTTCGATCTGAAAATATTTTGCCATTTTACATAAAATTTCTTGAGGAATGGAATAATCATGCTTTTATTTTCTTACTCGCTTGTATTTTCTAAAACAAAAACGAGAGTAAGAGTACGATTAAGAATTATTTATTTTAACTTATTAACAAATATATTTTATGTGCCGACTACTTTTTGTAAAATCAAAAACAGAATTTGAAATTAAAGATCATCTTCTCCCCTTTTCTTCCATTGCTGAGAATAGTAAGGAATATCAAGGGCATGGCTGGGGTTGTAGTTATTTAGTTGAAGGAATTTGGAAGCATTACAAAAATATAAAACCAATTTGGCAAGATGATATTTCTCAGTTTGGGAAAACTAAAAGACTAATTGTTCATGTAAGAAGTGCATTCCAGGATAAAGATATTTTTGTTGAAAACAATATGCCTTTTTATGATGATAAATATATCTTCATCTTTAATGGAGAGTTACAAGGAGTTAAAATAAAAGCCGAAGGACGAATTGGTGCCGAAAAAATATTTAATTTTATTAAACGATTTGATAAAGGTGATATGAAATCAGCTTTACAAAAAGGAATTGAAATTATTAATAAACGCTCAAAGTATGTACGAGCAATGAACATAATAATTACGGATAAAGAAAACACTTTTGTTTCATCAACTTATAATGAAGACCCGGATTATTTTGGAATGTCATTTAAGAAAGATGACAACACAACTGTAATTTGTTCACAAATTTATCCGAACGAAACTAACTGGACAAAAATAGAAAATAATTCATTAGGAGTTTATTAAATGATAATTATAAAAATTGGCGGTGGTGCAACAATAAATACTAAAGCTATTATTGATGATCTATCTAGTCTAGACGAAAAATTTATAATAGTTCACGGTGCAAATGCTAAACGTGATGAACTTGCAGAAAACTTGAACAAACCTAAAAAAGTAATTACATCAGCTTCCGGATATTCAAGTGTATTTACAGATGAAGAATCACTTGATATAATGATGATGGCTTATGCCGGACTGAAAAATAAACGCATAGTTGAAATGTGTCAACAAGCCGGAATAAATGCAATAGGACTTTCTGGCATTGATGGGAAGGTTGTACAAGGCAAACGCAATAATGGTATAAGGATTAAAGAGAATGGTAAACTAAGAATTGTCAGAGATTTTTCTGGTAAACCCAAAAGTATAAATACTGATTTGCTAAATTTGCTTCTTGATAGCGGCTACACTCCCGTACTTTGCGTACCAATAATTGATGAAAATAATTTTGCAATAAATTCAGAAAATGATGACATTGTTTCTGTTCTGAAAGATGCAATGAATGCAGACAAAATAATTCAACTAATTGAAGCTCCGGGATTTTTGGATGATGTAAATGATCCAAACTCTGTTGTAAAATCTATGTCAAAAGATGAACTTGAGTTGCGAGAAAATCAAGTTGAAGGTAGAATGAAAAGGAAAATATTAGCACTTCGTAAATTATTCAAACAAGGAGAAGCTACTGTACACATTAGCGATGGTAGAACTGAAACTCCAATTACTGATGCATTAAATGGGAAAGGAACAACTATAAAATGAAAAATTCAAAAGAGCTAATTGATAGATACGAAGTTAATGTATATCCCAAAAGAGATGTTGTAATTGTAAAAGGAAAAGATGCAAAAGTTTGGGATGAAAACGGAAAAGAATATATTGATTGTGCTGCTGGCATTGGTGTTGCTACTGTTGGACATTGCAATCCTAAAGTTGTAGAAGCAATTCAGAAACAGTCTGAAACACTTATTACAAATCCAGGAATTTTCTACAATGATAAACGAGCTGAGATGTTGGAGAAGCTTGTAAGCATTTCTCCAAAAAGTTTAACTAAAGCTTTTATCACAAACTCAGGAACGGAAGCAGTTGAAGCTGCATTAAAGTTTGCAAGAATTTCTACTGGCAAAACCGATTTCATTGCATCTATGCGAGCCTTTCACGGAAGGACAATGGGTGCTCTGAGTGCAACTCACAAAGTAGATTATAGAACTCCGTTTGAGCCGCTTGTGCCAGGCTTTTCTTTTGTACCATTTAATAAAATTGAAAAATTACAAGAAGCAGTTACAGATAAAACTGCTGGAATTCTTATTGAAGTAATTCAAGGTGAAGGTGGAATTAACATTGGCTCTCAAGAATATTTTGATGATGTTAGAAAACTTTGTGATGAAAAAAATATTATGCTTATTGTAGATGAAATACAAACCGGATTTTGCAGAACCGGAAAAATGTTTGCTTCCGAACATTTCAACATTCAGCCAGATTTGATGACAGTTGCAAAAGGTATAGCTGGAGGCTTTCCAGTAGGAGCAGTTTTATGTTCAGATAAAATTGAAATTCCACTTGGCAAACACGGCTCAACATTTGGAGGAAACCCTTTAGGAGCAGCCGCTTCAATAGCTTCAATGGATTTTATGCTTGAGAATAATTTAGCTAAACTTGCTGAAGAAAAAGGAAAATATTTTTCTGAGAAATTAGATTTTGAAACTTTAACAAAAGTAAGAGGTGTTAGGCAAATTGGACTTATGATTGGCATTGAACTTAAAGTTAAAGTGCAACCTTACTTAGTAGAACTAATGGAGAAAGGCATATTAGCAATGCCAGCCGGAAAAACTGTTCTTAGACTTTTACCTCCCGCTGTAATTTCTTACGAAGAACTTGATGAAGTTGTTAAGGTTTTAAGAGGGATGTTGAAATAGTAAATTCAACTTGTCATTCCGGTTTCTTTCGTTTTTTGAAAGAAGACCGGAATCTCAGTCTAGTTTTGTTTCAAAGATTCCGGTCTTTTCAAAAAGCGAAAAACCGGAATGACACACTTAATAATGAATCTAAAGTCCAACTGCACTTGAACTCATTACACCAAGATGGTTTCTATGTTTTACAACAATGTAATAATCCCCTATTGGTTTAGAAAATTGCAATGAACTGCTTCCGTCAAGATCAACTATAACACCACTTTTTTTAATAAAAGCAGAACGTGAAGATATAATTACCGATGAATCATTTTTGTCTCTAAGCTCTACCAATGCCCAGTCAACTATATTATTATTTGGTATGGGTTCAACATGTACAGGGTCTTCCGGATAAGGAGAATCAAATGGAACTGTTAAGCTAGCATTCATATTTGTTGTTGTATTATTATATGGCCCTTCTAAGAATATTTTAATGTCAACTAGTATTGGTGCAATCCCTACTGACATTGGTTTAAATCCATCTGCAATTTTAGCAGCAAAGTTATTAAAATATCTCCAAGGTCCATATTTTTGATATGGATTATTTACTAAATTATATTCTACTCTAGCTCTCCATTTGTAAGAACTATTTGTTGGTATTCCTGTTACATCTTCAGTTAAAGCTTTACCAGTCAAACTATTTGAACCAAGGTCTGTAAAAGAACCAACACCACTATTCTCAACACTATTTGTTATTTTATTATTTCCTGAACTAAACGGTTGACCACTAGATTTATACTCATATACCATTCTACCATCTGCTCTTCCAAAAGGACTTTTACCTCCGGTACGAAAGCGTACTTCTCCATCTGTTTCAGATAAACCACCAGCAGCAATAACATCTGTAGTTCCAGGTTTGTATTGCCGTACTCTTGCTTTTAATCCACCGCCTTCATTGCCGTAAAACACTAAAGCACCACCTTCATCTGTTTCTCCGTTATCAAAAAAAGGAACACCAACAATTACATCGCTATATCCATCGCCGTTTACATCTCCGGCTGTTGATACACTATGACCTAATTGAGCACCTGTTTGACTCATACCCTTTTCCCACTTAGGTGTTGTACTAAGACCAGTTTGAGAACCAAGGTAAACAAATACACGCCCTCCATCAGAATAAGATGCATTATCATAATAGCTTGCACCCACAATAATATCGCTATATCCATCTCCATTTACATCTCCAGCTGTTGATACACTTAAACCATAATACGCATTCTCTTGGTTACTCTCTGCCGTCCAATCGGGTACGGTAGAAAGACCGGATAGAGAACCATGGTAAACATAAGCTCTTCCTTCAATAACCCCTCCATTCTTAGCTAAAAATGCTCCAACAATAACATCAGAATAACCATCACCATTTACATCTCCGGCGGTAGAAACTGAAGAACCAAACTTATCCTCATGGAAGTTCCCAATCATTGTTGCATCGGCTATATTGTTCATTGAAGAGCTACCAAAATATATATAGCTTTTTCCTCTATTAAATGTATTCCCAAAAGCCCCTACAATTACATCACTATAACCGTCTCCGTTTACATCTCCAGCAGTAGAGACTGAACTGCCAAAATAATTATTAGCTACTTCCCCTGTCATTGTTACATCGGCTGTAATAGCAGTTATAATTCCACCAATAGTTGGTGAACCAAAAAAGATATAGCTTTTTCCGTTTGAATTATTATTTTTACGCGCTCCCACAATCACATCACTATAACCGTCTCCGTTTACATCCCCAGCAGTAGAGACTGACCAACCAAAATCATCATTAGTTGCTTCCCCTGTCATTGTTACATCGGCTATATCATTCATTGAAGAACCACCAAAGTATATATAACTTTTCCCTGTAAAACTATTATTCCCAAAAGCCCCCACAATTACATCACTATAACCGTCTCCGTTTACATCTCCAGCAGTAGAAACTGAACTGCCAAAATAATTAATAGCTACTTCCCCTGTCATTGTTACATTGGCTGTAGTGTTCAATGAAGTACCTCCAAAATATATATAACATTTTCCAGTATTAGCATTATTTCCATGAGCCCCAATAATAACATCAGAATATCCATCTCCATTTACATCTCCGGCTGTTGAGACTGAATAGCCATATAATTCATTTGCTTGGTTACTTTCTGTATTCCAGTTATTAGTATTTGACAAACCTCCAGCAGAACCCTTATAAACAAAAGCTGCTCCCTCCTGACCTTCACTATTTGAATAAAAATATGCTCCGGCAATAATATCACTAAAGCCATCTCCATTTACATCGCCAGCAGTTGCTACACTACTACCTAAATAGTCATCATTGTTTGCACCATCTGCTGTCCAATTTGCAGTTGCTGGTAGTCCATTTTCAGAACCATTATAAACATAAATTTTTCCCTTTCTTGCATTAGTACCATCATCAATTGCCCCAATAATAACATCTGCATAACCATCTCCATTAATATCTCCAGCAGTTGCTACACTATAACCAAAGAATGCTCCAGCTTGGTTACCTTCTGCTGTCCAATCTGGAAAACCGGAAGGTCCAGTTGATGAGCCATAATATAGATATACTTTCCCCTCATGAATTTCAGTTGCACCATTATCTGCTTGGTAGTTCCCAACAATTACATCACTATAACCATCACCGTTAACATCTCCGGCTGTTGCTACTACGTAAGCAAATCTACCATCAACACCACCATCAGAATTGCTTACTCCCCAACTTATAGTAGTAGAAAGTCCTGTAGTTGATCCAAAGAAAACACGAGCTACATTGCCACCGGAACTACCAGAAGCACCAACAATTACATCACTATAACCATCTCCATTTACATCTCCTGCTGTAGCAACACTTACACCAAAATTTTCTTGCAATTGATCTTGCTCAAATGACCAGTCTGCATTAGTTGAAAGTCCTGAAGGAGAACCATGGAATACATAAGCTGCTCCATCATCAAAGAAAACTTCACTGACATTATTATAGTCTTTTTTATATTGTCCGATAATAACATCACTATACCCATCTCCATTTACATCACCTGCGGTAGATACACTATTTCCAAAAGCAGCAAGTTCGTGTAAGAAAAATTTTGTCCAGTCAGCTGTTTGAGATAAACCTGTAGGTGACCCATGATAAACATAGGCTTTACCAACTGAAGAGGTATTGGAAAGATCATCTTGATCCGGAGCACCAATTATTATATCACTATATCCATCAGCATTAACATCTCCTGCAGTTGCTACACTATAACCAAAATGTGCATTGCCTTCTTCTCCTATGGCAGACCAATCAGCAGTTGTTAAAAAGCCAGTAGCCGAGCCATAATAGACAAAAACTTTTCCATCTTCTAGGAAGGTATCGGTATAGTTTTTTGCTCCAACAATTATGTCACTATATCCATCTCCATTTACATCTCCGGCTGTTGCAACACTCCATCCATAGTTTGCACCAGATTGATTACTTTCTACACTCCAATTTGGTGTAGTAGATAATGGGTCAATGGTTATTGGGTAAACTGCATCTTTATCATTAACAACTATTTGAATATTTTTTATTTCTGAATTAATTTTATTTTCAGCTGAATTAAACCAACCTCTTAATTTTTTACCATCAGCATCCCAAATTTTAAGACTGCTGTACTTCATAAATTCAGTTTCATCATCTCTAATTATTAAAGCATTTGCTCCAACAACTACTCTTTGCTTAGTTTCTATTTTAAACTTTAACCTTAAATGACCTTTTTGTTCTTTAGGTTTGTTTTGTATTATAAAATTCTGCCTCATCCCTTCTTTGTTGTTAATATAATCAATACGCATATTTTCATCTTCAATGTAGGCTGTGTTGTTTTCCACAATAATATCTGTTCCGGTAAAAGTGTTTTCTATTTTATTACCTCTTCCGTAACCAAGAACAGTAAACTCTGCATTCCAGTCTTTTATTTTTTTAATGTTTTCTTTTTTTGCTTCTATGTGTGGAATGTTAAAATCATTATCAAGAGAAATTTCTGTTACTCGTGGTTTTACGGAAAAGCCATTTTGATTGTAAACAAATCTTAAATTGTTATTTCTATTTGGCGATTGGTAAGACTTGATATTTTCTGAATAGCTAATGTTGTATTCTTCTTTTTGTAGTTTTTCAATAACTGTGCTGTACCAGTCTTGATCAACAGAATCTTTATTATTTGTATTTTCTTCTAATGCAAATAAAAATGAGTAAGTAAACAGTAAAATAATATAGAGATAAAGCTTTTTAATCTGAGGCATATTATTTTCCTTCATATATATAAATTATCTGAAGATAAAATAGTGTAAAATCTAAAAAATGTCAACTACCTATATCGGTAGTTTTTTGGTTTTGTGATTTGTGTCACTTTTTTAGGAACAATTAATAATGGAAGGTATTATTTAGGAACTGCAATTTAAAATTTAATCCATTCTCATTAAAACTATTTGGTACTGTACACCTCTATAGGTAGAATTAGGAACAATAATTTGTATAAGTTGGGGGCGTAGTCTAACACTAAATGCATCATTAGCATCTTCTGAAATCGCTTTATAGATTAAAAAACCATCACTAACCTTAAGTGCTAACACATGGGTATTTATAGAAGTAAAACCTGTGGGATAAACTAGCCCAGTTTCATTGCCATCAGGATTTGTTGTTGCGGTTTTTTTTACTATTTGTTGAAAAGGTGTTCCTGAAGTTCCGACCTTAACTCCACCAACTAAAGGACCTTCAAGCTCTGTAGAACCTTTCACATATAAACCATTGGCTGGCGGAGAAGTATTGTTTGACCCAATACTTGTACCACCATTTGAAAGAACTCTTAACTTAGTACCTCCATTTATCTGAACTCTAAGTGCGTTTTCTCCTGGCGGTGTAGCAATATGCAATTTGTCACTTGGACCGGTTGTGCCAATCCCAACATTATCAGTATTGGTTTCCAAATGAATTTTGTGAATACCATTAACCCAGCCCGCAGCACTTTGCCCTGTACCTAGCGGACTTCCATTCCAGTAAAGTTTACTTGCCACATTATAAAGTTTGTTACTGCCTGAAATATTTGACGGTAATGATGGTAGAACTATTGAAGCTGCCGGACCTTCATCAATTATTTCCAATAAAATATTACTTGGATTTTCTTCATCTTTAATTTGAATATTAGGAAGAGATACTTGTGGTGCATTTGGAGTTATTACATTTCGTTTTAATTGTGTTTCTTCTTGTGCAAGTAAGAGAGACGATTCATCTCCGCAAAACTCCGCCGCAACTTGAAAAAGAAAGACTAAAGATGTTAAAAGAATTATTTTTGTTTTCATTTTTTGATTCCTATATTTAACTATCTATACGGGAATGATCTATAACAGTAAATCATAAACTGTTCTTAGACTTTTACCTCTAGTAGTAATTGCTTATACAAATTTGGCAAAGTTGTTAAAGTGTTAAGAGAACTACTTTGTTAACTAATTAACTAATGTTATATCTTTTGGTACTACCTTTAATTTTACACTACTGATTGAACAACCTTATTATTCAGCCTTTTGCATTCTTTGTTCTTCTTCCGGACGATAATTGATACTCGTTTCTATTGGTTTTCCTAATGCAAGTGGATGCCTATATTTACCACGTTCTTGTTCAGGTTTATCTACTTCAACCTTAATGCGATTATCTCTAGCATAAGTATCTTGTCTAATTCCAGTTACTTGCCAAGACACTTCCATATCGGCAGTGCCTCCAGCAATCTTAAATCTAGTGTCCGAAATTTCTTCTGCAATATATAAGTTTGGTCCGGGTTTGCCAATGGCAGTTAACTGATATCTAAAACTCATATTTAACGGTTTAAACCAATCTGGCATTTCTATTATGGCATTACCTTCAGCATCTAGAATAATATTTCCGTTATAAATATTCATCATGTCCGGACTTTCTACTGTAGAATGATAAAGATATTTATTTTCGGGATCTAGAGGATGATCAATTTTAAATGAACTACTACTTTTAGAAATATTTACAGTCTCTACATCTCCGTTAAAATAACCTGCATAATTAGTACCTAAGCTTGAAGGATATACTTCTCCACGTATACCATGAGTTACCACAGAAATATTATTAGGATAAAAAATATTAGCACCAAAAATACCATAGTTTCTTTCTCCACCTTCTGCATAACCAAATACTCCAATATTAGTACCGTTCCCATAATTAGCAGCTTGAGTTCTTACGCTACCAGTTAGCCCATAATATGGAAGAAAATTACCACCACTTATTACAGTAGCTAGGCCATAACCTCCCGTCTTTCCACCCTTAAAATAACCACCGTAGCCATAACCGTAACTATTTTTGCATGCTCCATATATACCAATACCTTGATCTTCATTAGGTACTGTGTTTACAAAATGGCCGATACCACCACTAGCATCACTACCAACCACTTGAAGAATGTGGGTAGGGTTTGTTAATCCTATACCTACTTTCCCAAATTTAATTGTTAGTGCAGTTAAATTATTTGTTCCAAAACTTAGGTCTCCTGTATAGTTTGTTACTATTGCATTGGAAGAAGACATACTCAATTGCAAACCATCATTAGCTCCAAAAGCTCCAAACCCACTTGCAACATTCTGAACACCCATAGTAACTATATTTGAATTACGGTAAACTTGCAATGTGTGTAACGGATTTGTTATACCAACACCCACATTTCCTGTAGAAGTAATTGTCATTTTATTCTGATTATTACTACCAAGATAAAGATTGCCAGGTTGTCTGTTATATACTGTGAAATCAGTATTTTTGGATTGTATATAAGCTGCATAAATACCATTTTGATAAAATGACATATATGGATAGGCACCTGGGCTAAGTGTACTTTTTAGTCTTAACATTTTGTTTGATGATTTTTTTGCATGTAAAACACTAAGAGGTGAACTTGTTCCAATACCAACCCTACCAATATTATTAACGTAAAGTGCATCAATAAGGCTACCATCAACAGCATCCAGCGAGTGTCCATCTCCATTCTCTCCAGTAATTACACCTCCATTCCAATATAAAATACCTCCAATATTGTAAAGTTTATCTACTGGATCAAGCGGTGCATTGCCAGGTGGTAACCAGATTGTTCCTATTCTTGGATAACTACCTGTGGAAGTTGTTGGATCATTAGCGATAGACATTAATCTGTTTCCATTACTATCATAAAAATCTGCACTTTGCCCAGTTTGTGCAAAAGAAATTCCAGTAATTACTACTACAATTATTGTTATAATTATTTTTTTAATGATGAACTCCTTATTCTTTAATAATACAAAAACCTAATAGGTACTCGGAAAATTGGAAACTTAAATTTGTCATTTCGTCCCGAAAGCTTTCGTATGTGCGTCAACTTAAGAAATATTATCGCACTTTATATTTTAACACACCCCTTAATCCCCTCTCAAGAGGGGAATTTATACGACTGCTCAGAAGTAGCAGTAAAAAGTCCCCTCTTGAGAGGGGGTTTGGGGGTGTGTTTTACCTTAAGTTGACACCTATGCGAAAACCTTCGGGACACAATGACAAATTTGTAAAAACCGAAAACTACTTTAGTTTTAGTATATCATAATTGAATTATAAATTATTCTGAAATAACTTTAGAACTATTTATTTGTTTGTTATAATTCTGTTTCTCTTTTATTTTACGCTTGTCGTTTATTGTTCTTTGTTCTTTTCTATGTTGAATTTCTTTTCTTCATCTTTGTCATAATGCACACTCTCTCTATATGACAATCCTACTCCGGCAGGATATAAATATTTCCCTCGCTCTTGTATTGATTTATCCACAACAACTTGTAATCTATTATTATTTGCATATACATCTTGTCTAACACCGGTTACTTGCCACGAAACTTTCATACCTGCTTCTCCCCCGGCAATTTTAAATGAATTAGATGAAATTTTTTCTGCAATAAATAGATTTGGTCCAGGTGTACCTATTGGAGATAATTGATATCTAAAGTTCTTATTTAAGGGTTCAAACCAATCCGGTAGAACAACAGTAGCTTTTCCATATTCATCTAGGGTAATGTTACCATTATATAAATTCATCATATCCGGACTTTCTACAAAAGAGTGTTGCAAGTACTTATTCTCAGGGTCTAATGGATGATCGATTTTAAATGTACCAATAGCCTTGCCAACATAACCGTTAACATGCACATCTCCTATAAAATAGCCAATTCCCAAATATGTATAAACCCCATAATTAGTAGTTGCAGCACCATCACCAGAGGCATAACCATAAACTCCAATATTTAACTCTCCATTAGTACTTGTACCCGTAACACCATAACTTACTTCTCCACCTGGATGATTAGAAACCTCACCTAATAATCCATAATACCTGGTGCTGGAAAGGTTTGCACTTGAATTAGGGGTTACAAAGCCTGCCATACCATACTTGCCACCAGAAAAACTTCCTCCAAAACCATCAGACTTTGTATTGTCGCAAGAACCATATACACCATATCCATCTTGGTTAGTTACTGTATTTCTAAAGTGTCCAACTGCTCCTGTATTACTACCAGAAACATGAAGAATGTGTTCAGGATTACTTATCCCAATGCCAATCTCACCTCCGTCTTCAATAACCATATCATAACCACTATCTGTAGCAAGTATTAAATCACCATCTTCTTGATTTTTTAATAAAGCATTGATACCAGTCAAAGCAATTTCCAATCCATCATTACTGCCTGTACCAGATGTTTGGTTCTGAATATTCAGATATGTGTTTGCAGTGCCACTATGAATTTGTAATCTATTATGTGGAATAGATATTCCAATCCCAACATTTCCAGCAGAAGAAATAGTTAAGCGATCAGCATTATTTGTTCCAAGGGTAAATTTACCAGCTTGTATATTTAACAAAGAAAAATCAGTATTCTTTGCCTGAATAAACGCTGCATACGCTGTAGGTTGATAAAAAGAAATAAATGGATAAGCCCCACTACTGGCAGTACTCTCTAACCTTAATAACGAGTTTGAAGCATCTTTTAAATGTAATGTAGCAGAAGGATTTGTTGTTCCAACACCAACATTTCCATTATTATCTACATAAACAGCATCTGTAGGATTACCATCATCTGCATCCAAAGCATGTTCTGCCGTAGGAGAACTAATTACACTTCCGTTCCAAAATAAGCGAGGTGGCTCTCCGCTAAAAGGAGGTCCATTTTGAAAGTAAAGCTTATTATTTGGCAATAAGGGCGGATTGCTTGGCAATAATTCAATTTTACCTCCACCTATTAATTTAAAAAGTGAAAAATTACTTGAGTTCTTAAATTCTAAGGCTTGCGAAAAAGCCATACCACTTGTAAAAAAGATGATTAAAATTAAATATAATTTATTAATGACTTACTCCTTTTTATGAAATAATATACTTCTATTGTTTAATTTTCTTTTATACTAAACGTAAATCCCGCTAAAAAAATATCGGGACAAGTTTGGTTTTTAGAAAACCACTAGGTTATCACGGACTATTTCTTAACAATTATCGGTCAGCTATTGCTGTCAAGAAATGGCGTGCCTCGGCGAACAGACGGGTTCTCGACAATCAAGGTGATAACAACAAAATTCGGTTTCCGAAAACCACTTTGCGAGTAGTATATTTTTCTTGTTTATTTTTCACTACGTAGCCTTACTACTTTATCTATTTGATTTGTAATACTCATTTCTTTGGGCATACCAAAATCTTCTGGATGCATATATTTACCTTGCTCTTTTAATGGTTTATCTTCTTCAATTGGAATCCGATTTGCATTAGCATAGTCATCCTGACGAATTCCAGTTACTTGCCAAGATTCTTTCATTCCACCTTCACCACCGCCTATTCTAAAACTAGTACCCGAAATTTCTTCAGCAATGTATAGATTTGGTCCCGGAGCACCAATAGCCGTTATATGATATTTGAAATCTCTATTTAATGGTTCAAACCAGTCTGGTAATTCAACTACTGCTTCACCAAATCCATCAAGTTTAACATTCCCATTATAAATATTCAACATATCCGGACTTTCAACAAATGAATGATATAAGTATTTATTAGCCGGGTCTAATGGATGATCAATTTTAAATCCACCACTACTTTTTGAAAGATGACCATTAATATCAAGAGTACTAAAAAAACCAGCATAATTTGTACCTGTTCCCTCTGCAAATCCATATACAGCATAATTTGTTGATGAAGCAACATTACCACCAACATAACCAATAACACCGTAATTCCATCCTGACTGTTGTACATATCCTGCCACTCCATAATTCCTACCATTTCCAACAAAAGCATCTTCTGTTTTAACATAACCATACAATCCATAATAAGTGTTATCTGCACTACTATTTGGTGTTACTATTCCTTCAGCACCTGCAAAACCACCTTCAAAATAACCTCCATATCCAAAACCATCTGTATTATCAGTTGAACCAAAAACTCCATAAGCACTAGTTGAACTTATTGTGTTTTCAAATTTTCCAACTGCACCAGTGGCATCACTATCTATTACATGAAGCTTATGATCAGGCGATGTAGTTCCAATTCCAACTTCACCTCCACTTTCAATAGTTAAATCAGTAGTATTATTTGTTCCAAGATGAAAATTACCACTCTCCTGATTTTTTATAAATGCGTCATTATTAATAATAGAAAGTTCCAAACCATCATTTGCATAGATATATGAAGCAGTATTCTGAATACTTACTTTAGTATTCTGAGTTCCACTATAAATTTGCAATGCCAAATTTGGATCATCTATGCCAATACCAACATCTCCATTACTGGCAATCGTTAGGTCATTAGTATTATTTGTTCCAATATGTAATTTGCCAGCTTTAACATTTCTTATATCAAAATCATTGTTCTTTGATTGTAGATAAGCTGCATAACTACCCGATTGAAAAAAAGAAACAAATGGATATGCTCCACTAGCAAGAGTACTTTCTAACTTTAATAAATGATTTGCATCATCCTCTATTGAAATAGCTGCCCCTGCTGGATTCATTGTCCCAATCCCGACATGGCCATCTCCATCTACAAATACTGCACCCATCGGATCTCCATCAGCAGCATCTAAAGAATGCGGACCACTACCTGCAACAATGGGAGTTCCATCCCAAAAAAGTGAATGACCTGTTCTATATAATTTATATTGAGTTTGATTTGGAAGAGGAGTAGAATGAGACAAATGGATTGAGCCAGTAGTACCTTCATCTGTTACTTTTAGTATTACAGCCCCAGTAGAATTTTCTCTTACCTTAATTGTTTGGGAAAAATTTATTCCAGTAGAGAGTACCATTAAAAATACTCCTAGCTTAAAAGGCTGACTTAAAAATTTCTGTTTTATTTTTTTAGCAAGTAAATTTGTTTTCTGCAACCTAGTTTTGCAACTTATTATTTTAGACATGAGATCCTTTCTATCATCTTTTAATTTGCTACTTAAAATAATGGAAATAAAAAGAGATGTCAACTACCGATATCGGTAGTTTTTTGGTTTTGTGATTTGGAGTAAATTTTGGTTTTGAAGAGAAACCTTAAGTGATTTAGTTAGTTTTTGTAATAAATATTAGCTTTTTGTTTTAATGTTAGAAGATTCCGGTATTCACAACAAACTTCCGTACTACTTAAAGTGCCTGGCATCTTGGAGATGCCAGGCACTTGTAAAATTTCATTAAAGCCCAACTGCACTTGCACTCATTACTGCTAAATGGTTTCTGTGTTTTACTGAAACAAAATAATTGCCACTTGGACTTGTAAAGTGAACTGGACTAACTCCATCCAAATCAACTACACTTCCATCTTGTAGAACAAATGCTGATTGTGATTCTAAAACTGTTGAGGAATTATTTTCGTCTCTTAATTGTACTAGTACCCAATCCACTATTTCATTACCAATTATAATTGGAATTGGATTTACTGTTTCCGGATCTTCTGTATAAGGAGAATCAAACGGAACAGTTAGGCTTGCATTCATTTCTGGAGTGCTGTATGATCCTTCTAACATTATTGTTAAACTTAAATCTATTTCGCTTACTGGTTCATCTGCACCTATGAACGGTGGGTTGCCTCTTGTCTCTCCATCTATGTCTGTGGTTATTCCAGTTATTGCAATACCATTTAGTGGAACGGGTGTGCTTACAATATGTAAGTCTGTTGATGAAGCGAATGTAACAATTTCATTTTGGGAGTTTAAATCAAATTGTTCCAGTGCTGCTTGCCAAGCTGCAAGTGTTGCATAATCTGTACTACCGTGAGTTACCAAGGTAGAGCCGGTTGTATATAAATCATTGTAATTACACTCAGTTATTATTCCTTCCACCCAGTTAATTGCAGCACAACCACCTGAGGCGTATAAAATATTATTTAATATTCTTATATTATCTGTTCCACCATCCTTAACACTAATTGGAGTAAATGCTGACCCACTAGTTTCGGTATTTCTAACTGTATTAAAATAAACATTAGTATATTCGCAATCCCTGATAGATATTCCACCTTTTGATGAACTTATAATGTTATTTTTAATTAAGCCGTTATTTGAGGAAGTACCATCACCCCTATAAATACTGATTCCAGACGTCCCCGAAATAATATTTTCTTCAATAATGAAATCATTATAACAGAAATTGAGATTAATATTGCCACTATAATTGTTTTCTAAAATGTTTGATTTTATTATTGGTGCATCCGCATAATGAATATTAATTGTGCTCCTATTTGCGAAAATCGTATTTCCAATAATTTGCAAGTTTTGTGTATAAGGTGTACTAATGTTAAGACGCAAAGAAATACCATATGAACCATAGTTTATAATATTATTTTCAAAAATTGTATTATTTAATTTTCCGGAGTTATTACAAAGCACAACCGATTGATTTTCAAACGAATCTAACGCAGATTGAAGTTCAAAGCCATTCATTACATTACCATAAAACTCTAAATTACCATTCACATTTTCTAAAGCTACAACTTTTGCAAAATCTGTACCTCCGGCAGTTAGCGTTAAATTCTTAAATTTTAAGTATTCTGCTAAATTTATTCTTACTATAAAATTATCTGTTGTTCCAACTGCTGTGTGTGTAATTATAACAGTAGAATTATTACCTGAGTTAGACTGGAATGTAACAGTGTTAGATGCACTACTACCAGAAATAACTCCATCAAGATCAAGTTGCTCATTGTAGGTACCGTTTAGTATGTTAAATGTTACGGCACCATTTATTCCGTATAAATACAAATAATTTATTGCACTAGTAATATTTTGAAAATCCCCGCTTGTTCCGATCGTATAAATTCCATTTAAAGGAGAGGGTGAAAATTCAGCAGCACCGATAGTTGGAGTTCCTATTCTTACTGTACCATCAATATCATCTGCAATTGAAGAGATTGTAATTCCAGGAGATGGTGGATTAACTCCAACAATATGTAAATCAGTTGATGAAACAAATGTAAGATTTTCAGATACAGAATTATCATCAAAATTAGTGACTGTAATAAAATCAACTAAAGTTTTATAATTATCATTTAAGTAATAACCTATAAAGTCTCCATTAGTAAATAAATTATTATAATCACTTCCTGAGAGATCTCCAGAATCCCAATTATATGCGTAGCCTTCTATTGAATTGTAAAATATATTATTTTTTATAATATTTTGGCTATTGGCACCACTTAGCATTGTAAAGGCAGAACTACTTATCGAAGGAGAATTATCATCAATATGCACACTGTTAAAGTAAACATCCGTGTAAGTTGCACCGTTTAATGCAATTCCATTATCTTTTGCGGCTACAAAATTATTTTTAATTACACCCCTTAAAGAGCTTGTTCCGTTACTTTGATTTACACTTATGCCTGAATGCCCAATTATTTTATTCTTTTCAATTACAAAATTATTTGTTGAATTGAATAATGTAATGCCATAGAATAAATCAGTATTTATTATGTTAGATGAAATTATTGGAGCATTTGCATTTGTAAGGAAAACACCAAGTCCTACTGGAGAGATAGTATTTCCACTAATAACAATTCCAGGTGTTGATGAGTTTAAATGAAGATACATTCCATAAGATCCTCCAATAAAATTATTACTGCTAATATTTGTATTATCAAGAGTTCCGGAATCATCTAAATGAAAGATTGCTTGGTTTTTATCAGAGATTGTTGAATTCGCATAGCCTGTAAATGCATTCTTATAAAATTCAAAATTTCCATTTACGTTTTCAAATTGCACAATTTTTGAATAGTTAGTTCCTCCAGCAACAAAACCTAGGAACTTAAAATTAACATATTCTGCTTCATCAATTCTTAGAATAAAATTATCAGTTTCATTAGATGAAGTATAATTGATGACAGCATCACCAGGATCTCCAGTTTGAGATTTAAAAGTAATTATTGATGATGAACTACCTCCTGGAATAATTCCATTGAGATCAATTTGCTCGTTGTATGAACCGGGTAATATTTGAAATTCTACTGTATTTGAAACTCCGTGATAATATAGAGCATCTACTGCCTCACTTATGTTTGAAAAAGTACCAGATGATCCAATTGTGTAGGTTCCAGCTAATGGTGTTGCAGTTGAAGAAAATTCATTGGCTCCAATACTTGGTGTAGCCGAATCTCTTGGTTGTCCATCAATGTCAGGAAAAACGTAGACTAAGGGTGTACCTCCATTAGCAATTTGAGGGGAAGAAGCGTGCAAATCTGTTAGCGAAGTATAAAATGGCTTTGCCTCAACAGAAAATGAATTTGAACCACTGGCAGTCTTAAAATCTGAAATAGTAATTTGATCAGTAGAATTCCATTTAGCAATTAGTGGCCCGGTTGTATATAAATCATTATAGTTACTTACATTATTTGTGCCTGTAATTCCAATGTATGTATATCCACTTCTACTATTTGAAAATATATTATTGTTGATTCTAGAATTGGAATGTAAAACTAAGGCTTCAAATGCAGCACTTGTTAAATCATTTGTTTGAGATGCATTCTCAATATTAATACTATTATACATTACATCAACATAGTCTGTGTTATTCAGAGTTATTCCTTTTAATCCTGCTTGGATAAAATTATTAATGACTTTACCTCGAGCTAGATTTGTAGAATTGGCGTTAGTTACTAAAATACCACTTCCACTATTGGTTGTTGTACTAATTTTAGTATTCATAACAAAAAAAATATTCTTTACATCTGTTAAGGATATAGCATAGGTATTACTACTATTTGTAATTAAATTATCCTTAATATAAGGAGCATCAAATTTATTTAGATTAATTGCTGAATTAATTGTTGAAAACGTATTATTTAATATATTTAAATTATCTCCATAATCTTCTGAGCCTAATACTATTCCATTATAACCATTATTAAAAATATTATTTGATATTGTTACATCATTTAATTTACCACCCGAAAGTGAGGCAAGTAGTAAAATATTTTGGTCGTTTGGGGAAAAAATATTTGAACTGCCATTAAATATATTTCCGGTAAATGTAATATTTCCTGCTGTTATTGCCAATGCAACCATGCCTGTACTAGGAGCAGTAAATGTAATATCTTGAAATATTAAGTTACCAGATGATTGTATATTGATTACAATATTGCTAGAAGTTGGTGCAATAGTAACTGAAGATGCATTTAATGATTTTGATATAAACGTAACTGTATTTGTAGAATTACTTCCCGTTATGGCAGTAGTGATGTTAATATTTTCATTATAAGTTCCATCTTCAATTGAAAATACTACTGGGCCATCAATATTGGGAGAATTTGCATAAAGTGCATTGATAGCATCAGTTATGGTTAGATAATCACCAGTAGGTCCAATGAATTTAGTTCCATTAAGTGGCTGGCTAAAAACTATATTAGATAACAATGAAAGAATACAAATAAAGGAAAAGAAATTCCTAAACGAAAAAAGTGAAATGATATATATATTTGTCATAATAATTCCTAATGTCTTATTTTAATTCCTAACTTAATGTAATTTATAATAATTGTCCACTACCGATATCGGTAGAAGTTTGACATAAAAAGGAGAAAATTGTTGATATGACTACCGATATCGGTAGTTTATTGGTTTTATGATTTATAGCAAACTTGGGATTTGAAAAGTAAAATTGTGTGGTTTAGTTAGTTTTTATTATAAATATTAGGTTTTTATTTTGGTTTTAGGAATTATTTAACAGCAAAGGTTAGAAACAGTAATATCGAAGTTTTTCGATTTGCTTGTCACTGCATAATATATTTACGAAAGCCGGATGTTTTTATTTTTGACACGCCAAAGGCGGGGATGCTGTTTTGCTTAAATCAATCCTTCCTTAATTGCAATTGCTACAGCTTCAGACTGAGAACAAACATGAAGTTTTTTATAAATATTTTTTATGTGATAGCGTACTGTCTCTTTTGAAACATTCATGTTCGATGCAATTCGTTTATAACCTAAACCTATAGCAATACTTTTTAATATTTCATTTTCCCTATCAGAAAGTTCAATTTTTTCTTTCATCTCTTTTGGTGGTGAGATATTTCTTAAAAGAGAGATAACTTTGCTTGCAATTTCGGAGTTCATTGGCGAGCCACCTTCGTGGGCTTCTTTAATTGATATAATCAATTCAGCCGGAGGAGTTTTTTTGGGTAAATAGCCAGATGCTCCAGCCATTAAAGCTTCAAATATTTTTTCATTTTCTTCATGAACGGTAAGTACAATCATTGTTTGATCTGGAAGAAGTTTTTTTACTTCTCTCATTCCCTCAATTCCAGACATTCCAGGTAAACCAATATCTGTAATTAAAACATCAGGAGTTAATTCCTCAATTGCACCAAGCATGGATTCTACATCTTCAAATGTAGCAACACACTCAAAACCCTCTGTACCATTGATGATTGCAGCAATTCCGTTGCGAACAAATTCTACATCTTCAACTATTACTGTAGTTATCATTATCTATTTATATTTTTTGTTTACTAAACTTACCTTTAAAAATAACAGTTGTTCCCTTTCCTACTTCCGAAAAATACTCAATATTTCCACCAATTTCCTTTGCACGGTTTCTCATATTGATTAGTCCATTTCCCATTTTATTATCATCTTGTTCAAAACCTATTCCATTATCGGAAAAAACTACTGTAAGATTATGACCAGCGGTTTTTATTTTAAGATTTAACAAATCGCCACCACTATATTTAATTGCATTATTTATTGCTTCTTTAAAAATCAAATATAAGTGCTGCCTAAAATTCATAGGTAATTTAATGGTTTCCAAGTCTTCAAGGTTCTCAACATATAAATCAATATCAGTATATTTTAGAACTTCGTGATAAGATAATTGAAGTCTTTTAAACAAATCTTTAAGTGTATCTTTTTTTGGATTTACCAACCAAACTATATCACTCATACTTTCAATTAGAGTTCTTGAAATTGTACTAATATTATTTAATCCAGACTTAAATTCATTTGGTATTTGTGCTCCAAGCAATTCCGATAAAATAGAAATTTCAGATAATCCTGAGCCGATACTATCGTGTAAATCAGCAGAAATTTTTGATCTCATTTTTTCAATTGATAGAAGATGTCTATATCTATATGATGTAACAAAAGCAATCAAAGCACCAATTGCAAAAACAACTAATGTATAAAACCACCAAGTTTCCCACCAAGCCGGATTGATAAAAAAAGATAAAGTTTTGGGCTCACTCCAATATCCCCATTCGTTTTGAGCTTTAACTTCAAACGTATAATTCCCATTATCAAGACTTGTATAGGGAGCAGTGTTATCAGTACTTTCAACCCATTCTTTATCAATACCGGAAAGACGATATTTGTATTTTATTTTTTTAGGAGCGGACATATTAATTCCGCTAAAAATAAATTTCAAATAATTTTGATCATGATCTAGAATAGGATTTCTTAAAAATTCTTTAAACGGAAAATCTTTGTTATAAATTTGTAAACCACTATAAAAAATATTTGGAGGTGTATTTATTTCTTGAATCGATTTGGGATTGAATTTACTTACTCCTTTAACTGTTCCAATCCATAAATTATTTTGTTTATCTACTAACAAAGAATTTCTTTTGCATTCATTAGCCAGCAATCCATCTTCTTTTTTAATTTGTCTTACAAAATATCCATCAGCTCTTGGCACTAATATGTTAAGTCCATTTTGTGTTGTAACGTAAAATTTATTATCAATTTCTACAATACCCCTAATATCATTGGATGAAAGACCATCACTCATATTTATTGTATCAATTACGCCATCATTGTAAATTGTAATTCCACCTTGAGAAGTACCAAACCAAAATGTTCCATCCGATGTTTGGTAAATAGTATTCACAATACCATCCGACATTCCCTCAGATTTTGAAATATGTTTTAGAATACCATTTTTATAAAAACTTACTCCTCTTCCATGATAAGCAATTACAAGTGAGCTATCCTGAGTAAATAATAAATCAAGTATCCAACGATTTCTTAATCCATTAGCTGAATTTAAATATGTAATTATACCACCAGGTACTTCCTTTGTTTTAATTTTTTCGGGTGAAGAAATATATCGTTCATTGGGCAATAATTTTTTATTGGGAAAAGAATCCACAGTTCTATAAAAACTGTTTATGAAATTTTTGGCTTGCTGATTTTTATGAGTAAATATTTGGAGACCTTGTTTTCTTGTTGCAATTATAACATCACCATCTTGCGATATTTCAAGATCATATATTCCATGATTAAATGTTTTAGAATTGAGTGAATAGTTTTTGACATTCCCATCTTTTATAATTTTAAAACTATTTTTTGTCCCAACAAATAATTTATTTTGTTGTTCTGCAACTAAAGAAGAAACTGGATTATCCTTAAATTTGATTTTTTTAATGTCATCAATATTTCCATTTTCAGATAAGATTGTGATACCATCATCAGTACCAAAATATTTTTTATTGTTATTACTTTCTATAATTGTATTTGCAATAAATTCTGAAGAGTTATTTTTAGATACATAGTTAGAAAATCTTTCGGGATAATAAATACTAACACCAAGTTGTTCATATCCCATATATATATTACCATTTCGATCTTCTTCTAAGCTATAGACTGTATTTTCTAGAAGTCCATTTTTAGTGGTTAATATTTCAATAGAATTTTTCTTCTCAATAATTAGTCCTCTATTACTTGCGTAATAATTTGTTCCATCCTTCCCAACAACAATATCATTAATTACACTCTTAATAACTTTGCCTTTATATTTCAAATGTGTAATCTTTCCATCTTTATATTTATTAATTCCTTCTGCAGTAGCAATTAAAATATATCCATATTTATCCTTTTCAAGTAAATCAACTTTACTACTTAACAATCCATCATTTTCGGTAAAAGTTTTATCTACAAATTTATCTTTTACATATAATCCACCAATTCTACTTCCAGCATATAAACCATCGTCAGTTTTAAGAATATCTCCAACTCTAGTTTTAAGCTTAGTTATTTTCTTATCAACATTAATTACTTTACCATTTACATATTTTTGAACTCTCTCCGAAAAAAAAGTTGGTTGACCATCAAGTAATCTAATACGTACAATAAAATTTTCACTTAATCCGTCATCAGTATTAATAGTATCAATAATTTCATTTTTATAAACGAGAACACCCTTCCCATAATTACTGAGGTAAATTGTACCATCTTCCGCTTCTATAAAATCGATTACAGCAGTAGATACTAAACCATTATCTTTTGTAATATTTGTAAAATTTTTGCCATCCCATTTACTTATTCCTTTAAATGTGGCAAACCACATATACCCTTGCTGGTCTTGAATTATTCTCATAACGGAATTACTTAACAATCCGTCTTCAGTAGTAAGATGATGATGAATTCTAATCTGACTCCATAGAGAAAATGGAAGTAATAGAATAATTAAACTGATAATATTTAATATATTTTTTTTCAATCTTTAATAATTTAATGTTGATTTAAGTCTTGTAGAAAGTAACAGGAAAAGATAAACATTTCAAGTAGAAATATTTACAAATAGAACCCTCTGAAAAATTATATCGATAGTCATGGTGAGCCACTTGCCCGCCAGTATTTTGGAGGGAAGTCGAACCAGTAAGTTGAGCTGTTCTCACACTTCGATGGAGTTTATACTGAGTTTATCGAAGTACTCAGCATGAAATATTCTAATCTGAATTTCAATTTTTCAAAGGTTTCAAATAATCATTTTTTAATAGAACTTCTGCAAAATAAAATTTCTTTGTCATTCCCAACTTGATTGGGAATCCAGGTAACACAAACAATGGATCTCCGATTATCCCGAAAGCTTTCGGGGCGGAGATGACAACTGTGAGCAAATAATTATAGTTTTTTATATTTGTCCCATTGATGTTTTATATTTTTTTTTGCAGAAACTCTAATATTTAGGTTAAAGGAAAATAATAAGTATACGAACAGTAACTAGATAATATAGTCGCATCTAGAATCGGCTTATACTATTCATCATAATGAATGAGTGATTGAATATCATACTTGCTAAATTTTTCTCTTCCGTTTAGGAAGTCCAACTCAATAATAAAAGAGATTTGTTCAATAGATGCTCCCACTTTTTCTACTAACTTGCAAGCTGCTTCCATTGTTCCCCCAGTTGCAAGAAGATCATCGTGAATAAGAACTCTATCGTTTTCATTTATTGCATCTTTATGAATTTCAATTGTGTCAGTTCCATATTCTAATTCGTAAGTTTCACTTACTTTTTCAGCAGGAAGTTTACCTGGTTTTCTTATTGGAACAAATCCAACTCCAAGCTTTGCAGCTAATGCTCCACCAAAAATAAACCCTCTAGATTCAACTCCAATAACTTTAGTTATCTTTTTGTTTTTACTTATGTTATATAGTTGAGCTAAAGTTTCTTCAAAGCCATTTGCATCCTTAAGCAAGGTTGTAATATCTTTGAAAACAATTCCTTCAATTGGAAAATTTGGAACGTCTCTTATTAGTTTTTCTAAGTTCATTTAAAGACCTTTAATTTTTATATTTTAACATATTATAACACCATTAAAAAGTTTTTTCAAAGGAGAAAGTATAAGTTGATTGTACAAGTTTGGTACTAATAAATATGTTGTAATAAATCCAACAAATGCTCCGACAATAAGTTGCGGTATTGTATGAACTTTTAGCTCATATCTTGCCCAAGCAACAAGCAACAATATTACTCCTAATACAATTGACAATGCTCCGCCCAAAACAAATGATGCTCCCAGTGGAATTGCAACACCCATTGTGTGGGCGCTTATTTTCCAGAACTTATTTACAACAATTAAGATTGTACTATTAACAAAATAAGCTGACCATAATAAAACAGTTACTAAAGAAGCTCCTCCAAAAAACAATAAACTCATTCCACATAAAGAGAAAACAATTCCATACAAATAAGGTATTGTTCTTTCTTCTTTTATTGTTGCATCATCATTTACAATTTTATTTTTTCTACGAAGAATAATAAATGTAACTATTGGCAGAATAAAACCGAAAATAAGTGATGAGAATATAACTAGTAGTTTTTCAGTCTGCCCAAACCTAAACGCAAATAAAACAAATATTACCACATTCATTACTGGTGGAATGAATTGATAAGAAATTATTTTTGCTAATAGTTTTTTATTCATTTGTAGTGTATCATTAGTTAGTAATTTGTCATATCGAAATGAGTGTTCTTTGCGATTGAGATATCTCTGATCATTTGAGTTATGAGATTCTCACGCCGTCTAAAAGACAGACTCCTCAGAATGACATACATAAGTTATCCGTTGAACATTTACTATTCATCAAACTCTTGGTACTTTTTTAACTGTTCTAAATAGTTAAGCAATATTTCTTCAATTGGTTCATACGTATCGTGTTCCATAATTTGTTGTTTTATTTTAGATGCTCCATACAAACCTTTCAAGTAGCCTGAGTAATATTTCCTAAACGGAATGATTGCTCTTCTTGGTTCATCTTTGTAACTAATTTCATATTTAAGATGTCTTAAAGCTGTGCTAATTCTTTCATCAATATTTAAGTAAGTTGAAACGTAACCTTTCTCAAATATTTCCTTAATCTCTCTGAAAATCCAAGGATGATTAATTGCTCCTCGAGCAATCATATAGCCATCTGCGTTGGTTTCTTCTTTTGCTCGTAACGCATCTTCGGCAGTCATAATTCCACCGTTAACCACAACCGGAATTTTGACTACTTCTTTTATTTTAGGAATCCAATGCCAAGCTGGTTCTCCGCTGTGTCCTTGTTTACGAGTTCTACAATGAATTGTTAATGCCTTTGCTCCCACATCTTCTAATCTTTTTACTACATCCAAAATCTCTATACTATTATCATCCCAACCAAGTCTAGTTTTTACTGTTACCGGAGTTTTTACTGCATCCACAACAGCCTTAACCATCTCAGCCATATATGGAGGATCTTTTAACAATCCAGCTCCAGCTCCTCTGTTGGCTACTTTCTTTACCCAACAGCCAGCGTTAATATCTATTATCTCCGGTGCTTCCCTTTCTGCAATTATTGCTGCTTCACGCATCGGGTCAATACTTCCACCGTAAATTTGAATTCCTACCGGACGTTCTTCATTGGTTATTTTGAGTTTATCGTGAGTCTTTTTGTTATCTCTAATTAGTCCGTCAGAATTTACAAATTCTGTATAAACAATATCCGCTCCCAACTCTTTGCAAAGTTTTCGGAAAGCAATGCTTGTTACATCTTCCATTGGAGCAAGTAACAACGGATTTTCAAGTTCTATTTTTCCAACTTTAAACATTCGTAGTATTTGTCTTTCTATTTTGTGAATTGAAATAATAAATTGTGAAAATTAGCAAAACAAATGTAAATATTCCTCCGGTTAAAAATGGGAATTGATAACCAAGAAATTCAAATGCAAATCCTCCCCAAAGAGGACCAAGCACTCTTGCCATTGATGCAGCAGATTGGTTAAACCCAAGTATACTCCCTTGATTCCCAGAGTTCGCATCTTTGGAAACCATTCCTAAAATTGTTGGTTGTAAAATGCCGGTTCCAAATGCCAAAACTCCTCCGATGATTGCTACACCAATAAAACTTCCCCCATAAGGCAAACCAACAAGACCAAGCATCATAAAAAATATTCCAGCTAAAACTAGATGTTCATCTTTAAACTTTTGAGACAATCTTTTTATCAATCCACCTTGTACTATTGCTCCTACAATTCCTATTGTTCCAAACAAATAACCAATTTGCATATCTGTAAAGTGATATACTTTATAAGCTAGTAAAGAAAATGTACCATAAATATTTGCCATCGAAAAAACTATTATAAAATAAATAAATATTACAAATCTAAGTTTATGGTTATTAAAAACTTCGGACAAAGTTTCTTTTGAAAAAATTGCATAAGTATTTTTTGCCCTAGATTTATTCTCCTCCTTAAGTGATTCTTTAAGTTTAAAAGTTGCAAACAAAAATGCCATAAACGAAAATGTAGCACTTACATAACCAACTATATGATAGCCATATTGCGAAAGCATTCCTCCCAACATTGGACCGAATACAAAACCCAATCCAAAAGCTGCTCCAATCAATCCCATCCCCTTTGCACGATTGGTTTCATCCGTAATATCCGCTATATAAGCTTGAGCAACACTAATGTTACTTCCACCAAGCCCGGCTAACATTCGTGATAGCAAAAGTATTAGGAACGAATCCGCAAAACTAAACCATAAATAAGCAATTGAAGTAATGAATAATGAGACAAGTATAATCGGTCGCCTCCCTATTCTATCAGAGAGTCTTCCAAGTATTGGATTAAAAATAAATTGCACAAATGAAAATGCAGCAACCACAATTCCAATTTCAAAATCAGTAATTTGTAATTCCTTGCTTGCAAAAGTTGGAAGGATTGGGATTAGAACACCGAAACCCAGCAAGTCTATAAATACAGTTAGGAATATTATTGTTAGTGAGCTTTTGGATTTCATTTGGATGAATTGTTAGAATGTAATTATTTTAATATTAGGCTACTATAATTTTTATTTTTTTTAGTTGTCATATTGAAGGAGTGTTCTTTATGACTGAAATATCTCATATAATTAAATTATCGAGATTCTTCATTTCGACAAACTACGTCTCATTCAGAATGACAGATGCAACCATAAGTTGCTATGTAAGTTTAAAGTTATATTTATTTACTACAATTTTATTCAATCAACATCAACTTATCTATCCTTGGATAATCATTCCCTTCCGTAAATAATTCAATTGTATCGAAGTAAGATTTTTTCATACTGTCAATATCTGCCTTTGTTGTATATCTATATTTTGTTGAATCTTTATAATTTCCAGATGGTAAAATAACATATTCTTTCTTACCATTCACTTTCCCTTTGTAAACCCAAATTGGGAGAAAGTTTACATCACTTATATAAACTGAATCTGTATATATATTTTTGGTTATATCGAAGTTAAAAATCAAACCTCCATCAGAATATCTCCAGCGTTGATTGGAAACAAAATTGCCAAGTGAGTATGTAACAAATCCAGCATCCAATTTTGCATTGGCTGTTTTGAATATTTCAAACTTCTGCACAATATGCGGATGGCTTGCCAAAATTATATCTGCTCCGTAGCTAATAGTTTTATCAACTATTTTAGTTTGATATTTTGTTGGTTCTCTCTGATACTCTTTACCAAAATGGAAATAAACAATTATTAAATCAGCTTTTTTTTCTTTCAATTTTTCAATATCATTTTTAATTTTTTTCGGATTAATATAGTTTACATATTTCCTCGGATGCTTTGCATTCTCATTATAGTTTGTTCCATAAGTATAAGCAAGCACTCCAAACCTTAAACCTTTTCTTACAAAAATATTATATGTTGGATCTGAACTATTTAATTTTTCAGTCCCGATTGGAACTATGTTAACTTTTTTCAGAATATCAATTGTTCTATCAACCCCTTGTTGCCCTTTATCATTTGAATGATTATTGGTTGTAAATAAAAAATCGAATCCAGCAAACTTTAACGCTTCAGCTAATTCGTTAGGAGTATTAAAGAATGGATATCCGCTATACCTTTTTGTTTCTCCGGCAAGAACAGTTTCTAAATTTCCGAATAAAATATCTTTGCCCCTAAGATACTCTCCAATCTCGTTAAACATTGGCTTAAAATCAAAACTATCTTTCCCAACTCTTGCATAATTAAATTGAGTTGAATGACACATTATATCCCCAACAGAAGAAAATGAAACTGTAACTGTAGAATCAATTTTTTCTAAAGGTGTAACTTCTATTTTATCAGTTAGATAGACTGGACTAAAGATCCAATGTAAGATTAAAATTAGAGAAACAAATATTAAGAAGATGTATTTTTTCATTTGATAAATATAGTTAGAACAAATTGTTTTCGCAGATTACCCTCCTAACAAAATGGCGGGCAGGCTAATCTGTGGTACGTTTATACCAAACAACCGATTAATATAACAAAGGCTATTCTAAAAATTAGAATAGCCTTTTATAAAAATAAGAAGCGATTAAAAAATCTTAACCTTTTCTTTCTACTTTAATTGCTTGAACTTCGTTTCTCATGTTTTGAGACATTTTTTTAACTTCACTTAAAGCTTTACGTACACGAGTACCAGCAGCTGATTGCCCTTTACCGTAAAATTTTTCAACGTCTGTTTCCATGTTTTTAACGAATTCAACAAGTTGTGTGTATGAGTCACTCATTTTTTTCTCCTTTTTTTTTGAGTTAGTGGTTAATTGGTTTAGTTTATTTAACTAATTGTATTTTCTAAAATAATTTCTGCAACATCTTTTACTTTAACTTCTTCTTCCTTTTCAAACTCTTTTACTCCATCTGTCATCATTGTCATACAAAACGGACAAGCTGAGGCAACAGTTTCTGCTCCAGTAGCAAGTGCTTCTTTTGTTCTATCAATATTAATTTTTGTCCCTTCAGTTTCTTCAAGGAACATCCTTCCACCGCCAGCTCCACAACAAAAACCTTTGTCTTTATTACGCTCCATTTCAATAAGTTCAATTCCAGCACCTGAAGTTAACAAATTTCTAGGAGAATTGTAAATATTATTATATCTGCCTAAATAACAAGAATCATGATATGTAATCTTTTCTTTTGCTGATGAATCTTTTAATTTTATTTTTCCATCATCAATTAGATTCTCCAAAATTTCTGTGTGATGATAAACTTCAAAATCACCACCAAACTGCGGATACTCATTTTTGAGCGAATTGAAACAATGTGGACAACCAGTTATAATTTTTTTAACCTTGTAATTATTTAGCTTCTCAATATTTTCTTGCATCATCATTTGAGCTAAATATTCGTTTCCTAATCTTCTTGCTGTATCTCCATTGCATTTTTCTTCAGTTCCCAAAATTCTAAAATCAACTCCTCCCTTTTGAAAAAGAGTTGTAATAGCTTTTGTAACTTTTTGATAACGAGCATCGAACGAACCGGAGCATCCAACCCAAAACAAATATTCAGTATCAGAATCTTCAGCCATAGTTTTTACATTCATTCCTTCAGCCCAGTTAGCTCTGTCTTGCGCATTAAACGCCCAAGGTGTTCCATTGGTTTCTAAGTTCTTAAATACATTGTTAAGCTCTGGTGGAAAGTCTGCTTCCATTAAAACTAAATTACGTCTCATATCAACAATAGTATCAACATGTTCAATAGTAACGGGACATTCTTGCATACAAGCTCCGCAAGTTGTACAAGCCCAAAGTTCTTCCGGTTTTATATAATTATGAATTAACGTTTTTTCTAAGACTTCCGTGTTCTCAGATTTCGACAATAAAAGAGGTGCTTTTTCTTCAGTTCTTTTTCGTACATTAATAATAATTTCTCTAGGTGATAACAACTTGCCAGTAGCTACTGCTGGACAAGCATCTGAACATCTACCACATTCTGTGCAAGTATAACCATCAAACATTTGTTTCCAGGTTAGATGTTCAATATCAGCTGCTCCAAATTGTTCTATACTTTCGTCTTCTAAATCAATTGGTTTTAGTTCAAATTTTTTCTTCCCAAGATTTTCAAAATATACATTTGGTAAAGATGTAAAAACATGAAGATGTTTTGAATATGGTAAATAATTCATAAACCCAAAAACTAAAAGAATGTGCATCCACCAAAAAATTTCGTACCAAGTAGAAGCATTTGTAATTGAAGTACCATAAAAAAGTTTAGCTAAACTTGCAGAAATTGGTCTCACTTCCCAATCGTGAAGCTGAAAATTATTCATTGCTACGCTTGCAATATTTTGACCGAACATTGAAATTACAACAAATAAAATTAGACCAAGAACAATAGTTGCATCAATTAAACTTTCTTTGCCGTGATCTAAGCGTTTAATATTCATGAAGTATCTTCTATAGAATGCGAATAAAACAGCAAGCAAAACTAACACTCCAAAAACATCTTGAGTAATTGTAATTAGTGAGTAGATAGGACCTAGAAATTCGAAAGTGAAATTGGAATAAAAACCTTGTATGATTGCTTCCAGAACTGCAACTGTGAAAAGTATAAATCCCCAAAATATTAATGCATGAATTGTACCCGCAACTGGTTCGCGTAATATTTTTGATTGACCAATTGCAATTTTCAAAACATTAGAAATTCTCTTTCCAACATTATCAAAGCGATCTTCTTTTTGCCCAACACTTAAATAACTTAGCAGTCTTTTTAAGTTAAATCCTAAAAAGGTAAATGCAGACAGAAATACTAAAATGAATACGATGTTTTTAACTTCCATAGTTACTAACTTTCTTTGAATTTTTTATAAAAAAAGTGATGTGTCTTTTCAAGGACTTTATCAAATGCTTTTGATGAACCATCGAATGGATGTTTGATATCAAAAGTATGTCCTGTTCCATATATTTTTAGCAGTTCAGTATTTTCTTTTTTTGACCAATCATAAATCTGTTCACCTTCTTCTATCTTTACAGCTAAGTCTTCCGTTCCGTGAATAACCAAGTGAGGAATATTTATATTTTGTAATGCCTTTTCTAAATTTAGAAATCCATTTGCATTTTGTTCAACATCATTTAGCAATGCCATATTATGTCGCATCATTTGATTGGTTCTTGAGTTTAATGCTTCAGAGTATCCTTTCTTCTTCCACTCAGATTTTTGTCTTCCTGAATATCTGTCAAACTTAGCAATTGCTGCCCAAGTTACTAAAGCATCAACATGTTTAGATAGACTTGTTGCTACAATTGATACTCCTCCACCTCGGCTATGTCCAATAACACCAAGTTTTGACTCCTTACTTACAGTCCCAAAAAATCCATTTCTATAAGCTAAAATTATTTCAGTAAGTTCATTAACTTCTAATGAATAAGTGTTCTCCGCGAACTTATCCAACTCAGTAAACTCTAAAGGGTTTCCCCTAACTCCATTATGCGAGAAATTAAAAGTGATTACGAAAAATCCCTTTTCAGCAAAATAACTAGCTAAGTAAGGACCAAAACCCCAATCTTTAAATCCCTTAAATCCGTGTGTGAAAATTAGACAATTTTTGTTTTCTAGATTATCATTGCCAAAAGTGGTTATGTTAATTTCATTGTATTGACTTGTTTTATAAACATAATTTTGGCTCATAGATTTAAATATGTCTATTTATCGTTGAAAAGTCAAGAAAGCAGAATGAATATCAATTTTGTGGTGGCAAATATTGGCTTGTTGCAAATAGAATATAATTATGTTTCTGAAAATAATCTGCCCAATAAATTTGTCCTTCAATTTTAGGTTTTATTTTATACTTTATTTCACCTTTTAGATCTATTAGTTGGATGTTATTTTCTTCATCTGCTCCTATTAAATAATCTAAGTTTTTTACTTTTCTAATTTCAAACTCCTTTAATGAAATATCTATTTTTTTGGTTTTTGTTAAAATATCATTTTTGATATCATATTCTCTCAGACCTACTCTATCTAGAATTAAAATTTTATCATCCTCGATATTCCAAGAATTATTTCTGTAATCAAAAGTGTAAATAGTTTTTTTTCTAAACAGTTTAGGAGTTTGTTCTAAACTATAAATTGTAAATTCAAACTGACGCCGAAAATTAGAAGGATGCCAGCCATCTCGTAACATATAAACTTTTTTAGAATCATTTGTAAATTTAGCTTCTAATCTATCATGTCCTTTAACAAAAGCAGTATCAATTGATATTGTACTCTTCGAAACAATATTATAAATGTTCAAATAATAGAATTTTGAACTGCTAGAATCCATCTTTTCTTTTACGCTGGATATATAGACAATATATTTCCCATCATTTGAAAACTTAGGTACTGGAATATGTATCAGTTCATTTGAAGATGAATCAATGACTTGAACATTACCACTATTTAAATCCATAAGTTTTAGCTTTTTATCTTTAATAAATACTAGATGTTTTTCATCTGGGGATACAACACTATCATCAAACAAGGGTGGATGCAAGTCATTGGCAAGTATTTCTTTTCCTTTCGTTGAAAAATCATATAACCAAACTTTTGAGGAAAAATTTTCTTCAGTAACAAACAATAGTTTGTCTGCCTGAAATAATGTAATTGGTCTAAGTCCATCTGATATTTCATGTAGCGTGCTATCAGATAAATTAAATGTGTAGATTTTATAAATAGTGGTTCCAAAATCTTTTAGATTATTTCCATAATCGCAAGACACCATAAAAATAACAATAGATAAAAGAAATATTTTTTCTTTAAGGTTCATAAGTGATTCTAGGTAGGTTAAAGAAACTATGACCAAAGATTTAAGTAAATGTAGTCATAATCTGAATATGCAAAACACATAAACAAAATAAATGTTATAATTGTAAATATAAAAAATATTTTTGAATTTATCTGAGTGCAAATGACATCCAAAGAAGACTTACAAATGCTAAGGGAAATGGCTAGAGATTTTACAAATGCTGAAATTCGTCCATTAGCAAAATCAATTGATGAAAATGAAGAAATTCCCAAAGAGCTAATGGATAAATTAGGTGAAGTTGGTTTATTGGGAACTGCTTTCCCCGAAGAATATGGCGGCGGTGGATTTGGTGAAGTAGGTTTTTGTATCGCACAAGAAGAAGTTACACGAGCTTGTGCATCTACTGCTGCTTTCATTGGAGCACATCAATCAATAGGAACAAATGCAATTTACCTTGGTGGCTCTGAAGAATTAAAACAAAAATATTTACCCGATTTAACTAGTGGAAAAAAACTAGCTGCTTTTGCACTTACCGAACCTGGAGCAGGCTCGGATGCATTTAATTTACAAACAACAGCTAAATTTGATAATGGTAAATGGATTCTTAACGGACAAAAATTGTGGATTACTAACGGTTCAATTGCAGATGTGTTTTCAGTTTTTGCAAGAACACCAAGAGGGATTACTGGCTTTGTAGTAGATAGCAATTCTCCTGGAGTAATTATTGGCCCTAACGAAAAGAAACTAGGTATAAAAGGAAGTGTAACAAATACGCTAACTTTTGAAAATGTTGAGATACCCGAAGAAAATATTATTGGCAAAGATGGACGTGGTTTTATTGTTGCAATGAACACTCTTGACACTGGAAGAATAGGTATTGGAGCATGCTCCATTGGAGGAGCAAAAGAGTTGTTAGAAATGTCTGTTCAATATGCGGCACAACGTAAACAGTTTGATAAACCAATCTCTAGTTTTCAAGGTGTTCAATTTATGATTGCAGAAATGAGTACTAAAATTTACGCAATGGAAAGTATGCTTTATAGAGTTGCAGAAAAATATGAAAAAAATGAAAATGTTGCACAAGAAGCTGCAATGGTTAAACTATTTTGCTCGGAAGCCGTTTCTGAAGTTGCTGATATGGCTTTGCAAATCCACGGTGGTATGGGTTTTTCGCAAGAGTTACCTATTGAAAGATTTTATAGAGATACAAGAGTTATAAGAATTTTTGAAGGTACTAGTGAAATTCAAAAAATAATAATTGCAAGAAAAGCTATAAAAGATAAAGGTATTTGGAAGATATAAAGGTTTCGAAATTATGAAATACATCCGGTTGTCATTCCAGTTTACACGTTCTTTGAGTAATACCAGAATCTATTGAACAACAATATCGTGGGTAACAAACATATATAATATTGAAATCCGAAAATCAATTTGATTTACATGGGAAATATAAAATGAATAAAATATTAGTAATACCATCTTTAGATATTAAAGATGGAAAAACTGTAAGAGTTGTACAAGGAATTCCGTATTTGAATTGCAAAGAGTATGGAGACGATCCAGTAGAGATGGCAATGATTTGGCGAGCCGAAAATACAAAGGTTATTCACGTTGTAGATTTTGATTCGTCTCATCATCACTCGCATAAGAACTATGAAATACTTGGTGAAATTTGCGAGTCTGTAATTATTCCAATTGAGTATGGAGGTGGTATTCATTCCTTAGAAGAAGCTGATGAAATTTTTGAGCTTGGTGTATTTAGAATTGTTGTTGGCTCTCTTGCTGTTTCTAATCCGAATGAATATATGAAAATATTAGAAAAGTATGGACCAACAAAAGTCTCTGCCTCTATTGATGTTATCAATAATGAAGTTGTAACTCATGGCAGAAAAAACAAAACTGGAATGTCAGCAATTGAGTTTGCCAAAAAACTTACAGACTTTGGAATAAATAGATTTGTTGTAACTGATGTGATAAGAAATGGAATGTTAGAAGGACCCAACATTGAACTTTGCAAAAATATTGCTCAAGCTACAAAAGGTAAAGTTACGCTTTCCGGAGGTGTAAGTAATTATAAAGATTTAATTTCGGTTCAAGAAAATTCAGAGTTTGGAATTGACTCCGTTATTATTGGGCGAGCTATGTACGAGAATAAATTTGCATGCCAGAAAATGTGGCGAGTTGCAGAGTCTGGAATATTTGATTAATTGATTTCCATTTGCTAGTACTTTCTAAGTACTAAAAACTTCTACGCATGCTGGAAAGTCTACACTACGTATCGTGGACTTTCCAGTCTGCGAATATAATTACCAGCAATTTGTGCAACGCTACAGAAGACTTAACATATCACTCCCTCTAAGCAATTAGCCGACTTTTACAATTATGAAAATATTTGACAAATTGATATTTTTTTCTTACCATTAGTTTACTCATACCACAAAGTAAGGAGTTTCAGTTATGAACAATATATCCAAAATATTAGTTCCAATTGATTTTTCTAATTACTCCAAAAATGCTCTTCGCTACGCTGTTAGTTTTGCTAAACAATTCAACTCAAAAATCTATTTGGTTTATGTTATTGAACCAGTAATTTATCCCTCTGATTTTAGTATGGGACAAGTTTCATTTCCATCGTCTGATGTTGAAATTACGGACAGAGCAAAAGAAGAATTGAATACCTTAATCAAAACAGAAATTGGCGACACAATTGAAACGGATGTAATAATAAAAACTGGCAAACCTTTTGTTGAGATTAACGAAACTGCCGCTGAAGAAGATATTGATTTAATTATTATTGCAACTCACGGACATACTGGAATGGAGCATCTTTTATTTGGTAGCACGGCAGAAAAAGTTGTACGTAAAGCTCCGTGTCCAGTTTTAACTTTGCGTGAACCTATAAAGGGTTTTAAGTTTTCTAAAAATTAAGAATAAATAGTTAATAATGTCCATCTTCATCTACTAACGTAGTTGAGTGTCAAGTTATGCTCTCTTTCTCAAAAGAAGTTATTATAGTTTGCAATTCATAACAAAAAATATTTTAATATCTATTTTCAATAGTAACCTTATTAGATATAAAATATTATTGACTATAGTTATTTACTATCACTATTATTTAACTCTCTGATTACTAAATTGTCCTTTAACTTTTTTTATTGTTGTAAACCCACCGAACACAACTAGAAGAACGATAAAACTATAAACCCAAATTGGAACATTTTTACCAGCTATTATTAAATACAAATATGCAGAGATAAAAAAGAATCCGCTTGATATCATTGGTAGAAGAATAGACTTTTTATTTCTGAAGCTTTTAACTAACCATGCAATTGACAATGTAAAGAATGGAATTGCAGCTATATATATTGCTCCAAAGATAATGGGATTAACTCCATACTCTTCACCTAAACTCATAAACCATATTTTAATTGTTTCGAAATCCATAAAGTTATGCTTTAAAATTAAAGTGGTTTCTTGACTAAAAGAAAATGGACATGTCATATTGAAGAAGTTTGTATTTTGAACGTTCGTTTACCCCGCAGTTATTTTGCGGTGGAAATATCTCAACCTTTAATATATCTAAGATTCTTCATTCAGTAAAAGACACTTCATTCAGAATGACAAATTGAAAATACCACGTCCAACTTTCCTTGTTTGTCATTTCCGAATGTCTTTATCAGCTTGTCCGCCGTTTTGTTGGGCTGAGAAATCCATATAATAATATTTCATGGATTCCAAATCAAAGTTTATCCCGGTTTACCCCGATGTTTTTTATCGGTGTTTTTTTTAAGAGTGGCTGGAAATGACAACATAAAACATACAACAATAGAAGTACAGTTTAATCCCTAAGCTGTCTCTCCACCACAACTGCTCCCTGCTCCGGCAGTACAACCAAAGCAATGTGAGTCAACTAATATTTTTCTTTCTAATAATTTTTTATAATCAAAATCAAAAATAGTTTGAGGTGTTTTATTTGTTATTTGCATTTCTAACATTTGATTAAAATCACAGTCATAAACTTTGCCATCGTAACTAACGCTAATCATAGAGCGACACATAACACCTTCTGCTGCTATTGGATTAAATGCATTAACAAGTTTGTCCAAATAATCTTCGTATCCATTTCTACGTTCCAAATCTTTTTTAAATCTGTGAATTGGCATATTTGTTACAACAAATAAATTGTCAAATGTAATATCAAAATTTGCAGATAATTCTTTCTCAAATTTTTCTTTTAACTCGCATTGGGATGCCGGAAGGAAAGCTCCAACTGGATTATAAACTAAGTCTAAAGTTAATTCCGGATTCCCCTTTCCATACCCTTTTGCATTTAGCATTTTTAGTGAGTCAATACTTTTTTCAAAAACCCCTCGCCCTCTTTGTTTATCTGTAAAGTACTCTTGGTAATATGGTAAGGATGAAATTAGTTCAACTTTCTGTTCAGCAAAAAAATCTGGAAGGTCAAAATTACTTTCGCCAGTATTAGGATGAGGATCGTGAGTAACAGTAAGGTTATGACGCACCATTACTCGCTTGTTCATTTTACGAGCTTCCTTAACCATATATCTAAAGTGCTGATGTAGTTCGGGAGCACCTCCGGTAATATCTAAATTCTTAATTCTATCATCACTTTCAAGAATTTCAAGACATTTATCAATAGTCCTCAAATCCATATGCTCCGTTCTGTTTGGAGATGAATCTACATGACAATGCAAACAAGCTTGGTTACATAATTTCGTAATGTTAACTTGCAGTGTCTCAACAGAGAGTGGAGAGATATCTACTTTGTGATTTTCTAAATGTTTCGCAAAGTCAAATTCACTTTTTGCTGTACTTCCATTTTTAGTTAGTATTTCAAAATCCAACTTTTCCATTATACCCCTAACTTATCAAACTGGTTTAACATTTGTACTCCATGCACCAAATCAATTCCAGCATCCATTGCAGCAGCAACGTGAATTGCTTCTGTCATTTCATCCGGATTAGAACCATTTTCTAAACATGATGTTGTGTATGCATCAATACAATACGGACATTGTTTGGAATGTGCAACAGCTAAGGCTATCAAGGACTTCTCACGTTTTGTAAGTGATCCATCTGCATTAAGAACACTATTGTAATAGTCAAAAAACTTGTCCATTAGTTCTTTTTTAAATTTTCCAACTTCTGCAAATTTTCCTAAATCTTTTGATTCGTAGTAATTCATACTTCTCCTTTTATTTTTAATCCATTTACACCCAATTAGTAATTGTCATTCCGATTCCCGCAGTTTCTTATGCGGGATACCGGAATCTCATACTTTGTTAGTTTGAAGATTCCGGTATTCCAAAAGAACTGGAAACCGGAATGACAAACAAAAAAAAACAAAACCTTAGTTTAGTTTTTCTATTCATTCAAATTCCAATTATAGCTTAAGTAATCGATATCCCACTCAGTGCTATTATTTGTAATGTTACTTTTCAATTCTTCTGGTAGAAATTGTGATATAAACAAAAGTACCTTGTCATCATCATTCCCAAAATCGTCATCAAACCAACTAAATATTTTTGATAACTCTGCTTCTTTTTTATTTATATCAAATTTATTTCTTGTAACATCATTTACAAATAACTTTGCTTGACTAGTTAATTGTTCGTCTATTTTATATCCTTCAAAAGCTTCATTCCTTAATGGTGGACAGCTGATTGAAGCACATACAATTGCAAAGTGTATTCTAGGTTCATTAAATTTCTTTCTCAATATTTTATGTTCAATTGCACCAAGAGAAATTGCCCCATTATTGATTATAATAAAATCTTTATCCCAAATAGTTGTACTAAATATGCTCCCAAAAATTAGTCCCCCACTATGTAAATCGTTAATACTTTCAAGTGGATAGTTATCAAGAATAATTTTTAATGTAAAAGCATTATATGCGTTTATCCAAAAAGCTAGTTTATTGTTTTTGTTTTTAATTGTATCTGGATTTGTATTTTTAAGTTGGTTGAGATAAATATCAAAACTTTTTTCGGTTAGCAATCCTTTATAATCAACTTTCCCATCAGAAACATTTCTTTTAAGAATTTCTGTAAAAGTTGAGTGTTGATCTTGCGAGTAAAGATTTGTGGATAAAATAAAAATTGTTAATAAAATTATTATTCTCAAATTTAATTTCCTTTGTTATATTTTCATCTGTCATTCCAGTTTGCATTGTCTTTTATTCAACACAAGAATTTCGTACAATTCTAGATCGGAGATTCCGGTATTCCAAAAAACAGAAACCGGAATGACAGATTTGGATTTTTTTACTTTGTCATTCCGGTTTCCGCAGTTCCTTACGCGGGATACCGGAATCTCATACAACTAGAGTTTATATATTCCGATAATCCAAAGACTAGAAACCAGAATGACACATTGCAGTAATTATTTATCTGCTATTTATATTCTAAGACTAACTTTTCAACAAGCGAATTAGAATCTTCTTTTGTATGCTCCTTATTCTGCCAATCATTTAGATCTTCAATAGTATCAATATCATTCAGTTCTTTTAATAATGTAACAGAAAGATTTAGTGATTTTACTTTCTCCAAAGTTTGTTCAAGAACTTGCTCAGTACTCCAAGCAACTCCATCAAATAATTCAGGATAAAACTTGTTCATACCAAGTAAATAGTAACCTCCATCTTTACTAGGACCAATTACAATATCATTTTTATCTAAATCTTTGAAAGCTTTTGACATTAATGATTTTGAAATATCCGGCAAGTCTGAGCCAATTATTAAAGTTTTATTGGCACCTTTTGTAAAGACTTTAGAAAACGCTGCTCTCATTTTGTCTCCTAAATCTCCAATACTTTGGGGATAAAAACTAAAACCAACACCAACCCAATTTGATATTTTTTTTCTATTTAGTTCATCGACAAAAAATAAATAGCGAGAAACTTTTTTTAATTTTCTAGCTTCGTTAAAACTATGCTCCGCTAATTGAGTATAAATTTTAGTGGCTTTTTCAAAACCAATTGTTTTTCCAAGTCTAGTTTTTACTTTTCCTTCTTCAGGGTATTTAACAAAAATAATTAGTGATTCGTTCATAGTTCCTATTTTAGTACTTCCGTATTTTTCTTTTAAGTTCTTATGATTAATTCCAGTAAAATAAAGAAAAATATAATATGAATTTCTAAATTGTTGCCAGAGTAATCCATTCTTTTTAAATCTACGAGCAGAAGTAATTACTGTTCCATTGAATGAATAAATCTTAGTTTCTTTTCTTGCCTTACGTAAAAAGTGAACATCTTCAAATATCTGCCAATCGGGATAACCACCTAAGTTGTTAAAAAAGATTTTTCTTACAACAATACATTGGTCACCAAAGGAAGTAAAAACTGAATCAAATTTTGTGAAAAAAGAATAAACTTTATAAATAAAACTTGGTTCATCAAACATCATTTTAAAAGTACCAATTTTTACATTTGCGTTTTTAAATGCTTTTTCTAAAACATCAAATCCATTCTTGGGGAATAAAGTATCTGCGTGTAGAAAGATTAGAATCTCGCCACTTGCTAACCGTGCTCCCGTATTTGTCTGCACACCTCTTCCAACTGGAGATTTATTAAATAATGCTCCTTCGCCTTCAACAATTTTTTGAGTATTATCTGTACTTCCCCCATCTGAAACTATTATTTCATATTCGGAAATATTCTTAGAGGTATTCTTTACACTAGTAATGCACTCAAGTATTTTATCTTCTTCGTTATGGGTTATTATTATTATTGAATATTTCATGTTTACTTATTTTTAAAACATTTGAACATTATAATAATTCTACTAAACTTCTTTTTTAGTCATATAGCTTACATTAGTTATATTACTATAATAATAAAACTTGGCGAAGTTTTACTTGGAACCGCATTATAAACTATTTAATAATATTTATATAAGAAACAACAAAAGTACCATTGGTACAGCCTGCCCTCCGTTTTTTGAGGGGATATTATTTGCTGTGATAATTGGAACTTAGCTTAAAGTTTTATGCAATTAACTTTACGAAAACAAAAAGATTAAACACCCTCCTACTTTTAATTTCCCAAATATTTTACTGTCTATTATTAAGTGTATTTTATTTTAAGTGCTGCATTTTTAATCCTTTAAAAATTTTCAACTCAAAAATACTACCTATATAGGTAGTTGATTTTATATAGTTAATACTATTAGTTTACTACACAAATATAATTACTAAATATAAACCAATTAAATGAGACCCTCTGTCATATTGCTAAAACATTTGTCATTCAAATTTACCATCTTTTTGGGAAGACAGAAATCTCACAAACAAGTTAAACCAAAATATGGAGCAATAATATGAAAATAAATATTTTACATCTTTCGTTTTTCGTCTTTCTTTTACCTATTGTGGCAGAGTTTTTTGGAGACGAAACGTCTCTCATTATTGCACAAGGAAATACTATTATGCAATCCGAAAATGAGAATAGTGATAAAACCAATTTTCTACAACCTAATTCACCTCAAGCCAATGGTGATAGTATATCGTTTAGAAATGAAACTGGCAACGCAATACTTCAAATCATAGATCAAGGGAATGATGCTGCTTCTATATTATTAAAATCTGTTAGTGATACTCTTGATGGAAATAGATTATACCAAAGAAATGGTAAACTAATGTGGCAAAGAACTGAGCTTAAACGTATTTATAAATATTCTGTTGGCAATTGGTATACAAGCCTTGGAGGATATGTAATAGAAGTGAGTCCTAATGGGGAACATGGTACTGTAGTTGCTTACAGAGATCATTTTTCAAATGCAAATTGGTATGATCCACCAAATCTTATTAATGATGAAACTAGTTGGAGTTATAACCAATGGTCTTATTCTAAAAACTTTAAGGACTGGCGTTTACCAACTAGAAGAGAATTAGGTATTATATATACTATGAAAGATGATATAGGAAATTTTTCTGATGCTCTTTACTGGAGTTCCACTGAATATACGTATGTAAGGGCAATTGCAGTTAGTCTTTATACTGGATCTGGAGCAAATTACGTTAGAGCAAAAAGTGATGAATATAGAGTAAGAGTTGTAAGAACTTTTTAACCTAATTATAAATATGAAATATAATTATTATCAAAATATAAATAATTCTATGAATGGCTACACCTTTGTAATCGTAATTTAATTTACCAACAAAGACATGCGGATATCTCATGAGAACAATTATTAAAATTGATTTTACTTTCGGAAAGCCATTCTTATTTTTTTATTAGTATGAGCCTAACTGTGTTATGAGGTTCCGGTATTCTAAAAAACAGAAACCGGAATGACAAGGTGTTTTTCTTTATGAGAGGTATTCACAATGTTCTTTCTAATAAATCAATCTAATGCCAAGATTAAACGTAGTTCCAGCTCCTTGACTTTTTGCAAATAAAAACTTTGTTACTAATCCTTCCAACTCCATATTTGGAAGAACTAAATATTTTGCACCTATTCCAGTTTGGTTAAAATAAGAATCATTAAAAGAATTAAAGCCATAGTTAAATTCATTCATTGCATAAAGTGTTAGTCTTGGTGTTGCATAATAATTTACAAATAATTTTAGGGGTAGATTGTAATTTATATTTTCAAATAAATCATCTCGGTTTAGTTTCATCCAAACGCCAAGTTCAACGTATAATGATAAATCTTTATTCAAAGTTGCATCATACAAAAACTGATTTATAAATAAATAAGTGTCATCATCAAGATAAAAGAATTCATCACTTCCGCTTAAATTAGAAACTGTTGGAATTAAAAAACTTGATTGAATTGAAACATTTTGCAATGCTCCGCTTTTGGAAGGAACAAACTTTATACGTGGACCTATCCTACTAATAGCAGTACGTTGGCGGTTTGCATTAAAACTAAAAAGTCCAAACGGAGAAGAAGATTCTTCAACTTCAGAAGATGAGCGTAACCACAAATCTAGACCCAAATTGATTGATGAATTTAGACCATAGGTTGCTGAGATTATTGATGTTAAAAAATTACTCCTATTCCCCTGCTCAATTTTCTCTGATTCAGAATTGTAATATGCGGTTTGAGTGTAAAGATTGTTAAACATTTTCAGTTCAACTTGTCCATTTGGGAGCAAGGCAGACGGAGATAAACTTTGTAGATCTAAACCGCTAGTATTAACTTGGTTCAATGCCCAATCATAAGGTAAATATTGAACTGAATAATTGTTGTTTAGTTTAACATCTCTAAACTGATTTATAAATTCTATTACAGATTTACCATCTTTCTTGAAATCACTTGTGTACCAATCAAATATTTTGCTTAAATAAATTGTTTTATTTGATTCATCTTCTTTTATATGTTTACTACTATTTAATGTCAGCTTTGCTTTCTTATTCAGAGTTTCGTCAATATCTATAGGCTTGTAAGCTTCATTTATTATTTCAGGACAACTTACAGCTGCACAAACTAAAGCGAAGTGAAATAGTGGGTCATCGTATTCTGCAAAAAGAAGTTGCTTTTCAATCTCATCTAAAGTGTATTCTTCACTTCCAATTTTATGTTCTATAAAATTAAAAAAACCAGGAATATCTCTTGGCGAGTTAATTGGATATTTTTTTACAATAACACTAATTACAAATAAGTTGTAAGTATTTATTAGAAATGATTTCTTTTCGGGAGCATCCTTTAATTCAGCTAAGTTTACATTCGATATAAAGCTTGTTAATTCACTTAGCGATTTATTGTTAGATTTAATTTCTTTGTATTTGACTAATCCATCATTTACATAAGTCTTAAAAAATAAATCTGCTTTTGAAAAGTAATTATCTAAACTATTTATTTGTGCCACACTCGAAATATTTAACAACATTAAAAGAACAGATGTATTTAGAATATTTCTTTTTAAGATCTCCAAAAATTTTTTATTGTACATTTAACTCCCAATTATATTTTAAGAATTCCACCTTTGTAGAACTTGAAATATTAAGACCTATCTTCTTATTTGATAATAACTTAACTGCTTTTAACAAAGTTCCATATTCAAATTCAAAGTATCCTTTGAACCAATTAAATATTGCTGACAAATGTAAAGTATCATTTTCCTTATCATAATAATTTCTTGATTTATCACCTAAAAAATCTTTAGCGTTTTGCTTTAACTGTTTGAAAACATCTTTAGAGCTATAAGCCTTTGCAATAAGTTTAGTACAACTCTTAGCTCCGCAAACAAGTCCGAAGTGAGGTAAAACTCCATCTATTTTAAGAGTGTAGGTATGCTCCAGTTCATCTAAAGTAATATGCTCCCCAGCAACTTCAAATTTTATTTTCTTAAAAAATCCATCAACATCCATTGGAGATTTTATGTTTGGATGATCTATAACATTTTTAATTATTAACGCATTATAAGTGTTAATATAAAAAGCTAACTTTTCAGATTTAGAAAACTTACTAACATTTGCTTCAGCAATTTGTTTAAGATATTTATTGAATGATTCACTTTCTTGAAACGCTTTATAATTTATAAGTCCTATTTCATTTACATTTTGTTTTAATAAATTATCAAAAGTTGAATGATCAAATGAACTTGCACTTGGCGTTGAATTGCATCCCAATAAAAAAACTAAAACTAATAGTAATGATTTCATAATATTCCCTTTTTATTATTACATAATAAACAATTTTTCTCAGAAAATTTGAGTCAAAAAGACGACAATTTTTCCTTTATTCTGTGAGAGAATCAACTATTTCAGATTCAACTTACGAAAATATTAGTAAAGTTATTGCTTAGTGGTTAGCTTTGAACATGATAAATAATAAAAAAGATATTACATCCAAGAAAGATATAGAAACATTGGTGAATTTGTTTTACGACAAAGTAAATTCGGATGATATTTTATCCCAAGTTTTCAATGACTTTGCAAAAGTAGATTGGAAAGTGCATCTTCCAATTATGTATAGTTTTTGGGATATGGTACTTTTGGGTGGCGTAGATTACCAGGGAAATCCATTTCCAAAGCATATTCCTCTTCCAATTGATAAACTTCATTTTGATAGATGGTTAAAGCTTTTCATTCAAAATATAGATGAATTATTTGAAGGTAAGACTACTGAATTAGCCAAAGAAAGAGCAAAATCAATAGCTAATATTTTTCAATCTAAATTACAATTTATAAATAAAGGCAGGAGTTAAAATGAAAACAGCCTCAATTTTTGAAGACCTTGAGTACGAAAAAAGCAAACCGGCAATAAAAGTATTGTTTGAAACAACTTTTACTAAAGAAATTAGAATTGCAATGCGTAAAGGACAAACAATGAATAAGCACCAAACATCATTCCCAATTGTTGTGGAAATTGTTGATGGTGCAATTGATTTTGGAGTTCAAGAGGATGTTCTAAATTTAAAGAAAGGCGATTTAATTGCTTTAAATGGAGGAATTCCTCACAATTTAAATGCTATAGAAGATAGTATTATTCGCCTCACTCTCACTAAATCAGATGAAGCTAATAGAGTAAAAAATGTAATTGATAATACTTAGATATATTTAACTGACGGTAATAGAACGATATTTAATATCTCAGTTAAGTATGCTGTCATTCCGATTTTTATCGTTTTTTGATAAAATACTTGAATCTTATACTTAAAACAGATACCGGTGTTGCAAAAAACGCAAACCAGTATGACAACGTAAATCCGAAAACCAACTTTAGGGTTAGTATTCATACTTCTAATCTATGAACAAATTTCACAAGAAATATAGCCAAGAATTAATCGAACACTTTTTCAGAAATGAATATGGTAAAATTGTTTCTGTAATTACAAGATACATTGGAACTGAAAATGTTGAAACTGCCGAAGATATTGTTCAAGAAACTTTACTAAAAGCAGTTGACTCTTGGCAACAAAACGGTTTACCCGAAAAGCCCAATGCTTGGTTATATACAACTGCAAAAAACTTAACTCTCAACATATTAAAGCGAAAACAACATCACATAAAATATAAGTCGGAGACAAGAAATTTACAATCTTCTTATGTAGAATTTGAGAATCTACAAATATCTGAAGAAATGATTTTAGATGAACAATTAAAAATGATGTTCGTTTGTTGCCATTCATCAATCTCTGAGAATTCTCAAATTGCTCTAATTCTAAAGATACTTTGTGGCTTTAGTATTGCAGAAATTGCAAATGCTTTTTTCTCAACTAACGAAACAATCAATAAGAGATTAGTAAGAGGACGCAAACAGTTACGAGAGAACAAAGTCAGTTTTGAAATTCCACAAAATATAAATGAAAACCTTACAATTATTCTTAGAACTATTTATTTACTTTTTAACGAGGGTTACAGTCCATCAAATAAAAACGAAATAATAAGATACGATTTATGTCTTGAAGCTATTAGGTTAACTGAAATAATTATTAGCAGTAAGTATATTAAAGAGAAGGCTGATTCTTATGCCTTGATAGCTCTTATGTACTTGAACATTTCTAGATTTGAATCTCGAACAAACAAAGATAATTCTTTAATTGAAATGGATAAGCAAGACCGTAATAAATGGAATAAAGAATTAATCGCGAAAGGAATTCATAATCTAAATTTAGGAATAAGTGAAAATAAAGTTTCCAGTTATCATATTTTAGCAGCAATTTCAGCTAACCATTGTACAGCCCAAACTTTTGAACAAACAAATTGGAAAGAAATTCTTTCTCTATATGATAAACTTTTATTGTTACAGAACTCCCCTATTATTGAATTAAACAGATGTGTTGCCTTATCAAAAATAAAGGGAAATGAAGTTGCAATTAATGAATTGTTAAATCTCAATTCAAATTCAGATATTGGGAATTATTATCTTTTCCAATCGACCATTGCTGAGTTTTACAAATTGGAAAATAAAATTGATTTAGCAATCAAACATTTCAATAAAGCAATTTCTCTTTCAGCTAATAAACGCGATAAAGATTTTTTAGAAAAAAAGTTAAAAGAGCTTGTCCCTATTTCCTAATCTCAATTGTTATTAGTGTATCCATTAACCAAAATAAAAAAGGAAAACAAATGAAAGAATTCATGCTCTTTATTAAAAGTGAAGAAAAACCAAAAGCTGATTTATCTCCAGAACAATTACAACAACACATTGAGAAGATTGGTGCTTTCATTAAAAAGTTAGTTGATGAAGGAAAAATGAAATCTGCCCAACCCTTAGAGGCAGAAGGGAGAATGCTTTCTTATAAAAATGGGAAAGTTATTGATGGCCCTTACAATGAAACGAAAGAAGTTATTTCGGGTTACTATCATCTATTGGCAAACGATTTAGATGAGGCAATAGAAATTGCAAAAACTGATCCAAGGTTTGAAGAAGGTATTTGGCGAATTGAAGTTAGACCAATTAAGAAAGTTGAAGGTATAAATTAATTTTTATTGAAACTATTATAACAGAATCTCGAAAGTTTTCGTGACACAATGACATCTTTTCTTTGCTTGCCATATTGAAAGAGTTCGCTTTTTGAACGACTGAAATATCTCAAACATTAATAATTATGAGATTCTTCATTCAGTAAAAGACACTTCATTCAGAATGATAGATTCAAACATGCAATGACATTTTTTTGATAGAATATTTTTATAGTGGTTTGAAAGTGGAAACTTCAAACCACTATTTTAATTTTACATCATCTCCATCATTTCAGAAACTCGTATTGTTCCTCCATTCTGCAAAAACGGATCTGATTTTGCAATTTCAATTGCAGCTTCAATACTTTCTGCTTTAACAACTGCAAATCCGTTCATTGCATTCGGATTAGTATCTTCTTCAACTCCGCTTGAAGTTACAATTTTTGAAACTGGAAGTGGCGTTCCGGGATTTACTACTTTGTCTCCAAGACTTTGAATCCAAGCTTTCCACTTCCCCATTTGAGCCATTTGTTCTTCTTTTGAAGCTGACTGGTTTCCTCCACCTCCGTGATATGCAATCATATAGTTAGACATTATATATTCTCCTTTTTTGTTTGTTAATAGTTAGCTATTTGCTCAACCGTATTATATAATTTTATTTTTTAACAAATAGAGCTTCTGAAAAATAAATCGTTAAATATTTATTGAGCAAATAAAAATAATTATATTTTGCCCCATTGATGTTATTTCCGAATTCTTTTATCAAGAATCTAGTGTTTACAATTCCTGGATTCCCAGTCAAGCTGGGAATGACAACTTATTCTTATTTGACAGAAACTCTATTGAATAATTTATTCAATCAATTTTTACTCTTCAAGATTTGTTACATAAATTCCTAATCCGTCAAATACAGAGCCCCAACCATTGTAAATTCCCATTTCTTCTTGTTGTTTACAATACTCTTCTGTTGGATGAATAACGTTAAAAGTAAAATTTGTTTTATCTCCATCTTCATAAAATAATGCTTGAATCTCAACACCTTCTGTCATTGGTCTAAAATTGGCAGATGAAAATACTTTTTCCAATTCAACAATTACTAAGTATTCACCATCCGAAATAAAATCCATCCCGTTTGCCATAGCCATCGTATATTTCCATTTACCGCCAACTTTAAAATTGTGTTCAACAACCTTAACCTCCATTCCTTTTGGTCCCCACCAATTGGCAATATGTTCATGTTTTGTCCAAGCTTTCCAAACTAATTTTAGCGGGGCGTCAAACACCCTTTTTATTGTTATTACTTTACCATTACGTGCTTTTGTATCACTCATTTTTTCTCCTTTTGTGATTGTAGTTCCATTAAATAATTTTCAAAAGAATCCAGTTTTTCATCCCACAATTTTCTGTATTGTTCAATCCAATCGGAAACTGGAATTAATTTTTTAGGTTGAATCTCGCAAAAACGTTCTCTTCCTTTTTTATTTATTTCAATTATCCCACATTCATTTAATATTTTTAAGTGCTTAGAAATTGCAGGACGACTGATTTCAAAATTTTCAGCGACTGTGTTTACAGTCAGTGCCTTGATTGCTAATAATCCAATAATATCTCTTCTAATCGGATCTGCTATTGCTTGAAAAACATCTCTTCTCATTTTGTAATTATCTCACTCTTTTACGTAACCATTTGGTTACTAATATATGCAGAATTATTTAGTTACACAAATTATAATTCACTAATATTTTACTAACTTAGTTTTAACATACATTTCTATAAAAGGTGGAGATATTTTTAATCCCTATTAAAATAACATTTTTAAGTACTAAGGAATCACATTGGAAGAATTAAATATAATTACAGAACGACTTCATATTAGAAATCTAAAATCAGCTGACTTAAATAACTTTCACATATATCGCTCAAACCCAGAAGTAACTAAATACCAGGGGTTTGACGTAATGACCGTTGAGCAAGCTAAGAAATTTATTGAAAAACAAATTGATAAGAAATTTGGGAAAGCTGGAGAGTGGGTTCAGTATGGAATTGAAAATAAAACTACTGGGAATATTGTGGGCGACTGTGCAATTAAACTTGACAAGGACGACATAAGAATTGCTGAAATTGGAATAACAATTTCTCATCTTGAACAAAGGAATGGATTTGCGAAAGAAATTTTATTAGCTATATTAGAATTTTTATTTGACTTAAAAAAAATATGTAGAGTTGTTGAAATTGTTGATGCTGAAAATATTGCATCAATTAACCTTTTGAAAAGTATAGGCTTTAAGCAAGAAGGACATTTTATTGAAAACATATTTTTCAAAGGGAAATGGGGTAGCGAATTTCAATATGCAATGTTAAAAAGAGAATGGGAAATAATAAAACAAAGAAAGAAAAAGTAAATGAACTTTGAAACACACTTACTAAAAAAACCACTTGATAAATTTATTGAATCTATTTTTTACTTTAACAACTTTTTGCCTAATCATTCAATTGAAAGAGTTGTTCCAACTGGACATATATTTATAGTCTTTGAGTTGGATGGATTTATTAGAAACACATTTGATAATAATACTTTAGAACCAAACGGGACTTTTAGTAAAGTTTGGATTTCGGGAATGCATAAAAACTATCTTTCTATTTCAGCTCATCAAAATTCGGAAATGCTTGTAATCCAATTTAAACCGTTTGGCGGTTTTCCTTTTTTCCACTTCCCAATTCATAAACTGAATAACAAAGTAATTTTAGCTGAAGAAATTTTTGGCAACGAAATTTTAGAATTACGAAAACAAATTTTAACAAAACCAAATTCATTTGATAAATTTACTATCGTTGAAAATTGGTTGAATGCAAAGTGTGATTTAAATAAATTCCCAAATGATGAACTAATTTCAATAGTTGGTCAAATTAGTTCCCAAGCATTATCTAAACATACAGCTATTGTTAAGTCATATCCTAAATCACAAAAGCATTTGATTGAACAGTTCAAAAAGTTTTGCGGACATACTCCTAAAGTGCTTCATAGAATTTTTAGATTTAGCAATCTTCTAAATCAAATTAACAAACAACAAAAAATAAGTTGGTCTGAAATTGCACATCAGTCTGGTTATGCAGACCAGTCTCATTTTATAAAAGAGTTTAAGGAATTCTCTGGTTTTAATCCGGAAGAATTTATTGACCAAGAACTTAATCAAGGAGAAGTTAACTTTTTCCCTTTAGATAAAGATGGTTAATTTTTTACAATACAAAGTCAGCTTACTTTTTTACTTTTCTAATAAAACAATTTTAGCTTATGAAAAAAATAATTTTAATTCTACTAATATCAATTAGTCAATTGTATTCTCAAAATAATTCTGAACAAAATATTAAAAGAGTAACATCCATTGTTGATTCTACGTATGCAAATGAACTTGTTTTAATTCAGAGATTCGAAGTTAAAGTACCTATCGATTCATTATGGAATGTTTATACTACTAAACGAGGATGGGAAAGTGCGTTTGTAGCTTTAGCGGAATTGGATTTCCGAATTAATGGAACAATCAAAACAAGTTATAATAAAAATGCAACTATTGGAGATAATTCAACCATAGTACTTAATATTATAAATTACGTACCTAAAAAGTTGATAACATTACAAGCAGAAATATCAGCTCATTTTCCTAATTTTATGAAAGCAGATGAAAAGGATTTCTACAATATTATTTATTTTGAAGAAGTGGAAGATTCATTAACAAGAGTAATTTCTTATGGAATGGGTTATAAAAACACTCCTAAATATCTTGGCTTATTAAAGTTTTTTATTTCTGGAAATGAATCTTCCTACTTAAGTTTAATTAAATATTTAGAAACCGGAGAAAGGGTAAAGTATTAATTATGGATAAAGCATTACAAACAATGATAAATAATATGCCAGATAAAACTGGTAAATCATTAGTAGAATGGAAGAAATTATTAAATTCAAAATCTTTTTCCAAACATAATGAAGCTGTAAAATATTTAAAAGAAGAACATAATGTTACTCACGGTTTTGCAAATACAATTGTTTCATTATCAAAAGAAGAAAATAATTCTCCAACAGATTTACTTCACAACCAATACAAAGGAAAAGAGAATTTAATACCTATCTGCGAGGAACTAATTGGTATAGTAAAATCTTTTGGCAAGGATGTTACTATTACTCCTAAAAAAGGAAGTGTAAGTATCATCAGAAAAAGACAATTTGCTTTAATAAAACCAGCTACAAAAACCAGAATTGATTTAGGATTAAAAATAAAAGATAAGCCAACAACCAATCGCTTAGAAAACTCAGGTCCTTTTGGAGCAATGTGTACACACAGAGTTCAACTGACCTTGGAAGATAAAATTGATAGTGAACTTATTGAATGGTTAAAAGAAGCATACCAAAATGCAAACTAATATTTTGGTTCTGAATTTATGGATTTATAGAAATCTTTGTCGCACTCATTACGGGAAGATGATTTCGATGTTCAACAACAATATAATAGTTGTCTTCTTCTACTGCGAATGACAGTGAACTAACTCCATCCAAATCTACGATATTTCCATCTGATTTTAAGAAGCCAGTTTTTTGAGTTACCATAGTTGTTGCAGAAGTGTCTGACCTTAAAGAAACTAAAACCCAATCGACTATATCTGTTGCTATTGTCTCAACAATTTCTTTACCATTATAATTCCACGGAGCAGTATTGAACGGTTGGTTCAATGGAATTGTATTTGAATTTATTAATAGTGTACTCATTGTTTCAGAGCCGATGTAACTGCTTTCCAAAAATATTTTGGTATTTAGTTTTGGTAAAATATCAATAATTTCATTGTACCAAACATTTGCCATTTTACTATAACCCATTTCATTTGGATGACCTCCATCCGATAAATCAGTTGAATACGTAAGAGCAGATTCCATATCAACAACTGTTAAATTATCTCCATTAACTATTCTATTATTTGCCATAATTTCTAACGCACTATTATAGTCAGTAATAATTTGAGCTGTGGTTGTATCTGGAGGCGAAACTTGATTAGTTATTTTAGCCAAAATAACTTTGATGTCTAAGTCAAAATCATCAATAATATCTAACAAACCATTTACATCAGAAACCGTTGTAGTAATTGTGTTATTGTTACCAGAGATATTATATGCTCCAATATCATTTGTTCCAATATGTAAGAGAATTATGTGAGGTGGATTTATTTGTAAAAATTCAAGTAAGTAATGGTTTAGATCAAGCTCATCATCATTGTCCCAATGTTTGGCATGCCATCCCCCTCGTCCTTCGTGTTGGTTATCTGTAAAAGTCCCATTTGCTAATTGACCAACAAAATCAATATCTAAGCCATTTTTATCTAGTTTTTCTTTAAGAGGTTTTCTATATCCATTAAAATTAATAGAACCAGGTGAAGGTGTTATTTCACCTATAGTTATTGAATTTCCTAAAGGCATTATTTTAATAACAGAGCTTGTAGAAGTTTTGTTAAGAGAAAATTTAGTTTTATTCTTTATTGGAATTAGGTTCTCGTTTACCTGTCCAACAAGAAAACTATTTAATAGGAATATAATTACATATCCAAACCAAATAGTATTTTCATTCCACTTTTTACTCATTGATATTTTTAGTTTAATATTAAAATGTTTAATATAGAAATTATAAAAAAATATTCATAAAGTGAAGATGAAAAAATACAAATATATTTAGAAAAAATTCTAGTCTTGAAATCAAAATTATGATGAATTAAGTATCTGAAATATTTGACTACTTGTAAGTCTAAAATATTAGCAGCAATTTTTTTTTGGTGTTTTATTTCAGAATTACTTCACCAATAACAATTTCTTTGTCTCAACAAAAGCTTCTGAACCATCTATTGGATTGGCAATTATTTTATAGAAATAAATTCCTGAGGTTAAATTTCTGTTTATCAAAGTAGCATCAAATTGTGTGTTATGAAGACCTTCCCCTTTTTTTGAATTATCAATTAGAGTAGCAACTACTTGCCCTAAAATATCAAAAACAACTAATGAAACCTTACTTGCTTTTGGAATTGAATATTTAATAGTTGTACTTGGATTAAACGGATTTGGATAGTTTTGATGTAATTGAAAATCCGAAATGCTAATTTCATTTTCAATACTGGAAATTAAATTATCTACTTTAATGGAATCTGAATAGTCAGAAGTGCTTTCACTATTATATGCTTTAACTCTATAAAAATAAGAAGTAGAATGTTTAGTAGAAATATCAGTATAATGAACTATATTTTTACCAATTGTAGCCAATTTATAATAAATCGAATCAGCTGAAGTTGCTTTTCTCTCAATAATATAACCAAGTTCATTTTCGGAATTGTCTTTCCAATTTAAGTTAACCACAGTGTCGTTTGATACTGAAGTATTAAGGTTTGTAGGAACAAATAATATTTTTTTATCTCCATTAAATCCAATTGCATAATTGTGCTGAACTTCATTAGCACTTAAAGCTCTACTATAGACAGCCATAAGGTAATAAGTCCCCAACCAATTTCTTTCAGTTTCAAAATCATTTGCTAGTCCAAAAGAATAAGTATCATTCCAAGCTGAAAAATTACCACCTAAAGTTCCAGAAGCTTTTAGAACTCCATTTATATATATGTTAGCATTTCCATTTCTATTTCTTGTATAAACAACATGAGTTAATTCAGTAGTTACACTTTCATCATCACTAGTAATTTCTGGAAGTCCGTTGTCATTAGTGTTTGTAGTACTTAATCTTACTACGTATTTACTATTTTGTTGTCCTAAAGTAAAGTTACTACTTGCATCATCCCTTGAAAAAGTTATTATTCTTACTAGTCCAGTTTGGGAAATGCTTTTAGCTTTAAGCCAAGCTTCCAAAGTAATTTCGTTGGAATGTACACCATTATTATAAATCTTTAGAGAAGAACTATTTGCTGAAATGATTGTAGGAGAAATAACTTTTAAGCCATAAGGAATCCATCTAACTTTGGTTGTATCATCAATTACTAAATCTATGCTTGTCTCTAAGTCTGAAATATCTTTAATTGTTTTATTTTTATCTTCAAAATTATATAGAACTGATAAGCTACGACTTATTCGTTCGTCCTTTACTATTGTAATTAGGGAACTTATTCCATCAAACCATACATCTGCCATTTTACTATAACCCAATTCATTTGGGTGAAGTCCATCTGACAAATCAGCATCATAATCTAGAGCAGATTCCATATCAACTAAACTTAGACTATCTCCATTAGCAATTCTGTTATTTGCCATAACTTCTAGGGCATCGTTATATTCAGTAATTATTGAAGGAGTTGAAACTTGATTAGTTATTTTTGCTAAAATAACTTTTATTGTTGGGTCAAAAGTAAATATCTTATCAAGCAAACCACTTACATCAGAGACTGTGGTATCAATTGTATTATCATTACCAGGTAGAGAATAATCACTAATGTCATTTGTTCCAATATGTAAAAGAATTATTTCAGGTGGATTCTCCTCTAAAAAAGATAATAGATGATAGTCTAAATCAAATTCATGATTATTTTCCCAATGTTTAGTATGCCAACCCCCATGTCCTTCGTGTTGGTTATCTTCAAAAGTTCCACTAATTTGTTGACCAACAAAATCAATATCTAACCCATTATTAACTAACTTTTCGTTTAGTGATTTCCTGTATCCATTAAGATTATTATAGCCAGGAGATGGTCTTGTTTCACCCAAAGTTATTGAATTTCCCAATGGCATTATTTTAAGAGTAGATAATTCTGAAGTTTTATTATACTTTTTCTCTACTATATTTTTATCCATCTGAGCAAGAATAAAATTATTAAGAAGTAATAACAGAACAAAACCCAAGTAAAACATATTGCTAAAACATTTTCTATTCACTAATAATCTATCCTAATATTTATTTAAATAGTTTTCAAAAAAGAAGTTATTAAAACATTATTACAAATGAGATGACAAAAATCACAATTACTAAATAATTTTCTTTGCGTGTGTCAAGCTTTAATAAACAACATATTAAAACAAAGGAATAATCCCCGAGTAAAATTACTGACTAACATAAATCTTAGTTGAACTCATTATCGGAAGATGGTTTCTATGTTCAACAACAATATAGTAGTTGTCTTCTTCTACCGAAAATGATAATGGACTTACACCATCTAGATCAACTATACTTCCATTTGAATTTAAGAAACCAGCTTTTTGTGCTACTATAGTTGATGCAGAAGTGCCTGACCTCAGTGAAACCAAGACCCAATCGACTATGTCTGTTTCTATTGTCTCAACAATTTCATTACCATTATAATTCCACGGAGCTAAATTAAACGGTTGGTTCAATGGAATTATATTTGAATTTATTAACAACGTACTCATTGTTTCAGAACTGGTATAACTACCTTCCAAAAATATTTTTGTGCTTAGTTTCGGTAAAATGTCAATAATTCCATCGTACCAAACACTTGCCATTTTAATATAACCAATTTCATTTGGGTGAACTCCATCAGATAAATCACTTGAAGTATTTAGAGCTGATTCCATATCAACGAGACTCAAATTATCTCCATTTGCAATTCTGGTGTTTGCCATAATTTCTAACGAACTGTTATATAAAGTAGTTGTTGTTGTTTCATTTATTGTTGTACCATTATCGTCAGTTCTGTTAATTATTTTAGCCAAAATAACTTTTATTGTTGGATCAAAATTATATATAATATCTAGCAAACTACTTACATCAGAAACAGTTGTATTGAATGTGTTATTATTACTAGAGATATAGTACTCTCCAATATCGTTTGTACCAATATGTAAAAGAATTATCTGAGGTGGATTCATTTGTAAATAAGATAATAAGAAATTAAATATATCAACATCGTAACCATCTAACCAATGCTTTGCATGCCAACCACCATGACCTTCGTGTTGGTTATCTGCAAAAGTTCCATCAGATACTTGACCAACAAAATCAAACTCTAATCCATTATTTTCTAGTTTCTCTTTTAGTGGTTTTCTATAACCGTTGAAATCTGCAGGTAACGGTATTTTATAACCCTCGGTTATTGAATTTCCTAAAGGCATTATTTTAAGGGATGAAACAGTAGAAGTTTTGTTTAGCGTAAAATCTATTTTAGTTTTTATTGCTTTTGATTTTACTACAATATAATAAGGGGTAACGTCAAATATAGTTGAGTCACTTTTATCAGTTATTTTTATTTTAAATTGCTTTTTTAATTTAGAAGAAATTTTCCAATTGAAATTTGTTTGCGAAGCTTCAATTTTAGGAGTAATAATCTCCCAATCAATACCATCTATTGAAAATTGGATAAATACTTTGTCAATATTCTTAGAACTCCATTGAATAATTAAATTGCTTTTCGGTTCAAGAATTTCTGTTCCCTTTGGTGATAATAAATACAAACTTTTATTATCCTTTTGAGAATTCATTTTTTTAATTACTTGACCAAACGTAATACTACTAATTAGTAACATGAATACAAGTACAAACCAAATAATAACTTTATAATACTTTCTGTTCACTTACAATTTATCCTTTAATTTTACACAATAGTTAATGTATAAATTATTAAAATACTATGAGTAAAGAAATGATGTTAATCACAAATTTAGAATATTATAGAAAATAATGAATTTATAAATTTTGCTCTTTGCTTAATCCGAAATAAATAATTATTTAACTTCAATATGTATTTCTAATTAAATACGTTATTAAATATATTTTGTTTAGAGAAGCTATTTAATTATTTTAAATAAAATTATTATTACAAAAATATGCAACCATACGTTTATCAACATAAAACATTACAATACAAAGGGAAAACTATATTCTCTAAAATTATAATTGGTAATTATAAAAGAATTCTAAAATTATTTCAAGATGATGAAGCTTGCTTTATGTTTATTGATAATGGTAGTTTCTGCATGAGAACTCCTGATAAAATAATACAATTTAATTCGGGTGATGGAATGTTAGCAAAGTGTGGTAATTATTATTTTGAAAACAAACTAGAAAATAATCAGCCTGAAAAAAAAACAATTTTAATAGCTGCATATTTTTATCCAACAATTATTAAAGAGCTATTTAATGACAACATTACAAGTTCCATTTACAAAACAGATTACCACGCAAATAAAATAAAGGTTGATAAGCTCCTATCAAATTTCAAAGATAGCATCGACTTTTTATTAGAAAATCCAGAAATTGCTGATGAGAACTTAACTTTAACAAAACTCAAAGAGTTTATAATTCTTTTAGCGAAAACTGAAAAAGCACCTAGTGTTACCGACTTTATTTCTTCATTGTTTAAACCAATTGAATTAAACTTTATTTCTATTATTAATAAACATCTATATTCCAGCTTATCACTTACAGAATTAGCAAATCTTTGCGATGTAAGTTTATCAACTTTTAAAAGAAAGTTTGAAGAATTTTATTCTGAAAGTCCAAGAAAATATATTACAAAGAAAAAAATGGATAAAGCAATTAAAATGCTTTCAATAAAAGAAAATAGAATAACTGATATTGCCTTTGATTGTGGATTTGACTCCTTATCAACATTCACAAATAATTTTCAAAAATATTATAAAAAATCTCCATCAAAATTTAGGAACTCCTTACTTGAACCTAAATGAACAATTATTGAACTGAACTTCAAGTTTTTCATCTTCCCTTTTAATTATATTTCTACAACATATTTTCAAGCGACATCATTTATCAAATAATAAAAGGAGTAATAAAATGATTATTGAAAAAGAAATAGTAATTAATAAAGGCATAGAAAATGCATGGAAAGTTTTAGGACATGAGTTTCCTGATGCTTATAAATGGGCTTCTGCCATTAAACATTCTGAAGCTAAAGGTTCAAAGGAGAATGGTGCAATTTGTTCCGAAAGAACTTGTTCAACATCTATGGGGAATTTAGTAGAAAAAATATTGACCTATTCCAATAATGATTATTCACTGTCATATCAAATTGTGCAAGGAATGCCATCAATGGTTAAGTATGCTACAAACTCATGGGAGTTAAAATCTATAGGACAAAATAAGACAAAATTAAATATGAAAATGGACATTCAAATTGGTGGTGTAATGGGAAAACTAATGAAACCAATGATGAAAATGAAAATGAGCAAAATGGGTGACGAATTAGCTGAAGAATTTAAATATTATGTCGAGTATGAAAAACCACATCCTAGAAAAGAGAAAGCAAATAAGAAGCTAAAAAAACGATAGACAATATTGCTATAATTAAGTTTAGCGTCATTGCGACAAGTGTTTTTTCGATGTGGCAATCTGAGAAACGGAGCATCACCCCTCTGAGAAACATAAAAGTTCGCAATGACTGAAAATATTTTTAATACTATTAACTAGACGGTAATTAATTGGAATATATATCATTCCAATTCCCACAGTTTCTTATGTGGGATACCGGAATCTCCAACAATAGCAAGAGATTCCGGTCATGCAAAGAACGTAAACCAGAATGACAACATACTTAAATCTGAGATACTGAATATCGTTCTATTATCGCCTGTTTAATAACCACTTTAGATTATAAATGTTTTATCACTCATACTTAAACGAAAACTAAAACTCAATCTCCAAACCAGCAACTGGAAGAAGTGAGAATTGAGAAATTTTATCAATAGTTCCATCTGAATTATACTGGAAGGCTGCTATATTATTTCTGTTGTAAACATTCTGAACTGACAATGTAAATACAAGATTCCAAGTATTAAAATTGTAGCGACTGTTAAAAGCGATATCTAGTCTGTGGTAAGCGTCATATCTTTTACTATTTATATCGCCGGAGTTTATCCATCCACCTTCTGTCCAACCAGAGCTACCAACTCTGTGCTGTTCGTAAGTTATATATTCCTTTGGTGTATATGGTTTGCCACTTGCATATCTCCATCTTACACTAATTTCCATATCATCAGAAAATGGTAAAATGTAACTTGGATACTTTAAATAAAATGGCATCTCATCTAAGTCGGTTCGTAGATTGCTAAATCTTTTACCAAGTACAGCAGTAAGAACATAGGGAAAATCAAAACTGGAAGTGTAAGTTTCTCCTTTATGTTCATTTCTTAAATCTTCAATTGAAGACCACATTCTTGAAAAGCTAAGTGTTCCATAAATATCTTTAACTAATTTTTGTTGGATGAGTAAGTCAATTCCGTAAACTTCTTTCGTTCCAACATTTAGAAATTTTTCAGAACGAAATGTTCGGTCATTTGAATTGATGAAACTCTCTTGTACCGGAAGATCTGAGTATGTTTTGTAATAGCCTTCTAGGTTTATTTTAAGTCCATCATCAAGAATATGTTCAATGCCACCAACCAAATGTTGCGAGTGAGAATTTTTTAGAAATTGATTTTCATTTGTATTAAATCTATCTCCGTAAGTTGGATATGATTGTGTTTGGTAGTATTCACCATAAGCAAAATTCAAACTAGTTATTGCCGGAATTAAATAATAGCTCGCAGAAATTCTTGGACTAACATTCCCCTTTTCGCTGTATGAGAAATAATCATATCGCAAGCCGAAATTTATAATTAGTCTTTCCTTAAATAATTTTAGATTATCATTTACATAAAAATAGTTTTTGTTATTTTCAAAAAGTTTTAAATTTACTTCAAACTCAGAATTTGGAATTACAATAGTTCTATCAAATACTCCATCATTATTTAAATCATACCTTGCTGTGTCTGCATCAATAAAAGCATTGGACTTGTAACCACCAAATTTGTGCGATGCTCCAAACTCTAATTTATTAGTTTTTGAAATGTTATAATTGAATTCAGCTTTTATTGCCAACTCTGTATTATCAGAAAGTATGTTAAAAACTTTTCTTGTTGAAAGAACATCTGTAGTTTTTATTTTTCCATCTGCATCAAATATTCTTTGCTGAAAATCATTTTTAACATTTATATTATTATGATAATTATTTCCATAAACTGTAACTTCCGAGAACATTTTTTTTGACCAAAAACTTTTTAATGTCATTCCAGTTGCCCACTGTTCTTGCTTAACATCAACTCCAAAGACATCAACTGAATCAGTTAAATTTGCTTTCTCCAAAAATATTTCATCACTCACTCCATCAAAAAGAATTTTATCATTACCGTAAATTCCAGACCAACTTATTTTATGATTGTTGGAAAGATCATAAGCAAATTTAAATTGTCCATCATAATATTTGGGAATTGCTGTAAGTCCAAAACCACCAGCAATAAGATCTATGTAACTTTTTCTTGCTGAAATTAACCACGAACCTTTTCCACCATTTATTCCACCTTCCAAAACTGCTCCCACTCCAGCCATATTTAGTTCTAATGTTCCAGCAATTGGTACAAGTCTAGAACCATCACGAGTATTAACGTGCATAACCGATGATAATTTATCGCCGTATTTTGAAATAAAACCACCAGTTGAAAATTGAATGTCTTGAATCAAATCTGTATTAATCATATTGATAGGTCCACCAGAATTAAACTCGTTGGGATAATGATTTGTTGAGTGTAATTCCATTCCATCAAAGACAGTAAGGTTCTCATTAGGCGAACCACCTCTTACCAGTAACTCGTTTGTTTGGTCATTAGAAAAAGAAACGCCCGGTATTGATTGAAGTATTCTTTGAAAGTCTCCCATTGAGCCTGGAGAACGTTTTACCTCTTCAACACCAAGAGCAACAGTACTAAGGTTGTTTTCTATTATGGCTTTGTCAAAATAGTCTGCGGTTACTTTTACTTCATCAATTTTAAGAGTTGTTGCTCCAAGAAATATTTCAACATATTGTTCACTATTACTTTTAACAATTATGTCAGTTTTAACAATCGGTTGAAATCCAATCAAGCTAACTTTTATAGAGTAGCTTCCAACTGGTGCAATGATTTTGAATTTCCCGTTAATATCAGTTGCTGCTCCAACATTATCAAGTTCGTTTACAATTATGTTTGCTCCAATTAATGTTTCATTTGTATTTGCATCTTTTACAAGTCCGGTAATTGTACCAGTTTGTGCAAAAGTGGATATTGTTAAAAGTAGAATGATTGATACAATATTTAACAACTTCATATATGATTTCCTTGATTGTTTAATTAAATAATATCTTGTGAATTAGAGAGGTTTAAATCTATAATTTCGTCTAAGTTAATTCGTCTTCTTTCCTGAAGTGAGACTATTTTTCTTTTGAAATAAAACTAGAAATTGCAACTAATAACTTTCTTGATGGCAAAGTGTTAGACGCAAAGGCTAAAACTTTGTTCCGAAATCCTGGAATGATTGTCATTTTATTTTTCATCATCTGCTCATAGCCAATAGTAGCAACGGTTTTAGCATCCATAACACCGGAACTAAATAATTTTGATGAGCCCATATTTGCAGTTTCTTCAAATCCGGTTGTTGTTGGTCCGGGACACAAAGCACTTGCAGAGACTCCTGTTCCTTTTAATTCGTAATGCAGAGCTTCGGTAAAACTGAGTACGTAAGATTTTGTTGCAGCATAAACTGCAAAATTTGGAACTGGTTGAAAACTTGCAGTTGAAGCAACATTTAAGATTCTTCCTTCTTTTCTTTTAAGCATATCTTTAACAAATAGTCCGGTTAATTCTGTTAATGCAACAATATTTAGGTTTATCATTTGAAGATATTTTGGTAAATCTCCATTTGCAATTTTTCCAAAGTCTCCAAATCCGGCATTGTTAATTAGTACATCAACTGAAATATTTTTGCTTCTTACTTCTTCATATAATTTTTTCGGACTATCTTGTTTTGATAAATCACTTACAATTACATTTGCTTTAATTTTATATTTTGTTTCTAATTCATTAGCAAGAGAATTAAGTTTGTCTTCACTCCTCGCAACTAATATTAGATTAAATTTTTTCTTTGCAAATAAAATTGCAAACTCTTTTCCAATGCCTCCGGATGCTCCGGTTATTAAAACTGTTTTCATAATTCCTCTTTTATTTTCTCAGATTACAAATCTGAGTTACGTATCGCAGATTTGTAATCTGCGTAGTAAACTTTACCAACTTTTAGCTAAATATGAATACTCCGAATCTTCCCATCTTTCAACAAGTTTTGCTTTTACAGGAATCAACAAAACATATTTTATTATTCTTTCCAATTCATCTTCGTCTCGTACAATATGGTCATAACTTTCACTTTGCCAAAAACTCCCTTCTCTGTTTAATAATTTATTAGATTCTCTTGCAGAAAAACGTTTAATAGAATGCATTATTTTATCTATAGGTCTTGCATTCTCTAATAAATGAAAAACCAAATGAACGTGATTTGGCATAATGGTATAGCAGATTAAATCATAGTCTTTTTTATTATAGAAATGTAAACTTGTTTGCACAATTTCTGTAATATCTTTATTCGTCAACCAATTTATATCTCTATTTGAATCTAAATATTTATCATATTCTGAGAAATATAATTTATCTAATCTGTATTTCTCTTCTTTTGTAGTTGGAACTTTTTCTTGTGAATATTTACTCTTAAGTTCTTCTAATACCTTTATTGGAATAGTTCCTTTTAATCTGTATGTAATAAAATAAGTTGAGTTAACACGATAAAAGTGTGGCAAGTTCCTTCTATGAAAATGTATTTCATTCATATTATTTATAGTTTTGTTAAAAACTTTCTCACAGATTACAAATCTGTGTTACGTATCGCAGATTTGTAATCTGCGTAATGTATGTTTTATTTTGTATAAACCTTATACAGTACCGGTACAACAATCAACGTTAAAAAAGTAGATGCGATAAGTCCGCCAATAATTGCCCAGCCCATTGGTGCCCACATTGTTCCGCCGCCTAACGTTAATGGGAGCAAGCCACCTATTGTAGTTGCTGTTGTTAATATGATTGGAATAAATCTAGCCTCACCAGCCATCTTAACTGCCTCAACTATTGACTTCCCTTCTGCTCGCAATTGATTTGAATAATCAACAAGTATAATAGAGTTGTTCACCACAATTCCCACCAGACTTGTAAGCCCGACAAAGGCAGTAAAAGAAAATGAATTACCTGTAACCAACAAAGCTATAATTGAGCCAATGATAGCAAGTGGAATTGCAGAAAAAACAATTAGCGGCTGTGAGTAAGAACGGAATTGTAAAACTAAAACTCCAAAAATACCTACAATAGCTATGATTAGAGCTTTTGCCATTCCACCAAAAGATTCTTGCTGACTTTCCAATTCACCGGCAACATAATAAGAATATCCTTTTGGGAAAGAATAACTTTTCATTTTTTCAATTATTTCTTTTGTTACCTCATTAACAGAATAGCCTGCTTTAACATCAGCAGTAATTGTTACATTTCTTGCTAAGTCATAATGGCTAATAGAAAGTGGCGTTGACTTAAACTCAATTGTAGCTAACTGCTTAAGTGGAATTTGTGTTCCTTTAATTGATGTAACAAATATCTTATCAAACTTTTGCAACTCGGAAGTTGCTTCCGGTTTGCCGCGTACAACAATGTTATACTCCTTACCTTCTTCATCTCTATATTTTGAAACGATTAGTCCTGCAATTGATGCTCGTATCGCTCTGTCAATTTCAACTAACTGAACTCCGTACATTGCTGCTTTTGCTCTATTAATTTTAACTTGTAAATCAGCTTTAGTTGTACCAAGCGGATTATTAATATTTACTGTTCCTTCAGTTCCCTTAAAATATTTTTCTATATCACTGGCAATTGATTTTAGAGTTGTTAGATTATCGCCCAACACTTTAATTGCAATTGGTGCTTCTATTGGCGGACCTTGAATAAAATCTTTAACATCTATTTTTGCTCCGGGATAATTTAAAAATTCACTTCTTAGTTCATCCAAAAATTTATTGAATGGTTCGTACTTAAATTCTTTTAGTTCAACCAACAGTTGTGCGTGGTTACTTGCATTTCTTTTTGATAAAACATTATAATAAATTCGTGGATTTCCGTGACCAATATTAGAAGCAAAATAAACTATCTCTTCTTTTTTACTTAATACAGATTCAACATATTTTGTTACTTCATCTGTCTTGGCAATGTTCGAACCTTCAGGTAAGTTTATGTCAATCATAAATTGCGGCTTCTCTGCTTTTGGAAAGAAGCTGATTCCAATGAATGGAAACAATCCTAAACTTAAAATAAAAACTAATACTGAAGCTGACAGAACTGTCTTTGGATGCGATATAGCATAGGCAAGCTGCTTGCGATATTTATTTTCAATTATTTTATTCATCCATTTTCTCATTCTACTTTCGTGTTCTAAAGAAGCAGATGTGAAAAAATTCTTAGAAAGATATGGAGTTAATGTTATGGAAACCCAAAGGGAAGCAACAAGTGTAAAGATTACTGTGAGCGGCATACTTCTAATAAAATCTCCTGTAACATCTTGCATCAACATCATCGGTACAAATGCGAGAACAGTAGTAACAGTAGAACTTGTAACAGCCCAAGCTATTTGTGAAGTAGCTTTGACTGCAGCATCTACTTTAGAATAACCAAGTTTCATAAACCGAGCAATATTTTCTGTAACAACAATTGCATTATCTACAAGCAAGCCAAGTGCAATAACTAAACCGGCAATTGACATTTGCTGCAAACCATATTTACTTAAATCCAAGAATCCAATTCCGATTAAAATTGAGATTGGAATTACAACCATAACAATCATCGAAGCTCTAAATCCAACAGCAAGAATCACTATCAACCCCACTAATAGCAAGCCTTGCAGCAAATTTATGAAAAATCCATTTAGCCGATGGTCAACACTTTTTGATTGATCAAAAACAGTTTCAAGAAGCATTGTTTTAGGTAGAGTAGTTTTAAATTGCTCGGATTTCTCTTGCAACTTTTCCATAATTGAGAATATGTTTGTACCTAACTTTTGTGTTGCTGTAATGTAAACTGCTCTCTTATTATTGAAGCGTGCAAGATACTTTGCATCCTCATAAGAATATTCAACTTCAGCTACATCTTTTAGATAGACAACTTGGTCACTTCCCAAGTTGATGATTGTATTTCTCAACTCATCTAAACTTTCATAAGATCCGCTTGTTTGAATTGTAAATTGTTTGTCGCCAATATCCATTTTACCGCCTGGAATATTTGCATTGCTCATTTGGATTGCACCAAGAATATGAGATAGTGGAATATTCATATTTGCCATACGTTCCATATCAATAGTAACTTTTATTTCTTGTTGCGGATACGCCCAAGTCTCAACAGTTTTCACTCCGTTTATTTTTTTTAGCAAGTCTTTAAGTCGAACCGCTTCTTCTTCAAGCTCACTATATTCAGCATCTTCTGAGATTAAAGCCAACTGTAAAATTTTCACATCATTGATAGTCCACTTAAGCATATCAACACTATAGACCTCTTCCGGTAATTTATTTCTAATGCTGTTTACTTTTTGAACAACATCAGAATACTTTTCATCTCCATCACTTCCGGAAAGAAATTCGATATTTACCATTCCAAATCCACTACGCGAATTACTTTTAAGCTCTTTAATATTTTCAAGTTCGTTCAGTACATCTTCAATTGGTTTCACAATAAGCTCTTCAACATCAGCCGGATTTGCTCCCGGGTAAATTGCAAATATTGTTGTACCGGCCGGAGATATTTGCGGATCCTCCGAACGTGGCATTGTGATGAATGAAACAACACCCATCAACACTAATATTATAATTATTATTGTAGAGAACTGATAATTCTCAATTGCAAATTTTGGTAAGTTCATTTTAACTCCGTGAAAAGGGAAACTGGAAAACTGGAGACAGGAAACCGGAATGTACAAACCAGTTCATTGTCATCAGTATCCAGTTGTTTTCTATTCAATACGTATAGAATTATTTTTAGTTAATATTTTAGTTGTTGATTTAATGTCTTTCCGGTCTCCTGTTCTCCGTTTTCCTTTCTCCGTCTTTTCAAAACTTCTCTTTTCTAGTTTTGATTAGTTTGTATAACATTGCCGAAACTTTACGACTTTGTTCAAGTAATTCTTTTCCTTCTTTTTCATTAAGAATATTCAAATCAATTGATAAATAAATTTGAGTTCTTAGTTCACCACAAGAAGCTTTTGCAATAAATAAGAAACGAATGTACTCTTTGTTAGATTCTCTTTCAAATCCTTCAGAAATATTAGAAGGAACTGAGACAGAAGCTCTTTGCATTTGGTCACGCAAACCAAAGTCTTTACAGTTTTTTAGAGCTTTGTAAACATTCACAGACAATCTCATAGATTCTTTCCAAACATTTAAGTCCTCAAATTTTTCAATCATTCCCTTCCTCCGGTTTCCGATTTCCAGTTTCCATTCTTTTAATCTTTTCCCCATCCACCAAATACTCAACTCCATCGGTAATCACTTCACTAACATTGTCTAATCCCTTCTTAACTATTACGTTGTTGTTTACTATTCCACCTATTTCAATGTTTACTTTTTTTGCTATTGTATTATTTTCAGTTGGAATAAAAACACTTCCCTTTTGTCCATCTGCATTTACTAACGCTTCAATCGGAATTACTTTTTCTTCTCCTTTTGCTATTGGAAATATTTTAGTATTTGCAACCATTCCTGAAATTAGCTTTCTTGATTTTGTTTTAATGGTGAGTTCAATTTCATAAGTTCCGTTATATGGATTAGCAGCACTTGCAACTTCTGAAACTGTTGCATCAAATGATTCGTTTGGAAGTGCGTCTATTCTTACTCTAGCATTGTTTCTAATTTGGATTTTTGCAACATCAAGGTCTGTAACTCCAACTCGCAATATCCAAGAACCTCCGGTTGATCCAAATATTATTATTGGAGTGCCGGGTCCAACCAATTCATTTTCTTCCACAAATCTTTTTAATATTTTTCCATTACTTGGTGCAGTTATTTTTGAATAGTTCAAATTGAAATCAGCAATTTCCATATTCGATTTTGCAACATCTAAACCAGTTGTTACATTTTGTAATTGTTCAAGTGTAACAACACTATCTTTGTAAAGAGCTTCAACACGTTGGAAGTCCCGTTCAGCCTTAGAATAGCCGGCTTTTGCTTGGTTTACCTTTGCTTGAATTTCTCCCAAATCAAGACTTGCTAATACTTGTCCTTTCCGAACTGTTTGTCCTTCTTCTACAAATATTTGCTGAACAATTCCACCAGTCTTAAATGATAATTTTGATTCCGATTGAGAACTAAGCTTCCCACTTGAATGAATTGGGATACTTATCTCTTTACTTTCTACTTTTGCAATTCTTACCGGAATTGCTTTTTCAACTTCTTGTTTCTCTTCATCATTTTTACAAGCGGTAGCAATTATAACAAGAGAAATAATTAGGACTAACTTTTTCATTTAGATTTCCTTTTAATTAAAATTTTGTTGATGTGAATTTGCTTTAACACCCACTATAAAATTCATCAATCTTTTATTAAACTCTTTTTCGTTATCCATATTTGCACAATGCCCCGCATTTGGTATCAAATAGAATTCACTTTTAGGTACACTTTTGTGAAATGACTTTGCAATTTTTTGAGCAAGAGGAATATCATTATCTCCTACTAAAATTAGTAATGGATAATCTATCTGAACATTTTTTCTATCCTTTACAACTTCATCAAGTCCTGACATTATCATAAATGATTTTCTTGTAAACAATTTTGTCATTTCGTAAAACCTTGCTTGCGAATCAGAATTCATTGCTGTTGTTGATGATGCATCTCTGCGAAATGAGTCCATTGCAAATATTGCTTGAAATATCCATTTTAATTTTCCTTTATTTTGAAATTTAGAAACCTCGTCATCAATTTTATTTATATCGTATCCCCCTAAGATTGTCATCGAAATAATCTTTTCTGGATATTGCAATGCAAAATATTGTGCAATTAACGAACCCATTGAAACACCAATCAAGTGAACTTTATTACAACCTTCTTGCTCCAAAATCATTTTAATATGTTCAGCAGATTTATCAATTTTATCAGATGAATTTTCAACCATAGATAAATCGTGACCAATTAAATCAATAGTAATTACTTTATATTTAGATGAGAAATAATCTATTTGTTGATTGAATGCACGATGATCGCCAAAAGCTGGATGTAAGAAAATAATCACATCATCTGCATCACTTCCTGAAACATAATAATGAATACGATTTCCATTATGTGCAAGTATATGGGACTCAATCAGAGTTTCTACTTTAATACTTTTCATTTTCTTCCATTGTTCAAATTGCTTACTATTTGTTGAACTACAAGCATTAAATATCAAACCAAATAGGGTAACTATTACAATCATCATTTTTACTTACTCGTTAATATTCAACTCAATTTTTATTGAATCAGTTAAAGTAAACATTGCATCTTCAAAACTTGGTGGACTAAAACTACCGCTTGCATAATTTGAGAACACATAATCTTCACTTGGCATTCCCAAAAAATTTCTGTCTAATTCTTTATTTGAATTTTCATCATGATAAATTGCTATTGCATAATTACCTGAGGGTATATTCTTAAATATATAACTGACAATACTGTCTTCAATTTTTAGATAAACACCTTCAACTCCTTCTCCTTTCTTTAAGAAAGTTTCTTGATTCTTAAATAATCCAATCGAAAGTTCACCTTCGATTTCATCAATTCCACTAACTTCTAAATACACATTCCCATTTTGAGCAACTGTTGCTGATGTAAATAATAAACTTATTGTAAAAACTAATAGCTTAAATAATTTCATTCTTTTCCTTTCTGTTTATTTTAGAATTTTCTATTGTCTCTGTCTGTCATTACCAGCTTACTCATTGTTCTTTTGGTGAGCTTAGCAGGAAATATAAACAACTGGATTTCCTATAGCTAAATTCATGAATGACAAAAGTAGTTCAGTTTTTAAAACCTCAATTTATTTTTATAAATTCTTCTTAAACCACTCTACTGTTTCTTTAACAGCTTCTTCGTGTGTAGTTATGTTTGCTCCAAACGTTTTTTCAAAATCACTATGGTCAACAATATAAGGCTCTGTCGTACTATACATCATTTCTTTTACTTCCTTTATCATTGGATTAAACATTCCTAATAACGAAACCATAAACTTTCCAGCTGGTCTCACCTTTATTGTCTTACCAATTTCTTTCTCAATAATCTCAACCATTTCTTTTTGTGAAATTGTTTTTGCACTAGGAACGTGCCAAGCTCTGCCAAAAGATTTATCACTCTCGCCTAATGTTATTAGGGCTTTAGCAAAATCTTTGATATAAGTAAAAGTATGTGGAAGTGAAATATCGCCAAGCATATTAACTGTCTTCCCTTCTAACGCTGGTTTATAAAACATTTCACCAAAGCTAGCGTTAATAACTTTTGGTCCGTAAAAATCTGAGGCTCGACCCATTGTTGTTTTTACTTTTCCTTCTTTGTGTGCATCTAGCAACATATTAGCAATTTGAGAACGAACTTTCCCTTTATGTCCGGGAGCATTATATGGCAAACTTTCATTTATCGGTTGACCATTTGTTGATCCGTACATATATAAATTATCACCGAAAATTATTTTAGCATTTGTTTTGGCTACTCCTTCAATCAATCCTTTAATCATATCTGAAAAGTTATTTGGCCAGTCTGTATATGGCGGCATTGCACAATAGTAAACTGCATCCGCATCTTTGCAAATATTGTAAACTTCATCAGTATTTTTAGAATTAGCTGATTTGATTTCAACACCTTCCGGTAACTCGTGATGTGTTTTCCCAGTTCTACTAACCAACGTTACTTTGTTTCCTTGGTCGGATAAGAACTTCATTACCCAATAACCAAGAGGTCCTGTACCGAATACTATATTAATTCTATTCATATTAACTCCTTAAAAGATGGAGACAGGAAACCGGATAACAGGAAACGGGAAAGGGTTATAAATCTTTTCCGGTCTTCGGTCTCTTGTTTTCCATTCTTCCATTTTTTATTCATATTTTTTCAAATCAATAAGAGCAACTATTTGTTCCAACTCTGCAATTTTTTGTTTATAGTCGTATTGAGCAATAATAGCAAGCACTTCCGCTTGTGTAAGTTTATTTCTTGCATCCAAATATTCAATTTGTGATGCCATTCCTTCCGTAAACTTTCTACTAAGTATTCTAAAAGAATTTTTATAGCTCTCTAATCTTTCCTTTGTAGATTGAATTGTTTTTTCTGCAACAATTAAGTTTTTGTACGCCTCTCTGACTTGAAGTTTTACTCTGTTTTTTATTTCTAATATTTGTGCTGATAATTTTTTCGCTTCCAACTCAGCTTTTTCAGCTTTTGCATTATCTTGAAATCCATTAAACAGATTCCAGTTTAGAACAAGTGAAGCCATCCAGTAATCATCATCTTTTCCAAACTTATATTTCTCTCCTTGGAAGCCATAATCCACCGCCAGTACTAATCCTGGATAGTAATTTGATTGTGCCAATCCTTTACTTTTTTCTGCAACTTTGTTCGCAACTTCTAACTGACTAAATTCTTCTCTATTTATAATTGCCAATTCCTCAAGCTCTGGCAAGTCCTTTATTACAAGGCTTTGCTCGTTATTGTTTGACTTTTCTATTTCACTATCTAATGGTTTATTTAATAAAAAATTAAAATAAGATTTTGCAAGTTCAACATTCCTATCTGCTTCTATTTGTTTCTGCTCAACTTCAGATAGTTCTGCTTTAGCTCTATGTACAACATCAACTGTAACTTTATCATTCCTGAAAAGACTTTTACTCACTCTTAAATTTTCTTTAACCAAATCAATTGTGTTAGAATATAGATTTACAACTTGCTTTGACTTCCAATAATTGAAATAGGATATTTTAATTTCTGAGATTAAACTTCTTACATAAACATTTTTCTCAGCTTCTTTAATTTCAATTAAATTACTTTTGATTGAATAATTATAAAATAGTGCTGGCTGAATTATTGGTAGAATTAAACTCACTTTTGTGTCGTGTTCTTTCTCACGAACAAAAGGAATAACTTCATTTTCTAAATCAGTTGGGAATAGAGTTGAATGAAATGTATTTAATGTTCTATAAATAGGATTAAACAAATCTCCAACCGGAAATATTATATCACGTCCCCCACCAGCTCTTGAGTATCTAGCTGCTATATCTATCGTTGGGAAAAACATTCCACGAGCTTCATCAAGCTCGGTAACACTTTGCTCAAGTGAGAATTGTTTTTGTTTTAGAGAAAGATTGTTTTCTATCCCTATCTTAATGTAATTTTCAAGAATTTCACCCTGTGCAAAAACATTTGCAAGGAGAACAAAGAAAACTAAAAATGTTTTTTTCATACTTTAACCTTTAATGACTTTCAATTATTTATTGACTATGAGTCAGCTATAATTTAAAAAATTTTACGCTTTTAATGCATTATATGTATATTCAAAAAAGTAAGCCAATAAATCTTCAGAAGAGGTCTTATAATAATCCTTTAGAAAAGTTCCTTGCACTTGAATCATTTGCATAACACCCATCAACTGTGCCCAAAGTAAAAGAGAAGTTTTTAATGGATCAACATTATTTCTAATTGAACCATCATTTATACCTTCTTCAATTGCATCAACAAATACTTGATTACTTTCTCCTACATTCTTACAATCGTTACAACTTGTCTCATTTGTTGTATGTGTTCTTGAATGACCAAACAATAATGCTTCGTGATATTCTTTATGTATATTAAAAAACTTAATAAAAGCTTTTCCTATTCCTCTAACTTTACAAAGTCCATTTTTTTCTTTTTTTACAGCTTTTTTAAATAAGTTAGCAAGAATTTTTTCTCCCCTTTTTATAATTTCAGCATAAAGCTCTTCCTTACTTTTGAAGTATAAATAAAGTGTACCTTTACTTAACTCAGCTTGTTCTGCAATATCATCCATTGTAGTTTGATCAAACCCTTTGGTAAGAAAAACTTTTTCAGATGCATCAATAATATTCAACCTCCGCTGTTGCTTCTCTCTTTCTTTTCTTTCTGCTGTTCCCATAACTTTTTCTGAATTTAATTTACTTACTGACCATTAGTCATTTTAAGACGTAAAGTTAGTACAAAAATTTCACCTTGTCAAGTTTAAAATAATTATATAGATTTTTTAGTGGAGTGATTTGTTTTCTGCTTGCTTGTGACTATCCTAAGATCAATAATCACAGACTAAATTATTTTTAAGAACTATTTTCATAAAACTTCATCAGCTCAATTACTTGTCTATAATAACCCATCCCAAACAAATTAAGATGATTTATAATATGATAAAGTTTATAAATATTTTCTCTATACTCCCACCCTTCCGCCAGAAGATAAGCTTCTTGGTAAGCTGAATAAAAATCAGAGCCAAAATTCCCAAAGAGCTTTGTCATAGCTAGGTCTGCTTCGCGATGCCCATAATAAACTGCTGGGTCAATCAAGCAAGGCATTCCCTTTTCATCAGTCATATAATTTCCACTCCACAAATCTCCGTGAAGTAATGAGGGGTCTTCTTCACTTCCACCAATTATATTATGAATTCCTTTTTCTAAATAAATAAAAACATTTTTCATTTCAGTTGAGACATAGCCATTCTGTTCAGCAAGTTTATATTGAAACAATAGTCTATTTTCAAAATAGAATTCAGTCCAATTATTTTTTTGTGGTATATTTTTCTGGGAAGTTGAGCCACAAAAATTGTCTTCGTAAAATCCAAATTTGTCAGATGAATATTTGTGGAGTTCCGCAAATTGTCTTCCGAAGATTTCTGAGAAGTTTTTTATTTGCTTATTTGATTCGATAAATTCAAGAATTAAAAAAGAATCATCTTGATGAATAACTTTTGGAATTCTAATTGCATTGGCTTTGGTAAGTTCCCTTAATCCATTCGCTTCTGTTCTGTGGATTGTCGATAAAGTATATTGTTTTATAAAATATATTTTTCCACTTTCTGTTGTTATCTTCTGTGTATCAGCAATACAGCCACCACCAATGGAGTTTGATGAGATGATTTTTTCTTTGAGAATATTTTCTAATTTAGACTTCATTGAAAGTCCTGCGAAATAATCTAATTATTAAAGATTGAAGCAGTTTAATATTATGATATTTTTTAATCTTAACGATGTCATCTCCGAATGTCTTTATCGGAGATCCATTGCTTATGTTGCCTGGATTTCCGATAACAACATTCGGAAATGACAAGAAATAAAGATAAGATTAAAAATTTATTTATTTTTGAATAACATCTAACAATCCACCACAAGAATCTTCAAGAATATCAAGCACATTCTCAAATCCATCCGGCCCGCCGTAGTATGGATCGGGAACTTCGGAGTAATCTCCATCTGCAAAATCTGTCATCATAGAAATTTTGTCTTTGTATTTCTCATCTGTATCAAAGGAAAGTAAATCTTGATAGTTTGCTCCGTCCATTGCAATTATGTAATCAAATTTTTCAAAGTCTTCATCTCTGAATCTACGAGCAATGCTTGTAAGTCTGAATCCTCTTTTAATTGCGTGGCGTTTCATTCTTGCATCCGCTTGTTCACCTTCGTGGTAAGCAATTGTTCCAGCGGAATCACATTTTATTTCGTTATCAAGTCTAGCTCTTTTAATAAGTTTATTCATTACTGCTTCACCAGAGGGTGAGCGACAAATATTACCCATACAAACAAATAATATGTTGATCATTAAGTTTCCTATAATTTAAATACCTTATTTTTTTTTTCGAATAACAAAGTTATCCAATAAGTTTTAATAAATTTATTAATTTAATTTTAAACTGGCATGGTGTTAAAAATCATCTAAAGAATAATTTTCCAATATTGAATCGGGAAGAGAATATTCATAAGGTAGCATACTAGATAAAAGCTCGTATGACCAATAACCAAAGGCTTGTATGTTAAACGAGTTTAAATAATATCCTGTGTTATCAAGTAGCGTAGAACCAGATGGTAAATTGATCCAAGATGTTTGCAAAGTTGGACTAAAATCGTTTCTATCTCCTGTTGTTACCTCTATATACTTAGGGTCTTCTTTTTCCCGATTATAAACAATTTTCAAATAATTTGGAAATTCAAGAACCAGTTCAAAATCATTTGCTCCCTTGCTAAAAAACTTATTCATGTTTACCAGATAAGATATTGGTTTAATATTTTGCTTATTAGGATTAGGATTAAGATTTGTTGTATAAACTTTAAAGCCCTGCTCCTCTAAAAAAAATAATTCTTCATTATTGAATTGTTTTGTTGCAGCATAGAGAAAATGTCTTAATGAACCACAATATGCTTCAACTCTAGCTTCTTCAATTCCATTTTGAGGTTGACTTAAAGTTGGCTTAATTTCTTCAAAAAAAGGCTGTCCCGAATATTGAGTAGTTATATATTTATGTCGAAAAACATCCAAGTAGTATATAACTTTATAACCAAGAATATCATTTATAATTTCAATTGGTTCATCAGATGTAGCCTCAAGCCACCCATCATCGGAATTTGCAAAATTTATTATGTAGGGATTTACAATATTCGTAAATATAGAATTATTAAGAATGCCAATAAATTGCTTCTTAAATATTTTAAAACTTCGTTTCCACTCTTTATCATTTTTTTCGTTAACAGTTATTTCATCTAGCTTAAATATTTTTTCATTAAGGGCAAATACTTTTTTTATGGTATTGCCATTTAATTTCCTTAATAAATGTTTTTGAGTTTCATAACCCACGTAAGAAATAACAACATAAAAGGAATTGTTTGGGACATTTTTTATAATAAAGTCTCCGTTCAAATTTGTTGCAGCACCTTTTAGTGTGCCAAGTATTGAAACGTTTACTCCCTGAAGTGGTTGGTTTGTTTTAGCATCTAGAACTTTTCCTTTTACAATAGTTCTACTGTTAATTTGTGCTACTATTGAAATATTCGCGATGAAAGAAACTAAGTTAACAAAAAGGAACAATCTTAATATTTGAATATTCATTATTCTAAGTAAACCGAATTATAATGATTCTTTGATTTAAGTCTAAATTATTTAGAACTAGTTTTAGTTGTTTGTTTGTAATTCATCTCTAATTCTTTTTACTTCAATAGCTTGAATTTTATAAGGATTGATCATAATATTTTCATCTTCTGATTTTACAACTTCAGACGTAGAACGCCATTGTTCAATATCAACTCCTCTTGGATCTACTATCAACCATTTTGAATCGTCAGAAAGTTCAATAATATTATTACCAGCTTGAATAGATTTTATCATATTCGAATAACCATTAAAATATCTATAGTCACTTCCGTCATTAACATGAGAAACACTATATTTTGCACCATTAATATATGCATCACCAAACCCAACAAAGTTAACAATAAAAAAAACTTCCGTCATATTTACTGAAATAACAAACCTATTTGTTTTCCATCTATTTCCATCGGCAAGAGTTATAATTTTTCTATCAATATTATGAATTATACTTTGGAAATATTTAACTTCACGTAGGTTTTGTTTATAATTTGAATCTGTTGTTTTACAAGATAAAATTAGAAAAGAAATGATAATAAAATAAATCAATTTGGTTTTCATTTTATTCTCCATCAATGTTGAGGAAAACTGTGATGAACTAAACTCATGCAAAAGTAATTTTCAAGGTAATAACTTCTGGTTTTCAATTTCTTCAAAGTTAGTTTAAGCTTGCTATACTTAACTAAGATGAATTTTACAAAACTATTTTTCATTCTCATCAGCAATGAGTTTATACGAATTTATTTTATCCTTTTGATCATAAGTAATTGTAACCAAAGTAAATTCATTTATTGCAAAATTCTTTTTTAATGTTTCTAATTTTGATAGAACTCCTTTTGCTGTTCCAATTGCAGAGAACTCCTCAAACGCTTTTATCAAAAATTGTTCTTGCATTGAGTTAGAACTTTCAAATTCACCAGCAGCTTTAGGGAATGGCAAATCTTTTCTATATAACAAAGAATCAATCAACCATTTTTTTGCACTACTTGCTAGTTTGTTTGCTTCTTCATTTGTCTCTGCGGCCAAAACAAACAAAGACAAATTTGTGTAAGGTTCATTTAGAAATTCAGTTGGAGTAAAATATTGATGATAAGTCTGATAAGATTCAACTAACTTTTCTGCATTTATGAACGAAGCAAAAGAATATCGCAATCCCCTTTCTGCAGCGTACTTTGCACTAGCCGGACTAGTTCCAAGAATCCAAAGTTCTGGTTTATGTTCTGTTTGCGGAATTACTTTTAGCCCTGACTTATTTTTATAAAGATAATTTATTAGTGAATCAAATTTATCAATTATTTCGTTCGGATTAGTTGTTGAGTTTAATGCTTTAGCAATTCTTGCATCTCCACCCAAAGCTCTCCCAATTCCTAAATCAATTCTATTTGGATAAAGAGTAGAAAGTAAACTCATCTGTTCAGCAATTTTATATGGTTGGTAATGACTCAGAAGAATTCCGGCTGTTCCAAGTTTTATATTTTTGGTTTGTGCAGCCAAACTGCTAATAAATATTTCTGGGCTTGCAGAAGCAAATGAGTTTGTATTATGATGTTCCGAAACCCAAAATCTGTGATAGCCTAAGCTATCAGCTAAATTTGTAAGTTCAACAGTATTATCAATTGCGGTTTCAGCATCCATTCCTTCGGAGATTGGTGATTGATCTAATATGCTTAGTTTTAACATTCTATATAAATTATTTAATTAGTAAAGTTAAAACTACAAAAAATGATTGAAAGCTTTTTCAATGAGAGAAGTATTTAATGATTATTTTGAACAGCTTTTTAATAACCTTATTTAACTAGATTATAAGTAACAAATGAATCAAGTTTTAGAAATACTGAAAGATAAATTCGGTCATAACACCTTCCGAGGAGAACAAGAAAGCATTATATATGACCTTGTTCAAAACAAACAACATTGTCTTGTGCTAATGCCAACTGGAGCTGGTAAATCTTTATGTTATCAAATTCCAGCATTGTTATTTGATGGAGGAACAATTGTAATAAGTCCGCTAATTGCTTTAATGCAAGACCAAGTGGATGCACTTAAAGCAAAATGTATTGCAGGAAATTTTATAAACTCAACAGTAAAGCCTAATGAACGAACAAAACGTTTGGATGATTTTGTAAATGGTAAAATAAAACTCTTATATGTTACTCCGGAAAGATTTCGTAAAAAAGATTTTGTCAAAAAAATAAAATTAGCAAATATTTCATTACTAGCAGTTGATGAAGCTCATTGTATTTCGGAGTGGGGACATGATTTTAGACCAGACTATTCTCGTATTTCTGAATTTAGAGAGTTGTTAGGAAACCCATCAACCATAGCCTTAACTGCTACTGCAACAACTGAAGTTCAAAAAGATATAATTGCTAAACTTGGTTTAGAACCAAATAAAATTAAATTATATCACCAAGGAATTCAACGTCCTAACCTTGCACTTGCTTGTGCAGATGTTTATGACGAAGATGAAACAATGGGACAAATTGAAGAAGTTATTAAGAACTATAATGGTTCGGGTATAATTTATTTTTCTTTAATTAAAAAGTTAGAAAGATATTCTGAACTTTTAGAAAAGAAAGTAATCTCACATAGCGTTTATCATGGTAGATTAGAACCGCAAAGGAGAAAACAAATTCAGCGTAGTTTTCTTTCAGGGAAGCAAGACATTATTCTTGCAACAAATGCTTTTGGAATGGGAATTGATAAGCCTGATATTCGTTTTGTAATTCATGTGGAAGTTCCCTCTTCTATCGAGTCGTACTATCAAGAAATTGGCAGAGCAGGAAGAGATGGAAATAATTCTTTGTGCAAGTTACTATACAATCAAAATGATCTTTACACGCAGATGAATTTTATTAAATGGTCAAATCCCAATGCTGATTATTATGAAAGAATTTTTAGACTAATTAGAGAAGATACTAATAAAGTAAACTCACTTGGAATTGAATACTTAAGAGAGCAAATGAGCGACCGCGACCGAAATGATTTTAGAGTTGAAACAGTTCTTGCTATGTTAGACAGATACGGAGTTACAGAAGGTTCATTAGAAAAAGGTAATTTAGTTTTACTAAAAGAATTACCAGACGAACTAGTGGATGATAAAAGATTAGAATCAAAATTAATGAATGATAATAAAAAATTGCTTTCGGTTGTAAATTATTTCAAAACAGAAAGTTGCAGAAGAGTTTATATTTCTAATTATTTTGGTTTTGATGATCAACCAGCTTGTGGCAATTGTGATTGTTGTAATACTTAAATATTTTATGATTATACTTTCATTTAGTCATTCTCGAATGTTTTAATCGGGAATCCAGTTGTTAAAACTTTCTAGATTCCCAGTCAAGCTGAGAATGACAAACAGTTTACAAGTATAGTAATTAATTCCATTTTAGATTAAGTTAATTTGGAACATTTAGAATTGTTTCATCAAGTAACAATGATATTGTTTTAAGAATAAGGTTTAAATTAATTAAGTAAGGTTTACAAATGGATAATATAAACTCAGCTATCAAAAAACTTCTAATACTTTTACTTTTGATAGTGGTAATCTCGTGTTCATCAACAAAACAAATTACCAAGATTGAAAATAAGAATAAAAAAGGCAACCTTATTGAATCTGGGATTGCAAGTTGGTATGGCCCAAACTTTAATGGTAAGCTTACTGCCAATGGCGAAACTTTTGATATGTATGACTTAACTGCTGCTCACAGAACTCTTCCCTTTAATAGTATTGTAAAAGCTATAAACAAGTCTAATGGACAATCTGTTGTTGTGAGAATTAATGATAGAGGTCCTTATGCTAAAAGTAGAATTATTGATTTATCAAAAAAGGCAGCTGAGAAAATTGGAATGATTAAAAAAGGTTTTACAGAAGTTGATTTAATTCTACTAAGTAAAAGTACTCTTCCAACAGATTTAAAAGTACCACACTTTACTGTACAAATTGGCTCATACAATAAAAAATCTGATGCAATAAAAGTTAGTTCAACTATTGAGGAGACAAAAGTAGTTAGTGCAATAGTAAATGGACAAACATATTACAGAATATATGTTGGAGTATTTACAGATAGAAATAAAGCAGAAACTAAAAAGATTTTTCTTCTAGAAAATGGGATTGATGGTTTTGTAAAACAAATAGAAAATTAATGTTTTAGATTAAGTCTATCAGTTTTTATCTTGTCAATATTTTCTACGAAATCAGCTTTGGAAGAATAACATGAATGAGAGCCACCATCACTTGCACAACTTCCTCCACCACAGCATCCGCCATTTTCTTTTTTCTTATATTGACTAAAATGTAAAGCTGCTGCCATTATTGAAATTGCAACAATAAAAAAACCTACAACTATTAAAAACTGTAACATAATTATTCTCTAATTTTTAATTACAAATTTACTGAATTGTGGAGTCATTTTTTCAACAAAATTATTTTCCTCTCTTACAATCATAAATATTGGAAGTTTCTCTTTCAATGCAAAATAATATCCATCTTCTGGGCCCATAACGTTTATAGCTGTGGCTAGTGCATCTGCATATCTGCAATCTTTATGTAGGACTGTTACAGATGCTAGTTTATGTGTTATTGGTTTACCGGTTCGTGAATCAATTGTATGAGAATAACGAATCCCATCTTGCTCAAAGTAATTTAGATAATCGCCGGAAGTTGCCATAGATAAATTACTTAAACCAACAATGGATTGTAGATTAGAATTGTTTGGACTTGATATTCCAATTTTCCAAACTTCCCCATTTTGCTTCTTCCCACTTGTTCTAACTTCTCCACCAATTTCAATCATATAATTTTTGATATTATAGCTATTAAAATATTTCGCAAGTTTATCAACTCCGTAACCTTTTGCTATTGCGGATAAATCACAATATAGTTTAGGTTTTAATTTTTTAATTTTTAAGTTTTGTAAATCAACTCGTAAATTTGCTATCCCAATATCTTGCTTTAAGTTATTAATGTCTTCATCAGTGGGAATTATATTTTCATTTTGCAATGGACCAAAACCCCAAAGGTTTACTAATTGTCCAACTGTAATATCAAATGCTTCATTAGTAAGTTCTGATATTTCTATTGACTCATCAAACAACTGAACTAATTCTTTAGATGTAGCAAACCAGCTAGTATCAAGGGTAGAATTGAATTTGGAAAGTTCTGAGGTTGGAATGTAAGTTGACATTTGATTGTTAACTTCAATTAAAATGCTATCTATTTTTGTATCAAAACTATCTGGAATATTATTTTTATTAGTAATAATTTTTATAGAATATGTTGTACCCATTGTTGTTCCGGTAAAAGAAAAATCTTCTAATTGTTTTTCTTCAGGTGAACAGCTTAAAAGAATACTAATAAATATTATGGATATTTTTTTTTTCATATAATTTTATGTTACTTACAAAAAAACCTAACTTTTGAAAGTTAGGTTTCTATAAATATTATATTAGAGTTTGAAAATAATTATTTTTTCTTCCACTTCCAATCTTCATAATAATCCCAGTTTGCCATTTGATTTAAGTTATCAACTTCTTTCGTTTTGTCCATTAGCTGTGCTCTGCTAATATCTCCCCCAGAAAGAATACCTACAATTTTTCCATCTTTTTCAATAAGTAAATGGCGATGTTTTCTACCAAGGCATTTATCCATCAGCTGATAAATAGAATCTGTAATTGGTTCAGCCGTTAAATTAGTGCTCATATAATCTTTAATTTTTGAAGTCTTTGAATAAAAGCCATCAGTAACTACATTTTTCATCAAATCACGTTCAGTCCAAATACCAATATATTCATCATTCTCCTTAACTAGTATTCCACCAATTTTCCTATCCAACATTATTTCAAGAGCTTTGGCAACAGTTTCATCAGGGTGTATTGAAATGATGTCTGCACCTTTTTGCTTTAATATATCGGCTGCTGTTAACATATTCTTCTCCTTTAGAAAACTTCAATTCGACTTAAAAAAGTCAATTTACAAAAATAAAACTTATCCACCAAAATCATCTAGCATAATATTCTCGTGTTCAACACCAAGATTTTCTAACATTTGAATAACTGCGTTGTTCATCATTGGAGGTCCACACATATAAAATTCACAATCTTCCGGTGCTGGGTGATCTTTAAGATAGCTATCAAATAAAACTTGATGAATAAAACCAGTCTTCCCTTCCCAATTATCTTCGGGCTGTGGTTCTGAAAGTGCTAAGTGCCAATCAAAATTATTGTGTTCTTCTGCTAACTTATCAAACTCATCATCATAAAAAGATTCTCGCTTGCTTCTTGCACCATACCAAAATGAAACTTTTCTTTTTGTATCAAGACGTTTAAGTTGATCAAAAATATGAGAACGCATTGGAGCCATACCAGCACCACCACCAACAAAAACCATTTCAGATTCTGTTTCTTTTGCAAAGAATTCTCCGTAAGGACCAGAAATTATACATTTATCGCCAGGCTTAAGATTAAAGATAAAGGAAGACATTTTTCCAGGAGGAACATCAGGAGTTCTTGGCGGAGGCGAAGCAATTCTCACGTTCAACATTATTATTCCTTTTTCTTCAGGATAACTTGCCATTGAGTATGCACGTAAAACTGGTTCATCTACTTTAGAAACAAATTGCCATAAGTTAAATTTATCCCAATCGCCTCTGTATTCTTCTTCAACATCAATGTCTGTATATTTAATTGTATGAGCAGGAGCTTCAATCTGAATATAACCACCAGCTCGGAAATCTACATTTTCACCTTCTGGCAATTCAAGTACAAGTTCTTTAATAAAAGTAGCTACATTATGATTTGAACGAACCGTACATTCCCATTTCCTAATATCAAAAACTTCGGCTGGAACTTCAATTTTCATATCGGACTTTACAGGTACTTGGCAGGACAATCTATAATTATTTCTAATTTGTTTTCTATTTAGCATTGAAGTTTCGGTAGGCAAAACATCTCCACCACCTTCTGTAACTATACACTTACATTCGCCACAAGTTCCACCACCACCGCAAGCAGAAGGAAGATAAACTTTTTGATCTGATAAAGCATTCAGTAGTTTTCCACCAATCGGTACAGTCAATTCATTTTTAGGGTTATCATTAATAGATATCTTTACGTTACCACTTGGTACCAATTGCGATTTTGCAAAAAGAATAATCACAACTAAAAGTACAACGATAAGCGTAAACATAGCTACGCTAAAAATAATTAAACTAATTCCTTCCATTAAAATAAACCTCTATAATTGAATTCCGGAAAATAGCATAAAAGCTATTGCCATTAAACCAACTGTAATAAATGTAATTCCTAAACCTCTTAATCCATCTGGGACATTGCTATATTTCATTTTTTCTCTAATGCCAGCAAGTGCAACAATAGCAAGGGCAAAACCAATTCCCGAACCAAAACCGAAGACAACGCTTTCAGTAAATGTATAATTTCTTTCAACCATTAAAAGTGATCCACCAAGAATTGCACAGTTAACAGTAATCAAAGGTAAGAACACTCCAAGTGAATTGTAAAGTGCTGGAACATATTTGTCTAAAACCATCTCCAAAATTTGAACCATTGCTGCAATAACACCAATATATGTAAGGAGTCCAAGAAATGTTAAATCAACACCTCCTAAACCAGCCCAGGCTAACGAACCTTCTTTTAAGATATTGTGATAAATCAAATTGTTAATTGGCATTGTAATAGCTTGTACTACAACCACTGCTATACCAAGTCCAATTGCAGTTTCAACTTTTTTTGATACAGCAAGAAATGTACACATACCCAAGAAAAAGGCAAGCGCCATATTTTCAATGAAAATTGATTTGATAAATAAACTTAAATAATGTTCAATCATAGTTTTTCAACTTCTTAGTATTATAAAATAATTTGCATCTATTATTCAAATAAGATAAATATTGTCTTTGTTTTCGTTTTTCATTCCCGAATGCACTTATCGGGGATCCATTATTATTATCTAGATTCCCAGTCAAGTTGAGAATGACAACAACTAACTATATGATTTTGAATAATTAGACATTGAAATTTATTCGTCTTTTACTATTTGTTTTTTTGTTTTACGTCTTTCGTTCTTTACTCCGTTTCAACTTGTTCAGGCTTCCAAGCTCTTATTGCCCAAATGATAAGACCTATTAAGAAGAAAGCACTTGGAGCCATAAGGAACATTCCATTTGATGGATACCATCCTCCTTCAGTAGTTAGAGGAAGTATTGAGTACCCCAAAAGTTTCCCAGAACCAATCAATTCACGAATGAAACCAATAACAATTAATATAAAACTATAACCAATTCCATTTCCAATTCCATCCATAAAACTTACTAGCGGCTTATTCTGAAGTGCAAAAGCTTCAGCTCTTCCCATCACAATACAGTTTGTAATAATTAGTCCAACATAAACTGAAAGCTGTTTACTAACATCAAAAGCATAAGCCTTAATCAGCTGATCGGCAATAATAACAAGCGATGCGATGATTGTCATCTCAACTAAAATTCTAATACTGCTTGCAATATGATTTCTAACAAGACTAACAAAAAAGTTTGAGAATGCTACAACAAATGTAACAGCAACTGACATTACAAGTGCAGTTTCTAACTTTGATGTAACAGCTAACGCAGAACAAATTCCCAAAATTTGCAGAGCAATTGGATTATTATTAAAAATCGGATCCAGTAAAATTTCTCTATATTTTTTCACCTATATCTCCTTGCGTAGCTTATCAATAAAAGGTTTGTAACCAGCATCGCCCAACCAAAATCTTACTAGATTGCTAACGCCCCTTGTAGTAAGAGTAGAGCCAGATAAGCCATCAACTTGGTATTTAAATTTACTGCTATTTGGATCAGTCAATCCTTTAATAATTTCAATCTTCAAGTTCCAATCTTCATCATAAGCTTGCTTGCCAACCCATTGTTGTTTCCATCTTGGATTATCAACTTCACCACCAAGTCCTGGAGTTTCACCGTGTTCGTAAAATGTAAAACCTTTAATTGTATGAAGGTCTTTATCTAATGCAATAAAGCCGTAAAGCGTTGACCAAAGACCTTTGCCATAAATTGGGAAAATAAATTTAGTATAACCACTTTCCCCTTTTACTTTATAGATAGCCATTTCTTTTGGCATTCTTTGAATACCTGCAATATCTTTAGATGCATCTATTGTCTTACCGTGAAGTTCACTACTTGCAACAGCTCGAACATTGAAGTCTTCTAAGTTTAGCACTTCATCATAATTCTCTTTTGGAACTACTTCTCCATCAGATAAAGTTATAATTTCTGCATCAACATTAGAAGTAAAAGTTTGAGCTATATTTTCTGTGTCTTCGTTATAAAGATCGCCAGCTATTAAAATATTTTTTAATAAGTCTAACTTCTTATTTTCTTCTTGAATTGGTTTTAGACCAACCGCAGCAGAGGAAACAAAGATTGCGGCAACAACACAAATTGCAACAACAACGCCAATGGTTTTAGTAATTGATTCAGAGGCCATTTCTTTCAAGTCTCCGTTTTATATTTCTGTTAATAAAAATCTTATCTAAAATTGGAGCAAATACATTACCAAATAAAATAGCTAACATCATTCCTTCTGGGAAAGCAGGGTTAACAACTCTAACAAGTACAACTAATATTCCAATTAGCAATCCATACAACCACTTGCCACCTTCTGTCATTGCAGCACTAACCGGATCGGTTGCCATAAAAACCATTCCAAATGCAAAACCGCCAACTACAAAATGCCACAAGGGAGTTACTGCAAACATCGAGTTAGTTGAACTTCCAACAAGATTGAACATAAGTGAAGTTCCAATCATTCCAAGTAAAACGCTTAGCATAATTTTCCAAGAACCAATTTGTGTAACAATTAAAATTACCGCTCCAATTAGAATTGCAATAGTAGAAGTTTCACCCATTGAGCCAGGAACAAGACCAACAAAAGCATCCCACCAACTTGATGATAGAGCTAAGGTTGAATCTGCAAACTCAGCCAAAGGTGTTGCCTTACTTACTCCATCCACAGCTACCCAAATTTTATCTCCAGAGATTTGTGCAGGATATGCAAAGAAAAGAAATGCTCTAGCTGTCAATGCCGGATTAAGAATATTCATTCCAACACCACCAAAAACTTCCTTACCAATTACAACTCCAAAACTAATACCAAGAGCAACTTGCCATAATGGAATTTCCGGCGGAAGTATTAGTGGAAACAAAAATGTAGTAACAAAAAAGCCTTCGTTAATTTCGTGCTTTCTAACAACAGCAAAAAGAACTTCCCAAAATCCGCCAACAGCAACTGTGGTTAATATAACTGGTAAAAAGTATGCCGCTCCGTGAATTATATTTGCAAATGTATTAGTAGCATCAAAACTAACACCTAACCAAACCAATAAATCTTGTTGCCAGTTTGATGGATAAAAATCCGTATTAGCAATTGCCAAGTTTGCTTGATAGCCAGTATTATAGAGAGCCATAATTATTGCTGGGATTAAAGCAATAACAACTGTCAACATCATTCTCTTAAGATCAAGAGCATCTCTTACATGAGAAGCAGTTTTTGTTTTTGAGCTTGTTGAATACAGAAGAGAATCTGTAGCTTCAAACAACGGATAGTACTTTTCTAACTTACCACCTTTCAAGAAGGGTTTTTCAGCACTATCTAAAATGTTTCTAAGAAATTTCACTATCCTTCCTTATCAATTAAAGTTAAATTCCTTCTTAAAATTTTTCCATGGTCTTGCTTTGATGGACAAACAAAAGTACATAATGCTAAATCTTCCTCATCCAATTCTAAGCAACCTAATTTTTCTGCTTCTTCAACATCATTTACTGCAAGAGACCTAAGTAAAAATGTTGGTAGAATATCTAAAGGCATTACTTTCTCGTAACTTCCTATTGGCACAATTGCACGAGCTCCACCATTTAGAGCCGTTGTAAAACTAAACTTCTTATTTGGAGATAAACTTGAGAGCAAAACTTTCTTAACAGAAAACAATTTTGAAGTTGGCATTGCCCAACCAAATAATTTTCTCTCAACATTTTCAGAAATTACAGAAACTTGTTGATGGTATCTTCCTAGATAACCTTCTTCTTTAGTTGCAGTTCGTCCAGACAAAACTGAACCGGAAATTATTCTATTTTCACCTTCACTCAATATTTTATCGGTAAGTTCAAAAAGAGAAGCACCTATTTGTGTTTTTACAAGTCTTGGATTTTTAACCGAAGGTCCTGCAAGAGAAATAACTCTTTCAGTATTTATTTTACCAGTTGTGAAAAGTTCTCCAATCATTGCAACATCTTGAGCGTTGATGTACCATACGTGTTTACTTCTACTAGCTGAATCAATAAAGTGAATGTGAGTTCCAACCAAACCACTTGGGTGCGGTCCGCTAAATTCTTTTACTTGTATTTTATCATTTGTTGGACTTGCAATATTTGTTCCATTTTTCTTACATAAATAAACAGAACCTTCAGTAAGTTTAGAGAGAATCTTTAACCCATTCTTAAATTCTGCTTCTCTACCTCTTAAAACTTTTTCAATGGAAGGAGCTAACGGATTAGAATCCATTGCAGTTACAAAAATTGAGTGTGGAGTGATTGCCGGATTAGCTACTTTGCTAAAAGGTCTTTCTCGTAAAGAAGTCCAAACACCTGAATTGATTAACTGTTCTTTTATTTGTTCAGCAGAAAGAGAATTAATTTCAGCTTCCAGATATGAATTAAAAGTTTCTTCATCATCTCCATCAAGTGCAATAACCATAGAAAGGAAAACTCGTTTCTCCCCTCTACTTATACCAACTATTTTACCCGTACCAGGAGAAGTGAATTTAACACCTGGCATTTTTTTATCGGTAAATAGCAATTGACCAAGTTTCACAGAATCACCAATTCCAACTTGCATTGTTGGCTTCATACCAACGTAATCATTCCCAAGAATGGCAACGTGTTTTACTTTTATGTTGGGGTCAATAGTACTGGAAGGCTCGCCTGAAATAGGTATATCAAGACCTTTCTTAATTTTAATTACTTCCATATTGAAATGCTCAAATCCAAAATTTGAAAAATATTTACTACTACAACTATGTTCTAACTTTCTAATTAAAATTTAAGAACAAAAAATAAGATATTGATAACCTATATGCAATTGTTTTTTGTGTTATTTTTTGAAACCTCTAAAAAATCACTAACTTGTTTCATAGTGAATAGAGTTTACCACTAAATTAGAAAAGGATTATGAATTATCTCATGTCCAATTGTTGTAGCATCTCCATGACCAGGAAAAACTTTTACTTCATCTGGTAGAACAAAAAGTTTTTCTTGAATAGAAGAAATTAAAGTTTCGTAATCTCCACCCCAAAGATCAGTACGACCAATTCCCTCTTTGAATAAAACATCACCAGCAATACAGATTTTTTCTGATTCAAAATAAAGACAATACTCTCCGGGTGTATGCCCTGGAGTAAAAATAAATTTCATTTTTAATTCACCTAATTTTAGAATTAAATCCTCTGTAATAAACTCATCTGGATTGGGAGATTGTATCACCTCCATTCCAAACATCTTTCCTTGTTCAATCACTTTCTCAAGGAATGGAACATCTAATTCTGGAGCATAAAACTTACATCCGTATTTTTCTTTTACAAAAGCATTTCCAAGTACGTGATCAATATGGCAATGTGTGTTAATTAGATATTTAACTTTTAGTTTTTCTTCAGAAATAAAGTTTAACAATGCATTCTCCTCTTCCGAAGAAATACAGCCCGGATCAATGACAGCAGCTTCTAATGTAATTTTATCCCAAAGAATATATGTGTTTTCTTGGAATGGATTGAATGTAAATTTTTGTAGTTTTAACATAATTTATTTTTCTTTTTTTTCTCAGCTAGCGTTTTATGTCACGGTGCTACTATGACAGCCGAGTAATAATTATAGAATGTTGATTTGCAACTTTCTATTTAATGCTTCCAAATAATTTTTAAGAGTAGATAGTCTAATATCTTCAGAGTGGTTTTCAATTCTAGAAATTGCTGATTTTTTTGTACTAAGTTTATTTGCTAACTCTTCTTGAGTTATTCCAGCTTTCTTTCTTGCTTGTTTAAGTAAGTATCCGATTCTAAAATTATCATAACCTTCTTCAAAATCTTTGGCAAATATTTTGCTCTTGGATTTACGCTGTTTAATATATTTTTCTAAATCATCCATCATTTATTCCTTTTTAAATATTCTTGTTTTCTTTTTTCTGCTAAAACTATTTCTTTGGAAGGGGTTTTTTGCGTCTTTTTTACAAAACCATTTGTTAGAATGATTATATCTCCTTTGTCAAAGAAACAAAGTATTCGAAAAATATTATTCCCACTTTGAATTCTGATTTCCCAAATATTATTGGTATTGACTAACTTCTTGAGGTATTCTTTAGGAACAAAATTCAAGTCACGAACTAATCTTAAAACCCAAGCAACTTTTTTAGCTTGTTTATCAGTCAAGGAATTAAGAAAATCTTTAACAGGCTTACTTCCTTTTTGGGATTTGTAGAAAACTATTTTTCTCATAAAGAAAGTTAACGAATATGTTAACTATTGTAAAGGCAAATGTTTTTGAAAGGGTGTAACGGAGTTGCCGAATATCAGAAATTCTTCCATAGTAAGGTTCAGTTTTTACAAGCCAATGAAAATGGGTTGGTATAATTACGTAACCAAGAGTATCAAATTTATATCTTTTTCGATAGTACTTAATATTACTAATAGGTATATCACAAGATGGAGCGTAAGAAAAAATCGATGTGAATTTTACTACTGTTGTTGTTACAAAAGTAAAATCTTTCTTCTGTTAGGTTTAGTTTGCCTCTTCTTCAAATATTGTTTTTGTTCTTTTTTCAGTTGGCATTTTATTTCATGGTGCGACTGTGACAGCCAAGTAAAGTAATGCTATACAAAAAGTACAAACTTAAAATTACCAGTTTTGCTTACCGACCTCGGTAGCTTGAGCGGCTGATTATATAGTTGTTTTCCTTTTATGCACTACTGCAAATACTGTATTCATTAAATAATGCCAGCATATACTATTCAGTTTAGTCAATATTGGGATACCTTTATTATTCTGTAATACTCTATGTAGCTCAAAATATTTTAATAATTTATTTTCCATGTCCTTTTCATTGATAAAATCATCAATTTTCAATTGATCATAAGCTTCAAATTCTTTTTTATAACAATCAGCAATCTTTACAACTAAGTGAATAAGATCTTTAATTAATATTCTTTCTGAACCAGCATACTGATACTCAATTAACTTATCAATCAAACTTTCATTCTGCTCTAGCACACTTTTTGTGTCATTTTTATTTATTTTTTTTATTAGTAAATCTACTCTTTCTCGGTTGCTAATAAAAAGATCCACAAGATTAGTGCTATTTTTAAAATATTCACTTACAATAATTGAATTAAATAAAATTTGAAATATTCTTCTACCATATGACAGTAAATCTCGATAATGAGTTTTCTCCTTATTTTTTTGATCTGCACTAAAATTAAGATCATTTGCATAACCACGATGAACAATTTCTGATCGGGCATTATAGAATTGTGTAATCCATGCGTTCAATTTTGAATTATTACCAAGTAAAATATTAATAGAATTTTTAAATCTATTTGTAATATTCTTTTCTTTACCCAAATCTAGAAGGCTTTCGAAAGAAACAGATAGATATATTAATTGCTCATGATCTGATATGTTATTATTGATTGATCTATTATACCATTTCATTGAACGTATGAGACGACTTGTTTTGAATAAAACTTCTAATTTAGATTCATCATTAATAAAGTTAAACAATGATTGTTCTGGAATCCTGTTTATGTCGGCGAACAGGTTTTGAGTGTAATTTTGATCAAACGAGGGAAATGGTGGAAATATATTTTCATCTTTATCAATTGATATAAATGTTAATTCGTTTAGCAATCCACTAAATCCATCTGTCATAAGGATATCATTCTCAGATTGATTTAGGCATAACAAATTTTCATTAGATTTATAATTTTTGACCAATTTATCATTGACTCTAAATGTATAGAGATTGGATGCATTAATATCTAGAAAAGGGGTTAATAGTGTAGGGTGTAAACTAGAATAAAAATATATTAGTAATTCTCTGATATTTAATAACTTACTAAATTGAGAATGTTCACTACTAATATATCCATGTGTACCAAGATTATACTTCTCTTTAATATGTCCTACTGTCATATTCTTAATTTTATAGTCAGCAGACATATAAAACTTATTGGAGATGAAATTGATTTGAGACTTAGCATTTGGCTCAAGACCATCTAAATTATTTGACGGATATAAATCTATCCCACCAAAATCAAGTTTTTCTGAGCACTTGAAATATGGAAAGAAAAAATAGTAATTTACCACTTCATCATAATCTTTCATACTTACCTATTATCAACTATATACCTCTTTACTAACTTGCAAAGCAAAAACTCACAATACATTTTCTTAAAACTTTTTATTTATATGCAATTACAAAAAACTTTCAACTACTTAAAATTCTTAGAAACACTCATATTAAAAGTATTAACATAATTTTTATAATTCACTTTTGTTTCTTCTAGAGAATCTCCACCAAATTTTTACAACATAAACTTTGCAAGAACCCAAGCTAAAGCCGCTTCTCCAATTACTCCACAAGCCGGAACTGCAACAAAATCACTACGTTCCTTTCTAGCTTTGTGTGTTATTGCAATTACTTAACACTCAAAGTTTTTAAAAACTCCTCAGCTGTAGCAATCGGAATTTTACTTTTTTTATAGTCAACTTTATTTCTAGTTAACAAGAGTTTAATACCATTGTTTACAGCTGTAAAATACTTAATAGCATCTTCAAAATCACTAAACTCTGAGTTTAAGGATTGTTCTATTACTCTTTCATCAACTGGCAATATATTTATAAAAGTTTTTAATTTTCTTAAGTTTTTTAATGCAGAAGAATTTGAAGAATTTTTCTTTAAGAGATAATGCAGATTTGCAAATACAATTGGAGACGTATATGCAATAAATTTTTGTTGGTCAATTAAAGTAAATAATTTTGCAGAATAAATATAATGTGGCTCTCTTTTGGCAAGCAATTCTAAAATAATATCAGAATCGATAAAAATCTTTTTCATCTTGAATATTTCTCTACAAGATGTTTACCGTATAACTCTTTTATATTTACATCATCTGATAATTTAATAATTCCAGCCAGTTCAAGAACATTTGGAGAGATTTCTATTTCGTTTGACGATTCTTTCTCAGAAATAATTTCAAAATAATTTTCTACTATTCCAGAAAGACTTTGTTTATTTCTTTTGGCATATCTTTTTGCTCTCTCGATAGATCTTTTATTAAGTTTTAATGTTAATTTTGTGTTCATCTCAGCCTCAATCATTTACGTACATTTCACACTTCTAATATACGTATTGTTTTATGGAATTCAATACAATTTTTCACTGGATTATAATTCTCTAACAAATAAAAAGCAAAGTACTCTTGATCACTTAAAATTCTTTGCAACTCTTTTATTCAAATTAATAACATAATTTTTATAATTAACTTTTGTTTCCTCAAGTGAGTCTCCGCCAAATTTTTGAAGCATAAATTTAGCAAGTACCCAAGCTAAAGCTGCTTCTCCTATTACTCCACAAGCCGGGACTGCAACAAAATCACTTCTTTCTCTTCTTGCTTTTACAGATTTCATTGTTGCAAGATTTACTGTTTGAATTGGCTGCATTAATGTTGCAATTGGTTTCATTGCTGCTCGTACAATAATTGGTAGTCCGGTTGAGATTCCACCTTCAACTCCTCCGGCTCTATTTGTTTTCCTTACTAAGTTTCCATCCTTTATAATTATCTCATCGTGAGATTTTGAGCCGAACAATTCAGCAGAACTAAAACCGCTACCAAGCTCCACACCTTTAATTGCATTTATTGACATAAACTCAAAAGCAATTGCTGCGTCCAACTTTTTATCAAAATGCATATAACTTCCAAGTCCAGTAGGTACGCCAGTTGCTGTTACAACAATATTTCCGCCAAGCGTATCTCCGTTCTTTTTTGCTACTTTTATTTTTCTAATTATTTTTTCTGTTTGTTCTTTGTCTAAAGTTCGTACTTCACTTTTGTCTGCTTTATCTGCAAGACTTTGTGCATTAAAATTCTTAGGTAGTTTGTTATCTAACAATTTTTCAGTGAAATTATTTTTAGCATAAATTCCTCCAATGCTTTCCACATAACTCCCAATAGTAATTCCAAACTCTTCAAGAAATCTTTTTGCTACTGTTGAGCCAGCAACTCTTGCAGCAGTTTCTCTTGCACTTGATCGTTCTATACTATTGCGAATATCATCAAAATTATATTTTGTTACTCCAGTTAAGTCAGCATGTCCGGGACGTGGGATTGTAATCTTCTCAATCTTTTTATTATGCTTGGTATGACTCATTATTTCAGTCCAATTTTCCCAATCGCTATTAATAATATTAAAAGCAATTGGCGAACCAAAAGTTTTACCAAAACGAATACCAGCAAGAATATCAACTTGGTCAGTTTCAATTTTCATTCTTCCACCACGCCCGTAACCCATTTGTCGGCGGCGTAGTTGGTTATCTATAAACTCTTTTGTAATTGGTATATTGGATGGAAAGCCCTCCACTATTACAGATAAAGCTTTTCCGTGTGATTCTCCGGCAGTAAGTAAACGTATCATTAGTATCCTTTTGATTCAGAAATTTAAATGCAAATATATAAAAAAAAGCGTCCACAATTTTGTGAACGCTTTATTACCAAACGTTGCAAATATTTTTTCTTAAAATAATATTTGATTATGAAACTTCCTTCCTACTTCGACTCCGCTCAGTATGACATTTGTAAAATTATTAGTCTATTACAGTAATCAAAAAATTGATTTCTAGTCTGTCAAGAAAAACTTCATGATAGTAATTGCTACTCGCTAATTGTCATGGAATGCCTGTCCGCCATCTTGCTGGGCGTGAGTTCGTAACAACAAGCACAAATTCTACTCTGGTATTTCTAATCCAACAAAATTTGTATTTCCGTTTTCGTGTTTAACTTTGAGCAATAGTGCTTTACCTTTTTTCCTCTTAACTATTTTCTCAAATTCTTTTACAGAATTAATTTTCTTTTTGTCAACCTCAGTAATAACAGCTCCTGGGTATAGTCTTTGGTTGGCAGCCTTGCTAAATCTTTCAACATCTTTTACAATAATTCCATTTTTAATATTATATTTTTTTGCTGTTACTTCATTCATATTTGTTATTGTAAGACCCAATTTGTCAAAATTAACTTCAGTAACTTCTTCTATTTCCTTTTCTTTTTTCTTTTCTTTGCCAACTAGCAAAGTTCCATCGTCTTTATCTTTCTTTCTTGCTTTAAGTTTTAGGGTACGTGTTATTTCGTCTCCATCTCTAAATAATGTAAGTTCAACTTCTGTATTTGCTCGCTTAGTTGCAACGTAACTTTGAAGCTGATTTGGTCTGTTAACTTCCCTTCCATCCACTTCTAAAATTATGTCTCCAGATTTAATGTCTTCACTTACGGCAGCTCCATCTTCAAGAATTCTGCCTATTATAATTCCTCTAGGTTTATCAAGTCCAACTGCTTTTGCCATTGCTTCATCAACTTCACCAATTCCAATTCCAATGTAACCTCTGTTAACTTCTCCATTCTCTATTAGATCTTCTGCAACTGATTTTGCCATATTTATTGGAATTGCAAAACCATAACCAATGTAACTTGCAGAGAAACCGTTTGTTGCAATTGCAGAATTTATTCCAATTACAGCTCCGCTTAAATCCACCAAAGCCCCACCACTATTGCCCGGATTGATAACTGCATCAGTTTGAATAAAATTTTCAACTCCATATCCTTCTTTATCTTGAATTATATTTATGTTTCTACCAATTGCACTTACAATTCCAGCAGTAACAGTTGAGTTTAGTTGCATAGGATTTCCAATTGCTAAAACCCAAGCACCAGGCTTTAAACTTTCTGAATCTCCCAAATAAGCAGCTGGTAAATTATTTGCTTCAACTTTTATAACTGCCAAATCCGTTAAAGGATCTGTACCAATAATTTTTGCATTTAGTTTTCTCTTATCTGAGAAATAAACTTCCAAACTACTTGCATTATCAACCACGTGATTATTAGTAAGTATATAACCATCCTCAGAAATAATTACTCCACTTCCTGAACCTTGATGTTTTTGAGGTGCTCGTTTCTGTTTAAATTCTTTAAACGGGAAAGGAAGGTCAAATCCTTCTAAGCCAGAGTGAGGATTTTCTTTTGCCTGACTTACAACTTTTATACTAACTATAGATGGCGTAACTTTTTCTGCAACTTCGATAAAAGCATTACTAAAATCATTTAGGTTTACATGTTCAATAGGAGAACTTAAACTTCCAATCCTACTGTTATTATTGGACTTTGCATTACTTTGCTTTACCAAGTCTGCGCTTGAAACTAATACTGCTCCAAACACAATACCAATTACTATTAAAGATGTTTTGCTGATGAGGCTTCTTCTATTCATTTTGTTTCCTTTATTTTTATTACAATTTTACATTTTTTTTGACAGTCATCTTATCAGTAACTTTGTCATTCTGAATGAAGACGTATTTTGTCGAAATGAAGAATCTCTATAATTTGATGAGATATTTCAGTCGTAAAGAACACTCCCTCAATATGACAAATTTTTAATTTTATAGAATCAATTTATTCTTTATATCTTAAAACATTTTCAATGATTTAATTCCTCTAAACTCTGGGATATGATATTCCAAAAACTTTTCAAGGATAAAAATAATGCTCTCAAGATTGTTCTTTTTATACGAGCCAATATTTTTTCTAGTTGTTAAACATTTGAATAAATTAAAAAGTTCCTCATTAAAATTAAAAGTTAATTCTTTATTTATATTGCAGTTTTCACAAATAATTCCTTCCGAATAACTAAACGCAGCGCTGGAGCTTGATTCTATTTTTTCACCGCAGCTTGAACACATGTGGAATGATATTTCATAACCAGTTTGAGTAATAATAAAAAACAAAAACTTTGCAAATAATAATTGTGAGTCAGAATCTTTTTCATTCATCATTAAAAGAATTTTTATAACACCTCTAAATATTTTTTCGTTTGGTTCATTGTCAGGGATAAGTCTTTGCAGTAATTCGCAAACTGCTGAAGCATATTTAATTTTATCGAGGTCTTCTTTTATATTAGAAAAGTGATTGATGAGAGTGGCTTGTGTTAGCAATTGCATATCTCTATTATCTTTTTTGTAAAAAATAACTTCTGTGTGATTGAGCAAATCTATCTTACTTCCAATTTTAGATTTTGCACTTCTTGCCCCTTTAATTATGGCGGACATTTTCCCATATTCTTTTGTAAACAATTGAACTATAAGACTGGAATCACTAAAATTAGTTTTTCTTAAAACTATCGATTCACTTTTACTTATTTCCGTCATTGATATACAATCTCCAAAGTGGTTTTCGGATTATTTTATTAATTAAAACTCACCTTTATCCTCTCTTTTGTAATGAGAGGAATAGTAGTTAACCCGAGAACCACTTTGGACTTTGTATAATATCTAAATGTTAGCAAAGTCATAAGGAGCAGTATGTAGAGCAACTTCTGTAATAATTCCAGTAATCAAATTATTTGGAGTTACATCAAAAGCAGGAGCAAAAACTTTGTATTTATTAGATGTGATTTGCTCACCCCTAAAAGAATTGAGCTCACTTTTATCTCTAAATTCAATTGTGATGTCTTCTCCGCTTTTACAGTCTTTATCAATTGTAGTTGTTGGTGCAGCAATGTAAAATGGTATGTTATGATGTTTACAAAGAACTGCAAGATTGTAAGTCCCTATTTTATTTGCTGTATCTCCATTAACAGCAATTCTATCTGAGCCAACAATTACTAAATCAATTTTATTTTTTTGCATAAGAAATGCTGCTGTTGAATCTGAGTTAATTGAGAAAGGAATTTTTGCTTTGTGAAGTTCAAAAGCTGTTAAGCGAGAACCTTGTAAAAGCGGTCTTGTCTCATCAGCAAAAACATATTTTACTTTTCCACTTTTATGTCCATTATGAATTACACTAAACGCTGTTCCACTTCCTCCGGTTGCAAGTTGACCAGTATTGCAATGTGTAAGAACAGTCGTCTTTTTCTTAAATATTTGCAAACCATTTTCACCCATCTTATCGCACATAATTATATCTTCATTGTGAATTGCTTTTGCTTCTTCCAACAAAATAGAATAGAGATTTGATTTACTTTTTTTTTCAATAAAAACTTTTTTCATTCTAGATAAAGCCCAAAATAAATTTACAGCGGTCGGTCTAGTTTCTTCAAGACGTTTATAAACTTGTTCAAAGTATTCAACAGTAACATTTTCAACATTCTTAAAAGCTAGAGCAAGTGCATAAGCAGCAGTAATACCAATGGCGGGAGCTCCTCTTACTTCAAGTCGTTCAATAGAAATTGCAATTCGTTCATAGTCATCAGTTTCAATATACACTTCTTCAATAGGAAGTTTTGTTTGATCTATTAAAATCAATTTGTCATTTTTTATTTCAATTGATTTGAAACTACTCATTATCAAACCTTGAAAGTTCTACAAATTCATTATATCTATTTTGTATTTTCTCGGTATTTAATTTTTCTAACCCAATTGTGCTAAATTTTTCTACATTAAAAGAAGCCATAACACTTCCATAAATTACTGCACGTTTCATATTCTCAAAACTTAAATCTCCAGTTTTGTGTAAATGTCCGGCAAAGCCACCAAGAAAAGTATCGCCAGCACCAGTTGGATCAAAAATAGACTCTAGTGGATAAGCTGGAGCAGAAAAAATCTTCTCTCCGTTAAACAACAAAGCTCCGTGTTCACCTTTTTTAATTATTAAATACTTTGGACCCATATCTCTAATAATTTTTGCAGCTTTAAATAGGTTCGGTTCATTTGAAAGCATACTAGCTTCGGAATCATTTATGATTAGTACATCTGTTCTTTTTAATACTTTAAGTAAATCTTCTTTGGTATTTTCAATCCATAAATTCATTGTATCGCAAATAACAAAATTATCTCCTTCTAACTGGTCTAAGACTTGCAACTGTAATGATGGCAGTATGTTGCCCAATATTACATAATTGTTTTTTTTAGATTCTTCAGGAACTACTGGACTAAAATTTTCGAAAACATTTAAATCTGTAAATAGAGTATCTCTATCATTCATATTGTTATGATATCTACCTCCCCAACGAAATGTTTTGCCTCCCTCAACTATTTCAAGTCCTTCCATATTCACATTGTGATCTTCCAACATTTTATAGTGCTCATCAGGGAAGTCATCTCCAACAACAGCAATTAGCTTTACCGGATTTGTAAAATAACTTGCAGTTAACGAAATATATGTTGCTGCTCCACCAAGAGCATTTTTAATTTTATCTACGGGTGTTTCTACATCGTCTAAACCGACTGAACCAACTACTAATAAATCCAAATTTTGCCTCTTTTATTTTTAAACATTTAAACATTTGATTCTTAAAATAAATAATTTTTTCTTCTGTTTGTGAAAGAACATAGTAAATTCTAAAAGAAATTTATACGTTAAAGTTATTACTAAAAAATACTTGTGTTACTGTCCATGAAATAAGCACTTTCAAAATCACTCATACATATCTTGAACATCTGCCTTATAAAGATCAACGAAAAATTGAGCAATTTTTTCTGTGATTAAATTGATATACTTTTTACCTTTTTCAGCTGTAGCTAATTTTGGGTTTCCAATTCCAGTATCCCTAGTAACACTTGTCCAAGCCCTTGGAGCCCACACCCATTTTTCTTTGAATGCAGTTATTTTGAATGTTTTAGCAGTTCCTTTACCAGCTTCATTTAATGGACTTACTAGTTCAGGATGTGTACTTAACATCAAACTCGTTTCCATTTCATTAGCATGATCACCTCCTTTTTCAAAAAACTCTTCCCAGTTAATTTCGAACCAGGAAAGCGAACAAAGGAATATTGTTGTATCTTTCTGTAATTCCCTTATCATTTGTTTAAAATTATTACCTCCATGACTATTAAGAATTACAAATTTTTCAATACCATGTTTCTCTAGACTTTCAATAACATCTTTAAGAATTATTGCTTGCGTTGAAGGATTCATATTGATTGTAAGTTTTATATCAAGTTGCTGCGTATTAACTCCAAAAGGTATTGCAGGAAGAACTATTACTTTAGCACCTTTCTCCCATGCTAATTTAGCAGCTACTTCTGCAATAAATTCACTTTCGTAAATATCAGTTCCGTATGGTAAATGATAGTTGTGGGCTTCAGTTGCTCCCCAAGGAAGAATAGCTACTTTATGGTCAATCTCCTGAACTGTTTTCAAATTAATTTCTTTTAGTAAAAATGGTCGTGGTTTCATTTTGATTCCTATTTCTCTAATTTTAAAGTAGGATAAAATCCTATAAAAAATATGTTATATGTTTATTTTTTGAAACGTAAGTGTAGAATTATTCTTACTAAAATACTCTTCAATAATATCAACAGATTGTCTTTGACCAACCCAAGCAAAAAGTTCTTTTGCTTCTTTTGCAGTAACCCACTTATACTCTGAATGTTCAACAGATAATTTAACAACTTGGTCTTCCCTAATGATAGCAAGGAATACCGGGATTATTGTTATACTATCATCTGTACCATCATAAAAATAATTTACATTTGGAACGATATACAATTCATCAACATCAAGATTTGTCTCTTCTTTTATTTCTCTTATTGCAGTTTGATATGCTTTTTCTTTTGATTTTATTTTTCCAGTAACCATTTGCCAAATGTTAGGATACTTTTGGTTTGATGCACGTTTCATTATTAGATACTCAATTACCTTTTCACTTTTTCTAAGAATGTGTGCTTCTATTAAGTTCGTTTTTGTTTTCATAGTTTTACTTTAAGTCTTAATCTTAGTTTTTTCTTAATCGTAATCTTGCTCGTATTCTTAATCATGTTTTTGTTTTATAAAAAATAGAAAAGCGAGTAAGAACAAGAGTACGATTACGAGTAAGAAGATTATTAAAAATAGGCTCTTGCTTCTGCTCTCATTGTGTTAACTACTCTTCCTACTCCTTGTAATCTTCCACTATAGTTTACATTTATTTGCAAATTATTTGAGAATCTATAATCGAAATTGGTTCTCCAAATATAATTTTTGCCAATTAAATTTCCGTTTGTAATTTCAAATGGAATAATATTTTCTGTTGTGTTAGAAAGTAATTCTGTTCTTTCAGCTTCAATTCTTAGTCTTCCTTTCTTAAATAAAGAAAGTGTAAATCTAAGTGTGATTTTGTTTTCATCAATGATAGTAGGCTTTTGCGGATATCTATCTTCTAATCTGCTAACTTTTATTTTAAAACCAAACTCCATATTATTGACTGGTCTGTATGAAAAATCACTAATCACAATATTCGCATTTGTTGTTCTAGAGCGATTTGAATTTATTGGAGCTAAAACATTTTCGGTTCTACTAATAATTTCTGTTTCATTATTTATTTCCTTTACCATTCTGAATTTGATTCTTAAACTTTGCTGTTTATAATATCCTTTTTCCAATCCCGCACTAAATTGGTTTAGACTTTTTCTTTGTGTGTATCTTAATCTAAAAGAAAGGTCTCTTTTATTTTTAAATATATGTAGATCTTGTTGTAAATAATTTGAACCTCTAATAGTTGTTGAATCATTTAAAAAATAATTTGAGTTCAACAAATAAATTTTACTAGTTTCTTGTTCTCTACTATTTTCGTCTATCTTATAAGCTGTTTCAGCATACAATGAACTTAACACTTTACTGAATAAGTTTTGACTTGTAAAAGTTTTTGCAAAATCTATTTTCCAACGAGTATTTATTTTCAAATCTATTACAGGAAACAAAGCATCTGTTGGAATTGTAGTTTGAATAAAATCTCCCTCGAAAGGATCTGGAACAAATTCACTCTCTTCTGCAATTCCGTTTTCATTTAGATCACCTTGGTAGGAATGACTTCCTGAACCTCGCGGAACTCTAATGAATACACGCTCTAAACGTGCTGCTCTTTCTGTAGCTGCGTGGTAATAGAACTGACCGGAGAGAAATCTATTAAATAAATTTATTCTTGTTTGATTTCTAATTAGAATGGTTTCATTATCCCCAAATCCTTTGTTTGCAAAAGTCTCGCTGTACTTTTTCTTTCTGAAAGAAAAATCTGTTGAAGTAGTTAACTCCTTTAGCTCACTAAAATTTAGTGAGTAAGTATGCAGAAATGATTGAGACTCTCTAACATAATTTCCGTTGATTGGAATATTTTCTTCAGTAAAAGAATACTTAGCTGAAATATTAAAACCTTTTGAAATTGCAAAACGTACAAATGGAGAATATTCATAATATTTTTTACTTGCTATCAGAAGTGAATCAGTTACAGAACCAAACTCTTGTTTATTTTCAGCTCTATACAAAAATCCAGGAACAACATTATAAATACTATAGGTTACTTCCCCATTCTGTCTAAGCCATTTTGTTGTGAATAATTTATTTTTTGTATCAACATTATCAAAACTATATTTTAGATTTATATTTTTGTAATTCTGTACATCAATATTTGTCAAGTATCTTTCGGAATTAAATAGAGAACCTTTCTTTAATAAGCCGTACTTCGTTTTAACATTGATATCATTGACTGGAGAGTAGTTGAATTGCATTTCTCTAAGCAATTCTTCTGAACTATTTGTGTTTGAAGTATTATAATGTCTATTAAATTCAATTTCGTTTATTCTATCAATTGTTTTGAAGTTTTTATTTAGAAATCTATCTCTAAAATATCCACTGATTTTTCCATAATTAGAATTACTAATATCAATTTCTATTAGTTCAATATCTAATCTTATGTTTCTTGCCGAACCAAAATTATTTCCATCATCTAAATCAGAAAAAGTATTTCTGTCAAAATTACTTCCAGCTAGTTCTAAATTGATTTTTATTTTTTCAATTGGTTTGTACTCAATAGTTACATTTCCAATTTGCATGTTTTCTGGTAAAGGCAATAAACGTATAGGAAAATATGAACCTTGTTTAATTCCAACAAACTTAAATCTCCCAATACTTTCACGAATATAATCTCCATTACCTTCTCCCATAAAACTAAATGAGACAATGTAATTGGATGAGTCTGAATTAGGTTGATAAGTATAAACCGAAATTGGATTGTTATTAATTACTGAATCTCTTTTTGTATAAACTCCTTTTCGATTTCCGTTTGAGTCTGGTTCTACAAGAGTTACACCACTTTGCGATGCAGACAATTGATTGTTACCACTATTAGATAATTTAGATTTATCATCATCAGAAAGTAAAAAATCTATTGGATTATTTTTGTTGTCCCCTTCTTGCAAAACATTAACTTTGATTTTTAGTTTGTTATCAAAAAGATTTACATAAGCATTTCCACCAATAATATTCCGTTCGTATTTTCTACTTGTGTATTCAAAATCAATAATTATTCTACTTAAAGAAGTTATCAGAACTTTGGGAGTAAATGTAACTTCGGCAATGGAATACTCAATTGTGTATTCGTTATTTTCACCTCTCTTAAGTTCCTTGCCATCTATATAAACTCGTTCACTTCCAGCAATTATTATTATATCATTTTCATTATCAATTCCTCGCAATCTATATGGACCTTGAACACCATCAATCCCTGGAAATGGCATTGAGTTAAACTTACCTCTTGCTCCGGCTATTGCTACGCTTCCACCATATTCTTCAGTTCCTATTTTACCAATTACACCTTGTAACTTTCTATTAAATTTGCCAAACTCTCCTACCGATGTTTTAAAGTTATAATCACCAAAAGTAGCAGAGCCAATTTTATGTTTTATTTCAATAAAAACTTTGTCAAGTTCTTCAAGTCGCTCTGTGTTTCCCTCTGGTTGTATTGGGGTGTTTTCATCTGTTAGTGCAGCCACTATTGTTATATCATCAGAGAGTTGTCCAGAAAGTTGTAATCGCAATCCACTATTTATAGTTAAATCTTTATTAGAACCACCTGAAATTCCTCTCAGCAAAGTTCCGTTACTTTTAAGTTTATCACCAAAAATTGCTTTGGAAGATAAATCAACTGATTCATTTTTAACTATACTTATTGTTTCTTTTGTTAAATCATCAAACCTCTTTACAATTGACCGATGCTTATATGTTTTTTTAAGTTTTAGATTATATGATTTATATGTAATTATTAAAGTATCAAATATCGAATATTTAAGGGAATCGGAAAGCTTAAAGGAAGTAGTAGAGAAATCGAATAAATAATCTTTGTTTGATAACTCTTTTTCTCCAAGAATTATTTTTTCAGAAAGTGGTACAATGTGAATTGAAGATAGTTCATAGAAATTATCTAGATTTATTTTTAAAGTATCTATCTTTTGAATATAGCTATCTCCTTCTTGTGCAATAATAGTATAGGCAAACAAGACATTCAACAAAATGTATATTCTAAAAATATTATTCTTCAAACGTGTATAATTTTTGATTAGAGAAATATTAACTTTTTAAATGAGTTTAAGAAAGTTAATACAAATCTAATTGAGGAGATTGGAATTTTCAAGTCAGAAAAGAGAGAACTTTTAGTAAGACAATTAGTTAGCTTTCCAAAATAAAATTATTGTCATTGCGAACCCGTCAGTTTTTGGGCGGGTGCGGCAATCTTTTAAATTATTTTGTTCACTTAACAGATTACCACGTCGCAAAGAACACTCCTCGCAATGACAATACAATTTAATTCTCAAAACTAATTTTTAATATGTATCCACAAACTAATATTTCAACAACGAAAATATCTCATCACTAAAACCAGCTCCAGCAAATAAAGAGATGAATACAATAATTCCAATTATGTAAAGAACAAAAAATATTAAAGAAATTATAATTAGTATTTTCTGAATATTAAAATATTTGTACAGTTTATCAATTGAGTTTTGGAATGCCAATTTATCGCCACTATTTTTATAGACATCAAAATTAGTTGCAGATTCTCTAAGTCTTAATCCCATAAAAATTAAAGGAACTCCAATAATAGCACCTATTATAGTTAAGCAATTAATTACTCCGTAAATAATTGTGAACATTCCAACAAAGTTCATGTCCTTTGTAAGTTTAGAAATTCCCCAAGGAATATGTTCCTTTTGGGATTGTGATTGGTCAGTTAGATTGTTGAGGTCTTGCATGTTTCCTCCTTTGATGATATTATTTTTACTTTGATATTTTAAGATAGTAAATTTTACGAAATGATTTGAAAGAAGAATTTGAAATTATAGAAGACAAATAATTAGTCATATAAAATAAAAACTCCAAGGAAATAATCTCTTGGAGTTTGTGGAAACTAAAAAATATTAGAACAATGCCTAATCTCTTCGCAACGCTTCAATGGGATCTAAGTTTGATGCTTTATATGCTGGATAAGTACCAAAACCTACACCTACAATAATACATAGCAAAACACCTATTGCTACCCAATCAAGTGGAATTGAAACAGGAGCACCCATTGCTGCACCAGCCATGTTTCCGGCAATTAGTCCAAGTATAATTCCAACAAAACCACCAAGTAGAGAAAGAACAACAGCCTCAATTAAAAACTGAACTAGAATATTTTTACTTCTAGCACCAATTGCTTTTCTAATTCCAATTTCTTTTGTTCTTTCTGTTACAGAGACTAACATAATATTCATTATTCCAACACCAGCCGCCAGTAAGGCAATGAGAGCAATAACATAAGCTCCAATTTTTACTCCGGATGTCATATCATTAATATTTGATAACATGGACTCGTTCGAAAATATACCAAAATCATCGTCCTCACCAGCAGGCACTTTTCTTATTGTTCTAAAATACCCAATAGCTTTTTCAATAACATCATCATAATCATCTTTAGTAAAAGAACTTACTGTTATGTTTATACTTCTTGTTCGTTTACCATACAAACTTTGATAAGTGGTTAAAGGAATTGCAGCAAAATTATCTGGATTATTACCAAACGAAGAACCTTGTTCTTCTAATACTCCAATAACTCTAAATTTATGATTATCTACTTTTATATTTTGACCAATCGGTTCAATAAAATCGAATAGTTTTTTTGCCAAAGAAGAACCAATAACTATAACTTTTTCATATCTCTGAACATCATTGTCATTAAAATTTCTACCAGTTTCTGCAATCCATTGATTATTTGGAAAAGCTTCTGGTGTACACCCCACAAACTGAACATTAGGATTTGTTTCAACATTACGGTACTTAAACATTTTTGAGAAACCCCATTGCTCCGCTCCAACAGCCTTAGCATCATCTACTAATTTATCTTTAAGTTCAAAGTACTCCTCTATACTAATAGGTTTACGATTCCTATATTTACCTCTGTCGCCACGATCCATCATAGCAGGAAATCTTTGTATTTGAAATGTTGTTTGACTTAATTGCGAGACACCTTCTTCAATACTGTTTTGCAAAACAGATACAATTGTGCTTATTGCAATTATGGAAAAGATGCCAACTACAATACCAACAATTGTTAAAATTGAACGAAGTTTATTTGCTCTTAAAGAACTTAATGCTATTTTTAATATTTCCATTATTCATACCTCAATGCATCAACCGGATCCATTTTTGCTGCGGTGTAAGCTGGTGCTATTCCAGAAAGTATTCCAGTTATAAGTGAAATTCCTATTGCTAAAATTACTGCATCTGCTTCTATTGAAACTGGGAAATCCATTTGTTTAATCCACATTCCTCCAAGTATTGCAATGAACAAACCTATCATTCCGCCGAACAAACAAATAATAGCAGACTCTGTAATAAACTGTCCTAAAATTGTTCGTCTCTTTGCACCAATTGCTTTTCTAATTCCTATCTCTCTTGTTCTTTCTTTTACTGAAACAAACATGATATTCATAATTCCAATAGCTCCAACAAACAAAGACAATCCCGTAACAAATAACCCAGCTATCTGAATTACACCAACTTGTTTGTTTATCATATCTAAAAGTGAACCTTGTTGGTTGATAGAAAAATCATCGTCATCATCATATCTTAGGCTTCTAATTCTTCTCATAATTCCAATAGCTTCAGACTTAACAGCATCAACTTGTTGACTGCTTGCAGCTCGGACTACAATTGTAATTCCTCCACCTCGTCTCCTACTTTTAAAATCCTTAAACATTGCTTCCATAGGAATAAATATTTGGTTATCCGGATTAAAATTGCCTAGCAGAAAACTTCCTTGTTTTTCAATTGTTCCAACTACTTTATATTTTTTACCTTTAATTTTTACAACTTCTCCAATAACATTTCCTTGGGGAAATAATTTTTCAGCAATCTCTCCTCCAACAACTGCAACCTTTCTACCAGCGTTACTTTCAATCTCAGTAAAAAATCTACCTTGTGCAAATTTTAAGTTTGTAGTTTTTATATAATCTTGATTAGTTCCTCCAAGAAATATTCCATCAACTTTATATTGACCTCTTGCTACATTCATATTTCTAAATGACGATGGAGCAATTGCAATTGGTAGCTTAGCCATTTGCTTAAATTTTTGAAAATCTTTATACTGTATATTTCTTCTATTTCGTAGTTCCCACCAAGGAATTTCTCCAAACCAAGACCACTTATCTATGAAGATATTATCTGTACCCATTATGTTAGATGCACCATCTTGAAATGATTTATTAATCCCTTTTATTGCAGTTGACATTAGCACTACTGATGCAACGCCAATTACAATTCCGAGTGTTGTAAGAACAGACCTAATTTTATTTGCCCAAATTGCATTTAGAGAAATTATTAGTCCTTCTTTTATTTCGAATAAAAAATTATTCATAAAAAACTCTCTTTAACTTTCAATTGGTTTTTGTCTTGCAACATTTCTAATCTCATCTTTTTCAACAAGACCATCTCTCAACCTTATTATTCTCTTTGCATGTTCAGCAATTTCTTCTTCGTGAGTTACAAGAATTATTGTATTTCCTTTTGAGTATAATTCTTCAAACAATGCCATAATGTCTGCTCCGGTTTTTGAATCTAAATTACCAGTTGGTTCATCAGCCAGAATTATAGATGGTTCAGTAACCAAAGCTCTTGCAACTGCTACTCTTTGTCTTTGTCCACCAGAAAGTTCATTAGGTTTGTGATCCATTCTATCAGCTAAGCCAACTTGGGATAATGCCTCTATAGCACGTTCCCTTCTTTCATCTTTTGAAACTCCAGCATAAATAAGTGGTAGCTCCACATTATGAAGTGCGTCTGATCTTGTAAGCAAATTATATGTTTGAAACACAAAACCAATTTCTCTATTTCTAATTGCTGCTAGTTCATCATCATCCATTTCACTTACATTGTTTCCGCTAAAAGTGTATAACCCTTTCGTAGGTGTATCTAAGCAACCCAAAATATTCATCAAGGTAGATTTACCAGAACCAGAAGGACCCATTAAAGCAACATATTCATTTTTGTCAATGTTAAGTGTAACATCACGTAAAGCATGAACTTCTTCAAGACCAACTTGGTAAATTTTTGCTATGTTTTTAATTGTGATAATGTTCATTATAATCCTAATTATTATTTTTCATACTTGATTACACTTCTTACTTGGAAATTCCGTGTTGGATATTGGCTATTGAAATAGTAATGAAAAGTTGAATTGCCAAAAATCAACACGGAATTTACAACACCCAAATTTTTAATTATATTTTTTCTTTTTTTTCTTCAGATTTATCTTTGCATCTTACCTTGTTTGTCATTTCCGAATGTTCTAATCGGAAATCCAGTTAGTTTTTCTAGATTCCCAGTCAAGCTGAGAATGACAACAACTAACATAGTATTTTTTCGTCTTTCGTTTCTCTTCTCACGTTTTTCATTTTATCTCGGCGTAGTTGTTTTTACGAAGCCGGATTTCCTCTACTCTTCTTCTTTGTCTTCATCTTCACTCTTATTAGTAATTTTAACTTTAGTACTATCTTCCAACTCTTTTGATATTGCTCTATAACTTCCGCTTATTACCATTTGTCCTTCTTCAAGTCCGCTTGTAATTTCCATATATGTGTCATCACTAATTCCAAGTTCTACATTTACCATTTTTGCTAAATTTCCATCTTCAACAAAAACTACTTCCGATATTTTAGTTTTTTTCTTTTTACCTTTCTTCATTCTTTGGCTTGAATCTTCATCAGAATCATCTTCACCATTTTTATCTTTAGGCATTCTTGCTGTTACACTTTGAATTGGAATTGCAATTACATCACTTTTTGTTTCTGTTTGAATTTCAGCATCGCAAGACATTCCAGGTCTAATTTTTTTATTTGGATCAAGCAACCTAATTTCAACATCAAAATTTACAACTTCATTCTGACTTCCAATTCCCGAAGTTTTTGCACTGTTACCTATTTGAGTAACAATACCTTTAAATTTTTGATCTTTGAAAGCATCAATTTCAATATAAGCAGTATCTCCAACAGTAATTAAAACAACATCGTTTTCATCAACTTCAACAACTGCTTCCATTTGGTTTAAATCTGCAACTGTCATTAAATGAGTTCCTTGGCTAAAAGAACTTCCAAGTACACGTTCACTTTTCTCAACATTTAGAACGCTTATTGTTCCATCAAGTGGAGCGTAAATTGCTGTTTTTCCAAGTTCAACTCTTGCGTCTTTAAAGCTTTCTTGAGCTTGAAGAACAGAAGATTTTTGTGCTTCAATTTGTGATTGTGTACGAAGAAATGCAGACTTGGCAGACTCCAATTCAGCTTCACTAATAAGTTGTTTTTCAAAAAGTTCCTTTGCTCTTTTAAATTTTGAATCAACTTCTGCAAATGAAGATTCTCTTTCTTTTAATGATGCTTGCGCAAAACTTAGACTTGCTTTTGCTTTGTTTCTTCTGGCAATGTATTGCTCTGGCTTAAGACGTATAAGAAGCTGACCTTTTTTTACAACATCTCCTTCTTGCACAGGCAACTCAACAACTTCACCAGTAACTTCTGGTCTTAAAACAACTTTTTCAACCGGGTTTATATTTCCATTAGCAGAAACAATTTGAGTAATATTTCTCTTCTCAACCTTTTCTGTTTGTACACTAACTATTTTTTCTTTGTCGCCACCAAATAGTGTAAGTAGTACAACAGTCAATAATAGAAGGGCTAAACCTCCGAAAATAAATAATTTCTTTTTCGATTTTTTCTTTTTCACATTACTCATTTATAAACTCCTATATAGTATTACAAGTTAATTTCTTGTTATTAGTATTTTTTATAATCTAATTGTCCAAGAGCGTTTAATAATCTGTCTCGGTTTTGTTTGTATTCAAATTTCGCTTTAATATTTTCTGTTAATGCAGTTGTATAATCTTTGTTTGATTGTAATACATCTAGTATTGTTCCAGAACCAAGATTATATCTTTCTTTATTTACTCTTCTGTTTTCTTTTGCTGCAGTAACATTTGTTGTACTAACGTCTAAACGTTTTTTTGCAGCATTTAAATTTAAGTGACTAATCTTAACTTCTATTTTAATTGTTCTTTCTAAAACTGCAAGATCTTCTAACCCATTCAGTTTATTAATTTTAGCAAACTGAATATTTGTTTCAGTATTCCAGTTAGAAAATATTGGAACATTTAGACTTAGTCCAAAATTATAAATTCGTCTATCAAAGAGATTGTCAGGTTTTATTCCACTTGTAGAAAATGAATAATTGCCTGATATACTTGGGAGTAAACCGGATTGTGCAATTGTAATTCCATTATCGGCTGCATCAATATCTAGCTTTTTACTTTTGTAATCAACTCTATTATTTAGTGCTACGCCAACCAAGGTTTCCAAATCGTTACTAAACTCATTTGTATTATTATTTCCTACTTCAGAAGTTTCACCTAAAGGATCAACCAATGTATATTCTTCTAAAATATCTAACGCTAAATAATTAAGTAAACTATTTATAGAACTTTCATAATCATTTTCAGCACGGATTAGTAATAACTGAGCATTGCCAAGTTGAACTTGTTGAGTATAAACATCAGCTTTTGGAATAGCTCCAACATTATTTCTTTCAGTTATTGTTTCCAATAATTTCTGATTAAACTTTACATTATCTTCACGAACTTTTACTAGTTCATTATTTCCAATAACGGCGTAATAGAAAGTTGCAGTATTGTAAACAATGTCTTGCTTAAGTTTTTCCAAATTTAGTTTTGCTGATTCAAGATTATTATTCTTCTGTGAAATTCTTGCATAATTTGCAAATCCATCAAATAAAGTAATTCCTCCTCCAGCAGAAACTGAATAGTTTCTTGTATCTGCCTCAGTAGCTTCAGTAATAATTTCGTTGCCAAAAAAATCAATTTGTTTTTGACCGCCATCATCAGAAATTCTTCTCCAATCCCAGCCACCACGTAAACCAAAATTTGGTAATAAATCTCCATAAGCACTTTTCACTTCTGCTTTATTAATTTGAAGTGAGTTGGTTCCTTTAATTAGTCTGCTATTTCTTTGAAGTGCTATGGATATTGCTTCATTTAAGGTAAGTGTTTTTTGTGCAAAGATATTTGAACTTAAAAGTAGTACGGTGAGTATTGATAAAATCTGTTTCATTAAAACTCCTAAATTTTTACAAACTATTCCGCTTTACTTTTAGCGGCTTGAATTGTTTAACATAATTAGCAAAACAATTTTTCTTTGTTCTGCCTCTTATGACGAACCGATTTTTGAAAAGTTACAGAAATATATAAAAATATTTTTGAATTGTTTTTGTACTTATACATTTTTAATGATTTAAAAACATTTTAAGCAGATTTTGGAATCTATTAGAAACAGTGAGGAACTTTTCAATAATTTATGAATGAAGAATATTTTTTGTATTCCTATTTATTGTTTTAACATAACGACGTTGCTATAAGCCGCCTACATAAAATAGCAATGACAAATTACCACGTGTCCGTCCGTAGCTATTTTTTTAGAGAAGGTGGAACGAATTTATTATTTATAAGCTTTACTTAATTTGCGGAGCAAGTACAGCGACTAACTTTTAATAATTGAATTTACGCCCAAAAGGGATGTTACACAAAAACCACAAACTTAAATCTACCAGTTTAGCTCTCCGACATCGATTGGTTGACTTGAGCGGTTAGTTAAACGTGTATTAAGAAGTTAATTAAAAATTACTGTGTATATAATTACTTCACAGAATCAAGTGTTTCAACAACCCACTTATTTAAACTTTTACCGGAACGATTTGCTTTCAGATAAAGTTTATGATGTAATTTAGGTGGCATTCTTAAAATGAATTTCCCCGAAAAAGGTTTGTCAGGTTGTTCGCCACGCTCATTGCAAAACTCAATATAATCATCAATAGAATCACGAAATGCTTGTTCAATTTCATCAACAGTTTTTCCTTGGAATGTAATTACATCACGTGTATCTATAACTTCACCGTGAAGAATTTTCATCTCATCATCATAATTTATCTGTCCAGAATAACCTTTATAGTTTAACATTATTTTACTCCCGCTTCAGTTAAAAATCTTCTAATTGATTTTAAAGCACCTTTATCTGTTTCTTTCTGAGGATGAGGTCTGTGAAAAACTGCTCTTACTCCGTTCAAATAGAATCGCACTCTTGAGCCACGTCCTTCACTTATTTCTGAGCCAAGAGCTTTCAATAACTTTTCAATATCATTCCAAATGACATTAGACCTTACTGGATTAACAAAAATTGAATCCAAAATTTTTTGGTGTTTTTTGTTTACTTTAATCACGATATCATATTACAGTATCATTTTCTAAAAGTCAACAAATATTTTTAAAACGCATAACGGCTCTGCTGTTAAGCCGTTCGTCTCACTTGTCTCAGCGACCTGTTCGGCAAAGTCTGATTTTTGACGAAGACGAAAGTGTTCATTTTAAAGATGGAAATAGCAATGGCTTATTTAACACGTGTCCGCAGTAGCTGTTTTTTTAGAGAAGGGAGAACGAATTTATTGTTTATAAACTGTTCTTAATTTGCGAAACAAACACAGCGACTTACTTTTAATTATTGAATTTCTCTTTCAAAGGAATCAAGCACAAAAACTACAAAGTTAAAATTACCAGTTTTGCTCACCGACATCGGCAGCTTGTCCGCCGTCTTGTTGGGCGGGGTCAGCTTAAACGGTTGGTTATGTGAGTGGTTTTAATAAACCTATAAATATCTACACTCTTAAACAATTTGGCAAAAGAGTTAAAAAACTGATACATTCATCATAGTTTAATTCATAGAAATTTACACCAAGATTGATTGTCTCATAGTATTTTTGTTGATTGTTTTTATAGAATTCTTCGGAAGGAAGTTTCCAGAAATCAGTTCCTAATTTCTCTACTAAAAACCATTTTTCAAGTAATCGAGCAATTCTTCCGTTTCCATCACTAAATGGATGGATATGGGCAAATTTCAAATGGATTAAAGATGCAAAATAAAATGCTTCTTCATTTGATAATTTTGAATTAAGAAGAATATTTATAGAATTAAACAAAGCTGTCATCTGTTCCTTAACAAATTCTGGTTCAACAGCTAAATAAGCAAGTCCAGATTTTCCAAAAACTCCAATTTTCTCTATTCTATATTTCCCTTGTTTACTTTTAATAAGAAATGTTTTGGATAACACTTTATGACAAGATAAAATGTTTTTTTCGGTAAGTGAATTGTTCTGAGCAAAATTATAAGAAGAAATTAAATTTTCAATTTCTTCTATTTCTTTTCCAACCTTCAGTTTATTTTTGTTTAATTCATAATTCATAAAGGAATTCAAATCTATACTATTCCCTTCAATATTAGATGAATAAACAGCAGAAGCTTTTGTTAAATAATCAAATTTTCCACTTGCATCAGAAAAGTCAAAAACTTCAATCAAAGAATCGATTTGATTCCCAATTTGTTTAGAATACTTCTTGAGATATTTTGTATCTGTAATTTCCACGTTAAATCCTTTCTCTCAAAGATAACATAATTTGATTTAACAAGAATAAATCTTTATTGTCATATTATTCATTTGTTTTACATATTCTAAATATTTGCAAAACATATAACAGCATTCCCGATAAGCCATCCGCCCCACTTGTCTCGGCGACTTGTCTTGGCGTAGTTATTTTTATGAAGCCACAAGTGTTTTTACGAAGACGGAAACAGCAATGATTTATTTAACACGTGTCCGCCGTAGCTGTTTTTTAGTGAAGGGAGAACGAATGTTTTATTTATAAGCCGTGTTTAATTTGTTCCACAAACACGGCGACTAACCTTTAATTATTTACTACACTTCAAAGCAAACTTGCACAAAAACACTAAACTTAAAATTACCAGTTTTGCTCACCGACATCGGCGGTCGGCTTGAGCGGCTGTTTGTATTACTTTTTGACATAATGATCTGATAATTTGTAAATTGCAAAGTTTGTTTTTGTATTCCAGCCTAAAGGTTTTGTCTCTTCTATCAACCCAATACCTACACTATATTTTTTAAAATATGTGGTAACTTCTTTACCATTCTTTATACTTAATACTTGAGTACTTATTATTTTTATAAATTACCGAATCTGTGATTGAAGTACACTCAAAGTAAATGTGATAGTCATCATGGTCGTGAATCCAATTATCACCTACTTTTATTGGATATTTAATATGATAATGTTTATTAAAATAGTACTTATGATCGACATCAACTGAATGTGCATACCAATAAACACCATCATATTCTACGCCCAATAAGTAAAACAGTATTCGTGTGGAATTATAATCAGCCAATTCAAATACTTCTTTAATCTTATAAACAAGTTTCAATTCACCTTTATAATTTATTATTGTATCAGAAATTACTTCAACTTGTTTAATCCAAGAATAAATTAATGAATCATCCTTAAATTCTTGATATTGATATTTCCAATAATTACCAGCATCTAATGGTAGAATATCAGAAGACAAATATTCGGGATTCTCATTATCATTTTCTAGTAAGTTACAAGATGTTACTAATAAGCTTAAAAGTATTATTCCAATTATGTTTTTCATATTTCTAGTAATATAACGGTGTTGTTTATAAGCCAACCACATAAAATAGCAATGACTTATTTAACACGTGTCCGCCGTAGCTGTTTTTTAGCGAAGGGGGAACGAATGTTTTATTTATAAGCCGTGTTTAACTTGTTCAACAAACACGGCGACTAACTTTTAATTATTTAACTAAACTTCAAAAGAATGTAGTACAAAAACACTAAACTTGAAATTACCAGTTTTGCCCACCAACAACGGCGGTCGTTTTGAGCAGATGGTTATGTGTTAGCCCCTTTTTGCTTCTGATTGATTTAACCCAAATGCCCTTGAGCCAAGTTTTCTTTTATAAAGGTTCTCAATATTAACAATCTTGGGTCTTTTAGTATTGCTTGGAAGAGTTTCTAAAATTGAATATGTAAAATTTAAATGATATTTTAGATCATTTCTCATTAACTCCATCAACATTATATTTCCACCATGTTTTGTTTTAACGTAGTTTTCCCATCTACCCAAAATCCCTGTAGAACTATTTGCAGAACCTACATACTGGTTGCCAGTTAAATTATCTAAAATCAAATATATTCCGTTAATAGAAGATAGTTGTACAATCCATTCTCTATTAGAATCTTTATTATCAATAATTCTTTTTAGTTCATTGAATTCAAGTACAACGTTGGAATGACCTGGATATGGGCCTACTGAACCTTTAGGAATAATTTCAATAACTTCTTTTTTATTGTAATACCATTGATGCCATTTTATTGATGTTCCCCAATCAATTACAACTCTTTCATTAATATCTTCAAATCCTTTTTGCTCTTCTAAATTATAATATAGACCGTCACCTATTTTTTCAAATTCACCAACTTTAAATATGCCAATTAATAATGATTTCGAATTTTCTAATGCGATAAATGATACTATATAATCACAGTTAAAAACATCTGTTTCTTGTTCTTTTTGAAATTCTAACAAGTTCTCACGATTGTTATTCAAATCTTTTAATCCGCTAATTCCTTTAAATTCTCTATGACGAATAAATTTAACTTTACTTTTAATAAAAATATTACTCCGTAATCCTAAAATCTCTTGAATAGTAATCATTGAATGTCCCAGTTTTATCAAAAAAAGTTGTTATTTTTTAGACACATAACTAATAAATATCTTACAAATAGACTTGCTAATTTTACAAAAAATCCTCTTTTATTATATGTAAATATTCCAATGCATCTTTGTAATTATTTTTAATCTTTCCATCTAATATAGCTTCTTCAATTGCGTTCTTAATTTCGCCAACTTTACGGGAAGGTTTAAGATTTAGAAGTTCCATTATTTCTGAACCTCTAACTGGGGATTGAAATGCTCGCAAGTTATCTCTTTCTTGAACGTCCTTAACTTTTGCCATTACTCTATTATAGTTACCCAAATACTTTGTAACTTTTTTAGGATTCTTACTTGTAATATCAGCTCTGCATAAAGTTATGAGATCATCCAAATCTTCTCCGGCAGTTGCACTTAATCTTCGTATTGCAGAATCAGTTACATTTTCTTGGGCTAAAGCAATTGGACGAAGATGCAAGCGAACAAGCTTTTCAATATAGCTCAATTTGTTTAAGGGAAGTTTTAATTGTTTGAAGATTCTCTTCATCATCCGTGCTCCCATTTCTTCGTGTCCGTGAAATGTCCAGCCGGTTCCTTCAACAAATCTTTTGGTTTTGGGTTTTGCAATATCGTGAACAAGTGCCGCAAACCTTAACCAAACATCATTTGTGTTTGGTGCAATGTTATCCACAACTTGACAAGTGTGCAAAAAAACTTCTTTATGATGAAAATCATTTCGCTGTTCTGAGCCAGCTAAATTAGCAATCTCTGGGAAAATAACGTGCATAACTTTAGTCTTTTGTAAAAGTAACAACCCAATTGAAGGTTTTGGAGAGGCTAATATTTTGAAGAACTCATCTGTAATTCTTTCTTGCGATACTATTCTAAGTCTTTCAGCCATTTCTTCTGCAGCAACTATTATTTTGTCATCAACTTCAAAATTTAATTGAGATGCAAATCTGAAAGCTCGCATTATTCTGAGCGGATCATCATTAAAAGTTTCTAATGGATTTAGTGGAGTTTTAATTATTTTATTTTGAATGTCTTCATAACCACTAAATGTATCAATCAATTCTCCAAAGTTATTTTTGTTCAGAGATATAGCAAGTGTGTTGATTGTAAAATCTCTTCGATTTATATCATCTTCAAAAGTCCCAATTTCAACTTCCGGTTTTCTGCTATCTTTATTATAGGATTCTTTCCTTGCTCCCACAAATTCAAAATCTATATTATCATACTTGAAATGTGCAGTTCCAAAATTCTTAAATATATTTACTTTTTTAACTTTTAATTTGTTAGCAAGTTTTTCTGCAAATGTTGGACCATCTCCAATTACTAGAAAATCAATTTCGGTTCGTTCTCTTTCCAGAATAATATCACGTACAAATCCACCAACGATAAAAACTTTAACACCTAATTGAGAGGCAAGTAATTTTATTGTTGAGAAATAATTTGCTGTAATGTGTTTGTTAAAATTTATCATTTGTACTTTTAGATTATATTTTAGATAAACGATGAAACTAAAATGGTTAAATTGCTAAACTGTTAAACGGTTAAAAAAATTAGATTAGAGTTTCTGCAAAAAAACTTTATAAGTGTTTATTAGCTATAAAAAAACATTTTTTTTCCATAGTTGTCATTTCCGTCCCGAAAGCTTTCGGGAAAATCGGGAATCCATTGTTAGTATTGCCTGGATTCCCAATCAAAGTTTATCCCGTGTTTTTAAGCGGGGTTGGGAATGACAAAAACATCTTATTTGGCAGAAGCTCTATTAACAATTTAACCATTGGACAATTAAACCATAAACAATTCCAAATAAAACACGTTTAGATACAAACTACTCATTTTCAAACTTACTTGTGTACCAATCAACCTTTCTTAAATGTTCCTCGATTATTTTTTTACTTTTAAATTCAGCATTGGTCAAAGCTAATTCAGCATACTTTTTAGAGGTTTCAAAGTCTAAATTATTAAATGCAAATTTACTTAATTGAAAATAAGTATCCGATGAATATTTGTGGTTGCTACAAAGTTCAATTACTTTATTAAATTTACTGGAATAATTTTCTCGATCTGTAAATTTCATTCTTAAATAGATTTGTAAAATTTCATCTGTAGAATTTTCATTTAATAATTTTGAAACAATTTCAATCCTACTTTCTTTTTCTTGTATATATTTTATAATTGTACTATCGCGTCTTGGTATAGTTTGTTTTTTGAACGAAGCCAGATCATTCTTTGCCAAAAGTATTTTACGAATAGTAGCTGCATTCCTATAATCAGTTCTTGGATTTTGAATAATTAAACTATCCAAATATACTTTTGACGATTCTCTTTTATCATTCATAATTAAAGCATCGGCTAATAAGAATTCCAAATTGTAATAATGTGCAGACCCTTGAAAGGATTTAATATTGTTTTCTAATATATTTACACTCTCACTATACTGTTCCAAATAATTATTACAAGTTACAACACCCAACAAACTATTATACGAATTTGAATATTCGTAAATTTTTTCAAATTTCTTTAATGCAATAGTGTAGTGTTTCTCATTAACGTGCTCCCAACTATTTTTTAATTCTTTTTCCGTAGCTCTTGCACAGTACTTTTTAACTAGCGGAGTTCTACCAAAATACAAATTGGCTTTATGTTTGCTACCTTTTATAGGAAGTTTTTCTAGATAGTCAAAGTATACAATTTCTAATTCATCTAAACTTTTATTAATTATTTGTTCAAAATTTAATGTTGAATAAATTTCATTAACTTTCTCCAATCCATAGTTATCTACTAGATATTTAATAAACGAACCAGCGTAAATGTATGTAATAGAAGAAGTTTGCATAAAAAAGCTAAAGTTAGAAAATAGATTTTTTAGAGAGATTTTAAATCCATTTTTGTATGCTAACTTAGCAAGATAGTCAATATCAAAATCATCATAATTATTTTCAATTGCCATTGCATAACCTTCTAATAATCCTGGGTTATACATTGCTGGCATCTTAAAAAAACCATTAGCAAACTCAGCAGAAAAGATGTGTGCTATTTCATGTTTTAATGAATTATCATAATTATTATAGTTTAGATAAATTTGGTTCATCCAAAGCTTTGCAACATCTGCATTATTAGCTCCAAATAGTCTTTTCTTCTGTGCTCCCGACTCAAACAAAAAAGATTTGATTTTCTGAGTTGGTTCAGTTCCCAAGAGTTTTTTTAATTCATTATAATAAAACTCATGATTGATTTTAACTAACTCAATTTCTCTTTCGCTAATATTAGGAGGTAATGAAATTTCAAAATGTTCAGTTTCAATTTTAGTAGTAAGTTCACTCTCTATTTTACTTGTATCTGTTGCCAAATCAAGTTCAACTTTATAGAAAGAAAATGTTAAGTAAAACATCATAACTATTGTTATTACAACAAATTTGCTGCTTCTCTTTCTATCTATAGTTTCAATTAATAAAAACCATACTCCAATTGAGAATAGAACATTAAATATCCTATATAGAATTAACTCTTTAGTTATTTCAATATTTATATCATACATCACTCCAGGGAAATATGCAAAGATTGGATTGTAGAAATATATCTGCGGATTGAAATATAATTCAGGTAAAAAGCCAAGGGTTAAGAACAACCAAAAAATAACAAATAACGGATACTTATATTTTGCAGAAACAAAATAAGCAAGTAAAGCAATGATGCTCCCAATAATAACTGAAGGAAACGTAATTACTAAGTAGAAATAAATTCCATCGGAGATTGGACATTGTTGGCAGAAAATTGTTGAGATAAAAGATATAACAAATGGGATAATTAAAAATGAAATTATTTTACGTAAATAAATTCTATTCGGAAATATTTTTATTCCACCAATTCCCTCTTTCAAAAAAGAAAGAGTTAACAGCCCAGATAAAAAAGAAAGTAAGATTGCATTTATAAATGAAACTTCGTAATGGAGAGTGTTCAATAATGGTAGGGTTGTAAAGAATATATTTATAATGAAAATTATTAAAAAATATACAAGGGCAATATTTTGTTTAAGCCATTTCACTAAATTATATTTTTATAATACATTGGTAAACATCTTCCGCCATACTTCGACTCCGCTCAGCATGACTATTTTCAATTTCATACAAATTTCATCCCGAGCGGAGTCGAGGGAGTAAAAATAAAACCAAGGATCTGCAATGTGAAGCAATTAAGTGTCTTGAAACGATTAAAATTCTTTTGTATTAACTCTTTTTATATCTGCTCCCAAAGCTTGTAGTTTTTCTTCAATACGTTGGTAGCCTCTATCTATATGATAAATTCTTAAAACTTCTGTTGTACCTTTTGCTGCAAGTCCGGCAAGAACAAGAGAAGCACTTGCACGTAAATCTGTTGACATAACTGTCGCACCTTTTAACATTTCAACACCTTTTACAATTGCACTATTTCTTAAAATTTCAATATCAGCTCCAAGTCGAGTTAACTCCGGAATGTGTTTGAATCTATCAAGATAAATCGTATCAGTAATTGTTGATGAACCGGGAACTACTGACATAAAGGCTGTCCATTGTGCTTGCATATCAGTTGGAAAACCAGGATAAATTGAAGTTGTAACATCAACATTTTTAGGCTTTATTCTACTTGCATCAATCTCCATTATCTTATTGTTATATCTTAACTTAGCTCCACTATCTTCAAGTTTTTGTATAACTAAATTTAAGTGCTTGGAGTTTACCTTTGTTAATTTAATTTTCCCCTTAGTCATTGCTGCAGCAATTAGTAAAGTTCCAGCTTCAATTCTATCTGGAATGTTTTCTATATCAGCTGGTTTTAATTCATCTACACCTTGAATTTCTAAAATGTTTGAACCAACACCTTCAATTTTTGCACCCATAGAAATTAAGTATTCTGCTAATTGAGTTATCTCTGGTTCAGCAGCTGCATTAGTAATTATTGATTCGCCTTTTGCTAAAACTGCAGCCATCAAAGCATTACCAGTTGCTCCCACAGAAGAGATATCAAAGTTTATACGTGCTCCCACCAAATTTTTTCTTCTTGATTTTGCAATAATATATCCGCCATCTAATTCAATTACTGCTCCAAGTTTTTCCATTGCTTTTAAGTGTAAATCAATTGGGCGTGGACCCCAAGCACAACCTCCGGGCATTGATACTTTTGCTTTGCCGTACTTTGCAAGTAGTGGACCTAAAACATAAACGGATGCTCGCATTTTCTTTACATGTTCATAGGGAGCTGTTTGAGACATTATATTTGTAGAATCTAAAGTTAAAGTATGATTATCAAAAGTGGCTTCTACACCAAGCTGTTTTAATAACTTCATCATTGTATAAATATCATTTACTTCGGGAGTGTTTGTAATTATATTTTTTCCATTGTTCAGCAATACAGCTGGCATTAAAGCTAATACCGAATTTTTTGCTCCACTAACTTCTACAGTTCCCTTAAGTACTTTTCCACCTTTTATAACAAATTTATCCAACTTTTTTCCTCATCTTAGAATTGATTTTTATAACTCAAATATAGAAAGAAGCATACTTAAACAAAAGAAGTGATTTTCGAAAGATATACTTAAGTCAAATTGGTTCACGGATTTAAGAAACAAATTTAACTGTCATTCCAGCATACACGTCTTTTGTGTAATACCGGAATCTACTGAACAAACAGATACCGGTATGACAATATTAATCCGAAAAACTATTTGTGTTTAGTATACCTAATTTTATAATTTTTAAAAAGATTAGAAAATCATATTTGTAAATCAATAAAAAAAGCTTAATTTTATACTTCTATTTTTTGCGAGAGTGGCGGAATTGGTAGACGCGCTAGATTTAGGATCTAGTATCCACAGGATGTGGGGGTTCGAGTCCCCCCTTTCGTACTAGTTTGTTCCTTTCTCAATAAACAAATCAAAGTAAATTCAAAAGAGGTAAATAATTTGGAAAGCAAAGTAAATATTATATCTGATACTGAACACGAGTTAGAAGTTAAATTAGAATATGCTGAAATTAAAAATGAGATTGAAGAAGCATATAAAAAAGAGCGTAAGTCAATTCAAATGCCTGGATTTAGAAAGGGCAAAGTACCAATGGGTATGCTTAAAAAAGTTTATGGGGAAACAATTGAATATAAGGCAAGTGAAGATATTGCAAATAAAAAGTTTTGGGATATTGCAAATGAGCAAAATATAAAACCGCTTAATATGCCTAGTATGACAAACCTAAATTTTGAGATGGACAAGTTCTTAGAATTTTCTGTTAAGTATGAAGTTAAACCAACTCTAAAATTAAAGGGTTATAAAAATCTTGAAATTGAAAAACCAATCTTTAAGGTTAGAGAAGATGATGTTGAAAATGAAATAAGTAATATGTTAAAAACAAAAGCAACATTTACTGTGGCTGATATTATTGAAGATAACAATTTTAGAATTACAGTTGATTTACAACGCATTGATGATAAAGGGAAAGACATTGAAGGAAGTAAGAGTACAAATATGGTTATAGATTTAAGCGACTCAAAAGTAAATGCAGATATTGCTAAAAATGCTCAAAAGAAAAAAATTACTGAGACATTTCAATTTACATTTAATGATGAACATACTCACGGAGATCATGTTCACAAAGAAGAATTTATTTATGTAGCAACAATAAACAAAATAGAAAAAATTATTTTACCTGAAGAAGATGAAAAATTATTTCAAGAACTTTCCGGTAAGAAAGCTAAAACTCTTGTTGAACTCAAAGATTTGACCAGAGATAATTATAAGAAATACTTTACAGAGCAATCAGATAAAATGTATTACAATTCTTTACTAGAAAAAATAGTTGAGAATAATGACTTTACACCATCTACTGGTTATGTTGATAATATTGCAAAAAGATTACTAGAAGCTGAACGAAGAAATGCCGAACAACAAAAACTTCCTAACTTTAATGAGGAAGCTGTTAAGCAAAATCTTAAACCTAAAGCTGAGTGGAATGCAAAATGGCAAATAATTTTGGAAAATATTGCTGAAAAAGAAAAGCTTACTGTTGGAGATGAAGACCTTGAAAAAATAGCAAAAGATGAAGCTGTAAAAACTGGAATTTCTGCTGACAAATTAGTGAAATATTATAAAGATGCTGGACGCTTGGAAAGTTTATTGGAAGAAAAAGTTTTAGACTTTCTAAAAGCAAACAACAAAGCAGTTGAGTTTGATCCAGAAGAAAAAGCTAAAAAAGAAAAAGCAAAAAAGAAAAAATCTCCAGCTAAAAAGACTAAAGAAACAACAAAGAAATCCGAAAATAAAAAGTAGATTAGTTTTATTCATTTGTATCTGTCATGCTGAGCGGAGTCGAAGCATCACAATGTTAAACATTTTACTATCTTAAATTATTTACTTTTATTTTCAAATTCATTCTATATATTGAGGACAAATTATAGTTTGAAAATCTTATTCAAAAGGAACTAACAATGTCAAATCAAATTCAAAACACACTTATACCTTATGTAATTGAGCAGTCTGGACGTGGCGAAAGAGGAATGGATATTTTTTCTCGCCTACTTAGAGAAAGAATTATTTTTCTTGGAACTGGAGTTGATGATGCAGTTGCAAGTGTTGTAATTGCTCAGTTATTATTTTTAGAAGCAGAAGATCATGAAAAAGATATAATGTTGTACATAAACTCTCCAGGTGGAAGTGTTTCTGCCGGGTTAGCTATTTATGATACAATGCAATATATTAAACCAGAAGTATCAACAATTTGTGTTGGAATGGCTGCAAGTATGGGAGCAGTTCTTCTTGCTGGCGGTGCTGAGAAAAAACGTTTTGCACTTCCCCACTCTAAAATTATGATTCACCAACCATGGGTTGGCGGTCTGCAAGGACAAACTACCGACATAGAAATACACGCTCGTGAAATGGTAAAAACACGAGACAAACTTTATAAAATTCTTGCTAACCATACCGGTAAATCTACAGATGAAATTATGAAAGATTGTGATAGAGATTATTATCTAACTTCTAAAGAAGCTATTGAATATAAACTTATTGATGAAATGTTAGAGCGTAGAAAAATGCCTGGTGATGGTGAAGAAAAGAAATAAATTTAGCTTAAACTTTTAGACAAAAAAACTCCGAATGATTAGTTCGGAGTTTTTTGTTTTTACTTACTAACTGTTTTTACATTTCTACTTCTAATACTACTTTCAATATTTGTCAATCTTTTTTCTAAACCGTAGTTTTGCTTTTCTAAATTCAAAATTCTTTTTTCAAGTTTCTTCTTTTCTTCACTTAATTCTTTAACTGCATTTACCATTGCAACATTTATTGAGTGCATATTAAAAACTAAAAATCCATCTTCCCCTTCATAAACTGCTTCGGGGAAAACCATTTTTACTTCTTGAGCTACAAAACCATACTCATCAGAATCACTTGGTAACCCCTTAGGGTTATCAAGTTTATACCTAAACTTAATTGTTCTTAATTTTTTAATTTCACTTAGTCCTTTTTTATAATTTTCAAGTACATCTTTTAATCTAATATCAGAACTATTATCCCAAGAACCACCACCAGGTTTAGATGCTCCTTGCTGAACATGTAAATGTCCGTTGATTTCAATTTCAGCATTGAAGAAATCACCCCAAATAAGTGGGGTGGAACTTGCATCATTATGAATAAATAATTGATCACTTCCTTCAAAATCTCTTCCAGCTTGAAAGCCAATTGCTACATTACCACTACCCAGATCATTCTTAAATAAGGCTTTATACCCAATTGCAGTATTATAATTTCCAATTGCACTAACTAAATCACCTCCATTTAAAGACTTACCCCCTACAGCTGTATTTTGAAGTCCTTCTGTAAATGAGCCCATCGAAGAATACCCTATCGCAGTATTTTCTCCTCCGCCAGCATTAGTAAAAGAACCTAAAGCATTATAACCAATTCCAATATTAGCTTTATCAGAAGTACTATTATCATCTTCCCCAGCAAACTGCCCCAAATATACACTCGAAAATAAAGTTTTACCATCAGAAAGTCCATTTATAGAACCACCAGAACCACCGCCAGATGGAGTTTGCCAAGAAGCTGTTCCAATACTGCTCGATGTTAATACTTTACCTGTTCCTGCTCCATTTGTCATTCTAAATGTTCTTGTTCTAATATTATCAGTCACTTGAAAATCGCCACTATAAATTAATGTCATATTCGCATCCCTCCATAATTTAAGTTTCACACTATCTGGTTCGCTGGGATCATTTGTAGCTGCTGTTAAATCTAAGGTTGCAAACTCATTCCCATTATCATCTTTTTGTGCTTGCATCTTAGCATAAATATTATTTTGTCCAATAAATTTAACCGCACTAGGTACAGGTGCCTGAACTGAGCTTATTCCATTTGAAGTTTTTTCTTGACTAGTTTTTTTCTGAGCCTCTTGTGCATTAATAGAAGATATAAAAAATACCGAAATCAAAAAGAAAGTATATATATTAGTTTTTGTGAACATTTGTTCCTCCGTTAATTTAATAATAAGACAATCTAACATTTTATCTTTATAAAGTCTGTGATATGACTACAATGTTATAAATATTTTTCAAGTAAGTCAACTACCTATATAGGTAGTTTTTTAGATTTAATAATTTTGTAAATGTTTCCAAATTATCATAAGTGAATTGGTGAATTGGTGAACTGCTGACAAGTTAACTAAAGAATTAAACTCTTTGAATATTGGAATTATTAGCACTAAAAAGACAACACTTAATAAGGGAGCAACTGACGAGAATAAAACTGTAAAACTTTCAAGACTTGAAAAATATTTTTCTGAAGTTTGTTTTTTTTGGTAATCAATTGTAAGAGTAGAACCAAAGTTAGTGGAAGTATTATCAAACATAATTTTTTCCTCTTTTTTGATGATTCTAATATCATCATTCAATGGTAAATTGTCAAGGATAAAATTTATTGAAATTTTTGGGGCATAGTCTGCTTTACTTACTATGCCCCAAAGTTTTAGTTAATACTATAGAAAGACTATTTTATTTACTAACTGTTTTTACATTTCTAACATTAATTTTTCTTTCAATACTAGTTAATCTTTTTTCTAAACCGTAGTTTTGTTCTTTAAGGTCTTCTATAATTTTTTGTTGTTCTTTCATAGCTTCAACTAATAATGCTGTTATAGGTGCATACATCATTGACATATATTCATCTTCATCACCCACTACTTCAGGAATAACTCCATTTGCTTCTTGAGCAATAAATCCAATCTGCTTACCATCTCTATGATTTTTTGAATCTTTCCATTCGAAGTTCACACCTCGAAGCTGTCTAACTTTTTCTAAAGCATTTTCAATAGTAATAATATTTTTCTTTAACCTTCTATCGCTAGAATTTCCCCATGAGGTTGTACCACTTGCACTTCCTTCAACCCAAAACCTCTCACCATGTGTTGAAATATTACTAACATTAATATGAACTTTTACTGAACTAGGAGCAAAACTACCCCAAATTAATGGAACTCTAGCTGCATTCTGTCTGTTTTGAATTACAAGCTGGTCACTACCAGTAAGGGTTTCTCCAGCTTTATATCCAATTGCTATGTTGTAATTTCCAGTTATGTTACCTTTTAACGCTTCATAACCTATTGCAGTATTGTATTGCCCATTTGCAGTTGTTGATCCTCCAAACATTGCTCTATATCCAACACCAATATTTCCAAATCCTCCACTATAACCAAACATAGCTTCATTTCCTATGGCAGTATTCTTGTGTCCACTAATATTGTGAAAGTGGGATTGATAACCAAGAGCAGAATTTTCATCAGCATTATTATTGTCAAGGTTTTTTAATGATTCAAATCCAACAGCTGTATTTTTTTTACCAAACTCACTAGCAACTAAACCATTTTTGTTTAGTGCATTAATTCCAATAGCTGTATTAAATGTTGATATTGTGTTTCCTATATAACTGTCATCGTTTATTCCAGAACCATCGCCAAGATAAACACTTTCACTATTATTAGTACTTTTACCATCAGAAAGCCCATCAATAGAACCACCAGAACCACCACCAGAAGGTGTTCGCCAGGTACCAACACCATTCACATCTGATGTTAGAACTTTTCCCTCAGCTTTATCTGCATCATCCATTTTGAAACTTTTCATTCTAGCTTGTCCATAAACATGTAAAACTTTGGTTGTATTATTTTCGGTTATTGATCCACCAATAAAAACTCTACCATCTATACCATCTTGTAAGCGGATTGTATTTCCACTTTTACTCCATCCAATACCCAAAAGATCATGATCTAATCTCAAATGGTTATCATCATCAATCCACAACTTATTTGCCATAGAGTAGTCAATATCACCAGTAGAATTTTTAAGAAATATTGATCCTAATTTTTGACCGTTCTTATCTGTTTCTTCTTTTATTTTCACTAATTCATTAACAGTTGGTCCATTAAATTTTGCCTCTTGGGCAATTACTGAAGATATAAAAAATACTGAAATCAAAATGAAAGTAAATATGTTATATTTTTTTAACATTTGTTCCTCCGTTAATTTAATAAAAAGACAATGTAACATTTTATCTTTATAAAGTCTGTGATATGGCTACAATATTATAATTTTTTTTCAAGTAAGTCAACTACCTATATAGGTAGTTTTTTAGATTTGTTTTTTGAAGGATGGATGAAGCTAATATTAAACAGACAATAATAGAACGATATTTATTATCGCAGACTTAAGTATGTTGTCATTCCGATTTGCGTACTTTGCAAGACCAGAATCTCTTGCTATTGTTGGAGATTCCCCGCAAACATAACGGGGCAAGCTGGTATCCCGCATAAGAAACTGCGAGAACCGGAATGAGGGACAAAGTATTATTGGTATATGTAGCTTATTTTGACTTCAAGTTTCTCAGATATTTCATCTACTAATTTTCAGAAATAGTAATTCGACCACCAGAAGTTTTGGCAACTAAACTTTCTCCTCCGGAATTGTAAGTACCAATAAATTTACGTTTCGTAACCTTTGAGCCATAACTATTTTCAAAATTATTATAGACTTTTCCTCCTGAAGTTTTTAGTTCAACATCTGCTTTAAATGTGGAAGGCAATTTAACTTTTATATCACCACCGGAAGTTGAAAGATAAATTCCATCATTCATTCCATTATAATCAACTTGAATATCTCCACCAGAAGTTTTGGCTTTTAGTTTGCCCGCTTGCGAAACTATAAAAATATCTCCCCCTGATGTTGATGCAGAAATATCACCATCAACAGAGTTCATATCAATATCTCCGCCAGATGTTGATACATCACAATCACCCAAGAAATCACTTACACTAATATCTCCACCAGATGTTGCACAATTTAATTCTCCAGATGAATTTGCAAGCTTAATATCTCCACCAGATGTTTTCATTTCTAGTTCGCCAGCACATTCATCAATAATTAAATCGCCTCCAGCAGTTTTTATTTCTATATTGAATTTTTTTGGTAAAATTATTTCATACTTTAAACTCATTTTTTTGAACCAATTAAAGAATCCACTTCCTCGTTTTTCTCCAACAACCCGTAATCCAAAATCTGTTTCATCAAAAGTGAATTCAAATTTCTTCTCAGCATTTTTATTCCCAAATACTTTTACTGAAATTTCATCTTTGTTCCAAGTACTAACACTAACATCACCAGCATCTGTTTTTAACTCCAACAATTCATTTGAGGAAACACTAAAAGTTCTCTCAATAATTTGTTTTAATTCTTTAGCAAAAATATTTTCGTTTATTACAAAGGTGAAGAGTAATACAATAATAAATAATAGTTTTAGATTTCTCATTTGGTTCTCCTCTTTTTTTGATATTGTTTTAATCTCTGTTAACTAGTTTACAAATTAATATAATTTTGCATACTATTATTAGACTAATCAAATTGAAAAAAGTTGTTATATTTGATAAACAATTAAATATAAGTTATGAATTTTCTTTTGGTAACAATTGGTGCTGGCATTGGTGGTGGATTTAGATTTTTAGTTTCTAATATGGCTCTACGTTTTCTACCCATTTATTTTCCTTATGGAACTTTAATTGTAAACGTACTTGGTAGTTTTCTTTTGGGTTTGCTAATTTTTGGTTTTGATGATAAAGAGCTTCTTTCTTCAAACTTAAAGCTTCTTCTTGGAGTTAGTTTTTGTGGTGGCTTTACAACCTTTTCAACATTCTCTTTAGAAACTATCAACTTATTACGAGATTCACAATTTGTTTTTGCTGGATTAAATATTACGCTCAACATTCTATTTACTTTACTTGGCGTTTACATTGCTTACTTAGTTACTAAATAAGAATGGACGGTTTACAAATTTAATATCTCTTTGATGTATTCGATTATAAGTCTTAGGTTTTGTGAAAAATATTTTTTGAAAAACACATACAATTTTTTTCTTTTTATTATTTTGTCATTCCCGAATGTTCCTATCGGGAATCCATTTATCAATTAGTCAATCGATTCCCAGTCAAAGGTTATCCCGTGTTTTTAAGCAGGGCTGAGAATAGTAAGACTTTTTTTGCTGTAACAAAAATCACTTTTAAATAAACTTTTAGGATACTGTGAAAATATATTACAATCAATTAAGTAGAATTTTTATTTTATTTTTTCTACTGCAATTTTCTTTTTTATCAAATTCATCAGCTCAGAACAAATATAATATTAAACAATTTGGTAATGAGTTTGGTACAGTTGCAACTCAACCAACAAATTGGAGTACTAATGAATTGCTTACCATTTTAGGTATTGCTGGTTTAACTTATGGAACAATGTACATAGACGAACACATAAAATTTGAGTTACAAAACAATCAGAAATATGCAAAAAGCTTTCCAATTAAATTTGGGAAATTTTGGGGCGAGGCTTATGCAACTTTAGCAATTGGTGGAGGCTTATATGGATATGGACTTTTAGCAGATAACACAAAGAGTAAAAAGATTGGTTATGAAGTTGGTCAATCTGCTTTCTTTACTGGCTTAATTACAGTAGCTTTTAAATATGCATTTGGCAGAGAAAGACCAAGGCACAATGATAATCCATTCTCCTTTAAACCTTTTTCCTTTAGAAACAGTGATTATATGTCTATAAATTCTGGACATACTGCTCTAGCATTTTCTCTATCAACTGTGCTTGCGGCAAATACAGAGAATACGTATCTTAAAATAATTTCATTTATTCCAGCAGTACTTACGGCTGCTGCAAGAGTTTATCAAAATCAGCATTGGACTTCTGACGTTTTACTTGGAGGAATTATTGGTTATTCTGTTGGCAGACTTGTTACAAATCTGCACAGTGATGTTCAGTTAAATACTGCTATTATTGGGACAAATAGAGTTGAGACAAATCTTTTTGCAATTAGAATTCCAATTAAATATTAGCTCACTATTCTTCAAATATTATATACTTTATTTCCCTAATCAAATTAAAACAAATATATTTCTAATTTAATAATTGTCCTATAATATTCACATCAATTTTATATAATGAATTTGTTTCCACTTCAGTGAGAAATAGTGTTCTAAAATCTTTTCCGGCGAACTCAACATTAGTTGGTTTATTACCTGGAGTTTTAATTTCTTGAATTATTTTTCCAGAAGAATTTATTATAAATAATGTCCCAGTTCCATAGTGAGCAACATAGAGATTCCCTTTTTTGTCAAATGCAATTCCATCCGGATCGCCACCAGGTAAAACTATAAACTCAGTTTTGTTAGTAATTTTTCCATCTTCTTGCACATCAAATTTTAGTATTCTACTTTGGGCAGATTCACAAACAAAAAGATTTTTACCATCTTTTGTAAACGCAATTCCATTTGGGAAAGTTAAACTGTCTTGTAATAAAATTACTTCTTTAGTTATTGCGTCTCTTCTAAATATTCTACCATCTGGTTTGTCCTTACCATAAGATTTTGGATCAGTAAAATATAAGTTCCCCTTCTTATCAAAAGCTAAATCGTTTGGACGATTAAATTTTTCACCTTGAAAATTATCAACAAATATTTCTATTTTTCCATCTCTTGAAATTTTTAATACTTCACCATTTCCATACTCACAAGCAAATAAATATCCGTTATGAAATGTCATCCCATTTGTTTTTTCAAATGACAATGGTTCATTGGAGGCAACTAGAAAAGTATCGTGTACATTTCCATTTACTCTTGATATCCATCCACCATTGCAATTTGAAAGATAAACTGAATTACTAGCAACATCCCAAGCAGGCCCTTCTGGGAAGTTTAAATTTTCAACAACCTTCGTCCAAGTTGTATCTGAGATTGGAAGTTGTGTCTCATTTGCAGTAACGTTTTTATTATTAACTTCACAGCTAGAAATAAACAACCCTAGCAAAACAATAAAATGTATTATATATTTTTTCATCGGTAGTATCCGTTTTTATTTGATTTAAATTTTCATCTAATCTTTTGTTTTAAAACCTAATTCTGAAATAATTATTTTTGCTTCTTGAGCAATTTTTTCTGTTTCAAAAGACATTCTAAATGTTCCACCATCCCCTTCTCTAATTTTCAGAAGTTCTATATCTTTTATATTGATTCCATTCACAAAAAGTATTGATGAAATTTTACTTATAACTCCTGGTTCATCTTTAACAAAAACAAATATATCAAAAACTGGAGTTAGAAAACCTTTTGTGTTTTTTGGAATTTCATTTCGATGTTTGGAAGCTTTAATGAAATATTTTTCTAGTTCAACATTATTTTTTGTTGAAACCCAATTTTTAATTTTTTCTAATTCGTAAGAATATTTTTCAATGGCAGTTAAAATCTGATTTTGGTTTTGGTTAATCACATCTTCCCAAATATTAAAATTACTTGAAGCTATTCTAGTCATATCTCTAAAACCCCCAGCTGCAAGATCAAGAAAATTATACTCATCAGTTTTTAATGATGCAGTATTAACAAGAGCCACAGATAATAATTGCGGAAGGTGACTAACACTTGCTGCTATAACATCGTGCTGTTTTGCTGGAATGAATAAAATATTTGCTCCAAGTTTTGTAAGAACATTTTTAAATTTTTCAATCCTAGTATCTGTAATACTGAACGGAGTTGAAGTATTTGACAAATCATGAGTAACTATGTAAACTGAATTCTCAAACAATAGTGGATCAGAATTTTCATATCCACCTTTTTCTTTTCCAGTCATTGGATGCCCGCCAATATACATCCCAGCACTATTAATTTTTTCCCATTCTTTTTGGAATACTAATTTTACACCAGAGACATCTGTTAAAATTGTATTGGAAGAGATTAATGGAGCAAGTTCTTTAAATACTTCTATGCTTAAGTTTAAGGGAAGACAAATAAAAATAACATCTGCGGAAATAGTGTCTTTAGGATTCGCAAGAATTTCATCAATTACATTTTCATATTTTGCTTTTGCTAAAACTTCAGGTTTGTCATAAGCAGTAATAGTATAGGGGAAATCACTATTCTTTAATGCCTTCGCAATTGAACCACCAATTAAACCAAGACCAATAATTGCTATGTTATTTTTTTTTTGAATCATTGAGTATATATTTTATATATGCTAGACTATCTCCCTCTCAAAAAACTTTCAGGACGAGGTGATAAAAGCATACTAGTTTAACTAGTTATGCTGAGCGGAGTCGAAGTATGAAGGGAATCATACTTCAAAACCAATCTAAATTGTCTTACCAATTGCCTGTGCAATAATTCTCATTTCATCAACCAATTTCAAATAAGTATCAGGCAATAAAGCTTGTGGACCATCTGAGAAAGCATTTTCCGGATCATCATGAATTTCTATCATTAAAGAATCAGCTCCAGCTGCAACTGCTGCTCTTGCCATTGGTGGCACTTGGCTTCTGTAACCTGTTGCGTGCGAAGGATCTGCAACTATTGGCAAATGACTTTTTTCATTCACTACAGGAATAGCAGAAAGATCAAAAGTATTTCTTGTGTAAGTTTCAAAAGTTCTAATTCCACGTTCGCATAAAATTATATTTTTATTTCCTCCAGCTAAAAGGTATTCTGCTGACATTAGCCATTCTTCAATTGTCGCAGCCAATCCCCTTTTTAACATTACCGGAATATCACTTGTTGAAAGTTCTTTAAGAAGTGAGAAATTTTGCATGTTTCTTGCACCAAGTTGAAAAATATCTGTGTACTTCCCAATCAATTCAATCTGACTGATTTGCATTACTTCTGTAATCACAAGTAGGTCGTACTTATCAGCAGCGGCTCTTATTAGTTTTAATCCTTCTTCACCCATACCCTGAAACGAGTACGGTGATGAACGAGGTTTAAAAGCTCCTCCCCGTAAAATTTTTGCTCCAGATTGTGCAACAACTTTTGCTAATCTAAATATTTGATCTTCACTTTCTATTGAGCAAGGACCAACCATAAGTGCAATCTTATCCCCACCAATTTCAACATCTTTAATTTTTACAATTGTTTTATCTTCTTTAAAATTTCTGCTTGCTAATTTAAAGGGAGAAGTTACTCTATATACATCAGATACTCCTTCCAGTATTTTTAGTTTTCGAGTATCAAAACCAGGCTTAACGCCAATAGCACCAAGCACTGTACGTGCATCACCTTCCGATTCATGAATTTGAAATCCAAAATCTACAAGATGTTGTTTTATATTTTTTATTTGATCTTCAGTTGCTTTCTTTTCTAAAATTATTACCATTGGTACAATCCCTACCTATATCTATTGACTAATTCTATTATTTACTTTTTTCTAAAATGAGAAGATGCAATTTACAATTTTTATTAATGTTGTGTTGTCTTATTCTGAGGTGGAGTTGTCTTTGCTTTTCAATACTGCAAATATTTTTTCATTGCGAACAATTATATTACAGCAAAAATATTTGATTCATTAAAACAAAGTTTTAGGGATTTGTCTAACAATAAATTTTAAATAATCTATATTATCTTAGAACTTTTGCAATCCTAATGTTCTCTTTAATTAATTCATTAACAATTACAGTAATATCCAAATTCTTTTTCTTTGCTATTTTCTCAACAAATAACAAGTTGTTTACATCAAGGTACACAGGTAAATTCAATTTAACATTTTCATTAAAAAACTTACCTCTTGTTGCTTTCGAAAAATCATATTCTTGTTCCATAATATACCTAATATTGTTTTGTCTCTTTTTTATTAGCTTTTCTTGCTGAAATAATTCTAACTGTAACAGAACTAGAATTATCTTCTTCAAATGTGTGAATCACCACAACTAAAATTCCATTGCTTGCAATCCCCATTTTTATTTCTCAACATTAAAGTCTTTAGTTCAATCCTAACTCTTCAATTAAATATTTCCCAGTTAAACTATTTTTATTTTTACATATTTTTTCGGGAGTTCCTTCTGCAATAATTTCTCCTCCGTACTCACCTCCGCCCGGACCAAGATCAATAACATAATCGGCAACTTTTATAACATCAAGGTTATGCTCAATAACTATAACAGTATTGCCTTTATCCACTAACTTATTTAAGACTCCAAGCAAAACATTAACATCTTCAAAATGTAAACCGGTTGTGGGTTCATCAAGAATGTACATTGTTTTTCCTGTACTAATTTTACTAAGCTCAGTTGCCAACTTTACACGTTGTGCTTCTCCTCCAGAAAGTGTTGTTGCTTGCTGACCTAATTTTATATATCCAAGCCCAACATCGTTTAATGCTTTTAATTTACGACTAATCCTTGGATGGTCTATAAAAAACTCAACAGCTGTTTCTATGTTCATCTCTAAAACATCACTTATGGATTTTGTTTTGAACAAAACTTCTAACGTTTCTCTATTGTACCGTTTTCCGTTACATTCTTCGCACAGAACATAAACGTCAGGTAAAAAATTCATTTCTATTTTCTTTAGTCCGTCACCTCTACATTCTTCGCATCTTCCTCCGGCAACATTAAAACTAAATCTGCCAGATGCATATCCTCGTATTTTAGATTCAGGTAACTGTGCATACAAGTCTCGTATAAATGTAAACAAGCCTGTGTAAGTTGCTGGATTGGAGCGAGGTGTTCTGCCTATTGCCGATTGATCGATTTCAATAATTTTATCAATGTGTTCAATTCCAATAACTTTATCAAATGGTAAAGGTATTGTTTTGGATTTATAAACTTTCTTCATTAATATTTTTACTAACGTTTCATTTATTAGCGAAGACTTACCAGAGCCACTAACACCAGTAACAGCAATAAAAGTTCCAAGTGGAAATTTAATTTTTACATTTTTAAGATTATTCCCATTTGCTCCACTTAGGGTTAGATGATGTCCATTATGCTTTCTTCTTTTCTTCGGAATTAAAATCTGTTTTTCATTTGATAAATAAGCGAGGGTTAAAGAAGAACTATTTTTTTGACTTAATAATTTCTTTTTTGAGCCAGCGAAACAAATTTCCCCACCATGCTTTCCAGCTTTTGGTCCAAGATCAATTATGTAATCTGCACTAACTATTGTCTCTTTATCATGCTCAACAACAATTACTGTATTATCTAAATCTCTTAATTTATTTAGTGATTTTATAAGTTTTACATTATCACTTTGGTGAAGCCCAATACTTGGTTCATCCAATACGTACAGTACACCTGAGAGCTGCGAACCAATTTGAGTTGCTAATCTTATCCGCTGACTTTCTCCACCAGATAATGTTTTTACCGACCGATTTAATGTTAAATAATCTAATCCAACATTAAGTAGGAATTCTAGCCTGGCATTAATTTCTTTTAGAATTTGTCTTGAAATTATTTTTGCATTACCAGTAAATTTTAATTTAGTTGTAAAATCTTTCATCCGTTTAATTGAAAGATTTGTAACTTCACTAATATTTTTTTTACCAATTTTTACAGCAAGTGATTCTTTACGAAGCCTACCACCATTACATGTTGAGCATGTATGAGTGGTCATAAATGAACCAGCCCAATCTCTTAATTTTGCTGAGTTTGTTGTATCGTAATAATTTTGAACGTACTTAAACACACCAGCAAATTTGTGCATATATTTTGCTTGCTTACCTCCACCAAAACTATACGAGAAGGGAATTTTTTCAGAGCTACCAGATAGTAAAACTCCAAGTTGCTTCTTATCAAAATCTTTTAGCTTAGTGTTATAATCAAAATCAAAATGTTTTGCTACAGCTTCTAGTTGATTAAAGAACCAAATATTGCGGGGCTTTCCTAAGGGTGCTAGTGCTTCTTCTTTTATCGTTTTATTAAAATCTGGGATAATTAATTTTTCGTCTAGTTCTCTTTTTTCTCCAAGTCCATCGCAATCCTTACAAGAACCATAAGGCGAGTTAAACGAAAATGAATTTGGAGCAAGTTCTTGATAGTTGATTCCGCAATCAACACAAGCATAATTTCTACTGAATAGAAAATCTTTTTCTCCATTAGAAACTATAATATTACTGTTGCCAAAATTCAATGCAACTTCTACAGATTCACTCAATCTAAATCTTGATTTTTTCGTAATCTGAATTCTATCAATTAGTATTTCTATATTATGAATTTTATATCTATCAACTTTAAAACCTTTGTGAAGTTCAATGATATCACCATCAACTCGTGCTTTAATAAATCCATCTTTTTGAATATCTTCAAATAATTCTCTGTAATGTCCTTTCCTTCCTCTAACAACCGGAGCAAAAACAAATATTTTTTGGTTATCAAAATCTGTAATTATTCTGTCAATTATTTGTTCGGTAGATTGCTTTTGAACTAACTTGCTGCATTTGTAACAATGAGCTTCTCCAACTCGTGCATAGAGCAATCTTAAGTAATCATAAATCTCTGTAATAGTGCCAACAGTAGAACGTGGATTGCCACCAGTAGATTTTTGCTCAATAGAAATTGCCGGACTTAAACCTTCAATTAAATCCACATCTGGTTTTTCCAGTTGCCCTAAAAACTGTCTAGCATAAGCAGAAAGAGATTCAATATATCTTCTTTGTCCCTCAGCAAATATAGTATCAAATGCTAAAGAAGATTTACCCGAACCTGAAAGTCCAGTAATTACTACTAGTGAATTTCGAGGAATATCTAAACTGATATTTTTTAAGTTATGCTCTCTCGCACCTTTTATAACTATCTTATCTTGGTCTATCATTATTTATTCTTGGTAAGTGTATTTTGTAAAGTTCAAATCTTTATATTAGTTAAAGCAAATTAGAAAATCAATTTTATTTGTAATAAATAATTGCAAATTATGAATGAACAAACAAAAATATTCGTATTAAAGGATATTATACAAAATAAATTTAAGGAGAAAGGCTCTTCATTTTTTGGTTATGCAGTTAAAGTAAACTCTTCAATTGAAGCAAAAGAAAGACTTAATGAAATTAGAAAAAAATATTATGATGCAACTCATCACTGCTACGCTTATTTAACTTTAACAAATGAAGAAAAATATTCTGATGATGGTGAACCAAATGGAACTGCTGGAATTAGAATTTTAAATGCGATAAAGCACTTTAATCTTAAAGACATTTTAGTTGTTGTAATTAGATATTACGGCGGAACAAAACTTGGTGTTGGACCTCTTGGAAAAGCTTATTCAACAACTGCTCTTACTTTGCTGGAGACAGCTATCTTAATTGAACTAGAAGAGTATTACAAAATAAGTATTGAATATAATTTTGAAGACAGCAGTAATGTTCACTATTTAATTAATAAGTATAACTCAAAAAGTATTAAATCTACATTTATCAAAACTCCGATTATTGAATGTTTCATAAAACCTTTTGACTTAGATAGTTTAGAGAAAGATTTAACTAATATTACTAAGGGCAAAAGCATTTTAACATCTGACAGTAAAATTAATTATTTACATTTTTAAATAATTTTACATTGATAATTTATTTTTGATTTGCTAAATTCTATATCAGATATTCGACTCTCTTAAATATCATTTGACATAAATAATTTTAACGAGGTAATAATGATTTATACAAAAACTGGTGAGTACGCAATTAGAGCAATACTTCATTTAGCAAGACAAGACAAAGGTATTTTAGTTATGTCTGGTCAGGTTGCGGAAAAAGAAGATATACCCGCTCATTACTTAGCAAAAATTCTACAACGAATGGCAAAGTTTGGTTATGTAGATTCCTTTAAAGGAAGAGGTGGTGGATTCAAAATTACCAAACTTGCAATGACAAGTTCCATATTAGATATAGTTGAACGAATTGAAGGTCCGGTTATAACACTAAAATGTGTTACTGGATTAAAAGAATGTTCTGATGAGCATCCTTGTCCATTGCACGATGAATGGAGCGAGTTGCGAGATAAAATTCAACATTTGATTACTAGTAAATCTGTTGGTCAACTTGCAAAAGAATATAATCAAGCTCTAGAGCCAAATAACAAGTAGCATTCTTTATTTGTAGCTTTTTAATATTTCCATTAACATCCTTTAAGATTTTATAATCTAAAGGATGTTAACTTAAAAAATATCAATTCTTAATTCCTAAACCAATTCCATCTCCAACTGGTAAAATTGTAGTTTCCAAAGATAGTTCATTCATAAAAAGTTTATTGAATTCCCTTATTTGTTCAGTACTACTTTTATACTTTTCGGGTATTATTTTTGAAGCTGTAAAACCTTGCCACAACAAGTTATCTATGAATAATACTCCTCTTGGTTTTAACAACTTAACTGAAAGTTTGAAAAGTTCGGCATAGTCTTTTTTATCTGCATCTAAAAAAATAAAATCATAATCAGAATTTAAGGTTGGCAATATTTCTAAAGCATTTCCATCTAATTGAAATATCCCTTTACTCAATCCAGATTTATCAAAATTAACATTAGCTATTTTAATCATATTTTTACTAAAATCAATTGTTTCAATTTTAGAATTTTCCAATAAATTTTTAGCAATTCTAATTGTTGAGTAACCAATTGCAGTTCCAATTTCTAAAACTTTTTTTGGTGATTTTATTGTTATAAGTTGTTCTAATAATTCGGCGGCATTCCAATTTAGGATGGGAATATTATTATCTTTTGCAAATAGTTCTAATTCAAGAATTAAATTATCTTCTTCAGTTCTGCAGTTTTCTAAATATTCTGATTGTATGGAATGTAAGATGTTAGACATCGTCAACCTCAGCATTAATAATTTATGAGAGTAGTAACAACTCCTGAGTTGTCACTACAAACAAAAATCTACCTTAGTAAAATCATTTTTTTTGTTTCTGAGAAACTACCAGTTGTAAATCTATAAAAATACAATCCACTAGCAAGATTAGAAGCATCAACCTTAACTTCGTAACTTCCAGCCGTTTGTTGTTTATCAACTAATGAAGATACTTCATTACCCAACACATCATATATTTTTATTTGTACGGAACGAATATTTTGATTCCCTTCTATATTTGGAATAGAATATTTTATTGTTGTAGTTGGATTAAAAGGATTAGGGAAATTTTGAGAAAGAGAATAGCTTTGCGGAATATCTTTAACAATATGAACATCTGTAAGAACTAAATCTATATTTAAATTCCCATAATTTAATTTATAGTTTTTGTCTTTTGGGATTCTATGAATAATATTAGCATCATCAGTATAAGTAAAATAGAATTCAGACTTATTTCCATCTCCTAAATTTGGTAATTCCACTAAATATTTATTTTCAGTTTCCTTTGTCATTACAAGTTCAGTTGATGGCTCAATTTTAATATTAACAATTCCATCTTTAATTGCGGAGCTTCCATTAAACATTTTTGTCATTATAAATTTACTACCATCCCACTTAAGGTTTGGGAATGTTACCGCTTCAATTGCAGAGAGTAAACCATAGCCTCTATTACTATCGGGAGTTTCAGAGTTATCAGATGCTTCTAATAAAATATTCCTTACTTGAACATTTGTTAAGTGAGGATGTGCGGATAATAAAAGTCCAGCAATACCAGCAACAATTGGAGCAGAAAAAGAAGTTCCGCTTCCACTTGTCGAATAGTTATCTGAACCGCTTGTAGTAACATGATATGGACTTGAACCCTGAGCCAATACTTCCGGCTTAATTCTTCCATCAAACGTTGGTCCACGCGAACTATAACCAGCAAGTATATTTGAACTATTAACTGCACCAACTGCAATTATATTTTTACCATCCGCAGGAGCAGAAATATATTTCCAATTAGTGTTACCCTCATTGCCTGCAGATGTAACAGTAACTATACCTTTGCTAAATGCTAACTCAGCAGCCCTAGTAACTATTGTAGTTTCTCCATCCATATCAGAATATTCGTAAGAATTTTGTCCTTTATCAAAAGTATTATAACCAAGTGATGAGGTAGTAATATCAACACCTATCGAATCCATCCATTCTAACGCAGCTGCATAATTATCTTCTTCAAGATGAGTTTCTGTTGGAACGTATTCTGTTTTTGCGAGTAGAAACTCCGAATTAAAACTTGGTCCAATTAAATTATTTTCGTGAAACCCAGCAAGAATTGAAAAGACACTTGTACCATGTGAGAAAGAACCGTTTGCAGTTGTTGTATCATTATTTACAAAATCGTGTTCAGCAATTACTTTTGCATTTTGTAAACTTACTCTTGGTTTCCACTCAAAGCCAGAATCCATTAAACCAATGATCACATCTTCCCCAGTAATACCAAGGTCATGCACAGCTGGAATATCTGAAAGTGAATTTTGATTTAGCGATGGGCCATAATTATAAGTAGTATTTGTCTTGGACGTTTTCTTTAGTTTATTTATTGAAGACTTTTCAATTGTATTATTTTTTCTTCCTTTTAAAGTTCTTACTCTTTCAATTTTTTTTATATGCGGATTTGCTTTTAGTATTAAAAATTGTTCATCATTAAGATAGACACTTACAGCATTGAACCATTTTAATCTATTAACAATTTTTACATCTAACTTTTGTAATTCTCTAATGTATGATTTTTCTAAAGGAAGATCTTCAAACGTAAAATAATTTTCTCCAAGGTTTTTCTTTCTTCTTTCAATACTTCTTTTTGATAATGTTCTTTCAGCAATTTTTTGCAAAGTACTTTCTTTTGATAAAGATTCTTTTGCAAGACTTCCTTTATCTTTAAAGTAAATCATATATTTTTCTTGAGCCAAAAAATTTGAAGCAGAAAAAAGAATGACAATAAATATTATATTATATTTTTTCATAAAATAAGCCTAATTAAACTAATGAACTATTTTAGCAACTCTATTAAACCTTGTAGAACCAAGTAACTTAAAGAAATTAGAAAAAGGAATATTAGGATTCCAAGACCAGTAAATCATTAAGGCTTCACCAATAATTTTCCCACGTGGAACAAATCCCCAATAACGGCTGTCAGCACTATCATCACGGTTATCTCCCATTGCAAAATAATAATCTTGAGGAACAGTATATTCATTTGTTTGCTTTCCATCAATGTAAATATCTTTCCCTTTTATCTTAACAACTCGCTTCCCATAATTTCTATCTATTAGTATTCTGTATATCTCGATATTTTCTAATGTCAGTTTTATAACATCCCCTTTTTTAGGAATTTTCAATGGCCCAAAATGATCTTTATTCCAACCACTTCCTTTTGGGAAAATATCTGGACGAGTATAATTCTTAGCTAAAACATTTCGTTGTAGATATTGAATATTATAAGGTCTATGAGCTTCTTCACCATTAATATATACTACCTTATTTTTAATTTCAATTTCATCTCCGGGTTCTGCTACACATCGCTTAACATAATTCAAAATATCTTTTGGAATAAGTACATCTCTATCACCAGGATATTCAAAAACAATAATGTCCCCTCTTTTTGGTTCACTAATTGCTGGAAGTTGAAAGTAAGGCAAAGTAATATTTGTAAACATAATATTACGAGGAGATGATGACCCATAAATAAATTTATTAACAAATAAAAAATCTCCAACCAAAATTGTTTTTTCCATTGAGCCAGTTGGAACTCGCGAAGTTTCAATTAGAAATGTTTTAATTAGTAGTGCAGCTAAAGCAGCAAAGAAAAGATTTTTCCAAAATTCAAATATTTTTCCTACTTTAGTTTTTTTGTTTGAACTCATTTAATAATCCGTTTAATTTTCTTATCTATTATAAAATTTTTTTGAATATTTGTTTCAAGATATTATTGAAACTATAGTAGCCATGAAATTTTTAAGAGTTGTCATTTCCGAATGTTTTTATCGGAAATCCATATACTTTTAGTTTCCTAGATTCCCAGTCAAGCTGAGAATGACAAACAATTCAAAATTATTTAACTTGGCAAATACTATTCATCTAATTGCAGTACAGCTAAAAACGCTTCTTGCGGAATTTCTACATTGCCAACTTGCTTCATTCGTTTCTTACCTTCTTTTTGTTTCTCAAGCAATTTTCTTTTTCTAGAAATATCTCCACCATAACATTTTGCTAAAACATTTTTTCTAAGAGCTTTAATTGTTGTTCTAGAAATTACTTTATTCCCTATTCCGGCTTGTATTGCAATCTCAAACATTTGACGCGGGATAAGTTCCTTAAGTTTGGTGCAAACTTTTCTGCCCCAATCATAAGCTTTATCTTTATGTACAATAATTGATAAGGCATCAACATGTTCTCCATTCAACATTATATCAAGCTTTACAAGGTCGGAAAGTTTATAACCAATAAATTCATAGTCGAAAGAAGCATAGCCTCTTGTTAGCGATTTCAACTTATCATAAAAATCAAAAATAATTTCTGATAGAGGAAACTCATATTCAACGTCAGCTCTTGTGGGATCAATGTAGGTTGTATTTTTATATACTCCCCTTTTATCCATTGCAAGTTTCATTATGTTTCCCATATATTCACTCGGCACAACTATCTGTGCTTTAATAAATGGTTCTTCAATTCTATCTATATCTCCAGCTGTAGGCATGTCTGCAGGATTATCTACAATAATTTTCTGATCATTTTTAAGATAGGCATGATACTCAACATTGGGTAAAGTGGTAACAATATTTTGGTTATACTCTCGCTCCAATCTCTCTTGAATAATTTCCATGTGAAGCATACCAAGAAAACCACATCTAAAACCAAAACCAAGAGCAACAGAAGTTTCCGGCACAAACTCCAAAGAAGCATCATTAAGTTGAAGTTTTTCAATTGAATCTCTAAGGTCTTCATAATCATCTGAGTCCGAAGGATACAAACCACTGTAAACCATTGGCTTAACTTCTTTGTACCCTTCCAGTGCTTCACTTGCTCCATTTTTTATATGAGTAATTGTGTCGCCAACCTTTGTTTCTTGAACATCTTTTATACCCGAAATTAAATAGCCAACATCTCCAGTTAGTAATACTTTTCGTTTTTCCTTTTCTAAACCAAGTACACCAACCTCTTCAGCTTGATAGTGATTTCCATTAGCAAAAAATTTAATTTGATCTCTTTCTTTTATTGAACCATTTACAACTCGAATATAAGCTATGGCTCCTCTATACGGATCAAATACAGAGTCAAAAATTAAAGCTTGCAAAGGTTTATTCGGCTCCCCTATGGGACAAGGAATTCTTTCTACAATTGCTTCTAATAATTCCTCAAAACCAAGATGCTGCTTTGCACTAGTTTGTAGTATCTCCTCTTCATTACAGCCAATCAAATCAACAATTTGTTTTTTAATTACATCAACTCTAGCACTAGGCAAATCAATTTTATTAATAACCGGAATTATTTCGAGACCAGCTTCAATGGCTAAATAAACATTACTTATTGTTTGGGCTTCAACTCCTTGTGAAGCATCTACAATAAGCAAAGCACCTTCGCAAGCCGCTAGAGAACGAGAAACTTCATAAGAAAAATCTACATGTCCGGGTGTATCTATTAAGTTAAAATCATAAACAACATTATCAGTATGCTTATAACTCATTTTAATTGCATGCGATTTTATTGTTATTCCACGTTCACGTTCCAAATCCATATCGTCTAGCAATTGTGCTTTTGCTTCTCTTTGCGTAACTGTTCCGGTTACTTCAAGAAGCATATCTGCAATTGTAGATTTTCCATGATCTATGTGTGCAACAATGCAAAAATTTCTAATATTTTTCATAGTTATTCAAATAATTTAGCTAGGAAATATAGCTATAGGATTGACTAATTTCAATTTAGGTTTTGGGGTGCTAAGAATATTTTGAAATGATTATTTACTTTTTAATTAAAATAAAAAGATATTATTTTGAGATGGAATTATTTACATAAGATCTTAATACAGCATTAATTCTAGTTTGATATCCTCGTCCAAATTTTTTAAAAAAAGAAATAATATCTTCGTCTAAGCGTATTGAAACATGCATTTTTTTTGACGGTAAAAACAACTTTGCATCATTCCAAAATTCTTCATCAGTTTCTTGAATATCAGAATAATCAATTTCCAAATCTTTCACTTGCATTAATTTAGTTAGATCTGTATAAACTTTGCTCATAATATGTAACTCTTTCTTTTTTACTTGCTTTTCTAATAGATATAATTCTAATTTTTTGTTCACGTTTTGTAAAAATAACTACCACAACAATTTCTACAAGAAGTCCTAAACCAATCCACCTATGTTCTTCAATATCTTTTCTCCTAATTAGTTTAATAAACATCGGACTTCCGAATATTATTTCTGCATCAAAAAACGAAATGCCATGCTTTATTATATTTAATTCATTTTTTTTCTTATCCCATTCAAATTGCATATCTTAATATATACAATTATATATACGCTTTTGAAGAAAAAACATTTACTCAATTACAAATCAAACGGATAAACAAAAGAAATTCTTGGTTCAACTTTTTTCTGTGGAACAAAATTTATAACATTATCATTTATATCTCTTATCGGAGAAAAAGTCCATTGATAAATAACGGACATCAAAATATATTCTATTGGTTTGTAACCAACTTCTGCATAAAGATACGAGCGATCATCAAGTGTAAATAAATCTTTTTCATCTTTAATGTTTATTTTATCATAACCAGCTCTCGCAACCATTTGAGTATTCTCTGGAGAGATATCTGCACGTAATTGCATCACTCCACTTTCTGGATTATTATCTAGTCTTTGATAACTACCAATAACATCAAAACTACCAAGTACTTTAATCCAAAGCTCACCGTAATATCCATTTCCAATTGCTATGTTTGATTCAAGGGCTTGCACTTTACTTGTAACAGTATTTGAAGATTCATCAAATCTAAATCTTTCAATTTCATAAAAAGAATTAAAATAATTTGGAAGGTATTGATTTCCATTCCATCTTCTTTCTAACTTAGTTCTAATATCCACTAGACCTAAACCATTTAAGTTTAATTCAATTCCGGCAGATCTTCCTACTCCATAGTGAACAATTTCAGCATAGTCATAATATAAATTCACAATTCCAAAACTTCCTTTTATGAGAGGAAGTGAAACATCAAAACCAAATACTTTTACTGGACCACTATCTTCCGAAATAGTGAAAGTACTGTCAACTAGTGAACCAGATCGTACACCTGCATTTGCATTTAAGTCGGTAGTATAAGTTGCTCCAAATTCAAGTCCTCCAATTATAGGAATACTAGAAAGCTCTGTCATTGATAATGGTCTTACATAAGCTCTTGCACCAACAACACTATTTTCTGCAAATGAACTATAAACTCCTTCTACTCCAAACGAATGAAAATCTACATTAAATTCTAATCCAATTTTCCGAGTATCATAAATTAAACTATTGTTATATCTACGCATTATACTTCCATGACCCAACGATGCAAAATCTAAAGCTCCGAGTCTTACATAAAGCGGATCATAATTTCTTCCATACCGAGCATACCTAATGATCCTAAGGTAATCAGAGAATTCATTAAAGTTTTCTGTTCTAACTTGCCCTTGTTCGTCGAACTCTAAATTAAGATCAAATCCAATTCCAAAATTGGCAAAAGAAAACTCTGGGAAAAGATGTGCAGTAATGTGAGGTTTGTTATCTATCCAAGTCATGCCAGCTCCACCACCAAAAAACCCTTCTTGCGGATTGAGCGGAAAGAGTTGTCTAAACTGTGAGAACTGACTAAACACATTTGAATATAACAATACAGTTAACACTAAAATTATTTTTAATGCTTTCATTTTCTTCCTTTTGTTTTGAGGCAATTTTGAAAACGTAGCAAAGCTACAAATAATAAAAATCAAACTTCAAAAAGCAAATCTGTCTTCGTATAACTTCATTTCGGTAGGCAAATTTAAAATAAATCTCTGTTTGAAATATAAAGTAATAGAATAACTTTTGGATTGCAATGCAGAAATTGACGAACTATAATAAAGTTTTGTATATGATTTTTTTGAAATTCCCTTTAATCGTCTTATGTTTTTAATCTCGGCGTAGTATTTTTTCATGTAGCCGAATGTTTTCAGGCTTACGTCTCCCTGTCTCGGCGTAGTTGTTTTTACGAAGCCGGACGTTTCACATCTTTACTTAACAACAGCAAGTTTTTTAGTCTCCACTTGCTTCTCTCCATTTACATCCATAATAACTTTGTAAAGATAAACTCCATTCCCAATTTCATCTCCATCTGTATCAAGTCCATCCCAATAGATTTTATTCAGATCGAAATTTAGCTCACCACTATCTAAAACTATTTCTTTAATCATTCTTCCGGCAATAGTAAAAATTCTAATTTTAACTTCATCAGGAATTTGTGTTAACTTAAAGGTGAAATAAGTTTCATCAGTCATTGGATTTGGATAATTATAAATCTCCATAATTTTAGCATCGTTAGCAACTACAAACGATTTACTTATTCCAGATGAATCAACCACATTACCCGAAGCATCTTTGCCAAATATTTTCATTTCATATTCCCCATCTTCTAGCTGCGGAGTATAGTCCACAGTTACTTTGGGGTTTGATTGAGAATAACTAATTGCTATAACATCTTCATTTCCTTTGTAAGAAATTCGTTTATTATTTAAAAATAAATTCACAGAATTTGTATCTGTTATTGGAATGGGAGATGGTTCACTCATCTCAATTTTTATTTTTGGTGTGGATGAAATATATTCACCTTCAAAAATATCATTGCCATCAACAGTAAGTTGCATGGTCGGTTTTGTTGTGTCTCCTTTTACATAAAAAGGGATTGTATAAAAATTATTATCTTCGTACAATTCTAATATTTTATCTTCTGTATCAATGGAAATTGAAAAAGTTCTTGCTCCATTGAAGTTTATTGTATTGTAAGCTACTTTAAACTGTTTCCTCTTTTCCGCTCCAAGTGAATCAACAAGTTGCTCAAATATTTTTTCTCTTGAGTTGTCAGGTTTTATTACTTCTACTTGTACCTTAAAACTATCTGCTGTTGATTCACCAACATTGTAAACATAGAATGATAAGTTTGCATCATCACCTTGTTCAAGTGTGTCTTGTTCAATAGATACTACTTGATAGTTTATTGCAAGTTCAGAAACCATATCATAATCAACACCTAAAGATTTAAGAATTGGAGATTGTTTATCATCACTAGAAGTAAAGTCTGCAAAGATTTTAATTTTGGGATAAATTTTTGCATCAATATGACTTAAATCTGCTGTCGAGTCAGATAAATTTAGTTGTACTAAAGTATCTAAAGAACCATCTGTTTTAATTCCAATAGGTGTATAAATAATTTTAGAATTGGAAGGAGTTTCTTGGTTGACAGTAAGTTCTTTCCATTTACCAGTTGAACCAATTTCTGGAGTCGTAATTTTACCTTCTTTATAATTAAAAGTAATCACAGAATCAATAGTGACAGATCCTTTCCCCCTAGTAGAATAAATTTCTGGCATTGTTCCAGTCTCCGCTCCTTTTTTCCCAATGAATGCCCATGAACTTCGCCATCCAACCTTATCGATATATTGACTTCCTAAAGATTTTATTTGATTCTTCAAATCTACATCTGATATTCTACCATTATCTGAAACAGCTATGGCGACTAAAAAATTAGTAGAGAGCGTATCTAGAAACTGAATATATTTAGTAATTACTTGTTCCCCACCATCTGTATTAAAATACTTGTATTTTACAAATTCATGTGGTCTTTCGTCATGAAAGAGTACTATATGGTGTCCTACTTTAGGAGTTGGAATGTGTGGTGTATTATTTCTTGATATAATTGCTGCTTGTCCATCTTCAAAACCAGCTGATAAAAGATGAAATTTTACAATTGAAGAATCTAAAAATATTTTATTTTCAACTAGCCTCACATTCTCAAATTTTAACTTTGTCAAACTCAAACTATCCATAAAAACTTGATTGTTTTTACTTAGAAAAAACGAAAAGTTAGATGAAAAATTATTTGTACCAAATATTTTCATTCGTCCCCAATATCTTTTATTATTTAAAAGAATAGGTAACTTAAACTTAGTATATAGAGAATCAAAAGGGATAGTAAATACTTGCTGATTTTCAAAATCATTATTATCAGCAATTTCAAATAATATTTTTTCTGAATTTGGAATTGAAGTAGGATTTAAGATTACCAATGAATCTTTTAGGCCATTTTCAAATTGATTCTGGACAAAAGGACGAATAGCAGAACTTGATACATTAAATATTATTTGTGTTTCATTATCATCTTCCCTAAGTTCATCAAATAAATTCTTTGAGTCCAAATCAATATTCAAAGTATGCTTGCCAGCTTTATTTTTAACCAAAAATTTCACACGTAAAGTATCTTCATAGACTGTCATTTTTTTTCTAATTAGAACGGAGTCACCAACTCCTTGAAAGCTACGAACTATTAAAATGTCTATCGAATCACTTGAAACATTGCCTAAATTTTGGACTAAAATATTAATTCCAATACTATCTTGTAAATCTATTATTTGCTCTGAACTAAATTTGATATTTTTTTGTTTTATAACGAAGTTTGGTTTCTCAGGAATAGGCAAACTAATTATTGGATCTCCTATTAAAGTATTTGTTAAAGAAAATAATTTATAAATTGAAGAGCTTCCATTAGTTTGAAGCAGTTCAAGTTTGGCTTGTTTATGTGCTTCCGAAACATTAACGATATTCTCATTAAGTAATTTTTTGAAAAATATTTTCACCATAGCAACAGAAGTTGATAAATAACCAAGAGAAGAATTTCCGAGATAACCTAAAGCTTGTCCATTTTCTCCAGTAGTAAATAACTCTGAAAAAGAATCTACATCAGGTTCAGCAAATTTTCCAGTTGAACATCCAAAATCTGATACAATTGGATATCTATTTGAATTATTTGCTAATTGAGAAGGTTTAGTAATTGAATTGTCCCAAATTTGAGTTCCACTATGACCACTATACGATATAAAAACTGCTCCTTTATCAATTTCTTCTTGGAAATAAGAAGAAGAGAATGGCCCAAAATTTGTTGATGGTTCAGTAGTCTTAAAAAAATGCACAGCCTTACCACCAACTGGAATTTTATTTACATAATTCTCAATAACAAAATTATTTGAAGCTCTTAAAGAATTGAGTTCATTAGAATTTGAAGCATCTCCGCTAGAAAAGAATATATACCTTTTGTTCCACTCATCATAGTCTTGCTGAACATAATTTTGATGTTTTTCAAAATACCAATCTAATTCCTCGTTTGTTGTAACTGGAATTCTTCCAATATTCATTTGAGGAATATAAGCTCCAGTTGTATCCCAAGTAACAAACCAGTTATCACTTACGGGAGCACCAAATGATGGGACATAGTTTTTGACTCGTTCAGTAACAGAACTAACATTATAGAATTTATTACCATAATAATCATAAGTAGCTCCTCCGATTAATGAAACAAATTTTGGGCTTGGTGCCTTCCAATTACTATGCGAAGATTTTAGAAATTCTTTAATAGCTTCCGGATTGAATAAACCAAAAGAATACTCATCATAAATATCTTCAACATCAACAACCATAACATCAACACTATAATGAGTTGAGATAAACTGAGTATATTCATTTGTTTTTGTTATAAAATCTTTATGGGTAATAGCTATATAGTCTGCTTTATTTTGTGTACTTCTTAAATTTTTAAACTGCTTTACATAATATATTTTTGGAGTCAAAATTCGTGACTCGTCCATAAAAATAAATTTGGAAATATTTGAAACCGTATCTGCAAAACTCACTCGACTATCTACTCGTGCTGTGCTATATTTTTCATAACTATCTCCATATTTCCAAAGAGAAAAACTATCAGAAATTGTATTCTGAAGTTTGATATTTCTTTCTTGCACACTAGTTATAAATGGAAATGAAAATTTTAGTTCTGAATTTATTGGTATTAAATATCGTGGATATTCAACCTCGTACCAATCAAAAAGTAAAACATTAATATTAGCATTTGTTGGAGCAGAATTTATATTAAGAATATTATTACCATCATCCAATAAGTTAGAATTTAATTCTGACTGTAAGACAATTTTTTCGTATTTATTAATAAAGGTTGGAGTACTCCATGAATCTGAGTTAAGCCCTAACGAAACTTGATGAGCATTTGTAGAAATATTTGATACAAAATCACGTGTTTTAATAAACATCTTAAAATTTTTATTTGGGACAACATCAGAAACAGAAAAACTTTTGTTTTTGATTCCAACATTTATATTTCCTTCATGCCACGTTTTGTATTCAAACCAAAAAGGATGTTCCCTTCTAACTTGGCTTGAAGCTGAAAAATCAAACCAAGCATTTTTTTCTGTATGGATAACTTCACCATAATAGTCCAGAGTATCAGCACTACTATCGAACGAACTGTTTACTTTAACTCTTTGCCCATTACCGCTTCCCCAGGTTAACCAGTAAACAGTTGTATCAGTATATCTACCAAGATACTCATTATATGGTTCACCATATTCACTAAGCACTCTATGATTACCACCCATATTTCTTTCACCAACAAATTCAATAAAATCGCTACCATCAAAAATTCCATCTCCCTGACCTTCAACATATATTGGAATTTCTTTGCCAAACAGAAATATCTTAAAAGTTCTCGGATCGATTGAATTTGTCTGAATATTTTCTCCATCTAAACTGTTTTTATTGAGTCTGTAAATTCCATCCAAAGCTGTTCCAATTTTCAGATATTGGCTACTGTAATCAATCCAATTATGGACTGAATCTACTTGAACATTTTTTATATTTTCTTGTTTATATTTTTCAGCATACATATTATTTATAATTGGCAAATTCAATATTTGTTTATTCGTTTGAATATTTTTTTCAGATAGTGATAAATTTAAAATTGACTTATCTGTCTCAACATTTATTTCTATTTTATTTATCTCATTTACGATTTTTTCAACATCGTTATACCCATATTGATTGATTCTTAAGTGAGTGCAGTATATTTTATCTATCCAAAGATATCCTAGGACTTCAATAACTGGTTTAATTTTGAGAGGTTTATATTCTAGATTATCAAATGAAATAGAAGTAGTGGACTCATCTAATAAAATGGGTTTTGGATTAAAACCTAAATCAAAATTAATTTCCCGAGATTCAATAATTTTAGTAGATATTTTCACCTTTGATTCAACTGGAATTGCAACAAATATTTCTTTAATAGGAAGAGCATATTCTCCCGGTTTACTTAAATCAAAAAATCCATCAAGTTTTGTTTTGTTTGTACTTGTTTGCAAAGAAAGTAGATGAGAACTCTCTAATTTAACAACCAATTTTATAGAATTACTTGTTTCTGAATACTCACTTAGTTTAGTTTGACAAAACAAAACAGATGTAAGAAGAAAGGTTGATGCTAAAATTTTAAGTTTCATATAATTTTCTCTTTTTCAAAAACTAAATAAGTAATAAAAATTAGTAGATTTCAATTGAAATATTTTTCTTATTTTCAAATCCACTTCATCATCAACTACAAATAGCTAACATAATTTATCTAATAATTGTTGATAACTATTCGCAATAGTTCTAAAGTCATATTTAGAAAGATTATTAAAATTTTTCTCGCCCATTAGTACTTTTTTATTTTCTTCAAGTAAAGTAAAATATTTTAAAGTTTTCCTTATACTATTTAGACTGTTTTGAAAATATAATACCCCTGTTGTATCAAGAGAATGTTTAAAAACTTCTAAGTCAGATAATAATAAAGGCTTTTTATAAAACGAAGCTTCAAAATTTACAATTCCAAATGCTTCATAATCCGAAGCAAGCACAAGGGCTGAACAATTTGCTAATAGATTCTGTTTTCTTTCTTCTGATACCCTACCCAAAATATGAATATTATTATTGTATTTAACAATTTTCTTATTTTGTATTGATAGTTCGTCGTGATCAACTGTTAGAACTAATTTATAAGCTGATTCTATTTCATTAAAAGCTGGTAGTAACAAATCTATTCTTTTATTTTTTTCACCTCTACCTAGGAATAAGAAATACTTTCCAAAATCATTCCCACTATTTTGCAAATCTGTTTTAAGTGTATCAAAGTAATGTGGTATAATTTCAATTTTAGTTTCTAGTGAAGGGAAATTATTAAACCAAAATTCTGCTTCATATTCTGTAAAACAAATTATACTATTTACCTTATTAATAATATTTGGCAAGACCCATTTGAAGTGGATATCCTTTATAAATTTATAACGATTTGTATGGAAGTACATATGGGGAGTCAGAATTATTTTTTTTTTATCTTTGTAAGCTTTGTGAATTGCATAGTCTGAGTAGTAGTAGCCAACTTTATTTACGCTTAAAATATCGTAATCAAAATTTAATCTTTTTCTAAGTCTGGGAACAATTTCATAAGGTGTATATGTTGGTAGATATTCAACATCTTTAAGCTTTTTAGCATTACTTATTTTTTTTTCAAAATGAGTTGTTGCAACAACTTGATAAGTAAGACCTAAATGTTTATAAATTTTCAATCTATCATCAACAAATTTTTCCATACCTCCAATAGAAGGATAAAACTGACGAGTTAATTCAAGTATTTTCATAATTGTTTTTTATTACAATTTGTATTTTTTTAGAAAAAACTCTGTAGAGGAATATTGGGAAACCAATTAAGTACCTTTTCCATACTCTTGGAAATTCAACAATAATTTTATGTAACCACTCTAGATGAATTTTTCGTAAAAGTAAAGGTGCTCTTTTTTTATTCCCAGCTAGATATTGAAACCAACCACCAACACTTAGAATTATTTTTACATTCAATTTTTTATGATTTTCTAAAATCCATTTTTCTTGCCTTCCCAAACCAAGCCCAACAAATAGAACATTTACTTCTTTTTTATTAATTTCAGAAATTATTTTTTCTGTATCAAAATTATAACCGCTAACTGTCCCAATAATTTTAATATTAGAATATTTATTTTTAATATTCTCAACTACATTTTCTAATACTAAATCTGAATCTCCAAAAAAATAAACGCTTGATTTGATTTTATCAAGTTCAAATAAAAAGTTATTTTGTAAATCTGTGCTAATTATTTTTTTAAAACCGCTATCAATAAAAAACTTAATATAAAAAAATAGTGCTGAAGAATCAGGGTATAAATATATTTGTTTCAATTCATTTGCACTAAATTTTTTATTGTATAGATAATTCAGAACATTAAAATCAGCATATTGAATTGTTATTGGGATACTTTCTTTAGTTCGATTTTTTAATAAAAGAAACTGTAATCTTTCAATATTTATATTTCTTAAAAAAATATCCATAAGTTACACAAGCATATTATTTGCTTCTTTCAAAACAGTGTCCAACGAAACATCCGAGACGCAATATTTCTCTTTTTTTGTACACTCCCAATGACACAAAAAACAATCCATATTAGAATACAAATATTTTACTCTTCTGGATTCTTTGTAAGGAAAAAATCTACCAAACTCTCCACCACCAATAATTGCAACTAATGGGCAATCCATCTTTAGTGCTATATGAGTCAACCCAGAGTCTAAACCTATGAAAAGTTTTGCTTCCTTTATTAAAATAGGTAATTCATTTAGATTTAACTCTCCAGCCAGTATTGTAATATTTTTATCATTACCACTTAGCACTTTTAATTGGTCAAGTTGATTTTTTGAACCAAGCAGCACTATTCTATTCTTAGTTTTTAAGTTATTAATTAACTCACTAAAATTATCTTTTTTCCAATCTCTGTTCATCACAGAAGTAAAAGGAGCAATTATTATAGAGTTTTCTAAACTTTGAAGTTTGGGGCTTATTATTTTTCTCGGGAATACAATGTTTTGATTAAAAATGATATTTTGATTTTTAGTACTTAAAAAGTGGATTAGTTCAATATGTTTATCATACTCGTTCAAGATATTCTTTGCAAGTATAGTGCTGTATTTACTATCAAAATATTTACCAATATTATTTCCTAAATATTTCATGAATGAATTAAGCGTAATAATTTCTTTCGCTCCAACAAGATGAGTCATTTCTTCATTGAGAATTCCTCTTGCTGCTGTTAAGTTAATACAAGTCTCATATCCTTCTCTTCTTAATTTAACAAGTGTTCTATATTTAGCAAAAAAAGAGTACTTATAATTTTCATAACTGTAACCTATTACGCTAACCTTTCCAGAATAGTCTTTAAATAAATCTAAATACTGATTCTTAATTAGAAAATGTACCTTCTCAAAATTCTTAAATATTTCAGAATTTTCAAGAAGTATTGTTGAAACAATTAAATCTCCAATTAATCCAGTATTAATAAGTAACAACGACTTCTTTTGTACATTTGCTTTCGGAAGTGTAAATTTGAGAAATAAGAATATTACAAACTCTGAAATATTTTTTATATGTCTAATTAAATTCAAGTTTTAAATTTCTCATATTTTTTTATTTTTATCATAAATGGAATGCCGACAAAGATAGAACTAAAATACTTGAGAGCATAAGATATTTTTTTTTGAATAAATAACAAACCAAATAAATCGTATGCATATGTTTTAATCAATCTTCTAAAAGTGTACTCTTCGTATAAATACCAAATAGCCATAAGATTACGTGGTAAATATTTTACGTATAGCGAATTGAATTCTATTAGTTTATGTAGAAATTTTCCTTTGCCTAAATACAAATGTTTCTGCTCTGGATGTAAGATAATTGAGGATGGAATAGTTTTAATTTCAATGTTCCTAGTTTTAGTACGCAAAAAAAATTCAAATTCATCACCATAAATAAAAAAAAGTGGATTTGGCAAGCCTATTTTTGAAATAGTATTTTTAGAAATTAAAGTACCATTAAAAAAATTTGCTCCATTTATAGAGGTATTGTTTTTTAGTTGAGTGACTTTAGTATAAAATTTATTTTCAAGATAGTCTTCAAGTCCAAAAACAAGTTCGTCTGGATTAGATTTTGATACTACTAGTGAATTCAATACCCCAACTTTCATTTTATTATATTTCAGTAATTCCTCAAGTGCATTTCGCTCTGGTAAACCATCATCGTCCATTACCCAAATCCAGTCATATTTTTTTTCATAAGCTGTTTTTAGTCCAGTATGAAAACCACCTGCACCTCCCAAATTTGCTTGATGAATTTTAGTTAAATCCTTTTGCTCATTTAACCATTTTTTTGTTCCATCGTTACTATCATTATTAATAACAATAATTTCGTCTAACTTACTCGTTTGATTTTTTAAAGATGTAATACATTCTTTTAGAAGAGCCAATCTATTATATGTTACTACAACTGCTACTATTATAATATTTTTCTTCATTATTATTTTTTTCAACTAGGAGAATTTATATATTACTAAATCTATGTTTATGTAAACAGCTTTTTAAAAAATCATCTGGTCTCAACCAGTAATTCCCATTATTATTTTTTCTTTTTCGCACTAGCAATAATGTTCGGAGTAGTAATTTCTGGTTTATAACCAAAAAGAATTTTATAGATAATCCAATACAACATTTTTGCAACAATTTTTTTCTTTCTTTTCATAAACGAATTTGTAAACCTCATTTCATGAAAATTCGATTTTTCAAGAATTTGTTGTAAACTCTCTTTTGTAAAACCAACTTCATGCGTAAAATCATCGTATCTCATATGTACTCCAACAAAGCTACTCATATTAGGTGTTCTAATAAGTATCTCGCCATTGTCGTTTAATACTATTGAGATAAGTTCAAGAAGTTCATGAATATTTTCCTTATTAATATGTTCAATTAAATCAAACAAAATAATAGAATCAAAATGTTTATCAGTATTTCGTAAAAACGCAAAGATATCATTTTCAATCACATTATTTGTTACATACCTACGACAAATATTTAATTGTTCACTTGAACTATCAACTCCTAAATAATTAGTAAATCCAGCTTGCTTTAGATAATAAAGAATATTTCCAATTCCACAGCCTAAGTCTAAAATTGATTTATTTTTAGACTTATTTAGATGTTTATTTAGTTCAAAATATAATTCTGCTTGATTGCCATTATACCAGTCACTCATAGACATTTCTGAGTTTTCATTAATTTTATTTACTCGAGTAAAGTGCAGCGAATAATCAGCTTTTTCTTTAGCCATTCTTTATTCCATCACTATTATAATTACTAATATCAAGTTCATTTATCTTCTTGTTTGATTACATAAAGAAGTCAGACATTATTTAAGTAATTCCAATCTATTATATGTTACAACAACGGCAGATATTTTCATTATGTAGAAAATTCCTTTTCAACAATTCTCAAACTATTTGCAACTACTCCGTCCATATTATAATACTGATACTCCGCCAGCCTTCCACAAAATATAGTACTATTTAATTTTTCAACTTCTTTCTTGTATAACAAATATGTTTGCCTGCTTTCTTCATTTGGTATTGGATAATAAGGCTCACCATCTTGTTGCGTAAATTCTTTACTAATTGTAGTTGTATTTTCTTCTTGTCCTGATAAATGTTTATACTCTGTTACTCTTGTATAATTTGGTTCACTGTTAACAAAGTTTACTACCGCAGTTTCCTGAAACTTTTTTACTTTATAATTTTCCCATTCAAATCTAATTGACCTATAAGGCAACTTCTCAAATTTGTAATCAAAAAAACAATCAATTGGTCCTGTGTAAATCATTTTATCAAATTCAACTTCACTCAAAATATCTTTATAATCAGTATTCAATTTAATTTCTATGTTTGGATGTGCTAATATTTTTTCAAACATTTTTGTATAACCATCCTTTGGCATAAACTGATATTGATCTGTAAAGTATCTATCATCTTCATTTGTTCTCACTGGAATTCTACCACAAACAGAAGGAGAAAGTTGACTTGGATCTAAATCCCATTGTTTCTTAGTATAGAACTTAAAGAATTTTTCGTATAAATCAAGTCCTACTTGGTTAACAATTATATCTTCAGAATTTAATATTGGATTTCTTTTTTCACGCACATTTTCATAAAACTCTTTCACTTCTTTTTCAGTTGCAAATTTTTTATTGTACAATTTATTTATTGTTGTTCTATTTATTGGAATTGGATAAAGTTCATCATTTAATTTTGCAAGAACTTTGTGTTCGTAAAATCTCCATTCGGTAAATTGAGAAAGATATTCAAAAACCTTTTTACTATTTGTATGAAAAATATGTGGACCGTATTTATGAACTAATATTCCATGTTCATCATATTCATCATAAGCATTACCACCAATGTGGTTTCGCTTTTCAACTAACAATATTTTTTTATTGTGCTGAGATGCAAGCCTTTCTGCAGCAACAGAGCCAGCAAAACCAGCACCAACAATTAGGTAATCGTATTTCATCTATACTTTTCTGACCTTCATTATCTATCAAAAGTTAACACATTAATTTTCTTTTTACGCAAAAATAAAATCATCTGAGTTGTTACAATTATCTCCGTTAGTACTACTGTTATTGCTGTTCCTATTTCAAAATAAATGGGGACTAATATTAGTGAAACAACAATACTAAAAACTCCAGCAATTAAAATAAACTTTGCAAATTCTTTTTTGTAACCCAAATTTAACATAGTCTGTACTCCAGCAACATTGCTGAAAAATATTATTAAAGGTAAAAAGGAAATTATTTTTAGAACTAGAACAGAGCTTAAATAATTTACACCTAAGACTAAAAGAATTATTTCTTTAGCAAAAATAAAAAGGAGTATGCTAACTGCCAACATAAAACCACCAACAATTTTATAATACTTATCAAGAAAGGCAAAAGCTGCTACTTTAGATCTTCTAAATTCTTTTGACAGATGAGGGAAAATTGTTGTTCCAGCAGCTGATGAAATATTTTGTACTGCATATCTAATTTTGTCCGCAGCTGAATAAAATCCAACAATTGCATCGCCAGCAAAAAGTCCTAATATAAATATTGTGGACGTTGTATATAAACTAATTGAGGCTGAAGATAAAAAGTAATGCCAGCCTTCTATAAACTGCTCTTTTATTTTTATTGATTTTGGAAAACTAAAAACAATACCAAATTTTAATTTTATTAAGAGCAAACTTATTACACCAGTTAGTATATGACTTCCAGCATTTAGTGCAACCAACACTATTACATCGTCCTTACTTCTCACAAGAACAAATACTAATATAACCCACAGAATTTTTACAGATACACTAATTACCGTAATAAATTTCATTTTTTCAATCCCTTGAAAAAACCAAACTGGAAATAATGTTGTACCAAGAATACTTAATGAAGCTACAAGATAAACATCTGCATTACTATAAAATTTATCAAAAACAAAAACAATAGGAATTATAATTATTACACTTAGCACCAATAGAATAAGCTTAACTGAAAATACAGAATTGAAAATTTCTGACACACGCTTACTATTATTTCTATTAATTGAAATATCACGAGTTGCAGAAAGACTAAATCCATAATCTGTAATAATTGTAAAGTATGCAACAAACGCAGTAGCAAAAGCTACAAGTCCATATCCATCAGGACCAAGAACTCTAACTAAATAAGGAAATGTTATAAGTGGGAAAACATACTGAGATATTTGCAGAATTGTAAGTGATGAAAAATTCTGTATTAAAATTTTATTTTTGCGTTTAAATTCGTTTACAAAATTTCGCATAATTGTTAAGGATAATCATTTTTCTAAATTTAATAATCTTTATAATACCATACATTCGGTATCATACCACTTAGTACCATATTATACTATACGATTTGAATCATAAAAATCTTTAATCTATTTCTTAGCTAACCATTCTTCTGGGTTTTGATAATTACGTTCGTTCCAAATTTCAAAGTGGAGTATATTTCCTTCAAGGCTACTATTCACTTTACCTATTACATCTCCGGCTAAAACTTTATTACCTTCTAAAACATTAATATCTGTTAAGTGTCCATAAACAGTTCTAAAATTATTTCTATGCGTTACAATCATAACACTTCCGTAACCAGGTATCCATTCAATTGCACTTACTATACCTTCAGCAACAGAGAACACTTCAGTATTTTCTTTTGTTGCTAAATCAATTCCATAGTTAAGTGTAACTGTTTTTGTCTTTTTATTTTCGTTTTCTCCAAAGCCTCTTTCTATTTTAGATTTTGTAATGGGCCAACTTAACTTCCCTTTTAATTCTGCAAAATTTTCAAAGCTATTATAATTAAACATTGGAACGTATTCATCAAGTTCACCTTTTAGCTTTTTCTCTCTTCTTTTAATTTCATTTTCTCGTTCTCTTTTAATTAAATCAGCAATCATTCTTTTAATTCTAATTTCTGATTTTCTTTTATCTCTTATTTCATTGTTTACATTTTTTTTATTCTTCTTCAGTTTTTTTAATACATTCTTTTTTGTAGATCGTTTCTTATTCAAGTTTGTTTTTTCAGCAAGCCTTTCAGAAATTATATTTTCTTTTTCTTTAAGTTCTATGTTTATTATTTTAATAGAATTTTCCAGACTTACTTTTGCTTGCAAAAAATCGTCAGCTCTATTTTTGTTTGCATTATGTATATGCTTCAAATAAGAGAATCGAACTAAAGCTTGTTGAAATGATTCTGCATCTACCAAATATTTTAGCGTTGAACTCTCACCTTGTTTATAGATCCATACTAAATAATCAGAATATTTATTTTTAAGTTTTTCTATTTTCTTCTTTAGGGATTTGATATCTTTTTTGAGACTCTTAATAGAAGCATTTTTTTTCTTTTCTTCTTTCTCTAAAGATTTAATTTTCTTGCCAAGAAGTAAATTTTGTCTGTCCATTTTTTTTAGAACTTTTAAATTTATTTTCTCTTTTTTGGTTAAAGAATTTAATTCTCCTTCTAACTTTGTTATCTGTCCTTGGAGTGATTTGAGTTCAGTATTTTTTGTGCCAATTTTTTTTGTTACTTGCCCAAATAAAATTGATGAGAATAAAAAACTTAATAATAATATTTTGGTTAAAACTTTTACCATTCAATTACTTTTGCATCGGTTGGAATTTCTATTTTTAGGCTTTCTAATTTTTCATTTACTGTAACGCTTCTATACTCAATTTCCACTTTTTGGTTTTGTCTTTTATTTTCAACAGTAGTTTTTCTGGGAATTGCAACTTTGTTGTACAGCTTAAATTTTGAATAATCACCTTCGAATAAGAGATTGTTTCTACTTGCAAATAATTTATAATTACCAATTGCTAAGTTTGAAGTTTTAATTTCATAAATACTTTTTTTTGTTGAGTTAGTATCAGTATAAGTTAATATATAGTTATCGTCTTCAAGCTTATAGTTGGAAGGGGTTCCCCTAAGTTTGCTAGTTAAATTTACAGCTCCGGCAAAGGCATCAATTAGTTCAGAAAAGGAAAGATCAATATGGAATACTTTCTTTAGCAGATTGTTATCAGTTCTACCTTTGTAAACTGTATTTCGCAAAACATCATGGAATTCAAATTCTGAATTAGTAACAACTGCTTGTGCAATATCAATTCCGAAAGGACCATAAATTGAAAGCTTAATAGAATCTGGTTTTTTTACAAAAACTTCAAAACTTGCTTTAGCATTAATTTTTGGAGTTTCAATTTTCATTACACCAGAGCCTTCAAAAGTTTTTATCTTTCTTCGGTTTGCTTCCAAGCGTTTTACTAATCTATTTGGTGGCAATATTTCTTCTACAGTTTTTACTTTTTTAGTAGATGTACAGCTCGCAAGTATTGCTACTAACAAACTGAAAAGAACTATCCTAATAGTTTTTATCACTTTAATCCTTCTTTAATTTTTCGTTTAATTTCTGATTTTGTTGAGTCTAAGCCAAGTGCATTTCCCCACACTTCTTTTGCTTTTGTCTTATCATCCATCTTAAAATAAATATCTCCCAAGTGTTCTAACAAGGTGGCGTTTTGTTCATCAAATTCAATAGCTTTTATTATATATTTTTTTGCATTTTCATAACTACCCATTTTATAATAGACCCATCCAATTGTATCTAAGTAACTTGAGTTTTCCGGCTCTTCATCAACTGCAACTTGAACCATTTTCAAGGCTCGCTCTAAATCAATTCCTCTTTCTGCAAGTGAGTAAGCAAAGTTATTTAGTAATAAAACATTTGAGGAATCTACTGAAACTGCTTTGTGATAAATACTATCACTTTTTGTAAACATTTTTTTTGAATCATAGATTAACCCCATCATACTTAGGGCTTGCAAGTTATTCGGATCAACTCGCAAAGCTCGGTTTAAATAAATTAGAGCTTCATCATCCTTCTTTGATTGGTTGAGAGAAAAGCTATAAGACAAAATTGCATTTAATTCATTAGGGTTTAACTCGTTTGCTTTCTTTAAAAATGGCAATGCACCTTCATGATTAGAATTCTGAGCATTTGATAAACCAAGTATTAAGTTGATAACATAATTTTTAGGAAACTTTCTTACTGCCTTTTGCATTTCTGTAACTGCAGAAGTATAATTCTCACTTTCAAATAAAAGCTGACCTAACCTAATCCATAAATCAACATTCCAATTTGCAAGTTCAATTGATTTCTTAAAATACTTCACTGTAAGTGAATCATCACTTCTTGCTTTTGCTAGTTCGCCTAGGTAAGCATTTATTTGCCAGTTAGAAGAATCTGCATCTATTTTTAGAAGAATATTTTCTGCATAAGGAATTACATTAGAGTCTTGCAACGCTTCTGAAAAAAATGCTGCTCCAATTTTCATTTTAGTTTTAAAAGGAGTCTTTGGTTTTGAAATTATTTTATCATATTCATCTGCACCTTCACTCCATTTCTTTTGTTGAATAAGTGCATTACCTTTTAGTTCAATTAGGTTTAGATCATCTGGGAAAATCTCCAATGAATTATTTGACATTGAAATTGCTTCATCATACTTTTTATTTTTGATGTAAGACTCAATCAACAACTTTTGTAATTGCACATTGGAAGGATTCAACTCTAGCAATTCTTCAACAGTAGCAACAGTTTCTTCTACTTTTCCAAGACGTTCATTTATTGTTGCAATCTTTAATAACACGTTCCATTCAGGCCCAGTTAGTTTGAGTATTTTTCTATAAAAGTCTAATGCTTCAAGTGGCTTCTTTGCTTCGTAAAGTTGAGCTAAATTATAATATGCATTAACATTTGTTGAATCCAATTTTACAATTTTACTAAAAATTGTTTCAGCAGAATCAATATTTCTGTTGAATGAATATATTGTACCAACTAGTGTAAGATATTCAACATTGTCATTTTCAAGTTGAACAGCTTTTCTAGCATGTTCAAGAGCCGGGGAAATTTTACTTAATCTCAAATAATCTTTGCCAAGTGCATAATGAATACCCGCACTCGGATCTAGCTTTAATGCTTCTTGAAAATCTAGAATAGCTTCTGCATATTTTTCTTCCAAATCAAGGAGAGAGGCATCAATGAATAGTTGTTTTGCAAATTCTTTTTGTCTTGTTGTTCTTTGGGTTTGTTCATTAAACTCACTTGGAGTAGTTTGGTCAATGTTTGAGGAACATGCTTGGAAAAATAAAAAACTTATAAATAATATTATGTATTGTTTCATCTAATGTTAAGTGTCTTAGTTTGAAGTAATTTAATAGAAAATAAATTTAACTTGTTATAATACAAAAAGCTATAATAAAAATCTTGCTGGTTCTCTGAATTTGTTAATCATCTTTCTATTTGAATTTTTAGAACAATCTATTTTAAGCTGTCATTCCGGTTGTCTTTTGTGCCGGAATCTTCTAAAGCCTAAGAGATTTCAGTAATTCAAAAGAACTGAAAATTGGAATTATAAATGTTATGTAATTATTGCTTTGAGATAAAAAAGATAAAGAGTATGATTAAGAAAAAGGACTTAATAAAACATATCTTCTTCAATTGTACTTAAGATATTCAAATAACTTTCATATCGTTCAATCGAAATTTTTTCTTCTTCCACAGCTTTTACAATTGCACAACCTGGTTCATGTTCGTGTATGCAAGTATTAAATTTACATTCGCGAATGAATGATTCAAACTCAATAAAATAATGGCTCAAATCTTCTTTTTTAATTCCATAAGGCTCAATTGCTCTAATGCCCGGAGTATCTACAATAAAAGTATCTACATCAACTTCTTCCATAATTCCCGTTACCGTGGTGTGTTTACCTTTTAATGATGCTTCGCTAATTTCCCCAACTGAAAAATTTAATTGCGGGAAAAGTGTATTTAACAAAGAAGATTTTCCAACTCCCGATTGCCCCCAAAAGAGACTTACATTTCCTTTTAATGTTTTTTTTACTTCTTCAATTCCAATATTTTCTGTAACTGAAGTAATAAATATTTTATAACCTAAGTTTGTGTAAAATTGTTCCCACTCTGCTCCAAATTTTCTTTCATCTAAATCAATTTTATTTATGATTATTTTTGCATCAACACCACAACTTTCAGCTGCAACAAGAACCCTATCTAGAAATCTATTATTAAACTCCGGAAGTCTTACACTTGCAACAATATAAATTGCATCTAAGTTCGAAGCAATAATTTGCTCCATCCGTTCGCCACGTTTTAGTCTTCCAAGTAAACGTTTTGCCTTACGAGAAATATAATTTTTTCGGTTAATTATTTTTGTTATTACACCTAACCCTTTTGTCCCTTCATCAAATAAAACCCAATCACCAAGTACAGCAACATCATAAGTAGTTAGTTTGTTTTTCTTTAGAGAAAAATCTTTTTTGAATTTACCACGCAAAGAACATCTATACAATTTATTATTTTCTGATTGCACATAATAATCTTTACTTTCTATTTTTCTTATTTTTCCTTTTATGTTGTTCTCCTTAAACCAATTTAGATATTAGACTAATATTTAATTGTTCATAAATCCTTTGAACAAGTTATTTGCATTACAAAAGTACAGATTTAAAATAAGAAAGCACCTTAAATTATAAGATGCTTTTTAGAAACACTATACATAAGTCAACTTTTACATAAAACTAAATGACAAACTCATCATAATTTTATCAACAGAAATTTCTTGAGTTGTTCTTGATTCATTCACTCCGTAATTATCTCCAAAAGTGTTCCACCAGCCGTGGGCATAGGTTACGTCAATATTTATTCCATCTGAAAGTGGAAAGCCGAAACCAGTTGTTAGGAATTTCTTATCGAACTCCGCAGTATCATTTTTGAATGGAGATTGATTATATATAAATCCTCCACGTAATTTAATTTTAGGGTAAGGTAGTGTAAGTTCAGTTCCTAAATTAAAGTTAATTGTACTTTCAAATAGATCAGTAAATTCTTGATTTTTATCTGCCAATACTTTGCTTTCAAATCCTTCAGTAAATTCCATTTGAGAAAAATCGACTAACTTAACGCTTCCATTTACTTTTATGAAAGGAAGATCAAGTGCAATTCCACCACTCAACTCCATAGGAGTTTTTATTGCATAATTATATTGTGCTTCTGTCGATTCATAACTAAATGCAGTAGATGCAAATTCAGATTCGCCTGATACTTGATAAAATTCTTCAATGTCATAATTTGTTGGTAATTTAATTGTAGCTCCAAAACTTAGCATATTATTCATTTTATAAAGTAAGCCCAACCTCAAATCCCATCCATTAATTTGTTGGTCAATTACATCATTTAATAAGAAAGATTCAAAATTTGCAGTTCTTGAGTCTTGAGGATCCAACTGATCAACATAATTATTTTTATCATAGTCATCTTCAATATATTTTCTAGAATATTTATAAGTCCCAGAAAGTATATTTATTGTTGCTCCAATAAAAACATTTTTTGATGCTTCAAATGCTCCAGACATTACCCAACTATCTAGTGTACCATCTTCGATTATAGTTCCACTTTGGTGAAGTCCACCATTAATTATTGTCTCATCAAAAAAGGAAGTATCTCCATTCGCAACATCAAAGGCTGGGTAACTTAAACCAAGTTCAAAAATAATATCTTCGCCATTTAATGTTTGGATCATAGAAGTGTTGCTTGGGTTAAAACCATCGAATTCTAGTTTAGAATTAAAATCTTTTAATTGATTATAACCAAATGCTAAAACCGCACTTCCCTTTTTAGTAGGTAGAGGCATAACCAAAGCAAATTGATTAAAATTGCCATTGTTCTTTTTTGAAGTTTTATTAACATCAAAAAAGGTAGATGAGTTTTGTAAACTGTTAGAATTAAAACTAAGTTCAACTACATTAGTGCTTAGCAAAGCTAAGCCTGCTGGGTTAAGCAAGGTGCTAGCAAAATTACCACCAAGGGCCAAAGTACTGTTTCCCATTGCCATTGTTCTTGAATCAAAATCTAAACTTGGTTCAGCAAGTCTAAATGCATCATTAAAGTTTTGAGCTGAAACATTTACGAAAAATAATCCTAGTAAAAATGTTAGAGTAAAAAATAATGTTTTAAATTTCATCTTCTTTTCCTTGTTCTTTTATCAACTGAGTTTCTACTACTTCTTGAAACATCGTTTCGATTTATAATATTTTTATTTGAGTCTCTTGATTGGTAAGAAGTCCCTCTTCTATTTTGAGATTGTCTTCTACTAACTTCTCTATTTGTTCTATGTTTCGTCCTTGGTTTCTCAACAACAGGAAGACGTGGAGAAGGGTTAACCGGATTGATATATACTGGTGGACTAGGAATCGGAACAAATTCAATTATCACAACTTCCTCATGAAACTCATCATATTCATGGTCGTATTCTAAATCTCTTGATGAGAAACAACCAGTAAGTAATAACCCCAAACCTAGAACCGAGATTTTTACAATTGAAGATTTCATTACCCTCTACTCCTTCCTCCGCCACTTCTGCTTGAGCCAGAACTTCTTGAAGAACCAGAGCTTGATCCGCTTGAACGTGAACTACTTCCTGAAGAGTAACCTTTTGAGCTACCACTACTTCTAGAACTACTCTTTGTACTACTGCTACTTCTACTCTTAGTTGATCTTGATGGAGAAGAATAACTTTTACTTTTTTTAGAATAACTTCTTGTTGATTTTGGTTTTCTACTTGTTTTTGAACTTGATCTAGCTTTACTACTTCGTGTACTTGATTTTGTTTTTGATGTTCTAAAAGATTTATTTTTTGACTTATAACTTTTTTTACTTGAATAAGATCTTCCACTTTTAGATTTTGCTCTGTTAACTTTAGTTCTAGAACTTCTACTTTTTTTAGAACTTCTGTTATAAGTTTTTCTATTAGATTTTGTTTTACTTTTGATTATTGAAGAACGTTTACTTTTATAAGTTTTAGCTCTAGAAGTTTTACTTATTTTTGAATTTCTTTTACTTATAGTTTTTCTACCACTTCTATTACCATCTCGTTTAACAGTTGAACTTCTTGTTGCCCTACCGTTAGTAATTGTTCGGCTTCCTGTACTTCTGGTTTTACCTAAAGTACTTCCACCTTTTGAAGTTCTTGTAGCTCTTTCATTATAACTACCTGTCCTACTTGCAGTTCTGTATCCTCTTCCGCCAGTATTATTTCTTAATTTAGAATTCCAGTTTGTACGGTATTTTGATTTCCCTAAATTATTAGTATAGTAGTTATGTCCGTAATAAGAAGAACCCCAGTGACCAGAATTATACCAACCTCCCCAATAACTATAAGGAGAATGATAAAGTGATGAATAAAATGGTGAGTAACCTACTCCCCAATGTCTAGGATAGTAACTGTATGAATGTCCGTACCAATCAGACCAAAAAGGATCGTAGTGGGTTGTTGAGAAACCATAGTTGGGATAGTAGTAATCAAAATAATAAGATCTTCTTGATCTACTATATGAATCTGAATAATAGTCTCTGTTTCTATCATATCTGTATTCATCGTAATCCTCGTCATCCTCGTCATCATTATCTGCATAATATTCGTTGCCATCTTCATCATAATAAACAGAATCACCATCAGCATCATACATTTCAGAATTTTCTGCATTGCCTTCTTTATCCCAATAAGCTTCTCGGTCATAATCATAACCTAATTCAGTATAACAACCAGTCATAAATATTGAAATACTAAATACCAATAAAACGATATATTTTTTCATTTTGTCCCTCTTGTTTGAATTTTATACTAAATATAATGCAAATATTAAGCCAATTTATTTTTAGATTTTCTTTGAAAACAAAGAGATTTTATTAAGAAGTGTATATTAAAATAAACGGTATGTAGAGTATTGTAAACAGTAGGTTGATATGATAGTTTATACAGAAGTTCAAATAACAAATTAAGTAATATTTTTTTTACTTACATAAATTAGAAACTGAAAATTTAGATAGACTATTGCAAAGATTTTATTAGACTTTTAAGAGACTATTATTTCTTCATTTACTAAACAAAACTATTCTTCTTCATTGAATATTTTCACTATATACTCTGCAACAGCTTTTGCTTCATTTGGTTTCAAACCTTGACTAGGCATTGAAACAAAATCTGGGTCTATTTTTTGCGGATGAAGTATAAATTCTATAAGTCCTTCTTGGTTATCTGCATATTTAGGTAGAACATCATTATAAGCAGGACCAACTAATTTAGTATTAAATCTATGACAAGCAACACACTTACCATCAAAAATATCTTTTCCACTAATTTCAATTACTTCTGCAATTCCTAACTTTTCTTTTAAGTCAGCTTCATAGATAGTGTATGAGTTTTCTAGATTAACCATTTGCTTTTTACTGGCGGTATCAAATGCTAATTGATCTTTATATATCAAGACTGCAAACAATATTAAAAATGTAAAAATTGCATGTCCGCTTAACTTTGTATTCGAATCTTTGTACATCAAATAAAATAAAACACTTATTACTAACATTAATAATAGAATAAAAAGAGCTGTAGAAAAGAAAGAAAAAGAAAGTACTCCCATCGGACTACCTAAAAAGCTTAAAACAAATAACAATGGTTGAACAAACGCAAAAATCAATCCGGTTCTAAGACTAAATCTTTTTACATACTCAAGATATTCCCTATTGTAATTAGATGACGTTGAATCGTCTCGAAGATACTTATACATAACTACAGTACTTGTTATACAAATAGAAACAGAAAGAAAAAACAAAAAGTAAATAAAAGTATTTGTTGAAATAATTATATTCAAGAATTGTGAATTATCTGCCCAAGAGTTTGTATTAATTACTAGTTGTAAAATCCCTATAAGAATGTAAGTGGCAAATAACAAAACAAACAAGCCTAGCACTCCGCCAAACGCTAGTATAGTACTATTGCTACCATTCAAACTGTTAAACTCTTTTTCTTTTACACCATCCAATTCAAAACTTTCAGAACGGAGGTTGGAAATATTTTTCAATTTAAAACTATTTTTATAAATATAAATCAAGACCAAACTGGCAACTAATAAGAATAATACAAAAACTAAATTAGAGGTTAAATTCAACGGAGAGCCATAAAGCAATTGACCAAAACAAAATATTACACTTAACATTGGAACAATGGCTAATGAAATTATCATTCCCTTATACGGTGTGAAAAAGTCTATAACTTCTTTAGCAAATATTAAATGTGTTCTATTATTATTTTTCTTGCCTTTAAAAAAGTGGACAAGAGAAAAGAATGTAGTTCCAATCATAACACCTAGATAAGGTAATAAAATAAGCAAAGTAACGAATAATAAATATTTTAGCAACAAAATATTTTGTGCAGATTGTGGCAATACAATATCTTTTAATATATCCATTCTAAATTTTCCTAAGTTAAGCGTTAATAATTTTATCGATACTAATTAATAATAGAATTGCTAAAGCATAAATATTTATATACATAAACGTATTTCTAAAAATCATTCTATCTTTTTGAAAAATAATTTTAAAAGAAAACGATAATAAAGTAAGTCCAATTAAAGCAAGTAAAACAAAATTTACTGTTGTAATTGAGAGACTAAAAAAAGGAAGCATAAAACTTGAAAGCACTAAAGTGAAAATCCATATATAAGTAATTTGAGAAATGTGTTCTCTACTTAAGATGTTTGTCAATGTTGGAAATCCACCTTTTTTATAGTCATCATCGTACATTAAAAGTAGTAGCCAAAAATGTGGGATTTGCCATATAAATAAAAAAGTTGCCAAAGATAAAATACTAAAATGGAAAACATCTCCACCAGCTGCAACATAACCAATCATAGGTGGTAAAGCACCAACAAGCGAGCCCGGCAGGATAGCTAAAGCAAATTTATATTTTAAAGGTGTATAAACAAAATTATACCAAACTAGAGTAAGCAATCCAAGATACATAACCAACAAACTTTGTTGCCATAAAATAAACAATCCTACTAGGATAAAACCTAAAGCAATAAGTAAACCGTTTGTTGGAGAAATTTCACCGGAAGGAATTGGTCTAGTATGTGTTCGCTCCATTAGTTTATCAGATTTTCTTTCTTGAAATTCATTAAGAGCTGAAGCACCACAAGCTAAAACAAATACTCCAAGACAAGTATAAAGTAAATCAATTCCAAAACTACCGTTAAAAAGAATATACCCTACCATAGTAGTAACAGCTACCATAAAAGTTATTCTAATCTTTGTAAGAGAAGCCAACACTTGAAAAAAAGAGACTTTATTTTTCCTACCTTCCAAAGAATTCTTTCTAGTTACGCTTTGCTCTATTGATTTATTTTTTCCTAATGTTATTGAAGATGACATAAATTACTCAACAATATTTGCTTTAGTAGTTTCACTGGAATTTGAACCATACCAGTTTTTAAATTCATCACTTGCCATAACAACAACCTTGGTGTACATTTGTGAATGATTCAATCCGCAATACTCAGCACAAGCAACATTATAACTACCAACTTTAGTTGGTGTGAAATTAAGTGGTGCAATGCTACCATCTACAACATCTTGTTTTATTCTAAACGCAGGAACATAGAAGGAGTGATTGACATCCACTGAAGTTAAATTTAACTTTACCGGAATACCAACTTCAACATAAAGTGTGTCAGTTTTCATTCCATTTTTGTAATTAAAATCCCAATCCCACATTCTTGCTGTAACATCAACTTCAAAAGCATTCTCAGGTGTTGTCTTAAATATTTTATAAGTATCCGAACTTTCAAAGAACATTCCCATCACTAATATTAATGGAATTACAAACCAAGTAATCTCCAAGGCAATACTTCCGTGTATATCAACAGGTTTATTTCCCTTTTTTCTATGGTACTTAAAAACGAAATATATCATGACTCCCATAATGCCAAGAAAAAAAACTGTTGAGATACCCATCATAATGAGCATTGATGAATCTACTAATTGTACAAATTCTGTTGGATTCGTATTCATGGTTTTGTTACCTGTATAGAAAATCAAGAAAAGTTAATATAAAAATAACTGATAATGTAAAAAAACTAATTGCTATAAATACTTTAAATATTGTGTCTTCAAATTTTATGTGCATAAAAATATTTATAACAAGAGCAGATTTAATTGCTGCTATTGACATAGCCACAACTAATGTATAATTACCTAAATCAAGTCCTGCAACTGTTACAGTAATGGAAGTGAGAGCTAGTAAACTTATCCATATAAATAAATAGGGAGTATAACTAATATCATGTTCAGCTAAATTATGTTTTTCTTCCTGCATAAATTCTCCTAATAAAATCTTCTATTGTAATAAATAAAATAAAGGAAATAAAAATATCCATATCAAATCTACAAGATGCCAATACAAGCCGGCATTTTCTAATTTCACAAAACTGTCTTTATTAACTGAGCCCGTATAAACAAAAGCCATAACAATTGTTAAAAATATTAAACCAATAATAATATGTAAAGCATGTAAACCAGTCATTATATAGTACAAGCCATAAAATAATATTTGACCATCCGGCAAGCTCAACAAGTGTTCACTCCCTGGATAAATACCGTGATGAATTTTTGCACTCCATTCAAAATATTTATTAATCATGAAGGCAACAGCAAGAATATCTGTTATCCCTAACAATGCAATTGAAAGTACTCTCTTCCCTTTTTGTAGTGCAGCTATTGAAAGAGCAACTGTTAAACTACTGGTTAAGAGAATTATTGTATTTAATGCTCCCACAGTAGTATTAAGTTCCATTGCAGCAGCTTGAAATTGATCTGGATACTTAAACCGATAAATTGCATAAACTAAGAATAGACCTCCAAAGAGTAATAGCTCGGTAAATAGAAAAAGCCACATTCCCATTCTTGCACCAACATCATCTCTATGCACTTCATGTGTGTTTATAATTTCAGTACTACTCATAAACTTCTCCTTCGGCTACATATTTCATAGTCTTAAGTTGACTAAAATCATAAGGTTCATGTGTTACTTCAGGAACAACATCAAAATTTTCTAAAGGTGGTGGCGAAGCAATGTGCCACTCAAGTGTTACACCCGACCAAGGATTTCCACCAGCAATTTTCCCCTTCCTTAAACTACTAATCAAAGTATAGATTACTAAGGTAATTGCAACCAACATTACCCATGACCCTACTGTTGCAACAACTTGTAAACTTTCAAACTCTGGTAAATAATCATAATACCTTCTTGGCATTCCTTGGTATCCCATAATAAATTTTGGGAAGTATAATAAATTAAATCCCACAAAAAAGATTAGCGCACTAATGCTAGCAAGTTTAATGTTATACATTCTTCCAAACATTTTTGGCCACCAATAAAACAACGCAGCAATAAAAATAGTACCGGTTCCTCCAAACATTACATAATGAAAATGAGCAACAACAAAATATGTATCATGTAAATGAATGTCTGTTGATAAAGCTCCTAAAGCTAATCCTGTTAAACCTCCAATAGAAAACAGACCTATAAAACTCATAACCCAAAGGAAAGGTGGTTTGGGATCTATCGAACCTTTGTACATTGAGGCAACCCAATTAAAAACTTTTATTGCACTAGGAAGAGCAACAAGAAAAGTTAGCATCGAGAAAATATAACTTGCTGTATCACTCAAGCCACTTGTAAACATATGATGTGCCCAAACTAAGTAACCAACAAAAGCAATTGCAAGACTAGAAATAGCAATTGCTGTATAACCAAATATTGTTCTATGCGTAAACGTAGGAATAATTTCTGAGACAACTCCCATTGCCGGAAGAATCATGATGTAAACTGCTGGATGAGAGTAAATCCAAAACATATGCTGAAATAAAATTGGATCACCACCAAGAGCAGGGTCAAATATTCCAACTCCAAAATATCTTTCTAACATAACTAGCAATATTGTAATTCCAACTACTGGAGTTGCTAAAACTTGAATCCAACTTGTTGCATAAATAGACCAAACAAATAATGGCATTTTGAAATAAGACATTCCAGGAGCTCGTAAACGATGTACTGTCGTAACAAAATTCAATCCAGTAAGTATGGAAGAAAATCCTAAGATAAAAGCAGCAAAAAGAGAAAATGAGACATTGGTTGAAGTTCTAATACTATAAGGTATGTAAAAAGTCCAGCCCGTATCAATCGGTCCACCTGGTAGTACTAATGAGACCAAAACTAATGTAGCACCAATTAAATAAATCCAAAAGGATAATAAATTTAATCTTGGGAAGGAAACATCTTTTGCTCCCAAATGTAATGGCAAGAAAAAATTTCCAAATACTGCAGGAATACCAGGAATAATAAAGAGAAATACCATTATAATTCCATGTAAAGTAAACAAAGTATTGTAGGTTTGCGCTTCCATAATTTGCGTACCCGTAGCCATTAGTTCCCATCTCATAAACAAAGCAATTGTCATTCCAACACAAAAGAAAAAACTTAAAGCAATAAGATACATTATGCCAATTCTTTTATGATCTGTAGTGAACAACCACGAATAAAGACCTGTTGCTTTTTTTGTTGTTCCCTCTTCATAAAAAGATTTCACTGCACCATTAGTAGGTTTGTCCAAAATAAAACTCTCCTATTTTTCTAAATACAAATTTTTAATTGTAATTTTAAGCTTTAACTACTTTTCTCTTCTTCATTAGAAGAAATACTAAATAACTAAGTATTGATATAAGCATAATCCCACCTATAATTCTAGTAGCACTTAATCTATAACTATTATCTGCTGCATTGTAACTAAAACATAACTTCAAAACTTTTGCTATTGTTGGATTTGTCTTTCCAGCTTCAGCATCTAGCAAAGCCATCTTAACATCGAACTGATTAAACTGAGTTCCAAATAAATATCTAGATATTTTTCCCTTTGGTGAAATTGTAATTAGTCCACCAGGATGTCTAAACTCTTCTTCATACTTCTTAAAATAATAACCGACTGAATTACTTAATTTACTTATTGTCAAACTATCTCCAGTCAGAAAATTCCATGATTCTTTTGGAAAATCTCTTTGAAGAGATGCAAAATAATTATTTTTAGACTTTTTTGCAACAGCTGGAGTTTCGTCATGATCTATGCTAATTGTTACAACTTCAAAATCTTCACCCGGAACTAAATCTACCCTATCAATTACCCATGCTAATTCTGTTAGTGTTGAATTACATATCCCAGGACACTCATAATAAACAAGAGCTAATAATATTGGTTTGTTTATTACATCATCCAATTTAATTTTATCATTATTCGAATTTCTAAATTCAAGGTCGAGCGGTAGGAAGTTTCCTAATTTTTCATCTATCCCAATTTCAATTTGTTTGTTTTGAGAAAAGAGTACCATCTGTACAAATATTAGAATAAATATCGTTGTTATTAGATTTGTTTTCTTATTTAATTCCAATCTCATTTCTTTAATTTTTAGGATAATTTGTACTATTTAATTGTAAAACGAATTTATTCATTCTTTAGAGAAAATGCAAACGAATATAGATTATTTTTAAGTTTTTAAACAAAAACAAGGGTTAGAATTACTAAAATAGCGGATAAATAATTTTCAAAAAGACAATAATTAAGGATTAAACTAAATACTGGGAATTACATGTAGAATTATTTAGAGAAAATATTTCAATCTGCTCCCCGCTCTTTACAGAATTTTTTCGTTGACTATTTTCTGAACTAATTTGTCCACTAAAAATCAATACCGAAAACAAGAGTAGAAAAACTAAAACAATTGAAGTACTAGTTGAATTTTCATTTCTGTATTCATTATAAAACTGAATACTTGTAATTAACATTAGCAACAATGCTAATACAATAGTAGCAAAAAACGAAAATGAAAGAGCTGAGGAATCAGTTGATATAGTAATAAGAACTAGCAATAATGGTTGAATAAAATTAAATATCATTCCAGTTTTTAAGACATATTCTCTCCAATACTTTGTATATCCTTCAACCGATATTGTTCTGTTTAATTTACCTAAAACAACAGCCGAAGTTATTGAAAACGAAAGTGACATAAAGAGAATAAAATACAATATGGAATTTATAGAGAATAAAATATCTACAAGTGAATCAGAATTACTAAGGAAAGATGAGCTAAGATGTTGAACATAACCAACTAAAATAAAAGCTGATGCTAATGTAAATACAAAACCTAACCAACCAAAAATACTACCACGGTTATTAGACTTTAAGTTTGACTTAAATAAAACACTAAATCGCAAACCAACGACAAAAAAGACAAATGCTGAAAGTAAACTTCCGGAAGCACTTGAAATTTCAGAAGCATATAATTGGATGTAAAAAAATACTGCTCCAAAAAAAGGAAGAACTCCAAACAAAATTCTGAACCACATTTTCTTGGTAACAATTTCCGATAAAAATTTGGCATAAGAATTATCTTCATTACTCAAATTTGTTAACGAGAATAATGTTGATCCGAGCAAGAGACTCACAAATGGTAATGTTACAACTAATGCACTAAACAGACCAAATTTTAGAATTGCAATATCGGCTAAATTATTAATTACGAATAAATTTTCTAAGAAGTCCACTTTTAATAATCCTAATTATTTGAGTTAACTAACTTGTTGCATCTAATAACAATTGAAATATCTTTTTAAGATTTTCAGAAGATAAAGATGTTATGTTATTTTTAAATCCACTATTTGAAGGAGAAGTTAAAACCTTAGAAATAAAACCTTCAAAACCAATATTAGATAAATCATCATTAAACAAAGAAATAATTTTTTTCTTATCAGAAGCGTATTGATTAAATAACTTTATACTTGAAAAATCATTACCGCTTGCTATTTTATTTAATACATTATTTACTAAATCGTTTGAGACAGAATTTTCTTCCACAATTTTTTCTGTTGCCATTGCTAGTGAGATATTACCAGCGGTTGCTTCCCCTTTTGTAAGTTCATACTTATTATCTAGAGCAGAAATTTCATTACTTGATACAGCGGGATAAGTATCCAAAGTTCTCATATATTGAACTATTGCAATTCTATCGTTGATTGGAATAAATTCATAAGCAGACATTCCCGTTCCTGGAACTCCATTTTGAACGGAATTATAAAGTCCAGTAAAATCTCTTTTATTTGTCCAACCACTACTATTTGAAAAATCTCTTGGTTTTGGATCTAAAGCAATTGCTGCTGCTCCATCTCCTTTCCCCTCAGCTCCATGACAAGATGAACAGTTGGCAACAAATAGTTCTTTCCCTTTTGTAACAAAATCACTACTAGGATTTGAAATAGTTTTGAGATCAACAGCAGACATTATTGAACCCTTTTTAACTTCTACATCAGCGGTAATTTCTAAAGAATCTGTTAAAATAGCTGGCACTTCATTAAAAGTTAAGTGATCTAAATTTTTAATAAAAAAGATTCCTACAATTAAAAATAGAACTGCAAAGTACGGGAATATCCATCCAAATAATCTTGATGGAGATTTTAATAAAGCTTCAAAATCTATTTCCGGTTCGTATTTTTTTTCATCCATAAAATTTTCCAAGATTTATAATCTAAAATCTATTCCTCTTTGTAATTTTGGATCACCAATTGGAATTAAATTATTATTTTTTGCTTTAAATGTAAAGACTAACAATACCAAGCCGAATGCTAATAGTAGAAAACCAATTTCAATCCATCCAAATAATACACCCTCTGGACTAAATGTTGGAAATACTACCCAATAAAGATCTAAGAAATGAACTATCAATAACCAAACAGCCATAAATTTTAACTTCGTTCCATTCATTTTTGATGGTTGTGATGCTAAGATAAAAAATGGTAAAACAAAGTGAAGAAAAATCATAACTACTATTGAAAATGTTTGCCAACTTCCTTGCCATCTATCTAAGAACCAAATAGTTTCTTCAGGCATATTTGCATACCAAATTAGCATAAATTGACTGAAAGCAATATAAGCCCAAAAGCAAACGAAGCCAAACATAAAAACACCAAAACTATAATAATGATCTTTAGTCAAACCTTTTACAAGATGACTTTTTTCATTTAAGTAAACTAATAGTAGAGTTATAAAAGAAACCGCACTCATAAATGTTCCGGAAAAATAATAGACTCCAAACATTGTTGAAAACCAATGTGGCTCTAAACTCATCATCCAATCAATAGAATAAAATGTAATTGTTAATCCAAAAAAAGGAATAAATATTGCTGATAGTTTTATGTTCGCTTTAGTTAATTTATCTTCACCAGTTAAATCTTGCTTTTTAGAATTTCTAGAAATCAACCAATAAAAAAGAATCCAAATTGAAAAAAATGCGACTGCTCTAATTGTAAAAAATCCCATGTTTAGATATGCTGACTTACCCGAAAGAATAGTGTCGTGTTCAACGGCTTCTAAATGTGTCCAATGAAAAAGATCGTGCATATTAAAATAAATTGGAATTGCAACTAAAGGAAGAATAACTAATGTTGCTGCTAAAAATTCTGCAATTCTTCTAAAAGGTGTACTCCAAACAGCTCCGGCAAGATACTCAAGAGCAACTAAAAATAACGAACCTAAACCAATACTAGTTAGAAACATTAATAAAATAATATTGTTAAATGCACTTCTTGTTGGATCTGTAATATACGCAAGCACAACAAGTATAAGTCCTACTGCTGTTAAACCATAAGCAAGCTTGCTAATCAATGGTGGCAAATCTTGTTTAACGTATCCCACTTTGTTTAGTGATGAACTCATAATAAATCAGACTCCTTAGCATTCAATGATCTCTGAAGAACTCGAATATAATTGACGATTGACCATCTATCGTTTTTAGACAATTGAGAAGAATAGGATGGCATAATATTTTGACCATCAACTATTATATGATACAAGCTACCATCACTCCAATTTCTAGCTTTTTCAGAATGTAAACTTGGAGGGTTAGGAAACTTCCCGTTCAATCTACTATCTCCTTCAGCTAAATAACCATGACAAGGACTACAATAAATATCAAATTTCTCTTTACCAACCTTCAAGTTTTCTACGGAAGGGATTATTGGGTTAACTAATAATTTTCCAGCTTGTTCTGGCTGGTTGCTAAATTTATAAGGGATAAAACCTCTAGCAACTGTTCCCTTTACAGGTTGAAGCATACTAGCATTATTTGCAAATATTTCTGAAGTTTGTTGAGGTGAAGATTTATCTTGGTTAACCATCCAATCAAAAGGTGGAAGATATAATGCAATATTCATTGTTCCGTAAACGCCAACCGATGTTGCAAAAGCAACAAATGCTAAAAAGCCTAAAAACTTTTTATCTAAAATTGTTGGTTTATAATTTACTTCTTCTTCATCAAAATAAATAGGAGCAGTAGTTTCAGCACCAAGTCCATTGAACAATGCAACAATTTCATCTAGATTAAACTTTGGGTCAACAGCTTCAATACTGATTCCATATTTATCAGAAGAAACATTTTTCATATATTCAGTATCATGCATTGGATGACTGTTGTTAGGGAATTTGAATATTACAAACAACATTGCCCCAACTGTAGCCAAAGCTCCAAATAATACTGATAGTTCAAAAATGATAGGTCCAAATGCCGGTAAAGGAAAAAATGGTTTTCCACCAATTACTATTGGATAATCGAGTGTCATCATCCATCCCATCATAGCAACAGCTGAAGCTGTACCAAGTAAACCAAAAACTAATGTAACCCATCCTATTTTAGAACGTTTTAATTTCATTGCATCATCCATACCGTGTAAAGGGTAGGGAGTATTTACATCATATTTTGTATAACCTTTTTCTGCAACACTTTTTACTGCATGAATAATTTTATTTGGAGTATCAAATAAAGCAGTGTAAGAATATAATTTTTTATCACTCATTTCTTAATGTTCCTCGTGATGAGTTGGTTGTGATCCATCAACCACAGCTTTTACTTCAGCTATAGAAATTGCAGGTAACGCTTTTGCGAATAACAGAACCATTGTAAAGAATAAACCAAAACTTCCAATCAATAAAGATATATCTGTTATTGTTGGTGAATAGTAAGCCCAGCTTGATGGTAAAAAATCTCTTGATAGTGAAGTTACTACAATTACAAATCTTTCAAACCACATTCCAATGTTTACAAACACTGCTATTACAAACATCATTGGAATTGACCTTCTGATTTTTTTAATCCAAAAGAGTTGAGGAATGAAAACATTACAAGAAAACATTATCCAATAAGCCCAAGCATAATTTCCGAAAGCTCTATTTACAAAAGCAAATTGTTCGGCATTAACACCACTATACCAAGCTATAAAAAGCTCCATTGAATAAGCATAGCCAACCATTGTACCAGTCAGTAGCATAATCTTATTCATTTTCTCTAGAGTATCTACAGTAATAATATGTTCATAATTGAATATTTTTCTAACAAAAATCAATACATTTTGAACCATTGCAAAACCAGAGAACACAGCTCCAGCAACAAAGTACGGAGGTAGAATAGTTGTATGCCAACCTGGTAATTGTGAAGTTGCAAAATCGAAACTAACTATTGTATGTACTGAAAGCACAAGTGGAGTTGCTAATCCGGCAAGAATTAAATAAACCATTTCATAATGTTGCCAGTGTCTATTTGAATGTCTCCACCCTAAACTTGTAACTGAATAAATAACTTTTTTAATTTTGGAAGTTGCTCTATCTCTTAAAGTTGCAAAATCCGGAATCAAACCTACATACCAGAATACAAATGAAACGGTAAAATAAGTTGAAACAGCAAAAACGTCCCAAAGTAAAGGAGAGTTAAAATTTACCCACAATGAATGTTGGTTTGGATATGGCAATAACCAAACTGCTGCTATCCAAGGACGACCAGTATGCATAATAGGGAAAATCATTGCTGTTATAACAGCAAATATTGTCATTGCTTCTGCGAACCTTGCAATACCGGTTCTCCACTTTTGCCTAAACAAAAATAAGATAGCAGATATCAAAGTACCAGCATGACCAATACCAATCCAAAACACAAAATTTACAATTGGCCAAGCCCAACCTACAGGGTTGTTATTTCCCCAAAGTCCAGTTCCATAATATAATGAAGCAGCTAAACCTACAGCACCAATACTCAGTAATGTTAAAGTAAATGCAAGGGCTAAATAATATTTTAATCCCGGTTTTGTATTTAACGGTTTAGAAATAATTTCATCTAAAGACCGTAGCGAAGGCTTCCCTTCTACAACCGAAAATTCTTGAGCATATTCACTACTCACTATACATCCTCCGAATGGGTATTTCTTATCTTAGCAAGATAAGTTACATTTGGTATTATATTTAATTCTTCTAAAACATGATATGATAAATTGTGTTCTCTATTTTTTGCAATTGTAGATTCTGGAATATTTGAATTTCCAAACTCAATAGCATTTGTTGGACAAGCAGTTTGACAACTAGTTGTAACATCTTTGCCAGTAAACTCTTCGTCTTCTTTAATTGCTAACTCTCTACCTTCCATTATATTTTGTACACAGAAAGTACACTTCTCAATAACTCCACGAGACCTTACTGTAACTTCAGGATTGTTCACTAAATATGTAAGTTCATTTTGATAATATTCATCTCTGAAGTGATCTCTAAAATCATAGAAGTTAAATCTTCTAACTTTATACGGACAGTTATTAGCACAATATCTTGTTCCAACACATCTATTGTAAACCATTTGGTTTAATCCATCCGGGCTATGATTAGTAGCATTAACCGGACAAACATTTTCGCAAGGTGCATTATCACAATGTTGACAAAGCATAGGTTGTACGCTAACAATTGGCTCATCTGGTGTGCCTGAATAATATCTATCAAGACGTAACCAATGCATTTCTCTACCAACTTCAACTTGATCTTTTCCAACAACTGGAATATTATTTTCGACATTACAAGAAGTGATACACTCAGAGCAACCAAGACATTTATTTAGATCAATAGACATTGACCATTTCACATCATTGTATTCATGATTATCAGTTATGCTAAAAATTTCATGTTTATGTTCTTTCAAAAATTCAGGATGCTTTGCATATTCTTCTGCAGTTCCTTCCTGAATTATATTTCTAATTAAATGTAAATCCTTAACAAGTTCTTCATCCAATGAATGATGCTCTTGAGTTGAAACTAATTTATATGTTTCTCCAGTTTTTGTAACCGAAGCATTATCAAAATATAATTGTGATGAACCATCTAATAACAAGTTGGCATTTACTCCAACATTGTTTGCAACTGTTCCGGCATTACTTCTTCCGTAACCAAGCTCAATAGCAATAGTCTCATTTGCCATACCTGGTTGAATCATCGCTGCAATTGATATTTCTCTATCACCAATATTTATTTTTAGAACATCGTCATTTTCAACACCTAATTCTTTTGCAGTACTAGGCGAAACTGCCGCACAATTATCCCAAGTAAGTTTTGTAACTGGGTGAGGAAGTTCTTGTAACCAACCATTGTTTGCATACTGTCCGAGACCAAAGCTATAATTGTCTTGCAGTAAAACTGTAAATCCATTTACGCTTGTATTTGCATTTGCAAAATTGGATTGAATAAAGTTAGGGTAAGAATTTATTTTTGAACTTACATTTATTACTCCATCGTGTAAAGCAGAAAACCAAAATGTATTAAAGTCAGCAGCGTTACTTCCTTTGTTGTAAACATTTTCTTTAACATAAGATTTTAAATATTTTGTATAAGCATCATCACTTCCGTTACCAAGCCAGTTTAACAAAACTTCTTCTTTCTGTTTTGTATTATAAAGTGTTGATATAACAGGTTGTTGAAGTGTAATACTTCCAACTCTTGTTTGATGAACTCCCCAAGATTCAAGGATATTACTTAAAGGTAAAACATAACTGCTCAACTTAGTAGTTTCATTAACAGCTTCAGAAAGAGCAACAACAGTTTCAACTTTTGTTAATGCTTCTGCATACCCAAAACTATTACTTAGTTCATAAACCGGATTTGAATCAAAATGAATAACTGCCCCAACACTTCCAGCATACATATTTGCTACTAATTGCTTGATATCATTAGGCGAACTAACACTTCCAAAATTTACAAACCCTTTTGAATAATCATAAAGATTTGAATTCCCTAAAGCATCGTTCAACAAGTTAACTGCTATGTGAGTTTCTGTCGGTAGAATATCTCCAGCATAAATAATTGTTTTACCTTTGTTCTTACCTAAATCACTAACTAAAGTAGTTAACTTTTTAGTGTCTAAGTTATTATCAGTAGCAAAACTACTAATACTATTTTTTCTAATTGATGATAAAATAGATGAATCAAAATTGCTTGAGCTAATTGATCCACGTTTTAGCAATTCGCTTAGTAAAGCCATTACTAATTGATATTGTTTCTGAGGTTTTAATCTAACTCTATAATCTGAGTTCATTCCGGTAAGACTCATTCCAGCTTCGAAAGTATATAATCTATTTATATCATTTCCATTTACAATGTCTCTTCCTTCAGCGTATAGTCTAGCATTCTCAGTTCTGTTTCCTTCTTTACCAAGAAAATCAGATTCAAGAGAGACAATAACTTTTGCTTTATTCCATTTAATAGAAGGAAGTACTTCCGAATCATAAGATTTTTTCCAAGCATCTTGTCTATTACAATTACTAAATAATTGTGTGGTATAAACTTTTACATTTGAATACTTTGCTTGAAGTTCATCGAGCAATTTTTGAGTTGCTGGGGAAGTAATTGGATTTGTAATCAAAGCAATTTCTTTATTAGAACTTGCTAAAAGATTTGCAATACTCTTATTTACTTTCTCCCAACTTATTTCTTTCCCATCTAAAGTTGGTTCAGTTAATCTTTCAGGATCATATAAATTTAAAATACTTGCGTGAACCTTTGAAGGAATTTTCCCTTTGTTAATTGGGTCGTCAGGATTTCCTTCAATCTTTATAGGTCTGCCTTCCCTTGTCTTTACTAATATTCCGTAAGACTTTCCATCATCAGAAAAAGTGGAAGCATAAAAGTTTGGTTTCCCTGGTAATATTTCTTCTGGTCTATCAACGTAAGGTACAATTTCACCTTTGTCTCTATAGTTAGTACAAGCAGTAGTAGCATAGGCAGTAGAAGCTGCTAGTATTGCAAGAAACTTTCTTCTAGAAAGCGAACTCATTTCATCCGGAGTAAAATTGTCTTTAACTCCTTCCTTATATTCATCAAGCTTTGCTTTTAGAACTTCTGGATCGTTTTCGTATTCTTTAATACTTTTCCAAATATTTTTTGGCATTTCTAAGCAACCTTCTTGTTTATCTATTTAAAGAATTTCTTTTAACTGAATTAGGATGAATCTTTACTGTTACTTTTTTTCTGTTTTTTGCAAATAACTTAAATGGGTACGATGATAACAAAACAACACCAACTGCTCCTAGTGAAATTTTATTAAAAAATCTTCTTCTACCTAATCCATTTTGTTTTTTAATTTTCATAAAGTAAAAATCTCCAATTCCTATCTATGGCAAGCATTACAATTTTCAGGACCTTTTTGCACATCCTTAATATAAGCTAATTGTTTCTCCGGTTCTCTATGGCAATCTAGGCAAGCTGTCATAGTCCAACCTTTCATTTGACTAACTACTTCCATATCTGCAACATTTCCATGACAACTTTCACATTCAATTCCATTATTAACATGAACGGAATGATTAAAGTACGCATACTCAGGAAGTTTGTGAACTCGCTTCCAAGGAATTGGTTGGTTGTCATTATAGTATTTTGCTAGTTTAATAATTTCTGGTTTGTCTTTAACTGCAACTGTATGGCAGTTCATACAAATATTTGCAGATGGGACTAAAGCATGTCTTCCCTTAGTTGCTCCGGTATGACAATATTGGCAATCAATTTTCATTTCTCCGGCATGAAGCTTATGCGAATAAGCAATTGGTTGAGTTGGCTCGTAACCAATTCCATCACGCTCGGCTCTAGAAACATAAAATGTAATAATATAGGAAAGTGTGATTACAAAAAGAGTTAAGGGAACTCTAACTTTTAGCACATAGTCAAGAAAAGATTTACTCATTTGGACTCAAATGTTTTGATGTAAATAGTAAGTTTTTTTTCAATAAAAAAAATAGGACTTTTTTTTCTCTTTACAAAATAAAATATTTTCTTTCTTAAAAAGAAATAATAACTAAAACAATTCAATCAGAATTTATATAAAAGATTAAATAATAAACTAAATGATTTATTAATTACTATTTTTTTCTTTCTATTACAAAATCAACAAGAGTTTCCAAAGCAAGCTTACTTTCGGAAGCTGGAAAAACTGAGAGTTCTTTTTTTGCTTTTTGGGAGTATTCTAATGCAACAGAATTTGCATATTCTATTCCATTATATTTTTCGACGAAACTTAAAACTTCCGAAATATTATTTTTCTTTTTACCTTTTTTAATAAGCTTAATTATTTTTGATGATTCTTTTTTTGGAGCTTCTCTTAAAGCAAAAATTAAAGGAAGTGTAATCTTTTTATCTTTAATATCTGCACCAATTGTTTTGCCAATTATTTTTGTTGAGCCAATGTAGTCTAAAATATCATCTCTAATTTGAAAGGCTTTACCAAGATATTCTCCAAAATTTCTCATTGCAATTTTGTATTCTTCTTTTGGCGAAGTACTTAAAGCTCCTATCTCACAACACGTCGAAAGTAGTGATGCAGTTTTATCACCAATAATTTGGAAGTAGGTTTCTTCATCAATATCTAATTTTTGAGTTTTCCTAATTTGCAGAAGCTCCCCTTCCGACATTCTTTTTACAGTATTTGTAATAATTTTTAGAAAATCGAAATCGCCCCCTTCAACCGCAATCAATAAACCACGCGACAATAAATAGTCGCCCATAAGTACGGCAACTTTATTTTTCCATACTGCATTTATTGATGGCAAACCTCTTCTCTTTTCAGCTCCATCAACTACATCATCGTGTACAAGTGTTGCCGTATGTAACAATTCAACTAACGTAGCTCCACGATAAGTTCTATCAGTAACTCCCCCAGCAACCTTGCTTGAGAGCAAAACTAAAAGTGGACGTATCTTCTTCCCTTTTTGCTTTAGAATATATTTTGTAACTAAATCAACAATACCAACTTTTGATTTTAGGGAAGCTTTGAACAGAGAGTTGAACTCATCAAGTTCATTTTTAATAGGTTTACTTATTTGAGTAAGGCTAGATTTCAATGCGTTTTCTTTGGGAATATTTAGAGACGAATATACTTATTTCATATAAAATAACCAATGGAATAGCCAGAAGCAATTGTGCAACCGGATCTGTACCAGGAGTTAAAATTGCAGCAAGAATTAAAATAATTATAATGGAATGTCTTCTATACTGACGCATAAATTTTGGAGTAAGAATACCAATTTTAGATAACATAAACGATAACATTGGAAGTTCGAAGACTACTCCGGCTGCAAGCATTATACTAATAATAATTGAGAAGTATTCGCCAATTGCAAAATTATTTTCAATTGATGTTGTACCAAACTGTGCTGCAAAACTCATTGTCATTGGAATCATTAAAAAGTATGCAAATACAATTCCGCTTAAAAAGCATACTGTTGAAAAAAATACAATCCAACCAATATATTTTTTTTCACTTTCCTTTAGTGCAGGAGAAATAAACTTCCAAAGTTGATAAAAGACATTTGGAATACTCAGAATAATTCCAGCAATTATTGCAATTTGAAAATAGAGAAAAAGTTGTCCGAATGGACGAAGGTTTTGTAATTTAATATTAGATTTTTTTGCAGGAAGTAATAAAACACTATCAACGAGGAAATCAATAAATATCCAAGCTATTGCTGTTCCAATAAATACGCCTATTAATAGATAAAGAAATCTCCATCGAAACTCTTCCAAGTGTTCGAGGAAGGACATCTCCCCTATTTCTGTATCTTCAGCCTCGCCAATTTTGTTTTGTTTGTCTTCCACTATTTTCATTTATACATTTTGGGCTATTTTTTCAACTGTATTGTTCTAGGAACCATCCTTTGTCATGTTGAATGAGTGCCTTTTACGAGTGAAACATCTCTACAACTAAAAAATGAGATTCTTCCCAACAAAAAGAAGTCGGGCAAGCTATTTCGATAAAAAACATCTCCATTCAGAATGACAAAATTAAGTTAAATAAGAGTAACACGAAAAGACAATATTCTCAGGTCATGCAAAGCTTTCTAAAAATTTAATTCTACTTAAGTTCTTAATTCAGAATACAAAGGAAAATTAGAGCAAAGATTTTTTACATCACTCTTAATTGAACTCAACTCATTTTCATCATCACAATTCTTAATTGCTCTATCAATAATTTCAGCAATCTTTATCATCTCTGGTTCTTTCATTCCTCTTGTAGTTGCTGCCGGAGTTCCAACTCTAATTCCACTTGTAACAAAAGGACTTCTTGTATCAAACGGAATCATATTTTTATTAACTGTAATTCCAGCTTCTTCTAAAATTCTTTCAACTTTTTTACCAGAAATATTTTTGTCAGTTAGATTGACCAACATAAGATGATTATCAGTTCCACCGGAAACAATTTTATATCCAAGTTCTATTAAATTTTCAGATAATACTTTTGCATTTTTTATTACTTGTTCAGCATAATCTTTAAATGAATCTTGCAACACTTCACCAAAGGCAACAGCCTTAGCCATAATTACATGCATCAGTGGTCCGCCTTGAATGCCTGGCATAACAGTACTATCAATAACTTCGGACATCATTTTTGTTCTATCACCTTTAGGTGTTTTAATTCCTAATCTGTTCTCTGTATCCTTACCAATTAAAATAACTCCTCCTCTTGGTCCTCTAAGAGTTTTATGAGTTGTAGATGTAACAACATCACAATATGGAATAGGATTGTTTAGCAATCTTTTAGCAATTAGTCCGGCTGGATGAGCCATATCGCACATAAGGAAAGCACCAACTTTATCTGCAATTTCTCTAAAAGCTTTATAATCCCAATCTCTAGAGTATGCACTACTTCCGCAAATAATCATTTTTGGTTTTTCTTTTTTTGCAGTATCCTCAATAACATTGTAATCTAATCGTTCAGTTTTTTCATCAAGAGAGTATCCAACTGCATCATATATTTTACCTGAAAAATTTACAAATGAACCGTGAGTTAAATGTCCGCCGTGTGCTAAATTTAATCCCATAAACTTATCGCCAGGTTTTAGCAATGACATATAAATTGCCATGTTGGCTTGCGAACCACTATGGGGTTGTACGTTTACATATTCGGCTCCATAAATTTCTTTTAATCTATCACGAGCTACATCTTCAGCCATATCAACATATTCACATCCACCGTAGTATCGTTTACCAGGATAGCCTTCAGCATATTTATTTGTTAGCACTGAACCAGCTGCTTCTAGCACTGCAGAACTAACAAAATTTTCTGAAGCAATTAGTTCTAAGTAATCTGATTGTCGTGCAGTTTCTAAATTAAGAATTTTGAAAATTTCTTCATCTTTGGATAAGTGCTCAAACATTGTTCCACCTTAAATATTTTAAGTATAAATTATATTTAAAATAAATAACCTCCGGAGTATATTCCCGAAGGTTATTTTACTAATTTGTATGTATAAACTTATTCAAATTTTTAGTAAGATACTGTTATAGATTTACCAATCCATCCGTAACATTTGCCAGAAACTTTAATTGTATCTCCATTTTTCTTTTTTCTAAAAAAGTAATCTTCTTTTGTTGGAACTGAATTAGATAATGCACCAACCCTTTCTCTGGCAGCCGATCCGTGCTCTCCTCCCATACTTGCTACTCTTCTATAAGTATCTTGAGCTAACTTATATGCACATTTATCTTCAAATTCAAATCCACAATCTCTAGCAGCACTTTCGTATAAATTAGCTTCAATGTAAAGTGGGTAGTCCCAACCAGGGCTTGCTTTAGCTGCTTTTCTTAAATAATTTCTAGAAACAGAATATTGGTCCATATCTTTATAAAGCAATGCTAAATTAAAATAACTATCTCTATTTTCTGGTTGTAAATTTATTAGTTTTTTATACGATGAAATTGCCATATCAGTCTGATCATTTTTTTGATATGCTCTTGCAAGTTCATTCCAATAATTAATTACTTCAGGATTATTATTAGTTAGAAATGATAATGGTTCTATCGCAGAAGCATAATCACCATTACGTTTACAAGTTCTTGCAAATTTCCAAGCTTTTTCCGGACTTTGCTTATCTGCATACCAAGCCTTTTGCATAAATTCTTGCATTTGTTCTTCGTCTTCTGCAAGACTTCCAACAATACCAGGCCATCTTCCATTTTCTGGTTCTAAATCAGAAAGTTTCATAAAAATGTCTAATGCTTTCATTTGATAATCTGGATTTTCATCCATATTCCCTCTAAATAAATCACCTAATTGAGATAAGTAAAATATTTCATTGGTAATTTCTTTCCCAGTTGCAAAGCCTTTTTCATACGATTCAATAGCAACTTCTAATGGTTCTTCTCTCCATTTATTTAGAATAAAACCACGTCTTATTAAATAATTTCCTTCATTTTCAGAATCGTATTCTACGGCTCTATCATAAAAATATAGAATTGTATCTGCAAGCTCAGCTTTTAATTCTTCTGTTGATGAACTATCATTGTAAACTTTCCAAATTACTTTATCCAGTTTTTTATACACTTTATATTTAGGCATAAAATCTGGTTTAGCATTTATAATATTAAACCCTTTATCTATAGTCCATTTTTCATATTGCTTATTTTTATAGGCTTCAAAAAACAAACTTGCTTCCATCATTACATTTACACTATCACCAGTATCTGCATATATTTTATTTGAGCTAAAGCTTTCAAAAATTAACAAGCTAAATACAAATAAACTTAAATATGTCTTTAAATTTTTCACAGTAAGTCTCCTTTTTTATTGTCTATTTCCAACAAACTATCTTTCTCTACGAACAAACCACAACTCGCCAAAATTAAGCGAAACAGAGGCTTGTATAATATTTTCTTTCAATAAATTATTTTCTGTTGTACCTCTAACTCCATACATCAAACCAAAATCTATACTATTACTAATGCCAAGTGGGAACGAAATTCCGGCGTGAAATCCTAATTGATCAATGCCATTTCCGTTAATTGCGAACTGGGACTGTTCAAAACTTAAACCACCTCTATATTTAACAAGTTCCCAAAACGAACCAAACTTTTTTAATTCTTTAGAATATTCTACTCCAAAAGAGTATTTCTTTAGGTCTTGTAAGTTGGCTTGAACAACTCCATTTCTTTCAAATTTTGACCAATTTTGGTTCAAATAATTTAAAGAGAATAAATAATTTCCATTATACTTAAAGCTTAAACCAAAACCAAGTGTTGAAGGTAATTTTGTTTTAGAGCTTCCATATTTAATTTTATTTTCACCAATTGATGTTAAAGCAGTAAACGAACTATCTGTATTAAGTTTACCAATTGTACTAAACGTTGCTCCAAATCTAAAATCAGAAAGGTTATTAATTGTAAATAATTTAGCAAAGTCAGGAGATAAAATCCCTAAAGTTGTACCAAGACCTTTGTAATTATATGAGGTGTTAAAAGTAGAATTTAATAATTTTGAACTTGAATTAAAATCTATGTTCGAAGAATATTGCGTGTTACCTGTATAATATTCAAAGGTTGCTCCAATTGCAAACTCTAGCGGTAGTTTATAAGAAATTCCCATAAACAGTTTTGATAAGCCACCAGTACCTTTATATGAAGCAGTAAAATCATCAGTCTTTGATTCAACATTATAATTAACAAGTGAGTATGGTAGTAAACCTACAGCAAAAGTTATTCCCAAATCCTTCTCAAAAGGAAAACCAACTTGAAACCCGTTAAACCTAGTGCTAGTTAATGACGTACTATTTGAATTATCTGAAACATTATTAATTGATGTTGACATACCAGCATCAAAATGTGTGCTTTTAAGAGAAAACCAAGTTGCAGGATTACTGCTATTCAAATAGTTACTTTGGCTAATAGATATTTCCAAGTTGCCTAAGCCAAGTTTTGTTGCAGAGCTTGCATAAAATAAATCACCAACTCCATACCTTGAATAAACAGAGTTGGACTGAGCAAATAAACCTACTGTTGAAAAAACTATTATTGAAAATATTATCTTTTTTAATATCATTTTATTTTTGTTTTGTATAGTGAATTGTTAAACGTGGTTTTAATGAATCAACGGCATTACTACTATTATAGAAAGCTATTGTTGAAGCTGTTCTGTTCTCATCTGAAAGCACAACTTGTACACCTTCATTTTCATCACCATTGCTCCATCTTTGAACAAACGATCTTAAATCACCAGAATAAGATTTATCTTTTTTGAATAAAGGAACTAAACCAAAATTTCTATTTACTTCACTCAGTTCATAATAACCGATTGCAACTGTATCAGTTTTAATATTTCCTTGAGTTGTATTTGCTTCATCAATAAATAAATCAAGAGTTGCTTTATTAATAATAATATCACTAGGTACTTCAGAAACATCGAACCAAAGTTTACCTCTAACCGAAGATGAGCTTTGTAAAATAGTACTACCAGTTGGATTAGTTGGTAGCGTACTTGTAACAGAATGAATATCAATACTTGGAACTGAACTAATAGTATCTATATAAGAGCCTTGCTTTTCAAAAACTAACTTCAACGTTATAAATCTACTTGATGGTAGAGCATTAAGTGCTTGAAAACCTAATATTCCAGTATTTGAAATAGGAGAGAATAAAAGCCCATTATTTTGTGGTTTATCTTTATCATAAGTTCTTGCAACCCATTCATCTACAACTTCATTATCAATTTGTAAAGTAATAAGACTATCTGTAAACGAATAAGTACTTGGTAAAAGTATGTCACCACCCATTGTAGATTTAATAGAAGCTAGAGTATCATCATCAAACTGAACAGATGTCCAGCTTTCATTTATTTTATGAACTGAGAATGATAGCTGTGTACTATCTCCAATCCAATAATTTTGTTGCATCTCAATCCAAGACTTGGTAAGAATCGTTTCATTTGAATCAAGTTGCTTTTTTAGTGAGTCGGGTAAAAGAATTGCAAAACCTAAAAGCATTTCAATTGATAAATTTTCATAATTACCAAGAAGCAATCTTCTAGAAGAACCGTAGTACAACGAATCTTTTTTAAATGTTGAAAAGGTTTGGCTGAAATTATTTTCTAAACTACTTATAGTTTTAATTTCAACTTTGTCCCCATCAGGTATTAAGTCATCACCAATTGATGTTGGATCATCTGTGCAGAAAGTAATTAGAAATGTTAGTGCGAAGAGTAATAAAACTCTACCAAGTTTGTGCTGAACAAATACAATCATAAGTTAAATTCTTTAGTGTCTAATTAATAAAAATTAAAATCTAAATTTCAGAGATTTTTTTGATTATTACAACATAAATATTTTATCAGAAATTATTACTTTCTTTTCTAATAAAAAATAGAGGAAGAAATAATATTAAAATCCTTAATTGATGTTGAACAATATTGGATCAATAAAAGTTTCCTAAATTATTTGGAGATACTTTTATGTTAGTCATCAAAGGAGGCGAAGCCAAATATTTCATTTAGAATATAAAGTGTTTTCTCTGAGTTATTATTCTAAAACTTATATTCTATAGGATTCGCCAAACCTTCTACTAAACTATTTTCTTGTAAAGATCAACATAAACTTTAGAAGAACTTAACCAAGTAAAATTACTTTTCATTCCAGTTTTAAGAAGTTTTAACCAAGCTTTTTTATCGTTGTTAAACATTTTCATAGCACGTTCAACTTCTTTTAATAAATCTTTTGGTTCATACTTTTTAAATACAAAACCATTTCCAGTTCCATCTTTTTCATTATACTTTATAACAGTATCCGCCAATCCTCCGGTTTCTCTAACAATAGGAACTGTTCCATAAACCAAGCTGTACATTTGGTTAAGTCCACAAGGTTCATACTTAGAAGGCATAAGATACATATCAGAGCCAGCCGAAATTAAGTGAGCAAGCTGATCATCAAAACCTAAGTAGCAAGCAAACTTTTCCGGATATTTACTTAAAGCTTTTTCAAAAAATGTATGATATTTCTTTTCGCCATTCCCTAATAAAATAAATTGTGCATCTAACTTCATTAAGTCTTTAAACGACTTTTGAATTAAATCAAAACCTTTCAAATCATTTAACCTTGATATCATTCCAATTACAGGTCTATTTTCATCATACTCAAGTCCAAATTTTTCCAACAAAACTTTTTTGTTATCCGCTTTTCCATCAACAGTTTTAATAGAATATTTTTTTGCAATTTGTTTATCTTTTTCCGGATTCCAAATATTGCTATCTATTCCATTCAATATTCCGTGTATGTCTTTTTCTCTCGACTTAAGAACGCTAAACAATCCATTACCAAGTTCTTTGTATTTGCAAATTTCTTTTGCATAAGTTTCACTAACAGTTGAGATAACATCGGCATACTGAATTCCAGCTTTTAGGAAGCTAACTTTACCATTATGCAAAACACCTTTTTCATTTTTATATTCTTCAGGTAAACCAGTATTAACAAAATTTGCTTTTGGGAATTCACCTTTCAGATTTAAATTGTGAATTGTGAAAACAGTTTTTATATCCTTAAATTTTGGCTCATCTTTAAATAGAGTTTTTAGATAAAGCGGAATCATTCCACCTTGCCAATCATTACAATGAATAATGTCTGGTATCCAACCTAATTTTGCAACTAACTCAAATATAGATTTTGCTAACAAAATAAATCGCTCGTCATTATCTTTGTAATCCTTTCCAGTTAAAGGATCAGAATACAAACTTCTTCTCTTTCCAAAATATTCATCGTTATCTAAAAAGTATAATTGTACTCTTGCTTTTGCACCAACTAAAAAAGATGAACGCAAAGAATAAACAACTTCCTTTTTACCAATAGTAGTTGTTAAATCTTTTAGTCTAACTACTTCATGTATTTTATATTTCCTTTCATCAATAGCACCGTACTTCGGAACTACAAGTCTAACTTGATGTCCTAATTCTTGTAATTTTTGAGGGAGTGAACTTGAAACATCTGCAAGACCACCGGTCTTTACAAACGGAACAACTTCTGAAGTAACAAATAGTATTTTATACTTTCTAGCTGAGGCCATAACTAGTCCTTAATTTTTTGAACTACAAAAATACAAAAAATATTGATTTATTGATAAAAATATTTGATATTGTATAGTTTGTTGCAATTTTTATTTCTAACTCACATATACAGCTTTTTTAATGCAAATATTATTTAAAAATCCAGCTCAAATTGTAACAGTAAACACCAATGGTATCAACTATAAAAGGGGTAAAGACACTAGTGAGTTAGATGTTCTAAAAGCACACTCGATACTTGTTGAAAATGGAATAATAAAAAAAATAATCCCAAATAAAAATTTAGATAAAGTTATTGTTGATAAGGAAATTGACTTAACCAGCAAAATTATTTTACCAGGAATTGTTGAATGCCATACGCACACTGTTTTTGCAGGAACAAGAGCCAAAGAGTTTAGAAAAAGATTGAGTGGAACTAGTTACGAAAAAATTACTAAGTCCGGTGGAGGCATTAACACTACAGTTAAAGCTGTTCGTAACTCCAGCTTTGAGGAACTAATTGAAATTGCCGAACCAAAAATAAATGAATTTATAACACAGGGAGTTACAACTTTAGAAATTAAAAGTGGTTACGGACTAAGTTATTACGATGAGATAAAACTATTGCAAGTTATTAATCATTTAAACTTAAACTGTTCGATTGATATCATCCCAACCTTCCTAGGTGCTCATACATTTCCTCCAGAGTATGCCAACGATAAAGACCAGTACATTAAAATTTTAACTGATGAACTAATACCTTATATAGCCGAGAACAAACTTGCAAAATCTTGCGATGCCTTTTGCGAAGCTACAGCTTTTTCTGCAAAGCAAATAGATAAAATTTTTGAAGTTGCTAAAAATAATGGTCTTGATATTAAATTACATACGGAACAATTTAACTCAGTTGGTGGATTGGATGTTGCATTAAAACATAATGCAAAAAGTGTTGATCACCTTGAAGTTCTTGGTGATGCAGGAATTGCAAAGTTATCTAACTCGGATACTGTTGCTGTGTTATTGCCAGGTGTTTCTTATTTTCTTCAATATAGTTTTGCGCCTGGAAGAAAATTGATCGATAACAATTCTATAGTTGCACTTGCTACAGATTATAATCCGGGTTCATCGCACATTTCAAATATTAGTATGATAATGAGTCTTGCCGCATTTAAAATGAATATGACAACAGAAGAAATAATTTCTGCTTATACAATCAACTCAGCAAAAGCACTCGGTGTAAGTAATTCTGTTGGTAGCATTGAAGTTGGTAAGGTAGCAGATTTTTCAATTTACAATACCTCAGGTTATTCTGATATAATATATAATGTTGGTAAAAATTTAAATTGCTTAACTGTGAAAAACGGAGAAGTTATTTATAGAAAGATAACTGAACAATAAACATATTTTAATAAAACTTATACGGAAAAAATGAAATCACTTTTTGTCTATCTTCATATAATAGTTTTCTCTTTTTTTATATCCAACTGCAAAGCTCAAGATTTAATTGAAATTCCATCAAAAGAAATTGTCTCACAGTATTCCAAAATCAAATTAGGTATTGATGTTCTATCCGAGACTAATTTTGAAATATTAAAAGGGAAAAGAGTTGGCTTAATTACAAATCCAACTGGAGTTAACAACAAGTTAAAATCAACTATTGATATTTTATTTGAAGCTGACAATGTAAACTTGGTAGCATTATTTGGACCTGAGCATGGAGTTCGTGGAGAAGCTGATGCTGGTAAATATATTGAGTTTTATACAGATAGAAAAACAAACTTGCCAGTCTATTCTTTGTATGGGAAAACCAGAAAACCAACAAAAGAAATGTTAAAAGGAATTGATGTTCTAGTTTATGACATCCAAGATATTGGTGTACGCTCATACACATTCATAAGCACAATGGGCATGGCAATGGAAGCTGCATCTGAGAATAATATTGATTTTATAGTATTAGATAGACCTAACCCACTTGGTGGAAATAAGATTGAAGGTAATATAGCAGAGCCAAAATATTTTTCATTCATAAGTAAATTTCCAATTCCGTATGTGTATGGTTTAACATGTGGAGAGCTTGCTAAATTTTTAGTTGAAGAAAAAATGGTTGACATAAAACCAAACTTCAATCTAAAAGTAATTTCTATGCAAGGATGGCAGCGTAATATGAGTTATGAAGAAACTGGACTTGAATGGATTCCAACTTCTCCACACATTCCACATAGTTACTCATCTTACTTTTACCCTATGACTGGAATACTCGGAGAGCTAAGAGATGCTGTATCTATTGGGGTTGGTTACACTCTCCCCTTTCAAGTAATTGGTGCTGAATGGATATACAGTAGTGAGTTTGCAGACAAATTAAACTCAAAAGAAATTTCTGGATTACATTTTAGACCTATAACTTACACACCTTATTATGCTTTTGGCAAAGGCAAAACTTTACACGGAGTACAAATTTATATAACAGATTTTAGTTCGGTTAATTTAGTTGCTACACAATTTTATATTATGTCCGTACTTAAAAAACTTTATCCAATAAAAGATATTTTCGAACTAGCAACTGAACCACAAATTAAAATGTTTACCAAAGCAATTGGAAGTAATAAAGTTTTTGAATTGTTCAAACAAAATGCTGATATTTCTGAAGTATTAGAATTTTTGGATAAAGATGTGGAAATATTTAGAGAAAAAAGTGAGCAATACTATTTGTACAATTAAATGTTGCACAGATTGGTTTTATAATCTTTGAGTTTTATTCCTATACTAAACTTTGAATAATGAAAAAATACTCAGCAAATTATTCACATAGTAACCATAATTTTGTAATTCAAAATCTGAATGGGCAAAGAATTACAAATGAGTATTTACCTGCAATCTGTATTCTTAAAAATATTTTACAACGAGGAAAACCAACACTTCTTTCTTCTTTTCTACAAGAAGAATTAGGAAAAATACACAAGCGAAAAGATTTTAATAAAGCATACCCGTTAATTGATAAAGAGCCTCCTCAATGGGAACGGATAATTAAAGGCGATGATAAAAATAATTATTTCCCTGCAAAAAAATTCTTTGAAGATTTAATCCCAAAATATTTGCCAAAGTACAAATTCATTCAACAACTTATTATACCCGAAATTCAGATAAATAAAATTACTAAAGTTGATGTTCAAAATTTTGTAAATCAACAAGTAGATTTTTATTTACCACAAGCATATTTAATTATTGAAATTGATGGAACTCAACACTTAACACAACCACAATTAAGACTTGACAAAGAAAGAGATAATCATACTAATAAGTATGGAATAAAAACAATTAGAATTCAAGTCTCCGACCTTGAAGCTGAAAACAATACATTCAAACAAAAAATAAAAGAGATTAAAGATAGAATTGAACAAGCAATTTTAGGACAAGCTACACATAAAAATAATATTCCTTCATTTATTTCAATTGAAGATTATAAATCACACTTTCAGAATAAAAGTGATTTAAAGAATCCTAATTTTATAGCAACAGCAATAATCCGTTTTCAAATACTAGTTTTAGAACTTCTTGAAAACGGATTGCTTTCTTTGAATGAAATGTGGAATTTTGAAATAATTGAAAGAGATATTACAGATTTTGAAAAGATAGCAATTGAAGATTTAATGATATGGTTTAACCACATTTTGAAATTACATAAAATTGATTTTTTAATACCAGAAATATCTATTAAGAAAAGAAACTCAATAGAAGAGTTTTCAAACAATGTTAAGACAATAAAAATTGATTTTAGTCTATTGAAAAGATATACGGATGAGTTTCAAACTCAACAAAATATTATTTTTGTAAGAACAGATTATTTAGATGAATACCGCTATTATAAAAATGGGAATGCTGGAAATCTTACATTTAGTACTTTTGAACCATACGATTATTTTAAGATTTGTACAACAAAAACAATTGAATATAAATTAAAATTTGGAGACAAAAATTCTGATAAGCAATCTTTACTATTTCTACTTTGGAATATTTTTCTTCAAAATGATGATAGTCTCAATTTCAAATCTTTAGAGTTTAGAGAAGGACAATTACCAATAATTACAAATGCTTTAGCTAAAAATGATACTATTGGTTTGCTGCCTACTGGAAGTGGAAAATCTGTTTGTTATCAGTTAGCTACAATATTACAACCTGCAATTAGTTTTGTTGTCTGCCCAATAAAATCATTGATGTATGACCAAAAAGCAGATTTAGATTCTGTTTTCTTTTCAAGAGTAAATCATATAACAAGTGATGATGACGGAGAAGAAAAAGAAAAAATTCTTAAAGAATTTGGACAAGGCAAATATTTTTTTATTTTTATTTCTCCAGAACGATTTCAAATCAAAACTTTTCGAACTTACCTTAGTTCAGTTAACCAAAACTTCAAAATTGCTTACGCAGTAATAGATGAAGTACATTGTCTTTCGGAGTGGGGACACAATTTTAGGACCTCATACTTAAATTTAGCAGATACAATTCAACAACATTGTAGTGATTTTAATTACATTGGTTTAACTGCCACTGCTTCTATCAATGTACTTAAAGATATTCAAAATGAATTTGATATTAAATCAGAGAATGTAAAAACGCCTGTTAATTATACCCGCGAAGAATTAGAATTTATTGTTATTGATGATAATAACAATAAAAGTAATGCTATTATTTCTCAACTCGAAAATCTAAAAGAAACTATCAATACTCTAGAAGTTAAGGGAAATGAAACAAAATGTGGAATTATTTTTACACCAAATGTGAATGGGATGAATGGCTGTTATAAGATCTCACAAACATTGAGTAACCATTTCAAGAGTGAAATTAAATTTTACTCAGGAAAAATTCCTACAATTAATAATGAACCTATAATGACAAGAAAAGAATTTGATAAATACAAAATTAATGTTCAAAACGATTTTAAGAATAATAAGTTTTCTTTATTAACAGCTACCAAAGCTTTTGGAATGGGAGTGAACAAAGGAAATATTCATTACACAATTCATTATGGTATTCCTGGTTCTATGGAAGCGTTATACCAAGAAGCCGGACGTGCTGGTAGGGATAAAACAAAGTTTGAAAAAGAGAAAGCAAAATGTATTGTTCTTTTATCTAAATCAAATGATAACAATCTTTTATCACAGATTTGGGATAGAACTACAACACTTTCAACGATTAAAAAACTTCAAAGAAAAATAAGTGGTGATATTAGTACAAATCTTTTTCTTTATAATTCAGGTTTAAGTATTATTAAAGATGAATATAGGCTTATAAAAAAACTTTATTTTAAATATGCTAAACCAAATGTAAAAGTTATGGTTATTAGTCATAATCTCAACACTAAAAAAGCAAAAACTGAAAAAGCAATTTATAGATTAAAACAACTTGGAATTGTTAAAGATTGGACAATAACTAATTTTTTTAGCGGAAAGTTTGAGGTTGATTTCACTCAATTTACAGAACAAACAATAAAAGATTCACTGTTGAAAACAATTAACAAATATGATGAAGAATTTTCGTTTGAAAATATTCAAAATACTTTTAGAAAAAGGAATAAAGCTTATAGAAAAATATTAAATAATGATAATTATAGTAAGATTGATAGATATTTTCTTCTTCTTCTTCAATGGTCATATAATAATTTTGCATATAATAGAAGACAATCCTTAAAAACTATTTATGAGAATAGCTGTAAATTTGCTGATGGAATAATTACAAGTAAAGAGTTTAAAACTACTTTAGAAGATTATTTTAAATTTACAAAATCAAGTTATACACTTCAACACGTTGCAGAAAACCCAAAAGATTTTGAAAAATGGTTTGAAGTGTTTTACGAAAAAGAAGGTAAGAATAATAAAATTTCATTATTTTTTATTGACTTTCAAGAAATAAAAAGTTTACGAGATAGTTTAAGTCGAATTTTAGAAAGTTATATGTATAATACCGGTTTAGATTTAATAAGTGGACTAGTAAGGTTGTTATTGAATGACTATGGAAATCAAGATGGAAGTGACAGATTTAAAAGTGCGATGGAACAAATTAAAAATTATGAAGAAAACGAAATAGATTACATAATTAAACAAATACTAAAAATTGGGAAAGAACTTGATAATAAGAATAAAGATAATTTATCAAAATCTCTTCTCAAGTTTTTTGATACAAAAGAGTTTTTAATTAGATTAGCTAATGAACTTAGTGATGAGTATTCAGCCAAAATTCTAGTAGCAAATTTCACATATAAATTAAAAATAATCAACAAGAGGCTTTATGGCAGATTTTGAAAAATTAGACAATCTAATAATTGAACTCGAAAAAGAATCAAATATTTTAATGGATTTCAACAAAGTATTTACACAAGTAGAAAACCTTAAACAAGAAATTTCCGATAACATTGGTCTGCTTAAAGAGAATAACGAAAGCTTTGAAACTGTTTCTAAAAGTATTCAATCAAAATTAGAAAACTCAGAAAAGAGAATAGAACTGCTTAAAATAGAATTATTTAAACATATTCAAGCCCTATACGAAGACAATAAAAATTTCCAAAAGGAATTTGATAGTTCTTTGGTTTCTCGTCTCGACAAATATAAATCTGACATTCAAGTTGCGATACGTAACGAAGGGACCCAAATACAAAAAAACTTTGAGAATTCTTTAAGTGACAATCTCTATTCAATTGAGTCAAGGTTAAAAGAATATTATCATTTACAAAAGAAACAATTTAAATTTCTAAAAATAATGATAGGAATAGTTGTAATATTGGTGTTTGTATTATTATCAAAATTATGAATCATAAACAACTCATTCATAATGAGTCCACATTCTAATAACTTTAACAATTTTACTATCTTCATAAATTTGATAAACAATTCTATGTTGAATATTTATCCTTCTTGAATAAGTTCCTTGTAAATCACCAACAAGTTTTTCATAAGACGGAGGGGATTGGAAAGGATTATCTGCTAAAACTATTAGGAGTTCTTCAACTTTATTTTTTAATCCGGAAGACTTAATTTTTTTTGCATCTTTTTGAGCTTGTTTAGTAAAAACTAATTCCCACTTTACCATTTTAATTTATCATTACATTTATCAATAGGCTCTTTCATTCCCTTCATAATAGATTCTCTCATTCCTGGAATTGAAACTAAAAATAATGTTTCTTGCACTGCACGCCAATCACTTTCGGAAATTAATACAGCATTCCCTTTTTTACCAGTAATTTGTATTGGCTCACTCTCTTTAGAAGTAGCTGCTATTAGCTTATATAAATTTTCACGAGCCTTTGTAGCCGTAATTGTTATCATAATAATTCCATTTCTTTCAGCAAAAGTACGCTATTACGTACGCATTGTCAAGTGGATTTTTTCTAAATATGCTTTGCTAAATTTAAAGATATATCTTCAACTTCTGCCCAATACTTAATCTGCTACCTTTCATTCCATTCCACTTTCTAATGTCTGATGCACGAATATGAAATGCTTGTGCAATGTGTCCGAGTGTCTCACCTTTTTTAACAACATGAATTTTCACTTTACTGGATTTTTTCTTTCTACTATTTTTTGCAATTGATGTTTCACCAATTTTTATTTTTTGTCCTATTGAAATAGTATTGGAAGTTAGTCCGTTCCAAGCCTTTACATTTTTGATACTTACTTTATACTTTTTTGCAATTTTACCAATTGTATCATTTCTTTTTACTGTGTAAAAAACGTTATCGCCCTTACTACTATTGGTGTTTGCAGATCTTCTAACTTTTTTATTAGAATAAATCTTCAAAGTTCTTCCAGCAAAAACTCTATTTGAGCGTAGCTTATTCCACTTGCGTATTTGCGATGTGGTTACACTATATCTTTCAGCAATTTCACCAATGGAATCACCTCGTTTAACTTTATAACGCACAAGTTTCGAGTTACTTTTTGATCTCGGAGCATCCATGTATTTAGCAACAGCTTTTGAATTACTTCCGGTATAAATCATCAACTTTTTACCTTTGTAAATTCTACTGTTTCTTAACCCATTCCACTTACGTAAATCTCTTGTTCTAACTCCGTATTTTATTGCAATTGAACCAAGTGTTTCTCCCCTTCTAATTCTATGTTCAATCCACAGTTGACCACTATTGGAAAACAACTTTTGCAATTTTTCTCTTTTGTTCATCTTATCTATTTTAGCAAACTCTTCAAATTTATCATGTGCAACATAAAAACTTAATACTTGTCCAACGTGAATGGTAGTAGTATAAGGAAGATTGTTCCAGTTTCTAATATCAGAAACTCTTACTTTAAATAGTTCTCCAAGGTCTATAAGATTATCTCTACTTTTAACTCTATATTCTACAAGTTCTTTTCCATCTGGAACAATTATAGAAGTTGAATCATTCATTTTATTTTGATATAATTTTAAAAATTTATCTTCATCGGCATTTGGATTTACTACTAGTTTATAAGGTGCTTCTCCATTAGTTTCCTCAACAGCCTCGGCAATATCTGTATTTAGAACAAAATCATCCGTGCTATATTTTGATATGGGAATTTTAAGTTTAGTCTTTGGATGAATATTTTTTCGAGTAGATATTTTATTAAATTTTGCTAATTGACTAAGTCCCACACCATACTTTGAAGCAATGCCACCAAGGGTTTCGCCTCTTTTTACTGAATGAAGAACATACTGTAATTTAGAGTCTTCAGGTATTGACTGAAGATTATCTATAAATGCATCATAATTTCTAAGTGGAACTTTTAAGTCGTAACCTCCAGGAAAATTTGGTGGTGTGTGATGTTGAATTAATTCGGGGTTTAATAATTTCATATCCTTTAAGGAAATTCCTGCACACTTTGCCAACACTCCAAGGTCAATGGCTTGATTGATTTTATACGTTTCGTATTCAATCGGGCTTTCGTAATTAATATTTGTAAACCCATATTTCTCCGGCTGACTTGCAATTAAAGTAACAGCAATATATTGTGGAACATAATTTCTAGTTTCTCTTGGCAAAAATCTTCTGAGTTCCCAATAATTATTTGAACCACTTCGTTTTATTCCTCTTCTAACTCTACCTTCACCACTATTATAACCGGCAATTGCTAAGTACCAATCGTTAAGTGAGAAGTACATATCTCTTAAGTATTTTGCTGCTGCTCTAGTTGCTTTTTCCGGGTCACGTCTTTCGTCTACATAAAAATCTACTTTAAGATCATACATACGTCCAGTGCCTTTAATAAACTGCCAAAGACCAACAGCACTTGCCCATGAACGTGCTGTAGGTTTAAGTCCACTTTCCATTAGACTTAAAAATATTAATTGTTGCGGTACTTCTTCTTCAGCAAATATCCTTGCCATCATAGGGAAATATCTTCCGGTTCTTTGTAACCAATATTCCATATGTTTCCTTCCATTACCCGAAAAATATTCTATATACTGTTCAACATATTTATTTATCTCAAGAGGAAAATCTCCAATTGTAATTGTTGTTGAGGGCTCAGGTTTTAATATTTCTTCTTCACTAATAATTAGTTCCGGAATATTATTATTCATCCACTCTTCAACTGCATAGGTTGGAGCATCATTTGGTAATTTATCAAGTTGACCAATAAATAAATTATAGTCATCAACTATTGATTTTTCTAATTCTAAGTAAGCTTCATTTTCATCAATGTTCGGATAATAACTTAACTCAGAAATTATTGTTAGTGCAGAATCGAATGTAGAGAGAGCCCAACTTACAGAATCTTGATCTTGTCGAGTTAGTGCTTCAACGTACAACTGACGAGAATTTTCTAACATCTCGTTAATGATGGCTTCCGTCTGAATTGCAACAGCAATTGAGTCTTGCTTAATCTCTTCTTGAGACACTGAATTAAATGTTGAACACGCAGATAGGATGAAAATTGTGCTGAACACAAATAATAATATATTTCTTTTATTCACTTTTTCCTCTTTTATTTAACCCACAAAAATAATTCTTAATTTTTTGTTTTTCAAGTGATTTATTATATAATTCTTGCTTCTTGTTGTTTTATAACAAGTTAAATATTTTATTTTACAACTTGTAGTATGCTTTACACCCTTAGGAAAAAACAATATATAGATTACTAACATCTTAAAGTTCATTTAATAATATTCTTATTGCTTCGATGATATATTTAATATAATTACTCTAACTAAAACAGAACTACGCCTCATTATGAAACTTAAATTTCTTACTCTTTTACTTGTAATGTTCTTCAACACTACAAATGCACAAAATCTTGAAACTAGTTCAGTTAATTTCTTCTCCCCAGGTTTACACTTTTTACCTTTTAAAGCAAATTATCAAGAAGCCCGTTTCGGTCTTTTATATTATACAGATAATTCAAACTTAAAGCTTGATATTGGGAACAATGTAGATTTAGTTACTATAAACTATCCCAATATAAATGGGATTTTATCATTCTCAATTGAATTTATGGGTTATGCTCTATCAACAAGTTACGAAGGTAAAAGATTACAAATTGATGCACTCGATGGATTTTTTGGTGGTAACGTTGCTTTCTCTAAAAAATATGAGAATGGTAAATTTATTTCAAGGTTAAGAATGATTCACAATAGTGCTCATCTTGTTGATGGACATTATGATAAAAATTTACGTCAATGGATTAACGATGATGTACCAATTGCATTTACACGAGACTTTGGTGAACTTACTCTTGGTTATCAATTTTATCCTGACTTTGGTTCTCTTAGGACTTATGGAACAGCTGCTTATTCAACTTTAGTACGTCCAGCAGAATTAAAAAAATGGTCGGCATATTTTGGATATGAAATTGCTTTTACAAATGTAATTGATAAAGTTTTTGATAGAGATGCAAATTTATTTATTGCTAACCAATTTAATATTGTTGGAAGCCCTATTTACAAACTAAACACAAATTTAATGGGTGGAATAAAATTCGGCGATTGGGATGGTAAAGGACTTGTGTTTTATCTTTCATATTATGCAGGAGCAAATCCATTTAGCGAGTACTACTCCGAACGAATTAACAAATTTGGAATTGGATTTTTTATAGATTTTTTCTAAATAATTTTTAGAATTGAAAAAAGTCCCTGTCAAATATTTTCACTAGGGACTTTAATAACTTTTACTATTTTTTTACTCTCCAATACTACCCAATTCAACACCTTCTGAATATGCAACTTGAATTCCATTTTCATTGAATGCTGTTTTTATTTTTCGGTAAGTTTCATAGGTTGCTTCCCAATAATCTTTTGGTTCTACATAAGGACGAACTGCAACAACTATACTATGACTGTCATAAGATTCAATCCCAACTTCGGCAATTTGCTCTTTAATTAAAGTTGGAATTGTAGCTAAAACTCCTCTAATAATTTTTTCCACTTTCGTAAAACTTTCTGCATAAGGCATTGTTACACTTAACTCAAGACGGATAAAATCTTTTTTTGATAAATTGGTTACAGTCCCTTCTATTACTTGTCCATTGGGGATTATCATCGATTTATTTCCGGGTGTAATAATAACTGTACTAAATATTTGTATCTCCTCAACTTGTCCAAATTTTTCTTGAATTTCTACCCAATCGCCAATTTTATAAGGTTTAAAAATTAACACAAGTATTCCAGCAGCAAAATTGCTTAGGCTTCCTTGCAGAGCTAAACCAACGGCGAAAGCCATTCCAGCCATAATTCCCATTAGTCCCGCCATTTCAAAACCAATAACTCCAGCAGCAATTAATACAATGATTATCTTTAGAGCAATTTGTACAAACGAAATAATAAATTTGCTTACAGCTTCATCAAACTTTATTTTTTTTAGCAAGTTTTCAAAAAGAACCATAACCTTTTTAGTAATCCAAAAGCCAATTAATACAATAGCAATTGCTGTAAAAACTTTTGGAGCAAATTGAACAGCTCCGTCAATTCCCATTTCTAAATATTCATTTATTTTGTCCATACCTTAATTTTCCTTTTTATAATTTTTGTTTAATCGATGTGAAATTTTCTTCTTTTAAAATCATAGTTTAAATTTAACTTATTGAAATTGGATTTGCAATAGTGTGATGGGATGAAAGATGTCTCAAGCTTATCTTGTATATTCTAGAACACTTCTAAACTGAGAAATTATACAGTAATCTTCCGAGTTTATTTTTGAATGTTTCTTCAATGAGATTTCTATATTTAATAAACTTTTCACTTTCTAATAAATTGATTTGTCTGTCAGTTGGTAAGTCAATACTAATCTCATCAATTATTTCACCGGGCTTTTTCTTCATTAAAAACATTTTATCCGAAAGAAAAATTGCTTCGGTTATATTTGCAGTTCCAAGTATTATTGTAACATCTGTTTCAATAATAATTTTTCTGACTAACAAGTAAATTTCTTGCCTTGTAAGTGAGTTCAAATTATTAAATGGTTCATCAATTACAATTGCATCAGTGTTATTTGCTAAGGCTCTGCCAAGAGCAATTCTAAATCTAAAACCTTCACTTTTGTTATGTGGGAAATGATCTTCGTAACCTTCAAGTCCAACAAGTTTTATAATTTTGTTTACATCACTTTTTGAGTTTTCCAATCCAAATTCAATATTGCTTTGCACATTCATCCAAGGAAATGAAGAAGGTTTACTTGGTATGTATGCAATTTTTTTTGAAGTTTTTTCAATTGTAGCAGAAGTTTCTTTTTCTAAATTTGCAATTATTCTAAGTAACGAAGTTTTACCTGAACCCTTTGGAGCTAGTATAGTTGAGCATCCTTTCTTAGGAACTTCAAGAGTAATATTCTCCAGTAGATGAATTTTATATCCAACACTATCTGTATATACTTTTGATATATTTTCTATTTTTAACATTATCAAGAATTCCAGAAAAAGAATTTTGCTCTGATTGAGTTAAGCAGCAAAGTACTTAACCAAAGAGAAGTTGAAATAATTAGGATGAGTAAAACCACAACACTAAAATCATTATATTTAATCGCTAATCTAAAAACACTTCCTATTCCATTTGTTCCATTAATGTATTCGTAAATTATTAGCAATGTCCAAAGGGAATAATGTGAAAATTCTAGCGAAGAAAATAATTTTGGTTGTACACTTTTCCAAATCACATTTGTTTTTTTAGACTCAGATATATTTAGACTTTGTGCTGCATCCAAATACTCTTGTTTAACTTCATTTGCACTTTTGAAATATTCAATTTTTAGATTTCCAAGCACCACAATAATTGCAAGAAAAAGTTCTCCATAAATATTATTACCAAACCAAAAATGAAAAATAAATACTAACAAAATCATTAAGAAATATTTAGTTGTATCTAAGAGACTAATAAGAGTTGGAAATGTTCTGGTAAAATATAGCATTGTATTTCTAAATATTCTGATTAAGAAATATCCAACTAGCAATGCAAAGAAAATAATACTTAAAGTAAAACCGAATGCATATAAAAAATTATAGTGCTTAAATAAAGAAGTAACCGACTCAATTAGAATGCTTGGTTTTGGAAGAATTCCGTTTGCCGGAAGTATAAACTCGAATAGAATAATGTAAACAAATGCTACTTTAGCTAACAATGGTAGTATCTTTGCAGAATTATTTTTCAGAAAATAATTTCTTGAAATCATTTATAATTAAATGTTTGGTAAATTAGAAATACTAATTTAGTTAAAAAAAATTTAATCGATAATGATTATTTACTAACAAATGTATTCAAATTTATATCTAATGCTTCAATTCAAACTCATCTAAAATTCCGCCATCGCTTCCGTCTCCATTCATTTTGCGTGCAGTAAATTTTAGATTTTTCCCATCAATTTCTATAACTACATAATGGTATTCGTAATACTCGCCTTCATCAGTTTCGTTACTTTCGAGGACTGCTTTATGATCTGGGAAATCTAGTTGTTCCCATTCAAAATATTTGTGGTTATCTAAGTTGGAACCTCCTCCTCCAGTAATAATATAGGCAGCGTTATTTCCTTTCCCAGTTTTGGGATCGTAAGGTGGATGCGGTAAACCTCTTTCGTAATCGTGGGTGTGTCCACTTAAAACCATATCAACATTATTTGCTTCCATAAGTGGAACAATATATTTTCTCAATAAAGGTTCACCATCATAAGGTCCACCAGACCAAGCTTCCGAGTAAGGTGGTTGGTGCATCAAACAAAATATCCACTCACTTTTTTCTTGAGCATTTTTCAAATCTTCAATAAACCAATTGTACTGCTGGCTTCCAACCTCTACACCATCACCATCATCTTGTTCTGCTTTGTTTGGATCAAGAAAAATAAAGTGTGCATTTCCATAATCAACCGAGTAATAATACTCTGTGCTTCCGGTAGAGTTTAGAGGATTATTTACATATTTTTCAAAGTATGTAACTATTCTGGTTCCTCCAAAACCACCATACTCATGATTCCCAATTGAAATGTATGTCGGAATAGAACCACTAACATGTCTAAGCGGATAGAAATATTCGTCAATCCAATGCATCTCTTGATTTCCGGTAGAAACAACATCGCCAACATTTAGAATTACATCGGCATTTTCTTTAGCCATCATCTTAACCAAGTTTTCATGCACTTTCGGATACGATCTATTATCTCCATAGGCAATTATTTTAATTGGTGCATTATCAGATTTTTTTGTTTTAAATGTTTGAGTAACACTTTGAATATTAAAACACACAACTTTATATTGATATGCTTCGTTAGGTTTTAATCCAACCAAAGTAACCTCGTGCATTGTAGAAGGTATTCCTTCCTCCACAACAACTTTATGAAGCTTACCATTTTTACCGTAAAGAATTTTACCATAAGTCGGGTAGGCTGTTTCCCACATAATTGTAATTCCATCATCTTGCAAATTTTGAACATAAGGTGGAATTAAAAAAGCTGGTTGATCTAAAAGTTCTGCTTCAACACTTTTTATTGCAGAACTTACGTATGAAATAGTTGTTGTAAAATCTGAGTTTTTATTTTCTTCAACTATACTAGTAACTTCATTAATAATTTTCATATTTGCTGATGGATGTCTTTCGCAGTATCTATCCAATCGGTTGTGAAGTACTTTCATTTCACTATATTTTTTTCTTAGTTGATATGCTTCATCGGTAATTAGTTTTACATATCTGAGTTCTCCACTTCCCCACTCATTTATAATTTTAATTGCAATTGAAAAAGATGTATTTATAGAAGCAGAATTAGTAAGCAAGATGTTCCCTTCATCACTTCTAAATTTTTTCTGTAATCTGCCATTTACCCAAAGTTCACCTTTATCATTTGAGTTGGCAATAAGCCGTACTGGTTTTCCCTCTGTATTAAATCCATCAATTTCTTTTGGAATTGTAATCTCTGTTCTATACCAAGCGTGTTGCATTTCACCTTGCCAGCTTTTGCCTGTCTTTCTAATTTCCCATTTCGAATCGTCAAACTCTGTTAGAGATGCTTTGTCATCACCTTTAAATTTATATTTCCAATCAGTAATTGAGTTACCATCTTTTGGCGGAGTAATTGAAAAAGATGAAAGAAATTTCCCATAACCTTTAGGCATTCCAACAATTCTTGCATTATAGAAACGACTGTTATACCCACCGTTCTTGGTCTTAATTTGAATAGAATATTTTTCTCCAGATTTTGCTGAAAAAGATAAAACTCCTTTCCCTGAATACCCACTTGCATTAAACAATTCTTTTCCATCAACAAATACTGTCCCAGATGGACTAACATGAATATGTAATATTACATCTAATCCATTTAGACTTTTTGGTATTTCAATTTCTTGTTTGAACCATTTGATACCTTGCTTTTCCCAATTAGGAACATTTAATTTTTCAAGTTTCCAAATTGAAGGATCATCAGCCATTACTTCTTTTATACTTAGTTCACCTTTATGAGCAAACCACTCGTTTATTTCGAGATAGGGATGAGGGTCAAGTTCTTGAGTTATAATATTTGGTTGAGCAATTATTATATTGATTGAAGTAAAAACAAGAGCTAGCATTACATAAATTATTTTTTGATTTTTCATATTTTGTTCATCCTTTTATATCATAACACTTATTTAGACAATAATAGCTAATGTCAATCGTCACGGAATAGTCCGTGACAGCCAAGCTAAATCTAGTTAATAATTTTACCGAATTTTCTACATAATAATTATTTTGTCTTTCTTCTATCAACAACAATTTTATCAATCTCATTTCCGTTAATATCAATTACGTTTAGTACTGCATTCTCTCCATCAATATTAACAGAAACAAAATGTTCAATTTTATTAAACTTAACAGTTTCTGGTTGTGGAGAATCTGTCTCGTAAAGTCCGGCACCAGCTCCAGCAGCAGTTATATAGTGTACACCATTTTTCATAGCGTGATGATAGTGATGATCATGACCGTTCATAAAAACTTGTACATTGTGCCGCTCAAAAAAATCACCCCAAAATTTCCTTCTTTTATTTGTGTCTTCCACTCGCGATTTTTTTATACTATACATTGGTTGATGTTGAAATATAAAAACATATCCTGCTTCTTTGTGTAACTCTAAAATTTTCGCCAACCATTTTTTTTGGGTTACAAAATATTTAGTGAAAGCATCTTCCCAATACTGGTCACTATTTTTATCTGAAATAAAATTGGGTTTTGATAAATTTTCTCCTTCGCTATCAAGGATTACAAAGAGTGCATCTCCAACTGTAAAGTAGTAGTAGCGTTCATTATTCGGTAAATCAAAAAAGTCATAGTAGTATGGTGAATCTTTTTCATGATTTCCAAGAACCGGATAATATGGAATATGTCTCATCAATTTTTTATTTACATTAAAGAATTTTTCCCAATCATTTATATCTCTTCCGTTTCCAACCAAATCTCCAGAGTTAATTACAAACAATGGGTCAGTCTTCATTACTCCATCCAATATTTTTGCGTGAATATCATGACGACTTCTTGTATCACCAAAAGCAACAAAGTTAAATGGTTTTATTTTATCGGGGAATGTTTTGAATGTCCCCTTTCCTTCATCACTTCCATTATTAAGTACATCATAAGAATATTTTGTATCAGCATCTAATCTTGTTAAATGAATAGTATGTTGTTTATATTCTCTAATTGGTTTTACATTTCCATCAGGGTAAGTTATGCTTGGTTCACTTTCTAATGTTGACCAACAGATAGTTGCACCACTTGTGGTCATCTGTTGGATGTATGGGCCAAAAGCAATTTCATTTTTTTCTTGTGCGAAAACTGTAGCTGAAATAATGATTGAAATTAGTACTAGTAGTTTTTTCATTTTAACTCCAAATTTTATTTTTTAGTTTTAATATCGTTTGAATAAACCAAACCCCACGGTTCTCTTATCTTATCCATTATCTCCATTATTTGAATTGATTCATCAAGTTTCATGTATGGCGATTCTTTTAGACCTTCATTTAAACATCTCATAACTTCTTCAGCTTCATAATTGAGAGCGTTACCAATTATTGGTTCTTCAATTATTTCTACTTCTTTTCTATCAATAAATAACGTAGCTTTTTCTGGAACTGCAAAGAGTTCATCAATTTTTATATAACCCTCTGTCCCAAATATATAGGCTTCATCAACAGCTTCCGTTCTTAGTGCAAAAGATAAATCAGCAATCTCACCTTTATCATATTTAAGTATTGCCACTCCTTGCTCATCAGAACCAATTTCTCCAATGTGACTTAAACCTATTGATTCTATTGGTGATTTTTGAAATATCATTGAGGCAAAAGAGATAACATAAATTCCAACATCAAGTAAGCTTCCTCCACCAAGTTTAGGGTTTAGATGTCTAGCTTCAAAATCAAACTTACCTCTTGCACAACGTGATGCTTTAACCATTCGTACTTTGCCAATTCTTCCATCTTCAATCCATTGTAAAACTTTCTTAATTAAAGGGATATGTCTTGGTATCATTGCTTCCATAAGAAATACATTTTCTTCCCTTGCAATGCGTACCATCTCTTTTGCTTCTTCTACGTTTATTGTAAATGCTTTTTCACACAAAACAGATTTCCCTTTTCGCATACACATTACACTATTTTCCAAATGAAATGTGTGAGGTGTTCCAATGTAAACTACGTCTATATCAGGATCATCAGCCAATTCTTGGTAAGTTGCATAAGCTTTTGGAATGTTATATTTATCTGCAAATTCTTTAGCACTATTTATTGTTCTTGATGCAACAGCGACAAGTTCTGCCTCCGGTAATATTTCTAAAGCTTCAGCGAATTTTCCAGAAATATGTCCGGTACTAATAATACCCCATCTTACTTTTTTAATTTTGCCCTCCATTTTTTTGTCAATCTAAACTATTTAAAGTCCTAACAATTGAATACCAACTCCACTAAGAATAACCACCAACCCCGCAAGCACATGATTGTATTTCTCAAACTTATTCATCGGTAAATAACTGAATCCATGTAATGATATCAGTACTATGGCAAGCATTGTTAGGATTGTAGAAATTGCAAAAAGAGAAACAACTATTACAATTCCACTAACGCTAATATTTGCTGCGGGATAAATAAGTAACGGAATCAAGGCTTCACAAGGTCCAAGAACAAAAATCACAAATAAAACCCAAGGAGTTAAACTTGAACCATTTTTACTTTCATGTAGATGAGCATGTTTCTGTTTATGAGTATGAGTATGTGAATGAATAGTACCATCTGAGTGTGTATGAATATGTGTATGTGATTTATTTTTAATTAATTTTTTCACAGCCCATAGAAAGTAAATTATACCAAATGAAATTAAAACCCAACCAGCTAACATTTCTCTATAAGATTCTATTTCTTCAACAATGTTTAGAGCTAGTCCAATTGCAATTCCAACAACACCTAAAAGGATTGAACCTAAAACATGTCCAATTCCAGAAACTATAGTTATCCAAATTGTTTTTTGTTTTGACCACTTGCCAGCCTTTGCCATTGCAACAAAAGGAAGGTAATGATCTGGGCCAAGCAGTGTGTGTAGAAACCCAATAGCTAAAGCACTATACGAAAGTATTAATAATTCTTGCGACATAAATTACTTATCATCAAAAGCCGCATCGAACTGAATGTTAGATGGACTAAAATTAATCTTCTTCACAAACTCACATGATTCTTTCGCACCGTGTTCTCTTTCCATACCGCTATCTTCCCACTCAACGGAAAGAGGTCCATTGTAACCAATATGATTTAACGCTCTTATAATTTCCTCAAAGTCAACTCCACCATGTCCAAGCGAACGAAAATCCCAACCACGATTTTTGTCTCCAAAGTCTAAATGGGAAGATAAAATTCCACTTCGCCCATTTAATTGTAAGACTGCATCTTTCATATGAACATGATATATTCTATCGGAGAAATCATGAATGAACATAACTGGATCAACCAATTGCCATAGTAGATGGCTTGGATCAAAATTAAATCCAAAAGCCTTTCTTCCACCAATTGCATCAATAGCTCTCTTGGTTGTAAATATATCAAAAGCTATTTCTGTTGGATGAACTTCTAATGCAAACTTCACTCCACATTCATCGTAAACATCTAAAATAGGATTCCACATTTCAGCAAAATATTTAAAACCATCTTCTATAGTTTTTGGTGAGACTGGCGGAAAGCTATACAGCATATGCCAAATAGAAGATCCGGTAAAACCATTAACAACATCAATTCCAAGATTCTTTGCTGCACGAGCCGAGTTTTTCATTGCATCAACTGCCCAAGCTCTTTTTTTCTCAGCATCTCCCGCACAATCTTTTGGAGCAAAAATATCTGAACGATCATCATTATTAGGATCACAAACTAACTGACCGGCTAAGTGATTACTAATTGCGAAAAGTTTCAATCCATTTTTTTCTAATATACCAAGCTGTTGTTTACAATAATCCATATCAGTAGCCGCACGATCAACATCCATATGATCTCCCCAGCACGCTAACTCTAGTCCGTCATATCCCCACTCAGATGCTTTTTTTGCTAATACTTCTAATGGTAAATCCGCCCATTGCCCTGTACATAATGTAATTGGTCTTGCCATTTTTTCTTTTCCTTCTAAATATTTTATTTTTTGTTAAATATGATAAATCAAGTTTCTACTTCGACTCCACTCAGTATGACTTTAATTGTAAAAAATTAGTCATGCTGAGTGAAGTCGAAGTATGGCGGAATTGTTATTCGTTTTTTTTACTAAACAAGAAACTGACATAGAATACTCTAAATCATTTTATATCGCAGTCCACTTCTCATTTCCACTTGAATTTTTTATAACTGCATCAATAAATTTCATTCCTCTAACACCATCATCAACATTTGGGAAATCAAAAAATAGTTCTTTATTTATTTCAAGTTTATTTTCTTTGTTCCTAATTGTATCGCCAAAATTATTATAGATATTTGCTATCGCTTCTAGCAATGCTTCCGGATGCCCTGATGGTAAACGAGAAGCACGAGCAGCAGCTTCACTCATATCGCACACATATTGATTTCCTCGTTTCCAAACTTGCATTGGATTGTCACCATCTCTAACCATTAAATAATTGGGATCTTCTTGATGCCACTCTAGACTTTTCTTAGTTCCATAAATCCAAATTGCAAGATTATTTTCTTCTCCAACAGAAATTTGACTACAAAATAAAACTCCTCTTGCTCCATTGTTGAAACGCAATAAACTATTTACATCATCATCAACCTGACGTCCTTCAACAAATGATGTAAGCTCTGCATTAATTTCAGTTATAGTTTGTCCGGACATATATTCTGCTAAATTTGCTGCGTGAATTCCAATATCTCCAACACTTCCACCAGCTCCGGTTTGTTTGGGATCTGTTCGCCAAGAAGCTTGTTTCTGACCATCTTTTTCAATTGCATTACTCAACCATCCTTGTGGATATCTAACAACAATTTTACGAATATCTCCAAGTTCACCTTTCTTAACCAAGTCTCTTCCTAGCTTCACCATTGGGTAACCAGTATAAGTATGCATCAATCCAAAAACTTTTCCAGTTTCTTTAACAATACTTTTTAACTCCAATGCTTCTTCTACAGTTATTGTCATTGGCTTTTCACACATTACATTAAAACCAGCTTTTAGAAAATCTCTTGCCATTGGAAAGTGCCAATTATTTGGAGTTGTGATTGAAATAAAATCAATTCTATCTTTTTCATCTAAGCTTAATTCACCTTCAATCATTTTCTTATAATCATCGTAAACCCTTTTAGAATCAAGTCCAAGTTCTATTCCAGTTTGTTTAGATTTTTCCGGATCAACATCAAATGCACCAGCAACAATTTCTATATTACCATCTATCCTTGATGCCTTGCGATGTACATCACCAATGAATGCTCCAGGACCACCACCAAGCATTCCCATTTTAAGTTTTCTTATAACTAAACTCATTTAATTTATTTCCTATTTTTGTCTAAAATTTTATTCTATAACTTCAGCTTTATAGCCACCAGCTTTTCTATCTCTAAAATACATAAAACCAAAAATAATTGTAAGTAGAATAGACAATGGAGCAACTCTTCTAAATGAAATTTTGCCACCATAATTTTCAGCAGGTCCAAGAATGTTTTTTGCGGCAGTTGCAGCTTCTGAATTAGGTGCTACAGCTATTGCTCCACGCAAAGCATTTGCAGTTGAATATTTTGGTAATGAACCATTAGTATTGAAGGAATTTAATATTTCTTCCGTTGCTTTAATAGCACCATTAAAATCTTCTGCAGTTTTTTCTCCTTTCACATCTCTTAATTTTGGGTATGATTCAACAATTTGTTCTAAGACAATTGTTGTTTGTTTTGCTGGAAGTTTCTCATGAAGATAATCATCGGCAACACTACCCATTAAAGGTGAAGTAACAAGTCCGACTATTATTGTACCAACACCTCCAACAAGTGCTAAAGCTAATGCACCACCTTTTGGAATTCGCTCGGATGTTACACCTAACATTGTTGGCCAAAAATATGAGACACCTAATGCGAAAACAGTTCCAGCCATAATTGCCATAGTTAAAGTCTCTGTATAACTTAACCAATACAAACCAATTCCGCTAACAATTGCTGATATCATTAAAACTCCGGTAGGAGAAAGTTTATGAACAATTACTCCGGCTTTATAACGCATTATTGCCATTAGAAGATTTATCCAAACTAGAACTAAAATTCCATGAATCCCGGCAGATTCTAGAACTGCTGGTATCCAACGGTTAGGTCCTAATTCTACAGATGCTGTCATCATCATTGCAATTACAAGAATCCAAAATAGTGGTCTTAGTAAAGTTGCCTTTACCATCTCAGCTCCACTCACCCCAGATTGAACCCTTTCAGTAGCCGGGAAAGATTGACCCAAGAATAAAATTCCATAAATTATTGTTGGAACAAGTATTACTAATAATTTAATCTGATAGCTAGTAATGCCAATACTATCAAGCCCAAACGACATTAGACCACCAATAACAATTCCTCCAGGAAACCAAACATGAAATTTATTTAACATTTCAGTTTTATTATCGGGATAAAGAGTTGCAACTAATGGATTTGCTGCGGCTTCTACTAAACCATTTCCCATTGCTAAAACTAAAGCACCAACAAAGAGTAAAGTAAACCCAGTTGCAAAAAACATTATGAGTACTCCAGCAATGTGGCCGAGGAAGGCAAGTCGCAATAATAATTTCATTCCAAGTACATCACACAAAGGTCCAAAAATAAAAATAGTTATAGAAAATCCCCAAAGTGCTGCACCGCCAATCCAGCCAACTTCTGCATTTGTAAGAACAAAAATATCTTTTAAGGGTCCCATAATAGCACCAATAATAGCAAACGTAACTGATGTAGAAATTAGAGCAAAATTACTTCCTAGAAAGAGTCTGTTTCTATTAATATTCTGAACTTCATCCATTTTGCATTCTCCAGTAAATTAGTTTTAATTAAAATAGTTCTTCTACTAAACTTTGATTATTCTAAAGAGGAATTATAATTCCCATCCTTTAGCATACTTTCTTGAAAGAAACTCATTAGCTTCATCTAAGTTTGTAAATTTCCCTTCTTCTCCATCCCATTCTAATGTAGTATTTTTTGAAGCCATTCGAACTGCAATATTACCAAGCATCATTGTTTCTACTAACTTTGATGCATACTCAAAATTTGAAGTTGCTTGAATATTATTTTTAATTGCTTCAACCCATTCTTCATGAATTCCGGGTGAACGAGGAATTGTTTTCTCTGGTTGTTTGTATTCTTTCATTTTTGTTTCCGGAATTAGACGTGGACTTTCTCCATAACATCCACCCATAATTTTACCTTTTGTTCCATAAAACAAAATTCCTCCACTATCATTTCCCATCATTCTATCAGATTCAAGTTCTTCAGGTCTTGGTGGCATTACTCCACCATCATACCAACCAAATTTTACAGCTGGTAAATTTCCTCTTTCAGGAAATTCGTAATGAATCACTTCTGCTACTGGCCAACTCTCATTGTTAAATTTAGTTGAGCTTGCTTGAATTGTTGTTGGATATTCTAACTTCAAAGTGTGGTAAGGAATATCAAATATATGTGCACCCATATCACCTAATGCTCCAGTTCCAAAATCACACCAAGCCCTCCAACTCCAAGGCATATAGTCAGGATGGTAAGCACGAAATGCCGCAGGCCCTAACCATAAATTCCAATCAACATCTCTCGGCACTGATGGAATCTCTTCCGGGCTATCCATTCCAGTTTTCCACACAGGTCTGTTGGTCCAGCAATCCACTTTATTTACTTCACCTATTGCACCATCATTTAGCCATTCTTCAATGAGGCGAATTCCTTCTTGTGCATGTCCTTGATTACCCATTTGAGTTATTACACCAGTCTCTTTAGCAAGTGAATTTAATACTCTTGCTTCTTGAACCGAATAAGTTAACGGCTTTTGAACAAAAACATGTTTCCCTCTTCTCATTGCATAAGCCGCAGCAACTGCATGTGTATGGTCAGGTGTGCTAATAGTAACAGCATCAATATCTTTTTGTTTATCTAGCATTTCTCTAAAATCTTTGTACTTTGGTGCTTTTTCCAAAACACCAACTAAATCTTCTTTGCCTTCTTCTTCTTTTGTTTTCTTAATTGTTTCAGCAAGTTTTCTGTCATCAACATCACAAAGTGCTACAATATTTTCTGTCTTTGCTACAGAATACATATCAGACCTTCCTTTACCTCCAACACCAATTACTCCAATGTTTAACTTATCACTTGGAGGTGTATAACCTTGTCCACCAAGAACATGTCTTGGAACAATTGAGAAAGCGGCAGTTGTTAATGTAACATTACCAATAAACTTACGCCGCGATATTTGACCATCTGTTTTTTTTTCACTCATAGTAACATCTCCTTTTATTATCTATATTCTCATATATATTTTCACTAACTATTTTCAATAATTTTTTCTAACCTTCTAACTATTTGGCAAATTCCTCTTACAGTATGATAAAAAACTTTCCAACTTGTACCCATATAATCCCAAATTATTTTACCATCTTCATCAAGTAAAGCAAACCACTCACCTTGTTCCCAATTTATCATTTTTTCAAATACAAAATCATGAATATTTATAAAAGCATCCAAATACTTTGGATCGTCAGTCATAGTATAGGCATCAAGAAATCCTACCATTGCTTCTACTTGTTGCCAAAACTCTTTTGTAAGTTCAGTTGCTTTACCAAGTCGTTCTCCTTCAACATAAAGTCCACCATATTTCCAGTCAACTCCGTTTGCATAAGTATGATCATAAACTGGCAAAACACGTTGCAAACTTTTTTCACGAGGAATATTTAGAATATCTTGAGCGTGTAGGTAAAGCCATGTCAGTTCTATGTTGTGACCATAGGAAGTAATATCAGTATTTTTTCCATCTTCATCAAAACGATCTCTTCCCCAAACTGTATCTAGTTCAACATTTGCTATTGGTTTCCAATCACTTGTAAACATAGAAATTCCAGTTCCAGTTTTTGACTCAATCATTTTATCAAAAATTAAATCGATAACATCGACTAAGGCTTGTCTGTGGTTTTCCTCTTGAGTGAGTTCGTATAGCGTTGTGAATGCTTCCATCAAATGCATGTGAACATCAAGAGATTTATGAACTGAAATATCCCCTCTTGATTTTTTAAGTTTGAAATGTTTATCAAAATGTTCGAAGTAACCTTTATCTTTTTTATCAGCTACTTTCTCTTGTAATAAATCAAATATTCTGATTGCTTCGTCTTTAGCTTTTACATTTCCGGTTAAAAGTGCATACTCAGAAAAACCATAAATTAAAAAAGAGTGACCATAAATAATTTTGTTATCATCTTTGGGGTTTCCATCTTCTTCAACAATCCAATAGTAACCATCAGATTCATCATCCCGAAAATGATTAAACAAAAAGTCTATTCCTTGTTCCAAGACTTCTTTTCCATTTTGCCATTCAAAGCCCAAACGCATTGCGTGAGAAATTGTAAAGATACTTCTACATTGCGATAGAAAAGATTTTTCAGTTACGTCTGTTCGGTTTCCATCCCTATCATAATTAGTTTGAAAACCACCATACTTTGGCTCTACGGCTTTTGCTTCCCAGAATGGAATTAAGTTGTTATTTAGATAACTTTCTGTTTTCGTAAGATATTTTTCCAGCGAGCTTTTTAGTTCGGCTTTCATCTTTACCCTTTTTATGTATGTACTAAAATGGTTCTCATAATATTTTCAACTGCTTAATTAGAAATCCAAAAAACAAAAACAAATGGATTTCTCAGCCCAACAAAACGGCGGACAAGCTGATAAAAATATTCGGGACTGACAAAACAAAAAACTCATTGCAAATCCAATTACAACTTATTTTTCAGTTTAATCTAGGAACTATTTAGAACTTAAATCCTTATATGATATTTCTTTTATTTCAATTATTTGTCCAGGGTTGTGTCCTTGAATTGCAAAGTGACCTTTTGAAAAATCGGTATCAACATATTCCGTCATCAATTCATTATTGACCCAAATTTGCATATAATCTGCAACCATCCGAACCTTCATAGTAAACCATTCATTATCTTTTGAAATTAATTTTTTAGCTTCAGCTGTAGGTTTGCCAGGCTTCCACATCCAAGCTGTGTGTGCATCTTGGTGATTATCAATTTGTGCTTCATATCCACTTGGCCATCCATCAGGATTATCTTCTGGTGGAGTTGCTCTAAAGTAAAGTCCGCTATTTCCGTTATCACTAATTCTAAAAGTTCCTTTAACTTCAAAATCAGTTACTTCTGTTTCAGTATAAATGTGTCCCATTCCTCCATCACCAGTAAGTATGCCATCACGAACATCCCAAGTTGCTTTGCCACGAACAAACCAACCATCAAGATTTTTCCCATTAAATAAGGAAACCCATCCAGGTTGAGTTTTGGTTAATTCAGATTTGTCATTAGCAAGTTTAGTATTATCTTTTGGAGAACAAGAAATTATTACTGATAAAATGAGAAGTGAAAACAAATATTTTTTCATCTGTAACCTCTATTTTTTATTGGTGTGAATTACAATTTTACTTGAACACAAGTTATGCAATCGTTTGTTTATTTGTAATAGCAAACTATACATTTTTTATTATTTAGGCAAATTTATAATGTACTAAACAAAATATTTATGCGGATTTTTTACAAAAGTAATTTCTTAATATAAACAGTCTATAAATTATTTTCTAAAAAATTACTGTTAAAATAATTAAAAAACTAATTTTGATATTCAATAACCGGATAAGGAACATCATAACCTTTTACTGAATGCCAAATTATTCTATTAAAAGTATCCTCATCAATTCGATCATAATCATCTAAATTTTGTTCGATTGATAATTGGGCCCAATAAAGAGCGTCTCCCTCAAGTGTTGCTAATGAAGGATTCATTTCATCAAGTGGTATATTATTCGGTATGACTTTATAAGGAGTAAGATTTGCATCATCTGTAAAGCAATCAACCATTGGGTCAGCTGTAAGATCAAATTTATTTAATGGAGGAATTCCAAGAATATTTTCAATTGTACGAAACATATTTATTTGAGAATAATTTGTTGATACTACTTTTTGACGTTTTGTATATGGACTAATAACCAACCCAACCGTTCTATGACCATCAACATGATCTAGTCCGGCTTGCGGATCATCTTCAGTAACAAAGATACATGTTTCTTTCCAAAATTTACTATTCGAAATTGCTTCAACAATTCTTCCCAATGCTAAATCATTATCAGCAACTGCTGCTCTCGGAGTTGGCTCACCTGGCTTTGTACCAGAAGTATGATCATTAGGTAAAAGCATTATAATAAAATTTGGAAAGTTATCATTTTTTTCGAATTCTTCTAACTCTTTTATAAATTCACTTGCCCTATATTGATCAGAAACTTTTCCAGGAAAACCGACATAAGTTGGACATGTATATGGTTCCATTTGAGGCAAATTAGATTTTGAACGAATTTTAATTTTTCCAGTACCATTTAAATAGTCGTTATATATCTCAGTAAATGTTGCATTTCCTGGTTCAATAATAGCGTCAACAAATTCTCCATAATTTCGATATGTTAAACCATTGTTCAATACATTATCCCAAATAAATCCGGTGGGAGAATAAGCAAGTGGATCACCTCCATTGTATGGATAGCTCCTTGGAAAACCACCAAAAAACTTTTCGATATAATCTGTTACATAAGCTTCATCTGTCCATTGATGCCCATCAGCACTAAGTACACCGCTACAATAATAATTATCCATAAGAACAAATTCTTCTGCCAGTGCATGATGATTAGGAGTAACTTCTCTCCCGAAGTGGACTAGTGACGAGTCACCATTTCCTTGTGGCATATCTCCAAACACTTGGTCATAGGTTCTATTTTCTTTAATTATGTAAACGACATGTTTAAAGTGTGATGTTTGTTTTGGAAATTGTGGAACTGCAACTTGATTATCTACAGCACTCTTAGAATTAAACTTTTCCATCATTTGTTTAAATGAATTATTTTCTTTTACAACTTCAGTCATAGTTGCAAGCTGATTTAAACTAGGTGTTGGAAGAAAACTCAAACTGCCCATATAGTTTCGCGTGTTGTAACCATACTGCTCAGCTTTCATATTCCTTGAACCAATTCCTTTAGTATTTGCAACTATTAGATACTGTTCCATTCTATCAAAAATAACTGCTCCCGGATACCAACCAGTTGGAATAAGTCCAACAATTTTATTTTTATTTTTTAGACTAATTACACAAATAGAATTCTCTGTGCCATTTGCCACATATAAATAATTTCCATCACTAGAAATTTCGAGATCATTTGGAGCATTACCAAATGGCAAAGAGCTATTTATACTTACAGATATTTCATCAATTACTTTATCAATTTTCGTATCAATTACTGAAACAAAATCACTATTAGCACATGCAACATAAAGACGGTCTTTTGTTGGACTAAAAACCATTGCACCTGGATGTAATCCGACTTCGATACTTTTTATTTCTTTACTCTTTACTAAATCAATAACAGATACTGTTCCACTATTTGCAATTCCGGTTTTAGCATCAATAAGAATATCACTTTTGGAAGTTTTATAAGTTGCTTCTCCTGGCTTAGGTCTTCTTCCTCCCCAATTACTAACGTACGCTTTTCCTGAAGAATACAATGCAACTTCGTAAGGAGCGATACCAACAGGAATTTCTTTTATCTCCTTGCTTGATATTTTTACTACAGCTAAAGAATTACTTCTGTTAAGAGTAACATAAAGTTTATCTTCTTCCTCTCTTAATACTATTCCACCAGGAACCGTATAACCACCAACCTTTGGTTTCGGGAATTTTATCCCATCTACCCACGATAAAATATTATCTTTATTCATTTCGGCAATAAAAATACTATCTCTTGCTTGGCTGGCATAAATCTTTTTACCATCTTTTGAAAACGTTACTCCATTGTATGATGCACCATTCTCAATCTCCAGTCTTTGTATTATTGTTCTATCTTTAACTCTAATTAATTCTAACGATTTTCTATTTAGAACAGCAAGCCATTTGCCATCTGGACTAAGGGTTAGGTCAACAGGTCTGCCATGAAATTGAATTTGGAAGCCAGCAGGACGAAGTAACTGGTTTGTGGGAACTAAAATACTGCCATCAGGCTGTCTCCCAATTTTTCTAGTATCAATACTTTCAGACTGCTTATTTTTAGTATTGCAAGCTGTAAAAATTATAACAAAACTTATTGTAAATAATAATAATAGTCTTGTATTTAACATATTCAACCTCTTATAAATTATTTTTTTATAGTTATTATTTAATGAAATAGTATAGATGCTGGAATTTCTATTTTCTTAAAATTTTTATTACTCCAAGAATTTTTTAGTACCTTTCCTCCGCCAGCTTGAAAATACTTTACAGATATTTTATGTAAACCTTCTCTTAACGAGATTGAAATATCTTCTTCATAAGCACCATGTAATCCATCATTATCAATTACTTTTTTGTCATCTAAATATAAGACACTACCATCATTTGATTCAAGATAAAAAGTGTATAATCCATCTTTCTTAATTTTAATTATTCCATTAAAAATGAAAGCAAAATTTGTATCTGTATTTTTATCAGTAATTGAAAACTTAGAAACTATCCCACTTTTATTAATTACAGATTTTTCTATCTCAGAAGTATTTTTAAAGTGTCCTTCAAAATATTTATATTCTAATCCTGTGCCTAAAATAATTAAACTATCAATAGTGGATTGATAAATATCTTCTCCAATAAATGTTGAAACAAGATTACTAACAGTACTACCATCACTTGTTGCAAACATTTGCAAATGAGTAGTTCCATTTACAACAAATGGTTTGTTATAGATTTGACTTGTTTCTATGGTTGGGAAACTTCTATCGGTTGAATAATAAATTATTGCATTTTTATCTTTGCATGCTAATTCAATAATGCCGTTATTATTCGATTTTATAAAAGGCTGGGAAGTTGCATTTCGATAAACCCAATCCATGCTAAGTTTTGTGATGTGAGTTGTTGCAAGACCAACATTTTTAGATCGATCTCCTGCACAATGCCCAAGTAAAATATTATCTCCAACAAATTCAATAGCAGTATAACAATACCATCCATTCGGATTACTTTCAATGGTCTTTATTTTCTCCCAACTTATTCCATCATCTTTTGATATTGCAAGATTGTATGGTGTACGTTTTCCTCCATCTCTAACTGCTTCATAGTTGTTATTCCATATTAAAAGTAAATCTCCAGTTAAAGGAATCCGTTCTATTGAAGCAGGTGAAAGTGGCGATTTGATATTGCTGGGTTTAAGTGTTGACCAATTTTCACCTAGATTGGAAGAATATGAGATATACTGAGCCCCTGATTGGGTACGACAAAATAGCATAAGCTTACCATCTTTTAATTCAATAATTCCGGGTTCTTGTGTAATTGCCTGATCTGGATTTAAAGCATCTTTCCCTTTTTGCCAAGTTTGTCCTTCATCATCAGAATAGTAGCATCTAATTTTCCCAATATTGGTAGTTTCAGTTTTATCTGTTTTATGTAAAGAAGTAGGGAATATTATTCTGCCTGATTTTAATCTAACTACTCTATCATTATTTACAACAAAATATCCACTATCTGGAATACATCTTGTTGCCTCACTCCAGCTTTTTGCTTCATCATTAGACGTTCGCATATATGGAATACAATCTGATTCTGAATTTTTTCTTAAATAAAATAGAGCAATTCTATCATCTGATAAGCGGAATAATGAAACGGACATTACATTCATTCCACCTTCATTTCCAAGAAAGGTCTCGTCATCTACTGACCAGGTTTTTCCTTCATCAGCTGAATAGCGTCCTGCCAAATGAGCACCTGCATTATCACCGGTACCTGCCGTAAAGTGTGTATAAATAAAAAGTATCCGTCCATCTTTTAGGTTAATAAAATCACCTTCACTATTACGGGGATTACCGTTTTTGGGTTCAAGACGTAGAACTATTTCTTTTCCAATATTTTCATTTTTATTTATGCCACAACTTGTTAAAAGTATTACAACAAAATAAAATACGAATGATAAAATTATTTTTGAGTCCATAGTTTTTTTTCTTTTCCTAATTCTAAATAAGTTTGTCTAAATTTTAATAAATATTTTTCGTTTGTAAAACCAGTAAGTTATATACCATAATAAATACCACACAAATAAACTTGTAATAATATTAGTATATAATTCTCCAGTCCATCCAAACAACCCAAAGGTAAATGGTTTTATAATATTTGCTATTATTTCACCTCCACCAACATGAGCAAACAGATAAATAAACAAAGGATTCATTCCAACAATTATAGCAAATTTTGCCCAAGTTTTATATCCTTTCATATCTATTATCCAATAGAAAAAAGCAAACGTAATTATTGACCATCCTCCACTTACAAATACGAAAGAGCTGGTAGATATTCTTTTGATAATTGGTGTCAACGGATCTAAGGCATAACCAATAATTACTCCAATAACTCCAGTAAAAACCATTACTTTTAAAATCTCATTTTTGGTTTTTCCACTTAAAAATATTTTACCAATTATTACTCCCCAAACTGTATGAGCAATTGTTGGAATTGCATTGAACGAAACCCAATGTCCACTAGATAGTTCGCCTGAAATAAACATATCTACATAAGCCCCAAAATTAAGATCCGGAACAAATGGTTGAGTAAATCCGACAACTGGAAATGTGCGATAAATAATTTCAACTAAAGCAAGTATTAATAGACTTATAACTAATTGTAGAGTAATAGATTTATTTCTAATGAGAAAGGCTACTAGATAAGTAACTGATAATTGAGCCAAAACATTTTGAAAACGAAATGTAATTCTTCCAGGACCAATACAATACAAAGCCCAGCCGAGGAATAATAAAAGTGCAGAACGAATTAGAGCATGCTTAAAAACTTCAAAGTCGGTACTTCCCTTTTTTAGTCTGTTTCTTTCTGAGAAAGGAATTGCAACTCCAACAATAAACATAAAATATGGTTGAACTAAATCCCAGAAATGCAGTCCATTCCATTGATGATGGTGAAGTTGCGTACTAATAAATCCAACTATACTATTCTTAAAAGTTGGATCGTTTAAGAATGAAAAAAGACCAGTAAATTCACCAATGAGCAAGAACATTGTAAACCCACGAAAAGCGTCCAATGAGATTAGTCTTTCCGAAGTAATTTTATGTTTATGTTCAACCATTTAATTTTTTAATAAATTTATTAATTCATAATCCTCAATAATATCAGTCCCTTTGCAATATTTGATTATTTATAATTCACGAATCCAAATATTTCTGTAGCTTACTAAACAACCGTGATCTTGTAACGAGATTGGTTCTTTGGGATTATGATTTTCATATTTTGCTTTTCCAATGTATGCTGTTGTACCTTCTAGCTCAACATGATTTTGAATGAGAATACCATTTTGTAAAACTGTAACATTTCCAGGTTTTATAACTTCTCCATTTTTATCAAACTTTGGAGCAGAAAATATTATATCATAGACTTGCCACTCTCCTGGTTTTCTGCAAGCGTTTACTAAAGGAATATGTTGTTTATAAATACTTCCAGCTTGTCCGTTTGAATATGTTACGTTCTCATAAGAATCCAATACTTGTACTTCATAACGTTCTTGAAAAAACACTCCGCTGTTACCTCTGTCTTGACTATCATCAACAACCACTTCAGGAGAACGCCATTCAATGTGAAGTTGACAATCACCAAAGGATTTTTTTGTTCTAATACTTCCCGATTTTTTTACAACTGTCATTGCTCCATCTTCTAATTTCCATTTTGCCTTTCCTTCTTTGGTGCTTTCCCATTCGTCAAGATTAGTTCCATCAAAAAGTACAATTGCATCTGATGGCGGACTATTTTTATTTCCTGGTGTAATTACTTTTGGAACTGGTTTCCACACCTCCGTTAAACGAGGACTTTCTTTATCTTGCCCCATACATTGTAGTGAAACCAATATTGCACCAAGTACTATTAATAATAGTAATAGATTTCTAAAAGCATTTGAATGTTTGATGATATTCATATCAGCATTTACTCCTTTAAGTTTTAAACTTTCATTATTTTAACAAGAAATTTTATTTGTCAGTTTTTATTTCAAGAGAATCATTTTTTTTGTTTCTGAGAAATAACTAGACTTAAGTTGATAATAATAAATTCCACTTGTAAGATTACTTCCATCAAAATTAACTTTATAGTTTCCTGGTTTTTGAATTTTGTTCACTAGCGTGGTAATTTCTTTTCCTTGTACATCATAAACTTTTAACGTAGAAGTGCTCGGACTAAAGTTCGAGTCTACATTTTTTGGGATGAGATATTTAATTGTTGTTGTTGGATTAAATGGATTGGGATATGAAGGGAAAAGGTGAAACTCATTTATAATTTTATTCTCAACTTGGCTTATATCTGTTAAGTCATCTACGGATTGAAAATAATAAATTGGATTATTTGATTTTTCATCATTGTGTGCAATAAATATTTTTCTATCTGATTTCCATAAATCTTTGCCGTCTTTTGAATGAACAAATTCACATACGATACCAGTTGTTGGCCAATTTCCTTCGGTTAAAAAATCTTTATTAATTTGTTGTAAAGTAATTTCATTGTTAGAAATATTTATAGTTGTTAAATCTCTAACACTAGAAGTATAACTTATTTTATAATCGTTATTTTGCTCATCCCACCAAACAGCTAATTTAGTTTCTCTTGTTATTGGAGCATTTGAGATTGAAGTAAAATTACTTCTAACTCCATTTGTGTCAATCAAACAAGCAACCGATTTATTATTAACTCTTGCAACAACAATAAATTTTGAAAGCTTATCTAACCAAGCAACACTATAATAATACTGGTCGATATTAGAAATGTAAAATTTTCGTTCAATCTTGGTAACTGAATTAGAATCTGCTTTTAAAACAGAACCATAAAAATCTTCACCGTTCCCCCAACCAACAAAAGCAAAGCTCATATTATTTGATGTTGAAACAGCCCACCAATGATCTTCCTCTTTAGGAGAAAGTTCAAGAGATCCAATTTGTTCTCCCGTTTCATCATTTAGAATTCTTACTTCGTTCATTGAAGTTTGCGCTGGGGAAGCTTCATCAGTTAATGAAACTATAAATACAACATCAAGATGTTCAACATCTGGAGAATGTTGAGAGTCTTCACCACCGGAAATTATCCAATTACTTTTAATTATTGTTCCATCTGATTTGTGCATCTGTCCACGGATATCAACAGTTGAGCCACTTCCATCTTCCCAAACTGAAAGGATTGTATTGTTGTTAGGATTGATAGCAACATTAACTGGTTCTTGAGCTTCATCATTACCACTTCCTATAAAGCGATTAGCATCAGTCTCAAAATTGATTTCTCCTTCTGAAGTAAAGGAAATTATTTGATTGTAAATATCATGTTGCCATCCATCATCAGAACCAGATGAACTTGACCAAGTTATGTAATACTTTTGGACACCATCTTCAATGAACGGAAGAGTTTTCATTGAATGATTTTTCTCACGTGCATCTTGTGCAAAGATATTTGCAAATAAAAGAATGAATAGAATTATTGATATTCTTTTTTTTAACATATTATTTTAATACTTTTTTATTTAGGGCTAGAGTCTTGACCGCTATGATTATTTATCTTAAAAATATCCCAATCTATTTCTTTAGATTTTCCATTTATAATTTTCTCAAATGCAAAACCCTTTTCTTGAAGTAATCTAGTTGTAGCGTTAGTTCTTTGATATTGAACAATCATTCTAGTTGGATTTTTCAAAACGTGTACTTGCATAAATCCATTATCAATACTGTTACCAACTGCACCGGAGTTAAAAGCTATAGCATCACAAGTATTATCATCATCTAAATAATGATATCTTTTAAAAAAATGAGAGGTGGCTCCTAAAATTATGTCAGCTTTGTTCATCAACTTTTTCTTTCTTTCTAAACTTAGTTGATTGAACCAATCTCCAGTATGAGCAAGTACAACTATAATATCATTGTCAGTTTTATTAATGCTATCCAAAGTATTCATTAGATATTTTCTAGTGTTTTCGTGAAAAGCAACCAAAGGATTTTTTGGAGTATCAGAATAATGTAATTGAACGATATGAACTTTAATTCCACTATGTTCTTCTACGGCGTAATACTCGCATTTGTTATCTCTAAGTTTTACATTTTTTTTATTTGCTAAATCTACAGAATTTAGGATAGGATGACCGGCACCCCAATCTCCTTGACCCGTACCCCAATATTCATTTTCTCCATCAGCAACATTCGGGTAAAAATGGTTGTGCCATAGAGTATCATTCTTTAGTAAATTAAGAAAAAGATTTTTTTTATTATCTTTCACATGATCACCAACCCCAATAATGAAGCGGTCTCCAGCATCTTTAATCCATTTATCACATTTGTACATATGAGGGTTTTCAACTGAATAACCTTTGTTATCGCTCATTATGGAAAAACTAAAAGAAGCTACATTATCAAGTTCTTCTATTGTTTTTTGTGCAACAATACTAGAGGTTGATAATAAATAAGTTGAGATAAGAAATAATAGGAAATATCTATTTTTTGATTTCATATAAAACTCTATTTTAAATTAAATCCAAATATACTTATTTCACTAACATCATTTTCATAGTTTTTGAGAACTCTGAAGTTTCAATTCTATAAAAATAAATTCCACTTGTTAAGTTGCTTCCATCCATCTTAACAATATGATTGCCAGCTCCCATCATTCCATTAACTAACTCATTAATTTTTTGTCCAAGCGAATTATAAATTGTAATCTTTACGTCTGTAGCTTTAGACAAAGCAAAACCAATATTTGTTGTTGGGTTAAACGGATTTGGATAATTTTGAGATAGAGAAAAGTCTTTAGGTATTTCTATTTTTTTTGGTTCTTCTACATCTGTAGTAGTATCCAATACCCATTCAATTGCCGCTTCAAATAAACTATTTGTTTCAGAAGTCCATGAACTTGATGTATAAGAGTTCATATTGAACTGAACGTATCTTGCTTTAAATAAATCACCATGTACATTTGCAGTACCAATTTCAATACCAGCAATTACCAAGGATGTATCACCACCTGGAGTATTTAGCGAAGCAATAGGAATCACTCCAATTTCATCAACCATCCAGCCAATAAATCCATTTGCAAAAGGATCTTCTTCGATAATACTAGAATCTTTGACAACCTCAATCACCTCACCCGTACTTAATCCAGCAGCCAAATGATGTTCTCCATCTAATATTTTAATTTTGTACGCATCATCATCATCATTGGGGAACCAACCATTACCAGTAGCAACAGTACTAATAAGTTCTAATCTGTGGTGACTGTTACCTACACTTACAGGTTCCATATTAATTGTAGGGACAGAAAATCCATATGCTACTATTTTTCGTAACTTATTTGCTGAAACTGATTCACTTGCAACTATTAAATCATTGCTCTTAAATTCTTCCTCTCCTATTGTCCCAGCATCAAGGTCAGTATCTCTGTAATAAACTACTTCAAATCCAAGATTAATCAATTTATCCCTTAATGCTACATCACCATTGTGATCTTCAATATTTTCTTTTCCACCAATTATTGCTACTTTTTTTTGCGAAAGTCCTGTACTTGATTTTATAAAGTAACTAAACGGTTCAGCAGTATTAGAGCCCCAAAAAGATTTACTTCCAGTTGTATGTCCATTGTTAACTGCTTCCTCAGATAGTTCTCCACTAGCTTCTAGAGATGCTGAAACAATAATATTTCTATTTACATCAATAATATTTTCACCTTCTGGAGTTTTTAGAAATCCCCAAAACGGAGCTTTCATTTCTGCTTCGTGTCCATCTTCTGAAATTGCAATTTCAATTATTCCTTGATGCACTGGACCTTTATCCTCTACAACAACATAGGTTGAATCTGAAAACATTACCCATTGGGAATAATAATCATAAGTTCCAGGACCTAACCTAACAACTCCTTGAGCTAAATCGTTTTCCCAATTCGCATTAAAATCAGCTTCAGAAGTAAATTCATGATTTAGATAATGTCCAGTATTATAAGTCCCGTTATAAAACTCAACTTCCATATTCATATCATAGCCTTTACTGTCAGGCCAATAACCACCTTCTCTCAAAGGGTAACCAGTTGTATCATTATCATCAACATCTATAGTATAAATAAAATAGTACCGTCCTTTCTTTCCATGTCCTAGTGAATCAGCAGAAGTATTTCCTATTATTCCCGATGCTTTCATATATCCATATAAATTAAAGTCATCATTAGCAAATTTAACTTCTAGAAGATCAACATCAGAATACTCAAGAGAGGAAGATGGTTGCCCTCCTATTGAATATCCATCTGTATCGTGAACATTATTAGCAGAGTCTTTCACAGCCATCGGAATATTATTCCAGTCATCAAAATTTCCATCTATAACAATTTTGTCTTGTGAGTAAATCATTGTTTGTACTAACAGCATTAGTGTAAATAGAATCTTTTTCATCTGTTTCCTCTTGAATAAATAATTATAAATTTTTTCATTTATTTACTTGTCATTTCAGAATGTTTTTATCGGAAATCCATTAAGTTTTTCTGGATTCCCAGTCAAAGTTTATCCCGTGTTTTTAAGCGGGACTGAGAATGACAACATATTAAAACTCTTCTCTAAAGTCTGAATATTTACCATCAATTTGAAGTGTAATTGTTAATTCATTAGAAGTACGATTTTTAAACCACCAACCATGTCTTCCATCGCAGAATGCCTTAAGAGCCCCACTATCATTACTCTTTGTTCCTTCACTATAATCATGAGGCTCACCCGAATCTGTATGTGCCGCAAAATAGACTTCTTCTCCGTCAGTATGCCAGTTGTAGTTTATTAGTTCATCCTTCAACATTGTTACCTTAAGCTCTCTTCCTTTATTTGGTAGCAATGAAATTGTTATTTCACCTTTTTGCGAAATAAAATTTGATGGACTATATTTTGTCTCTTGTAATGTTCCCGACTTAGTGCTACTTTTAATTTTATCAGCTACAGCTTCTTGCGAAAGAGAAACTTTTATATCTCCCATTCTTTTCAGTCCAAGTATTTTCCCAATACCAGTTGGATCAATACCGTACTCAGCTGGAAGAACAGTAGTAACAAGAATAATTGTAGCAACTACAATTGCAAGTAGAGTTGAATTAAATAGTTTTTTTGTAGATGGAAGTTCACCATTAGTTTGAGAATTATTATCCATTATATTTTCCTTTTTAAGATATAAAATAACCGGTCAGTTGATAACCAACAAAGATGAATCCGCCAACCATTAAAACAACGTTGGCGTTATAGGCTTGCTGTACAAAATTTCCATAACGTCGCCAAAAGCTTATCATAATAAATATTATTATTAAACCCATTACTTGCCCTAACTCAACACCAACATTAAAAGCGATAAGGTTAGGAATTAATCCATCGGATGAAATTTGATATTCCAAAATTTTTGTAGCTAAACCAAATCCATGAATAAGTCCAAAAATATGTGTTGCAACTTTAGTACTTGGTTGAAAACCAAACCAACGTTTATAAGCACCCATATTATCAAGAGCTTTATAGACAATTGAGAATCCAATAATTGCATCAATTATGTATGCATTAATGCTAACATTAAACAGAACACCAGAGAGAAGAGTTATTGAGTGACCAAGTGCAAATAGTGTAACATAAATACTAATATCTTTTAATCGATACAAAAAGAAAACTACACCGAACAAAAATAGCAAATGGTCGTATCCAGTAACCATATGTTTTGCTCCAAGATAAATAAATGACAAAATCATAATACCAGAACTCTGTTGAATAAAACCTTTATCACCTTCTGTAACTCCGTGTGCTGAAACATCAATTACAAGTAGAAATAGAAATGTAATTACTATTAAAGAAGTAGAGCTATTTTTGTTGTTAACTTTATTTAGAACACCTTTCATCTATCATCCTTAAAAATATTTAATTTATTTTCAAATTTATTTTGTACTTGGACTTTCCTTAATTAACTTCAACGCATTATTAATTACTATTTCAGCGGTTCTTTCACCAAGACTTGTTCTGGTAATATAGTCATATCGTTCAAAACTATTAAAGTCTTCTTTTGTTAAAATGTACCCATAAGCATCATTAGTTAAACCAAAAAGAAACGGATTTTGTGTTTTCATATTTCTCTTTATATAAAATCCAATATTCGGAAGTGCTTCCCCGGGAATTGTAATAATCTGTGCAGTTCCAATATTTAGTAGGTTCATCCTTGTTGTAACTGTTTCATTGTCCGGCATTTCATAATTGAGTATTGAATTTTTAAGAATAAACTTCATCAAATTCGAATCAATTGGAATATCTACATTTTTATTAGCAATAAATATTTTAGGATCTTTTTGAACTTCTGCATCAGCAATAATTCTTAATGATTCGTTTGCCAATAACTCTCCTATTCTAATACACTCATTCCAATCATTTGCTTCCTTACCATTCTCTCTCCTATTATCAGCAGTTACCATTCCACCTTGTGCACCATTCATAAAAATTGCTATACCGCCAACTTGTGATTCAATTTTGTCATACATCGGTCCAACAAAATCTGGAGTACAAATTCCTCTTCTACTACCAATTACTTCGGGATGACTTGCATAATTAATTAGAGTTGAAATTACTTTTTTATTAGAATAAGAAATTAATTGTATAACTCCACATCTTGGATCGTAGAGTTTTGGTGCGTAATAATTATATGCTATTTTTCCTTTTGCTTCGCCGACTGCAATTTTCAGTTCTACCGACTGAACATTATTGTATGCTTCATTAATTGCTTCAGCTGTTTTCTTAACTAATAGTTCAATGTAATTCAGATCAGTTCCAGAGTTTCCATTCTCATCTGCAAAACCATAAACATCAGGTGCACTATGTGTATGGGTAGCTCCAATTAAAATAGTCTCTGGTTTAATATTAGGAACCAATGCACGAATGCGATCTCCAATTATTTTTGGAACTCCTAAATTATCTATTGAAACAATTGCAATTTTTGTATCACCTTTTGTTAGCACTAATGCACGTGTTGTAAGTTCGCCTTTCTTAACTGTTGCTATATTTGGAATACCTACTCCACCAGAAACTGGTATTAAAGGGTTGGGTGTTATATTTCTTGATGCTGCACCAGCTTTAAGACCACTACCATATATCACAACTGAGAAAAGAAATAGAAAAGACACAACTAGTTCTAAATATTTTTTCATTTTACATCCTAATTATTAAATTTGGAACAGCTTATTATACAAGAGTTTGAAAACAATCTTGTGAAACTTGACAATATTATTTTCACTCAAGCCAAATGGTTCATTCTATTATTCTATTCTTATAAGCACTTCATAAATTTCTTCATTACCCGAGTAATCCATTCCAATATCACCAAGTGGTACAGTTCCGGTAATGATTAAACTATCTCCATTAACTCTGTAATTAAATGTCATAGTTTGATTCTCAAAATTTGGATGAATGTTGAACTCTGCATGCTCTATATATTTATTTCCATCTAACTCATAAGTACCTGCTCCAGCAATGAAAGGTTCAGCATCTTTAAACATATCAGATAATGTAAAATCCTTTGTAACCGCTGGTCTGTTTGGTTCTTGTCCCATCCAAAAAAAATGTTTTTTAGTAAACACTTTTCTTTCGTGCCATTTATCTTTTGTAATTACCCAAGTTGTATCAGGTTCTTTATAAGTTGCATAGTGTAGTTCCCAAACTCCTTCAATTGGACCTTTTTTTTCTTGTGTATTACATGCAACAATTGTCAAAAACACAAATAAGATTAAACCTTTTTTAGAAAAAAATGAATAGCTTTTTTCATTAATATTTTTAATCATTTTCTCCTCCATTATTTCTTAACTTAATTTTTGAACTAACAATTTATGAATCAATTTATTTTTGTGGGGTCCAACACAACGTACTTCACAGTTTTTCTATTCCATGTGTAAACTATATGTACAAGTACATCATCAGTTTGGATTATTGATGGGTAAGAATATTCTTCTTCCTCTGTTGTTTCTGGATTTGTAACTGATTCTAGTTCTAAAAAATCGTTCCAAATTTTTCCATCATTTGATATTGCAACCGTAAGAGGAACTCTATCTCCCCAATTCTTTTTAGTCGGATTATAAACCAACAAATGTCTCCCATCCCTAAGAGTAACTGCATCAATACCGGAGTTTGGATTTGGCAAACCAAGAGATTTCATTTTACTCCAAGTCTTACCATTATCATAAGACCAAGAATCAGTAATTACTTCATTCTCAGTTCTGCTTAGTATTTGCAATATATTGTTAGGATGAAATAATATAGCTGGTTGAATTGCACCAAACTCTACTCCATCATTTAAGTCTCCAGTTGATGTCCAGGTTTTTCCTAAATCTCTACTCCGTTCAATTTGTACTTTCCATCCATCGTGTTCCGTACTGGTTGGAGACAAAATATCTCCATTAGCAAGTTGCACAGATTTATTTTTTATTGGTCCATAAATTCCTTCAGGTAATCTTGTTGGCTCTGACCAAGTTTTTCCATTATCATTTGAAGTCAGATATAATCCCCACCACTTTTGCGGATTTGGACCAACTTTGTAAAATAAAATTAACGGACTATTCTTTGGTTGAAACAAAACCGGATTCCAACAAGGAAAACGACTACCATCTTCTTGTACTCCGTTTACAACTTCAATTGGTTCAGACCATTTGTTACCAACTTTACGAGAAACCCAAATTCCAACATCATCGTTTTTTTCTTCAGTACCGCCAAACCAAGCAGTAACAATAACATCTCCAGACGCTGCTACTGTTGAGGCATGACATTGCGGAGTTTTTGCATCTTTAATTTCATATATGAATTCTTGAGTAATTATTGTATCACTATTATTGAGTATGCTTCTCTCACTCTTAGCTTTAGAACAACCATAAATAAAAATGACTAACAATAATAGCAAACTAAAGAATTTCATAATTATTTCCTTTTTTCATTTGAGTAGTAAGTGTTTTTATCAATTTAGTTAATTGTTTCAATTAATTTATAATTAATTTTTGCTGAATTTGTTGCTATCGGAAATGGCGGAGTAACATTCAAATATGGTCCCCTTGTTTTATGTGTAAACATTTGAACAGAAGATAATTCAACTTGAGCTAATACTGCTTTGTTTAAGGATATTCTTGAATTGTATTTTATTTTTAAAGAATCAAAATGAGGTGTTAAATAATTATCAAATGCATCAAAATAATCTTTTTTTATATTACCCTTGTATCCTCCTTTTGCTAATATAGTATCGCGCTGAGATAAAAAACCGACATAAGTTTCCCAACTTTTCACAGTTCTATTTACAACATTTAATTTATCATAATTTCTTGAGTACGCAATCTTATTTAGCTGTACATCAATTACTAAAGCTGCAATTGCTGCACGAAGTCTATAACCGAAATTTTTATTTGTAATATTTTTTGTCTTTATCCCAAGCGGGTGAACTTTAACTAAATCGATAAAATCTTCTACAAATAAAACATTATCTCCATAATAAATAAAAGGTTGATTCGTATTTGCGTTTAGCTCTTTATAAAGTTTATCCAATTCTATTATTGGCAAATTGTCTTTTTTATTATTAACATAAATCGGTTTTAGATAATTACTAATATAATTCCAACTTTCAGAATTGAATTTTAATTCAACTCCACTCATAATGTTTGCAATATATTTTTTTGTTCCCTCTTCAATATAACGTCTTTCTAACTTGCCTTTAATCAATTCCATCTGCTTTTGAACATTACCAGGACTAAGCTCTATATCTTCTTTCCAAGTAATTACTTTTATTAATCTCTTCCCACCTTTAGCTGCAATTGGCTTTAGAATTGTTCCCTTGGTAACAGTAGAATTAAATATTGCATCGTGAGAAGCCTTATCAATATTATCCCATTTAATTTCTTTCTTTTTTGGCTTCGAGATTCCAATATATTTTTTAGATAACTCATCAAAAGAAATTCCACTCTTCGCATCTTTATAAATTGCATCAGCATTAAAACCATTGGGAATAAATACTGCAACTGCATCAATAGTTTTTTTTGAATTTATATAGGTCTGTTCAATTTCATCTTGCGAAACAATCACCTTAGAATTCACCTCATTATAAAGCAATTCCTCTCTCATTGCTTGATGCTTAATTCCTTTAAGACGAGCTTTAAACATTTCATTATCTTTTGGAACTGTCTGCTTTTCCACACTTTCTAAAGCAAATAGCTTTTCGGCAATAATTGAATTTAGTATTATGTGTTTATCAAATTTACTCTTGCCATCACAATAAATTGGCCGAATATTATATTCAGCTCTTGTTATTAAATCATTAGTATAAATTGTGTCATCGGCAACAATAGCAACAATATTATTAGTATCAATACTAGTTTTATTTTCGCATCCATATTGGGTGATGAATATTAAAAAAAATAAAACTATACCAATGGAGATTTTTTTTAATAATGATAAAACATTAACCATAACATATACCAAGACATTAAACAAAAAGTCTATAAATAATAGACTCATTGTTTTGTGTTTATATAACTAAATATTTTAATAAAAGAACAATTAGAACATAAGGGATAGTGTATAACTATTAAGATTTCCAAGAACTCCATGACTGTTATAGGCATAATCAAATTTTATTCTTCCAGCACCTGCAACTTTAAATTTCAATCCAAAACCAAATGTTAATCCTTTTTGGTTATCGTTTAAAAATAGTGTTTGATAACCACCTCTAATTTTTATTGCAGTATTCTGTGAAAGTGTTAATTGATATTGTCCGCCAACGTTAATATACTCAAAGTTGTTATTGGGATGATAAAGATCTGTAGCTATTGTAAGTCTGTGAGTATTTTCGATATTTATTAAATCATAGGCTAAACCAACTCTAAAACTCGTTGGTAGATTGTAAGCATCCATTTGATAATGTGCTTCAATTTTATCATTGTTTCCACTATTAATAAGATCTGGGTCAACTGCAATAAAAGTGTCATCACCTTGTAATTGAAGTTTAGTTCCAAAATTAGAAATCATCATCCCAATTTGAATACCTTTAATATTTTCTCTTTCAAAAAAAGGAGTTATTACATAAACTCCTAAATCCATTGCTAAAGCTGTAGAGTTCATTGTAGCAATTCGTTCAGAAATATATTTTCCACTAAATCCTACAGAAAACCACTCGGTAATTTTTCTTGAATAAACAAGACTCACAACCATACTTGTTGCGTCAAATTTTGAACCTGTTCCCTCCTGAAAATCCAACGTTGTTTCTGCAATATCTCCGGAACTTAATTGTGTAATTCCTACTCCAAATACGCCAATATTTTGAACAGGAAATGATGCTCCAATAAAATTAAAAGTCATACCGGCAATCCATGGTTGATACATAAACATTGCGTCATAATTTTCAATTTCTGCAAGTTTTGATGGATTCCAATAAATTGAACTGATATCATCAGCTATCGTTGTATAAGCTCCTCCCATACCCATAGCAGCACTGCCCACACCAACTTCCAAAAAACTCGCTGCAGTAGTTCCATTCTTTACTGGAGTTTGTGCAAAGATATTGTTGCTCAATATCAACACAAGTAACAAAACTAAGTAAACAGTATATTCACTTTTAATTTTCATTTTTTCCTCTTCTTTTGAAAACTTTTTTATTTAATAACAGCAAATTTTCCAACTTTATCTCCAATACCCTGAGCAGTAACATGATACACATAAACTCCATAAGATATTTCTAAACCCTCCGAGGTTTGCATATCCCACTGAAAAAGTCCATTGTCTGCCGGATTATCTATATCAATTCTATCAACCAGAAAACCACTTGCATTGTAAATTGTTAGTGTACATTTTGCCGGAAGATGTGTAAAACTTAATCGTCTTCTCTGGTGTAAACCCTTTCTCACAAAGAGCTCATTCAAATTAGTTGCCACATATGGATTTGGTACTACTTTAATATCTTCCAACCCAGCTTTGGCCAAATCTTTATTTAGTGTTTCTTGTTCTGCTACTGAGTAAACATATTTATCCGTTTCAAAAAATGGTCTTTTTGTATTTATTTCTAACACTTGTCCAACTTGTGGTTTATCTCTAAAAGTTATATCGTAAGCTGCTGTTACTCCATCAACATTAAAAAAGGATCCCCAAGCTATTCTTGCACGTGTATTAAATTCTCCTATTGCTATAAAATCTGAATTTGCATCTGATGGAATTATCTGAAAAATTCCATCTTTATTAACATCAACTAAAATAACTGCTGCTGTATCTGGAACAAGTATTGAATCGGTACCATTAAACTCTTTATGAAAAAAATTATGGTTGAGAGCAAATATATTTATTTTGTATTCTGGTAGAGCGTTCCACTCACCATAAAATTTTGCAAAAGGAGTTGTGTAAACAGAATCTGTTACAAAGTGAAGCGTATAGTCCCAAGGTACTTGATCTATATTATCGTGATTAGATGCATCCGTAGCGTGAAAAACATTTATTCGTGTTTTGTGTGAAGGACTATCCCATTTAAAGTCTTTCAATCCAGCTCTAAATATATTGTTCATTTTGATTTGCATCCCATCAATAATTGGGAAGTCTGTATCCTTTTCAAATTTTGCTTTCAATTGTTCTAATGTATCAATATTTGAGGTATCAGTAATATTTAAGATATAATAATTTTTGGCTTTATAACTAAATATTTTATCATCAGACAAGCGATATTTTTCTTTTGCTTTTTCAGGATCATATCCAGTTTTTGTTACATCAAATGTAACTGAGTATTTATTATTATTTTTCACATCAAAAGGAGCAATAGTAGTTACGTTAATTGTACCACTTCCTCTTTTGGAAACCCAACCGGAATCAACTTCGGCTAATTGAAAACCACTGGCATAAGTACGTGGCGTTACCATTACACAGTTTCTATCTATAAAAACTACACTGTCTCTTCTATCAAGCGTTATTGTAGCTGTATTTTCTGATGGAGCAACACCATCTGATTCCATTCCAAAATCATAAGCTACCAAGGCATAGAAATAGGTTCGTCCATTTTTAACATCCCTATCAACATAGGTATGTTCTAAACCGCTATCAGTTCCAAGCCTATAGCTAACACCATTTGTTGGTGACCAATCTGCATGACCTTTTATACCATCTTTCAAATCCCATTGAGCAATGGGTAAAAAATTTGTTTTATTACCAAATGAATTAGTTACTACACGTGCATCTTCAAAAAATGGCTCAGTCGATTTAATCAGTTTATACCCTTCAAAATCTTCAATATAATCATAAAATGGTTCTCTTGATTTTTCCGCATTACTATCCCAAAATAAAGTAATTTGCCCATCTTGTGGAACTGCTGTAAGGCGTGGCTTTATTGGAGGTTTAACAAAGCGGTAACTTGCATTGTATATTCTTTGAACAGTTTTTTTTAGTTCGAAAAGTTCAGGGACATTTTTAGAATCATTTTGTGGTCTGTCATTTGTGTATAGTGTAGCAAGAGAAAACCGCTCAACTCCATATTTTTTAATAGAGATTTTCCCTGAAGAAAAGAGCAGTCCTACATTAGCAGAACCATCTAAAAATACGCCGTCAAATTCATTATTTGTCATATAATAATAATACTCTTTATCGTGCCGCGGGCCATAAAAGAAAGGTGCATTAAATCTTTGAGATCTCGGATAAGCGTGGAAAGTTGTTAAACCAATCTGATCCGATTCATCTTTATCTGTTTTAGCAAAATTTGGTTCTCCAAAATCTGGCTTACCATTGGCTTCTGTTCCATCTTCATCGGGTCTAAGATAATTCAAATCATTTGCACCAACACCATCGCCACCCACATCATCATTTATTTCATCGAATTGTGCACTATAAACACCATCCCCATCAAAATCTTCCCAAGCCTTCCAATTCTGATTTTCATCACCAGTCCAGTGTGGTCCCGGTTCGCGAGGTGCGTAGAAAGCTTTCCATTTTGCTTCATCTATTGTTGTTCCATTAGGACCTTCCAGCGGATCGGTTGTCCAATGTCCAGCCGTAGTATCCCGTGATTCATCAATAATACCGTCATTATCGTTATCTATACCATCAAACGGAAGCCCAGGTGATTCTAAATAGGCAAAAGCCATTACTCCCACGGCTGAACCTCCACCCGCCAATCCATCGGCATCATAAATCCATGATAAATCGAGTTGTTTATCAAAATCATTTAGATCATCCATTGGACTCACATCATCACCAATACCACTATCCAGATACATCCCAAGTGTAATATTGTCGTAATCATATTCAGAAATATTTCCAATATCATAAATGAAAAATATTACATCTTGAACAGCTGGATGTGCCCATTGGAACATACGCGTACCAATTCGAGTTCCCAATCCGCCCCATTTGTAATTATTCAATGGTAAATCCCTATCAGGACGAGGTAAAAAATATGGTGGTTCCCCATTAGGTGATTGTTGTCCAACATCCCATGCATCATTTATTGCAAAGTATGTTTCCAGTTCAGCATTAAATTTGCCGCGTCCAAAAAAACCATTCCACTCTGTCACTCCTTTATCATCAACATAAAGAGGTTGATCCGGCCAGCCACCGATTGGCCAAGAATTTGGGTCATTGGAAATAGCCGGTTTATCCTGATCGGGATTAAAATAACCTAAAGCAGGATAAAAAGTCCAGCCAAATTTTCCACTAGGATCCGCTGGTGTATCCATTCTAGATTGAGTAATAAAAATACTGTCTTGTCCAGCTAGTGTATCTGGTATTGTACCTTGTGGAAGCGGAACACCATCAGCGTCAACTCCAAAAGCTGAAGCTATATTTGGTGTCCCTCCGTCAAGCATATTTATTCCGGATCCCTTTGGCCAGATATTTTGTCCAAACCTATCTGATATCTTACCGTTATTAAAATAGAGCATCTTAATTCTATTCCCATCCATAAATGCCCTACGTGTGGCAGTCCATTCACCAGGAGGATCATCAGGAATCTTTTGGGAACCAAGTAACGGAACACCTTGTGAAAACAAGGCACTATTAAAACCAAAGAGAATTATTATTAACAATATTTTTTTACTTATTTCCATCTCATTCTCCAAACTTATAATTTTTTAAAAGTATATCTTTTATTTAGAATTGCAAACTTAATTCAAGCTTAACAAACCTGGGTGAGCTAAAATTGCTCGGATTTGCATAAAGATCTTCTATTGTAGTAAAAGTACTTACATAACTTGGACGGTTTGCTTCAATCTCAAATGTTGTTTCAGCAGAACCGCTATCTTCATATACCCTGATTTCATTACGTATATCAAAAATATTATAAATATAAAAACCTAAGCGAGGAACGATTCCAACAATTTCAAACATATCTAAATTATAATACCCCTTAAAATCCATATAGAAAGTTTGTGGTTTAGTCATTGCATTTTCAGGAATATTAATTAAAGTAAGTCGGCTTTTCTCAGGTGGGTTTAATGTATATCTTGTTCCTGAACCAAACCTACCAACAACAGATGCACCATATATTTTAGTGTTATAACCTGCTGCAAAATTAAAACTATGTTTTTGATCCCAATCCAAAGGTACAAATTCAGTAATAGGATCTAACTTTTGTCCTGCCGCAATAAAATTTTCTTCCGGATCGCTGGAATTACCTTCTGCAAATTGTAATGTATAATTTACTGTAAAATCAAAATTTTCTGCACGATAATCTATACCAGCAGATAAACCTTTTGTACTAGCATAATCCTTGTTTGTATAGTAACTATAAATTCTTGTGTCATAAGCTTCAATTGGAATAAGTGTATGGAGATTATAAACATCATGATAATAAACATCTGTATTTACTACAAGCCCTTCCATTATTGATAGTTGAAGTCCCAGTTCATATTTAACTGTTTTTTCTGCATCCAAATTTGGGTTACCCATTGCCGTTCCAGAAATTTCCCAGTTAGGGTTGCTGTATAAATATTCATAGTTTGGAATTTGCATGAAGTGACCATAGCTAAAAAACAATGATGCTGCATTACCAAGTGTGTATGCCAAACCAATACGTGGACTAATCTGTTCTTGCACTTTAGCCTCTAAATATTCTGACTTACGATTTGTAATAATAGTATTACCTGGATTTCTTAAATCTGTAGGATATAATGTGTGTGGATCGAACCTATCATAACGTACACCAAAATTTATTACTAAGTCATCAAACTCCGCTTTATCCTGTACATAGACTGAAAATTCTTCAGGATTTTTGGTATATTTATCTGCAAAACTTGTTGAAGAATTAGGTATATACTGTTTGTATTTTGATATTTCATTTTTATCTTTTGAATTTTCAAAAATATTTCTTAATGAAAAGGTTTCTTGTTCAAATGCAGTTTTAACATAATCAGCACCTGCCTTTATTTCATGATGGTGATTAATCTGCCAAACAATATCATATTTTACTTCACGACGTATAGTGTTTTCAAAGAAAAATCTTTTGTCATTTCCACCAGCATTAAATCCACCAATATCAGTATCTAAATTATTATGAACGTACCTGCTATCAAATGGATCTTTAAATCGTGATTTTTGAAAATCTGTATCTACATAAAGAAGTTTTACTTCATGAAATGCATTATTTGCAATTACATGATTAAAAGAAAACGTAAAACTATTCCGGAGATCCCATCTCTGATTAGTTCTGTTAGGAGAATATTTATTAGAATAATCATAATCTTTTTGTCCTTGTCCCGAGGAATTAAAGTACTGGTATAGTAAACCAACCTTCAAATTATTTATAACGTTCCAAGTTAAGTTTCCTACAGCTTCATATTTTTGGTTTTCTCCCATTGGTATTGCACTATTATTACCTGAATGGATATCAGTCCATGTATCTTCCGGAATAGAACTCAAAACTGATGTGAAATCTGTACTTCTGTATCTATCAATTCCATAGTGCAATCCTTTATTGTTACTCCTTTTACCATAAACAAAAAGTTTTAATTTATTATTTGTGAGTGGTATTGGTCCTGACAGATTGAACCTAATTTCTGTATCATGTAAAATATCAGAAGACTCAATCCCTACATAATCATGAGAAGTTAAATAATTTCCGGAAAAAACTTTTGCGTGTGCAGAAAATTTACTTCCCCCTTCTTTAGGAGCAGTATTTACAATACCACTCATTGCCTTACCATATTCGGCGTTAAATGTACCGCTAATTACTTCAATTTCTTGAACAGCGTCAACATTTAATTGAATTCCAGATTGTACGCCATCGACAAGATAAGATACTTCCTCAGATCGTCCACCACGAAAATGTCCTTCTACAACCCCAGTAGTAAGTTCAACAACTGATTCTATTGACTCTAAATTAAAACTGCTTATATCTTCTGCAGAAAATGTTTTAGCTGTTGAAGTTTTATCTTTCTTAATAACTTCTTTTTTTGCAACTACCACAACCTCTTCTGTTTCCATGGTAGTAGATTTTAACTCAACATTTAAATTTGATGTACGGTTTATTGAAACTTTTATACCCTCTATAATCTTTGATGCATATCCTATGTAAGAGACCTTAACAGTATATGTACCAGGAGAAATATTAAGCATTACAAACTCTCCGTTTAGATCAGCAGCAGCTCCATGGGAATTTGAAACTGGTTGCATTACTCCATTAACGGAAACTTTCAGCAAAACAATGTTTGCACCAAATAAAAGTTCCCCTGAATCTTCATCAACCACTTTGCCAAGTATTTTTCCTTTTGCTGCACCAAATAAAAGTGACGGGATTAAAAATAAAAGAAATAATAATAGATAACTAATATACTTTTGAGGTCTCTGTTTATTTAACATTGCTAAGAGTTCCTATGTTTAAGACAAAAAGTTTATTGAGAATTGATTGCGCAAACTAGAAATAGATGCGTTGACAATACTCGTTTGCAATCGATTGTATTGCTTTGGGCAATCGATTGCCCAAAGATAAAAATAATTTCAATAAATTCCAACTATTTATAATAATAATGTTTGTCAACTACTATTAACACGGCGTCAATAAATAGTTATAGATAAAACGAATTCTCAAACTGTCATTCCGGTTCGTGTTTCTTACGATACCGGAATCTCCTACTCTAAGCATGAGATTCCGGTATTGCCAGCAAAAAACTCTGTCAAACCGGAATGACAGTTCTTGCTTTTTATATTTATTTATAACGGAAAATAACACATGTTACAACTCTTAATAACTAAGCCATTTCATATCTGCAGTAGGAACTAAACGTTCGCCGGAAAACTTTTTAATTACAAATAAAGATGTTTCTGCGGACTTTGGTCCATCATTAAGTTCTATACTATTTAGAACATTTTCATTTATAACAACTGGATATTTTTTCTTTAGTTTGCTAATTTCAGTTTCTAATAATTTACTATGTTTCTCAAATAATATTGCATTGTAAACATCATCTTCGTATTTGTAAAATCTTGTTGTATCTACATTAGAAATTCTTAACTCACGCCATCTTTCCTTAAAATACTTTTCCATTTCTTCTTCTGTTACTGTTATTTCTCTAATAAGATTTTTTCTAAAAAGATCGTAAGTGAATTTTTGCTCCCAAACTTTTAAATCATTTTTAATTTTTATTGAATCTTCGAAGCCTTCCTTTTTTGCGATACTAATAAATTTTTTATTTTTAATCATTGTACCAACTTCAGCGTAAAGTCTGTTCTCAAGATCATAAGGATTTTTACTTAGGTTAATTATTTTTCTATGATAATTCATATAATTAAAATAATCTTCAACTGTTACTGTTCCTTCAGTTGTGGTATATAATTTTTCCGGAAGTAATTCTTTTAATTCTTTTAAGTAATTCTTAGAGGTATCGCTAACTGAATTCAGATTATAAACTATTGAACCTCTATCCGGAATGCCAGCGTAAACCCAAGCATAGAGGGGCTTTACTAACTTACCAATTATCCGACTACTTATTTTCACATTAAGCGGTGTCAAAATTGAATCCATAAGTTCATGAACTATTCTATCGGATTCAATATTAAAAAGTCTTTCCTTAATCTTTTTTCGCTTTGATCCATATATAAGTTCATCACTCTTTATAGCTTTTCTTTCTAAATTTATAATTTGAAATATAGCATAACCATTGTTGTAAGGAATTGGTTTTGATGGTTTACCAATTTCTAAATTCTGAATTTTTGCAAACATTTCAGGAGGCATTTCTAAATAGTCCATCCAATCGGTTTCAAAGTTTTTTCTATTTGCGTTTTTGATTTCCAGTTTATTAATTTGCGTATCAATGTAATCCCCTAAATCCGATTTTATTGCTACATCATAAGCTTCCGCAGCTTTTTCTAATGAAGGGGTTGGTAAAATTAACAGTCTAAATTTTATAGTTGATTTTTTTAATACATCAATTATTTTTTCTTCAGGAATAGTAACTTTATTATAAATATGCTTGGTATAAAAAGCTTCCAACAAATTATTATTGCTGCGGTTTGCTATTCTAGAGGTTACATATCTTTTCTTATTGAACCCGTGTGTGAAGCCTTCGTTAGCTACAAGCAATTCATTTACCATATAATTTAGATAAGTCTTTCTTGAGTTTGTACCTCTTCGGAATAGATGAACACTAAATTCATAACTAGATTTAAACTCATCCTTTGTAATAATTCTACCTCCAACTTTAGCAACTATTTCTTCTTTGGGAGTTTTATCTTTATCAGAACAAGAGAAAAAAAACAACCCGATTATTAAATAAATAATCGGGTTTCTTAAAACTGTTTTATATAATTTCAATTTACTTTAAACCTTAAACGTTTAATTAAACTTTAGTACTTTTTACAAACTGTCATTCCGGTTTGTACTTTTTAGAATACCGGAATCTCATAAAAAAAGTTTGGAGATTCCGGTATTCCAAAATAACTGGAAACCGGAATGACAGACTAGAAATAACATCAACTAGAAACCTCTGAAAAACTAGACACGTTGTCATAGTGAGCTGAGTCAAACCAGTAAATTGATTCGTACTTCGACTCCGCTCAGTATGACAAAAGTTAACCCAGTTAATAATCTTTCAAAAGTTTCAACTATTTTATAATAGCAAATTTTCCTCTTTGGGTTTCTAAGCCCTCTGCTTCCACCACAAAAAAGTACATTCCAAATGCTACTTCTGGACCATCTTCAGAAGTTAAATCCCATGGATGTCGTCCTTCATCAAATGCAACACTATGTTCAATTCTTTTAACAAGCTCACCACTTGCTGTAAATATATAAATTGTACATTCTGGTGGAAGATTTACAAAATCAACTCTTCTTTGGGAATTACCAGAAAGTTCATATATTGCTTCAAGAGTATTTGCAGCAACATAAGGATCTGGAACAACAAATACTTTTTTATCTTCAGTTAACTCTACATCTTTCTTCAACCACTTGCCACCATCAACTGTAAATTGAAAAACATCTTCTGCAGTAGGGTTTCTTTCAGTTCTAAAACTAAATACATCACCGGGAGAAGGTGGGATTACAATTTTATCTTTTCTTGCAAAATCTGGTTTCAAAAATCTTAATTCCCAAGATGCAATAAATCTATCTGCTTGATGTTTAGGGAATTTTATTACAACACGTGTACTATCCCAAATTTGACCATACATTTCTTGTGGTAAAATATTATTAGCTTTCTTTGTACTCTTTTCATATATAACACTTAGAGGCATTTTAAATTTATTATTTGGATCAGTAACATCCCAAACTGCAAAATTTAGTGGGTATGCAGGCTGGACGATATTTCCTTTTGATGTATCGACAATATGGTCATAAACTACTAAATCAAAATCACGAGGTAGTGCAATATTTGCACCAGGCAAATCAATTGCATTTACTCGTATGTTGGATTTTGAATCTGTTGCCCATTTCTTCCATTCATTTGTAACTCTTCCCTCATCATTATATTTTATTACGGATATCTTTCTTTCGTTATCACGCGAATTATTTATGTCTTTGATAATTGGGAAATTCAAATCATACTTTATTCCTTCAAAAATTCCTCTTTCAATATCAGCATAGCCATTTTCAACAAATGGTTTTGGCCCAGCATAATTAACATCAAAAAGAGTATCACCAGAAGTAATATTTACAAGAGTTATTCCTTTTGTACTTCCCCAATTATACATTGGTGTTTTCTCACTAAGCCAACCATCATCTTTAAATGTAAGCTGGTAAACATCTTTTAGATGATCCGTTGAATGACTTTTATTAAAAATATCAATATTAAAATGACCACCTCTTGCATATCCACTAAGGTGATCTATTTTTGAAGAATCAACAAATGGTTCGGTATATCCGGCAGCAGATTCTTGTGGAATACAAACTGCAGTATTCCTATCTCTAAAAACTACATCGCCAAGTTTGTTAACTGTAATGCTAAACGGTGATTCACTAGGCATCGCCCTTAAAGGATAATCAACAGTTACTAATTCTCTTTCAAAAAAGTCAAAGTCATTTCCAGCATCAATTGAAGTTACAGCATAGTAATATGTGCGTCCGTTTTCAACAAGTGTATCAACATAGGAATGTTTAAGTCCACTATTTTTACCCATATCATAATGGACACCCAAATTAGGGAACGGAACTGGATGTGCGCCTCTTAATGCATCATCATTATCAAATATTTCAAGTGGTTCAAATAATAAAACATTTCCGAAAGCATCAGTTACAGTTTTTATATCAAGAAAATCGGGATCTGTACTTTTATATAATCTATACCCGTTAAAATCTTCTCCGAAAAATGGATCTTTAGAACGTTCAGCATCTGTATCCCAATAAAGTTGAACCTTACCATCTGTTACATTAGAAATTAATGTTGGTTGTAATGGTGGTGTTAAAAATTTATAATTATTATTATAAATAGTTTGCATTGTAGATTTGTTACGGATAACATCATCTTGGTCTTCCCCCATTAAAAGTGCTATAGTAAACCTTTTCCACTCAGGTTTGTTTGCTTGAGCAAGTGCATCTGTTGTTTCAAGTTTTACATCTTTTGAACCAAAAACAAAAACAATATTATCTTCCGTTTCTTCAATCTCAGGTTCATTGGGCTTGCTTAAATATTTATCCCAAAATGTTTTTTGATCTCTTAATTGTTTGTTGGATGTATATACAAAAACATGACCAAGTCCAGCTTGATCAGCTTCATCAATATCTGTAACATCAAAATTAGGCTCGCCAATATCAATACTTCCGTTTGTTTCTGTTCCATCCAGGTCAGGACCAAACCATCCATTTTCATCAGGTCCAATGCCATCAGTACCTCTATCATCATTTACTGGTTCAAAATCTAGTTTATCATTTTTATTTACATCTTCCCCTTCATCTAAACCACCATTTAGGTTTGTGTCTTCCGTATCCCATCGTCCATTCCCAGCAAGATCGGGGCTACCTGGTAACCCAATATCAGAAAAAGCTAACCAGTCACCATCGTTATCAATTCCATCTGATTGACTTTCATCAACTATTCCATCTTTATCATCATCTTCGCCATTATCTTCAATACCAGGGCTTTCTAAAAATGCAAAACCAAAAACTCCAACATTCTGGAAAGTATTTAGTTGATCAGGAAACTCATGCCATTGGTAAAGTATATCAAATTCTAGTCTTCCTTCATCACCAGCACCAAATGTTGCTTCAATAAAATCTGCTTTATTAAAAGTACTTTCCACAATATTAGCATCTGCCCATAAACCTGTTACAACTCTGTTTAAATTATGATCACTATAATTACGTAAACGATAAACAGAAACTAAAATATCCTCAGCTAGTGGATGAAACCAGGCATAGGTTCTAGCTTCAACTTCAACACCAGTTCCTCTAATACTCACTTTCTCAACATCCGGATCTTTCCACAGTGTTCGATCAGGAGTACCATCAGAATTTTTTATTGGCCAATATCTTTTTTCAGTATAATCTTCCCAAAAATCATTTTCATGATCATCCATCATATAAATTGCTTCTTGATCTGCAATAGGACCAGCTTTAAATTCTCCATTCCATCTACCAGCTCTAGCACCAGCATTAGGAGTTCTAGGTGGTCTTCCGGCTGGTTGTCTAGTATCACCAACGTAAGTACCGCCAGGCCAATATTGTGGCCACGTTCTTTTGTCCGTACTAACTGCCATACTTTTAAGAATACTTTCTGGTGGATCAAGATTTATATCAAGAACTCCGTTAAAATTAACATCCTCACTTGGTGCTAATTCACCATCGTTATTTATATCTTCATTTATTCCCCATATATACCCAAAGAAACCATCATTATACCAGCCTGGCATTGGTTGCCATATTTGCTGATGAGTTTTATCACTAGATAGTTGTGCAACAGTTGTGGTACTAACATGAGGCAAATAAGCATTACTAATAATCCCAAATTGCTGTCCGTCCCAAGTATCAGGTATAACTTTATCTTCAAAGCCAGCCATATCAGTTACATAAGCTGCTACCAAAAAATTTGCTCCACCTAAATATCCTAATCCTTGACTTCCAGGCCACTTCATACCCTTTCCGTCAGAAACTCCTATTCCAGCATCAGTAATATTTCCGATATTCCAAATAGGTACGTTAATTAAATTTCTATCAAATAGACCTCTTGCCCAATACCTTGCCCAATGCATTGGATGCGCATCAGTTGAAGAACCTGTAACTTGTGCAAGTGAGATGTTAGGTGAACTAACAATAATCACAATCAATAATAGAAACATATTGAAGTATTTTTTAATATTCTTTTTTAAACTTCTTATTAATAACACTGAAGTTCTCCTTTTTAACTCTAAAATTTAATTTAATAATTCAAAATATTTTGTCTTTCGGACTACCTTTTAAGCTAGAAACTCCAAACTAGTATGAGATTCCGGTATTCCAAAAGAGCTGGAAACCGGAATGACAATTACTTAAATTTTCACCCCTTTGCTTGTCATTTCCGAATGTCTCTATCGGGAATCTATACAACTGTACTCCTAGATTCCCAGTCGAGCTGAGAATGACAAACTCTAATACACAAAACTAGTAACCACTAATACCAATTGAAAATCTATTTACCGAAGATAGTACACCCCAATCTGACCAAGAATAATCTATAATAAAAGTAGCAACATCTAATATTTTATAATTTATTCCAGCACCAAAAGTTAATCCATTTTGTGCAGCATCCGAAAAGAGAGATTGGTAACCACCTCTCAAATAAAAAGAATTAAATATTTTTGCTTCCATTCCAAGATCAATGGTTTCAACATTATTACTTGGATGATTTAAATTTGTTGCAACTGTTATTGAATTCATTTCACTAAGTTCATACTTGTAAGCAATTCCAAATCTAAATAATAATGGAAGTGCATAAGTTTCTGTCGCTAGGTTTATTGGAACATTATCATTATTCAAGAAAATTGGCTTTCTCCCATCCACATCTGCAATATTGGTCAAGTCTCTACCACTAAGACCAAACTCTGGCCCAAGGTTACTTATTGTTCCGCCAAGTTTTAATCCTTGTACAGGAGTTTGAAATAAAATACCTAGATCAAAACCAACAGCAGAGCCACTAACATGCCAAATAGTTTGCTTAAAATATTTTACACCAAGACTTGCAGAAACTCTATCTGTAATAGCAGATGAAAAATAAAGAGCAGCTACAAAATCTGAAGCTGAATATGTTTCTCCAGTTCCGGTTGGTCTAAAAACAGTTCTTACTGGATTGTCGCCATAATCTAACATAGCAAGATGAAAACCTATTGCAGAACCCATTGCTGGTAAAGGCACAATTAAATCCAACGCACTAAAATCAGTACCAACAAACCAATTTGTTTTTGTTACTTGTAGAGAAAGAGACCTTACTTGAGTAATACCTGCCGGATTCCAATACAATGCAGATGGATCATCTGCAATTGCAACAAAAGCTCCACCAAGTGCTTCAGCTCTAGCTCCAACACCTATTCCAAGCATTGTAGCAGCTACCGATCCACGCTTGTTTGCATCAGTATCAAACTCTAAACTTCCAGCATCAATCTGAGCATAATTATTTTCAAATAATATTATTATTGCAAGTACTAATATTGATAACATTTTATTTTTCATAGTTTGCATAATTAGTTTAATTTAAATTAAAATTGTAGTCCTATTCCTAATTGAATAAACCGTGGACGTGAATACCACGATGGATTATAGTCTGCTTGAGCATGAGTAAAATCACCAATAGCATCTATTCTTTCATATCTTCTACTTCCAATTTCTGGTAGATAAGCATTAGGACCAGCTCTACCAGTAACAGAATGAACTCTATTTTCTTCAAGATGATTGAACAAATTAAATACATTTAGGTTAGCCTGAAAGTCAAGTCCAAGTACTTCGAACCCTTGTGAAACTCTTAAATCTACGTTCCATCTAAAAGGTCTTCTATCAATATTTTTCCACCAACTTCCAGGAAGGTCAATCCCAAAACCTAATGTTGAAGGTGTATAAGGAATCGCAGAACCCATTCTTCCTATCAGACTAACTAAGGTTCTATCTAATGGACGAATACCCACAGATGCATTTAGGGAATGAGTTTGATCCCAATCTAAAAATCCTATTCTTCTTTGAGATAATGTAAATGCTCCTTGACTTGGACCGGAGAGAATTTGTACATCTAAAGCTGCTTCGGGTGAAGATGAAGTTCCCTTTGCACTCATATAAGTATAATCAACTCCAGCTGTAAATGAACCATCTGACGAACGATGATTTAACGCGAAAGTAATTCCAGATGAGTTTCCGTATTCTTTGTTTACATATCTTCTAAATGTTGTTGCATTGCTTAATGTTAATAGTTCTATACCTAAAAGATCTCTTATATCTTTATAGAAAACACTAAACTCCATTGAGAGTCCACTTGATAATTCTTGTTGAACACCAATTTCATACTGTATAGTTTTTTCAGGTTTTAAATTAGGATTTCCAATTGTTGTATTCGCAATACTAAACTGATTGTAATGACGTAAGACTGGATTATCAAACATTTTTTCATAACTAGGTGTTTGGAAAAAATGTCCATAAGATAATCTTAATGCACCTCCATCAGAAATAGGGAACGATAATCCAAATCTAGGACTTACTTGGAATTTTGCTTTTACTTCTTGGTAGTATCTATCATCACCAACAATTTCAGGTAAAACGTTAGAATACGTTGGAGCATATCTATCTTGGGAATCAAAATAGTCAAATCTTATTCCAGCATTAAGTACTATCTCACCCATATTTAGTGTCGATTGAGCAAATGCTGCTCCTTCAAAAGGTTTTCTATTATATTCAACATAAAACAAATCATCAGCAGAACTATCTGGATGAGCTTCGCGCAATTGAATATTTCCAAACTCATAATCTTTAGTTGCATTCCTAAAAAATTCCCAGGGCAATTCAAATGACCGAATCTCACTTTGGGTAAATGGGAATTGTAAAATTTCATGTCCAAGTGCTTCTTTCATTGGAGCATTTTTATAATTTATATCATAAGATTTTCCTTCAAAGCCTAATTTAACTTCAAACACTTTATTTATCTGCCAAGTTAAATCTCCATTTAATAAATGTATAGATTGATCAAACCAATTTCTATCCCAGCTATTAATTCCACCATAATCAAAACCTGTATTTTGACCTGGATCCCATTGGTTTACTGCTGTTCTTTGGTAGCGTGGATCATTAGCATCTTCATACATATATTCTTTTTCATCATTTTGTTGAAATGAGTATCTAAGATTATAATAAATATTATCTGTGGGAATATGTGTTAACACAAAAATATGTGTTAAATTTTCACTAAAGGTTGTTGGCATTCCATTAGGTACAAACTTCCAAGTGTTACTAAAATCTTTAGATTCTCTATTACTATAAAACACACTATATGAAGCAGTTAATCCAGCAAAGGGTTGATAAACTAATTTTGTATTAAAATTAAAATTCCTTAGTGTTTCCATAGGAACTAATTCATCATCTCCGGAATGTAATGAATCAGGTAATGGTAAAACTAATTGATCAGGAGGATCGAATCTTGCTCTGTACCATTCTCTATAAGCTGCAATCTCCCAACCATCTTCAGGATTATATCTACGCTTGCCATTTAAGTAACCTTGTGAATCTTCAACTCTACCATTAACTAAAAATCCTAGTTTTCCAAGACTTTCCGGCAATATTTTTATTGGAAGAGATAATGAAAATTTAACTTCTTTGTCATTTAGAAAATTAAAATCATCAAGACCACCAACATACATTGGAGAATTTGGAGAATAATATCCTCCACTAATAGCTTCAACAGAACCGGAAATATTTAGATCAGGAACTTTTGTTACAACATTAATAACTCCAGATTGTGCAGAGCCATACTCAGCATTAAAAGTACCAGTTATAACTTGTAGTTCTTGAATAAAATTTGTTTCTACATTTACATTTGAACCACCACTTTGACTAAAAGTATTTGTAACAGAAACTCCATCAATCATATAAGAAACTTCTCTTGATCTACCACCTCTAATGTGCAAATCACCACTAGCATCTTTAACAACTCCAGCTTGTAGTTGAATAACATCGGTCAAATTAGAAACGGGCAAAGATTTAATCTCTTCACTATTTACATACGAGGCGGTATTAGTTCTATCTAACTCAACAGCTTCTCTTGATGCTTCAATAACAACAACCTCTCCCTCAAAAACTTGTTCTTCTAATTTTACATCAATTTTTATTGTTCTATCAATAAAAACTCTAACTTCTTTAATTTCTAGGGTTTTAAACCCTATCATAGAAACTCTTAAAGTGTAAGTGTTAGGTGCAACATTTAGAATAAGATATTCACCCTCAAAATCTGTTGCAGCACCTTGACCACTGCCACCAAGAAGAATAACATTTACTCCAAACAATTCTTCTCCGGTGCTTGCATCAGTTATTTTACCAGCTATCTTTCCAGTAGAACCAGCAAATATTACAATACTGGAAATGGTGAAATAAATTGTTAGCACAATAAAAACTGAAAATTTTATTTTTTTATTGAATGATTGCATCATCAAACCTATTTGTTAATATCAAATGTTTGTTTGTCAAGAGTTTGTTTATTTGTTGAGACTCAATAATAACTTCTTAACAGTACTACCTAATTCTAATTGTCACAGAATGGTCTGTGACAGCCTTGTCCAAACGAGTGCAGAAATGTATATTGTTTATTTTGCACTTCTTTCTAAAGTTTGCTTTTCCTTTGCTTGAAGAGCAACTTTTAGTGCTTCACTAAAATTACTTTCTTCAAATTTAAATTTGTATTTACTCTTCAACTTATTTTCAAACTCAGTGGTAATAGTTTTTTCATACTCACTTTTTATCTTTACTTTATTTGTTCCATTGATGTCACTACGTAAAGACATCTGCTCTTTTACCTTATCGTTAATTACTCTTTGGATTAAGACTAACCTTAGTGCAGTATTTTGCACACTGCTTAACTGACTTTTTATTTTTGGTTCATTTTGAAAATTCAATTCTTTTGCATGTGTTGAAAAAAGATGTTGTTGAGCAATATTTTTAAATTGTTGGTTGAACTCTTTTTTGTTTGAAGGTAATCTTTTTCTAGTTGCAAATAAATCACCAATAGAAATTGTATTGTTTTTATACTCAGCAATTTTAATCTTCAAATCTTGATTATTGAGTTTACTAAATTCAAGTGAAGTTAAATCATTTACTTTTGAGTTATTGTTCAATCTTAGAAACAATTTTTCAATCTCGCCATTAGAAACATTATAATTATATTTTTTTGCCAATTCATCAAATCTATTTTCAACTGCTTCCTTAATAAAAGCTTTACGACTATGATAAATAGTTTTCCAAATTTTTTGTTTCGCACTTTCAAAATCTGGTACTTCCACTTCACGTTTTTTACCTTTACGCAATATGTAATATCCACCAAACCCTTTGAATGGCTTAGAGTAAGTAAATTGCGGAAGCGTATCCATTACTTTTCTCAGAGCCTCATCACCCATTGATTCTCTAATTATCCAACCTAAATCTCCACCTTTTTTATTTGTACTAATATCTTGAGAATACTTCTCTGCTACATCTTTAAAACTTTTTTCACTTTCAAGTTTTTTGTAAGCTTCATCAATTGAAGCCTTCTGAGAATTAATGAAATCTTCGGTTGAAGTTGTAAGAAACGGACGCATTATGTATTGCATTCTAAATTGAGGAGAAAACTCAGCATAAAACTTTTGAATTATACTATCTGTTACAATAAAATTTGTAATTTCCAACTCAACATACTTACGAAATAATACATTGCGTTCATTATTTCTAATAGAATTTAGATAAAGAGAATCTTCATCAATATTTAAAATATACGCTTCTTGAACAGCCATTTTTTCAAGAGCCTTATCAAGTACTATTTGTTTTAAATTTTCTTCTGATGGCAGTTTTTTAGGTTTGTATTGTGTACTTAATAAATAGTGATCGATATACTCATTGATTGAAATACTACCTTCGTTAAAGGTTGCTAAGTTTGAATTAGATTTTTGGTTTGAACAACTTAATAGAACAATAGTTGATAACAGAATCATCAAGATATTTGAAAGTAGTTTACTTAGCATATTTCCAATTATTTATTTAAAAAAAATTCTAACAAAGTTACTTATTTTATAACCTAATAAAAACCCTATTAACTCACAGACAGGATTGTCTGTGCTACGTAGTGCAGGCAATTCTATCTGCATAAAACAAAAGAAAACAGTTTAACTTTAAAACATATATGGGGAACAATAACTATTCCCCATATATTTAACAACTAACTAACATAACACTATTTTAACAGAACCATACTTTTTGTAATTGTGTTTGAGCCAGATTCCATTCTATAATAGTAAACACCACTTGGTGCAATACTACCGAAATCATTTTTGCCATTCCAAACTGCTGTTTGATTTCCTGAAAGTTCTTTACTATCAATCAAAGTTTTTACTTTTTGACCTAAAGAATTATAAACAACTAAAGAAACCTTAGCTAAGTTACCAACAGAAAACTTAATACTAGTTGTTGGGTTAAAAGGATTTGGATAATTGTTACCAAGAGCAAACCCATCAACAACTAAGTCGTTTCTTTTATCATTTACACCAGTAACAACATCAAATTGACCTCTAGTTGACATATCAACAGCCCAACCATCAATTGGTGTTTCAATAAATCCAGCAATACCAATAGTTTGACCTGAAGCAAATATATCTACACCTTTGTTAGCCCAATATTTTTTTAGGTTACGTAGTGACATTCCAACTTCAATAAAATCATTACCCCAAGAATGTGCCATCCAATCGGCTTGTCCATCCATAGTTGTAGAATCATCACTTGAATTATTTAACAACATTCCATCGAAAGCAGCCATTGAAGCACTATCAGGTTTAATAACATCATAGTTAAAAATTTCACTATCACTACCTAAGTCAGTTGCACCATCATATTGAGAGTAATCAGCTGCCCAATAAGAGATATGTCTAACAAGATCTTTATTCTCATTAGCCACTTGCCAAGGATCATTAGTTCTTGCACCCCACTCTAACATTACTTCTGTTCCAATTGCTTCTTGCCCACCAACACCTTGGTCTATCAAGTAACCTAACGTTGTAAAATGTCCTTCATAATGCGTTGATTTCCATCCAGTTGCAACATCATTATCTAAATCTAAAAGAAGTTTGTAAAAACCTCTAGATGCATCATAGATTGTTCCATCATGATCATTTTGATATGCATTGTTTGGCCAAGCTGGTCCGCCCCACATTTTCATTAGATAATAAATATTTTCACCATCTGTTTTAGCTTTTACTTCTTTAATATCTACAACATCTTTAACAGCCGCTCCAACTTCATTTGGAAATACACCATCTACGTTATCTGGTGCTTCTAAAGCTACCGGTACGTCTGCCCAATCTGCATCACTACCATCAAAAGTCATAGCAGTTGATCTTGAAGGTAATTCAGCAGGTAATGTAACTTCACCTCTAGTTGACATATCAACTGCCCAGCCATCAATTGGTGTTTCAATAAATCCAGCAATTCCTATTGTACTACCAGCTTGTAAATAATTCTTTCCTTTAGCAGCCCAATAACTTTGTAAAGCTGTCATTTCTATACCAACTTCAATAAAATCATTACCCCAGCCATGTCCAGCCCAAAAAGAACGCAAAGAATCATTTTTAATACCATCATCATCAGTACTATTTATTTTTATTGCACCTTCCCATGAAACCATATTAGCTGAATCAGGATTTGATATATCCATATTGAGTATTTCACTATCGCTACCTAAATCAGTTGCCCCATCATATTCAGAGTAATCGGCAGCCCAATAAGAAATATGTCTAACAAGGTCTTTATTTTCATTAGTAACTTGCCATGCATCATTAGTTCTTGCACCCCACTCTAACATTACTTCTGTTCCAATTGCTTCTTGTCCGCCAACTCCTTGATCTATTAAGTAACCTAAAGTTGTGAAATGTCCTTCATAATGAGTTGATTTCCATCCAGTTGCTGCATCATTATCTAAATCTAAAAGAAGTTTATAAAAACCTCTTGACGCATCATAGATTGTTCCATCATGATCATTTTGATATGCATTGTTCGGCCAAGCGGGTCCGCCCCACAATCGTATAGAATACATTAAAGAGTTTCCAACGACAGTTGCTTTAACTTCTTTAACATCTACAATATCTTTAACAGCTGCACCAACTTCATTTGGGAATACACCATCAACGTTATCTGGTGCTTCTAAAGCTACTGGTACATCTGCCCAATCTGTATCTTTTCCGTCCATAAACATTTGTCCGAATAAAGATGATGAAAGACTAAAAAAAAGTGCTACCATTATAAATTGCACTGTTTTTTTCATACTACCTCCTAGTTATGAATGATTAGTTATGTAATTAAACTTCTGTCACGCAAACGTTTGCATAACGTGATGGTAAGATTAACAAATATTTACGAAATTGTCAAGGGATAAAGTAAAGATATATTGTTGTTTTAGAATAATATATCATTTTACAAATGGATCACTTTGCCTGAAGCAGATGATCGGTAAGCAGCATCAACAATATTTAAGACTACTTGTCCTTCTATAAATCCTGGAGAAGGTTGCTGCCTAGATTCAATACAACTAATAAAATGAGCCATTTGGTTTGAGTAAATAGTTTGGTCACAATGTTCTGTTTTATTAAACTTTGGAATTTCAATTTTTTGAACCATCTCCCCTTCTTTAGCACTCAGTTTAATTTCTGTTTGAAATAAAGATGCATAACCTTTAGTTCCAAATAGTTGCGTACTTGCTTCTGGTCCATCCATATGGGGTTGCCACCAACCACTCTCTATAATAGATGTAGTTCCGTTATCCCAAGTAATCATAATGATACCAGAATCATCAACATCATAGTTACCATAATGAGTTCCAATTTTTGCATAAACTTCTTTAGGTTTTGGATCACCTAAAATATATCTTACAGTATCAATTGCATGAACTCCCATATCTGCCAATGCACCGCCACCAGACATTTCCTTTTTTGTAAACCAACCTTCTGGTCCCCAGTTTTCGTGAATTCCATAACCTTTAGTTTTTATTATCTTTCCTATTTTACCTGAGCTGACTAAATCCTTAATGAAATTTGTTTCATCATCAAACCGCCACATATGTCCAACCATAACTAGTTGATTGTTTTCTTCTGCAACTTTTTTTACTTTCTCACCTTCTGTTGGATTCATTGCCATTGGTTTTTCTAAAAAAACATCTTTACCATTTTCTAAAAAGTCAATTGCAAATGGTGCATGAAATTTATTTGGAGTACCAATTATTACTGCATCAACTTCATTGCTGTTTAGCAATTTTTTATAGTCTGTTGTCACATTTTTTATGTTATACTTATCTGCAAATACTTTTGCAGATTCTATTGGAAGCCCAACAACAGTAGTAATTTCTACATTGTCTAATAACTGAAGTCCCCGTGCGTGATAGTCTGCAATATAGCCAGCACCTATTAGTGCAATTTTTATTTTTTTCATAATTTCATAGTTTTAGAAAGTGAAAGACTTAACCACCCATGATTAATTACCTTCGGTAATCAATCTTCCCCTCGTTAGCAAAGGGAGGGGAAAGACTTTATCGGCTTGCCGATAAAATCAGGGGTGGTTGTGTACTCTAATTTTAAGTTAGTTCATTAACATTATCATATATTTTTTTAATTGCTTCAACAATCATATCCATATCTTCCTTTGTTCCCATTAAAGATTTATGATGCAAACAAACTGATTCATCATTATAAATTCTCTCACAAACTGGTAAGCTAAATCTTGTGGGATTTATATTCTTCCAATATTCATTACTAAGTTTATGCCTTGATGGTTTTGTTAACGGAACATATAATGACGCATTATTTAACGGCTCGTAAGATGCATCAACAGCTAAACCAATTTCTGCACCTAAAGCTTCTCTAAATTTTTCAACAGAAAGATTTTTAAATTCATCTTTTATGTAACGGAAAGCAAAATTAAAATATGCTTTTTTAGTTTCTCTTTCATCTCGTCTCATTGGAATAACACCGGGAATATCTTTAAGTAAAGAGTTTATATATTCTCCATTTTCATCTCTTACTTTATTTTGTGCGGGAAGTCTTTTAATTCCTTCAACTAAAATTGCAGCTTGAAATTCGGTAATTCTAAAATTACCCGATTGAATAAAATTCCCTTCATCACCATACACACCAGCACCTTTGTCAGCATCAATATAATCGTCCCCTTCTGGTCTTCTTCCACAATTCCTAAGAGCGTCAAGTTTTTCTGCTAAATCAGGATTGTTAGTTGTAAGAGAACCACCTTCACCAGCAGTTAAATGTTTTGAAAGTTGAAAACTGAAACTACCAATATCACCAATGCTTCCGGCTTTTTTACCGTTCCATTCGCCACCGTGTTTGTGTGCACAATCTTCAATGACTGCAAGGTTATGCTCCTTTGCAATTTTCATTACCGCATCCATATCAGCAAAATTTCCGTAAAGGTGGACTGGAATAATTGCTTTGGTTTTAGGTGTAATTGCTTTTTCAAGTTCAGCAGTATCAATGCACCAAGTATCTTCACAAACATCAACAAGAATTGGCGTTGCATTTACATCTACTACAGTTGCAGCGGTTGCTTGCCAAGTGAGACCAGGCAAAATAACTTCATCTCCAAATCCAATTCCGAGAGCTTCTAAAGCTAGCTGCAAAGTTATTGTTCCGTTAACTGCACAGACAGAATATTTTGTTCCAGAAAACTCTGCAAATAATTTATTGAACTCAGTTTCCTTTGGTCCGTTGTATGACCACACTCCACTATGTAGTACGGATAATAATGCTTTCTCTTCCTTCTCATCCCAAACAGGCCAAGCTGGCCAAGGATTATTTTTTGTATCTCTTATTGGTAAACCACCGTTGATTGCTAAGTTTGACATTTTGTTACCTTTACGATTTATTTATAATTTTTAAGTATAATTTATTTTTTGAATTTTAAATATTTATCCTCTCAAAATCAAATTTAATATTGAGATTTCTCAATCGCAAAAGACGCTCATTTCGAAATGATACCAATAGTCCTAGTTTGTCATATTGAAGAAGTGTTCTTTATGACTGAAATATCTCGAACTTTAAGAGTTATGAGACTCTTCATTTCGCATGAATGTCTTGGGATTCATTCAGAATAATAAATTTTAACTTTGTGCTTTTCAAGACTAATTTATTTTAACTAAATTAAATTCCATCCTTTAATTTTCAATTCTGGATTTTCTCTATTCTTTTCTATTGAATAATTAGCTTCAATTATTCTTTTTTCATTTGGTAAAAGACTAATATAATTATCACTCCAAATAACTGGTAATAAAACTTCTTGAGTGTTTTTATCAATGAGTAATAGCTCAACAAAAAATGCAATGGTAGGATTATTGTTTTCTATTGTAATAGTTACAATGTCTTTATCCCCATTGGTTTCAATGCAATGAGCAATATCTAATTTTATTTTAGGCATTGAATTTAACATTGTAAAATCAGCATACTCTTTACTTGGTGTATGAAAGGCCCACTCTTCAAACTTAGCTTCATAATCCAAAACATCTTTTTTTGTTGATAACCAATAAAAATTATTCCCAATTTCAATGTCTGCTTCATCAAGCAATCTTAAGTCTAAAAAATATGCAGATGTTAAATTATTTATTTCAGGTAATTTCAATATAACGGATGATGACTTAGCATCAATATTTAGTTCAATAATTTCTTCAAAGACTTGATTAGAATTGACATTAAATATTCTAACTTTAGCACTATGATTTTTAATTTCTACAAGAGTATTATTAACAAGGCAAATTGAATTATCACCATAATTATAAAGTAGATGAATTGGTTCATTGGCTTTCTTCGCACTATAATAAGCAGCGTTTGGCATTAAAAAACTATCATACAATTGCCAGTACATTTCAGGCCAAGCCGAGTTAAGCATCCACTGAATTATTCCGGTAGCATTTTTTTGGTTAGCTTGAAATGCTTCAAACATCGGACGCATTAATTCATAATTTAACAGCTGAGCTTTGTACGTAAAATCTTCAACATTATCAGATTTGCCATAACGTTTTTCAATTGCAATTTGTGTTCTATCTATATCCCCAAAACTATACCTTCCACAATGAAAATTCCAATCATCACCAATTGGCCAAAGGTTTTCTTCGGGAATCATTTTTCTCAAACTTTCTATTGGAGGAATATTTGCTCCAGGACAAGTCTCTGTATTAAATCCATAAGCACCACCAAATTTTTTATCAGTGTACCAATAAATTGGAGGTGTATAAGCATAAGGTCCTAACATTTTAACTCTTGATGAACCACTAATCTCACTTATAATTTCTGTGCTAGAAATAATTGCTTGCTCGCTTCCAATGCCACCCGTTGAATTAAGATAAGGTCTTGTTGTATCATACTTATTAAAAGTTTCAATGTATTTCTTTTCTAATTTCGGATGAGGAAGTAAATCGCTGCCAACGGTCCAAACAAAAATTGATGGATGATTTCTTAACCACAACAATTGGTCTTCCCAAGATTTTGCGACAAGGTCAATTTCATCTGGTTCAATTACTCCACCATATCTTTTGTCTATTGGTTTACCTAGATATTCTTCGTGTTCCCAATGACAACTCCAGCCAACCATTATTAGGATTCCGTTTTCATCGCAAAGGTCATAAAGCTTTTGATCCTTCCCCCAAAATCCTTCAAGCCTAATGCAATTTAGATTCATATCTTTTACATAATCTATCTGAGTAGTTAATGATTTATATGTGTCTTGTAAAAGTAAGTCATCTGTCCAACCAGCGCCTCTAATTAATACTTTATGCCCATTAATTTTGAAACCTCTATGACCGCCATCATTTACATAATCTTCTATTTGTCTAATTCCAAAAGTTGTATTGGTTTGGTCTGATACTTCCCCATCTATAATAAAAGATAATTCTAAATCATGTAAATTTGGTTCACCCAAATCATTTGTCCACCATAGTTTTGGATTTTTAATATTTAATTGTGGAATATCTTTAGCAAATAATTTTACTGTATAATTTTCAGCAACTTTTAACTTAACAAATTCTGAAAATTCTATCTCATCAATTTTTCCAAAAAGAATTCCGCTAATTGGTTTATTAGAATGATTAGTAAGCTCAGTGGTAATTGTAAGTTCAGCACTTTTTAGTGTTTCCAAATCTACCTTTGATTCCACGAAAGGATTTTTAATTGAAACTCCATTATTAAAATGAAGAGTAACATCCCGAAATATTCCAAGATTATTATCAGGAGGATTAGGATTCCAATCGACAAAGCCAATTGAAAAATCTCCAGGTTTTGGAGGAATTACTTCTACAACTAAAATGTTTTTTTCAGATAAAACTTTATCGGAAATATCAAATTGAAATTGACGAAAAGCACCAGTTACAGTTTCATTATCTGAAATGATTTTTCCATTAAGCCAAATATTGGCTTTGTAATTTATTCCATCAAATGAAATAAGGGTTGTGTTCTCAACTTGTTCCGAAGACAACTCAAACTCTAATCTGTAATACCAAGAATCATTAAATTGTTCTGTTGGAATATCATTTAATCTCTTACCAAAATAAGGATCTTTATAAATTCCATTCTCTACTAAAGTAGCAAGAACTGTTGATGGAACTTTTGTATTATACCAATTATTAGTATCGAACTCTATGGAAGAAATTTCTTCAACAGATTGCTTCAACTTTTCTGCTGGAATTAATTTCCAATTATTTTCAAGTTTTAATTCATTCATTATTAAATATTTTAGTCCTTAAATATAATTTTGAGCAACTGGTCTAACTGAGAAAAATCTGGGATAACCAAGTGTGCTCCCGCTTTTATTAAGCGAGCTCTTTTATCAATATTAAGTCCGTATCTTCTAACTTCATCAGATGCAATTCCTATACACAATGCTCCCACATTTCGTCCTTCTCTCAACTCAACCGGACCATCGCCAATAACCATTAAGTTAGCACCACTTGAACCACTTTCCTTTATAATTCTTTCAATTACAATTTTTTTAGCGTCACCAATTTCATTTCCTTTTGAGCCAAATATTCCTCCATTTAGCTTGTCAGCATATCCCAAAGCTGTAGCTTCTTCAATCACATTATCTTCGTCAGTTCCACTTGCAAGATATAGTATTAAGTTCCTTTCTTGTAATCTGTTAAGCAAGCTCACTGAACCTAACATTGTAAACTCATCAGTACTTCTTTCGCCTCTGTCAAATCTTTTAACTCTATCATTTACACTTACCATAAGTTCATCTAAATAAATAGCTTTATACTCAGCAGCAGTCTTGATCTTTTCTTTTTCTATGTAACCTTCTTTCTCAATCATTTCCACCAAACCTTGCATTTGAACTATGGTTTGAATACCAGTTGTTTCATCTATAAATTCGAAACATCTTTGTGATAATGCATTATATTCATCAGTAGATAACTCACTTATTTTATCACCACAAATTGAGTCAATCATAACTGGGAGCATAACAGCTTCCCATCCTTCACGTAAAGTTGAAATAGTTCCATCGTGATCAAGAATTACTTGTTGTACGTCTAAATTTTCTGGAAGTGGTTCAACTATTTCTATATCTGTTTCCGGATAATATTTAGCTTGCCTTACATCTAAGGCTAATTCTGAATTATATACTTTAGGTTCATTCTTCATTTAGTTTCCTTATTAGTTTTCTTTTATTATTATAATTTTATTAAAATATTTATTACGAGTCCTATTTGTAAAAAAATAGAAATTACTCTAACTAAAATTATCATCAACAACTTGACAAATTGTATGCCCAATTAAGATGTGCATTTCTTGAACACGTGGAGTATTATCAGAAGGCACAATAACGTTAAGATCACAAGTTCCGTTAAATTTACCTCCACCCTTTCCACTAAGTCCTATAGATTTACATCCTAATTCTTTTCCTAAATTAAATGCTCGTATAACATTTAAGCTATTGCCAGTTGAAGAAATTCCGATTAGTAAATCGCCTGGTTGTGCTAAGGCTTCAAGCTGCCTATCGAAAACTCTTTCATAACCGTAATCATTTCCAATTGCTGTTAGTGCTGATGTATCTGTTGTCAATGCAATTGCAGGAAGCGCCTTTCGTTCAGTTTTATATCTTCCTGTAAATTCGGCTGCTATGTGTTGTGCATCTGCAGCACTTCCACCATTGCCAAATAGAATAACTTTATTTCCTTTTCCTATTGTGTCAACAGTCATTTCGCAAGCTTGTTTTATATCAGTTTGTAAAGTTTCAATAACTTTTTCAATAGTTGCTTTGTGTGTTTCTAATTCATTTAGTATTGTTTTATCCATAGAGTTTGTTTTTTTTAATTGATTAAAGTAGTTTCAATTGTTTGCTTTGTATTAAGCAATCGATTGTTTCATACAAAAGTAAGTATTTTTTTTTAAATAAACAATTGCTAAAAATGATTCAGAATATCTCTATACTGTTAAAAGAAAGCAACTATGAGCATTTTGATAATCTACATTTAAATCATATATTGTAGTTTAAATTGTCGCAAACGATTGTTCTACAGTTTTTATAACTTTTAATAATAATTCTAATTTTATGGCAACCACATTAAAAGATGTTGCAGCCCACGTAGGAGTTCATCCCTCAACCGTCTCAAGGGTTTTACACGGTAAAGAAAACCTAAAAATCTCTGAGAAAACTACAAAAAAAATTCTTAAGGCAGTAAAAGAATTAAATTACATACCGGATTTTACAGCTCGTACTTTAAGAATGAAAAAAAGTTTTACAATTGGTCTTATTGTTCCCGATATTTTAAATCCGTACTTTGCAAGAATTGCACGACAAATTGAACAATTAGGTTTTGAGAAAAAATACACAGTTATAGTTTGTAATACTGACGAAGATCAGGATAAGGAAATATTATACTTAAACCAACTAACTTCGCGTGGTGTTGATGGAATTATTATTGCTCCAGTTCAAGAAACTAAAGAACATATAGAAAATTTAATAGAAAAGAAAACTCCCCTCGTTTTAATTGATAGAATATTTGATAATCTAAACGTAAATGCTGTCATATCAAACGATTCTGATTCAGTATTTAAAGCTATGTCTCACTTTGTTAAATTAGGGCATGAAAATATTGCCTTCTTAAAGGGACAAGAAAATATTTATACAATAAAAGATAGACTAAAAAGCTTTAACAAAGCTTTAACAAAATATAAGCTCAAAAAAAATAAAGATTTTGTTGTAGGAAATGGTTTTGAATTTGAAGATGGATATGAAGCAACTCTTAAACTATTAAGTTTAGAGAAAACACCTTCTGCTATTCTCTCTGCGGGTGGTGATCTTGTAACATTGGGTGCTATTAAAGCAATAGTTGAGAAAGGGTTATCAATTCCTAAGGACATTTCTCTTATAGCTTTTTTTGATAGTTACTATCCACCATTTTTAGCTACACCTCTAACAACAATAAGTCATTATAGAAAACAAATTGGAGAAAATGCATTTAAATTGCTCCTAGAACAAATTGAATCTAAGAAACCTGAAAAACCTAAAACAGTTTGTATAGATACGCGATTTGAAATTAGAGATTCAACAGCAAAACCTAATAATACTTTATAAAAATAATTCGGAATATTAATTATGATATTTAAGAATAATTCAAAAGCAGAAAATCGTTTACAAGGTTCACTTCCTAAAATTGGAATAAGACCAGTTATTGATGGAAGAATGAATGGAGTACGTGAGTCTTTAGAAGAACAAACAATGACTATGGCAAAAAATGCCGCTAATTTTCTAACAAAAAATTTACGACATTCAAACGGTATGCCTGTTGAATGTGTAATTTCTGATACAACAATTGGTGGAGTTGTAGAAGCTGCACAAGCAGCAGAAAAATTTGCACGAGAAGGTGTTGGAGTTTCTTTAACTGTAACTCCGGCTTGGTGCTATGGCTCTGAAGTTATGGATATTGAACCGCTAACACCCAAAGCTATTTGGGGTTTTAATGGAACTGAAAGACCTGGAGCTGTTTACTTGGCTGCAGCACTAGCAGGCTATAACCAAAAGGGTTTGCCTACTTTTAGCATCTATGGAAAAGATGTTCAAGATAGCGGAGATACAAATATCCCGAATGATGTTAAACAAAAATTATTACAGTTTGCCAAAGCTGGACTTGCTGTTGCTGAAATGAGGAACAAATCTTACCTTGGTATTGGTGGTGTTTCAATGGGAATTGTTGGTTCTATAGTTGACCAAGATTTCTTTCAAGATTATTTAGGCATGCGTTCTGCAAGTGTTGATATGTCTGAACTAACACGTAGAATTGAAGAAGAAATATATGACAAAAAAGAATTTAAGAAAGCACTTGCATGGGTTAAAACTAATTGCAAAGAAGGCGAAGATATAAATCCAAAAAAAAATCAGTTCTCTAGAAAACAAAAAAATGAAGACTGGGAAACTGTTGTTAAAATGACTTTGATTATTAGAGATTTAATGATTGGAAACCCTAAACTAAAAGAACTTGGTTTTGCAGAAGAAGCAATGGGATTTAACGCTTTAATTTCTGGCTTCCAAGGTCAACGTCAATGGACTGATCACTTCCCTAACGGAGATTTTTCAGAAGCGATTTTAAATTCTTCATTTGATTGGAATGGAATTAGAGAAGCATTTACAGTTGCAACTGAGAATGATAGTTTGAATGGAGTCTCCATGATTTTTGGACATCTGTTAACAAATACTGCTCAAATTTTTTCTGATGTTAGAACATTTTGGTCTCCTAAATCTGTTAAGCGAGTTACTAAATATAAACTTACCGGAAAAGCTAAAGATGGAATTATTCATTTAATTAATTCTGGTTCAACTACATTAGATGGAACTGGAAGACAAAAGCAAAATAGAAAATCAATAATGAAACCATTCTGGGATATTACAAAAAAAGATGCCGATGAATGTTTGAAAGCTACCAAGTGGTGTCCTGCCGCATTAGAATATTTTAGAGGTGGTGGTTACTCATCTCAGTTTTTAACCAAAGGTGAAATGCCAGTTACAATGTGTCGAATTAATATTATAAAAGGACTTGGTCCGGCTCTTCAAATTGTAGAAGGATACACAGTTGACTTACCTCAAAAAGTTCACAATACACTTGATAGACGTACCAACCCAACTTGGCCAACAACTTGGTTTGCACCTATACTTACAGGCAATGGTCCTTTCAAAGATGTTTATTCTGTGATGAATAATTGGGGAGCAAATCACGGTGCAATTAGTTATGGACATATTGGAGATCAACTAATTACTTTAGCATCTATGCTAAGAATACCAGTTCACATGCACAATGTTTCTGATGATAGAATTTTTAGACCAAGTGTTTGGAATGCATTTGGAACTGATAATTTAGAAGCCGCAGATTTACAAGCTTGTAAAAATTATGGATCGTTATACGGTTAAATTTACTTAATATGTTTATTAGAACTGATTGCAAAACTGTCAGTTCTAATAAATAATTCTCTCCTCTTCATCCATCCTCTGATCTCTCAAAAATAAACGAATAATTATGAACTTAATTAAGATTGAAAAAGAATTAAAGAAAAGACTTCCGTACAATTATAGTTGGGGCAGAAAGCAAAATGATGAATGGGATAAGATTACAAATTTTATTTATAGAATAAATGAATTTGATTTACTAGTTCAAAACATTAAACAAGAATATGAAAAATTAATAAAAAATTCCTCAATAGATAAAACTGAGTTTTTTAATTATGCAGCAAACAGATGGTATAATTTCCACTCAGCAATGGCTATGGAAGAAATTTTTTGTACATCACCAAAAATCACTGCTGCTAAAAACTCTAAAGACAGACTTGTAGATTTCTCAATAAACGAAATAACTTTCGATCATAAAACAAGTGTATTTCCTAAAGGGTTTGGTTATAATTTAGATTATGCAATGGGAAATAAACCAAAACTAATTAAATGGTTTTATGATAATCAGAGTCAGCAACAACGCAAACATTTGGATAACCGTTTATTTATAGTTGTTCATTCCGCAACTGGGAAACATTGGAAATTAAAAGCAGAAATTGAGTGGTTAAAAAATATTGTAATTGATTACGCAACTAACTTTAATCAAAATAATTTAATTAGTTTAGAGCTAAAAAATAATGGGGATAAAACATTATCTGATATTATTTGGGCAGTAAAATAGATTGACTATTTCTTATTCAAAAAATTAAATTCTTAATTTATTATTTAATTGTTTGGCGGAAACACTTTTTGTAAATTGCATATCAAAATTTATTTGCAAATAAATTTGGCTTGCCGGAGTGGTGGAATTGGTAGACGCGCTAGACTCAAAATCTAGTCTTGGCAACAGGGTGCCGGTTCGAGTCCGGCCTTCGGTACAAATAAAAAAAGGAAGCTGATGCTTCCTTTTTTTATTTTATGATTTTTTATACTTCAACAGTTTCACTTTCATTGTATTCAACTACAGAAAATGTTTGATTCTCATCAACTTTAAACTGTCCAATAATTTCTGTCAAATTATTCGTCAAATTATACAAATCTTCTGTAGCAATTGCCATCTGTTGAATCCCATTTGCCGACTCAAAAGTAACATTACTTATTATGTCTATACTTGATTTTATTTGTTCGGCACTTTTAGATTGTTCTAAACTTGAATCAGCAACTTCAATTACAACATCCATTACTGAAACATTTGTTTGTTTACCTATAACATCCTTTAATTCTAAATCATTTTCACTTTTTTGCATTGCACTAACAGCCTTCTCAGTATAGCCTTGCATTTTTTCAATCATTTGTTTTATTTCATCTGTTGCTTGACTTGTACGCTCAGCTAATTTTCTAACTTCATCAGCAACTACAGCAAATCCACGTCCATATTCACCAGCACGAGCAGCTTCAATTGCAGCATTTAGAGCTAACAAATTTGTTTGATCCGAAATCCCATTTATCACTTGAGTAATTTTTCCAATTTCTGCACTACTACTGCCTAAATCTTCAACAATCTCTAAAGCTTCTCCAACAACAATTGTAGCCTCTTTTGCATTAGTACTGGTTTGAACAATTGTTCCAACAATCTGTTCAATTGCTGCAGCTACTTCAGCAGTTTGAGAACTTTGTTCTTGAGAACCAGTTGCCATCTGTTGAGCACTTGCTGAAATTTCCGTACTGGCACTTACTGTTGCTGCAATTGCATCTGTTAAATGATTTATCATTTCTTTTATATTTTCTACTGTACTATTAAAACTATTAAAAAGATGTCCAAGATCATCATCTGCAATTTCCGGGATAACACTAACAGTTAAATCTCCCCGTGAGAATCTACTCATAGCTTCCATTATAACGTTTGTACTTCTATTTAAATAATTCTCTCTATTTTTTATTTCTGTAATATCAGAGATGAATTCTAACCCACCAATAATTTTTCCTTCCTTGTCCTTTACTGCTGTACCAGTGTACATTATTGGTGTTTCTCTTCCATTAAATTTTGCAAATGTTTCTCTTGTAAAAACATCATCATTTTTCATTGCTTGTGCAACAGCACATTTCTCAGTATTGCAATCCCCAGTTTTAAATTGATCATAACACTTCTTTCCAATAAGTAATTTCTGCGTTGAACCAACAACCTCTGCTCCTGCATTATTAATATATTCTATATTGAATTCTTTATCAATGAGAACAATAGGAGCTGGAAGTTTATCTAGATAACCAATTTGTATTCCAATTTTTTCTGCCATTTTATTGAATGATTTTCCAAGCAGTCCAATTTCATCATTTGACTCAATTTCAGCAAACACACTAAAATCACCTTCAGCAAATTGTTCAGAAATTTTTTGAAGTTCAACTATTGGTTTACTTATCGTCTTTGATAATTTATAAACTAATAATAATCCAAAAACAAATACAATAGATACACCAATAGGACGAAGTATTGAATAAAAATGTGCATCTTCTTCAGCTTGCTTTTTCTCACGAATTATTAAAGGTTTAACTTTACTAATCCTATCATTCATTTTAGAGATTAGTACTTTTTGCTTATTCATTTTTACTGAAATAAATTTTAATGCTGAGATATAACTTTTAGCAAGTATTTCTATTTTTTGAGTTTCACTATCTTCTAACTCAATTTGTGCTAAATATGATGTGAGAGATTCTACTTCTGATTGAGCTTTTCTTAGATATTTATTTTCACCTCTTAAAAATAAATCTTTTTCTGCCCTCCTAGCATTTAACATAATTACCATTAGATTGTCATTATCCAACTCAATAATAATTTCTTCCAGAGCATGAGCTTGTTTTCTTAATTTGCCTTCACCTCCGGAGTTGTGGTCTAGCCCTCTCACCTTGTTAACTTCAACTATTTGTGCAAATATTTCTTCGTATTTATTAACCGCATTATTTAGGCTGTCCCCTAAATTCGTTCCCTCAAAATTTTGCAATTGCTCATAAAGATTTTTAATAGATTTTTTATTCTCTACAACAAACTTAAGATTTTTACTCATTAAGAAATCTTTTTCACCCCGACGTGCCTCTAGCATATACCTTTGAACTTGTTGCGCCGAAATCATCTTTGCATTAGATGAATCAGTTAAAAAAGTAAACAACATACCAACACCAATAATCAATAAAAGAGTAATAATTATTAAGCTAAATATTTTATTAAATATTGAGAAATCTTTTAAAGTTTTCATTTTTCCTACATGTTTATATTATAATAATTAGAGTTTACGTAGTCCAATTAAAACTTACATTTTGCAAATGTTGTTTTTTGTAGTCTTCAGATTTAGCATAGATAGCAAAAGTTTGGTTTGTTCACATTTTTAATGCAAGCTGGAACTTAGTACTAATATTATCTAAGAATACCTCAAACCAAACTATGTTACATTAATTATCGATTTCTAGATCTGAAAGTTTAAATGTTATTATTGGAAAGATCGATCGATGAGTTTGTCTATCAAAGAACAAAACTTTTTAATAAGAAAATTGATGATGGGGGAAATTACAATCAGAAAATATATCGAGTGTCTCAAGGTTTGAACTCAAGTTCTAAGAACTCTTCAATAGCTTATTCAAAAAGTTATTAAAATTGGACACTCGTATATTTCTAATTTTATTATGAATTGACAACCTCATTTTCATTGTGATGTGTATAACTTATAGCTTCATTGTTTCCGCCAACTGTAAACTGACCAATAATTTCTTTAAGGCTTAATGCAATATTGCTTAGATCATCTGTTGCTTGGTTCACTTCAAATACTCCAGCTTCAGATTGTTGAGCAACAATGCTTATTCCTTCAACATTTGCTTTAATCTGTTCAGCAGTTGCAGCTTGTTCTTCTCCAGTTGATGCTAATCTATTTATAATAGAAAGTACTTCTTCAGAACTATTTATTATTTCTGTTAATGAGTCTCCAGCCTTTTCAGATAAACTAATTCCCACAACAGTTTGGTCTTTTCCTTTTCTAATTGAATCAACTGCATTTTGTGTTTGCTTTTGTATTTGTCCAATCATTTCCTCAATTTCTTTGGTTGCCGAAGAAGTATTTTCTGCAAGTTTTCTAACTTCGTCTGCAACTACTGCAAAACCTCTTCCATGTTCTCCTGCCCTTGCAGCTTCAATAGCAGCATTAAGTGCAAGCAAGTTTGTCTGTTCTGCCAAGCCATCAATTACTTGTAATACGGCTCCAATTTTTTCACTACTGTCTCCAAGCTCTTCAACAATTTCTGAAGCTTCTGTTACAACGTCTGCAATATTTTCAATACCTTTTATACTTTCACTTACAACACTTCCACCTTCAGTAGCTATTATTCTAGAGTTACTAGCAACATCAGCAGCGTCAGTTGTATTCTTGGTTGTATCAATAATAGATGCAACCATTTCTTCAATTGCATAAGCAACTTCATTAGTTTTTGTATTTTGTTCTTGAACTCCAACTACCATATGTTCAGTACTGGAAGAAATTTTATTACTTGCTTCTACAGTATGTTCAATTGTTTCTGCAACACTTTTAATCATAAGACAAATTTTTTCAATTGTTGAGTTAAAACCTTGGTATGCTTTTCCTATAATATCATCTTTAGTAATTTCTAGTCTAGTTGTTAAGTCACCTTGTTCAAATTTAGCAAACCCAACTAATAATTTTTCAATACTATCTGAAAGATATTTTGATTCTTCTTCTACTTTCTTAACACTACTTTCTACTAACTTTTTCTCTTCGACAATTTTTCTTTCTGATGTTCTTAGGTTTTCCACCATTTTATTTAATGAGTTATACACATCACCAATTTCATCTTTTTGAGTAATAGCAAAATTCGAAATATCACTACCATCAGTTACTTCCTTAGAACTTTCAACTAATCGCTTAAGTGGTTCTACAATTGTTGCAATAAATGAATAAGATAAATAGATTAGAAAACCAATTAGAATTGTTGAAACAATAATCATAAGATTTCTTGTAAACTTACTTGCATCTTGTACAAGATACGTAAACCTACTTGCATTTTCATCTAGTATTGATTCGTGTTTAGATAGTTTGTTCTGATACTCAGAAACAGAAATCATATTGTTATCATATTTTGAAATTAGACCTTTAAAATTATTCACATCTACAATATGTTTTGCAGCCAAATCAAATGCTTCTCCATAACCTAATAAGGCAAATAATTGTTTTTCTACAAAAGTGATTTCTTTTTGGATTAGTTTGGGCTGATTACTCATTCCGTCTAATAATAAGTAAATACCATTTTCAATTATTTTTTCTGACTCTTGTGTTAGTATATCTTTAGTTTCACTACCATTTAGTTTTGCACTATTAAATTCACTCATTTTATGTTTAAGCGAATAGAAATAAGCAACATGATCTCTATCAACCTTTTGCATAAAAGTAGTATTGGAAATTTCGTACATTCCCCAAATTGCAAATATGCCAACAATTACTGAAAGAGAAATTAGATATTTAATTTTTTGACGAATAGTTTTGTTCTGAAGTAAGTTCATTTTCTGCCCAAAGATTTTATGATTACTAGTAATAATTATTTTTTATTTAATACTTATTATCCATAATCGGAATAAAGATTGGATATTTTAACTTTAAAGTTTATTTTAATCTTCTCTTAACAATAAAGTTTTGAATTTTATAAATTTGTTATTGTATTAAATAAATTTTGTAATGGAGTTTTTATGATTAAACAATCTTCACGAATGAGACAAGTTATGGATTGGAGTGCAGCTTTGTGGGCTGGACTAATTGCTAGTGTAGTTTTCTTCTTATTAAATATATTTTTAGTTCCGGTTTTGCTAGGAGGAAATATGTGGATAATCATTCGTCTGTTCGCATCTATATTTTTAGGGGAAAGTATTTTAGCTCCTCCGGCAACCTTTGATTCTACTGCATTACTTGTAGCAATTATTACAAATGTAATTTTGTCTGTTGGTTTTACTTTTATAATTGCTTTTTCATTACACAGATGGGGAACTTTTATTGGGATTATTGGTGGAGCAATTTTTGGTTTAGCAATTTATTTAATCAATTTTTACTCTGTTAGTTATTTCTTCCCTTGGTTCTTTGCCCTTGGTAGCTGGCCTTTTGTTTTAACTCATATAATTTTTGGAGCAATTGCTGGTGGTGTTTATGAACTTTTAGAAGTTGAAGAATTTGAATCAGTTGAAGAATAATTATAAGTCAAATTTAATTAAATAATATTTGTTAGATAATTTTTAGGAGAATAAAATGTTAGGTGGAGCAAGAAGAAGCGGAACTAGTATGTTAAAAGTTCGATTATTAATTGCAGTTGGGTTTATTGGGTTTTCTTTATTTTCATATCTTGGTTCTAAAGAATATAATCCCGTAACTGGTGAAGCACAATATATTAGTATGACACCGCGGCAAGAAGTTGCACTAGGTTTACAAGCAGCACCAAAAATGATTCAACAATATGGCGGGTTATATCCCGATCAGAAATATCAGGATATGGTTGATAATATTGGACATGCACTTGTACAAAATAGTACAGCATCTGAAACAGAATATCAATTTGATTTTCATTTACTTAATGATAGTAAAACCGTAAATGCATTTGCACTTCCCGGAGGACAAGTATTTATTACTGCAGCTCTCTTGAGTAAACTTAAAACTGAAGCTCAATTAGCCGGAGTCATTGGTCATGAAATTGGTCACGTAGTAGCAAGACATTCTGCACAACAAATGGCAAAGTCTAATTTAACTCAAGGTATTTTAAGAGGTGTATTAGTTGCCAGTGACCCAACTGGAGGTTCGGCTCAGGCCGCAGCTTACATTGGCAAATTAGTTAATATGAAATTCGGAAGAGATGATGAACTTGAATCGGATAAAATTGGTGTTGATTTTATGGCAAAGTCAAATTACGATCCTACTGCTATGATTGGGGTTATGAAAATTCTTGCAGAAGCTTCAGGAGGAGGAGCAAGACCTGCTGAGTTTGCAAGTACACATCCAAGTCCGGAAAATAGAATTGCGAAAATTAACGAAGCTATAAATACAGTATTCCCAAATGGAATACCTAGTGGAATGAAAAAATAGTTAGTCGCTACAAATATCAATTTGCCTGGCACTTTCTTAACTGAAAGAAGTGCCAGGCAAAAGATTTGAATTATTTAGGTTTTTATTTCAGCAACAACATCTTGTGTACTTCTGTAAAACTGCCAGTATCTAATCTGTAAACATAAATTCCACTTGGTAAATCTGTGGCATCAAATGTAACTTTATAAAGTCCGGCTGATTTGTATTCGTTTACAAGTGTCGCAACTTCTTGTCCGAGCATATTAAATACTTTTAGTGTAACATTATTATCTGCTGGAATCTTGAAACGTATTACCGTACTTGGGTTAAACGGATTTGGATAATTTTGATTCATTGCATAATTTTTGCTCCCAACATTTGCTCCAGCTTCTCCTGCTTTTGCTGAACCAAAATATTTTGCTGCAAAAAAGTCATGATGAAGCGAAGTATTTACCCAAAACATTTTTGTTCCAGCAATAAAAATATTACCTTCCGGATTAATCCCAATAAATTTGACTAGCTCTGCAGATTCAGAAATTTCGGTTTCTACAATTCCATCATCATTAAATCTATCATCTGTCCAACCATCTTCCGTATAAGCTAGCATTGAAATATCACCTCTCTTAGTCCAGTTATGTTCAAGTCCTTCATCATAAATAGCTGCAACTAAAATTCCGCCATTTTCGTTAACAACAAGGTCAATGCCTTCATAAAGCATTTTGCCCCAAGCAACATCAGTAAATCCTCCATGCCCAAAATTGTTATCAACGCTTCCATCAATATTATATCTAACCAAAAATGCACCGCTATTTTCTCCATCAATTCCATTAGCCAACAAAATTATTCTATCCTCTAAATCAATTGTCATATTCCTCAAACTGATTTTGTTATAAGGTGTTTGAATATCCACAATACCATTGTTGCCAAAAGTTATATCAGAACTTCCATTTTTCTTAAACCTGTACAAAGAACTACGATCTGTTCTTACCAGTATTCGTTCGAAACTATCTATCGCAAGATCTGTTTCAATAATTTCAGCATCGTCAACAACAGTAGTTATTCCATTCGCTCCAAAACTTTCATCCAAACTTCCATCAACTTTGTAGCGAGTAAGTATTATTTTCTTCCAACTATCATTTGTTGAATAACCGACAACAGTAATTTTGTTACCCTTCCCAACAACTACATCTGTTGCGTAGTCATTATAATTTAAATTTGTAAATAAAATTCCACCTTCTCCAAAACTATCATCTAAATTTCCATTAGATAAAAGACGAGCAACCACAATATCATAACTATCTGTAATATATTTGGAACCAACAATAATTATTCTTCCTTCAGTGTCAATATCCAAACTATAAACATTTCCTATATCCGGACTTTTAAAACTATTTTCTAAATCTGGTAGAGATACAATTCCATCCTCACCAAAACTATTGTCAAGGATTCCATCAACTTTGAATCTAATTACTTTAGCAATCTTTGTACCGAATGATGTATATCCAGCCAAGACCATTCTACCTTCGGAATCAATTTTTGAATCGGTACAAATATCAACTTTGCTAACTGAAGCATAAGCAAAGCCATTTATTCCATAACTAAGGTCTAAGTCTCCATCATCATCTCTGGGTGGATCGACAATTATTGTATCTCCTACTAGTGGCGGAGTTGAACCATTGTAACGTACTGCAAGGAATTCTGCATTGCCTTCATATAAATTACCAGCAACTCCGGCAACAACTATTTGCCCGGTGGATTCAAGGTTAATTGATTCAGGAAATAACTTTGTATCATCAAAAAGTGTTTCTACTATTCCATCTTCATCAAACGAATCATCAGTATAACCATCTTCTGTTACTCGATATAACATTAATACACTTTCATCTTCGCCATTACTATTAACAGCTACTATCACTCTACCAAGAGAATCTATTACTGCATCTTTACCAGTATTATATGAACATTCATATCCAAAATCTGCGATTCCGTTTTCTCCATAGTTTTCGTCTAAACTTCCATCTTCATTATAACGTACAAGAGCAAATCCGAATGAGCAATCATTTTCTGCATTTGCAAGCAATAAAATTTTACCTTGAATATCTATTAACACTTCTGCTGAGTAGTCTGCTCCGTTACTTATTGATGTGGTTACTATTCCATTGTTACCAAAACTTATATCAATAGAACCATTATTGTAGTAGCGAGATACGGAACAAATTAGCTTTGAATCAACCAAGGCTGTTGCTGCTACTATTATTTTTTCATCTTTACCTATAACAACATCTGGTAATATTTCTATCCAAGGTAAATCACCTTTTATTACTGCCATTTTATCTGTACCGATTACCGGATTGTTTGTTAGTTTCAGTGGAAGACCTAATTCAGTTATGGTTTTCCCATGTTCTCCAAATCTTTTATCTAGGCTGCCATCTGAATTAAAACGTATCAATCCCAAATCAAATTGACCGGATTGCTCAGTTAAGCCCGCAACTATTAAACCATCTGAGTTATCTAAAACTACGGATGAACCAAAATCATATTCCCGACTTACTGGAAATATTGAATTTCCACCTTTCCCAAAACTTTCATCCAGTGATCCATCTGAATTATAACGTGCTACGACAAAATCAAATCGCGACTTTTCATTATAAATTACTTGTGTAAATCCGGCTACTACTATTTTTCCATTTTTATCTATTAATACGGATCGTGCATGATCATCGTGAATACCAATTGGAGTATTTACTTTTCCTTGCTCTCCAAAACTATTATCTAATGAACCATCTTTATTGTAACGTACAATTCCAAAATTCGAATTTTCATTTGTTATTGTTGTACCTACTGTAATTTGTTTTCCATTAGGATCAATAACAGAATCGAATGAATAATTTTTATCTCCTATTGATGTTTTTACAATTCCACCATCACCAAAGCTGACATCAAGTGTGCCATCTTGTTGAGCAATTATACTTTGTAAAATGAAAAATAAAAATATTACGAGCAGATAGGTTTTGGTTTTCATAGTGAGCCTCCACAATTCATAAATTATTTTGCTTAATAAAAATACACAAGTATATAAGATAAAAGTTGTGTTTTATATCACAAATGATAGAATTTGCATTTTATAAAACGATGGAAAGTCTATTAAGTTTTCTGTAAAAAAATTCTAAAAAGATGACACAAATCTTGACGATTAATAGATACTAATTTGCCTGGTACTTCTTTCAGCTGATAAAGTGCCAAGCAAAAGGTTTGAATAATTTAGATTTTTATTTCAACAATAACATCTTGTGTACTTCTGTAAAACTTCCAGCGTTTAATCTGTAAATATAAATTCCACTCGGTAAATCTGTTGCATCAAATGTTGCTTTGTACAATCCGGCTGATTTGTAATCATCTATTAGTGTTGCTACTTCTTGTCCAATCATATTATATACTTTTAGTGTTACATGATTATCAGCAGGTAACATAAACCTTATAACAGTACTGGGGTTAAACGGGTTTGGATAATTTTGATTAGTTATATAATCTTTTTCCACAACATTCATTCCCGGTTCTCCAGATTGTGTTGAACCATAGTAACGCGCAACAATAAAATCTGTTCCGATTTCTGATTCTTGAGTTCCAGCAAGTACAATTTTACCATTTGAGTCTATACCAATAAACTCAGCAGTTTCGTTTGTTTCTGAAATTAAGGTTTCAACTATTCCATCTTCATCAAAATCATCATCAATCCATCCTCCATCCACATGTCGGTAAATACAAAAATCTTTTGGATATAATTCGCTAGGTTCTTCTTCATAAATATTGGCAGTTAAAATTCTTCCTTGTGCATCAACTGTTATATCTTTTCCCATATACAATTTATAACCCCAAGGAACATCTGTAATTCCACTCAAGCCAAAATCAACATCAAAATTTCCATCTACTGCAAACCTTGTTATATAAAATCCAAACTCTTGCGGACTCCCTTCACCATTGCCCATAAGTACAATTCGTCCATCTAAATCTATTGCCATATCTACACTTGCTGCTTGACCAAAACTATTTGTTGTGTGAATAATTCCGCCAGTTCCAAAAGAGTTATCGAGTGTACCATTACTGTTAAACCTAATTAGTAAATCTGTTCCGGCTCTTACAACAATTCTTTCAAAATTATCAATCGAAACATCAGGGAAAACATTTTGGTTTGTAATACTTGTTACACCTTGGTTAATAATTACTTTTCCGTTTGTTCCAAATGTATTATCTAGCGATCCATTTAGGTTGTACTTAACCAAAGCTACTTTGTACAAGCTACCGGATTTTGTTAAACCAGCAACAACAATTTTATTATTGGCATCTTTTGTTACTGATGTTCCAAAATCATTTTCACTTCCAAGTGCTGTTGTTACTTTCCCATCTGTACTAAAAGTATTGTCCAAAGTTCCATTTGCTTTGTAACGCACAACCGCAAATCTGTTTTTATTTCCAGACATTTTTGCAAAACCAGCAACAATAATTTTTCCATCCGAAGCAACTGTTATTGAACGTCCTTCATCAGCGGAACTTCCAATTGGAGTTATTACTTTTCCACTACTACCAAAATTATTGTTGAGTGTTCCATTAGAGTTGTAGCTAACCAAAGCAAAATCTTTTGTGCCATTAGCATTTGTATAACCAGCTGCTAAAATTTTTCCACCACTTGTAAGAGCTGCATCAAAACAAAAATCATTTGTACCAAGCGAGGTTGTAACTATACCACCATTGCCAAATGTTGCATCAAGAGTTCCATCAGGTCCACCTCCGGTTGGTGGTTGTATGGTTATTCCGAAACGATTTATTTTTGTGTTGTCATAGTTTTCTATTTCATCAGTCTTCGGATTATTATTACTATTCTTAAATAACCCAAGTTGATTTGATGATGTTGCAATATTTAAAATAAGTTCTTGGTTGTTAATCAATTTTGTAAAATTTATTTCAACCCAACTTTCATAGGCTGTTTTAATATCATATCCAGATGGATTTCCTCCGCCATTTTGATTTACTGTTGTTCCATTACTTATTAGTCTAACGTAACCATTATTATTTATTGCACTTCTTGTATAACCATTACTTGTTCCGTAAGCCCAATTGGTTACATTGCTAAAAGTCAAAAGTGTTTTATCGTAAGTAATATCAATGGTTGATGACCCTAGTGTTTTTGCTGGTGGCAAATCATTTCCCTTTACTTGAACTGCAATTTTAAGATTACTTGCATCATTTGAGAGAACAATTATTTTTTCATCAAATGTTGTATTGTAAGTTTGGTTAGGTTGAATTGTAACACCAGTTCTGTTTATTTTAGTGTTATTGTAATTTACAATTTCATCTGTCTTAGGTTCATTATTGCTGTTCTTAAACAATCCTATTTTATTGGAAGATGCTTTAATGTTTAAGTTTATTATTTCAGTATTTACATCTTTTATAAAATTAAGTACAACCCAATTTTCATAGTTTGTTTTTAAATCATACCCAGCTGGACTTCCCCCACCATTTTGGTTTACAGTTGTTCCGTTACTTTGTATTCTTACATAACCATTATTATTAGTAGCACTTCTTGCATAACCATTACTTGTTCCATACTTCCAATTTGTTGCATTATTAAATGTTAGAAGTGTGTTATCGTAAGTAACATCAATGGTTGAAGAGCCTAAGGTTTTTGCTGGAGGTAAATCATTACCCTTTACCTGCACTGCTATTTTTAGATTGGTATTTGTATTTTGAAGTACAACTAATTTTTCATTAAAGGTTGTATTGTAAACTGGAGGAACTGAATCTTTTTTTGCTATGCTCATTCCAGCAATTTTAACAACACCAGAAACATAATCGGTGCAATAGAAATCAACATCCATAACAGATTGTGTTTCTAAAAAACTTAAAGTAGTTTCAGCTCCTAAAGGTCTAGCATCATCAATTGTATATTTTTGCCATTGAGAAGTATTTGCTGGAAATTTAAATCTATATTTCACATTACTTGGCCAAGGCTCTGCAAACTCAACAGAAATAGAATCACCAGTTGCTCCTTGTGTCCAAATTGAAAATTCATTCTCCCCTTTTTCTAAACCTCCTAAACCTAAAATGTGTGTAATTTTATTTGCCCAAGGTTCATCGGTTGTAATTTTAAAATAATTTTTACCAGCTCCGGGTGTAGAATTATCTATAACCCAAGTGCCATAAAGGTTTTCGGGATATGCAATATTTGTATATCCATCTGGAATTCCATTTTGATCAATATCTGAATTGAGAAGTGGGAAAGCATTTTCATAAGGATCGGGTAAATAGTTGTATAAGCTATCTGCCATTTGTGTGTATTTTATTACCGGAATGTCATGAAGTACAGCCCATTCTAACAAGCTATCAACCCTAGTTGCATAAGCATTAAACCCACCCACCGCATCAACAAAATGTGAGTGACCAATGAGCATTGAGTTTTTTGCAATACCTTGTGCTATAATTGTTTTGTTTTCTTTTGCTGTTCGTTCATCATCAACAAAATCTGCCCATTGCATTGCATACTTTCTATCATCAACAGGGTCGTACTCATTATAAACTTGTTGAGCATCATTTGGATAAACTGCTGCTGCTTTATATCCTAATCTATTTCCTAATGCTTCTTGTACTTCATTGGGATGAAATTGTGGATGATGTCCTCCAGGTTGAATCCAAGTATAAGGTCTTGTCATTCCATATAGATTTGCTAATTTTAGACTTTCATTGCCAAGAACCTCAATAGCATCAATGGTCATGTGAATATTAAATGAATTTAAATTGTAGTATTGAATATTAGAATGATTACCAAGATTTATATTTTCTTCCCATACATCAGCAACTTTAACTTTTTTATTATTTATAAAATTTTTGATATAAACTAATTTTGAGATTGAAGGAAAGTATAAATAAATATCTGTTCCTTCATTAAAATTATTAAATATAGGTGTGGAACTTGTAATTGTATTTCCATTTATATTTACAGTTCCATTTCGTTCGGCTTTGCTTACGTCAACAGGTCCATATTCAAGACAAACTTTATCTCCTATTAAATGATCAACTCCTGAAAGATTAGAATAATCAGAAGCATTAAACTTTGTTGTAAAAAAGTTTGTCCTATGCTCAGGCGTATGATCCATAAGTTCATTTCCATTTGATTGCAAAGTTCTTATGGAATTTATGTAGTCTTGTCCAGTAAATTCATCAAGTCCAAAGTTTACAGCAAAAGTAAATTTTCTATTGTGCTGAATAAAAATATTTTCAAAGAAAACATAGTCATCAATAATCTGATTGTCATCTACCCTAAATGTTATACCTCCAGTTTTGGAAACATAATTTGTTGATTCGGTTGACGCTACTTTACCAAGTTTTGAATTATTATTGTTTTCGAAAAAAATCCATTCTTGCGAATATAAATTTGTAGAAAAGACACTAACGAGAAGAAGAACCAAGATTCTTTGAAACATTGCACACCTTTTTAGTTTAAGTTTTTACTTTTTATATTATAGTAGTGCAATATGTATCATTATATCTAAGTGAATGTGATGTACATCAAGTGCTGAAATATTTGTGATAGAGATCACTACTGAATGAGTTTAAGAATTGAGTTACCTGAAGAAACAAAAAAAAACCACTTAGCCAACTTATCAATAAGTTAGCTAAACGGCTTTAATAAAGAGATGATACTAATATTCTAAATTAAATAAGTGCTTTATAACTTTGTAATGCCTTCATATAATTTGCTCTTTCAAAAGCTGCTGGTTCTGCACATTTTTTCTGACTCATACTTCCTTGCATCATTTCAATTGAATCGTATTCTTTTTCTTCCATCCAATTTTCTAAATCTTTTAATATTTCTGTGATTCTTCCAGTTCCATTTCTAAGTAATTCAGAACACATCATAGCAACATCGCCACCAGCCATCATAACTTTTAGAACATCTTCATAATTATTTATACCACTTGTGGCTGCCATACTTGCTTTAATATTTCCATAAAGAATTGCAATCCATCTGAGTGGTAAACGCATTTCCCAATTTGTACTTAGCATTAAGTTAGGAACAACTTCAAGCTCTTCTAAATCAAAATCTGGTTGATAAAATCTGTTAAACATGACCAAAGCATCTGCTCCGGCTGCATCTAATTTTTTTGCCATGTTAGACATTGATGTAAAAAACGGACTTATCTTCATTGCAACTGGAATACTAATTTGATCCTTCACAGCTTTTAAAGTATCCACATACATGTCTTCTACTTCCACACTTGTCAATTCATTATTTGTTGGAATGTAATAAACATTAAGTTCAAGTGCATCCGCTCCAGCGTCTTGAATCGTTTTTGCATATTGTATCCAACCACCTTTGCTAACACCATTAAGACTTGCTATAATTGGAATGTCTGTCGCTTTTTTTAAATCTGCAATATGATCTAAATATTCAAAAGGACCCATTGTAAATTCTTCTTGTTCAGGGTAATAAGATGTTGCTTCAGCATGACTTTCTGCACCAAAAGAAAGATAGTGATCTAGCTCCCCAGATTCATGAGAAATTTGTTCTTCGAATAATGAGTAAACCACAATTGCAGATGCACCAGCGTCTTCCATAGCTTTAACTGAATCAACTGTATGTGATAAAGGGCTGGCAGATGGAACAATTGGGTTCTTTAATTTCAATCCCATATATTTTGTTGATAAATCCATTTGTACTCCAAAATTTAATTTTTAATTTTAATATGACTGCCTTATAAAAGGCAGTCATCTATTCATCTGCTTTTAGTTTTCTGTTGTTACTTCAGCTTCTTCTTTGAAATCAGAATAATCCATTGAAGCAAGTTGCTCGTAATGACTCCACTTTTTATCAACTTCTGCTTGAGCAAGACCTAATAAATATTTTGCTCTTGCTGGATCCATTTTTTGAAGCATCTTGTATCGTTGCTCTGTATAAATATATTCTTTCAATTTAATTTTAGGAGCTTTTGAATCAAGTCGAAGTGGATTCTTTCCTTCCTTTAAATTTTCAGGGTGGTATCTATACAAAGGCCAATGTCCACTATTAACAGCAAGTTTTTGATGCTCCATTCCTTGTGCCATATTATAACCGTGTGCAATACAATGACTGTAAGCAATTATAATTGAAGGTCCGTCATAAGCTTCCGCTTCCAAAATTGCTTTAAGAGTTTGAGTATCACTAGCTCCCATTGCAATTTGTGCAACGTAAACATTACCGTAACTCATTGCAATCATTCCCAAATCTTTTTTAGGATTAGGTCTTCCGGCAGCAGCAAATTTTGCAATTGCTCCAAGTCCGGTTGCTTTAGACATTTGACCACCAGTGTTTGAGTAAACCTCTGTATCCATTACAAGAACATTAACATTTTTACCTTGAGCTAAAACATGATCAAGTCCACCAAAGCCAATATCATAAGCCCAGCCATCACCGCCCATAATCCAAATAGATTTTTTAACAAGATAATTTGCAACAGCCAACAAGTTTGCTGAATCATCATTTTCTATTTTTTCAAGTTTCTTTTTAAGTACTTCAACACGTTGTCTTTGTTCATAAATATCAGCTTCATCAACTTGTGGTTCATTTAATAAATCATCAACTAATTTATCTCCAATTTGATCTTTTAGTTTTACAAGAAGTTCTCTTGCAAATTCTGTTTGCTTATCAACAGAAAGTCTCATACCAAAACCAAACTCTGCATTATCTTCAAACAAAGAATTAGACCAAGCAGTTCCTTTACCTTCTTTATTAGTTGCCCAAGGTGTTGATGGTAAATTACCACCATAGATTGAGGAACAACCAGTAGCGTTTGCAACAATCGTTCTATCTCCGAACAACTGCGAAACTAATTTAACATAAGGTGTTTCACCACAACCGGAGCATGCTCCAGAGAATTCAAATAAAGGTTCTAATAATTGACTTCCTTGTATGCTTGTTACCTTAACTTTTCTTCTATCGAACTCAGGAATATCTAAGAAATAATCCCAGTTTTTACTTTCTGCTTCTCTTATTGGTATTTGTGGAATCATGTTTAATGCTTTCTTTCCGGTTTCACGTTTGTTCTTTGCCGGACATACAACAACACAAATTTCACAACCTGTACAATCTTCAACTGCTACTTGAATTGTATAGGATAACTCTTTGTAGTCTTTGCCTTTAGCATCAGTGAACTTAAAGGTTTCTGGAGTGTTTTTTGTGTATTCTTTATCATAAGCTTTAATTCTAATTGCAGCATGTGGGCAAACCATTGCACACTTTCCACATTGAATACAAACATCTTCATCCCACTCTGGAACGTCTAAAGCAATATTTCTTTTTTCCCATTTTGTAGTTGCCATTGGGAAAGTTCCATCAACAGGCATCTCACTAACCTTTACATCATCTCCTTGCCCTTTCATAATAGTTGCAAGTGTAGTTTTTACAAAATCGGGAGCATCATCTGAAACAACCGGAGGACGAATATATGTACTTGTTACTTCTCTAGGGTAATCTATCTTATGCAAATGTGCAAGTGAAGCATCCACAGCATCAAAATTCTTTTGAACAATCATCTCGCCTTTACTACTGTAGGTTTTTTTAATGGCATTTTTAATTTGTTCAATTGCTTCATCTTTTGGAAGAACTCCAGAAATTGCAAAGAAGCAAGTTTGCATAACAGTATTTATCCTTGAACCCATCCCAGATTTTTTTGCAACTTCATAAGCATCAATTACATAAAATTTTAATTTCTTATCAATAATTACCTTTTGCAAAGACCTTGGAAGTTCATCCCAAACTTTATCTTGTTCATAAGGACTATTCAATAAAAATGTTCCATTCTCTTTTATCTTTTCAAGCACATCAAAATTATCTAATAAAGTAAATTGATGACAAGCAACAAAATCTGCTCTTTGAATTAGATAGGTTGATTTAATTGGATGAGGTCCGAACCGAACATGGGAAACAGTTGTTGAGCCGGATTTTTTTGAATCGTAAACAAAATAACCTTGAGCATAATTGTCAGTTTCTTCACCAATAATTTTAATTGTATTTTTGTTTGCACCAACTGTTCCATCTGAACCAAGACCAAAAAATAATCCACCGAAAAGATCATCAGCTTCTGTAATAAATAATGGATCAAAATCTAAACTTGTGAATGAAACATCATCATTAATTCCAATAGTAAAATGATTTTTAGGTTTGTCTTTTTTCATTTCATCAAACACACCTTTAACCATAGCTGGAGTAAATTCTTTTGATGATAAGCCATAACGTCCGCCAATAATCTTAGGCATTTTTGCAAATGGAGGGTTATCAGAAAACATTGTTTCGCTTAATGAAGTTATAACATCAAGATAAAGTGGTTCGCCAGTTGAGCCGGATTCTTTTGTTCTATCCAAAACAGCAATTGATTCAACAGTTTTAGGAAGTGCTTCAATAAATTTCTCAATTGAGAATGGACGATATAATCTAATTTTTAATATTCCAACTTTTTCTTCCATTCTATTAGTCATGTAATCAATAGCTTCCTCAGCAGCTTCAGCACCAGAGCCCATCATAACAATTACACGTTTTGCATCTTTAGCACCAACATAATCAAATAGATGATATTGTCTTCCGGTAATTTCTGCAAATTTGTCCATAGCTTCTTGAACTTTTCCAGGAGTAGCATCGTAATAAAGATTTGCTGCTTCTCTACCTTGAAAAAACACATCAGGATTTTGTGCAGTTCCACGAAGTACTGGATTATCAGGACTTAAAGCTCTGCCTCTATGTTCAATAACTTTTTTGTCATCAATCATTCCCTTAATTTCTTCGGAAGTTAATTTTTCAATTTTACTAAGTTCGTGAGATGAACGGAAACCATCAAAAAAATGTATGAATGGAATTCTTGTTTCTAAAGTAGCTCTATGAGAAATTGCTGCCATATCCATTACTTCTTGAATAGAACCGGAAGCAAGAAGTGCAAATCCAGTTTGACGAACTGCCATAACATCACTATGATCGCCAAAAATTGAAAGTGCATGAGTTGCAATTGAACGAGCACTAACATGAAAAACTGTTGCAGTAAGTTCACCAGCAATTTTATACATATTAGGAATCATCAAAAGTAAACCTTGCGATGCAGTAAAAGTAGTTGTTAATGAACCAGTTTGAAGAGCACCGTGAACGGCACCAGCAGCTCCACCTTCACTTTGCATTTCAGAAACATGAGGAACAGTTCCCCAAATATTTTTCAATCCTTTTGCAGCCCACTCATCAGAGAGTTCCCCCATACCAGATGATGGAGTAATTGGATAAATAGCAATAACCTCGCTATTATGATAAGCTACGTGTGCAGCAGCTTCATTTCCATCCATTATAATTTTTTTTCTAGCCATTTTCATCCTTCTATATAATTAATAATTCTAATTGTTTTAGTATATAAAGCATTCTTGCAATTATTAAGCCAAAATTATTCTGATTGTTTCACAATGTTTCTACCATACTTCTCTTATTCTTTAGAATATTTAATACTCAGTCTCTTACTTTTGGGAAACGAGACAGTTTCTCTGATTAAGACTATTTTGTCTTATTAAATTATAAAAACTTTTTCTTTTTTCCTATTGCTAAAATAATATTTTATTTGTTCTTACCGTGTAGTTGAGGGATATTTGCACTTTACAAGAGTGCTAACTCAAACACACTTTTTTACTTTTATCAACTCTTCCCTTTCTAAATGGATAAGTGATTTTACAACACCCTACATAACATTTTCACTTGCTTAATTTTACAATTTTCATTAGCTTAGCTAATTTTAAGGGATGAAAAATGCATCAAGTAAACATACATAAAGCCAAGACCAATTTATCGAAGTTAATTCAAGAAGTTCTAAACGGTAATGAAGTAATAATTGCAAAAAATAGAAAACCGATAATAAAACTTATTGATATACAAGCAACGGAAAACAAAAGAAAATTAGGGCTGGCAAAAGATAAAATCTTTATTTCCGATAGCTTTGATGAATCCTTGGAAGATTTTAAGGAATATATGTAGTGAAATACCTAATAGATACTCACGTTTTATTGTGGATTACAAATGATGATTCTCGGCTAAGTGAAAAAGTAAAGAACTTATTTCTAAATGAGAAAAATGATATTTATCTAAGTATGGCAAGTGTTTGGGAGATGGCAATAAAAATCAGTTTAAATAAATTAGATGTTAATGAAACATTAAAAAGTTTTGTAAGAACAAAGATTATTAGGAATAAAATAAAAATAGTTAACATTTCAGTAGAACATTTATTTATGTTAGAAAATTTACCATTTCATCATAAAGACCCGTTTGATAGATTATAGTATCTCAAAGTATTGTAGAAAACATACCGATTATAAGCAAGGATTCTGTCTTTAAAAAATACAATATTAAGAAAATTTGGTGATAATCATTTTATAGTTTTACTCAAAATAGCATTAACATTTCTGTTTTATGTTTCTCCAAATTGTACAAATTAAATACCCAAACCTTTCATAAATAGTTCAACCTTCATCTCCTAAATCTTTTGAAAAATCTCTTGCATTTTAATACAAAATAATTTATATAGTGAACATACGTTTACTATATAAATAGCTACCGAAAATGTCAAAAAATAATATTCCTAATAGTCAAAGTGAATATAGTTTTCTTAAAAATAAACTATCACCACATATTCATGCTACCATTCGTCCCCCACTACCAAAACCAGGTTTTGATATTTATGATTACGAAATGATATTTAATGATGAGAAAACAAAAGCACTCATCAGAGAAGGGAGAACCATTGGATGTTTTTATATTGAATCTCCCGGAATGAGATCTTTGCTAAAAAGATTAAGTTGCGATACTTTTGAAATGCTTACTGCCGCAAGCTCTGTTATACGTCCCGGAGTTGCAGAAAGTGGAATGATGCAAGAATTTATTCAACGACATAAAAATCCTAAACGTAGAAAATACCTAATTCCCGAAATGGAAAAATATCTTAGTGAAACATACGGAGTTATGATCTATCAAGAAGATGTTATAAAAATAGCACATCATATTGTTGGGTTAAGTTTAGAAGAGGCTGATTATTTACGCCGAGCTATGAGCGGAAAAATGCGTTCTCACAAAGCAATACAAATACTCAATGAAAGATTTTTTATCTCCTGCAAAACAAAAGGATTAACAAAGGAAATTGCAAAAGAACTGTGGACTCAGATTTCATCTTTTGCCGGTTATGCATTTTGCAAAGCTCATAGTGCATCGTTTGCAGTTCTTTCTTTTCAAGTGGCATACTTAAAAGCACATCACCCGGCTGAGTTTATGGCTAACGTATTAAACAATGGAGGAGGATTTTATTCAAAAGCTGTTTACATTAATGAATGCAAAAGAATGGGATTAACAATTTTGCTACCTTCCATAAATGAAAGTGGTTATAGATATAAAGGAAAAGATTCAGAAATAAGAATTGGGTTGATGGCAATAAAAAATTTAGGAAAAGAAACATCACTAAGAATTATTGAGCAAAGAAAGAAAAATAAAAACTACAAACACTTAGCTGATTTTATTTATACAACAAATACTCCTTACGAAAAGACTAAACTTCTTATAACATGCGGAGCAATGGATTGCTTAAATAAAACTCGTCCAACACTAATGCGTTTGGTGGATATCTATTACCATCATAAAAAAAGTCTTGATGATAATTCTCTAAATCTTTTTAGTAGAGAAGTTTCAGTACTCGAAAAAAGTACTGAGACTAAACTTCAATATAACTCAGCCGAAATTTGTTCTTTGGAACAAGAGTGTTTGGAGTTTACTGTTACGCATCACCCTATGGAGTTTGTTAAAGAAATTTATAATTCACCGGAGATAGTAAAAGCAAAAGACTTAGCCAAGAGCAATAGAAAAAGGATAAAGATGTTAGGATGGTTTATGACCTCGAAACGGATCAGAACTAAAAAAGGTGATGCAATGAAGTTTCTTTCATTAGAAGATTTAAGTGGAACTTTTGAGGCTATATTATTTCCAAGAGTCTATAAAAAATATGCCGAGCTGACTATCTCCTTAGGACCATATTTGATTGAAGGCAAGCCTGACCTTGAGAATGGGAATAATATAATTGTAGAAAAACTACAAGTTCTTTCCAACAGTAAAGCCCTAAGTCTTGTACAAAAGGAAAGTTCAGGAAACAAATATTATGGCGATGTAGAAAAAGTAACCGAAGAAGAATTAGAAATTGTAAACTTATTAGGTAAAGAAAAATTAAGAGGAGCTTATATAGAAAACTCAGTTTGATAAATTTTCATCTAGTGAATTTATAGGAATTATTTTTACCGATTGTGTCCGCTTAGGAGAAACATATTCTTCTTGCAAATCCCTCATAGTATTTGTTAGAACTTCCAAAGAACGCTGACTCAAAATATCAATTTTCACTAATCCAAGATCCTCTATTGAATACATATCTGCTTGAGTAATTATTAAACCAAGACCTTTATTTTTTGCATACTCAAGCGGGACATAATTAGTCATGGGTTTTTCTGTAACCACAATACCACTAGGATGTATGCTGCGATGACGTGGAAATCCAGCAAGCCTACTAGCAATTTGGATTATAGTTTTCCATGGCTCCAAACTAAAATCAAGTGATTTGGATTCTGGGAATTTTGCTGCTAGTTGGACTAAATTTTTTGCACTTGTCCATGGAATAAATTTACTAAATTTAGAAATTTCTCTTTGGGAAACACCAAACACTTTTGCAACTTCTCTAAAAGCAGAACGAGCTCTGAAGGTAACAGTAGTAGATATCATAGCAACTTTGTCGTAACCATATTTATCATAAATATATTTTATTATTTCATCTCTTTCTCGCCACGAAAAATCCAAATCAACATCCGGTGGACTTGTTCTTGCTCTGTTCAAAAATCTTTCAAAATATAAGTTATGTTTTATCGGATCAATTTCTGTAAAACCTAAACAATACGATACAAGACTATTGGCAGCTGAACCACGCCCAAGAATTCTCATCTGTCTTAATTTTGCTTCTCTAACTATATCGTGAACTACAAGAAAATAATGTGAGAATCCCATTTCTTCAATAACACTTAACTCTTTAGCTAACCTTGCTGTGGCATGTTCCGTTACAAACTCATATCTTTTTGTAAGTCCCTTATTACAAATTTGTTCAAGATACGATGAAGCATTTTCACCTTTAGGTAAAGGGAAAACTGGAAATTTATTTTTCCCAAATTCTAAATTCACATTACAACTTTTTGCTATATCCTCAACATTCCAAATCGCCTCTGGTAATGCTTTCCATATTTTTTTTATTTCAGTTGGAGTTTTGAGATAGTATTCTTCGTCAATGATATCAGCTTCATCTAAGTTTTCTAATGTAGAATTAGATTTTATTGCAGTTACAGTTTTCTGTAAAATATAATCTTCCTTATTAAGAAAATAAGCCGGGTGCGACGCAATTATTTGAAGTTTATTCTCCTTTGCATAATTGTAAAGTTCTCTTGTTTTCCTCTTTTGTTTTTTAGTTGCAATAAGTTCAACATAAAGATTTTGGGGAAATAAAAAGGAAGTAGTGATTTCTTTTAGAAGTTGCAATGAAGAAATTAAGACAAAAAGATTATCAGAAATATTTTGTACAACTTTGATAAGTGAGAAATCTTCTTCAAGTTTTCTTGAAGTAATTACTTTACATAACTCGGAATAACCGTAATTGTTTTTTGCAAGAAAAACCACATAATCATTTGGATTATTCGACTCATCAATATAAGCACCTAATATTGGTTTAATGCCAGCTTCCTCTGCTTGTTTCGCAAATTGAATTAAACCATGCATACCATTAGTATCAGTCAATGATACATAGTTGCTCCCATGATTTTTTGCAAAAGCAATTAAAGAATCAATCGAAATTGAGCTTTGTAATATTGAATAATTTGAATGGTTGTGGAGATTAAGCATAACAAGAAATTTATGTCAATAATTATTTTATTTTTTAATATTTTCACCTTACACCAAAAGAACCATCAACATTTCTTTTTCTACTTCCGGTTCTTCCAAACTGAAGTGAGGAGTATCCAAACTTATCACGAATTTTAGTAATTGCTCTGAACATTTTTTTTCTTATTATTTCTTCATCTTCAAATATTTCTTCTTGCTCACTAAACTCATTAAACTTTGTAAGATGAATTCCAATCAACCTTATACTTACTCTGCGTTCATCTGCATTATGTAAAAGTTTAACCGCTGTTTCAAAAATAGTTTTATCATCGTCTGTGGGCTTAATTGTTTTGGCTCTGGTTAATGTTACAAAATCAGAATAGCGGAGTTTTATACTGACTGTTGCCACTTGCCAATTTTTATTCCTAAGTAATTGACCAACTTGCCCTGTAAGCTTGAAAAGTGTGGCTTCAATTTTGGCTCTGCTATTTTCATCTTTACCATAAGTTCTTTCTTTTGAAATACTTTTTCTTTTGTGTGGTGGATTAAGATACTCCTTCCCTTCTCCATTAGCTTTTCGCCAAAGTGCCGAACCATACTTACCAAACGCAACAAGTAAATAATCTTCAGAAAGTTTTGCAAGATCATCTATTTTATAAATACCTTTTAGGTGTAATGACTTTAGAGTTACCTTACCAACTCCGGGAATTGTTTCAACAGGAAGTGGAGCAAGGAATTCTTTTTCCATTCCAGGTATAACACAAGTTATTCCTTTGGGTTTTGCATAGTCGGAACAAATTTTTGCAATAGTTTTGTTACTTCCAATTCCAATTGAGCAAGGAAGCAAAAGTTTATCTAATATTTCTTTTTGCAACTTTGCAGCAAAGACATACATTGAACCGTAAATATGTTCCGTTCCAGTAAAGTCCATATAAAATTCATCAACGGAAGCTTGCTCAATTAGTGGTGCATATTTTTCTAATATCCGTTTTACCGCTTTAGAATAACGACCATACTCGCCGTGAGCTCCGTGAAGATAAATTCCGTTTGGACAAAGTCGGTAAGCTTGCTTAATTGGCATTGCAGAGTGAAGTCCATACTCTCGTGCTTCGTAAGAGCAAGCTGCAACTACTCCCCTTCCGTCTTCTGGTTTTGCCCCAACAATAACAGGCTTGCCGTTTAGTGATGGATCAATAATTCGTTCTACGGAAACGAAAAATGTATCAAGGTCTAAGTGAAGTATTGTTCGCATAGGTTAAGGTAAAAAGACAAAAAGTAAAAGCTATAAGTAAGAGATAAAAAGGTTTTTAATTATTTCTACATAAGCCAACTGTAAATAAATTTAATTCATTACAAATTCTTTCAGCTTAGGATAAGCCTTAACAATAGTCTCTGGCATTTTTATTTTTGCTCTATCTTTTAATAGATGAAGCAAATCAAAAGCATTTGCAACTGCATCTCCGTTGGGATGATTATTCATTACAACAAAAACTTTTTTTACTTTGTCGAAAATCTCTTTTAGCTTTTGATCAATTTCCGTTAATTCTCCTGGCGTATAAAGATATTTATACCTTGCACTTTGTTGTTCATAGGTTTGCTTCTTTCCAAAATCACTTAGTGATTTTCGCCACGCTTCTTCGTTCCTTCCGTGAAAGCGAATGTAAGCAGTATCATTACCCACTATTGGATTAAACTCAATTGCCTCGCCAATTTGCGGCTGATCTATTGTGCAGAATGTAATTGTCTTTGCCTTTTTGTTATTCCACGATTTATGCCGGACTTCCACAAACTTTTCATAGCCATCAAATTTTTCTATAAGCCGTCGTAAATAATCAACATTAGCATCGTTAAAATCAAACGAGTATGGAAACTGAATGAGCAATCCACCAAGTCGCTCCGATTGCTTTAGCATATCTAAATTACTTTGTACTGCTCTTGTTTGGTCATTAGTAAATTTTCTTTTGTGTGTAAAATCTTGGTGCAGTTTAATTATAAATTGAAAATCATCAACTTCTTCCGTCTCCGTTACTCTTTGCCGAGGCACATCAATTTTGCGTAACCACGCTTCTACAACTTTTGGATTTAAATATGTGTAGTAAGAAGCATTAACTTCAACCATATTAAAATACTGAGCATAAAATTCCAGCCAGTCAAAATTATTTGATTGAGTTTTAGGATAAAAACTCGGCACCCAATCTTTATAAGACCAGCCGGCTGTACCAATGTAGAGTTTTGGGGTTTTCATAAAAAATGGAACGTAGATTTATTATGATTATTTATAATTTATACAAATAAGAAATTACATTGCTCCATAAGGCATTTGTGGTTTCTTACCTAACAGTCTTGCATAAACTGCTAATGCCCCTCTGTGGTGTGCAGTATGGTCAACAATCCCTCCAACAACAGCCATCTTTGGTGCTCCGGTCATTATCTCAGCTGTAATTGGTGCCATCAATTCAGCATCCGAAAGAGCTTGTAATCTTTTAATTCCATTTGCAGTTGCTTCCTTAAATAATTTTACACTTTCATCAAATGAAGAATATTTCTTCATTCTTTCCTCGTAATTTTCAAAATTCATATCAAACCCTTTATCTCCAAAAGCACCTTCAAGAAACCAATCAATTGTTTCCGCAGTATGCCCAATGTGTTGAGCAACTGTGTACATTTCTTCATTCGGGTTGAAGTCGGAATCCCCTTCTGTTAAACAGCTAATTGTATTAAGAAAAAATTCCTCTTGAGTTTTTAATCTTTGGATTAATCCTTGCTTCATAATGAGTTCTCCTTTTTAATAAATAATTAAATTTTTGAATTAAGTCAATGTGAAATATTCTATTATAAAATTAGACGATTGTAAATGATATTTGGGAAGAGAGTTATTCACCCATTAGTGGTACAACAATTTTTCTTAATCCGCCATAGCCTCTATGCTCACAAAGGTAGATTCCCTGCCATGTACCAAGTTCAGTTACCATCTTTAATTGGAATTATAAGTGATACTCCGAGTAGCGATAACTTAATGTGGGTAGGCATATTATCTGTTCCTTCATAAATTTTTACACCAATACTTTTATCATTTTAGGATATGTGTTTATAGACTAACTTTAGAAAGACAACCTATTTTAGAACTATCATCTTTCTTGTTTGGATAAAGCTTTCTGTTTTTAATTGATAATAATAAATTCCACTTGTTAAGTGTTGAGCATCAAATTGAACATTATAAGTGCCAGGTTGTTGTTTCTTATTTACTAATGTTGCAATTTCTTCACCTAAGACATCATACACTTTTAATTGTAGAGACAAATCATGTGTTGCCTCTACCTTTGGAATTGTATATTTAATTGTTGTTGTTGGATTAAATGGATTAGGGAAATTTTGATTGAGTAAAAACTTTTCAGGTTTTACTTCTTTAGTATCATCTACGGAAGTAGGTGTGAAATTTTTGGGCCAAATTTCATAAGCAGTAAAATCAACCCAGTATAAGTCTGTTGTATTTGGGCATCTTCTTAAAATTTCATCTCCAATTTCTTTTGGCGGATTTGATAAATTTCCCCACCATTTCTTATCACTCGAATATCCATATTGGAAAGCAACTTTTGCAGGAGTAAATGCTTTTCCCCAATCCTCAAACTCGTCCATCATATCATCCATTTTATCAAATATTTGACTATCGTCAACAAAGACAATATCATCACGGAACGTTGGTGGCATTTTGCTAATTAACCAGTGTTTTGTAAAAAGGAGATATTCATCATTGTATGATTTTATTTTTGCACTCCACGCAATTGCTTCTTCGTCAGTAACAGCAACACCTTCGTTGTTATTATCATTACTGGTTTTATACCATTCAACATCAACTCCAAAACCTATTACAGATTTATGATGCCCATATTGTGTAAGCACAAGGTCTATAAGAGTTGAGACATCTGCAAACCCTGGTTCAACTTGCAACCAAACCTTAACGCCGTTGCTATCAAAATCATCTAAGAATTTTTTGTTTTTATCACTGCTACCAAAAGAAATTTTTGAGTAAGATGTACCCGGAGTTGGGTTTGGGAAATTTAAATAACAGCCACTATTTGTTGTATAACCTAAAATCCAAATAACAGCAGGTGATGTTTCTTCACTAAAATTTAAAGCCATGTCTGTTGATGCATTATACCACCAAGCTGAGTCTGGGAAAGAACTAAAACCATAAGTAGATGAACGTAACCCCGCACGCACTAAGGATGTTGAACCTTGACTATAGATATTTTGATTAAATAATAAAATAGTAAGAGATACTAATATTATTTTGAATGAACTAATTATTTTTTTCAATGTTACCTCATATTAAATATTTTTTAATTCTTTCTTCATAGTTTAATTTCTAATTTAATAAATGCGAAATATTTTATGGATAATATAACACAGAATGTAACCGCTAATATTTTAGAAATTATTCGCCCATCAACGTTACATCAATTTTTCTTGAACCACCATAATCTCTGTGTTCACAAAGGTAAATACCTTGCCACGTACCAAGGTTCAACTTACCATCTTTAATAGGAATTGTAAGTGATGGTCCGAGTAGTGATGACTTAATATGAGCAGGCATATCATCCGAACCTTCATAAGTGTGCGTGTAGTATGGCATATTCTCTGGGACAATTTTATTTAAATGTGCTTCCATATCAACAAGTACATCAGAAGAAACATTTTCATTTATTGTAAGTGATGCAGATGTATGCTTAATGAAAATATTGGCAAGTCCAACTTTAATTTTACTTAGCTCTAGAATTTGCTTTTCAATCTCACGTGTAATTATATGGAAGCCACGGCTTCTTGGTCTTAGGGTTATTTCAGTTTGGTAATACATAACGACTCAGATAATTTATAATATATATTAGTGTAAAAAAATATAGTGATTTTCAGTTTTATAATTTAATGATAATAGTACATATTATCATTCTAAATTAAATTTGTCATTTTCCCATCTTTGTGGATTGGTTCGTATATAATTTCTAATTCTATTCAATGATTTTTCATTACGAATAATGTGTTCGTGGAAACGTGATTGCCAGGCAAAATTATAATTATTTTTATTGGCAAATTTTGTTACGCCAATTTTAAACCCGCGAATAATTGAACCTAAATTTTTTGATTGTGGGCCAAATTGATTTTGTTTTGATTGGGGTGTTTTCGTTAATTGTAGAGACGCAAAATTTTGCGTCTCTACATTTGTATTTTTACGCCCATCATTTTTTTTATCAATTTCAACAATACCATGAATATGATTCGGCATCACACAAAATTCGTCCAATACAACAAATGGGAAATGTTCAGGTATTTCTTTCCAACATTTATTTGCATTTTCCCCAATTTCTGATAAATACATTTTCCCGTGAATAATTTTACCGAAAAAATGTTCCCGGTTTTTTGTTACAATGGTTACAAAATATTTACCGTTCCATCCGTAATTCCAATTTTGTAAACGGGTTGTTTCTACACGATATTTATTTTTGAATAATAACATAATATGTTATTAATTTTAATATATTTATGAAAAATTTTAACGTAGAGACGCAAAATTTTGCGTCTCTACGTTTGTATTCATATTTCTATAAATACCAATTACAATTCCAATCAATTTGAAATTTTCGTATGTTTTATTAATTACAATCGGTTCATATTCTGCATTTTCCGAATGTAATTCTATTGATTTTGATTTCTTAAAAAACCTTTTTACAACTGCTGCATCATCCAAAACTGCTACTACTATTTTACCATTTGCCGGTTCTAAATTTGGATTAACAATTACAACATCACCACTAAAAATATAGGCATCTTTTAAGCTATCCCCTTTTACACGAAGAAGAAACGAATCTTGCGGCATACGTGCAACCGTGGGAAGCTCAATAGTATCAATTGCATCGGGATATATTGTTAGCGGATTGCCGGCTGCAACTTCGCCAAGAATTGGTCGTGGGATAAAAAATTTATCTTCCAACAATAATTCTATTCCTCTTGATAATCTAGAGTTGCGTTTAATGTATCCTTTCTTTTCAATTGCTTGCAAATGTTGCTGTGCAGTTGAGCGGTTCTTATAGCCAAACTGTTTTGCAATTTCTGCCAATGTTGGCATAACACTTTTTGATTTACACTCTAATAGAAAGTCTAAAATTTTCTGTTGTATTTTGGTTAGTTCTTTTGACATAGACACACCTACGGTTAGTGAGTTACAGAAAAGTAGAATTATTCCATAACGTATAATATTTTTTAGATCAAAAATCTGCATTCGTTAATCACCAATCAAAAGTCAAAAGAGATTGGCGATAGTAGATTTCAGATAAACGATTGCAGATGTTTTTTTTAGCTTTTTCCGATTTATGATTAAGTCATTCACCGGGGCATAATACCATACAAATGTATGGTAAAACTAAAAAATATAAAATTGTTTGTCAAGATTAATATTTTGTGGTTTTAAATTATTTTAGTTGGAGTGTCTAACTGGAGGTAACATGTAATAATAAGCGACTGGATTTCCCTGCCCAACAAAACGGCGGGCAAGCTGATAAGGACATTCGGAATTGACAGACAAAAGGAAAGAGATAACTGTAAAATTTATTTCTAAACTAAAAGATCAATCGAACTAAGCAGTTGTTCTCTTAAAAGTGGTTTTATAAAGTAGTCATTAAATCCGGCTGAGATAAAACTTGACTTATCCCCTTCGAACGGATATGATGTAACTGCTATTATTGGAGTAGATTTATAATTCTCAAATTGACGAATAATTTTTAACGCATCAAGACCATTGTATTGTCCTTGAAGATTTATGTCAACATAAATTAAGTCGAAGTTATACTTTTGAATTAATGGCAAAGCTTCTGTTAAGCCATTGGCTATTTTCAACAATTTAAAGTCTTTCATTTGGGTTTTGAAAAGTAATTGAGAATCGATTGAATCTTCAATTAACAAACAAGAATATTTTGATAGTTCAGTTTTATCATTAGTTAACTTTGCAATAGTTTTTTCTTCCGTACTAACTTCTTCAATAGTTGCAATTTCTTCTGTATCAATTTCTTTTTCTTTGGCTATGTCATCAATAATTTCATCTTCAATTTTAATATCAGGAACTTCGATTTCCTCTATCTCAACTTCTTCAACTATCTCTTCCCTAGTCGAAATAGTATTAGTCTCAACTTCCACATCCTGCACTTCCTCAACATAGTCTTCAATATATTTTGCAGTTATTGGGAACGACAATACAATAAGATTTTTACCATCCATACTACACCTGCTAATTTCTCCAGAAGTAATTTCGGTAAGCTTTCTTGCAAGCTTAATTGTAATTGGTGAAATTCTGAAATTATTTTTTTCTAAATTATTGTCGTCTATATATATTTCAATTATTTCAGAAGCTAGTTTTTCAGAAACACTTTTGTCTCCATCAGTAACTAAAACAGAAAACTTATTGTCATTTGTTTCAAAATCAATATTTATTTTTTTTGTACTAGTAAGTCTTATTGCAAATTTTAGGAAGTAACTAATAGTCGCAAGTATTTTTTTTCTGTCATTTTGTAGAATAATTTTATTAGAAATATCTTCAAAATTCACTTCAACATTTTCTTTCTCAGATATTCTTGAGACACTATCTTTAAGATCAAGCAAATACTTATCAAACTCAAACTCTTCAATATTTTGTTTCGCAAATCCCTCACTTACTTGTGCATATTGAACTGCTGTGTTCATTGTTTGCAAAAGCAATTGTTTGTTGCTCTTAATTATCTCTGCAGATTCAGCTTGCTCATCAGTCGGTTTATCAATACCATCAATAATTTCTTGAACGAAGCCAAGAATAACATTTACCGGAGTTAGCAGTTCGTGAAACAGCGAAGAGAGAAAAATATTATCCGACTTATTCTCTTTCCTAACTGTTCTCTTCTCAATCATTTTCCTTTTTGGTAAATCATTTTTTTGCAATACTTTACTTTTTTCTATTGTACTTGAATTATCTTCTGAAATACTTTTTTGTATTATTTTTTCTTTTTCTACTTTAACTTCCGTTTCATCTTGCTCTGTTATTATCTCATCTAATTTTTTGTCTTCTTTTAATCTAATTAAATTTTGTACCGCTTCTATATTTCTCCAAACTATATTTTCTTGAATTACTTCTACTATAATATTACTCTCGTCATTTTTGATATGAGTAAACTCCACACTTTCATTTGAGCTGCTAATTGGAGCAAGAAGCTTTTGCATATCTTCAGGCAAGCATAGTTCGGTAATATCCATCTTCAATAATTCATCAATAGAATAGCCATAAAGTTCTGTTGCACTATTATTAGTTTCTAAAATTTTAAAAGTATTTTTATCATATATAATTTTTGTTTCATTGTCCTTTTCATCAAAACTATTTTTTTTACTTGTAATTATTTTTTCTTCAACAGTTTGTTTGCTTCCCGTATCAATAGCTTCTATTATTTTTTCTTCACTTCTTTTAGGATTGATTCCTCCAAAATTGATAACTACAGAAATATTTTTTTCATCATCAAATATTGGCACAAAAACAGTTCTATTCTTTTGCTGAATATCGTTTTGTAAATATTCTGTTGATTCAACCACAATTAAATTTTCGGTTGAATAAATAGTTTCTTCAACTTGATTAAATTTTTCAGCAAGTGGTAGCTCAAATATTTGAGTAGTATTTTTTTCTAATATTTCATCATTTTGTAATAGTACAAATTTTGTAAAACTATCATTTACAAAAATATATTTGTTGTTTGCCCTAATAGTAATAGGCACTCTCTCAACATCAAGACTAAATTGAAAATTCTTTTTCTCAATTAGTGTGTGATGAAAGACTTGACTTACTTGCTCAAATATTGACCTATACTTTGATCTAATATCACTATCATCAATTGTTGGATATGCAATTAAATTATCTTCAGCATTTTCATCAAAGATTAAAACGTAAAAATATTTTTTATCATTTATGGAAAATGGAGAAATAATTAGTTGTAATTTTTTAGTAGCATTAGTTGTTAATACACTTACTTTTCTTCTTTGAATCTTTTTATATGTTTTAACATCTATAAAATTATTTTTTACAAGTAAGGAAGTGTTTTTATCAAAAAGGTTATATAAACTTTTTCCAATTTCCACTGAAAATAAATTGTTAAAAGCAAAGTCATTTGCCTTGTAGATATAAGCCTCTTCATCAACAATAATTGCAGATGCAAAATTGTTTAGCTTAAGTAACTCTTTTATTTTTTCAGTTTCTGTCATTAGATTTTGTTATATAAATTAGATACAAATTAGTTTTAAATTTTAATCAATTGTAAAATTAGTTTTTAGAACTTGTGTTGTTCTTAGCAATACATCATCCAGATTTTCAATGTTATTATATTCTAGACGGATTATGTTATCAAGTTTAGTCAACACTCTTTTTAATTTCTTAGTACTTTTATCAGAAAGCAATACAAATACCTTAGCTTCAGAAGAACTTATTTTATCTCCTCTGTCTAATGTTCTTTTTAGAATATCTGTTAATTTATCTGTTTCAATTCTTACATCTTTTATTTGATAAACAAGTATGTTAACTGGTACATTGGTATTTTTTGTATATACTTTTTTACTTTCTAAAATAATTTTAAATTCATCAATTGGGTAAATGTTTGAATATGAAAATCTTTCCGTATTTATTACTCGCATCATTGCATTCGGATCAACACCTTTATTAATTAGGTTTGCAATATTCACTTTTTCTTCTGTTACAATTCCCTTTATTGGTTCTACTTTATAGGTTGTTTCAAACTCACCTTCTATATGTCCTATATTTGGTTTAATTATTATACTACCCAAATAGTTTTGAGAAGTGGAGCTTGATTTGAGTTGAACAATTCCAACAGAATTTTTTGCTATTGTTTGAATTATATATTTTATATTATTAACCTTTGGCATAGATGTACTAAAAATACTTGTTACATCACTCTCTTCTAAATACTCAACAAATTTTTGATACTTTACACTTAGCTCTTTTGCATTTGAGTAATCCAAAACTGTTGTGATTTCATCAAAAAATATAATTGATGGTTTTGTAGTTTCTACAATTTCTTTTATTGATTCAAAATTTGAAAATTTTTCATTTATCTTTTCAACAGTTATCAATCCACTTGCTGTAAATTCATCAAGATCAAAATATAATGAGCTTGCTTGAATTTCTAAATTCTTTTTTCGCTTGGGAGTTAATAGTAAACAGCTATAGTTTGATGTTGCCAAATGTTCAATCATTTTTAACATCAGCAAAGTCTTACCAGATCTTTTTGGTCCAATAATTACGTAATTCCCACCAGGATATACTCCTCCCCAATTTTTATCGAGGAAATTAAATCCGGTTAATATTTTAGAGAACTTTTTATTCATTGTATAGGATTGCTCTTTTTGTTGTACAGTTAAATCAAATTGGTTTTCAGGTTATTATATTATTATAACTCACCTTTATCCTCTCTTTGTAAGGAGAGGAGAAGTTGTAAATCCGAAAACCAATTTGGGTTTGTTATACATTTTGTAAAACTATTATTCTGATTTATAAAAATATAATATTTAATCTATTTTTTATTTTTTTCTAAATGTGTACGCCACATTTTTTTAGCTTTATCAAGGAAACCAGTTTTCAACAAAACTGAATTGATTTTCCTATTGGTATAATTTGAGATGAAATCAATATCACTAATAAACCTAGCTTTTGTGGTACAACTATATATTCTAAAAATTCCTTCTTCGTGCGAATGGGTTGCAAACATTTTTTTATAGGCAGCATCCCCATAACCGAAATGTACATAATTTATTTTTTGCGAAATTAATATTTCATTAACTTTTCTGTGTAAAAATATACCAAGCGAAAGTTTATTATATTTTGAAATATGTGAAGTACTAAATCCATAATACGAATCTTTAAAAACTACACCTTGTGCATAAGCAAGCGGAGTTCCATTATTCAATAACAAGAAGGCTTGCAAGAACTTATTACTCACAAAAGAGTTTAGCATTTTTTCCCAATAATCATTTTGTTCTATTCCTACTTGCAACCCGTTATGATAGCTTTCTTTAGCTACAGCAGAAGCTTTATCGATAAAATATTTAATTTCATCAAGACTTTTTATTTCTTTTACTTCCAACTCATCATTAAAATGTTTCTGTATTTTCCTATCTCTACTTCTTAATTTTGCTTCTGTTCTAGCACTATTAAGCTTTCTTTTTTCTCCAGTTTTCTTATCTCTAATATTGCTAACCCACATTATCCCTTGCTGATAAATTGAGGCACATCTGAGATTTAATCCATTTTGTAAATCATCAAAGAAAACATTCCTTTCCGAAAAATGATTTGCACATAATAGTTCAATTTCATTATTCGAAATTATATCTCTCAAATATTCAAGCAAAATTGTTTTTGATTCTTTTTCTCTATCTGTTATTAAACAATCAATTTCTATGTTTAATGTTTTTAATTTTGGTGCTTCAAATTTTAAGTAGCCTAATTTAATTGGTATCTTAAATTTAGTAAGCCAACCAATCAAAATTGCTTTTGGCTTATTTTCTTTTTTAAACAATACAATATAAGGAGTTGAATTACCCGCTCGACTTTCAAAAAGATTTATAAAAAAGTTAGGATCAGCATAAACATTACTGTTCTTATCTTTCTTAAGAATTTCTTCCCAATCTTCTTTTATCTCAATTATTCTATCTAAAGAATCAATCTTAATTATTTCAAAGTCTTTAAAACTCATATTATATGCAGTATTGTTTTCAAGAATAAGTTGCTCCTCTATATAGAAAGAACACATCTACAATTGTATTGTAACTATTCGTATTAATAATTATTTTTTTAACTACTGTTACAAAGAAACTGTATAGTAGTTAAATAATGTGTGCTACAAATCACAATAAATGTAACAATTTGGGAAATATATTTAGGCGAGGATACTTATTGGGAATTTATTTTTACTTCTATTGAAAAAGATTATTTAGAATTTGAATTAGGAATGAATCTTAATAGAGCTAATGATAAAAACTTTAAATATTATTTTTCAATCCAATACCACTACTGTTATTAAGAATAATTTTGCCGTCAACAATTTTTGTGCCTTCATAAGGGTCATTTTTTATTAGAAGATTTCCATCAAGATCAGCCCACTCAACTTGGGGAGCTAATTGTGATGCCGCAGAAATTGCACAAGAAGTTTCTGTCATGCAACCAATCATTACTTTTAAGTTTAACGATTTTGCAAGATTTAACATTTTATGTGCCTCTCGCATTCCTGTACATTTCATAAGTTTTATATTTATACCAGAGTAAACCCCTTGTAATTTCGAAACATCCGAAAGTCGCAGAAGTCCTTCATCTGCAAATATTGGAAGCGGACTTTGTTCAGTCAACCAAGCAATGTCCTCAACTTGTTCTTTGGGCATTGGTTGCTCTATTAGCTTAACATTATTTTCGTTCATCCAAAAAATCATATCTAAAGCAAACTGTTTATCAGTCCAACCTTGGTTAATGTCAACAGCCATAGGCTTATCAGTAACAGAACGAATTGTTTGGATTAGTTTTTTATCATCTTCACTACCGAGCTTTATTTTTAAAATTTTGTATTCATCAGCCTCTTTTACTTTTTGTTTAATTATTTCTTCAGTATCAATTCCAATTGTAAAAGTTGTAAATGGAGTTGTAGTTTTGTTATAACCCCAAATTTTATACCACGGTTGGTTCATCATTTTACCAACCAAGTCATGAAGAGCAATATCAACAGAAGCCTTTGCTGCTGTGTTGTTTGGCATAAGTGAATCAACATATTCTAAAACATCTTCCATTTGAAAAAGATCAGAGAATTGTTCCAAATTTACTTTTGATAAAAAATCCGTAACTGTCTTGTGCGATTCACCAAGATAAGGTGGCATAGAAGCTTCGCCATATCCAACAAAACCTTCATGCTCAATTTGCGTTAGCACAACTGGAGTTGTAGAACGTGAACTTGTTGCTAAAGTAAAAGTGTGTTTAAGTTCTAATGTGTATGGTTTGTATTTTAGTTTCATGTTATCTTCTAATTATAATAAGAATTATTCTTCACTAAGTTCTCGCCTCTATTGTAACTACCAATAATTCTTTTTGCTCGTATAAAAGTATCCAATCTATATTGATTAAAATCTTCACTCTTCTTTTCAAAGCTATTTACTTTTACTCTTCCAGCAGCGTGTATGTATTTATCGTCTCCTAAATAAATTGCAACGTGAGTAACTCTTTCTCGTTCTGTCTCAGTTTTTTTTCTTCCAAAAAATAATAAATCACCTTGTATAAGTTTATCAAAATTTTTATCTGTATTTACCAAAGCCCCAACCAGAACTTGCTGAGAGGCATCTCTTGGTAAAATTACTCCGTGTTGAAAATAAACCGTTTTTGTAAATCCACTGCAATCCATTCCCTTGGCAGATGTTCCACCCCAAAGATATGGTAGCCCAAGATATTCACTTGCAGAAGAAATTATTGTTTCTCCTGTTGCTAGAGAATCACCCATCCATTTATTATAATCTAAACAATTCTCTTTCTCCACAAATCCATTTCTTCCATCGGGATATTCTACTCTAAAATATTTTCCTTCTTCTGATATATATTTTAGCAGATTGCCAATTACAATATCGGAAACTTTTTCCCCTTGTGAATTTGCCTTGCTGAAAACTTGTCCATAAGTTTTTGTATAAACTATCTTTTTACTTTTTTTCCAAGCTTGCAATTCACTTTCATCAACAATTGTTAGTGCATCATCATCAACCCAAGCAATATATTTATCAGGTGTTTGTATTAGATACCATCCATTTTGTTTCTTGAATACATTAACACAAGTCCCCATTAAACCTTGTGTAGCTAGCTCCGCTGGATGAGAAGGTTTTGAGCGTATATTCACAACAGATAAATTTATTACTCCAAAATGTTTATCGCCAAGGTTTTCTTCAGGCAATGTTTGCACTTTATTTTCTATTTCCATTCCAAGCTCTGCTAAACTATTAGTTAGTTTTGGCAAAGCTTCTAGTTCAGTAGTTTCGCCACTAAGTTTTATTTTATTATTCTCAATAACAAAATCAATATCAAAAAGTGCTGTTCTTTTATCTGGAGCAACCTCTTGTTTTATATTGTCAATTATTGTTTTAATGTTATCCATATTATTTTTTTCCTCACAAGCAAACAGTATAAACATCAAAGAGAATACTGTATATAAAAGTTTATTTAACACAAGTTACCTCATTTTTCTAAAGAAATAAATTTAGTTATTTTTTTATTTTTTTTTGATTAAATTTTGAACTTAATTTTAAAACAGTATGTGAAACTTTTTGTTATTTTCTTCATCATATAATATTAAGATAATCAATTTGATGGAGTAATAATGAACGTTAAAAGACAACCGACTGTAATAATGTTTTCTACACCAACGTGTAGTTTTTGCGTAACTGCAAAAAGATATTTCAAAGAACATAAAATTAAGTTCAAAGATATTGATGTTTCAAGAGATCCAAAAGCTGCAATGGATATGAAGAGAAGAGCTGGTACTACTGGTGTTCCAGTAATTTTAATTAACAACAGACCAATTGTTGGCTTTGATAAACCAAAAATAAATAGATTATTAAACATAAAATAAAAAGGAGAACCCTATGAAAATTAAACCTATGGACGATAGAGTTTTAGTTTCACTAATTGAAGAAGAAAAAAAGACTGCAAGTGGAATTATTATTCCAGATTCTGCAAAAGAAAAACCAACTATGGGCAAAGTTGTTGCTGTTGGAACTGACGAAGATATGAAAGAACATATTAAAGTTGGCAACAAAGTTTTATTTGGTAAATACGGCGGTGAAGATATTACTTTTGATGGTAATGATTATAAAATTATTCAAAGAAGTGATATTTTAGCAATAGTTGGATAAAACTTAATCTTAATATAGATGATTAAAAGGCTACAGTTTTGTAGCCTTTTTTATTTTAAATAAAAATATACTATTTCAGAAGAAGTAATTTTAATGACTTAACTTTACCAGAGTAGTTCATAACAAAAAAGTAATGCCCACTTGATACATTTGAATTATTATCATTCTTACCATTCCAAATAAACTTTAGTCCTTTGGTATTTACATTTATTGAAGGTTCAAATGTTTTAACAACTTTCCCTAAAACATTATAAATCTTAAATGATGAGGTTTCTAAATCTATTTCCTTACTCATTCTAATTTGAATTGTAGTTTGATTGTTAAATGGATTAGGATACGCTTGGAATATTGAATCTGTTTTAGTTTCTTCCGCATCTTCAACACGTATAATTAAGTCTGATTCATCAACAGCATCATAATAAATTTCTCCACCCAAACTTGGTTCAAGACAAATGAATGACGTATACCTTGAAAGCACTCGGTTATCAATACTGAAATCTATTATTTCATTTATCTTTTCATTTGTTAGATTATAATTTTCATTCTCTAAATTGTTAATGAAATTACCCGCCCAAATACTTTTTGAAACCGAATCAGAATTAGAAATACTTTCTTCTGTTATTGAATATGATTCTGAAAAAGGTATGTTATTGTGTACACCAGCAAATTCAATTTTAAAAGGGAATGTACCATCATATTTCCCTATTTGAATGATTGGAGTATTCAAATTGATTATTTGATCGGAAGAATTAAGGTTGAATCTACTATAACAAAATCCACTCTCAAGAGTTGTATGTAAATCAAATGTAGAAAGGTGAGTTCCTAAAGATTCAAAAAGTTTGTTAAGCTGAAAAGAAAAAATCACATTGTAATCAACTCTATAAAAATTGCCCTCGGTAAGCCGACTAATATTCTCATAAAAATATTCATTTCCATTATAGCGTCTATTTCCAATATAATTCCGCTCTAAATTACGATCAGCATAATCACAAACATTAATTTTAATATTCTCATCTTGGCCTCCAATTAAATCATCAATTAACTGGTTAGCAACTTCACTTGCCCCAACCTGATCTGAGTTGGCAACTAAAATTATTTCTCCTCCAGTTCCGTTATCATTAATAAAACTAATTCCTTTAGCGAGCAAACTTGGAAGGTTACTATAATTAGCAATAATATCTTCAGGTAAATTTGATAAAACACTATCTATCACATTTTGCGATGCTGACAACCAATTTTCACTTATCTGTTTTATTTCAAGGTTTGAAAATATTAAATTGAATGAGTCCTTTTCTGTAAAGTGATTTAACAACATTGTTTTAACATTAGCAATTGCTTCCTCACTGCTGATATCACTAGTCGAGGCATCATAATCAAAAAGAATTGCAGTTTTATATTTGTCTTCTGAAGTTATTGCATCTGAAGGTAAGTATGCCAATTGATAAACATTTTCATCACCTTCAAAACTATTTAGATATAAGCCATTTGTAAAAGGTGCATCGACGGAAAAAGTAAGAGAACTTTTATTTATTTCTGTATTGGTTAAATCTAACCTTGAATAATTTCCAATAGTTGAATCTTGTTTTTCCTCAAACAGTCTATCAGATAATTCGTTAATTTTTGGGTTCTTCCATTCTTCATCAAGTCTGCTAATCAAATAAAAAGGTTCAACATTATATTTTGAAGCTCGAATAATTTCTAAAGGTAGCGATTAACTAACTGTTTTGGAAGTCCAATTTGCTGGTACTAAATAAGTAAGTTTAACTTTTCTACTTTCATCACCTGCCATAGGAAATATTCTAAGTTGATAACGATCTGCATTTACCTTATGTAATATAGAAGGATCTTTTCTTCGTTGAACAATATCTTCATATATTTGCGAAGCAGTCCATTTATCTAATATTTTTCCTCTAATAATATCTTCTCCAATCCATAACCAAGAATCACTAACTATTGAGTTTTTAGGTAAATAAAAATCCATAACAACTTCAACAGTATCTGTATGAGTAAATCCTATATTTTTTGCAGAGAAAGTAAGATACAAACCGTATTCAATATACGCACCCCCTAGGTTGCATGGATAGTATTGCTTCATCAACTGTTCCTTGTCCACCACCCCAATTTCGTGGATCTGAAATACGAATATTTGCCCATTGCCCAATTATTTTTGGAACTAACAAGAACATAAGAATAAATAGTATTGATTTTTTCAATTTTCACCTCATAAAGTTTAATATATTAAAAGATATTTTTATGTTTTGATAGTAAAGTATAGATTAAAACTCCAAATGTCAATGCAAATAAAGAGAACTAGTTTAAACCTGTTAATATTATAAAATAATGATAGGTAGAATAGGAATAAAATAATTTGGATTTGAATAGTTTTAAAACAATAAAGCCCTCCAATAATTTGGAAGGCTTTATTTTGAGTGACCCCAAGGGGATTTGAACCCCTATTACCGCCGTGAAAGGGCGAGGTCCTAACCGTTAGACGATGGGGCCAGACCTGTAATATTTTTTTACTATGGGTGAGTGATGGGACTTGAACCCACGGCCTTCTGGGTCACAACCAGACGCTCTAACCAGCTGAGCTACACCCACCATACAAAGAACATAAAATAACAAATAAATCTTATTTTTTAATAAACTGGTAAACTCTAGATATTGTTTTTGATTCTTTACTATTTCTTCTAGTACGCCCGAGTGGACTCGAACCACTAACCTACAGCTTAGAAGGCTGTTGCTCTATCCAATTGAGCTACGGGCGCATCTAACAATTAGAATTTTATTTGTCGGGGCGGCAGGATTCGAACCTGCGACCTCCTGCTCCCAAAGCAGGCGCGCTAACCGGACTACGCTACGCCCCGCAATATTTTCAACAAGAATTTTGTTTCATTCACAATGTAAAGAACTAAAAAAAATCAAGATGTAAATGTAGAACTTATAAGTAATAAAGTCAATTAGAACAATATATATTTTTACAAATAAGCATATATTTTTTATCTTTAATATTGTTATTTGTAACTATACAAAAGTAAAATAGGTTTTTAAGAAGTTAGTACTTTTTTATCATTGTATTTATATGTTGTCATTCTCAGCTTGACTGGGAATCTAGAAAACACTAATAAATGGATTTCCGATAAAAACATTCGGAAATGACAGACAAAAAGAATTATATTAGCAATGACATAAGTTCTAAAGATTTTTTAAAATCATTTTGGTTAATAGTATATATTTTATGTTTTTAGAATTCAATTGGACTTATGAATTTTCCATTATTTATTACAAATCGTTATATTAAATCCAAAGGTGGAGCTAAACTTCTTTCGCTTATTTCTGTAATTACAATTGCGGGAATTGTGGTTGGAGTTTCCGTTCTTATAATTGCTATTTCAATTTTAGCTGGCTTTGAAAAAAACATTAGTGAAAATATTATTAAGTTCAATTCACACATTAACATTAGTGGGTTTAGTCAAAAAAGTTTGCCCGATCATTACTTGGTAAAACGTAAACTTGCTCACGAACTTAAAAATCAGTACTCATCAATTTCGTCCTACATTTCAAAGAAGGTAATTCTTTCCCATAAAAAAAAAGCAGAAGGAATTATTTTACAAGGTATAGAACCTAAGTATGCAGAGCAATCACTAAAAAGAATTATAACTGATGGAAGTTATGAACTAACAAAAGATAAATTTGGAATTGTGATTGGACGTAAACTTGCTGAAATATTTTCTGTCAAACTTGGCGATAAGTTAACTGTGTTTGCACTTAACAATGATGAACCTCCTTCCCTATCTAATATGCCAATGGTTGAACAATTTACAATTACCGGAATTTTTGAAAGTGGAATGGCAGAATACGATGATATTTATGCATACATAAATTTTAGTATTGCAGACACCTTTTTTGAACTTAGTGATGAAGTAACAGGTTACAACATTAATCTTTTTGATATTTCAAAAATTGATTCTACTAAGAAAAAGTTAAGTTCTATGTTGCGATATCCTTTTTACACTCGTACTTACAAAGATATTAACAAACATATTTTCACTTGGCTTGAATTACAGAAACAACCAATCCCTATTATACTTGGACTAATTATTATTGTTGCAATCTTTAATATTGTTGGAGCTTTGCTGATGTTAATCATTCAAAAGACTGAAGCTATTGGCGTTCTAAAATCTATGGGAGCTTCCAAATTTCAGATTGTACAAATTTTTGTTTTTCAAGGAGTCTATTTATCAGTAATTGGAATTGGGATTGGAAATATTTTTGCATTTGTTTTAAGTTGGTTACAGAACACTTATAAAATTATTTCGCTGCCGGAGCAAATTTATTTTTTATCAAGCGTACCAATAAATATTAAAATGGAAACTTACATTTTGGTTTCCGGTCTGGCACTAATTTTATGTTTTCTTGCTGCGTTAATTCCAAGTTACATTGCTTCAAGAATTGAACCTATAACTGCAATTAAATTTACCTAAGTTATGTTTGAATATTTTATAGCCAAAAGATATATACACTCTAAGAATAGATTGAATTTTATTTCTATCATTTCAATTCTTTCTACTGTTGGAGTTACAATTGGAGTTGCAGCTTTAATTATTGTTCTCTCCGTGTTTAACGGCTTTGGCAACTTGGTTACTTCTATGCTTGTTAACTTCGACCCACATTTGAGAATTACTAATACTTCCGATGAATTGAAAAACTTCAATAATATTAGCAATGTTTTATCAAATTATAATGAAGTAAAATCTTACTCAAGTTTTGCAGAGGGCAAGGTTGTTTTGATAAAAGACAAATCTACAGAGATACTAAACTTAAAAGGAATACCTTCTGACAATGAGCAATCTGTAAGTAGAGTGAAAAGTAGAATAACTTTTGGTGAAATGGATTTGACTAACAACGATGGAATTGACAAAATTATTTTAAGTTTGCCAATTGCCATAAGGCTCTCTTGCGTTATTGGCGATACAGTTTATGCAACTTCCGCGGTACAAATAAAAAAGACGATTACAAGAATGATCGTTCCAAAAACTAAGCCGTTAGTTGTAAGTGGGATTTATGAAATAAGTAATAAAGAGTATGCACTTTCTTATACTTTTGCATCTATAAAAACAGCTCAACAAATTTTTGATATGGGGAAAAGAGTTTCTGGTTTGGAAATACTTCTACATAATATTGATGATGCTGAATCGGTAAAGGAAAAACTTACAAGCCAAATAGATTCAGAATCTACAACCATAAACTCATGGTACGATTTGCACAAAGACCTTTACACAGTAATGTTAGTTGAAAGATGGGCTGCATATATTTTACTTTCTCTAATTATTGCAGTTGCGGCTTTTAATATTCTCAGTTCGCTTACAATGAGTGTATTAGAAAAGAAGAAAGATATTGCCGTATTACGTTCTATGGGAGTAACAAAATCATCAATAAAAAAAATATTTATGTTTGAAGGGATTTTGATTGGAGCAATTGGCACAGTTGTCGGAATGCTTTTAGGCTTGCTTATCCTATACTTACACATCAACTTTAATCTATATCCACTTGATGCAAGCAAATTTGTAATTGATACAATTCCAATAAAAATTAATTTTTCTGATATTGTTTCAGTTTCGTTAATGTCATTTTTTCTTACATTCTTAGCTTCAAAGTATCCGGCAAACAGAGCATTAAAAGTTAATTTGATTGATGCAATTAAGTGGGAGTAAAACTAGATAGTTGAAGATAAAAAATCAAAATGTTGAAATTTTATGACTAACCAGGTTCTTTAGGACGTGGTTAAAATAATCATACTAAAACTGGGCTTTAGCCCCGGATAGCTCTAACGACTGTAGGCTAAAGCCCTATAGCTGGTGTTTTTTATTCTCCGCCCTAAAGGACGGAGTTAAGCAAAATGTAAATCATTTAGTATTTGAATAGTACTAAAGAATATTTTATAAATTAAGAACAAACAAATATGAAAATTCTATTAGCAAAAAACATCTACAAATCTTTTTCAAAAGGAGAAACTAAAGTTTCTGTTCTAAAAGATTTATCACTCTCAATTATTGAAAACAAAATTACTGTTATTGTTGGTTCATCCGGAGCAGGTAAAAGTACATTGCTTCATATTCTTAGTGGTTTGGATTCTCCAGATAGTGGAGAAGTTTTAATTGATGGCAAGAATATTTTTAGTTTAAGTGAATCCGAAAAAACAAAATTTAGAAATGATTCAATTGGAGTCATCTATCAATTTCATCATCTTCTACCGGAATTTACTGCAGTAGAAAATGTAGCAATTGCACAAATGATAAACGGAACTTCAAAAAATGTAGCTCTTAAAAAAAGTGTTGAGATACTTGATATAGTTGGACTTTCAGAAAGAGTAAATCACAAACCCGCAGAACTTTCTGGTGGAGAACAGCAAAGAGTAGCAATAGCAAGGGCTTTAATAAATGAACCGAAAATAATTTTTGCAGATGAACCAACAGGAAATCTCGATTCAGCAAATAGCGATATTATTCATAAACTTTTTATTGAGCTTAAAAACAAATTAGGGATCACACTTTTAATAGTAACTCACAATCCCGACTTGGTAAAATTAGCAGATAGAATTATTGAAATAAAAGATGGACAGATAGTAGAATAAAAAGTTTTTCTAGTTTCACAAAATTTCTGCTGTAATCAACAAGTACAACAAAATAAAATTTCGTTACTTCCCTACTAGGTCTGATTCATAATTTTCATTCTATTAAAACCTTATCATTATTCTATATCTTATCCTTTTTATTTTTCCACGACAATTATTTTTCTCTCTAACATTCAAAACTCATTTCATTCGCTTTTAAACTAGAATAACTTTAATTCGATAATTTAGAATTAGCAACAATTAAAGTTTACGAATATAAAAATAATGAGGTAAAAGTGTTCCATTCTATCACCCCCAAAATTAGCAAGTATTTATTTCTATCTTACTTTTTTGTAAATACTTTATCTATATATGCACAGCAACCTAACCAATTCCCAGATGCCACTTGGCTTCAAGATGTTCATTGGTCGGGCACAATTTATGCTGGAGTACCTGGTCCACTAATGCCTAGTGTTCAAGCTCATCTTGATGGATTAGAGCATATGTTTCATTTAAAATCTGATGTTGAAACAGCTAAACCTCTAATACAATCTTTACATGGACAAGGTAAAAAGTATTGGGTTAATCTTGCTGGTGATGTTCTTGAAGGAAATATAAATGCTATTCTAAACGATGAACAAGGTATTTATGATCCTAAGTTTGGTGCATCAATTTCACTTGAAGGAAATTATATTCCTTTTTTTCAAGATTATTTAAGGAGTATCAATAGACCTGCTTGGCGAAATTTTCTTATTAGTAGTATTAAACGAGCGGTTGAAGCTGGTGCTAGTGGCTCTCAACACGATGGCGCTGCTGTTGCTTATGAATCTTTTAGTCAAGAAGAAGTAGATGCTTTTAAAGATTATGTTGAGGACAATGGAATTACAACTGGCGGTTGGAATCCAAATCAAACTGATTTTAATGACTTTCTAATTAACAAAGGAAAAAATGATAGTAATGTTTTTGAAAATGATTCTGATCCTCAAAATGTAAAAGATTTGATAAATCATTGGAAAGAATTTAAAGCAGTTGCTTCTCTTAAATCTTGGAAAACTATTAGAGATAGTTGTCGTATTTATGCTCAATCATTAGGACAAGAATATACTATTGCTTTAAATGCCGGAAGTGCCATAGGTACAAAATTTGGACATACCTACTTAGCAAGTGATTTTGGAATTGGTGAATTTTTTCAGTGGGGACATCTGTTCCCATTTACCGGAACATTGGCAGTAAAATCTAGAGCCTTTGAAGCTTTCGGAAAAAGATTTATACTTTGGTCAAGCCCAACATTGGCAGACATACCAAAAAATCCCTATGACCCTTACGAACCGGAAATTGAAAAAGAATCAAGTATGCAAACTATTGCCACACTATATGCAAGTGGAGGTTTGCCGCAACTAAAGTATCCGGCTTATGATACATATCCAGCATACCTACTTGCTCAAATTAATAGAGATGTTTTAAATTCTGTTTCTTCAGCTGGTGAAATTGGAGTAGTAATGTCTCACGCTCAAACTTTACACGATTCTCGTGGCTTTTATGGATTGACATCTGTTCTTCAAGATCTGAGTAGAAGTTTTAAAGTAATTTGGTTTAAACCAAATAAATTAAATATTGCAGATGATCTTACTCAAAATGACCTTACAAAATTTAAAGTAATATTTCTTCCGGAAGTATTTTATCTGACCGATAATCAACGTTCACAATTATTGACCTACATCTCAAATGGTGGAACTGTCCTAGCAGTAAGGGGAAACGTGGAGTATAGTGGTTGGGTTGATGAAAACGGAGATGCACAAGCAAACGCTACTTGGTCATCTTTAGCAGATAATAATACAAGTGGTGTAAAAACTTACGGCTCTGGTAGATTTATAAACGTTGCTCATAATATTTTGGAATCAAACGGATATCCACCACCTTTATATGGTTTTGCTTATACTCATAACAAAGCAGCTTCAGATCCCGGCGAAGCCAATTTAGCTATAAGTATTAGAGATACAATTGCAAGTTGGTTAGATGTTGCTCTTCCACAAAAAGATGTTGTTGCAAATTCAATTACTTCAAATTTAAAGGTTTTCAGATATCAAGATACACTGTCTAACCACTATGTTTATCATTTTCTATCAGACTCTGTAGAGATTCCTTCAAGAAGAGCAATCTCTATAAATTCATTTGATGTAGAGTTAGCAGTAGCTCCTATCTCTTATGGTAAAACATTTAAAGCAACATTCCATACAATTGATAATCCTAACGGAATACCAATTACAGATGCAGTAAATGTAAATCAAGCAACTGGAAGACTAACGGTTACGTTACCACAATTCTCTCGTTGGGGATTTATTAATTTAACCGAAACACAACAAAAAGGAAGTGTTAATGTTAGCAATTTATTAGTCAACAATTCCGCAACTCCTTATCGTCTAAAAAGTGGTTCAGATATAAACGTATCTTGGGATGTTCAAAATGGAAACTCAAATAAATATCAGGTTGAAGTATGGACAAATTTACGCGGCGACGGAAATCCGATTATTAGTAAAAATTCTACTCAACCGAATTTATCTCCATTACTTAAAGAATCAGTTTTAAAAACTGCGAACAAAATTTATTCTCAATTATTTAATTCTAAAAATAGTGCCTACATAATACCCGGACACGAACTTAGAGACAGTACAGTTTATTTTGTTAGGTTACGAGCAGTTGAGCAAGGTGATACATCTAAGTGGATTCAACAATTCTTTTATAGGAATGGTCGTCCGGCACATCCAACCGAACCTAAATTATTTACATCACATCAAAACCTTTGGTATTCATCAGGAGAAGAAGGACATTTAGCTCCGCCAGATACTAGTTCTAAAATGATTTTTAGTTTTAAGAAAGGTGTTGATAATAAAGGACGATATGGTGGAGACTATGAGCTAGACACTTTGTTATATGGTATTAAAATTTACACAGATAGTCTTGAAGCAAAAAAAGGAAATGCAAATAGTGAAATGCATTTTATTGGTTCACAATTTAGAAGAAAGCTTGGTCCATTTGAAGGAGGAGATGATATTATTGATACTCTTCTTTTCTCACTTGAGCAATACGAAAATTATGGAATATATTTTCAACCCTTTGCCACAGATTTCATTGACACAAGTTATGGTGGAACTATCTTTGGTTTTCATCTTGATAATCATAACGATCCGCCAAATAAGTTTAATTTAATTTCACCAGAAAATCACAGTTATACTCAAACTCAAATACCATTTTCTTGGGAAAGGAATGGCGATCCGGATCCTTTTTCTAAAATAAATTACTCTATTAGTAGTGTTGAATTATTGTTCGATAGTGTTGCTACGTTTGATTCTCCTGGTTTAAAAACTTATACAAAAGACAGAACAGGATTAGATTTTGAAAAAGATACAATAACTGTAGAGTTACCATCAAACTTTTTTCAATTTGAAGGACTGTTTAATTACAAAACAATTTATTGGAAAGTAAAGATGCAAGATTTTGATAGAGACGTTGCAGAAGGAGGTGGTAAAGGAATACTCAGTCGTGAAAGTTCTGACATATTTAAACTAAATGTTGGACTTACACCAAACGCACCTGAAGAACCGATTCTTTTATCTCCTGTAAATAATATAGTTGTCTCAGTAGATACTCTAAATTTTAAATGGAGAAAAACCTATACTGGTGCAGACATTTATTGGTTTGAATATTCTTCAGATTCTCTATTTTCAAATTCTGTAATTGACTCAACTCTTATTGATAGTTTCAAAACAGTAGCTCTTGAGTCCGAGGTTGAAACATTTTGGTGGAGAGTTAAAGGAAAGAATGTATCAGGTTGGAGTCTGTTTAGTAGTACTTTTAAGTTTTCAAAATTGCTTACTGGTATTGAATTTGAAGAGGAGATTCCAAAGTTTTATTCATTAAAACAAAATTATCCTAATCCATTTAATCCATCAACAACAATTGGTTTTTCTTTACCAAAAGCTTCCAATGTAGATATTTCTATTTACAATTTATTGGGTGCAAAAGTAGCCACTATTTTAAGTGAATTTATGAGTCCAGGAAATTATGAGAATACTATAAATATAGAATCTTTATCTTCTGGGATTTATATTTATAAAATTCAAGCTGATGATTTTATTCAAACTAAAAAGATGATTCTTTTAAAATAGAAATATATTATTTAATAATACTTACCACGAATACACGAATTACAATTTTCTATTTGTATGAAATTAGTGCATTCGTGGCATTACTTTTTTCAAAAAAAAGATTGGACTAAATTGAATTAATTGGTTTTTCCTAAACTTTCTCTAAATAATCAAAAACTAATCTAACACCAAAACCAGTGCAATAGTTTTTTGTATAATTTGTTGTATCGTGTTTAGTTGCTGGTCCAGCTAAATCAATATGAGTCCAAGGAATTTTTTCATCCACAAAATGTTCTAAAAATTTACCAGCAGTTATTGCTCCACCCCAACGCGGACCCAAATTACTAACATCGGCAATTTTACTTTCAATCAATTTATTATACTCATCCCAAAATGGTAAACGCCATACTCTTTCAAAAGTCTGCTGCCCACTATTGTAAAGGGTTTCAGCCATTTTATCATTCTTAGAAAATATTCCGGCAGTAAGTTCACCAAGAGCTACAACTACTGCTCCAGTTAAAGTTGCAAAGTCTATAATTTGGTCTGGCTTTTGTTTGGATGCAAACTCTAAAGCATCTGCAAGAACTATTCTTCCTTCTGCGTCTGTATCTTTAACTTCAATTGTTTTACCAGAAGCAGTTGAAATAACATCTCCGGGTTTGTACGCATTTCCTCCAATAACATTTTCCACAGCTGGAACTACCACCATTATTTCAATTGGAAGCTTTGCCATTGCTGCTGCTTTAATTATTCCAAACGCAGTTGCACTTCCAGCCATATCAGCTTTCATATCAATCATTCCAGAAGTTGGTTTAATTGATAAGCCACCAGTATCGTATGTTACACCTTTGCCAACCAACACAATTTTTTTCTTAATCTTTCCAGTAGATTTATAACTTGCAATTATGAGTCTTGGTTTATTTGGGCTTCCCTTTCCAACACTAATGATGGCATTCATTTTTCTTTTGACAAGTTCTTTTTCATCAAATATTTTTACTTTAATTTTTGTTCTACTAAATTCTTTCTTCACTCTGTTTGCTAATTCTTGCGGAGTTAAAATATTTGCAGGTTCATTTACTAAATCACGAGAAAAATAAACTGACTTTGAGACTAAACTTCCGGTAACAATTGCTGAAATTATTTTTGTAAGAATAGGACTAATAAAATTAACAATTAGCGATTTAACTTTTTTCTTATCTGCTTTAAATTTATTGAAATTATAATTACCTAGATAAATTCCTTCAACCATAGTTTGGTGAAAATATTTTTCATCTTTAATTTCAATTTTGTAATCACTCAGCTTTGGTGCTTCTATGTATAGGCTTTGAGCATTAACACTTTCCATAAATTGAATTAGTCCAGCAAAATAATCTCTGAAATAATCATTAGATATTTTTTTAGATGTATCAACTTTTTTAATAATTATTAACTCAGGAGATATGGACTGCCAAATTTTTATTTCACCATTTTCATCATCCCTAAATTTACTTTTTTGAAGTTTACTAATCTTAAGATCTAAACTTTTTAATTTTCTCTCAAACTCAGTATTAGATTTACAAAACACTAACAAAGTTGAATTAAGTTGATATTTTTTAATTCCTTTAACTGCATTTAGCTTTAGATTAAAAATCATTTCTCACCTTTTAGTTTTAGTTAAAATTGGCTGGAAAATTTCAATTGGTTTGTTATTCATCTTTTTAGAAATATGTATTAACTGCAAATTCAAATTGACTGATAAATACTTTCTTCAAACTAGTTATATTATTTTGCTCGTAAAATATTAGTATAACTTTCTTATATTCGATAGAATCAATAGTCCTAAATGATATTGGACAAAATTTATTATTTAGAAAAATTGCATTACTCATTATTCTAGCTGTTCTTTTATTTCCATCAGAGAAAGGTTGGATGTATGAAATTAAAAGTAATACTAAGAAAGCTTTCTCGAATATATTTTTCCGTCTATTCACTAAACCACACATATCAATTACTGATTCTTTAATTTGGAACTCATTATCTAACGGTCTGTAATTCGTTCCGGAGATTCCCACTCTTCGTTTTCTAATGTTCCTATCTATTGCCAAATCTTTAACCAAAATACTATGAATATCTTCTATTTTTGCAACAGTCAAAGGATGAATATAATCGGGATTTTCAATAATAAAATCTATCGCATCTTTATGGTTTAATAACATTGTGGCTTCATCTTTTGATTTACCGGACGCAGTTTCTTTTTCGTTTAACAATCGCTCTGTTTCTAAAAGAGAATATGTGTTGCCTTCTATTTGGGATGACTTCCAACTTAAATCAATAGCTAACCTTTCTAATTCTTTTTGATATTCAAACTCCGTTAATTGAGATATATTGTTTTCATAATTTTTTTGAAGTTTATTTAGATGTTTTAGTTCATCTTCTGTAAACAAATTTACTTTACTTAAAACATCTGAGATCAATGAAAAATTAAAGGTCTCTTTTATTTGACGATCGTCTATTTCTTTTCGATAATATAAATCAACATCAATTGGATAAAATAATTCATACGAAGATGATATAATATATTTTGTTCCTTTTCCCTTTCCTTCTGTAGTTATTAAATTATCTGAGACTAATTTTGTTAAGATTCTTTTAACAGTTGAGTAACTTTGGTCAGAAGATAATCCTTCTGCAATGACCTTTGATGAATTGAAAGGATGGTGTTTAATAAAATCTAATATTTCTTTGGTTTTATTGTTTAACATAGGTTTTGTTTTTGTGGCTCATTAAAATAGTAAATGTAGCTCAAAACTACAAATAAATGAGCTTTATTTTTAGTAATTTTGAGCTATATAATTTATTGTTTTTTTTCGGTAAGTAGAATGAAACATCTAAAAGGTAATTTTTCTAAAATAAGAAAAACATTTATAAGATTTACAAACTGTAATTTTACAGTATTTTCTCAGTAGCATCTATTACTTTAGAAAGTACATCAGATAATTTAGTATCAAACATTCTTAGTCCAGAAGCATTTTTATGTCCACCGCCACCAAATTGTTTTGCAACTTTATTTACTGGAATATTTCCTTTTGAGCGGAAACTTATTTTAATTCCATCTTTTAATTCAAAAAATAAAAGAGCTACTTTAACTCCGGCAATTGAGAGACCAAAGTTTATAAATCCATTCACATCTGATTCATCCGCATTAGTTTGTTTAAGATGCTTTTGGTTAATCACCATATAAGAAATTTTTCCAGATTCGCTCAACTCCAATGATGAAAGTGCATTCCCCAACAATTTATTTCTGCTAATTCTATCTTGTCCATATATTTTATCGTAAACATCAAATGGTTTTACATTATGCTCTAAAAGAACTGCAACTTTTCTGTGAAGCTCTGGAGTGGTTTTAGGAAATCTGAAAGAACCAGTATCTGTTAATATTGCAGCGTATAGAGATTGAGCAATATCTTTATTTAGTTTTATTTTGGATTGAGAGTTTATAAAATCTAAAACAATTTCTCCGGTGGAAGATTTATGTCTATCTATAAATCTATGTTTTGTAAAATCTTCAGGTTCTAAATGGTGATCAATACAAATTTTTGTTCCCTTAAATTCTCTAAAATATTTTTCCATTTTAGCTGTTCTTCGTAAATCATTTAGATCAAGAAAAATTGCTGCGTCAAAATTTTCAAAATATTTTGTGTGTTTCTTTTCATCAAACTTTTGGACTAAATTCTTTTTATATAAAAACTCTAAGTTGTATGGAGTACTACTTGTGTTTAGAATTATAAATTCCTTTTTAAGTTGTTTTAGTATTCCGGCAATTGCAATCTCAGAACCAATTGCATCTCCATCTGGGTTTACGTGACAAGTTATTATAAATTTAGAGTGTGTATTTAGTAATTTGAAAAGTTTAGAATAGTTTAGCATATGTTAAGTTGTTGTTGTAAATTAAATTATTTTATTGTGAATATAAATAGTTAAGAGATTCCTCAATCGCTAAAAACAAGTTCATTTCGAAATGAAAAACTTCGAGAAATGATTTTACGTTTTGACATTTCTTAAAACAAATATGCCGGAACATTGTCCGGCATATTATAAAAGATTAAACTACAAGAATAGTTTTAGTTATCTGTTACTTCCCAAGTATTAGCACTAAATAGTAAAGTCTCTAAATCGCCTTTACCCCTTGCCTCAGTAACTTTAGACATTTGTTCTTCCATTGCATCGTTATAAGATGGTTTTTCTATTTGTCTAAAAATTCCAAATGGAGTTGGAAGATCAGGATCGTCAGTCATGTGAGAAAGAATAAATGCTCTTACTGGACTTTTGTCATATTCGTCATGAACTATTAAATCTTTTTCTGTATGCTTACCATCAGTTAAGCTAACAACAGTAGGCTCAAATCCGTTTAGTACAATTCCTTTATCATTATCTTTACCAAAAATCATTGGTTTATCTTGTTCAAGAAATATTGCTGTTTCCGGTTTTGTTTCTTTATCGGTTAAACTAAAAAATGTTCCATCGTTAAAAATATTACAATTTTGATAAACCTCTACAAAAGAAAAGCCATTATGTTCTGCAGCTCTCTTTATAATAAACTGCAAATGTTTAGGATCTCTATCCATAGTACGAGCAACAAAAGTAGCATTTGCTCCAAGCGCAAGTGATGCCGGATTGAATGGATAATCAATTGAACCATAAGGAGAACTTTTTGTTACCTTACCTTTTTCAGAAGTAGGAGAATATTGACCTTTTGTTAATCCATAAATTTCATTGTTAAAGAGAACCATATTTAGATCAACATTTTTTCTACAAGCATGTATAAAGTGGTTTCCTCCAATACTTAATAAATCACCATCACCAGTAGCAATCCAAACAGAAAGTTCCGGGTGAGCAATTTTAAGTCCTGTTGCAATTGCTGGAGCTCTACCATGAATAGAATGAAAACCATAAGTATCCATATAATAAGGGAAACGACTTGAGCAACCAATACCGGAAACCCAAACAAAATCTTCTTTCTTAATTCCAAGAGTTGGAAATACTTTTTGAATTTGTGCCAGTATAGAATAGTCGCCACAACCAGGACACCATCTTACATCCTGATCAGATTTAAAATCTTTAGAGGATAATTTTGCTTCTTCAACATCTATTTTATTTGTCATTTTTTCCTCCAAGAATTTCTTCTATTTTATCTTGTATATCCTGAATTTTGAAAGGTAAACCTCTCATTTTATTATATTGCAAAGTTTTTATATTGTAAGTACTTCTAATTATTTTTGATAACTGTCCAAGGTTAATTTCCGGAATTAAAATATTATCAAAATTAGAAAGAATTTCCTCTAAGTTTGATGGGAAAGGATTTATGTATTTCAAATGAATTCTTGAAACATCTGTTCCATTTTTTCTAGCCCTTTTTGTTGCTTCTTTAAGAGTTCCTTCTGTTCCTCCCCAGCCAACAACTAAAAGTTTGCCAGTGTCTTTACCATCAATTTCAAGTTTTGGAATATCAAGACTTACTTTATGAATTTTTTCTTCTCTCAACTCACTCATTAAATGATGGTTATCCGGATTGTAACTAATATTACCAGTTATATTTTCTTTTTCCAATCCACCAATTCTATGTTCAAGCCCAGGAGTTCCTGGAACTGCCCAAGGACGTGCTAAATTTTCATCTCTTGAAAATGATTGAAAACCTTCCGGATTAGTTTCTAATTCATGATTGAATTTAGGTAGTTCGTTTTCATGTGGAATTCTCCAAGGTTCAGTACCGTTAGCAATGTACCCATCTGTTAAAAGAATTACCGGTATCATAAATTTCATTGCAATTCTTGAAGCTTCAATTGCCATATAAAAACAGTCAGAAGGTGTTGAAGCTGCTATAACAACTAAAGGTGATTCACCACTTCTTCCATACATAGCTTGTAATAAATCCGCTTGCTCAGTTTTTGTGGGTAAACCTGTACTTGGCCCACCTCTTTGAACATTAACAATAACCAAAGGTAACTCTGTCATTACAGCTAAACCAGCAGCTTCTGTTTTAAGAGCTAAACCAGGACCACTTGTTGTTGTAATTGCTAACGAACCTCCGAAAGCTGCTCCTATCGCAGAGGTAATTCCAGCAATTTCATCTTCTGCCTGGAATGTTTTAACTCCGAAATTTTTGTATTTACTTAAATAATGTAGTATGTCGGAAGCTGGTGTGATAGGATATGAACCTAAAAATAGTTGATGACCACTTATAACTGAAGCTGCAACAAATCCCATTGCGGTAGCTTCATTACCAGCTATACTTCTGTAAATTCCTTTTGGTAATTTTGCTGGTTTAATTTCAAATCTATTAGAAAATATTTCTGCAGTTTCCGCATAATAATAACCAGTTTTAAGAACTTTAGAATTAGCTTCAACAATTTCAGGCTTCTTTATAAATTTTTCCTTAAGCCAATCTAATGTTGGCTCCATAGGTCTTCCATACATCCAATACATTACACCAAGAGCAAAAAAGTTTTTACTTCTAACAATTAATTTAGGAGAAAGTCCTGAATCTTTAAGTGCTTCTTGGGTCATGGAAGTTATTGGAATTTCATAAACCGTATAACCTTTTAAAGAACCATCTTCTAAAGGATTGGAAGTATAATTTGCAAGTTTAAGATTTTTTTTATCGAATGAATCTATGTTTGCAATTATTGCAGCATCTTTTTTAATAGTTGGTAAATATTTTTTTAATGCAGCTGGGTTCATTGCTACCAGTACATCTGGGCTATCACCCGGAGTGTGAATATTGTTTGAACTAAAACTTAGCTGAAAACCACTAACTCCATAAATAGTTCCTAGCGGAGCTCTAATTTCTGCCGGATAATCCGGGAGCGTATTTAAGTCATTTCCGATGAATGCAGTAGTATCACTAAACTGTGTACCTGTAAGTTGCATTCCATCGCCAGAGTCACCAGCAAACATAACTGTAACATCACTTATACTCTGGACTTGTTTTCCATTTCCATTTCCCATTGTTAATTTCTCTTTATTGGATAAAGTAACATTTAATTAATAACAATTAAACATATAAAAGCTATTAAAAAACATCAATGAAATAATAAATAAAATTTAGCTTTTCTTGTATAAATATTTCAATCAATTTAAATTCAAATATTTTTTATTTAATGTTTATTTAACAAATATAAAGTTTAAAAGATTTATAGACATACTATCGTTAAATTAAATTTCTTTTGTAGTTCTATATTCTAAATAATATAAAGATAAAGCTATGCACAACCTTTTTTTAAAAGTGTAGTCTAATTAACTAAACGAATAAAAACTAAATGCACGAAGATAAACACTTAATAATTAGAGCTCAAAAAGGCGATCACCAAGCTTTTGAAGAGTTAGTTGTAAAATACGACCGAGTGGTTCTATTTGTAGCTAACTCCTTTAGGAATAATAGTGATGATGCTCAAGATATATATCAGGATGTGTTTTTACGTGTTCATAAGGGATTAAAGAATTTCCAGTTTAAGTGCGAGTTCTCAACTTGGATTTATAGAATTACAACTAATGTTTGTATCTCGCAAAAAAGGAAAAACAAAAATTATTCTTTTGATTCACAAAATAGTTATGATGAAAAAAATGATAATAATATTTCGTTTATTTCAAATGTTGATAGTGGAATAAAAACTGACCAAAGTACAATTGATAATGATATTTCTAAACTAATAAATGTTGAGTTAGATAATTTACCAAAACAACAAAAAATGGCATTCACTTTAAAACATTATGACGGATACAAAATAAAAGAAATTGCAGAGATGATGAATTGTACTGATGGAACTATTAAAAGATATTTATTTGATGCAACAAAAAAAATGAGAAGTAAACTAAAACCAATTTTAGAAAAATAAGTTGAACAACAAGGCAATAAAATGAATCACAAAAAATATGAAGAAATATTACAGTTAAATTTTCTAGATGAATTATCAGAGAATGAAAAAGTTGATTTAGAAAATCATCTTCTCGAATGTTCTGAATGTAATAAAGAATATCTAAGACTAAATAAACTTCATACACTTATTGTTAATGAGAAACCACCAGAACCAGGTGAAGAAGATTTAACACTTGCTAGAACAAAATTATTTAACACTAAAAGAACAATAGAAGGCACTCCTACTTTAGTAGATAGTTTTAAGAATTTTTTCATAGAATTATTTACCACTAATTATAAATTTGCTTTTGGCAGTATAGCCCTTTTGATGGGAGGAGTTTTTGCTGGTTACTTATTTTTTGGCACTTCAAACAAACCTCCAAAAATTCTTTCAAAAAATATTGTTGATCTTGATAAAGTTATAGATCTTAAAAAACTTGCAAGCGGAGACGTAAATATTTCTCACATAAGTTTTCCTGAAACTCAATCGGATGATGGAATTTTTGAATTTAGAATTGGGAATAATATCCCAATAGTTTACAAGGGAAATTTATCAGATTCAATAGTGCAAAGGTTACTTGCTAATGCTTTGGTAGAAACAAAAAATCCCGGTTTTAGAATTAAAACTGTTTCAATGATCGCTCATCGTGCAAAAAGTATTTTCAATCCAGATCCACAAATTAAACAAGCACTTATTTATTCACTTAAGAATGACAATAATCCGGTAGTAAGAAAAAAATCACTTATTGCACTCAGTAAATTTTTCTATGAAGAAGAGATTAGGGATGCACTTTTGTTTACACTTAGTAACGATGAAAATGCTTCTAACAGAATTGAGGCAATAAATACCTTATCAAAAATAAGTCTTAAAAATCAATCGCCAGATAGTAGTTTACTTCAACTTTTAGAGAAAAATATAATGAATGAAAACAATGAACTAATAAAACTTAAAACCGCAAAATTATTACTTAGAGGTAACTAAAATGAAGACAAAAACATTTATAATCTCTGCAATATTTTTAATGATGAACATAATGATTATTGCACAACATTCAGAACCAATTGTTAAAACTTTTTCAACAGTAAATGCAACAAATTTACAAGTTAGTATTTCTCCGGGAAATATTACGCTTAGCACGTGGAATAAAAACGAGATAAGAATAGAAGTAATTTCTAAAAGTGAATATGAAGTAAAACATCTTGTATCAAAAAAAACAAACTCAAAAATTAAGTTTGATTTAGAACTTGAGTGTTGTTCCAAAAATAACATTACAGTAAATATTAAAGCACCTTCAAAGTTTAGATTTGATTTACAAACTACTGGAGGAAATATTAATATAACTAATAACATCTCTGGTAAACTGGTTGCAGAAACAGAAGGAGGAAATGTTAATTTTTATAATGTTAAAGGAAACGTTGATGTAATTACTCATGGCGGTAATATTAAAGGTGGAAATATAGAAGGTAAAATAAATTTTCTAAGTCATGGAGGGAATATTGATTTAGAAAATGTTAAAAATGGTGAAGCTAATATTGTAACTCATGGTGGGAATATTAATGTTGGTTCGGTTTCATCTAATCTTTCTGCAGTAACTCATGGTGGACATATAAATATCAGTGATGTTGGAGGAAATGCAAAAGCAGTCTCTTATGGCGGACATATAAATATGGAGAAAGTTTCTGGTTCAGCAATTATGGAAACAAATGGAGGACATTTAAATTTGAGAAGTGCTTCTGGTAATGTTGTTGCAAAAACTTTGGGTGGGCATATAAATTTGCAAAATATTACCGGCAATATTATTGCTTCCACACATGGTGGGAATATATATGCCGAATTATCTCCAGGAAAAAATACCCAATCAAGTCTTGAAACTTCATCTGGCAATATTGAATTGAAAATCCCACCTTCGGCTGAAGCATCTATAAATGTTTCTGTAGAGAATGCACATCGTCATGAAGACGGAAATAAATATATTAAATCAGCTTTTCCTTCTTCTAGATTTAATATTGATGAAGATGATGGAGATATTAATGCGACTTACATTCTAAATGGCGGAGGTTCAAAAATTTCTCTTAACTGTTCAAACGGAAAAGTTACGATATGGAAGTGGAATAGATAGGTTCTGAAAACATTTAATATCTAAAATTGATTTTTTGCAGATAAAATTTAGAAAATAATTTAGGGAAATCTATTACTATGTTAAATACTAATTATAAAAGTATCCTAAAAACTTTTTGCTTTTTTTTCTCAATAAGTACTTTTAGTGTTTACTCTCAAAACACAACTCCAGCTATCGCTTATCCCATACCTCCAATTGTGATTGATGGTAATTTAAATGATTGGGCATCAGATTTACCACGATATCAAATTAAGGAAAACTTAAATGCTGAACACTCTTTAAATGATGATTTTATTCCCTCATTTATGATTGGATACAACTTAAAACAAAAATGTCTTTATTTAGGAATTGAAGTAATAGATAATGACCACATTATTGGTAGTGGAGAATCCAATGGAATTCCTGAAGATTACACTTTACTTTTTATTGATAAGGAACATAATCTTAAAGGAGGAGGTAACGTTAGATTTAGTGCTGGTGAAAAATTTCGTGACTTATATAAAAATTCGAAAGAGTTAGATCCTTTTAACCACAAAGTTTCTTGTGAAAATGTTGACTTAGTGGTAAAACGTAAAAATAATATTACCGTTTACGAATGGAAAATTGGACTTGGAAATTCGATTAAAGTTAATAAAGTAATAGGTCTAGATTTAATTATTGCAGATGCAGATAAAAATCAAAAGGAAGAAGAATATGCCTTTTGGACAAAAGATTCTGGAAATAAAAATCGTAGCTCTATTGAATTAGGAGACATTATTTTAGCTGATAAAGATGTAACGTTAGGCTGGTTAAAAGGTAAAATTGAAAATCAAGATACATCAATTAACCAAAGACAAAACAGACTTAGAATTACTTCTATTAATGATAGTAATTTTTGGATTAAAACCGATGTTGATTCTCTAGGTTACTTTGAAACATATTTACCAGTAGGAAAGTATAGTGTAAAACCATTGTATAAATTTACATCAAACTTATATTCATCAGGGTTTAATCAAAATTCAAGAAAAATAATTGTTGAAGAACCGTCTATTATTACTGCAACTGATACAGACATTACAAAAATTACTTCTTTAAGATTCAAAACTGTTGCTCCACTATTAGAATTATTTGAAAAACAAGGCATCCTTTTTAATAAAAAAATAGACGAACAAGAAATTGATAAGTTCGTTACAACATTTCAGAACTATTTGAATATTCCAGGTATATCAGTTGCATTGATAAAAAATGGTGAAGTAGTTTATAAAAAAAATAATGGAGTAAAAAATTCTGTATCTGCACAACCTTTAACCTCCAATACTCTTTTTGAAGCTGCATCAATTACTAAAACAGTTTTTGCTGTTATGGTTTTAAAACTTGCAGAAAAGGATATAATTGACTTAGATAAACCTTTATATAAATATTTTCCTTTCCCAAATGTTGAAAATGATGAAAGATCCAAGTTATTAACTGCACGAATTATTTTAAATCATCAGTCAGGTATGCCAAATTGGGTGGGGGGATATCCGGGAAGATGGAAGAATGGAAATGAATTTAAATTAAAATTTAAACCAGGAACTGATTTTTCCTATTCAGGAGAAGCAATAAATTACCTTGGAAGAGTAGTTACACATTTAACGAAAAAATCATTATCGCAATTATTCAATGAAGAGATAGTAAATTCTTTCGGTCTGAAGAATACTTTTTTTACTTATAATGATTCATTAAATTATAAATCTAGTCTTGGTCACTACCAAGATTTCCCATTTTATAGAAGCAAGGTAGGTTTTGATAGCCCTGCTTCTAGTTTAATGACAGAAGCTAGTGATTTCGGTAATTTTGTTGTCGGTTTAATGAATGAAAAATATTTGACAAAAAAAACATATAAAACCATTTACGAACCTTATACAATTCTGAAACCAGAACAAAAACTTTATGACCCAGAATTACCTCAAGGAATTTCAAATGTTTTTTTTGTTCAAGAAACACCTCAAGGAAAAATTATAGCACACGGAGGAAATAACGGAGATTTTGATTGTAAATATGCATATATGCCTGAGAGAAAAATTGGTTATGTAATTTTTACAAATAGCAATTTAGGTGATGAATTTATCCGATTTCTCGAATTATATCTTTTCAGAGGTATTAGTTAAACTGAAGTTATATATAAAATATTTAAGCAATAATAATTCTTAGATAGTATGGAAAAAAGAATTTCTCTTAATTGTTCAAACGGAAAAGTTACGATATGGAAATGGAATAGATAAAATCATTTGCCCACGATTTTAATCGTGAGCAACAGAATAAATTCTTACTTACTCATTCCTTCAAGTGCATCAAGAACAATTCCTGGAGTAATTATTTCCGGTAACAGAACCGGTTCTTCGTTTTGCTTGCCACTATATAAAACATAAAGGGGAACACTATTCCGTCCAAACTTTGCAAGCTCTCTTCCAATCATTTCGTCTTTGTTCGTCCAATCTGCTTTGAACATTTGAACTCCCATTTTATCAAAAGTATTTTGAACTTCTTCAGAACTAAATGCAACCTTCTCATTTACTTGACAGCTTAAGCACCAAGCTGCAGTAAAATCTATAAAAACGGGTTTACCCTTTTCTAAATTTTCTTTTACTAACTCAGGTGAAAATGTTTGCCATTTTATTGTTCCTTGTTCCATTTTTGTAGTTGCAGCATTACTCGCATCTATATTGTTAAAGGTTAAAACTGTTCCGCCTATGATTAACAAGGCTGCGGCAATCATAGCTTTAACTCTTGTCGGTTTTGCTTTGGCTATATTTCCCCAGCGACCAAAAATCCATCCGCCCATACTTGCTAAAATAAAACTACCAAGTAGAACTAAAAGACCTTCCGCACCAACTTGAAGACTGAAAACCCAAAGTAACCAAAGTACAGTTGCCATTAATAGAAATCCCATAAACTGTTTGAATGTTTCCATCCAAGCACCTGGCTTTGGAACATATTTAGATAAACTTGGAACTGTAGTTAACAACATATATGGAGCAGCCATTCCAAGCCCAAGAAAAGTGAAAACCAAAAGTGAAACATAAGCTGGCTGACTTAAAGCGTAGCCCAACGCACTTCCCATAAACGGTGCTGTACAAGGGGTTGCAACTATTGTTGCAAGTACGCCACTACTAAACGAACCAACAAAACCTTCCTCGTTTTTAGAACCTTGACCAACAGCCGTTAACGAAGTTCCAATTTCAAAAACGCCAAACATACTTAAGCCGAAAAGGAAAAGAAGGGTTGTTAGAATAATTAAAAATGCAGGTGATTGTAATTGAAATCCCCAGCCTAATTGCTCGCCCCCGGCTCTTAATAAAATAAGAGTAATTGCAAGAACCCAAAATGTTGCTAACACACCAAGAGTAAAAGCTAATCCGTGGTTAATTCTTTTACGTCTGTCATCCCCGCTTTGTTGAACAATACTAAATATTTTTAAAGATAAAACTGGAAGAACACAAGGCATTAAGTTTAATATTAATCCACCAATGAAAGCAGAGACAAGTGCAAACCAAATTGAAATATTTGAAGATTCCGTTGAGATTGGTTTTGTTTCTGATATTGCTTTTGAAGCTTCTTCAGCATTATTTATTTTGCTAAAAACCTCATTTTGATTTTTTACAATTTCAACATCAGCATCAACAATTTCAATTTCTATAGATTTCTTTATTGTTACCGGAGCCATACAAGTTTTATCATTACAAGCTTGGTAATTAAATTCTACATCTATTGTTTTTGTTCCTAGTTCAATATCTTTTGGAATTGTAATTGTTGTTCCAAAAACCGGAGAACCTTCAAATACAGAGACAGGGTCATCTGAGAAAGCAAGTTTAATATCTTCAGCTTCCGGAAAAATTATTTTACTTTCTTGTTTACTAAAATTTGTTTTAACACTGACTGATGCTGGGATTAAAAACTCATCGTGTGGTTTATTTGAATTTATATGCCAGCCTTCATCTATTATTAGTTTAAGAGCAAGTATTAATTCATCACCTTGGTGAGTCTTGTTGGAAGATTGATATACTTCAAGCTCAGCAACATCATCTTGATCAAAATTTAATTGAGCAAAGAGCATTGTACTGAAAAGTTGCAAAACAATAAGTGTGATAAAAAACTTCTTATATATTTTCATAAATTTTCCTAACTGATTTTATATTGTAAAATTATTCCTTCCTCGACTCCGCTCGGAATGACTTCTGCTTCTCATACAAGTACCTAACATAGTCATACTGAGCGGAGTCGAAGTATGAACGGCAATAATAACTCAATAATTATTTACTGGATTCCCAGTCAAGCTGAGAAAGATATTATTATTAAAAACTATTTTACTTTCTCCAACCCTGTACAATTGGGAATCTTCTTCCGTAACCAAATGCTTTTTTTGACACACGCAAAACCGGTGCAGCTTGCTTTCTTTTGAACTCATTTCTATCTACCAAGTTCAAATATTTTTTTACTAAATCCCTATCACCAACAACTTTAGAGATTTCATCTATCTCTTTATACTCTTCCAAATAGAGCTGTAGAATTCTATCAAGAATTTCATAAGGTGGAAGTGAATCTTCATCCTTCTGGTCTGGTCTAAGTTCGGCAGAAGGCGGTTTGGTAATAATGTTTTGTGGAATTATTTCTTCATTTCTATTTATATAATTTGAGATTTCATACACTTGAGTTTTATAGACATCTGCAATTACTCCAAGAGCTCCATTCATATCTCCGTACAGCGTAGCATAGCCAACAGCCATTTCAGATTTATTCCCAGTTGTACACAATAAGTAACCAAACTTATTTGAAAGAGCCATTAAAATCACACCACGAATTCTTGCTTGCAAATTTTCTTCTGTTACATCTTCTTCAGTTTTAGAAAAAGACGGCTGCAAAATTTCTTTGAATTCGTTGAACACCGAACTTATAGAAATTGTTTCAGATGTGATGTTAAGATTTGAAATAAGTTTCTCAGAATCACTAATACTTCCTTCACTAGAGTATTCCGAAGGCATCATAACTACGTGAACATTTTCACTTCCAAAAGCTTTAACTGCAATATAAGTAACTAGTGCAGAATCAATTCCACCGCTAAGTCCTACCAATGCTTTTTTGAAACCGGTTTTAGCTGCATAATCTTTTACTCCCAATATCAAAGCTTCCAAAAGAACTTCTCCAAAACTTTTTTCCTTAATCTCCAAAGGTTTGTAATTCTCATTTGTATCAAAAATGAAAAAATCTTCTTCAAAAGATTTACCGTTTTTTACAAGTTCACCTTTATTATCTAAGCATAAACTTGCACCATCAAAAATTAAATCTGTTTGAGCACCAACACAACTAACATAAGCTAAGGGAATATTATTCGTCTTTGTAAGAACTGATAACATTTCTTTTCTTTCATCCTTACGTCCAAAATAATATGGACTGGCAGAAATATTAACTAAAACCGTTGCTCCTTTATCAAGAGATCTTTGTACCGGATCCCGCTCATAAAGTCTTTGCTTCCAATAGTCTGCATCATTCCAAATATCTTCACATATTGAGATACCAAGCATTTCTTCTTTAAACTTAAAATTGTGAACGTCTTTTGCTGATTCAAAATATCGCACTTCATCAAATACATCATAATTAGGGAGTAATGTTTTGTGCTGAACAAACTGAATTTTTCCATCGTAACAAAGTACAGCAGAATTATAAACTCCAGTTCCCACATTATCAAACTCTTCGGTTATCGTTCCAAATAAAAGTCCAACATCTTTAGATTGTTCAGCAATTTTAATTGTCGTATTTATAACAGCTTGTCTAAATTCTTCTTTCTCAATTAAGTCTTGTGGAGAATAGCCACACAAAGCTAACTCTGGGAATATTACTAAATCTACTCCAGCATCAATTCCCTTTTTGTACCACTCTAATATTTTATTTTTATTATACTCAATATTTCCAATTATAGGATTTATTTGGCAAAGAGCTATTTTCATTATTAACCTAAGTTTTTTTCTTTCAAGTTGAAAAATATACAACAGTTATTCATTATACAATTTTTTTGTTGTAAACTTAACTAAACTTAGAATTTTGCGAGATATAAACTTGGCAAAAAGAATCCTATCCATAAAAAAAGGGGCGAAGCATATAAGGATAGACTAATTTTTGAGTATATATATTCTAATGACAATTATTGTTAAACAAAGTTAAACTGTGCGAAAACCTTTTATGGTCAGGTGCTTGTCATATATCTATTTATGCTAGATAGCTTTTTTCTTAATCTTGCTCATAATCTTAATCATATTTTTTAGAGGGAAAATAAAAAGCGAGTAAGATTAAGAAAAAGACTAAATATGTTTCGTAATTTGTAGTCGAAAATAATTATTTTAGTTAATGCTAATTGACAAATAATATTTCAAACTTGAAACTTTTTTAGAATTCAGTCGTCATAAGAATAGACATTAACATAGCGAAGGTAAATGAAATGGAATTGGACAACAGATTATACAGACGAAGAAAGGATAAAGTTTTTGGTGGCATTGCTTCTGGACTTGCACAGTACCTTGATGTTGACCCAATAATAATTAGAATAATTTTTGTACTAATAACTATTTTCCACGGATTGGGTTTATTAGCTTATATTATTATGTGGATTGTTATGCCCGAAGAACCAATTGAGAATCTTTATCAAACAATGAACGAACCTATTGCTCACGGTGAAACTGGTAGTGCAACCTCATCAGAATTTTCTGAGTTTGACTCAACATCAAATAAATTGTCAACTTCAAGTTCAAACAGTAGAACTTTGGTCGGTGCTTTATTAATTGGAATTGGATTTATTTTTCTACTTGAAAGATTCATTCCTTCTTTTGATTTTGAATTGATTTTGGCGATGGGCTTGATATTATTAGGCATTGGATTAACAACTAACTTTTTTAAAAAATAAGAGTACTACAATGAAAACATCACAATTATTTTGGGGATTTTTATTTATAACAATTGGTACACTTTTCTTAATTGAAAAATACTTCACCTTTTATATTGATTGGCAGTTTATTTGGGACTTATGGCCTCTTGTAATAATCTTTGCTGGTCTTTCAATAATTCTAAAAAATACATTTATCAAACCAGTTATGAATATTCTATTTGGAGTATTTGTAGCCGTTTTAGTATTTGGTTTTTTTAGCGATATTTTTGATGGAGTTAGTAATAGACACGACGGAGATTCAATTACTAAAAGTAGCGCCGATAAAAAAACTTATAGCGTAGATTTTGATAGCTCTATTACTCACGCAAATTTATCTTTTAATGCCGGAGCTGGTAGTTTCAAAATTGAGAATACAACGGATGAATTAGTAAAAGGACTTGCTCGCGGTATAATGGGCAATTACAATTTTGATAAATCTACAAAAGATAATACCGCATGGGTAACCATTGATATGGAAAATATGAAGGGTAAATCTTTATTTGGTGATGTGAAAAACAAATTAAGTTTAAGCTTAAATGAATATCCAACTTGGGATATGGAGTTAAATGTTGGTGCATCAAAAACTTTTCTTGATTTACGTCCTTTTAAAATTAATAATTTAGTTGTAAATACAGGAGCTTCAAATACAAAAGTAAAACTTGGCGATAAAACTGAAACAACTTACATAAACATAGAAATGGGAGCTGCATCTTTTACAGTTTACGTTCCAAAAACTTCTGGTTGTAAAATTACCGGAGATATGGTTATGATGAAAAAAGAATTTGAAGGATTTAAGAAAAAAGATTCTGACTATTACATAACTGATAATTATGAAACATCCCTGAACAAAATTATAATTGATATTGATGGTGGAATTTCTTCTTTTAAGGTTAGAAGATATTGATGACAATATATAATTACTAAAATTTTTGGAGATTCACTTTTCCTAAATTTATTTCCCCCAATATTTCACATACCAATTGATACTCTTGGGTATTGTTGTAGTAGTTTTAATTTCCATTACTTTAGGAAGACTCCCTTGGCTAGCGTCATTCTTCCAATCTTGTTTTTCAAGTAATTTATGCTCTACTATATTCCAACCTTTTTTAAACTTTAGATTATACTCAGAGACTTCTTCAAACTTATAATATTCTTCGTCAAAACTTACTCCACAACTGGCTTTGAATATGCCAGCTCCATCACTATAAAACCAAGAGATATAACTACCCAAAACAAGACTAGTATAGCGGTTGAGACTTCCATTATCTTCTATTTCTTTTTTTGTCGCTGGATAAAGAGAACCCACTTGTATTCCATCTTTATAGAGAAAAATATTTTTAGTGTCGACAACTTTAATAGTTTTATTAAAACTTTCAATTTGTTTATTATTACAAAATGTCATTCCAACAGCTCTATCAATAGATTCCAAATAATATTCACTACCTTCAATTTTTGATAAATCTATTTGGGGGAATCTAAAATGAAGAATCCCATCTTCGGAAATATTTCCAACATTTATTTCATTTCCATTCAAACCAAAAGGAGCAACCATTAAATCTAGTTTCCCTTTTGTATAGTTTTCCACTTTTTGCAGAGGTGCTTCATTTTGTATATCTACTGATTTACAAGAAAACATTGATATTATTAATAGTGTTAAAATAATTTTAGATATATTTTTCATGTTATATTTTTTATTGATGTGTTAGTTAGTTTCGATGTAAAGATAACAATTTTACTTAATTAGTATCTAGTTACAGCACGTAATATAATTCACATTTTTTTCGGTTGCCAAAAATATTTTTTCATTTCCACTCTTCCCTCTTCGGTAAATTCAACACCTTCTGAGCGGAGTAAATCCTCCATTAATGTTGGTTCGCCAAAGTGTAGCTTTCCAGTAAGTTCACCCAATCTATTTACAACTCTATGACAAGGCAAGCCGGATTCTTTAGTTCCATTTATTGCCCAACCAACTGTTCTTGCAGATGATTTTATTCCACAGACTTCTGCAATTGCTCCGTAGGTTGTTACTTTTCCATAAGGAATTTTTGCAACTACTTTATAGACTTTATCGAAGAAGTCTTGTTTGGTTTTGGGTTTTGTTTTCACTCTTTTTTCGCTTTTTCTTTCTCTAAATCATACTCATAATCTTACTCGCTTTTCTCTTTTCGCCAAAACAAGATTAAGAATAGGAGTAAGAGTATAATTAAGAAATATTTTTTATGTTGTGTGCCATGCATTTTATATTTAGAATAGAAAATATTATATATATATCTATTTTGAAAGTGCCTGGCACATTACTGTTTATGCTTCAATATACTTCAACAAAAATCCTTTAATAAATTTATTTATATTTCCATCCATTACACCTTGTACATCTGATGTTTCAATATTTGTACGGTGGTCTTTTACCATATTATAGGGATGAAAAACATACGAGCGAATCTGACTTCCCCACTCAATTTTCATTTTGGATTTTTGAGTTTCATCTGCTGCAGCTTTTTGTTTCTCTACTTCAATTTGGTAAAGTTTAGATTTTAGAAGTTTCATTGCATAATTTTTATTCTTACCTTGCGATCGCTCGCTCTGGCAAGCTGCAACTGTGTTTGTAGGAAGATGAGTAATACGAACAGCAGTTTCAACCTTGTTTACATTTTGACCACCTTTACCTCCGGAGCGGTAAGTGTCAATTTTTAAATCAGCTGGATTTATATCAATTTCAATTGTATCATCAATTTCTGGAATAACATAAACTGATGCAAAAGATGTATGTCGTCTTTTGTTTGAATCGAAAGGAGAAATTCTAACTAATCTGTGAACTCCTATTTCTGCTTTGGCATAGCCATAAGCAAACTCTCCACTAATTTGAATAGTTACACTTTTTATTCCAGCTACTTCTCCATCTAGAATTTCAACAATTTTTATCTTGAAGTTATTCTGATCACACCATCTTGAATACATTCTAAAGAGCATCTCAACCCAATCTTGAGATTCTGTTCCACCAGCACCGGGATTAATATTAAGAATACAATTATTAATATCCTCCGGCTCACTTAACATACTTTTAAATTCTAGTTCAGCTATACCTTTTGCAAGTACGGTTGTATCTTCATCTATTTCATCTTGAAATGAATCGTCTTTTTCTTCTTGAGCAATTTCAATTAATTCGAATATATTTGTACTTCTATCATTGAGGTCTGCAAATGATTTTGTAATATTTTCTAATGTACTAATTTCTTGTACAATTGCTTGAGCTTTAGTTCGTTTATCCCAAAAACCTTCTGCTTCCACTTCACTTTTTAGGTCTGATATTTTTACATTTTTCAAATCAACGTCAAAGATAACCTCGTAGTTTCTCTATCTTTATTTCTTGCTCTTTTAATTTTCTAAGTTGTTCTTCGTACATAGTTCCTCTATTGATTTTATAATTCTTATTGTATTGGGAAAGGTAAAAATTTCGTGAATATTTTTTTCAATTGCTAAATTGCTATATGGTTTAATTGTTACATCCAAAATATGTTTAGTTTTGTCATTCTCAGCCCCGCTTAAAAACACGGGATAAACTTTGACTGGGAATCCAGGAATCTCTAATAAATGGATTTCTCCGCCCAACAAAACGGCGGACAAGCTGATAACAACATTCGGAAATGACAGACAGAATAATTTACTAAATAATCTATCGGTTTAATTGTTGGAATTGTCTTTTAACCATTTAACCATTAAGCCATTAAGCCATTAAGCCATTAAACAATTTTACATATTTATGAGATTCGCCCAATTGATGCTTCCCACACTTCGACTCTGCTCAGTATGACAAGCTCTACCTAATCTACTTCTAATTCCATTCTTAACATTGCGGTTGCAAGTGTCTTGCCTTGTGCATCGTGTTTCAATGAAACAGTTCCGCCGCCGCCGAGTGTTTCGTGCAAAAGAAAATTTAAAGCCCGCAAGTTCGGTAATTCAAAACGTTCTACTTTGCCTTTGCATATCCCTTTGAAATGTTCTTTAACTTTTTCTTCAGTTAAATACTTTTTAATTATTTCGTAACCTTTATCGTCATAGGCAAGTACGCCAACATTACCAGCATCTCCTTTATCTCCGCTTCTTCCGTGTGCTATATCTATTAGTTTAACTTTCATTTATGACTCCAATATTTTTACTTCGGTTTTAATCACATCTTTTTTAAGAAGTGCAGGCCAATATGCAACTACCTCACTTGGCTTTGGTCTGCCTCCAGCGAACCCAGTAACTCCAGGTGGGCCAGTTAAAATCAATGGAGCTATTTCTTTTCCAAATCTATTAACAGAACCCAAGTCACTTCCGCGGACTGAAACTTTTAACACAATTTCATTTATATTATCTTCATCTAACTCTTTTGAAAGTGGACCGTGGCAAGAATTGTAACCGAGAAATTCAGTATTAATTTCATCAAATTTTAGATTTAATTTCTCCATTCTTTTTCTCAGAATTTGATCTGCAGCTTTTGCTTTTGTAATTGCTTGAGGCCAAGAATATGTTAATGTCGCCGAAGCTGAATAACCATCAGCATAAGAGCAAGATACTTTATAAGTATCAGTTTCTTTTTCTCCGGTAATTCCATAAACTTTTACTCTATTGTTACCAAGATCTTCTAATTTTATTGAAGTAAAATCAGCGATGCAATCTGGAGTAATATATTTCTTAGGATCTCCAATTTCGTAAACAAGTTGCTCGGCTACTGTTTCAAATGAAACCAATCCGCCAAGAGATTCGTGCTTAGTGATTATTACATCTCCATTTGGAAAAGCTTCTGCAATTGGGAAACCAATGTTCGCCATATCTGGAACGGATTGCCAATCGCCCAAAAAATTTCCGCCACTTGCTTGTCCGCCACACTCAAGAATGTGTCCAGCAACTGTTCCAGTTGACATCAAATCGTAATTATTTTTTGCCCATCCAAACTCATAAACCATTGGGGCAAGTGTAAGTCCGGTGTCTGTTGTTCTTCCAGTAATTACAATGTCTGCTCCTTTTTCTAATGCCTCAACAATTGGAAAAGCTCCCAAGTAAACATTTGCACTAAGCAAACTATCTTTTACATTAATAATCGCTTCGCCAGTTTCCATATTATTAAGTTCTTCTCCGGCAGTAATAAGTTCATCTAGTCTGTCTTTAATATCATCTCCAACAACTACAGCAACTTTAAGTCCAGTTATATTTAATTCTGAGGCAACATCTACAATTGCTTTTGCACAACCAATTGGATTAACCCCGCCACCATTGGTTATTACCTTGATTCTCTTTTCTTTACAAGTTGGTAAAATTCTTTTCATCAATGCCGGAATGTCTCGTGCATATCCAAACTCCGGATTTTTATTTTTCTGTTTTTGTAATATCGACATTGTTACTTCGGCAAGATAATCCATTACCAAGTAATCAATATCACCTTCCATCACTTGATTGTAAGGAGCGTCAATAAGATCGCCCCAAAAACCTTGACCAGATGCAATTCTAATTTTCTCTTTCATATTTTTCTCTATTATAAGTTTTATTCTTATATGAATATATCCAAACATTAATAATTCTACAACAATTGAAACGATTTTCATGTTTCTTCATCTAATCCAATAGTGCTAATTAAAAATTTTCAAACTAGACTTCATTCTTGGAATATTTTCTAAATATAATTATATTAGCACTCTTAATTAAAGAGTGCTAATCAAAATTATCACAAAATAAATTTCAATAAACAAATCATAAAACAAAGGAGAAGATATGTCTTCAAAAATAGTTGAATTTGGTACTGATGCCAGATCAGGCTTAAAGCGTGGTGTTGATCAACTCGCAAATGCAGTAAAAGTTACATTAGGACCTAAGGGAAGAAATGTAATTATTGACAAAAAATTTGGTGCACCAACAATTACAAAAGATGGTGTAACAGTTGCTAAAGAAATTGAGCTAGCTGACCCAACAGAAAATATGGGTGCTCAAATGGTTCGCGAAGTTGCATCTAAAACTAGTGACGTTGCTGGTGATGGAACAACAACAGCTACTGTTTTGGCTCAAGCAATTTACAGAGAAGGATTAAAAAATGTAACTGCTGGTGCAAACCCAATGGATCTTAAAAGAGGTGTTGATCTTGCAGTTAAAAAAGTTGTAGTGGAATTAGCAAAAAATAGTAAAGTTATTGGTGGTAAAGATGAAATTGCTCAAGTTGGTTCAATTTCTGCAAACAATGATAAAGAAATTGGTGCATTGATTTCTGATGCAATGGAGAAAGTTGGTAAAGACGGAGTTATAACTGTTGAAGAAGCAAAAAGCACAGATACAGAATTAGAAATTGTTGAAGGTATGCAATTCGATCGTGGTTATCTTTCACCTTATTTTGTTACAGATTCTGAAGCTATGGAAGCAGTAATGGATGATGCACAAATATTAATTTACGATAAAAAAATATCATCAATGAAAGACTTACTTCCACTTCTGGAAAAAGTTGCTCAAGCTGGGAAACCATTATTCATTATTTCTGAAGATTTAGAAGGTGAAGCATTGGCAACTTTAGTTGTTAACAAATTACGTGGAACTTTAAAAGTTGCTGCTGTTAAAGCTCCTGGATTTGGCGATAGAAGAAAAGCTATGCTTGAAGATATTGCTGTTCTTACTGGTGGTACAGTTATCTCAGAAGAAAGAGGTTATACTTTAGAAACTGCTACAGTTGAATTTTTAGGGACTGCTAAAAAAATTGTTGTAGATAAAGATAATACTACTATTGTTGAAGGTGCTGGAAAGTCTAAAGATATTAAAGCTAAGATTAATGAAATCAAAGCTCAAATTGAAAACACTACATCTGACTATGATAGAGAAAAACTTCAAGAAAGATTAGCTAAACTTGCTGGTGGAGTTGCTGTTCTTAAAATTGGTGCTGCTACTGAAATAGAAATGAAAGAGAAAAAAGCTAGAGTTGAAGATGCACTTCACGCAACTAGAGCAGCTGTTGAAGAAGGTATTGTTGCTGGTGGTGGCGTTGCTCTTGTTAGAGCTGCTTCTGTTTTAGAAAAACTAAAGGGCGAAAATGCAGATCAAACAACTGGTGTTAGAATTATTGAAAAAGCTTTAGAAGAACCATTAAAGCAAATAGTTAACAATGCTGGTCTTGAAGGTGCTGTTGTTCTTAACAAAGTTAAAGAAGGTAAAAAAGACTTTGGTTTTAATGCTGCAACTGATGAGTATGTTAAAATGATTTCTGCTGGAATTATTGATCCTACTAAAGTTACAAGAACTGCTTTGGAAAATGCTGCTTCAGTTTCTTCATTGTTAATTACAACAGAAGCTGTTGTTTATGAAAAACCAGAAGATGAAAAAGCTATGCCAGCTATGCCAGGTGGCGGCGGTATGGATCCAATGGGTGGTATGGGCGGAATGATGTAGTTAAGTTTCGTATCAAAAATAAGTTCAAGAAAGTCCGGCAATTTTTGTCGGACTTTTTTTGTTTAAATGAATCGCATCATAGTAATTATTTCAGATCACTTAGTTTACAGAAAACCTTTTATTCATTCTTTACAAATATTTAATTTTATTATTTTTTTATTAAGTTTACAAAAGTAAACCACCCCTGGTTTTTGATTGCATCAAAAACCTTTCCCCTCCTTAACTAAGAAGGGAAGACTTTTCAGCTTGCTGATAAAGTCAGGGGTGGTTAAGTAACTAAATTTTTACTATGCAAATACACAACAGAAAATATCTTGAAAAAAGAAGAAAATTCGGACAAGAACACAGTATTGGAAATTACTTGTAGATTTTACTGTCCGAAGGAAAAGCTAAACATAGAGCTTGATGGTGAAATAATTGAGTAGGATAAAAACTAACCAAATAATTGGAAATAGGAATATTTATTAAAACTAGGGAATACTAAAAATTATTTAATTGAAATCCATACTTTTGATAACTAATCAAATCTTTTCTTTTAACATTTTCCTTCCAACCAATTTCTTCATGGCTCATATCAATAATTTCTTGTGTTTTTAGTTTTGAAAGTTTTTCTTTAACTATTTGTAAAGAGTTTAACTCGCTTTCAGAAAAGAGAGAAGAATCAAATTTAATTAATGGAGTGAATTTTTCAGTAATATCAATTCCATAATCATATAGTTCTGTGGTAATAATATTATTTTCTTCAACTATATTATAAACTGTTTTATAATCTTGTGGAACGGGTCCAAGTGGAATAGCTGCATAATTATATCCTGAAATTGAGTAACCTGTATTTTTATAATTAAGAAAATCAGCATAAAATAAAAACTTATTTAATCGTGTTACTAAAAAAGCTTCAGATAAAAAAAAGAGTATCATATTTGAAAATTTTTGAAAAGAGACAACTTGAAAACCAGTAAATTCGCTTGGCGGCAAAAAAGAATTAAAATATCTATTTGTAAGTAAATAACTGTCTTCGTCTTCTTTAGTAATAGATAACTCGATTTTATGTATAATTTTATCAAATATTTTTGGTTGTAAGATAGATTTTCTTTTGAATAGATGCTCTTTGAATACTTTAGGATTTGTAATTAGTGAAATCAATTGTGAATTACTTTCATTAGGAATTTCACCGGACTCATATACACCATACTGGTTTTGACCAATTCCAAGAATTAGTGACATTTTTACAGCAGAAATATTATATCGCTTTCGTATTAATTGAATTTGTCCTGCTGAAGGAATATTATGTCTTTCCCTATATTGGTTATATACTTGAGTTACATTTAAATCATCGGTTTCTGTTGTCGTGAATTCTTCACCACATTTCTCACAGCTGTAAAAATGAGAAAAAATATGGAAATCTTCTTTTCGAAAAGAACCAGATTTTCTTTCTCTTTTTAAGAGAGCAGTCCCATTGCACAATGGGCATTCTATTTTTTGTTTAATATTTAACATAACGGCGTTACCAATAAGCCATCTTTCGAAGTATATTTACGAAGACGGAAATGACCTTATAACAACGAATTTATTATTTTAAAAGCTGTACCTAATTTGAGGAGTAAATACAGCGACTAACAACTTTTATTTAGCATAATATATTAAATTACAATATTCACTAAAACATTTCAAACTTATAGTTTAATATTCTAAAATGGGTAAGTTATCTCATATTCAGCTATATGAAAAGAAATACACATTACTTTTTTTTGTGGTTTCCCCATATTTATTTTAATATAAACTTCCTTACCTTTTAGATTTATCCCAAATTCCCAATTTGACGGACTTTCTGGATCGAAGGCATCTTGTTTTGGACCGGCGAAATAATTTTTAACTCTAAGTCTTTTAATATATTCAAGACGTTCTGATGCGTTAATTTCTAATTCTAATAAAGCATCAAAATTCTTTTCCCTGTTTATAAAAATAATATCAATTATATCTATTTTTATAAGCAAATCACTTAAAAATATTTCGACTTCTTCTTTTGTTGATTGAGACATACAATGTATAGTATATTATCGATAAAAGCAATGATAAAGTTTAGATCGAGCAACAAATGCTAAATAAATAAACGTTAAAGTGTTATTGTGCAAAGTATGGAAATATTTTAATTAATGCAATTTAAATCGGGATTACTTTAATAGTTAAAAGTATTTTAGTAAAACTAATGAAGAAGTTACAACTCTAATTCGTCAACATCCCAATACTACTTTTTGCAAACTCAACCATTGGTGTAAAATAAAGACCAAGCACAAGTGTTGGGATAACTAATATTAAAATAAAAACAATATCAGAAGGTGTGACTTTAAGTGTGGGAATTTCATTTTCTGCTTCGCTGATGAATAAATGCTTAAGAACTCTTACATAATAATATAATGATACAACGCTATTCAGCAAAGCTATAACAGCAACAGCAATCATTTCAACATCAACTAAAGCTATAAAGATATAAAGCTTAGAAATGAATCCAGCTGTGGGCGGAAGTCCAGTAAGTGAAATTAAAAATATTGTTAGTGTAATACCAAGAAATGGGGAAGCAAAACCAAGTTTATTATAGTCGTGAATATCTTCTGAGCCAGTTTGGTTTGAGATTAACATTATAATATAGAATGCACCAATATTCATTAGTAAATAAACTAAGAAGTAAATCATTACAGCAAGAATACCTTGCTCTGAAAGTACTGCTATTCCAAGTAGCATATAACCCGCGTGGGCAATACTAGAATAGGCGAGCATCCGTTTTAGGTTATTTTGCCAGAGAGCAGCAAAGTTACCAAGCGTCATTGTAAGAATAGAAATTACAATTAAGAACGATTGCCAATCAAAGAAATTTATTATTTCCCAATGTCCATTATGTTCACTTAGTAAAAATGTAGATTTGATAAATCTGATTAGTAGAGCAAAGCCAGCCGCCTTACTTGCAACAGAAAGGAAAGCAGTAATTGAAATAGGCGATCCTTCGTAAACATCCGGAGTCCAAAAGTGAAATGGAGCAGCAGAGATTTTAAATCCAATTCCAGCAAAGATTAAAATAAGTGAAAAAGCATAAGTTAGAATATTTATACTACTTGTTTTTAGAACTGCATTTATCTCTAATAGATTTGTATTCCCCGTCATTCCATAAACAAGAGAAATACCAAACAACATTAGTCCAGAAGAAACAGCTCCGTAAATTATATACTTAAGAGAAGCTTCACTATTTCTATCTCTTAATTTTGTGAAGCCAGCTAATACATAAGATGAAAGTGATAATAATTCAACAGACAAATAAATCATAATTAAATCAGAGGCAGAAGACATAAACATCATACCGAGAATCATTCCAAATAAAAGAGCGTAATACTCGCCACTTCTCTCAATAATATTATTTATCTCTGAAGAAACTTTTGAAAAGAAAACAATTAAGATTGAAGTGATAAGAATAATTATTTTAAAGTAAGCTCCAAAAGAATCAATTGCTAACAAACCATAATTACTTTGTACACTTTTGGGAATAAATGCAAATGCTTGTACACCAATAGTTTGCATTGTATAATATAGTGCTGCAAACAAGCCTACCAAAGCTAAGTAAGGAATAAAAGTTTTATCTTTATCAAAAATCAAATCGAATAAAACAATTAGTAAAAGTGTTCCCGCAACAATTAGTTCAGGTACAATAAGAGATAAATCTGTAATTAAATTTTCAAACATTTTTTATTAGTTCTTTTTGTTTGTCATTCCCGAATGTATCTATCGGGAATCTATTTAAAATTGTACTGGATTTCCAATCAAAGTTTATCCCGTGATTTTAAGCGGGGTTGGAAATAACAGATTTTAGTAATTTACATTCCACTTAAACGAATACTTTCTGCATTCGAGTATAAAAATTCAACCAAGGTATTTACCGAAGTTGTCATAAGATCTAATACTGCCGATGGATAAATACCTAAGAAAATTATTATAATTGTTAGGGGAACTAACATTGCATATTCTCTAAAAGTAATATCGTGTAATACATCATCCCACTTACTATTAAATTCTCCAAAATAAATTCTTTGGAAAGTCCAAAGCATGTAAGCTGCTCCGATTAAAATTCCAAGAGTTCCAACCATTGTTAAAATTCTCGTAGTTTCATTTCCGAAAGCTCCAATAAAAACAAGTGCTTCCGAGATGAATCCACTTAAGCCTGGCAAACCTATTGCAGCAAAAAATGCAATTGTAACAAAGCCAGTGTACATTGGCATTTTGTTTGCCAATCCACCAAAGGCATTTATTTCTCTTGTGTGAGCTCTATCGTAAATTACTCCAACTATAATAAAGAGCATTGCAGTAATAGTTCCGTGATTAAACATTTGGAAAATTGCTCCGTTAATTCCAACTGTTGACATTGAAGCCATTCCAAGTAAAACATAACCCATGTGAGAAACAGATGAGTACGCAATCATCTTCTTAAAATCTTTTTGTGCTAGTGCTACAAGACCACCATAAATAATATTTATAACTCCGAACAATCCAATATACCATGCAAGGTCTAAAGTGATTTGCGGAAAGATTGGGAAACTAATTCTAAGTATTCCGTAAGTCCCCATCTTTAATAATACGCCAGCAAGAATAACACTGATAGGTGTTGGAGCTTCAACGTGAGCATCGGGCAGCCAAGTGTGGAATGGGAACATTGGAATTTTTATTGCAAACCCGACAAACAAAGCAATGTAAGCCGCTAATCTATAATTATCAGGATTAAGTGGAGATAAAATTCCATCCACCGTATAATTATTTACATCCATTAAAGCTAACAAGTTGAATGTAAATACTTTTGAACCATCAGCAAGCATTTCTGTTGAACTAAAGTAAAGTCCAATCATTACAAGAAGAATGAAGACACTACCAAACAAAGTATAAATGAAAAATTTGATTGCAGCATATTCTTTTCTTGGTCCGCCCCAGATACCAATTAGGAAATACATTGGTAGTAACATCAATTCCCAAAAAACATAGAATAAGAAAAAGTCTAACGAAACAAAAACTCCCATCATTCCAGTATCGAGAAGTAAGAACAATGCGAAAAATCCTTTTACAGATTTTTTAATATTCCAAGCAGAAATTATTGCAAGGAAAGAAACAATAGCAGTTAGTAACAGCATCGGTACGCTTATACCATCAGCTCCAAGAAAATAGTCTATCTTAATTGTACCTAACCAAGATGAACCTGGAATTTCTATCCATCTAAATTTTTCAATAAACTGAAATGAGTTTACATCGTAAATTCCACCAGCATCATAATTGAAATTATTCAACAATATTATTGCAAAAATAATTTGAATGAAAGTTACAACAAGTGCAGTTATCTTTACACCCTTGTCCATTTTTCCCGGCATAAGTAGAATTATTATCATTCCAATTATGGGTAAAAATGTTATCCAAGATAAAATTGGGAAACCGTCCATTGTATTAGTTACCTACTTTTTAATTAAAATCTTATTTATAAAAAACTTTTCAAAATCAATTTGCAGATTGCCAGCAATCTACGCTACATCCAATTTCTAAAATGGTCCAACAAAAAAGAATAAAAGCAATGCTGTAAAAATTACAAGCACAATATAAGTTTGAACTTTTCCGGTTTGTAATTTTCTAAAACCTAATCCTAGAAAACCACTAAACAATGCAGTACCATTTACTATACCATCAACTATATACTGATCAAAGTAACCGCTAATTTTTGAGAATACTCTTGTGAAAGCAGCAGTACCATTAACTATTCCATCAACAATCCATTTATCAAACCAAGAAAGAAAACTTCCTAACTTTAAAGTTCCACCAATAAATGTAGAGTTATAAATTTCATCAACGTACCATTTATTAAGTGAACCATTATATAATTTTTTAATTTTATTTGTAATACTCTCTGGAGAAATTTTCTTCCATTGATACATACTAAATGCTAACAATATTCCAAGTCCACCAAGAGCCAAAGACAAAATCATTGCTGGGTAATGAGCTGCGTGCATTGCATGTTCATACATTGCAGAATGTGTAACATACGAAGAATGACTTCCTTCTGTTACTTCATCATGCCCTGCCACATCTGATTTCATAAATTCAAAACGAGAAGTTTCTGGTACAACTGTATGTGGAGTTTGAACCCATTCACTTGCAAACCATCCATCAGCAGGAGCAATAGGATTAGGTGTGTACCAAATAAAAATAGATAGTACACTTAAAACAACCAAAGGCATTACCATTACAAAGGGAGACTCTTTGGCGTGATCGTATTTTTCTTTATTCCTTGGTTCTCCGTGGAATGTTAGAATAACTAATCGAAACATATAAAAAGCTGTTAGGAATGCCACTAAAAATGCCATAGCTGGAATGAGCCAATGACCTGTTAATTCTCCAAAGGCTAAAGTTCCAGCAAGTAGTCCATCCTTACTAAGGAATCCAGAAGTTAAAGGAATTCCAGAAATAGCGAGGGTTGAAACTAAAAATGTAATATAAGTTATTGGCATTTTCTTTTTTAAGCCACCCATTTGTCTAATGTCTTGTTCGTGATGCATACTATATATAACTGAACCAGAACCAAGAAACATACAAGCTTTGAAAAAAGCATGTGCAACAAGGTGAAGTAATGCATAAGTATAAGCACCAACACCAAGAGCCATAACCATATAGCCCAACTGACTAACAGTTGAATAAGCTAAAACTTTTTTGATATCATTTTGAGTTAACGCAATAGTAGCAGCAAATAAGGAAGTAACTGCTCCAACAACTGCAATAACTAACATTGCATCGGCAGTAAGCATTACAAAAATTCTTGCAATAAGGTAAACGCCAGCGGCTACCATTGTTGCTGCATGAATCAAAGCACTAACAGGAGTTGGTCCTTCCATAGCATCGGGCAACCAAATGTGTAATGGAGCTTGAGCAGATTTACCAACAGCTCCCATAAAAATTAAAATTCCGGCAGCAGTTAACCAAAGCTCACTTCCAAAAGGTAAAACTCCATTTGAAATTTGAGTATAAATAGCATCGAAAGAAAAAGTATTATAGTTTGTAAACAATATTAGAATACCAATAAACATTCCAATATCACCAATTCTATTTGCAAGGAATGCTTTCTTGGCTGCATCAGAAGCAGATTTTTTCTCGTACCAAAAGCCAATAAGCAAGAAAGATGAAAGACCAACTAATTCCCAAAAGATATACATCATCAGTAAGTTGTCTGTAAGAACAATTCCTAACATTGAAAAAGTAAAAATTCCGAGATAAGCAAAATATCTATTATATCTTATGTCACCTTTCATGTAAGCAATGGAAAAAATATGAACAAGCATACTTATAAGATTAACAACAAATAACATTATAACGGTTAGGTTATCTATCTTAATGCCTAAGTCAATATGCATGTCTCCAACATTTACTACATTTCCAAAGTCAATCCAAGTGAAAGAAAATAGTAAGTCCTGCGTTGGGAAAGAACTTAGCTTTGTATAACCCACAAATACAGAAAGAAGAAAAGTGATTGTAATAATTGCTATTTCAAACAAATATATTTTTGGAAATCTTTTGCCAAGAAACAATACTACTGTAAAACCAAGAAGCGGTAACAGTAAAATGATAAGCGAAATATTTATTGTATTAAATTCAAACATAAATTTTTAATCTTTAAGATTATTTATTTCATCAATGTTAACATTTGAGAAAGTTTTGTAAATGTTCAGAACAATAGCTAGAGCAATAGCAGCTTCGGCAGCGGCTAATATAATTACGAACAATGCATAAAGTTGACCGTTAATTCCAAAATTTCCGTAAGTAGAAAAAGCGACAAAATTAATGTTAGCTGCATTAAGAATTAATTCTAAACTCATTAAAACCATTATGGCATTCTTACGTGTTATTACTCCGTAAAGACCTAAGCCAAACAGAAACGTACTAACTACGAGAAAATGATTTAATCCTACTTCCAACTTATTATTCCTTTTTGTTTTAAGGATTTAGTTATATCTAAAAACATATGTTATCATTTCGCAGATTGCAAATCTGCATTACAATTTTTATTCTTTATCTCTTCTTGCAATTGATGCGGCACCAATAAGTGCTATCAATAATAAAATTGCTAATAATTCAAAAACTAAAACATAATCTGTTAGTAAAAGATGACCTAACATTTTTGTTGTTGTTTGCGGAATTTCAAAACTTCCAGTATGCCAGTTTGTTGATGTTATTACAGAAAACAAAATTGCAGTAAAAGCTCCAACAACAATTATAGCTGGGAAAACATAAACTACTCCAGTTCTGATTTCCACATTAGTAATTTTGTTAGTCAACATAACTCCAAAGAGTAACAATATCAGTATGCCGCCAACGTAAACCATAATTTGAACGATTGCCAAAAAGTCAGCTCCAAGTAAAATATAGATTCCCGACACACCAAATAAAGTTAACAAAAGACTAAATGCAGCGTGAATAATATTCTTAGCATTAACCACAACTACAGCTGAAACAAGTGTAATTGCTGCGAATAAATAAAATATTATATCATAGAAATTCATATTATAAATTACTCATTTTCTTTTTTAGGATCGTCATCTTTTGCATCATCTGATTTTGGTTTATCAACTTTTTTACTTGATTCCTTTTCTTCTAATTCTTTTTTCTTGGCAACTGCCTCAGCCTTAACTTTTGCAGCAGCAATTTTTGCTTCTTCTTTTTCTTTTTGGAAAATCTCAAACTTGGATTGCTTGTCTGAAATTTCAGATTCATTAAGTGTTGCAAATTTGTAAATTAAATCATTTCGTTCAAACTCAGTATATTCGTAAACATTAGTCATTTCAATACACTCGGTAGGGCAAGGGTAAACACAAAGTGAACAGAAACAACACTTTGCAATATCAATTTCAAACTTTGTAACCCACAATGCTTTCTTTTTATTATTAGATGTTATTCCAGGGCTATCTGTTGGTGTTGCTTTTATTGTCTCAATCTCAATACAATTAACCGGACAAGCTCTAGCACAAAGTAAACATCCAATACAATCATCCATATTTACAAACAATCTATTTCTTGTTCGTTCAGGTAATTCTGGTTTTACATCTGGATATTGAATTGTAACTGCCGGAACAAAAACATGTTTTAATGTTATTTGCATTCCCACAAGAACAGTCCAAATTCCTTCCCACGTATTTATAAAGTATTGTTTCATTTTTAACTTTTCAATTCTTTTGTCGTAATGAGTAATAATTCCTACTTCGACTTAGCTCAGTATGACTTTTTTGTCATTTCCGAATATCTTTATCGGAAATCTATTTGTTAAAATTTTATAGATTCCCAGTCAAAGTTTATCCCGTGTTTTTAAGCGGGGTCGGGAATGACAGAAAATATTTTTATAAAACTGTAATAAATCCTACTATTAATAAGATAGCTATTGAATATGGAATTAAATATTTCCAACATACGGTCATTAGCTGATCAACTCTTAGTCTTGGTAAAGTCCAACGCAAAACCATTTGGAGAATTACAAAGAAAATTCCTTTGGATGTAAACCAGAATAATTGTTCAAATGGAATTAGCCATTCAGCTCCAAGTACATTTCCCAAATATCCAAAAGGTGAATGATATCCACCAAAGAATAATGCAGATATTACAAAAGATATTGCAAGCATATTTGCATATTCAGCTAAGAAAAACATTGCAAATCTCATTCCGCTATATTCTGTATGAAATCCCGAAACTAATTCAGATTCTGCTTCTGCAATATCAAAAGGTGTTCTGTTAACTTCAGCTAACATACTTATGAATAAAATCAAAAAAGCTCCAGACATCAATGGTATCAATGCAAACTTAGCTATTCCAAACTCTGCTCCACCAAAAATATTCCAATTCCAAAAGTAAGCTGTTTGCTGATTTGTAATTGTTTCTAAATTTAATGAACCAGTTAACATTACCATAGTAAGTACAACAATTGCTGTTGGAATTTCGTAACTAATAATTTGCGCAACTGACCTAACAGCACCAAGTAAAGAATATTTATTGTTCGATGCCCATCCAGCCATTAAAATTCCAGCAACAACAAAACTTGATATTGCAAGAATGTAAAAAAGACCTACATCAATTGAGCTTCCAATATATTCGCTTGAAAAAGGAATTACTGCAAAAGCAGCAAAGCTAGCTGCAAAAATTATAAATGGAGCAATTACAAAAAGTTTTTTATCTGCAAGTGTTGGGATGATATCTTCTTTTTGAATAAGTTTTAAGATATCAGCCAAAGTTTGCAAAATACCGTGATAGCCTACTCTCATTGGTCCAAGTCTGTCTTGCATGTGAGCAGAAACTTTTCTTTCTAGCAATACGGCAATAAGTGCGTAAGGTAAAATGAATAAGAAAAGTGGTAAAGCCGCTGCAATAAAAAAAGCAACTACTTGATTACCAACAATATTTTCTAAAAGTTCATACATTATCTATCAATTTCTCCAAGTACAATATCTATGCTACCAAGAATTGTAATAATATCAGCAACAAAATGTCCTTTACACAACTCTCCAAATACTTCCATGTTTACAAAAGAAGGAGCTCTAACTTTAACTCTAAAAGGATTTGGTTTTCCATCACTTATAATAAAGTATCCAAGTTCACCTTTAGGGTTTTCCACTCTTGTATAAATCGAACCTTTTGGCGGCTTCACTCTTTTGGGAACTGTTTCTTGCACGTCGCCTTCGGGAATGTTATCAATAGCTTGTTCGATTATTTTTAAGCTTTCTTCAAGTTCAAGAATTCTCACATAATATCTATCCCAACTATCGCCAATTGTTCCAACTTCACCTTTCCCAACTGGAATATCAAAATCAAATTTATCATAAATAGAATAAGGATCATCTTTTCTTAAATCCCACTTAACCCCACTAGCTCTAAGGTTAGGTCCGGTAATACCATAGTTGATTGCAGTATCAGCCGGAAGAATTCCAACGTTTGCAGTTCGTTCAATAAAAATTTTATTATAAGTTAGCAGGTTGTTCAAGTCTGTAATTTGCGGACGGAAATAATCTACAAACTCTTTAGTCTTTCTTACAAAATCTGGATGAATATCTTGAGCCAAACCGCCAACCCAAATGTAGTTGTAAAGAAGTCTTGCTCCACTTGTTTCTTCAAAAATTGTAAGAATCTTTTCTCTATCTCTAAAGCAAAATAGGAAAGGTGTGAACGCACCAATATCAACACCATAAGTACCAAGAGCAACAAGGTGAGAAGCAATTCTTTGAAGCTCCGCCATAATTACTCTAATGTATTCAACTCGTTGGGGAACTTCAATTCCCATCAATCTTTCAACTGCAACTGCATAACCAAAATTATTTGACATTGCAGCAAGGTAATCCATTCTATCTGTATAAGGAACTATTTGCGGATAGGTCATGGCTTCGCAGTGTTTCTCAAAACATCTATGCAAATAACCAACATGAGGTTTTACATCTAAAACAAGTTCACCTTCAAGTGCAACTTCCAACCTCAAAACTCCATGTGTAGATGGATGTTGAGGTCCCATGTTTAATATCATTTCTTCTGTTTTAATCATAGTGCAGTATCAAGTAGTGAGATGTGAGTATCAAGAATAAAAACGTCTCGATGCAAATATCTATCTCAATTTATTTTTTAATCCGTATATCATTTTTTGAATTTCTTCAATTTGATTTAGAATGGAATTCATTTCAGTTTCTGTTATATATTCCAAATCAAATGATAAAATAATTTGTGTTTCTAATTCAAATGCAGAACCATTTGCTATATCTAAAAATCTGCAAAATTCTTTATCAGAATTTCTCCCAGCTCCTTCAGCAATATTTGATGGAATTGAAACTGTTGATCTTCTTATCTGAGAAGTTAATCCAAAAAGCTCTTCTTTAGGAAATTTTTTAGTTACTAAATAAATTCCCTTTACTAATAATCTCGCCTTTTACCAAACATTTAACTTCTTAAAATCATGCATTTTATTTTTTACTAATTCATTTTGCTTCTAATTTTTTAGTCTTGATACTCATATCTTGATACTCACATCTAATAAGGTATCTTCATTCCATTATAAAACTCAGGTGTTTCAAAATCTTTTCTTAAAGGGTAACTTCCCTCTTCCCAATCGTAAGGCATTAAAATTCTTTCTAAGTTTGGGTGATTAAGAAAAATGAATCCAAACATATCGTAAGCTTCACGTTCGTGCCAATCGGCAGTTCGCCATATTGGTTCTACTGATTTAATATTAGGTTTATCTTTTGGGACGCTTACTTTTAATGTTACTTTATGACCTAACTTCATTGAATGTAAATGATAATAAACACTCAAAGTTCCAACTTCAACTGTTTCATTTCCTTCTTCATCTTTAACTGTTTTTGTATTATCATCATCAACGCCAGAAAGATTCATTAATGAATCAAACAGCATAGTGCTGTCATCTCTAAGAAAAAGTGAAATTTCTGGTAGTTCGCTTCCATCCCAACAAATATAGGCTTCTGTTGGAAGTTCATTATCTAAAGTGAAGTTTGAGTTTGGGAATTTGTCTTGGAGTATTTGTAAAATCTCTTCAGCTGTCATGCAATTTTTCTCAAGGATTCATTTCTGATTTTTTCTTGTAACTTTAATAAACCTTCAAGTAAAGCTTCTGGTCTTGGTGGGCAACCCGGAACGTAAACATCAACCGGAATTACTCTATCAATTCCTTTCAAAACATGATAACCATGTTCCCAATAAGGTCCGCCACAATTTGAGCAACTTCCCATTGAAATTATATATTTGGGATCAGGCATTTGTTCGTATAATCTTTTAATACGTGTTGCCATCTTTAGTGTAACTGTACCAGAAATTATAATTATATCAGCTTGTCTTGGTGAAGGTCTTGGAATAACTCCAAACCTATCAAAATCATAATGCGATGCCGAAGTTGCCATCATCTCAATTGCACAGCAAGCAAGTCCAAAGCCCAATTGCCATAGGGATGAAAGCCTTGCCCAGTTCATTAAGTCATCTACTTTTGCAATAACAACATTGCTTTCTCCAAATTCTTTATCTAATAATCCCATACTAAAAAAGTTCCGTAATTCTATTTATTAGAAACAACTTGTTTAGCTGTTGTTTCAAAGTGTATTTTTGTTTCGTTATTAATATTTTTATAATCTGGTGGTACTATTTTTGGTCTTGCCCATTCAAGATCACCTTTTCGCCATTCGTAAGCCATTCCTAGAAATAGAATGATTAAAAATATTGCACCTATTCCAAAACCGAGCATACCAAAATCTTTATAAACTAAAGCCCAAGGAAAAAGCAAAACAATCTCTACATCAAAAATTAAAAATATAAGTGCAACAACATAAAAACGAATGTTAAACTTAACCCAAGGTGAACCTGTAGGATTTTCTCCACACTCATAAATTAGTTGTTTCTCATGGGAAGGTCGCTTAGGTCTGATTAACTTTGCTGCGAAAAGTGCTATTGCAACAAAGACTCCGGCGAGGACAATAAAAACGAAAATTTTACCAAATTCAGTTAACATATTTCCAAATAATTTTAGTACCTAAAACATACAATCGAGTCTAATTAAAGTCAAGTAAAGGCAAGATATAATTTGAACTATTTTGCTTTTTTGTAATATTTTTTTGCCTTTTCATCTTAGATTTTATTTTATAAAAAACTAGCTTATGAAAATTAGATTTTACGAATAAGAAAACTAAGTGTTCAAATCCAATTTTAGGTTTTGAGCAAACATAAAGATCATCCCACCTTGGCTGAAATTTATTCTTAAAATTATATAGACCATCATAGGCATAAGCAAACTTTAATAGTCTTCCAAATTTCCGCAAAATATAACTGCTCGAAATTATTGATCCATTATTTCCATTGTTAACAAATGGAACTTCACCAAGACTTAGCTCTAACATTCCGTTGTTTTTTGCTTCAGAAAATATTTTTTCTAGAATTGATTCTAAAACTCCAACTGGTGAATCTTTAGTTCTAAGAATTAATTCTGTGTGTAATTTTTCACTCCCATTTTTAGAAACTAAAATTGCTCCTAGCCAAATATTTTTTTTAGAAACTAAAACATAAAGTGAATTATCTTCTGTGAATTTTGTTTGAAACAAATTTTCTAATTGCGGTTCCGCAGCATGAATAGTTTTGGTTTTAAAATCTTCTAATTGCTGTGCATTATTATAAGAGTAAGGAAGCTCAATTACACTACCATGTCTAAGTCCCCTTTTAACTATTTGTTTAATCGATTTTTTCTCAAAATGATTTCCACTAGTTTCTAGCACTGCTTCCATTCCAACCATCGTGGCAGAATATCCTTTTATTTTTAGATATTCAACAATATTTCTATTGCAACCTCTTATAATTAAATTTTGATTTTGCTTATCCAAAGAATAATCTATCAAGTTATAAAATTGTGTATGATTAGCAAAGCTACAAACTGATAACCATTTTAATTTTTCTCCTAAATATTTTGCTGTTACACTTGTTTCAGTTTTGTTAGTCTCAAGCGACCAACTAAGAGGTAATGTTTGCATAATTAAAAATAATAAAAACTAGTGAATTCCTTAGACAAAAGAATTTTGTTTGGAGAAATTATTATTAACCCTATGGTAAAATAATTAAAAAAAATATCATTCCGGTTCCCGCAGTTTCTTATGCGTGATACCGGAATCTCCAGTATTAGCAAGAGATTCCGGGCTTGCAAAGAACGCAAACCGGAATAACAGCATACTTAAGTCTGAGATAATAAGTATCTGCATGTATATTAAATCGAGATTTTAATTCTTGAAAACAATATTTTTATATATTTATCATAATAAAAGTTTATATTAAAATTTAAATAGAATTTGTTTTAGACAAATATTAAAGTTGATTTTGGTAGGAGAGCCACATGAAAGTATCATCTGATTTTTTGTACTATGTTCCAATTTTTTCAGACTTACCTGAAGAGACTATTGAACAAATAGCACAAGTTGGAATTAGAAAATCTTTTAAGAAAGAAAGTATAATTCTTATGGAAGAAGATGAAAGTGGGTCGCTATTTATTATAGCAAAAGGCAAAGTAAAAGTTACAAGAACCAGTAGCGATGGTAGAGAAGTAATTTTAAATATATTATCCGACTCTGATATTTTTGGTGAAATGTCTTTGATAGATGGACTTACTAGATCGGCTACTGTTACTGCTTTAGAACCCTCTGAACTTTTTATTATTCAAAGAAATCAATTCTTAGAATTCTTAAAAGAACACCCTGAAATTTCAATTGCTGTAATGCAAGAACTTTCCAAAAGATTAAGAACTGCTGATATGCAAATCAAATCACTTTCACTTAAAGATGCAGAAGGTAAAGTTGCAACTGTAATTGTTCAATTAGCTAATGACCAAGGTAGAATAAGACAAGGTGCTGTTGAAATTGAAAAATTACCTCTTCAACAAGACTTAGCAAATATGGCCGGAACTTCAAGAGAAACTATATCTAGAACTTTACATACGTTTGCTAAAAAAGGCTTGATTGAATTGGAAGGTTCTAAATTAAGAATATTTGAATTTGAAAAATTTAAAGCTTCTTATTTATAGTTTTTAATTAAAACCACCCATTCTCTTTTAAATTTTATTTCCACATTTTACTATAAGTGATTTTCATTACTTATAGATAATCAACATATTTTTACTTTACGAAAAAGTGTAATTTATTTTTATATTAACAGATTAAAATTATTGTTCATTAAAATTTATAGTTGGAAGAAACGAGTTAACTACAAGTTATGTGGCACTAAAAGGTAAATTATATGAAATGGGAACAACTCCTTTCCAAAAAACGTGTTGGACAAAATTGGAAAAAGAAGCCGAATATAAATAGAAGTGAGTTTCAAATTGATTATGATAGAATCATTTTTTCAACTGCTTTTAGAAGATTACAAGATAAAACGCAAGTATTCCCTTTAGCTAAAAGCGATTATGTTAGAACAAGGTTGACACATAGTTTAGAAGTATCATGTATAGCACGAAATTTAGGGATGCAAATTGGAAGTGTTTTATGTAAAAGAAATAAAATTAAGGATATTGATACAAATGATATTGCTACAATTATGGCAGCCGCCGCTTTGTCTCATGATATTGGAAATCCTCCATTTGGTCATTCTGGGGAAGATTCAATTAGAAACTGGTTTAATACTTCAAGTATGGTTAAAAATTTCAAGCTAAATAAAAAAGAATATTCTGACATTTCTAATTTTGAAGGAAATGCACAAGGCTTTAGACTATTAACAGTTTTGCAAATGCCTGAGAATGTTGGTGGGATGAGACTAACTTGTGCAACATTAGGAGCATTCACTAAATATCCAATTGAATCCAATCTGATCAAGTCAAAGAAATCTGTTAGTTATAAAAAGTATAACTTTTATCAGTCTGAGAAATATTTGTTTAAAGAAATTGCAGAAGAATTAGGACTTAATAAAGAAGGTCGCAAATATGCTTGGTGCAGACATCCTTTAGCATTTTTGATTGAAGCTTGTGATGATATTTGTTATAGAATAATCGATTATGAAGATGGGTATAAGCTTGGCTTGGTAAACTATGAATCAATTCTAAACAGTTTTAGTGAGCTTGCAGATAAAAAATCATTAGGTTTTCTCAATCAACTAAATGACGATAAGAGTAAAATTGAATTTTTACGTGCAAAATCTTTTCAAAAACTACTTGAAGAAATTAGTACATTTTTTCTTGACAACGAAACTAAAATGCTTTCGGGAAAATTTAATGATGAAATTATCAATCACATTCCATCTGCAAAAATATTAAAAAAGTTAAAAGATGAAACTGTTAAAAAAGTTTATTCCGATAGGGGTGTTCTTGAAATTGAAGCTGCTGGCTTTGAAGTTGCAAACGGAATACTCGAATATTTTGGGAATGCTGTTTTAGATAAACTCAGAAATAATAATAAGATATCTCCACATAGCAGAAAACTATTACAATTATTACCAACACAATTCCATCCAGACAATGGCATGAGTGACTATTTGAACTTATTAAAAGTATTAGATTTCTTTGCTGGTATGACAGACTCATATGCAGTTTCTTTATATAAAACGATTAAAGGAATATCGTTACCTGGAGAATAAACACATAACGAGCCGTTATAAACATTTCAAAATTTTGTTCTCTTATTCTTTTGTGTTTTAGTACTTCTGAAATATCTGTATAGCATAAATGCTAATTTATCTTGTAACACTTAATGAATTATTATCTTGACAATAATAACGAAATGCGTTATTATAATTATCATGATTAAAAGTTTTTCAAATAAATACACCGAAGATTTATTTAATCGCCAAAAAGTTAGAAAATTTCCACCCTCTATCTTAAAAATTGCTTATAGAAAGTTACTTCTAATTGATGCTACTGGAAAAATTAATGATTTAAGAATTCCACCAGGCAATAGACTTGAAAAATTATCTGGAAATCTGTCGGAGAAATATAGTATCAGAATAAACAATCAATGGAGAATTGTTTTTAGGTGGAAAGATGAAAATGCTTATGATGTTGAAATTTTAGATTATCATAAAGGATAAATATTATGAATAAAAAAATTACCCCAATCCATCCTGGAGAAATCTTACTTGAAGAATTTCTCAATCCTATGGAGATATCTCAATATCGTTTAGCAAAAGATATTAGTGTTCCTCCAAGAAGAATAAATGAAATTGTTTTAGGCAAAAGGTCTATTACGGCAGATACAGCTTTAAGATTATCAGAATTTTTTGGTCTTTCCGAGAATTTTTGGTTGAATCTTCAAATGAGATATAATCTTGAATTAGGCAAAGACAAGCTAGGGGGACGTTTAAAACGAGAAGTTAAAAAATTTGCTTTGGTTAGTTAATTCTCGTTTATAAACAGGTACTGTGATAAAAGTCAAGCACAAATTTTCGAAAAGATGTAAAAGAACAAAAAATATTTAGTATGTTTTTTATAAATTTTACAAATTATTTTGATTTATAATTAGGTATATAAACGGAATCATTGAGAACAACATCATAATCAACCGCTCAAGCCGTTATATGTACTTGTAAAAAAATTGTGTTTTGCCAAAACTAATATGGAGATAAAATGAATCTAAGTTTTATAGATGTATCAATATTTGTCGGTTATATTCTTATTATAGTAGGAATGGGACTTTATGTTTCACGAAAAAAAGATGGAAAAGAAAAGAACTCGGCAGATTATTTTTTAGCTAGTAAATCTCTTCCTTGGTGGGCAATAGGTGCTTCTTTAATAGCAGCAAATATTTCCGCAGAACAATTTATTGGAATGTCAGGTTCGGGCTTTGCAATTGGTTTAGCCATTGCAACTTATGAATGGATGGCTGCCATTACATTACTAATAGTTGCTAAATTCTTTCTTCCTATTTTTATTAAAAAGAATTTATACACAATCCCTCAATTTATTGAAGAAAGATTTAGTACAAATCTTAAAACAATATTAGCAATTTTTTGGGTTTCACTTTTCATCTTTGTAAATCTTACATCTGTTTTATTCTTAGGTGGCAAGGCACTCGATACAATAGTTGGAACTGGAGATGGGAGTTTAATATTTCCAGCAATAGTTGGTCTTGGAATAATAGCAGCAGCTTACTCACTTTATGGTGGCTTATCCGCAGTTGCTTGGACTGATGTTGTACAAGTGGTTCTACTTATTGGCGGAGGTTTACTTACAACAATTATTGCTCTTGATTTTGTTACTCCGGAAGGTGGAGTTTTTGCCGGGCTTGCACATGTTTATGATTCCGCTGGAGATAAGTTTCATATGATATTATCTAGAGACAATCCAGAGTATTTTAACTTACCAGGAATTGGTGTTTTAATCGGTGGGATGTGGGTAGCAAATGTTTATTACTGGGGATTTAATCAGTACATAATTCAACGTGCTTTAGCAGCAAAGAATCTTCAAGAAGCACAAAGAGGTTTAGCTTTTGCAGCATTCTTAAAAATAATAATTCCACTAATAGTTGTTATTCCCGGAATTATTGTTTTTGTACTTTTCACTCAACCAGAAGGAACATCTATTATTCCAGGAATTAAGGAAGTGTTTAATTCTGCAAATGGAATAAATTACGATAAAGCTTACCCTTGGTTAATAGCAAAATTTATTCCTGTAGGAGCTAAAGGGCTAGTAGTAGCAGCACTAACAGCAGCAATAGTTTCATCGCTTGCTTCAATGCTTAACTCAACCTCAACAATTTTTACTATGGATATTTACAAACCTTATTTTGCAAAGAAAGATATTAAGGAAAGTAAACTTGTTAATGTTGGAAGAATTACTGCAGCAGCTGCATTAGTAATAGCAATATTAATAGCACCAATTATGGGAAATATTCCACAGATGTTTCAATACATCCAAGAATATACTGGGTTAGTTAGTCCAGGAATTCTAGGTGTTTTCTTGATGGGAATATTTTGGAAGAAGACTACTAATAAAGCTGCAACAATTGGTGTGCTTTCATCAATAGTTGTTGCATTATTACTTAAGACAAGTGTTGTAGATTTACCATTTATAGATCAAATGTTTTATACTTTACTAATTACAATAGTAATTATTATGGGAGTAACTTTAACAACTTCAGATGAAATTGAAGATCCAAAAGGTATTGATTTAACTGCTGATATTTTTAGAACTGATTCACTATTTAACATAAGTAGTTATGTTGTTCTTATAGTAGTGGCTATTCTTTATACTATATTTTGGTAAAAGGAAAATTGATTTTAGAAAAATTTCTAAAATCTTATAGGAAGTAGTATCTCTTTACAATCTTAAGAAAAGATACTACTTCCCTTTTCAACAAATAAACCATTCTAGTTTTTATTCTACAATTCCAAACTCACCTATACTAGTGTTTCTGAAAAATAATAAAATTACGTCATTCCCAACCCCGCTTAAAAACACGGGATAAACTTTGATTGGGAATCCAGGCAGCAGTAAAGCAATGGATCTCCGATTAAAACATTCGGAGATGACATATATGCGATAAAATAATTTCATTAACCTTGTTATAATTTGGTTTGCAGAACCTCTAATAAATTCAACCATTTTTTATTTTAATAACTCTTTGTAAGAATTAGAAGCAATCATTTTTTTATCAAAAGATATAAATATTTATTTACAGAAAACTAAATCACAAATTAAAATTAGTTATGAATTAAAAATTTAATTAACTATTTTTATATACGAGTTTAAGAGTCGTATTACTATGTTGAAATTATCAAAATCTACTGAGTATTCTATCTTATCGCTAATTTATATTTCTAATAATGAAAATAAAATGGTAATTAATAGTAGAACTATTTCAGAACAATTAAATATTCCTTACGACTTACTGTCTAAACTGTTACAAAAATTAGCTAAAGGTGGAATAGTAAAATCAAAACAAGGCAAGTTTGGCGGATACACTTTACATATTCCAGCAACAAAAATTACTGTACTACTTATAGTTGATGCTTTAGATGAAAAAGTTCAAATTGCGAATTGTACTTTTGATTCTGCAACCGAAGATGATTGTGGCAGAATAAATGATTGTGTTATTAGATCTCCATTTATAGATTTACAAGATAGAATAAATAATATTTTTGAATCTTTAACAATTGCACAATTAGCCAATTAGAGAGGTATTATGAATTACTTAAACCACTTAGAAAGTAACAAAAAAGTTTTCTTCAATTTTATGAAAGAAAGCTACCCAATTTTTCAATATTCAAATATTTTTTTTAGAGATGTTCAATATGCACTGATGTCATATTTTGAAGTTAAGGAAAGTCCAATTAAGTATGGTGCTGCAAATAAACTTGCTATTGATTTTATTAACAACTTAGTCTCAACGGATGAACTTTCTACAATTGACCATAAATCTTGGAAAGTAAATTTTGAAGTTGGAATAAAGAAAGTAGTTCCCGAAGTAAATAGTGGAGATGACAATGAGTGATAGTGTTGAAACAACTTCCACTTTTTCTGTAACTGATAAAGCAAAACAATATATTTTGGAAATTATGGAAGAGAATAAAATACCTAAAAATTATTTTCTTAAAATTGCAGCAAAAAATGGAGAGCAATCTAATTTCAATTACCAACTAGGTTTTGATATTGATCAAGATGATAGTGATACTTTATTTGACTTGGGAGAAGTAAAAGTTACAGTAGATGGTAAAAGTTTATTCTATTTAATGGGAGCAGAATTAGATTTTAAAAATGATTCTGATGGAAAAGGATTTGTTTTTAATAATCCAAATAATTGTTCAAATGATAGTCATTCCTCTTGTGGGTGTGGCGTTTAACAATTTTTGATAAAATAAAACTAAATTGGTTTTTAAGTGTTGACTTCCGAAAACCAAATTATGTTTAATATAAAAAAGAAAGGAAATATAAATGGAAAAAGTAATTGATTCAAGTTCTTCCATTTCAATTACAGAGAACGCTATAAAACAAGTTTCAATAATTATGGAGGAGAACAATATTCCCAACCACCAATCACTTAGAGTAAGTGTTAAAGGTGGAGGTTGTTCTGGGTTCACCTACCAACTTGGTTTTGATGATGAACAAAAAGATGGAGACACAACTATAGAATTAGAAAATATAAAAGTAGTTGTTGATGGGAAAAGTTTGTTTTATTTATCAGGAACAGAATTAGATTTCAGTTCTGGCTTAAACGGAAAAGGATTCGTTTTTAGCAATCCGAATGCAACCAAAACTTGTGGTTGTGGAGATTCTTTTGGAGTTTAGAGTTTTTATTGTAAAGTAGATTGTTTTTGCAATCTGCTATTTTTAATTCACAGATTGCAGAGGCAATCTATGCTATATAAAAGATAATTTTTATATAAAGGAGAAATACATTATGAGTAAATTCGAATTACCAGCATTGCCATATTCTTTTGATGCACTTGAACCACACATTGATGCACGCACTATGGAAATCCATCATGATAAACATCATGCCGGATATACAAATAACTTAAATGCAGCAATTGAAGGAACTGATTTAGAAGGTTCGTCAATTGAAAGTATTTTGAGTAACATCTCAAATCACTCTGGAGCAGTTAGAAATAATGGCGGAGGTTTTTATAATCACTCACTTTTTTGGACAGTTCTTGGTGCGAACAAAAGTGGCGAACCAGAAGGCCCTCTTGCAGATCAAATCAATTCTGCGTTTGGTACTTTCTCAGATTTTCAATCACAATTTGCAAAAGCTGCTGCAACAAGATTTGGTTCTGGCTGGGCTTGGTTAGTTGTTGCAGATGGTAAATTAGTTGTAACTTCTACTCCAAACCAAGACAACCCTTTGATGGATGTTGCAGAAGTTAAAGGTACTCCAATTTTAGGATTAGATGTTTGGGAGCACGCTTACTATTTGAATTATCAAAATAGAAGACCAGATTATATTTCTGCATTTTGGAATGTTGTAAATTGGGATGAAGTTTCAAGAAGGTTTGACGAAGCTAAGTAAAATAATATTCTAATTCTACACTACTCTGTCGTCACGGACTATTCCGTGACGATTGTTTGTATAAGTAGCACTTTTTTTATTCTCTTCCTTGACTGGGAAATTATAAACAAATGGATTCCCCCGCCCAACAAAACGGCGGACAAGCTAATAGAAACATTCGTGAATGACAAACAATTAGATAAAAGTTACAAAAAAAAAAGGGTTTATGTAATTTACATAAACCCTTTTAATATAATAAATTATGTCATTTCTCTAAAGATGTTTATTCCTGCTTTTCAATCTATTTATTGCTCTTTTCAAGGCAAGTTCAGCACGAAAGTCATCTATCTTTTCAGTTTTCTTTTTTGTCAATCTTTCTTCGGCTCTTTGCTTTGCTGCTTCAGCTCGCTTTGCATCAATTTCATTTACATCCTCAAAAGTTTCTGCAAGAATAATAATTTTATTATTAGAAACTTCAATAGTGCCACCGCTAATCGAATAATTATTCGTGCTCCCACTTTCATCAATAACTTTTACTTCCCCAATTTCTAACGAACTAATTATGGGAGCATGACCACTAAGGATTTGAAAATTCCCTAATGTCCCTGGAACAGTTACAGATTTTACTGCTCCATTGTATGCTTCTTTACTTGGTGTTATAACTTCTAATTGATTCATTATTTCCTATTGCATCTTCTTTGCTTTTTCAACTGCTTCTTCAATTGTACCTACATACATAAATGCCATCTCAGGCAAATTGTCATGCTTACCTTCAAGTATCTCTTTAAAACTTCTGATTGTATCTTCAAGTTTTACATATTTACCTGGGAAGCCTGTAAACTGTTCAGCAACGTGGAAAGGTTGACTTAAGAATCTTTGAATTCTTCTTGCTCTTTTAACAGTTTCTTTATCTTCTTCTGAAAGCTCGTCCATCCCAAGAATATTAATAATATCTTGTAAATCTTTATATGATTGAAGAATTTCTTTTACTTGAGTTGCAACATTATAATGTTCGTGTCCAAGTATTCCAGGTTCAAGAATTCTTGAAGTAGAATCCAAAGGATCAACTGCAGGATAAATACCTAACTCAGAAATTTGACGACTCAAAACTGTAGTTGCATCCAAATGAGCAAAAGCTGTAGCCGGAGCCGGATCAGTTAAATCATCTGCCGGAACATAAATTGCCTGAACAGAAGTAATAGAACCTTTATCAGTAGAAGTAATTCTCTCTTGAAGCTCGCCCATTTCTGATGCAAGGTTTGGTTGATAACCAACTGCTGATGGCATTCTACCAAGAAGCGCACTTACCTCAGAACCTGCTTGAGTGAAACGAAAAATATTATCTATAAATAAAAGTACATCTCTTTCTTCAACATCTCTAAAATATTCTGCAATAGTTAATCCGGTTAAACCAACACGAAGTCTAGCTCCAGGTGGTTCGTTCATTTGTCCAAACACTAACGCAGTTTTATCAAGTACGCCAGATTCACTCATCTCTCGCCAAAGATCATTTCCTTCACGAGTTCTTTCGCCCACTCCAGTAAATACAGAATAACCACCGTGTTGTTGAGCAATGTTATTAATAAGTTCTTGAATAATTACAGTTTTACCAACACCTGCTCCACCAAATAAACCTGTCTTTCCACCTTTGGAATAAGGCTCAAGTAAATCAATAACCTTAATTCCGGTTTCAAACATTTCTTGAGTTGTAGAAAGGTTTTCAAATTTTGGTGCGTGTCTGTGAATTGGAAATTTTTGTTTTGTTTTAATTTCACCTAAATCATCAATACCTTCGCCAAGTACATTTATAAGTCTTCCTAAAGTTTCTGGACCAACCGGAACTGAGATGGGTTCCCCAGTATCAACAGCTTTCATTCCTCTAACTAATCCGTCAGTAATATCCATCGCAATAGTTCTTACTCTATTTTCTCCCAAATGTTGCTGAACTTCTAATGTAAGTTCGGATTTACCTTCTTCATTTTCTAACGGAATTTTTACAGCATTAAAAATTTTAGGAAGTGTTCCTCCAGCAAAATCAATATCCACAACGGGACCAATTACTGATACAATTGTTCCTTCGTTATTTGCCATTTTTCTCCTTTTATGAAATTAAAATCAATCATTAAAATTAGCTATTCTTTTTTTGTTAATCAAACAAAATTAGGAGAGAATTTTATTTAATCAATATCATTCTTTTAGTCTGAATAAAATCCCCAGCATTTATTGTATAATAATAGCTACCACTTGATAAATTATTAGCATTAAAATGCACTTCATAAATACCAGCAGCTTTCGTTTCATTAACTAAAGAAATTATTTCCTTGCCCAATAAATCATATACTTTTAGCGTTACGAACGATGTTGTTGGTAAAGAGAATTCGATATTAGTAGTAGGGTTAAACGGGTTAGGGTAATTTTGATTTAGTGCGAATTCTTCTGGAATACCTTTATCATCATTTTTTTTCACTGACGTAGTTATTCCTAACTGAAAACCTGTTCTTTTATTATCTTTTTGGAAAGTTGACCATTGATGGATTACTCCTTCATTAGAAGCTTCTGGATTAATAAATCCATAAATTGATTTGTCGGTGCTACTTACATAGATTCTTCCATCCGTACTTATTAAGGGAGCAGACTTTACAGATAAACCAGTTTTATAAGACCAATTTAATTCTCCATCTTTTGTTAGAGAAATAATTCTCCCATCGTCACAACCAAATACAACACTACCATCTAAAGTTAATGAAGGATTACCATTAGCCGGAGATTCAACATTGTATTTCCACACTTCAGTTCCAGTTTTATTTACAGAATAGAAATAGCCATCCTCAGAGCCAAAATACACATTCCCCTCTCCATCAATTACAGGTGATGAAATTACTGAACCACTAGTTACAAAACTCCAATTTAAAGAACCATTAGAATTTAAAACATATAGTTTTGTATCGTTACTTCCAAAATAAATATTGCCTAATGTATCAATTGCTGGAGATGAATGTATTGAACCATCAGTAGTAAAACTCCAATTAAGAGTACCAGTAGAATTGAGAGAGTAGAATTTTGTATCATTACTTCCAAAATAAATATTACCCAATTTAGATAATGATGCTGAAGAAGTTATTGCACCATTAGTTAAATAATTCCAATTGATATTTCCCGTATTCCCATCAATAGAATATAGTCTATTATTTTCAGTACCAACATAAATCGTTCTTTCTTGAGTGATAGCAGGAGATGCTGATACAACTCCACCCATTGGTGTATCCCATTTAAAATTACCTAAAAGATCAAAACAATAAAGTCTTGTATCACCAGAACCAACATAAATATTATTATTAGGACCGATTGTTGTCGTAGATTGAATATCACCTCCGGTAGATAATGTCCACTCCAATTGGTTGTTATTATTAAAGCAATATATTTGGTCATCAGTAGATGATGCAAAAAAGAGACTATCGTTAATAGTACTAATTGAAGAAGTTATAGCTCCGTTTGTCTCTAAAATAAATGAGCAAACTTTAACTACATATTCTACTGTATTGGAAATACCTTTTTCATCGGTTACTTTTAACTCAATAATATTATCGCCAGTTGGTAAATTTATTTCAAGTGTAGTATTTGTTCCTACTGTATTGCCTTTATAATTCCATTCGTAATTAGTAATAGTAAATCCGTTAGGACTTGAACTCCCTGAACCATCTAAAGTATTTGTTACATATCCATCCCACTCATTATCTATCCAAATTGAATCGGTAGTAATGCTAGCAATAGGAGCAGTTTTATATTTTAGCAACCACACTTTTTGTTCCTTTGTACCACAAACTATGTAACCATTATCTGTAGTTAGTCCAATAGATTTTCCAAAACTATACTCATAAGATTTGTCCCATATTTTATTCCCATCTTTATTTGTTTTTACAATAAATAAATTTCTGTTCTCATTATCTAATGTTCCACCAACCAATATAAATCCTCCATCATAGTCGTTGATTATAAAGTTGCCAGTATTAATAGAAGGTGTAAATCGTTCATACTCTCTTGCCCATACCTCATTTGCTGCAGTATCAATATTAGCAACCATTAAATTGCCCATATTCTCACCAGTTAGTACATAACCACTATCAGGAAAATCTTTAACAGCAAAAGTGATTGAGTTAAATGTTTGAGGGTCACCATTCAGGAATCTTGTGTTACTTTGCCAAAGTTGATTTCCAAGACTATCTGTTTGAATGAAAAAATTGCCACCAGGATGTCCGTTAGTTACAGCTATGAAAAAACCTTGTTCATTTTTCAACAAGGCAAGGTAATTGGGGAAAGAAGCAAGAGTTACCATAATATTCTGACTCCATTCTAAATTACCATTTTTATCAACTTTTGCTAACCATAATTCATGTTCAGGCTCCATTCCCGGAGTAAAAGCTCCAAGTAAAATATATCCTCCATCATCGTCTTCAATAACCTTATATCCGTGCATTTCTCCTTCCTCACTTGGATAAAAAGTTTTTGTCCAGAGAGTATCTCCATTTTTATCTGTTTTAATAAGCCATCCTTGCTTATAGCCTTTATTACCATAAATAACAAAACCACTATCACTAGTTTCAATCATTGAACGAGGATTATCTTGGGTATCAGTAATAAAGCTTTACTCCCAAATTAACTGACCTTCAGAATTTGTTTTAGTTAAAACCGCATTTGTTGGGACTCCATTATTTTTGTTTGAGCTAAGAACGATAAATCCTCCATCAAAGGTTTCCTCAGAATAAATTCCAAAATTAATACCTTCACCACCAAAAGTTTTAGTCCAAGCTCTATCTACTTGAGCTAAAAGTAAATTGCTAAATAAAAAAAACAATACAAAATAAAACAACCTTATTCTCTTTTTATTTTTCATAAATCGATCTCCACGATTAGTAAAATTATTACATGCTAAGTAAGTAATAGATTATAATTGATCTAAACAAGTATTTAATTACTACAATTTAAACTAAGTTATAGGATTTAAAACAATCATATTATTTGATTAGCAACATTTTTTTGCTTTGTACAAATCCATCAACTTGAAACTTGTAGAAATAAACTCCAGCTGAAAGATTCTTTGCGTTAAAGTTTACTGAATGTTCTCCAGGTTCTTGCTTTCGGTTGACTAGAGTTTGTATTTCTTTACCAAGAGTGTTATAAACTTTTATAGTTACTCTCGAACTAAAGTCCGAGGCTACATTTGGAATTGTATATTTTATTGTGGTTGTTGGATTAAATGGATTTGGATAATTTTGATGTAATTTAAATTGACTAATAATTTTAACTTCATCTTTAATTCCAACAACTGCTTGTATTTCAAAATCTGCATAAACTGGTAAATGATCGGATGCTCTATAAAGTGCTTCTGCAATTTCTGATGTTACTGCATTATTTGGCTGGGCATTTATATTTTTATTAAAATGACTTCCATCATTACCATAAGCTTTATAAGAATTAGGGATATATGTAACACTACCAGAATCTTTAATGGCTTGCGAAATTAATATCATATCAAATCTATCATCTAATCCACCGCTAGAACCTCCATCCGAAAGATTACCAGTTCTGGTTGATTGAGTATGAATGCCTGAAAATATTGAACCATTATGCCAATTACCTAACTTATTAATTGGATCAAGACAGTAACCAGTATTAGTTTTATCAATTAATTTTTGAAATGCTGGTTCATTTGAATAATAAATATTAAAATCACCTACAATCATATATTTACTTCCAATTGGAAGATTATCAGTAACTTCCCGGAGCTTTATAATTTCTTGCAATCTTCTCTCTCTTTGTGTTGCTCCGCTTGAAGCTTTTAAATGAACAGAAAATATTAAGAGAGTATCTTTTGTTGCAATGTGTTCTAAAGTAAATTGAGAAATATCACGAAGAACTGTTCTAATAGGAATATTACTTAAAAAATTAAATCTATCATTTCTATAAAACAAACCATTGTCAGTATCGTTTCCATTTATAAATCCACCAGCACCATAACGCTCATTAAGAACTTGCTCGTGAAATTTAGTAACACCAGCAATTGTTTCTATTTCTTGAACCACTAAAATATCTGGTTGAACATCATCTAATATTTTTTTAAAATGTGGATTCCTTATATCAGAAATTTTACTTGGGTAGTTTAGAATATTATAAGTCATTACTCTAAACTTATTTTGAGAATAAACTGTGGAAATTAGAACTAAAATAATCACTAATATTTTTTTCGTAAATGTCATAAACTAATTTATCTCCGTTGAAAGAATAAATCTTAATATTCTGTTATTACCAGTATCTAGTACGTATAAAGTTCTATCATAAAAAGCTACTGAGTGAGGAGAAGAAAATAAATCAGAACCCCCAAACGATTCTAACTCATCACCAAAAGAATTGAATTTGAACACACTATCTTTTTCAACATCTGCAACATAAATATTATTGGCTTCGTCCAAAGCAACACCTTCGGGTTTACTAAATTTATTTACAGTCATTAGGTCAGAAGAAAATGCACCCAACTTAATTCTATACCCAACAAAATCCGGAGTTACCACAAACTCTAACCATTGAACTTTGAAACTGTTCTTGCCAATTAGAGTTACAATTATATCTGCACTATTTCTTTTAAAAGATGTTAGAGAACTAATTTCATTAGCTGAAAGTAAACCAGTTCCTTCAGGTTCCAATAGAGGAACTTTTCCTATTATTAAAGAATCATTTTCATTTTCTCTAGCAGTCAAAATAGAATTGTCTCTATCAATAGGATTTGAATTTGATGGTCCTTTTCTTGATACGTAAAATGCATTGTTAAAGAAAGAACAAATTCCAGTATAAACTCTATCAACTCTATTAAATGCAAAAGGATCAATTTTAGGATTTTGTGGAAAGATTCTTTCAACTTTTGAGTTCGCTAAAATATGTCCACTCTCTACTAAATTTATTTTATATACTGCACTAAAGGTTAGAGATTTTCCACTTATTGTTGTATCAAATTCAGCAACCACTAACAATTCTAATCTGTAGTTTTGAGTTATAGAGGTTGGATGTTTTATCGCAACTTCGCCAAGAAACTCTCCTGCAATATTAAGCATTACAATTCTATCGTTATCTGTGTCGGCTATATAAATAAAGGGTTCTCGTCCAATAATCATATCTTGAGGATTATTAAAACCAGTCCATTCTGGAGTTTGCTGAATATATAAAGTATCTCCAAGCGAGGAGCTATCGGGGATATTTATATCGCCAACTGCTTCCACACTAAATTTATCTGTACAAGAAAAGACAGCTAAACTTATAATGATAAATAAAGTACTAAGGAAATATTTTTTGTAATCTGTTTTTATTTTATTACCCTTTTTATTTTTACAAACAACCTTGTCATTCCAGTTTCCAGTTCTTTTGGAATACCGGAATCTCCAAGCCTAAATAATTATGAGATTCCGGTATTCACAAAAAACGTGAAACCGGAATGACACACAAAAGAAAACATTTGATAACTACTATATTACAATCCCAATATAATTGACAAACGATGCACTGAACCAAGTCGTTCAAAATTATTAAACGAATAATTCAGTGTAGCATTTCCATAATCTGTATTCAATTTAAAACCAGCACCGATAGATAAATTTTGTTCATCAACATTAAATCTATAACCACCTCTTAAGAATAATATCTCTTGCCAAGCATACTCAACTCCAGTTGAAATATTTTCGCTATTATCATTAGGGTGATTAAGCTGAATTGAACTTGTTACTCGATGGTCATCAACTTGATACGGCTCGAACGCAAAACCAATTCTAAACATTGTTGGTGGTGAAAAAGATTGCCACGAATTATTTGTACTTCCACCAAATAAAGTTACTTCTCCATCAGGCTCTAACTCATTGCCAAAGTTAGAAATTACAACTGCAAACCTTGTTGAACCTAACCCAGTCCAGTAGTAAGTACCGAGGTCAATCATAAGTCCACGCATTTTTAATTTACCTAACGTTTCTTCAACGTAACGTAACGTTGCACCAAAGCTAAACTGTTCCGTCATTCTGCGTGAGTAAGTTAACGCAATTCCAAAATCACCAAAAGAAAAGAACTCTCCAGTTCCAAATGGATTTACTTCTGTTGTAACTGGCATATCTTCTGTATGCAAAGATGTCAATGCTAATCCAATTACATCATTATTTGATATGTGATAAACTCCACCTAAAAACTCGTGTCCAATATCTACAACCCAATTATTATGAGAAAATATTACTTCAGTATTTTCTGTTTGAACCAATCCAGCTGGATTCCAATATAAAGCCGAAACATCGTTTGCTACTGCAACAAATGCTCCGCCCATTGCAGAAGCTCTTCCACCAACTTCTATCTTTAGAAATTGAGCAGTAGAAATTCCAGCCCTCTGTCCACCAAGGGATGGAAAAAGTTGAGCTTTGGTTTCTCCAACAAAAATTAGGAGTGATATTATTAGTAATGTTATTTTCATAAATGTTATATTTCTAAAATCACAAAAGACAAAAATCAAATTTCAAATAAATTTCAAATAAATTTCAAATAAATTTCAAAATCCAAATTCGAAGTTCTATATACTAATATTTAACTATTTAGATTTTTCAAGAATCGCTGACAAAATTTTCTTTAACTCTAAAGATTCTTGAATTAATTTTTCAATATCTTTTTTATTTTCTAAAGTATTTGTTTCATTAATTAGTCTTAACCAATATTGACTTTCTTTAGCTTCTTTTCTACTAATTCTAATTCTCATTAAAAAATCTTTTTTGCCTAATGATTCATTAGCTTCTATATAATTAGCACCTACAGACCCTGAAGAACGAACTAACTGCTTTGAATCCTCATAATTAGCAGTTGTTCTAGGTAATGTTTTTACTAATATTCTAATTGCTTTTGCAAACTGAAAACTTCTCTCTTCTAAATCATATCTTGGTTTACTATTTGAATTTTCAGTCATTGTTATTTATTTGTAGTTTGATTTTTATTGTTTGTAATTTGTTTTACTTAAAATCTTAAACTAACTCCAAACTTTATATTTCTTCTTGTTAAATACCTTGCCGGATTATACGGGTACGGAGAAAGTGGTGATTGTAAATCTGGATATAATGGATCGTTCCACGATGATGGAGTTGCATCCCCTTCTTCATAAGCCTTTCCGGTAACCGGATTAATTATTGCTGAATTTTTTGTATCCAACAAATTATTAATTTCAGCAAAAAGTGAAAACTTTAATCCTCCAAGATTAAAGGACTTCTCAATGTTCAAATCAATCCAAAACCAATTATTAGCAATGTTGCCAAATTTATTAGTCCTATCTGAAACATATTCCGGTCTTCCATCTGTATCAAAATTATTTGTAAAAATATTTGGAGTGTATCTTTTGCCCGACTGATAAAAAATTCTGAAGTAAAGATTTATATCATCTAAAATGCCTGGAGCAAAACCGAAAAGTGGTTCATCTTTTTCAATATAAAAGTTGAAACTACTATTTAAAGTAAATGGTCTATCCCAAGACATAAATTCTTCTTTGATTGATTCATCCAAATCGCCGCGTAAAATTAATACTCCTTCATCTGCAGAAGAACTTTTACCAGTAATTATTGCATACGAAAGAGACAACATTCCATTGAACCATCTGCCTATTCTTTTTTTATACTCAAGTTCTAAACCGCGAGATTTTGCATAATCTAAATTTGCATAAGTTATAAAAGATTGAGTAGCAAATCTTGCCGATGTAATCTTTGCGGAGCGAGTTCTGATGTAATCAAAAATATCTTTATAGTAAGCAGTTACAGTAAGCACATCATCACTTGAGAATTGTGTTTTTACTCCTAACTCATAAGCAACAGTTGTTTCAGGATTTAGATTTGGATTTCCAAATCTTTGGAAAGACGATTTAGCATTTGATGGACTTAACTTTGCATAAACAAATTGAGGTCGTGGCCATTTACTAAAATGTCCATACGAGAAAAATAATATTTGGTTATCTGTAACCGGATGAGAAATTCCAAGACGAGGACTTAACCTTGCCTTGAACCTTCTATCATTGAACCACCCGAATGAATCCTCTTTGTATTTTGTTCTAATTTCATCTGGAATGGTAATCACATCAGGATTTGCAACTGCATCATCAACAAACTTTCCTGGGAACCAATAATCTAAACGCATTCCAAAGTTTAAAATCATTCCACTAAAGTTAACATTGTCTTGTGCGTAAAAAGAACCCTTTGCTGGATTAACTTTATAGATATCATTGTTCAAACCTAATTCACCAATCCACGGTTTGTAAACATCTATAACTTGCAGCTCTTGAAATATAAAATTAAAGCCAGCTTTAAATTTATTTTTTTCATCAAAGAAACTTGTTATGTCTCCCTTGATCGAGAACTCATCAACGTAATGGTCACGCCAGGTAAAGGGATTACCGACATCCCAAAAACCATCTCCAGGAATTACTCCGATTGTATCTCTATCTTTATTATAATACTCAATTGGGAAATTGACTATGTCTTTCGGTTCGGAATAATCAAACCAAAATTTTCCATTTGCATCTGCTCTTAAATTAGAGAAGAACTTATTTAATTTAAAAGTATAAAAAGTTTTGGAGTTTAATGTGTGAGTCCAGCTCAATGAGTTATAACTATTATTATGAGTAAACACATTTGCGTTATCCAAATTATTTTGGAAGTTATATTGGTAACCCGGACTTGGCTCAACATACTCTAAATTAGATTGTAACGATTGGGAATTTTGATTTATGTTAACTGATTGATTATAAGAATAAACCAGTTTCATTGTTGGAGCAATTGCGTAAGTTAACTTACCAAGAACAAACCAACTGTTTTCAGCTCGTGGTGCATACTTTGAGCCGTGAAATGTTGAGGAGAATAATTGCTTGGCAGTTTCTTTATAATAGCCTTGAGTAATTCCATCACTCAATCCTGTATAGAAGCTTCCGAAAAAAGAAATTTCTCCAGGTAAATCCAATCCTAACGCTGGTAACAGAAAAGTTGTTATTGGTTCAGGTCCACTAACGTTTGCCTCAATAACATCAAGGTTAAACACATTAAACGAACTTGTGTTGCCGAAGTTGTCTCTCTTATAAGAAAGCGAACCTCTATAAGATGTTCCACCTTCTCTAGTTTTTACATTTACAATTCCGGATGTTGCTTGTCCGTACTCTGCATTGAAGCCGCCAGTTATTACTTCAACTTCTTCAATCGCATTAGCACTTAGTTGAAGTCCAAAACCCGTTCCGGCAAGTGGGTCTTGTATTGAAACTCCATCTAATAAGAAAGCATTCTCGTAAGACCTTCCACCTCTTATGTGAATTGCATTATCAGACTTAATAACTCCAGCTTGTTGAGAAACTAAATCATTAATATTTTCAATTACCGCAAGTTCAATATCTTCTCTACTAATTGATTTTATACTTTGTGTTTCTTCAACATCAACTAGTGGTTTATCCCCAATAACCACAACATCTTGCTCCATAGTCAAAACGGTTTCTTCTAAAGTTACATCAAGTAATGTTGAACGATTTGCTGTTACTTTTATATTAGTAAATTTCATTGTTTTGAAACCAATCAAAGAAACTTTAACTGTATAAGAACCGGGTTTGATTTTACCAATTACAAATTTCCCATTGAAGTCAGTTGCAGCTCCGTAATAAGTTCCTTCCAAAATAATATTTGCTCCGGGCATAGCTTCTTTTGTATTACTATCTATAATTGTTCCTTGAAGCTTTCCAGTCTTTTGGGCATGTAATGAAAACGACATCATAAAAAATATTATTATATATTTTTTCATTCAGTCAATCCAAATTCTGTTACAAATATTTTTTGCAACAATTCAGTTACACTATTATTTGCATTACATTGATGTAAAGGCAAGCCGATGAAAAATAAATTCTTAGTTTTATTTAGTAAAGAAATTTCACCCTTAAGCTGGTTGCTTGTTAAGTTATAAATTTTATTTGCAGTAATTTCACTAGTTACAAATGTTCTAACAAAACCAATTGTTTGTTCCGTTTTTAAATTTGAATATTCTTCACCTTGCAAAGAAAGTATGTTAGCACCTGGGAATAAAAATGGTAACGATTTTTTTTCGTCCAAAGATTCAACAGGTAAAAAGGATTGCATACCAGCTAATGAAAAATCAAAGGTTGAGGATGAATCTTGGAACGTCAATGAGAACGCTATCTTTCCACCATTTTGCAAATATTTTTGCGTAACTAAATTTACAAGTTCCAAACTCGGACTTGAATCTGAATACCAATAAATGTATTTGAACAGCTTAACTGTATTTAGAAAAGTTATAGACTGATATGGAAGACTTGTGTTTTCAACATCCAAGATATTATAGTTACTTGCAACAGATGGAAAAGAAGTATTGTAAAAGTCCGTTGCTGATTCTCCATTTTCGAAATCATCTATTATAAGTAACTCTCCTTTTGGTTTTTCAACGTACCAGCTTCGTCCGGTATCTGGCAAGGCAACAAAACTAGACTTTGACCCTGAGTTATCAACAGCTCTAATATAAAGTATATTGTTATCATCCAGCCTAATATTATTTAGTTTTGTTGAAAGTTGTTTTGTATTATCACCATTAATAAAAATATTCATCTTCGGATTAACGGAATTTACATCATCAATAATTAATGAAACCAAACGAGTAAAACCATTTAGTTGAACAAAATCTGTTGTATCGTTTAGTGCAAGATGAATTTCTGAGATTGTCTCATTTCCATCTAAGTCGTTTGCATCCCAGCCTATTGTAATAACCGGAAAAGATTTCTCAGGTAAAACAGATGCTTTATTCCACTCAATTTGTGGAGAAGTATTTTTGATTGGAAATTTTTGACTCGCCGGAGTATCATCAATAGAGCCAATATCAATGAACTGTTCGCCATCGTCATAAACATTATTCGCATTTGCATCAACAAAAGGTTCGGAAGCAATAACTTTGTCATTCAAAATAATTTCTTGGTCATAAGTTCCATTTCCATTATTATCAACTGCAGCAACAAGAAAACTAAATGAAGTATCGACTGTTCCAATTGGTAAAGAAAAAATTGAATCGTTGGAAGTGGTAAATGTCCAATCAGAATCAATACCTTCCCACTTAATGAAGTAACCAATTACCAATCCATCCTTGTCATCTCCCCACCAATAAACTTGCAGTCTGCTTTTTTGCTGACTAACATTTTCATCTGCGTAAAGAAACAAATGAGTTTCCGGTTTTTGGTTTTCTACCAGATTATCATTTATGCTTTCGTTACACGAGAGTGTAATAACAACGAGCAATATTATTAGAATGTTTTTTTTCATTTAAGTTTTTTATTCTATTACACAATTTGTCATTTCAGTTTCCAGTTCTTTTGTAATACCAGAGTCTTTAAGTCTTGGAGATTCTGACACAAAAGACAACCGGAATGACAACATTATAAGCAAATGTGCCTGGCACTTTTAAAGTGCCAGGCACATAGATACAATTTATTTTAATAACAACATTTTTTTTGATTGAAAAAAACTACCAGCTTTTATTGTGTAAAAATAAATTCCGGAAGTTAACGCACTTGCATCAAATTGAATTTTGTAATTTCCGGGATTTTGTTTTTGGTTTACAAGTGTTGCAACTTCTTTTCCTAGCACATCATACACCCTTAGCACAACGCTCGAACTAAAGTTCGAGGCTACGTTATTTGGAACTGAATATTTTATTGTTGTACTTGGATTAAATGGATTTGGATAATTTTGAGCAAGTTCAAATTCTTGAGGCATTGTAACTTCTTCATTTATATCCGTTACTTGTCCAACAAAATCATCATTCTTTCTTGGTACTAATTTATAGTTCCCAAATGAAAAGAATAGAATTCCTGTTAAACTTTCAAAAGTATTTCCTTCTTGAATTCTAGTTCCAGTATTCTCTAAAGATGAATCCCAGAAATTATGGTAATCGTGAGTACCGTCTTGAACTTCAACTCTTGTCTCAACACCAGACGCATCTGCAATTAACATTTCACCAAAATTTCTATTGCCTCCGGTTCCTTCATCTGGTCCAGCATCTCCATTTGTATTTTCATCTATAATAGTTATGTTCTCATATTTAACTAGCACGCCTTCGTAAGATTCTGCTGGTAAAACACCGCTAGCAACTGTTCCTATTTCCGAAGTAACTAATATTGTTGCTTCAGGTAAAGCTTGACCAGAAGCATTTTTCACTATTTGAATTCCAGATAATAAATTTCCAATTCTAGTAATTCCAAAACTTTCATTTACAATTCCGGTAACAGTTAAATCATCACCACGTCTAACATTATCAGCTTCTGTTCCAAATATTTGAATTCCGCTCCATTGTCCTGTTCCATTTTGAATATAAACTTGAGGCCCAATATTAGAACCATCGCCTTGTATATCAGTAGTATCAGCAGTTACAATTCCATTTACAGTTACTTCATAATTTTGATAAGCACTAAATCCACCATTCGAGATAGTAAATTGAATATCTTTAATTGTTAAAGACCTATCCAAAACAAAATAAAAATAAGCACTTGTTGTGTCTGTAGGATTTGTAGATTTTGCATTATCAACATCAGTTGCTGAAATAAAATATTGCACAATTGAAGAATCATTCAAAGCCGGAATAGTTCCACTCCAAATTGATTCGGTAACGTTTGTCAATGTCATATCAATCTTTACAAAATCAGCATCGTTTACTTTATAACTTAATGTAACACTTTGAACATCTGCTGTTGCATCTGAATCAACAACTTTGGCAGAAACAACTACATGTTCTGCATAAGCAACAACACCTTTGTCTCTTATTGCATCTGTTATATTTGGAGGGCTTACATCTCCATACTTAACATCATCCTCAAAAACTGGATTTATAATAAACCAACCATTCGTAATATTTGTTCTTGTTTCAATATAACCACGTACATATTCGACATTAGTACCAGGCAAAGGTTGTTGAAGTCTTCTAAATAAATCAGCATTCGTTCCAACAATAATACCTGAATTATTATCATCAAAAACCGTAAAAGATCCTCTACCTATTGCCTCTCCACCAACTTTTAAGTTTTTAATTTCAACATAAACGCCTTCCCATTTTTCTGCTGAATAATGCGGTGAAGAAGTTCCTAATTGAACAAGAGAATCTAAAGTAAGTTCAACTGGTTTAGGTCTAGCTCCTTGTCCTATTACGTTAGATGCTTCAAAACCAAAAATATTTAATTGAGACGTCGTAAAAAACTCGCTAACAACTCCAGTTAATTTAACAACAAATCCAGTATCCAAAACTCCAAATGCAGTTGAGCCTTCAGTATCTCTAACCATTATTCCTCCCCATTCAGGGTTGTTTTGGTCTTGTAAATATATTGCCGGGGCTCCTGCGTGTAATGTCCTAATACTATCCGGGTTCGCACCTTCATTCGGTGGAATCATTACTATTCCTGTAACTGTAACTGTATCACCAGCTAAACTTGGTAATGGTTCTTCATTTTTTGCACCATAAAAATTAAGCGAGTCAACCGTTGCAAATTGTATATCTCTAATTGTTACTTCCGGATATGTTTGAGCAAAAACATTTATTGCCAAAACACAAGTGAGCAAAAGTATTGTTTTAAGTTTCATTTATATTCCCTTTTATTTTATTATTAAAAATTTTCCACGTTTAATATTTTCACTTTTCAGATTTTTCACAGTAAACAAGTATAAACCAGTTGCTATTGCTTGATCACTATTTGTAATTAAATCCCAAGCGTGTTCGCCACCAGACATTTTTTGTTTACCATCTTTTGAAAATGTTTCAAACCATCTTAAGTCAGAGCCATTGCTTTGTTGATTGTGATAAATTGTTTCTACTACATCTCCTGATAATGTATAGATTGTAATTTCACATTCCTCAGGCAAATTGTAAAAATAAATTTTTCTTAATCTCTCCGAACTGCCATCCCAATATGCACTTCCGTAATATGGATTTGGATAAACTCCAATCTCGGTTGTTTCATCTTTAATTGCTGGAGTTCCTGGTAATACTTTTTGTAAATTTGTTAGAGGACTACTTTCCAAACTTTCCAAATTATTTTTGGCATCACCTTTATCAAAAGCAGTAACGGTATAGACGTACTGCCATCCGTTCAATTGATTTCCAACTTCAAACTTGTACCAATATTCTGTTTCATCGTTTTCAAATTTAATTGGTTCAGCTAATTCAACAAAAGAAAAACCAGTATTAAATCCAATGGAATTATTGATGCTATCAAACTCTGCAATCTCAATTAACGAAGCATTTATATCTTGAGCTTCAGTTAAATCAAATCCGGCATTGGTTCTATAAAGTCTATAACCTTCAAAATCTTTCTCAGCAGAAATTGGATCGATTGATTCCTCCGCTCTTTTATCCCAGTAAATTGTAATTGCTTGGTTTTCTGGAATCACTTTAATCTTAGGGTTTAGCGGAGGCGAAGGTAAAATATATCTTGTAATTTTTCCATTGCCATCTAAATCTTCATTTGGTTCAAGAATGCCATTACCATTTTTATCTTCTCCGTTGTAAGCTCGTAAAGCCCAGCTTGCATTGGAGTACAAATTTGTTTTTTGAACATCAGTATCAAACGAAGGTAAGTCAGTCCCAAACTTTTTTGCAGCAACAAAAGCAAATGTAATATTTATCGAGTCGCCAGGAGCTAATGATTCATTTACTTCTGCGGCTATTAGCATTGAACGATTACTTGCTTGTTGAAGTGCTGAAGGTGTAATTCCATTGTTAAATTTATTTGAACCACCAAAAAATCCAAGTAGCTTTTTAAATCTTTGAATGTCATTTTGAGGAGCGAAAAAATTTGGGTCGTTGGTATTTCGAAATTGCCAAGTTACAAAGTTTACAGAATCCACATTTTTATTTGAACCAAGATATTGAATCCCGATATAACTATCTGTAAAGCCAACGTCTCCGGCTGCATCAAACTCATACGCAATTTTTAGAGAATCGCTAAAACCATTTCCACCTTTATTATAGAATGAGCCGCCAGATCTAGGTGAAGTAATGTTTGTGTTTCTTACTACTGTGTCAGTCCACAAACCAATATGCAAACTATCTAAATATTTGTTGGAAGTATTTTTGATCCAATAATTAGAAATTACAAAAAAATCTGCAAATGGGAAATTCCAAGCATAGGTTTCTTGACGAATGCTTACACCTAAAGGACGATGGTCAACTATAAGTTCGCCATTGCTATATGTTGTGTTTATATCATCAAAATTCATTACTAAATCTTGGTGCGAAATTGCATCAGGGTCAAAAAATTTAGAATCTAATAAAGATGACCTTTCTATAGTTTTACTTCCAACAGAATTTGTGTATTCAAATCCGCCACCTCTCGTTGCAATGGATGAAGCATCAACTGCTCCGGTTGTAACAAAAGGACCATTCCTATTGCTTCCGTTTGCATCATCACTAATAAAAGCACCAATCCAAAGTCCACCATCAAAAATATGTTCTATTCCACTACCAATTGGGAACTCGCACGAAGGTTGCTCCGGCCACTTGCTGAAGCCATGTCCATAAGTTCCAAAGTTAGTTAGTGTAATACCAATGTTACCAACATTTGTAAACTTTGTATTGTCATCATCTAAAGTTTTATTCAAACTTTCTTGACTTGTTTGAGCAAGCAGAGAAAAATGTAGAGTGAACGATAATAGTAGTAAATATTTTTTCATTTAATAGAATTTAAAAAGAAAGTTAAACCGTTGAAAAACTGTAAAAACAGATTGCAAGATACTATCAAACTTAGAGTTTATCAATTCAAAAAAACATAAAAAAACCCACACAAAATAGTGCAGGTTTTCTCTAAAAAGGCATCAAAATTTAGGATACTACTTCAGCTTCTTCAACTAATGCCATACCTTTTCTTAATGCTTCTTCATTAAGAGGTAATAGATGATGATATCTTTCAGGCAACACTTGTTTTAATCCTTCAAGTATATTACTTATCTTAAGTATTGGTTTCTTTTTTAGAAAGCCACCAAGCATTATCATATTCATAATTTTTGTATTTTTCATTTTGGCAGCTTCGTTAACTGCATCAAGTCCAATGATATCAATATCTTCACGTGTGGGAGGATGAATAACATTGTTAGCTTCAAACAATAATAGACCTCCAGGTTTAACTGCTTTTTCAAATTTATCAACAGATGGTTGGTTCAAAGCAATCACAGTATCGAACTTAGAAATAATTGGAGAACTAATTTTTGAATCGCTAACAATAGCAATACAGTTTGCTGTTCCGCCACGCATTTCAGGCCCATAAGATGGCATCCAAGTAACTTCTTTATTTTCAATCATTCCAGAGTAACAAAGTATCATTCCCATTGAAAGAACACCTTGTCCGCCAAAGCCAGCAATAATAATTTCTTCATTCATAATTATTTCCCTCCGTCTGGTACTTTTATATCGCCCAATGGATAATACGGAATCATATTTTCTTCTAGCCAGTGATTTGATTCAACTGGAGTCATCTTCCAGTTTGATGGACAATTTGCCACCACTTCAATAAAGCAAGTTCCCTTTTTCTCTTTTTGTAATTCAAATCCTTTTCTAATTGCTTTCTTAGTTTTTCTAACTAATCCTGGTTTAAAAACTGCCTGCCTTGTAACATATTGAGTACCAGGCAAAGTAGCTAGCATTTCTGTAATTTTTAACGGAGCTCCCATTGTCTCAACATCTCTTCCAAAAGGTGATGTTGTTGATTTCATTCCCGGTAAAGTAGTAGGAGCCATTTGTCCACCAGTCATTCCGTAAATTCCATTGTTTATAAAGATGAAAAGAATATTCTCTCTTCTGTTACAAGTATGAATTGTCTCTCCAGTTCCGATGGCAGCAAGGTCTCCGTCTCCTTGATATGAAAACACATATTTTTCAGGTAACACTCTTTTAATTCCGGTTGCAACTGCTGAAGCTCTACCGTGAGCTGCTTGGGTCATATCAACATCAAGATAGTTATAAGCAAATACTGCACAACCAACCGGAGCAACTCCAATTGTTTCAGATTGGATTCCCATTTCTTCAATCACTTCGGCAATAAGCCTATGAACCACGCCGTGAGCACAGCCGGGGCAATAATGAAAAGGAACATCTTTTAAAGTTCCTGGTCTGTTATAAACTATATTTTCAGTTTCTCTAATTGATTCATCTCGTAAAACAGTCGTTTCAAAATGTTCACCTTCAAGCATTGTTCTTTCGTTCATTTTTCGCCTCCCACATTTTTTATCTCAGTTGTACCAAGTTTAGTCTCAAGAGCTTCAAGAATTTCTTCCGGAGTTGGAACCATTCCTCCCATTCTTCCATAAAATTCTACCGGAACTTTTCCGTTCACTCCAAGTCTAACATCTTCTACCATTTGCCCTGCACTCATCTCAACATCTAAAATTCCTTTTACTTTATCTGCAATATTAAAATATGTTTCATAAGGAAATGGAAAAAGTGTTATTGGTCGGATGACTCCTATTTTTATTCCTTTCTCTCTTCCTAACTCAGCTGCTTTCTGACAAATTCTTGCAACCAATCCGTAACCTGTAATTATATAATCTGCATCTTCACAATCAATCATCTCAACTCGTATTTCATTTTCTTCCATTTCTTTGTACTTCTTTTGAAGATGAATATTTATCTCTTCCATTTTGTCGGGTTGAATATGCAAAGAAGTTATAACATTGCTCGGTCTATCATCAGGCATGCCAATTGTTTCCCATCCGGTAATTATATCTTCTCTTGGTTGTTGCTTAAAGAACTCAACCTTTTCCATCATTTGTCCTAATGCACCGTCTGTTAAAATTAAAATTGGATTTCTATATTTAAATGCTAAATCAAATCCAAGTTTCACAAAATCCGACATTTCTTGAACTGTTGAAGGAGCTAATACTATCAACCTATAATCGCCATGTCCACCACCTTTTACCGATTGAAAATAATCACTTTGACCAGGTTGAATTGTTCCCAAACCAGGTCCACCACGGCTAACATTAACTATTAAACAAGGAAGTTCTGCACAAGCGATATAGGAAATTCCTTCTTGCATCAAACTCATTCCAGGACTTGAAGATGAAGTCATAATTTTTTTTCCAGTCCCAGCTGCTCCATAAACCATATTGATCGAGGCAATTTCACTTTCTGCTTGTAGCACTACCATTCCGGTTCTTGCATCAGCTTCACGAGTTAAATATTCAAGTATTTCAGATTGCGGAGTAATTGGATAACCGAAATAAGCATCGCAACCTACACGTATTGCTGCTTCAGCCAGCGCTTCGTTTCCTTTCATTAATTTTATATCACTCATTTATCCACCTTTATTGTCATGTCGCTCGTAATATTTTCAATTCTAGTTACTTTTTCTTTTTTCTTACCAACTTTTCTGTAAACAGTTATTGCTCCTTCTGGGCAAACCAATGCACAATTTGTACAACCAGTACAATTGTCTTCTACCTTAACAATATAGAGATAACCTTTATTGTTTACTTGTTTCGAACGTTCTAGTGAATCTTGAGGACATGCTTCAATGCAAAGCTCACAGCCCTTACACTGTTCAATATCCAGGAAGATATCTCCTTTAACTTTTGCCATAATTTCTCCTTAAACGTTTTGTATATAACTTTGTTTAAAGTGTATAACTATTATGCCAAAATACTTCTACTAGATGTTATTTATTTTATCTGTTTAAGTACAGGAAAAGAATGATTTGAGAAAAGAATTTTTGTGTAATATTTCACTTAGGATATTCTTACCATATTTGAGAATATGGTAAAGAATTATGAGAATTGTTTTATAGTATAAAATAATTTGTCGGAATTTTAAATTGTTGTTCTGGTTCTAATAATTCCGCTTGTTAAGTTACCATCAGGATCTAGAATAGCTAGTCTAAATTAAATTTATACGTCTGCGACAACCGATTGGAATTCATTTGGAATGTTACTAAAATTAGAATTAAGTTTTGTGTAAGCCGTTCAATCTCTTAATATTCTGAAATAATGGAAGGATTATTTCTAATTTTTTCTAGTCTAACTTTATTCGATAAACATTTATTTTCAGTTGATAGTTCATTACTTAAGAACGATAAAATAAATATGACAATTAGAAAGTAAACTCAAACATATAAGAATGTTTTTAGAGTTGTTATTAAACTAACAATACGGAAGTTATTGCTAGAACTATGAATAGAGAAAGTAATGAATAAATTGTTATTTTTCTTTTATAATATTTACGATCAAACATAGAATCTGGATGTACATAATCTTCTGTTATATTTTCATTCATATAATTTGATAATTTGTTAACAAAAATAGGCGACTCACATAGTAAGCCACCCTAAAGTATTATTTTTACAATACTATTATTATTTAATCATTAACATTTTTTTAGATTTCACAAAATTATTACCTGAAATACCAATTGCGGAAATCCTATAAATATACATACCTGAACTTAAGTCATTAACTTCACCTGCATTAAAATCTACAGAATAGTTTCCAGCGTTTTGTTTTGAGTTTACTAATTGAGTTACTAACTCTCCTGTAATACTGTATATTTCAACTTTCACATCAGCAATTTCTGGAATTGTATAGGAAATATTAGTTGTTGGATTAAAAGGATTTGGATAGTTTTGAGATAGTTCAAACCCTTCTATTACAATTACTATTTCAACTATACTTGAATATTCAAATGTTCCATCTATATCAATTTGTTTTAGTCTATAATAGAACTTTTCGCTACCATATAAATTATTGTCAGTAAATGAATATTGTTTTGCAGAATTACTATTTCCATGCCCTGAAATAAACTCAATGGATTCCCATTCACTTTGATCTGATTTTTTTCTTTCAATTTCAAAACCATAGTTGTTTACTTCAGTCGCAGTTTCCCAAATTAATTCAACTGAATTACCATTATAATTTCCTACAAAAGTTGTTAATTCAACAGGTAACGGATTCACTAATGTCCCTTGGAATGCTCCACGACCATGAGTACCAACAGCAATAGACACTGCACCAACTGCTTGTGTACCATTAAGAGAAGATGATTTTGCAATTGTTCCCAAGTCTGATCTCCAGTCAAGTGCAGCACAAATAGTATTACCAATTGTTGAAGATGCTTCTTGAGTCCAAACAGTTGCAACTCCGTTAAGTGTTAGTGTAAAGTACAAACCAATACTTGTACCCACAAAATAATGTGTTGTACCATCAACTTGAAAAATTTCGCACGATCTAACTGATGGTCCGATAGCTGCATTAAGATTACCTTCCACAAATGTCCATGACGTTCCTCCAGTTGAGGTATAATAAATACTATTAACACCATAATTACTAAAAACAACCATAACATTATTTGAGTTCGTTGGATCAATAGCAATACCACTTACATAAGCACCTGGTAAGCCGGTAGAAACATTTGTAGTAACTGGTGTTCCTGTAGGATCTGTAATTTTAAAAACCTTCCCATCATTTGTCCCAAAATAAACTACATTTGCAGAATTTGTATAAGAAACGTCTATAGCAGAGGTTTTACCATCACCAAGACCATCAACAGGATTTGAAGCAATGAATGTCCAACCAGTAGGAGTAGCTGGATTAGCAAAACTGCCTCCAGTAATTGGATTAGTATTAAGCCAAATGCCAGAATTTGAAACATTATTCCCGCCTCCATAATACAACAAGCTAGAATTATTAGGATCAAGAATAAATGGATTAACAAATAATTGATTTGTTGAACCTGAAGGTTTTAAACTTCCCATATATCCGTTAGTTCTCGTAAACGCTGCTATATTACCATTTTGTGTTTCTGTATAAACACGATCATCAGCCAGAGGAGCAACTTCTGTAAATGCACCGTCACCACCACCTTGGAATTCTGACCAATTTGCTAACCCTCCATTCGGGGTAAATTTAACACCGTTATCTTGAGCACCAGCTGACATATAATTTCCATTAAGTTCTGGATCAATAGAAACTGAGTAGAATTGGGTAACATTATAAGTATCGTCTATATCACTCCAAGATATAGCAGCAGCAGCGATATTTGTAGTTTTGGAAAGACCTCCATCGTGCCCAGAGTAATAAACACCTGTGTTTCCAGGTTCAAAATATCCGGTATGAACATCAGGATGATGTGAAGCATATTGAGAAATATTATTTACAATAGAATATCCACCAATCCAATGAGTTGATGTTAGACCAGCCTTTGTAGTAAATCCATCAGTAGATCTAAACAAACTTGTTGTTCCTACAATAACAAAATTTTCATCATCTGGCTTAACATTAAGAATTAGGTTATAGCCACCTTGTGTATCCATTCCACCAACTGGATTTACCCATGTTGGCAAATTAGATGATCTATCAACCCATTGTGCTGTACCATTTAATGATGCATCATACATCCACAAACTTGATCCATCTGTACTTGGTGAAGGTTTTTGCTGACCTGCACTTGGTGTGTATGCTAAAATATAAACTTTGTTATTGTTATTTGGTGCATGTGCTAGTATAACTCTAGGATAATTACCTGGGAAATTTGTGGTAGAATTTACTCCAGCAACTGGTGTAATATTTGTCCAGTTTATTCCATCATCAGTAGATTTCCAAATACCTTTTTGTGCATTACTGCTTGAAATGGATGCGTATATATGCCCAGTGCTATTTACTGTTACCTCCGATCTACTAATTGAATTTAGATCACCTTTTGCTACACTCCATGTTGTTCCGCCGTTGGTACTTCTTCTTATTGAACTATTTTCGGCGACAAATATTGTACCAGTAGTTGGTGATATTCCTATACTATTAGAAAATTCCCAATCATTATCCCAGGTGTAAACATTACCTCCAGAAGTAGAAGGAAGTAAGCTCCAACTAGCACCATTATCTGTAGATTTATAAATACCATTACCAAAATACGAAGCACCAGTGGCAGATGATGAATTTCCTTGCTGTTCACCAGTTCCTGCATACCAAGTATTCTCTTGACCATTTCTTGGATCCTGAACAATGCAGCTAATAGGTGGGAATGCTGACGCTGAAGTTACTTGTGTCCATGAGGTTCCACCATTTACGGAACGCCACATTCCTCCAGAAATACCGCCTGCATTAATTATATCTTTGTTTCTACTATCAGCAGCAAATGCTCTCGTTCTACCACCAACATTATTCGGTCCCCTTTCTTGCCAACCTATTGCTTGAGTATTTTGTACAGAACCATTCTTAAAAAGAACTTTCTCTTCAAGTTTAGGAAGTGTTTTTGCAAAGTCCTGTTCTTTTGCAAATATTCCTCTCGGTATTTCATTTGTTTTGGGATTGCGTAACATCATGAATTCCCATTCAGCTCTATCAATTGCTGTTGTTCGCTTCATTTCTTTTCTAAGTTTTTTTGTTTCCAGAATATCTGCATAATCATTATTTTGATTATATTCTGCAAAAACACTAAAAAGTAAAAAAGCAACTAAAATAGAAAAGATATATATTGTTTTTCGTTTCTTCATTTGTTTCTCCCATTTATTTAGTAAGTTATTTTTTTGTGAGTTTTGTTTATCTAAAATTTGTGTTTATTTTCCTCAATCAGAGTGCAATTTTAACACAAAAGGATTACGAATATAGTGATATAGGACACAAGAACTTATTTTATTGTTATGAAGTACTCTAAATTTGTTTTGAACCGCTCCAACTTCATTTCTTATTTCTAACAAATAAGCTAAATTACAAGCACTTTATAAAAATTATTAGTATCTAGTTTTTCAATTGTTTAAATATTTCAACTAACCTTTAGAAAAATTTAATGACTAAAAAAATTCCAAAAATAATTTTTGGAGTCATTCATTTAATACTCTTTATTTCTCTTTTTTCAACAGAAAGTTTTTCACAAGAACTTTTGTTTGAAAAATCAATATCGAAATATGCTTTAGGAAATAATTTAGAATGGAGTTCTCCGGATTTTAACGATGATCAATGGAATGTTGTGTACAACGATTATATTGATTATGAAGCTAATGAATTGTGGGTTAGAACTAAGTTTTATTCAAATGTTTCAGACTATCATTTTGATACTCAACAATTAGCAATTACACTTACGGCAACTTATGAAGTATATTGGAATGGAAATTATATCGGTAATAATAGTATTTCAAACTCAGATATCAAATTTAGAAATGGACAGTTTTCTAAAAATTTTACCCTTCCCGATTCGTTAATATTTAAGGAAAATATTTTAGCATTAAGAATGGTAGTTGAAAATGGAGAAAACATAGAATTAGCATGGGTCTTAATTGAAAGTAGAGATGGACAGCCAAGAAGAGAATTATATACTTATAGTTTTTTACTTGCTTTGGTTATTTTACATTTAATTTTTTTATTTTTCTTTGTTTCTAATACATTTAACTTTAGTCAACTTCAGGTTGTTTATTTTAGTGTTTTACTATTATCAATATTATTTACTATTATATATGAAGTAATATTATTTCTCGGTATTATCTCTTATCACAATGATTTCATAATTAGAACAATTGAGTTTTATCAGAACAACTTTTTATTGTTAGGTATAACTATATTCTATTTCAAAGAATATCAGATTAAAAGTAGTTATCAATATATAATGGTTACCGCACTATCTATTATAGTAGTTAATTATTTTTATAATTCTAATGCCTACTTATATTTTGTTGGACTTTTTCCTTCTATTGTACTTATGGCTTGGTCAACAATAAAAAAGGAAAGTGCTGCTTTTCAAGCTCTAATATTCTTACTCATTATTTTTTCTATTCTTTATGCGTGGTTTTCTTTTTCATTAAACGATATTAGTTTTATAATTTTTTCTTCTTTTTTTGTAATTAGAAAAATTAGATTGGATGAAATAAAATTAAAAGAATTACACAACTCTAAACTTAAAACAGCAAGGTTAGAAACAGAAATGTTAAAGAAAATACTACAGCCACATTATATTATGAATTCCTTGAATTCTGTATTAGAATGGATTGAAGAAAGTCCTAAGCAAGGGTTAAAATTTATAAACGAATTGTCTAATGAGTTTAGATCATTTTTAACATTTTCAAATAAGAAATATATTACAATTAAGGATGAATTAAATTTATGTAAGAATCATCTTAAAGTTATGGAGTTCCGTCATCATAAAAAATATTCAATGAATTTAAATGTTAAAAGTTTAAATCAAAATATTCCACCAGCCATATTACATACTTTAGTCGAAAATGGAGTAACTCATAATCCTACTAATTCTGAGTCTATTTGTTTTATTTTTGATGAACAGGCAATTCAAAGAGGAATCAGTCTAAGAATTACAGCAAGTTACAAAGGTGATTCTAACAAATTAGATTTTGACACAGAGACGAAAATAAAAAATGAGTTTTTAAATTCAGAAAAAATTATTGAGGGCAATGGATACAGATATATAAGATCGAGATTAACAGAGAGTTATGGAAATAATTGGGAGCTAACATACTTTGGAAATGATTTGGTATGGGTAACTAATATTATTATTTATGAAAGGTAATTGAATGAAGGTTCTAATTTTAGAGGATGAAAAAAGTTCTGCCTTAAGGTTGGAAAGAATGTTATCAAAATATGATGAAACTAAAATCTTTAAACTGTATTTTGCCGAGACACTTACTGAAGCGATATCTCAAATAGAAAAGGAAAAATTTGAATTACTATTTCTTGATCTCAATCTAAAAAATGAAGATGGTTTTGATATATTAAAGAGTTTTGTTTCAGAACCATTTTACACAATAATAATTTCTGCATATTTTGAAAGAGCAATTGAAGCATTTGAGTATGGAGTTATAGATTTTATTTCCAAACCATTGTTTCAGGAAAGATTGAACAAAGCATTAGAAAGGTTTTTTTCTTTTTCAAGATTTAATAGTAGTACCAAATTTTTATTCGTAAAAAACGGTAATAAATTAGAATCAATTTCTATGAATAATATAATGTATTTCCAACCAGCAGGTCATTATTCAGAAATTATTTTAGATGATGGTAAGAAAAAATTACATAATCTTTCATTAGATAAAATTATAAAAATTCTCCCTAATAATTTTGAACGAATACATCGTTCCTATATTGTTAATCTTAATTTTCTTAAAAATATAAATTCTTACCAAGGAAGTAAATATGAAATTGAGTTAGATCAACAAATAAAATTACCGATGGGAAGATCTTTTGCAAAAAAAATCAAATCACTATTTAATCAAAGCTAGCTTTTTGCATGTTTATCTGCGTGATAAGAACTTCTAACAAGTGGTCCAGATTCAACAGCCTTAAATCCAAGTTTTAATCCTTCTTCTTCAAACATTTTGAACTCTTCGAGTGTTACATATCTATCAACCGAAAGATGTTTTTTTGTTGGTTGCAAATATTGTCCGATTGTCATAATATCACAATTGTGGTTTTTCAAATCTTTAATCAGTTTCATTACTTCATCAGTCTGTTCACCAATGCCAACCATTATTCCACTCTTTGTTCTCAAACCCTTTTGCTTAAACCAATTTATCAAATCTAAACTTCTTTGGTAATCAGCTTGCGGACGTACCGCGTGATACAATCTTGGAACTGTTTCTAAATTATGATTAAGAATATCTGGAGGATTTTGCATAATTATTTCAAATGCTTTTTCATCACCTTGGAAATCTGGGATTAAAATTTCGATTGTACATTGCGGAGTTTGTTCTCTAATAAGTTCTATACATTTTGAAAAACCTGAAGCTCCACCATCTTCTAATTCATCTCTGTTCACAGAAGTTATAACTACATGTTTCAATCCTAAATCTTCAACAGATTGAGCAACTCTTTCTGGTTCGTCCCAATCAACAAATCCAGGTCTTCCAGTTTTAACATCACAAAAGCCACAAGTTCTTGTACAAGTATCTCCAAGAATCATATAGGTTGCAGTTCTGTTATTCCAACACTCGGCAAGGTTAGGACATTTTGCTTCTTCACAAACTGTGTTCAGTTTAGATTTCCGCATCATAGAAAGAACTTCTTTATAATTTTCGCCAGAAGGTAATCTAACTTTTAACCAGTCCGGTCTCTTGCCAAGTTCTTCCCTACTCTTTATTTTTGTATCTCTAAAATCTCTTTGATGTTTATTTAATTTGGTTTTCATTTATATTTTTCTTTCTGCTTTTTATTCGATATTGTCTTCTGTAAAGATATGCAATTTAGAAATTGGTTTTTCATTTTTCTTAATCATCCGGCTACTCGCCGAGACAAGTTATCGTACTCCTAATCTTAATCTCTTATGTGCTGTTACAAAAAAAGTGAGTAAGAGTATGATTAAGATACTAAGATTAAGAAAAAACTTTACAAATCTCATTTCAAAAATCTATTTTGTATATTTAAACTGATTAACAAACAAAAATCTTTTTATGAATTGTCCGCACTGTAAAAATCCTATGTTGGTTCTTGAACTTGAACAAGTTGAAACTGACTACTGCATAAACTGCAAAGGCATTTGGCTTGATTCTGGTGAGTTGGAGTTACTACTTGAAGACCCATCTGACAAAAATGAATTGTTAAATTTATTTACAGAAACAAAAGGAACAAAAGAAAAAAGAATTAAGTGTCCAATCTGTTTTACAAAAATGGATAAAGTTTTTGTAAGTAAGGATAAAGAAATTATTATTGACGAATGTAAAAACGGACACGGACTTTGGTTTGACAAAGGCGAAATTTTAGATGTTATAAAAGTAGGTTCTGTTAACAAAGAAAATAAAATTGTAAAAATTCTGGAAGATATGTACAAACATAAAATTAACACAAAACAAACGGAGGAAATATGAGTGCCTTTTTAATATTTGTAATTGTAGTAGTTGTGGGAGTTCTCTTTTTAGTATCCATTTTTAATTCACTTGTGCGTTTACGAAATCAAGTTAAAAATGCTTGGTCGCAAATTGAAGTACAATTGAAACGAAGACACGACCTTATTCCTAACTTGATTGAAACTGTTAAAGGTTATATGACTCACGAAAAGGAAACGTTGGAAAATATTACAAAAGCGAGAGCTGGAGCAGTTGAAGCTTCATCTGTTGGTGAAAAAGCAAAAGCTGAATCTGAATTGCAAGGTGCATTAGGAAAATTCAATTTAGTTGTAGAAAATTATCCTGACCTAAAAGCAAATCAAAACTTTATGGCTTTACAAGAAGAACTTACTTCTACAGAAAATAAGATTTCTTTTTCAAGACAAGCTTACAATGATGAAGTATTACAATTTAACAATAAGATTGAAATGTTTCCTTCAAACATAATTGCTGGAATGTTCAATTTTATTAAAGAAGAATTCTTTGAAATTGAAGTAGATGCAGAAAGAGATGTACCGAAAGTAAACTTTAAATAGCAAAATACAATATCCAAATAACAAAACTTGTTCCGATTCTTTTTATCTGAATAAATAGCAATAACCAAATTTCAAACTTTAAATTTCCGTTTGAATTTAATAATCTTTGTTTGTGATTTTATTTATTAAAATTTGAATTTTATTTGTCTTTTGGTTTTTGTTATTTGATGTTTTTAACCTTTAGGTTTTTATGTGGGAATTAATTAGAGCAAACAAACGTAAGTCTTATGTACTATTTATCCTAATGGGAGTAATACTTATTCTATTAGGATATGCAATTGGCTCTATATTTCTTGGAGAAAGTGGCGGACCTTTTGGAGTTTTTATTGCTCTTATTATTTGGAGTGTAATGTCTGTAATAAGTTATTTTACAGGGCATAAAATTTTACTCTCAATTAGCAATGCAAAAGAAGTTACAAAAGAAGTTCATCCACAGTTGTTTAATGTTGTTGACGAAATTACAATTGCAGCAAACCTACCAAAAATGCCAAAAGTTTACATTGTAAACTCCGAAGCACCAAATGCGTTTGCAACCGGTCGCAATCCAGAGAATAGTGCTGTGGCTGTTACTGCCGGCTTGCTTGCTCAAATGAATAGGGATGAATTACAAGGAATTATTGCTCACGAAATTTCTCATATTATTAATAGAGATGTAATGTATATGACTTTTGCCGGAATTATGCTTGGCAGTATTGTAATAATTTCGGAAATATTTTTGCGTGGATTTTGGTACAATGGAAGTTCGTTGAACAGATACCGTGGAAGTTCTTCTAACAATAATGGAGGACAAATTGTTATTATGATTTTTTCAATGTTGCTTGCTATTCTTGCTCCAATACTTGCCCAACTTTTATACTTTGCAATTTCAAGAAAACGAGAATATCTCGCAGATGCAAATGGAGCAAAACTTACACGTTACCCAGAAGGACTTGCTTCCGCTTTAGAAAAACTTTCTCAAAATAGACACACACTTCGTACAGCTAACAAAGCAACTGCTGGAATGTACATTGTAAATCCACTAAAGAAAAAAGGAATGCAAATTGCAAATCTTACAAGTACTCACCCACCAATTTCTGAACGTATAGGAATTTTACGCGGAATGATGCACGGAGCAGCTTTTGCTGATTACCAAACTTCTTACAATAAAATAAAAAATAATAACGAAAAAATTATTCCACCTTCTGGATTAGAAAATAAAATTGACATTCCAATTTTAAGTCAGATTGAAAAGTTAACATCACTTGACAAAAAGGAAGAGCAGAGAAAGCTTGGTGATATAGTAATGGCAGTAAATGATTACTCATTCCTAGACTGTTCGTGTGGACTTAAACTAAAGGCTCCGGCAGACTTTAAAGGGAAAGAAGTTAGTTGCCCAAAATGCGGGAATCGGTTGAAGTTCTCTATGAGTAAAACGTAAACACAATTATACTTGCGATTATACTTGCCAACCTTTATATTGCAACTAAAAAGGAATCGTTATACCACAAATATCTTTATATGTTGATGATGAAACTTTGCAAAAAGTTGAACACGCTGCAAAACTTGAGAACAAATCAATTTCTAAATGGGTTTCATCAAAATTAAAATATTCTCTTAAAAATAATTTACCAGATGAATGGCTTGATTTATTTGGTTCAATTCAAGATAATTCATTTGTTGAACAGCCTGAAGTCAGTACAAAATATGATGCGAAACGAGAAAAATTATGAAGTACTTTTTAGATACCAATATTTGTATTTATTTTCTAAAAGGTAAATCTAAAAATCTTCAAAGTAAATTTAGTCGCTAAAATCCAAATGATATTAAAATTCCATCAATGGTAAAAGCTGAATTACTTTATGGAGTTGAAAAAAGTTTAAAGAAAAAAGAGAATGGAAATTTAGTAAATGATTTTTTATTGCCTTTTGAAATTATTCCATTCGACGATGATTCCACAAAATCTTACTCAAAAATAAGATCCGTTTTAGAAAAAGAAGGAAAAATAATTGGACCGAATGATTTAATTATAGCTTCTATCGTTCAATCTAATCAAGGAACACTTGTAACGAATAATGTTAAAGAATTCAATAGAGTGAAGGGGTTAAAAGTTGTTAATTGGATTTAGCTAAACACTCCCCACATCAAAACCTTCAAGACCATCTTTAATATATTTCAAGAACATTCCGCCAAGCATTCCATCAACAAGTCTGTGATCGTGACTTAGTGATAAGTACATCATTGGTTTAATTCCAATTGTGTCATTGCCATCAACCTCAATAACCACGGGCTTTTTAACTACTGCTCCAATTCCAAGTATTGCAACTTCTGGTTGGTTTATTATTGGAGTTCCGAACAAAGCACCAAACACACCATAGTTTGTTATTGAGAATGTACCATCAACTACATCATCAGGAGAAAGCCCTTTGTTCCTTGCCTTGTAACTAATTTCTGTTATTGATTTTGCTAATCCAATAATATTTTTTTCATCAGCTTTTTTTATGTTAGGAACTAAAAGTCCATTAGGCTCAACAGCAACAGCTATTCCAAGATTTATATTTTTCTTAAGTAAAATATTTTCACCAGCCAAGGAGGCATTAACTAAAGGGAATTCCTTTAATGCTTTTATTGTAACATAGGATATGAATGACATATAGGTTAGCTTAACATTGTCCTCTTTTAATATTCTATCTTTATTGTTTTTTAAGAATTTATAAATCTTCGTCATATCAACTTCCATCGTTTCAGACACGTGTACAGAAGTATCACGACTCTTAATCATATGTGTCATAATCCGTTTACGGATATTATCCATCGGAATTGTTTCAACTATTTGAGTTGAACCCGGCACTGATTTACCAACTATATTTGGAGCAGATATTGTTTGAGAACTTCCTCTATTTTTAATATAATTCAAAATATCTATTTTAGTTACTCTTCCATTCTGTCCGCTTCCCCCAATAGAATCAAGCTCTGTAGAAGTTACACCTTCTTTACTTGCAATATTTATTACCAAAGGAGAAAAGAATTTATTCGAAGATTCTACATTGATTTTTGGTACATCTTCTTTTTTAGGTTGATGTACAGTTTTACTTACTTCTTCTATAATTGGTTCTTCTGTGGATTTGTCTTCTCTAACAACTCCATTTTTTGTTTTGATTTTTGCAACAATAACTCCAACATCAACTGTTTCTGTTTCAGAAAAAAGTATTTCGGTCAAAATTCCATCAACTGGCGAAGGTACTTCTGTATCTACTTTATCTGTGGTTATTTCAAAAACTATCTCATCAAGTTTAACTTTATCTCCAACCTTTTTATGCCATTTAATTATTGTTCCTTCCATTACCGATTCACCCATCTTTGGCATTGGCAGTTCTACAACAGTTTCTTCTTTCTTTATTTTATTAGATTTTTTTTCTTTTAAATTTTCTTTGGTTAAAGCTTCACCATTTGTTTCAATTATTGCAACCACTTCATTTATAGGAACAGTTTCTTGTTCAAAGGCTTTTATCTCTATTAGAATTCCATCAGCTGGAGACGGTATTTCGGTATCAACTTTGTCAGTACTTATTTCATAAATTATTTCATCTCTTTTAATTTTATCGCCAACTTTTTTATGCCATTTAATTATTGTTCCTTCATTAATACTCTCGCCCATTTTGGGCATAATAATTTCTACTTTCATTTCTTCTCCAAATTTCTAAAACTTTTTACTTCAGAGTTACATAAAAATTTTATAAGCTTGTCATTTTGAAAGAGTTTGCTTTTTGAACGTTCGTTTACCCCGCAGTTATTTTGCGGTGGAAATATCTCAAACTTTAATAGTTATGAGATTCTTCATGCAGTAAAAGGCACTTCATTCAGAATGACAATAAATATCGATTTTTAAGAATTAACTTATACTAATCACAATTTGGTTTTTTTATATATAGTATATATAAAACTAGTAATCCAACAAATCTTTTAGTTTATTATAAATTGTTTTTCTTGTTGGTAATATTGCTCTTTCTAATTTTGGATGAAATGGAATTGGTGTATCTTTTGCTCCAAATCTTTTTACAGGTCCATCTAAATTTTCAAAACAAGCATCCGAAATTCTGGCTACAATCTCCGCACCAAATCCAGTTGTTAAACTATCTTCGTGTATAACAATAGCTTTTCCAGTTCTCTTTACAGATTCAAATATAATCTCTGTATCTAATGGAAATATTGTTCTAATATCTATAATCTCCAATGAGTATCCTTCTTCCTCTAATTTCTTTGCAGCAAATTCTGTTTCGTGAACCATTGCTCCATAAGTTACCACTGTTAAATCATCACCTTTTCTTGTTACAACTGCTTTGCCAAATGGAACAAGATAATCTGCATCAGGTTCAGGTCTAGTTGCATAACTTTGTCTGTACAAACCTTTGTGTTCTAAAAATAACACCGGATCGTTCAATCGTAGAGCGGTCTTCAGCAATCCTTTTGCATCAGCAGCATTGGAAGGATAAGCAATTAAAAGTCCAGGCATATGAGCAAAGAATGCTTCAATATTTTGTGAGTGGTAAATTCCACCATTTATATAACCACCAACCGCTACACGAATTACAACCGGAGCTTCAAATTTATTATTTGATCTATAACGCATCATTACAAGTTCATTTCTTATTTGCATAAATGCAGGCCAAATATAATCTCCAAATTGAATTTCAACGCAAGGTTTTTTTCCAGTTAGTGCCATCCCAATTGCAACTCCCATTATACTTGCCTCCGCAAGAGGCGAGTTGAAAACTCTTTCATTTCCAAATTGAGTAGAGAGTCCCTTTGTAGCTGTAAACACTCCACCTTTCCCATCAGCAACATCTTCTCCAAATACATATATTTTTTTATTACGTTCCATCTCTTCTCGTAAAGCATGATTAATTGCATCAACCATTACAACCGGAATACCTTCAGCCTTACAATTATTGTATTTTAACTTTTCACTTTTCCCACTTTCATCAAGAACGTATCTTGTAATTTCTTTTATGTCAGGATCAGGTTTTAAGTAAGCCCAATCAGCTGCTTCATTTATATGTTCATTAATTTCTAGCTTTAATTCTGTATAACTTTCTTTAGTGATAATTTTTTCATCCATTAAAAGTTTTACAAACTTCTCCAAAGGATCTTTTTTAATATCTTCTGCAATTGAATCCTTTGGTCTATATTTAGCCTGATCATCTGAAGTAGAGTGAGAAAAAAGTCGAATAGTTTTTGCCTCTACAAGAACAGGCCCATTTCCAGCTCGTGCATAATTAAAGGCTTCTTCGGCAACTTCTTTCATCTTCAAATAATCAGTTCCATCAACAGAAAAACGTAATAAGTTTTCATAACCACTCATCATTGCAGAAATGGAAGCATCTTTACCACCAGACTGATTTTCAACTGGAACTGAAATTGCCCACTTGTTATTTTGGATTACAAACACAACCGGAATTTTTTCTCGACTTGCCCAATTAACAGCTTCGTGAAATTCACCTTCGCTAGTTGTCCCTTCGCCACTACTTACATAGGTAACAGCATTTAGTCCGGATTTTTTATTTGCTAATGCAGTACCAACCGCTTGTAAAAATTGAGTGCCTGTTGGACTTGATTGAGCAGGTATATTAAATTCTTTTGAGCCCCAATGACAAGGCATTTGCCGACCACCGGACATTGGGTCATCTGCTTTTGCTAATTGATGTAAAAATATATCTTCAATTTTAGTTCCAAGTCCAAGTACAAAAGCCATATCTCTATAATAAGGGAAAGCCCAATCATAGCCAGCGTTCATCACTTGTCCAAATGCTATTTGAGTTGCTTCGTGTCCTGCAGATGGTAGGTGAAAATAAGATTTACCTTGCTTCAATAAATTCATTACTTTTATATCCATTGATCGGGAAGTGTACATCAATCTAAGAATTTTAATTAACTCTTCCTTTGTACATCCACCAAGATTATTAGAAGTAACTTTCTTACTTTTTCCATTAGTTTTAGTCTGTATTTTCATTTCTTTGGTATCGCTGTTTTTATTCATTTTATTCCTTCTGCAAAATCAATTTTTCTAATACTTTTGGAAACCGACTTCCTTTTGACAGTCAGTTTATAACTCAATAGATTTTCTAATTCAATTCTTTCAATGTCTTTTTCTCAACTAATTTATAATCGAAAATATTTATAAAATTATTTACTACTATTTTTTTCACTTCTTCCATATAAACATCAGTATCTAATTCTTTACTTAAAGTTGTAACTTCTTTCTCTTGAATTCCACAAGGAATAATTCCATCAAATAAGTCTAAATCTGTGTTTACATTAAAAGCGAAGCCATGCATTGTAACCCAGCGACTAACCTTAATCCCTATTGCACAAATTTTTCTATCGCCGATCCAAACACCAGTATATTTATTGTTTCGTTCACTTTCAAGACCATAATCTTTACAAGTGTTAATCAATACATCTTCCAAAGCTCGTAGATATAAATGAGTATCTTTCTTCCAATTTGATAAATCTAAAATTGCATAACCAACAATTTGTCCAGGACCGTGATAGGTTATATCTCCACCCCTATCTATATTAAAGACTGTTATCTCTTTACGATGCAACTCTTGCTCATCAAAAATTAAATTTTTTACTTCTGCAGTTTTGCCAAGAGTATAAGTATGCGGATGTTCACAAATAAATAGAATATCCTCAATATCATCAAGTGTTCTTTTTTTATGAAACTCTTTTTGAATTTGCCAAGCTTTCTTGTATTCGATCAAACCTAAATCGCAAATAATTATTTTTTTATTTTCTTTCTTCATTAGAATTTAGTTATGTCTTGACTGAGCCTTCCTTAAGTTTGAAGATAAATTCCACCCGAGCATTTATGAACTACACCTTTACCTACTACGACTCAGCTCAGTATGACATTTGCAATTTCACCAATCACCACAGACTACTAGTCTGTGGTACAAAAAACGTATCGCAGAATTGTATTCTGCATATTTAATTAAATATGGATTGATTCTCCATAAGCATTTGCTGCTGCTTCCATTATTGATTCTGACAATGTTGGATGTGCATGAATTGTATTTACAATCGATTTAAAATCAGCTTCCATAGACATTGCAAGTCCAATCTCAGCTATAAGTTCAGTCGCTTCCGAGCCAATAATATGTGCTCCGAGCAACTCTCCATATTTTTCATCAAAAATAATTTTTACAAATCCTTCTCGCTCCCCTATTGCAGCAGACTTTCCACTTGCAGAAAATGGGAACTTCCCGACTTTAATTTTATATCCTTGCTCAATTGCTTTTGCTTCTGTTAAACCTATTGATGCAATTTGAGGTTGGCAGTAAGTACATCCAGGAATAGCTTCATAATTAATTGGTGAAGTTTCAATTCCTTTAATATTTTCAATACATTTTATTCCCTCTTCCGAAGCAACGTGTGCTAACCAAGGTGGACCAATTACATCGCCAATTGCAAAAATATTTTTAATGTTTGTTTCGTAAGTTTCTTTATCAACTTTAATGTGATTCTTGAATAACTCAACTCCAAGTTCTTCTAAACCAAATCCTTCAACGTTTCCAGTTACTCCAATTGCATTAAGAACTATATCAGCAGTTAGGGTTATTGTTTCATCATTTTGTTTTATAATTACTTCAACTTTATCTTTTTCAACTGTTGCTTTTTCAACAATAGTATTTGTTAATATTTCAATTCTTCGTTTCTTAAAACTGCTCTCAAGTGTTTTAGAAACTTCCTCATCTTCAATAGGCAAAGGATTATCAAGCATTTCTATAATTGTTACTTTTGTTCCAAATACAGAATAGAAATATGCAAACTCAACTCCAATTGCTCCAGCACCAATAACAATCATTTCTTTGGGAAGTTCATTTAACGTCATTGCTTCTGAACTTGTAATTATCCGTTCTCTATCAACTGGAATTGCCGGAATAAATTTTGGTCTAGCCCCAGTTGCAATAATAATTTTCTCGGCAGAAATTTTATCAATTACTTTTCCATCCTTGTCTGTAATTTCAATTTTATTTTTTGATGTTAGTTTTCCAAAACCTTTTATGCGATCAATATTATTTTTCTTAACAAGGTACTCAACACCTTTGGTTACTTTCTTTGATACATTTCTACTGCGTTTTATTATTTTAGCAAAATCAAAATCTAATCCTTCAACAGTAATCCCAAAATCTTTTGAGTGATTTTTCATCAAGTCGTAAACTTCTGCATTTTTGATTAGTGATTTGGTTGGGATACAACCCCAATTTAAACAGACTCCACCGAGATTATCTTTATCAATTACACAGGTTTTATAACCAAGTTGTGATGCTTTAATAGCAGCAACATAACCTCCAGGTCCACCGCCAAGAACTGCAATATCATATTTGTCGTTCATAAAACAATTAACTCCTCTACTTTGACTAATTATAAATATAATGAAGATTATTAATATAACAAATTTTGTATTTTAATCTTATATTTTGGTTTACAAAACCTGCTATAATAGCTTTTGATTTTTATTTGTCATTCCCGAATGTTTATATCGGGAATCCATTTATTTCCTCTAGATTCCCAGTCAAGCTGAGAATGACAATCAGTTAACAAATACAAACATAAAATGAACATAACCGAAACAGAAGCTAAATCCATTTTACGAAAGAACAAGAAAATTGACTCTTGGTTCATCACTCATTACAGTATGAACTTATACATAGGTTGTAGTTTTAATTGTTCTTATTGCGATGGCAGGGCAGAAAGTTATTACGTTCCAGGTGAATTTGGGAAAGATATTTCTGTAAAAACAAATGCAATTAAAATTTTACGAAAAGAGCTTGATCCAAAACGAAAACGTAAACCTTTGAAGCGAAGTTTCATTTTACCGGGCGGTGGAATTTGCGATAGCTATGAGCCAACTGAGAAAAAGTATGAGTTAACAAAACAAACCCTTGAGCTTCTTTATGAATATAATTTCCCTGTTCACATACTTACAAAATCAACATTGGTTGAAAGAGATATTGATTTATTAAAAATGATAAACGAGAAGAACCGAGCCATTGTTAGTTTCAGCTTCTCTTCTGTTGATGATAAAATCAGTTCAATCTTTGAACCTTTAGCATCAGCTCCATCTAAAAGATTAGCTACAATTGAAAAGTTTAAGAAAGCCGGATTAACTTGTGGAATGTACTTGATGCCCGTGATTCCTTTTATAACTGATACTCCAAAAATGATTGATGATTCTATTAGAGCTGCCAAAAATGCCGGAGTTGATTTTATAGTATTTAGTGGAATGACTCTTAAAGAAGGCAGACAAAAAGATTATTTTATGAATACTTTGAATGAGCATTTCCCTCAACTATCATTAGAGTATGAGACTATTTACCAAAAAGATAAGTGGGGAAATACTTCGCAAGATTATTATGAGATGATAAATTTTACTTTTAATACAATTGCAAAAAAGTATAAAATCCCTAAAAGAATTCCAGCAAAATTTTACAATGATATTTTGAGCAAGAATGATTTGGTTGTGGTAATATTAGATCAAATAGATTTCCTCTTAAAATCAAGAGGATATAAATCGCAGTTTGGTTATGCATCTTATGCAATTTCTAAATTGGATGTTTCTGTTGAATCAATTAGAAACAAGCTTGGACAAATTAATGGAATTGGAAATACTATAAGAAAAATCATTTGGGAAATTCTTGATACTGGAACTTCTCAGTATTACGAAAAGTTATTGATTGATTGAAGAATTATAGATTAACAAATAGCCGTTTTAGGATAATCATCTTCCACTCCTAAATTATAATCATCAAAAAAACTTCGTGCAATATAATACTTCAATAATTCTTTAATGTTTTTTTCAGTTTCGTTAGCATCTATAATTGCGTTACAACTTTGTATAATTTTAGTAACATTACCATTTACTAGACTAACTTCAGGAGTTTCAGAAATATTAAGAGTTCTAGTTACTTCTTCCAAAAGTTTGTAAGCAGAAATTGAAGGTTCATAATATGTATTCACAAGTTTACCTTTAAATAATTATTATTTTTCTGACTATCGGCATGTATATTCTTCAGTTTAGTGAGTAAAATCAAGTCGTGACTTACATCACAACTTATGTCCCAAAAATTATGTTTATTTGTACTGTCTATTGTAAAAGATAGACAAAATCAAACTTCCTTTTGATTTGTTGGTCCTCATTGACTCCAGGGTTTTACCTTGGAGTCATTTTTTTTGTACTCTCAAAATCCATTCAATTCTCATTTACTAAATTACAATTGACAATTATTTTTATTTAGATTAAGTTTAAATAACAAATAATCAGACTATTCATACTTATTTCTAAATTTACTTTATTCGAATGAAAAAATTATTCAAAACATCAAAATGGTTCCATAAATATTTGGGGCTAGTACTTATTTTATTTTTAATGTGGGAAAGTGTTTCTGGCATTATGATGAACCACCCTGAACTAATTTCTGACTTCTCCGTTCCCAGCTGGGCTGTTCCAGATCACTATCATGTAAAAAATTGGAACAGAAGTTCTCTAATTAAAATGCTCTATTTACATAAAGATCCCAACCGAGCTTATGCTTGTGGTAAACTTGGTGTTTGGGAAACAAAAGATGGTGGAAAAACTTTTCATTCTTATATGAATAATTTTCCTTCATCTCCCTTTTATAAAAAGACGAATGACATTTTTTTATTTAACTCAAGCTCAGAAGAATTTTTGTTTGCAGCAACAGATGGCGGATTTTATGTTAGCAATTTAGAAAATGGAATCTGGTCAAACATTATTCTAGGTAGTGAAATTGAGAAAGTAAAAAAAATACTTAAAGTTAAAAATAAAATTCATATTATAACTGAATCTAATTTTTATGAAGCTGAACTTGGTAAAGATTCTCCAATAGATTTACAGTTCTCAAAAATGAAATTAGCAGAAAGTAATGAGGAAAGAGTTGTTACTCTAGTTGAGTTATTTTTTCATCTGCACGATGGTAGAGTTTTAGGTTTACCAGGTAAATTGTTATTAGATTTAGTTGGACTCATTATTTTCTTCCTTAGTATTTCTGCTTTTTACGCTTGGTATTTTCCAAAAATGTTAAAATGGAAAAGGAAGAAAAAAGTTCAGTTAAAAAAATCAGAGAAGAAAGCTTTTAAGTTTTTGTTTAAGTATCATTTTAAACTTGGTATTTGGGCTGCAGCAATAATGCTTATAGTTGCCGGAACAGCTTTCTTCATGCGTCCACCAATGCTTGCAGTAATTGCGACTGGTACAATTCCGGCAAAGTATTATCCCGGATTCTTAAATGAAAATCCTTGGTATGAGAAAATCCATACTGCACTTTATGATCCGATTGATAATAAAATTATTTTAGAAACAACGGAAGGATTGTATCAAGCTAATACTAACTCAACATTACATTTCAAAAAGACAAAACTAAATTCGCCAATATTTGTAATGGGGCCAACAGTCTTTGATACTTTAGGACATGGTGGATATTTAATCGGTTCGTTCAACGGACTTTTTCATCTGGAACGAGCGACTGGAAAACCCATTGATTTGTTGACTGGAGAAAAAGCTAAAGAAATTTCAAATGTTCGCCCTGCAGAAAAAATGATAACTGGATATTTTAGAACTCCGCAAGGTGAAGAATTTATTACAGCACACGAACAAGGTTGGCTACCTATTGGGAATTCAAAACTGAACGGTAGATTTACAATGCCAAAAGAAATGTTAACCGAATGTAGAATACCACTTTGGAATTACTTATTCGAAATTCATAACGGAAGATTTTTCAAGGGTATTCTTGGTGGATTGTATATTCTGTTAGTTCCACTCGGTTCGCTTTTCTTTTTTATAGTTACCATTACTGGAGTTTATGATTGGTTTGTTTTACGAAAAAAAAATAACAATCGATAAGTTAAATAAGAGTTTCTATCTTTTTAATTGTTTTTCACTTTTATAAGTTTTAGTTTTATACAACTAACAATAAATATAAAGAATATGGAAAATATTTGGCAAAAACTTAAAAGTAGATGGGAAGTTGAAAGTAATTTTCAGGCAGCAACAATTCTCTTTACTTTTGCAATTACTGGAGTTTCAACTATCTTTCTTAGAACATATATTTATACTCAATTCAATTTTGATCCAAGTATAAATTTTGGTTATAGAATTGCTTCTCTTCTGCTTATTACTCTTCCGTTGTATAATATAATTCTTTTTAGCTGGGGTACAATTCTTGGTCAAAAAATATTCTTCAAGAGTTTTATACTTGGACAAATTAAAAAGATAGTCTATTTGTTTGATAGGTATGTAAAAAAATATTAGATGCTATTTAGAAGCAGTAATATAAATACTGCTTCTAAATCAACATTAACTAATACCTCATTAAGCTAATTCTTTAAGAATTCCTTTCAACAAATTATAGAATTTCTCAACATCTTTTATATTCAATCTTTCGTCCGGTGAGTGAGCTCCTTGAATAGTTGGGCCAAAAGAAATCATATCTATTCCAGGATATTTTGAACCAAGCAATCCAGTTTCAAGTCCGGCATGTATTGCTTTTATCTCTGGTTCTTTTTTGAATAATTTTTTAAATGCTACTTTTGAAACTTTTAGTAAGTTAGATTTCATATTTGGTTGCCATCCAGGATAGCTATCGCCTATAACAGCATTGGCTCCAGCAAGTTTTAGAACTGCAACAACCATATTTGTAATATTTATTTTTGCACTTGTAATTGAGCTTCTTTGACTTGTACCAACAATTATATTTTTATCATCCATTTTTAATGTTGCAAGATTTGTTGATGTTTCCACAAGTCCAGGAATGTCAGCACTCATTGCCATTACTCCGTGTGGTAATCCTAATATTGCATTTATTAAATTATCTGATAAATCTTTTTTCAACACTTTGCTAAATTTTTTGTTTAACTTTTTAACATTTACAATTAGTCCACCATCTGTTTTAGCAAACTCAAGTACTGAGTCAGAAACAAATTGTTTGATAGTTGCTTTCAATTTACTAATATCTTTTGGGTTCAACATTACAACAACTTCAGCTTCTCTAGGAATTGCATTTCTTAATGAGCCACCACTAATTTTTGCAATTTGATATGTAACACTAATTTCATTCAGCAATTGCCCTAACATTTTAATTGCATTAGCTCTACCTTGGTGTGCATCTAAACCTGAGTGTCCACCTTTAAGTCCGGTAACCATAATCTCATAAGGTTGCATTCCCTTTTTTGCTCTAGTTAAATCAAGTGGGAATTTACCAACAGTATCTTGTCCACCAGAACAGCCAACATAAAAAGCTCCGTCTTCTTCAGAATCCATATTAAGTAAAGTTCTACCTTTAATAAATCCAGGTTGCAATTCATTTACTCCAGTCATTCCGGTTTCTTCATCTATAGTACAAAGCAATTCCAATGGTCCGTGAACCGCTATAGGATCAAGGGCAACAGCCATTCCGGCAGCAACACCAATTCCATTATCTGCTCCAAGGGTTGTTCCATCAGCAGTTATCCAATCACCTTTCTTTATAAGTTTTATGGGGTCAATATCAAAATCATGTTTTGTTCCCTTGTTTTTTTCGCAAACCATATCTACATGACCTTGCAAAACAATAGTTTTAGATTTTTCTTTTCCTTTAGTGCCTGGAACTAATACTACAACATTACCAACATGATCTTCTTTAAACTTAAAATTGTTTTTTATTGCATATTGTTTTACAAACTCAACAGCTTTCTCTTCTCTTTTAGAAGGACGTGGAACTTGGCTGAGTTCATAAAAATGTTGCCATATTGCTTTTGGCTTTAATCCTTTAATTGCTTTATCGGACATGGGTTTCTCCTTTTAATTATAATACAATTTGAAATTCTGTTTTTCTATAACAAATTATTTCACCACAGCTAACTCATAGTTATACTGAGTTTTAACTATGTCTAATATTTAAAATATCTCCATCCTTAACAACATATTCTTTTCCTTCTAATTTCCAAACACCGGCTTCCTTGCATTTGGGGAAAGTTTTGTGTTCCATAAAATCATCATACCCAACAACTTCTGCACGAATAAATTTGTTATAAAAGTCTGTGTGTATTACTCCAGCTGAGTCTTGTGCTGTATAGTTTTTCTTAATTGTCCAAGCTCTGTTTTCATCTTCGCCAACTGTAAAAAAGCTGTGCAGTCCCAAAGCTCCATAAGAAGCGTGTAAAATTTTAGATAAAGCCGATTCTTTAATCCCATAATCTTCCATAAACATTTCTCTATCTTCTTCACTTAATTTTGAAAGTTCTAATTCAAGTTTTGCAAAAAATGGAATTACTTTTACATTTTCATCTTTAATAAATTCTTTAACATTTTTTATATATTCATCAACTTTATCAATAGATTCATCATCAAAGTTAATTGCAATTACTAAAGGTTTCAAGGTCATTAATTGATAACCTGAAAGTATCTTTAATTCATTATCATCAAACTGTAAATTTCTTAATGGTTTTTCTTCTACAACGTGAGCATAACATTTTTCAATTACGGGTAGTTCTTTTTTTAGATTTTCATCTTTAGTTTTTGGAATATCTTTTTTTAACTTTTCAATTCTATTTTCCAAAAAATCAAGATCGTGAAACAAAAACTCCGTCTCTAAAAATTCAACATCATTCATTGCATCCACTTTATTCATAGGATGAAGAACGGATTCTTCTTTAAATTGACGAACAACATAAAACAAAGCATCGTTATTTTTCGCTTCATTTAAAAAGGAATTTGTTATTCGTAATTTACCATCATCTGATGTTCTTAATCCAGAAATATCATAAACTTCAATTGTTGCATTAACTGTTTTTTTAGGATTAAATATTCCATCCAACTCATCTAATCTTACATCAGGAACTTTTACAACTTCAATAGCAGCCTTGTCCGGATTTGCTTGCGCTGAAACATCTTTGCCAGAAAGAATACTGAACAATGTGGATTTACCAGAGTATTGTAAACCAATTAAACCAATTTGCATATAAATTTTTCCTATCTTTTTTAGTAAATAACTTTAATAAATAATTACATAAACATACTAAATGCTTTTAACATTAATATGAGTTTTGAAATAGATAAATATGGAATAGTTAACATTGTTTATTAATAGTGATTGATGAAAAACAAAACGTGATTAAGACTAGGAGAAAGAGTAAGAATACTATAGATAAAAAGAAATATATTTTAGAAATGAGAAACTAGGTTAGGTAATAACATAAATTCAATTAAGTAAACTGTTTGATAGAATCTTAATCATAATCTTACTCGCTTTTCTTTTTAGGATTAAAACAATAATCTATAATTACGTGGAAACTTGTGTGTGGAGAGCTATTTCTTCCAATACTGAAGATACCAAAAGGCATTTACTTAGCGAACCAGAAAAGACTAAAGCTTTTCCTTTTACATGAACTTCAAAAGCAAAACCTCTTGCTTTCTCAAATGTACAATCTGTTGCTTTTATAAGTTGCGCAATTACTTCTTCAAAGGAATGATAATCATCATTAAACAATAATACGTGATATTGTGTTTCGACAGAAACTTCAATATCAATTTCCGGTAAAGAAATATTTTCCGGTTTTTCTAATTCAAAATTAAATTTTGTAATTTTCATAGCGATTATAATTTATAAAATATATTTAAGAATTGAAATTTATTTATATTTCACTATATAATATTAATATTTCTTTCAAACTTTTAACGGAATAGTTTTGGATAAAATACAAGTAGATATTTTAGGATTATCATCAAGCCCATCAGCAGGTGGAGCTTATGCATTATTACTTAAAGAAACAGATGGAATTAGAAGGTTACCAATTATTATTGGAGCTTTCGAAGCTCAATCAATTGCATTGGAACTAGAAGGAATTAAACCACCGCGTCCGCTAACTCACGATCTATTAAAAAATTTAGTTGATGATTTAGGTGCTACTGTACTTGAAATTTTTATTAGTGAACTTAGAGAAAATACATTTTACGCAAAAATTATTATTGAATCTTCTTCGCTAACAAATACAATTGATGCAAGACCTAGTGATGCTATTGCTCTTGCTGTAAGAACAGGTTCTCCTATTTATATTGCAGCAGATGTTTTGAATAGTGCAGGATTTGCTCCCTCGGAAGAAGCTGAAGAAGGAAGTGAACAATTAGGCGTCACTAGTAAATACGAATCGGGACAACCACCAAGAAAAACTGCTGAAGCAAAAGTTGCTTCAATACATGACCAACTTAGAGAAGCTGTAGAAAAAGAAGACTACGAACGTGCAGCAAAATTAAGAGATGAAATTAATCGCTTGAAAGGAAATAACTAGTAGAAACATCTGAAAAATTATTAACTAGGTTAACCTTTGTCAGACTGAGCTGATCCGAAGTATGAAGTAGTGGAACTATTTACTGGTTCGACTCTACTTACCAAGACCGTACATCTATTTTTTTAGAGAGTTCCAATATTGATTAGATAAATATTTGTTTTCCAATTTTACATTCTAAACATTTGTTTTTTGAGCAATAGGTTCTATACACTTCAAGCATACCCTGCATATATATTGTTTTATGGTTTAGACCTTTGAGATTCAATCCGCTAGCTACATCTCTAACTATTTTGTTATCTAATTTTTGTTCATAGTCATGATAAATTCTTAATACTTTTTTTGATAAATTTTCATTTCCGAACATATCAAAATAGACTGAAAGATAAGGTAGTAGTACATTTATAAAGACCTCATCTGCACGCGAAAGTCCGAGCAAATAATTAATTTTATTTTTTGCAGTTTTCTCAAAAACAAAATGTGTCTTCCAATAACCAGATGATTTAATAATTAGTAAATTCCTAATTGAACTTATTAGTGTTTTAATATTATTTATTTCAGAAATTTTTTGTATTAACTTACCTGCAAAGTTTTTGTGTAGAATACTTTCTGTTAACTTTACTCCAGCAGCAATTCTAATGGTTGGGAAATTTTGAGGACGCTGACCTAAGAAATGCCACTGAGTTTCATCAAATTTTTTATTGTCATAAGTTTTACTAATCTCATCCCATTCTTTTTTTAATTCTACTAAGTATTCAGAAGAGTTATCCAATGTTTCGTTGTCAAGTTCAGGCATTAAACCAGAGACATTAAAAAATGCTGATTCTAATTTTTTATTAAATTTTAAATCATATTTTATTTTCTTTATAAATTCCAGATTTACATTCTGCGCTAATTTCATCATTAGAGTTTTGTTTTGTGAATACCCAAGAGCCTCAAATAAAAACTCGTACAAAACTTGTTTCCAAATATTTTTATCTCTAAAATCTTCATGAGAAAACTCTTTTTCATTAAACTCTTTTGTTAACTCATATTTTACAACTGGTTCGCTTAACTTCAACTCACTTATAAATTTTAACTCTTTTAGTCTTTTATGAATCCTAATACATTTTTTTTCAAATCTTTTAATTCCATAACCAAGAATAATTTGTTTTCTTACTTCAACGTCAATAGAATCAACCTCTGAAGAACATTTAAGTGATAGTCTATTTTTTTTAGGGAGTGCTTTTTCTTGTAAATATAACCCTTTTACATCTTCTTTATCAATAAAATTGGATAAAGTTAAAGTTGGAACTTTGCGACCCTCTGATGTATAAATGTAATATTGGTTTTGTTTATTTTCAAAAGTAACGTGTAATATTACTTTGTTATATCTTCTATTGATGTTATGGGCATGTTGTTTCCAGCCTGAATAATTATTGTCTATTTCTACGTCACCAACAAAAGTTAAATTATCAATTTGGATTCTTGCATTTTTAAAATCTGGACCAGCATTATTTGTGTTGTGTGTTCCAACATTTAATACTGTTATTTTACTTCCGGAGTTTGTTTGTAGAGGTTGGTTGAAGTTTTGGTTTTGCCAAATTTTTTGAAGTGTTTCTTCTACTATTTTTTGAGAAGCTTTCATTGTATATTCAACTAATTAAGTGTTAGAAGAAAGATAGAATTTTTTAATTTTAAAAACAGTGCAAAGATTTAGTGCAATATTTTCATAATAATATTATTGTATTCTTTAATTTTATTTTCTACAGATAAGGCAAACTTTTTTGAATCATCAATATAAATTAAGCCTCTACTTACATTAATTATAAAATTATTTTTGTTATTCATTTTAAATTCGGAAACAATATCTTCAAGACTTCCGCCTTGAGCTCCAACTCCAGGTAGTAATATAGGCATATCATTAAACGAAGAAATGTTAAGTTTTAACTCATCTATATTTGTTGCTCCAAAAACTAAACCAAGGTTATTATTCGTATTCCATTCATTCGTTTTTTCAATTACTTCTTGATAAAGAAATCTTCCGTTCTTAAGTTTTTGTTTCTCAAAATCAAATGCACTTGGGTTTGATGTTAGACCAAGAATAAAATTTATTTTGTCTTTGTATCCCAAGAATGGCTCAATTGAATCAGACCCCATATATGGATGGAGAGTTATTGCATCACAATTAAAATAATCATAAACTGATTCAGCATATTTTTTTGATGTATTTCCTATATCTCCTCTTTTGGCATCCGCAATAATTAGAATTTTTTCATCAATACTTTTAATATACTTTATTGTTTTTTCAAGTACTTCAATTCCTTGTAGTCCATCTTTTTCATAAAAAGCAAAATTAATTTTATACGAGTTCGCATATTCAATTGTTGAATCAATAATTATTTTATTAAACTCTAGTGTTGGCTCGTCTAATACTGATAGGTGTTTTGGTATCTTTACTATGTCCGTGTCTAATCCAACACAAATATGAAAACTTTTTTCAATTGTTTTTTTTAACTTTTCTTGCGATGTCATTCTTTTAATATCCTTTGTGTTTTCTAAATCAAATTATTTACTATACACCTCTTTAGAAATAACCTAAACATGTTCCCTTCTATTTTTGTAATAATTAAGAACAACTCCAAGAAGAAACATATTTACAAATAACGAACTCCCCCCATAACTAAGGAAAGGTAACGGAATTCCAATTACAGGAGCAATACCAAGATTCATTCCAATATTAATTACAAAGTGGGTTGCAATAAAAGCAAAAATCCCTAGAACAACTAAGCTACCAAATCTATCATTTACTTGGGAAGCAATTTTTAATAATCTATACAATAAAATCATAAAAAGAATTATCACAATTGTACTTCCAATAAATCCAAATTCTTCTCCAATAACACAGTAAATAAAATCTGTCCATTGTTTAGGAATAAATCTTAACTGTGTTTGATTTCCTTGCAAAAATCCTTTTCCCCAAATACCCCCAGAGCCTATGGCTACTTGGGTTTGAATTATATTATATCCCGCACCAAGCGGATCGGACATTGGGTTTATAAATGTTTCAATCCTTTTTTGCTGATGTGGTTTTAGAAATTTAAAGCCGAAATCGAATAAATATACTGTTGCCATGTTAAATATTATTATGGACATGTTAACAAAAATATTTTTCTTAAAATAAAATAGAAGTGCAACAACAATAATCATTAAAAGTATAAACGCAGCAAATCCAAAAAAAGAGCTAAAAAGGACTGCAATTGGTGCAACTGCAACAAAAACAAAAAATAAATCTATACCACTCCAGAATAACATTATTGTAATAATAAAAATATACACTATTGCTGTACCAACATCAGGTTCTAAAATTACAAGTAATACTGGCAACATACTATAGGCAAGAATAATAGAAAAATCTTTTACGTTGTTTGGGTTACGTCTTTTACTTGTTAGTAAGTATGAAAGAAAAAAAATCAATCCTATTTTTCCAAACTCAGATGGCTGAAAGCCAATAGGACCAATGCTTAGCCAACTTTTAGCTCCATAGACTGTTTTGCCAAAAAACAAAACCACAATTAAAAAAAATAGTGAAATTATAAATCCTGGAATAACAAATGACTTGTACATTCTATTTGGCAAACTATATGCAACACCAAAAATAATTAAGGCTATTATTGAAGTAACAACTTGTTTCTTAAAATCGCCAGAAGCTGTTGGGTGATTAACTGTTGAACTATAAATTGCTACCAACCCAATAATAAGTAGAAGTATGGCTGGAACAAAAACAGCAAAATCAAATCTATCGTTTATTTTATTTGTTGCTTTCAAAAATTTGTCACTTAATTATTAAATGCCGTAAAGTTATTTTCATCAAATTGTTCTAAATAAGTTTTTATAACATCTCTAGCAATTGGAGCAGCATAAGTACTACCAAAACCAACGTTTTCTACCAAAACAACAATAGCTATTTTAGGATTATCAAACGGAGCAAAACCAATAAACAGTGCGTGGTCTTTACCGTGTGGGTTTTGGGATGTTCCAGTCTTCCCAGCAATTGCTATATTGGCTAGTTTTATATTATCAGCCGTTCCCTCTTTCCCATTAACCACCTTATACATTCCCTCACGTATTATATCAAAATTTTTCTTTTTAATATCTACAGTTACATCATCAAAGGTTAATGGTATAGCTTTATTTTGATTTCCTTCTAAATATGCTTTTACTATATGAGGAGTTTTTGTCTTACCAAAATTTGCAAGTAAAGAAATATATTGTGCCATTTGTAAAGTTGTAACGCTTAATTCGCCTTGTCCTATTCCTAAACTTAAAAGTGTACCTTTGCTCCATTTATTTTTCCCATATACTCTATTATAATATTCAGTATCAGGAACAATTCCGGGAGATTCATTTTCTAGATCAAAATTAGTTTTTTTTCCAAACCCAAACATCCTACCATATTTTGCCCAACGATCAAGACCTATTTCTAAAATTAATTGGTAATAATAAGTATTACACGATTCTTCAATAGAACTAATTAAATTTGTCCAATTGTGTTTGTGAGTGCATCTAAAAAATCTATTTCCATATTGATAACCCCATTTGCAATTTACTGAATAGTCTTTTGTTATTATGCCTTCCTCCAATGCTGCAAGGGCTGCAATCATTTTGTATGTTGAACCGGGTGGATAGATTGATTTTGAAGCTCTATTAAAAAGGGGTTTGTTTTCATCATTGCTAAGTGCCACTATTGCCTTACGAGAAGTTACAGAAGCGAAGTCTTCTAAATTAAATTGTGGTGCACTTACAAAGGCAAGAATTTCTCCCGTACTTGGTTCAATAGCAATTAGTGAACCTCTATGTTTAGCAAATTTTTTTTCTGCAACTTTTTGAGTTGCATAATCAATAGTTAATAGTAAATCATTTCCTTTTATTGGCTTTTTATCATTCTCACCTTCTAGGTATCTACCAATTGTTTTGCGTCTTGAATCAACAAGAATATATTGATAACCATTTTTCCCTCTTAAACTTTCTTCATAAATTCTTTCTATTCCTTTTATACCAATAAAATCTCCCATATTATAGATGTCTTTTCGTGCTCTAAGTTGCTTTGCATTTATTTCCCTCAGATAACCAAAAAGATGAGAACCATTTATTCCAAAAGAATAGTCTCTTTGCATTTCCACAGATATTTTCACTCCGGGTATTTCTTCTTCGTGTTCTTCAAACCAAACAACTTCATTAAGCGGAACATTTCTTTTTATAACTCGTGGTAAGTGTTTGGAGTAAATTCTCTTCTTATGTAAAAGCTTTGTAATGTAGTTCGGCTCTTCATGCAAAATATTTTCAATAATTTTTTGTTTACTTGTGTCGTAAATTGCAGGTGTTATTTCAACTGTGTAAGAAGGTTTATTACTGATAAGTACGCTAAAATTTCTATCGAAAAAAATTCCTCTAGGTGAATTTATTACTTTCCTTTTAATCGAATTATTTATTGATCTTTTTTCATAAGATTTTTGTTCTATAATCTGCATCTTCAACAATTGAAAAATAAAACTTGCAAAGATAATTGTTAATACTGAAAAAATAATTTTCTTCCTAAGAGGAGACCCAAATACTTTATCACTCATAAGTATTTTTTCTTTTGATTAAAAAGTAAAAGAGGTAAACTAATGGTTGCCGTAAATATAGCTGGCAAAACACCTTGTTCTAATACTAAATGAGAAATAGTAAGTTTAATTTCTGATGAAGATAGCAGTAAAAAAACAAATGAATTTACAAACGAACAAATAAATACAATTAGAATAAACATTACAGTAGAAGGAATCTCAATTTTATTTTCACTATAAAAATATCCGGCAATAAATCCACTTAGCGTCATAGAAAACATTGCAGTTCCAATAATACCTCCGGAGACAATATCAAAAAGTAATCCAAATATAGAGCCCAGTATTGTTCCATAAACTTGTCCATTTTTAATTGTAAAATAAACAAGAAGAATTACAATTAAATTTGGGATTATACTTCCAAGAGAAATAAAAGGAACTACAGTTAATTGCAAAATAACCAATGGAAAGAAAATTAAAATTGGCAATATGTAGTGTTTAGTTTTTATTAAGCTCACCTTTCAAATTATTTTCAAGTGAATCTAATTGATTGTTAAAATCTGTTTTTAATATTAAAACATTTTTTAATGAGATTAACTTTGCAAATGGTTGTACAATAATATTACTCAACAAACCAGAAACTGTTGATTCTTTATCGGCAACAATACCAATCGGAATTGAAGGTGGAATTATTGAGCTTAATTCAGAGACAACAATTCTATCTCCAATCTCCACATCATTTGTTGTGGGAACATTTTTTATAATTAAATTTTTTCCATCCCAATTTAGAACACCCGTTACGTTACTTCGCTGATCTTTTACTGCCAATTTAAATAAGCTGTTTTCAAAAGTTCTAACAGTTGAATAATTATCAAGTACTTCGTGAACTATACCAACCAATCCATCAACTGTAAGAATTGGCATACCACTTTCAACTCCATCAACTTTTCCTTTAGAAATTATAAAGTACCCGTTTACTTTTGAAACTAATCTTGAAATAATTTTAGCTGGAATTATTTCTTCATTCGTAGTCTCTTTAAACAACAACAAATTTTTTAATTCTCTGTTCTCCAAAGCAAATTCTTTTAACTGATTTACCTCTAACATAAGTTTCGCATTTTTTTGTTCAAGCTCACTTAAATATTTTGTGTTCTCAAAATAGCCACCAATATTTGTAACCAAAGAATTGATACTTCCGAAGCTACCGAGTGCAAATAATTTTAGAGTTCTAATATTGGAATTTTCGTTTAGAGATATAAGAATCAGGCTTAGAATAAGGAGAGTAGTAAGAACAATAAACTCCTTGAACTTACTTAATAATTGAATTAAAAAACTTGGCATTAGTAACTTCTTTTACGAATAAACACTTTTGAATATTTGTTCATATTTTCTATTGCTTTGCCAGCCCCTTTAACAACGGCTTCTAACGGATCTTCAGCAATATGAACTGGTAAATTAGTTTCCATTCTTATTCTTTCATCTAAACCTTTTAACAAAGCTCCGCCGCCAGTAATCATAACACCTCTATCTAAAATATCTGCAGAAAGTTCTGGAGGAGTTCTTTCTAATGTTTGCTTTACACCTTCTACAATTTGTGTAATATTTTCGTTAAGTGCATCTCTAATTTCAACTGAACTAACTTCAACAGTTTTAGGAATTCCACCAACCAAATCTCTACCTTTTACTTGAATTGTAATTTCTTCTTTAAGAGGTACAGCAGAACCAACTTGACATTTTATTGATTCACCAGTTCGTTCACCAATTAATAGATTGTAATTCTTTTTGAAAAATTGAATGATTGCATTGTTCATTTCATCTCCAGCAATTCTTAAAGATTCCTCATTCACAATTCCATCTAATGCAATAACAGCAATCTCAGTTGTACCACCACCAATATCTAAAATCATATTTCCAACTGGTGCACTTACATCTATACCAACTCCAATAGCAGCAGCCATAGGTTCGGCAATTAAGTGAACTTCTTTTGCACCCGCATGTTCAGCACTATCTCGTACAGCTCTTTTTTCAACTTCAGTTACACCACTCGGAACAGCAACAACAATTCGTCTTGCAGAAAATGCACCACGACTCGCTTTTTTAATAAATGCTCGTATCATTCCTTCTGCAATTTCAAAATCCGCAATCACTCCATCTCTCATTGGTCGGGAAACACGAATTTGTTTATGTTCCCTTCCTAACATTTCTTTAGCTTGATTCCCAAGAGCAATTATTTTTTTTGTATTTCTATTAAACGCAACAATAGAAGGCTCATTTAGCACAATACCCTTTCCTTTAATATAAATTAAAGTATTAGCTGTTCCTAAATCCATTGCTATATCTGTTGATAAAAAATCGAATAATCCCATACTTCCTCTTAGTGTTTAAAATTTCTTATACCCGTAAAAATCATTGAAACATTAAAACTGTTTGCTGCTTCAATAACTTCTTCATCTCTAATAGAACCGCCAGGCTGAACTATAGCTGTTATTCCATTTTTTGCAATTTCCTCAACTCCATCCGCAAAAGGGAAAAAAGCATCAGAAGCTGCAACCGAGCCTTCAAGATTGTGTCCGTGTTCCATCGCTTTCTGAACTGCGATTTTTGATGAATCTATTCTCGACATTTGCCCAGCACCAACTCCTATTGCTTTCATATCTTTTACAAAAACAATTGTATTGGATTTTGTATGCTTGCAAACTGTCCATGCAAATTTAAGGTTTATTAATTCATCATCGGTTAAATTTTTCTGTGTTACAGTTTTATAATCAGTCGGGAAAATAGAAGAATCATTTTCTTGAATTATCAATCCGCCACTAGCTGATTTAACATTGTACTTCACAATATTTTTAGTTGGTAAAACTTTCACCAGTCTTCTATTTTTTTTCTTTTGTAATAGTTCTAAAGCTTCATCACTAAATGATGGAGCACAAATAACTTCAGTAAATATTTCATTTAACTTTCTTGCAGCTTCAACATTTACTTCATTATTAAAAGCAACAATACCACCAAACGCAGAAACCGGATCTCCCGAAAGTGCCTTGGTATAAGCTTCCAACACACTTGCGGACGTCGCAACTCCACAAGGATTTGTGTGCTTAATAATTGAACAAGAAAACTCATCTAAGTCATATACCAAATTTACTGCTGCTTCTAAATCAATAATATTATTATATGATAATTCTTTGCCGTGCAAAACTTCATAATGTTCATCAAAATTTCCATACACAAAAGCTTCTTGATGAGGATTTTCTCCATAACGTAATTTTCTACTTAACGGAAAATTAAAACGAATTGTTTTATTCTCTTCACCAATTTGTTTTTCAAAGAAATCTGCAATTAGTCTATCGTAATTTGCTGTGTGTGCAAACGCTTCAGTAGCTAGTTTTTTTCTAACTTCAATAGAAATATTTGATTGATTTAATTCTTTAACAAAATCTTCGTATTGATCCGGATTTGTAAGAACCGAAACATCCTTAAAGTTTTTAGCTGCAGCTCTTATTAAACTTGGTCCACCAATATCAATATTTTCAATTTTTGTTTGTTCATCCACATCAGTATTAACTACATCCGCAAAAGGATAAAGATTAACACACACAATATCTATAGAAGAAATATCATTTTTTTCTGCTTGCAAAATATCATCTTGGTTATTTCTTCTGTAAAGAATGCTTCCAAATATTTTTGGATGTAATGTTTTTACTCTACCTGAAAAAACTTCAGGGAAACCAGTATAGTCAGAAACATCAATACAACTGATATCATTATCTCTTAGCAACTTTGCTGTATTTCCAGTTGCAAGTATTTCATAATTATTCTTAATTAAATTTTCACCTAGATACTTTAGGTTCTCTTTGTTCGATACACTAATTAATGCTAATTTTTTCAATGTTTATTTCTTCTATTTTAAAATTTATTATGTTCTTAATTCTGCAAAGACTAAAGTGTACCTTTTGCAATTTTTTTGATTACATCGGGCAATAATTCATGTTCAATTTTCAAAACTCTTTCTGCTATTTCAGTTGGAGATTTTACATCTGTAATATCAACTGATCTTTGTTCAATTATTTTTCCATCATCATAAATTTTATTAACAAAATGGACAGTTGCTCCACTTATTTTTTCTTGAGCTTCAAAAACTGCTTTGTGTACATTTGCTCCGTACATCCCTTTCCCACCATATTTAGGTAATAATGCCGGATGAATATTTATAATTTTATTTACAAATACTGATACAAATTCGTTAGGGATTTTTTTTAGGAATCCAGCAAGTACTATTAAGTCAACTTCTAGTTGGAAAAATATTTGACTTAATTTTGTAAAAGTAACTGATTCTCCATTGCCATTATCAGCAATAATAAAAACTGGGATATTTTTGCTAGTTGCAAATTCAATTGCCCCACATTTTTTAACGTTACTAACTACTGCTTTTATTTTTACACTTAGCCGTCCCGAATCAATTTCTTTTAAAATTGCTTTTAGATTTGATCCCTGCCCTGAAACAAAAACTGCAATATTTAACATTTGTAAATTTACTTTTAGATTTTATTTTTGCTTAACTTTTCTTCTTAATCCATTTATATAGGATTGTATTAAATTTTGCTTACCAAATTCGTTTGCATCTTCAGCTTCTACTAATGGTCCCTCTATTCTATAATAATCTTTTTGTTTGTATTTTATTTTTGCCAGATTAAACAAAGCCATTGGTTTTATCCATTTATTTCTATTTACTTCTAGCGAAATAATTTCTTCAGCAATTTTTTGTGCTTCTACTAATTTCATTTTTTCAATCAAAGAACTACTTAAATAAAGAAGCGCCAACCCTCTCATTTCTACATCTTGAAATGAATTTCTTTTTTTTGTAAAGTTGGAAATAACATCATCATACTTACCAATGTTATATATATTTTCTAATTTAATTAAGTTTTCTTTTTGCTTTGTAACTCCGTACTTTAATAAAAGTTTACTTTCTTCATCCGCATAAACATCATCTTCAATTTCTAAATTTCCATTTGAAGCTAATTTCAGATATCTTCTATAAGCCTCAGTATTTCCTTCTTCTTCACTAAAGTGATAACAAAGTGCAACACGCAGTGAAGCAATTCCAGTATAATCAATAGTCTTGGATGAATTTAAAAAATTTAGATAAAACTCTATAGCTTTATCAAACTGATTTTGATAAAAATATATGTCACCTATTAAAAAATTTGCAAAAGAATTTGTTTGAGCAAATTTCGGATGATTTATTTCTATTACTTTTTCCATCTCTATTTTTGCTTTATCAAGATTTTTTAATTTTATAAATTCTAAACCAAGTTGATAATGGAAAAGTGAATTCTCTGGATAAGTTGAGACCAAACTTTCAAGGATAGATATTGCTTTACCATAATCTGCTAAATGTTCATCAAAAAGTTTTGCTATGTGAAACATATATTCAACTTTATCATCATTTCCATTTTTATAAGCTTTTTCTAGTTTTGCAAAACCTTCATTTTTATCTGCGGAAAGCCCTGTAACTGGTAAAGCCCATTGAATAAAGGAAGGGATAAAACTCAAAGCATATTCAAAAATTCCAATACCTCCATAAGCAGAAAAATGAGTTGGAGATACATCTAATACATCTTCATAATAACCTACTGCATCTCTTGCCGCCCAAAAAGCATCCATTGTTTTATGGTTTTCTGCATAAGCCATTGATCTTTGCTTAAATATATTGCCCAACAAATATAGATTTTGGGCATCATCAGAATTTATATCTTCTAATCTTTCAGCCCTAGTTAGTGCCGAATCCGAATAGCCAAGAAATTTATAGTACTCGGAAATATTTTTACTCCCTAGATAATACCAAAGGTAGTGCCTAGAAAGGTGATGATAAGCTTTTGGATTTTCTGGTTGTATGTCAATAGCTTTTAATATCAGAACTCGTGAGGCATCAAAATTAAAATGGTATGCTAACTCTTCGCTTTCATTCAAAAAACTATTATAATTATTTTTTGAAGATTGCCCATAATTTAGGACTGAAGAAAATAAAATTATGAATATATATATTAGTTTATTATTCACCTATTGTTCTTTTCCTTTAGAATATTTTAGGGATGCTTTTACAAATTCTCTAAATAGTGGATGGGCATTTGTTGCTCGAGATTTAAGTTCTGGATGAAACTGGCATGCAACAAACCAAGGATGATCTTCCAGTTCAATAATCTCCACCAAATTTCCATCTGGCGAAGTACCGCTCATTATCATTCCATTTTTCTCTAAATCTTTTCTATACTTATTGTTCACTTCATATCTATGTCTATGTCTTTCAGATATTTTAGTTTTTTTGTATGCACTTTTTGTTTTAGTCCCTTTTGCAATTACACAAGGGTAAGCACCTAGCCGCATTGTGCCACCTTTTTCTTTTACACTTTTTTGATCGTGCATAATATGAATTACACTATATTGATTTTTTACAAACTCTGAACTATTTGCTTTTTTAATTCCAAGTACATTTCTAGAAAACTCAATTACTGCTGTTTGTAAACCAAGACAAATACCAAAAAATGGAATATTATTTTCTCTTGCATATTTAATTGCAATTAATTTACCTTCAATTCCTCTTTCACCAAAACCTCCGGGAACTAACACTCCGTCTATTCCTTTTAGTAAATTTTCTGGTTTACGTTTTTCAAATTTTTCTACATTAATAAATAAAACATTTACCTTAACATTATTCTCTGCTCCAGAATGTATGAAAGCTTCTGAGATACTTTTATATGCTTCAGGGTATTCGGCATATTTGCCACAAACAGCAATGTTAACAGTACCTTGTGGATTTTTAATTTCATTCACAAAACTTCGCCATTGATCTAACTCTACATTTAACTCAGGTAGTCTTAATTTTTTTAATACAATTCTATCAAATTTTTGCTCAAATAAATTTAAAGGAACTTCATAAATTGTTGGACAATCAAAAGCAGAAATAACTGACTTTGGTTCTACGTTACAAAATAGACCAATTTTATTTCTTATTTCTTGCGATAGTTCCACCTCCGAACGACAGACTAGAATATTTGGTTGAACGCCAAGTTCTAGCAATGCTTTTACAGCGTGTTGCGTTGGTTTAGTTTTTAACTCTCCAGCTGATTTTATATATGGAACAAGTGTAACATGAATATTGATTGCATTTTTTCTGCCAAGTTCCAACATCAATTGTCTCATCGATTCCATAAAAGGAAGACTTTCAATATCTCCAACTGTCCCGCCAATTTCAGTAATAATAATATCGTACTTATTACTTTTGGAAAGCAGCAACATTCGTCTCTTAATTTCATCAGTAATATGAGGTACAACTTGAACTGTTGCTCCGAGATAATCACCACGTCTTTCTTTAGAGATAACTTCGTAATATACTTGTCCAGTAGTTGTATTGTTGGCTTTGGACATATCCACATCTAAAAATCTTTCGTAATGTCCAAGATCTAAATCAGCCTCAGCTCCATCATCTGTAACATAAACTTCGCCATGTTGAAAGGGACTCATAGTTCCCGGATCAACATTAATATAAGGATCAAATTTTTGAATAGTTACACTATAACCACGTTGTTTTAAAAGTAAACCAAGAGAGGCAGCAGTTATGCCTTTACCCAAAGAAGAAACAACTCCGCCAGTTACAAAAATGTATTTTACTTTTTTCTTATTTCGCATTAATTTAAGCCTTAACAATAAAATTTAATATAAATTTAAAGATAATAATTTTTCAACATCTTTAGAAATTTTAAGATGAGTTTTGTTTCAAAAAACATTAAAGAATTGAACGTAATCTTAATCATTTTCAGAATCTTTTTCTTTATCCAGCTTCTTAACTAATCCGGAATATTTTTTTTCAATTTTAAAACCGAAACGGTAAAAATACTCTGGTCTAAAGAAACCGGTAGTTACGTAATTATTTCCTTCATCACTCATTCTACTAAAGAACTCAGTCATTATAGCTTCACTTATTCCTTTACGTCTATAATTATTTGATACAACTATTTTTTCCATGTGAACAACTTCTTTTTCAAATTTAGAATAAAACAAACCACCAATAATAAATCTTCTTTCAGAGATTGCAACTAAAAATTGATGCTCTGGTTTAAAACTTACTTGAAGATTTGCATCAATAAATAACTGATGTAATTTTGCAATTTCTTTAGGTGATACTGGTTTTCTTAAATAGAATGGATATCCATCATAATCTTCAATTTCAACAACAAGATTTGCAGTATGTTCTCCTCCAGATTCAAAGTCAACAAATGTAGCTGTATCAGATGGCTTCAGATGTGGATAGCTAAGTCGAGTTAAAAAGAATGACTCTTTTTCGCTAAGTGAATATTCTTTTTGTATTTTTGAAATTTCTTTTAGCAACTCTTCTTTATCAACTTTATAATCATGCTGTTTTTTACAAAGCTCATTCATAATTGCACAAATTTCTATTTGGGAATCTTTTAGCACTGTCTCTGAATAAAAACGTGTACGAGTTTCAGGGTAATATTTTTCAAGATCATTTAAATAATAAGTATCATATAATTCATTTAGCATTCTGGCTTGTGCATTTATTGAAGCATCAGTATTAAGTTTGTCCCATCTTGAAAATCTCTTAATTGCAAAATAAAGTTGCTTCGGTATGTATCCGTTATTTTGCACATTATCTAAAAAGTTATTTAATAGTGGAATAATATATTTCTGTTCCTTGTTTGATTCACTATTAATTTCTTCTAAGAAATCTTCCAATATTTTTAATCCATTTTTTTCTCCCTCGGAGTTTATAACTCCTGAGAGAATATAATTCCAAACTTTTTTATTTTTTACAAATTCATATTTCTCCTCAATAGGTAATACAAATTTATTATAGAAAGTGAAAAACAAATGACTAAGAGAATTCGAATTTTCTCTTTCTCCAAGAACTTCGAACCGAGTTCCAGTTTGATAATCGTGCGATGGAGTAATTATATTAGCAGCAGAAGGAGTTTTCAGTTGATACTTTCTGTTCGTAATTTCCCAAAAGTTGATGTAAGCCGCAGCTGCATTCCAAATAAAAAATGGCCATAAATAATTGAATCTATCTTCGGCAGTTTCATCTTTTTTTCGTGTTCCCCTTTTGAAAATATGCTCCACTGTTTCTCCGGTTAAATGTTTTTGACTCCACATATTATAGTCATTCCAATAACCACCAATATTTTCTACAAGTTCGTGCAAGTAATGATGTGACCCAGAAAGTATTAGCCAATTTATTTCGTCTAATACTTTCTCTTCTTCTAAAGTTTTGTTTAATCTCAATAAAACATCAAACGCTCCCTGATGTCTTGACTGAATTGAAACTCTATAAATTTTAAATAATTTATGATCCGAATGTGTGCTAATCCAAATTCCTCCAGATAAAATATCACTCAATCTAATTACAGCACCTTTATAAAAGAGAAAAATTGATTCACGTAAAATTGCTGTTTTAGTAATTGCAGAGTTTAATAACTCTTTTTCGTTCTCTTCTAGTTCTTCTTCAAAAATAATTACATCGGACCAACCATACTCTTCTTCAGTTTCTACATCTACTGCAACAGTTTCGTTTTCTCCTAACCATTTTCTAAATCCATTTCTCATTTTAGTTCGTACTTTTCTAGATAAATCAGCTAGTTCTTCCCAATCTTTATTTAGTTGTATTTTAACTAATCTTCTTCTTAATGATTCATATTTAGTTGGATACTTAATTCCGTAAAGTGCAAGTATATCAAGGAGAATTGGGATTATAGAACCCTTAATTTCTTTTGCTTCAATTTTATTTTCAATTTCATCATTTAGTATATTTCCAATTATAATTACCACTTCTGGTTCTTTACGAAGTTTAATCAATTGAGTTTTAATTTTTCCATCAAACAATGCAGTTCCCAGTTGCAAATAAATTTCAAAGTAGTGTTTAAATTCTTTTGGAGATATTTTTTGAATAGCTAGTAAAAATAATTCTTTCTGAATTTCTATACTAGAGGCAAGTTGAGGTTTATCTAAAAAGTAAAATGCAATTTTATAAATTTGTTGCGATTCATCATTGAGTAGTTTTTCTAAATAATAAATTCCCTTAATTGCTTGCTTAGTATTATTTGATTGCAATAAAACTAAAGCAAGATGCAAACCAAATAGAGATTTCTCTCCGGCACTTTCTATTTTGTCAAAAAATGATTCGGTTAATTCTAAATTATTTTCTTTACTAATTTTATTTACAAACTTTATTGATTCTTCTTCCGAGCTTTGTCTATACCATTGTAGAATTGACTTATCAGTAAAACTGACTAAGCCGTTATTTCCAAGCCAGTAAATGGGGTTTATTAAAAATTCGTGAAGTTCAATTTGAGGTTTCGTAATTTCGTAAATATAGTCGCCAATTCTTACTTGCTTATTTTCTAACTTCTTAATTTCCAATCGCTTATCTAACTTTGCAAGTATAATTTCATTACTCTCAAGTTTAACATCGTTGCTAAGACATCCTCTTTCACGCAAAAACCAGTTAGGAATTTTCACTTCCGTTTGTTCAATATACAATGAGTGATAATCTTTTTGATAAAGTGTTTCAATTAAATCATCATAGTTTTTTTCAATCACTCTTCTTTTGAAAGTCCCTTTAGGAGTAAGCTCTCCAGCTGTTTCTGTAAACGGATTTTCAATAACTCTGAAATCAACTATACGTTCAAAGGGTGCTAAAAATTTATTTACTGTTACAATTATATTTGAGAAATATTCACCTTTTTGATCGTCAAACATTTTATTGTACCTAGCATTTTCTTCATCAGGATAAATAAGTACAGTGTTAAATGGACGATGATCTCCAACTACAAAGACTTGCTTTACAATTTCAAAATCTCTAAACAAATTTTCTATTTTTTGCGGAGCAATTGTTTCGCCTTTTACATTTTTGTATATCTCTTTTTTTCTGTCAATAATTTCAATGAAATTATTTGAATCAATTTTCATTATATCGCCAGATGGAAACCAACCACCTTCTAAAAAAGTTTCACTATTTGGTTGGTCGTAATAACCGGCCATTACATAATCTCCACGGACTAGTAGTTCTCCATCCTCGGCTAGTTTAATTTCTATTCCGGGCAAAGCTTTGCCCAAAGAATTGGGGAAATATTGATGCGGTGGAGTCATAGTAATTCCTCCAGTCGCTTCTGTCATTCCAAATCCACTCATTAACTGAACACCATATTTTTGAAAAAATTGAAAAATATCAGGAGGCAAATATCCCGCCGCAGAAAGTCCCCAAACTAATTTTCCACCGGTAATTCTTTTTATTTCATCTGTAATCTTTTCTTCATCATCTTGTTCAATATTAACGTTAGCAGTAATTTGTTCGTAAAGTTGCATCCATTTTTTTGGAATGCTAATAAAAATTGTTGGATTTACCATCTGCATATTTGCAATCATAGTTTCGGCAGAAGGGTTTTCCATAAAACAATAAGTAGCTCCCCAAAACACACTTCCCATAAGTTCAAACCATCTTCCAAAGGTATGATATAAAGGCAGATATGAAAGGAAGTTATCTTCATCATTGATCTTTGGCAATGCTATTGCTCTGCAAAATCTTTTAAATATTATATTTTTTTGCGTGAAAATTATTCCTTTTGGCTCGCCAGTTGTTCCGGATGTGTACATTAAAGTTGCCAAAGAATTTATATCTTGTTGCAACTCTTCTTTTTTCAACTCTTGCTTTTTTTCACCAAGTTTCAAAAATTCTGCGAAGGACATAACCCAATCCTCAGCACTTGTTCCATCAAGTAAAACACATTTTTGAATATGGGGAATTTCTTTTTTTATAGACTTAACTTTGGCAAGTTGCTTCTCGCTAGAAAGTAATAAATATTTAACCTTAGTTTCATTTAGAATAAATGCAATATGTTGGGAAACCGAATTTGCAGGAATCATAACATTAATTATTCCATTGTTTAGACAAGCAAAATCTAGAAAAGCCATATCCAAACTATTGCTCATAAGGAAAGCAACTTGAGGATTTTTGCTTTTTCCATTTACCAAATTAAGTAGAGACGAAGCATACTTAGTCACTTTTTTATTTACATCTTTCCAAGTGTATTCTTTTATACTACTGCCACGCAAAACTTTAAACAAGGTCTTATGTTCATATTCTTTTATTCGTTGCTTAAAAAGTTGGTTTGTGTTAAAGTTCGATTTTTCAATTAGAGTCGATAATAGTTTTGTCCACTTTACATCATTCTCAATTTTCACTAAAAACTCTGTATGTCTAAAGAAATTAAGATACAAATAGACTAAGGAATTTAAATCATCATTTTTAATTTCAGGGTTAAACGTCTGAGAAAGTTTTTGTCCAAAACCATAACATTCATTTACATTAATCTTTTCACATAAGTGTGTTGAGAATTCACCAATATGTATTGCTTCATAAAGCTCTTTAAGCCTTGATATTATTGGTTCATCATTATCAACAAAACTAACATCCGATATTTCGGACAGTAATTCAATTGTTTCAGAAAGTAAACTTTCTAATTCTATTTCAGTCAGAGTAGATTTGCCTGCTTGATATTTAATTTTTTGTTCTTCTAATTTTTCAATTATTTTTTTCATAGTCCTCTTCTAATTATAATATCAAAAAAATGTAAAATTATTTATATGCACGAACTAAATTAGTTTTTTAAAAAAATCTGTCATCTTGTGCTTGAGTCTGTCATTCTGAGTGAAGTGTCTTTTATTTAATGAAGAATCTCATACTATTTATGTCCGAGATATTTCAGTAGTTCAAAAGACAAACTCCTTCAATATGACAAATAAAAAAGGTGCTATCTTGAATTCAAGTATTTTTTTGAGTTCATGATGAAAATATTTTTCATTTTAATTTTAAATAATCCACTCTTTAAAACAAAAAAGGGATGCGTTCACATCCCTTTTTGTTAAAAGTCTAAGTTCAATGTGTAAACTAAATTGTTTAACATCAGCTTTTAATTCCAGCTATTTTTTCTAACATATCTGTAGTTAAAGATTTTGGTCTTTCAAGTGAATAACCCAATGCTCTATCCCAAACAATATTTGCAGCAACTCCTAATGCACGTCCTACACCAAACAATACTGTATAGAAATCATATTCTTTCAATCCATAATGCCATTGAATAACTCCTGATTGTGCATCAACATTTGGCCAAGGATTTTTTGCTTTGCCATGTTGTTGTAAAATATTTGGAACAACATTATAGAGAACATTCACATATTCAAAAATAGGATCGTTAGGCAAATGTTTAAGACAGAAATCTCTTTGTGCTGCATATCTTGGATCTGTTTTTCTAAGTACTGCATGACCAAAGCCAGGTATTACTTGCCCTGAGTTTAATGTATCCCAAACAAACTTTTTCATTTCTTCTTCTGTTGGAACTTTGCCACCCATTTTATCCATAACACCTTGTATCCATCCTAGCACTTCTTGGTTTGCCAATCCATGCAAAGGTCCAGCAAGTCCATTTTGCATTGCAGAAATTGCAAAATACATATCGGATAAAGCGCTACCAACTAAATGACCTGTATGTGCAGAAACGTTTCCACTTTCATGATCACTATGTAAAATAAAATATAATCTTGCAACATCATCATAAGGTGCGGCAATTCCCATCATGTGTGCAAAGTTGCCACCCATATCTAAATGTGGATCCGGAGCAATGATATCACCATCTTTGTACTTATGTCTATAAATAAATGCAGCAATTTGCGGAAGTTTTGCAAGCAAGTTCATTGCATCTTCATAAGTAGGATCCCAATAATCAAATTTGCTCATTCCTTTGTTGTACTCTTTTACAAACACAGATTCTTTTTGCATTGCAACAATTGCAGCAGAAAACATTGCCATCGGATGTGAATCTTCCGGCATTGCACGTAGAACATCAAAAACATATTCCGGTACAATTTTTCTATCGTTAAATTCTTTTGCAACAGCTTTAACTTCTTCATCGTTAGGAATATCGCCAGTTAATAGTAGAAAGAAAAAACCTTCAACATAAGGCATTTCGCTACCGGGAACTTTTGGTAATTTTTCTAACACTTCAGGAATTGTAAATCCTCTAAAACGAATTCCTTCTTCTGGATCTAAATAAGAAATATCAGTTGTTAAAGATTTAACTCCTCTCATTCCACCAATAATCTGAGAAATTGTAACTTCGCCAACAACAACATCACCATATTCTTTAGCAAGTTTTACAGTTCTTGGTCGCCAATTTTCAATTTTTTTATACAGGATTTCTTTTAAGTTGGACATATTAACCTCCGGTTAAATTTGAACTTTTTGATACTATAACAAATTATTTGCTACAGTAAAACAATTACAAGACTTCTATGCCCAAATATAATATTTTCTTAAATTAAATGTGATTATGTTTTATAATTTTTTGAGAAATAATTAAACTTTTTATAGAAACTTTGAGGAAGTTGATTTACAATACACAAAAATGCCAGGCACTTTTTCTTTCTTGTCATTCTCGAATGTCTTTATCGAGAATCCATAGAATAGATTAAAAAGTGCCTGGCATTTGAAATGTTTTCTACTTTAACAAAATAAGTTTTTTTGTTTCTTTAAAATTGCCGGAAGTTAAGCTATAGAAATAAATTCCACTTGTTAAGTTACTTGCATCAAAGTTAACTTGGTAATTGCCAGCTAGTTTCTTTTCGTTTACAAGTGTTGCTACTTCTTTACCGAGTAAGTCGTAAATAATAAGTTTTACGTCTAACGTCTTTCGTTTCTCGTCTAACGGCAATGTATATTTTATTGTGGTTGTTGGGTTAAATGGATTTGGGTAGTTTTGGGATAAGTTAAATTCCGTTGGTAAATTATTAGTTTCTATCTTTTTAACATCCGTTATCATTCCGCCATTGTTAGAGGTTCTGTAAACATACCCCCTGTTAGAAAGTAACCAACCATTGTTGTTATCAGTAAAAACTATGTCTCTTCCTTCTATTTTTTCTTTAGGCATTATTTGTTTAGTCCAAGTACTTCCGGTATCATTGCTATAATACATATCTTTGAAATCTGTAAACCACACTTTTGATGGATCATTTGGTATAAACTCAAAATCATTTCCCCAACCAGCAGAATCAATTATAAAGGATGTCCAAGTTGTTCCACCATTTAATGTCCTCTGAATTTCTTTGGCATTAATCTCATACCTCAATCCAATATTACTATTAAAAAACTTTAGATTTGTTATTACTCCTGAATAATTTATTTTTTCCCACGTTTTACAACCATCTATAGTTTTATAAATCCCTTGTGGGTATATCCCGCTTTCCAAAAAAAAGCCAATTTCTGTATTTATAAAATCTAGCATTCTCCAACCATCTCCGGAAATACCACCAAAAACTGAATCATTAATTGAGTTCCAAGTCTTACCACCATCAATTGTCTTAAGAAAAACTGCTGGATCATTTTCCCTATCTAAAGCATCTCCCATTGCAATACCATTTAGTGAATCAAACATTTCTAGGTAATTCATAAATTTTGTTTTTGTCGTATCATAAAATTGTAATATCCAATCAATTCCTTTATTCTCACTTGAAAATATTCTTCCTTTATCAGTACATAACCAAATATTTTCTTTTGTTATCATTTCAATATCAACAACCTCTCCATTTTTTTTACTCTCAAAGTTTACTGATTCCCAGTTTTCTCCTCCATCAATAGTGATATATATACCTGATTTAACATATGTAATTATTGCATTTGCTGAATCAATTGCATCAATCGCATAACCAAAATCAAAATCTTTTTGCAAACCATTTGATTTTTCAAACCATTGAGATAGTATGATACCTTGAAATAGAAGCAAAAACAATAGTATAAAATGTTTATTTGTAGTATTCATTTTATATACCCCAACTTTTATTACATGTCAATGTTTTTTCATTTAACTAATTTCATTTTTTTAACATCCGTAAAGCTATCTGTGATTATTTGGTAATAATAAGTGCCACTCGGTAAACCAGTTGCATCAAACATCACTTTATATTTTCCTTTACTTTTTCCCTCATTTACTAATAAAGAAACTTCTTTCCCAAGTATATCATAAACAACAACTTTTACAAACGTTTGTTCAGCAATACCATAATGAATTATTGTCATAGGATTAAACGGATTTGGATAATTATTAGCTAAAAAAGTATTTTGTGGTAGTTCAGTTACACCTTTATTGTTAGAATCAATACTTCTTTTTTCAAAACGGGCTTCAATCCATACTGTATTACTAAATCCGGATTCACGTAGACTAACAACTATTGCTGTAATTTTATAGTAATAATCTTCTCCATGGCTATAAGTTGTTGTCAGTTCATAATCTTTATACGTTGTTGATGTAGTTGTTCCAATAACTGTCCAATCGACAAAAGGATATCCGCCTTTTCTATAAATATTGTATTCTTTTAGGTCTGGCTCTCCATTTGCAGACCAATTTAATACTGGATGTTCATCTTGACTTTCCGTAATAACTAAACCTTGAGGTGGTTCTGGGATAGTATATGCACCCAAATAATATTTGTAACCATTCTCCAAACAATATGGTATTGGATCATAACCATACGGTAAACAAACTCCTTGATCTCCCATACTTGACACACAATTTCTGCAAGTAGTTAGTTCCTCTATATTTTGATTACAAGTTATCTCATCACTATTAAATGGTCTAATTTGTGCTGGCTCGGAACACTCTTTAGACTGGCAGTAACCAGCGTCATTACAACATGTGACATTTGAATCTGCTAAAATAGTATTTTTAAAAGCTAACTGTTCTAAACTAATATAAATTACAAAAACAACAAATGAAAAAACAAATATCCTTATTAGTTTTGTCATAACAACCTCCGTTAAAATACTTTTATATTTATTTGGTTAATTCTGTTAATTCATTAATTTGTTTTTCATTCAACATACCCGGAATACTTTTCAAGACCTTTCCTTGTTTACTAATTAACAATGTTTGCGGTGTAAGAAAACCTTTATAATTAATTTTGAACTCCTCATTTTTTGGAATATAAGTGGAAAAGTTTAAACTATTTTCAACAGCATACTTTTTTATTTCATTAAACGAATTTAGAGCTATTCCTAAAATCTTTACTTTTTTATTTTTAAGTTTATTTGTTAATTGAATCCAATTTGGTAGGTTTTCTTTGCAAGGGCTACAGTTTGTAGAAAGGATGAATATTAAAGTTTTCCTTTTGGTATTATAATTTATTTCTATTTCATTTTTTTCTAAATCAATCAAATCAAATTGTTTAACTTCATCATCTTCTTTTAATACATCTCTATCGGTAGTAAATAATGCTAGTCTAACTTTTAGTTCTCGGTTTTGTAAAGCAAAAATAAATGACTGAACACCAAGGAAGAAAAAAAGTGTAACCGTTATAGTTGACATTACTAATTTGATAATTTTACTTTTTCGAGTATTTTTCTTTTCTTCCTTAACATCTTTTTGGTAAAATATGGTAAGAGTAATTCCCCAAATCATTAGTACTATGTTTCTTATAACAGTTGTACCATCAATCTTATCTTTTGAAAGTTCACCAAAACAACCACAACTAATTTCAGTACCTTCAAATAATTTAGCAACTACAACAGCAGTAAAAAATGCTACCATAAGTGTTATAAGTTGACTTGCAATAGAAGAGTTAAAATTAAGAACTAAAGAAATACCAAGTAAAAGCTCAATTATTGGAATGGCATATACTGATATTTGCAATAAGCTTCCAGATAAAAGATTGAAACTTTTTATTGCTTCTTCAAAAGAAGGAATATCTGAAAGCTTAATTATTGCAGAAAAGATAAAGACAACACCGAAAAGGATTCGAAGAATAGTAAATAATTGAGAAATACGATTTTTGTTTTTGCTTGTTTGCACTGTTTTAACCTCACATAACTTTTTTGTCAATTACAAAATATTCTTCGAATATTTAAATTGGGTAAAAGATTTACAATTTATATTATGTGCAACTTCTTTAGCTAAACAATTTGTACATTTAATAAAAACAAAACATTTTTGATTCAAATTCTGAATCAAAGTAAAAAAAAAAAAAACGAAATGTCAAGATAATAATACAGTATCATCTATTTTATCCTTTAAGGACTATCTATAATTTCAGCAAACTAAATTTTGTTGATTAGAGAATTTTTTCTACAGCAGCTTTCCCACTTAATATTGCACCTTCAATTGTGGCGGGTAGTTTTGTGTTTGTCCAATCTCCGGCGAGTAGGAAATTTTTGTATGGAGATTTTATTTTACTTCTAACTACATCACTCTTGGGTGTTGATTTGAAAGTAGCTCTTTTTTCTTTTAGAACTTTATAATTTTTTACTTCAACATTTTTAAATTTTGGAAAATATATTTTTAGTTCTTCAATACAAATCTTATAAATTTCTTTTGAATCGAATTCAACTATTTCCTCGGCAGAACTTATAACAACCGAAATATGATCTCTATTTTTATAAACCCAATGTATTTTAGAATCAATTAAACCATAGAATTTTTCGTCCAAAATATTTTTACTCAGCCATAAATGTATTGTTATTATTGGGGATAATTCAATATTTTGATTTAATGAATTTATAAATGGTAACTCCGGCATCAGTTTTTGTAATGAGTAATTAGGAATTGCTGAAATTACAAAATCAAAATCTGTTATTTCTCTTTTGTCCGTTTTAACTTTAGTAACTTTCCTACCATCAGTTTCAATAGCTAAAACTTTTTCAGACAAACTTACTTCTGCTTCTCTATCTTTTAAATATTTTTCTGCGGGATCACAAAACAATTCACTCAATCCATATTTTGGTAAAACAATTGTTGAGGCTTTATTTCCGTTTAAAAATATTTCTTTTAGAACTTTTGCAAACATCAAAGATGATGCTTCATCAATTGAAGTATTTAATGTTGAAACTGTTAACAATTCCCAAAAAGACTTTATTGAATTTTCTGATTGATTATTTTCCCTTAGCCATTCCAAAACAGTTTTGGAAGCCAAAGTTTTTTCATTTATAAAAAATAATTTTGAAATAATTTTTACAATTCCAATTCTTTCGTTAAAACTAAGTAAGTCAAAACCTAAAATTGCTTGCAATAAATTTAATGGATAAAAAGTGTGAGGAGTTTTTAGCGAGAATCTATTTCCCCCTTTAGTTATATAGGTTGCGTTCAGTTTTTTCTGATAATAAGGTAGGTTTTCAGTTCCAATAATTTTTAATAACTCAAATGAAGTTTTGTATGCTCCAACTAAAATGTGTTGTCCGTTATCTATTATATCTTTGGTAGTTTTATCTTGAAATGAGTAAGCTCTTCCACCAAGTTTAGGAGAAGCTTCTATCAATTGAACATTGTGATTATTTTTAGAAAGGAATACTGCTGAAGAAATGCCCGAAAGTCCGCCACCTATAATAACGCACTTTGCCACTAATAAACCAATTTATATTTTGCCCAAACAGCTAAAGAAATAAATATTTTATTTCGTTTAGAAACATTAATCTTTTTATCGTAAACATTATAATTTTCAGTCTCAATTTTTTGTAGAAGTCGTTCATAAATATGTTGCATTGCTCTTGCCGCAAACAAATTTCCTTTATCTTCTCTAACTACATTTCCATTCGATTTACCATAATAAGTCTTCGCTCTTTCTACTTGAAATTTCATTAACTGAATGAACTGATCATTGTACACATTGCTAAGCAAATCTTTTTCACTGTAATCAAATTTTTTCAAATCTTCTTGTGGTAAATAAATTCGTCCAATTGAAGCATCTGTTTTTATATCTCTAATAATATTGGTTAGTTGCAATGCAACACCTAAATTTTCGGCGTACTTAATTGTTTCTTTATTTTTATATCCAAAAATTGGAATTGTCATTAGTCCAACTGTTGATGCAACTTTATGACAGTATTCTTTTAGGTCTTCAAATGTTTCATATCTTTTTTTATTAAGATCCATTTTCATCCCATCAATAATATCGAAGAAAGGTTTAGTTGGAATATTAAATTTATTAACCTTCTCAATTACATCGTTCAACAAAGGTATTTGAGATTTATTACTTATAGCATTTTTGAATTCACTTTCCCATTCTTCAAGTTTTTTTTCTTTTGCTTCAATTGTTTCATTCTCATCATCAACAATATCATCGGTCTTTCTACAAAAGGCATAGACGGTATTCATCGCATCTCTTTTCGCAGATGGTAACAACGAGAATGCATAGTAAAAACTACTTCTACTTTCTTTCGATATTTTTTTTGCTGATTTAATTATTTATCCTAAAGTTTTATATTCAAAATAGGTTTTCAAGTTTTATCGTTACGTAGGTTTAAATTTTGTCATTCTCAGATTGACTGGGAATCCAGGGAACACTAATCTGATGGATTCTCGATAAAGACATTCGGGAATGACTGACGAATAATTTTATTTCAAAAACATTTTAACAAAATCAAACGTAGTTAATGTTGGTCTAATATTTAGAACATCATAATTATTTTTTTCAATTTTATTTAAGATTGCTTCGCCACCCTTTATTGTAAGCATTATTTCTATCTTTAATAACAAAGGCAAATACTTTAATAAGTTTTTTCCGTTGATAAACAATTGTCTTGTTCTATCAACTTGAAATTTAATTAGTTTAGTAAAATTAGTATTTATTTCATTTTTCTCAAAAAATATTTCATCAACCCCAAATTTGACTAATTCATTTTGAGGAAAATAAATTCTATTTTTTTTAATATCAACATTCACATCTTGATAAAAATTAGTAAGCTGTAAAGCCGTACAAATATCATCCGAATACACAAGAGCATTTTTATCTTTTATATTGTGAAGTTCTAAAATAATTCTACCAACTGGATTTGCACTTCGCTTGCAATAATCTTTCAGCTCACTAAAATCAATATACCTATTCTTTGTAATATCTTGTTTGAAAGCTGAGAGCAAGTTATAAAAATTATCTATTGACAAATCATAATTATCAATTGTTTTTTTTAAAGCTTGCCAAAATTTAGTTTCAAATTTATTGTTTAAGGAATTGGTTAATGCTTGTTCATATTTATTAAGTTGTGCAAATCGTTCATTATCAGACAAATCCCCTTCATCAGCAATATCATCAGCCTGACGAGCATATTGGTAAACTAGAGCAATGTGTTTTCGTAAATTCTTTTTTATAAAATATGATGCTACTGGAAAGTTTTCGTAATGACTTTTTGCAAAGTTAATTGCATTTTGGTAGGCAGTTTCCATTACTAAGAGAAATTATTGATTCGCATTTTTTATACTATCAAACTTTGATTCATCAATTTCCATTGCTTCGTGGGCAAGGCTATCTGGCTTAAAGTATTTAGTATAAATATTTGCTCTTGAATCTCGCTCGGCATTAAAACTACTTGGTAAGTCTTTCATTAAAATGTAATCTTCAACTTCGCCAGTTGAGCAATCTTCTGAAAATAATTTTGGAGTTCCATAATCGTAAATAGATTCTTTACAAAACTTTACCGATACAACATTTCCACTTCCAGGAAGTTCAAAAGATTTACGCGGAAAATCTAAAGTATCGTAAACACCTTTCATAAATTTAGACCAAATGGGATTTGCAGCATGAGCACCTTGACCATAACTTCCAGTAAAAGTAACTCTTCTATCATCAAAGCCAACCCAAGCTCCAGCTGCTAGTTGTGGAGTAAAACCCATAAACCAAGCATCACCATAGTCTTGAGTTGTTCCAGTTTTTCCACCAGCCGGTCTGTAAAATTTATACATTGTTCTTGTACGCATTCCAGAGCCTTCTTTAATAACTGTCTCTAACATATTTGTAATTAGAAAAGCTACATCTTCAGAAATTGCATCTTTGGATTGTGAAAAGAATTGATCAATAACAATTCCATCTTTATCTTCTATTTTTAGAATAGTCATCGGTTCATTATAAATACCTTTGTTAGCAAAAGTTGCATAAACAGAAGTTAACTCAAGTGGAGTAACTTCAGATGTGCCAAGAGCAAGTGATGGAACAAGGTGTAACTTTGTTTTAATACCAAGACGTTTTGCAAGAGAGCCAACATCTTTAAGTCTTACATGTCCTTCTATTAAAAGTCTTGCTGCAATTAAGTTAACTGAATGCCGTAAGCCATCTCTAAGAGATAAAAAACCTCCTGTAGATTTATCAAAATTATGCGGATTCCAATTGTCTTCTCCGTACTCAAATTCTTGATTAAGCAAAGGGTAAGCTGGATATAATCCGTTTTCCAAAGCAGCTGTATAAATAATTGGTTTGAACGATGAACCAGGCTGACGAATTACCTGTGTCACATGATTCAAGCCATGATTAAATTCCTTTTCCCGTCCACCAATCATTGCTTTTATTTCTCCACTTGTAACATCAAGTGCAGTAAAAGCAACTTGAATTTGTGTAACTGCATGCTTAACGGAATCAATAAAATTTTTATCTTTTTTTAATATCTTTGCTAACTTAATCTTTTCTTCTTTATCAGCTTTTTTATATTGAATATTTTTTCTAATAGCACTACTAATTATGTACTTTAAAGTATCTCTATTTTTTTTCCAACTCCATCTTTTATCAAATATTTTTTGAAATTCATCCAAATGTTGATATGTAACTTTGTTTGCCACAGCCTGCATTCTTGAATCTAATGTTGTGTAAACCTTTAGTCCATCTTCGTAAATATTGAACCCATATTTTGCAGACATTCTTTGCAATTTTCTTCTTATATGTTCAACAAAATGCGGAGCTAGTTCACTTTGCATTTGAGTTTTTGCAATGTTAGTAGAAAGCTCAATTGGTTCTAATTTCATTTTCTGATATTCTTCATCAGTTAAAAAACCGACATCTCTCATATTATAGAGAACAACATTTCTTCTACGTAATGCTCTTTCTGGTTTTGTTATTGGATTGTAGTAAACATGAGATTTGAGAAGAGCAATAAAAATAGCGGCTTCTTTTAGCTTAAGATCTTTAGCACTTTTGTCAAAATAATTTTGAGCTGCCATTTCAATTCCATAAGCTCTATTACCAAAGAAAGATGTATTTAAATACATCTCCAAAATTTCTCTTTTCGTATAACTTTTTTCAATTTGAACAGAAGTGAACCACTCTCTTATTTTTCTTACTCCGGTTTGAAATAAATTTTCTTTGGCAACTTTAAAATCATATAAGTTTTTTGCAAGCTGTTGTGTTATTGTACTTGCTCCTTCCTTCTTACCAAGAAAAATTGTCTTTATCATTGCTTTTCCAAATCGCCCAACATCAACGCCCCAATGATCAAAAAACTTTCTATCTTCGGTTGCAACTAGAGCTTCAATTACAAAGGAAGGAATACTATCTATATCTACTTCACGTCTGTTCTGTCTAAAAAAAGAACCTATAACTTTTCCATCTGCACTTATTACGTTTGTTGCAAGACTTTGTTGTGGGTTTTCAAGTTGCTCCAATGATGGCAAGCCAGAAACGATATGCTGATAAAAAAAATAACTGCCAATTAGAAATAGAAAAACAAATAGTCCTAAAATTGATCTGAGAAATATTTTATTTTCTAGAAATAATTTTGCTTTAGATTTATTGGATTTGTTTACTTTCTTTTCTTTATTTGTTTCTTCTGTCATTTAGTTAGTTCCACTCAATAATCTCAAATTTTCCGTCTTTAAATTTACCATAACAAGGCTTGGAAAGCCAAGTACCAAGGTTAATATATTTACCGTTATTAAATTCTTCTTCTCTTCTAATATGAGAATGCCCAAACACAACAAAATCAAATCCAAGAACAATTTTCTTTTTTGCAGTTTCAAAAAGTCCGTCTGTTTCTCCGTAGGATTTTTCTGTTGTAAAATCTCTGCTCTTTTTACTTGATGAACTACCAAGCCAAATTCCAAAGTTAGGATGAAATAATGAATACAATTTTTGTATTGTTTTGTTCCTTAAAACTTTTTTCAGAATTTTATAACCGAGATCATTTTCGACTAAACCATCTCCGTGTGCGAGAAAAAACTTTTTGTCTCCAAGTTCAATTTCAATTGCATCTTCATAAATATTTACACCAATTTCTTTTTCAAAAAAATCTCTGTGCATAAAATCATGATTGCCAATTAGATAATGAACTTCAACTCCAGCTTCAGTTAAGTTTTGCAAAGCTGTAAAAGTTCTAAAGTATCCTTTTTGAATTACTCTTTTATACTCAAACCAATAATCAAAAAGATCGCCAAGTATGTATAATCTATCAGCTTCAGTTTTTGCAAATTCTAAAAACTTCACAAATTTTCTTTCACGCTCATTTTCTTCTTCCGGCGAAAGTAAACCAAAGTGTAAATCGGATACAAAAAAAGTTGTCAATAGTTTCTCTTGGTTTGTTTTATTTATTGGGTCAGTTCTTATTAATTTTTATTCTATTCTCACTGATTTCAAAATTTTTAATTCTTAGTCATACTCGTAATCTTTCTCTTACTCGCTTTTCATTCTTTTGAAAAAACAAGATTATGAATTAAGATTATGATTAAGAAATCCACATATCAATTTGCAATTAGTATAACTAAATAAAATATTTTCACTTAACCAACAAATTTACGCATAATTTTATTCTTTAATCTCTTCAACTTTTACAGCTAACCAGCCATCCGGATCAAGCATAATTCTGTTAACTAAATTATCTACTGGTAATGATAAAGTTATATCATTTTCATCTATAAAAAATGTATGTCTGCTTTTACTTCCATCGTTATAATACAAATCAACATCCAATGGGAAATGATAATTTTCATAAACAGATTGAACTTGTTCAATTTTAATGTTCACAACATTCTTATTATCAATAGAAATATTTTTAAAATAATATTCAACTTCCAAATTTCCTTTTCCTTCGTAAACCCATTGAGCAAAGAAATGAGTTAAATCTTTTTGAGAAGTTTGCTCTGCTAATTGAATAAATTCTTCAGTAGAAGTATTTTTATACTTATATGTATTAAAATACATTCTTAGAATTTCAAAAAAAATATCATCTCCAACTTCCCTTCTTAACATGTGTAAAACCCAAGCTCCTTTGTTATAAGTAGTTCGTCCAAACATATTTTTAGGATTTATTAAAGTTGTATTCTCAAAATTAATTAGATAAGAATTCATTGTAGATTGCAAAGATGAGAAACCACTTTTGTATTCCCAATAAAGGGCTTCCGAGTAAGTTGCAAAACCTTCGTTCAACCAAATGTCCTCCCAATCACTTACTGTTACTGCGTTTCCCCACCATTGATGTGCAAGTTCATGGACTAACATTCCAGTAAAAAAATCGTTTCCACTAATAAAGTTTTTTCCAATTCCGGTAATTGTTTGGTTTTCCATTGCTCCCATACTCCACATAAATTCCGCAACTCCATATTTTTCTTCAATAAATGGATACTGTCCAAAAGTTTCAGAGAAAAATTCGATTGCATCAAGATGAATATCAAAATCATCTTTTGCATTTTCTAAATGTTCGGGAAACACATAATAATCAATATTCATTGTATCTAAGTCAGCTTCATCTTTAGTTTCATAAATATATTTATCTGAGAATTTCACATAGTTAGCTGATAAAATTGAGATTAAATAAGTAGCAATTGGATATTTGGTTTTCCAATGATATATTTTTTTACTTCCTTCAACTGTAATATCTTCTAAAACACCATTTGATAAAGAAGTTTTTGAAGAGTCGTTTGTAATTGAAATATCCATCTGGACTTTATCTAACGGAACATCATTACAAGGAAACCAAGTTGAAGCGTAAATTGGTTCGTTCAATGTATAGACAACTGAACTCCCGTTGAACTCATCAAAGTTAAACGAACCAAATCCCAAATTTTTAGGAGTTCCACTATATTCTACTTTTACAAAAAAAGTATCGTCTTGCTCAATACTATTAGCAATGGTTAAATGGTTATCTTCGTTAACATATTTAGCAATTTTGTTGTTTAGTAATACATTGTTGATGTTAAAATTATCATAAAAGTTAAATCTAATACTTTTGAGTTTCTCTTTTTTTACTATTCCGGTTATCTGAACAGTACAAATTATTTTCTCTTTCTCTGTGTCTAATTCAATATTGATATCATAATGCAAAACGTCAATGTCTTTATTCGAACTATTAGAATAATTTCTAATTTCTTGTACAGAAGCTGGGTTTGTAGATAATCCATTTTTAACAAACTGAGTTCCATCAGCAAATCGAAAATTATATTTTGATAGTAGATATGAGCCAGTAGCAGCTATTGAGAATAGTGTCGCCAGCAGTACAGAACTCCAAATTAGTAATTTATTTTTCTTGACTTTCATAGATAAAAAAAGTAATTATATAATATCGCTTTGTCTTATTTGTATTTATATCTTTATATTAAAAAACCAATCTACAATAATACATACAACTTAAAATAAAATTCTTGCAAAGAAAAAGAGTGTGATATGGCATTTAAAGGTTCAGAACTTCAAAGAAAAACATTAACAATGATTTTAGCTGGTGGTCAAGGACAAAGACTTGAACCACTTACAACCTTGCGTACAAAGCCATCCGTTCCTTTTGGTGGGAAATATAGAATTATAGACTTTGCACTTTCTAACTGTTTGAACTCTGGTTTTAGAAAAATTAATGTTTTAACTCAATACAAATCTGATTCTCTAAACCAACATATTTATGAAGCTTGGAATATTTTTAATCCTGAACTTGGAGAATTTATTTATTCAATTCCACCGCAGCAAAAAACTGGGGACGAGTGGTATCAAGGAACTGCTGATGCAATTTATCAGAACTTAAATTTAATAAAACCGCAAAAATATAATTGGGTAGTTATTTTATCTGGTGATCATATTTACAAAATGGATTACCTTAAAATGCTACAGTACCACATTGAGAAAAAAGCTGATCTTTCAATTGGAAATATTATTGTTGAAAAAGAAAAAGCAAAAAGGTTTGGCATAATAGAAATTGATGAAGATTATAATGTTTTATCGTTTGTAGAAAAACCTAACGAGCCTCCAGAAATTCCTGGCAAAGAAGGTTTTTCATTTGCAAATATGGGAATTTATATTTTTAATGTAGATGCTTTACAAGAATCATTACATGTTTTAACAAAAGAAAAAATTCCAAATTTAGATTTTGGGAAACACGTTATTCCTTATATGGTTAGCAAAGATCATAAGGTTAGAGCATTTAGATTTGAAGACGAAGACAGTAAAGACACACCTCCTTATTGGGTTGATGTTGGTACTTTGGAAAGTTATTATGCTGCAAGTATGGATTTAATAAAAGTGAATCCGGAATTTAATTTGTACGACGCTAATTGGCCGCTAAGAACAATGCAACATCAATATCCACCAGCAAAAACTTTATCGCACGAAGGTGAGCGTGTAGGTAGAGCAATAAGTTCTTTAATTACAGATGGAACAATAATTTCTGGTGGTTTAGTGGAAAGATCTATCTTGGGTCCAAATGTTAAAGTAAATAGTTATAGTTACATAACCGATTCAATAATTATGAACCATTGTAATATTGGAAGATATGCAAAAATACGCCGAGCTATAATTGATAAAAATGTTCATGTTCCTGAACATGAAGAGATAGGATTTGATACTGAAATAGATAGGAAACGATTTACTGTAACAGAAACTGGAATTGTAGTAATACCGAAAAGTTATAAATTTGAAAAGTAGTTTTTTCACTTTCGTAAAAGTTGTTTTAACATTAAGATAAAACGTGCCAGGCACTTTTTCAGCTGATAGAAGTGCCTGGCACGTTAGATAATACAACAGCAATTCCATAAAATATCCTATTACAAATTTGTCTTTCCCAAAATACTCTCCTATATTTTAACCAATGAATGAAAATTTAAAAATAAAACTTGTTGCTATTCCAGCACTTCCTGGAATTTATCAATTCCTAAACAAAAACAATAAGATAATCTATATTGGTAAAGCAAAGAATTTGCGGAGTAGAGTTCGGTCATACTTTCGTTCAAAAGTAGATTCCCCAAAGACAAAAGCACTAGTTGAAAAAATTATTGACTTTGAAATAATTGTTACCGAAAATGAAATTGAAGCACTTGTTCTTGAAAATAATTTAATTAAGAAGCATAAACCACGTTACAATGTAAACCTAAAAGATGATAAAACTTATCCATACATACGAGTTACAAAAGAACCTTACCCACAAATTTTTTATACACGTGATATTATAAGAGATGGTTCAAAATATTTTGGACCTTACACCAATGTAAAACAGATGCGAACGTCTTTGCGGATGATAACTAAAATTTTTAAAATCCGTAGTTGTACTTATTCTATTGACGATGAAGTGATTAAGAAAAAGAAAATTAAAGTTTGTTTGGATTACCACATAAAAAAATGTGACGGACCTTGCGAAGGATTAGTTTCGGTTGAAGACTATGGGCAAATGGTCAACCAGGTAATAAAAGTTCTTAAAGGAAAAACAAGTGACTTGATAGACGAACTAAAAACTGAAATGGAAGAAGTAAGTAAAAAATTAAATTTTGAAAAGGCTGCACAACTACGAGATAAAATTGATGAGTTAAATGTTTACTCATCAAAACAAAAAATTGTTACAAATGATTTTGATGACAAAGATATTTTTAGCGTTGCCGTGGAAGCAAAAGATGCAGCGTGTACAATTCTCAATATTCGTTCTGGCCGACTAGTTGGTAAGCGTCAATTAAAGCTAAGTGTAGAAGTAGATGAAGATTTAAACAAAATTTACAATGCGGCACTAAAATTTTATTATGGCGAATTTGTCGAAGTGCCAAAATCAATAATATTAGAAACTATTCCTTTTGATGAAGAAACACTTTTAGATTGGTTAAATTCCAGAGCAGAAAGAAAAGTTAGTTTTGTAATTCCTAAGATACAAAGCGATGCTAAATCATTATTATTTATGTGTAAGCAAAATGCCATTCTACAACTAAAAGATATTCAGCTTCAGCGAATGAAAAAAGATGGTAATCTTCCGTACGTTCTTTCATCACTTAAAAGAGATTTGCGACTAACTTCCCTACCAAGAAAAATTGAATGTTTTGATATTTCTAATTTGCAAGGAACAGATACTGTTGCAAGTATGGTTGTTTTTGTTGATGGTAAACCTAAAAAATCACTGTACCGCAAATACATAATCAAAACTGTACAAGGTCCTGATGACTTTGCAAGTATGCAAGAAGTTATAGAACGCCGCTATAGTAAGGCGAAAGAGAACAAAGAAACTTTAGCAGATTTAATTATGGTCGATGGCGGGAAAGGTCAACTTTCAAGTGCAGTAGAAATTTTAGATAATTTAGGATTTAAGAAATATCAAATAATTGGACTTGCAAAAAGACTAGAAGAAGTTTTCTTCCCAGGGATTTCAGAATCGCAAACAATTCCTAAAACATCATCCAGCTTAAAACTACTTCAACATTTAAGAGATGAAGCTCACCGTTTTGCAATTACATTCCACAGACTTAGACGAGATGGAAGAACAATTAAAACTGAACTAACTGACATTGATGGTATTGGACAAAAGCTCGCAGAAAAATTATTATTACATTTTAGAAGTGTTGCTGAAGTTAAGAATGCAGACATACTTGAACTAAGTAAAGTTATTGGTTTAGCAAAAGCAAAAGTGATTGAAGAGTTTTATAAAAACTCTAATTAAAGTAATCCCTTCCTATATAAATATCAAATAATTTTCCGATGGTAAAGTGGGATAATACTTAAATATTATTCCCACCACAATAAACAATCAAACTATGTTAAATAAATTTTAGTGAAAAAATTTAAAAACCATATTATTTCTATCATTATCTGCTTAGGCTTCTTTATCGCTACATCTACATTTGCACAAAGTGAACATTCAAAAATTGATTCGTTAAATAAATTAGCTTCTGATTTAACTTATTCAAATATAGACTCAGCTTTTGTTATTGCAAGACAAGCAAATGACCTATCAATTAGTATAAATTATAGTAAAGGAATTGGTTATGCTTATTTTACAATCGGTACATCTTTTTTTTTAATTGAGAAAGTTGATTCAGCACTATTTTATTTAAATAAGTCGATAAATACTTTAGAAGCAATTAACAATATAGGTATTTTGACACGTGTATATAGTCTACTTGGAATGCTCCAAGGTGATAACCAAAATTTTACTGAAGCCATAAAATCTTATAATTACGCATTAGAACTAAATAAAGAAGCCAAAGATTCTTTAAAAATGTGTTTTAGTTATACAAATATTGGTGTAATATTTGGTAGGCTTGGGGATATTAAAAAAGAAATGGATTACCTCACAAAGGGGTTTGAAATTAGTAGTCACTTCAAAAATTCTGGAGCATATGCATTTAGTCTAGATTGCATTGGACTACATTATATAAAGCTAAAGCAATTTGATAAAGCTGAAAATTACTTCACTAAAGAAATGGATATTATCAAAGATTTAGATCAAGAAGAAATAATAGCACAAATAAATATGAATTTTGCCACACTACATTTAGCACAAGGAAATTTAGAATCGGCTTTAACTTATATTAATAAATCTATAATTGTATATAGAAAAATTGGAAATGTTTCTTATGAAATTGTTACTAGTGTTACAAAAATTGAGATACTTGAAAAACTTAAGATGTATGACAAGGCTATTCTACTGACTGATAAACTATTAAAAGATTTTTCAGAAAAGATGAACAGTAATTTACTTGTAAAAGTTAAATACATCAAAGGAAAGTTAAATTATAACATCCAAAAATATTCCCAAGCTAAAAATAATTTGGAATCTTTATTAGCATTACCAATATCAAGCGACAATTTAGAAGCGTTTCGTGATACCTATAAGCTACTTTATGAAATTGCTGAAATTGAAAAAAATATACCAGTAGCTTTACAGCATTTTAAGAAATATACTTCTTTAAGTGATTCAATAAACATTTTGGATGCAAATGCTAAGAGTTTGGATTTTGAACATCTTAGTGAGTTGAGGCAAAAAGAAAAAGAAATTGAAGATTTGAAAAAAGATAAGATTATTGCTAACCTAGAAATTTCATCCCATAAATCTTTTAGAAATTTTCTTTATTTAACTTTTGGACTTCTTGGAATTATTATCTTGATTGTTATTCTTAATAATCTTAGGATGAGATCAATCAATAAAAAACTTAAATTGCTGAATGAATCAGAAGAACGATTTTTGAGAATTATATCTCACGATATTAGAAATTCCTTGGGAGCTGTTATTAATTTTTCCAATATGCTAATAAACGATAAATATATTTTAACAGAAGAAGAAGCAGATGACTCTGTAGCAGAAATAAACAAAGCTGCGTTGGCAACTAATAATTTACTCACTAATTTATTACAGTGGACTCTCGCTAAAAAGAATGGACTTTCCTTTAATCCTAAAACAGAAATTCTTAAAGATGTGGTAACTGATGGAATATCTTCTTCTCTTTCATTAGTTAAAATTAAAGAACTAAAGCTAACTGTTAATGTTGATGAAAAAATTAATGTCTTTATTGATAGTTATTCTATTAGTTCTGTTGTTCGTAATCTATTAACAAATGCTATTAAATTCAGTAATCTTCGTGGAGAAATTATTTTCGATGCTTCTGTTGCAAATAATTTTGTTAAGCTTTCGTTAAAAGATACTGGCTTAGGAATGGATGCAGCTACCGTAGATACTTTATTTAATGAAAATAACCACAGCACTACAAAAGGAACTAACAACGAAAAAGGAACTGGTATTGGAATTTCATTAGTCAAAAGATTTGTTCAAATGAATGGTGGTACTATTAAGGTAGAAAGTAAACTTGGAGTGGGAAGCACATTTACTTTTTCAATGCCTTTAGGAAAGAAAAGTTCAAATGATAAAAATCAAGTTGTTGATTTACCAAACAAAAATAAGAAACCAGTAAGTACAGAAAAAATTAGAAAGATTGCAATATAAGGACTAACTCCAAACGCAGTTAGCAAATCTCCCAGTATTAGACTTACCACTCCAACCAAAACAGCATAAGGTAATTGCGTTTTAACGTGATCAATATGATTACACTTTGAAGCCATTGAACTAAGGATTGTAGTATCAGCAATTGGCGAACAATGATCTCCCCAAACAGAACCGGCAAGAACTGAGCTAATAACCCCAACAATAATTAGATGTGTGTCTGCTTGCAATAATCCTTCAGTACTAGATATTGTTGCAGCCATAGGAATTACAATTGGCATTACAATTGCCATTGTTCCCCAACTTGTTCCGGTAGCAAAACTAATTAGTCCGGCAACAATAAAAACCAAAGCTGGTAAAAAATGTGGATTCAAACTATCGCTCAAAAGTGAAATTACATAATCAGCAGTTTTAAGTTCTTCTGTAATTGAACTTATGCCCCAAGCAAGAACAAGAATGATAACTGCAATCAACATTGTTTGAACACCAGAGTGCCAAGACTTTATTGCTTCCTCCAACTTATTTATTTTTTGAGTTACCGTTAAAAATACAGCAATCATTCCAGCTATGAAACTCGACCAAAGAAGAGATTTGTAAGAATCGGAATGACTTATAATTTCTTGAATTCCATAATTAGAAATTCCAGAAGCTTCCAAAGATAAAATTCCAGTATAAAATAAGCCTATAATTGTACCAAACAATATTATTAAAATTGGAATTGCTCCATTAAACCATTTGGCGTTTTCATTTTCAAATCTGGCATCTTTTAGAGCATCTTTATTTTTTTCATTTTCATAATCTATAATTCCAAACTTCCTTGCTTTTACTTCTGCTTTATACATTGGTCCAAAATCACGTTGAAAATACGAAGTGATAAAAACAAAAAATATTGCTGCAATCGGATAAAATCTATACGGTAAAGTTTGAATAAAAACTTCATAAGCATTTTGTGTTGAGCCTATGGCTTTTAGTCCTTCTCCTATTAGTCCAAGTTCGTATCCAATCCAAGTACTAATTATTACAAGACTTGCAATTGGTGCTGCAGTTGAATCAACAATGTAAGCAAGCTTCTCTCTTGATATTCTTAACTTGTCTGTAATCGGTCGCATCATATTTCCAATGATGAGAGAGTTTGCATAATCATCAAAAAATATTACAACTCCCATAAACCAACTAGCCAGCATACCCGAACGTGGAGTTTTAGCTAACTTAGTAATTTGATTTGCCAGCCCAACAGTTCCACCATTTTTAGAAATTACTCCAACAACTCCACCAATTAAAAGTGTAAACATTATTACATAGAGATGGTCCGGATCTATTATAGAGTTGAAAAGATTTGTATCGATAAGTCTTAGTAAAGCTGTTATAGGATTAAAATTATAGATAAACAATAACCCAATGTAAATTCCAGACAAGAGAGCAACAAGAACTTGCCTTAGCAACAAAGCCAATAGTATAGCCAACAATGGAGGAACAATGCTAAACCAACCAGGTAAAACAGTTTTTGTAATCTGCGGAGTTGGTAATTCATACCACAAAATAGAATACTCTCCGCTCTTTGGAAATATTACTTCTAACTCGGCTGAATTATTTTTCACCTTAGAATAAAAAGTTTTTCGCCACTCACCTTGCGTAACTATTAGATTAACAGTATCAATTGAGTTATCGATTTCTGAGATTTGAATTTTATTAGAAACATTGGATAAGAGAATTGATGGATAGACTACTTTCTGTCCAAATAGAAAAAGACTTGGAAGAAGTGAAAAGAATAAAAAATATTTTATTAGAATTTTGGGAATAACCAACTCCACATAAAAACTGATTAAGAATTTAATATAAAAAATGAACTCCAATTTAATGCAATTATTTTTGACCTTGAAATGACTTGTAAATAATACTTCCATCTCTTAGTTTAACATTAAACAATTTGAGGAATAAAATGAAAAGTCTTGGTAAAGTATTTGTATTGTTAGTTAGTTTTTCTAGCTTCTCTTTTGCACAGGGCGAAGGAGCTTTGCCTTTTACATTACTCCATCAATCCCCTTTATTATTAGGGGCAGGACAAGTTGGAGTTTCAGTTCCTAATGATGAAGTTTTAGGCTTTTATTATAATCCCGCTATACTTGGTTATTCTGCAAGAAATAATCACGCAGCAATTTCTTTTATGCCAACTAAAACTGAGTGGTTTTTTTCTCCAAATATCAGTTACAAAAACTATGGACTTAATTTTGGGTATAATTTAAAAGACTCCCAGTTTAATTTACCATTTTCTATTGGAGTAGGATATTTGCATAATACATTTAGTTATGGAAAAACTCCGATAACAAATATTGAACATCCAGATGGAATTGGTAGTGTTGAAAACTATGATGCTTTTGATTGTTTTAGCCTAGGTGTTGAGTTAGACTATTTCTTAAAATTTAATTTTGGTATCTCACTAAAATCTTTTGATTCAAAATTGGGAAGTAATAATGTTAACGAAAAACCAAAAGCATATTCGGCAGAAGGAATAATGTTTGATTATGGCGGTCTTGTAATTTTACCAATTTCTGAATTATGGATGAATAATTTAAATTATAATATTGATAAATCAACTTCAATTACACCAATTGCAAATCTAAGTTTTGGTTACTCTTTAACAAATGTTGGAGACGATGTTTTCTACATTGACAATGCTCAATTTGATCCGCTATCACGTACTGCAAGACTCGGTTATACATTTGAACTTGGAGCAGACATTCAGTTAAACAATACAAAGTTAAATCTTTTCAAATATTCCTTTACTGCTGAAGCAAATGATATTTTAGTTAACTCAAAACGAGGAGCTGATGGAAATCTTATTGAGAACTATGAACAATATCAAAGTGGAATTGGTGATATAAATATTTCAGATAATTTAATAAATCTTAGAAGTAATAATGGAGTGATACTCCATAAGGGACACATTTTTAGATTTTTTGATACAGTAATTTTTACACTTGGTAGTTTTAATGGCAAAGGTTATTCTTCGCCAAGGGAAACTAATGGTTTTGGTTTTACTTCTGATGGAATATTGAAACTGTTGAGTACTAAAATTGATGAACCAACTATGAAATATATTTTTGAGCATTTTGAGATTAAATACCATAGTTCAAATGTTAATTTTTATGGAGATTATCAAACTAACTTTGAGGGTTTATCAATTCACTTTAAAGGATTTGAAATATAAATAATTCCAAAAGTTAATTGAAACCTCTGAATAATTGTATTAAAAGTCATGGTGAGCGGAGTCGAACCAGTAAATTGAACTGTTTTCATACTTCGACTCCGCTCAGCATGAAATATTCCAATAGAACTTTTAATTTTTCAGAGGTTTCTAGTTAATTCTTAATTTTATTGAGTATAGCATCTCTTAAAGAACTTGGTGGAAAAATATTTTCAATTTCTTTTGCAATGGCTTTAGCTTTTTTATCTTGATTACTTTTAAGATACATGTCTGCTAAGACATAAAAGTAATCAAGATTTTTTGGTTCAATCTTTATGGCATTTTTTATTGCTTTTTCTGCTTTGGTAAATTTCTTTTCTACTTGAAATATTAAACCTAAATTGTAAAATATTCTTGCCCTATTTGGAAAATGCTTTGTTGCTTTTGTTAAATGTTTTATTGCTCCCTTGTAATCTTTTTTCTCAGCCAAAAGCAAACCTAAAGAATAATATGAATCATAAAAGTCTGGATGATTCTTAATTAAGTTATGTAAAATCTCTTCCGCCTCATCGTTTCTGTTTAATCTATTTAACACAACAGATAAATTTACCTTCGCCGGATAAAAAAGTGAATCAATCTTAAGTGCTTCCGAATATTGTCTTGCAGCTTCTTCAAAATTTTGAGTGTTAGAATAAATTATTCCCAAGTTAAGTCGGGAGCCTGCAAAATCTGCCGAGTAGTTCATCGCTTCTATATACTCTTGAATAGTTTCATCAAGTAATTTATGTTTTCCAATTGGAATCATCGTCTTTGGTAAGCCGGAAAGTTTAACTGCTACATCAAGCCTAATTGCTTTAATCGAATCAGAAAGTAACGGAAGTAAATCATTCATTAACATTTGCACATAACTATTATCAATTGAATGAGCAGCATAATAACGAATTAGAGGTTCATTGTTTTTTAGTGTTTGTTTAAGAGATTCAAAAGCTTCTAAAGAATTATAATTTGGGAGCAATGAAACTGCTGTAGCCCTTACCATTGTTGCGTACGATGTATCTTTTACAATTCTAATTACATCATTTAGCGCTTCTGTATTTCCACTTCTACATTTAGCAAATATTGTCCCAAAGTGTGGTTTTCTTACAGAGCCATACCATTTTGTAATATATTTTTCTGCCCATTGGTTTGATTGGTTAGTGTGGCATTGGTTACAAGCATTTGGAGTACCCAAAGTAATTGAAAGACCGGGACGTGGAACTCTGAAACTATGATCTCGCCTAAAATCATTGCCCATATAATAACGTCCTGGCATATGGCAATTTATACACTTTGCACCTTCGCCAACTTGGTAAATTTTGTCCTTTAAGATAAGTGGCTTCCCTTTCTCTAGCTGTAATTTATGAAAGTGATGTTTAGGAGTATCATAAACATTAGGCACGTGGCATTGAGCACACAAAGTATTTCCTTCAAGAATTAGCTTACCACTATGTACATTGTGACAATTTCTACATGAAACATCATTCTCATACATCTTGCTATGTGCAAACGAAGCATATACATAATCCTCTTCCAAAATTTGTCCATCGGGGAAATAATTTTCGTCTAACGCTCCTGGAATTATCATATCAAGAGAATGCTTACTCTTATAATCAAGATGGCTAAGTGAAGCTCTTCTTGAATGACAATAAGTGCAAAGTTCAACATATTTTTTACTAGAAATATTACTAGTCTTAACAATCAGATCAAAATTTGAATCCGTTGTGCGAATCATTTTTGGAGACTCAGCCCATTCTTTATGATTTGATCCTGGTCCGTGGCAAGCTTCGCAACTAACATTAATTTCGGAATAAGTTGTATTGAAAATTTTCGTTTTAGGATCAAAATTCTTTTGCAAATTTGTGGAATGACATTCAGCACACATTCCATTCCAATTCTGAGCATTGTTTGTCCAATACAACCAATCGTTTGGTTTAGGAATATCATCTGAATATATTGCTTCAGCAAGAGAGAACCATTTTTCCTTTTCTGTATCCCAAGCAATTGGTAAACATTGGTATCGTCCATTTTCAAAAGGAATTAAATACTGTTGCAATGGTTTATAACCAAAAGTATGTGTTATTTCAAATTCGCCAATCTTTCCATGTGGCCCATTTGTTCGGACAAAAAACTTATTCCCCTTTTTATAAAATTTACTTGTTACACCTTCAAATTTAAACTCTGATTTATTAAAATTTCCAAGTACAGATGAGTCAGTAGCAACTGCCATAGCTTTGTCATGATCAGAACCAACCCAAGAATTGTATTCCTCCTCATGACAACTTTTACAAGTTTCTTTACCAATAAACTTTGCTTCTTGTTTTATTTTCTTAGTGCTATCTTTTGAACAAGCAAAAATAGATAAGACAATAATTGCAAAGATAAATTTTTGCAAATGAGAATATTTTTTCATGTTTTTTGAGTTTAATTATTATTTAACTAGTTAAATTTAAGATAATTATTTTTTTTGTATAGTTTTTAATTTTAGTTTATCATTAGAGTGAATTGGTTTTGGATATTATGAAACATTCGCATAAATGACTAATTATATATGTTAAACCGAATGTGGTTTTGGAAAAGCTATCAATCTGTCATTCCGGTTTTCATCGTTTTTTGATGGAATACCGGAATCTAATAAGTATTACAGATACCTGTATTGCAAAAAACAAAAACCAGTATGACGGCATAAATCCGAAAACCATTTTACGTTTAGTATATATTAAGAACTACCATTAGAAAATTCGTCCACATTTCCTTTATTCTTTAATCTACTTCTCGTAACAAAATAACATACCAATTTATTTTCCAGTATATTTGCTCACTAATTGAATTCTTAAATATTAAAGTTGAAAACATTGATAAAAAAATTTGCTAAAAAACTAAAAAACCTTTTTGGAAGTAAATCGAAAGTTGTAAAAAATACTCCATCTGTTACTACTAAAGGGAAAAAAATCCCACAAAAAAAATCCAAACCACACTCTAATGAAAATTCAAAAGTTGTAACTCCTAAAAGAAAGCCACGTAGAAAAGAAACACCGGAAGAATATCGACTACGTCATGAAAAAAGAACATTAGAGAAAAAATCAGAACCACAATCCCAACCAAAAATTATAGTTGATAATTGGGATGCTTCAGTATTCAAAGTACCGGAAGTTGAAGGCAAAACTAGATTTCACGATTTGGAAATCTCTAAAGAAATTCTACATGCAGTTTATGATTTGAAGTTTCAATATTGTACTCAAGTTCAAGCGGAAGTTCTTCCAAAAGCTATGAGTGGTGATGATATTATAGTTCAGGCACAAACTGGAACGGGAAAAACTGCTGCATTTCTTTTCACAATTTTTAATCATATTCTTAAAACACCACTAGTAGAAAAACAGAAACACGGAACACCTCGTGCACTTATACTTGCTCCAACACGTGAGTTGGTTTTACAAATTGAAAAGGATGCTAGAAGTCTTGGTAAGTATCTTAACCTTTCTATACTTTCAATTTTGGGTGGAATGAATTATAAAAAGCAACAAGACACTTTGCGATATAAACCTTGCGATATTCTAATTTGTACTCCGGGCAGACTTATTGATTTTATGCAAAAGAGATTTGTCAATTTAAGAAAAGTTGAAATTCTTATTATTGATGAAGCTGATAGAATGCTTGATATGGGGTTTATTCCAGATGTTAGACGAATTGTTTATAGCACACCGGAGAAAACAAAACGACAAACAATGTTTTTTAGTGCAACTCTTACTGAAGACGTAAAACGTCTTGCAGATTCTTGGACCAGACAAGCAAGTGAAATAATTATTAAACCAGAAAATATAACTGTAACAAATATTGAAGAGATAAACTACATAACAACCATTGAAGAAAAACAAACTCTTTTGTATAACCTAATTATGCAAAAGAAAATGGAGCGAGTTTTAGTTTTTACAAATAGAAAAGATGATGCAAAAACACTTAAAGAAAAATTTGAAGCGTACGGAATTAGTAGTACAGTTCTCTCCGGAGACATTGAACAAAAGCAAAGAATTACAAGATTGGAAAGATTTAGAGAAGGAAAGGTTCGCATACTTGTAGCTACTAATGTTGCTTCTCGTGGAATACACATTGATGGAATTTCTCATGTAATAAATTATAATATGCCGGAAGATGTTGAAGAATATGTACATCGTATTGGTAGAACCGGGCGTGCCGGAGCTTCTGGAACTTCAATAAGTTTTGCCGATGAAGATGATTCGCATGAAATTTATAAGTTAGAAGAGTATCTAAATAAAAAAATAAAGTTTACTTACCCGGAAGATGAACTGCTTGTTGCAATACCGGAGAAGCATAAGAATGTTAAGGTTAATACACCCCAAAGGAAAAAGAGTTTTAAGAAAAATTACAAAAAAACTGATAGAAGAAAGTAAGTGTAAGTTTCTCTTGTCGAGGAATAGTCCTCGACAACAAACAAATCCTCATCTAGGAAAAAGAATCAAGCTCCGTTAGGAGCGATAGTATGGTAATAAATACCTTAAGGGAAAACTATTAGCACTGTAAGTGCGATATTATGGTTAGTTGTTTGAAAGCATTAACATAAGTTCAAAACATAATGTCGCTCCGCTGGTGCTTTGTCTTATACAGCTTCTTTGGTTGTTACCAAAATGTCGCAACTCTGTTGCTACAAAAATTCTTCCGTCTCAACGTCTCCTTGTCTCGGCATAGTTCGTTTTTTGAACGAAGACGGATCTCACATCTTGATTCTTCATACTATTTTTTTTAAAAAGCACGTACAGCACGTACGAAAAATATGTGATCCTTGTCGATGGTAATCTGAATACCGTTAAAGAAACTCTTAATCCATGCAGTGTCATTACTGTTCTCGGTAGAACTCCAATAGAAGATGTTGGTTTTAAAAAGTTGACCACCATTTGCTTGTGCTGTTGTGTTAATAATATCTTTATTCGAATACATTAAATTTAATTCGTACATTGATGGTAAATACCAATCTATTTTCCCACCAAAATTTAAGTCTCTACATATTTTAGCTGCATAACCAGTACCTCCTTGCTTTCTTACTATTAATTCTGTGTTCGAATAACCTCCACCAACTGAACTTGCACTTGCATATATGTTCAAGTTAGTTCCAGCATACCACCTTATTGTGCTTCCAACATTTTCTACAGCACAAACCAAACCGTGTTCGCCACTTGCATCTACATAAAAAACTACTCCGCCTTCAGCAAAATCTCCAATGGAATAAGTTCCCTTTGTTACTACTTCTTCTGTTCCCCACATTAATTTACCATCTGCGTTTAAAAGTTTTCTAGTGGGACCAAAAAAATCATTTATATCATAAAAAAATATTGACGCAGCTTTATTTGTCTCTTCTTCAATAAATAGTATAGTGCTATCATCAGTCCCTCTAATTCTAACCTTATCTCCATCGGCTGTAATTCCCTCAGTTCCATTTCTTGAATCTCTTTGTTGTACTTTTTCTTCTACTTTACTTTTTGTTTGTTTTGCTTCTTGGGCAAAGGTTGTGGTAAAGACAAATACAAAAGTGAAAAGGCAAAAGGCAAAAGTGGATAATGGTTTTGTGGTTTTCATTGTTGCTCCAAATTGTGTTAAAGTTATTTGATGAATTGCTATTTATAAAATAGTACACTTAATCCTATTTTACAAATATAAATAGGTGTTTGTTTATGTGGTGTGATTTATAGCACAGTTGAGATTAAAAGATTGGAATGCTGTCGAGGATTACTTCTCGACAAGAAACTACGTGTTAGAGATGACAATACTTTAGTTGAGTATTTTGAAGATTCCCGAAATGCACTTGCACTGGATTTCCAATTAAAACATTGATAAGTATGTATAGAAAAGAATATGCAAAACATAAAGACGGAAAAACAAATATCCAATAATCAATACAAAACTTCCAATGTTCAATTATTTAACAGCTAAACTTTAATTCTAACTTTAAAACACTTGATAATTATTTATTGAACATTGGTTGTTGAGTGTTCAGTTTTTTGATATAATGTCGAGGATTACTTCTCGACAAGAAACTACGTGTTAGAGATGACAATACTTTAGTTGAGTATTTTGAAGATTCCCGAAATGCACTTGCACTGGATTTCCAATTAAAACATTGATAAGTATGTATAGAAAAGAATATGCAAAACATAAAGACGGAAAAAACGAATATCCAATAATCAATACAGAACTTCCAATGTTCAACTACTTAACAGCTAAACTTTAATTCTAACTTTAAAACACTTGATAATTGTTTATTGAACATTGGCTGTTGAGTGTTCAGTTTTTTGATATAATGTCAAGGACTACTCCTCGACAAAAAACTAATTTATATCAACTCCACCCCAACTTGTATCTACAAATATTATTGAGTGGTCTTTTTCAACATAGTTTATAGCACTAGAATATTTATAATCTATTGGCTTCTCAACCAATCCAGCTTTAACCGGATTGTTATGAATATACTTTAACTTAGTCCAAAACATTTTATTGTTTCTTATCACCTGGTCATCAAATCTATGAATCCAAAACTGTTGCTTTTGTCCGGGCTTTACATCCTTCTTAAATATCTTGGCTCTTTTCTTCTTCTAAAAGTGACAAAATTTCCCAAGCTGTATATTTTTTAATATCTCTCATTATGTCCGAGATAGTTCCTAAATTTGGTTCTGTTTTAACTATCCAATGGAAATGACTTGGCATTATTACGTAACCAAGGACTATAAATTTGTATCTCTTTAGGTAGTGTTTGATATTATTGATTAAAATGTTACAGTATTTGTCATTGATAAAAACTTTTGAAAAGTTTCTAACTGTAGTAGTTACAAAGTAGAATTATTCTTCACTTAGATTATTTCTATTTCTCAAACCCATACTTCTCTTCTATTTAATTTTTATAATTTTACTTTGGCAATATAATAAATATTGTCGAGGAATAGTTCTCGACAACAAAAGAACAAAAGACACAACTTCTTGTCAGTAAATAATATTGGGAATAAATTTTAATTCAATACTTAAAACATAGAATGAAAAAAATAATTTTAGCAACGGTTAATGCCAGATATATACATACATCAATAGGACTGCGTTATTTATATGCAAATCTTTCTGAACTGAAAGGACATTCTGCAATTCTGGAGTTTATTAAATCAGATAAAATTGAAGACATGGCTGAGGCTATTCTTAAAGAAAACCCTAAAATAATTGGACTAAGTGTTTATATATGGAATGCTGTTGAGATAGAAAGGCTTGTGCAACTATTAAAAAAAGTTGCTCCAGAAAAAACAATAATTCTTGGTGGACCAGAAGTAAGTTATTTCCCTTTCCGATTAAATTTTGACTCGGCAGATTTTATAATTCAAGGTGAAGGAGATATTTTATTCTATCAATTATGTAAAAATATATTAGGCGGAAAGCAACCCTCAGAAAAAGTTCTTAAAGCCGAGGCTGTTGATTTATCAAAGATAGAGCTGCCCTATGAATATTACACCGAAGACGATATTAAAAATCGAGTAATATATTTTGAAGCTTCGCGAGGTTGTCCTTTCTCATGTGAGTTTTGTTTATCATCAATTGATAAAATGGTTAGATATTTTGATGTAGAAATTATTCTTAGCCATTTGGAAAAATTCTGGCAACGTGGTGTACGCAAAATTAAATTTATTGATAGAACTTTTAATCTCAACTTTGATGTTGTAAACCAAATTCTTGATTTTTTCTAAGCAAAGAACCGCCATACCTTATTCACTTTGAAGTGATACCTGAACACTTTCCAAAATCAGTTATGGAAAAATTGAAATTATTTCCACCAGCTTCTTTACAATTAGAAGTAGGAATACAAACTCTTAAACCTGAAATTGCCAAAAACATTAGTAGAAGAATTAATGTTGAGAAAATTTTTAAGAATATTTCTTTTCTTGAAAACGAAACAAATACTCATCTACATTTTGATTTAATAATTGGATTGCCAGGTGAAAGCTTAGAGAGTTTTGGAGAAAACCTAAACACGTTAATGAAGTTAACAGATGCCGAAATACAAATTGGAATTCTAAAAAAACTTTCTGGAACGGATTTATACCGACATGATGAAAAATACGGAATGGTTTATTCTGATTCGCCACCTTATGAGATTTTGCAAAATGATCTTATCTCTTTTTCTGAAATGCAAAAGATGAAACGGCTAGCTCGTTTTTGGGATTTATATTACAACAGCGGAAATTTTAGAACAAGTATAAAATTGATTTGGAATGAATCCGATGTCTATTCAAGTTTTTTTGAGTTCTCGGAATGGGTTTATAAAAACACATCATCTACTTGGCAAATATCACTTAACCGACTTGCGGAATTGTTGTTCAAATATCTTGCAGAAATGAAAAAATATGATAAGCAAAATATTGCTGATTTGTTAGTTCAAGATATTTTTGTTTTTGCAGGAAGAAGACTACCAAACTTTTTACGTGCTGTAGCTAGTAACATTCCCGATTTAGATAAGAAAGTTATTTCTCGTTCAAATAAAAGACAGATAAAACATAATTGATTTAGTCAACTGCTATCGAAAACTGTCTTAATATTGTCGAGGAATAGTCCTCGACAACAAAAAACTAAAAGCGAGTATGATTAAGAGAAAGATTATGAGTAAGAAATATTCCATTGTTTTCGGGAACTACTTCCCCGAATGAGAAAACTTCTATAAATTTATTGCTAGATTATGATACACTTCCATGTGAACCTTTTTTATTCCTTCATCGTTTATATATTCATCAAAAGTCATTCGTTTATCAATTGTTCGGTTGGGAGTAATTTCAATTATTCTATTTGCAATTGTGTGGATGAACTGATGATCGTGAGAACTAAAAATAATTGTCCCGGGGAAATCTATCAGGCTATTGTTTAATGCAGAGATGGCTTCCATATCCAAGTGATTTGTTGGACCATCAAGTAGAAGAACATTTGCTCCACTTAACATCATCTTAGCCAACATACATCTTACTCGTTCGCCACCAGAAAGTACTCCTACTTTCTTTAATGATTCTTGTCCGCTAAAAAGCATTCTGCCAAGAAAACCTCTTATAAATTTTTCGTCTTTTACTTCCGAATATTGACGAAGCCAGTCTATAAGTGTTAGATCAGCTTCAAAATATTTAGAACTATCTTTTGGAAAATATGCAACAGTAGTTGTCGTTCCCCAAGTATAGCTGCCTTTTTCAGCTTTTTCTTCCCCGGCCAAAATATTAAACAATGTAGATTTCACTAAATCATTTGGACCAACAAGTGCAATCTTATCTCCCCTATCAACTTTAAATGAAAGATCGTTTAATAAAACTTCTTCTTCCGAACTTTTGACTAAATCTTCAATTTCTAACAGATTATTCCCAGCCTCTCGCTTAGACTTAAAAGCTATATAAGGCATTTTTCTAGAAGAAGGTTTTATATCTTCAAGTGTTAAATTATCTAGCTGCTTTTTTCTTGATGTTGCTTGTTTTGACTTAGAAGCGTTTGCACTAAAGCGAGCAATAAAATCTTGAAGCTCCGCTCTTTTAGCTTCAATCTTTTTATTAGAATCTTTTGATTGTTGTGAAGCTAACTGACTACTCTGCAACCAAAAATCATAATTACCGGTGTACATTTCAATTTTGCTATAATCAATATCTGCAATGTGAGTACATACTTTATTAATAAAATGTCTATCATGAGAAATAACAATTACGGTATTCTTAAAGTTCTCCAAAAAATCTTCTAGCCATCCAATTGCAATAATATCAAGATGGTTTGTTGGTTCATCCAACAATAATATATCAGGGTTACCAAACAAGGCTTGAGCCAAAAGGATTTTTACTTTTTCATTAGCAGATAAATCCTTCATCAGTTTTGTTTGGTCTGAACTACTGATACCTAAACCACTAAGCAATTCTGCAGCTTCTGATTCTGCTTCGTAACCAAAAAGTTCGGCAAACTCACCTTCAAGTTCTGCGGCTCTAATTCCGTCTTCATCATTAAAATCCGCTTTCGAATATAATGCGTCTCGTTCTTCCATTATTGCAAAAAGTTCTTTGTGTCCCATCATTACTGTTTGCAATGCTTGAGATTCATCATACTCAAATTGATCTTGACTTAATGTTGCAAGTCGGTTGCCTGGAGTAACAATTACATGTCCGGAAGTTTGTTCAATATCACCGGAAAGAATTTTTATAAAGGTAGATTTACCAGCTCCGTTTGCTCCAATAATTCCATAACAATTTCCGGGAGTAAATTTAAGATTTACTTCTTCGAACAAAACTCTCTTACCATATCTTAACGCAATGTTGCTTGTACTTATCATTTCATTGTTGTATTTAATTATAAAATATTTATGTTCGCCAAACTAGTAATGTTTACTTTCGTTTGTATCATCATTGAATGATATCTCATTTTTTTGATGATACCAGAATCTCTGATATTTTATGAGATTCCGGTACAAAAGACAACCGGAATGACAACCTAAACTAAATAGGAAAATCAGAATTCATATTATCTTGGAAAAGGAATAAAACTGGTTCTACGATGAAAAAATAGAAAAGAGGTAGATCAAGATTTTTCGTTTAAGAGTACTTTGTTATTCAAAATTCCGATGCAAACATACTAAATGTTTTTATAGTGTACAATTTCAATTTCTACTAACTTTTTAATGCATATAATTATATCTTACATTTCAATTCTAACTAAGGTTTTTCTCTATGGAACATTTCAACTTTTGGTCAGTGCTTCCACCAATACTTGCAATTGTATTAGCAATTAAAACTAAACAAGTTTTTGTTTCATTGCTGTTTGGTATTTGGCTTGGTTGGGTAATTCTTAGTGGTGGAAACTTTTTAACCGGAACTCTTGCAACAATTCAAGCACTTGTTGATGTTTTTAAAAACCCTGGCAATACAAGAACAATTATGTTTAGTTCACTTGTCGGAGCTCTCATCGCCTTTATTCAAAGGTCTGGCGGAGTAGAAGGATTTATTAATTATGTAAATAAGAAACTTGACAAAGTAAAAAGTGATGACCCAAATAGTAAAAGAAAAATTGTTCAAACTCTTGCTTGGATAACTGGAGTTTCTATTTTTGTTGAATCGAGCATAAATGTTTTAACAGTTGGTTCAATTTTTCGTCCGTTGTTTGATAAGTTAAAAATCTCCAGAGAAAAATTAGCTTACATTGCAGATTCTATATCAGCTCCAACTTGTATTTTAATTCCACTAAATGCTTGGGGAGCATATATAATGGGCTTAATAGCAGCACAAGGATTTGACAATCCGCTTGGTGTTTTAATTGCAGCCTTCCCTTATAATTTTTATCCAATGATCGCATTAGCAATGGTTCTTTATTTCATAATCTCACAAAAAGATTTTGGCTCAATGAAAGAAGCTGAGCGAAGAGTAAGAGAAGATGGGAAGTTAATGCGAGATGGAGCAACTCCAATGATATCAACTGATATTATCTCTTTGGAAAAGAAAGAAGGTGTTCCGGCAAGAGCTTTGAATATGATAATTCCGATTTTCACAATGGTAATTATGATGCCATTTATGTTAGTGTTTACGGGTTGGAGTAGTGTTGCAAATATTGAACAACTTCCTTGGTATATGCAAATATTTTCAGCACTTGGCAAAGGTTCGGGTTCTGAATCAGTTTTATATTCTGTTCTTATGGCTATAACTGTTGGGAGCATGCTTTACACCTCACAAAAGATTTTTACATTTAAGGAAACTATCGATTTAATTTTTAAAGGTATTAGTGGTCTAATTCCCCTAGCCCTATTGATGATGCTGGCTTTTGCAATTGGAACTGTTTGCAAAGAACTTGGAACCGGACTTTATATTGCTGAAATAACTAAGGGATGGCTTGCACCTTCGTTTGTTCCGTTTGTAATATTTTTGGTAGCTAGTGCAATTGCTTTTTCTACAGGAACATCTTGGGGAACGTTTGCTATTATGATTGCTATTGGAGTTCCGGTGGCTCAAAACCTTGATGCTAATTTATACTTAACAATTGCTGCTGCACTTGGAGGGGGAGTCTTCGGTGATCATTGTTCACCTATTTCAGATACAACTATTATTTCATCTATGGCTTCTGCTTGTGATCATATTGATCATGTTAAAACTCAGCTTCCCTATGCTCTTACTGGCGGAGCTGTTACTGCAACAATGTATTTGATATTAGGATTTATTTTATAGTTCCTTATTACATAAAACAATTTAATTTTTTATTAAATACTAGTTTGTTAGTGTAACTTCTTGAGAACTAATTACAGCTAAATGATTTCTATGATAAACTGTAATAAAATATTCTCCAGCATCAACCCAAGAGAAATTAACATTTGTTGTACCATCATCAGGATCAACAATTAAACCATCTTCGTTTATAGGAACTGCCTTTCTAGCAAATATTGTTGTTGCATTTACAGCTGAACTACCTGTTCTCAATTCCACAAGTACCCAATCAACAATTTTATTTGTTGAGATAAAATTATTATCAATACGTTCATCTCCGTTATAATTCAATGGAGGTTTGTTATAAGGTTGGTTGAAAGGAATTGCAGAAGATAAATTTGTTGTCATTTTATTAGAAGAATATGCTCCCTCCAAAAATAGCTTAAGACTTAAAGTTGTTGATGGTACTGATGTAGGGACGTTTTCAAACACTAGTAATTCATGTCCTATAACTCCGTCATCAGCGGCTACATAAAGAGCACCTCCCCCAAGTACTCCCCAACCTGCCCAAGAGTTAGAACTTAACGACCCTGGATTTATATCGTATGCTAACGTTGTTCCTTCACGTGTTCCATCAGACATCCACAATTCTTTTCCATGAACTCCATCATCTGCATAAAAATAAAATACATCTCCGTTTACAATTCCAGGCATAATTGAATTTGAACTTGCTGAACCATCACCAGTATTATTAATATTTTTTACTAATACTGTTCCAGCTAAACTACCATCCGTAATCCAGAGTTCGTGTCCATGTATTCCATCATCTGCAATAAAGATAATTTTATTCTTAAAAGGAGTAAAACCGTACGGATTTGAACCAGCAGATGAAGAGCTTTGATTAATATCTTTAATCATTATTGTGCCAGATGTTGTTCCATCACTCTTCCATAACTCAGTTCCATCAACTCCATTAGTGGCTCTAAAATAAAGCATATTATTATAACTCATTAAATTAGTAATGTTTGAATGTCCAAATGTTGGGTTAATATCTTTAATTAGCATTGTTCCAAGTTCGGTTCCATCACTAACCCATAATTCACTATTTTCAGCGTTTGAAGCACCCACAAAATATAATTTATTATTCATTGCCGTTAAATCATAGGGGAAAGAACTAAACGTTGTGTGTATATCTTTTACCATTTTAGTTCCAGCGGAAGTACCATCACTAATAAATAATTCTCGTCCATGTGTTCCATCATCTGCCGCAAAAAAAACTAAACCTCCGTTTGAAGATCCGACTGTTTCAACTATAACTATTTCAGTTGGTTGAGAGAATGATGCTCCCGGATTTACATCAAATACTTCATAACCTAATACGCCTGTTACAGGATCTTCAAATAACAAAGCGGGTTCCCCATTAAAATTAAAAAAACCTCTATCAATTTTGCTTGGTGTATTATTAAACCCAACATCAAAACCATCTCTAAATGAATTCATACTACTGGCAAACGGAAGTGTAAGTTCTGAAATTACATTTCCTGTACTCCTTTCAATAGTGAAAATTTGTGCTTCAGTATTATTCCCTCTTATTCCAATTCTTTCGGATGGGAAAATATCTATTTCAGTTATGCCAGTATAAAATCCATTTGGAGCATTACTGGCATCTAGAACATTATAAGTTGGAGGTCCTCCAACTAATGGAGTACTTGGAATTATTTGTGTAGCAGGAGTATTAACTGTAAACATTTGATTCAAAACTATTGTCCAAAAAATAATTCTATGAAGTATAGAAACAATGACCAGATTTACATAAAAATTCCCTCGAGTTGATTCAGCAAGAATTAGAATACTTCCGATTGCACCTAACGTAAGATCATGTATTTCTGGCGGACTTAAACGATTATAGACATTGGTAGTGCTAATAGAAACTACTCCATTCTCAGATTTATTTAACTCTTGACTATAAGTATAAGTTGAACCGAAAATAAATAAAATTAAAAGTATAGTTTTTAGTCTGTTCATTATAAAGTTCCTTTAATCATTTTTCAAATATTTAATTCCCAATAATTATTTTAGAAGAATCATTTTCTTTACATTGAAGAACTTCTTATTATCTAAACTTGAGATTGCTTTTATAGAATAAAAATAAATTCCACTTGGTATTTGCTTTGCATTCCAGACTAAAGAATGATGTCCGGAATTTTTTACTCCTTTAAATAAAACTTCAACCAGTTCTCCAATTGAATTATATATATTTATCTCAACATTACTATTTAATGGCAAACCAAATCTAATTTTTGTTGATGGATTAAATGGGTTTGGATAATTTTGCGAAACAGAATACTCTTTTGGAATTATTAAATTATCTTCCAACCCTGTAACAGTTGTATTAAAATTCCATATATCTGAATAACCACTACCACCATTACCATTCTCTGATTTAACACGCCAAAAATATTTTTGCGAGGCAACTAAATCTTTTACTATTGTTGATGTATCTCTAATATCTTTTTCCAAAAAGATTACACTAGAGAAACCATTATCTGATGCAACTTCTAAAGTGTATGAATTAGTTAGTGATGACTTATTCCATACAAAATTAAAATTTGTAGAAACCTCTACTGCTCCATCTAATGGCTCTGCAAGTTGCGGAGTATCTGGTAATGAGTTTGTATAACTCTGATTTTCATTTACAACACCTGAAGAAAAAGTTGATGTACTATCCCAATTATATCCGGAATAACTTTCTCCAAATCCTGAAAGTGCAAAACCACTTCCAGGCTCAATGCTACCTATATTATTAGATGGCATTTGTGTTGCATCTCCATCCAAACCAATAAACATTCCCCCAATGCTTATAAGTTGGTTCTCAATAATTGAACCTGTATAAGAAATACCAACACCAAAATGGTTATTTGAATTTTCCGGTAAAGGTAAATTATAAGTATAAAACTTTAGACCATTTGAAAGTGCGCCACTTGTAAAATCGCTTAATGCAATTGTAGTATCTACCAAACCAGTCTCTCCATTATAAAGTAAGATTAAATAATTTTCTAAATCAGTAACACTGCCATTCAAGGCAACTTCAATTTCAATATTTGTAGCCATTGTTGTTTTATTTAGATTACTATTATTTTTAAGAAATAGTTCGTTTATCCAAGCAGCTGTTTCACGTCCATCCTCAATAATAGGACTTTCGGCTACAACTGTTTGAATCCATTTATCAGATGAGCCACGTGCGAATTTCATCCAACCAGTAGTTGTTTCAGTTAATTGAATAATCTCTCTAATCGTTCCTCCAACTTTGTCTTGATCCATATCGTGTTCTATCTGAATCTTTTTTACACCACTTGTGTATTCAACAAAACCAGTTACATTAACCGAATGAGCAAGCCACTCACTGGAATCTGCATTTAGCCACATATAATTTATTTCAACATCTTCTCCATCTCTCATCATTTTTTTTAAAAACTTCCATTCTGGTATTTTTTTATTATTGTTAAAGTTCCTGGCTACAGATTTTGCAGTTTGAGTTTGGATATTGTCATCTTCAAAATGTGATTGAAATTTCACTTCAATTGGTAAATTATATTTTTCAATAAACTTTAGTTTACCAGATATCATTTGTTCGTCAGTAGTTCCATCTCCATCTGATCTTCCCATAAGTTTACTTAACTCTTCCATTGTTTTTCTTAATGTCATACCATCAGGTAATTTCACATCATTATAAACTTTGTTCATCCACTGCATACTATTTGCAGTTGCTGTTGGAACACAAGCATTAAGATCACCAGCAAAAGTACTACTGATTCCATTATTTTCATTATCTAAATCAAGGTTGAAAGACGACTTTGTTCTATCTCGAAAATCTATTTTAGTATCTCCTACCGTATGTTCTGGAGGAGAAACAGTTTCAATTTCAATATTTATATTTTGTGGTACTTTTGATCCAATTGCATTTTCTTTAATTTCAGATACAGTTACTTCTTTAGTATCTTTATGTGTACTTTGCTCAAAAGGGAAAAAACCTGGCGAAGTAAGTATATGTACAAAACAAGTAAGTATATTTGGGAAAGCATTGTTTTGTATTAGTTGATTTAGGTTAAACCTATATGACAAAGTATGTACAGTACTCCCAACAATCACTACTCCTGGTAAGTACAAATTTGTAATTATCATATCGAATAAAAATGTAGTTGGGTCTTGAGCTCCAATACTTAAATAAGCTCCTTCCGTTCCCGGTAAATATGAAACAGTAAAAAGAGCTTCAACATATTCTTCATTGGAAGATTCATATTTTGATTCAATCACTTCTATTTTAAGATCAAAATCAGTTTGAGAATACACTGTTCTATTTGTTAAAATTAAGAACGAAATAACTAAAAGTATAAAAATATATAGTTGTTTATTTTTCATCATTCATCTCCTTTAAAAATAATTTAGACTTGGAATATTTTATCTTTAAAAATCTTACTTTAACAAAACTGCTTTACGAATTTCAATATGATCTCCTACTACCAACTTGAAAAAATAAATTCCACTGGGTAGTTTATTTGACCCAAATTCAATTTTATACACGCCAGGTGTTTTTTTTTCAGAGACTAAGGACTTAATTTCTTTCCCTAATATGTCATATACTATTAAACTGACAAATGATTCATCAGGGATTGAGAAACTTATAGTTGTATTAGGATTAAAAGGATTTGGATAATTTTGGGATAAATTAATTTTCTTAGGTAGTGTCTCGCTTTCAGATTCAACACCAACTAAAATATTTATAATAGCAGATGCCACACTATTCCCGCTGGTATCTGTTACCGATACTTCGTATTTGCCATTACTTTCACCAGCAATAAAAAATCCATCTTTGTCTATAGTACCCCCCGTAACCTCCCATACTTTATCAAAATCAAGTGGAAAACCAAATTGGTTAATTCCTTTAACAATAAATTCAATAATATCTCCGGGTAATATATTTACTATCGAAGGTGAAATATTTATTTCTGATAAAATTTGTTGCTCATTTGTAACATAAAGGTGAGTTGTTTTTGATAAGTTAGATTTTGAATCTTGAACCATTATCTCAATTTCGCCAACAGTCGAATCAGCTACAAACTTTCCAGCATTTTCAATTGAACCATTTGAACTCGACCATGTTGTAGAAAATTTAGATTCTTTTCCATTCTGATCAACTCTCATAGCAGTGTAGTTTACACTATCTCCAAAACCAATTGTTAAAGAATCTTCTAAAATTATTAGATCAGAGTATAAAGGAACGTAGCTAGAAATTAGTAAATCCTTCATTACTTCTTTACCGCTATTAACTGATGTAGCAGAAATCATTATCTTATTAATCACAGTAGATGAATTTGGTACAGTGAAAGAGATGATCCCACTTCCACCTGTTGTATCATTAATCCCAATACTATAATTCGAATCTTCTAACCAACCTAAAGAATCTGAAATATTTATTGTAAGACTATCTTCCAGACTTGAAATATTTACCAAATTAAATAAAATAGAATCTCGTTTACCCGAAGGCACTACATAAGAATCACTTTCAGAAAATATAAATAAACTTAATGAATCAGCTAACCAATTTTCTGTAGTAACTAAACCATTTATGTTATTACTTGGTGACGAATTTTCTCCCCACCAATTATTATTTGCAATAATTGTTTTCTCACCACTAAACAAATCGTAACCACTATTTCTTAATAAGTTATTATTTTGAATTAGTGCACTTTCAAAATTATCTAAATCTATTCCATTTCCTTCATTATCAGCCAAAGTAGAATTTGCAATATTTATAGTGTAATCTTCTCCTTCTCCTATATTTGCAAATTTATTCAATGTACTAAATCTGTCAATATTTCTTACATGCCTAACTCCACCCTTTTTATTGCCTTCAATAAACATTCCTTTTACATTTATTATTGATCCAATAATTCCGAAACCATTATTGTCAGATGCACTTAATCCACTTGAGACATTAACAACGTGTGCTCTAATTCCATCCCCTCCATTGCCAATACTACTAGATTGTTCAAGAATCACTCTACCTCCTATTATTCCATGCCCTTCTCCGTTTTGTGCCGATTTACCATTATAACCTGCTATAATCCATTTTCCACTGACTTTACCCCTCACGGCTGAAATACCTCCCTCCGAATTATGGAAAATACTATTCCTATTTTTATCCATTTTAATCTTTACGCTTCCCTCTTTACTAAATAAACCCCAACCATCATTATACTGCACATCTATTCCATCTGCAACAATATTACCAGTTGCATATACTCCATGGCCACCATTTCTCCTTGAGAATAGATTATGTGACCCACTAATTCCTGTATGCAATATACTTTCAGCATTTATTCCATCGTTTTTACTTCCGTCAACATCCATACCCCTAACAACTATATGTTTTGCAATAATCCCATACCCCTCCGTCACTCCGTCACTTAATTTACCATTATCAGAAATACTCATATAAATACCCTTAAAATTTCCATTCCTTACACTTATACCTCCCATGCCGTTTTGCCAAGCATAATTTCGTACAGAGGTACCGATTTTTAGAATTTGAACACTTCCATTTTCAGAGTACAGCCCCCACCCATCATTACCAAATGTATATAATCCATCAGCAATTATAGAACCTGTTGCGTATATGCCATCCCCTCCATTAAAATCGGCAGATAAAGCCTCTGATCCAGGCACACTTATTTGTCTTATTGTTTCTGCGTTAAATCCATCCCCAACATTTTCTGAAGATTCTCCTCCTTTAACAATTATAGTTTTGGCAATTATTCCATGTCCTTCAAACTCATTATCTTCACCAGCATATTCTCCATTTTCCCAGCAAGCGACATAGATCCCACTAAAGATACCAGTTAACCCGCTTATCCCTCCTAATCCATTTCGTAAGAAATAATTTCTGTTTGCAACTTTTCTTCTTATTCTGAATACCTTACCAAAATGTACTCCCCAACGGCTATTATCTCTTGCCCATATCCCATCAACATCCAAATCCTCCTCAATTCTTGCACCATCTCCAAAATTTTCATCTAATAAGAGTACATTATCACCAACATAGTCAGCAGATTTTGACTGGAGACCATGAAATCCGTTAAGCAAACTTTCCACAGAAGTAGAAGTCTCACCTGCTGTACCTAAATAAATCATACTACTACAGAATATTCCATTTCCTCCAAATTTTTGAACAATAATGCCAGTTAATCGACAATCTGTAATTAAGAAACTAAGACCGGCACTAGTTTCACCCGCGAACAAACCATCTAAAACTATTTCTGGTCTGTTTGGATGTGTATCCCCTGATAAACCAGTTTGAATAAATCCATCTAATTTTACCTTATCTGTAATTGGCGGTAGCTCTGATGTGGGTTTAATATCAAAAGTAGTTCCTGTAAAATTTGGATCAGCTGGTCTGCCTAATGGGTCGGAACTTGAAGGAATCATAAAAATTGAATTTTCAATTCCAGCTGTTTTGCCAGCTTGTGCTAAACCTGTATTACTTAATGTATTACTATTAATTATAAATTGTCTAAGGCTTCCCTGCCCTTCACTATTAGTGTTCACTATTGTTGAAAAATTAAAAACGAAATTTATTCCACTAATGTCTTTGTTGGTTAGTTTTACTATAGTTATTGATTGTGGAGTTGTAGTAGAAGTAGTTAACGCAAATAGAGTTTGACCTCCATTATTTACATTTGCATCAACTTTTGATGGTTCTTCTCCTCCAACTTTATCATTTACATTGTCTGGAGTACCTGAGCTTGCATCAGTGCGGTATGTTTGTACTGGTATTGGATTACCCTCAGAACCACCATTTATTGGCCTTGAAGAAGTAACGCTATAATTAGCTGCTCTAACTGTGTAATTATCAGAAACTAGATCTGAAAAAGCATAATTTCCATTATCTGCAGTAGCAGTGTTTTTAATAAAAATTCCGCCACTACTGTACAATTCCATAATTACATTTGGCCTTGGAGTTCCCACAAAAAAACCTCGATTGCCACCATAGTTTATTTCTTCTAAGATATTGCCAGATATAGTATATGTTGGTTCTTCTATTACAGAAAATTGTTTTGTCATCTCATCGTTGCCGGTATTTATATCCTCACTATAATTTACATCAACTGTAATTGTATGTGTACCAGTTGTAGAAGGAGTAAAATTATTACTAGCCTCACGAGTAACACAACTTGGATTTGAGGAGGAGCCTTTTGCTAAAAATACTCCCTCTACTATTTCACTAAATACTTCTATTTCATTTTTATCAAAGATTTTAACAACAACATGCCATTCATTTGCTTGAGCATCAAAAATATTGATGTTACAAATTTCGAATTTTGGGTAAATAGATTTATTTACTTCTATTATTTCTAATGGATAAATTATTTTTTTTGTTGTAAGATCCGATGCTTGTAGAATAATAGTATTCATACATATCAACAAAATGGTGAAAATTATCTTCACTATTGTTACTATAGGATTTGTTTTTTTTTCTTTCATGTCTATTTAATTTCCAAATTATTTTTTTAAATATTATGTGATTATTTCATGAAAACTGCTTTACGTAATTCTCTATAGTCACCAGCAATAATTTCATAAAAATAAATACCGGATGTTACAGAATTACTATTGTCATCCTTACTATCCCATAGAACAGATTTGTAACCGGCATTTTCAAATGTGTTAACTAATGTGCGTACCTCTTGTCCTAATGTGTTAAATATCTTTATTGTAACTTCCGAAGCTTTTGGTAATTGGTAAGATATTCTTGTACTTGGGTTAAAAGGATTTGGATAGTTTTGCTGTAATTCAAATTTACTTGGAAGACTACTAATATCATCTTCATTTACACCAGTTACATTTTGCATATTTATTGTTTCAAAATTTAGATAGCTAACATCCTGAAATCCGGTTGTGGTAATTGTAGAACCATCATCTATTGCTTCTGAACTAAGAGCATTAAAATTAAGTATATCTGTTCCCTCTCCTCCATCAACGAAACGAACTGTATCTGAAAGAGGAGTAATTGTTATTTCATCATTGTGTGCAGTTCCTATTATTATTTCAAAAATACCCTTCAACATTATTGCATCTTCATTACTATTGTATGTTTGTAAGGTATCTAATAAATCTAAGCTTAATGTTATACCTAAACCAAACTCTGAAAAATCTAATGTATCAATTCCTCCATCATCTATAATTGTTAGAGTATCTTGCGCGTTAATTTTATTTAGTTTAACTTTTGCTAAATTTGTTTCAACCATATAAGCAATAAATAATTTATCTCTACCTTGTCCACCATCTATTTCTTTATCTAAATTATCGCCAGTAATATTATCAGAATCGTCTCCACCATAAAGTTTATCCTTACCCCTATTGCCCTCAATTATATCCCTACCCTTTCCCCCAAAAATTCTATCATTTCCTTTGTTACCATAAATAAAATCTCTTCCTTCATGTCCAAAACATTCGTCATCCCCATTCCCACCTACGATCAAATCCGCTTTGCTACCGCCGTGTAACTCATCATTTCCATCACCACCTAGTATTTCATTTGGGCCAAGGTCAGTGCCAAATACTTTATCATTGCCATCACTCGAATTAATAAAAACTATGTAAAATATGGAGCTTTTAAGATTAGGAAAATCATCCAATGTCATACCACGGAGATCAATTATATCATCCCCACTTGAGCCAAATACATCAATAAATTTTATATCTTCAGCATTAATATCTGTGCATTCTCCATTGATAGATAATTTTCCAGAAACATGTTTTCCAAAAACTACCCCACCTGGTACAGGTTCTCCGATAGTTATCTTAGCCTTTCCATCCTCATCTATTGATACATCAACATTCGGAATTTTTCTACAGACAATAAAAGATTGAGTTAAAAAATCATTATTTGTATCAATATCCAAATCATAATTAACATCAACTGTAATAGTATAACTTCCTGTTCCTTGTGGAGTAAATGTACTAGTTGTTTTTAAAGTTACATTTGTTGGGCTTTCGGCTGTTCCCTTTGCTAAAAATACACCTGGGGTTGTCTCTTCAAATATAGTATTATTGTTTTCATCTTGAATAACTACATGAACAGTCCATTCATTAGGTTGTGCATCAAACTTATTAATATTGCTTATTACAAAGCTGGGCTTAAATTCTTCTCCAACCCATTCAACCTGATTTAAGGCCGGACGAATAATTTTTGATGTAAGAAGATCTGACGCATTTGTATTTATAGTTGCTACTACAAAAATGATTAGTGTAATTACCATTTGAGTAAATACATTAGATATTGTTTTATTTTTTTTCATGTTTGTTCTCCAACAAGTAGTTTGGTTAAATTTTAACTGTATAGTAATGTTCAAACAAATTAAATTCAATTACTCATATGAGGTATTTTTTATAATTGTAAAATTTTACAATACTTGATGGAAAGTAGAATATTTATACTAGAAATGATTGATGCGATAATCAAAAATATGGAGTGATTATTTCATGAAAACCGCTTTACGTAATTCTCTATAGTCTCCAGCAATAATTTCATAAAAATAAATACCTGATGTTACAGATTTACTATTATCATCCTTACTATCCCATATTACAGATTTGTAACCGGCATTTTCAAATGTGTTAACTAGTGTGCGTATCTCTTGCCCCAAAGTGTTAAATATCTTTATTGTAACTTCCGAAGCTTTTGGTAATTGGTAAGATATTAGTGTGCTAGGGTTAAACGGATTTGGATAGTTTTGAAAAAGTTTAAAAGCTTCTGGTAAGTTTTCTTTTTTTTCAACAGCAGTTGTTTTATTGGAATAAGCCATTAACTCATGTCCTATTAGTCCATCATTTGCAATAAAAAACAAATTATCTCCAACAGCCATTAATTCATACCATTTTGTAAAAGAGCTATCTTTACCTGGATAAATATCATAGACTAATTCTGTACCTTCTTCTGTACCATCTGTACGCCATAATTCTATTCCTAAAGTTCCGTCATCAGCAGTAAAATAAAGCATCTCATCAAATACTTCAAAGTGAGATGGAGTGGAAGATTCTTCCCCAGGTTTTATATCTTTAACTATATGTGTCCCACCCTCAGTTCCATCTGTTACCCACAATTCTCTTCCAAAATTTTCATCAGCTGCTCTAAAATATATTTTGTTTTTGTAAAAAGTAAATCCAAAAGGATTTGAACCAGAAGAAGTATTTATGTCCTTAATCATTTTTGTTCCTTCAAAAGTTCCATCACTCATCCATAATTCATTTCCATCTGTTCCGTTGTTTGCACCAAAATAAAGTATATTATTAATATTTATCAACTCAGAAATACTTGAATGTCCGAAATTTGGGTTAATATCTTTAATCATCATTGTTCCAGCTTCGGTTCCATCGCTGACCCAAAGTTCACTATTTTCAGTATTTGTAGCACCTACAAAATATAACTTATTATTCATTGCTGTTAGAGCGTAAGGAAAGGAATTACCTGTAGTGTTAATATTTTTGACCATGTGCGTTCCAGCTTCAGTTGCATCTGTAACCCAAAGTTCAATACCATTTGTTCCATCATCAGCAGTAAAAAATAATGCTGCTGATAATGGTTTAGGTTGTGCTGCCCAAGCAATAGATGGGTCTTCAAGAACTACTGTAAATTTACTTGGCCATGAAGTTTCAGTCCCCGGTCGTATTTCTTTAACTAAAACAGTTCCATCATTAGTGCCGTCTGTCTTCCATAATTCAAAATTCTTTCCGTCGGGAGCATATGAAAAAAGTGAAATTACATTATTTGACCAAGCCTCCATATTACTTCTTTTATTAAACCAAACTGTAAATTCAGCTCCCGCCCATAATTCATTTCCTATTTCTAGACTAAGTGTTGCTGATGGCTCATCAGGCAATTCCGTATCTCCAGCAGACATACTAAAAAGAGTTGTTTCTTCTGCCCTATTAATAAGTGCGAACACAAATCCAACTTCAGTATGCATAGAAAAAAAATTCTTAAAGTGATACTCTGTTTTTAATCCAGAGTTAAATACTATATTTCCTAAATTTGAATTTGGTTCTACAAGGAATTTTGTATTTTCATTTGTTCCATCTGTAAATACTAATCCAAGTGAATTGTTAAACCAAGCACTAAATAACAAAGAATTTGGTGACCTAAAACTTCCAAACAATGGAAATTCCATTCCATCTGTTCCAGGATTGAGATCAAATTTGGCAATAGTACCCTGTGCATACATTGCATCGAAAAAGACAAAAACTATCATACAAATTAATGTAACTCTCAGAGTAAGCTTACTTTTCATTAGTGTCTCCTTTTTCCAAATAATATTTAGAGCAAGTTAAAGTTCAAACAAAATAAATTCAATTACTCATATGAGGTATTTTTTATAATTGTAAAATTTTAGAATACTTGAAGTAAAGTAAAATATTTATAATAGAAATGATTGATGCGACAATCAAAAATATGGAGTGATTATTGAAATTGTTTTTTATTAAAAGTAGAGAAGAAAAAAGAATTTAATTATTTCAGACTAGATGTTCATCAATAGCTTTTTTTACAGCTTCGCCACGGGAGTGAACGTGTAATTTATTATATATATTTTTGATGTGTACACGAACAGTATGTCCGCTAACAAAAAGTGATTCGGCAATTACTTTATAGTTTTGACCTTCGCAGAGTTTTTTTAGAACTTCAGTTTCTCTTAAAGTTAAGGGAGATTTTATTTGATCGAGAAAAAAAGAATTTACTACTTTGCGAGCAATGCTTGAACTCATTGGCGAACCACCTTTTACAACATCTTTAATAGATTCAAACAATATCTTCGGTTCGGTATTTTTTAATAAATACCCACAAGCACCAGCATTAAGAGAGTCAAATACAGATTCATCATCTTCTTGGATAGTAAGAACTATAAAATCTAGATCAGGTATTTTCTTCTTTAATATTTGTATTCCTTCTATTCCAGACTTACCTGGAAGCCCAATATCCATCAAAACAACATCTGGTAAATTTTTTGGTATTCCAATAATCGCTGCTTCACAATCTTCATAGGTATGCTCACAAGAAAATCCTTCAGTAGTATTCAGTAGCAAAGCTAAAGTTTCACGTACATCATTATTATCTTCTACTATGGATATATATATCATTCAAAAATTCCTTTAAATATTTTTTTCTAAAATTGTTTTATTTTAGAAAGATTGAAATAAACTTGCCTTAAGTTAAGGTACAAAACAATTTTTGTCTATAACTCATTTGAGTTATTTTAATATTTTTCTTTTAGATCAATAACTAGTGTAATTTTTGTTTCAGCTGGTTTTGATTCAATATGAAATTTTGCATTCATTTTTTTTGCTCTCATTTTCATGTTTTTTAATCCAGCTCCTTTTGATTTTATTTTTGAATCAAATCCTTTTCCATCTTCACAAAAACAAAGAGTTAACTCAGAACCACTTTCAATTACAGAAAATTCAGATGATTTACTTTCAGCATGTTTTAAACAATTATTCATTGCTTCTTTAAATAGAAGAACAAGGTCTTTTCTGTCTTCCATGCTCATCGTAATTTTATCCAAACCTTTAGGAAGTCCCTTTGTTCTAAAAACAACAGAGCTGTGTTCAAATAATGAGTCGCCAAAATCTTTAATGCGTAAAAGTGTATCATGAAGATTATCTTTGTCAGTATCTAAAGTCCAGATTAAATCTTTCATACCCGATGATAAGTGCGAGGCATTTTCACTAACATCATTTAGATATTTTTGAGCTTCTATATTTTCTTTTGTAGATCGTTTTGCCATTTCCGTAAATAATGTAATCTTTGTAAGTACATGTCCTAATTCATCATGAAAATCTGTAGCTGTTTTTTTTCGTACTAATTGCCGTTCATCTCTTTTTGCTTTCTCAATTGTGCGTTGAATTTTTAACTGTTTATCCAACTCAATTTTATGTTTTTTATCAATTTGTTTTTTTCTTATTCTATCAATAGAAAATATTGATGCGAGTAATAAAATTGAATAAATTATATAAGCACTTGTTGCTTGATACCAAGGAGGAAGAATTACAAACTCAAAAAAATCTTCATCACTTATGCTTCCATAAATATCTTTTCCTCTAACATAAAATTGATAAGTACCAGCAGATAAATTAGTATAATCTTTTTGTGTTTCTTTTGTCCAATTTGAATATTCGTCCTCGTAGCCTTTAAGATAATATTGGAAAGAAATTGCTTCACGGATTTCGTAAGATGGTAGAGCAAACTCAAAACGAAAACTGTTATTTTTATATGGAAATTTTAATATATCTATATTTTGGCTTTTTGTTTTTGAACCATAATAATATGTTGAATCTTGAAACTTTACTTTTCTAATTTGTGCAGAATTAATTTTAGGAATATTATATTTTATTTTTGAATCATATTTAATCATTCCAAATGCATATCCAAACCAAGTTATTCCATTTTGATCTGGATAAATAAATTTTGTGTTTAATTTATTTATTCTTTTAAATGAAATAAAATTAAAAGTATATGAAGAATCTTCTTTAGTACTTCCGAATAAAATAACTTCGCCATCTTTTGTTATTTTTCTTACCCAAATATTTTCATTATCATCTTTTATAATTCGTGATACTTTTTCATTTTTATTAAATAGTAATGTATCCGGATAAAATTTTTGAGATGATAAATCAAACCTCATAACGGGTGAATACGGAGATGCAAAATATGGTTCGTCTTGTAACAATGTTATGCGGTAATATTTTAGCTCAGGTAAACCATGGTCTTTATTAAAATATTCTACTTGTGGAATTTTACTGTTAAATGAACATCTAATTATTCCATTACCCAACGTTCCAAGCCACAAAGTTCCATCCTGCATTTCTTGAATTCTTCTAATTTCTTCCTTTATCCCTTTTATAAATCCTCCAAAATTCCATTTCCCATTGTCATATTTTAATTTTGCAAGTCCCATTTCTGTACCAACATAAATTTTGTTAGTATCAACCTTGGAACGAAATAATGTAAAAGCTTTCTTTTGTTCAAGTATAATTAATTGTGATTTATTATTTTTTATAATATAAACACCATAGTTTGCGGCAACAAGTAGTTCATCTTCAACTGGTAAAATTGACCAACACATTTGCACATCTGGGACAATTTCAAAATTAGGTTTTGTTGTGTTACTTTTATCGTTAAAGTAATACAGCTTATCATCTGTAGCTACGTATAAATTATTTTTATGTCTCTTTATAAAAATTATATTGCCGGTAAGTCCATCGCTTTCATCAAAAAAAGTGAATGGAGTACTTACTTCTAATCTGCTAATTCCATAATTATTACACAACCACAATGCATTGGATTTATCTAAGAAAACATCATTACACAATTCATTTATTAGTCCGCTCGACTTATCATTTTTTCGAAGTAATTTTCCTTTATTATTAATTATATAACTGCCTTTGTTAAAACCAGCTAAAACAAATTTATTCGGGGGAAGAAAAGCAACATCAATGATTGGATTTTTTTTAAACTCTTGATCAACTTCAGTTTTAAATTTTTGCAAGCTATTTTCAGTTTGAAAAAACAACCCATCTTTCCAACTAGAAATTAATACTGTATCTCCATTGTATTGAACAACAGATGTTATTGGATTTTTCTCAAACGAATTCCCTCTATGCGAACTTACTAATGAATCATTATAAAATGTTTTCAATCCATTTTTATTTTCATAAATATGTATTTGATTCTCAATTAAGAAGTGTCTATAAAAACTTGTTTCTGATTTCCAACTTGCAATTTCATTATTAGTTTTTTGAAAGAAATACTTTCCGGTACTAAAAAATAATTGTTCTTTTGTTGCAGAAATTTGACGAACTTTTCCAATTGGCTTTAAATTATCTGGGATAAGATGCGTAATAGAGTTGTACTTTAATTGTCCATTTAAATCAGATTTTAAAAACCCTATATCATCTTGTGTACCGCACCAAATTGTATTTGAACTATCAACTGTTAATTCAAAAACTGCTTTACCATCATTTACATCAATTAGTCTCCAATTAATTCCGTCATACTGTAAAATTCCTTTTTGATTTCCAAAGTAGAGTAAACCACTCTCATCCTGAATAGCACACCAATTTTGTGTACCACCATTATAGTCATTCGGAGTAAAATTTTGGAGAAAAGGTTTTACTACTGTCAACCCATTTTGAGGAAATTGTGAATATAGGATAGTAAAGGATAAGAAAAAAAATATTTTAATATATCTTTTTATCATTTGATTTTATCTTTAGAAATTAGTTATACTTGACTTTTATAAAAGAAAATCTAATATAACTAATTTCTAATACTTTCAAATAATAGTTATTTTAATAAAATCATTTTTTTTGTTTCTACATATTTGCCAGCTTGCAGTCTATAAAAATAAATTCCGGATGATTGCATTTGATTGTTAAATTCTACTTCGTGAAAACCAGCTTTCAATTGCTTATCAACCAAGCGTATAATTTGTTCACCTAAGACATTATAAACTACCAATGAAACTTTACTTTCATTTGGCAAACCAAATCTAATTTTTGTAGATGGGTTAAACGGATTTGGATAATTTTGTAGTAAAGAATATTGTTCCGGAAGTGTATTGTTTTCTTCTTGAGATAATACAACATCACTATAACAGAAAGTTAGTTTCATGCTGGTAATACTAGTGTTTGAAATTAAATAAGAATTTTTGCCACTAGTAAAATTTTGATTGAAAAGACTTCCACCTAAAATATCTTTTATATTTAAAGTTATTCCTTTAGGTAAATCCCAATCAAGTTTAAGTCCAGTTGAACTATCTCCCAATTGGTATTTGATGATATGTTCATAACAATTTAATGATGAATATCTTATGTCAGAATAACTAGCGAGCAAAGTATCTTGCATCTTTATTCTGATATCGAATAGCCCAGCTGGAGGTGCTGGAGGTAATTCCGCTTCGCCCAAGTTAGTATCGAATCCATTTGTTGCTAAAGAATCCAAACCAAATGTAAGTGATATACTATCACTCTTTCCGTCAGTTGCAATTATGTTAAACGCTAGAAATGGGTCTAGTTGACTTTCTTCATTTATGTTTGAATATTTTGCAAAATTTATTTCGCCAACACTATTTGCTTTTACCCAATAGCCATTACCAGCCTTAAGAGTATCAGCAATGTAATAAGTATTTTCAAACCCATAGATATTTCCCAATATAATTCCAGCAGGATTTGTTTCTATTTGAGCTGTACTTATATCTTCAGCATAAGCTCCTATCAAGTTCCAACCAACTTTTACATTTATTGGAGTTGATGGTTGATTTCCAAAAACATCTACACTACCTTTCTCTGGATGTTTGACCCAATAGCCAATTCCATTATTTAATTTTTCAGCATTGGAATAATTTCTATTATACCTAATAGCAGAGGTGTTTGGATCAGAAAAAATTGAGGTAATATTATTATTTTCGATGGACAATGGAATTGACATTAAATTCCAGTTTTTATCATACTTAATTTTAGTTGTAAATTTTTCCGAGTAAACAATCTGTAGTTTAGTTACTGATTGATTCGACAGAATTAGGCTATCCTCTAACTTCATATCTATGTTAACTATTGCACCACTAATTGTATCTCTTAAAAAGAAACTTCCCAATGGCAATTTATCTTTATCCCAGTTAAAGTTGATTGGATAACCTGTACCACTTGGTTGAAATTTTATCATCCAAGTAATTTCGCTTTCATTATTACTTCTTAAATCAAGTAATGTAGTAGAATTATTTTCAAGTATAAATCTTGCATCGAATGTTCCAGTAGTTGGAGGAGGCAGAAGTTTCTCTTCGCCTTTAATCACATCAATTGAATCTGTTGCCCCTATAGCTTTCCCAAAAGATACTGAAATTTGATTATTACTTCCATTAGAGATAGAAATATTTTGAGTCCATAATACATCAATACTATCAGCACTATTTAATAGTAATGCCCATTCTCCAGGAGCTGAGGGAGTAAAAGTATGAGTCCCGAAATTTGAAACATTTTGCTCAGCTTTTGTGTAGCCCCCAGTAAAAGTATTAAACCAAAATGCATTAACATTATTGGAAAATTCTTTCATATCAATTTTAATCGAGCTATTGTTAGGTAAAAAAGCAGCTCCAAATTTTCCATTCTCAGAAATTGCAAGAGCCATCTTTTTTGTTTCTTCCCATTCATCCGAGATTATTGCAGAATGAATGGGTTCTAACTCCCACCAAGAAATTGAATTAAAAAATTCCACCATATATTTCATTTGACCGGACGATACAAAATTTACTGCACTATCTAATGGAATAAGTACTTCGTCATTTGTTAGCTCACCATAATTCCAAATACCCATTGCTCCATAGGTATATCCTGCAGAACCGGATAGCCAACTTAGCCATCCACAAGCTCTAGCACTTTCATCCGAACCTCCATATCCTTTATAAGAAATTTGGTCAGAGTATTTCCCTGATGAATAATGAGCTTCAGTATTTATTACAGGTTTCTTTGGTAACTCATTTCGTAAACCAATATTCCATTCACGTGCTTTTTTATATACAACATCCAAATCGCCACCGTTATGTCCAGATTGATTCATTGAGAAATCCAAATAATTCTTATCAAGAAAGTATTGTGTGAACCCATTATACGGCCCACCAGCATAAGCATGCCCAGCATGTTGACTAATTAAGTGTCTTGAATTTGTAAGATATACTCCAGTACTATCCAATACACTACGTTGACTCGTTTGCCAAGTATCAAATGCTGGTGATAAAACAACTTGATACCCTTCCATTCTTGCACCAAAGTTTCTTGCAAATAATTTAGCATCTTCTACAGAAAGAATATCATATACTGGCTCTGCAATACCAACAACAACAATAATCATTTCTTTGGAATTTGCATATTCAACAAATCTATCAAACTCTTGCCAATAGAGAGGATTCCATTTATCATCCGAAAAAAAACACTTATCTCCATTTTGGTTGGTTGGATAAACAACAGTATCTAACCAAATACCACCATGAATTCTTGCAGGAGCTATTTGAATTATATTGAATTTTTTGGAATGTCTATCATCTATATAAGTTTTCCATTCTTGATATGTGGCTTCCTTTGGCAAACCCCAAGCTGTACAACCCATCCATTGAAAAGGAGTATCATCATCATGAGTAAGATATTTATTATTACTAGATACTTTCAAAGCACCGTGCTTATAAATTTTATTTAGTCCATTATATTCACTTACAAAAACACTTCCACTTTTATTATGCAACCCAGTATTATTTGTATCCGAGCAAGTTGTCTCCCAAGTCCACTCCCCAACTGTTGGGAAATATGATCGTATTATAAATGTTGAATTGCCATCCCAAAAGCCATGAGAATCATAAGTCTTTGTACTATTTTCATTGGAATAATGTACACTTAGAATAACATCTTTATATGGATTTGAATAGTTTGTTGTGCTTGTTAATTTCAATTCCCATTTATTATTTCTAATAGTATTTGTAACGTTATTTCCATTCACAAAAGTAGAACTACTTACATCAGAAATAGAAACTTCATCAGCTTTTTGATAAGAGAATTTATTTAAATTATTTGTTTGAGCAAAAACACTAACAACAAATAAGCAACTCAAAATTATGATAAGGTATATATTTTTTTTCATAAAGAACTCAATTATTATAAAGTATAAATAGTCAAAATATTATACACTATAAGTAATAGGAAATTTTACTTTTTACAATTCTTTTTTAACTATTTCTAAATAAAATAAGAGGTGAATGTTATTAGAAATATGGGGTATTTTCAAAGAAATATACTAACAATTTTTACTGCTTTTAGCTATCTTTAAGTTCTAAAAATAACTTAAAATTTTGAATTATAATTCGAGAAAAACATGAATAAAAAAATAATATTTTCCTTCTTACTATTTTTATTAGCATTCCTTTTCACCTCTTGTAAAAGTAGTACTATAGACACTAAAACTTCCTCAGTTGTCCATCCTTTGTGGAGTAAAAACGTAACTATTTACGAAGTTAATATAAGACAATATACTGAAGAAGGTACATTTAGTGCTTTCCAAAAACAATTACCTAAATTGAAAGAACTTGGTGTTCAATTACTTTGGCTAATGCCTATTCATCCTATTGGAGAAAAAAACAGAAAGGGAGAATTAGGAAGTTACTACGCAGCCACAGATTACAAAGCTATTGCACCAGAATATGGTACTGAAAAAGATTTTAGAAATTTAGTTGATGCAATTCATGCACAAGGAATGTATATAATTATTGATTGGGTTGCAAACCATACAGCTTGGGACCATATGTGGACAAAATCAAATCCAGAATATTATACAAAAGATTTTCTTGGTAATTTTGTACCGCCCGTTCCCGATTGGCATGATGTTATTGACCTAAATTATGATAACCAAGAGATGAGAACCGAAATGATTGACGCTCTTAAATATTGGGTTTCCACTTTTGACATTGATGGTTACAGATGTGATGTTGCAATTGAAGTACCAGTTGATTTTTGGGATGCTGCAAAAATAGAACTAAATAATATTAAGGAAGTTTTTATGCTTGCAGAAGCAGAAGGCTCGCACTTACATCGTAACGCTTTTGATATGACTTATGGTTGGGACTTACATCATTATATAAATGAAGTTGCACAAGGTAAAAAAGATGCTAATGATTTTTACAATCGATTTAGTAAAAAAAGATTAGAGTATGGTTCTAAAGCTTATCGAATGAATTTCACTTCCAACCATGATGAAAATTCATGGAATGGAACTGTTGAGGAAAGGCTTGGAGATGCCGCTGAAGTAATGGCTGTACTAACTTTTACTATTGATGGAATGCCTTTAATTTATAGTGGACAAGAAGCTGGAATGAATAAAAGATTAAAGTTTTTTGAGAAGGATGTAATTGAATGGAAAGAAGACAAGTATTTTGCTCTCTATCAAAAATTAATTAGCCTTAAAAAAAATAATATTGCTCTTTGGAATGGTGGATTTGGAAGTCAATTAAAAAGAGTTGTAACATCCAACCAAAAAGATATTTTTGCTTTTACTAGACAAAAGGGAAATGACAAAATATTCGTAATCACAAATCTTTCAAATAAAAAGAAAAAAGTTAAATTAGTTGAACCAAACTTAAGTGGTAACTATACAAATTATTTTACTAATCAAAAAATTGAACTTTTTGATGATATGACTTTTGAGATTGAGCCGTGGGGTTATAAAGTGTTTACAGGTAATAACTAATTCCCAAATATTATAATTGAAATAAATGGAGAACTAAATTGCAGAAACCTAAATTAAGTTTTTGGCAAATTTGGAATATGAGTTTTGGATTTTTAGGAATCCAATTTGGCTTTGCTTTACAGAACTCTAATGTTAGTAGAATATTTGAAACATTAGGAGCAAGTACTGATGAAATTCCCATACTTTGGTTAGCTGCTCCAATTACCGGATTACTTGTTCAACCAATAATTGGATATTTAAGTGATAGAACTTGGGGGAAACTTGGGAGAAGAAAACCTTACTTTTTAATTGGAGCAATTCTTTCAACTATTGCTTTATTCATTATGCCCAACTCTCCCGTGCTTTGGGTTGCCGCGGGAATGTTATGGATTTTAGATGCATCAATTAATATTTCAATGGAACCTTTCAGAGCTCTTGTTGCCGATTTACTTCCATCCGAACAAAGGACAACTGGATTTGCTGTACAGAGTTTCTTCATTGGAATTGGTGCTGTTGTAGCTTCTGCACTTCCTTATATTTTTACAAATCTTTTTGGAATAAGTAATACGGCCGCCCCAGGAAAAATTCCGGATTCTGTTTTATATTCTTTTTATGTTGGAGGTTTTGCATTTTTTTCAGCAGTAGCTTTTACAGTTCTTAAAACAAAAGAATATCCGCCAGATAATATTGAAGAATTTGAGAAGCAAAAAAAAGAAACTAGTGGAGTGCTAAATGGATTTAAAGAAATTTACCATTCATCTTTCAATATGCCAAAGACAATGTTACAATTGGCATTTGTTCAATTTTTTTCTTGGTTTGGTCTTTTTGCAATGTGGATATACACAACACCAGCTGTAACCAAATCTATTTTTTTAGCAACTGATACAACTTCTGAAGCTTACAATGAAGGTGCAAATTGGGTTGGAATTCTCTTTGCAGTTTATAATGGGTTTGCTGCCATAACTGCATTTTTATTACCTTGGCTTGCTAAACGAACAAGTAGAAAAACCGTTCATTCAATTAGCTTATTTGCTGGTGGAATAGGATTGATATCTTTCTACTTTATTAAAAGTCCAAATCTTCTTTTAATTTCAGAACTTGGAATTGGACTTGCTTGGACATCAATATTAGCAATGCCGTATGCAATATTAGCTGGCTCGTTACCAAAAGAAAAAATGGGCTTTTATATGGGACTGTTTAATTTCTTTATTGTTATTCCTCAAATTGTTGCCGCCGCAATTTTAGGTTTTTTAGTGAAAAACTTTTTTGGCAATGAAGCAATTTGGGCTTTGGTTATTGGTGGTGCATCATTATTATTAGCTGCTATTTTAGTGAAATTTGTTGACGATGTTGATGAAGATGAGTAAACCAAATAATTTAAATTATCTATTGAGATAAAAATGAAAATAGTTTCCACTTTTATATTTCTACTATTATTTTTTGGATTGATATTCTCTCAAGAAATATCTTCAGTTCCCGAATTTCCTACTGACTCTGACCAAATAGAAATAGTATTTGATGCAACTAAATCTGTTGGCAAAGGAGTTTCGCTAAATAATTACACAGGAGATTTATATGCACATACTGGAGTAATAACTTCCAAAAGTAGTGGTAGCTGGAAAAATGTTATTGGTAATTGGGGAGAGAATAATGTTCAGCCAAAACTTTTTCATATTGGGAGTGGTCTTTATAAACTTGTTATTGGTAATCCAAGAGTGTTCTATAATGGAAGTGGAAATTCTACATTAGCAACTGACGAAAATATTCTAAAAATGATGTTTGTGTTTAGAACTCCAAATGGCTCACAACAAACAGAAGATTTATCAATTGAAATTTTTGAAACCGGAATTAAAATAAAATTATTAGTACCAACTTCCTTTCCTATTTTTCCTGAAATTTCTCAAACAATAAAAATTAAGTTTGTTGTAAATGAAGCTGACACAGTTCGTTTATTTGTTGATGATAACTTTATTTTAGAATCAACTAATGATACATTAGAGACTACTATACCAACAAGTGAAATTGGTAAAAAATGGATAAAGCTAGTTGCCACATCAGATACACTTCCAACAAAAATAGATTCTTTCTACTACTTTGTAAGGTCGCCTATAACTATAACTGAACTTCCACAAGGAATTGAAACTGGAATAAATTATATTGATAATTCTACTGTTACTTTAGCTATATATGCTCCTCATAAAGATTTTATCTATTTAACTGGAGATTTTAATAATTGGGAATTTGCTCCAAGTGATAATCCTAATTGGGAGTTTGATGAAAAATATTATATGAACCTTACTCCAGACAGCACTACTTTTTGGAAAACTATTTCTAACCTTAATGTAGAACAAGAATATAGATTTCAATATTTAGTTGATGGTACTTTGCAAATTGCAGATCCTTATGCAGATAAAATTCTGGAAGGTGAAGACAATCAAATTCCTTCCAACATTTATCCAAATCTTATTTCGTATCCATCAGACAAAACAAACTTCTCTGTTTCAACTTTTCAAACTGAACAAACTCCATTCAACTGGGAAGTAACTAATTTTGATAGACCTAAAAAAGAGAATCTAGTTATCTACGAAATGCTCGTTCGAGATTTTGTTTCAACGCATAGTTACCAAACAATAATAGATACTTTAGATTACATTGATAGTTTAGGAATCACTGCTCTTGAACTAATGCCAATTATGGAATTTGAATTTAATAATAGTTGGGGTTACAACACTTCGTTCTATTTTGCTCCTGATAAATATTATGGGACAAAAAATGATTTGAAACAATTAATTGATGAGTGCCACAAGAGAGGTATTGCAGTAATTTTTGATATCGTTTTAAATCATATGTATGGAAGATCTCCTTTTGTAAGATTGTATAGCTCAGGAGATTACGGACCTCCAACCTCTGAAAATCCTTGGTTTAATGTAACAAGTCCTAACCAAGTTTTTTCATTTGGTCATGATTTAAATCATGAAAGTGAACAAACACGAAAACTTGTTGACCGAGTTAATAAATACTGGTTAGAAGAATATAATATTGATGGTTACAGATTTGACTTTACTAAAGGGATGACAAACACTCCAGGAGATGGAGGAAGTTTTGATCAAGCAAGAATTAACATTTTAAAACGAATGGCAAATAAAATTTGGGAGTATGATTCAACTGCTTATGTTATTCTTGAACACTTTGCCCCGGATAGTGAAGAAAAAATATTAGCCAATTCTGGGATGATGCTTTGGGGAAATCTTAACCATAATTATAACGAAGCAACAATGGGATATAACGAAAATTTCAAATCGGATTTTTCTCGTATCTCTTATAAGAAACACGGTTTCACAAAACCAAACGTTGTTGGTTATATGGAAAGTCATGATGAAGAAAGACTGATGTATAAGAACTTAACTTTTGGAAATTCTTCTGGTAATTATAAAATAAAAGATGTTTCCACAGCACTTCAAAGAATAAAAATGGCTGCAACATTTTTCTTTACTGTTCCTGGTCCAAAAATGATTTGGCAATTTGGAGAACTTGGTTATGATGTTAGTATTGACTTTAATGGAAGAGTTGGTGAGAAACCAATAAGGTGGAATTATTTTACCGAAGTTAACAGACTTAATTTATATAAAACATTTAAGCACTTAATAAATCTCAAAAATAATTATGATGTTTTTAATACAAATAATTTTTCAATCGCAACTGGTGGATCAGTCAAGAGAATTAAATTAACTCACGATTCTTTGAATGTTGTAGTTGTTGGTAATTTCAATACTGTAACTTCTAACATAAGTCCTTCATTTCATTTCCTGGGTAAATGGTATGATTACTTTTCTGGCGATACAATTGTTGTTAGCAATCCCGCTGCTATGATTTCTTTAGATGCAGGAGAGTTTCATATCTATACTTCAAAGAAGCTCCCTACTCCTAAAGAAGATATAATTACAAATATCTCAAACTCAAGTAATAGCACGGATATTAGTGAATTCCAACTATATCAAAATTATCCAAATCCATTTAATCCAACAACTACAATTAGATATAATATTCCAGTAGTGGAAGCAAACTTTGCATCCACTACAAACGTTACATTAAAAGTATTTGATATTCTTGGAAGTGAAATTAAAACACTTGTAAATGAAATAAAACAACCGGGAAATTATGAAATTAAATTTGATGCTTCAAAATTAACAAGTGGAGTTTATTTTTATAGACTTCAAACTGGAAGTTTTATTGAAACTAAGAAATTCTTATTGCTGAAGTAGTATCGTAACCTTTAGCTATCCTAAGAACAAAGTAGTTTTTAGGATAATATTATTATTGTATTTTTAATTTTGTCATTCTGAATGAGATGTTTTTTGTTGAAATAGCTTACCCGACTTCTTTATGGCGGGAAGAATCTCATAACTATTATTGTTCGAGATATTTCAGTCGTTCATAAAACAAACTCCTTCATTATGACAACTTTCAAATCCGAAAATCACTTTAGCTTTCGTATATTCTAAACTCTAAAATTAAATGAGTAATCTTATGCAAAGGGTGTTACAGATATTTATTCTATTTATTTTTAGTTTAACTGTTTCTATTGCACAACGAGTTCCTGAATGGTCAAAGTCTGCAGTTTGGTACCAAATTTTTCCAGACAGATTTAGTAATGGGGATGAATCAAACGATCCAACTCCAACTGATATGGCTGGTGGTTGGCCTTATCTAGTACAAAATAATTGGCAATTACATCCATGGAATTCGGATTGGTATAAAAGGCAACCTTGGGAAAATAACGAACACGATTTTTATTGGAATGCTGGATTGCGTAGATACGGCGGGGACTTGCAAGGAGTTATTAACAAATTAGATTATCTTCAAGAGTTAGGAATCACTGCACTTTATTTTAACCCTTTATTCGAATCCCCTTCTCTACATAAATATGATGCAACAATGTATCATCACATTGATAATAATTTTGGACCAAATCCAAAACTAGATATTTTTACGTGCCGAAATGAAGACCCTGGAAATCCACAAACTTGGAAGTGGACTTCTGCTGATAGTTTGTTTCTAAAATTAATTTCAGAATGCCACAGTAGGAATATCAAAGTTATTATTGATGGAGTATTTAATCATGTTGGAAATACATTTTGGGCATTTAAAGATGTTGAAGAAAATCAGCAAAATTCTAAATATAAAAATTGGTTCACAATAAATAGTTGGGATGATCCAACTACTGAAAAAAATGAATTTGATTATGAAGGATGGTATGGAGTAAAGGATTTACCAGAATTTAGAGAAGATGAAAATGGTCTGATAGAAAATATATCTAATCATATTCACGATGTTGTTAAACGTTGGATGGATCCTAACCAAGATGGTGATCCTTCTGATGGTATTGATGGTTGGAGACTTGATGTAGCGGAAATGGTAAAACCAATATTTTGGCAAAAGTTTAGAACCTGGGTAAAAGATATAAATCCCGAAGCATACATAACCGGAGAAATTTGGTGGGATGATTGGCAACAAAACAAAATGATGAATGCTTCGCCTTGGCTACAAGGAGATCAGTTTGATGCAGTTATGAATTATAGATTTACTCGTTCTGTTAAACATTTTGTAAGTGATAATAAAAATGATGGCTCCCCTCAAGATTTTGTTGATAGTCTTGAATCTATTCAAAACGATTTACCAAAAGAGAACTTGTATGTTCTTATGAATCTACTTGGCAGTCACGATACTGAACGGCTTGCTTCACTAATTGTTAATCCAGATTACTGGTATGATCATAATGCTAATCCGCAACAAAGAAAAAGTTTTGATGTAAGAAAACCAAATAAGATAGAAAGACTTAAGCAAAAACTTATGGTTGGAATTCAAATGACAATGCCAGGAGCACCAATGATCTACTATGGTGATGAAGCCGGTATGTGGGGAGGCGATGATCCTGATTGTAGAAAACCAATGATATGGGATGAAATAAAATATGAAGATGAAAATACTCACCCCTTTGATGTTGAAAGACCAACTGACAAAGTTGAATTTGATTCTAATTTATTTGATTGGTATAAGAAACTAATATCTATAAGAAATGATAACGAAGTTCTTTCAAAAGGTGATTTAACATTTCATAAAATTGACAATGACGAGAATACATTAATTTATAAAAGAAGTTTAAATAACAATTTCGTATTAGTACTGATCAACAACAATGAAAATTCTAAGATAATTACTTTAAGTTCTAACAAAAATAAATTTTGCAATTTAATTTCAGACATAGAATATGAAGTAAAAAATAATAATTTAGAAATAGTACTACCCTCTTATGGAATAGCAATACTTAAGTAAATTTATTGTATTAAGGTTTGAATACTACTTAACAATCTACGAGTACAAATTTGAGTTTAACAACTAAACAAAAAAACTGGATCACAAAACATAACAAGTCTAAATCAATAAAAACATTAGCAACAGATTTGGATGTAAATGAAAAACAAGTTGAGAAATACTTAAGATCTAATAAGTTAACCAAGCAACCAAATAAAATCTTTTATCTTGTTCTGATATTAATTCCAATTTTATTTTTTTTACTTTTAGAATTTTCTCTAAATATATTTAATTATGGAACCGACATTCCCACTTGGGTAAAAGTAACTGATACACACTATGGATTAAATCCAGACTTTGCAAAAAGATATTTTTATACTGTTAAAAATGTACCAAAGTCTATTCAAGATGTTTTTACAATTGAGAAGAAGGGAAACACATTTAGAGTTTTTGTATTAGGTGGAAGTAGTGCTGCCGGTTATCCATTTATGCCACTTGGCTCGTTTTCAAGGTATGTCCGTAGAAGATTAGAGCTTACCTATCCAAACACAAACATTGAAGTTATGAATGTTAGTTTAACTGCCGTAAATAGTTTTACTATAAGAGATATAATTCCCGATGTTCTAACCCAATCACCAGATTTAATTTTAATTTACGCTGGACATAATGAGTATTATGGAGCTCTTGGCATTGGTTCAATGGAGTCTCTAGGAAAATCTAGAACTATGGTTAACTTTCTTTTAGGTGTGAACAATTACAAGACAACTCAGTTAATTAGAAACTCCATAAAGTGGTCGCTCAAACAAATTTCCTCAGACAATAAAAATTCTAAAGGAACTTTAATGTCTCGTATGGCAGAAGAACAATCCATTCCTTATAATTCCGAACTTTTCTATTTAGGTATTGAGCAATTTGAAGGTAATATGACTGATGCACTTGCCATGATAGCAGAAGCGAAAGTTCCGGTTATTTTATCTACGCTTGTTAGTAATTTGAAAGATCAACCTCCTTTTATTTCCAAAGTAAATAAATTACATCCGTATCCAAAAGCAAATAAAGTTTTTACTGAAGCTAAAAAAGAATTGCAACTTGGAAATATAAACATCGCCGATTCACTTTTCCGATTTGCAAAAGAATTAGATCATTTAAGATTTAGAGCACCAAATAAAGTGAATGATGCTCTTCTAAGATTAAGTGAAAAATACAAAACTCCTATTGTAAAAGCTGACTCACTTCTAAATTTGTATAGTCCACAAAATATTATTGGAGATAATTTAATGGTTGATCATTTACATTTTAATCTGAAGGGATATCAATTATTAGGGAAAGTATTTTTCAATGTAATGAACAAAAACAATTATTTACCAAGAACAAAAAAAGCAATCCCTCATAATCAACAGGACAGTATAACAATAAGTAATTATATTTTTTCAGAATTGGATTCAACTATTTCAGATTTTAAAATTTCATTGTTAAAAAATGATTGGCCATTTGTAAATCAACGAAATAAAAAAGATGCTTCAACAATAACTCACCTTAATAATTACATTGATACGCTTGCTTACAGGTTTGTAAATGGAAAAGAAGAATGGGAAAAAGTACACAGAACACTAGCAGTTACTTATTTTGGTAATGACCAATTTGAAAAAGGCAAAAAGGAAATTGATTTATTAATTCATCAATACCCCACTGTTGTTGAGTATCAAAATTTTATTTCAAATGAATTAGTTACAAGAAAAAGATTTGATGAAGCTTTAAGCTATTTGGATAAAGGATATCAATTAAAACCCGATTATTTTTTTTGTAAGTGGCTTGGAATTATATATCTGTCAAAAAATAAATTTGAAACATCAATTAAATATCTTGAAGAAAGTTTAACTTATAAAAAAGATGATGCTCAAGTGCTTTATAATTTATCCGGAGCTTATGCAAAAAGTAAAAAGTTTGCTAAAGCATTAAAAAATATTAACAAGTGTTTGTCAATAAGTCCTAATTACAATGGTGCAAAAATATTGAAGGGACAGTTGGAGATATTAGTAATTAAATGATAAGTGATATTATAGTAATAAACGTTTTTAATATGTTTATTTGAGAAAATTGAATTCATTACTCAATGTTAGACAAATCAATAATACTTCTGATAGGTTTTTCTTTCAAGATCAGCAATCGCAAGGTTGTAATCAATTAAAGCACCTATACTATTGTTCTTGGCTTCAGTTAATCTAAGTTGCATTTGAGCTAAATCGAAACTAGAAATTGTACCAGACTTAAATCTTGCCAAAGATATTTTATAACTTTTTTCTGCAATTTCAACTGACTTACTCAAAACTTCTACTCTGGCTTTTGCAGAAATAATTCTATTGATTGTTGCAATAACCTCATTTCGTATAGTTTTTTTTAGGTTATTATAGTTAAGTTCTTCATTCATTAAATTAGCATTGGCTGCCTCAACCTCTCTGGAGTTTTGTCCCCAATCCCACACCGGAACTGATAAATTAAGCGATACATTTACATCATCTAACAACTTGCTAAAAAGACTTTGAAACTCCTCATCATTTTTACTTATTCCATATCTAGCATTAAGTTCAACCTTAATTTGTTTTCTCGCATCAACTTCTTCAACCCTTAACTCCGAAAGATAAATATTGTTTTGTTGGTTTAACAAATCTGATCTATTTTCAAAAGCACTTTCAATTGCTAATTCTTTATCAATGTTAACCGATTTTAGAATTAGATTAGAAACTATATTAATTTCTTCATTTAAGTCTAAACCTAATAATATTTTAAAATTATTTAGATTTTCTTCAAAAGAACGTTTAGCATTAAGTAAACTGTTTTTACTTGAAGCTAAGTCCACTTCTAATTGTAATGCTTCAACCTCAGCAATTAATCCAGCTTTAAATTTACTTTGTGCAGTTCTAAAAGATTCCTCGTTTTGTTTTTCTTTCTCTACGGCAATTTTAACACTTTCCTTTAATTTATAAAGTTTGTAAAAAGCAACTTTTACATCATAAATTAAATTTTGCTCGGCGTGATTAAAATTTCTTTTAGCATTCTGGAGACTTATCTCAGCACGTTCTAAATTTGCTTTCTGCGTATTAAAAGTAAATAAAGGTTGTCTTAGTGATATTCCAACATTAGTAAAAAAATCCTTTGTTCTATTTATATTTGTACCAAATTGTTCTCTTCCAAATATTCTTCCAACAATATTTATTGTTCCATTAGAAAATATTATTGGTTGCGTTAAACGTAACCTACCTTCAATTCTTGAATTCCCCAATTCAAAAAACTCGTCCTTACTTTTTAATAAATTAAATTGACTTATCAAATTTTCTGAATAACTTGGTAAATCAAAATCTAAATCTAATCTAGAAAATAACCCAGCTTTAAAAGCCTCTAATCTTTTTTCAGAAGCAATTAAGAATATTCAGCAGATTTAATTCCAAAACTTTTATGCAATGCTACGGAGATTGCCTTCTCAAGTGTAAAAATTTCTTGTGCAAAATTTAAACTTGAAACTAAAATTATTAGTACTATTTGAAGAATATTTTTCATTTTAATTCTAATAAATTATTCATAACGTAAAGCATCTATTGGATCTTTTTCTGCTGCTTTTTTTGCAGGGTAACTTCCAAAAATGAACCCTACTATTACTGAAACAAAAAATGCTAACACAACAGAAAAAGGAGTAATAATTGTTCGCCACTCAGCATAGTTAGAAATTATTAATGTTAGTATATACCCTGTAACAATTCCCAGCAAACCTCCAATAAAACTAATTGTTAAAGCTTCAAACATAAACTGGTTCAAAACATCTTTTCTTGTTGCTCCAACAGCTCGTCTAATTCCAATTTCTCTAGTTCGCTCCATTATGTTTGCTAACATTATATTCATTATTCCAATTCCACCTACCAGTAAAGAAATACCAGCAATTGCTCCCATAACTATATTAAAAATCTTTTGTGTTTTTTGTTTTTGTGCCATTATTTCTTCGGGAATAATAATTTTATAATCTTTAACTTTATAATGTTTTCTAATTAGGATTCTTTTAATAATATTGGCAACCTCAACAATCTTATCATCACTTGTAACTTTAACAGTTAACTGGTCAATAGATTTTCTATCAATTGCATTTGCAATTTTCCCTATATCTCGCCAACTAGATTCTTTCTGTTTTGAAGATTCAATATATTTATTCATTTTGTAACTCATTGTAGAGAGCGGAATATATACATCTTCATTAAAATTTCTAAAGCTCTCAATAGATGAATTTGCTATATTTTTTTTTGATGCAATAACTCCTATTATGGTAAACCATTGATCACCAATTTTAATTTTTTCGTTTATTGGATTTTTATATTTAAATAATTGTTTACGAATATCTGCTCCAATAACACAAACATTTGCATAGTTTTCCATTTGGTACTTGTTAAAAAAATTACCGGCTGAAAGTTTAGAATTAAAAGTAACTGGATAATCTATAGTCGTTCCAATAATTTTTGCTTCAAGTATAGTGGATTTATACATTACTTTTTCTGGGGCTTCTCTTTGTGGTGTTAATGAATAAATAAATGGGCAGATTTTTTTAATTGCTGTAAGATCATCTAGATTTAGTCCAGGAGTGAAAGTAGCTGTTTCATTCTGACTACTTTCTATTTCTTCAGATTTTATAATAATGTTATTAGAACCTAATAATTCAATTTGTTCTAATGTTTCTGTTTTTGCTCCTTCACCAATAGATAACATTGAAATTACTGAACCAACTCCAAATATAATTCCTAACATTGTTAAAAATGTTCGTAGTTTATTTGAACTTAATTCTTCAATTCCAATTTTAAAAAGATCAATTTTTTTCAATTATTATTCATTCTCCGGCATTTGAACTGAATCGCCTTCAGTAGTATCTTCGCTTATATTTTTATTATTCGGATTTCTTAATGCTACAATATCTCCACCATCAAGACCACTTTCAATAATTACAAAATCATCACTTTTTTTTCCAACTTTAACATTTATTTTGTCAAAGCCAGCGCCATCTTTTTTATAAACAAAAAACTCTTCTTCTACATCGAACAAAGCTTCGTGCGGTATAAATATTTTAGCATCAATTTCATCTATAATTATTTTATTGCTAGTAGTCATACCAGGTTTTAATATTTCAGATATTCCTTTAATTTCTACAAATACATCAAAAACTTTTATTGTTGATTGATTATCTTTTTTCTTCCCAAGCCTTGCTACTTTTGCAACTTCCCCAACAAAAACACTATCTTGAAAAGCATCAAGTTTAACTTCAACCTTCTGACCTTCTTTAACTTTACTTATATCCACTTCATTTACAAAAGTATGGCTTTCCATTTTTGAAAGATCTGGCAAGGTTACTATTACTTGTCCTCGCCAAGGCTGATCTCCAACTTGAAATTTTTGACCTTGGTTATTCCAGTTTATACCATACACAACTAATCCTTCGGCGGAAGATATTAGTGTTAAAGCATCTAAATCTCGTTGAGTCTTTTCCAATTCAGATATTTTCTGCCTTATTTCTACATTCATATTGTCTAATTCAGATCTTTGAATTATTTTTTTCGACTTAAAAGTTTGCTCGGTTTTTTGAAAATTTAACTCATTTTTATTATGTTGTAATTTTGTCTCCCTTCTTTTTGCTTCAGCTTCAAATTTCATTTGTTCCATATTAAGTTTCGACAATTCAAAACTTAGCTCTGCACTTTTTAAATCTGTTTCCAACTCAGCTATTTGAGAAGCGTGATTTGCTAATAATTTAGATTTATTAGAGCGAGATATTTCTAGTTTTGCTTCCGCATCTTTAAGTTTTGTCAACACTTCAGTTGGATCAAATTTTGCAACAACTTCACCTGCTTTAACATAATTGCCTTCTGGAACCAAATGAATAATTTTAAGTGAACCTCTTATTCTTGGGGCGGAAATAGCAATTGATTTTTTTGCTTTAATTTCACCACTTTCAGTGATTGATACTAAGAATACATCCTTTTTTATTGTATATGTTGGAATGTTAGAATTAGATGATGAGCTGGGGAATAGGAAATAAAATAATACTAGACCTAGCAATGTAATAGTTGCAAGTGAGTATTTTTGTTTTAGAATTTTAGGGATTTTTTTTTGATTAGTAAAACCAAGATATTTGTTATTTACTTGATTAATGTTTTTTTTGACAATACTTAGAAAACCGGAAGTGTTACTGTTTGATTTACTCATATCTCTTCTAAAAAGTTATTAGTAAGAAAAAAAATATAACATAAACTTATAAAATAAAAGTCATTTAAATTAGACCTATATGTTTTATTTTATTTCTAGAAACCTTTTTTAAAAAAATATAATGGTTCATTTATTATTACAAAATTACTATCAATAATTCAGAAGTTATTTAATGATAATTTTCATCTTAATTATTCCATTAGCTATTTAAAAATGAAAAGCCGACTATTTTCAAGTCGGCTTTAAAAAATACTACATTAGCAATCTTGTTTACTTAAGTAACATCATCTTTTTAGTAGAAACAAAATCACCTGAAGTAAGAGTATAGAAGTATAAACCACTTGAAAGATTAGAAGCGTTAAAATCAAATTCGTAAGAACCAGAATTCATATCTTCATTTATAAGTGTTCTAACTTCTTGACCTAATAAGTTAAATACTTTTAACGTAACAAAATTAGATTGCGGAATTGAAAACCTAATTTGTGTAGTTGGGTTAAAAGGATTAGGATAGTTTTGATCCAATGCAAATTTATCAGCAACTAAACCAGTTTCAGTAATACCAGTAATATCACCAGCTGGTGCAGCTTCCCATTCAGATTCTTTGTTTTCCTGTAATGCCCAAGTATCTGTTGGAGCAGAATAAGGTTGAACAAATTTTCTATAACCACTTTGTTCAATATATCTAACTCTATAAGCAAACTCTCCAAAACCAGCTTCTTCTTGAGTCATTGCTCCAGCTTGAGAAAATCCATATCGATATTCAAATCCATTCCAAGCAGGTGCTTTAACAGTTAAAGTCCCTTCATAAACCATATCGCCATTTGCATCAGTCAAAGCAAGTACTCTCATATCATCACCATCAATCCAACCTTGAGTTACAACAAATGCTGGCTGTTCAGCAATCCACCAAACTGTATCTGTTGCAGGAACAAATGTAGGAACCATTTTACTTGCATCAGCAGCATCAGTCATATTAACTGAGAATGTTATTTCTATACCATCTTCCAAAATAACATAACTAGGTAGAACACCATCATAATAAATATTGTCTAAATTTTGATCTTCTATACCTTCAAAAATTGCTGGTCTGTTTCCACCACCTTTAGAGAAAGGTCGCTCATAACCATCAGGCCAAAGACCAAATTTAGTAGGATTAGCAACAGAATCTATATGTACATAATGTTTGTACAATTGATTTCCGCCAATTGGTGCTTGAACAAAAGGAACTTTTAGAAACCATTTATTAGCATCCAAAAAATCTTGGTTCATATGCGACTTTGCAACATCACTACCACTCCAACCATTAAAGCCACCTCTTAATTGCAGTGAATCTTTATCCGGATCAAAAACACCAGTTTCAGTCATTACACTCATGTCAACATTAAACGTAATATTACCATCAGCACTTTGTAAGTTAGGGTCTTCATTATTCCAAAATGCAGTAAAAGTATTTTCGCCATCAACAACCCAGTATTCTCTGTTCGGATCATTTTCCCAAGTAGTACCATCAGCACCAATTGTATCTCCTGGAGCCCAAATAAACTTGAAGAATAATAATTGTGCGGAGTTTATACTATCAACTGTAACAGTATAAACAGAAGTATCAGCTCCATTATCAGCCATTAAAACTGCACCAGAACCCCAGTCTGAAAAGTTACCAGCAACAAAAAGATTGTTTGCAGCAGGATCAAAAGCTCCTGTACTTTTGTATTTTTCCATATCAATATTAAATGTAACATTTTGCAAATCACCAGAAGGCAGTTCTTCACCGTTAAATAAATTTGCATCTAAAGTTACATCTGCATCAGTAATAGCAAGTGCCTTGTTGTCCCCATCTTCCCAAGTACCACCAGCACCACTGTGAAAATACTTATAAGCAATGGATGAATTTTTTGCTGCTTTTATAGTAACAGTAAAAACAGAATCACCATCATCATCTGCCATGTTTGTTTCGCCCCAACCATTGAAATCACCACGAGCAGAAACATTATCAGTAGCCTTTAAAGCTCCTTTTGCTGCTTGTACAGTCATATCAACTTGAAACGTAACATTCACGCTATCCTGAGCATTCACCATTGATGCTACAAAAAGCATGAAAGAAAATAATAACAAATACTTTTTCATATTTGTATCCTCCTATTTAGTTAGTGTGTAAATAAATTATTTAATCTATTTATATAGAATTAAAAACTTAACATTATTCCAAAGCTGTGTGTATTATCTAAATATTCAAGTTTTTGAAAAGCATAATCAACTTGAATAGCAAGTGAATTAGATTGATCATATTTCAAACCAAATCCAAATGTTAAACCTTCTTGAGACTCATCCAAAAATATTGCTTTATACCCTGCTCGCAACGAAACTAGTTCATGAAATAAAGCTAATTCCCCACCAACATTTACCCATTGGTTATTGTCATTAGGATAATTAGCATCAGTAGCAATTGTTAGTCTTTGTCCTTCTGCAAATATAAAATCTTTACTTAACCCAATTTGTAATCTAAGCGGCAGTTCAAAAAAATCAGTTGATAATTTTGCATCAACCGTTTCATTATTTCCACGAGTTGTTGGGTCTTGATCATAACGAATAATTAAATCATCTCCGGTAATATTCATCTTCGTACCGAAGTTAGTTATGCTACTTGCAAATTTAACTCCATAAAAAGGAGTATGGAATATTGTTCCAATATCAAAAGCAATACCTTCTGCACTTGAATTAAATATATCCTCTTTTATATATTTGAATGTTGCTCCGAAAATAAAGTTATCTGTAATAAACTTAGCATAAGATAAACCAAAAGCATAACTACCAGACGAAAATGTTTCTCCAGTTCCTTCAGGACGCAACTCAGTTGTAACGTCCATTTCACCAATGTTTAATGCTGTAACGCTTATACCAATGTTGCCCATTTCTCCGGTTGGAATTACAATTCCAAAATAGTTTAAGTTTACATCAGCAAACATTTGAGTATAGGTAAAAATTCCTTGGAACTTTTCAACAAAAGCTATCCCAGAAGGATTCCAATACATAGAAGAAGCATCATTTGCAACAGCACTATAAGCTCCGCCCATCGCATTCGCACGCGGACCAACTCCAATACTTAAAAACTTAGCGGCAGTTGTTCCAGTCTTAGTAACTCCTCCCTGACCAACAATAGTTGAACTAAAAAGTAATAGGAGTAATACAATTAAAATTTTTATCATTTTGTTAAACACATTTATCTCCTTGAATTTTTACATTTCAAGATTTTTAATTTTATAATTTTATAATTTTCTAGTTCCAAGTACAATTCCATTCTCAAAAAGACTTCAAGACTAATGTAGAACTTTTTGTCTGTCATTCCCGAATGTCTTTATCGGGAATCCCTTAAATAGTGTTTTCTAGATTCCCAGTCGAGCTGAGAATGACAACAGTAAAGTATCCTATCACTTATTTTATTATAGCAAACTTTCCAGTTTTATCTCCAATATCTTTTGCTTCTATATGATAAATATAAACTCCATAAGAAATAGCAAGGTTATCACTTGTTAGCATATTCCAATCATAAGTACCATTGTTTAATTCTTTATCGTGGTATAGAGTATTAATTAATTCGCCATTTATTGTAAATATCCTTATAGTACAATTTGATGGTAAGTGAGTAAAGTGCAATGATCTTGGACCTCTTCCACTATTAAAAGGATTCTTAACTTCCCATCTAGCCGAAGCTACATAAGGGTTTGGGACAACTTTAATATTTTCCAATTCTTTTTCAGCCAGAGCTTTATCTATTTTACCTGCAGCTGCAACAAATCTAAATTTGTCTGATGAAAGGAATGGTTTCTTAAGTTTTATAACTACTGAATCACCCGTTTGCGGAAATCGTAAACCTCCAGTTGCATCACCACTTAAATAAAACCACCAAGTAAAAACTTCAATTCCACTTAAATCTTTTTCTAGAAAAACTATTCTATCCCTTCTAGAACCTTCAGCAGTTAATAATCCATCGCCACCATCTTTGTTAATTTCAACAAATCCAAAATCAATAAATTCATTTGTGCTATTGTTAAATATTTTAAAGTTTACTGGTTGCGAAACAAAAGTATTATTTGAAAGATTAATTTCTTTGGAAGTACCAAAACCAACGTCTCCAAATAACAAAGTATAATCGTTTGGTCTTTGCTCTCCTTCTTCTTTTGATGTAACAAGTTTCTCAAAAGTAAAATCCATTATTCCAGTACTTGTCCATCCGGAATTTACTTTATCTAATTCAACTTGAGATTCATTTCTAAATTTTAGTTGGAAGCCATCTGTTATCGGTTGTTCAAAATCACTTGCGAAATTTGTGCTTTTATCAATTAATATTTTATTTTCTGTTGAATCAATAAGTGTGAAATTTTTTGTTGTAAGAGTATCAGATTCACCAGACTTACCAACTCTAATTGTATCTTCAAAAACAATATTATAAACGTGTTGGTCTTTTATTTTGAAAATGTCCACAATATCATATCCAATTTTTCCAGTAGTAGAACCCTTAGCTAAATCAATATTTTCTAAAGTAGGTTCAATATAGCCAGCAGCAGAAGCTTCAGGCGAAATTCTTATAACATTATTACCAAGAATAACTGAACCATCTGCTTGCAAAGATAATTTTATTGGTGATTCTGTTGGTATAATTTCTCCTTGCGGAAAACCAAAATCATAAGCAACAATTGCATAGTAATATGTAAATCCATTTTTAACAGAGGTATCAATGTAAGTATGTTCTAAACCAGAGTTAGTTCCTAAATTATAATGCACTCCACTAATTCCAACTGAATCAAAACCGGAATAATTATCATCTAAATCAAAAGTTGCTATTGGTATTTTAAATGTTGGAATTCCAAAACCACTTGTGATTTTTTCTGGATCTTGAAATGCTGCATCTTTAGATCTATAAATTTTATAACCTTCAAAATCATTTCCGTTACCACCAATATTACTTACGTATTTATCAAAAGAAGTTTCTGATATTTTATCCCAATAAAGAGTAATTCTATTATCACCAGCAATAGCAGTAACATTAGGAGATAATGGAGCATTTGCAAACTGGTAATCATTCTCATAAGTTTCTTGAACTCTAATTTTTTTTCTAATAATTTCTTCTTTCCTAATCTTACCTTCAGGATCTTGTGCTGGACCGTTTGCCATTATAATTGAAACTGATATTGGCTCAGTTTGTCCTGACTTTAGTGGGAAGAAGCCTGAAGCAATAAATAAATCGTACTCTCCGGCAACTACTTCTTGAGGATTATAAAATCTTCCCGGACGCATTAACCTAAACCAAATAACATCATCGCTTACTGTATTAAAATTCCAAGAACCCGCAGCATCGTACTGAGCATTAGTTATACCAATTTGATCTGTCTCCGAAACATCAGTAACATCAACACTTGGTTCGCCTGGTAATCCAAATCTTGCACCCGAAGTTGGTTTCCCATCTCCTTCCCCTTCATCTCCAGTATCAGGAACTCCATCAAGTCCAACATCGTCAGTTAAAGCATCCCAATCATTATCATCGTCAATTCCATTGTCTCTGGATTCATCAACCATTTCATCTATGCCTTCATCTATAAGTTCATCAATAGCACCGTTGTTATCATTGTCAATTCCATCCGCATATTTTTTGCCTAAGTCTTCAGCCTTTACATCATAAAGTACAATTCCGTTTTGCAATGTAAATCTAAAATAGGGAGCATCATTAGCGGCAGTAGAAATCATCTCTTGAGTTATTGTTGGACTATCTTCTTCTGCATTATCATCGTTATCTATATTATCAGCAAAAGCAAAACCAACGTCATCAACTTCTACCATAAGAAGATGAATTTTGTCATCAGTCGGATTTGCAGGCCATCTTTTCCATTTATCAGATGCAACTAAATTAACCATTACAGTAGTTATTGTTGGACTATTAGTTTCGCCATTTCCATTCTGATCAATTCTATCAGCATAAGTTACACCGTCCTGATCTTGAAATGGAATATGAGCTTCATTTTCATCAATAAGTCCATTACCATTATTATCAATCAAATCACCAATAATTTCACCAGCTAACATTTCTAAACTTATTTTTGGTCCACCTTCTTCACCATCACCATCATTATCAATTCTGTCAGTTGTGTTTCCAGGAGTTTCCAAAAATGCTTGACCAATAATTCCTACGGGATCATTTCCAAAATCTGGTGCTCTGTGGTCGGAATCATAACTAAAACCAATATCTGACAATAAATCAAATTCAGAAATATCATCTTGCGAATCTCCATTTCCTCCAACAAAATCAGCGTGCCAAGCAGAGACAGCAGTCTTAGGAATATCTTGAGTTCCATCATTTTTCATATTGTGTAAAACATAAATTGCATCTTGAACAAGAAACTGAGACCAAGCAAGCGTTCTAACATCCATCAAAATTCCCAATCCTTTCCTAGTCATATCAGTACTATCTGGAAAGTAGGTTGTGTATCTACTATACAAGTCATCGGAAGCTCTATAAAAAATTTCTTGGTCGGCCCTAAAATCATTTTTACCACCAAGCCCGTTCCAACTTCCTTCCCATCCGGGATCAGAATCATCACTCATTCTATCAGGCCAGTTATTTGGCCAAGTTGTTTTATCATCGCTAGTAGCAACTGATCTAGTAGCTCTTTCATTATTAAAGTAACCTGGAGTTGGTTCAAAATTCCAACTTGTACCTTCAGGCGATTCTCGAAATGTTGGAACATCTACAATTTTAATTTCTGCTCCTGTATTATCAATTACTTCGCCACCAACAAATATTGCTGTTAATGCTAAGTAAACTTGTCCAGTATTCTTTGGCCACTCATAAGGTGTTTGTACATTTATCGGAAACTCTCCACCCGTTCTACCTGTAAAACCAAAGTTGTGGATTGTTGTCCTGAGTCGGTTACCTTCCATTTGTCCTTTTGCACGCTTACCAGAATCACCTCTTTCTTTTCCGGGTACATATTGTGAATAACCCCTTGTCGAAAAAAGTAGAATTGAAAGAATAATAAATAAAATTTTAGAACTCTTGTTCATTTAAAAACTCCTGTTAAAAATCTTTATTCTCTAAAAAGAGAAATTAATACCAAGCTGAATTTTTCTAGGTGCATCATAATACCAAGGTCGAATTAAATAATCAGAAACCGTATTTGGTCTATTGATATCAACCACATCACGTAAACTTGCTGCTTCTGTTGTAAAATCTGCTTTGCCAGTATCTGTAAACACATCAGTAATAATTTTTGAATCTAAAAAATTAAACACTTTAAGATAAACTGTAAAATTTTGCCCCATTATATCGAATACATTATGAACTTTCATATCAAGAAAAAATTGATTTGGTCTGCGTCTTATGTTTCTGTTGAAGCCTGAAGACAAACCTCTATCAGCAGTAAACTGTGTTATTGCTGGAGTGTAAGGTAAACCGCTTCCATATCTACCAACAAAACTTGCACCCCAATTAGCATCACCAATATAAACTGAGCCATTAATAGAATGTCTTTGATCCCAATCCAGTGGAATTAAGAAAAGCGTTGGTTCTTTATTATCTCTCTGTGAATTAAAATCGTCTTCCGGTGTTGAATTACTTCCATCTGCAAATTGATAAGTGTAGTTTACATTTAGAGAAAAATAATTTGAAAAATGTTTACTTAAGTTTAAAGTAATTCCTTTAACATTAGAATAATCTCTATTTGTATAAATTGAATATGGCACACCATTTTTAGTTTCTGTAAATGGACCAGCAGTAATATAATCTCTAATATCTTTATAAAATAGTGTCATATCAATTAAGTAGTCTTCAAAAAACTCTTGACGAAAACCAATTTCATATTGTGTGGTTTTTTCCGGTTCTAAATTTGGGTTTCCATAAACTTCCCCGGGAGTTCCGGTAGTAGGAACTTTATAAGAACCTCTATCAAACAATCTTTGGTATTGGGGAATTTGTAAAAACTGTCCATAAGAAAAATGAACTACTCCAGTTGCACTAATCGGGTATGCTATTCCAAACCGAGGAGCAAGTTGTAATTTTGCATCTGCATCTTTATAGAAGTGAGACTTTCTTTCTTCAATACTTAAGCTTTTTAACTCGTCTCTTAAAGGCACATATATATTTGGATCAGACAGATCAACAAGAACATTTCCATTTGAATTAAAATAATCAAAGCGAAGTCCTATATTAATAATTACATCTTCAAACTCAATTTTATCTTGTAAATAAGCTGCTGCTGCAATTGGGTCAGCATCATACACCTCTCGATTAGGGGAAATGATTTCGGGAATCTGAGTACTAAAAGGATTTACTTGAACTCCATTTATTGTTTTGGGTTCAAGGTCGTAATCATCAAAATCTAACCTATCTGTTTTACCTTCAAATCCAAATTTGATTAAATGATTTTCGTGAATTTGACTTGTAAAATCGAATTTAGCAATAAATGCTTCTGTTGTTCTAAAGAATCTATGTAGGTTGGTTCCCTTTGAATGAAAAGCATAACTGCCTTTGTTCAAAGAATCTGGATGAAGATAATTTGGACTGAATGCATCCTCAAATGTGTATTCTTTAAAATCTCTATTAAAGTATGAAGCCTTAATTGTATAGAATGCACTTGATGAAAAAGTGTGCGTCATAGTGAAAGTAGTACTTAAACTATTTGAAAATTTTATAACGTCTCCATCGGGGTTAAGTTTATAATCGTGAGAATAATCTTTGAATTCTCTATCAGAGAAAAGAGCTTCTAAATTAAACTTAAATGCGGATGAAGCAAACCAACTGATATTAGCAATTCCAATCAACCTTTTATTATAGTTCATTGCCACAAATTCATCATCACCAGTTAAACCTAATGTTGTAAACTTACGCTGACCGTACAACCAACCATCATCATAATTGTAACGTCCGTTTATAAAAAATCTTACTTTGCCATTTGTAAAAGGAACTGGTCCGCTTAGGCTTGCTTGGGTATTATAATTTGCAAACGGATTGAATGCATCTATATTAGAAAAAACATCTGTATGAGAACTTGCATAATCGCTTGAGTATAATTGGATATCGCCGTGATATTTACTTTTGCCTTCTTTAGTAACCGTGTTAATTATACCAGACATTGCCTCGCCGTGTTCGGCATTAAACGTTCCACTTATTACTTGCAGTTCCTGAATGCTTGTGTTGTCAATTTCAATTCCTCTGCTCTTATCATAAGAATCAGTAACTGAAATTCCGTTAACTTTGTATGCTATTTCTTCTGATCTACTTCCTCTAATATGGAAGCCACCATCTTTATCAAGAGTTACACCGGATTGTAGAGCTAAAATATCATCCATTTCTGCAACAGGTAAATTTGCAATATCTTCGGAAGAAACTAATGACTGACTTGACGTAACATCTTTTTGTATTCCTCCAGCTTCGGCTTGAATAACAACCTCACCAATTTCAATACTTGCCTCACTAAGACTAACATCTAATCTTGTAGTTTGATCAATTGAAATTGAAACATTACTTATTAATTTTGTTTGATATCCGATGTATTGAATTTTAACACTATGTTTACCAGGAGAAATATTTAGAATAACATATTTGCCATCAATATCCGTTGCAGCACCAATTGTTGTTCCCTCAAGAGTAATATTTACAAACGGCAGACCTTCACCGGTTGATGCATCTTTGATTACTCCAGTAAGCTTGCCAGTAGTTCCGGCAGTTAAAATTAAAAGCGGAAATATCGAAAAGATAAAAATGATAAAACTTCGTTTCATAAGGAACTCCTATAAATAAGAACCTTTTTAATTGTACGTAATATTTTAATTATTTGCAAATTCAAAAATCTTTGTTGAACCAATTACATTATCAAAAATTTCAATATTAATTTTTGACTTTAATTTCTCAAGATAATCACTAAGGATTTTATTTTTTTGTTTATATTTTACAGCCATCTCAGCTATATCTTTTGATTCTTCAAAACTAATTGATTTACTTTTTTTTCTATCCAAAACTTTAAAAATTCCGAAATACTGTTCAATTTTTAGTGGCCCAATAATTTTGTTCAACTTACTTTCCCAAAAAATATCTTTTAGCATTCCAAATTTAGAAATAGGTGCAAACCCAAGAATACCAAACTTAGAAGCTGTTGGAGTACGTTTAGAATATTTTTTTGCAAGCTTACCAAAGTTAGCTCCACTTTTTATTTTTTTCAAAAGAGAATTTGCCAGCTTCTTATCGGTAACCAGAATTTCTTGAACATTTATTTCATCGTGCGTTGAGAAAAATTCAGGATGCTTTGTGTAGAAATCCAAAATAACTGAATCTTGAATATTTGATTTTTCAATAATCTCAGAAATTTTATATTTCATAAATAAATTGGTTTTCATTTTCTCAAATTTCTTTAATACATACTTATTATTTGAATAACCTTTCTCATCTGCAATTTCTTTGAGTCTATCTTTTAATACAAAACCTTTTATAACTGTTTTCAACTTTTTAATTGAAGTAACTTTTTCAAAATGATAAGATGGAATAGTATTTACTTTTTCAATTATTTCAGAAGTTAGATAAACTTTTCCTTTGTACTCAACACATTGCTCATCATTACCCTTAAATTGTTTTAACTCACTATTTCTATCAATCCTTAACTGAATACTTTCCCAAACTTCTTCAATAGATTTTTCGGTAAAATTTATGCTTTCAAAATCAACAATAGAATTGACATAAGATTTTTCAGTAGGTTTCTTTTTTCTTAATCTTATTATATGCTCAAACTTACTTTTTCTTTTTTGGTATTCATTCTCAGTTAACAAAGGATGAGAAACACGCTCATTCACTTTAATAATGCTATAACCGTGTTCTGTTTTAACCGGTCTTGATATTTCTCCAACTCTCATTGAATACGCTTTATCTTCAAACTCCGGTTCTAAATCTCCCCACTCTACAAAACCCAAGTTCCCCCCATTGGATTGTAGAGTTGAGTCCGTAAATATTTGTTTTGCTAATTCTTCAAAACTTACACCAACTTTTAACAACTGGTGTAACTCGTTTATTTCATTTTCTGTTGTTGCAAATAAATGACTGACTGATAATTTTTCATTCGACCTTAAAAATGCGTTTCTTGTTTCTTCATCATTTGCAGAAATTTTTGCATACACTTCTTGGTCTTTCAAGTAAGCTAGTATAGCTTGGTCTTTAAGCCATTTAGTTTCTGTATTAAATTCATCGTTGTCATATATATATTTATTCTCATCGTACTTAGTTAAAACTATTTCTGAGACCATACTATTTATAACATCTTTTCTTGAAATAAAATTATCCTTAATTCCAGTTTGAATTATATAATCTTCATACCTTAAAATAAACTCAGATTTTGAAATTTCATATTCACCTATCTTTGCAACAATTTTTTTAGAATCATTTTGAGTACAACTATTTATAAAAAAGATAGTGCTTATAAAGAAAAATATCTTAATGCTAATAATAATTTTACTCACTCAAATATTTAGATATCTATTCAAAAAAAAAGTATTTCTTAGTAATTATAAATGATAATATAGTTATTTTTTAATTATTTAAAGACTACACAATTAAGGAGTATTTAGCTCAGATTAATGAATTACTCAACAATACCTACATAAATAGGTAGGTTTTTGCTAACCAATTTATTGAACTTGACAAAGTTTATTGTAAATATTTTTAAAACTATTTTTTATTTCACTACTACTAATCTTCAATGAGTTTTCCATTGCAATAAGATTATTACCTTCTGTAACCTTTTTTAAAATAGTTAACTCTTTTTTATCTAATATTTTTACTTTTTTGTTTTTGTTCATAAAATCAAAAGTTTTTCTTGCAATAAAAGAATTCATAAGAACTTTACCTTCCGCTGCATCTTCTATAATGCTAATCATTTTTACAGCTGGCGTATTTTTAACTAAATAATTACTCGCTCCAGCGGAAAGGGCTTCAAAAACTCTTTCGTTTTCTTCATGTATTGTTAAAACTATTATTGTAATTTTTTTCGATATTTTTTTTAATTTCTTTATTCCTTCAATTCCAGAAATCCCTGGTAAATCTAAATCGATTAAAAGAATATCTAAGTCAAGTTGGTTTACTTGCTTTTGAAACTCTTCAAAGTTTTCAAATGTTTTAATACATTCTAAATTTTCTGAAGTATCGATTAGAGATTTTAATCCTTCGCGAATAGTTTTTACATCTTCAACAATTATTACATTTTTCATATTAACATTTGGAATAAATAAAATGGATTTTTAAATTTTATCAGGAACCAATTTATTGAGAAATAAACTTTTTGGGTACTGCATAAATGGAGAGTTTTTGCTTAAATATGTGGGAAGTTGTACAAATAAACTACATAAATGAAGAGGTTATACTAATCCTTCTTTCAATGCTTTTACAACAGCTTCTGATTGTGAATGAACATGTAACTTTTTGTAAATATTTCTAAAGTGAAAACGAACAGTATCTAGACTAACATTTAGCGTAACTGCAATGGCCTTATAACTACTTCCGGCAACAAGTCCAGAGAGAACTTCTTTTTCTCTTTTTGTTAATTGAATATGTGCTTCCTTTTTTTGAATTGGTTTTGTTCTTTGAAAAAAATCAACAACCTTTCTTGCAATATTGGAAGTCATTGGAGCGCCACCTTCGTGAGCTTCTTTTATTGCTTCAAGTAATTTTGCTGGTGGAGTTTTTTTCACTAAGTATCCAGATGCTCCGGCACATAGTGCTTCAAATATTAATTCGTTTTCATCATAAATTGTTAAAATTAATATAGTATAATCTGGTGAAATTTCTTTAAGTCTTTTCATTCCTTCAATACCAGATATTCCAGGAAGGTCAATATCCATAAGGATTACATCAACATCTAATTTAGTTACTTCTTTCAATAAGTCTTCGCAAGTTGAATAAGCTGCAATACATTTGTATCCTTCAGTTCCATCAATAAGTAGTTTCAAACCTTCTCTTATTGTTTTATTATCTTCAACTATTATTACATCGATCATAATCTTTTTTAACTCATATAATATAATGTGCAATTTTTTTTCAACTATTTAAACTACTTTTCCAATATACTTAACCACAGTTCCTTTACCAAGAATACTAGCTATATTTAATTTTCCATTAATCTTTTTTACTCGTTTTTTCATATTTACTAAACCATTTCCTCTTTTTGTTTCATCAAACTCAAAACCTATTCCATTATCTTCTAAAACCATTTCTAATTTCTTACCAGAAACTTTTGCGTTAAGAAATATTTCAGAACAGTTACTATGTGTAATGGAATTATTTATTGCTTCCTTAAAAATTAAAAAGAGGTGTTGTCTATGCTCCATCGATAAAGAAATTTTTTCAAGAGATTTTAGATTTTCCGAACGAAATGAGATTGAAGTATCAGCAAGTAATTCAGAATATGTGTCTTGAAGTCTTAGAATTAAATCGTATAAAGAATCTCTCTGAGGATTTACAAGCCAAACTATATCGCTCATCTTATCAATTAAATTTCTTGATTTGTAGCTAATTTTATTTAGACTTTTATTTATATCCTCATCAGTGGTTTTTAATCTAGTAGAAATCACTTCACTTAATATTGAAATTTCAGTTAAACTGGAACCAATATTATCGTGCAAATCCGCAGCAAGTTTTGTTCTAAGTCTTTCAACTGCAAGCATATTTTGAACTTGAGTGTAAATGAAATAACCCACCAACGCAGCTATTGATAGTAGTGCGAGTACTATGAACCACCAAGCTTTCCAAAAAGGTGTGTCAATAATTATTGTTATTGAAGCTCCGGTCTTATTCCACACACCGTCATTATTAGAACCAATAACTTTGAACTTATATTTACCTTCTTTAATATTTGAGTATTGAGCATAACTTTTGTTAGAACTGTAGTTCCAATTTTCATCTATATTTTCTAGTTTATATTTATATTCATTTTTTCCTGGTGTAGTAAAATCTAACGCAGCAAACTCAAAATTAAAAGAATAAGAATCATAAGGCAATTGTACAGTTTTGTTCTTTATGTAAATATCTTTTTTTATAAAATCCATTTCTTTTTGGGGACTTGAAGGAACAATTGAAAAGTCAGTTATATAAATTGGTGGTACATGTTCATTATTTTTAAGTGTATTTGGATAAAAGGAATTTAATCCATTAACACCTCCAAAAAAAAGTTCCCCATCTTTGGCTTGATGAAAAGCACCCCAAAAAAATTGATTGCTTTGTAAGCCATCCTTAATATCAAAATTTCGAAATACTTCTGTTGATGGATTAAATTTAGATATCCCATTGTTTGTACTTAGCCAAAGATTTCCATCTTCATCTCCAAGGATCCCATAAATAACATTGTTGGGTAAACCATTTTTTTCTGTATAATTACTAAACTTAATATTATTTAAGCTATCCGATGTAATTGATATTTCTAATTTATTTAAGCCTCCACCTATTGTTCCCACCCAAAGAATTAGTGAATCAGAACCAACTACAGACTTATCTTCATAAATTGAAAGAACTCTATTATCACTAATACTATTGGGGTTTGAAGGATCGTGTAGAAATTTTTCAAAAACTACTTGTGATAAAGAATTGTTATCTATCTTACTTTTTATAGAAACTTTATTCAGTCCACGCCAAGTTCCAATCCAAATATTTCCAAGTCTATCTTCAATTATACACTTTGACTGAATACGGTTATCACTTAAACTATTTGTATTATTTTTATTTTTAAAATGATAAAACTTATTAGAGTTTAGATCATAACGGTCTAGTCCTTCTTCAGTTCCAATCCAAATATTCTTTTTCGAGTCTTCAAAAATAGCTTGTACAATATTGCTACTAATACTTGCAACATTATTGGAGTTATGTTTATAATAATTTATTTTTTCAATAATAGAGTTGTTATTAGTTTTGCTAAATGTAATTCTATTTAAACCTCCCCCCCAAGTACCAACCCAAAGATTTTTAAAACTATCTTCAAATATTGATGAGATAATATTTTCACTAAGATTATATTTTGATTTTGAATTACTACTGAAATGTTGGAATGTATTATTTTTTTTGTTGAATTTATTTAGACCTTTACCAAGAGTTCCAATCCATATATTCTCTTTTGAGTCCTCATATATTGAGCGAATAACATTATGGCTCAAACTATTTTCATCAGAAGGATTATGAGCGTAGTGTTTAAATTTTTTATTTAGGTTAACTTTATTTATTCCTCCACCAACTGTTCCAATCCATATCAATCCAGATTTATCTTGTATGATAGTTCTCACAAAATTATTACTAATACTACTCAAATCAGAAATACTATGTTGATAGTTTTCAAACAAATCTGTTTTAATATTTAATATGCTAAGACCACCTTCAGAACTAACCCATAAGTGATTCGCATTATCTAGCATTAAGTCAGTAATACTATTATTTACAATTGTTGAACGATTTCCTCCTTCTTTATAATGAAGAAATTTTTCTTCCAGAACATCAAATTTATTTAATCCGTTATTATACGTCCCAATCCAAAGAACATTCCCATCTGCAAGAAGTGACCAAACTGAATTACTACTTATACTATTTTTATTAGATATTGAATGCTGATATAAAAAAGTATTCTTACGAGTTCCTTCTAATTTATAAAGTCCACTTCCATCAGTTCCAATCCACAGATTATTTTTATCATCTTCACAAATTGCTCTTATGCTATTCGTATTGGTTTCGTTTTTATTAGTTAATAGTTTAATGTGTTCAAATGTTTTTTCATCCTTATTATACTTATCAAGTCCACCACTATTGGTTCCAAGCCACAATACATTTTGTTTGTCTTCAAAAATTACTCTTACATTATTATTACTAATACTTTTATTGTTATTGGAAGAATGAAGAAAATGCTCGAAGGAATTTGTTTCATAATTATATTTATTTAATCCTCCACTATTTGTACCAATCCATAAATTATTTTTTGCGTCTTCAAAAATTGTCCAAATAAAATTATCGCTTATTGAATTTTTAATGGAAGGGTTATGCTTAAATATTTTAAACTTGTAACCATCGTATCTGTTCAAACCATCTTCAGTTCCAAACCAAAGAAAACCTTTACTGTCTTGAAGAATGGAATTGACAGATATTTGAGATAGCCCTTTTTCAATTGAGATATGTTCAAACTTGAGGTTGTTGTAAGTTGTTAACTCTTTTGAATATTGTGCAGCAATAGTTTGGAACAGAAATAAAACAAGAAAGATGTTTGTTAAAAGAAAGGGGTAATATTTGACATTTTGATAACTCAAAGTTTAGTATCCCATAAAATATTTAATCTAGTTTAAATTCTTCTTTCCAGTTTGAATCAATTGATAATTTACTTTGTTGTTTTTTATCTAGCAAATAATTTCCAAGAACTAAAAAATCCATTTCAGTTCTCATAAAACATCTGAAGGCATCGTCTGGAGTACAAACAATTGGTTCACCTCTAACATTAAAACTAGTATTAACAATTATTCCATAATCAGTTTGTTTTTTGAACTCACTAATTAAATTCCAGTAACGTGGATTTGCAAGTTTACTAACACTTTGTAGTCTTGCAGAAAAATCTATGTGTGTAATTGCCGGAATGTCTGAACGTAAACAATAGAGTTTATCGTAGAGTTTCATTTCATCATAACCATCTGGCAAATCATTTAATCTGTTTACTAAAACTGGAACTACCAAAAGCATATAGGGTGATGTTTTATCTAGTTCAAAATAGTCTTGAATATCTTCTTCCAAAACAGATGGAGCAAATGGTCTGAATCCCTCACGATATTTAATTTTTAGATTCATCTTCTTTTGCATTTCTGGATTTCTAGCATCACCAAGAATACTTCTGTTACCCAAAGCTCTTGGACCAAATTCCATCCTACCTTGAAACCAACCAACAACATTTCCTTTCGCAATTTTTGATGCAACTATTTTATTTAATTCATTAGTATTTTCATATTTATTATATGTTGCATCATACTTAGAAAAGACACCTAAATAGTTTTGATCTTTAAATTCCGGTCCTAAGTAAGCACCTCTCATTGCATCCAATTTTTCAATAACTATTCTTGGTTTTCCTTTCCATAAATGATAACCTAAATAGGCTGCTCCTAAAGCTCCACCGGCATCTCCGGCAGCTGGTTGAATCCAAATATCTTCAAATAAATTTGACTTAATTATTTTACCATTTGCAACACTGTTAAGTGCAACTCCACCAGCCATGACTAAGTATTTACTTTTTGTTATTTCCTTTGCAGTCTTTGCCAACCTCAAAACTATATCTTCTGTAACTTGCTGAATTGCCAAAGCAAAATTCATATAATTTTGAGAAATTTCTGATTCAGAACTTCTTGGTGGAACTCCAAATAAATTTGTCCATCGTTTATTATTTGTCATTCTTAATCCAGTTGCAAAACTAAAGTATTTCATATTTAATAGTATTGAACCGTCTTCTCTAACATCTACTAACTCTGTTAAAATTTTACTCTTAAAGTCTTTTGTTTGATTTGAATTAGAATCGCCATAAGGTGCTAATCCCATTAGCTTATACTCACCGCTGTTAACTTTAAAACCACAATAATAAGTAAAAGCAGAATAGAGCAATCCTACAGAATGCGGGAAATGTAATTCTTTCAACATTTTAATTGAGTTATCTTTTCCATAACCAATTGTAGTTGTTGCCCATTCACCAACACCATCTATTGTTAAAATTGCAGCTTCCTTAAATGGAGAAGGATAATATGCACTTGCAGCGTGCGACAAATGATGCTCTGGAAATAATATAGGAATCTTTTTGTCACCAAATTTTGAAAGTTCATCCTTGAGCATTTTTTTCATGAAAAGTTTTTCTTTTATCCAAACTGGAATTGCTGAGAGAAAACTGACTAACCCCTTCGGAGCAAAGGCGTGATAGGTTTCTAATAATCTTTCAAATTTTATGTAAGGTTTATCGTAAAAGGAAATGGCAGTTAAATCATTATATTCAATTCCCGCTTCGCTTAATACGTATTTAACAGCATTAATTGGGAATGAAGAATCATGTTTCTTTCTTGTGAAGCGTTCTTCTTGAGCTGCTGCAATTATATTTCCATCAATAATTATTGAAGCTGCACTATCGTGATAGTATGCTGAAATTCCTAAAATTATTATGGACATAAATTGATTTGAAAAAAATTAAAAAATAGCATAAATAAATGGAGCAATTGCCGACCCACTTGTGAGTACTATTAGAACTCCAAATAAAAGTAAGACTAATATAATTGGTAATAACCAAAACTTTTTTCGAACTTTTAAAAATGCAAATAAATCTTTAATAAAATCCATATAGAACCTAAATAATTAAAAAGGCTTTTCTAAGTCTTCAGATGAAAAATTATAGTTCCTAGTTTTAAAAACACTTGTTTTATCTTTCTTAAAATCCTTTAGTTGTAAAGAATCTTTCCCAAGTATTTTCCTAAACAATCCCATTGGAACTACCATTATAAAGAAAACAAAAGTAAGTATTATTTTTGAAATAAATGTTCCTAATATTTTAGATAGACTTAACCAAACTACTGCAAAGGGATATAGCATCTTTGGATAAATCATTATGATAAGTAAAACTGGAAGCATGAGATTTAAATAAAAAGTTTTACCCGTAAAGTAGGCTACAATAAATGAAATTAGCATCATTGCTAAGCCAGTATCAACAGCTTGTTTTTTCGATATTTTTGTAACGAAGTAGTTTAACATTTTATCTCAATAAAATCATTTTCTTAGTTTCTAAATAATTGCCCGATTGGAGTTGGTAATAATAAATTCCACTTGAAAGATTGTTAGCATTAAAACTAACACTATAAGTTCCTGGAGTTTGAACTTTGTTCACAAGTACTGAAACTTCCTTACCAAGGACATCATAAATTTTTAGAGTAATAATTTTTAACAAACCGCCAACCTCTTTTGAGAGAGGAACATTATAGCTTATTGTAGTTGTTGGGTTAAACGGATTTGGATAATTTTGTTCTAATTTATATTCTGTAGGAATATGAAAATCAGTTACACTAGTAGCTAATTTTGTCGTAAAATAAATTGTTTTGTTTAATCCAAAAGAATAATTATCAGTAGTAGAAATTCCTTCTTTTATATGGACGGAATATGTACTATTCCCCTTAAGTGGAGTTCTTGATTTAAATTTAATAATTCCATTTGAATATCCACTTTGATTTACAGAAAGATTTACTTGATTAGAATCTGCATCAAGGAAAAATATTTTCCCAGAAAGCGAACTACCACTTATTGGTCCATCAAATTTCAACTCTATATTAACATCTGTTTCAATATCTATGTCTCCATCTTTAGGATATGTTGCAACAAGAGAAAGTTTATCTTCTGCTTTTGTTACAAAACTAACTTCAATTTTATCAGTAAGTGGAACATCCCATTTACTAGTTGCAGTTTTTGAAATTTCTATTTTATAGTTAGTCTGTTTTGTAAAATTTGTTGAAGGTTCAAAATAAATAATACTGCCATCAGTGTTCCAGCTTGTTGTTCCAGCAATGCTAGGCGTGATTGAGAATGCACTTTCAACGGAGGACTTATTCATTGGATGAGTGAATTCAATAAAAACTTTTTTTGAAAGAAACGCACTATCAACTTCTACATTAGGGTAAGTTAAAACCACAACTGGAGCAGCTGTAATATCTACAATCTTTGTGTAAGTTAATTCTCTAATAGATTGCATTCTATTAATAATTTGTGTGCCAGGGCAAGCAGTGCCTCCACCACTTTGTCCATGTCCGGTTATGTTATCATTAATTTTATTTATTCCAATATGATTACTTTTACCTAAAGGATCAATACCATATTTGTCACTTAAAAATGCTAAAATACCTGCAATTTTGTCTAACCCAATTGTACTTGGAACATTCGACACATAATGTCCAATAAAACAAATTCCAGCTGTGTTACCATTTTTACCAGAGTTATGTGCGCCCCTAACATTTTCTTGTGTAGAATTTTTCCAAGCTCGTCCCTTGTACAAAACTCCATTCGGATCTACTAACCAGTTATAACCAATATCATCCCATCCATGCCCATTTACATGAAAATCCCAATAAGAAAGTACAGCAGCAGCATAGTCATTTGAGACAGTATTACCAGCACTGTGGTGAATTATAAGATGAGTAACATCTGTTAAACTTCGTGTGCTTACATGCTCATTTTGTGGGCATCCCCAATCTTTTCTATTTACATACGATGGTCTTTCAATCCCATCAAAGTTTTTATGTAATCTAGATTGCTTTAAGTTTTTTTCAACTTGAGCTTTGGAGGTTTTCCCATGACTAATAAAACTGAATGTTAGCTCTTTCAGATTAGAATATATATTTGTCTTAAATTGTATAAACTTATGTTCTTTTTCAAAAAAGGAAAGTGTCCCAAGAAATTTAGAATTTATTTTTTCGCCATGATTATCATTCTCAACTAATTGCCAATTACTCCAGTTTTTATTGTCTTTAGAAACTCTTATATAAAAGAGTGTTGATTTATTACTTTTAACTGTGGCATTAAGTCCAATAGCAATAAACGGTTCTGGGTTTACAATAGGAATTGGAATTGCCTCTGATATAAATTCTGAAGAAATTGATTTAGATAAATTTTCATCAGAAGAGTATTTAATCTTTTTATGAATTAGTCCTTCGCCTTTTATTAACATAGGGAACACAAAGAACAAAATAAATATTGAAATTATATTGTGTTTTATTTTATGTCTTTTTATCATAAGAATTCTATTATAAAATCTAAACTTAATTTTGTTAAAAGTAATTTTGTTGAAGATAATAAATTCTATTTACAATTTTTATTCGGGAACATGCCAATGAATTTCTTCACGACTAGAAAATTTCTTTTCCCTACCCCCTCCATTTTATTTCTTTTCTCTATTTTTCCATTTAATGTTACAATTATTTTTTCACCAGTAATTTTAGCCATTTCCAGATACTCTTTTTCAAGTGCTAAATAATCACCTTCCATTGCTACTGGATATTTTTCGTTTGTTTCGCAATCAACAAAAAGGCCTACATCTGCAAAGTAAGAGAAGTATCCCTTATGAAAATTCTTTTGTTCATTTTTAAATGAACTACAAGAAGTTATCACAACCAGTATTATTAATAGAGCTATGTTTTTCATAATTGTCCTTTGCTAGTCTATACTTTTAATTGATAAAAGAAAGCACATTATTTATCTTAGATTATTTTTTAATTACTTAACTAACAACATTTTTTTAACTTGGTTAAACTTACTTGTACTAATTTTATAAAAATAAATTCCACTCGTTATATTACTTGCATCAAAGTTAACTTGATAACTTCCACTAGTTTGTTTTTTGTTAACCAAGTTGGCAACTTCGCTACCAAGAATATTATAAATTTTCAATGTTACAAATTCGTTACTTGGTATTGAGTATCTTATTGTTGTACTTGGGTTAAACGGATTTGGATAATTTTGTTCTAACTTAAATTCAGTTGGAATACTTAAATTATCTTTTTTAACATTCGTTATAATTTCAGTTTGAATTCCATCAAAATAAACTTGCCCTTTTTTTTCTCCATTTGGGTTTTGCTTAATAACTAAGCTATGAAATTTCAAATTACTATAACTGCTAACGTCTATTTCTTTAAATTTCCAACCAGTCCAATTTAAAGTATCAATAAAAATCTGGATATTACCACTCCCATCTCTAAGCCAATATTCCAAAATGTTAGAACTAAAATCGCCGTAAACCCAAGCTCCAAAACCATGTCCAGTTTCTACCAATTCGGGTTCAGTTTCATTGTAAACTCTGCACACTCCGTTTGAATCATCTGAAAAGATATAGCTTAGTCTTCCAGAATGTGTTCCACTTTTAAACCTTTTTGTTGAAATACTAAATGATGAATTGTCTCCATCAAGTCCAGTAGTAGAGCCACTTTGCTCCGGCTGCCACCAGCTCCCAATCTCTTCCAAATCATTAATTATTGTTCCAGAAACTTCAATGCCATGTTCAGTAGTAAAAGTTATGATAATATCTTCTGAAGTATTTGAACCTTCTTTGTCTTTAATTCCACTAAGAAAAAAAGCTTTGTAAGTTGTATTTGTTGCAAGAGGATTTTTTGAGCCGAAAATAATCCATCCATTTTCATAATCAATTTCATCAATGGCTAAAGCTACATCATTTCCGTTTGCATCTTGGTATATTACATTACCACCAAGAGAAGCTTGATCAATTGAAGCATCGAATTTTGCTTTTATTTTTACAGTTGTACTTATATTTTCTGCTCCATCTGGAGGGTAAATTTTCAACAACATTAAACTTGATCTTGTCGCAAACGAATAGTTGAAATTTTCAGTCATTGCAACATCAGTATAACTCTTTGAATCTGTTGAAATAGAAATTTGGTAGTCTGTTCCACCAGTTAAAAAATTAGTGGGAGTAAAAGTCATTTTTTTATCATTTTGTTCCCACTTAAAACTTCCAGGAGTGGATGGCACAATACTAAACGCATTCTGAACAATACTTTTATTCATCTTCACATTAAAATTAAAAACAAATTTAGAATCTAATCTAACATCTGAAATATTGTTAGGAGAATAGTTTTCAACTATGGGAACAGAAAAATTTGGTTTTGGAAGTAAAAACTTATCATTAAATATTGTCTTGCCAGCAGTTACAACAACCGACTTGACCGTATCTGTTTCATAATTTTCAGCTTCAAAAATTACATCATACGTTCCAGGAGAGATTTCATCCAATAGAAAAAAACCGTTATTATAAAAATCTCCATTATAAGTTTTACCACCAGGAACTAAAGTTGCTTTCAATATATTGAGCGGAACTTTCTTATCAGCCGAGTTAAGATAGTTATAATTTACAGTTTCAAATTGATCTCTTAGAATACCAGCAATTTCTCCGAATGGTAAACCACTTAAATTAAAATAACGAATGAAAGATTTTGTGATTGCCCAAGCTTCATGCTTAAGGTACCCTTTACTTCTCAACCTCCAAGACTCTGGAATGTAGTCATGAAAAGAACCTTCGGAAAGCGTACCAGGCATAGTTAAGCTTCTTAGTACTCCTAAATTAAAACCGAGAAAACTTTGGTCACCACGAACATATTTAGTTGATGTTCTATGAGCTTTAAATATTTCATCAGACATAATATCGCCCATCGTTTTTGATTTTGGAAAAACTGGCGAACCATTAACTTCCTTATACAACATAAGCGTATAGTTAGCATTGCCATTAAATGCATTACTATGAATTGCGTGAAAAAAATCTGCATCAAAATTATTTGCATCTGCAGAAATTACAGAAAGCCCTAAATCATCTTGCGTTCTATTTTGTGTCCTACTAATTTTGGTAGTTGCCTTTAGCGAATCTAAAATTTCTTTTAGATAAAGTCCCTTTGAAAGATTCCCCTCAGACTCCCAAAAACCAGTTGCTAAAATATGTCTATCGTTTGAATCATGCCCACCATGACCAGGGTTTATATAAATTCTTATTCCCGTAAAATCTTGAGCGGATAAAACTGTTGTAATAATAAAAAGTGAAATTAAAATTTTTTTTAGCATTATATTTCCTAATTTTCAATATTTAATTTTGTTGTATAAATTTCGCCATCCTCTGTGTGATAGACTATACTGTTCCCTTTGTTTGACCATTCAGCATACATTTCTATTTTGTTTTCTGTGTTAGTAATCGGATAGCTTTTATCTTCTTCAAATGAATAAATATAAATATCAGATGAAGTATAAGAATGACCATTGTCCTCATCAACCATATACAACAAGTATTTCCCATTTGGTGAAAACTTTGGATAATGTGCATTTGGAATATTTTTTATTATTTTTCCCTTTAAGTCAAAAACAAATGCTCCTTTATTTCCAAACGTAAAAACAATATTCTTTGCATCATTGGAAAAGGATTCCCACACATAAACTCCTTCTCCTAAAGGGCTAAATTCTTTAGTAGAATTATTTTCATTCAAGTATAGTTTATTATTCTCAACATATACCACACTCGATTTTTCATTAATCTTCAATAATTTTTCACTTTGTAAAGCAGTTTTTTTCATCTCTGAATTAACTAAATATGAGATCTTAGCAGAGTTAGTCTGGTTTGGTAAACTAAGCAAACGCTTATCTTGTTCAATTACTTCAATAGTATTTGAATTCAGATCATACTTTTTTAATGAGTTAAACTTTCTACCATCTTTAATAATAAATGATTTGTAAAAAATATCATCAGATACACTAGAGACTAGAGGTTTATAACCAGCACCATTTTCAATTGTAATTTCCTTAATATTCTTGCTCTTAATATTCATTTGATACAAACCTATATAGTTTGATTTAGTAAATATTATTTTAGAATCATCTCTGCTAAAGTGAGGAAAGTAAAATTCTCCATCATTACTATTTGTTATTTGTTTTGTTTCTACTACTGTTACTGCTTGAGAAAAAATTTCACTCCCGAATGCTATAACTATAAGTACAATAATTATTCTTTTCATTATCTCTCTTCTTCCCTTTTGATATTTAATTTTACAATTTTTATTTTCCCTTGATCTGTACTATACACTATTCTATTTTCTTTGGGCGACCACGAAGGACTGAAAATATTTTCAGCTTTCATATTTGCAATCTTTCTTTTTTTATTCGAAGTAATAAATCCCATATACATTTGGGATTTTGTAATTTTTGTTCCATCATCTTCTTCTTCAACAAATGCCACTAGACTACTATTATACAATTTTGTAAGAGTTATTGCATTATCAAAATTATTTATAACATTTCCACTCAAGTCCAATAATATCAATCCATTGCTTGCTGTTAAGCAAACTAAATTCTTATTATCGCTAGTGTATTTCATAGAAATTATTTTCATTTTATTTAATGAAATTTCTTTTGGCTCAGAACCAATTTCAAATTTCATTAATTTATTATCCACTACAAAATAAACTGGTGGAATTCCTTTTCCCCCCAAACTAGTTTTAGATTTTAGAGGGATTTCTTTTAACTTCCCATCTTCTAAAAAGAGCAAAGTCATATTTAGGATAATTGGTGTTGACAGTCTTTTCTCAGATGTGATAAGAATATTCATTTTTTTAGTAGCTATATCTTGTTCAATTATAGAATATTTCCCACTATGCTTTTTTGCCTTTGAAGTTTTATTTCTAAAATAAACTTTAGCGCCATCACTTGAAATAGAAAAGTTATAACCACTCCCTGGCAAAGTATTAATTTGTTGAATAGTTTTTTTGGAAATATCATAAACCCAAAGACCAATAAAATTTTCTGTTGTGAAAATAATTTTTGTTCCATCCAATGTAAATTTTGGATTAGTAAATTTCTGTGAAAGGTCATCAGTAATAGATTCAACAGAAGCAACTTCTACTAACATTGCAGCATCACCAAAACTATTTTGCCTATCTTTATTTTCCTCCCACTCTTCTTGGTGAATTGAAGGATGCTCCTCCATTTCCTCTAAATTTTCTTTTCCACTTTTCTCATTTTGATTTTTTGTCTTATTATTTGAACAAGAAATAACAAATAGTAAAAGCATAAATAATAAAAAGTATGTTCTCATTTTTTTCTCAGAATTATTAAAAATTCATTCTATCTTAATAGAATCATTTTTTTTGATTGTATAAAATCACCAACTCTTAGTTGATAAAAATAAGTGCCACTTGGTAAATTTTGGCTATCGAAAGTAGCTGCATAATTACCATAATTTTGTTTTTGGTTTACTAATGTTGCTACTTCTTTGCCAAGAACATCATACACTTTCAGCACAACACTCAAACTAAAGTTAGAGGCTACGTTTGGAATACTATATTTAATTATTGTTGTGGGATTAAATGGATTTGGATAATTTTGTTCTAATAAAATTTTACTTGGTATTTTTTTATCTGTATTTACAGATACTGGATTAACAAACTTTCTTTCTATTAAATTCCAAAGTTCATCCCTTGTTCCATCGTAACCTAACGCCCACATTCCAACTCCTTTTAAGTTTTTTTCAATTGCTAAATCATACTTCAAACTTAAACTAGAGTCATCATCAAACCAAACTTGGTGGTTAGTAAATCCTTCCAAATAACTATACCAAGGATTTTTATACTTTGAAGACCACTTCAAACCATTTGTTTCAGACTCTCCTTTTGCATCCCTAAATCTTTTTGCATTCTTATAAGAAATTGTTGTTGAACCTTCACTAGAATTTTCAGTTTCCCAATGTGGTCCATAATACGGAACTCCTAAAATTATTTTTTCAGGCGTTTTATTTACAACACTACTATATTGAACTTTGATTGTATTTGAGATATTATAAACATTTCCAGATAAGGGAGCAGAGGGGCCAGTAGTTTTACTCCAACTTCCAAAAAAAGCATAACCCATAACAAACAAATAATCACAACTGGCGGCTAAACCCTCAAAATTCCAACCTCCCCAATTAACTGCCGGAGCTGCAAACGAAACTTCTAAATCGTTAGAAATATTATGAACTGTATCAGAAAGTTCTTGCATAAAATCATTAATTCTTGAACCTCTATCAGCAACATCTAATCTTTCAAAATCAATATTTACACCATCCAAATTGTATTGTTTAATTTTGGATTTTACATTGTTCATAAAAATCCATCTTGCAGTATTGTTAGTAAGAATATTATGAATTTCTGCTTTGTTAAAGTTAACAATAACCATAATCAACTTAACACCTTTAGAATGAGCTTCATTCATAAAGCTTGTCCAAGGCCAACCTGAAGGATTACTTAGTGAACCATTTTCACTAGCTTTAAAATCAAACATTCCAATGTGGGTTAGTAAATTATAATTAAAATTTTTGTGTGCATTTTTGGAATACTCCCAATAAGGATAGTACCCAAAAACAGTTTTTGAAAGTTGTGTCTTTTTATGTAAAGAAATTGGGTTTATAGATATTGAACTATCTATTGTAAATGAAAAATCCTTTTTCGAATATAATTCATGTTCAGTTTGATGAATACTTTTGTTTCTTTGAGGAAACAAAATTGAACTAAAAGAGATTATAAATAATATCACTATAACAATGTTTGCAGACATAAAAATTTCCATCTAAAAAAGTAAACTTTTAATACTTATATTTTTATTTTATATACAAATAACTAAAAGTAAAATTATAGAATAGTATTATTTAATCAATTAAAATAATTGTTTTTAGTATTTTAATAAATGAAAATTTCAAACTATATAAAAGGGTAAAAATGATATCTAAAAAAATGCAAGATGCTCTTACCGAACAATTAAACAAAGAAATGTTTTCTTCATACCTTTATCTTTCAATGGCAGCTTATTTTGAAAGAAATAATTTAGCTGGTATGTCTAGCTGGATGAGATTACAATCTGTTGAGGAACATGAGCATGCAATGAAGTTTTATGATTTTATCATAAAAGTAGGTGGTCACGTTAAACTAAAAGCAATTGCTGAGCCACAATCCGATTGGAAATCAGCTCAAATTGTTTTTGAAGATGCTTTGGCGCATGAACAGTACATAACAAAAAACATAAATGAACTTACAGATTTAGCTATTGGCTTAGGTGATCATGCAACTAAAACTTTCCTTCATTGGTTTGTTGATGAGCAAGTAGAAGAAGAAGATACTGTACATCAAATTGTAGATAGTTTTAAGTTAATTGGAGATAGTAAAAGTGCATTATTCTTATTTGATAGAGAACTTGGAGCTAGAGCTCAAACTGGAGAGGAAAATTAGTATTTTTTATTTCTTTTATAGAAAGTTTTAATTAACTTTGTGTTTAGTATATTTTAGAGTTTGGAGAAAAAAATGTCAAGAAGATGTCAATTAACTGGTGTGGGACCAATAAGCGGTAGTAGTATTTCTCACGCACATAATAAAACTAAAAGAAGATTTTTACCCAATCTACATAAAAAACGTATTTGGGTTTCTGAATTAAACAGATTTGTAAAAGTTAAATTAAGTTCAAAAGCACTTAAAACTCTTGCTAAAAATGGTACTTCGGAACTAGCAAAGTTAGTTATTGAAAAGAAAATTAAAGTTTCTTAGTAGTTTAACTTCTACTGTTAAAAATTAAGTCCGGTTTTACCGGACTTTTTTTGTTTTAAATAATTTATAAAACGGATTGCTTGCTAAAAGAATATGTTATGATATACTTATTTTCAAGCTGTCATTCCGGTTGTCTTTTGTGCCGGAATCTTCTTAACTCAATGAGATTCCGGTATTCCAAAAGAACTGGAAACCGGAATGACATGTTATGAAAAGTTTTTTATTTCTTCTTTAAAACGGAAAAGAACCGTTGCACTAAGTTTTAACTTTAGCACAACAGTTCAATTCACAGTGGGTTATTTTTATTACTGATTTATTTATGATTTATTTTTATCTATTCTAGTTCTTTTTCTAACAACCTTTCTTGTTGGTGTATTTTCAGTTTTACTTTTACTAAGTCGCTTGCTAGTACTACTATTATTACGCTTTGCAACTTTTCTTTCTGTTTTAACTTTGTAAGAATTATTTGAACTTTTGTTTTCTACTCTTTTGTTTATTCTTCTATTTTCTTTTTTTACAGTTTTATTTATGTTCGAATTATTTTTTCTAGTTGTTTTATTTCTTGTTACAGATTTACTATTTCTATTTGTAGATTTTATTCTATCGTAACTTTTCTTTTCAACCGTTTTATTTCTCTTAACAATAGGCTTAGTCGTTTTATTTCTACTATCATTTTTTCTTACTTCACTCCTTTTATTAATATCTCTACTACTATTTTTATTTATTTTTCTAGTTTTTCTAATTGTAATTTTATCAGTTTTTAATGTTTTTAGTTTTCTACCTTTAGTAATTTTCTTTCTATCAAGCTTTCTAACTTTTAAAAGTTCTTTTGTATTAGGTCTGTAGCTTACTACTTCCCTTCTTTTATTTGTACTATTTCTTTTTGCCAAATTTCTATTAGATTTAGTTGAGACAATACTTCTAGTTCTAATTTTTCTTCCAGATTTACGTTCAACATATTTTCTATCAATTCCACCATTTACAATACTATTGTTTCTATCATAATAATTAGTTCTATGTTTTGTTCGTTTGTAAATGTGTCTCGATCTATAATTATCTACATAATAATTGTTTACATTTATTGAGCAAAAATTATTGTACGTTACAAAGTTCCAATGGTTGTATCCAGAGTTCCATCTAACTGAAAAATGGATTCCACGATTTCTGTTGAAAGATGCATAAGGTGGTAACGGAGCCCAACCGATGTGACTATTACTGTTTCTCCATTCAACCCAAGCAGGAGCCCATACATTATCAGGCATCCAAACCCAACCATAAAAATCATCGTTAAACCATCTTCCATAATGGTAAGTTGCCCAACCAAATACTTCGTAAGAAACCCAATGCCATCCGTTACGTGTCCATTCCCATCTTCCTTCTGAATAAGGTTTCCAATCATAATCAACAAAGTCTGGTCTCCAAACATAATCATCAAATCCTATTTCAATCCATTCTCCATAAGATTCAAGTGCATCAAAAAAGTAATCAACATTCATATTGTTATAATTATTATAACGTCCAAATCTTGAACTTGCTTCTGCAGTTGTTAAAAAATAACTTAAAAATATTGCTGTGATTATTATAAGCTTTTTCATTTTATACCTCTCTAGTTTGATTCTGCTAAATAAGATGCAAATCCAATGCCACTTAGAATTCCCTTGTTTAAGCTCCTTTTCAATACATATTTAGGCATTATGTATAGTTTTATGTACAGTAGTTGTAGCTTTTTAGAATCTTTTTGGAGTAGTTTTAGTTGTTCAATTAACCATTCAACAGTTTGACTATTGGATAATTGGACAAAATATTCTATCAACTTTTGCTAATCTTTTTTTTGTAACTTTAAGAATTAGAAAGAATATTATTTTGAGGGAATTATGAAAACAAAAGTACTTTATCTATTAATAACTTTATTAGTATTTCAAATATCTTGTACAAAAGAAGATGTAACAACTTTAGACAGTAACGAGGAAAGTAAAATGTTAGAAGAAAAAATATCGCAATTTGTAAAAACTGAAATTAAATATGACGAGACTTTATTAGACGACCAACAAAAAATTGTTGTGCAAAAAATATTTGAAGCTGCAAAAATTATGGATGATATTTTTTCAGAACAAGTTTATTCAAAAAATTCTAAAATCAAAAAAGGGTTAGAACAATCTGAAAACTTGCTGAATAAATTACAATTAGAATATTTTAATATTATGGCTGGCCCATTTGATAGATTAGACCACGACAAACCTTTTATTGGGGAAAACACAAAACCACTTGGAGCAAATTTTTATCCCGAAGATATGACCAAAGAAGAATTTACAACTTGGATTAAAAATCATCCCGAAGATGAAACTACTTTTACTAGTGAGTTTACTATTATTAGGAGAGATGGAAACAAGTTGGTAGCAATTCCATATTCAGAATTTTATAAAGATAAACTTACAATTGCTGCTAAGTTGTTAAATGAAGCAGCTAAATCAGCCGAGAATCCATCACTTAAAAAATATTTACAATTACGTGCAAAAGCATTTAGTACAAATGATTATTATGAAAGTGATATGGCTTGGATGGATTTAAGCGATCATACAATTGAAGTTGTAATTGGGCCTTATGAAGTTTATGAAGATGTACTGTTCAATTACAAAGCATCTTTTGAATGCTTTCTAACAATTGTTGATCCAGCAGAAACAAAAAAACTAAAAAAGTTTGCAAGCTATCTTAATAAAATGGAGAAGAATTTACCAATCCCAGATGAACATAAAAATTTTGATCGAGGTAGTGAATCACCAATAATGGTAGTGCAAGAAGTGTTTGGGGGTGGAGATACAAAAGCTGGAGTTCAAACTTTAGCATTTAATTTGCCAAACGATGAGCGAGTTAGAAAAGCCAAAGGTTCAAAAAAAATTATGCTCAAAAATTTGCACGAAGCTAAGTTTGAAAAATTACTAAAACCAATAGCAAAAATTGTTTTGGATGAAGATCAACTAAAGCACGTAACCTTTAATGGATTTTTCACACATACACTTATGCACGAAATGTCTCACGGAATTGGTCCTGGCTTTATTACTATTGATGGAAGGGAAACTGAAGTTAAAAAAGAACTTAAAGAAACATATTCAAAAATAGAAGAATGTAAAGCAGATATTCTTGGAATGTTCAACAATATGTTTATGATTAAGCATAATGAATTTCCAAAAGAATTTGAAAATGAAATGTGGGTTACTTTTCTTGCTGGTACTTTTCGGTCTATAAGGTTTGGAATTAACGAAGCACACGGAGGTGGAAATGCTATTATTTATAACTACTTTTTAGAAAAAGGAGCTTATGAATTTGATAATTCAACTAAAAAAGTAAAAGTTAATTTTGATAAAATTTATACTGCACTTACAGATTTAGCAAATAAGGTTTTAATGATACAAGCAACTGGAAGTTACAAAGATGCATTAGATATTATTGCTAAGTATGGTGTTGAAAGTGAAAGTATGAAAATTCTAGTGGACGAACTATCGCTATTACCAGTTGATATTAAACCGGAGTTTCAAATAGAAGACAAATAATTTCTTAGAGTATAAATAAAGAACCAACAAGTAAAACTAAGTAAACCGAAACCAATAGAATTTTTTTCCTATTTGCTCTGTCACGATCACGACTAATGGGAAGTGTTGGATACCCATCAATGTAATCTGCAGGTTGCCATCTCGCACTACTTTTAATTGCACTACTATTTTTTGCCATTTTATTTATCGTTTAAATTTGGGAAATAGTTTAAACTTTAATTAAGATACTTACTCCCGAATCTAACAATAAATTTTCCTTTTCTACGTGATCTATATCACAACTGTATTTTTAGCAAAAAAACAATTTATTCTTTACTATCTTCACATTCATATAAAAAATCTTGAACACCTTGAACAATTTTTCCCGCAATTTTATCCTTAAACTTTGAATCCATTAGTTTCATCTCATCATTTGGATTTGACATAAAAGCTGTTTCAACCAAAACATTTAGAATTTCTGTTGGCGAATTTAATGTAAAATTAAAATCGCCCACGTTTCCAAATTGTTTCAAATCCAACTCTAACATTCGTTTATAAATTGAAACAGATAATGGTCTAAATGCAAGATGTTTATAAAAAGTAGCAGTGCCATTTACTTTTTTTGGATTAGAAGCATAACCAATTGAGTTTGCATGAACACTAATCAAAATATCGGCTTTTGATGAATTAATACTTTTTAATCTATCTGTATTTTTTATGTAAACATCCTTCTTTCTGGTAGTGCTAACTTTTGCACCTTTCTTTTTTAATAATTTTTCTAATCTCTTAATAATATCAAGTGTAACATCTTTTTCAAGCAATCCAGTTGCTCCAAGTGCCCCTCTATTTCTTCCTCCATGTCCGGCATCTAGTACAAAAGATAACTTAGAAATCCTTAAATCACTCGGTTGTTTTTTAACTCTTATTTCTAACGATGTATTTTTGTAGCCAACTTCATATCCCCAAACTTGTTTTGCAAGAGGTTCAATAATTACTCTGAACAAATCTTTTTCAACTTGTTCATAATGTAAATTCCTAATTCCTTTAGCTGTTAAGTGTTGAGTAATCCAATTACTGTTTGAAGTTGCTCCATAAATATCAACAATAATTCTTGTAGGATTAACTTCTTGTCTCGTTGAGTAAGGTAATTTTTCGTTTAGTCTAACAATTATTTTATCATATTTTTTTCCGCCATAAACAGCCCAAGAACCAGTTAATGATTTTGGAGGTAATGTACCAAGAGGCAATAACTTTACCTGATCTTTAGGAATCCAAGCTTCATGATTATCTGTAAGTTTAACTCTATATTGATTTCCTACCATACCATCTATTGAAATTTTTATACCTTTTTCAAGAAATGCTAATTTCGCACCGCCTAACCTATCACTGCCTAATCCGTGGTTCAAGAATGGTCTTTCCCCTATTAGAACTCCAACTCTTGGAAGAAGACTGGGATTCATTGTAACTTTTGTAGAAGTGGTTTTAGTTAACTTTTTTCCTTTTTTCTCAAAAGTAAAATCAACTAATATTTCTTTAAAAGTATCTTTTGGTTTCACTTTATAAATTCCTGTATAAATTCCACCAACACCTTTTGTCTCAGAGGTGGGAAGTTCAGTCATTTTTATAGAATTCATAAATGTTACATTACTTCCCGGAGTTCCCTTAACTCTAACATTTAATATATCTCCACTATCCAACCAAGTATTTTGTGATGGCAACATCATTTCATCATCAATAACAAGTTTGCTTTTAGTTGAAGTTTTAAGTTTTTTATCCTTACGGAAAATGGAAAAACTCTTTTTAATAGTTTTCCCATTTTTATATTTTGATTTAAGTGTAAATTTGTTTTCACCAAATTTTAATTTCATTAAGTCAACAAATGCTCCCGAATTATACACTTTGATTTTTTTTCCATTGATAGTAACTTCGCTACCAGCTAAAGTGTTTGCAGCCAATCTATATTTTGAAAGAGGTGTTTCAATATTCATTTCTTCAGGAACAACAATGGAAATATAATTTTTCTTTTGTGCTTGAACTTCAATTTGAAATGCAGAAACAAATATGACTAGAAATAGCATGAAAATATTTTTCAATAGTGTACCTTTTATAATAACTTTTTAATATTCAACTGATGTTAAAATATACTAAATTGGATTTTATTTTTTATATAACAAACTAATTACAAATATGAACAAAACAATAGAACATTTCAAAAATGAAAAGCAATTACCAAATTATCACACATATTCTGAATTTGTAAAAAATATTGAATTCAAATTAATAGAAGATAATTACAACTTACTTTCGGATGAAGATAAAAATCGTTTAGACATTATTAAAATAAATTTTCAAAGAATGAAGAGAATTCAAAAAACTTTTACAAAAGTAATCTCTTCCGGGAAAATAAATACTGAATTAGTTGAACTTATTTCCAAAATTGATGAGCCTCAAACTTGGTTAGTAATTACAGAAGATTGGTGTGGCGACTCGGCACAAAATATTCCTTATTTTTATGAATATGCAAAGCTTAACAAAAATATAAATTTTGAAATAATTTTACGAGATGAAAATCTTGACTTGCTAGAAAATTATTTCACTTCTGGAAATCCTAAAAGTATTCCTAAAATTGTTGGTTTTGATAAAAATGGAAACGAAATTTTTATTTGGGGAGCAAGACCAAAAGTAGCACAAGACCTTGTAATGATGTGGAAAGCCGAAGGTTTGGATAAAGATGAATTCAATAAAAAACTACACTTATGGTATGGAAGAGATAGAGGTAAAAAATTAGAAAAAGAAATTATTAAAATGTTACAACTCAAATAGTTTTGATTAGTTGTTACAATAAAAAAAATAAATTAATGCTTTTAATTTGAGATGAAATACACGAATAACGAAAGCACAACTATTCTGAAATTATAGAAATACACACACAAGTGTCTAAAAGAACTATTGCTAAAATCAAGAATCCAATTGATGATTTTTTTGATATTTAATGACTTATATGTATATTGGATATAAACACAATTGTTCTTATACGCCCATATTAGCTGTATAAGAACAATGAATATACACTAACGTTGGGCAAATTAAAAAAAACGAGTAACTTTACAAAATGAAAACAGTATCATTATATTCAGGAGCAGGAGGACTTGACATTGGGTTCAGGAAAGCAGGATTTGAAGTAATTTGGGCAAACGATTATGACAAGAATGCTTGTGAATCTTATGCCAAAAATATTGGGAACCATATAAGGTGTGGCGATATAAATGACTTTATTGACGACTTACCTAATTCAGAAGATGTTGATTTAGTTATTGGAGGACCTCCTTGTCAAGGTTTTTCAGTTGCAGGAAAAATGGACCCAAAAGACCCAAGAAGCGAGCACGTTTGGACATTTACTGATGTTGTTGAAAAATTACAACCAAAAGCTTTTGTAATGGAAAATGTAAAGGCATTAGGTAAACTTCAAAAATGGGAGCCACTAAGACGTGAATTATTAAATAGATTTAGAGATTTGGGATATGCAGTTAATTATGTGGTTTTAAATGCAACAGAATTTGATGTTCCGCAAGCAAGAGAAAGAGTGTTTTTTATTGGCTTTAAAAATAACTCAAAGCTTATACCAGATTTAGATAAAATGCTCCAACCATACAAGAAAAATGCTCCAACTGTACGAGAAGCACTTTCTTCACTTGATAAAGCAGGAAAAGGCAATAACCAAAGTATCTGTAAAGCAAAAATCACATTTACATCAAACCCAATAATGCGAAAATCTCCTTTTGCAGGAATGTTATTTAATGGTGCAGGGAGACCTGTTAGAATTGACGGATATTGTTCAACTTTAGCTGCATCTATGGGCGGAAATAGAACTCCAATTATTGATGAAGAAGAATTATATGGTAATAAGGAAAATTGGGTTATTAAGTATCATTCTGATTTAATGAGAGGAGAAAAACCAAATACTAATCCTACAGCACCAAAAAGATTAAGAAGACTAACTGTTGAAGAAGCTTCATTGCTACAAACATTCCCTTCTGATTACAATTTTTTTGGTTCTCAGTCATCAAAATTTAGACAAATAGGTAACGCAGTACCTTGCAATTTTGGATATAATATTGCCAAAATGGTTATGGATTACTTATTTAATGAAGAAATAGAAAATATGGTTATTAACCTACCTTATCAATTAGAATTTGAAATATAAATGGCTGAAAATATAAATAGAACAGATGCAGAAAAAGTATTATTATCTGCATTCAGAACAAGGTGTGTAAATAATGATACTCTATCAACAAAAATTAAAGAAGTATTAGAAGGCAGTCATAAAACATACAAATATGTCTTAGTTAATGGCTTATTAGCAAAAGCCACAAATAGTAAGATTAATGCTTTGGCTCTTCAAGCAGGAGCACCAATGACTGGAGCTTATGATGCAAGAAGTTTATGTAATAAAGTCCTTGTTCCTTTTGAAAGAAATTTTCTTCAAAATGCATTAGGTGGCTCAAACGAACCTTTTTTAAATAAACCTGCAAGGTTTACACATTTGAGTGATGGAAATGCAGTTAGAAGAGGAAATGATAAACAAACATTAGATAAATTAATTGAAATTTTCAATTCCATTTCTAATAGTGCTGATGCAAAATCCTATTTGGCTTGTGCATTAGAATTTCTGAATGAAAGAATTATCGAACTGAATGAATTACACAACAGTACTATTAATTACAGTCCAACATTAGTAGAAATATACGAGTTTATTTATCGGTTTTTAGAAAAATCATTTGAAGGAGAATCATCTGCAATTGTTGTAGGCTCGTTAGAAAAAATTTATCATAAAAGGTTTTCTAAAAACTTTAAAGTGATTGCACATAAAGTAAATCAAAGCGGTGCATCATCTAAAGAAGTTGGAGATATTGACATATTCAAAGACAATACATTTCATTATGCAGTTGAAGTGAAGGATAAGGATTTTAATTCACACGATTTAGAGCACGCATTTTCTAAAATAATATCCTCCAAAGGAATTAAAGGACAATTTATTTATGGTATTAATGCAGAATTTGATAAAACTGAAATTGAGCAAAGAATTACCGAATACGAAAGTGAAGGTTTTATGGTTTTACTCCAAGATATTTTGACTTATTCCAGAACAATGATATTTAAAACAGACCTAAATAGTAAACAGGAGTTTATAGACACAATCATAGAAACGGCAGTTGAAATTAATAGCAAGGAAGAATTGAAAAAATGGATACAAGAACTACTATCTGAACTAAAATGGAAATAATAACTGTGCCCAACAATCTGTATAGTTAATGGCTACATAGTACTAAATTTGAAGTTCATTTCTTTTAATAAAGTTTAGTGTTAAACCAAAAGTTCCGTAATTATAAAACGCCAGTAACCGTTACGACACACAATATCTACAATCAAATATAGATTTGAAAAAGTTAGTAACTGATAGTAAGGAAGATTTGGAGAGTTTAACTTAGGTCTCCCTTATATCTATATTCATAATCACTAAGTTTTGAATCATTTAATTTTTCAAATAATTTCTGACTCTCTTATAATGGTTAAAACTAAAGAAATATTTTTGAATTTAAAAGCAAACCAATCTAATTCTTAATTTTTATATTTACCCTAAAAGTTACTTCGGTTTCTACAACAATACCTTTGTCTTTCCCTGGGAAGAACTTTGTTTTTTTGATTACATTTTTCGTTGCTTCATCAAAACTGGAGCCTAAACTTTTTATCACTTGTACTTTTTTTGTATTTCCTCTTTTGTCAATTAAAACTGTTACTAAAACAAAACCCTCAACATTATTTTTCTTTTCCATTATGGGATAAATTATATTCTTTTCAATGGCTTCAATTCCATCAATTGGTTCAGGACATAAATCTATATTACAAAGAAATTCACTTTCACTCTTACTTATATTTTTTTCACTTCTTCCAACAAACAAATCCATAGTAGCAACAAATAAGGAATCGTACTCAAATATTTTTGAATTTTTTAATTTCCCCTTTTCAAAAACTCTAACAAATTGCAAAGCACCATTATCAAAATTCTTTTTAGATATTCCAGCAAGAACTCCTTCTCTTACAAAATGTTTTTCTTTAAGCAAACCATTTTCATAAAATTCACTTATCCAACCATTTAGAGTTCCATCTGAATAATTTTTTTCACTTTTAAGATTGCCATTAAAGTAGTACCATTTAGAATTTCCATCTAATACTTCATCAGAGAATGAGACTGCGGATTCTAATTTACCTTTTGCGTAATATATTTTTCTAATTCCATTCTGGGCAAAAAATACATTTGTTGAAATTAGAAAGGCAATTAATAATAATAATTTTTTCATCATTTTATTTGTACAACATTTACTTTAATTTAGTTGCTAAATTTATATTTTAATTAAGATAGTTAGTATTCATTATTTAATTTTTTCTTATATGACTTCAAAAAGAATATTCATATTTATCTTCATCATATCCTATATGTTTTTCTCAAATTCTTACTCCCAAAGAAAAGTGAACATAAATAAAATGAAGACAACTTTTGTCTTAAAGAAAAACAAAGACGAGTTTTATCAAAAAATAATTTCAAACATCTATAATACTTTTAAAACAGATATAAATAAACAATCTGCAACAAGCTGGAGAAAGGCATTAAATGATACTGAATCATTATTCTTAAATGATAAAAAAATCATTTCAGGCATTAATAAATCATTAAATATAAAAGTTGATAAATACTTAAAGTTACAACGTACAACTTTGACCGTAGCATATTCCTCAGATGAAAATATTTTCTCAGAACTAGTTAATAAATTTTTCCAATCAACAAAAGATGAAACTTCTTATGCAATTGCAACTAACTATTTACTAAGAGCAAATTATTTAGACAGAAAAAATAAATTCTATGTCAAAGATTTAGAAAATCAGTTTAACGCTTGGGATGAAAGTTCCGTTCTTAAAAGTTTACATTTTGATTTAGATAACTCTAATAAGTTTAATAGTCTCCCATCGCTCACGAAACTTTTAGAACATCCATTTCAAAAAGGTAAAACTATAATTTATTCCTTCCACAGAAAGAATAGAAACTTCCCCGGATTGACTATTATAAAAAAGCCAAATGGAACTTTTGTAAAAAATAAAGATGGAACTATTTTTAGCATTCCGCAACTTGCTATTTCATTTTCAAATTTGCCAGGTTACATTTCAAACGGAAATACACCAGAAGGAATTTATTCAATTGTAGGAACTTATATTTCTCCAACAAAAACAATTGGCCCAACTCCCAACGTATTAATTCGTTCTCCTTTTGAAGTTTCTCCAAGAATATTTTTTCATAAGAAGAACAAGTATAAAAAATTTAACAAAGAAGATTATAAGAATTTACTTCCGAAGTCTTGGCAAAATTATTTCCCAATTTATAATTCCTTTTATGCTGGGAAAAGTGGAAGAAAGCTAATTATAATGCACGGTTCAACAGATGACTTAGATTATTATAAGCAACAATCTTACTATCCAATGTCGCCAACACGTGGCTGTTTAAGTGCTAAAGAAATTTGGGATGAGAAATCTGGAAAGTGTTTAGAAAGCGATCAGGCAAAACTTATTAATGCTTTTTATTCAACTAAAAAGTTAAAAGGGTTTTTGGTTGTTATCGAAATAGATGACAAGAATAAACCCATTAGCATTGAAGAAATAACTAAACTATTATCAAAATAATTGTCAAGATTTAACTTTCAATACTATCATTTTCACATAATTTTACATTCTATTTTTTAGATGGTTGTAATAGTTTAGCAATGAGTCCTGTCCAGCCAGTTTGATGAGAAGCTCCAACTCCCCTTCCATTGTCGCCGTGGAAATATTCATAAAACAAAGTATAATTCTTAAAATGCGGATCTGTTTGAAATTTTTTATTTTTCCCGTGAAAAGGTTTTTCCCCTTTTTCATCCGCAATAAATATTTTAAGTAATCTCTTTGTTAATTCATCTGCAATTTGATTTAAAGTGAGAAACTTACCAGAGTTTGTTGGATGTTCAACTTTAAAATCATCACTATAGTAATGATGAAATCTTTGAAGGGATTCTATAATTAAAAAATTAATAGGTAACCATATTGGTCCTCGCCAATTTGAGTTTCCACCAAACATATAACTATCCGATTCACCCGGCTGATAACTTACATGGAAATACTCTCCATTAGCTTTAAACTCATAAGGATGATCTTTGTGATACTTTGATAAAGCTCTCACTCCATAATCAGAAAGGAACTCAGTTTCATCCAACATTCGCTTTAATAACATTTTCATCCGATGTCCACGTAGTAAAGAGAACAATCTTCTTTCTTTTGTTCCTTCCACTTTCCATCTAGAAATTAAGTTTGCAAGATCAGGTCTATACTTCAAAAACCACTCAGCTCTTTTTGCAAACTCCGGTACGCATTCCATTTCTTTCGGATCTAAAACCTCAACAGCAAACAATGGAATTATTCCAACTATAGAGCGAACTTTTAACGTAGAAATATCTCCGTTTGGTGAGTGAAGAAGATCGTAATAAAACTCATCTTCATCATCCCACATATCAAGATCATCCTCTCCAACATTAGCCATCGCTCCGGCAATATATAAAAAATGCTCAAAAAATTTAGTTGCTGTATCTTGATAAACTGGATTGTGTTTTGCTAACTCTAAAGAAATTCGCATTAAATTTAGACTAAACATTCCCATCCAAGCAGTTCCGTCCGCTTGTTCTAAATATCCACCAGTTGGGAGTTCGGTTGAACTTCTATCAAAAACTCCAATGTTATCAAGTCCAAGAAATCCACCTTGAAAAACATTATTGTCGTGATTATCTTTTCTATTAACCCACCAAGTAAAATTTAGAAGTAACTTATGAAAAATACTTTCAAGAAAAACCAAATCGCCTTTACCATTATTTTGATTTTTATCCATCTTGTAAACCCTCCAAGCTGCCCAAGCATGTACTGGTGGGTTTACATCTCCAAACTCCCATTCATAAGCTGGAAGTTGTCCGTTAGGATGCATATACCACTCCTTTGTGAGTAACAACAATTGAGTCTTAGCAAACTCCGGATCAATAATGGCATAGGGAATAGCGTGGAAAGCTAGATCCCAAGCAGCATACCAAGGGTATTCCCACTTGTCTGGAACTGAAATAATATCAAAATTATTTAAGTGAGCCCACTTTGAATTTCTTACATTTTTTCTTTCTGGCGGCGGCGGCGGTTGACCCGGATCGCCCTTTACATATTGGGGAACGTCAAAATAATAAAATTGTTTTGACCATAACATTCCAGCAAATGCTTCTCTTTGCAAATTTTTATATTCTGTTACTTTTATACCTTTTTGAATTTTCTTGTAAAAGTTATCAGCTTGCCTAATTGATGATTCAAAAATATTTTCTATTTCTGCAAAGGGTTTCTTAATTACTTTTTTTGATAATCGCAGATAAACTACTTCGTTATTATTTGCTTTAACTTTTATATTATAATTAGCAGCAGCCTTTGTACCAACTTGTTTGGGATTTACACTTCTCTTTTCTTTCTTAACTATGTAATCATTAATCCCATCTTTGTAATAGCTCTTTTTCTTTTTTGTAACATTGTATAATCGCTTAACATTTGTTTCATTCTCGCAAAATAGTAATTCAGGTTTGCCACTACAATACAAATTATAGTTACCCATTTTTTTATGCTCAACAGATATTGTGTTTTTTCTTTTTGTACTTAGACTTGGTTTGTAATCATCATAACCCCAAGCCCAAGTATTCCTAAACCATATTTGTGGAATAACATTTAGCTCTACATCATCACTTCCTCTATTATGAACACTAATTTTTATTGCAATATCTTCTTCTTCAATTTTTGCATATTCAATAAACACATCATAGTATTTATCATCATCGAAAATTCCAGTATCAATTAATTCATATTCTTCATCAGTTTTAGTTCTTAAATAATTTTGATAAATTAAATCTCGATAAGGAAATTCATTTTGTGGAAACTTGTACAACATTTTCATGTAGGAATGGGTTGGAGTTGAATCCAAATAATAATAATATTCCTTTACATCTTCTCCGTGATTTCCTTGGTTACCAGTTAACCCAAACAATCTTTCTTTAATTATATGATCTTTTTTATTCCAGAGTGCAACTGAAAAACAGAGTAATTGTTTGTCATCACTAATACCCGCAATCCCATCCTCACCCCATCTGTATGTTTTACTTCTGGCATCATCATAAGAAACATAATCCCACGCATTTCCATTTGCACTATAGTCCTCTCGTACCGTTCCCCATTGGCGTTCAGTTAAATAAGGCCCCCATTTTTTCCATTTACTTTTAGGGGATTTGGAATCTTTTAGTTTTTTATTTTCAGTTATATTTTTCATTTGGTTTATTTAAGTTTATGTTTTTATATGCCTAAAATTCATCTGTCGTCATTCTCAGTCCCGCTTAAAAACACAGGATAAACTTTAACTGGGAATCTAGTAAATATTCTGCAACTGGATTTCCGATAACGACATTCGGAAATGACAAAAAGATATCAGAATTCACTTAAGGTACTTCAACCATCACAAATTTAGTTGGAATCTTATTAGTTAACTTATAAGATTCTAAATGTGCTGGAATTAAAATTGCTTCACCTTGTTCAAACTCTCTTGATAGAACTACACTGTCTTCTTTCCATTCAACAATAAGATTTCCATAAGTTACTAAAATAATTTTTATGCCCGCATTTTTCTTAGTCTGTTTTTTACTTTTTTCAAAACTATTTTTCGAAATCTTAAACTCGCTAATTGGAGCATGATAAGTGAATTTTGTTTTGGCTGAAGGTGGAATCATTTTTTTATTGTTAGAGCTATCATAGTTGAGAATAGACAGTAACGTTTCCACATCCTTAAATTTTTCAGTTAGTCCTGCACGTACAACATTATCTGAGTTTGCCATACACTCAATAATATTTCCTTTTAAATATGCGTGTGGAGTTCCAGCTCCAGTAAAAATTGCTTCCTCTGGTTTCAGCTCTATATAATTAAATAATAAAATTGAAATCAGACCAACATCAATTCCAAAATTCTTGTATTGTAATAAAAATTCTTTTTCTTCTTTTGTTCTTCTATTCAACTTTTTAATTTTTCTTAAAATACTTTTGATTACAAATTCCAAAGTTTCATTAGAAAAATTCATTATATCAGTATAGAGATTTTTTACAAATTGTTTTTGCTCTTCTACAGACAAGACTTTGGAAACCTTCGTATAATTAACAGCCTTTGCAAATTCTTTGTGTCTAGATAACACTTTTAATATTTCTTTATATGATTTAAATCCTACAATAGCATTTAGTCTATCAATTGCAATTGCAATTTCTGGTTTGTGATTATTATCCGCATAATTTTTTGGATCTTTTTTATGTAACGCTTCTGCAGTTTTTTTATCAGGATGAGTTTGAATGGACAATGCTCTATTGGCAGAAAGAAGTTTTAGTAAAAATGGCAATTTGTTCTTAAACTTTTTTGCAACATTCTTTCCTAATACTTCATTGGGAAATTCTTCAATAATTTTTTCAAGTGAAACCAACTCACCATCAATTTTTATTTCTGACGATAATCTTGGATGAGCACCAATCCATAATTCTGCATACGGTAAATTCTTTTTTACCTCGTCCCCAATAAACATAGGGATAAACGCATTTTTATTTTTAGTTCCCCAATCATAATGTTGGTAACTATTATAAAGTTTATAAACTTTAGGAGTGATGGTTTTGAGCTTCATAAATAACGTGTAATTATTAAATAAGAAATTAATTAAATCTCATGCCTAAGATAAGAATATTCTAAAGAAGTAAATTTTACATTTGTTATAATGTATGGTACTATACATTTATTTATCTTTATAAAAGTACTATGCAATTATAAGAGAAAATTATTATGACTAATACAAATGATGAGAAAGAAATAGAATTCGAAATTCCAATAGACCAATTATACCCGAAATTTGTTGAACATTTAGAAATAGAAAATAATTCTAGAATACTATTCTCTGGGAAATTTGGAATTGGAAAAACGTATTTCTTAAATGAGTTCTTTGAAGATAAAAAAGACAAATATGAAGTCTTCCATTTATTCCCTATTAACTATCAAATCTCATCCAATGAAGATATTATTGAATTTCTAAAATATGACATTTTGGTTAAACTTAATAAAAATAAAGATCTTTTTAAGAAGAATGATTATATGAATTTTGTTGATATGCAAAGTTTATTGTATTTATGGGGCAAAGATAATATTACTGAAATACTAAAGACAAGTGTTTCGTTTATCCCAAAATTAGGTAAACCATTAAAAGATACTATTGGACTAACTGAAAACTTTTGGAATTTTAAGAAAGAACTTGAGGCAGGCGACAAAGGCACTATTGATAAATTTATAAGTGAAATTAAAAAGAAAAATATTTCTGAAACAGATTACTTTAGTGAATTACTAAAAGAAAAAATAACAGAAGTAAAAGGAGATAAACAAAGCATTCTAATTCTTGATGACTTAGATAGAATTGACCCAGAACATATTTTTAGAATTCTAAATATTTTTTCCGCTCATTTTGATTTACAGAATTCTAATAAGTTTAGTTTTGATAAAATTATACTTGTTGCCGATTACTTAAACCTCAGAAGTATCTTTCACCATAAATATGGAAGTGAAACAGACTTCAATGGTTACTTTGATAAGTTTTTTAGTGTTGAAGTTTTTGAATTTAATAATGAAAAAATGATAGAAGAATACGTTGGTCAAATAATTTCCAAATTACTAATAGATGAAAATCATATAATTGAAAGTAAATTAAGGTACGTAAATGATCTATATTTTTTACTAAACGAAATTCTAATAGAGTCCAATAAATTACATGGGAAAGAGAAACTAAATTTAAGACAATTCTTAAAAGGAATTAAATTCCCAATAGTTGTACGAAAAGATAGCAGTTATAACTTTCATGAAATACAATTTAATTCCACCTTTCAAATAAACATAGCTATTAAAATACTTATCTCAATTTTTGGTGGTGTAGTTGTTAATTTATTATCTACTTTAGTAAAAATTCGAATTGAAATTAAGCCAAACCAAAAGTATAAGTATAGTAGCACAAATTATAAATCATTCTCATTATTTTTTTTAAGAAAATATAAGCCACAAATTGAACACGATAAAAAAACAAGTACTGAATGGGAAAATTATTTTGTGTCTATAGATAATAATCGAATCAATGATATTTTGGATATTAACTCAAAGAAGGAAGTAAATGCAAATATCTTTTTTTATGATTTGTTAATTGAATATATTAAAGAAAATCATTATTTACAAAACAACTAATCATATTTCATAATATTACAAGAAAACTGAGTAGGATTTAACGAAAGTTTTGGAATTACTTTTATTGTAAACTGCCCTTCTGTACTTAAAGTTTTAACTACTATGGAGTTTTCAAACTGAAATAATTCAATCAAATCATTTCCATCAATAATTTCAACTTTGCTTTCAATAGTTCTAAAAGGTAATTCCCAACCAAGCGAATTTACTCCGATAGTTTTTATTGTTAGTTCTGAATTGCAATTTAGAATTGAACCATTAACAGAAGTATTAAACTTCACTTCATAAATACTAAGAAAGAAATGCCAAATAAAAAAAGATAACAGAAAGACTAAAACTAATATGAGTGAAGTTACCACAGTACTTTTAACCATCCCAAACTAATTTAATATTTTATAAGTTGTTCCACTTTTGCTATCTTCCAGCGTTACGCCTATTTCACTTAACTTTGTTCTTATGCTATCAGCAAGTTCATAGTTTTTTTTCTTTTTAGCATCATCTCGTAAATCAATTAGCAATTTTACTAAATCACTTTCTTTAGAGTTCTCAGAAGTACTAATTTTAAAAACTTCAATTCCCAAAACATCTGTTAATGTTGATGTTAAAAACTCCCTAGCATTTTCAAAAACTTCAAGTGGTAGTTTTTCATTTTTACTTAGAAACTTATTAAAGTCGCGAGTAAAATCAAAAATAGCTGCAATGGCTTGTGGAGTATTAAAGTTATCATCCATTGCACTTTCAAATGCAAAAAGATATCTCTCACCTTCAAAAGTGTTCAATCCTTTTTCAATTGATGGAGTTATTGTATTTATTCTTTGTGCTAAATTTGTAATTTTTTCTAAACCCTTTTCGGCTGCATCTAAAAGATCTGATGAAAAATTAAGTTGTCCGGAATAATGAGTTTGACTAAAAAATATTCTAATTGTATTTGCACTATATTTTTTTAGCACATCTCTTGCAGTAAAAAAGTTACCTAATGATTTAGACATTTTCGTTTCATCAATATTAAGGAACCCAAAATGAATCCAATATTTCACAAAATCAGAACCGTGGGAAGCTTCGCTCTGTGCAATTTCATTTTCATGATGTGGAAAAATCAAATCTGTTCCGCCACCGTGAATATCAATAGTGTTGCCAAGATGCTTAGTACTCATAGCCGAGCATTCAATATGCCAACCCGGACGACCTTTCCCCCAAGGACTTTCCCAACTTGGTTCGTTTGGTTTTGCTTTTTTCCAAAGTGTAAAATCAACTGGATTTCTTTTTTGATCATTCACTACCGTTCTATCACCAACAACTAAATCTTCAATTATTTTTCCACTTAGTTTTCCATAACCATCAAATTTATTTACATCAAAAAAAACATTTCCGTCAACATTGTAAGCATATTCTTTTTCTTCCAAAGTTTTAATCATATCAATTATGTCGTCCATATGCTCAGTAGCTTTCGGATATGCATCAGCCTTTTTAATGCCAAGCTTTTCAACATCTTCAAAAAAAGCTTCTCCAAATCTTTCCCCTACTTTTTCCAGACTAATATTTTCTTCATTAGATTTTGCAATTAGCTTATCATCAACATCAGTAAGGTTCATTACATATTTTACATTATAATTTTTATATTCAAGGTATCGCCTAATGATATCAGCCATTACAAAGGTTCGCCCGTTTCCAATATGGAAAAAATCATATATGGTTGGTCCGCACATATAAAAAGTAACATTTGGCGGATTTATTGGTTTAAACTCTTCTTTCTTTTTTGTAAGTGTATTATAGATTAACATCGTTTCTCCAAAATTGAATTGTAAATATAATAAGTTTTGGAAATTATAAGATGAAAGTTTCGGGTGGGATGTTTTTTTTATTCTTAAATATTGCTCAAATAAATATAAAATGACTTGTACTTTTATTTCAAATTTTGAAATAGTAAGCTAGTTTTATATTGGAATGATGAACTTCTCAAAATATTATTTATTTCTTATTTTTACTTTGCACTAAAATCAGAAGAAATATTTTCATAAACTCTTACATAATCAATAAACATAGTTGCTGGTAAATTTGCATCATCAATATTGGCATTCCCATGCCATCCACCAAGTTGATGTGAAAGAAGCATGTAAGATGCCACACTTCCAACTCTCACATCATCATATTCCCAAGTTTTAATTCCATCAATATAAAAATCAATATGTCCTTCTTGCCAGTTCATAGCATAGATATGATAACCATCCACAGAAGGAGTAGTTATTGAAATAACTTCTGTTCCAGTATGAGGATGACCTTCACCATAATAATCCCAATGAAGCGCATGTTGAGTTTTATCGTCTCCCCAAATTCCTAGAGACTCCATAATATCTATTTCCATTGCACCTTTATCTATGTGAGAATTTAAAAGATGACCAGATGAATCAAAAATTTCTAATGAAGGTTCGCTACCAAAATTAGTGTTTGAAAAATTGCAACCACCTCTCACAAAAGCATCATCAGTCGGATATAAAATTGAACCATCAATTAATAAATGTGGTCTATTGTTTTCTATTTCAGATTCACTACTACCAATTTTAAGATGATGTTTTTGCATAAATATGTCAACAATTGCAAAACCAACATTTTCATTTTCTAATATTTGTTTTCTTAAGTATTCGGTTACATCAATTGTTAAATACTCACCTTCAAAGATTTCATTAAGCATTTTCGGATTGTTTGTGCCAGTAAAAAGTGCAATCCAGGCAGGATCAAAATCAGGCTTATTATTCCAAGTAATACTGGTTTCATCCCAGTCATCAGATAAAAGCTTATGTATTGATATATCGGAAGTATCAATAACATCAATCGAATAAGAAATTTCAGTAACTTTAATTTTTAATAGTGCAGATGAAATTGATTGAGGAAAATTGCCAACATCAAATTTAAGATAACTTTCGCAAGTTGTACTTTCACTACCGTAGTCCCCTCTGTCCGGCATAGTCCAAAAAGCAGGCCAAGCACCTCTTACTGCATCGTATTTTATTCGTGCTTCAAAGTAACCGTACTTTTGTCTAAATTGTTGAAATGTTGTTATCTCGCTTGTAGCATAATCACAATTCTTACCAACATAAGTAAGTGGCCTTTTCTCCGCCTTAATTTCAACATTCCCATTACGCACACTAATTTGATTTGCTGAATTTCCACTTTCTTTAATTCCATTAAAACCTAACCAGTGTTGCCCAACTCGCCACTTGCTTGGGTCAAGTTGCTCACCATTAAATTCGTCACTAAAAGTAAGACTCCAATTGCCAGGGATTGGTGGAGTTTGTGAAAACATTGGGATTGAAAAAAGTATAAAAAAAACTGTTACGATAATAATACTATTTTTTTTGAACATTGAACTTACCTTAATTATATTCCTTCTTATTTTAACAATATCATATTTTTCGATTTTATAAAACTTCCTATTTTAATTCTGTAAAAATAAATCCCACTTGTAAGCGAAGAAGCATCAAAATTAACTTGGTAAGTTCCGGCTGGTTGTTCTTTGTTTACAAGTGTTGCTACTTCTCTACCAAGTATGTCGTACACTTTAAGTGTAACTAACCCCACCTCGGTCCTCCCCTTTCCCAAATGGGAGGAAGAAGGAATTGAATATTTAATTTTTGTTGTTGGGTTAAATGCGTTAGGGTAATTTTGGAATAGTTCAAATCCTTTTGGTAATTCTTCTGTATCAGTTTTTTTAATTCCGACTAAAGTTGAAGTACTTTTGGTTGTTACTCTACCAGTATTTACATTTACATAAAAATATACATCTTGGTTTGCAACAGTTGTTTCAAACTTAACTGAGTCTGGAAATGCTCCTACCCAGCCCATTTGCTTACCGTTTGCATCCCATCTTCTTTGATGTAAATCTCCAAAGTAAGCAAACCATTTATGCTCACCCACATTTTCAACAACTATATGTGCCGCATAAATTTTATCTTCTGCTAGTGTATCGCCATTATCTATATTACCATCATCTGTCATTATATTATGGTAGGCTGTTGTATCTAAATTTATTGTAAAAGGACCATTTAATATTTCAACTTCGTTTGTGTTTTTAATATTAGTCTTGGGCAACCAACAATCATTGTAAACCTTAGTATCAAGGGTAAATAAAATATTTTTACCTTCATGATTATGTAGCCAAGAAACGTTACCAATTTGGTTATGCTGATTGCCATTAATTGTCCAATCAGTTTTGCGTGGATTTGGTGCTATTGGTAGAATACGAGAATAAATTCCGTCATTCGCAATTTCATCTCCAAACCCGCCATCATCACGCATTAGATGATCTTTCCAACCATCACTATCATTTTTTGCAAAAAAATCCTTATAATGAAATTGAGCATTCGGATCTACTTTTGATGTGATTTTCCCAATATTTAAATCCAAGTAAAAATTCACTCCTTGGTTTTCAACAAAGGTAATAAATTTAAATCCATCTTCTGAATTTTTATTTGAAGTTTTACCTTTTTGATTCCACATTACTTCAGCATCTTTGTAATAAACAAACCAGTTATATTTTCCAGGAGCTAATAGATTTTTACGAAGTGAAAAGATTTTATCATTAGCAGTTGAATCTCCATTTTCAGTATTACCATCATCAGTCATTTCGTTAGCAAAAATAAAAGTTTCCGTATCACTTTTAAGAACTATTGTAAATTTATTATCTAGTTCCTCTGTACTATTTGCAATATTAAATTTCGGTCTCCACATATCGGAGTATCTATTAATATCATAAGTAAAAAGAATGTCTTGATTTCCGGTAGGATTATAAAACCATAAATTCGGACTAACATTTGCATCATTATCATTAACAATTTTCCAATCTAACTTTATATCATCAGTTTGCTCTACAGTTAAGAGGAGGGAATATATCCCATCATCTGATGTTTCATCACCATTAGTTCCATCATCATACAGCAAGTGTTCAACCCAACTATCACCAGCATGTTTTATATAGTATGTTTTGTGTTCTGGTGGAATTACAATTGAATCTATTTTTGTTAAAACTCTTCCGGTACTGATATCTAAATAAAAATTTACATTTTGATTTTCATGAAACGTTTTGAATTCAACTACATAATCATAGCTCCAACTTGTAATCTTACCATACTGCGACCATCTTTTTTGCTCTGCCCAGCTGGGTATGTTGTGATAAATATACCATTTATAATTACCAGGTTCGGTTATCTCCTTTTTTAATGACCAAACTTTATCATCAGTATTTTGATCTCCATTTTGTAAATCCCCATCATCTGTCATTTCATTTATAAATTGTAAAGTATCGGTTTCATTAAATATTTTAACAGTAAAATTTCCACTTAACTCTTCGTTACTATTTACAAAATTGGAATCAGGCAGCCAATCATCTTCATAATTATTTTTATCATAAGTAAAAAGGATTTCGTTACTTCCGGTAGGATTATAAAACCAAGAGATTTCAGAAACATCTGTATTATTTGTATCAGCAACATTCCAATCAATTTTTACATCCTGGTTTAAATCTATTGTAAGCTGACGTGAATAAATTTTATCGTTGGCAAGTTTATCTCCACTTTGCCCTTTATCATTCATTAGATGCGAAGCCCAACCATCCCCAGCATGTTTAACAAAAAACTTTTCTGAATTGAGCGACTCAGATTTTTGATACACTCTAACGTAATCAACTTCCAATTGAGTTGGAAAGGCAGAAGTATCAATACCTTGTTGACCTCCCCAGCCACCACCAATTGCAATATTAAGAATCATATGAAACTCATTATCAAAAGGCCATTCTTCCCAAGTTTTATATTCATTATTAAATTTAAAGTATGGATTTCCATCAAGTGCAATTTCAATAAAATCTTCAGTCCACTCTATCGAATAAGTATGGAACTCGTTACTGACTCCAGGTCTAAATACCGAATTACCTTTTGCAGTACCAGCTCTGTGGTTGTAAGCTTTAGTATGTATTGTACCATGAACCCAATCTTGAGCGTGTCCAACATGTTCCATTATATCAATCTCACCACTATTAGGCCAAGAACCATGGAGACTGTTATCAGTTGGCATCACCCATATAGCTGGCCATGTTCCAACTCCTTTGGGTAATTTTGCACGTACAAAAACTTTCCCATATTTCCATTCAGCTTTATTTTTAGTAACCATTCTTGCGGATGTAAATTCCCTAGTACCTTCAGGACCAACGTAATGTTCACTGATTGCTTTTATAATTAACTTTCCATCTTCTATAAAAGAGTTTTCTTCACGAGCTGTATAATATTGAACCGCACCATTATAATCTCCCAAAGCATTTACTTCATGAGTCCAATTATTTAAATCTATTGCAGTACCATCAAACTCATCACTCCAAACAAGAGAGTATCCTTCTAATGAATCTGCATTAGTTAGGTTGGTAAAGTTTTTGGTTGTTCTATTTTGGGAATTATTCTCTTGAGCAAGAGAAATTTGGATAAATAATATTGAAATGATAAAGATAAAAAGATTATTTTTTTTCATTGTAAAACCTTATGCTTCTCTAATTCAAATTTGATTATGTTTTTTTATTAAAAGGAATATTTTTTAGACATTATTAAAGTATAATTTTAGAGTTTTCAACCTTATTTTCTAAATTAAAAAATCTAAAAGCATACATTTTGTTAGTTTAAATATTTCACTCCTCTACTGAGAAAAAAACGACTCAACACATTTGAAAAACACTATCTATTTTTTAAAATTGGGGTACAATTTCATTTAAGAAATTGTACCCCTTAACACCAACTAACTAGGAAGGTTGTTATTGAACGGGGGATTATTACTATCTTAGTAAAACCTGTCCGCCGAAGTTATTTTTTAATGAAGGAGGATCATTTTACGAGTTGAAGTAAAATCACCAGCTTTCAATGTGTAAAAATAAACACCTGAAGAAACTGCATTTCCAGAATTATCTTTTCCATTCCAGTTTACTCTGTAATTACCAGTATTTTGTTTTTGGTTAACTAAAACATTTACTGTTTGACCCAAAGCATTAAATACAGTAATATTAACATCAGTAGAGTTATGAATTGAATAACTAATGTTAGTTTCTGGGTTAAAAGGATTTGGATAGTTTTGTTCTAATGAATAACTTTCAGGAAGAGCTTCACCTTCAACTTTTTCTATACCAACATAAATATCTGGGAACCAATGGTATAAATCACCAACAGGAGTTCCTGTTTCAGAAGCAGTTAAAAGTGCAGCGTTAGTATATGTTAAATTTTCTGGTAAAGGCCATTGAACTGTAAAACGGTCATTATCAGGATCATCTTGCCATTGGAAATTAGGAGCAGCTTGAAGAGTATCACTATGATTTGTCCACCATTTAGTCATCCAATCAACCATACCAACTTCAGCAACACCTGTATTAGCAAAACCAGGGTCTAAGTTAACATTATTACTTTCATTCATATCTGGCCATTTAATATCATCATCCATAAAGTTTTGAACTCTTTCGTTTAAAAATGGTTCGCCACGAATTGAGTCAATTGAATTCCAATAATCTGTAATGGCTTGTGAATAAAACCAGTTATTGTTATTAATATCAACTTTTCTATCTACTTCAGAAATACCTAAAGAATCTTCATAGAATGCTGGTAAATCACCAATATTAATAACACCCCAATCTAAGCTATCTGGTTCTTGTAAATTTCTTTCACTTTGTGATGCACCTAAAGTGTTTGAGTTATAGAATAAGTTATTTGAGAAATTAGCATTTACTTGATGTTGCCAAATAATTTGCCATTGAATTGAATTAACCAATGTGTTATGTGTAAATTCTACATAACCACCAAAACCACTTTGGTTTTGAAGTGCAAAACTTTGAAGATTAAAAAATGTGTTATTAGTTACAATTACTGAATCAACATCTTGATTTCCAAGATTTATACCAACACCATTCCATCTTACAGCAGAGTTACCAGAATTTCTGAAATAACAATTTTTCACAACTACTTTGTGTGGAGGAGACCAATGAATAGTTGTGGTCCAGTTAGTACCTTCAAAATAACAACCATCAAAAACAAATGTTCTGTCTTCGCCAGCACATTGAACTATTGCCCATGCATTTGCCGACCAAGCTGTAATATCAGTTCCAGAAGGTTGTGCACGATAAGTATTGAAATAAATATTTTTTAATGTTAAATCGCCTGGTCCAGAATGAATATAAGAACCTCCTGCAGCTAAACTTCCGTCAGGTTTAACACCAGCAGTAATAACTGGAGGTGCGTTAATAGCATCAGCTTTATCAGCAACAATTTTCAAATGGTATCCAGTTGATTTAAGTGTTGCACTTAATAAATAAATTTTACCACGCTCTAATTTATAAACAGAATGTGCTCTATCACCATTTGCTAAAGTATCGCCTGTAATAGTTTTGTTAATTGCACCAAAAAAGTCCCCATCTATATTATCAGGTACAAGCAAGGTATCTTGTGCAAAAAAAGTACTGCCACTAAACAGTGCAATACTAAGAATTAGTTTTAAAAATTTCTTCATGTTAACTCCGTTGTTTTAATTGTTAATTATATGAAAATTAAATAAATTTTTCTTTTCTTCCTCCTATAAGAATAGTTATTATTTATTGGATTAATATCTATATCGTAAACCAAGGTCTATAGTCATTCCATATTGTTGTTTTTTTAATGGATAACCAGAACCAACGTTTAAATCTTGTTCAATTGTATCTGAAATATTGCTGAAATTAGCTATTACTTCTAACCCTTCAACTGGTAATTTTTGACGTACTGAGACATCAAATTTGTAGAAGTCATCAGAAATACCTCTAAGCGATTCGTAAAAATGTGTTCTTTTAAATGTATCGTCTTGGTAAAGGAAAGATACCCTTGTAGAAAATCCTTTATAATCATAACCTAGTGTAATATTAAGAATGTTAGCAGGTTGATTAACCAAGCGATCAGTATATGACGAATCGTGGTATGTAGGTAAAAAGAATGGAGGTGTATTACCACCTGTTGCAAAAACAATAGGGTAAACACCTTCGGAATGCGTGTATGTATAATTAATATTTAGCACTAAACCACTAAAAATACCAGGGAGATACCAAAAATTAGTTTTCCACTCAAGTTCTACACCTTGCAAGTTAACAGGGTTTGGATTATTAATCATTGAGCCAATACGTCTGTTATTAACTGTTGCTGGTAAACCATACTCAGAAGCATCGTTAATATTTCTACCACCAGACCAAAATATCATATCAGTAATAGTCTTCGTAAAAAGTCCTACAGTAAATAGACCAATTTCATTATTATAAATAGAAGCATAAATATCATAATTTACAGAATACGCAGGTTTTAGTTGCGAGTCATTCCAATTAACATAAGTATTTGTAATATTCCAGGAAGGAACAATAGAATTATAATTAGGTCGCGATAATGTTTCGGTATAAGCTAACCGAATATCAAACCATTCAACTGGTTTGTATTTAAGATGAATCATTGGTAACCAAGAATCGTTAACTCTTGTAGTTGTAGTATCAAAATGTGGATAAGGATCACTCCATTGCCCTTGAATACCCCTAGCACCTGAATAAGATGTTTCGTTTTTTTCGTAGCGAACACCAGGTATAAATGTTATACTTTGCCCAAACTTAATTTCAGGCATAACATATCCAGCATAATAGTATTCGTTACCATTATAATCATCCTTATCACTAATAGGATGATCTGTAAAATAAAGAGCTGATTTATTTTTTAACAGATTGGCAATATCATTCATCAAGCCAACTTGTGGCATATTTGAAATAACATATTCTCCATTTAAGAAATCGCTGCCATCATAGTCTTTATCAGCAAATATAATATATGGCATTCTTATAGTACCAACAGATACTTGATCTTTCATCCAAGGATTTGCTTCCAAGATAAGATCATTGTTAAGTGGATTAAACACAAAATCTGCCCTATCTTGATTGATATCAAAACTTTTCTCTTTTTCTTTATACTTTAAACCAGCTTGTAAGGAAATACTGGCAAAATCTTTAATATTAAAATCGTAAGTATAATCTAGGTTAGCTCCTATTTCATTTTCAAACGAAAGAACATCTGAAACAAACATACTATTTAAGAGAATTGCATTATGATTATTTTTTGCAAAACTTGGAACTTTAGCAGGATCGCCATGAAAATTATTAATTTCATCTACAAAAGCTGCCTTTTCTTGCCCAGTTGTTTTTACCTTGAATGGTGACTCGTTATTTGAAGATGCATACGAAAGCCCAGCTTCAATAAGCCCACCAAATAAATCATGTTTTATTTTAAGAGAATTATTGAAAACAACTAAATTATTTTCAAAGTTTTCAAGAGAATAGTCGTGAGTTAACCTAGCGGTATTGTAAGTTTCAAATCTATTGATAATGTCTTTATTAACACCACTAATAAAACTATTAAACTTGATAGTACCATCAGGTAATTTATAGTCTAAAACTAATGTTCCACCAAACCTATTTAATTTTCTATTAATATCTTTAAGATCAACGCCAGATACAGTAATTTCTTCAGTTTTTTCAGGGTCATAGTTCACTGCTAACTCATAAGAGCTTCTATTTCTCTTTTCAATATCAACTTGTGCGAAAACACCAAGTTTATTATTAAAAAATCTGTTACTTCCATTTAATACAAATTTGTAATCTCCAAATTCAGACTTCAAACCATTAAAGCTACTCTGTGATAATACATCAAAATGAAATTCTTCAGGAGCTTCTCTTAAAAGAAAGTTTACGGTGCCACCTATTACATCTGCTTCTTGATTAGCCAAGGCTGCTTTTGTTACTTCAATACCTTCTAACATATAAGGAGAAATCATACTTAAATCAGTACTTCTTTCCCCACCGTTTTGTCCCTCTCCAGTAGAAGACATACTAACACCTTCTACTTGCACTTTAGTAAACTGAGGAGATAGACCACGTATAACAACCTTGCTTCCTTCGCCACCACTTCTTAATAGAGAAATTCCGGGTAAGCGTCCAATTGCTTCTGCTGCATTAGCATCTGGTATTTCTTGAATTTGCTTTGCAGAAACAGTATTTTTAATTGATTGAGCCGACAACTGACGATTAATTGCGTTCATTTGTCCTTCTGCTTGCGCAGTTACAACTAGTTCTTTTCCTTCAATAACTGTATAGTCTAGCTCAAAATCAAAAACTAAAGTTCTGTTTGCAGTTATGGTAATTGCAACTTCTTTTGCAACATAACCAATGTAACTTGCAACAAGAATATGTTCTCCAGCTGGAACAGATTTGATAAGATACTCACCTTTTAAGTTAGCGGCAGTACCTATACTTGTTCCTTTTAGAAAAACATTAGCACCAATTAAAGGTTCGCCAGATATTGCATCTTTAGCAATTCCTTTAATTTTACCTGAACCTTGAGCAAAATTTACTGAAACAAAAGAAACAAATAATAAAAGTGCGAGCGTGATAAGACTTTTTTTCATCTATCTATCTCCAAAAAATTAAGCGAATGAAAATACCTAACAATTATATAATTAAATATTAATGTTGCAAAACAGCGTATTAATCTCAAGTTAATAACAGTTATAACATGTTATAAAGTATGAATAAGGATTGGCTAGTTTGATTTTTAAGAAATAAGTTACTATCTCACAATTTATTTTTCTTAAATTGATATAGAAGTGGCCATGAATGAATATGAGTACAGTAGGCTGGGAAATTCATATACATACTTTCTGGGCTTGAAACAAGTCCAGGATATTTAGCTAGACTTGAATTTATACAATCCATGCCAGTCCATTGCCCAGGCCAATAGTTTGGATACAGTTTTGCAAAATTATTAAAACTCATTTTTTGAATAATTTCATCAGCTTTTGTTTTGTCAACAGCAAGCAGACCTAACGCATACATACCTTGAATATATTGCCAAATTCCACCGTTTTCATGAGTGCCTACTTTGAATACATCATTTACTTTAACTTCAGAAGTTCTTACACCCAGCACTTCATTGTTCATCAACCTTTTTTCAATTTGCTCAATTATTCGCTTTTTTTGTTCCAAGGGAATTTCATCAATCATAAGTGTATAAAGTTGAGATTCGATATGCATTGTTGAATCGCCCATTGAAAGATTTTTATCATAGTATGCTCTTTTTACAAAATCTCTATTACCCAAATCTTTAATAAAAGCATCCAATTGTTTTTTTCGATAGATTGAAAGTTTTTTTATAAGAGTTTCAATTTTATATTTTTGTTGAGTTAATTTTATATGGTTCTTTGCTTTCTCAAGTTCCTCAACAAGTTGTTTGAAAACTACTATTGCCATTGAAGAATTATAATGTGATTCGGCAGTTGAATAATAAATTGTTAAAGGTTCATTATGCCAAATTTGGTCATTCCAATCTGAATTTAGTATTCTAGTTAATCCGTGAGGTCCAACACTAATTTCATCGTTTAGATAATCGAATGCAACAGTTAATTTTTCTAGAACCGAAGCACTATAATTTGCTTTTTTAGGATAATAAACTGTTACTTCTTTTAGGAATTCATAATCATTGGTAACATTAAGATATTCTGCAACAGCCCAAAATAAGTGAAGCTGTAAATCACTAGGACTCCACAAATTTGGAGCACTATATCCAAAGCCATTAACATTATAATTAAAATAACCAGTTGGCATCATAGCTTTTAATACAAATCGAATAATAGATTTTGACAATTCGGGATTAAAATAATTAGTCGGTAAAGAATAATGCAGATGATCACGTGCAACAGCATTTAATCCCCATGAATAATCATACGCCATTCCCTGCGGAATAAATGTTTCTTCAAAATAGGTGTTGTACTTTGCCGAAGCTTCTAGTACGTAGGCGTTCCAGAACTGTTCACGTTTTATTATTTTATCATTTTGCAAAGAAAAATTGGGTAATTTTTGTTTCCACAACTTTCTAAATTTTGGGTCATCAGTACCTATTGTAAAAAGTTCGGAGACTATTTCTGAAATATTTTCATTATCAAATTTATATCCTATTACAAAACTTATAGTTTTCTTTTCACCAGGTTTTAGAATAAATTTTTTTACTGCAGAAATATTTACTGCTTCGTCTGATATTTTTGTTTGAATAAAATTTATTTCACCTTTCCCTATTACAAAAAGTTCAGGTGGATAAAAATCATAAGTAGATGCTTCATCTTTGTCTTGCTTATTTATTGACTCATCTGTATGAGATTTGAACTTTGCTGAAATATATTTGCTATTCTTCTCAGTAGTTGCACTGTAAGAAATTCTAAACTCTCCAACCATTTGATAGTTTGCTAAAACAGTTTCAACAAATTCAATTTGATGTTCTTTTTCACCAGTATTAGCTAGGTTGATAGTAATCAACAATGCACCCTTACCGGTATTTATTTTTTTAGATGGCAATGTCGCAAGTATTCGTTCGCATTGAATATCATTTGTTATGTTCATATCAAAATTTGCAAAACCAGTTCCAAATATTTTTTTGGAACTACGAGCTACTTCTGAACTTACTCCGGTTAACACATATTCTTTTCCATCAATTTTTATTTTTGTAGAGCTTGCTGAAGTACTATCCAATGGCATGTTTAACCTTCCCCAAGCACGTCGAAGTGTATAAAAATCATATACACCGGAAGTGTGAACAAATGCTGTAATACCATAGTTCCCAAGTAAGAAGAAAGGATCTTCTGGATAGTTAATCAGTTCTCCATCCGGCACTTCTACTTTGTAAGGTATTTGTCCTGTGTAGTTATATGTTGGTAGTCCAACTTCATCAGATGACCATTTTCCAATATTACTTTGCCCGACTGATAAAGAAGTCAGCATTAAAAACCTCCTAATAATATTTTTTTGAATTACATAATTTTTCTTTTTCTGCTATTCATTTTAATTTTATTTTTAGTGTAACTAATTCAATTTAAATTTTAAACTGAAATAGTTTTGCGGGATTATTAATAAAAAGTTTATCAAAATATTTATCCAGTCCCATTTCTTTTAAATCATCTTTGAACTGAGTAAGCAAGAACCCTAAGCCTGGCTTGCCTCCGTAGGATTTCCAATAAGTTTTTTTTGCTGCATCCATTCCAACTGTTATTTGTTCGGGGAAATCCGGAAGTAAATTTTCTAACAGTTTGTATGTCCAATTTGTCTCATCACTTTTCCATCTGAACGAGCTGTCATATTCTACTCTAACTCCAGCCTCTAATAATGCTCTGTTGTATTCAACATCCTTATATCTATCAACGTGTGAAATTACAACATGAGATAAATCTGCTCCTAATTTTTCAAACATTTCCACTTGCCCAATTGCATGCTTACCAAAGTTTGAGTGAGTTAGAATTGGAGCTCCGGTTTCTTTATGTGCGTTAACCACAGCTCTAAATATTTTAGTTTGATGTTTTGTAATTGGTTCATCTCCGGTTGCTAATTTTATTACTCCGGCTTTATGTCTAGTACGATTTACAATTGGTCCGTTATAATCATTAGCATCAATACCCAATGTTATATCATCAATAAAAAGTTGCGTTAATTGTTCCTCACTATATGAGTAACGCCAATGGTTTGGTAAATAATAAATTTCTAAATGAATTCCGGTGGGAACAATAATATTCACTTTAGATTTTTTTGATATTTCTGCAAGCTTTAAAACATTCCTTCCACTATCAGCGGGCATTGTATCAACCATTGTTCGGCAACCAAGTTTATAAATGTCTTTTAGTTCTTTGGAAATTAGTTCCACATCATTCAATAAAAATAATGAGTTTGAATGAGTAGTAAAACTCTCGTCTATGACTATGTGTTCGTGTGAATAACAAACTCCCATCTCATCAATAGGTACATCTCCAAGAACACTTCTAAAAAATTGTTTCATAAAAATCTCTATAAATTATTTGTCCAGCCATTGCGAGAAATATCTGCAACTTCAGATGGAATTTCTAAAACAGTACCTTGTTCTAATAATGTATTTTGTAATTTCAATTTATCAATTCCAATTGCGGAACAATCATCTGTAAGTGATTGAACGGCTGCAAAACCGGCTGCTTGCCCCATTGACATTGTTTGCCCCATTGACCTACAAGAAGCATGAGCATCATGAGTTGCGGAGAAGCATCTTCCAATTGCCCAAACATTATCACTCTCTAATGGAACAATAGTACCATAGGGAACGCCATAAGCTCCGCCATTAGGAACATACTTCCAATGTGTTTCGGAAGAACCATCCTTTCCCTTTCGATGATCCTCAACTGGAGCTCCGCATAAAAATATTTGGTCATCAAATTGTTTTGCACTCATACAGTCATCTAAAGTCAAACGATTGTGACCATACACTCGTCTTGTTTCTCTAACACCAATTTGTGTTGATAGTGTAATTATATTTGCATTCTCAAAACCTGGGACTTCATCTCTAAAGAATTTTTCAAAAATGAATGATTGAATTCTTCCTTCTACTTCTGCATTAGTCATACTACTAATATCAAAAGCATCAGCTCCGGCTACCTTTACAGCAACTGTGGAAACTGCTTTAGTCTGACACATCTCGTGAACCGAACCTTCTTTTCTTGGTAACGGATGTTTTCCACTTTCTACAACTTCAATCATTTTTTCTTTTAACATTTTTTTACCACCAGCTTCAGAATACTTTTTCAAATCTACATTAGACATTCTAAAAGTAGTGGTCATACTTTGTGCAGGATCTTTCTCACCAGCTTTTTCATAAGGCAATCCAGCCCAATGACAGTAGTCCGCATCGCCAGAAGCATCTATTATTCTTTTTGCTTCAATTGCAAATAACCCCTTTCCCTTATGGAAGAAAACACATTTTGATGTTTCTCTTATTTTTTCAATTCCGACTAATATTGTATGATATAATAATTGTACTCCGGAGCGAATGAGTAAATTATCCCAAACATTTTTTAGCCTTTCCGGATTATAATTTACTCCAGTTCCAGCTCCGTAAGTGTTTGGTCTAAGAAAAATATCTCCGGTTTTATTAAGCTCATTTACAATTTCATCTGGTAAACCACCAACAATTTTTTTAGGAGTTTCAGAAGGTGTAAAAAAACCATAGAAGGTATCTAACATTTGAGTAGAAATTCCACCTGGGAAACCGTACCTTTCAACTAAAGTAACTTTGTACTTCCCTTTTGATGCAGCAAGTGCAGCCACTGCTCCGGCACTACCACTTCCAATAATTAAAATATCAGTTTGAAATTTTTCACTATTATCAATCTTAATCATATTTAGTAACCTTTGCCTGCATTCTTATAAAGGTTTGCCATTAAATGTGCATGTTCATCATAAGCAGATTCAAATAATTCCACTGCCCTTTCTGCCCCAACAACAGAAGCACCACTAAGCACTTTTGGAATTTTTCCATTCTTAACTAAGCGGTCTGCAATTTCTGCTTTTAGTGAATTAATAATTAGTACACCACCAACTGTTGAACCAGGAGCAACTGGTGTATCAAGTCCATCAATTTTTACCATCGCATCTCCAGCAGGTGCTCCAGTATCTAAGGCTATATCAGCAAAATCTATTAGTTTTTTGCCATCACTTCTTTTGGATGTACTCTTATCAAGATGCAAACTACTAACTATAGCAACAACTTTAACATTTTTCTTTTGAAATTCCTCTGCCATTTCTATCGGAACAATATTACATCCGCTTGATGAAATTATTAAAGCAGTATCATCCTTAGTAATATCAAAGTTACGTAAAATTCTTGGTGCTAAGCCGGAAACATTTTCAAGAAACATTGCTTGCCTCTGCCCATTGCTACCTACTACCAAGTTATGAAATGATAATGATAATTCAACAATGGGATTGAATCCTGGAAACGAACCATAACGTGGCCACATTTCTTCAACCATTATTCTGCTATGTCCGGAGCCAAATAAATGTACCATTCGTTTCTTCAAAATTGAAGTTGCAAAAATATCTGCAGCTTTAGAAATTGAATCCGACTGTTTTTCAACTGTATTTATAATTTCTCTACTTTTATCTAAGAACTTTTTTGTTACACTCATTATTTTTTTTGACCTTGTATTTTTTAGTTAAAAATAATTTTTAATACTGCCCTTCACTTATAGACCAACCACCATCAACAGCTAATACTTGTCCAGTTATAAATTTTGAATTAGGAGAAAGAAACATTAACACAGCTTCGTTAATATCTTCCGATTGTCCAGCACGTCCACCATCAAGTGGTTGTTTAGTTTTTAAGAATGACTGAATCTCATCATCTTCCATTGCCCTTTTTGCCATTGGTGTTTCAAAAAGACTTGGTGCAATTACATTTACTCTAATATTATCTTTTGCATAGTAGGATGCAATTGATTTTGAGAATCCAATAATAGCAGATTTTGTTGCAGCATACGCATGAGTAGTGAAATATTTTGGCGATGGTGAATACCCAAGTACTGAACCCATATTTAAGATAACACCAGGTTTTTTATTCTCAAGAAAATAATTTACAATCGCTTTGTTTGATAACATCATTGAAGTTAGGTTAAGCTCAAAAGTTTTATTCCATCCTTCAAGTGTTATTTCATGCAATGGTCCATCACCAAACTTTCTACCACTTCCACCAGCTACATGAAAAAGTCCGGTAATATTTCCAAAATTTTCATCTGCTATTTTGATTGCTTTTTCTATAGTACTAGGATTAGTTGCATCACCTTTTACTATCAAACATTCCTTGCCTAATTGTTGTCTAACATCTTCGTCCACATCATTTCTGCCAACAACTAAAACCTTTGCTCCTTTCGATTGTAAAGCTAATGCAGATGCAAGTCCCATTCCGGCAGTACCACCCATTATAATGTAACATGTATTTTTAAATTCCATTTATTTTTCCTTTAACTATCAAGCCATTTAATAAGAAAATATTTTAAAATCTATGGAGCATAAAAGCTTCAATTAGTTCAGCCATTTTTTCTGGGTTCATTTTCAATTTCAGATATGAATGATTGGACATTTTACCACTTACCCATATATTTCCACCAATGTCATCAGGTTTGCAAAACCCGTTTTGCACTTTATCCCAGTAAGTTCCTTCGCCATTTTTTACAGCATATAAAACTGCTGTTTGATCAAAAGTTGCATTATCAATTATTTTTCCATTATAGAATTTTTTCATCCATGGAGCATTATTACTGAAGTGTAAAAAGCCAACATACAAAGGAGTGTTACGTTCAATATTATTAAACACTTCCCCAGATTTTATTTCAACTCCAACTTCAAAACCAGAAAAAACAATTGGGACATTCAAATTTTCAATTACAAATTTTGTAACTCCAGGCATTCCACCTTCAAAGTTCCACTCCCATTTACCTGATGGAAATTGTCCTCCCATAATTACAAATTCTTTAACTTTTTTTTCTATTAACTCTTTCCCAGTCATACATGATATTGAATCTCCTACCGACTTAATTAAGTTTTCAATATTTTTTAGAGGACCAACCGTAACTATTGTTATACTTGAATCTTTACTATTTGCTAACAGTTGACGGTAAAGTACCGTAGCATCTTTTGCACTTTCTTGATTTAATTTATGATGGAAATTATCTGCAATCGATTTGCTATAACACCACTCTTGATATTCAACACTATCTTTTCTTGTACCAATTGGAATACTCGGATGTTTATAAAATCTATTTACTGCATCAATTGCAGATACAGCATACTGCTCGGTTGACCAACACATTATTCCTAATAACTCACATTCACCCTTATCAACAAAATTATGTAACATTGCCAATGCTCCTAAGTCATCAGCATCTCCGCCAAAATCTGTATCAAATATTATTTTGGTTTGAGCAAATATGTTTAGTGGAAAAATTAGGAGAGATAAAAGAATTAGTATATTTTTTTTTGTTTTCATTTTTATTACATTCCAACTGTATTGGTTCTAAAAATTTAATTATTAGTTACTTATGACGAATAATTTATTTTAATGTTAGACTACTTAATTATTGGTTTTAACTTAAAAGTAAAACTGTATGTTTACTGAAATATCATATATCTGTTTCCTTATACTTTACCCTTAATGCTTCAAGCTCTTCTTTTAACTCTCCAACTATATCACAACTTTTCATTTTATCATAAATATTGTGTATTTCATTTTTGTCATTTCCCATATCATATAGTTCCCACAAATCCATATTGTAAAAATAGATAAGTTTATACTTTTCAGTTCTTACTCCGTAATGCTGTCTTACACTATGCCAACCGTGAGGATATTCATAGTAATGATAGTACATTGATTTTCGCCAATCATCATTTGGTTTTTCTTCAAAAATATTTTTTAGTGATTCACCTTGAATGTCAGTAGGAATTTCTACTCCAGCATATTCTAAGAAAGTTGGAGCATAATCAATATTCATTACAAACTGATTTGATTCTGAACTAGGTTTAATTTTTTTAGGATAACGAATTACCAGCGGAGTGCGGAAAGACTCTTCATACATCCATCGCTTATCATACCAGCCGTGTTCGCCAAGAAAGAAGCCTTGGTCGGAAGTGTAAACTACAATTGTATTTTCAGTTAAATTATTTTCATCCAAGTAATCTAGAACTCGTCCAACACTTTCATCAACAGAAAGAATACAAGCTAAATAATCTTGCATATATCTTTTGTATTTCCATTCTAACAATTCCTTTCCAGAAAGTTTTTGAGATTTGAAATCTTTGTTTACTTTATCATAATAAGAGTCCCAAGCAATTTTTTGGGTAGCTGTTAAATCATCATAAGAGTTTTCCCAATAACCTTCTGATTTTTTTGCAAACTGTTTATTGCCGCCACTTCCGGTTTCTTTCTCGTAACTCTCTTTTTTTAATTTTAGATCAAACGCAATATACATATCATCAATTTTCATATCTGCTTCTGCAGCAGGAATTCTATTTTTATAATCATCATAAAATGTTTTAGGAATTGGAATGTCTATGCTATCAAACACTCCAAAATACTTAGGGTTCGGCATCCAATTTCTGTGTGGGGCTTTATGGTGAAGCAACAAGGCAAATGGTTTACCTTTATCTCTTTTTTCCAATTCATCAATTGCAAAATCTGTTATTAAATCAGTTGTGTAACCAATATATTTATTTGTGTCGCCTTTTTCCCATATAAGTGGATTGTAATATTCACCTTGATTTAATAACACTCTGTAATTATCAAAACCAGTTGGTTCAGTTTTTAAATGCCACTTCCCAATTACTGATGTTTGGTAGCCAGCCTTTTGCAATAACTTAGGGAATGTTTGTTGAGTTCCATCAAACTCATCTCTATTATCTCTAAGTTTATTTTGCGAACTATATTTACCCGTTAACATTGAAGCTCTACTAGGTCCACAAATTGAATTTGTTACAAAACTATTTCTAAAAATCATTCCTTCATTTGCAATTCTATCAATGTTAGGTGTTTTTAATAGCTCGCTAGTATAAGCACTAATTGCTTTTTCTGCATGATCATCACTCATTATAAAAATAATGTTTGGTTGTTCTTGCTGTCCGTTTAAAAATGTAACAGATAATAAAAAAAAGAAAATTGTAACTTTTACAATATCTTTTCTTTGAACAATGTTATAAAAATTTGCCATTTAAACTCCAATGAAAATTATTAATTATTTATTTTGTCGGATCAAATAATATCGGGTAAAACTTTCCATCCATTTTTCTTCCGGTTTTTACTTTACATATTTAATTGGTTTGCACAAAGATTTGAGATTCTCATTCGGAGTTCTTGATGGAATTTCGCAACCAGCACAAACCATCAATGGATTTCCTACTGCTCCATAAATATCGTTTACAATTTCCGAAATTGATTCCGGCGTTCCATTTTTCACACCACTAACGGGATCAATATTTCCAGAGAGAACTATTTTTGTTCCAAGAATTTCTCTAGCTTCTTTCATATTTACAAGATAATCGATATCTAAAATATCTATATCTAATGTAGAGATTCCTAGGAGAAGATGAGTTATATTTCCACAAATGTGTAAACGAACAAAACCACCCATTTGCTTAATTGCATCAACAATTTTTTTTTCTCTTGGTAAAATAAATGCTTCATAAAGTTCTGGTGAAACCTGACTTGCAATTGCATCACCAATGCCAATTGTATCAGCTCCGGCTTCGAATTGCGCTTTAGCAAAATCAATTGCAGCTTCTGTACATTTATCTAAAAGCTCTTCTGTAAATTCAGGGTCAAGCATTATCTCAGTTAAAAATTCACTAATTCCATACAAGTCAGCAGCTTCTGCAGCTGGACCTTCAACCCATCCCATTATAGAATATTGATTTGCACATTTTTCTTTATACAGTTTTATTGCTTTTATTCTATCAAACATTCTTTCAGAATTATACGGATCTGGTTTTTTTAATTCACTAAAATTTTTACTCTTTAAAGGCAAAGTAACACACCTCGGTACTTCATTTTCAGGGAAAGCTATTTCGGCACCGAACCCATGTGTTTCTCTGTACGGATCAGAAATAGCACTTAACTGATCAAAACCAAAATCTTCAGCACAACGAATATTTGCCTCCACCAAAACATTGTAATCAGATGCAAACTTGCCATAATTTGAATTGATATATTCTGCGGCAAACTGCATAACTATTGGAATTCGTGCTAAGTGATCAACATGTTCACCTTTTATAGTTTTTATATATCTCTCTAAACTATTCATTGTTCTACCTATATTTTAATAAATTTTTAAACAATTGTGAGAAGAAAAAATGATATTAAATATTTGATGGAATTTTAGTAATTTGAGTAAATAATTCTCATTCTCAAACTATTAAATGTTAACTAACAAAGATAAAAAAGAAATACTCAAAAAAATTCTTGAGACTAAAGAATTTAAATCTTCGAGGAATTCTAAAAAGCTTTTAAGTTATTTGGTTGAATCTTCAATTAATAATGTTAAGCTAAAAGAATACACCCTTGCAATTGATGTTTTTGAGAAAAGTTCTAATTTTAATTCCGCTGAAGATTCTTCAGTTAGAGTTTATGTTAGTAATTTACGAAAAAAACTTGACCATTATTATGCAAGTGTTGGACGCAATGATAAGTATAAAATTGAAATCCCAAAAGGGCATTACGATTTAGGTTTTGTTTCAAATATTATTAGTAAACCAAAAACCACTTCTCCAAATTGGAAATGGCTTTCACTAATATTATTACCACTACTTTTTCTTCTTTTAGCTTACACACTTTTTAACAAATTCTCTCTAAGTTCTGCCGACATGAAAATTTCTTCAGAGATACTTTCTCATAAAGTATGGCAAAATTTAGATAAAAAAGATTTTCCCAAAATGTTAGCTCTTGGAAATGATTTGTTTTATTTAGTTAATCTTGGTGATGATGAAACCATTACTCGTAAACACGAAATTAATACTGTTGGTATGTTTAGACATAACAAAAAAACAAATCCTGACATAGCAATTTCTGAAATTACTCCTTATCCATTTTTCCCATTAATAAATGTTTCCGTACTTCCTAAAATATCAATATCGTTGTTGTCTGATGGCAAATTTCAGTTCAAAAATTCTATGGAAGTGAACGGCAATGATTTAAAAGAAAATAATGTTGTTTTTATAGGCTCTTTTAGAAATTTACATTCAATGAGTTTTTTATTGGAAGACGACATTTATGAATTTGGTAATTATCTAAATAATACTTTTCTTAATATTCAAGAACATGACTCTATAAGAGTTTTCAAACAGTCAGGAGAAATGGATGGAGAACATGTAGATTTTTGTTTGTTCAGAAAAATTCCGGGGCCAAATAACAATACAATTTATATGTTTATTTCTTTCTTTGAACCAGCAATGGAAACTGCTGTTAACTATCTTCTAAATGAAAAAAGCTTAGATGAATTAACAAATATGATGAAAAAAAAATATGGGGAATTTCCACAATATTTTGATGTTCTTTTTAAATCAAGTGGATTTAAGAGAACTGCTTACACATCAAATATAGAATTCATTCGTAAAATTGATCCGGATAGTTTAAATATTTGGTAGATGTATACTAACTCCAAATTGGTTTTCGGAAAATGGGAAACCAAAATCTGTCATTTCGAAATGAGCTTGTTTTTTAGCGATTGAGAAATCTCAAAACCATAAGAGGTAAGAGATCTCTCCACAAAAACGTGTTCGAGATGACAACTTTAGTATACGTAAACCAATTTGATTTTAGTATAACAAAACTTAAGTTTAGTTTTTAACCAAATATCTATTTTGAGATATAAAATATTTTTTCATCTTTTCTTTCATATCTGTAACAACACTTTTATACTTCTCTTTATTTACAAAATTTTCCTTTTCTAAAGGATCACACCTATAATCGTAAAACTCATTTGTATAAACATTTTCTTCAGAATAAATTCCATCATGACTTTTGAACATTCCTTTAATCCATTCTGTATATCTATATCTCTCAGTTTTAATTGAATAACCTTCTAGCTTAATTCCTTCTTTTGTTGTTCTGTGATATTGAGTCATTGCAAAATCTTTTACTTTTGCTCTACCATCTTTTAGAATTGGGACTAAGCTTTTACCATCAAGATTATTTGGTTTTTCAATTCCAGTTAACTCACATAATGTTGGAAAAATATCTACTAACTCTGTTGGAGAAATTGTTTTGTTGTTACCACAAATACCCGGAGCAGAAATAATTAAAGGTGAGTTTGTTGAGCTTTCAAATTCTGTAAATTTATTCCACATTAAATGATCACCCAAATGATAGCCGTGATCACTCCACAAAACAATAATTGTATTTTCTCTAATACTTAAAGAATCTAAGGCATCCAATAATCTACCAACTTGATTATCTGCATGAGATACACAAGCGTAGTAACCATGAATAAATTCCTTTTGCATTGCAACTGGAAGTGGATCTGTTTTGGGAATGCTAGTATAACCGCTCCTCAATTCCCAAGAAGGTTGAAATGCAAATTTTGGAATACTTTCATGATGTTCTTGAACCGGAGCTATTTCAAAAGATTCTCTATCATACAAATCCCAATATTTTTTTGGAGCAATAAATGGCAAGTGAGGTTTTTTTATTCCAACAGCAAGAAAAAAAGGTTTATCCCCTTTAGCCATAGTGTCTAAAAGTTTTAGACCTTCATCAACAATTTTGGCATCTATAAATTCTGCTTCTGGTCTATCCGGTGCTTCTGTTGGAACATTCTTAGCATTGAAACGTTCAGTCTCAGCATTAATTATCCATCTATTCCCTTTTGGTTTTACAAATGGGATGCTCCAGGAAGGTTCATCTCTTTTTTCATCAACACAACTTCCATCTAAAACTTTACCACTACCCGCAGTTTCGTAACCTTTTTGAATCAAGTATTCAGGTAAAGTTAGCGTATTAGGATTTGCTTCTCGCATCTGCGTAAATAATTCCCACACTTGTGTATTATCTGGACGTAAACCAGTTAACACACTTGCTCTAGATGGACCACAAACTGCTTGTTGACAATGGTTATTTTGAAAAACCGTACCTTCACTTGCAAGCCTATCAATATTTGGTGAAACAATTTTAGTATTTCCATAACAACAAAGTATTGGTTTTAGATCATCTATTGAAATAAAAAGAATATTTTTTTGATTGTTATTTTGCAGATTTTGTGAAAAAACAATAGCTGTATTCACAAAGAAAGTAAGTAAGAACAAATTAAATTTTGTTTGGATAGACATAAAATTATTCCTCAATATTTTGATGAGAATTTTAATAAATAATTATATAGTAAAACTAAATTATTTCTCGGATTAACAACTATTCCTCTCATTACTAAAGAGAGGATAAAGCCTGCCCGCCAGTTTTTAGGTGTGGGTGAGTTTTAGTTAATAAAATAATCCGAAAAATAATTTGAGGTAAACATAATAAATTAAAAATGAAATATAAATTTTGCACAGCTTCGCCAACTCATTTACAGAAATGACAAACTGTAAAATCCAAGAACCATATTACGTTAAATACCTAGCTCCTTATTAACTATTATTAATATCAAAAGAGGATGGATTAAACTCAAGTTAATAACAGTTTTAACATGTTATTTTTAACTTTGATTGTTTTGATATGGCTTCTGGATGTGATTTTAGAATTGCAATTACAAATCAGTAGTTTCTGATTAGTGTTGGATTGTTCTTCAATTGGCAGAGGTTATTTGAGAAAAACTAGATTAGGAAAAAATAATACAACAATTTATTATTCCAAGAATTACTATAATAATAATTAAACTTCACCTAAATAGTAAGTCCCTTCATTTCTAATGTCTAACTTACTAACACTATCAGTCCCAAAAACAAATTGCATTTGCTCATTATATTTTTCAAACTTACTGTTAGGCAAAAAGGAAAGGATTGTTCCGGCAAAACCACCGCCGTGAACTCTGCAAGCTCCCTCTCCAATTTCTTCAATAAATTTTTCTGTTAAAGCTAGAGCTAAACTAATACCTTGTTCTTTAACATTAGTTACTGAAAAAATATTTTGTAAATACTTGAATGAAGAATTTCCAGAATTATTTATATGGGAAAGGAATTGTTTGAAGTTATTATTTCTTAGCGATTCAGATAAATGTATTACTCGTTCATTTTCTTGAAGGAAATGAATTGCTCTTAAAACTGCTCTATCTCCAAAAGATGTTCTAAGCATATTTATATTTTTCAGTAAATCATTATAAGAAATTTCTCTACAAACATTTTTGTTCAATGCTTTAGCAATAGATTTCATTTCTCCCGGAATAGATGCATATTCATTTGTAAGATCTGCATGACTTCCTCCGGTGTTAACAACCACAACACAATAGTTAGTTGAATTAAAATCAAAATTATTTTTTTCAACAATTGGTTTGCTTGGGTCTTCAAAATCTATATCAATAATTCCACCAACAGCACAAGCCATTTGATCCATCAATCCACAAGGTTTACCAAAGAAAACATTTTCAGCATACTGCCCTATTTTAGCAAGTTCTTGATTTTGAATGTCTCCACTATTAAATAATTCACTAAATATTGTTCCAATTAGAACTTCAATAGATGCTGAAGAACTTAAACCAGAACCAATTAGAACATTGCTTGTCATGTAAGCATCAAAGCCACCAATTACATATCCCTGTTCTAAAAAACCTTTTGCAACCCCACGCACTAAAGAGTTTGTAGTTCCATTCTCTTCTTCAATTACGTCCATCATATTCAAATCAATTACAAATGGTTTTTCAAAACCAGTAGAAAATAATTTCACTTCATTTCTATTATTATTAGAAACGGCTGCAATTGAATCTAAATTAATACTAGCAGCAATTACTCTTCCATGGTTATGGTCAGTATGGTTTCCTCCTATTTCTATTCTGCCGGAAGTACTAAAAAGATGTAATGCGTTTTCCCCAAATTCTTTTTTATGCTTTTTTATAATTTCACTGTAACGATCAAACTGATTATCTAATACAATTTTATCATTTCCATATATTTTTATAAATTTATTTTCCAAACTTTTCAAATCGGATTTCATAAGTTTTCCTTGTAATGAATATCTGAAACATTTCGTAACATATCTGCAGCCATTTCTGCCGTAATATCTCTTTGTGCTTCGGCTAACATTTCATAGCCAACCATAAATTTTTTAACTGTTGCCGAACGAAGAAGTGGCGGATAAAAATGAGCATGCAATTGCCAATGCGAATGGTCGTCATTGCCAGTAGGACTACCATGCCAGCCAAAAGTATAGGGGAAAGAGGTATTGAATAAATTATCATACCTAGTTAAAAGCTGTTTCAATATACTTGAAAGATTTTCTTTTTCATTATTATTAAGATTTGGTAAATGAGGAATGTGTCGCTTCGGTAAAAGTAAAGTTTCAAAAGGCCAAACAGCCCAGTATGGAACAAGCGCAACCCAATCATCATTTTCAATTATTATTCTTTCTTTATTTTTTAATTCACTTTGTAAATAATCAAGTAGCAAAATGCTTTTCTCGTTTTCAAAATATTTTTTTTGATTCTGATCTTCCTTAGCAGCTTCATTTGGTAAAAAGGAACTTGCCCAAACTTGTCCGTGCGGATGTTGATTTGAAGATCCCATAATTTCCCCACGGTTCTCAAATACTTGAACCCACTTGTACTTTTCACCAAGTTCTTTAATTTGAGCTGCCCAAGTATCTATTACATTTTTTATTTCGGATGTTGACATTTGTGCTAGAGTCAAATTATGCTTTGGCGAAAAACAAATTACTCTACACTCTCCGGAAATATTCTCAGATTTAAATAATTTATTCCCACTTAGGTTTTGTTCTATCTTGGTAGGAAGTAAAGCACTAAAATCATTTTTAAAAACAAATGTAGAATCATACTTTGGGTTTTCAATACCTCCAGCCCTAGTGTTACCGGGACATAGATAACAAGTTGCATCAAACTCTGGTTGTTCCTTCTTCTTAGAGTTTTCTTCCTTCCCTTGCCAAGGTCTTTTTGTTCTATGTGGAGAAACTAAAACCCATTCTCCAGTTAATGGATTAAATCTACGATGCGGATTTTCATTCGGATTACTATTCATAAAATATTATTTGAAGTTAACTGAAAAGATATTTTTATTAAACGTTTAACGAAACTTAAATAAGTTTTAACATTATTGAAATTTTATTTTAACTTTAATTATGATTTATTTAATTCTTGTTTCAATAATTTGGGCTTTATCTTTTAGTCTGATAAAAGGTAACCTTACTACTATTGATTCAAACCTTGTTTCATTTATACGTCTTGGAATTTCTTTCTTAATATTTCTACCCTTTCTAAAACTCAAAAATATAAATAAGAAATTAATTATTAAATTTATTTTTATTGGATTTATACAATACGGGTTAATGTATGTTACATATATTTATGCATACAAATTTCTTGAAGCTTACCAAATTGCAATACTAACAATTTTTACTCCAATATTTATAGTTATAATTTACGATTTATGGGAAAGGGATTTAAGAGTTCTACATTTATTATCTGCACTACTAGCTGTTGTTGGAGCTGGGATAATTATTTATTCAAATAAACTTACAACTGGTGTATGGATTGGAATATTACTTATGCAAGTTTCCAATTTATGTTTTGCTTTTGGTCAAGTTTACTTTAAGAAGACAATTGAGAAAAACTCGAATGTAAAACCACTTCAAATATTTTCTTTGCTTTATTTTGGCGCTACAATTGTTGCGGGATTATTTAGTTTAACTTTTACAGATTATAATTCTGTTTCTATTTCAGCCAGTCAATGGTTAAGCCTATTATACTTAGGTGTTATAGCTTCTGGTGTTGGATTTTTCCTTTGGAATATTGGAGTAACAAAAGTAGAAGTTGGTTCACTTGCAGTTTTGAATAACTTAAAAATTCCTCTTGCAGTTTTATTTACCTTTATAATCTTAGGTGAATCTATGGATTTGGTAAAATTAATTGTTGGTTCTATCATAATTTTTGGTGCTTTTTTGTTAACAAGAAAAATTACAAGTTAAACATTTATTGACCAAAACAATGTTTGATAACGCTAAAATTAACTAAGGAGTTGAATTTTGAAATATTTATTTGTACTCTTATTTATACTTTTGATAAGTTGTGATACAAAAAAGAAAAAGATTGTAAATTTTGTTCCTACTCATAAATCAATTAAAACAAAAACAGTTTATGAATACGGTTATAAATTTGATGTATTACAAGACAAGAAAAGTTTTGAAAAAAAAGTCTTATATAATAAAAAAGGTAATTTGATTGAAGAAGATTTGGGAACTATGAAATACACTCATAAATTCAAAAACGGGGTAAAAACAAAATCTTACTTAATAGATAAAGAGTATTTTAATGAGGATACTCTGAATATTTATATTCATAAATATTTCAAAAATAATTTAATAAATACTGGAGTTTATGATCACTTAGGTAATCAATTTGCTGAATTTACATATAAATATGATGCCGATAATCATCTTATAAAAAAACAATATTATCATCAAGGTGAGATGGAAAATTCAGATACTTACCATTACAATTATAAGGGAAAACTATTGCACACTACACATCTTGGGAAATACGAGATTACTGATTTTAATCATAAGTATGATTCAACAGGCTTAATAACTCATTCTATTGATTACAACCGATACCAAAAACCAAAAACGATGAAAAAATACGAATATACTTTTTATAAAAAATAACCTATTGTCTCGGACACAGTGCGAAATAGAAAAAGAGTCTCACTACTTGATACTCATATCTAGATTCTTACTTAACCAACGTCATCTTAATAGTCTTTCTATAAGAGCCGGAAATTAAATGACAATAGTAAACACCACTTGGAAATTTGAACCCACCAAAACTTGAAGTATAAGTTCCGGCTTCTTGATAACCTTCGTGCAATGTTACAACTTCTCTTCCTCTTACATCAAAAACTTTTAGAGAAATTATTTGTGGTAATCTTAAAGTGTAAGTAATATTTGTTTTAGGATTAAAGGGATTAGGATAATTTTGCTTTAGTTGAAATGCTTTTGGTCCACCGGAAGCGGCATTCTTAACTGCAATAAGTGGTAGCGATTCAAAGTTTTTATATAAAATTTCATTCATGTTATCTGGACCAGCACCTAACTGATCCCTAAGCATAGTAGCGTAAACTTGTCTAAAATCAAATTTAAATTTATTGTCGCCACTTCTATCAAGATCAGTCAAATCTGGATTGTCTCCCCAAATACCGCCGTTAACATTTTTGCCAAGTATAAACAATGGAGCTGCAGCACCGTGATCGGTTCCTTGACTTCCATTTTGTTCAACTGTTCTACCAAATTCAGAGAAAGTCATAGTTACAACTCTATCAGCAACTCCTAATATTTCTAAGTCTCTTTGAAATGCACTAACAGATTCTGATAAGTTGCCCAATAAATTTGCATGTCTTCCTAGTTGATTTGAATGAGTATCAAATCCGCCAATTGATGCTGAATAAACTTGTGTTTCCAAACCACCGGCAACAAGTTTAGCAATTATAGAAAGTTGTTCTGCTAAATTTGTATTGGGATAGTTCGCTTTGTTATCTATTGTATCTGCTTTTTCTTTAATTATTTCTGCAAACTTTATTGAGCGAGCAGCAATATCTTTCACAAACTTCAATTGATTTCCCGCAACTGTATTTGGTGGAGGATCAGTATCAGCAACACTTCCATTTATTAGTTGATAAAACTGATTTGGATCTTCAAACGAAATTCCCATTGAACCACTTTGACATGTACAATCAAGCAAGGTCTCTTGGGTTGAGCCAAGAGAGACAGCCATAGGATGATCTAGATTATAATTCGAATCATTCAACACTTCATTTGCAAGATATCTTCCTACCCAGCCATCGTTTATATATTTATCACTATCAGATGCGGAAAGCCAAATATCAGTTGATCTAAAATGCGATCTAGTATTTTCTGGGTAACCTACATTTTGTACAATTGCTAATTTACCCTCATCATAAAATTGCTTAAACCCTTCCATTGAAGGATGTAAACCAGTTAGTGAATTTAATTTTATTGCATCTTGTTTAGCAATCCCTATGTTTGGTCGCTTGTTGTAATAGTTGCTATCTTCGTAAGGTATAACAGTATTTAGTCCATCATTTCCACCACTCATTTGTATAAGTACTAATACTTTTCCATTAGCTACTGCCGTTTTTAATATTGGATTTTGAAAAGCTCTCAATGGTACATTCCCCAATGCCATTGACATTGTTCCAGCACCAGCTGCCATTCCTAAGTTTTTAATAAATTTTCTTCTATCCATTATTTACCTTTTGATACTTTTATTAAAGTAGTTCTTGCAAATATTCATTAACCTAACTGTAAATTTGTCATTCTGAATGAAGAATCTCAGAACTATTAAAGTTTGAGATATTTCAGTCGTTCAAAAAACAAACTCTTTCAATATGACAAATAAGAAAATTGAGTCAGAAAATGAATTTAGTTTTACAATAATTATGCAAGTTGATATTCTGAAAAACGACATACACTTTTGAAAAAAGAAAGTAATCTCTTCTCTGCATTTTCATTTTGTGTTGACCAATCATAAACTTCAGTTCCATCAAGTAGAACTTCTAATAAATATTGTTTTCTGTTTTCACTTAATTTGTAACTAAAAAATAATTCTGCTACATCATCAATAAATTGAATTGCATTTTCTGAACTTGAATATGATCTTGCATACTCTAACACATTCAAATCAGATTTTCGTCCATTTATAATCCTATCTGTAAATACATTTCTTGCAGGCAAAGTATTTGTGCTAATCCAAGTTTTATCACCTTTCCAGCCAGCAACTCCTGGTGGTGAAAATAATGTCTGCCCTATATCATTAGCTATCTTCCGTAAATATTCATAGTCTGGATTAATAATATTAAATTGTTTTAAGTGAGAAACAATCAACTCAACTGGACTTTTAATTTTAGAGCCAACAACTTCGCTACTTTGAAAAATTGATGACTTTAGTAATATTGATAGAACCGGTTTTAGTTCAAAATTTCCATTTCTAAAAACAGTTGCTAATTGATTTACAACAGCTGTGTCTGGCTCAAAGTAAACGAATTCTTTATAAAGTTTTCTACAAATATATTTTGCAGTTTCTTCTTGTGTAAATATTATATCAATAATATCTGTATAATTATAATTCCCAGTTTGTCCCATAAATGTTTTTGCTGATGTATCAAATCTGTCTTCATTAAAAGAAGATTCAAGTCCTTCAACTTGCCAACCAGTAAGAGCTTTTGCTCCTTCGGCAATATCATTCTCAGTATAATTTCCAATCCCAATTGTAAAAAGTTCTAATAGTTCACGAGCAAAATTTTCGTTAGGATCTTCTTTCCTATTTTTCACACTATCCAAATAAATTAACATTGCCGGGTCTGTTGCAACCTTAGTTGTTAACTCTTTAAAATTTCCAAAAGCATTATCTCTGAACAATTTATTTTGCCAATACATTCTTTGCGGTAATCGCACAACTTCAGTTTCCGAAACAAAATGGTTATGCCAAAATAGAACCATTTTTTCTCGCAGTGAATGTCCTTGTGTTAACATTAAGTTGTACCACCAATAGGTTAGCTCTCTTGTGCGAACAGAATTATCATAAGATTTAGGATCACTCACCCAAAAACCTGGACTTTGCGGCACTGATGAATCTGCTAACAAATAATTATCAACATAGTCATCAAGAGTTAGTGATAAAGCAAAATCTAAATCAGCTTTAGTGTGTCCAAACATAGTCCTTGATAGAAGATGCGATGCATATGTTTTATCCCAAACTGCTGTTTTATGTAGTGAGTTTGATATACTCAAGTTTCCCTCGAAATTGTTTGTGTCTTATAGGCTGGTTTAAATTAACTTCCAATTATAATGCCATTGTTAATACATAGCTAAAAGTGGATAAACTAACTTAATTCAAAAAGGAATTCTTAAAAATCAATATTATTTACCTGTAAGAATTACTTGTTTGCTCTAATTGATTAAGTTTTTGAGGACTAAATCACTAAATGTTCCTAAGGTTAAATCTAATTCCAGGATAGTAATGTTCAAAAAAAATGCCGGACTATTATTGAAATAGTCCGGCATTTTGATAAAATTATTATTCATCTTTTTAGAAAATATATCCCGCACTTACATAAGCAAATGTTGCGCCTCCACCTCCAAGATTGTTTAATCCTTGTCTAAGTATATCTTCATTAACTGTTGCATCTAAATAAAAACCAGTAAACTTAAATCCAACTCCTAAAGTAATTCCTCCATTTATTGGATCGAAAGTTGTCGTTATATTTTCGTTTGTGTTTGTTGGTGAAGCAACTGTTTCTGTAGATACTGTACTAGTTCTGCCGCTATATCCAAGTCTTGCAGTTAACCATTTTATCATCTCCCATTCAGCCCCAACGTTCCACACCGGAAAGGAACTTGTTGTTTTTGTTAGGACTGGTGCCACACCAGCAACTGCTGGAGTTTTTTCTTGTAAGTATCCAAAACTTGGTCCACCAACAAACAAGAAATCTCCACTTTTATAACTTACGCCTAAACCAAATTGAACTGCTAAATTGGAAGGAAGATCAGTTTTTGTAATTCCATCAGCATCACCTAAATCACCACTGCCACTTGTCTTAAAAACTTGACCAAATGGTATAAGTGTAAATTTAGAATTAGTTTTATAAAATGCTCTACCACTTATACTAATTACACTTTGTGAGAATTTTGTTTCTGAAGATTGAGGTCTTTGAAAACTTGTACTTGGACTAAGAAGCACACCCGAAATCTCAAGTGAAAGTCGAGAATTAATTTTACCAAAATATCCTATGTTTAATCCTAGTTGACTTGCATTGCCTTCCGTTCCACCGCTTGTTGCTGGCTTAGATTCTGCACTTGAAGAAGCATAAGACACTCCAAAACCAAATGAGTGATTACCCAAAGAATAAGAACTCATAAAAGCCCAATTGTTATCAAGTTCAATCAATCCTAAACTAGATAATGCATTGTTGGTTTCCCTTACCAAACCAAAAGGATCTAGATTGGATATAGAAAGAGATCCATTAAAATCTTTTCGAGAAAGAGTAGCTCCGACTGTTAAGTTTTCATTAATATTAAAATTTGCAGCAAAGAATTGACCAATACCACCCGCCTCAAAGTTACTTGCAATTGTAGTTCCCAAATCTCCAAAGAGAATGTTATTATATATACTTCCAAGAGCTGGGTTGACCATAACATTAGTTGGATCTAAAACAAAGGGATTGTTCCCCATTGATTTAAGTCTTGCAAATCCACCGGACTTGGAATAATCAATTTTAGTTTGAGTTTCTTCTTGTGCAGATAATATTGAAAAGCCAATTATAGATAATGAAAAAATCATAATGATTCTTTTAAGCATTCCTACCTCCAAAGTATGTTGTAAAATTTTGTTTTTATTTTTTGGTGTTAGTAAAAGATATAGAACTTATTAATTTTGTCAATATTCTTATCAAAGTTACTAACGCATTTGGCTGGCGTGTATTTCTTGAAATAAAAAATTGTAAAACTATTTTGAATTGCACTATCGTAATTAAAATTGGAAAGTTTATTATTTTTTAACCTTTCATTTTTTCTTTTAGCATTTATATATATTTGTCTTTAAGTTATTTAATAATGTGTTCAAAATATTAAGTTTTTATATGAAAAAAAACAAATCAATCAAACGAATTTTATTTACATTAATTTTACTGATAGTCGTTATAGCCCTACCAATATTGATGTTGCAGAGTTTTAGTACTGAAAATGTTTTACAAACACAATCCACTCAAAATAATATTTCAAACTTTCCACAAGGTTATAAAATTGTTACACCTAAAGTTCCAAATCAAATTGAGATTTTTGGTGAGAAAGTTCCGCTAAATAATTTTGAAGTTTATGAAAGAGTAGAACGTGAATTTATTGTTAATACTTATTGGCACTCGTTAACAGTACTTACATTAAAACGTGCTAACCGTTGGTTCCCTATTATTGAACCAATCCTTAAAAAGAATAATGTGCCAGATGATTTTAAATACTTATGTGTAACTGAAAGTACTTTACGAAACTTAACATCTCCAAGAAATGCAGTTGGTTTTTGGCAATTTGTTAAAAGTGCAGGAAAGCAATTTGGGCTTGAGATTAATAAAGAAGTTGATGAGAGATATAATGTTGAAAAATCGACACAAGCAGCATGTAAATATTTATTAGCAGCAAAAAATAAATTTGGAACTTGGACTCTAGCAGCCGCTTCATACAATATGGGAATTACTGGAATTAAGAAGCAACTTGTTTTACAAAAAACTAAAAATTATTACAACTTAGTTCTCGGAGAAGAAACATCTAGATATGTTCCACGCATAATTGCTGCTAAGGTTATGATGAGTAATTCAGAGAAATATGGTTTTGATATTAAGCAAGATGAACTTTACGATCCTTTTGAATTTACTGAAGTAACATTAAAAGGAAGTGCTAAAAGTTTAGCTGACTATGCAAAAAAGAAAGGAATTAATTACAAAATATTAAAACTATATAATCCATGGTTGCGTAAAAGTTATTTAGAGAATAAAAAGAACAAAAAATATAAAATTAAGATCCCGCTTGAAGGTAGTATTAAAATGATAAAAGAATAGTGTTCCAAATACTTGCTAACAAATACGAATGAATCCTTGACCGCAGTTTATTTTTCATACACTATAGTTTTATTTCATCAAGTATCTTCTTAAAATCTTCAGGTAATTCAGAATCAAAAACCATTTTCTCTTTTGTTATAGGATGAACAAAGCCAAGCGTCTTTGCGTGTAAGGCTTGTCTATCCATCAACTTCAACAAATTATGAACACGTGATTTAATTTTTGGAAGTTCAAACCCAGCATTTATTCTTCTACCTCCGTAGGTTGGATCTCCAAAAATATTTCTTTTTTTATGGGCAAGGTGAACTCTTATTTGATGGGTCCGTCCAGTTTTTAATTTTAATTTTATAAGTGAAAGAAATTCAAACTCTTCCATAACTTCATAAAAAGTATGCGCTTCTTTTCCTTCTGTTGCTGAGACACAAAATATTTTTCTATCTTTATTACTTCTTGCAATGTTACCAATTATTTCACCTTTTGGTTCTTTGAACTTGCCCCAACATAAAGCCCAATATTCACGTTCAGTTGTACGTGCTGCAAATTGTTTTGCAATTTCTGAGTGAACCATTTCATCTTTAGCTACAACAAGTAATCCACTTGTAGCTTTATCAATTCTATGGATAATGCCGGGTCTAATATCTCCATTTGCAAAACTTAAATTATTTTGTGTATGATAAAGAAGTGCGTGAACCATTGTCCCCGAATAATTTCCCAAAGAAGGATGAACTACCATTCCAGCTTCTTTGTTTACAATTAGTAAATAGTCATCTTCATAAACAATATCTAAAGGAATATTTTCTGGTTCTACTTTGTCAGGTCTTGGTGAAACCGGAATTGTTACAATTATTTCATTTAGAGGTTCAATTTGATAATTGGCTTTCACTATACTACCATTGACTGAAACTAACTTAGCCTTAATAAGCTTTTGAATTTTTGAACGAGATGTAAACTCGATATGATTAGCAAGATAACTATCTATCCGTTCTTTACCTTGTCCTTCGGTAATGGTTATTTCAATTTTTTTTTCTGTTATTATTGGCATTCTAGATTATTTAGGATTGGTATAATTAACCCACGACTTAAGTCGTGGGTTATAGAAAATAAGAAATGATCAGAATCAGTTTACTGGTTTTATTTTTTACTCGGTAGATGTTCCAATACTTCTGGTAGTTTCTTCAACAGAACTTTTCAGTTCTTCTTTATCATTCTCTTCAAAAGTTTTATGAAATAGGATAAGAATTATAACCCCAATTGTAACAGAAGAATCAGCAATATTAAAAATTGGGAAGCTACTAAATGTTTTACCAAATATAGAAAATCCAAAAGCATCTACGTGAATAAAATCGACAACCTTCCCATAAAGTAAAGGAGCATAATCGTAAAAAATTCCATAAAAGAATCTATCAATCATATTGCCAAAAGCACCGCCCAGTATAAGTGCAAAGCCTGTACGAAAATAAATATTCTGTTCACGATTTTTATAGATATAAATTATAATACCAATACTTGCAATCAGTGAAAACAGAGAAAGGAATAATTTGAAATAGCCATCTACATGAATTCCAAAAGCCATTCCAGGATTTTCTACAAATGTAAATTTGAAGTAGGGATCAAGTATAGTAATACTTTCACCATAACTAAAGCCTTTTACATCAATACTAAGAGCAGGTATGTAAATTCCTTTAACCAATAATTTAGAAATTTGATCTGCAATAATTACAAATAATGAAACGAATAATATTCTCAAAATAAAACTTCTAAATAGTTAAAATTTACCTTTTTGTTTTTTATTTTTACAAGCAACGCAATGTTGAGTGTGCGGAACTGCTCTCAATCTTTCTTTAGGAATTAAATGTGCACCTTCCCTTAGCGTAAGACTATCAATACACATTCCATAATTTCCATTCTCAATTCTCAAGATAGCATCTTCAAGATAACCTAAAAATTTTGTTTCTCTTTGCGCCCACAAATATAATTTTTCGCGTTCTTGTGCATCAGTCCCCTGCTCCGCCATATGCAACGAATACGGAGAATTTTCATTTACATATTGTCCCGTACTCGAATCCATCATTTGATCTTTTAGGTTCTGCAACTGTTTAACAATTTCTTCTCTTTTATCATTAATGATTTTTTTAAATTCTTTTAAATCTTTTTTACCATAACCTTTAATCTTTTTTGGCTTCATTAATTTCTTCTTGAAAATAGTTTCAACCTTTCTACCCGTTTTTGTTACAGTAGTTTTCTTAACAGTTTCTTGAGGCTTAGGTGTTACTTTACTTTTCTTAACGGTTGTCACTTTTTTAGCAGCAGTAACTTTTTTAGGTGTACTAGTTTTTTTAACTGATGCTTTTTTTGTTATTGTTTTTTTGCTAGCAGCCTTACTACTCTTAGACTTACTCGCTGTAACTTTTTTTTCAACTTTTTTGGCTACAGTTTTTTTTGCACCCGATTTTGTTTTCTTTTTAATTATTTTCACCATAACTGGTTTCTCCTTGTTCTATATAACCTTGGAAATGGTTATAAGACATTTATAATCTCCAATCTCAAACTCTTCATTAAATCCGCTAGTCGCATCAGCCATTTTTAAAGTTTCAGCCAATATTTCGTTTGTAATATAATTATTGAATTTGTTTATGTATTGTTTAAGTTTTTCTTCTGTTTTGAAACTAACATTTATTCTATCTGTAATATCAAACTCGAAATTTTTTCGCATATTTTGAATGCGATTGACAAATTCTCTTGCATATCCTTCGCCAATTAAATCTTCATTCAACTCGCTATCAATTGCAACCGTAATTCCAGCTTCGGTTTCAACTACCCAGCCTTCTATTTCTGTATTAATAATTTCCACATCTTCAGGGACTAATATAATATTATTTCCATCTATTTCAACTTCTATTTTACTTTTTATTTCAAATTCAAAAATTTCTTCTTTTGTGAAATCTTTAATCCTTGCAGCAAGCTGTTTCATTAGTTTACCATGTTTAGGTCCTAATGTTTTAAAATTTGCTTTTGCAGATTTACTAACTATTGAAGAATCATCTTCCAGCACAATCAATTCTTTTATATTTACTTCTTCTAGTATTACATCTTTTATACTTGCAACAGCTTCTCTTTTCTTTGGATCGATTGCAATCATTATTTTGCTTAAAGGTTGTCTAACTTTTAAATTAGATTTTGCTCGCATTGCACGTGTTAGATATACAACTCTTTGTGCAATATCCATTTTTTCTTCCAGCACAGTATTCTCATAAGTTGCTTTAGGAAAACTTGATAAATGAACTGATTCGACATTTTGGTTTCCCGTTACTTCGTTAAGATTTCGAAATAATTCTTCACTAATAAAAGGAGCAAATGGAGAAGCTAATTTTGTAACTGTTACTAAGCACTCATAAAGAGTTTGATAAGCTGCAAGTTTAGATTTATTAATATCCGATTTCCAAAATACTCTTCGTGAACGTCTTACATACCAGTTAGATAATTCATCAATTGTAAAGCTTGAGACTAAGCGAGCTGCTTTTGTTACATCGTAATTATCCATTAAAGTTTCATACTCTTTAACTACGGAAGATAACTTTGCAATTATCCATCTATCAATTTCACTTCTTTCTTCATACGGAATTTCTTCATCCATAATGCTTACATTATCAATATTAGCATAGAGAGCGAAGAATGAATATGTATTTGCAAGTGTGCCAAAAAATTTACGTTGAACTTCTTGTATCCCTTCTTCATCAAATAAAGTAGTACGCCAAGGAGGACTTCCAGTAAGTAAATACCAACGAGTTGCATCTGCTCCGTACTTATCAAACAATGCAAACGGATCTGCAGCGTTGCCTTTTGACTTAGACATTTTCATACCTTTTTTGTCTAGTATCAACTCGTTTACAATTAGATTTTTATACGCAACATTATCAAACAACATTGTTGAAATGGCGTGCATAGTATAGAACCAACCTCGTGTTTGATCAATGCCTTCAGAAATAAAATCTGCAGGAAAATTCTTTTCAAATAGTTCTTTATTTTCAAACGGATAATGAAGTTGTGCAAAAGGCATTGCACCCGAATCGAACCAAACGTCAATGAGTTCAGGGGTTCGCCTGAATGTTTTCCCATCTTTTTCGAAAAACACATCATCAACAAAAGGTTTGTGTAAATCAATTTCAGATTCATCAAGATCAGAAACTTTAATCTTTTTGTCATCTCTTAAAACATAGCCAGACTTTAATTCTTCAATACTTCCAATAGCAAACATATCTTTGCCATCTTCCGTAACCCAAATTGGAAGTGGACTTGCCCAAAATCTATCACGGGAAATTGCCCAATCTTTATTGTCTTCAAGCCAGTTTCCAAATCTACCAGCACCAACTTCCGGTGGATGCCAATTTATTGTTTTGTTCAGCTCAATCATTTTATCTTTTACGGAAGTAGTTTTAATGAACCAAGAATCACGTGCATAATAAATAACCGGCACATCATCAAACCTCCAGCTGAAAGGGTAAGAGTGAGTGATGGTTTCTTTTCGATAAAGCTGACCTTTTTGTTTCATCATATAAATTAAATCTTGGTCAGCATCTTTTACAAAGACACCTTCAAAGTCTGTAATTTCTTTTGTAAATAATCCACCTCGTGTAACAGGTTGAAGAAATGGAAGGTTATGTTTTTTTGACATTTCATAATCATCAGCACCAAACGCCGGAGCTAAATGAACAATGCCTGAACCATCTCCGGTACTTACAAAATCAGCTTCAATAACATAGAATCCTTTTTTGTCAACGGTTAAATAGTCAAACATCTGTTCGTAGTCTTGTCCTACTAATTCTGCACCTTTATATTCTTCAACAATTTCATAATCACCTTTTAAAACTTCAAGTCTGGCTTTTGCAAGTATAATTAGTTTGTCATCTGTTTTTACTTTTACATAATCAATCTCTTCGCCAACAGCGAGTGCAACATTGGAAACAAGTGTCCAAGGTGTTGTTGTCCAAACGAGAAAAAATGTATCACCATCTTTTGTTAAATCGGAATCTTTTAATTTCATCAAAACATATACTGATGGATCTTTCGTATCCTTATAACCTAAAGCAAGTTCGTGTGAAGAAAGAACTGTTTCCGAACGTGGACATTGAGGAACAATCTTATAATCTTTGTAAATTAGTCCTTTATCAAAAAGAGTTTTTAAAGCCCACCAAACTGATTCAATATAATTGTTTGTACAAGTTACGTATGCTTCATCCATATTTAACCAATAGCCCATTCTATCAGTCATCTTCTCCCACAAATCTTTATAAGTGAAAACAGATTTTAGACAGGCTGCATTATAATTTGCAACTCCAAATTCTGGAATTTCACTTTTACTTTTAATGCCAAGTTGTTTTTCAACTTCAATTTCTACTGGAAGTCCGTGAGTATCCCAGCCTCCTCTTCTACCAACTTGATAACCTTGCATAGTTTTATAACGACAAACTAAATCTTTCAAAGTCCTTGCCATTACGTGATGCAAGCCTGGTTTACCGTTTGCAGTTGGTGGACCTTCATAAAAAGTGAACGGTTTATTATCTTCGTGCTGCTCAATACTTTTTTGAAAAATATTTTCTTCTTTCCAAAACTTAAGAATTTCTTCTTCTATTTTTGGATAATTAACTCGTTCGGAATATTGTTTGAATTTTTTGCTCATTTAAATACGATAGTTTTTATGTTGTAAAATTTTAATTACTCTAACTTTATACTATTAAATATTAAACCTTTGAGATTTTCAGCAGTTCATTTTTCTTAAAATTATCTGACTAACCACGTCCTTCAGGACGTGGACTAAGAAGCCAAAGATAAAACGAGCTTTAGCCCAACCAAATAGTCACATTATGGGCTAAAGCCCTTCAGTAAGGTTATACTTTACTCTCCGTCCTAAAAGACGGAGTTAGTCAAGATACAATACACTCGATTTTTAAGATATAGCTATTTTCTCGTGAAAAAATGACTACTGGATTCCCGATAGGAACATTCGGGAATGACAAACAAAGACTTTAACTATTCTAAATTCTTATTTTTAATTGATTCATTTTCTCGCTGAACTATTAATAGTTCGCATACACTCATTCCAAAAATTGCCATTGTTCCCAATAAAATATTTCTTGAAGAATAAAGGATCAAATTTTCAAAAAGTAAATTTTCTGTATGAAAATAGTCACTAAAAAATGAAATAAACATAACACTAATAATAGCAGTTGCAACTATTACTGCAACAACAATTTTCCCACCTTTTTCCCAACCGAATGCTAAATTATTTATCCAACCGGCAGCGAAAATAAACAAAGACAAAATAAACCAAACCGCAAAATTAACAATCTCTGAACCAAAAAGTCGAGTATTTAAAAAATTTGAAATAAATATTAATATAGCTATCAGTATAGGTAGCAAGTAATGTATCTTTTTTCTAATCATTAAATTTGTTTGATAACCTCTTTCATAATCGTTGTCATTTTTGGCTCTGCTCCCATTGCCGTAGCTATTATTTCTTGAACATTTACTGGCTTTAGAGAATCTGGAAAACACTCATCTGTGATTATACTAAAACCAAGCACTTTCATTCCCATATGATTTGCAACTATATTTTCCGGAACAGTTGACATACCAACTACATCTGCTCCGGTTGTTCTCAAAAATCTGTACTCTGCTTTTGTTTCCAAATTTGGTCCCGGTACTGCAATGTAAACACCTTTTTGCAATTTGATATTATTTTCTAATGCAATTTTTTCAGCAAGTGCAATCAATCCCAAATCATAAGGCTCACTCATATCAGGAAATCTTGGTCCAAGTTCATCTTCGTTCTTTCCAATCAATGGGTTATCGCCAAGTAAATTTATTTGATCCAACATAACCATTACATCACCACGAGAATAAATTGGATTCATTCCTCCGCAAGCGTTTGAAACAAGCAATGTTCTTACACCCAAGAACTTCATAACCCTTATTGGGTAAGTTATTTGCTGCATCGTGTAACCTTCGTAATAGTGAAAGCGACCTTGCATTGCAACAACATTTTTACCATTTATTTTTCCAATTATTAATTTACCTTGATGCGATTCAACAGTTGATAATGGGAAATGTGGTAAGTCGCTATAATTAATTTCCGTATCAATTTCAATTTCATTTACCAATCCGCCAAGACCAGTACCAAGTACAATTCCTATCCCATATTCTTCAGTTGTTTCTTCTTTAATTACTTTTATAGTTTCGTTTATTTTGTTGATTAGTTCACTCATAATTTCCCTTTTTTCATTCTACTTTTAATTTCTTAAAAGAAAATATTTGTCATCTTTTTTCTGTTCCTTTGGAAGACTGGAATCTCTTTGGGTTTATTAGATTCCGGCACAAAAGACAACCGGAATGACACTCTAAAATATTATCCAAAAATTTCCAATATTCTTAACTATAATCCCTATCTCCAAATATTGCAGTACCAATTCTTAAAATTGTTGCTCCTTCTTCAATTGCAATTTCGTAATCGTTTGTCATACCCATTGATAAATGTTTAAGATTATATCCTCTGTTATTCAAGGTATCGAAATTACTCTTCATTTTTCTAAAAGATTTCCTAATCACTTCTTCATCATTTGTAAATGGAGCCATTGTCATAAGACCTTCAACCAAAATATTTTTTTCGTTCTTGCAAAAATCTAAAATTTCAACTGCTGCTTCAATATTAGTTATTCCTAATTTACTTTCTTCTTCAGAAGTTTTCATCTCCAATAAAACATGTTGAACTTTATTAATATTACCAGCTCGTTTGTTAATTTCATTTGCCAATTTGAGTGTATCAACCGAATGAATTAAATTTGCATAAGGAACAATATCTTTTGTTTTCTTCGTTTGAATATGTCCAATAAAATGCCAGTTTATATCTTTACTTAGTTCCTCAGCTTTTTGTTGAAATTCGGGAGTTCTGTTTTCTCCAAACTCTCGTAAACCAAGCTCCAATGCTTCCTCTATAGCTTCAAAGGGTTTTAATTTTGAAACAGCAACAAGTGTAATTTCAGAGGGATTTCGTCCCACATTTTTACATTTGCTTTCTATTTTTTGAACTATATTTTTGAGGTTAGTTTCAATCATAATTTAGATTTAAAATAAAGAATGTATCTATATTACTTCTGAAAATCAACTTAAACTTGACAAAAAAGAATTATTCAATTGATTTGAATAGTATATTTTATAAATATAAGAACATATTCCATTAAAGTTAAAGAGTTTCTCTATTGTTTTACTTTATATTAAGCTCATAACTTATTTATTTGCAATAAGTTATAATTTTGTTTACATTTAGCTTTTAACTTTCTAAAATAGTTTAATTATTTCAAAAAACTATCGAATATAGTTTGAGTTTATAGATTCAAGAGGACGCTCAATGGAAAACATAGATTTTACGTATTTACTTATTTTATTTGGATTTTTTATAGGGATTAATCTTATGTATAAAAAATTTCCTAAGAATAATGATAAACTTTTTAAGTTATTAACAAAAGATTAAGATTTATAAACAATTTAATAAGGAGTTTTTTTTGGAAAATTTTAAGAATGCAAATGCTAATATTCTAACTGAAGAATATTCTAATGACTATGTAAATGCAAATGCTTTTGAAACTGATGAAGAAATAAGAAAGGAATTATATAAGAAGAAAATTGCTATAATAGGACTTGGAACATTTTATGTTTTATTATTTGTAGTTTCTTTTACACTTTTATCGTAATTTTTTAATACGAGGCTAAAATATTTTTAACCTCGTATTTGTTTAAATTCCTCTTCAACTTTATTTGTATCTGTAATATTTGTAACCTTACTTACTATATAAATAGTAATGCTTGCTAAGATAAATGCTGGTACAATTTCATACAATTCAAATATTCCACCTGAAATATTTTTCCAAATGACAACAGTTATACCACCAATAATAATTCCAGCAAATGCACCTTTTTCAGTTATCCCAATCCAGTAAAGAGATAAGATAACTATTGGTCCAAAGGTTGCTCCTAGTCCTGCCCAAGCATAAGAAACCAATTCCAACACACTTGAATTTGGGATATAACTTATCCCTAAAGCTATCAACGAAATTAGAATAACAAAACTTCTCCCAACCCATAAGTATTCTTTTGATGAGGCAATAGGACGTAGAAATGGTTTATAAATATCTTCTACAAGTGAGGATGAAGCAACTAATAATTGCGAATCTGCAGTACTCATTATTGCAGATAAAATAGCAGCCAAAAGTAAACCAGAAAAGACTGGATCAATAAGTTTTTCAACTAAAATAATAAACACTTTTTCAGAATCAGCCTCGGCAAGTTGAGGTGAAATAACTAAGTTACCAACAAGTCCCAAAATTACTGCAGAAACTAAACTGATTACCACCCAAGATAGTGCAATTTTTCTAGCTCGGTTAATTTTCTCAGGTTTCTCAATTGCCATAAATCTAGCAAGAATATGAGGTTGACCAAAATAACCAAGTCCCCAACCTAATAAGGATATAATTGTTATAATAGAAATTACTTCTCCATTATTAAGTGTTAACATGTTTAATAGATTGGGATTTAGTTTGTCTAAAGAATCAATTGATTTTAGAATTCCTCCGCTGTTGTTAATCGCAATTATTGGAACTAAAACTATTGCAAACAACATAATAAGACCTTGAAAAACATCAGTCCAACTAACAGCTTGAAAACCTCCAAGAAAGGTATAGCTGACAATTATAAAGCCACCAATTAGTAGTGCAGAATTATACGAGATATTAAAAACAGTACTAAAGAGTTTTGCTCCGGCAACAAAACCAGAAGCAGTATAAATTACAAAAAAGAAAAGAATAGAAATTGCGGAAACAATTCTTAATTTTTTAGTTTTTGACTGGAATCTATTTTCAAAATAATCTGGAAGTGTATAGGAATCACCAGCAATTTCTGTATATATTCTTAATCGCTTAGCAATAAATTTCCAATTGAGATATGTTCCAATTAGTAAACCCAATAGTAACCAAATAGCTTCAAGCCCAGCTATATATGCATAGCCGGGAAGTCCTAGCAACAACCAACCACTCATATCTGAAGCTTGAGCACTAAGCGAAGTAACAAAAGAATTTAGTTTCCTTCCACCAAGAATGTAGTCAGAAATATTTTTTGTTTTAGTGTAAAAATAAATTCCAATAACTACCATGAACAATAGGTAAATAGTAAAGGAAATTAATACAATGATTTTTTGTTCAAACATATTTTAATACTTTGAAAACTTAAAGTGTAATTTAAGACAATTTAAAATAAAAAAGGCGTTTCCTAAAAAACGCCTTTGTAAAAAAACTCTATAAAATAATTTACGTTATATCAACTTTTTCAATCTTTTCTTTTTTTGGTTTACTAATTTTTTTTGTTTTCTTTTTTTCTTTTCCGTTATCTCTCGCATAAGTATATGCATACTTATAGTATGATCCGTAACTACTTTGCACTTCGAATCTATTTAATAAAGCTCCAATGAAGGAACTATCTTCTCCATGTTTCAACAATGCAACTGCTTTGGACATCAGTTCAATATCTGTTTTATTAGCAGAAACAACTAAAATTGTTTCATCTACAATTCTTGAAAGAATTTCAGCATCAGTAACTGTTAAAACCGGAGGTGAATCAAGTATTACAATATCAAACTCATTACTTAGTTTTCTAACAAAAGACTTCATCCCTCTTGAATCTAAAATTTCAGATGGATTCGGAGGAATAGTTCCAGCAGGAATAAAAGATAAATTTTCGATATCACTTGTTCTTTGTATTTCTTCAAAAGTAGCTCTGCCAACAAAGTAATCCGTAAAACCCGGAAATCTTTTTTGGTTAAAAATATTATGAACTCTTGGTTTTCGTAAATCACAATCAACAATCACAGTTCGTCTATTTGATAAAGCAAAACTACCAGCAAGATTTGCTGAAACTGTTGACTTCCCTTCTCCGGGAGCTGAAGAAGTAATAAGAATAGTTTTAGCATCACCTTCAATCTTTGAATATCTAATTCTAGTTCTTAAAGCTTTAAAAGCTTCACTTGCAACAGAATCAGAGTTATTTGCAACTATAAATTCTGAGCCATGACCTTTCATTTTCGATTCTTCTACTTTAGGCACCCAACCAAGAAGATTAATATTTTTACCCTCAATATCATCCGGACTTTTAACAGTTCTATCAAAATAATTCATAAGTAAAGCATAGCCAAATGCTAAACCTAACCCTAAAACTAAACCAATAAGTATAATCAATTTTCTATTTGGTTTGGAAGGTTCTCTTGGAACACGTGCTGTATTTAATTGAAGAACATTTCCAGTTGTAGATTGTTCAGTAATTAAAGCACCTTGGTATTTTTCTTCCAACAAAAGGTAAAGCTTTTCATACGAAATTGCTTGTCTGCTAAGTCTTGCTAGATCTATCGTATTTTCAGGTAATTTATCAAACTTAGTTTCGTAACCTTTAATAAACTTTTTTAATTGATTATGTGAAGCTCTCGCAGCTTCGTACCTAACTCGCTCTTCAAATATCCTCTGTGTAATAACCTTAATTTCTTCCGGAGTTGACGCAAGTAAAGATGATTGAAATTCATCATTTTTACTTTTTAGTCTTTCTTTCAACTCAGTCATTTTTTCATCAAACTCTTTTATTACTCTTGGGTTTTTAATCCTTTGCTTAGTAGCTAAAGCAATATCTTTTCTTGCCTCTAAACTTGCAATTTCTTCTTGCAACTTCAGAACATAAGGTTCGGAAGACTTATTAACAAGATAGCTAGAGAGGGTTGGATTTTTTCTATCAAATTCTTCTTTAAATTGAATTAAATTTTCTTTTGCTATTGACATATCAATTGCAGCCGAATTTATTTTAGATTCCAAATTCGCCATTGTTTCAATTAAAGATTTAGCTTGTTCGTCTAACTCAATAACTCCACCTTTAAGTTGGTAGGTTGTCAAATCATCTTCGGCATTAATTAGTTCATTTAATTTTTCATCTTTTTGTCTAGCAAGAAATTCTTTAACCTTGCTTACTTGTTTTCTATTATCTAATAAATTAAATTCTCTATAAACATTAGCGTAAGTGTTAGCAATTAGTGCTGCTTCTTTAGGTGAGGGAGATTGTACGGAAACTTCAATAAAATCCAACCCTCTTTTTTGTTCAATGGATACTTTCTTCTCAAGTAACTCCACTATGTCATCATAAGATTTTAGTTTACTTTGATCTTTACTATCAAAATAATCTTTGTTTAATATGAGAGAGTACAAATCTTTATTCATACCCACAGCAAATGAATCAACAATTACTGTTGCAACTTTTTCTCTGATTGTAATATTTTTTATAGTTTCAATTTCATTTGCAATAAATCTATCTGCCTTACCTCCACCAGCAAATTCTGGCAAAAAAGATGAAGCATCTAGAATACTTCCTTGTGGTTCTGAAATTTTAAGCATTGTACTAGCTTTGTAAATATCTGTAGCAGTTGCAGCATAAAGAATAGCAAGAGCAAGTACAGCAAGACTAATAAGAAGTACTGCTAACTGATGATGTCTAATTATATTTACATAGTCCATTAACGAATGAGTTTCCTCATCGGCCATCAGCTCTCTTAGGTACGATGCATCATTATTATTAAAATCATTTAGATTATTATTTGCCAAACTTTGTTTCTCCTTAATTGCTATTTTAATGTAACATACAATGAAACTAATAAACTTAGTGCAGAAATTACATTAAACACTATTGATAGCCAATCCAAAAAATACATTCTGGGTTCCCCTGGAACAACAAAAATATCACTAGGTTTTAACTTTGGAACATCTCTATATTTAGAGTCCAATTCATCTTCCCACATTAAATCATTGAAATCAAATGCTAGCATCTGTTCGGTATTATCTTTACCAATCCTATAAATTCTTAGTTCACCTAAATTCGAATCGTCTGTTGGACCGCCAACATAAGACAATAAATCAATAACTGTTGTATATTCTGGGATAACATATCTGCCCGGATATTTTACAAATCCCCAAACTGAAATACTAATATTAAATGTCTCAGGATCTGAATAATCATAAAACCCACCATAAATATTACGTGAAGTGGAAGAAAATTGTGAACCTAATTGGTAATCTCTTGATTCTTGTGCGAAAAACGATCCGTGAAGAATAAGTGTGAAAATTGAAATAAGAAATATTTTTTTCATAATAGCCAAGTGCTTTTTTTGAATAACTAATTGTAGAATTAGTTAAGATACTAGTTTAAGTGGTTTGTTAATATATTGAAATTATTAAGTGTCTCAAAATAATAATTTTTTATAATAAATAGATGTTTTTTTTTATAAAATGGAAAATAGAATTGAAGTTATTAAAGTATAAGAAACCTGAAATTTAGGTCAAGTCAGTTTTATAATAGAACTTCTGCAAAATAAGATTTCTTTGTCATTCCTAACCCCACTTAAAAGCACGGGATAAACTTTGATTGGGAATCCAGGCAACACAAATAATGGATCTCCGATTATCCCGAAAGCTTTAGGGGCGGAGATGAAAACTGTGAGCAAATAATTATAGTTTTTTATATTTGTCCCATTGATGTTTTAATATTTATTTTGCAGAAACTCTAATAATTAAATACCATAACCAAACAATAAGGAAAAATCTCTAAATATTTTTGTAGTAAATTCAGTTTCAGTTTTTGCTTGTTCAACTTCTATATATTGGAAATGAACTTTTATAAATAAATCATGAGTAATCTCAAATTTAGATTCAATTCCCAAGTAAGTATAATTTTTTCTATCGCTTATTCTATCTACAAATAAAAATGGAGGTTGCGGTATTTGAACTTTATAAGCTCTATTACCCCTTGCTTCAGTTCCTTTTCTAATATATTGACCCCATAATTTAACATTTAGTCCTCTCATTATCTTATAGTCAATAGCACCATAAATTAAATCACCATTATCTCCAATCCAATGTCCCATCAAACTTGAAGAACTTTCATAACTTAATGTGGGTATAAAATGTCTATAATTACCCGGATAGATTTTTGAAAATTCAGCTTTAAGTGTTAAATCATCAATTGGAAGATCAACGACACTACCACCAAAAGTAAAAGCAAATTTATAATATTGCAATTCAGGATCAAACAAACTCTCAGGGGTTAACTCATCAGCAAAAAAACTAGCATAAAGATGAGTATTTTTTATATGGTTTCTTGAACTAATAGCTAAAAATAATTGTGTACTAGCTCCAGCAAAATTATCATTTCTATTTAAATATTCATCTACTAAATCAAAAAACATAATTGGAATTAAATATGCAAACTGTAAATTATCTGAGTAAATAACAGATTCTCCAAACGAGAAATCAAGACCTTTGAAAGGTGTGATCTTAACAGAATGTGTAACTAAGTACTTGCTAATATATGTGTACCTTTGAGGATTATACCATTCATTCCCAGGACGAAGAGTTGAATAAAATGAATTAGAATCTATAACATCAGAGTTTAACCAAGCATGAATGTAATTGAAACTAAACCACTTAGTTGGCGAAATATCGAGTCTTAAATATGGGAAAGAAGGTGCTTTACTAGAAAGAACTATTTTCCCATTTTCTGCATATCCCCAGTTCAAATGATCCTTCCCAATTACTAAAGAACCCCAATCCCAATCTGCACCAATGTTAACATTTATTGTTGAGTATTCTAATCTTTCACTATCCGCTAACTGTAAATCTATTGTTGTATTTTTTGAAAAGTTATTGTACAAAGAACTTCTAACTCTAGGTGCTTGTCTTGCTTGAACAAGTTCAAAATTAAATCCTAAAAAATCGCCAAGATAACCTTTGAAACTTGCTCCAAGAAAAACATTTTGATAATTATCCTTTTCCCAATTACCAACTTCATAACCTAAAATAGGATTGATATGTAATAAAAGATTTTTTCCTTCATAATAAAAAGGCCTGAATCTATTATACCAATCATACTTAAAAATTGCCATCTCTTCAACAATTTTTCTAGTGTATCTAGGACGAAGAGTTTCTACACTCCAACTTTTATCTAATATATTACGCTTTTTATCCTTTGCATTTTTCTTAACTTTTGATTTACTCGTTTTATGATTTTTCTTTTCCCTATTTGAGTAATGATCAATTTCATAACCAAATTCTTTAAAATAAAATTGTAATTCTTCCTTTTGTATTCTTGTTAACTCTGCTGAGTTTTTTTCTGCTTCAACCAATTTTTGAGATATATACTTTCTCGACAGTGGTTTTACTAAGTCGTTATAAGTAATAATTCCTTTTTGACTTAAAGTTGATAAAAAGGAATACACATCACTTCTTAAAGGTTCTGTTGCAAACTGTGCATTCAATACCCAAAACGGGAATAGTAGTGAGAATAAAACTAATATTTTAAAATTATTTTTCATATTGATTCTCTTAAAATTATATTACAATTTATTTTATTAACAATTAATTCTTTTTACCAAACAATACAAAAAACATTTATCCACTTCTAGCTCGATGAATTACTATATTTTTGAAGATTTTTGTTAAATAGCTTATATCAGTTACAATTGGATTTTCATCATATTTTTTAAAATATTTTTCTTCTGAGAACATAATTTCGTCTAACGTTTTAGGCATATCTGCATAATAAGGAGGTATCAATCCTGGTTTATGTTTACTCCTAAGCTGCTTTAAGTTATCACTATATAAACTTAAAAAATGACTACTCAAAGGTCTAACCCCAACTATCTTTAGCTCCCTCTTAAAAACATTAATCAACATTGGCAATTCATCAAGCCATAATTTTCTCATTATACCTCCCCACGAGGTTACCCTAAAATCATTTTCAAATTTCCCGCCTTCCTTAAGACTAAAATTATCGTGAACAAATTTTTGCAGATATTCTGAGTAAGGATACATTGTCCGCATCTTATACACAAATATTTCTTTTCCATTTTCTCCATTTCTTTTCATCTTAAATATTAAACCATAAGAAGGATTTTTATCAGATACAGGTTCACCAACTTTTCCAGCAATAAAATAGAGAGAATTATTAATTTCTTTAATATTTTTTACTTCAAATCCAGCATGATATAATCTACCAAGGCCTTCAGCCATAGATAGTGCTCTATTTTTACCTTTTGAAAAAGTTACAAATACTCTATTTAGAAATGGAAGTTTAGGGAAAACTCTATTCCAAATAAAATTAAAAAAATATTTAATATTTGCAAGATAAAAAGGGGAATTTTTATGAAATTTCTGATGCTTTAGTTTATTTGTAACTATTCGACCTATAAAAAATCCATTGTTTTTTAATTTTGAATTAATTAACGATAAATATTCATTTATCTTTCTGATATCGTTTAATTCATGTAGGTTAATATAAATCTGTAAAGAATTTTTTGGAAGTACTTTAACATTGTAAACATCAGCAGATCTGTGAACTACAGATTCTTCAATACCAAATGATTCTAATACAATTTTTTCTTTTAAAAATTTATATACATTAGGAAATTCTTTTAAGTAAACATTTTTTAATTTATTCTTTAAGACATCACTATATTTTTCTTCTTCTGTTATAGTTCTAACCTCAACTTTACTGCTTGAAACAGCTAATGCTCTTTCAGGCATATTAGTTGTTTTCAACAAGCTAATTAGTACAGCATCAGTTTTGGGAGTACTCTTGTAGAGATAATAAATAATTATTGCAAATGAACTTAGAATAGCAAAAAGGACAATGAGAACTACTATAACTTTTTTCAATTCTAGTGGTATTCCCAACAGAAAAACAATTGAGGAAGTTATAAAAAATAACATTACATATGATTTAATGTGATTCCACACTATAACTGAAAAATCGTTGCCTTTTCTTGTATCAAATTCACGAGCAATGGTACCATTTACAAACCAAATTGCATAAAAAACTATTAGGAATAATATCTTTTCATTAATAGAATACAAGGTGAAATCAAAACCTAAAAAAGCATAAATAGTTATCCAAACTAAAATAATAAAATCTATGATAAAAAATACTTTTGAGAAAGAATACATTTTTTTATCATTACTCGTCAGTGTAAATTCTGATTGAAGTCCTATAAAAATAAACTCAAATAAAAACCCAAGAGAAATAGATCCAAAAATTAAAATACGAGAATATGTAAAGCTTGGGAGAAAATTAACAACTAGCGATAGAATTCCTAAGTTAATTACAAAAGTCTTTAAATAATTTTTTGCTATAGGAACAAATTTTTTAGTCTTAAGCTTCTTAAATTTTCTTGTTAATAATGAGCTTATAATAGTAGAAGCAAGAAAAACTAATAGATATTCTATTTCCCTCTTCGTATGAGAAATTACACCATATTTAATAAAGTGCACTATAAGAAATGCTGTATAATAAAAAGATATTACTAATAAGAATTTTAAGTAATTCATCTATAATAATTTATTTAACAAAAAAAATAATTGTATTTTAAAATTAAAAAATAAAATTGAAAAAATGGAAACTCAATAAGACTATCTTTTTGGAAAGAGTATTTACGACCACACTCTTTGTTATTATATTACTTCTTTTCGCATCAATCAATATTTCTAATGTTACAAGAAATATTTTCATATTAAAATTATCTTTAATTTTTTCTTTCTTTTTTCTCTACCAAGTAGAGAAAAAATCCTTTCCTAAACTTAAAAATTTCAAATTTCATGATACAAAGTATTTTGTTTTTTACCTTGTGCTTGTTGTTATAAGTTTTCTGTCCTTATTCTTTACTACTTATAGTAGGTATGGAGCATTGAAGCTACTTAACATAATATTTAATTTACCAATACTTTTTATATTTAAGTTGTACTTTGAATCTATAACATACAAAAATTTAAAAACTATTTTAATCATCTTAGCTATTATAATTATTGTCAGTTTTTTTATTTTAATTTTAGCAAACCCATTCATACAAATAGAAACATATAGTTTTAAAGTCACACGATGGAGTCATGTAATATTTAGCAGAGTCTTTTCATTCATGTTTTTATTCCTTTTTTCTATTTTCTTTTATGTAAATGAAAGAAAAACATTAGTATTAATATCAATTATAATTCCAATAGTACTTTTTGAAATATACTTTGCTTCTTTACGTGCAGCAACACTAGGAATTATTATTTTTGTAGTTACATCTCTTTTTTACATTTATAAAAATAGAATTGTCTCGCAGAAAAAAATCAACTTACTAATTGTTTCCTTTATAATTTTTATTGCATTATTTTTTGTTGTTAAGACTAATTCTGTAGTTGAAAATAGATATGAACAAGTTTTTAATATAGGTACGGATAAACTTCAAGAAAATGATGGAATTAATGCTCGTTTTATAGCTTATGAAAAAAGTATTCCAATTATAAAAAATAATTGGTTATTAGGTATTGGGTTAGGAGCTTTTAAAGGATATGGGAACGACGAATATTTAGATTGGATTAAATATCCACACAATATGTTTTTAGAATTTCAAGTAGAGCTAGGAATATTTGGTTCTTTATTTTTTCTTTTTTATTTGGTTATCACTTTTGTTAAACTTAAAAATATCAGTTTTCAATTATTACTAATATGGTTATTTGCATTATGGTTGGCTATGTTTGCAAAGGATATTCCTTCTAATTTAATTGTTTTTATTCCTTTAATTTTTTATGGTAAACCATATGATAAAGACAAACTAAAAGAATTTTTTGCTCCCAATAAAAATGATGGTGTTCTATCAATAAACTCATCAGATATCTCAGAATAAGAATATTTCCCTTTTAGATATACATTATGAAAGGGATTGTACATAGCTGATAATTCCATTCTAATGTCACTCCTATTTTCCCCAAACAAAAAAGGCAAACCTATTCTATTCTCATAAGCAAAATAATTATCTGCTTGTCCACCCTTTCGTAAAAACTCAGTTTTTAATGATAAGCTCAATTCTCTAATAAATTTATAATTAATCAGCAAACTGAAAAGATCTGCATTATTACCTACCCAATGACCAAGCACATAATTTAAATGTTGATAATTTGAAGTTGTATATTTATTTTCATATACCCAAGGATTTACTCTAGTATATTCAATAAAAAAATCTAGATTATTAATTCCTAAATTAACAAATTTTGAACCTATTGTAAACCCAATCCATTGTTTAAAAAATTCACCTTTTAACAAAGATCTAATTTCAAGCACATCTATTAATAATGTAGAATAAAAATTAATATTTCTAAAGTAACTAATATTTAAATCGGAAAATATCATTCCATTACCATCATTTGCAATACCTCTACCAGTATTGTGATCCATCACTTTGTAATACATTACTGGGATAAACATTTCAGGTCTTAAGTCTCCACTATATACAAACGAATTTCCTAATGAAAACTTCAACCAACTATTAGGTTTTATGGTAATATAGTTTAGAGCAATATATTTATTAATAAATGATTTTACTAAACGTGGTTCTATCTTACTAGAGTATGAGTAATAGAAATTATTGGAATCTAGAACCTGAGAATTTAGCCAACCATGCATAAAAAATACTTCCAACCAATCAACCGGATTAAATTTTAATTCTAAGTGAGGAAATGATGGAGACTTATCTGAAAGAATAAGTTGACCAAACTTACCACTACCAACATTCACATATTCTTTTTTAAGTGATAAGCTTCCATTTTCAAAATCATAAGAGATATTTCCTTTAACATCACTAAACTCAATTCCGTTTGCAATTCCCTTAAAAAAATGACCAGTTTTATTTACTAATTGTTTATTTCTATTAACATTATCTCCAAGTTCTCCGGTATCAAGGTATTCAAACATCATAGAAACTTTATCTAATGTTCCTTCAATATGAGTACCAACCCATCTAGAATGCCCATTAGCATCTCCAGTTTTAGAAACTTGATATCCAGCAATTGGCAGAGCTCTAAAATTAAACTTCTCATCAAGAAATTGATATTGTCCTAACTTGCTGATAGAGGTATCTATTTCCAAATCATATACTTCTAAATACCAGTTAAGATCGTCCAATTCTGTTTTGTTAAGTTTTGCCTTTTGCCCTTTTATTTCTGCCAACCAAACAGCAATTTTTTTTTTAGAATATGGTTTTACAGATTGATTTACATCAATTATTTTTCTTACAGACAACCGTTCAATAAAGTTATAAATTGGATTATTTATATCTTCATTTAATACTTGGGCATTTAAGGGAAACAAAAGTGAGAAGTAAAAAGTGAAAAGAAATATTTTTAATGCAATTTTCATATTTGATATGATTGAGTTTTTGTAATTGTGCAGACAAATTTTCTAATAAAGTTACCAACTACTAATCCAAGTTTAATGTTGGATGTTTAGTTCTATTCTTTAAACTTGTTAGAGAAACTTGCTTTATCAAAACGAAGAAAAACTGTTATAATTAAATATCTAATGTTTTTTAGGAATGATATTAAATTTAATATTTTTTTCTTTTTTGAAACGGTGGACCCATTACGGCACTACCAAATTAAAAATTTTTACAACTGCTAAAATAATAACTAGCTTGAAACAATTATACTTTGGAGTTCTTTAATTGTATATTTCTCAATTTAATAGTAAGTAATATTTATGTAGAGAGTACAAAAAGTCATCTAAATCTGTTTTGGTAATCTGGATTATCTTTCATTATTTTTGCACTTTTAGGATAGTTTTCAATAAACCAAATCATAAAATCTGTTAAGTTAATACTATCATCAATTATTTTTCTAGAAATTTTTTTTGCTTCTTGCTTAAAATTTAAAGTTAATAAATGTTTTATTTTTTTAATAGCTTCAAGTTCATCAGAAAAAGCAAAGAGAGAATTATACTTGATAATTCGTGTAAAAACGCCAAAGTGATGAACAGATGAATTTACAATAATTGAAGGTGTGCCTAAAATTGCTGCTTCCGTAGCCATCGAGCCACTTTCGCCAACAAATAAATCGCAATAATACAATAAGTCATGTACTTTCTCTGGAGAAATAGTAATTGCATACTTGCTAAATTCAGAAGGTAATTTTTCTTCCGCAGAAATAATCACTCTTCCTTTTTCTGACAATATTTTTACTAATTTCCTTTTACCTTCAATAGAAAAACCACTATAACCTTTATCATGACTTGCAGCCCAAGAAACAAAACGAAGAAAAAATATTTTTTCATACTCATTAAGATTATTATTTTTTAATATTGAATAATTAGGCTTAAAATATCCCTTACTTAAATATGCAATATCCATAGTTGCATCAAATCTAATTTGCTTGTTTCCTAAATCTACTTTAAACTCTTTAGGAGTTAAAATTGTCTCAGTAAATGGGAAATACATTTTACGGCTAAATTTAGCATGTTCTGTGTCATCAAATGCAATATGCGGTTTACCTAATATTGAAGATGTTTGGGCAGCATAAGGGGAAGCAAAACTCAAAAACAAATCCGGTTTAAATTTAAAGGCAGCTTTCAATATTAAAAAATCACCTTTTAATAAATATAGGACTTTACCAAAGGTTGTATCGCCCCCTTTGCCTCTATTAGTATATTTAATACCATACTTATCTAACAATAAATGTACAATTTCTTTATCCCTCGCCGTTACTAAAAATTTATGTCCTTTTAAACGCATTATTTTAATAAAATTTTTAAAATAATGGACATGTGCGGGATGTCCTATGTCGATTAAAATACGCATGAATACATTTTGTAAGATGAATGAAATTTGTTATGTAAATAAGGAATGGGTGTTAAGATTAAAAATTAGATTTATAACTAAATTGCGTAAATACTCACTAAAAAGAATCATATTTTAACAAATCACAGTTTAATTATTGAATATTTTTCCTCTTTAAGAATAGTATCTTAATTGTACCACTGAGTAAAACACTCATTATTATGCGATAAAATATATCTTTAAGTTTATTTATTTGAACTTTATTAAAGTGATATTTTACAGAATTACTTAGAAAAACAAAAATAGTATTTATATTAAGTATTCAAGATTTTAAAAGAGGGCAATAATTTATTTCCCAGTAAAAAATCAATTAATCTTTACTATAAATACTAAGCCATTCACTAAGGTTTTTGTCTATCGGATATTTTGCTTGTATCATATTTCTATTTCTTAAAAAATATTTTTTTCGTTTAGTTATATCAAATTTTATCATTTCCTTAAGAATTGCCACAAGTTCACTTATTGATTTAATTTTAAAATATGAAATACCAATTTCATCAAATATTTGATATGGTAACCAACTACCAGTTATAACATCAGTTCCCACAAGAAAACTTTCAAACATAGAAGCAACTAATTGATCATTTTTTCTTAAATTTATTAAAATGTCACTTGCTTTCCGCAAATCTGCAAGCTCTTCTTCGTTCAAATAATTTAGTAAAATAATGTAATCGTTTTGCTTAACTTTTTCCTCTAAATACTTCTTTACACGTAGTCTATATTCTACAAAATTACCCGCCCCATATGTTAGAGGAAAAACAAATAAGATATTACTTTTTTCAATTTTTGACAATTCATTAATTATTTCGAAATGTTGTTCATATTCTGCGGCACTAGTACCAATAATAATAACTTTATTATATTTTTCATAACCTAATTTTTCTTTTGCTGATTTTTTATCTTCAAAAGTAAAATTTTCATATTGACTAAATCTAATCTGAGGTAACATCAATACTCTTGTTTTATTATTGATTTTATATTGAATATTTTCCTTAGCTACTTTATCAAGTATACTTTGATTGGTGGCAATAATTAAATCAGCGAATAAAAATAATTTCTTAAATCTATTTTTAACGAAATTCTTAATATTAATATCACTACCATAAATTGTTAAAAATAATTTTGGTGCAACTCTTCTAATCTGTGAAGATAAAATTCGTTGTTCTTCTCGCACATAAAAAATATGATAAAAATCAAATCTACCTTTAGTTTTTTTTAAAAAATGCTGAAAAAATAAAAAATTAATCAATAAGTTAAATGGTTGGCTATCTAAGATCTTTGGTAAATTTAAATAATATTTCCTTTCTTCTGATTTACAATTTAATAACATTCTTTGCTTTATGTCATAAATAAATACTTCATGACCATTTTTAAGAAGAGCCGTAATTATATAGTCAACATCTATTCTATTTGACCAATATGGTAAGACTGAACGTACTAAATACAAAATTTTCAATTTACAACCTAGAAGTTTAATTAAAACGATTAATATATTTTGATCGTTTAAGAATATTAGAAAAGTAATTTTTATACTGCAGAAAATTATCTATTTAATTTTTATTTCACAAAAATCAATAATTTCTTTTGTAGAAATTCTATAATCCAAATTTATTTTAGCCCACTTGTTACCTATTTTAGCTATCCGCTCTCTTTCGTTAGGATTTTTAATTAAGTAAGTAATCCCTTCGGCAAGTAATTCAGCGGAATCAGGCTTTACCAAAACCAATTGTTCTTTATCTTTTAAAAAATAAGATAAATTTTTTGAACTTGTTGAAACTACAGGAATACCCGATGCAAAGTATTCCCCCAATTTGGTTGGGAAGCCTGCATCAGAAAATCTACCGGAAATACGAGGATTAACGAGGATTTCGCATGTTGATAGCAATTCTGGTATTTCATCTATTGTTACTTTCCCTGTAAAAAATATATCTTCCTTCCACGTATCATTTTTCTTTTCTATTATTTTTTTATCTTCTTCGGAAATACCTCCAACAATTAACAATTTTACATTCGGATATTTTTCTTTCACCAATAAAAAAGCATCAGCTAATACAAAAATTCCATTTTGACCAACCGGGGTACCAAAGAAACCTATTCTTAAATTTTCAGTATTTAGCTTTGTTTTTTTTAACGAATTAAACTTGTTAGTATTAATTATATGAGGTATTAAACAAATTCTTGTTGCCTTAACTCCCTTTTTAATGGCTTCCTTTTTGAGACAAATACTTAAAAATATTATTCCATCCAAAAATCTATCAAAATAATTATGTTGCAATCTGTAAAAAATTAATTTTATTTTTTTAAAAGCTGAAGGAGCAATAGAAACATCATCATATAAATCTGTGACTATCCTATATATATTTATTTTTAATATTTTTGCTGTTAACCATATTGGAAAGATGAAATAAAAATACTCTACTCCATAAAGAATAATGTGATTAGAATTGTATTTTATTTTATCCTTAAGCAATGAAAATGGAATTAGAATTATTAATAAAAATAATTCTAACAATTTAGTTAGCTCTTTTTTAGGTCGATTATCAAAAAGAATATTTCTTACTGGAATTCGGGTATCATTTTCTTTGTTCGTTTCTTGATAATGTCCTCTTAGTAAAACTACATTAACATTTTTGTTATTGTGTTTTATACCTAGAGCTAAATTTCTTACAAAATTTTCTGCTGCAACACCATAAGGAAAATCGCTAGTGGTGTAGATTGTATAATTAGCTTTTTTTATTTTATGCCCCACCACTTATTACTAAGCTTAGTATTACCTAATATTAATTTTAATACACGCCACGAAGTATTTTTGACAGTATATCCAACAGGTATCTTATGATATTTACTTTTATGTTCTTCAATAACAGTTTTAATAGAAGAAGAAACAATATGTGGTTCAAAACCCGTGAGAACAATTGTACCGGCATCTTGAGCTTCTGGACGTTCCATTGATTGTCTTAAACTAATTGCCGGAAAAGATAAAATTGCACTTTCTTCACTAATTGTACCGCTATCAGAAATAGCACATAATGAATTCATCTGAAGGTTTACATAGTCAAAAAAACCAAACGGTTTTAAGAACTTAATTTGTTTATCAATTACTTGCCCTTTCAAAGATTTTAATCGCTTTTTTGTACGAGGATGAGTTGAAACTATGACGGGTTTGTTATATTCTTTTAGCAAGTTATTTAATACTGTTAATATTTTTTTTAGGTTTTCTTGATTATCAACATTCTCTTCTCTATGTACGGAAACAATAAAATATTCTTTTTCTATTAACTTTATATTCGATAATATAGAAGAGCTCTTTATTTTTTCCATATTATCATGCAAAACCTCATACATTGGCGAACCAGTTAAATAAATTCTTCTATGTTGCAACCCCTCACTTAATAAATGTCTTCTTGCATGTTCAGTGTAAACCAAATTAAAATCAGCAATATGATCAATTATTCGCCTGTTTATTTCTTCAGGCACATTCATATCAAAACTTCTATTACCTGCTTCCATATGAAAAATTGGTATTCGTAAACGTTTGGCAATTATCCCAGCAATACTACTATTTGTATCTCCTAAAATTAATACTGCATCTGGTTTTTCATCAAGTAAAATTTTTTCACTTTTAATAAGTGTCTCACCAAGAACATTTCCTAAAGAAGAAGTATTAACTCCGAGGAAATAATTAGGTTTTCTCAAACCCAAATCTTCAAAGAAAATTTCATTTAATTCATAATCATAATTCTGACCTGTATGAATAATTATTTGAGTTAAATGCTTATCCAAAAGCTTAATAGTCGAACTAAGTCTGATTATTTCAGGACGAGTTCCAAAAATTGTTGCAACTTTTAATTTAGATTTTTTCAATAAAACCTCATTTTAATTTTTTCTTAAATATTATCAAATGTGCTTAACATTATTTAAACTATTAAAACAGTTAAAATCATATATTGATAAAAATAATTTACAGTTTCAGATATGAGCTAATAATTATACAATTTCATAAAATGTATCCGGGTCATCTTTGTCATAAGGCTCATTTATCCAAAATAAAGTATATAAATCCGATTCTCCAACATTAGTAATATTATGTGTATGCCAGATAGGCATATCAATAAATGATGGTTGACTACCATTTAATTCATAAGAGATTACTTCTTCCGATCCAATTCTTCTAAGTTCAATTTTTGCTTTCCCACTTATAACAGCAAATCTTTCAATTTTTCTTGTATGATAGTGATTACCACGTGTAATACCAGGTTTAGTGGTTGAATAAGAAAACTGCCCTGAAGTATTAGTTCTAACAATTTCGACAAAAGATCCTCTGTTATCCACATGTTCAGTTAAACCAAAAGGGTATTTATCATTTGGGATATAACATCTGAAAGTATTAAATAAATTCAACTCAAATTTATTGTTTATACTTGGAATTATACCATTGTCAAAATAATCAGATTTAAATCTTGCTAAAATTTTAAGAATTCCGGTTACTTTATTAACTGATGTATGTGGTACTTTATAATACTTAATCTTATCTTTGATTTTTTCTATCTTACCAACTATAACTGAGTAAAACTCATCAATTAATTCATTTATATAAATTAATTTTAGTTCTGCATCATTTTCTATTTTAGGTTTTTCATTATGCGTTAATTGATGGCAAAAAGTACCAATTACTGAATTATAATATGGTCTTCCAAAAGGTCCAAATACATTTGGTATAATCATTGCTGTAAATTTTGAATCATTTTCTATGGCCCATTTATCAATCATTTTTCTTCCATCTTTTTTAGACTTACCATAAAGATTATCTCTATTTTCTTGAGTAGAAGAAGAAAAAATTATATACGGTTTGGAATTAGTTCTATCACAAACAGTTATTAAATCATTAACCAATTTAATATTCGTATCATAAATAACTTGTGGATTGCCGTGACGGTTCATAGCAGCAAGATGAACAATTACATCACATTCTTTTACAAAAGAATCGAGCAAGCCCAAATCAGAAAAGAATTGATCTTCAAAAGGAATTCTTTTTATTTCTTTTTGCAAACCTAAATAGTTATACAAATGTGTTCCAACAAAACCCGATTGCCCAGTTATTCCAACACAAATAATTTTATCACTCATTAACATTCCAATTGCTATTTATAAAATAATCTTTGTCAAAACGGTAATTATCTGATATTGAATTATCTAATGAGCACGAAGAAAAAATCAATAATTTTGAATTATGTACAGAATTAATAAAACCGTTTGCATAGCCTCCTGGTACTATTAAAATTTTCGGACTATTTTCTGTTAATAGATACTTATAAGGTTTAGTCTTGGAGTTAGGAGTTTTCCAATTATCAATTTTTATAAGATTAATTATGAAACAGCCTTCTAAGGGGAAAAAAACTTTTTGCTCAAATTGATGTGCCTGCCAAGCTCTAATAGTACTTAGTTTTTTGTGATGAATAGTATAAAATCTTTTAAAATCATCCAACTTAAAATCATTTACAAATTCTATTTTACCTCTTCTATCATTAAAATCCCCACCTTCAATAATTGTTGGCTCTAACAAATGTGAATAATTTATGTTATTTAAGTACATCTTGTCTAATAAATTCTAATTTCAATAACAATTTCTTAGTTCCTTCAACATCAAGCCTATCTGTATTATGCGAATGATAATCTTCTACTTTAGAGACATGATCATCTCCCTGTGAAAAATAAAGGTCATAATTCAGGTCTCTGTTATCTGCTGGAATTCTGAAATAATTACCATGATCTTCAGCTTTTACCATTTCCTCTTTATTCACTAAGGTTTCATATAACTTTTCACCATGACGTGTTCCAATTATTTTAATATCCACATTAGATTTGTATAATTCTTTTAATGCTTGTGCCAAAGTTGCAATTGTTGTAGCTGGTGCTTTTTGAACGAACATATCACCAGGTTTCCCATTTTTGAACGCGTATAAAACCAAGTCAACAGCATCATCAAGAGTCATCATAAAACGTGTCATTTCAGCATCTGTAATTGTAATTGTTTTACGATTCTTTATTTGATCCACAAAAAGGGGTATGACTGAACCTCTTGAAGCCATAACATTACCATATCTAGTACCACACATAGTTGTTCCATTTTTACCAACCGATCGTGAACGTGCAATCATAACTTTTTCCATCAATGCTTTTGATAAACCCATAGCGTTAATTGGATAAACTGCTTTATCTGTACTAAGTATAACTACATTTTTTACATTCTGAGACAACGCAGCTTCAAGGACATTTTCAGCACCAAGAATATTTGTTTTTACAGCCTCTATTGGGAAAAACTCGCAACTGGGAACTTGTTTAAGAGCTGCAGCATGAAAAATATAATCTACTCCTCTAACTGCATTTTCTATACTCCGATAATTTCTTACATCACCTATGTAAAATTTAACTTTTGGGTTGTTTATTTTTTTTCTTAAATCATCTTGTTTTTTTTCATCTCTACTAAATATTCTTATTTCCTTAATATCTGAATTAACAAAACGATTTAGTACAGCATTGCCAAATGAACCAGTACCACCTGTAATTAGTAAAGTGCTATATTCTATCAATCTTAATACCTCTTTTTAATTGAATTGATGGTAATTTAATTACACCCCATATTCGTTTCATAATAAACCCAAAAATAATAAATTGACCTACCTTAGAACCGATAGCATCAATTTGCCCTATTAATGCATATAAAAGAAAAACGAATATTAAAATGTGAACTGCAAATCTAAAATCATATATAGATAAGTAATCTATATTTTTTTGCATAATTTTTATTCCTATTCCTAATACTACCATTATCAAAACGCCAAATAAACCAAAATTAATATACCCCTCGCCTAAAATGCCTGTTCTAACACCAGCAGATATTTTAGAACGTAAATAATCTGCATAAATTACTGCAGAATTATTTAACTGAATTTCATGTTTAACAACACCAAAAGCTCTTAACAAAGGTGCTGGTATAAAACCAACAGGTACACTTAATAGTGTTAAACCATATTGAAAATTATCGAAATCCGAATTTATCAATACATGCAGTTGTCTGTATTCATTAAATGTACTTACAAGACCCCTACTTTGAAAAGATGATAAATCAGCATCTGTAGTAATTTTAGATCGATAATTTATGTAATCTCCTCGTTGCCCTAAAAACGCAACATTAATTAACATATATAATATTCCACCTAAAAAAGAATATATTACTAATTTCTTTTTATTTTTTGTCATTACCCAAAAAACGATAAAACTTCCGACTAAGGTAGCAAAAAACATCATCCTTTGGTTTAAGAATGCCGAAGAAAATAAAGTGAAAAAATATAATCCTAGATACATTATATTTTTTGATTTAAGAAAATTTATTGCAAACAAAATAGCACTAAAACTATTAAACACCCAAAATCTAACAGCTATAGACAATCCTGATTCGATTTGAAATATTCTTGTTCCCTTAAGAATTGGTATATATCCTATTTCAAGGAATAGTAAAATTGTACCTAAAATACTAATAAAAAAAACAAACCCAAGGAATCTAGAACTAATAGGATATATATTTTTTGATTTTCTATTTGATTTCCCAATATTAAATTGTAAATAACTCTCTGCAAAAAGTATCATTCCAAGTGTCCAATACCAATTAGTGAATGAAATATTGGATTCAAATAACGGATAAACAAATTTTACAATTTGATAACTAGCATTTCCAACAATGAAAATAACCCACATTGCTAAAAAATATATAAACCCAAATGAAATATTTGTTTTTGAATTCTGTTGTTTCTTAAATCTCTTTATATATATAGGAAGTAATATAACCGATATTAATATTACTTGCAAAACTTCATTTATACTTATGTTTTTAGGTAGAGCAATAGCAAAGAAAACATATAAAACCGAAAGTAATAAAATTGAAAGTAATAGTCTATTTTTCATAATTGAACTATTTGTTTTTTTCCATGATAAAGTATAAACGAATTAGAGATTATGGTACTTATCGCAAAACTAATGTATATATAAATATTGTTACCACCTAAAGCTACAATTAAAAGAATAAGTATAATATTTATTGTAACTCTTATAAGAGCTTCATAGAAAGTGTATCTTACATAACCAATACCAATTAAGGTGTAATAATACGGAAGTGCTATTAAACTAACAAGCATACCAAATTGAATTATATTAAAACAAATTGCAATTTCCGTATTGTAGCTTTCATTTAGCCACAGCTTCATCCAATAAGGCGAAGTTATCCCTAACAATAATGTAATTGGTACGCCTAAACTAAGAAGAAGTTTTGTTGTTTTTTTAATTAATGCTGGAATTTCCTTGCGTCTGCTAGGATCTGAGGCCAAATCCGAAACTTTTGGTAAAAGAGCATATATTCCTTTTTGGAAAAAACTTCTAATAGTATACGGAACTTTTGTACCTATTTCAAAATAGGAAACAGATGCAATAGAAGAATTATGTGCAAGTAATATTTTAATTATTGGCAACATAATTATACTTAATAGTTGACTTCCCAATAAGTTTTTTCCAAAATGAAAAAGTTTTTTAATTAAAGAAAAATTAAGTGACGTTAATTTGATTAATATAATATTATTTGTTTTATAAATAACAATGAAAAAGACTATTATTATTATTAAGTTTGCACTAATCATAGAAAGAACTAAAGCAGTTAGTTTATACCCAATAATAAAAAACAGAATTGCAAAAACAAGTTTTAATATGTTTCCAGAAATAAATATGAAGTTTGCTAGATCTAGTCTTCCTAAACCAGTTAATATGGCTTTTAATGCATCAATAATTAAATAAAAGAAACTAATTAAACCGATTACAGGAATTAAATCTGAAGCTTCACTAAAATATATTTTAGGAATTCCTAAAATATTTGCGATAGTACTTTTAAATATAAAAAGTAGTGGGAGAATTAGGAAACTTGAAAATATAATCAAATAAAATGCATTTGAAAATAAACTATTTATATTTCCTTTTCTATCATTTGCTTGTTCCTCTGCTGTAAATTTAACTAATGCATCACCTATTCCAAAATTACCCATTCCAGCAAATGATAGTACTATATTGAGTATTGCCCAAACTCCAAATAATTCTATTCCGAGGTACTTTAGATATATTGGATATGATAAAAAAATTAATATCGAATTAATAAAATAAAGTACTGAGCTAAAAACAATATTTTTTCTAAACTGAGTATTAACAGAGCTACTAAGATAAGAAAATATTTTACTTAGCAATTTTGATTTCATAAATTTTTAAAACATATGTAATTCTTAAATAACCCATAAACAAATAAGAATAGTAATAATTTTTTTGACATTATACTTTCAATTCTTAATTTTTCTAACTGACACCGTAAAATACTTAATTGTCCAAATTGTATTTTTTACTGATTTTAGCTCAATTAAATTTATAAATTCTTGATGTATTATTATCTAACTATTCTTGTTAGGATTAAAAAGATTAGGTCTAAACTTTTTTAGACAAGACTAGTCGGAAAATATTATTTGTTAAATCTAATTATTTTGGCAGGAACTCCACCTACAATTGCAAATTCAGGTATATCTTTTGTTACAACTGAATTAGCAGCTATAATGGCATTATTTTCTATCGTTATACCTTCTTTTATAAAAACATTGGAGCCGATCCAAACATTATCACCGATGAAAATATCTTTTTCAACAATTGGTCTTGTTTCTATTGGACCAGTCGGCTTTAATAATGAATGTGTAGTAGCTGCAATAGTAACATTATGTCCAATTGCACACCACTTTCCAATTTTAACTTGCGAGTTAGTTCCAGTTACAATTGAACCAGAGTTAAAATACGTACCTTCTCCCATTGCTATGTTTCCAATTAATGCCAATTGAGGATCTTTCCCAATTTGTACACTTGGGTGAAGATTATGTTTTTTATGGTACTCATTTGTTTTTCTCTTCCATTCAGCATACTTCAAAATCTTAAAAAGATTACCCAAAACTATATAGAAATATTTCATCATATTATCTTCCTTGTAGATATTCTAAATATTTACCTACTTTATCAATATTTTTGTAATACTAGAGACTTGCACCAATATAGGAGTTTTTAGTAAAAAAGAAACTTTTATTATTGTTATTCAAGAGTAAAAAAAGTTTTTCCAATAAAAAAACCTTTAATTATTTTGTATACTATAGTTTTAATATTTTATGATTAAATTTTCAAAGTAGGAAAATTTAGATCAATTGTTGTTTCAGTATCGCTTACTCACAATTCGTCATCAAGTATTTCTGTAAAAAGTTCTCCACTTTTGTATAAGATTTTGTCATTCATCTTTATTCACAAAAGTTTGTAATTCTTTTACATTTTTGGGCAATTCTTTTAATTTTAAAAATATTTCTATAATTGTAAATGTGGTTTGCGTTACACTCTAACTTTTAAGTATTGTTACTAACATATAAAACCCTTTTTCAGTAAAAGTTTTTAGAAGAGCTCTTGTTTAAGTAATTTCGTAGTGGAGAATTTCCACCGTATATTTTAAACTCTCATATAATAATTTAAAAAATAAAATCCTTTAGAAATTTAGCTGTTTTTTTACACATATTTACTAATATCCTAGTTTCAATTCCATAAATTTAACTAATACAGCACATATTTCAAAATAACCCATCCCAGCAAATGATAGTGCTATATTGGGCATTGCTCAAACTCCAAACAATTCCATTCCAAGTTATTTTAGATATTTGGCATATTATAAAAAATATTTTTTCTAAATTGAATATTAACAAAACCACATATAAAACTAGAAATTTTTCTAAATAATTTGAAATGGTGATTTGCTTTCGTTTAGAGACAAAGTATTTATTGTTAGAAATGTCTATAATTTATGTTTTTAATAAGCCAAAAAAATTACTTTTATAATAATTGTCACTTACTTGAATGTGTAAAAGTTCTTTTTCATATTTTATTAAAGCTTTGGTTGTATTTCCAAATTTATTTAAAAGTTTATTTAGTAAAAATTTTCTGAAAATAGGTTGGTCAACATATCTGGCAACATTATACTTTACAACTTTCAAATTGGAATTTTTAATAAGCTCTAACGTATCATCTAAACTATATGACCTCAAATGACCTTCAATATCTTCAACTCCATAAACCCTATCTTCATTCTCTTCACACTTCTCCAATGGTAAATTTAAGAGAATATTTTTTGTGTTTTTGCTAACTTCAATTAACATTTCCTTTTCATCTTCCAAATGTTCCAAAATATCTGATAAAATAACCAGATCAAATGATTTTGATTTTTTTTCAAAGAATGATTGAATTGTGCCTGCATAAAAATCAATATCTGGATAGGTTTTTTTTGCAGCAACAATATTCTCTTTAGAAATATCTATTCCAAATCTGTTATCATTTTTTGTTTCGAAAGGTACATTTGCTAATAAAAATCCAATTGCACTTCCAACCTCTAAAATACTTAAGGGATTTAATGTACCTGCAACTTTTTTCAATTGTTTTAATTTCCAATAAATTACATCATCAGTATATTTTTTGTAAACTTCACTATTTTCATCTCGTAAATCTTTATATTCTATGTGCTTATCATAATACTCACTAAAATTAAATTTTGACATATAAATATACTCCTTCATTTATTCATATTGTTTTAGAAACCTATTTCATCTAAATATCCTACTCATTTTTAAACTATTCGTCAACACTATACTAAATTATTTTAGTTTTCTAACTGGAATTCCAAAATACTTACCAACCTCAATAATATTTTTTGTAACAACAGAACCTGCACCTATAAAAGAACCTGCAATTATTTCTATGCCTTGTATAATTGTTGCTCCAACACCTATCATACAACTATCGCCAATTGTTACATTACCACTCATTGTTACGCCCGGAGCAACATGAACATAGTTGCCAATTTGACAATCATGCTCAATAGTAGAGTTTGTATTAATAATTGAATATTCTCCAATCTCAGTATCAACATTTACAACAACTCCATCCATTACTACTGTTCCATTTCCTATTTTAACATTTTTGTTTATTATAGCAGTTGGAGAAGGTATAAATGGAAACTTGAAATTTGAGTTTTTATATTTTTTTACTATTGACTTTCTAATTTCTGAGGTTTCTATTTGACCAATTCCAAGAGCAACAAAACTAATTTTATTTATATAACCTTTTATAAAATCATCATCGTTGCCTAAATATTTAAGGCCTAAAAGATTCCCTTTAGCACTTTCATCAACATATCCAACAATCTCATATTCATTTAGTTTTAAAATAATTGAAGCTACAACTTTAGCATGTCCACCGCCACCAATAATTGCAATTTTTTTCATTGTTAATTTTTCTAAATGTTATTAACTTAATACTTTTGAATTACTATTAAATAAAACTTTTCCAACTCTTTTAATGTGTTCAATTAAATTATTATTTTTAATTGAGCTAAAATTTATAGCGTCAATTGTATAAGGAATCATTAACTCAGCAAGATCAACTTTAATTTTCATAAATTCATTATAACTTAAATTCTTAGAAAAAACTGCTATATCAATATCAGAACCTTTTTTATAATTCCCTTTAGCTCTTGAACCAAATAGAACTACTTTTTTAATTTTTTTATTTTTGTAAATGGTTGCAACAATAGACTGGAATATTTTTACGGGAACACCATAAAGATTTTTTTCATTAAGATTGTTCATCTAAAATACCATTCATTTCATTTTCTAGAATAATAAACTCAGAAAAGTATTTTTCAACAATTGCAATTACAGTATTTTCTGCAACTTCTTTATTGTAAGTATGCGAAGTATTATTCCTAGTTTCAATCATTTCAATCCAAATTGCACCATCATTAACTAAGTCAATTTTAAAGCTTTCTTTAACAGCATCTCTGGATCCCCTAACATTTATAGCACTTTGATATTCTAAATAGTCTTTTAAAACTTTCCAAGCAAGCTCGTGTGTAAATTCAAATGCTTGTATTAAACCTTGTTTTTCAATTAAACTCAATTCTCTACTATTATACAAATCTACAGCATCTTTTAATTGTATAAAAGCTGATTTATAATTAGAAAACCTTTGTATCCACCTAATATCTTTATTCTTATTTTTCATTACCTCAACTTATCAATTACAAATTGAACTTCATCGTCTGTAATATTAACACTACTTGGTAAATTTAATGTTTTATTAAAATATTTATCAATAAACAGTAATGCCATTCTTGATTATTTCAGAAACAAAAGGATTTCTTTTGTTGAATTCTTTATTTAAAAATGGATTGGGTTCAATAACTTCATCGAACTCCCTACAATATTTCATCAACCTAAGTCTAGTTGTAAACCTATCATCCTTTATATCTTTTAAAATAATTGCTAAATCAATATCACTATTATCATTTGCTTTTTTTAAAGCATACGATCCAAATAATATTATCTTTTCAACTGGAACTCCAGCCTTAAGAAGTAAATTTGTGTATTCTTTTATTACTTTTCTTATTTCTCTATTTGTTTTAGTAGCCATACCTTTATTTCAACAATTTTATCTTTATACTTCTCTGTAAATTCTTTATTACATTTTTCATAAAATTATTTTTTGTAATCTGGGTATCTAGCTTCAATATTAAATGATGTAATAATATCTAGTATATCACCTGATTTTTCATCAATTTCTAATTTTGCTTTTTTTGATAATTTATTTAGATCATGAATTTTCGGAATGGTTGGAACCTCATTTTTTACTGAAACTGCTTTAATCAATTTTTCAATAACTAAATGACCAAGAAATAGTGTCCAAACATAATCTTTACTGATAAATAAATTGTTCATTGCCTTATAATCTACTTCAGCAGCATCAATCCAGTATTTAATATGTTCTTTTTTATCCATCAGAGTAACTATCTTACTTTAATTTCTCAATTACAAATTGAACTTCATCGTCTGTAATATTAACACTACTTGGTATATTTAATGTTTTATCAACTAACTTCAAAGTATTATCAATTTTATAATTTTCACAATTATTAAATGGTTTTTGCAGATGATTAGGATGCCAAATTGGACGTGTTTGAATTTTGCATTCGCCTAACTTTTGCATTAAACTTTCTCTATCAAAAGGATAAACATTTTTGTCAATTTGTAAACCATACATCCAATAATTATTATTTGCATAATCTGGAACATCAGCAAGTGTTAAACCATCTATTTTTTCAGTAGCACTTTTGTATTTTAGAAAATTAGTTTTCTTAATTTCAATGTATTCATCAATTCTTTCTAACTGAGCAACTCCAATAGCAGCAAGCACATTTGTCATTCTATAATTGTAACCAACTTCGTTGTGTACATATCTTACCTCATCGTCTTTAGCTTGAGTTGTAAGGTATTTTGCCTTCTTCGCATATTCTTCATTGTCGGTTAAAATCATTCCACCACCACCGGTAGTAATAATTTTATTCCCATTAAACGAAATCGTTCCAAAAACTCCAATTGTTCCGGTATGCTTCCCAGAGAAATCACCTTTAGTATATCTTGTTCCAAGACTTTCTGTAGAATCTTCAATAATTTTTATATTTCTTTCTTTACAGAGTGGAACTAATTCATCTAACCAAACTGCATTACCAAAAACATGAACAGGAACTATTGCGGAAATTCTATTTCCAGTTTTTTTGTTATATGTAAATCCATTTTTAAAATCAGTTCTGTTTTTTATAAACTCAAGTGTTTTTTCAGAATCAATATTATAATATTGATCCGAATCCATAAATAATGGATTTGCATTTACATACTTTACAACGTTTATAGGAGCAATAAATGTAAGTGATGGAATAATAATTTCATCATCTGCTTTAACACCAGCAATAATTAAAGATATGTGCAATGCAGCTGTACCATTAACAGTAGCTATTGCATATTTTGCTCCGGTAAATTCAGCAATTTTTTGTTCGAATAAATCAACATATTTACCAGCCGATGAAACCCACTCGGTATCAAGACATTCTTTTACGTATTTCCACTCATTTCCTTTTATGGAAGGGATTGAAAGAGGTATCATTAAAACTCCAAAGTTTATATGTTTTTATAACTATCAGAAAAAGGATTTGAAAGAATTTCATTTTTCAGGATACTCGTAATCTCTGAAATTCCATCTGGAACACTTTTAGTAATTTTGAATCCAAGTTCATTTTTAATTTTACTAAAATCTACTCTATAATCACGTGGATCTTCATCTCTTTTTACGTAGTTAATCTTTGCTTCTGGAATAATTTTAAGAATCTCATCAGCAAGCATCTTTTTTTGAAAATTTTCGTTTGTATCACCTACTCCAAATACATTTTGCCTAACTTTTTCTTCCGGACTTTCTAGTACTAAAACACAAGCTCGTGCTAAATCATCAACATGGCAATACGGACGCCAAAATTGCTCGCCAAATATTAAAAGTTCATTACCAACTGCAACTTCTCTTACAAACTCATTTACAGTAAGATCAAATCTAAGTCTTGGTGATAGGCCATAAACAGTTGAAAAACGCAGTGCCGTAGGAACAAAATCATATCTAATTTCACATCCAAAAAGATATTTTTCAAATTTAACTTTTAATTGTGCATAAAGAGAAACCGGATTCAATTCTGATTTTTCATCAACAAATCCATCTCCCTCCATTTTACCATAATTACTACATGTAGAAGCGAAAATAAATCGTTTCACATTATCATTTTTATTTGAAAGATCAAAAATTAATTTTGAACCATCCCAATTTGTAGTTTCAGCAACTTCAGGTTCTTTAGAACATGCTGGATCACCAACAATAGCAGCTAGATGTACAATACCAGTAACACCATCAATTGCTTTTTTAACATCTTCCTCAATTCTAATATCACCCTTTATAAATTCAAAATTTGGGTGATTAAAGATACTTACTAGTGATTCTCCACCAAAGTTTAATAAATCAAAACCACGAACATGATATCCTTTGTCCAATAATTGTCTAGTTAAAACAGAACCTATATATCCCGCAGCACCTGTAACTAATATTTTTTTCATTTATTCTCCAATATTTATATAATTTTCTACTATCCATTTAGCAAATGGGAAACTACTTGTGAATGCAGGGGAAACTGCATTTAGTACATGAACTGAATTTGAATCTCCTTCAACAACAAAATCTGACACTAATTCGAGTGTTTTTTTATTTAATAATTGTGCCCTAATACCAGGCTTTGACCATTTAGTAAAACCGCTCACATCAATATTGTGAACTAAGTCTTTAGCCATATTTCTAAAATATACTCTGTTATATTTTTTTATTTCTTCAAATGCTAAAGCACGAAAATTAAAAGCATTTGTAAGAAATAGTTTTGATTCGTAACCAATAACTGATAATAATTCATTTAACTTAAAGTTTGAAAATCCTTGATAATTTTCTCTCCAAAAAGAAGGAATAGAGGTTGGACCAATTTTTATAGTTCCGTCAACAGTAATTGTATAGTGAACACCTAGAAATGGATTTTTCAAGTTTGGGACTGGATAAATATTAGTATTGACTGGTTTATCACTATTAGTATATTTGAGATATACTCCTTTAAAAGGAATAATCGTATAATTTTTGGAGTAACCAAAATCCATTGCTATTTTATCAGCATATAAACCAGCAGCATTAATTATTTTATCAGCAGAATACAAGTTTCCACTATTTGTTTGAATTGTGTTTTCATCTTTTTTACTTTTATAAGCTTCATTAAAAACAATTTTAACACCATCATTTATTAATTCACTCTTAATAAATTGGTTAATTTCAATTGGGTCAACCGTAGCTGTAGATGGTGAATAAAGTGCCTTTTCATAAGTTTTAGCATTTGGTTCAATCTCTTTCAGTTCTTTACTATCAAGTAAACTTACATCAACACCATTCTTAAGTCCTCTTTTTTCCAACTCAAAAAGTGATTCTAGTTCAAACTCATTTTTAGTTACTACTACTTTTTTACTTTCTCTAATTTGTAAGTTGTTATCGTAGCAATATTTTCTCATTGCTGCATTACCATCTTTAGTAAATTTAGCTTTTAATGAGTCAGAAGTATAATAAAAACCTGCATGCAAAACTCCGCTATTTCTACCACTACTATGGTATGCTACATCAGGCTCTTTTTCTACGATTGTAATTTCAGACAATGGATTTTGATATTTTAACTCACGAGCAATTGCAAGCCCAATAATTCCACCACCAATAATTAAATATTTAGACATTTACAAAAATCTATAAATTGTTAAACTTTTCTTCATACACTTCTTGTGCTTCTTTGAAATCATCTGCACGTCCAATATCTAACCAATATTCTTTTATATCATACTTGCTAATTTTCAAGTTTTTTTTAAGCATATCTTCTATCAAAGTATCCATTCCATAATATGTGTCTTCAGGGATAATCTCAAAAATTTTAGGATCAAAAATATATACTCCAGCTAAAATATTATTCTTAATTGTTGGCTTCTCCTCAACACGTGTTACATAATCTCCATCTGAGTAGATGTTGCCAAATTGAAAAGGAGTTAACATTTCCTTAATTCCAACTGTAAGTAGTGTATCTTTTTCAACTGCAAAATCGTACATTTTTTTATAATCAAGTTGCGTAAGTACATCTCCATTCATTACTAAAAATGGTTCAGTTAGTTTATCCTTAACCAATGTCAATGGACCAACAGTTCCTAATCGTTTTTCCTCTTTACTTATGGAAAGCTTTACCCCAAAGTTGGAACCATCACCAAAAAAATTTTCGATGTACCTTGATTTATAATTTGTAGCAAGAATAATTTCATCAAAACCATAGTGTTTTAAATGCTCAATTTGAATTTCTAAAACTGATTTTTCACCTATTGGCAACAATGGCTTTGGTATTACTTCTGTAAATGGTTTTAGTCTAGTTCCTAAACCACCAGCTAGTATAATAGCTTTCACTTTTTTTCCTCATTTTATTTTTATGAACAATTATCTATTCTTCTAATTTATAAGAACAAAAAAAAAATCCTAATAAATTATTTTAACTAGTAAGAGTTCTTAAATGTTTTCAATTCAATAAATTTTAAATGCTAAATTTAAATTTTCTACTTATAAAAACAACAAGTATTAAATTCCAAATAACATTAACAATTACTGTTGAAATTGCTGCACCCAGTAAACCATACTTGGGAATTAAATAAATATTAAAAGCAACTGATAGTAAGATTAAAACAATAACTGAATTTTGAAAAGTAATATGATATCCAGTCATTTGTAGTAAATACCCAAGCGAACCAAAAATTGCATTTATAAATGTTGCTAATGCTATTATAATCAAAACAGAACTTGCTTTTACAAATTCCAAGCCAAATACTGAGAGAAGAAGGTCTGAAAATAAAATTAGACCAATTAGTATTGGAGTTGCAAAAAGAAAAATCAATTTTGTAGTTTTTCTTAAAACCGCTTTTAGGTCATTTTTGTTTTTAATATTTTCAGCAAATTTTGGAGCAGCTATTGCATTAATAGTTACTAATGGAATAATTGTTAAATTAGCTAACTTGTATGCAATATTATAAACACCAACATCTGCTTGGGTCATCATAGCACCAATTGAAATAGTATCAATCCAACCTTTTATATAAAGTACAGAGCTAGCTAAAATAAGTGGGAAAGCTATTTTTAAGATTGACTTCCAAGAGATTTTATCATATACATCTAAACTAAATTTTCTTATTTCTTTCCAATACCAAAAAGAGCTAGTAAAAAACATAGCCCAAGAAGCAATTACTATTATGATAACTATACTTTCATTTTTTAAATCAAAAAAAAGGATTCCAAGAAGAAGTAATGAAAGCATAAAAGCAAATTTAGCTACATAATCAATAAATACAGCTTTAGGTATTTGTTTAAATCCTTTTAGAGCACTCGAACTAATTAATGACAAGGAAAATGGTGTAATAGCAAAAGAAACAATTCTAATTAAATTACTCAAAGCAGATTTTTGAAAAAAGTTTTCTGCAATTGCATCGGCAAATACAAAAACTACTATAGAAATTACAATTGATATAACAAAGGATGTCTTAAACACAAATTTGGATATCGGAATTAGTTGGTTTTCTTTGTCGGTGGATTTATATTCTGCATTTAGCCTAAGTATTGTTGTATCAAAACCAAATCTTGCAAAAATACTAGCTATAGTTACAATTGCCAAACTTAAAGAATATATACCAACACTTTCTGCTCCAAGTGTTCTAGCAAGAACAATAGTGAATATGTAACCGAGAACTAGACCAAATATTTTCAGAATAAATGATATGCTTCCACCTTTAAATAATTCAAAAAGGTGAATATCTGTTTTAAGTTTTGGAAGAATTTTTTCTATAATTTTCAACTTTGGATTATTTCTTTTTTGTATAATACAAATTTTAACTATTTTTCAAAAATTCTTCATAGGAAGTAAATTTCTTAATACCTCTAACACATTGCCTTTGAGACAGTTTATCCCAAAAAGCAAAGAGTTCTTTTAATTTTTCGTAATATTCTTTTTTTGGATTTAAAACCCAAAGATCTTTTGAAGCTTCTTCGAAAGTATTAAATTTTTTAATCGACATTTTTATTTAATTTAGATTGAATAAATTTTAAGTCTAATTGATCAATTTCTCTATATGTCTTTTCTTTTAGTTTGTAGAGCGTTTCTAAATCAGCATATTTAATTTCAATTCCGTCAAGTATTTTTATAATATAGTTCAAATCCTTGAAAAAAAACTTTTCGCCAATTTGCGAAATCACGTCAATTGAAAATCCATACTCAGTTCCATATCTTATAATTGGATATTTCTTAAGCTCTTCTATTGTAATTTCATCAATATCATTATCCCTAAAAACATTATATAGTGATTCTCTAAACCTTTTTACATTTTCTTTTGTGGGATTTATAAATATATCTATGTCTTCTGTATTTCTTGCAAATCCGTGTAAATTAATTGCCATACCACCTATTAAGATATAATCAACATCATTCTTATGTAAAACTGTCATGAGTTCAATAAATTTTGAGAAAATATTTATCATTTTTTTTATGAAATAATTTCTTTAATCTTTTCAACAACATACTCAAGCTGCTCATTTCTCAACTCAGGATAAATTGGTAAAGCTAGAGAATGTTCTGCTGCAAAATTTGCATTTGGGAATTCAGTATCGTTTGTTGTTAAATTTGCAAAACATTCTTGTCTGTGAAAAGGTACAGGATAATATATTTCAGTTGCAATTCCCTGATCTTTTAATTTTTCTCTCAGTTCATCTCTTTTATCTATTCTAATAACGTATTGGTTATAAATATGATAATTCTCTAATCTTGATTCTTCAACTCCGCTCAGAATGACATCTTTATAGATTGGCTTTGGTAAAAGTACTTTATTATTATCTTTAAAATTAAGGATACCTTCTTCTTGAGAAAGACCAGCCTCAATAAATAATTTAGTATAAAGTTCTGCATTTTTTCTTCTTCCTTCTGACCAACTATTAAGATGTGGAAGTTTTACATTTAAGACTGCTGCTTGAATGGCATCCAGTCTAAAATTACCACCAATTACTTTATGATAATATTTTGGTTTACCTCCATGAGTTCTCAATATCTTTAACTTTTCACCAAGTTCTTCATCCATTGTAACAACCATTCCTCCATCACCATAGCAACCTAAATTTTTACTTGGGAAAAATGAATAACAACCAATGTCTGCAATAGTTCCAACACTTCTACCATCCTTAAATTGTGTGGAAATTGCTTGTGCACCATCTTCAATAACTTTTAGATTATGCTTTTTAGCAATTTTCATTATAGCATCCATATCTGCACTTTGTCCGTATAAATGAACTGGGATTATTGCTTTAGTTTTGTCAGTAATCTTCTCTTCAATTTTATTTGGGTCTATGTTAAAAGTAGTTGGATCAGAATCAACAAAAACCGGAATTGCGTTTAATCTGGAAATAACACCAGCAGTAGCAAAAAATGAGAAAGTTGGAACAATCACTTCATCACCAGGTTGAATATCAATACCCATAAGAGCAAGAAGCAAGGCATCTGTTCCAGAAGAAACACCTATTGCACTTTTAGCCCCAAGAAATTCGCAAATTGATTCTTCTAATTTTACAACTTCCGGCCCTAGTATAAAATATTGAGATTCAGCAGTTTTTATAATTGCATCATCCAATTCTTTTTTAAGTGATTTGTATTGAGCCTTTAGATCTAATAATGGAACGTTCATTTTGAATCCTAGTTTTTATTTTACTTCGGTTACTATATTATTATTAAGTTTATACTTTATTGCAGTTCTAGAGCAAGTAGCAAAACCATCTTCATCAAATTTTAATTTTTCACCAGCTTCGCTAAACCATCCAATTATTTTTGCAGGGTTACCAACTACCAATGCATAATCAGGAACATCTTTTGTAACAACACTTCCTGCACCAACCATTGCAAACCTACCAATAGTATTTCCACAAACTATTGTAGAATTTGCCCCTAAAGAAGCACCTTCTTTTACTAAAGTATTGATATAAAATTCAGCACCTACTTGTGGGTATTTACTTCTCGGATCTAAAATATTTGTAAAGACCATTGAAGGTCCACAAAACACATAATCTTCTAAAGTTACTCCTTCGTAAACTGAAACATTATTTTGTATTTTAACATAGTTGCCTATTATTACATTGTTGCCAATATTAACATTTTGTCCAACCACACATTTCTTACCTAATTTTGTACCTGACTGAACATGTGCAAAATGCCAAATTTTTGTTCCATCACCAATCACTACACCTTCATCAACAACTGCATATTTATTAATTGTAAATTTATTTTCGGATTTCATTTTCTTACGCCTTGGGATATATTAAATATTTTAATTCTAATTCTTTTTTAATAGTGGATGTGGATATTCTATTTTTTTCTCAACTTTTTCATTTCTAATATTATGGACTATTTCAATAGATTGTCTTGCATCACCTAATCCATATCCCTTTCCATCTAATATTGATTTGTAAACTTTAGTATGTAAATCAGTAAATCCATCACTAAATTGAAATTCTTCTCCATCAAGCTCTAGAGACCGATATGTTGGTGTTCCACTATTAACTGCTTGTTTAGGTAAATCTTCTGTCTCTAAGGATAAATACCAGCGTACATTTGCTTTTTCAAATTCTAGAAAACCACTCACTCTTCTATCTTCACGAAGGTATAGCTTATTTGTTTGAACCTTACCAAAAATCCAACCAAGCATATCAAAAAAATGTACTCCAATATTTGTTGCTACACCACCTGACTTTTCAACTGCACCCTTCCAAGAAAAATCATACCACATTCCTCGTGAAGTTATGTAAGTTAGTACAATTTCATGTTTGCTATTTTTGTTTTCAATTTCAATCTTATTCTTCAAATTAATTATTGCATCATGTTCTCGCAATTGAAGAATGTTATAAACTTTTCTACCAGTTTCTTGTTCTAGTTCCTCAAGTGCATCTAAGTTCCAAGGGTTAAGTACAATCGGTTTTTCACAAATTGCATCCGCACCGATTCTTAATGCCAATCTAATATGTGCATCATGTAAAAAATTCGGTGAACAAATACTTAAATAATCAATTAATTTTGAATCAGTTCCTCTTTTTAGTCTTTCTAAATGTCTTTCGAATCTTTCAAACTCCACAAAAAAACTAGTGTAAGGAAAGTATCTATCTAGAATTCCAACAGAATCATGATTATCAAGAGCAGCTATAACATCATTACCAGTATCTTTGATTGCTTGTAAATGACGTGGAGCTATATAACCAGCCACGCCTGTAATTGCAAAATTTTTCATTTTAGCCTAATTTCAATTAAATATTATTTTGTTTATACAAAATGTAGATTTTATAAGAATAGTTTTAAAACCTAAACTCAATATTATTTTTAGAATAGTCTCTAACCATTAAACACAGCTTCGCCACATAAATTACATAATCTTTCTTTGTAAGACTCTATAATTTTAACAAGTTAGAAATAGCTTGATGATATAATACATTATTTATCGCTCTTAAGATAATAAATAATAAGTAGTTAGCAAATAGGAACTTTAATTCTTTTCAATTAGTAAATCTGTAAATAACTAATAATAATTATTTAAGAACTTGCTTGAAGTAGTTTTTATCTAATCTTTACTTAAATAATTAATTACTTGATTATAAGTTTTGTATTAGTTAAATATTTCTATTGCTTATTGAATTAACATGTAAAAACAAAATACTTGAGACAGATCACAACCTATGTCTCATTTTACTGTTTATTGGGATTAAAATTCGAGACAAAAAACTCGATATTATATTCAATAACTTTTTTGTAGGTGCAAAATGGTTGTAAGTAAAATTTTATCACATAATTTAGCAGTAGGTAGCGATATCAGTAGTGAAAATAATTTGGGTTCAAAACTGTTTGAGAATAATTCTGTTGATGTAAATACGGAAAAGGTAGGTTGTGCTTACTATGTTTTACCTGCGTACAACGAAGAAGAATCTTTGCCAAATTTATTAAATAGAATTGGAAAGTTAAATCTTGAACATGATACTAAAATAAAAGTAGTTGTTGTTAATGATGGCTCTTCTGATAATACAGCTGAAGTAACTGCCAATGGTAGTGATAATTTACAACTTACAATTGTAAATCATGAAAAAAACATGGGTCTTGGACCAGCTGTGCAAACCGGTATTAAGGAAGCATTGTCTATTGCAAATGATAATGACATAGTTGTAATTATGGATGCAGACGATACGCACGATGTTACATTACTTGACGAAATGATAAACAGAATTGAAAGTGGAGCTGATATAACTATTGCTTCAAGATTTGTTAATGGCGGAGATGATGCTAGTGCACCTATGTTTAGAAGAATGTTATCAAGAGGAGCAAGTGTAATTTTTAAAACTATATTACCATTAAATTCCATAAACGATTTTACAAGTGGGTACAGAGGTTACAGAGTTGGTTTGCTTAGAAAAGCATCAATTCATTATGGAGAAACGTTGGTAAATGAACAAGGTTTTGCTTGTATGGTTGAGCTGTTATTAAAGTTAAGACACTGGACACCAAACATTATTGAAATACCTTTTGAACTAAGATACGATAGAAAGCTTGGAGCAAGTAAGTTAAAACTTTTCAAAACAATTTTCCAATATATAAAATTAGGTATTAGAGACAGAGTTTCTCCTGCACCAAGAAGATTATAGGGAGGCTTTACTGAAGCAATGTGTATCTCAAACTATATTTTGATTTTGATTTTGATAGTCAAGTAACTTTAAAATATCATTTTTGCTTCGCCCCCTTTTAACAGGTTTATTTAATATGAAAAAAAAAATTGTAGTAATTGGTGCTGGTATTGCTGGGCTTACGGCAGCTTATAATTTATCCAAAGATGGTTACAATGTAACGTTACTTGAAAGTAATTCCCAGCTTGGTGGATTAGGAACTTATTTCAAGTACAAAGATGGTTGGATTGATAAATTTTATCATTGCCAAATGCCATCAGATGATCCTCTTCTAAAATTGATCGAAGATGTTGGTATTAAAGATCAGATGTATTGGAAGCCAACTAGGATGGGTTTTATTGTTGATGGAAAACGTTACTCATTTAATTCGCCTCTAGATTTATTAAAGTTTAAACCAATTTCTTTTTTTCAGAGACTTCGGTTTGGTGTTGTTAGTTTATCTATTAGATTCTTAGGAAAGAATAAAGATTTAGATAATCTTCCAATTGAAGAATGGTTTCAAAAACTATATGGGAAAACAGTTTGGAATAAAATTCTAAAACAACTTTTCCTTTCTAAGTTTGGAGATCATGCTGGCAACTTGCCATCATTATATATTTGGCAACGTTTAGGTAGAGAAAAAAATGTTGCAACACGTGGCTATATAAAAGGTGGAGTTAAAACAATTATTGACGCTGTTGAAACTAAGATTAAAACTTTTGGTGGAGAAATTCAGACAAATACAAAAGTTAGAAGTTTACAAAAAATTGAGAATAAAACACTTGTAGTTTTAGAAAATAATAAATCTATAGAGGCTGATTGGGTTGTTTCTACAATTCCAATTCCATCTTTTGCTAACTTAGTAAAAGATACAAATTTGCAAAACAGTTTTACTAATCCGAAACTTACATACCAAGGAGTTGTAAATGCTCTCTTCTTCTTAAAAAAACCTTTAGACAATTTTTATTGGGCTCCGGTTGTTAGTTCCAATACTGACTTCGATGGAGTTGTGGAAATGACTGAACTTATTGACAAGGAACAATACAATAACCATAATGCAGTTTATGTTATGAAGTATTGTAATAGAGATTCTGATTTATTTAAAGAAGACGAAAGTAGCATTGCAGATAGATGGGAGAAACAACTTGTAAGCTTATATCCCGATTTGAATTTTACCGAAGATGATATTGCAGATATAAAAATTTTCAAAGCTCCATTTGTTGAACCTATTTATCCTTTAGGATATTCAAAATTAAAACCTAAAATGAAGATTGAAGATGCAAATATAATTTTAGCAACGTCTGCACAAGTTTACCCAAATATTACATCTTGGAACGCCAGTTGTAGTTTAGCAAATAAAGCAACTAATTTATTGATGAAGTTAGAATCTTCACTAGACAAAGATCAAAAAAAATATGGAGAAGCAAGTTAAATAAAAAGTGAATTGTATTTTTTCTTTAATTTTTTATTATTTAAATTTAAACTATCTTTTAACTTAAGTATGTAATATTTAAATACATAGCTGTTGATGTACATCACAATTATTTAGAAAAATTATAACTTATTTGTACTTAGAACTTTAACTATTAACCCAAAGAAAATAAAATGAAAAAAAATTCGCATTTAGTACTTTTTATACTTGTTCTTTTTTCAATCAAAACAACTGCACAAGTTTTAAGACCAGGAGATGGAATAAATTTATCATTCCTAAATATAACTGATAAAATTAAAGGTCAATATTATATTCAAGATAATGGAAATATTCAATTACCATATCTAGGATTAGTAAATACAGTTGGCAGAGACTTTGCAGCTATTAGAAATCAAATAGTAAAAGAGTACTCAAAAATTTATCGAAATCCTGAAATCAACATTCAACCTCTTTTCCGTATTGATGTTTTGGGTGAAGTTGGTAAACCGGGAGTTTACTATGCCACTGGCTACGAAACCTTTACAGACATATTAGCAAAAGCAGGAGGCGAAACCAACGATGCTGATATTGACGGAATTTTCATACTCAGAAATGAATCAAAAATGGAAATTGATTTAGAAGCCATTTTTGAAAGTGGAAATACATTTAGTGATATTGGACTTCAGTCGGGAGACAAAATTTATGTACCCAGAACTTTTTGGGTAAATGCTAGAGACGCATCTATATTAGTCTCTGGTGTAGCTGTACTTGTTGGAATAGTTAGTCTGTTTACAAAATAAATTATAAAACATTTTTGAATTAATTAAAAAGCAAAAAAAATGAATAAATCCGAGATTTCACTATTAGAAGTATTTAGAATACTAAAACGAAGAAAGAATATTATTTTCTTTTCAATTCTATTTTCAATATTGGCTGCCTTTCTATATAACTTTTTTAAGACGCCAACTTATAGATCTATTGTACTTTTGAAAAAAGAACATCTGATTGAAAATAACAATCAACAAGATAGAGTTGGGCAAATAATATCTCTTCAAAGCAAGGATCTACTAGAAACGGAAATGGAACTTGTTAAAACACGAAACGTATTAAATAGTGTTATTGATGATTTATCATTAAATATTATTGTTACAAAAGTAGTTTTGCCTGATGGAACAACTGAAACATTAAAAGAAAGCTTACTTGACTATCAAAACAATTATAGTAATAAGTATAATACTTCAGTTTATCCAAAAATAAATTCTTTTGATATTGGATTAAAAACAAAAAATGTAAAATTTGTTGTAAAGAATGATAGTGCAAATAGTTTTGAGATTTTGGACTCTGATATTGGAGAAATATTAAATAATAGTTCGCAATATTCTGAGTTAGATCCATCCGAGTGGAAGATAAATATTCAGTGGCCAACTATTAACTCTAAAGGCGAAATATTTTTTGAAGTTAAAAATTATAACAAGTTATTTGAAACTTTAAGTAATAGTATTGGTGTTTACAAACGAGCCAAAACAAATATTTTTGAAATTTCAGCTGAATCAAAAACATCTTATGCAGCAAAAACTATTGCCAATGCAATTGCCAACAAGTTTAGGGAAAGTAGAATTCATCAACAGAAAGACAATATACATACATCATTTAATTTTGTTGATGATCAACTAAAAGAGATTTCTCTAAAATTGGATAATGCAGAAAATGAATTGAGTTATTTTAAGTCTAAAGAAAAAATTGCTACTATTGACTCACGTTCAAAAAGTATAGTTAACTTCTTAAGTACGTTAGAAGCAGAAAGAATGAAAACAAATTTAGAATTAACTCTCTATAAAAATAAATCCATCAGTATAAATAAAGAAGTTTTAAGAGAAGGTTTTGTTGATCAAACTTATTTAACTCCTGAGAAATATCAATCAACAAATTCTCCTTTTGGTGCATTGATGACAAGACTTTCTAATTTTGAATTGAAAAAACTTGAACTATTACAAAGAAGAAAAGAAATTCATCCAGATGTAATTTTGCTAACAAATCAAATCAACAAAGTAAAAAGTGAACTCTCGAAATATAATAAAAATACAGTTACAGCTTTTAACATTATGGCTAGTGCTCTTAAGGCAAAGCGTAATGATATCAGTACTTTAATAAGAAAGTATTCGAAACAACTTGAAGGTTTACCCGAGCAGGAGAACCAACTTGCAAGCTTAATCAGACAAAAAAATGTTCACGAAAAAATGTTTAATCTTTTGTTAAGTAAAAGAGAAGATATGAGAATTGCAGAGCTTTCTAAAATGCAAGATATAAGTATTATGGATTTTGCTCACGAAGCTCTAAAGCCAACTTCTCCAAACAAAAGATTAAACTTATTACTCGGTTCGCTTTTTGGTTTAATGCTTGGTTTGTTATTTGCTTTCGTAAAAGATTTTAGCAACAAAGAAGTAAATGATATTTACGAAATTGAAAGAGATTTTGATTTCCCTATTCTATCTGTTATTCCACCGTATGAAAAAAATGTTGCAAAAACTATTGACACTACAGATTCAGTTACAAATAGATTTGTAACAATGATGGAAGATAATCTGAAATACAAAGAAGCGTATAGAACTTTTGAATCTAAACTAAGCTCACTTATTTATTCTAAACCAAAAACTGTAATGATTTCTAGTTGTGAAGAGAGTGCCGGGAAATCTTCTGCAGCAGCAAACTTAGCAATTACAGTAGCACAATCAGGCAAAAAAGTTTTGCTTATTGATTGTGACATTAAAAAACCTAGACTTGCAGATATATTTGGTTTACCAAAATACTCTTCTGGCTTAGTAGATTATCTAACAGAAAAAACTGAAACTCCTAACATTTACAAACCAGTTAAGTTAACAAAAAATTCTAACTTGCTAATGAATATAGATATAATTCCAACAGGTGTATTCTCTAACATTTCTGGTGAAATTTTAGCTTCTGAAAGAATGAAAAAACTAGTAGATAATTTACACTATTATGATTTTGTAATTTTTGATACACCTCCTATTACTAGGCTTTCTGATGCTTTATCACTTGGAAGAATAGTTAAAAATGCTGTGCTTGTTATCCGTCCTGGACAAACAATTAAAGAAAGTATTTCTTGGACACGTAAAGAACTTGAAGCATATAATATTAATTTCTTAGGTGCTTTAGTTAATGATTGTGAAGTAAAAGCAAGTAGTTACAAATATCAATATGGATACGTAGAAAAAGTTTAAGTGATAACTAAACTAATTATAAAACTCTAATGATTCTAACTGAAAATAAAAAAATATTCTTTGCACTCTTTGCAGTCTTTATGGTTTTCTATACTGTGCAGATTCCGTTTCACACATCAAAATCGGATATAATTATATTTGCAATTAGGGCTATGGATGATAAACCAATTTTGGATTATGCTTTTTTAAATTCGGGAACTCTACTTGAAGGAAGTGCTTTACCAAATTATCATTTAGGACATACACTTGTTTTGTGGTTAATATATCAAATAGTTCCTGCTAGCCTGTTCAATACAATTTGGCCTGCCGGTTTAGTTTCTGCAATAAGTGGAGCATTAATTGTAGCACTTACTTTTTTAATTTGGAAAAGTTTAAATATTGAGAAATATAAAGCTATTGCAATTGCTGTAGTTGTTGGGTTAATTCCAAGTATATGGGAGCAAAGTATTATTGGCGAAGTTTATGCAATGCAATTAATGTTTATTCTACTTTTTGTTTATGCCTTTATTAAAGATAAAATAATTTTATCTGCTTTAGCATTTTTATTTGCAAATCTTGTTTCGCCATTGTCTGCATTATCTTTTGGACTTTTGCTGCTAAAACCATTTTCTAAAAAAACATTTAGAAATGCAACAATTATTGGAAGTATTTCGCTATTTTTATACATAGGGATTTACAGTATAATCGGTGCTAATTTACTGGACCTCTTTAGTCCCTTAGCTACAGAACAAGATGGACGTGGAATTATATATAGAAGTGGAATGTTAGTTATTTTCTTGGTCTTAAATTTTAATTTTTTCATTTTTTATTTATTCAAAGGTGTTCAACAAAGCCTAAAAAATGAAAACAAGAAAATACTATTTTTAGTTTTAGCAACAATTCCGCAACTTCTATTATTGTTTCTTGGATCAACATTTTTTATTGAGTTGGGTAGTTTTCAACTTCCAATATTTTGGGCTTTAGCTTTTCCACTTGGTTTATATTTATCGCAAATAAATTTTAGAAGAGTTTCTTTTATTTCCGCCTCAGTTGGTTTAATTGTGTTGGCGAATTTATTATGGATACTTCCAAATGCCACCATTGGTGCTTCAAGAGTAGAAGCAGGTAATTGGTTAAAGGGCAATGGATATCAAGAAAACTGCATAATAGGTTCTTGGGATACAAGTATTGGCGTAATGATAGGCAAAAACAATTGTACTATTGAAACTTTGAACAAAAATTATATTGATAATGCATCTCCGACAAATGATGATATTTTAAAAACTAATAAAAATAATTTAGTTATTGCTGAACAAAAGAAACCTTTACTAAGAACTTTTTTAGCAAAACTAAAAATTCCTGGAATGGGAATTAATCTTTATGACCCAAAGAAAGAAATCAAAAACGGAATCATTTCAAAACTATATGAAAACGATTCAGTATTATTATATAATTGGGAAAAGTGATTTAAATCGAAATATTTTAAATTGTTTTTATTTAATTTGTGAATGAATTAATAATAAGAAATAACTATGAAAAACAGATACTCAAATAACGAAAATAGTAGCAAGAAAATTTGGATTGATATGGATAATTCTCCACACATTCCTTTCTTTGCTCCTATAATTGAGAAACTACATGAAAGAGGTTATACAACATGTGTTTCTGCTAGAAATTATTCTCAAACAGTTTCTTTAGCAGATTTGTATAATTTGGACTATACTCCAATCGGTAAACATCACGGGAAAAATAAATTTCGTAAAATTGCTGGCTTGGTATATCGTTCATTGCAACTTATACCTTATGCTTGGAAAAAGAAACCAACCATTGCAATTTCACATGGTTCGCGTTCGCAAATGGTTGTGGCACATTTACTACGAATTCCAGTTGTAATGTTTCTTGATTACGAATATGTTCAAACTATTCCATTTGTAAAATTGAGATTAATGTTTTTACCAAAAGTTATTTCAACAAGTAAACTATCTAAGTTTGAATCTATTCTAAAAACATATCCTGGAATTAAAGAAGATATTTATGTTCCAACATTTAAGCCAGATGATTCCATTAAAACTGAAATGAATATTAGAGACGAAAACATAAATGTTGTTCTTCGTCCACCGGCTCATGAAGCACATTATCATAATCATGAAAGTGATAAACTTTTCTTTAGAGTAATTGAACATTTAACTACGCCTGATAATGTGAGAACAATTATTTTACCGCGAGATGATAGACAAAAAGAAATGATTAAAGCTCAATATAAATATCATTTTGATTCCGGTAAATTATCAATTCCAAATGAAGTTGTTGATGCCTTAAATGTTATGTGGTATTCTGATTTAGTTATAAGTGGTGGTGGTACTATGAACAGAGAAGCTACAGCTCTTGGTGTTCCGGTTTATAGTATTTTTAAAGGAAAAATTGGTGATGTTGATAAATACTTAGCAGAATCTGGAAAGTTAATACTTCTAAATTCAGCTGATGAAGTTGCTGATAAAGTAAAATTAAAAAAATGGAATAGACCAAGTAAATTAGAAAACTTAAATTCTCTTGGTTTGCAATCTATTGTAAACGACTTAGAAAGTTTAATAGAACAAGTTACTTTAACAAAAAAAGAAAATCTAAATGAACTTAATAGTGAACTCAAAATTCAATCAGACCAACAACACAACTTATAATAATTTATTAAGCGATCTTCTTGAATTATCTGTTAGAGGTTTGGAAGACATGTATCTTCCTGAGAAATATGAATTTGCAATGAAGAAGAAAAAAGTAAATGACAAAGTTATTATAGAAGGCGAAAACTTACGTTATACTTTAATAAATTTATTAGGATTACATAAAGCAGAAAATCATAATCTAAAATCTTCATTAAACTTAAAGGAAATTATAAAATTCCATTTAGGTAAAGTTGATAAGTATGATGGCGTTGGAGAAATTGGTTTGTTACTTTGGGCAACATCATTGATTTCACCAGAAGAAATAAATACAATGCTATCAAAGGTAAACTTCAATAATATATTTGGAAATTTCAATGATGCAAAATTAGGTTTTACAATGGAGCTTTCTTGGTTGCTAACCGGTTTGTTACTTGCTTCAACTTTTGATAAAAACTTTAAGAAAACAATTGGAGATTTACCAACTGAAGTTTACAATACAATTCGTAAAAATTATGGCGGAGTTGGAGTATTTAGACACGAAGCTAAAAAATCTCTAAATGGAAAAGTTAGAGGTAAAATAGGAAGTTTTGCAGATCAAGTTTATCCTATTTATGCGTTCTCATTATTTAGTCAACAAGAGCATAACGAAGAAGCTTTGATCATTGCAAAAGAATGCGCACAAACTATGTGTAATCATCAAGGAGAAGATGGACAATGGATGTGGCATTACAATGCTGAAACAGGAAAAGTTGTTAGTAAATTTCCGGTTTATTCTGTACATCAAGATGCAATGGCACCTTTTACTTTTTTTGCAATTCAAAAAGCCTCTGGAATAAATTTTGAGAAGTATATTTATAAAGGCTTGGATTGGATGGAAGACAATAATGAATTAAATGTAAGTATGATTGACAGAGAAAACAATGCTGTATGGAGAAAAATTTCTCCACCAGATAATAAAAGAAAAACTAAGGCTTTATTATCTTTAGCTGGAATAGATATAAAAGATGATTATAGCAATCTTGCTGTTCTCTATGAATGCTGGTCTTATCACCTTGGATGGATTTTATATGCATTTGCCGGAAGGGTAGGAAATGATAACACTCAAAAAAAAGAGATTAACAAAAACTCCAATGATTTAAAAATATATAACCTTAAGTAACAGTACTTCAGAAAAAAAATGTCAACTTTATAAATTCTTTTTTATGAAATAGTTTTAATTACAATTATTTCTACATTACTGATTCACATCACTAAGCTGAGGTAATTATGTGTTATAAGTTTTTACAAACTACTATTTTATTTTTTCTAAAAGTGCTAACAATAAAAACAAGATAACTTTAGAATAATGAGTCTTAAATCATTTGGGCAAAATGCCGCAATATATTCAATTGGAACAATCGCTTTGCGGTTTACTTCCTTTTTACTTATTCCACTATACACCCAATATTTAACTAAAGGTGAATTTGGGTTACTTCATACTTTATTATTTACAATTCAAATTATTATTACTTTTAATGATGTAGGAATGAGAACTGCTTTAATGCGTTTCTTTTCTGATTATGAGAAAGAAAATAACATTAGTGAATTACTTAACAGTTCATTTGCAATAAATATACTTACTGGAATACTTTTTTTATTTCTAGCAGTTTTAATCCCCGACTCTACAATAGCAACACTTTTTGATACAGATGTAATTCCAAACGTAATTTTCTTTACGGTTCTTGTTGGTGTATTGCAAACACTAAGCCTTACAGTACTCTCTTACTTTAGAGCAAGAAATGAAGGTTTGAAATTTATGTACGTCAGTTTTGGAACTGCAGTAATTTTAATTTCTTCAATAACAATTGCACTCTCTGTTTTAGATTTGGGAATAATTGGTGTTTTATATGCACAAGCATTTACTTTTGCAGTTATGTGGCTTGTTGTACTTTTATATATTGTATATAAACATGGAATAAATTTTAATCCTAAAACTTTTACAAAATTATTAAAGTTTGGCTTCCCTCTTATATTTGCAATGTCTGGCGATTTAATAATTAATACATCCGGAGTTTATTTTCTTGGTCATTTCAGAACTCTAGAAGAGGTTGGAGCATTTGGATTAGCATACAAAATTGCAACTATTAGTTTAATGGTTTTAATCGGTCCATTTCAAATGGCTTATGAACCTTATATTTTTAGTAACCAAGAGGAAGGTAACCTTAGTGAGAGAATAGCAAAAATAGTAACGTACGTAACTCTTATATATGTGTTTCTAAGTTACAGTATAATATTTGTATTTAAAGACTTGATTGATATAATTGGTGATTCCCAATATTCCGAATCTTACTACTTTATTTTTTTGATGCTACCAGCTATAGGATTTATGCTCCTTAACTATGTTGGTCAATCGCTAATACACATGAATAATAAAACTAAAAGTACAGGACTAATTGTTTTTGTTTCAACAATAATTAGTTTAGTTCTCTCATACTTTCTTACAAGTAAGTTTGGTGTTTATGGTTTAATATTTGCAATTAATTTTTACATAGTTGGTTCGGCTATTGCTTTGTTCTACTTTGGGTACAAAGAATATCCTGTAAAACTTGAATACAAAAGATTATTTATTATTTCCATAATAGGAATTTTCCTATTTATTATGGTTTATATTTTAAGCTTTAAGAGCAACTACATTTATTATTCTGTTTCGTTAGTAGTACCAATTTTAGTATTATTTTTTCTTTACAAAAGTAATTTCTTTACAATGGAAGAAAAAAATAATTTCGTTGATATATTTAACAATGTTAAAAATAAAATACCCTTTTAAAATTAAATGGCTTACGAACCTTACATAGTTTTTGGATCTATAATTGCAATAGTGTTAGGAGTTTTAGCATTCTACTTTTCTTGGAAAAAATTTGAATTGTTAATAGTTCTTTTTACTTTGTCATCGTGGGTTGCCTCTGCATTTTATGCTAATGCTGCTGAATGGATTAGTGATGTAATTGCAACTGGTCCTGGTGGTTATATTCGTGGAGTAATGTTACTTTTTGTTGGATTGTTAGGGCTAATAACTTACATTAAAAGAATACCAGAACACAAAGGAAAAATTTCTATTCACTTAATAGTTCTATTCCTATTTTTACTATTTTCTTTTGCATCAACTTTTTATTCTATTGATTCATCAACAACTTTTATTAGAACCTCTTTATTTATTGCTCTCTTTTTCTTTTTGCTGGGATTAAGCTCTTGGTTAGATAGTGAAGAAAATTTTAAGATTTTGATGAATACACTTTTTAATGTTATTGTATTTTTACTAGTCGTAAATCTTATAGCACTTTTTGTTTGGCCATCAAGAGCTTGGTGGTGGAACACTTCTTCTAGACTTATCGGGCTTTGGAGTCATCCTAACGAGTTAGGTGGATTTAGTATGATTGCATACCCAATAATTTTGTGGAAGCTATATGCAACGAAAGGAAATGCAAAGTACTTAGTATATGTTACTTTGGGAATAAATTTTTTATTACATGTATTATCTGGCTCAAGAACTTCATTGCTTGCATCTGCGGTTGGAATAATATTTTGGTTAGTTCTTCAAAGAAGCTGGGTTAAACTTTTTGCACTTACCTTTATCTTTGTCATTGGTGGATTCGTAGTAACTCAACTATCTTTAGCTAGTTTTGGAAGAGATGACGGAACAAGTTTATTCCAACTTTCTGAAAGAGATATTATTTGGGAAGGAGCGATTATTTTAGCAAAAGAGAAACCAATAATTGGTTACGGTTACGCTGTTGAAAGTAAAATATTTGCTAATCAAAATAAATTTGAAACAGAAGGGACTTTCTTAAATCTTAACTCCCAACAACCACTCCACAATGGATTTCTTTCAATTTTTGTTGGTGGTGGAATGATTGGATTCTTTTTATGGATGATTGCAATTGGACTACCAATTTTATTTGCATTTACATCAAAGTTTTCTTTATATAAAATATATGCCATTGCAACAATGATTCCAATACTTATTTCGAATATAGTGGAGTCCGCAATTACTGGTTACCTAAGTCCCACAGATGTTTTCTTTTGGATAGCTTGGGTTGTTGCCGGAAAATTATTTGTACTAGAAAACAAAACTGAAGTTCCCACTAAAAGTATAATGGATTCAAATATATTTATAACCCCAAAGGATATTGCACCAAATGTTTAGTAATAGATATGTTTTAATAACAGCTGCACGTAACGAAGAAGCTTTAATTGAGGATACAATTAAATGTGTAATTAACCAAGCAGTTAAACCAGATTTATGGATTGTGGTTAGTGATGACTCAACAGATAAGACTGATGAGATTGTTCAATCTTATGCCGACAAACATAATTTTATTTCTTTAATAAGAAACAAAAAAACTGACAACAGAAATTTTGCTTCAAAAGTTTATGCAGTTAATCTTGCTTTAACCAAAGTAAATGTTGAATATGATTTTATTGGAATTTTAGATGCCGATATTACATTTGAACCAAATTACTATGAAATGATTTTTAAAGAATTTGAAAAAGATTCCAAACTTGGTTTAGCTGGTGGAGAATTTTTTGATATTATTGATGGTAAAAAATTTAGAGTTGTTAAAAGTACAATGAGTGTTAGAGGTGGAATTCAACTTTTTAGAAAAGAATGTTTCGATCAGATAAATGAATTCACTCCGCTTAAAAATGGCGGCGAAGATGTAGTTACAGAAGTAACTGCAAGAATGAATGGTTGGACTGTAAAATCGTTTGATCATTTAATGTTAGACCACAACAGACTTACTGGAACTGGAGGTTGGAGCGTTTACGAAGCAAAATTTAAAGAAGGAATGCTAGCACACTCAATGGGCTACCATCCATTTTTTCAAATTTTTAAATCCGTCTATAGAATTAGAGAAAGACCTTTTATTATTAGTGGTTTTCTATTATTTACAGGTTACATTTGGGCAATTATTAGTGGAAATAAAAGGAAAGTTTCTCAACAATTTATTTCATTTATAAGACAAGAACAAATGGAAAGAATGAAAGGTGGAGTAGTTAAATAATTACTCAATATCTTTCATTTCAAAACAGAAAGATAAAGGTTGATTAAAAAATCTTAACTCCTATGACAAGAATAATAAAACTAATCCTAAGCAGTTTTTATTTTATTTGGCTTCGAACCAAAAGATTCATTCAAAGTATTTTTGGATTCGATGTTCGTCCAATATGTGTTGCTCTATATTATCATTCAATATTCGAAAATGAGAAAGATGCATTTGCAAAACAGATGAATCTTATTTCAAGAAAATGTAAAGTTATTAAAACTGATTTTTTCGGCGAACTAGAAAAGAACAAACTCCATACTATCATTACTTTTGATGATGGCTTTGAGAATTTGGTTAATAACGCAGTTCCAATTTTAGAAGAGAAAAAACTTCCATTTACTATTTTTTTCATTTCAGATTATTTTGGCAAAACTCCTAACTGGGAATTTGAAGGTGTACATCCTGATATGAATGAAATAATTATGACTGTAGAACAAATGAACAAACTCCCTAAAGAGCTTGTTACTATTGGCTCTCACTCTGTTTCACACAATATGTTAACTTCTCATCTAGAAGAAGATTTAGTTTATGAGCTAGAAAAATCAAAGAAAAAATTGGAAGAACTTAGTGGTAGAAAAATTGATACTATTGCTTTCCCAAATGGAGAGTACAATAATTTTATTGTTCAAAAAAGTTTTGCAGCTGGTTACAAAAGAGTCTTTACTATTGAACCAAAATTAGCTTTATCAAATAGTAATGAAAAAATCACTGGAAGAGTTTGGGCAAATGGAGATGATTGGTATCCTGAATTTTGGTTAAAAATCCATGGAGCTTATAGCTGGCTTGATAAAGCTTTTGAAATTAAAAAAAGTATTACTAAATAATGATTACTTCAAAAAATATCAAATACAAAATCCACAAATATAATTCTGATGAATGGAATAAGATTCTTTCTTTATTTGATGATGCTTCTATTTACCATACAAACGGATTTATAAAACATTCAGTAGGTGGAGAAAATGCTGAACATTTTGTTGTATATAATTCAGAAGAAATTATAGCTGCTGCAAATATTAGAATAAAAACAATTCCAACTCTAAACCGTGGAGTTGCACATTTACGTTGGGGACCTTTGTGGCAATTAAAAGATGAAGAACTAAACATAGATGTTTTCAGAATTGCTTTAGAAAAATTGTATGAAGAATATGTTGTAAAAAGAAAATTGGTACTTCGTATAACTTCAAATCAATATGTAGAAGAAGAAAATAATTTTACAAAAATATTTAATGAGGTTGGTTTCAAATTATTTATGAATCCAGATAAAACAATTGTTATTGATATTTCTAAAGATGAAGAAACACTTAGAAAGAATTTTAGAAAAAAATGGCGATACAGTCTTAAACAAGCTGAGAAAAAAGACTTAACAATTGTCAAAGGTAACAGTCAAGAATTGTTTGATGAGTTTGTGAAAATATATAAGGAAATGCACAGTAGAAAAAACTTTGAAGAAACTGTAAGTGTTGACAACTTCAAAGAGATAAATGACGACTTGCTTGCAGAAAATAAACTCCAAATATTTATTTGCAAATATGGAGATGAGCCTTTATCTGCAATGGTTTCAACAGCCTTGGGAAATAGTGGAATATATTTATTAGGTGGCTCAACAACAGAAGGATTAAAAATGTCTTCATCATATTTATTGCAATGGGAAACTATGATGTGGTTGAAATCTTTAGGTAAGAGATGGTATGATCTTGGTGGAATTGATGCAGAAGAAAATCCAGGAGTCTATACTTTTAAAACCGGAATGGGTGGAAACGAAGTTACATCGATTGGAGGATTTGAAGCCGGAGAAGATTTTATAAGTAAAAAAATGGTTCAACTAGTTGAGCTTGTGAAAAACGTGAAGACAAGTAAAAAGTAAAAAGTAAAAAGTAAAAAGTAAAAAGAGAAGATAAAAAAATTTTACAATCTCCAATTTAGGACAACAGAAATTTATTTTTTCTCCGGTTTTCCAGTCTCCTTATTTTACTTCTATAGCTCCAATATCTAGTTTACCATCAATCTTATTTCCATAAAAATCATATTCATAGTCAAATATCTTTCCGGCATCTTTGCTTATTGATGTTTCGTTTATTCCAACTGGCAAACTATTTTCAAAAGTTAGTGTTACTTCTTTATCACTTCCATTAACATCAAACTTAACTGTCTCTGAATAACTTTTGTGGTTTGAGTAATACTCATCAATTATAAAGGTAAGTTTCGTATCAGTATCACTTTTTGTATTCCAAATATTGTAGTCAATTTTTTTATTAATTGTATCATGAGCAAAAAATGCTGCATAGTAATTGTTGTTAACCCCAATGTTGTTATAGGCTTCGGCATATAATTTATGGTTGTCTAAATTTATGCAAGAGCTTTCAGTTTCATAGACTGTATTGTTATGAATAAAAATACTATCAGAGTTTGAGACTGCAGAAATACCAGCTCCATTAACATAAGCTACAATATTATGATGGATTTTCACATTTGTTACCAGTCCATTTCCATAACCTAAAGTTTGTATTCCAACTTCAATACCTTTAAAGTTTGGAGTTTCATAAACTAAGTTTTGTCTAATTATTGTCTTCGTATGTGATAACTCATCGCCACCATCATTCATTAAGTCAATACCAGTATGATAATTATTGTAAATTTTATTTTTTTCAATAATATTGTTTTTTACAAGTCCAGTTCCGAACGAAGAAAGGAAAAATCCGTGCTGACCGTTTTCATAAATTACATTATTTGTAAACAATCCATCTTCACCTTCATACTGAATTCCTTGACCATTGGTTTCGTCTGTAACTCCACTATGATGGGAATAGCAATTTATTATTGTCCATCCCTTTACATCAACAGCTCTAAAGTTTGCATCTCTAGTAAACATAATTTCTATGTTATCAATAGTTATATAATCAATATCTTGATAATCTAAATTGTTGATAATTCCGTAATCTCTAACCGAACATTCAATCTGCGGGAAAGTACTTGATGGATTTGCTCCTAGATAAAGGTAAAGAATACTATCTTGCCAAACAAAATCGTAATTATTTTCTAAGTCATCAATGGTCTCTTTTTCCAAACCCCAATGTATTGTTTTGTCTTCATCCACCAACCAAATACAAGCTGGTTTCTCTTCAAATTTTGACTGCCAAACTATGTTGGAATGTTTTCTCCAATACTTTGCAATTTCTGATCCCTTAATTATTGGTTTTTCTCCACTCCCATACGAGCTAATGGTAATAGGGGCTTCAGCAGTTCCACGCGAAGAAATTCTTAGCTCCCCTCGCCATTCCAATCCACTTTTAAATAATATTTTATCGCCCGGTTGGAATGTACTTTTATTTATTTTGGAAATAGTTTTCCACGGACTATTAGGAGTAGTTCCTGAATTTAAATCACTACCATTTTCTGAATCTAAATAATAATTTTGGGAATGTGTTAGTATCGAAGTAAGAAACAATAGTAAAAATACTTTGCCGAGTAATTTCATTTGTTACCTTTTATTTTTTTGCAAGTTTTGAACGCCAGATTTTTTTCACCTTATTAAGAATACCAAATTTATCTAGAACTCCCATCGTAGCTCCGTGTATTGCAATTGTTCCTTGGTCTAGCACTTTAGAAATTCTAGCAGTATTTGTAAATCCATAAATTCTAAATGTAGCTTCTATTGTTGATTCATTTCCGTATAGTCGCTTATATTCTGCATCACCAAAGCCAAAGTGGAAATAATCAATTTTTTCTTTAACTAAATTTTCTAGCATTCGCCTAATTAAATATCCACCTGGAGAAATATCTCTGAAATCCGAATTAAAAGCTGTTGCAAATAAATAGAAAGTATTTTTATAAACAAGTCCAAAAGAATAGGATATCGGTTGTGAGTTGGCAATGAGCAAATATCCTCTAAAGTAACCACCTTCTGCAACATCTGTTAAGTATTTTTTCCAATACTCAGTATCTTCTATGCCAGCGCCAATTTCACACAAATAACTTTTTTTACAAATAACGTCAGATTTTTCAATAAATGATTTAATATCGCTAGGAGAAGTAATTTCTTTAACTTCAACATTCTCATCAAAATGTTTGGTTAATATTCTATCAGCACGTCTTAGTTTTCTTTTAGTTTTCGGCTTATGATAACTAATTTGTTCACCAGTTTCTGCATCTCTTATTTTCGAAAACCATTCGATACTTGTATTATAAATTGCACCCCTTCTAACTCTCATCCCAGATTTAATTTCGTTCCAAGAAGAATGAGTTTCAGGTAAATGTTGGATTTCAAGTTTATCAAATTTCTTTTGCTTAAGTAAAGCTCTAAGAAATTCCAACATAACATCTTCAGCCTCTTTTCCACCATTGGAAATTAATCCATCAATTTCAACATCTAAGCTGTTTAGTTCTGGAGTATTAGTTGAAAGATAACCAATTTTAATTGGTACACTACTTCTAGTAGTTGCACCAATTATTAAAGCAATAGGTTTGGTATTGTTACTAAATAAAACTATATATGGTTTACCATTTGGATATCTACTTTCAAAAAGCAATGTATAAACATCCGGATTTACGTACAAACCATCTATATTATTATCAGTTAATAATTCAACCCATTCCTTTTTGATTTTTTGAATATCCTCAAGGCTGGTTATTATAGTTTTTTCTATTATAATTTTTTTATCCTTTATAACTATTTATTATCTTTTTAGAAATAACTAAGCTTGGCTTAGTTTCTCAGATAATATTTTAGTAATTCTCTCTGCTGCTTTTCCATCCCACAATTCTGGGATTGTTCCACTTTTTGTTTTTCCGTCAAGAACTTCTAAAGCAACTATTTGAGCTTTATCTAAATCTGTACCTAACAATTGATTAGTTCCTACCTCAACAGTTATTGGGCGTTCGGTAGATGTTCTAAGTGTTATACATTGAACTCCTAAGTAAGTTGATTCTTCTTGTATTCCGCCACTATCTGTTAGAATAAGTTCGGCATTACTAGTAAGTGCAAGAAAATCTAAATATCCAATCGGTTCAGTAAGAATAAGATTTTTATTCATTGTTTCAAGGAGACCAAATTCACCTAAATTATTTTTAGTTCTAGGATGAATTGGAAATAATACTTTTCTTTTTTCCGCAATTGTATTCAATAGTGAAATTAGTTTTATTAATTGTTCTTTACTATCAACATTGCTCGGTCTGTGTAAAGTAACTAAAACATATTTACCAAGTTCCAAATTAAACTCATTATGAATATTAGAATTTGCAACCATTGGTTTAAAATATGCAAGACTATCTATCATAACATTTCCGGTAAAGAAAACTTTATCATCAGCAACACCTTCATGTTTTAAGTTTTCCAGCCCACTTTTTTCTGTAATAAAAAGATAATCTGAAATTGAATCTGTTAGAACTCTATTTACTTCTTCAGGCATTTTTCTATCACCACTTCTTAAACCAGCTTCAACGTGTATAACTTTAATATGTAATTTTGCAGCAGTTAAACTACAAGCAATTGTTGAGTTTACATCTCCAACAACTAATATCATATCGGGTTTTTCTTCAAGTAGAATTTTTTCAAACTTTATCATTACATTCGCCGTTTGCTCTGCATGACTTCCACTTCCAACACCTAAATAAAAATCTGGTTTGGGTAATTCTAAATCTTCGAAGAATACTTTAGACATTTTTTCATCATAATGTTGCCCAGTATGACAAATTAAATGTTGAATTGTTTCTGAATATTTTTTAAAAGCTCTATGGATTGGAGCAATTTTCATAAAATTGGGTCTAGCCCCAACAACTGAAATAACTTTTTTCATTTTTTACCTGAGTTACATTAAGATTAAATAATTTTAATTATTTGATAATTGAATATACAGAAAATAATAAGTCGGTTTTGTGATATTTGATACAATTTTAAATCAAAAATTAAACTCTTTTGAATATATAAAAATTATAAAATTGATTACTTATATAAATAGAATGTTAATGCTAATTCCTAACCTTTATTTTGAATAAAGAGTTATGGGTTATTCTAAAACAAGGAACTTTATTCAAAAAAGGTAAGTATAATTTTTTTAACCAAGATTTTAGCTAAAGTAGAAGGAACTAATTAAATATGTTTCTTTAATTCTTAGTTTAAATTATATTGAGTACATAGTTATGCGAAATTTGATTTTTCAATTTTCTATTAAAAGTAACTATTTGTTTAATATCTTAATTCACAGTTTGTCTCTTAAAAATAGTAAGTAATAAAATGAATTTATTAAATATCAAAACAGTATTCTTTTTCTTTGTTTTAACCCTAAGTACAGTTTTTGCACAAAACAGAATAATTTCTGGTACTACCGGAACGGGTGGAGTACTACTATCTTGGGTTAATAGCGGAGCAAAGACTACTACTTCTAATGCTACTACTGGTGCTTACACTATCACTATCCCTAATGAATGGTCGGGAACGGTTACTCCTTCCAAAACTGGTTATACTTTTGCTCCTGTAAACAAAGCTTATACTAATGTTATTGCTAATCAAGTAACTAATTATGTGGCTACACAAATTACTTACACTATAACTGGAAACACTGGTACTGGTGGAGTACTACTATCTTGGGTTAATAGTGGAGCAAAGACTACTACTTCTAATGCTACTACTGGTGCTTATACTATCACTATCCCTCACAGATGGACGGGTACGGTTACTCCTTCCAAAACTGGTTATACTTTTGCTCCTGTAAACAAAGCTTATACTAATGTTATTGCTAATCAAGTAACTAATTATGTGGCTACACAAATTACTTACACTATAACTGGAAACACTGGTACTGGTGGAGTACTACTATCTTGGGTTAATAGTGGAGCAAAGACTACTACTTCTAATGCTACTACTGGTGCTTATACTATCACTATCCCTCACGGATGGACGGGAACGGTTACTCCTTCCAAAACCGGTTATATTTTTGCTCCTGTAAATAAAGCTTATACTAATGTTATTGCTAATCAAGTAACTAATTATGTGGCTACACAAATTACTTACACTATAACTGGAAACACTGGTACTGGTGGAGTACTACTATCTTGGGTTAATAGTGGACCAAAAACTGTTACTTCAAATGCTAGTGGTGCTTATACTATTACTATCCCTCACGGATGGACGGGTACGGTTACTCCTTCTAAAACCGGATATACTTTTAATCCTATAAATAAACCTTACAACAATGTTATAGCTAATAAAGTTAACCAGAACTATATCGCTACTCAAAAACAGTATACTATTAAAGGCACTACTGGAACTGGTGGTGTTTTATTATCTTGGGTAAATAGTGGACCAAAAACTGTTACTTCAAATGCTAGTGGTACTTATACTATTACTATCCCTCACGGATGGTCGGGAACGGTTACTCCTTCCAAAACTGGTTATACGTTTAATCCGGTAAATAGAAGTTATACTAATATTACTTCTAACAAAGCTAACCGAAATTACGTTGCAACTCTTAAGCAATATACGATTAAGGGTACTACTGGAACTGGCGGAGTGCTACTGTCTTGGGTTAATAGTGGAGCAAAGACTACGACCTCTAATGCTACTACTGGTGCTTATACTATTACTATCCCACACGGATGGACGGGTACGGTTACTCCTTCTAAAACTGGTTATACGTTTAATCCGGTTAATAAACCTTACAACAATGTTATAGCAAACAAAGTAAACCAAAACTATGTTGCCGCACTTAAACAATATACCATCAAAGGAAATACCGGAACTGGAGGAGTTTTATTATCTTGGGTAAATAGTGGAGCAAAGACTATTACCTCACATGCTACTACTGGTGCTTATACTATTACTATCCCCCATGGATGGACGGGTACTGTTACTCCTTCCAAAACTGGTTATACGTTTGTTCCAATAAAAAGAAGTTATACTAGTGTTTCTGCTAATAAAGTAAATCAAAATTATGTTGCCACTCTTAAACCCTATACTATTAAAGGTACTACCGGAACTGGTGGAGTTAAGTTAACATGGGTTAACGGTGGAATTAAAACTACTACTTCTAATGCAACAACTGGTGCATATACAATAACTATTGCTCACGGTTGGACTGGAATAGTTACTCCCTCTAAAACTGGATATTCTTTTGTTCCAACAAAAAGAAGTTATACAAGTGTAACTGCTAATAAGATTAATCAAAATTATGCAGCAACATTAAAACAATATACAATTATGGCTATTTCTAAACCTGTTGCTGGTGGAAATATTACTGGACTAAAACCCAATGGGAAATATAATCATGGACAACAAGTAAGTTTGTTAGCAAAACCCAAAACTGGATATAACTTTAAAAATTGGACTTCAGGAAATAATATTGTTGGTAATAATTCTGCTATAACTTTTACTGCAACCAAAGATTCTTCATTAACCGCAAATTTTAAAATTAAAAAATATACTGTTACTTATGATGTGAACCCTGATGAAAGTGGCACAGTTACTGGACTAGGCACTGATGGAAAATATAATCATGGTACAACTGTAAACTTAAATGCAATTCCTACAAATGGATTTGAATTTGTTAACTGGAAAGTTAAAGAATCTGGAATAGTAATAAGTACAAATGAAGATTTATCATTTACAATTACAAGTGATACAAACTTAGTTGCAAATTTTAAGCTTAAAACATATACACTTACCTTAATTACAAACCCTACTGATGCTGGGACTGTAAGCGGAGCTGGGACATATTCGCATGGAGAAACAGTACAAATATCTGCAACACCAAACCAAGGTTGGTTTTTTGCAAATTGGACGGAAGTAATAGGTTCTGATTCTACAGTTGATCCGGAAGTACTCATTACCCATACATTTCTAATTAAAAATAATAGATATTTTATAGCTAATTTTTCTCATGAAATTTATTCAATAAATGTAACATCCAATCCTATCGAAGGTGGAAGTATTTCGGGAAGTGGTTCTTTCTTTTTTGGACAAACTGCAATACTAAAAGCTTTGCCAAATGCTGGATGGGAGTTTGATAAATGGACAAAAAACGGTTCTGATGTTTCTACGAATTCCGAATACTCTTTTGAAGTTAGTGGTAACGCAAACTATGTGTGCCACTTTAAGAGAGCAGATTTTATAATAAACTGTTCTTCTGAACCCCTAAATGCCGGCTTTACTTCAGGCTGTGGTTTTGCAAGATACTTAGATGAAATAACAGTAAAAGCCGAAGCAAATTCTAATTGGGGTTTTAGGTATTGGAAAGAAAATGGTGATTCAGTATCAGCTGATGCTGAATATACTTTTACCGTTTCTGAGAATAGAAGTATTGTTGCTTTTTTTAGTTTAATTAATGGAGTTGAAAATTTAAATGGAAATAATATTATTCCAGATAATTATTTTTTATCAAATGCATATCCAAATCCATTTAATCCAGAGACTAGTTTTCAATTTGGCTTGCCCGAAGAATCATATGTAACTCTAATGATATATAATATTGCTGGGCAGGTTGTTGAAACTGTTTTGAATAATTCATTAGTGCAAGCAGGTAATTATGTTAATCATTTTTATGCATCTGATTACCCAAGTGGAATTTACATATATTTGATTAATGCAAATTCAACTATATCAGAAAAAAACTTCAAAAAAAGTGGTAAGTTATTACTTCTTAAATAAAAGTTTATCTTAATAATTATTAAATATTTACTTATGTTAAAAATAAAACACTATACTATATTATTTGTCCTTCTTTGTTTTTCAAGTAGTATTTTTTCTCAACTTAGTAAAAACTATTATCATCCACTTTCTAATAGTTTAGTTTTAACTTTAGGTGTTGGTTCAAACTATCCTTTTTCAGATTATGAAACTCCAAAACTAGGATGGTTAGCTAATGGTGGTATAGAATATTATTTTTCCACTCGTTCAAATCATATATTTGGAATTGGGATTAATGGTGGATTACAAAATGTTTCTAGTGAACTAAACCATTTAGGATTGCCTAAAACATTTGACACTCAAATAATAAATGGAGGGTTAAAATTAATTTATTCTTATTCTCTTCAGAAAAAATTCTTTCCTTTTGTCTCTTTTGAAGGTTCGTACAATCTCTATAACTTTGAAACTAGTAACGTAAAAAGTAGATTTTTTAACTACTCAAATGGTGGAGAAACAAACTCGTTAGGTATTGATATTGAAACTGGTCTAAAGTATAAAGTTTCAGATCAAGTTTCTTTAGATTTTAGTGTCGGATACAACTATGTATTAAATGATAATATTGATGCAATTGAAATTGGTGAACACAAAGACTTTTTTGTAACTGGTCAAGTAGGAATATCCTTTACATTGTGGAATAATGTTGACTCAGATAGCGATGGAATTCCGGATGACAAAGATCAATGTCCTAACGAAGCAGAAGATATGGATGGATTTCAAGATGAAGATGGTTGCCCGGATTATGATAACGATGGCGATGGTATTCTCGATATTAATGACGGATGTCAAAATGCTAAGGAAGATTTTGATGGATATAAAGATGAAGATGGTTGCCCTGATATTGACAATGATGGAGACGGAATTTTAGATATTAATGATAAATGTCCGAATAGCAAAGAAGATATGGATGGGTTTGAAGATGAAGATGGTTGCCCAGAAGTTGATAATGATAATGATGGAATATTAGATATTAATGATAGCTGTCCAAATGAGTCAGAAGTATTCAATGGCTATAAAGACGATGATGGTTGTCCTGATGAAGCACCAGCGGCAACATACTATGAGGAACCTATTCGTAAGAAAGTTGTGAAACGAAAAACAAGGACACAAAAAAATACTACTAAAAAGACGCAAGATGCTCCAGCACAATTTTTAGTTCATGGTGAAAGTACTTTTTTATCTGGTTCAGGTCAAATAAAATCTTCGGCTTTTTCAAATCTAAATAGAATAGTAAACCTAATGAAGCAAGATCCTAACGCAAGATGGAGTATTGAAGCTCACGTTGATAGATCTAAAACTACAACAGAAGCTATTAGAATTTCGAAAAGTCAAGCTACTGCAATTATGAATTATTTTATTTCTAAGGGACTTTCGGCTTCTAACTTTAGAGCAATTGGCAAAGGCGATTCATCTCCTGTAGCAAGTAATAACTCAGTTTATGGTAGAATGAAAAATAGAAGAATTATTGTAAAAAAAATAAATTAGAATTAAACATAATATTATAATGAAGATGAACAAAAAAAATATAGTAGCTTTAATATTATTATCAATTGTATGGGTTATGTGTGTTGAAAATCATGTACTTCCAAATTTTGGAATTATTTCAATTACTTCAGATCCAGAGGGTGCAGAAATTTACAAAGACGGGGAATCTACTGGTACATTTACACCCAATAATTTTAATGAATTACTGAGTGGAAATTATAGTTTTGCTCTAAAGTTAAATAATTTTATTGATACAACTTTTTCCATAGAGGTAAGTGGAGGGAGTGATTACTCAGAAAATATTTTTCTTAATGAAGTAAACCCAAAAGGGGAAATTAGTTTAACTTCAATTCCTTCAGGAGCTAATATTTTTCTTGATGAAAAAGATACAGGAAAAAAAACACCAGCTACATTTGATAATCTTCAAAGAGGTATTTATAATTTTTCTCTTAAACTTAATTTATATGAACTTCAAAGTGTAAGCATAAACTTAACAAGAGACGAAACTATTGCAAGAAGTACTAACTTAGTAATTGTCGGTTCAGCAGGTAGTTTATTTATCACTTCTAATCCAGTTGGTGCTTCTATAATACTTGATGGGAACGAGACTGGTTTAGTAACTCCTGATACTTTAATTCCAATTTCTAGCGGCTCACACCAAATCAAATTATCTTTAACTGATCATAGAGATACTACAATCACAACTAGTGTAATTGCAGGTAGCCTAGTGGAGGAATCTGTAGAACTTACTTTCTATGAGCCACGAGGAAGTATTACTATAGATTCTAGTCCTCAAGGAGCTAAGATATTTTCTAACAATACAAATACAGGTTTAGTAACTCCAAATACAATTAAAAAAGTTACAGCTGGGAATTATAATATAAAACTTCAATTAAACGATTATAATGATACTTCATTTACAGTTTCTGTTACTGAAGATCTAAACACAAATGCTGGTGTAATCAATTTAGTTAAAACTCCGATATATAAGATATCAGCTTTATCAAATCCTACAGGAGCTAGCAATATTAGTGGTACCGGAGAGTTTAAAGAAGGAGAACAAGTAACCTTAGTAACTACCGCAAATTCTGGATATAAATTTATTCACTGGACTGAAGGAACTGATGAAGTTTCAACTAATATAAGTTATTCTTTTACCGTAACCAAAGATAGAAGTCTAATAGCTAATTATGATTTGGTTGGTACTTTAATTGTAAAATCAGATCCGGCTGGAGCAAGTATTTTCTTAAATGGAACAGCAACAAACAAAGTTACGCCTTTTACTTTTACAAATATAAAAGCCGAGCAATATACAGTTGAATTAAAATTAGAAGACTTTGCAGATACTTCAAAAATTGTTTTAGTAAACCGAAATCAAACAACGAATACAGGAACAATTTTCTTAACTGATATTACGCCACCAGTTAAGGTTGCTGTTGATTATAAAGTAGATTCAGACGCATTATTTTTTCTATATTCTTTTAATCAAGATGTGAAAGTAACCCAAATAATACTTACAAAACCAAATGGTGATTCTACACCTCCGGATAATGGAGTAAAAATTATTAAAAAAGGAACTGTAATTGAGCTACGATACCCAGAAAAAATTACAGGAATATGGAAACTTAGTTTTAAAGGAAATAAAGTTGTTGGTAGAAATGCAACATTTAACATCAGTATAAGCAAGCTTGTAAATTAAGAAATAAAAAGCCGAAATGAATTAAATTAGAATTCATTTCGGCTCTTTAAAAATCTTCTAAACAAATCTAAACTTATGATTTAAAAATATGCTCTCCTTTTACTCCAGCTTTTTCAAAAGCATTTCTTGTGTCAATAATTAAGTTAGAGTTTTCTGCAATAAATTTATAATCATAATCTGTGTGATCCGTACTAAGAACAACAAGATCATAACTCTTAAGATTTTCTGCAGTTAACTCAATTGATTCACGAGTATAATTATATTTTCTTGTCTTATAAAGCTTTGGCACATAAGGATCGTTATAATCAAGTATTGCTCCCTTTCTTTCAAATAATTCGATCAATCTTAGCGAAGGAGATTCTCTCATATCATCAATATCTTTTTTATAAGCTGCACCAAGTAATAGAACTTTTGCTCCGTTCATTGCTTTCTTTTTACTATTCAAAACCTTAGCTGCATTTTCAATAACATAGTATGGCATGTGCGTATTAATCTCACCAGCCAACTCAATGAACTTTGTATTAATTTCAAATTCTCGTGCTTTCCATGTTAGGTAAAAAGGATCAATAGGAATACAATGCCCACCCAAACCAGGTCCAGGATAAAAAGCATTAAATCCAAAAGGTTTTGTTGAGGCAGCTTCAATCACTTCCCACACATCTATACCCATTCTATCAAATACAAGTTTTAATTCATTTACTAAAGCAATGTTTACTGATCTATAAATATTTTCTACAAGCTTTGTAGCTTCAGCAACAGCTGGAGATGAAACTGGAACAGTTTTGACAATTACATTGTCATATAATTTTGTTGCAATATCAACACATTTTTCAGTTACACCACCAACAACTTTAGGAATAGTTGAAGTATTAAAATCCGGGTTATTTGGATCTTCTCTTTCAGGAGAAAATGCTAAATAAAAGTCTTCCCCGACTACAAATTCGTCTTTGCTAACACCTTGCGAAATAGGTGCATTTTCAAATAGTGGCTGTAATATTTCCGTTGTAGTTCCTGGATAAGTTGTAGATTCAAGAGTAACTAATTGTCCCTTTCTCAAATACTTGGCAATATTTTCTGCAGTATCAACTACATAAGACATGTCTGGTTCTCTATGCTCATTAAGTGGAGTTGGAACACAAATAATTATTGCATCTACTTCCGGCAATCTTGAAAACTCGGAAACAGCATCAAACTTACCAGAATCAACAGCCTTTTTAATTTTATTTTCATCAATATGTTTGATGTAACTTTTGCCCGCTTTAAGTAACGGTATTTTACTTTCATCTACATCAAAGCCAATTACACTAAAACCTTTTAAAGCAAACTCAAGTCCTAAAGGTAAACCAACATAGCCTAAACCAATAATGCCAACTTTAGCAGTTTTATTTTTAATTTTGTCAAGAAATTCCATTTAAACACTTCCTCATGTTTTTGTAATGATTTTTTATTAAGAATATTTGAAACATTTTTTATGATTCAAGAAACAATTAAAAGAATATTTTTATCTTTCCAAGCAAAAAAATATCCTTTAATTGAACAAATATTAATTCAAATCCAAATTTGTAGATATACTAATTAAGCCCAATGTATTAAATTTAATTCAAAAGGATTATGCAACAGTTTATGCTTTGGTAAAACTCTTACAGTATAACCAAAATGTCCTGTAGTTTCGCATTTAATTTCACCTTCAAAAGTATGAATACTGCCATCCTTATTTTTTTCTTTGAAATTCATAGTAACAAAATCATTAGCATTGGTATCATATTTATCATCAACTTTACCAAAATAAATTTGAACTTCAACATCATCTGGAGTAAGTTTTCCAAGATCAATTTCTGAAATTAATTTATATGTTGCATCAACTTTCATTTTGGATTTTTCATTTCCTTCGGAGATACTAATAAATTTTACATTTTTCCAATTTCTAAATAAAGTCTTTTTCCACTTTGAATAATTCTTAGCTTCAGCCCAATCATCTGCCATTATCATCTTTCTTCTTTCAAGAGATTTTTTATAGAAATTTTCTGTGTACTGGGTAACCATTCTATTTGTGTTAAATTCTGCACCTAAATTTTTCATGGATTGTTTCATCATATAAATCCAATTTCTAGGTAAGCGATCTTCTCCTCTTTCATAGAAAGTTTTTATAATTTCTTTTTCTAATGTTTCATATATTAATCTAGATTCAACATCATTTTGATATTCAACATTCTCATATTCTTCTCCATTACCAATCTTCCAACCATAGTCAGGTTGGTATGCTTCATCCCACCAGCCATCTAGTATGCTAAAGTTTAATCCACCATTAGCAATTATTTTCATTCCTGATGTACCACTTGCTTCTAATGGACGAGTTGGATTATTCAACCAAATATCGCATCCTTCAACCATATATCTAGCAATGTTCATATCGTAATTTTCTAAGAAAACTATTCTTTTTCTAAAGGTAGGATTTTTTGCTGTTTTAACAATTTCTTGAATTAGTTTTTTTCCTTCTTCATCTTGAGGATGAGCTTTTCCAGCAATAATAAATTGAACAGGTCTTTCGGGATCATTAATAATATTTTGTAAACGTTCTATATCTCTTAAAATTAAATTAGCACGCTTATAAGTTGCAAACCTACGAGCAAAACCAATTGTTAAAACAGAAGGATTCAAAACTTCCTTCGCTTCATTAATTTCTGCGGATGATGCTCCGCGAGATTCAAGTTGTTTTCTTAGTCTCCTTCTTGCAAAAGAAACTAAGCGTTCCCTTCTTCTTTCATGAGTGTTCCAAAGTTCTTCATCTGGAATATCTTCAACATCATTCCAAACACTACTATCAGCAGTGCCACTTGCAAAATCACCGCCAAGATATCTTTCTAAAAGCTCATACATTTCTGATGAAAGATGCGACCGAGTATGAATTCCGTTTGTAACATAATCAATTGGTATTTCATCAAAAGGTATTCCAGGGAATCCATCCATCCACATCTTTCTTGATACCTTTCCGTGTAATTCACTTACTCCATTTACCAAACCCGCCATATTCATAGCTAAGTGTGCCATATTAAAATTAGCTGGAGGTTTGTTTTTATCAAGTGTAGCTAGCCTATAAAAATCTTTATCCGATATTTTTAGTTCTTCTCTATAGTATTTTCCAAAATACTTTTCAACTAAGTCATTTGCAAAAACATCAATACCAGCAGGAACTGGAGTGTGTGTTGTGAAAATATTTGAAAATATTCCAATATCTCTTGCTTGATCGAATGTTAAACCTTTTTGAGTAAGAACTCTAATTCTTTCAAGAGCTAGAAATGCTGAATGCCCTTCATTCATATGACAAACTAATGGTTTAATATTAAGAGCTTGTAAAACTCTTATACCACCAATACCAAGAATAATTTCTTGCTGAATTCTAGTTTCTTTTCCACCACCATAAAGTGCAATTGTTATTTGTTGATCTTCTTCACTATTTTCAGCAACATCTGTATCAAGTAAATAAAGTGGAATTCTACCAACTTGAATTTTCCACACTTGAAAATAAACTTGACGGCCTGGAAAATCTAAAGAAATTTTTAGTGGAGTATCATCTTCATTAGTAACCAACGTCATTGGCATATTTAGAAAATCGGAAACATCATAACGTTCTTGTTGCCAGCCATCTGCGGTTAGGTATTGTTGGAAGTAACCTTCCTTATAACAAAGACCTATTCCAACAAGTGGAAGACCCAGATCACTTGCGGATTTTAAATGATCTCCGGCAAGAACTCCAAGTCCACCAGAATAAATTTGTAAAGATTCTGTTAATCCAAACTCAGCAGAAAAATATGCAATAAAAGGTTTCTCAAAATCTCCATACTTTTTTTGATACCAAGTTTTGTCTTGCATATAAATATTAAGCTGTAGAAAAACTCTATTCATATGTGAAAGAAAACCATCATCGGCTGAAACTTCTAAAAGTTTTTCCTGACTAACAATTCCTAACATCATAACTGGATTATGATTTGTACTTTCCCAAAGATCTTTATCTAATCTCCAAAACAATTCTTGAGCATCTTGATTCCAAGACCAATATAGATTATAAGCAATTTCTCTTAATGGTTCTAATTTTTCCGGTAAGGACGGAATTACACTAAAGTTACCAACAAAGTTTATCATTTTTCTCTCATTTCGATACAATTTAATATACAAATTTAGTTAAAATTTCTTTTGTAAGGATTATGTTTTTCAATTTTTAATGTAAATAAGCTAAGTACTTTTTTGCGTATATTTACAGTTCGAAAATATAGGTTTAATCTAATATTGCAATAACTAAATTTAATTCAACTTTTAATTTCAAATGAGTAAATACTATAGCAAATTTTAACACTTCATATTTTGTTTGTGCGTTTATAGGAATAATTTTAGGCTCAATTCCTACTGCTTATATTATTCTTAAAAAATTTAGATCACTTGACATAACCAAAGAAGGTTCTGGCAATGTTGGAACGTTAAATTCTTTTGAAGTTACAAACTCCAAATTGATTGGGATTTCAGTTTTTATAATTGATTTTGGGAAAGGATTACTTAGTGTATTTATAGTTAATAATTTATATAGTGCTGATTTTACTCTTATGGCTTTAGCATTATTTTCTGCTGTACTTGCTCATTGCTTTTCGCCTTGGTTAAATTTTAAAGGAGGAAGAGGTATTGCTACTGCTGCCGGTGGTGCTTCGGCTCTTTTCCCTGTTCTATTATTTTTATGGATTGCTTTTTGGGTTCTGATGTATTTATTTAAAAAAGATATTCATTTATCAAATATTGTTGCTACTGTAATGGTTATCTTAGTCTCAATTTTCTATTCGGACTTACTAAATAAATATAGCACTCCTCCCGCAGAATCTAATTTATTGTTCGGAACTTATGTATCAATAATAATGTTAATAGTTCTTTACAAACATATTAACCCTTTTAAGGAATATTTAATTGCACAAAAGAATATTGGAGTTAGAAAAAAATGAAAAAAATATTTTTATCATCATTTATAACACTTTTAGTTGCATCAATTATTTTTGCTTTTTTCTATTATAAGAACCAAGACGAAAATATTTTTGCAAATAAAAAAATAATAAATTCTAAGACTGAGCAAGAGAGTTCAATCATACCAGCTAGTATAAAAACTAAAGCAAACAATTCGATAACTGTTGGAAGAGAAAATGTTATCACAAATACGGTGAAAAATGTTAGTCCTGCAATTGTTGGAATTAATGTAACTGAAACAAGATATTATAGAGATCCAATTAGTAGAGATCCTTTTTTTAGACAGTTTTTTGGAGATAGAATTTATCAAAAGGATATTGCCGGATTAGGTTCTGGAGCAATCATATCAAGCGATGGATATGTTTTAACAAATGATCACGTAGCGGGAAACGCATCTAAAATTATTGTTACAATGACTAATGGAACAAGATACGATGCAAAACTTGTTGGTACTGATGTTTCGTCTGATATTTCATTATTAAAAATTGAAGATAACAATTTGCCACATTTAAGGTTTGGTAACTCGGATGAAATATTAATTGGTGAATGGGTTATTGCACTTGGAAATCCTTTTGGACTTTTTGACATAAACGATAAACCTACTGTTACTGTTGGAGTTGTAAGCTCACTCGGTATGAACTTAGGAGCAATAAAAGACAGATATTATTTAAATATGATTCAAACCGATGCTTCGATAAATAGAGGAAATAGTGGTGGTGCATTAGTAAACAGTATTGGTGAAATGATTGGGATGAACACAATAATTTATAGTGGGGAAGGTGGTGGAAGCGTTGGAGTTGGTTTTGCAATTCCAATAAACACTGTAAAAAAAATTGTCAGTGAACTTAAAACCAAAGGTGAAGTTGATAGAAATTTTTGGACAGGTTTAAGAATTCATTCTATTGATAAAGGAATTGCTAAATATTATAAATTATCAAATACATCTGGAGTAATTATTACAAATGTTGATAAAAATTCTCCAGCAGAAAAAGCAGGTTTAGTACCAGGCGATATTATAATGGAAGCAAACAATATTAGAATAAACAATGAGGAAACTCTTGTTTATATTTTACAACAAGCACGAACCAACGACATATTAAAATTAAAGGTTGTAAGAGATAAAAACACAATAACTTCAAACTTAAAACTAGAACCGAAACTATAATAAAAACTACAGAAAGCAATATTCAAACAAAATATCTGTGTTTTATTTTAGTTTAGGAAATTTGAGTTTTGTAATTTATTTGTTTTTTATGATTTGTATTTTGATTTTTATACTAAAGGAATGATATGATAACACGATACACACTACCCAAAATGGGAAAAATTTGGGAAGATGAATTTAGATTTTCCACATGGTTAAATATTGAAATACTTGCTTGTGAAGCTAGAGTTGAGCTTGGTGAAATTCCTAAGGAAGATGTTGAAATAATTAAAGCAAAAGCTGACTTTGAAGTAAAACGGATTTTAGAAATAGAAGAAGAAACTAAACACGATGTGATTGCTTTCTTAACAAATGTTGCAGAATATGTTGGCCCAGAATCTAGACACATTCATTACGGAATGACTTCTTCTGATATTTTAGATACAACGCTCTCCTACCAAATAAAAACTGCTGGAGAAATTTTATTAAAAGATTTACTAATGTTTAAAGATTCTCTTAAGAAAAGAGCTCTTGAACATAAGAACACAATTTGTGTTGGTAGAAGTCATGGAATTCACGCAGAGCCAACAACCATAGGCTTAAAGTTTGCTCTATGGTTTGAAGAAGCGAAAAGAAATGTTAAAAGATTAGAAGCTGCAATTGAGACAATTAGTGTCGGACAAATTTCCGGAGCTGTTGGAACTTTCGATCATCTCTCACCAAAAGTAGAAGAATACGTTTGCAAGAAAATGGGTTTGAAGCCAGCATCTGTTTCTACACAAATTATACAAAGAGATAGACATGCAGAATTTCTTTCAACAATTGCAATAGTTGGAGCATCTTTAGAAAAAATTGCTGTGGAAATTAGACACTTGCAACGGACTGAAGTTTTAGAAGTGGAAGAATATTTTTCTAAAGGTCAAAAAGGTTCTTCTGCAATGCCACATAAACGTAATCCAATTGTTTCAGAAAGAGTTTCTGGTTTGGCTAGACTGCTAAGAGGTAATGCTATGGCTGCTATGGAGAATGTTGCACTTTGGCACGAGCGAGATATTTCGCATTCTTCTGTTGAAAGAGTAATTGTTCCGGATAGCACAATTACGTTAAATTATATGTTGACCTTAATGATTAAACTTGTTGATAATCTTTTAATTTATCCTGAAAATGCAATTGAGAACTTAAACAAAACAAGAGGTTTAGTTTTATCCCAAAAGATACTACTTAAGCTTGTTGAGAAAGGTGCAACACGTGAAGACGCATACAAAATGGTTCAAACTCCGGCAATGAAAGTTTGGCAAGATAAAACAACCAATATGGAAACTGAATTATTAAAATCCGAAGAAGTTAAAAAATATTTAACTGTTGAAGAAACCAAAGAAATATTCAACACTTCTGAAATGGTAAAAAATGTTGATTACATTTTTGCTAGGTCAGTAGAAAAATAAAAAGGAAAAACAAGATGAAAACTATTAAACATATATTTGCTATAGTTATTATTTTTCTAGTTTCAAGTTGTGGTGGAACTGCTGATAACATTAGCGTTGGCGATGATGCTCCAAGTTTTACTTTGGAAGATGCAAAAGGAAATTCTTTTACTCTTTCAGATTATAAAGATAAATCTCCGGTAATAATTTATTTCTATCCTAAAGCAAACACTCCAGGTTGTACAAAACAAGCTTGTGCAATTAGAGATGATTATTCGAAATTTGAAGAAAGTGGAATTACAATATTTGGAATTTCTGTTGATGATAAAGAAGATATTCAAGAGTTTATGGATGATTACGATTTGAACTTCCCTCTTCTTTCAGATAGTAAAAAAACAACTTCTAAAGATTATGGAGTTCTAAATAATTTAGGCTTTGCAAGTAGAATTTCTTTTATCATTGATAAAGAAAGTAAAATTGCGAAAATTATGAAAGACTTTGATATTGATAAACATTCTCAACAAGTTTTGGATTTTGCTTTAACATTAAAATAGAAAAAAAATGCCAGGTACTTTGTTCCATGATAAAAGTGTCTGGCATTTTTTAGTTTAAAATAATTTTCAACTTTTCTTTACAACATCTTCAACAATTTCGGCAAAGTCTCTTGTACTTTTTACATCAAACCATTGTATTCTTTCATCTTTTCTGAACCAAGTTAATTGGCGTTTGGCATAGTGTCTAGTATTTCTTTTTATTAATTCGATTGCTCTTTCTAAGGATATTTTTTCATTTAGATACTCTATAATTTCTTTATAACCAACAGTATTGAGTGCATTTATATTTGTTTCAAAACCCATTTCTAAAATTGATTTAACTTCATTTACCAATCCATCATCAATCATTTTATCTACACGAAGATTTATGTTTTCATAAAGGGTTTCTCTCTCCCAGTTTAATCCATATTGTCTAAACTCAATTTGAACATCTCTCTCATATTCTTGTTGTAGTTGCCAAATTGGCTTACCAGTTATTTTGTAAACTTCCAACGCACGTATTATTCTTTTCCAATTTTGCGAAATTAATTTTTTTGCCGATTTTGGATCAACATTTTTTAGTTTTTCGAGAAGATACTCATTTCCATGCTCTTCCCTTTCCTCCATAAGTTGCTTTCTATATTCCTCATCGGTATCAACAGTATCAAATATTCCATCAACAATTGCTTTAATATATAAGCCTGAACCTCCGACCACTATTGGGGTTTGACCACTTTTAAGTAAGTCCAATATTTTAACTAAAGCATCTTTTTCAAATTTACTTACGTTATAGTTTATGTTTGGTTCTAGGAAATCTATTAAGTGATGTTGAACTTTGGATGTTTCAATGTGTGTAGGTTTTGCAGTTCCAATACTTAAATATTTATATGTTTGTCTGCTATCAGCAGAAATAATTTCTGAAGATAATCTCTCGGCAATTGAAATTGAAAATTTAGTTTTTCCACTACAAGTAGGACCAACTATTACAATTGGTTTTATTACCATCCTTCTTTACCAATTAGTGGGACAAATTTAAAATTAGGGACTTCAGTTGTTTCAAATATATTTTCATCAATTTTATGAAGTACTAAAAGAGATTGCTTTTTCATATCTCCAACCGGAATTACTATTCTGCCACCTAATGCTAATTGTTTTTTCAAATTTTTCGGTACAAAAGGACCACCAGCAGTTACAATGATAGCATCGTAAGGAGCAAAGTCTCCCCAGCCAATTGTTCCATCACTACAACGAGCATGAACTCTAATTTCGTTATCATCAAAGAACTTTTGAGTTTTTCTATAGATATTTTCATTTCGTTCAATAGAAAAAACCTTCATCCCCATTTGATGAAGAATTGCCGCCTGATAACCAGAACCCGTTCCTATTTCCAACACTTTACTTTTTCGTTTTAACTTTAATGATTCTGTCATAACCGCTACTGTATAAGGCTGAGAGATGGTTTGTCCTTGTCCAATGGGTAAAGCCACATCAAGATATGCTTTTGGTATTAATATTGGTTCAATAAAGTTATGTCGCTCAATTTTGTTGATCGCAGAAAGTACAGCTTCATCCTTTATACCTTTGCTACGCAATAAATTGACTAATTCAGCTCTTTCTATTTCGAACATATTTCTCTTAATTTTTGGCTCAAAATTACAAATATTTTTACGATAATGTTGACTATAAATTTAAAGGATTGTATATTTCTTTTCTATTTTTTATTGATTGATATGCGGGAGTAGCTCAGTGGTAGAGCGTCACGTTGCCAACGTGAATGTCGCGAGTTCAAATCTCGTCTCCCGCTCTAAAGGAATCCACTTTTTGTGGATTTTTCTTTTTGTACTTTATGTTTTGTTTTTTTTCTTTATTTTGATGTGTTGATATTATATTTTACGGCGGCGTGGCCAAGTGGCTTAAGGCGAAGGTCTGCAAAACCTTTATTCATCGGTTCGAATCCGATCGCCGCCTCTATGAAGTGTGATTACAATTTGTAATTGCACTTTTTTGTTTTAAAGCAATCTACATTTCTTTATGTGATTGCTAATTGATTGACTAAAAATTACAATTCACTACTCATTAAACGTATCACAAAATATCTTGTTACTTTTCCAAAAGTTAGTTTTTAGCTTTTTGTTTTAATTGATAAAATTGTTAATTACAGCGAGATTGAATTAGAATTATTTTGCAATATTTTTTTTATTGAATAATTTTACAAAGAAAACATTAACAAAACCTAAAAAGCTTACAGCCACTTCATTTATTCCAATGTGTAAATTATCAATTAAACCAGAAGTAGTTGGGATGAATTGTAATACAACAAATGCTACTAAGAAAATACCAAAGAAAAATAAACTATCGTTAGCAACTTTTTTAACATTAGTAATTAAAGCAGAATTTGTAGTTTCTTTTTTGTTTCTTCCACTTCCAAATCTTTCTTGTTCTAATGTAAGTGCTAGTGAATTTGTCATTTTGTATTTCCGTTTTGTTTGTTTTCTTAAATCGTTAATACCAATAAACGGCAATCAAATACTAATGCTGTGATGCAAGTCATCAAATCTACATAATGATACATTTTTTTAGTCTCAAAATGGGAAAGGATATTTTTAAATGATTTTCTCAACCCATTTGTCTTTATCTATTTTAGAATTTTTAATATCTTTAATCAACAAATCATAATTATCCAATCTATTTAGTTCATCTTCAGTAAGCATTGGTTTAATAATGGTAGGCATTTGAGAAATTTTAGGAAGTTCAAGAATTTCGATAAATTTTTCTTTTGTTATAAGCTTAGCAACTCTGAGTAGTTTTATTACGTGTGCAGTTTCAAATATATTTGTTTTACCATGTTCAAGTTCAGCAATTACTTTTTCCACAAAATTTGGAATTAGTCGAGTATCAACTTTTGTTATGTCAGTCCATAATCTTTTAACCTTTCTTTGTTCATCTTTTAGTTCCGAGGTATAGAAAACATACACTACTCCCCTTTTCATATTTTGTAAAGATTCTTTTACTTCTTTATCTCTAACTTTTGAAAAGTGAAAGAATATGTTTTCTTCAAAGTATATACTTGCGAGAAAACCAAATCCCTTATCAAATATTTTTTTTACTCGGCAAAAATCTAGTTGTTCTATTTCTTTGTTCATACAATTATTAGATTTATTTTTGATTACTTAAAAATACAAGTTATACTATTACTAAAGTAGTTTTCGGAAATATATAATTAAGCAATCTTAGAGGTTTTACTGAATTAATTTGAAATATTGAAGTTATGTTTGATTATAAAGAATCTTAAAACTAAATTTCAATCTTTTTAATATGCTTTTTAAACTTTTAGAGTAAGAAAACAAATATACTAAAATGCCAAATACGCTTGCACATATAGGAATTAATGGTTTATTAACTCGATCAGTTATGAAAAAATCTGATTTGTTTTGGATTTATTTTGGAACTATTATCCCAGATATTCCTTGGATTATACAACGACTCGTACAAACTTTTTCTCCTTCCACTGACGGATTTGATTTAAGACTTTATGTAATTGTGCAAGCTACTCTTTTGTTTAGTTTGATATTATCTCTAATTTTTTCCTTTTTAACTGATGCAACTAAAAGAACTTTTTTAATTCTAGCTTTTGGTTCTTTGTTACATTTGTTAATTGATTCATTTCAAATCAAATGGGCAAATGGTGTTCATCTCTTCGCTCCTTTTAATTGGGAGTTACTCAACTTCGGTTTGTTCTGGCCTGAAAGTTTACCAACTTATATTTTAACTTTTAGTGGAATAGTTTATTTCATTTTTAATTGGAATACTTTAAGAACACAAAAACTAAACTTGAAGTTTAATTCAGTAAAATTTTCTATTTCATTTTTACTACTTTTTATTTATTTATTAACTCCTTTTTATTTTATGTCTCATGTAGAAGAAGCTAATAATCACTTTATTAAAACTTTAAGAAAGGAAAATAATAGAGCTGGAAAGTTTGTAGAATTTGACAGAAAAAAAATCGAGTTCAATGAGCTAACAAATCAATATTCTATTCAAACATTTGATAAAAGTTTTATTCCAGTTGAAGGAATCTCAAGAGTAAGTGCTAATAAAATCTCATTAAGAGGAAAATTTATAGATAATAAAACTATAAAAGTAATTGATTACCACGAACACATAGTTTGGTTCAGAGATGGAGCTTCTTATATTGGATTGATTTTGGTTTTGATTGCTGGAGTGTTGAAATTGAAATACTTTGATATAGCAAAGCATTAAAAAGAAATGAATAGAAATAGATAAAAGCTATGTGCTTGGCATCTTAAAGATGCCAAGCACATTTAGTTATAAATAATATTTACGCAGTTATTTGAGTTTGATAATCTGTTGAAGAAAGTAATTCGTTAAGCTCATCAGTCTTAGTTAATTCAATTTTAACTATCCAACCTTCTCCATAAGGATCACTATTAATAAGTTCTGGTTCATCTTCCAACTTTGGGTTTACTTCTAAAACTTTGCCACTACAAGGAGCTAACAAATCGCTAACAGTTTTAACAGCTTCGATAGTTCCAAAAGTTTCATCCTTAACTATTTCTTCTAAGTCTGATTCTACATCAACAAAAACTATATCACCAAGTTCACCTTGAGCAAATTCAGTAATACCAAGTACAGCAGTATTGTCTTCAACCTTTACCCATTCGTGCTCTTTTGAATATTTTAATTCTTCTGGAATATTCATCCTCCCCCCTAAAATTTAAATTATTTTGAAAAATATTTTTCTATAAATGATGTATCGTAATCAGCAGAAAGAAACTTTTCATGTTCTAATACTTTAACATGAAAAGGGACAGTAGTTTTTACACCTTCAATTGCAAACTCTTCAAATGCTCTTTTAGCTCTTTTAATTGCATGTTCTCTATCCATTCCCCACACAATCATTTTAGCAATCATAGAATCATAATAAGGTTGAATTACATACTGATTATAAACATGTGAATCTATTCTAATTCCAAATCCACCAGGGAAGTGTAGATAATCAATCTTACCTGGAGATGGTCTAAAATTATTTTCTGGATCTTCTGCATTAATTCTAAACTCAAAACAATGTCCAATTGGTTCTTTGGGTATATCTTTAATTTTTTCTCCGGCAGCAACTAGAATTTGTTGTTTAATCAAATCTATATTATTAACAACTTCTGTAATTGTATGCTCTACTTGTATTCTAGTATTCATTTCAATAAAATAAAACTTTTGATTCTTATCCACTAGAAACTCAATGGTACCAGCACCTTCGTAGTTAACTGACTTTGCTCCAAGTATAGCAGCTTCAGCCATTTTTTTTCTTGTCGCAGCTTTAAGAATTGGACTTGGTGTTTCTTCAATTAATTTCTGATGTCTTCTTTGAATCGTACAATCTCGTTCACCGTATTGATAAACATTTCCAAATTGATCTCCCATAATTTGTATTTCTACATGATGAGGATTTTCAATAAATTTTTCAACGTACAATTCGCCATTATCAAACGCAGCTAATGCTTCAGCACTTGCAGTTTGAAAAGCTAGTTTCATTTCTGATTTATCTGCAACCAATCTCATCCCTTTACCGCCGCCGCCAGCAGAGGCTTTTACCATTACCGGATATCCAATTTCATCAGCAATTTTTTTTGCTTCTTTAACATCTTTTACTGCACCATCGCTACCCGGTACAACTGGAACACCAACTTTTTGCATTGTACTTTTTGCAAATGCTTTGTCCCCCATTTTGTCAATCATATCAGGAGATGGACCAATAAACTTTATATTTGATTCTTGACAAATTTCGGAAAATTTTGAACTTTCTGCTAAAAAACCATAGCCCGGATGAATAGCATCTGAACCAGTAATTTCTGCAGCTGCAATAATACTTGGGATTTTTAAATAACTATCTTTTGAAATGGCTGGACCTATACAAACTGCCTCATCAGCAAATATAACGTGTAAAGAATCCTTATCAGGCTCAGAATATACTGCTACTGTTGCTATTCCTAATTCTTTACATGTTCTAATAATTCTGAGGGCAATTTCGCCTCGGTTGGCTATAAGAATTTTTTTGAACAAGAGTTCCCCTAATTTTAGATTTCTAATTAACTCTTTTCTCTTTATTATTTTAATTTTCTATATTACTTTTCAATTTTAAATAGTGGCTGATTAAACTCAACCGGTGAACCATCTTCAACTAATATTTCAATTATTTTACCTTCAACATCGGATTCAATTTCATTCATAAGTTTCATTGCTTCAACAATACAAAGAACTGAGCCGGAAGAAATAGAATCTCCCACTTTCACATAAGAATCTGCATCAGGAGCTGGAGCTCTATAAAACGTTCCAACAATTGGAGATAAAATTATATGCGAGTTATCATCCTTAGCTTCTTCTTTTGTTTCTACTTGCTGAGGAACTTCTGTAGCAATTACTTGAGGCTGTACAACTTGTGCTGGTGCAATTGCATTAACTACTTTCCCATTTTTTGAAATTTTAATTTTTAGATTCCCTTCTTGCATTGAGAAAGAATTGATCTCACTACTTTCAACTATCTTAATTAATTTTTTAATTTCATTAATATCCATAACTTATCCTATTGTTTTATTCTTTCCATATACTGACCAGATCGTGTATCTACTTTCAACAAATCATCTACATCAATAAATAGTGGAACGTTTATAGTTGCACCAGTTTCTAACTTGGCAGGCTTTACAGCATTGGTTGCTGTGTTCCCTCTAAAACCGGGTTCGGTTTCAATAACCTTTAATTGTACGTGTAAAGGAATTTCAACTGTAATAATTGTATCCTTGTCATCAACAAGTATATCAACAGCTTCTCCCTCTTTTAAAAACTTATCACTACCGTCAAAAAGTTCAATTGCAACTTCTAATTGTTCATAAGTATCATTATCCATTAGAACTAATGCTTCAGCTTCACGAAACAAATACTGGTAATTTTTTCTTTCAACTCGAACTTCTTCTACTTTTTCTCCAGCTCTAAAAGTATTATCTAAAACTTTTCCGTTTTTCAAATTTTTCAAAGTACTTCTTACAAAAGCTCCACCTTTACCAGGTTTAACATGTTGAAAACTGGTAATTGTATAAAGTCCGTTCTTAAATTTTATTATTAAACCATTTCTAAAATCTGATGTACTTGCCATATATTTTTCTTTTAATTATTGTTTAAATAAATACTACCCAAATTGAGTAACTCAAAGGAATGCCATTCTGTCCCGAAAACTTTCGGGATTGTGCTGAATGAAGAAACTCTATCTATTAAATTATCGAGATATTTCCACCGCAAAATAACTGCGAGGTAAACGAACGTTCAAAAAACAAACTTCTTCAATATGACAAATAAGAATTCATATTGTTTGTACTAAATGAGTTTTCCACTTTCCAAAAATCAATTTGAAATTTACAAATCTATATTTGCCCTAAATATTTTTCAACTTCTTGTGCTACAGTACTTTCACTATAATCTTTTTTAATTCTTTCAAATGCACTTTTAGCTTTATCCTTATTTTGTGCTTTCAAAAAGTTAATTCCAGAACTCAATAAGTAATCTGGAGTTTGTGCATTAAATTTTGAAACACTAGCAGCTTTACTAAAGTAACCAGCGGCAGCTTCAAAATTCTTTTCATTTTCCAAACAAACTGCTTGTCCAGCATACGCAGCTGCTTTGTGAATTTTACTATCACCTGAATAACTTGAGTACCATTTAGTTGCATTAGCAAAATCGCCAAGATAATAGTAAGAATTTGCAAGATAAATTTTTGCAAGTTCACCTTGATCTGTTCCGCTATAGTTTTTTACAATATCATTCAATCCACTTAATTGTGTGCCAGGTTCTCCATCAATTGCTTCCTGATATGAACCGTTTTCAAATGAAGGAATAATTTTTGCCATTGCTTCAGTTGCAAGATTGTTATCCTCAATTTGCTTGTTTGAATACCAAACTGTTGCAAAAGCAATAAGTGCAATTGCTGCCACAGCAATAATTATAGTTTGTTTATGTTCATTATAAAATTCTTGTACTTGATAAAATGTTGTAACTAAATTATCTTCTTGAATTTCTCTTTTGCTTATTTTTTTCTTCTGTGTTATCATAGTTTGTTTTGTTTAGTTAGTGTCGAAATTAGAAGCGAAAAATAATAAATATTAGTTCTCAATCCTAATGTGATTGGAAAAAATCCAAGCATTTCCGTTCTTGTAAACTTCCACTCTATATTGACCTTTTTCTCTAATATTAAAATCCACTTGCGAATTTTGAGTCGATTCAATTTGAGTTCCATTATGGATAAGTCTAATTTCCGCTTTCCCATTTGGAAGTATTATTTTTAATTTTAAGTTCTCACAAGCCTTAACTGTATCTCCCATTTGAAATTCATTTTCACCATCACTTGCAAAACACTTGAAGCCTTTAGCATCTCCTCTATAATAGTTTGAGATAAAGCATCTTCCGTTTTCCAAACTGGAATAAATTTGTTTTTTTACTTCGTCAATATTCGCATCACTTTTGTCGAATTCTTTATCAACAAGAATATGAGTTCTAATAGATTTGAAAAGAACCTTATATGGGAAAACTTCTACCTCCACAAAACCCATTACATTTACTTTATGTGCGTGGGCATCAATGCCACCAATACCCACAACTTTTCTTTCTTTGTTTAATTCATCCCACTTTTCTAAACTTTCTTTTGGCGGTGTAACTATTGAACGCAACGGATGAACAAAATGGTTGTACTTATTTTGTTCAGTAAGTCCTTCCATCCATTCCGACATATGATTCCAAATTTCAATTCCGGTAAACTCTCCAACATCCCAATCCGTCCACGGATAAGCTGGATGTTCCTTCATTGAATTTCTTTTCTCGTGAGGATGTGCAATAAAACCAATGCCACCAGCATCTTTAACTTTTTCAATATATTCTTTTGCAGAAAGTCTTGTTGAAAATGTTTCTTTTATATTCAACGCCAAGTAGTGATTCTTATTCACTTTATCATTAAGCTCGCAACCAACCAACAGTAAGGTGTTGCCATACCATTTTTCGTAACCTTCGTCTAAAGCTCTAAGTGTGTTGTGGTCGGTGAGAATTATGAAGTCTAAACCAACGTCATCGGCAATGATAGCAATGTCGTCGGCATTTCCTGAACCATCAGAAAATTTTGAGTGCATATGCAAGGAACCAACGTATTCGAACATTGTGTTGTCTTAATTTGATAAGTTTTTCTGTTAAACCATTACTGTACTTTCAACTTCAAATAATGTTGAGTAGTGCGTGGTTTTATCTATTATAAGGTCTGAAAGTTTTGACATTAAAATATCTACTCTTTCATTATCAATTTCGTCAGCTTCTTCCCAAGCTTCTTTGGAACTATATATATAAATCTCTTCAAAACTATTTTCTTTTCCTTTTTGCTCAAATATTGAGTACTCTTCTAATCCATCTCCCTTAACAACATTTTTTAATTCTCTCACTATATCTAAATATTCATTTCGCTTTTCCGGTAAAATATCATATTTAATAGAAAATATAACTCTGCTCATTTAACTCCTCATTATTAAAAATTATAAGTTCCAATATAATTAATTTTTGCAGGTCCTGTTAAAGAAATTTTACTTATTTCATTCTTTTTTAAAAGAAAATCTACTTGCAAAGTTTTACTGCTTTTAGTTTGAAATTTTATTGGTGATTTTGAACCAAATTTTTGAGATAGAACAACTGTAGCTGCAACCGCACCAGTTCCACAAGCTAATGTTTCAGCTTCAACTCCTCTTTCATAAGTTCTGATTTTTACTACACCTTTTCCTATTTTTACAAAATTTACATTTGTTCCGTTTGGTGCAAACTGTTTGGAGTTTCTTATTTCTCTTCCAATTTTAGTTATATCAAATTTGTTAAAATTACTTTTGATGATTTTTTTAATATCATCCCAGAAAATTACAACGTGTGGAGAACCAGTATCAACATAGCTTCCCTTAATTTTATAATTCCTAGTTTTTATTACGATTGATATTTTTATATCTGTTGGTTTGTGTAAATGGAATTTTATTAAGTTCATTCTTAAAACTTCTCCGCTATAAATTTTTCCGGAACACAAGAACTTAACTTTACTATTTTTAATTTTGTAATTAGATGCTGCATAACTTATTGCACATCGTGAACCGTTTCCACAAAGGCTACCCACTTTCCCATTGGAATTATAATACTTAAGATTAAAATCATATTTGTTATGTTTATCTATTAACAAAACTCCATCAGCTCCAATTCCAATTTCTCGTTTACACATTTTAGAAATTATTTTAGCAGTCAACTTAATTTTAGGATTGAGTACTTTATCTATTAGAATAAAGTCGTTGCCTGCTCCGTTCATTTTGTTGAAGTTTATTAATTTCATATTTATTACTTCCTTTTAACTTATAATTTTCAATTTGAAAAAACCTAGGCATAACGTGTCATTCCGGTTTCCAGTTCTTTTGGAATACCGGAATCTATTCAGCTTAAGAAGATTCCGGCACAAAAGACAACCGGAATGACAGCTTAAAATTTGTCATCTAAAAATTCGTCTAAATTCATTTCGGGTTGTAAACCATCTTATTTCTTCTTCTATAAATTCTTGGAGTTACACCAAACTGCTTTTTAAACAATTTAGAAAAATGAGAAACATTTTCAAATCCTGAATCGTAAATGATACTAATAATACTTTTATCTGTTGAAGTTAATAGTTGCGTTGCAAATTGCAATCTTAATAAATTGATAAAAGCTGTTGGAGTTGTAGCATAATATTTTTTCATACTTCTATTTAGATGCTCTTGAGATTTCTGGGACAACTCAATAAATCTAGGAAGACCAACAAGAATATTTTTCTCCTCATACATTTCTTTATAAGAATTTCTTAGCCACAATGGAATAGATTTTTCATCAACCTCATTTTTACTGACAAGTATCGTTAGCAAATTCACTATTAAATTATCAACAAATAAATCTATAAATTGCTGTTCCTTTGAATGTTGCATCGTTTGAAGTTCTGATATTTTATGAAGAATATAATTCCAATCCTCAATTGGAATTTTTACCTTTTGTAAAACATCTTTTTGAAACTCAATCCCGAGAAATTTAGAAGCTTTATTTATTGCTCCTATAGTTACAGCAAAATTATTAATTTTCACTTCACTTTTTGATTGGTTTGAAATAGAATGAATATCATCCGGTTTTATTAAACAAAGAGTATATTTTTCTAACACCTCACTTTTTGAGTTTACTGCTTGTTTCAACCTTCCTTCTTTAACAATTACAAATTCATAAAAATCGTGAGTGTGCAGACCATAGTTTTCTCCGGACTTGAAAGTAGTACTTGCAAGATGGAATGAATTCCCTTTTAGGAAAATATCCTTAGTTTTAAGTTTAACAATTGAATCCATTTATCAATATAGTATATGTTTTATCAAATTATTGGTAGAATATCATCAATATATAACACATTTTTCTATTTGTCAAATTGAATTCTTTTTAATAGTGAGGTACATATACAATTCCGAAGTGGTTTTGAGGATAACCTATTTCACTATCAACTTATACTTCGACTCCGCTCAGTATGAAATCCAGGTCATCTTGAGTAGCTTGCCCGACCGTATTTTGGGCGGGGAGTCGAAAGAGAAAATAGGTTAAAACATAATTGATATCTCGCAAGGACTAAGATGAACAATGTAAAACACAAAACGAATGGAATTTTTAGTGCTAATGCTAATCCACGAGTGCCAATGTCAAAAGAATATTTTATCAACAAATCTTCCTCTCTAGAGTTTGCTACACTGTTTACTCAAACTTACATTGATGCTGCCAACTTGCCAATTGGGCTTCGTGAAATTGCTTGTTCCAAGGTTCAGCTCCCGTACATATTTCAAGATATTCTAGATGATGATTTAATTGCCGGACATCGCAAATATGGTCTGGTTGGTTTCAGTCCCGAAGCAGATAATAGTGTTGGTTATTTTTGTAACAAAAATTTGATTTTTGATGAGATGAAAAAGTTGTCTCCTCAATCTGTTGAATATTCTGAATGGAAATCTATATTAAAATTTTGGGATGCAGAATCAACCAACACAAAAATCAGAAATGCTTTCCCGGAAGAAGTACAAAATAAATTACCAAGTGATAAATTTCTTGATGACGAATATGCCGCTTTCCCTCTTTATAGAATGGCTGGAATAAATTTAAACAATAAAAAATTAGTTGAGCTTGGTATTTCTGGCTTACGAGATGAAGTCAAATCGCACAAGCAAAAAGTTAATGTTGATATTAAAAGTACTGAGCTATATAATGGAATGATAGCTTCCTTAGATTTATTTTCTGATTTTACTCTTCTATACGCATCAGTAATTACGGACAAAATTTTTCAAACAAAGGACAAAGAGAGAGTTGAAGAGTTACAACAAATGGCTGATGCTCTATTTTTTATTTCTGAGAAAAAACCAGAAACACTTCTGCAGGCAACGCAACTTGTTTGGCTTTACAATATGGTTGCCGGAACAATAAATTTTGGACGAATGGATATTTATTTTTCTGAGATTTATGTAAAGGAAATTGATTCAGATAATCTTACTGAAGAAGAAGCACTAAAAATTATGCAGTCGTTGTGGAGAATGTTTCCCAAAAATATCAATCAATTTAACGGAAGAGTTATAATTGGTGGAGCAGATAGACCAAACATTAAAAACGCAGACCGATTTGCTCTTTTGGCAATTGAAGCAACACGAACTGTTAAAGATATAAATCCGCAACTTAGCTTACGTTGCTATGAAGGAATGAATCAAAAAGTTTATGACCTGGCAATAAATGCCGTGGGAGAAGGTTGCACTTTCCCTATGCTATACAACGATGAAGTAAATATTCTAGCTGTAGAAAAATCTTTTGTTGTTCCATTTGTCGATGCACAAAGTTATGTCCCTTATGGTTGTGGAGAATTTGTTTTAGAGTATAAAAGTTTTGGAACTCCCAATGCAATTTTGAATGTGCTTAAGTGCGTTGAGTTAGCCTTGAACAATGGCGTTAGTATGCTTACCGGAAATAAGATTGGAGCAAAAACTGGAGAGTTTGAAAACTTCAATTCTTATGGTGATTTTTATAATGCTTACAAAAAGCAAGTCGAATATATTGTTCCGGCTTGTGCAATTGCTCAAGATGTAGAATTTAAGATAGCCGGAGAAGTTGCTGATTTTCCTTATTTATCAATGTTGTACGATGGTTGTTTAGAAAAAGGTAAAGGAATATTTTCTGGTGGAATAGAATATCTTGGTGCAACTGTTGAAACTTACGGCAACACGAATGCAGCTGATAGCTTAGCCTCAATTAAAAAAAATATATTTGAAGACAAACAAATTTCTAAAAGTGATTTATTAAAAATGTTACAAGTAAATTTTAATGGTTACGAAAAAGAACGAAGCTTATTAATTGATGCTCCAAAATATGGCAATGATAATTTTTACGTAGATGAAATTGCAACTGATGTACATAATCATTTATGTAATTGTATCCGTGATCAAAAGGATACAACTAATTTACATTCTCATCTTGTTGTAATTATTAATAATGAGATGAACACTTGGTATGGTAAGGCTTGCATTGCTTCTGCCGATGGAAGACTTTCTCAATTACCATTAGCCCCTGGCAACGCAGCTTCCGGTGGAATGGATAAAAACGGAGCAACAGCTTTGTTAAATTCTGTTGCAAAGTTAGACCCAAATATTCACGCAGGAACAGTACAGAATATTAAATTTACTCCAGATATGTTTTCCAAACATTTAACAAAATTTAATGCTATGCTTAAAACATATTTTCAACGTGGTGGAACTCAGCTAATGATAACAGTGGTTAATCAAAAAGATTTATTAGAAGCTTTAGTTCGTCCAAAAGATTTCCCAAATCTACTTGTACGAGTTGGCGGATTTAGTGCAAGGTTCATTGAGCTTTCCCCTGAAGTTCAACAAGAAATTATTTCTAGAACCGCTCACTAATGAAAAGTACAACTGGAATACTTTTTGAACTTTTTAGATTCTCTGTGAACGATGGACCGGGAATTCGTACAACAGTTTTTCTAAAAGGATGTCCACTCAATTGTCTGTGGTGTCATAACCCGGAAAGTATTCCATTCCAGCCTCAACTTTCATTTAATAATGATGCGTGTATAAACTGTTTAAAATGTGTTGATGCTTGTAAAAGCAACACTCATTTAATTGAAGATAATAAACACAAAGTTAATTTTTCAAATTGTATTCTTGCCGGAGATTGTATAAGTGTTTGTGATTCAAAAGCTCTTTCAATTATTGGAGAGAACAAAAGTGTACAAGAAATTATTGAAGTTGTAAAACAAGACAAAGACTATTTCAAAAACTCCGGTGGTGGATTAACAATCTCCGGTGGCGAACCAATGTCTCAATTTAATTTCATTTATGAACTTTTGAAAGAAGCAAAAGCAAATGGAATTGAAACTTGTTTAGATACTTCTGGTTATGCTCCACAAGATAAATTTGAAAAAATCCTTCCACTTGTAGATTTGTTCCTCTATGATTACAAAGCCACAACCGAATCATTTCACAAAAAATTGGTTAGTGTTTCCTCAGAACTTATTCTTAATAATTTAGAATTTTTATATTCGAAAGGAGCAAGAATAATTCTGCGATGTCCAATGATACCAGGCGTAAATGATAATGATGTACATTTTAAAGCAATTGCAGAAATTGCTGATAAATATCCTATTCTTGAAAAATTGGAATTGATGCCTTACCACAAAATGGGAAATGAAAAAGGACTACGCATTGGGATTAAACCAGAGATAGATTATTTGGAAAATACGGATGAAAGAACTAAAGAGAAATGGATAGATAATCTAAAATCTTTTGGTTGTAATAAAGTTGTGATTGGTTAAAAATTTTGTTTATTCTTAGTACCACTTAATACTTAGATTTATTTTGACTTCATTTCGCCAAGTGTAATTAGAAATGTTTCTTGCTAAAAGCTCGTCCAGAATGTGATTTTAAGTATTTTTCAAATTTAAGTGCCTTAACTTTTTCTCTAAATGCAAAGTAGTTTTTTATTTCCCAAGGTTTATAATTTGAAGTGTATGGCACTCCACCTTCATTGTGTTTTATAATTCTTTTCTTTAAGTCTTCTGTGTACCCTGTATAATATTTTTCTAAGTTAACTAAGCTTTTCAGGATATAAACGTAGTAGAACATTTTCTATTTTCTCTCCAGAATATTTTTTGTTATATACGCAGAATATTACGAATTGAAAGACTCCAGTATATTTATCAAAATGAATTGCCACGTATCAGAAGAACTATGTTTAATTGCCCCCAACGATGGGGAATTAAATTCTAAGTGGTTAAAACCGACCTGTCGGGGCGTAGTTTGAGCGACTGCTCTTTTTACAAATCGGCTTCGTCCCGATAAGACTGGGACTATGCCGTATTCAGTCTTCGATTTCAAAAAGCGAAAACGAAGACTGAGTGGAGGTGGCGGGAGTTGAACCCGCGTCCGAGAATACTTTCCAGAGAACGTCTACACACATAGTCTATTCTTTAAATTTCAAACATTGAACTCTTACAGACATGATTTCAGCATTCTATCCCAGTAAAAGTTTCGCATCCTCTACCTAGAAACTCGATTCAGCTAGTACGCTATACGGCGTTCAGATCAATCTTAGCGTACGCAGACTGAGTGAACGGCTACTTACAATTAAGCAGCTAGTGCGTAGTTATAGTCGTCGTCTCGACTTGGTCCCGCCGTTTAACGTGTCTGCGGAGAACACGGTGCGCAGTCCTAAGAAATAACAAACCCGTCGAAGCCAATTTCACCCCCGAGTTTTCCATTCAACTTCTACAGTTGAAGTCCTAATATTTTCATAACGTGCAAGTACAAATAATAAATCTGATAGTCTATTTAGATACATCACTACATTTTCGTTTAGCTCTACTTCTTTGCTAAGCTTAACAACATTTCTTTCAGCTCTTCTACAAACAGTTCGTGCAAAGTGTAATAGTGATGCACTCTTTGTGCCACTTGGCAATATAAAACTTTTTAATGCCGGAAGTTTTTCTTCTGTTTTATCAATATTATTTTCGAGTAATTCTATAGATTCTTTACTTAATTCCGGAATAATACTTTTACCTTTCCTTGTTTCTAAAGGAGTTGCAAGTTCTGCTCCAACAATAAATAAATCATTTTGAATTTGAATTAATAATTCAGTAATTTCATCCGTAAGTGGTTCTGATAAAACAACCCCTAACAGTGCATTCAATTCATCGGTAGTTCCATAAGCTTCAATTCGTAAATCATCTTTTAGAACTCGCTGACCGCCAAATAAACTTGTCTTTCCTTCATCACCGGTTTTTGTATAAATTTTCATCACTATTTTTAAACACTTTTAGAACGCATTGCTTTTACTATTTTAACAGATTCATCTTTAGCAAATCTTTCATACTCTTCTGTTTCAGCTCCATATATTGCAATTCTTCCATCTTGGTTACTATGTAGTCCCCATCCATATCTTTTTGTTAAGGGTGATGCACGAAAACAAGGTTGTCCTTTTGAAAAAAACTGTTGTCTTTGTTTCTCTAATTCAGATTTTGCTATTTCTTTTCTTATTGCAAAAACAGAAAAGAACACATCATCAGAAGTATATTTATATGGATTTTCAAATAACATTTCAAATTGATAATTTGCTACTGATTTTTTGTCTCCCTTTGTTGGTGGTACTTCTCCAACATTTACATGAGAGTCTTCTGCTATTTCAATCAAGGTATTAAAATAATTTGTAGAATGTATTTTCATTTGTTTATTTTATTACCATTTCAATCTTTGCAGAAGATTCTTTTTCAATAAGATTTTCATTCGTTCCATCTTCTAAATGTTTATTTTTTAGATAACATAAACAATTGTAAATGTTTTCTTGTTCCATTTTAACTAAAGATGTTATCACTCCTATAACTTCACTATGAGCATCTAAAATTTCAATTGGAGTTTCAGTTTTTGTTAATCCAGTTACTTGAACATTCTTTAATGTTCTTTGTACTTTTTTGTATGTATCCAAACGTGCAATAACTTCTTGACCAATATAACATCCCTTAGTTGAGTTTACTTCTTTTATAAGTCCAGCTTCATAAGGATTGTAATTGTCATTTATCTCACCGGGATAAGTTGGGATAACATTTTCAATTCTAAAATATTTTAGTGCTTGTTCACCAATCATAGCAAGGTCAAATACACTTTTGTGCGATAGCAAATACTCAATTATTTTTGTTGCTCCATCAATTTTTGCAATAATCCAATATAAATCTTCTCCAGTTAGCGATTGTTTCTTGAGTAAGTGAAATTTTAATTCCTCCACATCAACTCTGTGAATTTTATTATGATCTAACTCATCAACATCTTTACCGCAAATTAAAGTAAGGTATGATTCTGCTTGCGGTCCAAGAACTTCTAATAACATATACTTACCAGATTCATTTTCCAACTTCACATCTTCGGTAATAATATATTTATTAAGCCAACTTAATAGTCTGTTATCATTATCAAAACTTGTAACTAGAAAAAAATCTTCTGCAAATTTTATTAAAGTTGTTCTATCAATCAGCCTTCCTTTGTCATTTGTAAAAAGAGTATTTACATAATGGAAATCCTCAAGTCCTATAACATCATTGGTCGATATCCTCTGGAGTAAATCTAAAACATCTTTACCATTAAGTTTAATAATGTTATGATGTGAACGATTATGTAATCCAACTCCATAATTAATTATGTTTAATTCTTCTTCCAATGTTGTATAAGTATTTACAAGCTCATCATCAGAAAATTCTAATTGACTAAATGTTTCTTCAAAATATTTTTTTACTTCTTTCAATTATGTTCCTATAAAAATTATTTATACTCTAACTTATATTGTTCTAATTAGATACAAACTAAAATTTGTCATATTGAAGGAATTGTTTTTAACGACTGAAATATCTCAAACTTTTTATGTTATGAGATTCTTCATCTCGACACAAAACGTCTCAATTCAGAATGACAAAAAAACCCCAATTTTCAAAACTAAATCCCTTTTACATTTTTGCAAACTCTTCAAAGAAATATGCAGAACTCAATATACCCAACTCAAAACTCTTAATGCTAAAATGTTCATTAGGAGAATGAATATTATCTGAGTCTAATCCAAGTCCCATTAAAATTGCGGGAGCTTTCAGCTGATTTACAAAATCAACAACTATTGGAATTGAACCGCCTTCTCTTGTGTAAACTGTCTTCTTGCCAAACGCTTTTGATGTTGCTTTCGATGCAGCAATCATCGCCGGAGAATCTAGTGGGATAACAACTGGTGAACCTCCGTGCATATCAGTAACTTTAACTTTTATACTTTTAGGTACAAGCGATTTAACATATTTTGTAAATTGTTTTGCAACTTTATCCGGGTTTTGATTTGGAACTAATCGCATACTAATTTTTGCTGTAGCCTTTGATGGCAAAACAGTTTTTGCTCCTTCTCCAGTAAAGCCTCCATAAATTCCATTGCAATCTAAAGTTGGTCTCCCCCACAAACGTTGTAAAGTGTTAAATCCTTTTTCACCTTGAAGCTCTTTAACATCAAGCTCCTTAGCATATTTTTTATCAGAGAATTTTAAACTTTTTATATTATCATTTTCTTTCTTTGTAAACGGAACAACATCTTTATAGAAATCTGGGATTGTAATTTTTCCATTTTTATCTTGAAGCTTGCTAATCAGATTTGCCAATTCGTTAATTGGATTCGCAACAGAGCCACCAAAACTTCCTGAATGCAAATCAACATTTGGGCCAGTTAATTCAACTTCCATATACGCCAATCCCCTTAAGCCATAGTTGATTGTAGGTATTCCTTCTCCATATAAACTTGTATCAGAAATAAGAACCGCATCGCACTTTAACATTTTTTTATTTTTCTTTAAGAAGATTTCTAAATTAGGGCTTCCAATTTCTTCTTCACCTTCAATTAGAAACTTAATATTAACCGGAAGCTCACCTTTGGTTTTCATATAAGCTTCTACACTTTTTATGTGAACAAAGTTTTGTCCTTTGTTATCATCTGCTCCCCTTGCCCAAATATTTCCATTTTTAATAACTGGCTCAAAAGGTTTTGTCTTCCATAACTCCAAAGGATCAACTGGCTGTACATCATAATGTCCGTAAATCAAAACTGTTGGTTTACCGGGAGCTTTCATCCACTCGCCATAGACTAAAGGATGTCCTTTTGTTTTAATAATTTTAGTGTTTTTCATTCCGGCATCTTTCAATTTACCAGAAACAAATTTTGCACAAGTTTGCATATCACTCTTATGCTCTTTAGCCGTTGATATACTTTCGATTCGCAAATAATCCTTTAATTCTTCTAGATAATTTTTGTTATTCTTTTTGATGTAACTTATCACTTCTTTCATAACGAACCTTTTAATTTTGATTCATAAATATTTTCTATTAATTGAAATTAGTAAATTCTTTTTACTTATAGTAGAGATATAATTTAGAATTAGTTTTTGTAAAAATTCTTAATCGTACTCATACTCATGATCAAAATCACGTTTTTGTTTTGAAGAAAAAAGCGAGTAAGAGTAAGGTTACGTGTCTCGGCGAACAGCTGGAGGAGTATCATTTAGAGAAAACTAAGTACACTTTTAAGTTAGTACGTATCCTAAATAAAAATTATATATTTTTGCTTAAATAAATTTAAGACTAAATGCTTATATATAGATATATTTCAAAAAATCTTTTACTGCCCTTTATCTTTGCTTTGTTCACATTGATGTCTGTTTTTCTATTGCAGTTTTTAATGAAAATGGCAGATAAGCTTGTAGGCAAGGGGTTGGATGCAATTGTAATTGCAAAACTTGTTATCTATAGTTTGGCTTGGATGTTTGTTCTTGCTGTACCAATGGCTGTATTGGTTGCAACACTTATGGCTTTTGGTACTATGGCTCAGAACAATGAAATTGCAATAATGAAAGCATCAGGAATAAGCTTGTACAAAATTATGATTCCGCCTTTACTTGGAAGTATTGCAATATTTTTTCTTCTTGTTCAATTTAACAATCATATTTATCCAGACTCAAATCATGCATTACGTATTTTGATGCAAGATATTTCTAGCCAAAAACCAACGCTTTCACTTGTACCAGGAGTTTTCTCACAAGAAGTGCCAAGGTATTCCATTCTATCAAAAGAGATTGATCCGATAACTAACAAACTTAAAACTGTTACCATTTACGATCATTCTAATCCATCATCCCTAAATGTTGTTACAGCAAAAAGAGGTGAAATTTATTTTTCATCTGATAGAAAAAAATTGATTCTAAATTTATTTGATGGTGAAATTCATACTTCAAATAGAGGAGATTTTAAGCCTTATAGGAAACTAAATTTTGAGAATCATAAAATAGCAATGGAGGCACAACAGTTTTCATTTCAACAAAGTTCTCTTGGGGGAAGTAGAGGTGATAGAGAACTTGGTGCAACTGCAATACTCAAATTAGTAGATAGTTTGGAAGTTGTAAAGAATAGGGAATTTAAAAGATTAAACGAACGAATTGAAAAAAATTTTATTAAAGATACTATCAATATTGCAAACAATAATGTAAAGCGAAAAGATTTACGATCAGCAATATTTAGAGCCGAAGATAAAGTTAGAGGAATGAAAAATAACCTTGAACCTTTGTTAAGACGGAATGAAAGATACAATAAAAAAATAAATAACTATTGGGTTGAAGTTCACAAAAAGTACTCAATCCCCTTTGCTTGTATTGTGTTTGTGCTAATAGGAGTTCCACTTGGAACTATGACTCGTAAAGGTGGCTTTGGTGCTGCTGCTGCAATTAGCCTGCTTTTCTTTTTAATCTATTGGGCTTTTTTAATTGGGGGAGAAAAATTTTCTGATCGTGGATTGCTTTCTCCTTTTTGGGGGATGTGGACAGCAAATATTGTCTTGGGAATTCTAGGTTTAGTTTTAGTTTACAAAGTTGCTAATGAAAGAGTTGAATTAAATTTTGATTTCTTGAAGAAGTTTATTCCTAAAATGTGGAGAACCAATTCTGAAAATAATTGACAAATATATAATTAAGCAATTTGTGCAGACTGCTTTATTTGCATTGTTAACTTTTATATTAATTTTTGTTTTAATTGATATGATGGAGAAACTTGGAAGTTTTATTGATCAAGGTGTTCCATTTAAGACTATCTTAGATTATTATTTTTATTTCATCCCAGAAATTATTAGACTGATGTTGCCAGTATCTATTTTACTAGCAACACTTTTTACAGTCGGCAAGCTCTCAACACAAAATGAACTAACAGCAATACAATCAGCTGGTGTTAGTTTCGTTCGTTTTACCATTCCATTTTTGATTGCAACTTTTGTTATCAGCCTTTCTGCTATTTATTTTGGTGGTTTTGTGGTTCCAAAAGCTAACAAGCAAAGAATTTCAATTGAGCAAAATGATTTGAAGAAAGGTTTGGTTTACTCTGGTAGCAATATTTATTTTCAGGATAAAACAAATAGAATTGTTACAATTTCTTATTTCAATATAAAACAGAATATAGCTAATAGAATTAGTATTCAAGAATTTGATATTGAAGACCCAACCAAAATGATTTACAGAGTTGATGCTAAACAAATGTTCTATGATTCAACATCAAATTGGATTGCAAAAAATGGTGTACAAAGATTTTTTTCTGATAAGAAAGACTCTGCAAAAACTTTTAGTGAATTAACAATTAGTGATTTAAATTTTTCTCCAGAAGATGTAATTCAGAAACAAAAAAAACCAGCTGAAATGACTTTAACCGAATTGAAAAATTACGCAGCCGTACAATTAGAAACCGGAAACAATCCAACTAGAATTGAAATTGAATATCATTCAAGAATTGCTTTTGCGTTTGCAAGTTTTGTTGTTGTATTGTTTGGCGTAACAATTTCAGCAAATAAAAGAAAAGGTGGAATTGCAATTCAGTTTGGGATTAACATTCTAATAGTTTTTATCTACTTAGTTTTTATGAAACTGAGTCAAGCCTTTGGAAAGAATGGAGTTCTTGATCCACTGTTAACAGCTTGGATTGCAAATATTGTTTTTTTAAGTGCTGGTGTTTTTAATTTGATTAGGTTGAAGAAGTAAAAAAGCCATGCACTTTTTCTGTGATAGAAGTGCCTGGCATTTATAAAACTAGTAGTACCTATACGAATCGGTAGATTCGTTACTATGATATATTTTTAGAATGTCCAGCGGCTGCTCATTGCAAAGCCAAGTCTTTTTGCATTGTTGCCATCTAAGTATGAATTAAAATATGATGCTGCAAAATCTAAATCGATAATACCAGTATCAAACCCCAAGCCTAAAGCCCAGTTAAATTTATCGTAACCACCAACAGATGCACCACTTCTAAACTTAAACCAATTCATTGGAGCCCATTCTAATCCTAGAGAAAATCTTTCTCTTGTACTGTTGGATGGCATATTATTAAAACCTTGATGATAATTAAATTCTAACATCAACTCGCCTGGGAATTTACCTTTTAATAATTTGCCTAGTTTAAATCCAATTCCTAATTTCATTGCAGTTGCTAAACTTGTAGAAAAAGGATCGGTATAAGAACCTTCTCCTTTTAACGCATTTGATAAAGAATCAAATATTCCCTCATCCGTTACATTTTCAATTGTATAAGAACCTTCCGAAGAATAAGCTACTGTTTCTTCTTTCCAGTTTATGCTTCCTAAATCTGTTAATGCAATTGCAAAAGACCATACTTTATTTATCTCAGCATAAATACCAAAATCAAGTCCTAACCCAGTACCAGCTGGTGTGTTGAACAATCCAAGACTACTTTGTTTTTCTAATCCTTCTTCTTCAAATTTATGTTTAACTCCAAAGCTTGGAGATGTTGCCATTAGAATTCTTGAATCTCCATTTACTCTAATTGAGTTATCATCCAGTGTTTCAAGCGAAGTATTCATTTTATCTATGCCAGAATAGAAAAGTCCGTGAACCATTTTAACACTTAACCCAACTGAAAAGAACTTAAAAGCATCTGGAAATAATTTGGAAATATCTCTTGAATATGAAAGGGAATAGTTTCTCAAATACCAAGCTTCCATATCCATATTGTTCATATCAAAAACTTGTCCTTTTTTATTTCCGTATAAAACAAGTTCCATAATTCCCGTTGGGAAATTTACATTCATACTTGTCCAATCGCTTATTGAAAATCCAAAAGCTCCCAAATTTTTATCAGGATAAATTGATAGTGCCAATAGTGTTGTTCCAACGTTAGAGTTAATGAGTGTTCCATCATCAAACAATCCTAAAAATTTTTGTTTATCACTATCGCTTAAATGCCTTCCAACACTTTGTCCATCAGCACCTTGAACTCCAGTAAAAAAATATTGGTAATCATTTAATGTAAAAAAATCATTCCCAACTGTTACGTTTAATGTAGGCAATGGCAAAACTGTTGAAACCTCAATGCTATGGTTCTGCGTAACCACAAGATTTGCCGGATTAACGCCAAGAGCGAATACTCCGCGTGCAGATACAGCATTGGTTGAACCAAGTGCAATGTTCTTTGCATTAGTAGCTCCACCGGAACCAAACCCTTGAGCAAATATTGATGCTACAAGTAATATATTTATTATAGTAACTTTTACTAAACTTTTCATATTATATCCCTTTTATAATCCGGCTTTATAGCTAGCTTGTCCCTTTACAGAGAAACTAATTTTGTTAGAAGTTTTAAATTTTACAGGAGCATTATTATCTCGTGGAGTTTCAAAATTTATTTCAATCAACATATTTTTATTGGTTAGAAACTTTTGAACATCATCTCCCAAAAGACGCAACGTTTGTGTTAGTTTCCCTTGTTGAACAATTTCTCCGGTTTCACTAACAACTGGTGCAGGTATTTTTATTGTATCAATATCATTGTACGATGGAGGAAGAGATAGTACTTCGTTATAATGTTCATCTAAAACTGAAGCTTGCATTGTTACTCCAAGTGGAATTGAATTTGCTATTATGAATGTAACTTCTACATAATTAACTTTATTGATTTGCTCTTCATCAATTTCACCAACATTTATTTCAAGAGTATCTTTTATTTGCCCACCAGCTATTCCAACATTTAATGGAATTTCAAATATTATATCTCCGTAAACTGAATCGTTTCTTGTAATAGATCCGACTTCATAATTTGGATTAAGTTTTGCAGAACCTTTAATTGAGAAATCATTTGGTAATGCATTTGAGAAACCATTTACTAAGGAACTAACATCTATTTTAGATCCTTCTGTAGTTGGTAAATATAAGTCGTTTATTGAAAGTTTATTTGTTACAATACCATTTGATGCAGTAACATCAGTATTTATTAACATTTTAATATTTGCAGATGTATTAAGATTAAGATAAAAATTTGCTTCACCAAAATTTATTTCACTAAACTTAAACGATTTCATAAAGTCGCCATAATCTAAATTAAGATGACTATCATCAAGATTAATTGTAGTTGGTTTTAGCAATCCGGTAAAAGATTCAAATATTAAATCGTTAAAGTCTAAAGCAAATGAAATGCTATCATCTTTAGTAATAGTAGAAGTCTGTCCAGTTGAATCTGTAGATATTGAAACTGAATAACTTAATTCCCCAGTTGGCGTTCCGGGGGTTTCAGTTGCAATTGTCCAACCATTAAGAGGAATATCAATAACTTTATTATTTTCTTTTCTACCTAAAGAAACGGAAAACGAGTAAGGATTATTATTTGGATCAAATACATTATTAAACCTAATTGCGGCAGTTATATCAACATCCATATTATTGTTAATATTTAAAGTTGCTCCACCATCGTTAATAAGTACAGATTCAATTTTTGTAGAATCACTTATTTTGAATGATTTTGTAAAATCAAAATATTGTTTCGGAAGCGGAGCAATTGCAGCACCAATAACAAGATCACTAAACAAAGCTAATACTTGAGTACCAGCTTCTTCTGGAACTGGAACAGGTATTCCATTACTACCTTGACTCCAAATAGTCCCAACATATTCTAATGAATCTAATATTGTTCTTCCAGCAATATCAAATTCTAACGAATCTCCAGAAAATGGAGGAATATTCACCCATTGACTTGGAGGGAAATTTGGTCTTTCAGCAATTACTGATTCATCAATAGCATTTTGTATTTTAATTCCACGTAAAGCAATTGCAACAGGTAATCTATTTGCAATATAAATTTTTAATTTTCCTTCTTCAAGTTTAATAGATTTAATTGTTTTTAAACTTTGAAATCCAAGCTTAACAGCTCCCTCTTGTTCTGGAAATATTTGTTCAGTTCCAGGTACTACTCCAGGAGCCCAAGAGTTAACACTAATATCAGCAGCTGCCGGAAGAGGTACAGTTATTTTTATTGGACCTAACTTCTGTGAAAATTGTGTTGAGAAGCCATTCATCTTTAACTGGTTTTCAACTTTTACAGTTGTCATTTTTGTTGTATCGCTAAAATATAATAAGCCTAAACTAGTTGGGTCTTCCGACCAACGTAGAATTGAACTATCTTTTTCAACTATTTCTTTTAGCGAAAATTCTTTTTTAGTTAGTGGAACAAAAACTTCTACATCCCAACTTGGACTAACAAACTCATCTGGCTGTTCAAAACATCCTGAAAAAGTTATTGTTAGGACACTTAACAATACAATGAAACTTCTTTTTATTTTGGGGTGCATAAGCTTCCTCTATATTTGCAGAAATTATTTTATTAAAATCATTCTGCGAGTTAAAACAGCATTGTTATTTTGTAGTGAATAGATATAAACTCCACTTGCTAAATCTGTTGCATCAAATGAAACTTCGTAAGTACCGGAACGTTGATTTTCATTTACAAGAGTTTTAACCTTTGTACCTAATACATTATAAACATCTAACTTTACAAAAGTATTTTTACGTTTAGCAGAATTCGGTATTGAATATTTTATTCTAGTTTCTGGGTTAAACGGATTAGGATAATTTTGTTCTAATTGAAAATCTTTTGGAATTGTTGGATAATATTTTATTCCCACAACACTTCTTTCTTTATGAATTCTTCCTCTTCCCCCGCCAACTTTGGAAAGGTGTATTGCTTTAAATGTTACTGAATCTTCAGTATCTATAATTTCAATTCCTTCTCCATTCCAATCTTTAGTTTTTTCAAAATTGGTATCTGTTGTATCCCAATCCTCATTTTGTAAAAATGCAAATGACAAAGAATCATTTCTTGCAATGCCAGCTTTATCTAAAAAATTTAAAAATCTTTCTGTCTTGGGTAAGACCAGTCTTGCATATTTACCCTCGGTAAAATAGTAACTATTACTTTCCATAAAATAACTTGAGTCCGGAAAAACTGTATCATCAGGTGAATAAGTTGAATCTGGAATTTCTATTATTCTAATTTCAAAATATGCAAAAAGAGTATTCTCATCCTCACCAAGTGGTTTATAAGTTCCGGTTTCAGTATCTAAATTTCTAAGATACATTTTCATTATTATGTCTTTATCTAAAGCTCCAAAATCAATACTGAAATAACCTCCTACTAAAGCATCATATAACTCTTGGAATACTCTTAAATCATCATCAGCATATTGCAGTTCTTTTATTTCTTTTTCACGTATAGTAAACCCTTGTCCTTCTTTAAAAGAACCTCCGTACATAGCCAAATTAGTTGTATTTGCTTCTATAAAAAGTTTGTAATAAACAGTATTACTATCTTGTCCAAAACTCAAGTTGTACGTTCCTATAACTAAAAAAATAAGTATAAGAACTTGCCTAACGTGCATTTTTGCCCCAATAATGTAATTTAAATCAATACTTAATTAAATGGATGTATATCCATTGTCAAGCAAGGATTTATTTATTTTTATTTAATAATATTTATTTTTTTTGTTGTTTAAACAAAAAGGATAAAATATAATCGAACACTTATGTGATATGTTTAAGTGGATGGTTACTTTTGGAAGATGTTTGGTACTTATGTGTTTTTAATTTATTTATTCCTCGAATAAAGTACATATCAATATAGCCCTTATTCTTTGCATTAATTTTACCTCTATATTCGCAATCAAAATAATCTCTGACTAACATAAAAGTATAAGCTGAAACATTTATTTTGCCAGGTTCACCAGAGCTTTCCATTCGACTTGCAATATTTACAGTATCACCCCAAATATCGTAGGTGAATTTCTTTGTTCCCACAACTCCGGCTACAACACTACCTGAATGAATTCCTAATCTCATTTCCCATTTTATTGCAGATTTTTTATTTCTTTCTTTCACAATTTTTTGGAAATCAAGAGCGGCATAAACAATTTTTATTGCATGATCTTCAACTTCATTTGGTATTCCACAAGCTGCCATATATGAGTCACCAATTGTTTTTAATTTCTCTAAACCGTATTTACTAATTATATCGTCGAATCTTCCAAAAATATCATTCAACTCAGCAACTAATTCTTCGGCTGGAAGTACTGAAGTAGTATAGGTAAATGCTTTAAAATCTGTAAACATAATTGATATGTTTTTAAATTCTCTAGGTTTTACTTTTCCGTTTGTTTTAAGTTCTTCTACTAACGAAGAAGGCAAAATATTATGTAATAATTCATCTGATTTATTTTTTTCTATTTCTAATTCTTTTGTTCTTTCTTCAACCATTTTTCTTAGAGCAATATTTCTTTTTTTTACTTGCTGTGTTTTTATATAGAAAAAACTATAAAGAATAAAAACTCCAACCAAAATACTAGCAGCTATAAACCACCAAGTTTTATAAAAAGGAGGTTGAATACTAAACGAACCAAGTATTTTTTCTTTCCCTACAAATCCATCACTATTTTTTACTCTTGTTAAAAAACTATAATTGCCAGGTTGCAATACTCTGTATGAGACTGATTGTTCATTTGTTTCTGACCAACTATCTTCAATACCTTTAAGCTTAAATTGATAAATTGTTTCTTCGGGTTTTGAAAAAGAAATACTATGAAATTTAAATGTAATATTGTTATGATTGTAGTCTAACTCTTTACTCTCAAACTCTAAATAAACATCTTCAGTGTTTCCATCAGAAACTTTTATTTCTGAAAGAAAAATAAGAGGTTGCTCAGCTAATGGTTTCCTGTTGGGATCAATTTCTATAACACCTTTATCAGTTCCAAACCATAAATGTCCTTTTCTATCCTTGTAATATGCACCTTGGTTAAGTTCATGAATTCCCTCAGACTTACCTATATAACTAAACACAAGTTGTTTTTCTGAGTTGTAAATTTCATTATCTAATATTGTAATTCCATTTGTTGAACCGATATATAATTTTTTATTATCTTCAACAATAAAATAACATGTGTTTGAAGAGAGACCATCTTTCTCTGTAATTGTTGTAAATGTATTTCCATCATACTTACAAATTCCACTGCCGTCAGTACAAAACCATAAATTTCCAAACTCATCTTCAGTAATGGATAATATGTTATTTATCGGCAACCCATTTGAAGTATCAACAGTTGTAAAACTTTTTCCATCATATTTCTTTAATCCAAACTTATCTGTAGCAAACCAATAGTTTCCATTTTTATCTTCAAGAATATCATTTACCCAAGTATCATCAAAGCCTTGCTTCTTACCATACTCTGCAATAATTTCATTCTTTAATGTATCATATTTTATTACACCACTACTTGTACCAAACCAAATATCACCTAACTTATCTTCATAAATTTTTAATACTTCTTTATCTTTTAAAATATTCTTAAACTTTTTATTTTTATTATTTTGAATTGTTACACCATTAAATGTTCCAAACCATTTATTATTTCTTGAATCAAAAAGAAATGAACTAAGTTTGTTACTAACCAAACCATTATTTTTTGTAAGCCTTATTACTTTGTCATCTTTAAGTATTGAAGTACCTTTACCATAATGTCCAAAGTACATTGAACCATTCTCATCCTCAGAGATGGCATAGGTAATATCATCAGCTAGACCACTTTTTTTACTATAGATTGAAAACCAATCAGCTGGCAATCTACTAACTCCTCCAGCAAAAGTACCAAACCAAATATCTCCTCGCTTATCCATCAATATCGATCTAATTCCGTTCCCAGCTATTCCTAAGTGACTAAACACTTTCTTCCCATCGTATCGATATACCCCTTTATTATAAAGCCCAAACCATATATCGCCATAAATATCTTCTTGAATTACATTAACTTCTCTCGAAGGGAAGCCATCCTTTGATGAATAATTTATAAAACTTCTACCATCAAAAGTGGAGAGACCTTTTGTAGTTCCAATCCATAGAAGACCATTTTTGTCTTCAAATATTTTTAGAACATCATTACTTTGCAATCCTTCTTTTGATGAAAAATACACAAACATATTTCCATCGTATTTAATAATTCCCTTATCAGTACTAGCAAACCATAGGTTTCCTCTTCTATCTTTAATTACAGAAGAAAGTCTATTACTTGGGAAACCATTTTTCTTAGTGTAAGAAATAATTTTATTTCCTTCAAATTTACAAGCTCCACCATAGCGAGTTACTATCCAAATTTCATTGTTATTATCTTCAGTAATTGAATAAACATAGTCATCCGGTAAACCATCTTTTACAGTGTAATTTTTAAATTTATTTTCAGATAATATGGAAAGACCATTTGTAGTTCCTACCCATAAAGAATTTTTACTATCTATAAATAATGCATGAACAGTATTGCCAACCAATCCATCGGACATATCATACTTCTTAAAATTTACTCCATCGAACCTAGCAATACCAGCCTCAGTTCCAAACCATAAGAAGCCTGAAGAGTCTTGAGCTATAGCAAAAACAGAATTTTGAGGTAATCCATCTGCAGTAGAATAGTTGTGAAAATTTAGGGTTTGCGAAAAGATAATACTTGAGGTAAAAAGAAGTACAATACAAATCTTAGCGATATTTTTAAAAATTTTAATCAAATTATTTTTCTTTTATTAAATATCTAATTTCTATTGTACTTATACTTTCAATAGTTTAGATTTAATTTATTCTCTCATCTTTGTTAAAATTTGAAAAACCAAATTGTGGCGAGGCTTGCCCTTCAATATTAATTTCACCAAATTTATTTTCAAATTTATTGATGTTATCTTGCAACGCTTTCAACAACATTTTTGCGTGTTGAGGTGTTGTAATTATTCTTGCATGAACTTTAGCTTTAGGAGCTCCAGGTACTACTCTAGTAAAATCAATAATAAATTCAGCTGGTGAATGAGTAATTATAGCTAGATTAGAATAAATTCCTTCCGCTTCTTTTTCACCTAGTTCAATGTTTATTTGTTGTGCTTTTTCTTCTTTCTTATCCATAGTGTTTCCTAATTAAATGAAAAGCCCATAGTTTGTCAAGGAGACTTATTATGGGCTTTTAAATTTGAAAATTATTTATATACTATCTGTACATATCTGCCTTTTCAAATGCATCTTTGGATTGATCACCCATACCCAAATTTGCATAAACTTTTCCAAGAAGATCCCAGATTGCACTTTCTTCTTTGTTGATTGTAAGATACTTTTCTAGTAATGGTAAAGCTAATTCATACTTACCTTTGAAACTATCAGCTTCTGGATCAGCTTCTCTTAATTTTGCTCCCCATTTTACGTAAGTAACTGCTAGATTATAAATAGCATTTTCATAATCAGCATCTATCTCAACTGCTTTTGATAAATGCTCTGCAGCTTCAGCAAATTCATTAGCATTTAATAAAAGAGATCCATAGTTATATCTATAAAATTTATTGTCCGGATCTTTTTCAACTCCAGTTTTGAAAGCGTCTTTGGCAACTTCTAATTTACCAGCAGCTATGTAAGCATTAGATAGAAGTAACAAAATATTACCATCTTCTGAATATAATTTTTGTCCTTCTTCTAAAACAGAAATTGCTTCTTCATAAGTTTTCATTCCTGCATCTTTATCACCAGCTTCAGTTTGTTTAACACCTTTTTGTACCAACAATTCACCAAGTTGAGCGTAAGACTCTGCTGACTTTGTAATTTCAACAACTTTTTTATAAGGTTTAATCGCAGCTTCCGGATCCCCCATATTCATATAAGCAAATGCTAAATTTTTATAGGCATCTGCAGAATCCGGTTGGCACGAAATTGCGGTATTAAAACTGCTAACTGCTTTTTCAAAGAATACATTTGCACTATCTGTTCCGCCAACTTTTGCTGCTCTATTAAACAAAGCAACTCCCTTATTAAAACCTTGCGACCAGTGGTATTTTTTTGATTCGCCAATACTACTCGCAAATTTATTACTAATAGCAGAAGATTTAGTAAAGTTTTCTAACATACCCTTTACGTTACCTTGTTCTCCCATTACGTATCCTAACAAATAAAAACCTTCATCACTTTTAGGGTTTTTTGTTACTTCAGTAGTTAAAGCTTCAATTGCTTTATCATAATTTTTTTGTTGTAGATAAAGTTTAGCACTTGTTAGTTCTGTTGATGAACATTGGAAAGCTGAAAAGCCAACTACCATTGATAGTATCAGCAGAATGCTAAATATTTTTTTCATTGAGTCCTCTCTTGTTTTTGTTTAGTAAAAAATCTTATTATAATAACTGAAATTTAATAAAGTTCAAAGAACTTTCATATTGAAAAATTAAAATTTAAATGTAAGTAAAAGTTATTAATAATTAAACATTAGTACTTTGTTCATTGCTTTTACTTTCTAAAAAGAATATTTTTTAATGATAAATAAAAAGAGAAAACTATGGATATTAAAAAAATCATTAAAGAAGTTCCAAAAGTTTTATTGCACGATCATCTTGATGGCGGACTTAGAGCAAAAACACTTATTGAACTAGCACAAGAACAAGACTATAAAAAACTTCCAACTAGTAATGAAAAAGAATTAGAAGAATGGTTTTTCAGAGGAGCGAACAAAGGTAACTTAATTGAATATCTTCAAGGCTTTGAACATACTTGTGCTTTGATGCAAACAAAAGAATCGCTTGAAAGAGTTGCTTACGAAATGATGGAAGACATGAAAGAAGATGGTATTGTTTATGTTGAAACTCGATTTGCTCCGATCTTACATTTAGATAATGGCTTACATTATGATGATGTTATAAATGCTGTACTTGCTGGTTTAGAAAAAGGCAAAAAGGATTTTGGTGTAGGTTTCGGATTAATCTTATGCGGAATGAGAAATATGAAAAGATCATTGGAGATTGCTGAACTTGCTGTTAACTATAGAAGTAAAGGGGTTGTGGGTTTTGATCTTGCTGGAGAAGAAGGTGGCTACCCGCCAAAAGATCATGTTGATGCTTTTCACTTTATTCAAAGACAAAATTTTAATATAACAATTCATGCCGGAGAAGCTTTTGGTAAGGAATCAATATGGCAAGCAATACAATATTGCGGAGCTCATAGAATTGGACATGCCACAAGACTTTTGGAAGATGTTGTTGTAGATGATAATGGAGAAGTTATTTCTCTTGGTGAGCTTGCTCAGTATGTATTAGATAAAAGATTACCATTAGAAATATGTTTGTTAAGCAATGTTCATACTGGTGCAATTGATAAACTAGAGAATCATCCCTTTTCAATTTTTTACAAAAAGAAATTTAGAGTTTTTCTAAATACCGATGATAGAATTATGAGCGATACTACTTTAACAAAAGAATATGTTACAGCAGTTGAAACATTTGGCATTACTATTGACGATGTTGAAAAGTTAAATATTAATGCAATGAAGTCTGCCTTTCTTCCTTACGAAGAGAGACTAAAATATATTTATGAAGTAATAAAACCAGGTTACCAAAAAATCAAAGAAAAACTTTTATCTCTACAGGCTTAAGGCAATATCAGAAGACATGACATGTGTATGAAAGAATAATTATTTGATTATTACATTATGCTTCGTCCACCAAAGAAAATATTATTAAAGGAAATTTATGAAAAGAAAATTGTTTAAAAATTACGAATTCGAATTTGATACAAATCAGAAGAAAGTTTTAACATCTTTTGCAAAACAATCATCAAAACAAATGGCAACTGATGATAGGTTAGTAAAAGAAGTTAGACTATTTGATTCAATTATTGAAAAGTTGGAAACATCTGAAGACAAAATAAAATTTACTAAAGATGAAAAAACAAAACTGGTTTTTCAATTAAAAGAAAATATTAAACACTTGCAAAAAACAATGGACAAAAGTTGGTGGATAAAAAAATGGTTTTACAAAAGTATGCTAGGTCAATACGTAAGTATATTAGGAGTTTTTGAAGAATAAAAAATTATAGAGTCTAAGAAAAGATTCACGATATATATTATAAATTAGTAACCAACCATATGAGGTTTCAAAATGAAAATTTTAATTGCAACAGAAAAACCCTTTGCTCCAGCAGCAGTTAGCAAAATAAAAGCTGTAGTTGAAAATGCAAATTACGAACTTGTACTTTTAGAAAAGTATGAAGACAAAGCACAACTTTTAGAAAAAGTTAGTGATGCAGATGCATTAATTATTAGAAGTGATAAAATTACAAAAGAAGTAATTGACGCGTCCAACAATTTAAAAATAGTTGTTAGAGCTGGAGCCGGATTTGATAATGTTGATCTTGAAGCTACAACTTCGAAAGGTGTTGTTGTTATGAACACACCAGGACAAAACTCAAATGCAGTTGCTGAGTTAGCTTTGGGAATGATGATTAATATGGCTCGTAATAAATTTAATGGAACTGCTGGAACTGAGCTTAAGGGAAAAACTCTTGGTATTCATGCTTATGGAAATGTAGGCAAACTTGTTTCTAATATTGCAAAAGGTTTTGGAATGCAAATAGCAGCTTTTGATCCGTTCATTCCTAAGGAAACCATTGAAGCAGATGGAGTAAAAGTTTATGAGTCTGCCGAAGAACTTTATTCTAACTGTCAGTATATTTCTTTACACATTCCGGCAAACAAAAAAACTAAAAATTCTGTTAATTATGAATTGCTAAATAAAATGCCAAATGGCGGAACGTTAATAAACACGGCACGAAAAGAAGTTGTTGATGAAAATGATTTAGTGAAACTATTTGAAGAAAGAGCAGACTTTAGATATGCTTCTGATATTGCTCCAACAAATGCTGAAGAACTTTCAGAAAAATTTCCGACTCAGTGTTTTTTTACTCCGAAAAAAATGGGAGCTCAAACTGCAGAAGCTAATATTAATGCTGGAGTTGCCGCTGCAAATCAGATTGTTAACTTTATAAAAAATGGTGATGTTACTTTTAAGGTAAACAAGTAAGTTAAAATAATTCACACATATTTAGATTATCAAATATGTGCGAATTTATAAGTTGGATAGTAATAGAAGCCTTAACATAACATGTCATTCCGGTTTCCAGTTCTTTTGGAATACCGGAATCTCATTAATTTTAGACGATTCTAGGACAAAAGACAACCAGAAGGACAGCTTAAAATAGGTTATTCAAAGGCTTCTAGTATTTTTGATTTAATCAAAATTATTTCTTCTGCCTTTTTTAAATCTCTTTTTTCCACCTTTAATCAATAAATCTCTAATCTCTTTTTTGAATTTATATTCAAACAGAACTAACTTTGCAACTTGCTCTGTTGTTAAAATGTCTTTTACAGAATTAATAAAATCTTTTTTTTGTTGAAGAATTTTCATTTCTAGATTTTCATTCTGATATATTACTGCTAGTAATTCTTCCTCAGAGGGAATTTCTTTTTTTAGCGAGGTCTCAAGTTTTAATAAGATGTTTTTATGTTCCATAAATAATTTTCTCTGTTCCTTGTGGTACAAATTTTTTCTAGTAAAAAATCTGACTGCAATTTCTTCATCAAGGTTTAGAATTTCTAAAAGTTTTATTTTTTCCAATTGTTTAAATTTTTTACTCATTTTATGTGGCGAGCCTAATTGTGATTGAGCAAAATTTATTTGTAAGGCTAGAAATAGAGTTATAATTATTATTTGTTTCATTATAATTTCCTATAAAATATTTTTGTTAATTAAAACCGAGTAAACTTCATCCAATTGTTCAGGAGAAAACTGCTGAATAAATTCTTCATCAACAATATCATTATTTAAGTAGTTCTCTGAACTTGAATTTTTAATTTCATTAAATAGCAAATCATCAAGTTCATCTTCGTTTATTTCTGTAAAATTATTTTCTACTAATAGAAAATCATCTTCAGTTGAAAGAACATTTATAAAAAGATTTTCCATAATTTCTTCATCATTTAAAAATGAAGTAAACCATTCATCAAAATTATATTCAAACTTGTTATTGTTTTTTTCAATAAGGCTGAAAGTGAGAATTATCAATAATATCAGTACTGGTATCCCATAAACAATTTTCGGGAAAAGCGTAAAAGTCTTTTCCTTCTTAATTCTATTTCTAGCATTAGGTATTAAATTAGTAAGATATTGTTCATTTACTTCAACACCTTTTGATAAAAAGTTTATCTTAGCCTTGTACAAACTAAAATCATTTTTTAATTCTACGGATGTTTCCAACTCTCTTTCAAACTTTGCTTTGTCTATCTCATTCAACAAACCTTGTTCATATTTTATAAATAGGTCGTTATTATTCATCATTCATCATCTCCATAATTCTTTTTGCTGCATGAAAATAATTTGCTTTTAATCCACCAATACTTGTTCCAGTTATTTCACTAATCTCTTTATATGATAATTGCTCAAATTGTCTAAATACAAAAACTTCTTTTTGCTTTATAGGTAATTGCTCAAGTAACTTTTGCACTTTTCCTATCCTTTCTTTATCCTCAAAGTTTGTGAGTATATCTTCTTTAGCTCCTAATTTTTGCAATATAGAATCATCCATATTAAAAAATCTTTTAACTTTTTTTTGTCTTAATAAATTCAAACTTCTTGATTGAGTAATTTTATAAATCCAAGTACTTAAAGATGATTCGAACTTAAAATTTTTTAGTTTTTTAAAAAGTACAATTATTACTTGTTGAGTAACTTCATCAGCATCAAAATGATTCCCAACCATTCTGCGTGCATGCCAATAAATAGTTTTCTGATGAGTTCTAACTAATTCATTAAAAGCAATTTCATTCCCCCTTAGAAATTCTTTTATTAGTTCATTCTCATTTTTATCAACCATAAAATTCCTCAACTATTAACTTAGACAATCTAAACATCAAATTGGTTTAAAGAATTTCACTAAAAAAGTGTGTGGGACGAATCTACCGATTCATTTAAACCTTTTAAAAAGTTTGTGTGTCTAAATAGCAAAACCAAACAACTTAAATTGGAGGATGAAATGAAAAAAACAGTTTTAGCAATTTTAATTGCAAGTCTTTTATTATTAGGAATTTCAGAAGTGTTTGCCCAAAGAGGCAAAAGGAACAATCAAACAGGACAAGAGAAAATTGTCAATCTACTTAAACTAACTGATACTCAATTGGTAAAGTTTAAGGAAATTCGTTTTACAAATCAAGAAAGTATGATTGATATGCAAGCAAATTTAAAGAAGTATAAGCTTGAAATTACAAAGTATATGGATGGAAATGATGTAAGTAAATCAAATCTAATTGCACTTACAGATAAAGCAAGCAATTTACATTCCACTATGAAAAACTCTAGAATAAATATGTGGTTTGAAGTTTATAATATTTTAGATGCCGATCAAAAGATTCTATGGAAAAAACATTTTCGTCAAATGGGAAACAAACAAAAAGGGATGAAGAAACAAAGAAAAGGAAGAAATTGTAATAAAGGATTTAATAGATTTAATTAATTTCTGCCAGGTACTTTTTAAGTTGAAAAAGTACCTGGCAAATTTTTCATTTAGTACTTTATTTTAATCTACTTTTAATCTATCAATAACACTCATATAACGAGAGTAACCTTTGGGCATTTTTGCTCCATGAAGATTTAGATTAGCAGCTGCTGATTTTTCCATTCTAATTTGTTTACCATCTTCATCAACAAAGTAATGTGAAAGTATAGTAAAAATTTCATCATAACTTTTTATTGTAAGCAACTGTTGGTTGTAAAGTTGATCTAAAAATTTAATTAAATCTCCTTCACTTCCTTTCCAAGTAATTTTCCTATCCTTTTCATTTTTTAACTCACGTATGGAAGTAGAATTATCTTCATTCTCAATATTTTCAGAAAGTTTATTTTGATCTTGATCTGATAGATTTGACATTATTATTTCTCTTTTTTGTTTAAAGAATATAATTATTCAATGCTACTATCGAATAAAGAAAAGAAATGTTGAGTTAAAATAAAAAAGTAAACTAAATCACAATAGACAACAAATCTATAGGTTTGGTTACAATTTAATTTTGCATAGAAGCACCAAAAAACAAATTGAAAAACACAAATAACAACCAAGTTTCAAATTCCAATTCCGAAATATTTATCTTTTGTATTTTGAAAAATTGAGACTCATTATTTATTTGTTATTTTATTTTTGATATTTGTTTTTTATTCTAGATTTTTAGAAGAAAAAGAGATGTCAAATAGACATATTTTTTACTCCTACTGAGATGAATGAAATAAATTCTATGGATTAGTAGGACGAATATCTATATCGCCAATCATAGCTCGCGAAGGTAGTTTTAGTATTGTCAGAATTACATCAGCAACATCTTTTGGTTGTAAATAGTTTGCAACATCTTTATGGATTGGAGAATCAACTATCATATCAGTTTCAACAGAACCTGGACTAACTGTAACTACTTTTACATTGTGTTTTCTTACTTCCAACAAAAGTGATTTTGAGAAACCTATTACTGCATGCTTGGTTGCGGCATAAGTTGTTCCATAAGCAAAACCAAATTTACCTGCGGTTGAAACTATGTTAATAATTGTACCACTTTTTTGTTCAATCATTTTCGGTACTGATGCTTTACAAAAATTATAAACCCCAATTAAGTTTGCATCTATTTGTGTTTTTAATTGTTCGAGGTTCGAATCAATAAATGTCTCGAAGATAGCAACTCCAGCATTGTTAATCACTCCATCAATCCTACCATAATGTTTAATTACTTTTGTAATTGATCGTTGCACAAATTTTTCATCTGCAACGTCACCGGAAAATGAAAGAGTATTTGAGTTAAGTAATTCTAGTTTAGACTTAAGTAAAGCAAGTCTTTTTTTGTTTCTACCAAAAATTACAACATCAAATTTCTTGGAAGCTAATTTTTCAGCAATAGCTTTCCCTATACCTTTACTGGCTCCTGTAATAACTATAACTTTTTTGCTGCTCAATTATAAATCTCCACTAATTGGTCTTACAACAATTTCTTCGGGACTTAAACTAGCATCAGAAGTATAAATTCTTAGAATTAAATCTGCAAATTTTGTTGTGTCCATCATTTTATTTTCAAATTCTGCTAGAGCATCCTTTGGCCAAATTTCAGTTGCAGTTGCTCCAGGGAAAATATTTATTATTCTAATGTTATGTTCCCTAACTTCTTCTCTTAAGACTTTTGCAAAAGCTTCTAACCCAGATTTTGAAGCCGTGTAAATACTGCTATTAGTGAAAACTGTTTTTGTGGCAACACTAAGAATATTAATTATTGTCCCAGATTTTCGTTTTATCATCTCAGGTAAAACTGCTTTGGTAGTATAAATTGAGCCCAATAAATTCACATCAATTATATTTTGAATTTCTTCCAGACTTGTATCAGTAAAAGATTTGAAAGCAGAAATACCAGCATTATTTATTAAGCAATCAATTTCAAATTGTGATTGAATTTCTTTCACAGTTTTTTGAACATCTTCATAATTTGACACATCATTTTTTAATGCAATTATTTTTTGAGCATCAATTAAATTATTGTTAATACTTTCAACTAACTCAACTCGTCTTGCAGAACCAACAATACTCAAATTATTTTCAGCAAATTTTTTGGCAATCGCTTTACCAATTCCTGAACTTGCACCAGTAACCCAAATAGTTTTTTTCATAAATTAAATTCTTTTGTGAGAAATTAAATCCAAAAATTCTGCTCTAGTTTTTTCATCTCTTTTGAATGTACCAAACATTGCACTTGTTATTGTTGAAGAACTTTGTTTCTCAACTCCTCGCATCATCATACACATATGATAAGCTTCTGCAACAACTGCAACTCCAATTGGATTTAAATAATCATTTATTGTTTTACCAATTTCTTGAGTCATTCGCTCTTGCACTTGAAGCCTGCGTGCAAACACATCTACAATTCTTGGAATTTTACTTAGGCCAACAATTTTTCCATTTGGAATATAAGCGACATGAACCTTTCCATAAAACGGAAGCATATGATGTTCACATAAACTGTAAAACTCTATATCTTTTACAATTATCATTTCATCATATTTTTCTGTAAAAATTGCTCCGTTCAGAACTTCATCTATATCTTTATTATAACCTGAAGTCAAGTGTTCATAAGCCTTTGCAACACGTTCAGGCGTTTTTAAAAGTCCTTCTCTTTTGGGATCTTCACCTATCTGTTCTAAGATAGAACTAACATTTAATTTTACTTTTTCTATATCCACAACAACCTACTTTCTTTTTGTAAGAGTTTTTGATAAACCTAAAAATTCCGTCTTCGTTTTACTTCGACGAGACGAGAATGGACACAGCTAAACTGTAAATTTGTAGAAAAATTAATTTACTCAACAACTATACAAATTTCCAGCTTTTATATGTCTATCAGAGACCTCTATATTCTATATAATTATTTTCTGTTTCGTAAAGTTTAACTGAATGTAATTTACCAGATGGAATTTTGTCAACAAGTTGATTCCAAAAGGCAATGGTAATATTTTCTGTAGTTGGATTTATATCTTGCATAAAATCTACATCATAATTAAAATGTTTATGATCAACTTTTGCAATAATATTTTCCATTATTATTTTCTTTAATACTTTAAGATCTATAACATAACCAGTTTTAGGATCTATTTCTCCGGCAACAACAACTTCTAAAGTATAATTATGTCCGTGTCCATGTGGATTATTACACTTATCAAATAATTTTTGATTTTCTTCATCAGTTAAATTACTGTTATGTAATCTATGCGATGCACTAAAAACTTGTCTGCGAGTTACGTAAATCATACTTCCCTTTCTGTTCAAATTCCAAAAGACAAATTATAAATAACAAACGGTAAAGAAATTGACATACAACCCTAAAAAGATTTTGTTTGATTTTTTGAATTTTAAATATTGGAATTTATTTGTGATTTATTTATTGGTTTTTGATATTTAGCTTTATAGTTCTTTCAAAAAAGAATAAACTTGTGCAACATGACCACCAACCTTTACTTTAGGATATATTTTTCTCACAATTCCCTTTTCGTCAATGATAACAGTAGTTCTAACAACACCCATATACTTTCTTCCATAATTGTTTTTCTCTTGCCACACTCCATATTTTTCCAGAACAACTTTATTTTCATCGCTCAACAATGTAAACGGAAGATCATATTTTTCTGCAAACCTTTTATGTCGCTCAACAGGATCTGGACTAACTCCAAGAATAACTGCATCTAGCTTACTAAAGTTTGGTAATGCGTCTCTAAAATCACAAGACTCAGTTGTACAGCCTGGCGTCATATCTTTTGGATAAAAATATAGTACAATTTTTTTACCAAGAAATTCTTTTAGCGTTCTTTTCTTTCCTTCTCCATCCAGCAAGGAAATTGCTGGAGCTTTTTTATCAACTTGTAACATAGTATTCCTTTCAAGGAAATATTTTATTTAAAATAATAATTTACTTATTTTTTATTTAATTAAATGTCTATTAGATTACAGATTATAATCACCAAAAAACATTTAACTTTCAATCTTCCTACCAATCTTAACAGTTACTTGAAACTCAATTTTATTTTCATCTGTAACTCTTCCTCGCTGTTCTAAAACTTCGAACCAAGAAATTTGTTTTTGCTTATTAGCTTCTAATACTACTGATTCTATTGCTTCGGAAGTACTTTTATTAGAAATTCCAACTCGCTCTATTATTTCAAATGATTTAGACATATTCTTTCCCTTTTAAGTTTATTTATAGATGAACATTTATAATTTAGTTAATTTCACATTTACATTAAAGATGATTTTAAAAAGTATTACTTCAACATTGAAATAATTTAAGTATTTTTAAGTAATTAAATACGGATAAAGAAATTGAAAAAAGAAAAAGCTCACGAACAATTTAGAAAATATCTTAAGCAAAAAAAACACAGAATTACTTCTGAAAGATTTGAAGTACTCGATTTTGCTTTAGACTATAACGGACACTTTGGAGCAGATGATTTATACGTACAGATGAAAACTAAAAAGTCCAATGTTTCTAGAGCAACAATTTATAATACGTTAGAACTTCTTGCAAAGTGTGAGCTTCTTGCAAAAAGAAATTTTGGCGATGGCTTAACTCGTTTTGAATCTAGCTTCAATAGAAAAAATCACGATCATTTAATTTGTATTAACTGTGGAGAAATTGTTGAGTTCACTTCATCCAAGGTTCAAGGTATTGTTGATAAAATGTGCGTTGAGTTAGGCTTTGAAAATGCTGGCTACAGTTTTAACATTTTTGGTAAATGTAAAGACGAAAAGTCTTGTAAAAATTTAAAGTAAATTTTATTAGAAAGTAATTTTATGAAAAATAAATTCACTCAAAAATATCCGTTGATTTGGAAGAAGAAAGATTTTTTAATTAAAATTTTTTGCTCTATACCAAATATTGCAACGGGAATAATAATTACAACAAAAAAAGCTTCATTCTTAGTTGATCCTGGAGATGGTATTCTCAGAGACTTGAATAAAGATTACTCTCCCAAAGAAATTTTAAGTATTTCTGATATTTTTATATCTCACGGACATCACGATCATGTTGGTGGTGTATGGTCTTTACTCACTTACCTTTCTGTAATGAAAAAGAAAACCCCTCTAAATATTTATTACCCAAAAGGATGTTTGGAAATTGAAAGTATTTACAAAGCTTTTCTAGAAGTGTATTCGCACGAGTTAAAATATAAAATCACGCTAAAACAAATTTCAAATAGTAGGAGTTTTAATAAAAAAGATGTTACTGTTAAACCATTCAAAGTTAACCACAGAGAACTTTCAGATGACGGCAAATCTTCTTTTGAAGTTCCATCAATAGGATTTAGATTTACACATAATAATAAGTCTATTTGTTATGGCGGTGATACTGCTTATTGTAAAACTCTAGTTCAAATGTCAAAAGGTTCTGACCTTGCTATTATTGAAGCTGGAGCTGAAGGCGATGAAGAAAGCGAATTACATTTAACAATAAATCAAGCAATTGAAATTGGGAAAACTGCCAAGGAATATTTTTTAGTTCACGTTCCGGAATAATATCAGTTTTTCCTTCTCAAGTATTTCCAACTCCGCCTTGGATTAAAATATTTAGTTGTCAATGAAAATACAAAATGTACCTGAAATATTTTTAACAGATTCTAAAACTCAGCAAGACTTATTTATTTACGATTACAAAATGACACGTGATGTTATTAATAGTAAAGTAAATTTAAATCTGAATATGTTAAGTTTTTTGCAAACTGGTAAAAAGAAAGTTCACTTTTCAAATACTTCTGTTGATGTAAATATAAGTCAGTCTTTAATTATTAAAAGTGGCAATTGTTTATGGACAGAATTGTTAGAGAAAGACGAAATTTATTTTTGTAAATTATTATTTTTCTCTCAAAAAAAAGTAATTGAATTTTTAGATAAACATATCGCTAGTACTTCCCAACAAAATAATATTTCAAAAAAAGAGATACCTTATTTTGTTATTCAAAATGATGATTACATTCATTCATTTGTAACTTCGCTTTCATCTCTCTTAAAATTGAAAAGTAACGTTTCTCAAAATTTACTCTCATTAAAGTTTGAAGAAATAATGCTTTATCTTTTAGACAAATATGGAAACGATTTCATTCAGTATATGAATTCTCTTATTTTTACAAAAAACAATTCTTCCTTTACTAATATAATTGAAGCAAATACATACTCTAATTTGAATTTAGAAGAAATTGCATTTCTATGTAATATGAGTTTGTCCACATTCAAACGTCATTTTAAAACAGAATACTACGAAACACCAGCTAAGTGGATGCAAAAGAAACGTCTTGATAAAGCAAAAAATATGTTGCAAACTAGTGGAATAAAAGCATCTGATATTTATGTTGACTTAGGATATAATAACCTCTCAAACTTTAGTATTGCATTCAAAAATGAATTTGGATTTTCTCCAAAAGAAGCATCCAACCACAAACAATAGATTTCTTCGAAATATAATAATGAACTTATTTCATAAGTTTATGAACTTTCTTAGTAATTGAATTCCAAACATAAAAGACTATATTCGCAATACATTAATCAATCATTTTAATAAAAGGATAATATGAATATTACATTAGAACAAGCAGAAAAAATTATTGCAGTTGCAAAAACAAAATCAATTGAGTTAGATACAAAAATGAATATTTCCATTGTTGACTCTGGCGCAAATCTTTTAGCATTTGCTCGTATGGATGGAGCTTGGTTAGGTTCAGCAGATATTTCTTTAAAGAAAGCAAAAACAGCTAGATTTTTCGATATGGATTCTGGTATAATCGGTACACTTTCTCAACCGGGTGGCGCTTTATTTAATATTGAACATTCAAACGGTGGATTGATATCTTTCCCTGGTGGATGTCCGATTAAAAATGCTGATGGAGAAATTATTGGTGCAATTGGAGTTAGCGGAAGTAGTGTAGAAAATGATCACGCAGTTGCAGAAGCTGGTGTGGCAGCAATATAATAATCGTTTAGAAAAAGACTTAAGTTAGGGATAGTTTTTTTTAGCTATCCTTTTCTTTTATATGAGATATTAATGAAAAAATATTCAGCTGAATTTATTGGAACATTTGCTCTTGTGTTTTTTGGAACTGGTTCTATAATTGTAAATGACCAAACGGGAAGTCTTGGCTTGCTGGGTATTGCTCTAGCTTTTGGAACAATTATCACTTCCATGATTTATGTTTTTGGTAATCTCTCCGGAGCTCATATAAATCCAGCAGTTACTATTGCCCTTGCAGTTGGAAAAATGATTAACAAAAAAGATGCAACCTTTTATATTATTGCTCAAACTTTAGGTGCTTTTTTTGCCTCTATTCTTTTATCATTTATTTTCCCAACAAGTAGTACCCTTGGCATAACACTTCCAAGTGGATCGATTGAACAATCTTTTATTTTGGAAGTTGTTCTCACGTTTTTCTTAATGCTTGTAATTTTAGGTGTTACGTTACAAGGAAATAAAGAATCGAAAGCACTAGCTGGAATAATTATAGGTGGATATATAATTTCAGCAATTTTAGTTAGTGGTCCTATTTCTGGCGGTTCTTTTAATCCAGCACGAAGTCTTGCTCCAGCAATAATTTCTAGTGAGTTATCTTCGCTTTGGATATACCTTACAGCTCCCACTCTTGGAGCTATTCTTGCTGTTCTAGGATTTAATAAAGTTTTATAGACATTTTACACTTAGGATCAAACCGAACAAATTAGTTTATCTCAAAATCAAAAGGTAATCTTGTTTGAATGCCAGTATATTTAAGAGCTTTTGAAACTTTAGCAGCACTATCAAAAGGTTTTTCAAATTTGAACAAACTTATTTTAATTTCTGTAGAAAGCATTTCCATAATTTTTTCAAATGTTTCTTTTTGTTTTGGGAATTCTAAAATTTTATAACCTTCAATATTAACCTTCCGAGCAGCAATATCAATGGCAACGTCTAATCCACCAAGTTCATCAACAAGTCCTATTTCTTTTGCCTGAATACCACTCCAAATTCTGCCTTGCGCAATTTCATCAACCTCTTCAAAAGTCATTCCTCTTCCTTCAGCAACTCTTGAGGTAAAATCAACATAAATTTCTTCTATTTGGTTTTGAATGTATTTTCTTTGACTACTATTCAAAGGCTTTGTCATCGACATCATTCCGGAGTTATCATTAGTTCCAACTCTTTCAAAAGTAATTCCTAATTTATTATTGAAGAATTTTTGTGCGTTAGGAATAATTCCAAAAACTCCTATTGAGCCAGTAAGAGTAGTAGGTTCAGCAACAATTGTATCTGCAGCACAAGCAATATAATAACCACCGGAAGCTGCATAATCACTCATTGAAACAATAACTGGTTTTACTTTCTTAGCCAGTTTAATTTCTCTCCAAATCATATCCGAAGTAAGCGGTGAACCGCCGGGAGAGTTTACACGTAAGACAATAGCTTTTACATTTTTATTTTTCTTTGCTTTTATAATTGACTTAATAATATTTTCAGTTCCTATTTCTTGCTCGCTACCTTTGCCGTTTGTAATTTCACCATCAGCATAAATTACTGCTATTCTATTTTTACTTTGGCTACTTTCAAAACTAGTTTGCAAATATTTTTTAAGAGTAACTATTTTTAATTTTCTTGTACTTTTAATTCCAACTAACTTTCTTAAAACACTATCAACTTGGTCAGTATAAACTAACGAATCTACAAGTCCGTATTTATAAGCATCTTCAGCGGAATTAATTTGTAGGTTGTCTGCAAGATCAACTAAATTTTTATTTCTTAGTTTTTGAGAAGTTGCAATATTGCTAATGAAATTATCGTAAACAGAAGTTAGATATTCTCTTAACTGAGTTTTATTTTCAGAACTCATCTTACTTAATCTAAAGGGTTCAGTGGCACTTTTAAATTTTCCATGTTGAAATATTTGAGGTTCAACTTCAAGTTTATCTAAAGCTTTTTTAAAGAACATCATTTCCATTGAGAAACCATCAAACTCAAAACTTCCGGTTGGAGTTAGGAAAATACTATCTGCCACAGAAGCTAAATAATAACCTCGTTCAGAAATTGAATTACCATGAGCAATAATAAATTTACCGGAAGACTTAAAACTGTTTAGCAAATTTCTAATTGCTTCAACCTTTGCCAAGCCACCAATGCCAATGTTATCAAGGTCTAAAAAGATTCCGCTAATTTTTGTATCACTTTTTGCTTTGTTAATTATTTTAGTAATATCGTTCAAACCTATTCTTTTTGCAAATGAAGGTAACGAAGATATACTTCCAAACGATTCAAGTGTGGTTCGTTCGGGAACAGTATAATCTAATTTGATTTTTAGAATTGATTTTTCTGAGATTGATATTGTTCCACTATTATCTAATGAAGAAACTAAGAAAAACGAAAACACCATAAAAAACATAAATATGACAAATAGTGAAAGTAAAAAACCCAACATAGACGCAAAAGTAAATTTGAAAAATTGCTTCATTTGTTATTCCAATAAATTATTAAAAATTATTTCTTTACTAAGTTAAATAAGTTCTAAGTATAGTTCAATTAACTTATATAAAGATTATAATTTTTAGGACTTCAAGTGTAACCGACGTTTTGTTATTAAAAGTTATAAGATGAAGAAATTATAATTTACAACTTTCTTCCACAGTTTAAGGCGTAATTAGTTTTTTTGATTATCCTTATATGTAACTAAGTTTTAGTAAAAAATATTTTTCTTCTAAAAAGAATTTACTCAACAATTATTTTGCAAAGCTCCATTAGGAGCGATATTATGGTAATAGAAATTAACTTAAAAGTATAAAGCTCTGTAGGAGCGATATTATAATTACTTGATAAATATAATTTTAGAATTTTCAAAAAATAATGTCGCTCCTACAGAGCTTTTATTACTTCTATTTAGTTTGGTTTTACCATAATACCGCATCTATGATGCTAAAATGCCTTTTAAGTATCTAAGCCAACAATCATTTTAGTTTTTCTTAAAAGGAACACCTATTTCAGTTAACTTATTGACTGTTTTACTATAAATTCAGTCAGTTAATTGACGGAATTTACAGAAATGATATTGGTCAGCTTTGGGGAAATTATATTATTAGCGAAAGAATTAAGTATCAGAATTATAATAGGATCAGAACTAACAACTTCTTTTGGCGAACTTACGATCAGCAAGAAATAGATTGGATTGAGGAAAGAGAAGGTAAGTTATTTGCTTATGAATTTAAGTGGAATAACTCAACCTCTAAGATTCCGAAAGCTTGGAGCAAAACATATACAAATTCAAAATATTCTGTAATAACTTCTCAGAACTATTTAGATTTTATTTCGTAGTATTTTTATCTGATACTGCTAGGTTTAGTTGTTAGTCGTGTGAAAATTTTCTTCCACAATTACGACCCAAAAATTTTTGTCTGTCATTCCCGAATGTCTTTATCGGGAATCCATTCATAAGTGTTTCCTGGATTCCCAGTCAAGCTGAGAATGACAAAACCAATTTAAAAAGAAAAATCCTATTTCAATAAAATCATCTTTTTAGTTTCAACAAATTCACCAGCTTGCAATCTGTAGAAATAAATCCCCGATGGATAATTTGAGTTACTAAACTCAACTTCGTGAAAATCTGCTTTTAAATTTTGGTTAACTAACTTAACCACTTCACGTCCAAGAATATCATAAACTATTAAGGTTAACATACTTTCTTTTGGCAAACTAAATTTAATTTTTGTTGATGGATTAAAAGGGTTTGGATAATTCTGCGATAAGCTAAATTCATTTGGCAACAACTCATTATTATTTTGAGATAAAATAATATCGCTATAACAAAATGTAAGCTTGGCTCTATTGATGGAAGTGTTTGCAATTTTTAACGAACCAACTCCAGTAGTAAAAGACTCGTTAAAAATAGTTCCGCCAAACAGATCTACAATATTTAATGTAACGCCAACTGGTAAATTCCAATTCAAAGTTAGTCCATCCGAGCTATCACCAAGTTGGTAATTAATAATGTGTTCATAACAATTTCTTGCAAGTGTTCTAATGTCTGCATAGGACGATAGCGAAGTATCCGGAAGTTTTATTCTCAAATCAAAAATACCAAGTGGTGGTAGCGGAGGAAGTTCTTCCTCGCCTAATAACGGATCATAACCATCTGTGGCTAAAGAATCCAGCCCAAAAGTTAGAAACGAACTATCGCTTACACCATCGCTGGCAGAAATATTAAATGAGAAATTTGGTTCTTCATTTTTAATACTTTTGTTTGTCTCTTTACTTAATGAATGCGTATTAGTAAAATTAAGAATTCCATTTTGACTTGCCTTAACCCAATAGCCTTTACCAACTGTTAGTTTGTCAGCAACATAATAAGCATTATCAAAACCATAAATATCTGAAGTAATTATTCCACTTGGACTTGTAGATATTTTATCTATACTTGTTGTTTTATTATGCGGACCAATTAAGTTCCAACCCTTACTAAGCGTAATAGGAGTGGTTGGTTCTTGCCCATAAACATTACTAAGTTTTTCTGCTGAGTACTTAATCCAATAACCAAGTCCGTTGTTTAGTGTAGTTGTACTTTTATAACTTTTATCAAATTTAAAAGCAGAAGAAGTAGCATTTGGAAAAACAGAAGTTACTTCCATATCATCCGCAGTTAATGGAACGGAGCTTAGGTTCCAACCAGAATTGTTTTCTACACTGGCAGTAAACTGTTCTTTAAAAACTATTTGAAGTTTATTTAACGCATCGTTAAAAAGAGTAAAACTATCCTCTAGCTTCATATCAACATTTACAATACTTCCGTTAATTGCGTCTCTTAAAAAGAAACTACCGAATGGTAGTTTATCTTTATCCCAGCTTAGTTCTATTGGGTAACCATCTTTGCCTGGTTGAAATTGAATTATCCAAATTATTTCCTCTTCTTTACTATTTCTTAAATCCTTAAGACTTGAACTATTATTTTCAAAAACAAATCTTGCATCAAAAGTTCCGGCTATAGGTAATGGCGGAAGTTCTGCTTCGCCAAGTGCTTCATCAATTTCATTGGTTGCATTGTTCATTTGTCCGTAAGAAAGATTTGCTAAATTATCTGTAGCATCAACTATTTGAATTTTTTTATTCCAAAATTCTGGAGAGGTATCAAATTCTCCATACCTCATAATTTTATTTCCGCTAACACCCCAGGCAGTTTCGCCATCATAAGAATAGATTGCACTTGGTGATCGATTTAAGGATTGTAATTGCCAAGTATTCCCAGAATCAAGAGACATTGCTATGTAACTACTTTTACGAGAAGGATATGTTGTTGAACCATTCCAACTAGGTTTAACTGTCGATCCGCTTAGCCAGCCAATATGATTATTAAAAAAATAAATAGAATTGACAATAAATTTTCCTGTAAAATCAGTTTTATAATTATTTAGATTTGATGAGTGACTTAAAGTCGAAATTTTATAAAATTGCAAACTTGATTCACTAGTAAAGGCTGCTTTCCAAATATTTCTCTCATCAGCATAAGTAAATTTTAGTCCATACCCTCCAGGACCAGTACCTTGCCAATCCTTGCCTCCATTATATGTTAAACGAGTTGATACCATCCCAATACGATATCTTATAGTATACCATCCAAAGTTTCTATCAAGAATATTTAGTTCTCCAAGCTCACCAAACGGAGGTACTGTAAGGAATTCCCAAGTAGCTCCTCCATTTTCAGTTTTATATATACTTTCATCTATGGAAAACCATCCATATTCATCATCTATAAAAACTAAGTTCTTAATTTCACCATTTGACTTTTGAAAAGTGTATTGCCAGGTTTTACCACCATTTACTGTTTTATAGAGTTGACTGTTAGATCTAATACCCCATCCAATTTTTTCATCAATAAAAATGACTTGACTTAGTTCAGAACTAACAAAACTATTTTGTTCTTCCCAATTTTTACCAGCATCCTTAGTTGTAACAATTACAGAGTTGCCATAAGCAAAACCATTATTTTTATCAATAAATTTAATTGCAGTTAAACCTTTATCTGTATTGCTACTAACTTCAAACCATTTATTCTTTCCATAAATCGTAAACCATTGGCCCGAGTTTCTACCATAACCTCCTGGAATCATATAAGATATTTCTTCATCGTTAGAATCAGTAATTTTTAATATACAAAATATAGATGGTGTATTAGGAACAGACCAGTCATATTGATTATTGCTTGCCGGATAATTCTTAAAAATATTTATCCAACTTTTGCCATCATCCGTGGTGTATTCTAAATTTACTTTATCAATATTATTTGAAACCCATTCTATTTTAATAGTTGTTCCAACTTCAAATTCATTTCCAATGCTATTAGACGGATTTGTAATTTTGATACTCTTTGATGTACTTACTTTTACAAAAAGATTTGCAGCACTAGAATTAACCCAATTATCATCAATCCCTTCGCTTCTTGTTTTTGTATTATAAACTTCACAAACATATTGTGTGTTGCCTTCATTAAAAGTAGTGTTTAGTATTTTTAACTGATTACTTGTTGCACCTTCAATTTTACCAGGTTCATTTACCACAAAATCATTTTCAGTATAAGGACTCTTCCACCATTGGTAACCAATAGAATCTGGACAAGTAGCAGATACACTAAAAGTTGCAGTCGTACCAAAATCAACTTGTTGATCTGTTGGCTGCAAAGTAATAACCGGAACAGTTTGAGAAAGAATAGCAGTTGAAATAAAAAGTAAAAAGAAGAGCATGAGATTTTTCATTTAAGAGCCTCTTAAAATAAAAATATTATAACAATAATAACAAAGAAGTGAATTAAATAATGTGATAGAAATCAAATAACATATATGTAAAAATAATTAAATATTAATGAAAACAAAACAACCACTAACCCACCCCAACCCTCCCTTTGAAAAAGGGAGGGAGTTTAAACTCCTCCCATTTTATAAAGGGGAGGGTTGGGGTGGGGTTTGGTTTTTTGTAAAATTGCTTAACAAATATATTGCAATATAATCTATGATTAATTATTTTAGTGTATTATTTGCTTCCAAATTAAATTATTTAATTTCTACTTTCTTTATTAGCACACAATAATTTTGTAATTTCACATTCGCTTTTAATTCTTTTAGGAAATATAAAATGTCAAAACCAAATATTACAGAAGTTAGAAAAGACATAAACAAAGTTGATTCAGATATTCTTAGACTATTAGCTGAACGTAGAAAATTAAGTCATAAAGTTGCGGACTCAAAAGAAAACTCCGACAAACCAATTAGAGATTTGGAAAGAGAATCGGAATTGCTTTCTAAAATTATTGGTGTTGGTAAAGAGGTTGGCTTAGACTCGCACTACACTTCAAAAATATTTTATAATATTATTGATGACTCAATTCGTTTGCAACAAAAACATTTTCAAACTTCAATATTTAATACAGAATCAAACGTAATTAGAATTGCAATTCAAGGCATTGATGGTTCGTACAGTTCCCTTGCAGCAAAAAAGTTTTTTGCTCAGTACAAAAAAGAAATAATTTTCATCAGCAAAAAAAGATTTGATCAAGTTGCAAAAGAAGTTGAAGAAGGTAGAGCAGATTTTACATTGCTTCCAATTGAGAATACAACTTCCGGTGGAATTAATGAAGTCTATGATTTATTAGTACACACAACCCTTTCTATTGTTGGGGAAGAGACCTATCAAGTAAAACATTGTTTGGTTGGAACTAAAGATTCTAAAGTAAGTAAACTTAAAAAAATATATGCCCATTACCAAGCTGCTGCTCAATGCGATAAATTTATTTCTACTTTGCCAGATTGTTCAGTTGAGTATTTTGCAGATACTGCAATGTCCGTTCAACAAATTAGTGAAGAGAACAATCCGGAGTGTGGAGCAATTGCAAGCGAAGATGCAGCTAATTTATTTGATGTAAAAATATTAGAAAAAGGAATTTCTAATCAAGAAGAAAATTATACTCGATTTATAATTTGTTCAAAAAAATCTCAAAAATTGGATTCAAGAATTCCGGCAAAGACTTCTCTTGTATTAGCAACTGCTCATACTTCTGGCTCTTTGTTAGAAGCATTAACTGTCTTCAAAAAATATGATGTGAACATTGATAAGTTAGAATCAAGACCTATACTTGGTAATCCTTGGGAAGAAATGTTCTATCTGGATTTTGAAGGGAACATTCAAGATGAAAAGATTAAAGGCTTGATTGATGACCTAGGCTTACACACAAGGTTTATGAAAGTTTTAGGATGCTACCCAACTACAGAAATTGAGAAAGCAAAATTTAATAAGTTAGCAAAAGATGGTAATGTTGAATCTACAGACAAAACAATTACAGAACCAATTGAGAAAAAGAAAAAAGTTTCAAAACCTAAAAGTTATAAGCTTGCTAGCAGAGATTACAAACCGGAAGACACTATTATAAAAGTTAATGGAGTTGAAATTGGTGGCGATAATTTTATTGTAATGGGCGGACCTTGTTCTGTTGAATCTCACGATCAAATTTTTGCTTGTGCAAGACATGCAAAAGAAAGTGGAACAAATATTTTACGTGGTGGTTGTTTCAAACCTAGAACTTCACCATACAGTTTTCAGGGTATGGAGTTCGAAGGGTTAGACGAATTACAAGCTGCCGGTAAAAAATATGATCTTCCAATAATTACAGAAGTACTTGCTCCCGAGCAAGTTGCGGATGTTGCTTTGCAGTCTGATATTTTACAAATTGGTGCAAGAAATATGCAAAATTTTTCTTTACTAAAAGAGGTTGGAAGGGTTCATCGTCCCGTTATGCTTAAGCGAGGTATGATGTCTTCAATTGACGAATTGCTAAACGCAGCAGAATATATTTTGGCTCACGGTAACAGACAAGTAATTTTATGCGAACGTGGAATTAGAACTTTTGAAACTGCTACACGTAACACTTTAGATCTTGGAGTAATTCCGTTCCTAAAAGAACTAACTCATCTTCCTATTATTGTTGATCCATCTCACGCAATTGGAGTGCGAGACAAAATTGCTCCACTTGCAAAAGCTGCAAAAGTTGTTGGTGCTCACGGAGTTATGGTTGAGTTTCATCCTGATCCTCCTACTGCTCTTAGTGATGCAGACCAAGCATTAACTTTTGAAATGTATGATGAGATGATGAAAGAGTTAGCTGAGTTGTAAAAAATATTTTTATAGAATTATTTTAAGCATCTGAGAAATTTCCTCAGATACTTTTTTTTATAAATGGAATGTATGGCTATACTTAAGTAAAATTGTTTGAACATTACTGATTGGCAAGATTGGTATTTCTCTATTCCTATTCTGATTTAGATCACCATTATAAACTAAATAAAAATCATTACCTTCTTTTGGATTATATCTAATTCTAAAATTACCAGCTAATGTTTTAGTTATACTATTATGTTGAACCAAAGCACTAAATGTTAGCTTGGTACTATAAGTATATAAAATATTAATTCTACTTAGCTGTATATGTTTAGTAATACTTTTTTTTGAAAAAGTTAAATAATTATATATAAAACTTCCACCAATACTAAGATCTGGAGTAATATTTATTGATGGCGAAATCATTATTGTCGTTTTTTTTCCATCATAAAAATTACCTACACTACCAGAAATAAGATAAAATAATTTATTAGCTGCGGGAGTTTGAATCATTCCATTGATACTATTGAATTCATAAATTCCTTGTTCTAATTCTATACCGCCAGATAATGATAAAGGTTCATATAATAATTCTTTGTCATTATTTAAGCTTAAATCATAGAACCAACCTGCTTTACTAAACATAGTAAAGCCAAGTATTAAATTACGAGACTCTAGTTTGTTTGTTTGATTTCCCCAAGTATGGCTTCCAATAAAATTTGGACTATACCTAAGTGTTTTAGAATTTTTACCAGGAAACATATTATAAGAGAAATCGTAATTCAGCTGACTAAAATTTTCTCTTTGCTCAAAACCCATTGCAGGATTATAATCTTCTCCAGCTCTTCCATAATTTACGACATAAGTAAAGCCTTGTAAATTTCTTTTTGAAATCTCCATAAAAAGTTTTGTAGGATTTAATGAACTAATTTTATTTTCTTTTTGGTTAGTAAAACTTTGCGCCCATCTTAGTGACAAATAATTTTCTTCAAATATTCTTAAGTTAGCATCCAACCCATATACACTATTGTAATTATTTTTAAAATCACCTCGGTTAGTAACTATTGCTCCTACTGTTGAGTTTTCATTAAGTACATTTTTTCTAAGTCTAACAACTCCAAAATTTTCAGAGTTTAAATCTCCCTGGGGAGCAGTTTGCATAGTCAAAACTCCAGCTTCCCATCCTCCAAATTTTCCAATTGCTCTCACCCCACCGTATATTCTAGTTTGCTTGCCATCTACAATGCCAATTCTTCTACTATGAAATAGTCTATCAGAAACTCCGAAATCAAAATTGAATAAGCTGGCTCTTTCCTGAAAGAAAAGTCTTTTCTCAGGGAAAAATAAATTTAGCCTTGTAAGATTTATTTGTTGATTATCAGCTTCAACTTGTGCAAAATCAGTATTGATAGTAAGGTCTAATGTAGCATTACTTCCAAGTGCTACTTTGGCGTCCAATCCCAATTCTCTTTTAAACTTACTTACATTTTCGTATTCACTAGTTTTATCATTCAATATATTAGTTTCTTCAAATCCTCCTAAAACATAAGGCGTAATATGTATTGGGTTTTGCGGAACTATTCCTTCAAATACAAAACGTTGCGATAAAGCTGGTCTAAACTCATCTCCCATTGATAAATCACTTGGAGGGAAAATATCTATTTCATCTCCTCGTGCATAATATCGCCAAGATGTAATTCCCATAATTACTTTTCCATCAATTACTTCAAATGGTAAAGTGGTAAATGGAACTCTGATTTCTGCAAACCATCCTAGTTCGTTTCGTGTAGATGCTCCATCCCAGTACGCATTCCAACTTACATTAAAACTATTAGGTCCAACTAAATCATTTGATAAAGCTGCATCGAACCTTGAACCAGTTGGAGTTACAAAAAAAGCTAAGGCATTTTCTCTATCATTATAAGAGTCAATCATAAATCCGCACCACTCAGTATTTTTTGTTGCGTGATCTCGTTTTTTTACGTTTGCTACAATTTTTTCAGGTTCTGTATCGTAACATCTTCCCGATAGGTATAAATATTCATTATCATAAGCTATTCTAATTTCTGTTTTTTGTGTTGGCTGGTCGCCAGCATTAGGAGTTTTTTGAGTAATAGCTAGAGGTTTTATTTTATCCCAAATTGGTTCGTCTATAATTCCATCAATAATAATTTTAGAATCTATTTTTTGTATTGTTAATATATTCTCCTGAGCTAATATGTTTACTGAAAAAAGAATAATGTATAAGAACAAAAGTATTTTTATACACAGACGTGGTATCCGATTAAAGTGTATTGCCATTTTATATTTATCTTTTATTTTATCTAAATGTTTTAGAGGATTTTATTTTATACTACAGTTTATTTAGGTTTATATTCATCAAATATAATTATTAAACGGAAAAATTGCAAGATGAAATCATTGAAAAAAAAGATCAGCCATATAAATTACAAGTAGTATTTACCTTGTAGAATAAATAATGCAAAACTAGCGTTTGTATTTGTAAGTGTTAAACCATATTCAAGATTAAGAGTTAACTCCATTTTTGTTGATACTTCTGTGCCAACAAAAAAGTTAATTGCTAAACCATAATTCCAAGTGTTTACATCATTAAAAGTTCTATCGTTCAACAATAGAAAACCAAAACCTTCTCCAACAAATAAATTTTCACTTAGCAACTGTTTACCATTAGCGGTTAAGGAAAAACTTTTCACAAAAGGATAATATTTGTTAGTTCTGTTTTGCGGTAGTAATTTTTCTAACTTTTGGGCATAAATAAAACTAAATTGAAGCGAGTTAAATGGATCAACAAAAGGTTCAGCTTCAACAAATATTTTTCCACCAAAAGATGTTTGTGACGGAAGGTTACCATTAATACTTCCAAGACCAATACCTCCACCAACACTTATGGTACTTAGTTGTGCAAAGGTAGAAGTTGTAAATATAAGAACAAATAAGATAGTTAAGTAAACGTTTACTTTGCTTTCAAGAATATTCATCTTTTTACTTTTATGAGTGAAGTTTATTCTTTTGGTTCCTGAGATATTATATTATGATTATTCACATAGATGCCTAAAAAGTTTTTAAGCATCTTAGATGCGACATTATGGTAATAACAAAATATAAACCATATAAAGAGTTCCATAGGAACGACATTATTCTTTAGATGATTTTAGTGAAAGTTAGCAAACAACCATAATTTCGCTCCTACAGAGCTTTGTTTGTGCTTTTAGACTGATTTCTATTACCATACTTTCGCTCCTAATGGAGCTTTTGAAACAATTATAGAACAAATAGTTTGTGGCTTTTATATTTGAGCCTTTGTTAAAATTTAGATATATAAACGGACATTCATATATTATCTTGCCTTGGTAATTCTTTTAAGACTCCAAAATCTTTGCCAGTTGGATTTTGGAAAATATCTAATTCAAATTCAGAAACTACCGCAAATATATGATCAAAAATATCTGCTTGAATACCTTCATACCTAATCCAATCTGTTGTTTTAGCAAAGACATAAATTTCTATTGGAATTCCATTTGGTCCTGGAGTAAGCTGTCTAACTAAAAATGTAAATCCGTCATTTATATCTTCGTGATTTTTCAAATAAGCTTTTAAGTATTCTCTAAATGTTCCAATGTTAGTTAGTCTTCTCCCATTCATAATATTGGATGTGTCAATTTTTCTTTCTTCATTATGTTTGGCAATTACTTTTTCTTTTTCATCAATATAATTTTTTAATATTTCTATCCCCTTAAACTTCTCTAACATTTTTTTATCTAAAAATTTCACACTCGATAAATCTATAAAGATAGATCTTTTAATTCTTCTACCTCCGGCTTTTTGCATTCCACGCCAATTTTTGAACGAGCCTTCTAACAATTTATTTGTTGGGAATACTACAATTGTTTTATCAAAATTTTGAACCTTAATTGTATGTAAGGCAACGTCAAGAACATCTCCATCAGCACCAAATTTTGGAACTTCAATCCAGTCTCCAACTCTAACTAGATCATAAGCAGATATATGAATACTTGCAACGAATGAAAGAATAGTATCCTTAAAGATTAGAAATAGAACCGCTGTAAAAGCTCCAACTCCAGTAAGTACTGCCCACGGTTGCTGTCCAGTTAATAAACCAATAATTGAAATTCCACCTAAAATAAATATTATAATTTTTGCTATTTGCAAATATCCTTTAATCGGTTTTCTTTTATAATTTTTAGATTTTTCATAAAGTTCATTTGCCGCATTTATAACTGACGTAATCAATAATAACAATAACAATACGATTGCAGATTCAGTTGAACGTTTTAGAAAAGTGGAAAGAGAAGGAATTAGATAAATGAATTGGGAAATTACGAGAACCGGAGCAACGTATGCAATGCGTTTGAGTACTGCATCGTTGATTATAATATCATCAACTTCGGTTTTTGTTTTATCAACAATTTTATTTATACCGGAAATAAGTATTTTTTTTGCAACAATATAAGCGAAAATTGCTAATAGAATTACTCCAACTATTTGAAGTACGTTATAAATAATTGGAAATTCTTGAAGCCAGTTTTGAATTTGTTCTAGGTTCATTTTTTTATCGTTTAGTTATAAATTTTTGTCAGCTAGTTTTTCTAAATTTTTACCAGAGATTCTTGTTGTAAGCCATTCACTCTTAATTTCTGCGCCTATCTTTTTATAAAACTTAATTGCCGGCTCATTCCAATCAAGTACCGACCATTCAATTCTACCACAATTATTTTCAAGTGCGATAGTAGCAAGATGTTTTAACATTTTCTTTCCTATTCCAAAACTTCTAAATTCTGAAAGAACAAACAAGTCTTCAAGGTACAATCCTTTCTTACCCAAAAATGTTGAGTAGTTAAAAAAATAAATTGCAAATGTAACAGGCTTATCGTTCAAGTAACCAATTATAGAAAAAGCATTTGTGTTTTTTGAGAAAAGTGTCTCTTCTAATTTCTTATTTGTTGCAGTTACTTCATGTGATAGTTTTTCGTATTCAGCCAATTTTTTAATGAAACTTAAAATTATTGGAATGTCACTAACTTCTGCTTTTTTAATTTTAAAATTATTCATTAATATGTAATTCTCTGTTATTTTTTCATCTGAAAATTACAAAATTTCTTTCATTGTTCTTTATCTAAAACAAAGATTTAATATTCATTATATTTCAAATTCATTTTTTAGAAAGTTATACAATTGAATAAAAAAAACTTAACTGCCTATCTAGCATGGGTTACAATTTGCTTAGTTTGGGGTACAACTTTTTTAGCAATTAAAATTGGTGTGGAATCACTTCCGCCTATGTTATTTGCTGGTATTAGATGGATTATTGCCGGACCAATTCTTTTATTAGTGTTATATATTAAAGGCATAAAACTTCCTCAAAAAAAAGATTTTAAGCATCTTGCCATTATTGGAATTTTACTAATTGGTGGTGGAAACGGTTTTGTCGTTATTGGTGAACAATGGCTGCCTAGTGGTTTAGCAAGTTTACTTATCACCACTCTACCATTTTGGATTGTTTCAATTGAATATCTAATACCAAATAGTTACAAGCTAAATAAGTTTATGATTTTGGGATTAGTCGTAGGTTTTTTTGGAGTGTCTTTAATTTTTTGGAATGAGTTAGAAAACTTATTAAACGGAAATTACTTTTGGGGAATAGTTTCAGTTCTAGCTGCAGTTATTTGTTGGTCAACCGGAAGTTTATATTCTAAATATAAACCAATAGGTTCACATCCGTTAATGAATGCAAGTTGGCAAATGATAATTGCAGGAACTCTTCAAATTTCCATTGGATTATTTTTAGGTGAACAGAATTCCTTCTCCCTAAATACGGATGGAGTTTTGGCAATGCTCTATTTAGTTTTTATTGGTTCTCTTTTAGGATACACTTCTTACATTTATGCGATTTCAAAATTGCCGGTTTCTTTTGTAACAACTTATGCTTATGTAAATCCAGTTATAGCTTTGTTGTTAGGGTGGATGGTTCTTGATGAAAGAATTAATTTTACTTTAATTATTGCTATGCTTATAATTTTAGCTGGAGTAGCTTTGGTACAATTTGGCAATTTCAAAAAAGTAAAAGTATAAGAATTTCCCTTACACTTTTGAAAAGTGTTTTTACTTATCTGATAAAAGAAAATATTCTAACCAAACCAATTTTCTGATGCGGCATTGCCAACATTCATTTTAGTTCTTATTGCATGTGTTTTATCAAAGTGTACTTTTGCAGTAAATGTAGGAGCTTGAATTGGAGAAATTTTTGCAATTGGAACATTAGATTTGGTAATAATTATTTCGTCACCTTTTATCACTAAGTCCAGCATCTTAGGAAGATACTTTTCAAATGATGTGATATTGATTTCTTGACGATACATTTTAATAGTCCTCACATTAAAAATGTTTGTTACTTATATTTGATAATTTAATGAATATTTTGTAAAAGTCAAGTGATATATTCTTCCTAATTAAAAATTCCATTTCATTCTTAAATAATAAAATTGACCGTAATCTCCCCACTCGGTAAAATCATCTCCAAAAAAGAACTGTCCCGAAGTTAAAAGATATACATTTTCATTTAATGAAATTTCTACAGAGGGATTTAGAAAAAAAGAATTGTCACTTGGATTAAATATTGAAGAAAGTGAACCACTAATTAATGGTGTGATTGGATAGGAAATCTGTCCGAACAAAGAATATTTAGCAGGCGATAAATTTTTAGCAGAATATTCAAGAGAAAATAAATTATTGGGACTAACATTTTTTTTGGTTCTTCCATTACTATTATATAGAAATTCTCCTTGAATGGAAAGACTATTAGAGAAAACATAATTTCCGCCAATGGATGAAACAAAAATTCCAGATGTATCAGCAAAATTATTTTTATCTCTGAAGTAAGTGAACTCTCCTGTAAAACCAACTTCCATAATTTGTCCAGCCCAGCCACCACCAATTACATAATCATTTTCCATAATTCCAGTTAGGAATTGGAAATCATAACTCCATTCGTTTAATTTTATAATTGTAGCAAATGAAATTTCTTCTTTACTATTTAATTTCGAAACTAATTGAATTGAAGAAGCAACTCCAGTATAATATTGAATTCTAATTGCATCACTTCCAGATTTTTCAGCATAGTCAAAATTTAGAAAAGAAGATGAATTAAAAATATCGTTAGGTGTCCAAACCATAGACATACCAAGGTTTACTCGTTGTCTCCCAATTTGTATTTCAAAATCTCCTTTACTAAAAAATATATTTAGTCTATCAATATTTGAGTAAAGTATTGCTGAATTATTTGAAGTGATTTTTTGCGTTAGATTAAAATAACCAACATCATTTGTTGCAGTTTCATCATAATTGGGAATTAAAGAAACAAACTGACCATAGTCGAAAATATTTCTTAAGCTCGCATTCACAGTAAATTCATCTGAAGGATAATACGTAAAATTGAATCTATTACTCATAGAGTTTTGGAAAAACAAAACTCCACCTTGGTTGGGATTCCAAACTGTTTGCATATTTTGTAAATAACCATTCAACTCAAATTTAGATTGAGCGAAGAAAATTGATGAGATAAAGAATGTTAGAATTAAAAAAGTAGTGTGAACTGAGTATTTCATTGAGACTATCATCCCTCTATAGTTTTTGTTTTTTTGATTAGTTAAATTGGTGAAGGCTAAAGGCTTCATATGTTTATTTGTCTTATCTCCGTACCGAAAGTTTTCGGTACGGAGATAATCAATTATCTATTTCATAAAATTTTCATATAGTTTATTAGGTCAGAATAGTTATGACTAACTCCGCCTTTTAAGGCGGAGAAAGAGAACAAGAAAACAACTTGGCTTTAGCCATCCATCTTTCTAAAACTGTATTTCTCAATAAACTCATTACATTCATCTTCCCAAGATTTCTTTTTATGATGAGCTTCTTGATTCTTTATATATTCACGTACTCTATTTATATGTGACTCACTAATCGAAACTGCAAAATATTCATCCGCCCATTCAAACTTTGTTTTTGTCAGTTTATTTGAATTTATCCAAAAAGAAGATTCACCTTTTATTAACTGCATTACTTTGAAAATATTCTGCTCACTATTTAAAGATATTATGCAGTGTAGATGTTCAGTATGTCCGTTAATAAAATCAATATAGATACTTTTTTCTTTAGCATTTTCTCTGATATGATTTATTATTGGCTTTTTATTTTCTTTTGTTAAGAAAGCAACTCTGTTTTTTGTTCTCCAAACACAATGTAGCCAAATTCGAATATAGGACATCTTTTAGTTTTCTTTGATTTTGTTAATTAGATTGTGGGCTAAAGCCCATTTAGTTTTGTATTTCTATCCTCCGCCTTAAAAGGCGGAGTTAGTCAAAAAAGTAATATTTAACATAACTTATACTTAACTAATTCCGTATCTAAAACTTTCAAGTATGGAGTACAAAAAGACAATTTCTTATTAAACTTTAGCCATCTATCTCTACTTTTATTATCTCTTCACTAACAACTTTCCCATCCTCAAGTGTTACCAACCTTCTTGCTCTTTTTATTACACGTGCATCATGAGTGGAGAAAATAAATGTCGTATTTTCAACTTTATTTAATTTTTCCATTATGTCTAACAAATTGTTTGTTGATTTTGAATCTAGGTTTGCAGTTGGTTCATCCGCTAAAATAAATTTTGGTTTGGATGCCAAAGCCCTTGCTACTGCTACTCTCTGCTGCTGTCCGCCAGAAAGTTTACTGGGACGACTATTCATTCTATCTTTTAGACCTATTTGTTCAAATAATTGAATAACTCTTTCTTCCCGCTGTTGTTTTGGAATTCCCTGAAGTTGCATTATAAATTCAACATTTTCTTTTGCTGTAAGAACCGGCACTAAGTTATATGCCTGAAATACAAAGCCAATGTTTCGCAATCGAAAATCAATTATATCTTTGGAGTTAAGACTAGTAATATTAGTTCCATTTATAATAACTTCACCACTTGTCGGAGAATCCAATCCACCTATTAAATTTAATAATGTAGTTTTGCCACAACCCGATGGACCAATGATAGCAGTAAATTCACCTTCTTTAAATTCCAAGTTAACATTATTAACTGCGTGAACCGGAATTGTATCTGCATCGTAAATTTTATTTAATTCTTTAGTTGTAATTATACTCATCATTTTTCCTATAATGTTTTCTTTTTGTTCTACGTTGCTCGTCTTTTCTGTGGCATTTTCCGTTTCACGTTTCTACGTCTTTTTATTCTACACGTCTTGCCTTATTGCTTCCGATGGTTTTAACTTTAATGCTTTTCTTGCAGGTAAAATTGAAGCGAATATTGCAGTTACTATTACCATCGTACCAATCAATAAATAATAAAATATTCCAAGTTCTGGTTTTACAAATGAGCTATAACCCATCGAGTTCAAGCCTTCCGCAACAGTTGATAAATCAATTCCGGTTCTATTTGCAATAGTAATTGCTAACCAACTGACCAGCAAACCCAAAGCACCGCCAGTAATTGAAAGGAAAACGGTTTCCAGCATAATCATAAAAAATACTTTTGCTTTGCTCATTCCAATTGCCATTAACATTCCAATTTCTCTAACTCGTTCCATAATTGCCATTAGCATTGTATTTATTATTCCAAAGCTCAATGCAATAAGAATGATACTAACAAAAATCATTGTGAACTGAATAGTCATTTCATTTAACATTTTTAGTATAAGATTTATCTCAGTCCAAGAGCGAATAGTTAATTTTTCCGATTTGATTTCATCAACAAATATTTCTTTAAGCTTGGATGTAGTTTCTTTTGTGAAATCATTGTGCTTAAGAAGTACAGAAATTTCTGATGATTTGGTTTCATCAATTTGTATTAAATCAGCTAAATCTTTTTTAATCACAAACGTATTTGCCAAATCAAACATAGAATTATGTGTGCTAAATATTCCAACAACTTTAAATGCACCATAAGTTATATTGCCAAAAACATCTTGAATTGTAACAACAACTTTCGATTTAACTTTTACTTTAAGTTTACTAGCTAACTTTTTACTAATTACAATTGGGTTCCTAATTTTCCTTTCGAAATAAGATCCCTTAATTATTTTTGTGTAAATGTTCGATACTTCTTTTTCTTCAATTATATCAATCCCATTTATAGTTGTTCCAGTTCCAGTTACAGCAGAACTTATCATTGCCATACTTTTTATTCTACTTGAAGTTGCTTTAACATTTGTAAGCGACTTTATTTTTTTTATTTTTTCTTCAGGATTTGAAATTGAATATTTTAATTCGTTATTAATTAGAAAAGTCGGATGATGTAATTGAATATTAGATATTTCAGTTTCTATTGCTGAACCAATTTGGTGTTGCACCATTCCATTTGAAAAAGCTAAATAAAACAAACCACCCAAAAGCCCTATTGTGATTGACAATATTACAATCAGACTTCTAAATTTATTCCGCCAAACATTTTTCCAAGCAATGCTAAGTAACATTAAAATAGATCCTAATTATTAAAAGATTTTATCAATAGGAACACGGATCATTATGAATATTAAGACAATTTGTGATCTTAAAAAATCATAACTTTCATAAAAATCTACGTTCCAATTTTGTTTTTCGTTTTACGTCTTAACGTTTCTCGTCTCACGTTACTTTAGCTTCTCATCGCTTTCATTACATTCAATTTAAATATCACATACAGCGGATATAAAACTGCGACTATAGATATAATTATAACAGAAACAGTTTGAGTAATAAAAATATTTGGCTTAACTGAAAATGGAAGAATAGGTTCTGCTCCCATCATCTCTATTGACTTAGCAACTTCTCCCGTTAATGGAATTGGATGGAACGACAAATATAAAAGGATAGGATACGTTACAATAATTCCAACTACTATTGCCACTATACCAATCAGAATTGTTTCCCAAGCAACAACTTGAACAAGTTTAATTTTTTGCATTCCAATGGAAATCATAACAGCAAATTCTTTTCTTCGTTCCATTGTCATCATCATTACTGTTCCAAAAACACCAAAGCCAATTACTAGATATAGAATTCCAAGCATAATAATTCCGCCAACATTATCAGCTTCAATTGCTTGAACCATTTCTTTATTCATTTCTTGCCAAGGCATTACTTCATACGAATCATCCAAACCAGTTTTTATTTTGGTAATTGTTTCATCTAACAATTCTGGATCGTCCAACATTATAGAGATTGAAGTCAGTCTATTTTCCGAAGCATAAAAATATTGGCTTTCCTTTAATGGTAAAACAACTAACTGATTATTGAGTTGTGGGATTGGAAGTTTCAAAATTCCTTTTATATAATACTGTCCGGCAGCAGTTATTCCATGATAACCTTGTCCAAGCAACACTAACGAATCTCCAACATCTACTTTTAAATACTCTGCTAACTTCTCTGCAACTAAAATCGCTTTATCATTTGCTACAAGAAATTCACCCTTAATAATTTTTTCTGAATATTTGTTTATTTCATTTTCCACTTTTGGAATTGTACCTATTACTAATGTCCCCTTTGTATGCTTACCAGATGAAGCTAGTGCAAAAGATTCTAGCCTTGGAATTATAAATGTTACATTCTCATCATTTTTAAGTGCCTTACTTATTTTTTCTGATTCAACAAAAGTTTCGTTAATTGATTTATTTTCCCAATAACCTTTTTTGTGAATTTGAATATAACCTGTTGATAGCTTAACAGCATTACCAATCATATTTGCATAAGAGCCAACTTGCATTGAGCGAGTGAATAATGAAAAAGTAACGGCGAGATAAATAGATAACATTGTAAGAATTGTACGCTTCTTATTTCGCCAAATATTTCGCCAAGCCATTTTGATTAGCGTGTTCATATTCTTTTATCTAACTCTTTTCATATTCTGTTGAGAGAAAAATTTATCAGATATATTTTTGTTAAACTCAACATCAATCAATTCAATAATTGTTTTATGTCCTTCTTTATCAGCTGGGATCATTTCCATTTTAGTTGGTAAAATTCTGTCACCCATTTTTTTAATTTCTAAACCAACTTGAGTGTTAATTAATTCTTCTGTCTCATCATAAAACTCCACTTTCATTTGGAAATAATTTTTCTTTTCAATCCAAGAAATTATTTTTCCCCAAACAACTGCTGCATCTGGTTTTGGAATTAATTCTATTTTGTAACAATCATATCCGTCAATAGAATCAGAGCCAACAATTTTATGGACGTAATCTTTAACAATGGAAGCTTCTTTTAACAAATCATCATTTGTAAAATCGGATCCCATCCACGATTGCCCCATCATTGATGGTGGAACTTTAATCATTCTATTAATAGATGGAATCCAATTCCACATTTCATTTTTTCGTTTAAGAAACACTTGTCCTTTTTCTCTTGCTGGAGCGGTTATTAAAATTAGATAATAATCATTCCCTTTTGACCAAATTTTCATCTCCACTTCTCTTTTCCAGTCAGGACGAACAACAATCATTTTGTTTATTCCTTGAGATGTTTTTCCCATACTTAGATTATTAGCTTTGCGAACAATTTCTTTTGCATTTTGTCCAAAAGTTGATAATGCAAATATGAAAATGAGAGATAAATATTTTAATAATTGTTTCAAGTTCTTCTCCAAATGTTTTAACTGACTTATCGTTCAATCAAAACTTAATATATTTTTTTGTCTTTGTCAAGTTAAATTATATAACAATCACTATTATTTACTAAAAGCTTGCAAATTTGTTCAATTTAAGATATATTTATGACTGAACATTCACTCAATAATAAATGCAATGCCACGAACAAAAGAACAATTTGAAGAAATAAGAAAAAATACAAGACATTCTATATTAGAAAACGCTTTGGAGTTATTCGCTGAGAAAGGGTTTAAAGGAACATCAATTAGTGATATTGCAAAAGCTGCTGGAGTTTCAAAAGGATTGACTTACAATTATTTCAAAAGTAAAAATGATTTAATGTTTGCTGTTTTTAGTTTGTTGGAAGAAAAGATGGGTGAAGCTTTTTTTGAAATGGAAAAAGTAGAAGACTCTTTTAAGAAATTAAAAACTATGATCAATCTAATGTTCAAGTTTTTAAAAGAAGATGAAAAGTTTTGGCAGTTGTATATGAACTTCACTTTTCAACCTGAAGTTCAAACCGTCGCAAGTGAATTTATGACTGAATTTTTATCAGGAATATTTTTTGAACTGGAGAAATTATTCAGGCAGATGGGTGTTGAAAATCCAAAAGAAGAAAGTAAAATATTGGCGGCTATTTTTGATGGTATTGGTTTTCACTACATTTTAGAAAAAGAAAAATATCCACTTGACAAAATGAGAAGGTTTTTAATTAAGAAGTATAGTAAGGATAATTTAATTCTTAAATAGTCTAGCCAACATAAATGTTTACTTCTAAATCTCGATTATTGTTAAGTATTATTGCGATAATAATATTACTTCACCCTCTTAGCTCTTTTGCATTCGAGTCTGATTCTGTGTTATTTACAAACCAAAAGTACTATTCAATATCAGTAGGTTACTGGAATGATAACCTTCTTTTTGATAAAGAGATAAACAACCTACTCAACAAAAATATTTTACAGACAGATGATGATTTTATAACCACAAGTTTTTGGTTACGTATTTCAAAGCAAGAGAAATTATCACATTGGTTTTTAGATAGTTACCTAAACATCGCCACTAATAGACAATTGAATTTCCGAATGGACTTTTTGTCTTTACTTTTAACTTATGAAACTCATTCTGAATATGGTCTATTTAGATTGGGTGGTGGATTTATTTCAACGGGAAATTTTAGTGGTAGTCAAATTCAAAACTTTTATCATAGAATATATTCAATTGAAAAGTTAACTCTTCCTTATTCAGAAGAAACATACTTTGGATTATCTGCACACTCTTCGATAAAACCAATTATTTATCATCTCAGAAATTTCCAATTAAACGGAATAACGTCATTTTCTCTTTTCACCGGTGGTGGACCAAGTTCAATAGAGCTAGGAGTGGAAGGAAATTATACAGCCATTGAAGATAAACTGTTATTTAACTTACGTCTTGGATATAGAAACTACCTTAATTCGAATAAAATATTTGAGTCTTTCTTTGGAAAAGAAATTGTTTGGGGAATATTCTCAACTATCAGAATCTCTAGTGGAATTCAATCCTCTTTTTGGATTACAGGAAATCAATATGGAAACGGAAGTCAAAATCATTTTGGTATTTCTTTTTCATTCTTAACACAAAAATTACTTCCTATTATTTTTGAGGATGTTAGTTATCCATAATTAGAATAACTATGTACTTTTAATACATGAAGAATTTCAGAAATTATAAGTACCTGGATTTCCGATTAAAACATTCGAAAATGACAGACTATAGTTTTTACAAACCTCTGTAGAGGCATTAGCTATTTTATTCTCACAAACAAACTAATTGTTGCAAGTAAAATACTAACTGCTCCAATCCCAACTCCAACTCCGTAAATATCTGAAAAGTAACCAATTATTAAAATAAACAAAGCAGTAAACAAAGAACCAAGCTGTGAAGCTACAGACAATATTCCCGAATGTACTTTACTTTCACTCATATCAGTTACAATTGCAATTCCGGCTGGCTTTCTCACATTCTCAAGAAGAAGAATAAAAATGAATAAAAGAATTACAAATACACTTGTATAATATTGCATCAATAGTCCGGTAATTATCCCCAAAAAACTTCCAATGAGCAAACTGATATTTAGAAAATTATTTGAAGTTTTAAAATAAGTTACAATCCTAGATGCATTTCTTGAGACATACGAATTGACAAGGAAAATTAAAAAATAAACTACTCCTAAAGTTAATGCGAGTTTTTCTTCATTTGTTAAAAACATTAATACTGGTAAAGTTAAAAGAAGTGTTTGCAAAAACGGTTGTATAAAATCTTTTACACTTTTGTAGTAACCTGAATAAATTGAAAAGTTAATTAAAGTTTTAAGTAACTCCCTATCCTTTAGTGCATTAAAAAATGTGGAAGTAATTTGTTTAACATTTTCTAAAGTTGATAAATGAGTCTCAGTTGTTTCATCTAAATATTTTGGATATGAGAGAACATTTACGAAATCAATCAAGTATGGAATAATTGAAAAGAGAAAAATAACTTCAAGATTATGATTGTAAAAGACTAAAACTCCACCAGCCAAACTTGAGATTGCACTCCCAAACTGTGACCACGAACGTGTATGTCCGTAATATTCTACTTTCAGGTTGCTTTGATTTGTCCTTTTAAGATAATCAACAATCATAGCTTTGTTAATACCGCTACGTATTGCATCGCCCAAAGCATAAAATAACATTGCAACTGTAAACAAATAATAGTTTGAACTTAAATAAAATATTATGAAAGCAAAAATATAAATTAGAAATGAAGAAGCTAAAGTTTTTCGTCTGCCAAGCACATCAGCAATAATTCCAGATGGTATTTCAAATAGATTTATTGCAACTTCACGAATTGCATAGATTGTTGCGATTTCTAAAAAGGAAAGTTCTTTGCTAATAAAAAAGAGAATAAAAAATGGTTCGAAAAAACGTAGGTTTTTTAAGAATCCGTACAAACAAAATTTGTAGTATTGGTTGTCTTTTAATATGTGATTATTTGTATTCAAGATATACTAAAACTTAATATTTTACTTTTTAGTATAAGAAATAAAAATGTGAAATTCCGTTTTAGAAATAGTTAATAAAAGGTTGGACAAAATAGTTTCCGATTCCCCAATAAAATTGGGGAATCGGAATGATAAACTTAATTAAGCATTGCTATTTTTTTTGATAGTAGATAATTTAAAAGGGAAATATGCTGGACAAAAGCTCATAAAGCTAGTCATTATTGGAACTAAGCCAACCAAACCCCACCATGATTCATTTAGGTAACCGAAAACACCAATTGCAACTCCAACAAATAATCTTAAATTTTTATCTAAGCTTCCCATATTTTTTTTCATTTTATTCTCCGTTTAGTTTATTGTAAAATACTTAGTCTAATAATACGAATAAAGGAATATGTTTTCAGTGATGATGTTACATAAGAGAAACAAAAAGGCGAGTAAGAAAAAGAGTATGATTATGATTAAAAGCTTATAATCCTTGATGTTTTCAATTTTTTAATTTCTTTTTTACTTCAGTAATATTTAAAATGTTGATTTTATTTCGTGCCAGTTCAACCATTCCGGATTTTTCAAAATCTTTTAGAATTCTACTTACAACTTCTCTGTATGTTCCAAGTTCGTAAGCAATTTCTTGGTGAGTAATATTTAATTCATTTCCACTACTATTAAATTTATCAAATAGAAATTCTAAAATTCTTTCATCCATTCTTCTGAATGCTATTTCTTCTACAACAGTAATTACATTTGCAAATCTTGTATTCATTAATCCGAAAGTAAAGTTTCGCCAACTCTCATCTTTGTTAACCAATTCTTTAAAAACATCAGACGGAACTACAAGAGCCTCAACATCTTCTTCAACTACTGCTCTTGCCGGATAAGTTAAATTACTAAGGATTGATGAAATTGTTAAAATACAACTCTCCCCTTTGTTTATTCGGTAGATTGTTATTTCTCTGCCAGACTCTGCGAGTTTATAAACCCTAACTTTACCTGAAATAATTATTGCTAAGTTATTTGTAGTTGAGCCTTCATCAAAAATCAGAGTATCTTTGGGAAGTGAAACAATAGAAGTGTGTTGTAGAATTTTATTGACTAACGATTCATCACTTACATTTAGGAATGATAAATCATTTTCAATTAAATTTTGATATGTTTCTTCTGAAAGCATTAGTTTTGTTGAAATTATTATTGTAGTAATACAATTTATAATTTTCAATTAAATAAAACTAATATCAGAAATTAATTTTGGTCTAAATGTCAAATGCCAGGCATTTTTTAATTAAAAAAGTGTCTGGCATTTTTATTTAATATTTGATGTTTTTTTAATAGATTCTACTTAAAACTTGAGAGTAATACTTTACCACTAACCTTGACAAAAGTGAAAGAAATTTTGAGTTCTTGATCGCCACTTTTAAAATTAACTTTTAGCGTTCCGTTGTTGTCTTTGCCAGTAAAGCCATCGTACTCATAGGAATCACTTAGATCCAAATAAGCTTTTATTTTTTTACATTTTCTTTTTACAGATTTTTTTTCTTTTTTATCTGCAAAATTTAATGCGATTTTATCTGTTTTTTTTTCATCTTTCCCATCATAAGCCAAAGATGATGATGCTTCTTCATAACTTTTAGATTTTGATAAATCAAAAAGATTTGTGAGTGAAGCTTTTACTTCTGCTTCGTTTATTCCATTTTGAGAATTTATAGAAATAGTTAAAAACAAACTAACTAATATAAATACTGATATTTTTAATTTCATAATAACCTCCAATCGGTTCATTATTTAGACATCTAGAAAGTAAAATAGTTGCAATTATTTTGTTTGTCAAGTCAATTCTCGAAAATTAAATACCAAATTAAAATGTATAATGCTTAATAATCTCACCTTTTCCATTAATATCCGTCATAGCTTCAATACCAATTTGCAAGTGTAAATCAACAAAATTTTGCGTAACCAATTCATCAGACTCTTCAGTTTTTACTCCTTCGGGAACCATTGGTAAATCTGAGACCAACAACAAAGCACCTCTAACAATATGGTTTGTATAACCCGCAATAAAAATGGTTGCGGTTTCCATATCAATTCCAATTGTTCCTAAATTTCTTAAATAGTCTTTAAAATCATTATCCCATTCCCACAATCTTCGGTTGGTTGTATAAACAACTCCAGTTCTATATTCCATTTTGTGTTGAATGATTTTATCAGAGACAAACTTGTGCAACTTAAAAGAAGGAAGTGCAGGAACTTCCGGAGGCATATAATCGTTACTTGTTCCTTCTCCCCTAATTGCAGCTGTTGGAAGAATGAAGTGACCTAGCTCAGTTGATTTTTTTAGTCCGCCACACTTACCAAGAAAAAGAATTCCTTTTGGTCTTCTAGCAATTAGCAAATCCATTATTGTTGCAGCATTAGCAGAACCAATTCCAAAGTTGATAATTGACAATCCATCTTTATTGGTAGCAGTTTGCATTGGTCTGCCAATTCCTTTTATATCACAATTAAATTGTTCTGCAAACTTAGTAACATAGTTATTAAAGTTTGTAAGTAGTAAGTAATCTCCAAGCTCATCTACGTTTGTTCCTGTATATCTTGGAAACCAGTTTTTAGCAATGTCTAATTTTGTTTTCATATCCTAAATATTTTATAGTGTGAAATTATTTTATGTTCAATTTACTCAAAAGGATTCTGTTCAACAAAATAGTATTAAGATTTTTTATCTATGAAATACGAATCTATTCTTTTTGCAATTATTGCGAAACCATAACCGATAAGTGAGCCAATAATAGCACCCATAAAAATATCGAACGGATAATGAACACCAACATAAGGTCTTGAAAAAGCCATAAGGAAAGCGGTAATAAATAAAATCCATTTTAGTTTTGGATACAGTTTTGAAATAAAAACTGCAACTGCAAAATTATTAACTGCGTGGGAAGATGGAAATGAAAAAGACTTTGTATTACCTATTAATAGATTAACATCATTTATATAATTGTTAGGTCTAATTCTTTCAAAGAAATTTTTCAACAAGTTACTACTCACTTGGTCGGATGTTGCGACTAAAAATATCATCACAATGGCAGCAACTTTTCCTATTCTTCCTCCCTTTAGTAAAAGAATAAACCAAAGAATTATATAGGCAACAAACCAATGATTTACATCAGTTATAAATGGGAAAAATTTATCAAACAGTGGATTTGACAATGTATGATTTATGAAGTAAAATATAGCTAAATCGATGGAATAGAGTATATCTGTCACGTTTTAATTCACTTTTTTAATGATAGTTTGTCCTACCTCACACGTAAATTTATATCACTTAACAAGGTCTTTAGAGTGCCGATAGTACGCCAAAGATAAACATAATATATTAACAAAACAAAAGTTATTGAATATGAATCAAGCATTAAAAGTCATCAATTTTGATCAAAATAATTCAAGAACAGAATCACATAAAAATAGTACTCAAAAAACTGATGCTTATTTTTCAAAAATGAAAGTTTTAGTTTTCATCAATTATGTTTTCGCTATTTCTGTTGTAGCTCTATATGTATTAAATATTGAGATTATCCAAGCATATAGAAATGAATTTTTGTTTACAGTAGTTGGTTTTATTTCTTTATCTACTTTTCTTCTTGGCTCAATTCGCAACAATTCAAAATCATACAAATTAAAATTAGTTAAAAATAAAAAAAATGAAAATATTTCTACAGACATTTCGCTCAAAGATTCCATCATTCCATATTTCAAAATATCAATAGATGGTAATTTTATTTGTAACAATAAATCGATGATAACTTTACTAGGTTTAGACAATTCAAGTTCACTTAATTTCTTTGATGATTTAATAAAGAATAAAAAAATAAAGAAACACATTCTTCTAAAACTTGAAAACAAAAAACAACTGGAAAATTATCGGTTACAATTAACTAACACAAAAGGGGAAATCATTTATGTAAATATGTCAACTAAATTTTTTCCAGTAACAAAAACAATAGAAGGTTCTTTAATAGATGTTACTTCGCAACACTTGAAAGAGAAAACAATTGCAGAAGAAATTGAAAGACTTAAAACTGAACTTTTGATTGCGGAAAATGAAAACTTAAACGATACGAATACAGAAGAACAAAATTCAAAAATTATTCACGATTTAAAATCGCCATTAAATTCTATTTTTGGATTTTTAACTTTAATTGAGAATCATCACTACGAAACAGAAGAAGAATTAATTGAATATACAAAAAACGCAAAAAAAGCAGGAGAGCATCTTGTTCAAACTATAGATCAAAATTTTGAAACTGAAAAAGAAATAAACACTAATAAAGATATCAGTAGTCAAGTTGAAGAAAATACATCAACTGAAGTTCTTGACACACCTAATGAAGAAATTATAGATTTTACATTTACTAATTTTGATGTGCAAAATAGTCTAGAAAAAAATATTCTTTTAGTTGAAGATAATCCTATGAATCAAGAAGTAGAAATAAAGCTTTTAGAAAAAGCTGGCTATAATGTGTTTGCAATTGAAACTGGTGAAGAAGCAATTGAACAAGTAAAAACAAATAAATTCGACTTAGTTTTAATGGATATTGAACTTCCCGGAATAAGTGGTTTGGAAGCAACAAAGGAAATTAGAAATCTTGAAGAACATTTAAGAAACATACCAGTTATTGCTGCAACTGCAAGATCAAGTATGAAGGATAGAGAAAAATGTTTAGATGCTGGAATGAATGATTACATATCAAAACCAATAAATATATCTTTTATGAAAATGACAATTGAACAATGGTTAAAACCAGAAGTTATCTTCAATTAAACTAAATTTTGCCTTCGGGTAAGCCGAGCTGTTTTGGGGGGATGTTGAAAAACATCACGGCTCCGTGATAATTTACAAATATTTTCTATGCTCACGTACCAGGTATTCTCAAAGTGCCTGGTACGTTTATTTTAAATAGACTACAATATAATTATTACAACATTTTTTTTGGTGATGACAGCTTTGGAAAACAACTATTATACAATTCTATTAGCTATTTCTAAAGCAAAAAAAAAGCAATACCATTAAAATGATATTGCCTTAATTATAATTCTCTTTTAGAATACTAAGCTGTAGCAGACAAAGCGTTAACAAACTTTGCCATTTGAGCTTTTTTTCTACTCGCGGTATTTTTTGGTATTCTTCCCTTACAAACTATTTTATCTAAATAAGATACAGCCACTTTAAAATTTGCAGTACCTTTTTCTTGTTCTTTGGAATCAAAAACATTTTTCACTAGTGTCTTTACTCTAGAAAGTGAAGCTTTATTTCTTACACGTCTTCGTTCGTTTGATCTAATTCTTTTTATAGCTGATTTGTGATTTGCCATCAGTCGCCTTATCAATTTTAGTTTAGTTGGTAAATATACAATAATTATTTTTTTGTAGCAATAAAATTTATTAAAATTTGTATCTTTACAGTCCATTTTACAAAGAAAAATAATTGATTAAAATAAACGAAATATTCTATTCTATTCAAGGTGAAAGTACAAATGCTGGATTGCCATGTATTTTTATTCGCTTAACTTATTGTAACTTAAGATGTTCTTATTGCGATTCTGAATATGCCTTTTACGAAGGAAATGATTTTTCAATAGATGAAATAATTACTGAAGTGAAAAAGTATAAATGCAATCTTGTTGAAGTAACTGGCGGTGAACCTTTAATGCAAGAAGAATGCCTTACATTGATGGAAGAACTTTGTAAATTAGATTATGAAGTTATGCTAGAAACGGGTGGAAGTTTACCTATAGAAAGTATAGATAATAAAGTAAAAGTGATATTGGATTTAAAATGTCCATCTAGCAAAATGGAAAAGAAAAATTATTATAAAAACATCAACTTCTTAAAACCAAATGATGAAGTTAAATTTGTAATTGGTAATAAAGAAGATTTCGATTGGTCAAAAAACATAATTGAGAAATATGATTTAACTAAAAAGTGCAAAGTACTTTTCTCACCAGTATTTGGAGAAATAGAAAACGAAAAACTAGCAGAGTGGATACTAAAAGATAATCTTCATGTAAGATTTCAAACACAATTACATAAACAAATTTGGGATCCAAATAAAAGAGGCGTATGAAAATAGCTAAAGAATTTAGATGGGAAATGGGTCACAGATTACAATGTCACAAAGGTAAATGCTATAACCTTCATGGTCATTCCTATAAATTATTAGTTGAGTTTACAGGTAAAGTAGAACCTACTGGAATGGTAATAGACTATTTTGATGTGAAAGAACTTGTTGCACCAATTGTTGAAGAGTTAGACCATACAGTATTAGTTTGGGATAAAGACACCGCTTTACTTGAAGCATTAAAAAAACTAGATTCTAATCATGTAAAAATTAATTACGAATCAACAGCAGAAAATTTGTGTAATTATTTTTTAGATAAAATTAAAAATTCTAACTTGCCAAACAATATTTCCAGTATAAAAGTAAAGGTGTTTGAAACTGAAAATACTTATGCTGAAGAAGAGATTTATTTTAACAAATAACTTTTGGAGATTTCCCTAAAAATTACGAATAACCTTTTGGGTATTTACTAAAAAAAGGTTTTAGCAACATATCCTCGTGAAATACATGATCCACTAACCAATTCCGTAAAAACATTATTAGCTCTGGTGCATATTCAAGTAAACCTTCCAAACTATTACAATCAATAATTTTTGTTCTTGCATCATTCAACTGTTCTAATAATTTCTTATGCTCGCGTCTATGATGAAGAGTTTGCGGAAATTCAATTTTTCTTTGAATCACTTCTTCTTTTCGGAAATGTTTTACTGTTTCCTCATATAATTGATCAAGAGCTTCAATTAAAAGTTCCTTATCAATTGGTGAGTGTAATATCAACTCAATTGTATTCACATAACCTATAAGATAACGATGACCATGATCAATAGCGTCATTGCCAACACTCATAGTTTTTCTCCATAGAAATGCCATGACAGTATGCCCAATTTACTTCAAAAATATTTTTTTTGCCCAAAAAATAATCTCTGCCATATAACAAGATATAGCATCGAATATAATTTGATGAATTTAAGCTAAAGGTTTTGTCGTAATAATTTTATAATGTAAGGTTATAGGAAGGAGTATTTAAAATATTTATCTACCAAAATAATATCTTATTCCAGTAACAAAACTAACTGCATTATATGTTTCATCATACTCTAAAAGTGGCGACCAAGAATAGATATAATTAAACTCTCCAGTTATGGAAAACGGACTATTACCAAATTTAATTTCTAAAATACTACCAATAAAAATTCCTAAATTTCCGTTACCCTCAATCTCATAAGTAAAATTACCTTTCTTATTTTTTCGTTCTTCGTCAATAATAGCAAGGGTTAATCCGGTTTGTAGATAAAGGTTTACTACTTTTGAATTTGCAATTTTAAATTGCATTCCACCATTAATTAATACTTGTTTTAATATTGAAGTACCTTCTTTCAATCCAGTCACATCGGAAGTTGGAATACCATTATTTTCAAAATAACTAATTTTGCTGAACAAACGAATTTTACTACTTAATGGAATTCCAAGACTTGCTCCAAATATAGTACCGTATTTTGAGTCATAATATTTATTATAATTATAAGAAAGAATTGTATATGCTCCTGCATGAATTGAGATGTAACCAGACTTTTTTTCTCCATTTTGTCCAAATAGATTTAAGACAAGAGATAAAAGAAGTATGACTATGTATTTTAGTTTCATATTTTTTTTAGCTTATTAACTGTAAACTTATTTGTCTTATTACCAGTATTCAAAATTGCTTTAGGTTCAAACAGCAATACTTTCACCTCACCAATTCCAATAGGTTTATGAATTGTTCCTTTAGGAATTATGACAAACTCGCCTGAATTGATTTCAAGAGTTTCATCTTCTAATTCCATCAGAAGTTTTCCTTCAATTACTAAAAATAACTCATCTTCATTTTCATGTTTGTGCGATACAAATTCATCTTTAACCTTGACTACTTTTACAAATTGCTCATTTAATTCCCCAACAATTTTTGGATTCCAAAAATCATTAAACGAATTAAATTTTTCTTCAAGATTTATGGTTACAATTTTATTTTTCATTTTTTTTCTATTTAGATTCTTGTCTTATAAACTAATCTTCGTTAATAGTTGCAAGTAGTTTGGGTAGTACTTCTCCAGACTTTCCCAATAAAAGACAATCAACATTTGAAGTGATTTCGGTTTGTTCTATATTTATTTCGACTAAGTATGCTCCATTTTGCTTTGCCGTAATAGGAATATGTGCCGCTGGATAAACAACAGCTGATGTTCCGACAATAAAACAAATATCACACTCTTTTGCTTTTTGTTCCGCTTTATTAAAAATATCTTGAGGTAAATTTTCTCCAAACCATACAACATCTGGTCTTATCATTCCTCCACACATTTTACATGCACGCACATTTTGCCCGGACATAATTTCATCTTCACTAAAAAAAGTTTTGCAATCAATACAAAAATTTCTTTCTATGTTTCCGTGTAATTCATAAATATTTTTACTTCCAGCTCTGCCATGTAAGTTATCTACATTTTGAGTAACTACTGTAACATTAAAAATTTTTTCAAATTTTACAATTGTTTCATGTCCGGCATTGGGTTTTGTTCTACTAATAATATCTCTTCTATATTGATACCACTCCCAAACCATATTTGGATTTTTCATAAAGGCATCAAAGTTTGCAAGCTCTTCGGGTTTTAATTTATTCCATAAACCATCCTTACCTCTAAATGTAGAGATGCCACTTTCTGCTGATATACCAGCTCCGGTAAAGAAAACAATAGAGTTTGCTTCTTTTAATTTTATAATTAATTTTTTGTCGAAATCCATTGATTTAACTTCCAGCTATTCTAAAACAAAGTATCCTTAAATTCTTCATCATCTGATTTTTGCGGAATGAACAAAGCTGTTCCAGCTAAAGGCAAATACCTTGTCCAATGTGCTTCGCTGTTTTGTTCAGCATTTATCGCACCCTTGTAAGCATTTGTTTTTGCACTAAGTTCATCTGCTTGGTAAAGTATAATTGCTTCTAAAGTTTTAGGCACAACCGGAGAGGCATACTCTAGTTTACCTTGGTGGCTAAGAACCAAATGGATAAGCTGAGTTTTAATATCTTCAGGAAAGTTATTAATTTGGGAAGCAGTTTTTTCAATAATTGTTGCTATTATTACAATATGCCCAAGTAGATTTCCTTTGTCTGTATAATCAAATCCCGATGTAAATTCTAGCTCTTCAATTTTTCCAAAGTCATGTAAAATTGCTCCGGTTAAAATTAAATCTCTATTTACATTTGGATGTATGCTACACATCAAATCACAAATTTTTACAATTTCTAAAGTGTGTTCTAGCAAGCCACCAATATAGGCATGATGCCAAGCCTTTCCGGCTGGAGCTCTTTTATACTTACTATAATTTTCTTCTGTAAAGATTTTATTTACTAATTCTCTTAGCACTTCTGTTTTTATAGATTTTCTAACATCATCAAGATCTTTCTCCATTTCTTCAATTGGTCTAACTGACTTAGGAAGGAAATCATCAATCGAAACATTATCTTCAGCGGAAATATTTCTTATTCTATCAATTTTTATTTGTGGCTGATTATTGAATTCGTCAATGGTACCAAGGACTTTAACAATACTTCCCTCTTTTGCAGCAAGTAAAAAAGTTTCGAAGTTTGCCCACATTTTTGCATTTAACGAAAGAGAATCATCTCGCAATTGTAGATCCAAATACTGCTTACCAGACTTTGCAGTTTTAACTACTAACTTAACCAACAATAAATAATGTTTAATTTTTTCGGTGGTTTTAAGTTTACTTAATTTAATTTGTTTATCCATTTTTCTCTTTCCCTTTTGTTTCTATTAAACTTTCAGCAGGAATTTTTACAATAATTGTTTGTCTTAAAAAATCAATTGTAATTGCTAACATACGCTCTTGATTTGGTAACTCATAAATAATACCTTCAACATCTTTGAATGGTCCTGATATTATTTTAACTGATGTTCCTACTTTCATTCTATCAGATACTTCAATATCAGTTCCACCTTCTAGCATAATTTTTAGATTTTCAATTTGCCAATCTGGTACAATAGCTGGAACACCTTCAAAAAATATTGACCGAACAATTGCATATTGCTCAAGTGCCAGCAACCTTTCTCGTTCATTTCCTCGTACAAAAATGTATCCACTAAAAAGTGGCTCGGTAACTTTTTTCTTTCTATCACTCCATTGTTTAATGCGAGTAACTTTGGGTAAAAAGAATTCTACGCCACAGCCTTTTAACTGTTCCTCGGCTTTAAACTCATGCCTAGGTTTTGTATATAATGGATACCAATGAAAATTATTTCCAATTGCTGGATTTTCCACAAACTTCCTTTTTTATTCTATATAATTTAGATGTGCAAGATAAGAAATTCTAAAATTATTTTTATAGTTATAAACTTAGATGCTCAATATATTTTTTTTAAAGTGCAAAAATTGTTGCATATCATTTTGTTATCCATATCTTTTATTATGTTAGTTATAATAATTTTACATTTGAATGTATTGGGAGATAAAAATGTTAAATGTTTTTTTCCGTTTTGGAACTATAAAAAAATTATTGCCCTTTGTACTCTTAATTATTTCACCCAACATCTATTTATCTCAAATAGTAAAAGTTAGTAAGATACATGATTCGAATTTGTTTGAACTTACTGATGGAAGATTGATTAAACTTGCTGGTGTTGACATTCCAAATATCACAAGTACAAATCCTAACAACTTAGTAGTTGCTAAGCAAGCAAAAAGATTTGCAGAAAAAATTTTGTTGAATAGAAAGTTTAGTTTTATTTCAATTGAGAATAAAGTTAAAACTTCTATTTATTCACTTGGAGTTCTTTCGAGAGAATTCCCAACAGAAACTGTTCTATATAATTTGCAGTTTTTAGAAAAAGGATTTGGGAAGTTCATTAATAATTTAGATACTTTGGATTCAAAGCTATATCGTTTAGCGGAACACCACAGTAAACGCAATGAGTTTGGAATTTGGGAATACTCAGACAACTACGATGTAGATACATTGGATAGTTTCCTTTCTAGACAACCGATTGTACTTTACCTTGAAAAGCTAACAACAATAGAACCCGAAGAAAAGATTATTAGAATTATTGATTCTAATTTATTTGAATTAGCAGATGGTAGATTGATAAAACTTGCTAATGTTGATGTTCCAAATATTATTTATGAAGATTCTCTATTGCAACAAGTTGGAATTAATGCATATAAATATGCAAAGCAAAACTTATTGGATAACAATTTTGATTTTACTTATCTAACAAATAATTCACTTGATACCAACTACACACTAGTGAGTATTATTTCAAATTTTGTTCTTTCAGATAGGGATTTTATTGAAGAATTTCTAGAGAAAGGATTTGGCAAATATATTTCTAATTGTAGCGATACAGATACGAATAAATATCTGTTAGCTGAAGAAGAACCCAAACAAAACATGGATGGAATTTGGGAGTACAAAAGAAACTACAATTATTTATTAGATCAAACTATTGCCAATTTTAATTCTAATTTTCTTTAACAATTGATGAAAATTAAAACTAAGAAAAGTTCATTTGCAAATGCTTCCACACCAGCTCGTGTCTCACTCCAATTATTTTTTGGATCTTTAGCTGGAAGAATATTCGGACTAGTTGGTGGTCTTTTAGAAACTGCTTTAACCACACATTCTAATTGTGGACATCCATGCCTTAGAGGAATACTCGGAGGATATATAGGTTATATTGTTGGAACTTCTGTCTGGACTTATATAGCTGATGGTGGAAAAGATAGAAATTTATCTTACCCATTGACGTTTCTTTCTGGAGTTGGAGGAGCTTTCCTTTCTTTTGCTCTTACCAAGTCTAGTAACTCATTCTGGACCTCTATCTTCCTAGCTCCTTTAATAAGCGATATTCTTTATACAAATCTTGGTGGGACAAATAATACTATTAAACAAATCCATACAACAAGCAATATTAAACTCAATAAAAACAATTTAACTCATCATGATTATTACAACAGCACAAAATTATTTGAGATGAATTTATTTAGAATAAACTTTTAGAGGGAAAATAAAGATGATATTTCTCAATAGTTCAGCAAAGAAAATACTTTTGCTATTACTTATTTCTTTTTCATTTGCAAATATTAGTCAAGCACAAAAAGTGAGGATAAAAAAGATTCTTGATTCAAATTTATTTGAACTGACTGATGGAAGATTGATTAAGCTTGCTGGCATTGATGTTCCGAATATTAACCATAAAAGTACTAACTTGCAACAAGTTGGAGTTAATGCATATAGTTTTGCAAAACATAATCTACTAAAGAAAAAGTTTGAATTGACTTTTCCAAACAATATTATTCAAGGTACGGACTATATACTAGTTTATATCAGAAAAGAATATCCAATACTAACAAAGGATTTCACAAAAGAATATTTAGAGAAAGGTTTTGGTAAACTTATTTCAAATACAGATTACTTTGAAAATGCCTATTACACAAAAGCAGAAAAAGAAGCAAAGGAGGGGAAAGAAGGAATTTGGGAATTCAAAAATGATTATATGTATGATACACTTGACCAAACATTCAGAGGTTCAAATCTTCTAACAGACAAGGCTATTGATTCCATAAAGCTTTACCCCTTTAGTTTACCCTTTGTAAAAGATGCTTCTGTTACAGAAAGAATTTTAATTGAATTAGTTGCAGCTCCACTTGTAGGAACAACTATCGGATTTTGTTCTATGGCTGCTACTGCAGGAGTCGGTTATTTAATTGGTGGATCCGGACTTGGAAATGCATACCTAGGAATAGTAGGAGGATATGTTGGTTATGCACTGGGAACTGCAATGGGTGTTCATTATATTGCCAAAAATACTGAGAAAGATGTAACTCTTGCGGGAACTTTCGCTTGGAGTGCAATTGGTGCATTAACAAGTTATGCAATAATAATAAATTCAGATAATTTTTGGGGAAATGATATTTACAATTATACTCCATTGATTCTTCCCGGAATTGCTTCTATAATTTATGCTAACTTTATTGCTCCCTTAAAAGATGGGAAACAATATGCTTCAAAAAGTAATATAAATGATTTAAATTTAGCGAATAAGAATTTTACACATCAAGAGTATTACAACAGCACAAAAATAATTGAGATGAATTTATTTAGAATAAACTTTTAAAATAAAAATGCCTGGCACTTATAATAGTGCCAGGCATTTGGAATCTTTAATTTATTCTAAATATTAAAAACTTTTTCTAAAATTAAGAACTAAGCCAGATGGCAAATTAGGATTAAGTCTTGTACCAAAATTAATATTCCAACTAACATTATTTTCTTCTCTTTTATTATATGCAGAAACCGAACGAACGGCACTAATAGCACTGATAATTCTATTTACAATTAATGCTCCAACTGCAAAACGAACATTGTTAAAAGCTCCTTCGCTATCAGTCCACATTGCTCTGTACTCTTTTCTCTGTGCAGCATTTTGCCAATCCCAAGTATGAGTTTGTACATCGTAAGTTTTATCAAATTGTCTGTTCAATTCTTTTTCTGTATTAAACAGTTCAATGTTTTCGTAGGCACTAATATCAGCAAAAAATTCTGGTTCTTTATCTTCTACATTTACGCCACCAAAAGTTTTAGCATACGCCTTATAATCATCTTGTTGATTATTTCCGTAAATACTATAGCCAGTAACAAAGCTCCAAGCAACAGCATCTGCAATTGTAAAGTACTGTCCAGTTGAATAATTATCAGCGTAAAATTCTCCCATTCCCGGCAACAGTAACGAATACAATACAGCTAACCCTTTACTCTTTTTTTCAAAAGTAGTATTTCCTAAATCAAAAGTTGTAGAAGGTAAATTTTGTTCTAAAGAATTTGGGATGATATTTTTTTTTAGTTCTAACAATTGCCTATTGCTTTGAGCAGTTATTGTTGAGTAAAAAAACAATATTGTAATTATTGAGATTAATTTCATTTGGTTGCCATATTTATAAGGATTTATTAAGTCACGGAATAGTCCGTGACCGCCAAGTTAATTTTAGAACAAGAATGGTTTTGAGATTTCTCAATCTCCCAAAAGTTTTCGGGATCATTTCGAAATGACAAACATAAGATTTTATTTATAAGTTGAAATACTTTTTGATACTTCGTTTGAAGATTTTTCTGCTATCTCATCTACACAAATATTATCAACCACATCAGTAATCTTAATCATTTTAAACTTGTTTGCCAAGTCAGTTTTAATGGGATGTTTTACGCGAACATAATTAGAACTATATCCAAATAAATATTCATCTTTGTTTGTATCTTCAAATAACACTTGCAAATCTTTTCCAATCATTTTTCTATAGAATTCATTTTTCTTTTTTTCACTTAGAATTCTTAGCATACTACTTCTTCTTTTTTTCTCTTTTACTTCTACTTTTCCATCCAACAATATTGCTTTTGTATTTGGTCTTTCGGAATAAGTAAATACGTGAAGATAAGAAACCGGAAGTTCTTTTAAGAAATTATAGGTTTGTAAAAAATCTTCCTCTGTTTCTCCTGGCGAACCAATTATTACATCAACTCCAATTCCAACATTCTCAATTTTGTTTACAACTTTTTCAATTACTCTTTTATAGTCAGTTGAATTATATCTTCGTTGCATTAACTTTAACACTTTGTCGCTTCCGCTTTGCAATGGAATGTGAAAATGATTGCAGATTTTAGGATTGTTTTTTGTAAGTTCAACTATCTCATCAGTCAATAGGTTCGGTTCAATGGAGCTAATTCTTATTCTAAAATCTCCATCAACTTTAACAAGTTTTTTTAACAATGAATGAAAATCTGTTTCGATTCTTTTTCCATAATCACCAACATTTACTCCGGTTAGAATTATTTCTTTATAACCTTGCTGAACTAAATTTTTAAATTGAGTTAAGCTCTCTTCTAATTCCATGCTTCTACTTTTACCACGTGCTAATGGAATGGTACAAAACGTACAAGTATAATCACATCCATCATGTATTTTAAAATAAGCACGTGTTCTTGAATCTGCGTTGGAAGATGAAGCCGAAGAAAAGGAATTTAGTTCCTCTGTTGGAGTTACATAAATACACGACAATTCTTCTTTTTCAAATTCATCAATCAAATCAAATATTTTGAATTTTTCATTGCTTCCAAGAACTGCATCAACTCCATCAATGGAAGCAATTTCTTCTGCACGTAACTGAGCGTAACATCCAGTAACAATTATATAGGCACTGGGATTTTGTCTTTGTACTCTTCTAACAAATTGTCTGCAATCCTTCTCAGCATTTTCTGTAACTGTGCAAGTGTTAATTACATAGATGTCTGCCCTCTCTTTAATATCAACAATGGAAAATCCTTTTTGCAGAAATTGATTTCCAATAGTTGAAGTTTCAGAGAAATTAAGTTTACAACCTAGAGTTTGGAAGGATACTGTTTTATTCATTTTAGAGATTATAATAATTCAACAAATTTGGTAATTCGTTCTTTAACTTCATTCTCTATTGAATCATCTTCAATCCAAGTATGGACATTACCAAGATAATTCATCCCAAGATATTCGGCACTTTTTTTGAATGGAATAAAAAATGATTCAATTTCATTTTTATCTGATCCACAGCAAATTACTGCCATATTTTTTTTTCTTAACTTCCTACCAATTTCTTTTTCTGAATGAAGACAATCTGAAATTCTATCAAAAAAAACTTTTAGTACTCCACTCATTGAATACCAATAAACTGGTGTTGCAAAAACTATCAAGTCATATTCATTTGCTATTTGTGTAATGATAGGTATGAAATCATCGTTTTGATTTTTAAATTCATAATCAAAATGTCCAATATTTTTAGTTGCTAAATCTAAAAAATCAAAGTCTAATTCTTCCATAAGTAGTTTAACAACTTTATTTGTATTTCCATTACTTCTTGAACTACCTTGGATTATAATTCTTTTCATTTAATTCCTTTTGAATCAGATATTCTAAATAATTCGGCAACAACATAAAACGAAATTAATAAAAAAAAGGCTGCAATAAACTTTTCGCAAAGAATATTACAGCCTAATATTTTCAAAATCTACTTGCTTTCTTCTTCAGTAGAATCTTCTTTTGGTTCTTCTTTAACTTCAGCATCTTCAACTTTAGCTTCGGTTTCATCAGCTTTTTCTTCTACTTTTTCAACCTTTTTTTCTGCAACTTTTTTAGCTTTTTTCTCTTTTACTTTTCCATCATCACCAAAACCAGCAAATGCAGAAGCATCAAATTTACCAGCATCCGAACTTCTTATATCTTCAACTGTTACTTTTTCTAACTTATGTTCAGTAATATAAGCTTCAATTTCTTCATCTGATTTATCTTTTAAAGCTGCAAGAACACTTAGAACTATTTTTTTATTTTCTTTGTCAAACTCAACAACAGTAGCAGTTAGCATTCCTTCTAAAGGATAACTTATAGAAAGATTTTTTACTCTACTTGGAGAAAGTTGTGAACCCGGAATAAAACCATCAACTCCATCAGTAAGTTCTGCAATTATTCCTTTTTCAATAATTCGAACAACCTTAACTTCTTCCACTTTTCCAACTGGGTATTTGCTTTCAAAACCATCCCAAGGACTTTCTGTTACTTGTTTATGTCCTAAAGAAATTTTTCTATTGTCTGTATCAATACCTAGAACTATAATATCAAGTTCTTCACCTTTCTTAATAATTTCTCCAGGATGACGAACTTTCTTTGTCCAAGATAAATCTGAGATATGAACAAGTCCATCTATACCTGGTTCAAGTTCTACAAATACACCAAAGTTAGTTAAGTTTCTTGCAATACCTTTATGTTTAGAATCAACCGGATATTTTTTCAACAATTCAACCCAAGGATCTGGAGTAAGTTGTTTCATTCCAAGAGATATTTTTTTATCGTTTTTATCTAAACTTAAAATAACTGCTTCAATTATTTGTCCCATTGAAACATGTTGCGATGGATGCTTAATATGTTGCGTCCAACTCATTTCAGAAATATGAATAAGTCCTTCAACACCTTTTTCAATTTCTATAAAGGCACCGTAATCTGTAAGCGAAACAACTCTTCCGGAAACTTTATCTCCAAGGTTATAATTATCATTAATTTGTTCCCAAGGATGTGGAGTAAGTTGTTTTAGACTTAGAGAAATTCTTCTTCTTTCCAAATCATAATCAGTAACAACAACTTTAATTTTCTCATCCAACTTAACAATTTCACTCGGATGGTTAATTCTTCCCCAACTTAAATCTGTAATATGAACAAGTCCATCTACACCGCCAAGATCAACAAATACTCCAAAATCTGTAATTGCTTTCACAATACCTTCAAGAATTTGACCTTTTTCAAGACCTTCAAGAATTTCTTTTCTTTGATCAGAAATTGTTTCTTCAATAAGTGCTTTATGAGATACAACTACATTTTCAGTTGCATTATTTATTTTTACAACTTTAAAATCCATTGTTTGCCCAACAAAAGCATCAAAATCTCTAACTGGTCTAATATCTATTTGAGAGCCAGGCAAGAATGCTTCAATACCCATAAGGTCAACAACCATTCCACCCTTAATTCTTTTAAGAATTTTTCCAACTAGAATTGTTTCTTTTTCGTGTGCATCTGTTATTGCCGCCCAAACTTTTAAGAAGTCTGCTCGTTTTTTACTAAGTACTAAATTTCCGTGTTCATCTTCAACATTTTCAATTACAACATCTACCATTGTTCCTAACTTAAGTTCTTCGGTAGAAGTAAAGTCATTTCTAGAAAGTGTACCATCTGATTTGAAACCTACATCAAGCACAACATTATCTTCTGTAATTCCAACAACCTTACCAGCAATAATTTCACCTTCTTTTAGATCTTGAAATGATTGATCATAAAGATTGGCAAGCGTTAGTAATTCCTCTTCAGAATATTCATCAGCATTCATAAACTTCGTCATATCAAAAGTTGGTAATGCTTCTACTTTCTTTTCTTCGTTACTATTTTCTTCTTGTTCTGACATTTAACCTCCCGGTTAAGTAAAACTGAGTTTTATTTCTTCGCCACCCGAAAGAATTTAAAACACAGCGGGTTTTAGTTTAACATTATTATTTTTGATGGCTCAATTTTTCAAAACTTATTTTTTAATTGAATTAACTCTTGCAGCTATTTTATTAACTTCTTCCTCAATTGTCATATTTGTCGTATCAATTTCAATTGCATCTTCTGCTTTTTTAAGTGGACTAACACTTCTAGTACTGTCAATAGTATCACGATTTTTTATGCTGGCTTCAACTTCTTCCAAAGTTACATTTTCACCTTTTGCTTGGTACTCTAAATATCTTCTTCTTGCTCTTTCTTTTACATCAGCAATTAAAAATATTTTCAAATCCGCATTTGGGAAAACAACTGTTGTTGTATCTCTACCTTCCACAACAAGATTTTTATTGTTTGCCATTTCTCTTTGAAGTTTTACCATTTCTGTTCTAACTTCTTTAATCTTACTGATGTCACTTACCTTTGCGTTAACTGCTGGAGTTCTAATTTCCTCAGTAATTTCAGCGCCATTTAGAAAGACTCGTGTAAGTTTATTTTTATACTCTAATTCTAGTTTTAACTCACCTAGTTTTGCTAATAATTTCTCTTCATTATCAACTATATTATTTTCTAAAGCATAATAAGTTATAGCTCTATACATAGCTCCGGTATCTACTAAAAGATAACCAAGTTTATCCGCTAGGTCTTTTGCAAGCGTACTTTTTCCACTTGCTGCCGGTCCATCCATCGCTACAATTATAAATTTTTGCATAGTTGGTAAACATACAAAATTTATTACCTCTTATCAAAAATATTTTTATTGTAATTTATTATCCTATAATGTTTTAAGAATATAAAAAAGGAATTTTTATGGGTTTATTAAGCTGGATTATTGTTGGTGGATTAGCTGGATGGCTTTCTACAAAAATTATTAAACCGAAAAGAAGAAAGGGTTGTATTACTGGCGTAGGTTTAGGAATTGTCGGTGCTATTTTTGGAGGTTTTATTGTTTCTTTTTTTGAAGGTGAAGGTGTTACCGGATTTAACTTACATAGCATTCTTGTTGCAACATTAGGAGCAGTAGTTTTAATTTGGCTTACTAGACAATTTGGGAAATAAAATATTAGTTTAAATTTTTCTATTACTTTAATAAATGAGGAGACAGTCTAATGAAATTCTATCATATACTTTTTGTAGTTGTTTTATTTCCTATAATTATTTTCTCTCAAAATAATTGGGATGTGGTTTGGACAATGGATCAAAAACCTTTTTTAGATCCTAAAACTGATTCGGAAATGGCAATTGTAAAAGCTGGCTTTGATACAGACCAAGATGGATGGGGAGAATTTTTATGTGCATGGACAGATAAGGAACATAACTACATTCTTATGTACGAAGCATCGGCAGATAATACTTACGACTTAGTTTGGTATTGGAAGTATCCAGTTCAATCAAATACATTTGCTGGTATTGCCGTTGGCGATTTTGATAATAATGGTAAACCAGAAATTATTACAACAGTTCCAACTGTTGTTGGCACAGATAGTCCAAAAAGACTTTGGGTTTTTGAATGGAGCGGAGTAATAGGTGAAAACAAATACGGACGTGGAGAGTTAGGTGAAGTAACTGCAACTAATAGTTGGAACTTTGGATTACCTGACGGAATTGATTTTAGACCTTATAGTTTAACACTTGAAGATATTGATAAAGATGGTAAGAATGAATTGATTGTTGGAGTAAGGATGGGTGGCAGAGGTAGAGAAATTTTTGTTGTTAGTACAACCGGAAACTTATCAGGGTTTGGAACATTTAATGTTGAATTTAATTTCAAAGATAATTTTAATGGCTCTTTGTATAGTGTTACAACTGGCGATTTAGACAACGATGGAAAAAATGAAATATACGGATTGATATGGGACCAAATGACTATAAGATTTTTTGAGACTACTGGTGCTGATCAATATGAACTTGTTACATCTTTGGATAACGTTACTGATGGTACTGATTATGGAGCAGTTGATGGTGTAAGGGTTACGGATGTAAATAATGATGGAGTAAATGAAATGTATATTGCTGGAACCGAACCTGATAATACAATATTTATTGTAACAAATATTTCTGATGTTTCTAAAATAACAAAATCTGATTTTGTTCCATTTTTCAAAATTCCATCACAAGCAGAGGGCAAATTACGTACAATGCAAGTTGCAGATCCGGATGGTGATGGTAACATAAGCTTAATGATTGCTGGAGAAAGAAATGGTCAGATTTTCGATCTGGAATATCAAGGTTCAGGTGATCCTGCTGATTCTTCAAACTGGGAGCTAACAGTACTGTTTGATATTTTTGAAACTGCTGCAGTTGAAATTGGAGCTGATTCAGCAAAGCTATTGACTCCAAGATTTTTCTATGGTTCTGCTGCTGGTGATATGGATAAGGATGGAAAACAAGAATACTTGTTTGTAAATTATAGTACCGACTTTAATACTTGGGAAAATGATAAATATCTTTGGATGATAGAAATAGATCAAGTAACAGATGTTGAAAAATCTGTTGCAACAATTCCTAATAAAATTGAATTATTACAAAATTATCCTAATCCATTTAATCCAACTACTAACATTAGCTTTAATCTTTCAGAAAGTGGATTTACTACACTAACAATATTTGATTTGTTAGGAAAAAAAGTAACCACTTTAGTTGATAAACAAATGAATGTTGGAAATCATAAAGTAGAATTTAACGCTTCCAACTTATCAGCTGGAACATATTTTTATGAATTAAAAGTAACTAGTTTGGCTATCCCAAATGGATTTGTTCAAACTAAAAAGCTGTTATTGATTAAGTAAAATTGTAATTTAAATTTGTTTTTGTTTTAATACAGCAAATATTATACTTTATAGTGAAGTAAACATGTTTTGTATAGTCAAATTTAAAAGTAGTTTATTACAATGTTGGTATTGCATTTGAACTAACAAAATTATAAAGTAAGTTTTAAAAGCAGAGTAAAAATGGATACATATATAGAATGAATAAGTTTAAGAGTGACAATAAAATAATTAGCCTATTTAGTGGTGCAGGAGGAATGGACATAGGGTTTGAAATGGCTGGTTTTCGAACCGCAGTTGCAGTTGAATATGATAAGTCCTGCTGTGAAACTTTAACCAGGAACAAACCTAATTTACCAATTATTCAAGATGATATTTCTAAAATCACTACTAAACAAATTTTAAAAGCTGCAAAGTTAAAGCCCACAGAAGCAGCCTTGGTAATTGGAGGTCCTCCTTGTCAGTCTTTTAGTTTAGCAGGCAAAAGAATGGGGATGGACGACCCAAGAGGTTTGTTAGTGCTTGAATTCATTAGAGTAGTTCGTGAGAGTTTACCTGTAGCATTTGTAATGGAAAATGTAAAAGGTATGGTAAATTGGGAGGGAGGAAAAGCAATCGACGCAATAATGAATGAGATATCAGAACCAATATTTTTAGAAGGACAAGAATACTCCTACAAAGTAACTAAGAGTATTCTAAATGCTGCAAATTATGGAGTATCACAATTTAGAGAGAGAGTTTTTATCGTTGGAAATAGAATTAATAAAACATTTCTTTTCCCAAAAACAACTCATTCAAAAGATGAAACACCTAATTTATTTGGCAATAGTAATGAAAAATATAATACAGTGTGGGATGCAATAGGAACTTTACCTAAAGCTGATGAACCTTCAGAAACAGCTTTAAGAATTTCACGAACAATAAAAAACAGAATTGTAAACTATGGCTATTAAGAATCATCAAAGAACAGCTCATTCCCCTTCTACGTTAGACAAAATTAAATTGGTACCAATTGGAGGTAAATTATCCGATATAACTAAAACATTTGGTTCAACTTATAGAAGACTTGACCCAGATAAGCCCTCACCAACTGTTACAAGAAGTGGATATCGTGATTTCATTCATCCCTACGAAGATAGAATGTTTACAGTACGAGAACTAGCCTGTTTACAATCCTTCCCTTTAGAGTGGGAATTTACAGGAACAAGATTAGATTCATATAGTAGTAAACGTGAAGTTTTAATGACTCAATTTGGTCAAGTTGGAAATGCTGTCCCACCAATTTTAGCTAATGCAATTGCAGAATCTATTAAAACTCAATTTTTTGAAGATGATGAAAATGATAAATAAATATGTCAATAAAGCATCAGAGCTTATAACAACACACGAGTCTCGGAGAGCTGGGTTTCTTGAATATGCATTGAGAAAAAGTAAAGAATCTATTCCATACATTGACAAAGCAAAAGCGTTGAAACTGATTTTAGAGAAGAATACAAAAAAGCCAAAAGACATTCTAAAATTAGATGAAATCAAAAATAGTTGTTATGAAGCGGCAGGAGTATCAGTTAAAGCTACTAACTATTTAAGTGATGAAGATTTAAATAAAATTTTGGTGGAATTTATTAAAGAATTCTTAGAGCCTGCAGGGAAACATTACATTGATGAACTAATTTATCGCTATTTATTGACTTTAGGAGATGCTTTAGGTGGAAGAATAAGAAATCTTGTAGGGTCAATTGCAAATGAAAAACTTACAAGAAATATTATTTCTCAACTACAAGTTCTTAATATTCCCTTTAAATACTATTATAAATATTCCAAAACTTGGTTAGAATCAGAGGATTATTCGATTGACCAAGTTACAGATATTCGTTCTATACAATGGACTCTTAGTTCTAGTAAAAAAAGGCAACTAATTTATAACCTAACTGTCCCAATTGTAAAGAAAAATTTAGATATAGTTGTTCTTAACTGCCATACTAATGAGTTGGCAGGAACATCATTTAAGAAAACCATTTCAACTCCATCTAAATATGAAATATTAGGGGAATTAAAAGGTGGTATTGACCCAGCAGGAGCTGATGAACATTGGAAAACTGCAAATACAGCACTATCAAGAGTTCGTACTAGTTTTCAAAAGCACAATATTAAAATTCCTTTAGTATTTATTGGGGCAGCTATTGAAAAAAGTATGTCAAATGAAATATTTTCTCAATATTCGAAAGGAGACATAATAAATTGTGCAAATTTAACAGTTGAAAATCAATTTATTTGTTTATGTAATTGGCTTGTTACAAATGAGCAGTGAAATTGGAGTAACTACACTTATCTACAAAGTTTACAAATCGTTGTGTGATAAAGTAATAAACCGAAATGGAGTACTCAGAAATTCCAACAACTATTTTCTTAAATATTCCACCATAGAATTATGAACCAACCCATTTGTAGTAAGAACTTCCTCTGAAAAAATGTCTGTTGGTTTACCTTTAAAATTGCTTACTTTTCCACCAGCTTCTTCGACTAACAACATTCCAGCACAAACATCCCACGGACTTAAATATTTTTTCCAAAATCCATCGAACACTCCAGAAGCAACATAGCACATATCAACAGCCGCAGAACCGAGACGTCTTACTCCACGAGTGTTTTTTAGAAATACTCCAAAAAGTTTTATTGCCTCATCAATATTTATCATATCATAAGAGAAGCCAGTAACCAAAACACTTTTACTCAACTCACTATTTTGCGTAACCGAAATCTTTTTCCCATTTTCAAATGCACAACTTCCCTTTTCTGCAGAATACATTTTGTTTCTCATTACATCAAGCACAACACCAAGTATTGTTTGGTTATTTTTTTGCAGACCTATGGAAACTCCAAATATAGGTATGCCGTGAGCAAAGTTTGTAGTTCCGTCAAGCGGATCAACAACCCAAGTATATTCTGAATCTTTCATATCCGTCCCACTTTCTTCAGCAATAATTGAGTGAGTTGGATATTCGGTTTTTATAAAGTTTAGAATAATTTTTTCAGCCGCTTTATCAATATTTGTTACTAAATTATTTTCACCTGTCTTAAGTTCAATTTGGATATTTTGTCTAAAGCCATTTCTAATTACTTCGCCTGCTTCATTTGCAATATTAATTACTTTGTTTATCATAATGCTCCCATGACAAATGCCAAAACACAAATTACAAAAGACAAATAAATTCTATATTACAGTATTCAAACTAAGAAATTTTTGAGTGGCTCAGTTTAAGTTTATATAATGTAACACATTGTTTGATTTTTTTCTTTTGAACATTGAGATTTATTCCGATAAAAAGAATCGGAACAAGTTTTGTTATTTGTAGTTTTGGTTTTTGATATTTTCTGTTAGTTTTATACGAATCAGTGATTCGTTCTATATTTTAGAAGAATTCACAAATTTACACTCGAATTGCTGTTGAATGCACTTCTATTATTTGGTAAGTTTGTTGTTTAATATAATTAATACAAAGTTAAGTAAACAAATGGCAAAAAAAATAGAAATAGATAAAGTAGATACAACAATTGTTCAAGACATCCCAGACATACTACCTGTGTTACCTTTAAGAGACAATATAATTTTCCCTTATATGATTTTCCCGGTTTTAGTCGGACGTGAACAATCAATACGAGCAGCAAATTATTCTTTGGAAAGCTCTAAATTTATATTTTTATCTGCACAAAAAAAAGCAAAGACAGAAGACCCGCAAGTTGAAGATATTTTTAGAGAAGGAACAATTGCTAAAATAATTCAAATATTAAAATTACCTAATGGCTTGATGAAAATTCTTGTTGATGGAATAATGCAAGGTAAAATTAAAAAATATACTGAACGAAAGGAATTTTTTGAAGCTGAAATAGAAGTTACAATTCCAGAACCAATTGAACCGAAAGAAATGAGTGCTTTGATTAGACAGCTAACTTCTCAATTTAAAGCTTACGTTAAAAACAATAAACATATTCCATCAGAAGCTATTAGTGCATTTGAAAATATTGATGAACCAGACAGAAAACTTTTTTATGTTGCGGCAAACATCAACCAATCTATTGAAGTAAAACAATCAATACTAAAACATACTTCTCTTAGAGAACAAATTTATAGTATAATAAAATTGCTCAACTCCGAAGTTGATATTCTAAAAGTTGAAAAAGAAATTGAGTTAAAAGTAAGTGAGAACATTTCAAAAACTCAAAGAAAATTTATCATTCAAGAACAAATTAGAATTTTGCAAGATGAATTAGGCTCGGGTAAAGAAGAGCTTTCCCCTGAGTTTGCTAAACTTAAAGAAAAAATCACTAAAGCAAAACTACCAAAGTTAGCAAAAGAGAAATGTGATGAAGAGTTTAAGAAGCTTAGACAAACTCCACCAAGTTCACCAGAGAATACTGTAATTAGAAATTATTTGGATTGGATAATTAGCATCCCTTGGCACAAAAAAACAAAAGACAACTTAAATATTATTAATGTAAAAACTATTCTTGATGAAGACCACTATGGACTTGATAAACCGAAAGATAGAATAGTTGAACATATTGCCGTTCTTAATTTAGTTAAAGAAATGAAAGGACAAATATTATGTTTTGTTGGTCCTCCAGGAGTTGGAAAAACTTCACTTGGCAAATCAATTGCTCGTGCTTTAAATAGAGAGTTCGGTAGAATAAGTCTTGGCGGAGTTAGAGATGAAGCCGAGATTAGAGGGCATCGCCGTACTTACATTGGTTCACTTCCTGGCAAATTGATTCAGTCAATGAAAAAAACTGGAACTGTAAACCCCGTACTACTATTGGACGAAATAGATAAAATGAGTATGGATTTTAGAGGAGATCCTTCTTCTGCAATGTTGGAGGTTCTTGACCCTGAACAAAACCAAACTTTTACAGATCACTATCTTGATGTTGAATATGACTTATCGAAAGTAATGTTTATAACAACTGCAAATGTTCGCCATAACATTCCACTTCCACTACAAGATAGAATGGAAATTATAGAATTGCCCGGATATCTTGAATATGAAAAACTTGAAATAGCTAAACGCCATATAATGCCAAGACAATTGAAAGCCCATGGTTTAGATAAGTTTGATATTAGTATTAGTGATTCTGCAATATTGAAAATAATAACAGAATATACGCGCGAAGCTGGAGTTAGAAATTTAGAACGAGAAATTGCATCTGTTTTTAGAAAAACTGCTAAAGAAATTGTTGTTGGTAGATTGAAGAATGGTAAGAAGAAAAAAGAAATAATCAAATTCAATATTAATGAAGTTAAGGTTGAAGAATTTTTAGGAGTTCCAAAGTTTCGCTCTAAGACATCAAGGAAAGAGTTAAAAGTAGGAACAGTTACTGGTTTGGCATGGACGAGTGTTGGTGGTGATATTCTTGATGTAGAAGTTACACTTATGAATGGAAATGAAAAACTTACACTTACCGGACAGCTTGGTGATGTAATGAAAGAATCTGCACAAGCTGCCTTAAGTTATCTTCGTTCAAATGCAAAAGAGTTAAAACTTCCGCTTAACTTTTTTAAGGGAAAAGAAATCCATATTCATTTACCTGAAGGTGCAATTCCTAAAGATGGACCTTCGGCTGGAATTACAATGGCAATGGCAATGTACTCGGCAATTAGTAAACAACCAGCAAGGTGTAATGTGGCAATGACCGGAGAAATTAATTTACGTGGTAACGTTATGCCTATTGGTGGACTGAATGAAAAACTTCTTGCAGCAAAAAGAAATGGCATCACAACAGTTATAATTCCAAAAGAAAATGAAAAAGATCTTATAGAAATTAAAGATGCAGTAAAAGAAGGATTAAAAATAATTCCGGTAACTGATGCTAAAGAAGCAATTCCAATTTTATTTAAAAAGAAAAGAGCCATAAGAAAAAGGACAAAATAAATAAACAACATCCAACACTCAATGAACAAGTTGAAAAATGAGTAAATGTATAAATGAAAAAGTTTGATTTGGAAGATAGATTTATTGACTATCCAATTAGAATAAGTAATGTTGTTGATGAAATTGATAATTCAAAATTAGGACTTCGTATTGCAAGTCAATTAATTAGAAGTGGAAGTTCAGATTGCTGAATCAAGAAAAGATTTTGTTCATAAATTAAAAATTATTGATAGGAAACCATTAATTTCAAATACTAAAAAAATTAGAACCACAGCCATGGTGAGCGGAGTCGAACCAGTAAATTAATCCGCTTTCACACTTCGACTCCGCTCAGCGTGACAAAGGTTAACCTAGTTAATAATTTTTCAGAGATTTCTAGCTATAATTTACAAAAGCATTGAAACAGCAAAATCAAATATGCAAAAGCAGTAATAGTTGTATATTAAAAGTTGAGTGTTGAACATTGTTTATTGAGTGTTGAATATTTTTCACTCATTTTTTTTATCTAGATCATTTTAATTACAGGAATTAAAATATTGAATAGTACTACGCAGATTAATAAAGTTAGTTCGTTAGAAGATTTATATAAACTTTTGTTGAAACAAATTGATGGTTTAATTGACAATTCTCTTCCGGTTATTTCAAATTTATCAAATATTACTGCTGCTTTAAATCAAACTTTTAATAAAATTAGCTGGGTTGGTTTTTACTTTAAGAAAGATGATTATTTGTATCTTGGTCCTTTCCAAGGTAAGGTTGCTTGCACAAAAATTAAAATTGGAACTGGAGTTTGTGGGAAATCATTTGAAGAAGGTAAAACTATTGTTGTTCCAAATGTTCATAAATTCCCCGGACATATTGCTTGTGATGTTGAAACTAATTCTGAAATAGTTATTCCAATTTTTAATGGCAACAAAGCAATTGGTGTTTTAGACCTTGATAGTAAAGACTTTGAGGCATTTAACGAAACTGATAAAGTATGGTTAAAAAAAATTGGTGGAATAATTTCAGTTAAATTAAATTTGACTTCTGTATATTAGAGAATTAATGATATTCAATAGTTGGTAACGGTGTATGACCACTATCTAAGTAGCAGATGTTGAACTATTTACTTATTATATATCGATAAAATAGCAACTTCTGATTAGTAAATTTGATAGTTTAATTCTAAAGGTGCTAATAGTGAAAATAACAGATGACCACAATGAACGAATGGCAAATATGACATTCTCTTCAGTATTTCCCCACTATTTGACAAAAGTGGAAAAGAAAGGTAGAACGAAAGCAGAATTACATCAAGTGATTGAATGGCTGACTGGATTTGATGAAAATAAAATACAAGAACTCATTGATGAGAAAGTTACATTTAAAACATTCTTTAAGAAAGCAAAATTAAACCACAATGCCCACCTCATTTCAGGAGTAATATGTGGTTATCGGATAGAAGAAATTGAAAATACATTAACGCAACAGGTAAGGTATTTAGATAAGTTAGTGGATGAATTAGCGAGGGGAAGAAAGATAAACAAAATATTGCGAAATCAATAGCAGTACTGCTAGCAAAAATGATTACAAATAATATAGATAGAACTTATTTTGATTTTACATCGTTTAGAAAACAATAAATTATAACTCATGGCATTTATAGTAACAGCAAGAAAATGGCGCCCACAACTTTTTGATGAAGTTGTTGGACAAGCACACATAACCACAACTCTCAAAAATGCAATTGAAAACGATAGAGTTGGGCATGCCTATATCTTTGCTGGTCCACGTGGAGTTGGTAAAACTACAACTGCTAGAATTCTTGCAAAAAGATTAAACTGCACAAGTCCTAATGGTGGTGAACCTTGTGATAAATGTGATACTTGCAATAGTTTCTTAAAATCCCAATCGCTTGATATTATTGAGATTGATGGAGCAAGCAACCGTGGGATTGATGAGATAAAAACATTAATAGAATCTGTAAAATATTCTCCCACTAGTGGAAAATACAAAGTATATATTATAGATGAAGTTCATATGCTTTCTACAACATCTTTTAATGCATTGCTAAAAACTCTTGAAGAACCACCAGAGCATACAATATTTATTTTTGCCACAACAGACATTCACAAAGTTCCTCTTACTATAATTTCAAGATGTCAACGTTTCGATTTTCGAAGAATTGAACACGATGAAATAAAATTGCTACTAGCTAAAATTGCCAAAGAAGAAAAAATAAAAATTGATGATGAATCGCTAACACTTATTGCAAAAAAGGCTGATGGTGCCTTACGTGATGCAGAAAGTATTTTTGATCAGATAGTTTCTTTCTGTGGAACAGATGTAGATGTTAAAATTTTACGTCAAATGCTTAATCTTATTGATGACGAAATTTACTTTGATATTTCCGATGCAATTACAGATAAAAATTATAAGACTGTGTACGAAGTGTCAGAGAAACTATATAGCAATGGTTGGAATTTTACTGATTTTATAAATGGCTTGGTTGAACATTTCAGAAATATTATGACTGTGGTGGTAACTGAAACAGCCGATTTAATTGAGGCTTCCGAATCATATAAGAAAAGATACATTTCTCTGTACGATAAGTTTTCAGAAGCTGACTTATTAAGAATATTGGCATTCCTAACCAAGGTGCAGAATGAATTAAGATTTGCACAGAATCAAAAATTAAAAATTGAAATTTCCCTAAGTCATTTAATTGGACTTGCCCAGTCATCAACAATTACAGATTTAATAAAAAACTTAGGAGCTCCGGTAGCTACTGAGACTAAAAAAAAAAGTGAAGTAAAAATTGAATCGAAGACTGAAGATACATCGCCTACCGAATCGTTTAAAATAGATTACCCTAAAAAAAAAACACCTTTAAAAAAAATAATTTCTGATAAGTCAGTTTCAGAATCCCAAAACTCAAGCCTAGTTGAACCAGCCGACATAAATGTTAAGAAAGAAAATAATATTCCACCAGAAGAAACTAAGGTAAAGGAACAACCTAAAGTAGAAGTAAAATCTAAAGATATTTCAATAGAAACTATAAAACAAAACTGGAGTTTTTTCACAAAAGATGTTGTGAAAGAAAAATTTCTTTTGGAATCAATTACTACTTCCCATCCAACTAAGATTCAAAATAATAAATTAATAGTTAAAGTAGCTCATAAAGAAGACGTTAATGTTTTTAACAATGCAAAAAGTTATTTGAACAATAAATTAAATGATACTTACAAAGCCAAACTATCCATTGAATTTATTGAAGGGAATTTTCTTGAGGGAAATATTAAACTTGCTAACCAAACAAGTGAGTCTTTAGAACAAGATGAATCATTCAATAACCATCCAGTTGTAAAAGCAATTGTTACTGAATTAGGTGGCAGAGAGATAAAATAGATTGGAAATTTATTTGCTTGCTTTAACTTGGAAGTATTCTTTACCAACACAAACTCAAGTGTTTCCTCAAAATGAAAAACTAAAATTTGTCATTCCGGTTTTTATCGTTTTTTGATAAAATACCGGAATCTCATACTTAGAACAGATACCGGTATTGCAAAAAACGCAAACCGGTATGACAACGTAAATCTAGAAACCAAATTGTGATTTATATATACTAAATCCAAATTAGTCTTCGAAAAATCAGAAACTAAAATTTGTCATTTCGAAATGAGCTTGTTTTTAAGCGATTGAGAAATCTCCAAACTATAAGTGTGATGAGATTTCTCACAAAAACCGTGTTCGAAATGACAAACTCTAAAATCCAAAAACCAATTTGATTTAAGTATATCACATAGAATCAATAATTGCGTTTAATGTTTCACTTGGTCGCATTACTTTAGTTGTAACTTCTTCATTTGGTAAATAATACCCTCCAAGATCAACTGGAGTTCCCTGAACAGTAATAAGTTCTTCAACAATTTTTGATTCATTATCTTCTAACTCCTTTGCTACTTTTGCAAAACGAGTTTGAATATCAGTATCTTCATTTTGTTCTGCAAGAGCCTTAGCCCAATACATTGCAAGATAAAATGAACTTCCTCTATTATCAATTTCATTAACTTTTCTAGATGGAGCTTTTCCATTTTCCAAGTATGTTCCAACAGCAACATCCAAAGCTTCTGCAAGAATTTTAGCTTTCGCATTTCCAGATTTTTCAGCAATCATTTCTAATGATGGAACCATTGCACAATACTCTCCAAGAGAATCCCATCTTAAATGATTTTCTTTAACTAATTGCTGAACATGTTTTGGGGCAGAACCGCCAGCACCAGTTTCAAACAGACCACCACCATTTAGCAATGGAACTATTGATAACATTCTTGCACTTGTTCCTAATTCAAGAATTGGAAATAAATCTGTTAGATAATCACGCAGAACATTTCCAGTAACGGAAATTGTATCCAATCCTTTTCTCACTCTTTCCAAAGTAAACTTCATTGCATCAACCGGTTTCATAATTCTGATATCAAGCCCTTCAGTATTATGGTTTGGTAAATATTTATTTACTTTTTTAATTATTTCAGTATCGTGTCCACGGTTTTCATCTAACCAAAATATTGCAGGTGAACCGGAAGCTTTAGCTCTACTAACTGCAAGTTTCACCCAATCCTTAATTGGCAAATCTTTTGCTTGGCACATTCTAAATATATCTCCAGGTTCTACTGTTTGCTCAAGTACTGCTTCGCCAGAAGTATTAACAACTTTAATTTTTCCATTTGTCGGAGCTTCATAAGTTTTATCATGCGAACCATACTCTTCAGCCTTTTGTGCCATCAAACCAACGTTAGCTACGTTTCCCATTGTGGATGGATCAAACTGTCCGTTTGCTTTTGCATCTTCAATAATCTCTTTATAAATAGTTGCATAACAGCGGTCTGGAATCATAGCAATAGTATCTTGTAGTTCATCATTTTTGTTCCACATTCTTCCACCATCACGAACTACGTTTGGCATTGATGCATCAATGATAACATCATTAGGAACGTGCAAATTTGTTTTACCTTTGCGTGAATCAACCATTGCAAGTTCCGGTTGAGTTTCATAAACCTTAGCAATATCAGCTTCAATCTCTGCTTTTTTATCTGCTGGAAGTTTATCTAACTTACTTATAACATTTGCTAAACCATTATTTACATTTGCTCCAATTTCATTAAGTGTCTCGGAGTGTTTATCCAAAGCATCTTTGAAGTAAACTGAAACAGCGTGACCAAACATAATCGGGTCCGAAATTTTCATCATTGTAGCTTTAAGATGTAACGACAGAAGAACTCCATCTTTTTTTGCTTCTTCAATTTGTTCAGTGTAAAATTTTCTAAGAGCTGTAACATTCATTACTGAAGTATCAATAACTTCTCCTTCAAGCAAAGATACTTTTTCTTTTAGAACTGAAACATCTCCGTTTGTATTTTCAAACTCAATTTTTACATCAGTTGCGTTTTCCATAGTTGCTGATCTTTCACTTCCGAAAAAATCTTTTTCTTCCATGTGCGCAACACGAGATTTAGAACTGGATGCTGGCCAAGGCTTCATCATTTTATGAGGAAATTTTTGAGCAAACTTTTTAACCGCAGCTGCCGGACGTCTATCGGAGTTTCCCTCTCGCAGTACTGGGTTAACTGCTGAACCAAGAGTTTTTGCAAATCTTTTTTTAAGTTCTTTCTCTTCATCATTTTTTGGTTCTTCAGGATAGTTGGGAATGTCATATCCTTTTTCTTGTAACTCTTTAATTGCAGCTTGAAGTTGAGGAATAGAAGCACTAATATTTGGAAGTTTAATAATATTTCCTTCTGGCGATTTTGCTAATTCTCCTAACTCAGTTAAGTAATCTGGAATTTTTTGTTCATCAGTTAAATTCTCTGGAAAGTTAGCAAGAATTCTACCTGCAAGAGAAATATCTTTTATCTCAACATCAATACCAGTTCCTTTTGTAAACGCTTTAACGATTGGTAGTAAACAATACGTAGCTAGGGCTGGAGCTTCATCAATTTTGGTCCAAATAATTTTGTAATCTTTCATAAACAATACCTATGTTTTAATAATTCAACATTTACATTCTCAAGAAAAAATAGTGAATGCTTAATTTCTTTTATAGTGTAAAATTACACATCTTTCCTTTTAGTTAAAAGGGAGTTTTAGTACTTAACTTATTAACTTTCCATCCCCACAGTTTCATCGTTATGCTCAACACTTGAAAGGAATTTTAAGTCGGGATGTTTTTTCTCAATTTGTTGAAACGAATAAATTGTATCCGCAATAAAAACTAAATTATCTGTTTTATCATAATACAATGAGTTAGAACGCAGTCGCTTAAATTCTTTTAGAGCTTCTTCATTTTCCGTTTGAATCCAAAAAGCTTTGTAGGCATTCTGATGTACAAAATCAGCAGTTGCACCAAACTCCTTATCAAGTCTATATTTAATTACATCAAATTGTAATTCGCCAACAACTCCAATTACTTTTCGGTTTCCGTCTAGATGAATAAATAGTTGAGCCAAACCTTCATCGGTTAACTGCATTAATCCTTTTTCAAGTTGTTTCGATTTGAACGGATCTTTATTCATCACAACTCTAAATATCTCAGGAGAGAATCTTGGAATACCCTTAAACATAAATGATTCCCCTTCCGTTAAGCTATCTCCAATTTTGAATAAACCAGAATCATACAAGCCAATTACATCTCCAGGGAAAGCATTTTCCACTAAAGATTTACTTTGTGCTAAGAACGAAGCTGGGTTTGGAAATTTCATTTGTCTATCTAATCTTACATGATGATAAAATTTATTTCTCTCAAACTCTCCTGAACATACTCTAATAAATGCCATTCTATCTCTGTGTTTAGGATCTAGATTAGCATGTATTTTAAAAACAAATCCACTAAATTTAGGAGCGGTTGGTTCAACCATTCCTTTAGTTGTTTCGCGTGCTACTGGCGATGGAGCAATAGTAACAAAGGTATCGAGCAATTCTTTAATTCCAAAATTATTTAATGCACTTCCAAAAAATACTGGTGCCATTTCTCCTGATAGATAACTTTCTTCATTAAACTCTTCATAAATTCCATTTATTAGTTCAACTTCATCTCTAAATTCTGCCGCATCCTCTCCAAAAGTTTTATGAAATTCTTCATCATCTAATCCATCAAAATGTTTTATGTCTTCTTCAATACGAGTTTTATTTACTTCAAAAAATGCAAAGGTACTTTTATAAATATTGTAAACTCCTCTAAAACTCATTCCAATTCCGAACGGATATGTTAAAGGTCTTACTCTAATGTTTAGTTTCTCTTCTATCTCATCCAACAACTCTATAGGTGTTCGGCCTTCCCTATCCAATTTGTTAATGTAAATAATTACTGGTGTTTTTCGCATTCTACAAACTTGCATAAGTTTTTCTGTTTGTTCTTCAACACCCTTTACACAATCAATAACTAAAATCACACTATCAACAGCAGTTAAAGTTCTATAAGTATCTTCCGCAAAATCTTTATGACCAGGAGTATCTAGAAAATTTATTTTGTAATCGTTATAGCCAAATGTTAATACTGATGAGGAAACAGAAATCCCTCTTTGTTTTTCTATCTCAAGAAAATCAGATGCTGCTGTTTTTTTTATTTTATTAGATTTTACCGAACCAGCAATTTGAATTGCACCACTATACAATAATAATTTTTCAGTTAGTGTTGTCTTGCCAGCATCGGGGTGACTAATAATTGCAAAGGTTTTTCTTTTTTCAATTTCTTTTAAATTACTCATTATTACTTTTTTTTTGATTTTATAAATTTGATGTTAAATATATAAACGAAGAAGAGTCAGAACTGACAAATCAATTTTTGGAAGAGTTAATATTGTTCTTTATTCATGATGTAAATATAATCAAATTAAATTTTATTGGATTCATAATAATTCATGATCAACATTCTAATAAGTTTAGGGTAAAAAAAAATCCCAATACAACTTTTGGAAATTTGCTCCGTCATACTAAGTGAGACCTCAAGAAAATCATTTCTAAACAAATTTTTAGGAGATATAAAATGAAGAATTTTAGAAACACTGCAATAGTATTTTTCTTATCGGTTTTTGTAGTTAGCACTTTTGCTAAAAGTAAAACTAGTTGTACTTATGAACAAGTTGAGGACAACTTAATTGTTGGAGTTGAATCAAGTAACCAAGGACTAAGAATTAGTGCAGCATATTTTCTTGGAGAAATTAAGTCTGAGAAATCAGTAATACCTTTGATGAAAATTTTGAAAAGTAGTACAATTGAAAAAGAAAGAATTATGGCAGCACTTTCTCTAAGTAAAATTAATACTACACAAGGTAATTTTGCAGTTCAAAGACGTGCCACTTTTGACAATAGTGAAAGAGTTAGACGCTTGTGCAATATTTTTAACAAAGAGATAAATAAACAAAATAAGTCTAATGCTAAAGTAACAGTAGAACCAATAGAATTATCCTACATACAAAACTATTTAGATAATTTCTAACCCTAACATTTTTGGAAGTTTAAGAGGATGGTTACTTAAATAATAATTTTTATTTTTGTAACCATCCATCTTCCCCTAAATTCTAAAGATTACTCCTAAATCTAATGCTCCATAGCTCATTGTTCCAAATCCTATTCTTGTGCTAAGTGCAATATTTGGACTAAGCCAATATCTTAATCCAGCATGAACACTAAACATAAGTCCACCATACTCAGGAGATTCAAGAACAACTTCCGGATGTACTTCTGAAGTCCAAGACGTTTTAGCACTTCCAAAATCATAACCAGCAACAATTCCAATCCATGGATTTACTCTTTTGTTTCTTAGATAGAAATGATAATTGGTTTGAACACCAACAAGGAAATCTACATAACTGGTTTTAGTTGCAACAAACTGTTCTGAATATTTCCAATATCTAGCAACAAAACCAATACCAATTTTGTGTTCTCTTTCTACAAGAAAAGTGTGTTCGTAATTAAAGCCATATTGAGGTGTAGAGCCAAGGAAGGAGAAACCAACAATTGGTTCTAAATAATTATCTGCAGATTTGAATTGACCAAAAACACTTGCCGATAAAAATATGAGTGTTAAAATTATAGATTTCATAAACATATTTTTATCGACAAGTTAAATTTTTATTTATTTTTTCTAAAACTAATTTTAAGCTGGAGGATTCCAACTTCCAGAATCTGTTACATTACCTTGATTATCATATTGCCACCATTCACCAGTACCATTAGCTGTCCACACAGTTTTTGAAATCATCACATTATTTTCGTACTGTGATATTGTTCCAGATTTATCAGGATTTGAATTAACTTCAATTTTATCGCCATCATCACTTAAAAAGTTCATAGAATAAACATTGTCAGAGCTAGTTGTCCAAACCCAACTTGTAGTTTCCGAACCATCGCTAAAATCAAATATCTTAAAGTATCCTTGTGATCTATCCTTTTTTTGTCTTGATTCCAAAAATTTAAAATTAGAATGTGTTTGACCACCATAATTTCCAGATATAAAAATTTCTCTAAAAATTTCATCTCCACTATCTGAATATTTCATTGTAATTGCAACGCCATTACTATTCCAAGTATAAGTTCTATCATCATTTACTTTTGCTAATGACTCAGGTCCAGATGCCACAGTAAACCAAGCTCCATACAAAGTAGGCAAAGAGTTTAGAACAAGAATTTGAGACTTTGCACTTATCGCTTTTGGATTGCTGGAGTTAGTTAGTGCTTCAGGTACTTCAATCTCTTTCATACTAAAAGATTCTGCAGCAGCTTGTTCCGGTTCTGTTGCAGCATCCTTGCAAGCTACACTAAAAATTAGAAGTACTGCAAATGTTAAAAATATTTTTATGAATTTATTCATAATATCCCCATAGTTTGTTTTTAATGTTTGTTTATAAATACTAAGTAAGTACTAAATTTACAAATTGTCAAGAATAAATTTTGTCATTTTTTTGTATAAGTGTATTCTAGAGTTTTTACCACTCATACTATGGTTACTTTCAGGGTAAAACATTGTTTCAAATTGTATGTCATTTTCAACTAGTTCTTGCACAAGCTTTACAGAATTTTGAAAATGAACATTGTCATCGCCAGTTCCGTGCATAAGTAATAACTTTCCCTTTATATTTTTAGCATGTTCTAGTACAGAACCATTTTTATATCCCTCGGAATTATATTTTGGTAACGACATATATCTTTCAGTATAAATATTATCATAAAATTTCCAATCTGTAACCGGAGCAACCGAGATGGCTAGCTTAAAAGTTTGCGGTGCTTTAGCTAAAGCAAGTGCAGATAAATAACCACCATAACTCCAACCCCAAACTCCAATTCTGTTTTTATCAACATAGTTTAATGAGGACAAATATTTTGCACCTTCCACCATATCATTAACTTCCCAATGTCCTAAATTTTTATAAACAATATGTCTAAATTTTGTTCCTCTACCTCCCGTCCCTCTATTATCAAGTCCAAACACTATAAAACCTTTTTGAGATAGAAAGACATCCCATAATTTTACACCTGAATCTTTTACAATTTGAGAGTTAGGTCCTCCATAATTATAAATCAGAACGGGATATTTTTTTGATACATCGAAGTTGGGTGGTTTAATTATATAAGCACTAAGTTTAACTCCGTCAGAAGTTATAAATGTTAAGAACTCTTTTTCCGATATGTTGTATTCGCTAAGAGCTTTATTATCATTAACAATTAAATTTCTTATTTTTTTTCCGTTAAAATTAAAAAGCGACGTGATTGTTGAAATGGAAGAACTTCTGTTTGTACTGATATACATAGACTTACCAAGGTTTACTGAATTAGTACCTTTTGGTTTAGTAAGTTCTAATTTAGATAGTTTTATTTTTTTACGTCCATCTAAATTAACTTTGTAGAAATCTGTATAAATAGTTCCTTCTTCGTTTGATGTAAAAAAAAGATTTTCTTCATCTTTATCCACACCAACTAAATCGATAGTTTCCCATTTACCTTTAGTTATTTGATTTACTAAGTTTCCTTCATAATCGTACAAATAAAAATGCAAGTATCCATCTCTTTCAGAAGCCCAAATAAATTGATTGCTTTTATTCAAAAAGAAAGGTTCATTTTTTACATCAACCCAAGCATCGCTTGTCTCATCAATAACTAATTTAGATTGTCCTGTAGTAACATCATAAAATAATAGCTCTAAATGATTTTGCAAACGATTTAGTCTTTGAACGGAAAGTAATTTTGGGTTATTCGTAAATTCAATTTTGGGAATGTAAATGTCTTCTTCTTTACCAAGATCCATCCAATTGATTAAGGTCGTTTCTAAATCCATTACACCTATTTTAACAATGGAATTTTTTGCTCCTACTTTTGGATATTTAAACTTCATAAAATTAAAATAAAGTGAATCCCATTTAGCAATTTGAATCTCTGGAACATCTGCTTGATTCAACTGCCAAAAAGCTATGCTCTTAGAATCGGGAGACCACTTCCACCCTTGCACAGCTTTTAGTTCTTCTTGATATACCCAGTCAAAATGTCCATTCAATATTGTTCCATTACCATCAAACGTTAATTGAGTTTCAGTTTTATTTTTTAAGTTATAAACAAATAAATTGTCATCTCTTACAAATCCAATTTTTTCTTCATTGGGAGAAAACTGCGGAACCCACAGTTTACTATTACCTTCAGTAATTTTTATTATATTTTTATTTTCAACATTATAAATAAGTATGTCTCCACCAGGTTTGGAATATCTAGAATGAAGTGTGGAGGTAAACAAAATATATTTATCTTTTGGAGACCATTTATAATAACCTATGGTTATAGGTTTGGTAATGCTATCAATAAATAAATTGGTGGCATTTATCAATAAAGTTTCCTCACCAGTTTTCACATTGTGTATATATAAACCTTGTTTAGAAGTTTCATCATCATACTTTGTGAATGAAAAATTTTCTTCCTTGTTCATCCATTGAACACCAGTTATTGATTTATCAGAGAAAGCTGGGTTTGTAAATATTTCATCGATAGTAAAATTTTTCTTTTGCGGATAAAGAGTTGTTAGTAGCACAAATAATAAAAGTAAACTTCTTTGAATAGTTTTCAATTAATATCTCCAATTGAAATTTATATTGTGTTCAAAAAAAACTCCGAGGTTTTATAATACTGTAAAAACAATTACAATCATGTATTTAATAATTTTTCTAAAACACTTTGATATGCAGTAAAACCTAGGAGGTTTATAATTGTAATTTGATTCTCAAATTATTTAATAATATCGTAAATCGAATTTATTTTATATGTTGGAATGTATTTTTCGTTTCCATCAAAATGATTAAAAACTCCAGTAGAAACTAGAGCCGTGTCAATTCCAAACGAATTCCCCATTGCAATATCTGTCTCAACTCTATCTCCAATTAACAAACATTTTTCACTTGGAATATTTAGCTTATTCAAAATTTCGTTCATCATAAATTTTGATGGCTTACCAAAATGTTTTTCCAATTTAAAGTGAGTTCTTTTTTCAAGTGCTGATATTGTTGACCCAGCATCCCAAATTTCCCCACCTTCAACCGGACAAGTATCATCAATGTTTGCTGCATAAAATCTTGCTCCATTATCTAACGCTCTAGCAGCAATTTCTAATTTAGAATAGTCTAGCGTTCTATCTAAAGTAATAATAACTATTCTAATTTCATTAGGCTCTTTTGAAAATTGCAAACCAGCATTTTCAATTTCACTAATAAATACCTCTTCACCAATAGCATAAAACTTAGCACCCGGATGTTTTTCTCCTAGATACTTTTTTGTTACTATAGTTGAATTTATAATTTCTTCTTCTGTAACATTTAATTTGTTTTTTGTTAAAAAATCACAGTACTGTTTAACAGTACCAGTTGTTTTATTAGTTATAAATATTATCTTCTTGTTAGATTTTTTTAAGTGATTTATAACCTCAGCGGCTTTAGGAATTAATTTATCACCAACATAAATTGTTCCATCCAAATCAAAAATAAAGCCATCGTATTTTGTTAGCATATTTTATTTCCATCCCTTTTTCATCAATTCCAAACACTTAATAATTGAGCGTGGCTTATATCCAATCTCTGTTTCTGCTTTCAAATTTATCAATCCACTTTTTAATGGTCTTGGTGCTTGTTGATTAAGGTCTTCTGTTTTTATTGGTTCAACAAGGCTGAAATCTAAATTAAAATAATTTGCGATTGCTCTTGTAAAATCAAACCTAGAAAGTTGTTCAGCCCCACCAATATTGAACAATCCAGTTTTTTTCAAATCAGTAACTCTACTAATTCCGCTAACCAAATCATCCAAATAAGTTGGGTTATTTATTTGGTCAGTAACAATTTTTATTTTTTTCTTCTCGGTTAAAGATTGAACAACCCATTTTACAAAATCTGGACGCCCATACTTAGCATTACCAAAAAGTACGTTGGTTCTAATAATTGTGTAAGGAATATCAAACTTTCTAATAATATTTTCACCAGCTAATTTTGTTCTTCCATAATAACCAATTGGGTTTGGCAAATCAGTTTCAGAGTAAGGTCCACAGCATCCATCAAAAACATAATCTGTTGAGATATGAATTAAATGTGAGTGCGAAGGGACAGAATATTTTGCTAAATATTCAACTCCATTTGCATTTATATCCATTGCTAATTCTTTTTCAGATTCACATTTATCAACATTGGTATAGGCAGCTACGTTAATTATAACATCTGGATAAAAACTTAGAACAACTTTTTTAACATCTTTTTTGTTTGTTATATCTAATTTTTTATATGCAAGTGTTTTAAAGTAAGTTTCTTCTTCTGCCGAGGCTAGTAATAATTCCACATCTACTCTACTTGAGTAATGTTCAACTAACCTTTGCCCTAACATTCCGTTTGAGCCAACAATAAGTATTCTTTTTTTAAGCATTATATTTAGTAAAATCCTCCCCTAATTTTCCAAAATCTTCAATAGTTCTATATTGAGTAAACAATCCGGCTGCAATATTCGCATATCTTAATATTTTATGAATATTTCTTCGATCATAATCCGCATAATAAGACAAAAAAGTTGCTCCAAAAATATCTCCACATCCAACACTATTTTTAGCTGTAACTTTAATTGGAACAACATCAAATTTTTCTTTATCCCTATCTGCAAAATCTGTATATAAAGTTGCACCTCTGTTTGCTCTTGTAATAATAAATAGTCTAGGTCTTCTTCTAAAAACAAAATTTACTATTTCTTGTTCAACGTTACTTTCACAAATTGTTAGTAGTTCACTTTCGTTACACTGAACAATATCTGCACAATCAAGCCATCTTTTCACACTTGGTATTTGACGAAATTTTCTATTATTGTTTTCATCAATACCTCTCGAAAGGCTATGTATATCAAGGTATATTGGACCAAAGTAATATTTCCTAATGATTTCTAAATGTCCAATTGTTATTTCAAAACCAGAAATCATATTAACTAAAATTCCATCATATTTATTAAGACTTATTTCCAAAGGAAGTTTTATCTTTTGGGTTATAAGACTATATTTTTCGTCTCTCTCTTTATCCTTGTAAATTTTTAAATTTACTGTAGGAATATTTCTACCAGATTTAGAAAGAGTTAAGTTCACTTTGTCAAACACAGAACCAAACAACTCTTTATGTTTTAATGAATAATTGGTGATTAAATAAATTTCATCAATAAATTTTCCAATCTGTAACGCTCCTAAAGTAGAATAATAAATTCCTCCGGGTTTAGTTACTTTGGAGTTACCCTCCTCAATAATATCAACAACAGTTTGTCCAATAATTATAATTTTCATAATAAAAACTAATTAATAATCATTTTTATTTGCTTAAATTTGAAACCAAAATTACTAAAAAATAATAGATATAAATATGAAAATAGGAATTACTTGTTACCCTACTTACGGTGGAAGTGGTGTAGTAGCAACGGAGCTAGGAAAAGAGCTTGCTGAACTGGGACACGAAGTCCATTTTATAAGTTATGCATTGCCTCATCGCTTAGTACATTTTGTAGAAAATATTTTTTATCACGAAGTTGAGATGAGCAGTTACCCTCTTTTTGAACATCAATTATATGGACTTTCTTTAGCAAGTAAAATGTTAGAAGTTATTGAATACGAAAAATTGGATTTAATTCATGTTCATTATGCAATACCTCATGCAACCAGTGCGTACTTAGCAAAACAAATTTTAAAGAGAAATAATTCAGATATAAAAATTGTTACAACACTACACGGAACAGATATTACTTTAGTCGGTTTAGAGCCTTCCTTTCTTCCACTTGTAAAACTTAGCATTGAAGAAAGTGATGGAGTAACAGCAGTCTCAAGATTTCTAAAAGAAAAAACTATAACTAATTATCACATTGATGCTGACATTGAAGTGATTCATAACTTTATAGATACTGAAATTTACAAACCAGTTTGTAACGAAAAATTTAAAAAACACATTGCCCCAAAAAAAGAAAAAATTTTAATTCATACTTCAAATTTTCGTCCAGTTAAACGTGTGGCAGATACAATAAGAATATTAGAAAAAGTGAAAAAGAAAATACCCACAAAGCTTGTACTTATTGGAGATGGACCAGATAGATCGAAATGTGAGAAATTAGCAAGGGAACTAAAACTAGAAAAAGATGTTATATTTTTGGGTAAGCAAGATGGCTTGGAAGACTTACTAAGTGTTGGAGACATTTTCTTAATGCCTTCTCAATCAGAAAGTTTTGGATTAGCTGCACTTGAAGGTATGGCTTGCGGTCTGCCAGTAATAAGTTCCAGTGTTGGAGGTTTACCAGAATTAATTTTACATAATAAAACTGGTTACATTGCAGAATTTAGTGATGTTGATAGAATGGCAAAATATACTATTGAATTGCTTTTGAATAAGAAAAAGTATGATTCTTTTTCAAAATATTCTAGAGATAGAGCAATTAAACTTTTTGAGAAAAGTTTAATTGTACCACAATACATTAAATATTATGAAAAGATTTTAGGGGAGTAAAATTTAGAATTCAGTTCTCATTGTATAATGAGAACTGAATAATTATTTGATAGAATTATTACTTTTAAGAAGCAATAATTGGAGTTTTACCAATACTATAATGAGTAAACCCATTTTCTTTTGTTCTTCTTCTGTTAAAAATATTTCTACCATCAAAAACAACTGGGTTTTTTAGTAATTTCTTAACTTCTTCAAAGTCAGGATTTCTGAATTCATTCCATTCAGTAACTACAAGTAATGCATCTGCATCTTTTGTAGTTTCGTACTGTCCTTCAGAATACTCAATTCTATCTTGCAAATAAAATTTAGCATTTTCCATTGCTTCGGGATCATAGGCTGCAACAGTTGCTCCAAGTTTTAGTAGTTCATTTATGATAACAACAGAGGGTGCTTCTCTCATATCGTCTGTGTTAGGTTTAAAAGCTAAACCCCAAACTGCAAACTTTTTACCAGAAATATCATTGTTAAAATGTTTAAGTATTTTTTTAACAAGAACCATTTTCTGTTCTTTATTTACTTTATCAACTGTGTTTAATATTTGCATTTCTGCGCCATGCTCTTTAGCGGTTTTAATTAAAGCATTAACATCTTTCGGGAAACAAGAACCACCATACCCAATACCTGAAAATAAAAATCTATGTCCAATTCTATCATCTGACCCCATACCTTTTCTAACTAAATCTACATTGGCTCCAACACGTTCACAAAAGTTTGCTAACTCATTCATAAATGTTATACGCATTGCTAGGTAGGAGTTGGCTGCATATTTTGTTACTTCAGAACTTTCAGGATTCATTTCAATAATTGTACTACCTTTTAAAGTAAATGGATAATACAATACTTTCATTTTTTCCATAACTTGTTTTGTACTTGCACCAATAACAATTCTATCTGGTTTCATAAAATCATCAACAGCATAACCCTCGCGTAAAAATTCTGGGTTAGATACTATTTCAAAATTTTTAATATTATATTTTTGAATAATTTCTGTTACATCTCTAGAAGTACCAACTGGTACTGTACTTTTATTAACTAGTATTTTAAAATCATGTCCAGGATTTTCACTTAATATTTTTCCAATATCTTCTGCAATACCATGTACATATTTTAAGTCGGCTGAACCATCATCACCTTGCGGTGTTGGTAAGCATAAAAAGATTATCTCAGAATTTAAAACTGCAGATTTTAAATCATCCGTAAAACTAAGTCTTCTTTTTGCAATATTTCTATGAAACAATAAATCTAACCCTGGTTCAAAAATAGGAACTTCAGCATTTCTTAACTTTTTTAATTTTTCTAGATTGTTGTCCACACAAGTAACATCATTTCCCATTTCAGCAAAACAAGTACCGGAGACTAATCCCACATAACCAGTTCCAATAACAGATATTTTCATTGATTTTCTTCCTTAAAATTTATTTTTGTATTTAAAGTCTTCTTCTATTGTGTTAAAATTACAACCTAATTTATCTTTACCTGAAATAATCGGATTTTTAATTCTCCAGTTTATAGCTAAAGTATCATCATTGAAAAGAATACACCTTTCACTTTCTTTATTATAAACATTTGTACATTTATATTGGAAAATTGCTTCCTCAGATAAAACCGAAAAACCATGTGCAAAGCCTTGTGGCAACCAAAGTTGATTATGTTTTTCCTCAGAAAGTTCAACTGAAAAACTTTTACCAAATGTTGGAGAACCAAAACGAATATCTACTGCAACATCTAATACTTTACCGAGAATAACTTGACACAATTTTCCTTGAGCAAAATCACCAACTTGGTAATGTAAACCTCTAATTGTTCCATAGTTTGATTTTGATATATTATCTTGCACAAAATCTTCTTCTATTCCTAAATCCTTATATTTTTCTTTAGAGAATGATTCAAAGAAATAACCTCTATCATCGTGAAAAACTTTTGGTTCAATTACGAATAAATCTGGGATTCCAGTTTCAATTTTTAATAGCATAATTACTTAGTACCTTGGTGCTTTATGCCATTTGAAAGCTGATGAAATAATATCATCTAAATTATGTTTAGGAACCCAGCCTAAAACTTCTTTTGCTTTTTTATTATCTGCAACTAATATTGCCGGATCACCTTCACGTCTATCAGTTATTTCTGTTTTAATTTTTTTTCCAGTAATTCTTTCTGCAGTTTCAATAAGTTCTTTTACAGAATTACCATCACCAGTTCCAAGATTAATTACATCCGTTTTACCACCATCGTTTAGATATTGAATGGCTTTTAAATGGGCATCGCCTAAATCATTTACATGAATATAATCCCTAACACAAGTACCATCTTTTGTTTCATAATCGTTACCAAAAACAAGTACTTTTTCTCTTTTACCTAATGCTGTATTTAATACTATTGGAATTAAATGAGGTTCCGGTTCGTGGCTTTCGCCAATCTCTCCATTAAAGTCTGAACCAGCGGCATTAAAATATCTAAGAAATACAGTTCTCATTCCATACGAATTATCAAAATCTCTCAGTATATTTTCAATCATAAGTTTTGTTTGTGCATAAGGATTTATTGGATTTGGACTCAATTTTTCAGAGATAGGAATTACTTCGGGATTTCCATATAAAGAGCAAGTGGATGAGAAAACAAACTTTTTAATGTTTGCTTCCAAAGCTGCACTAATTAAATTAAAACTTCCTACTACATTATTTTGATAATACAATTTTGGATCTTCAACAGATTCTCCAACATAAGCAAAAGCCGCAAAGTGAACAATTGCATCAAATGTATATTTTTGAAATACTTGTTTTAAAGAATTTACATCTAAAAGATCAGCCGTCTCCAAAGGAACAGAAGGTGGAACTGCTTCTTTATGCCCTCGTGATAAATTATCTAATACTACTACATCAATATTATTATTTGTTAAAATTTTTACAAAGTGTGAACCAATATAGCCCGCACCTCCGGTTACAAGTATTTTCAATTTATAGTCCTCACAATTATAAATAACAGTAGTAAAATAATAGTAAATTTTATCTATTAGCAAACATAAAATTATAAGAAATCATAATAAAATAATTCTAAATTTTAGTATTGCAAATTGTTTAAGATTAAATTACTTTGGGAGTGTAAAATTTTAGTGTATAAATAAAATAGGTGAAATTGTGACAAAAGAATCTAAAGAAAAAGCTATGAATTTAGCTGAGTTAACATGCAAACTGGCAAAAGCATGCAATAGAAAAGAACATAGCTTTGCATCTTTGTTTGGTTTAACTCCAATGGAATTAAAATGTTTAAGAATGTTTGCTGGTTCCTCTACTATTGGTATTGGCGATATTATTAAGGAATTAGAAATTACTGCTGGCAGAGTTACTCATATTCTTACTAGCTTGGAAAAAAAGGGACATATTACTCGTAGAGTTAATTCAAAAGATAAGAGAAATTATTTTGTTGATATTAATTCTGAAAGTAAAAAATTCATTAATCAATTAACAGTAAAACATACTTCTATTCACGAAGAAATTCTACTTAGTGTTAAAGATAGTGAACAAGACTTATTGTTTGATGTTATGTCAAAAATTATTGTTTCACTAAATAATTGGACTGATGCAAATAGAGAAAAATTAAAAAAATAGTCTGTCCCAACTTTTAGAAAAATAATTAGTAAGATTTTTATTTAGCTAACTTTTTTACATCAAAAAAGTTAGCTATTTTTTTGTTGGTTAACTCTACAAGGAATAGAATAACAATTGGCAAGTGTTCAATCCAAATTAGAATTGGGTAATTATACTTTAATTGGTATAGTGGTAAGAACGCTGCATAAATAATAAAAGACAATCTTGGATTTAATACTAAAAATGGTAACGCCCAAGTATAGTACCAAGGAAATTGTGTTGGACTTATAAGATATAAAATAGTAACCAACAAAAATGATTTCAAAATAAATCGTTCATTGTTATTAGTTGAAGTAAAAGATAGAAATAGTACGAGCACTCCAAACAAAGACATAACAATCCACCGAGCAACGCAAAGACTACAATGGTAATTAATTTCAAATAATTTAATTATCTCTTTTATACCCAAATTAATTAATTGAAAAACAGCTTCGTTGTTTGTCCAATTTTTTGTGTAAGTAACAAACCCTAAACTGTTATCTAACTTTGTTAAAATAATTGGAAATAATTGTATTAAAATAATTAAAGCCGAAGTAACCAATGCTGTAAAAAATATTTTTTTGTTTTTAAATATTTTAACAAGAACAATAGGTATTAGTGCAACTGGCCAAACTTTTACTCCGGCTGATAAAGCCAAAAAGGAAGTTGATGAAATATACTTCTGTTTCATAAACATTAGAACAGCAAGTAATAGTAAGGGATACATCAATATATCCATGTGTCCGGCTGAGTAAAACTCATGAATTAAAATTGGATTCCACCAATAAATAATTACTAAATTTTTTATGTAATTTAGTTTTCCCAATAGCACAAGCAAAAGAACAAAAACAATTAAATCAACAATTAGTATTAGTGCTTTCCAAACTGGTACACTCCAGGGTTTTATTAAATAAGAAATAGCAAAACCAAATTGTGCAACTGGCGGATAAATTGTTCTGATATGTGGATGATTTATTAACTTAATTATTACACCCGATTCATTTGCAAGAGTGTGAAGTTTTTCTGGGCCAACTTCCGGAGAACTTGTAGAGTCAATAAATTCCTTTGGGCTATATTGAAAAGGATTATAACCTTTTGCTGTAACAGCTCCATCCCATAAATATCTATTAAAATCATCTTCTAAAATTGGAACGGTAGGAACTAAGATAAGGCGAGCAATAAAACCGGCTGTGAAAATTAGAGCTAATATTTTTTTACTTGTTTCTCTTTTCCTTAGAAAAATAATGACTGATAATGCATAAACAATTCCGATAAATATTCTTACAAGTACATAATTTACAACATCCCCATCTTCTGGCTTTGCTGCATAAGTAAATTCTGGCGAGATAAAATTTAGAAAAATTGCGTAGCAAATTATTAGAAATCCAGGTATTCCTAAAAGTAAAAAAACATTTAACTGAGGTTTTGTTTTGTTCAAAATAATAGCTCGAAATGAAAAATAAATCTTAGAATAATTAATATTTAAGTTTACAAAATTTCCATTAAATACTTATCGATTTTAAGAAATATATTTATTGAAATTCTAATGTTTAAGAAACTATAACTTAAAAAGAGTAAATTTTTCTTCATAAATAGACATTATTATACAATTATAATTGGCATACTATATGAGTATAACTTATATAATTATTTAAACATTTTTAACAACTACACATAAACCTAGAGGAACAACATGAAGAAATTTATTCTTTTATTATTAGTTTTAGTTTTTACAACACAAATTTATTCACAGGGCAAAACACCTTACAAAGCACCTACATTTAAAGTTTGGGTTATGGGTGATTTTCATATGGATGACACAGAAAACTTAGTCCCAGCATCAGGTTTCCAAATGAGAGCAGCACGTTTAATTTTTTCTGGTAAATTAGATAATGGCTTCGGCTATCATGCAATGGGAGATTTTTTCGATCAAGGTAATGCTAGACCAGTTCTTATGCAAGCGTGGATTTCTTATGATGCTAGCAATTATGCACAATTTAGAATGGGACAATTCAAATATCCATTTGGTACAGAAGCTTATGGTCCTTTGGTAAAATGGAAATTTATTAATCCTTCTTTTGTAACAGGCAAGCTTGTAAAAAAATTAGGGATGGAAGGAAGTATATTCCGTGATATAGGTATTCAAGCTGCTGGAACAGCAAAGTTTAGTAAAGACTTTTCACTTGGATATAAAGCTATGATAATGAACGGAAATGGAGCAAATACTATAGAGAATAATGATGCAAAAGACATAGTAGGGCAAGCTACATTTAAGTTGCCTTATAACATTTCTCTTTTAGGTTCTTTCTTTGCAGGTCAAACCAGTTTAATTGGAGACGCTTCCACAACAGATGTAGATGAAAATGCAATAGCTTTAACTGGTCAAATTTATACAAAAAAATATTCTGCAAAATTTGAATATATAACTTCTACCAAAAAATTGCCTACTAAAGATTTTGTTTCTGCTGGCTTCTTTGGACATGCAACTTATATGATTACTAAACAAATTGAAGCTGGTGTAAGGTATGATAACTTTGATGCTAACACAGATGTTGAAAATGATTTATTAAATAGAACAACAATTATGGCTGCATATTATTTCAATGGAATTAATAGAATTAGTCTAAACTATGAATTACGTAATAATGAAAAGAATGATAAATGGGGAAATTTATTAACTGTACAATTCCAAGCAGCTTTATAATTTTATAAGAATTATATTCTTCACTTGAGCAGTTTCTTTTATAAGAGACTGCTTTTTTTTTATCCTCTCCATAGTTTTATTTCATACTTTTATATTTTATTTTTCATTTAGTATTTAATCACCATTGATATTTCTTCTAGAAAATATCATACAAATAAATAAAATATGAATAAAATATTGCTAGTAATAATTGTTCAAATTATTTTTAACATATCTTCCTTTTGTCAAGAAAATCTCAGTAATAAAATTACTATTGGAACAAGAGATACAATATTCTCAAACATATTAAGTGAGAACAGACCAATCTTAGTTTACCTTCCACCTTCCTATTACTCAAATAAAAATCAAAAATATCCAGTACTTTATATTCTAGATGGAGATTACAATTTTCAATATGTAACCGGACTTATTGAGTTACAATCTAGCATTAGTGAAAATATTCCAGAGATGATTGTTATTGGAATATCAGGAAAAGGAAGTAGTACATATAGGGAAAATTGCAAACCGAATGTTAAAGAAATTGAAGATAGAGGAAACGCAGAAAGTACTGCTCTCTTTATAAAACAAGAACTTATACCTTACATAGATAGCACATACAAAACCGATAATTATAAAATCTTATCAGGACATTCAATTGGTGGATTGTTTGTTATAAATACTTTGTTAAATCATCCTAATTTATTTAATCATTACATTGCAATTAGTCCAGCACTTTGGTGGGGAAAGAATGCCATAAATGATATTGCTAAAAAAACACTTGAGAATAATTCAAATTATGAAACAAGCGTTTATATTTCATTAGCCAATGAAGAAGGAATGGGAGTAGAGAGTTTTCTAGAAGTTGTTAAATCAAATTCAATATTTAGATTTAAAAAGATAGCTAACGAAAACCATAACTCCGTTGGAGAACCGACATATAAGTGGGCATTGAATGATATTTTTAATGATTGGAAAGTAGAAAAATTATATTTTGATTCTGCTGATGAATTGTCTCAGCACTATAGGAAAACTAAAGAACACTTTGGTAGAACTTTCAATTTACAAAATGGAGTTATTGCTAATACAGTCTTATATATTTTGAAAGACAATTCTGCTGAATTAAAAAAAATGCAACAAGAAATAAAAAGATTTTATCCAAATTCATTGAGTTATTTTAATAATCTTTTAGCAACGAATTTCATTAATGATAAAAAATTTGAAGAGGCAGAAAAATTATTGAATGAGACAAAAAATAGTTTTCCAAATTCTTATGATACATTTCAAAATTTGGCTAAAGTTAAAATAGAAATGAATGAGTTGGAAGCAGCTGATTCACTAATTGCTAAATCAATCTTATGGGCGAAAAAACAGAATGTAAGACAATGGCAATTGAATGAACTGATTGAAACAAAAGAAATGATTGCAAAAAAAAAGTCAAACTAGGAGTGTTTGACTTTTTAAATTAACAATTTGCAAATGTCTTATTAAGGATTACTCAACAACCTTCATCCTCTTCCTCTTCTTCCGGCGGAGGTGGTGGAGCAACCAATTTTATTTTTTTCTTAACTGGTTTTGGAGTAACCACCTTAACTTTTTGAGTTTGTGCTTTAGGTTTTATATTTGCTGATTTAACAGTATGAGAATTAACAACTTTTCTAACAACTGATTTTGTATGATTAACTTTTGAAGTAATCTTTTCAACTGGTTCGTTTATAATTTCTTTCTTAGATAAAAAGTTTTTTGCATTCCCTTTTTTATTCAAAGTAGGAATGTCATTTTTATTTGCTGGTGTATATTCAACAACACTTTTAACTCCACCATCCGGGTAGCCAATTGCAAGTACAAAGCCAAGTACCAGTAATATTCCGGCACCTAATATTTTTAGTTTTCGTAACATTTTATAATTCCCTTTTTATTTACTAGATTCCCAGTTGAGCTGAGAATGACATCGAATTTGTAACTAATCAACTCCAATTTTTTCTTTGGGATAACTTCTTAACTTTTTATAAGGATCCCAATCTCTTTCTGTTTTTTCTGCAAGCCAGAAAGAACCAATAGCCATTACCACTATAAGGAAAGCAACAATTCCAGTGTCTATTCCAAAAAATTCTGGGACTGTAATTTTGCCTAAGCTTCCACCTTTATAAACTGGTTCTAACCATTCGTAAAAAATGTCTCCGAATGACATAGTACCAACAAAAATACCAAGAAGAAATACCATTCCATCTATCTTACCGGTTATTGCAGAAACAAAAGAGGTTCCCGGACACAATCCCCCAATTGCAAAACCTAATCCGAGAAATGCTCCCCCAACTAATTGAGCAGTTACAAATGTTGGAGTTATATAAATTTGTGATATATCAAGTACTCCAATCCAATTAAGATAAAGTATTCCAAGCATAGCAACTATAATTGATGTGAACATAACTTTCAAAACAGAAAAATCTGTAAAGTAAAATTGCGAAACTATTTTTCTTGCATTTCCAAAGCCACCTTTTTCTAAAAGGTATCCGAACATTATTCCAATTATAAGAGCAATAAAAAAACTTGTATCAACTCCAAACAATCCATTTTTTAATAATGGTGCTATCATAACCACATCCTCCTTAAAAAGTATGCTCCAATAAATCCGAAAGCAAAAATTGTTAACATAAATATCCAACCGCTAAGTGCCATTGTTGCTCCTCCGGTTAATGCTAAACCACTTGCACAACCTCTTGCAATTCTTGCTCCTATTCCCATAAATATACCACCACCAAAAGCAAAAATTAGTCTTGTGGTTTTAGAAATATTTGGACCTTTAAGAACTTCTAACTTAACTCTTCGTCCTTGTCTTCCCGCAATGTAACCTCCAATAAGAATTCCAACAACTTCAAAAATCATAAAATTCATTAAAGGGTTTTTTCCGTGACTAACATATTTCCCCCAGGCAGGATTGTTCGCCACATAATCAAAAGAGAGAAAACTATAAATATATGCTCCTAATCTTGATAAAGCACTTGAAGCACCAACACCTCTTCCAAGGAAAAAGAATGTTGCAAGTATTACCAAACCAAGTAATACCCCAACTATATATGGATTCCAATAAGGTTTTGGTTTTAGATTAATTTCTTTTTCATCTATTTTTGGTTCTTCAAAATTAACAGCTAATTTTTCAACTACACTTGCAACGTTATCAGGTAATAAATCATAAAGATCAACTTCTTCAACATTTTCTTTACGCCATTTATATTGTTCAATTATTCTTTTCTTCCAAAATTTAAAGTGATGTTTATATAAAAATAATTCACTTGTGCTACCCGTAATCATAGAAAAGAAAGCTGGTTTTTCTTCCGGTAAAACTGCTCCCATATAAACATGAATTATTAAACCAGAAACTACAAAACCAGCGGCAACAAAATGAATTGGAATTGCCCATTGTATCAACCATATTGGACCAAGATGGAATGACATTATTAGTCCGGTAACCATAATAACCGGAGTCATTAAAGCAACAAGAAGTCCGTACATTTTTTGTCCGCCATTAAAAGAACCTTGCGGTGGTAATGGTTCATCGGATTTACCAAGAATACCAAGTACTCTAACTTTTAACCAAAGCAAATCATTTGCATCAATACAGAGTGCTTTATTACCAAAAAGTAAACACTGAAATGTTTGAAATTTTTGCATTAAACTTCCCTGTTGCAAATCAGAACGTTCTGCTGGATTTTTACGTAAATATTTTCTGTAACCAAAAAGTGTGTACATACCAAAAACAAATATCCAAATAACACCAAGCCATATATGAGCTTGAAGCATATTTGCCGCTTCACCAAATAAAGCTTGCATAATGTTAATATAAAATTGAGGAGCCATTTTATAATAACCCGAAACAATTAAACCCGCTCCAGTAGCCAACATAAACATCCAAGTAAAAGCATTAAACCAATGAACTAATAAAATGGCAACGTCATGCTTCTTCATTTTACGTTGTCTCATTCTATCTTTCTCTTTTGCAGTTAACTTTGGAGGTGTTTCTAACTGTTCAAGTGCTTTAGTTAATTTGTAAGCATTCAAGTTAGTCATCTATAGGTTCCTCCCCATTTCGTAATTGATTAAAGAAAGCGATAGCTTGTCCAACAAAGGTAACACCTATTGCTCCAAATATAAACGGTCTTAAAATATCTTTCCACATTTGCGCTGGTGTAGCAAGACGTGCTTTTCTTGGTCCAAATTTTGCCTTAACAATTTCCAGTTGATTCTTTGTTCCGAGGTAATAAACATTTGGTCCAATTGCAGCATTTTCATTTTCGTTTCTCCAAGCACCTTCTTCAAAAACTTTTTTGTAAACTATACTATTTCTATCTTCTAAATCACCAAAGTATTTTGCATTTGCAATACAAGTTGTTGCACAAGCTGGTTGCAATCCAACATCCAACCTCTCAGCACAGAAATCGCATTTATCAACTTTATTTGTTTCTGGATTTATATATCGAGCATCGTACGGACAAGCTTCAACGCAATATCCACAGCCTATACATAAATCCGTATCAACCTGAACAATACCATTTTTTTCTTGGAATGTTGCTCCAGTAGGACATGGAGGTACACATGTTGGTTCATCACAATGATTACATTGTGCAACAAAATTTGTGGAATACACATTTGGAAATTCTCCAATTGCTCCCGAATGACTCACTACAGTTCTGGAATGTCCAATTGGGACTTCCCACTCTGTACGACAAGCTACAGTACAGGCATCACAACCTACACATTTCCTTAAATCAATTACCATAGCATAACGCATTATACCTCCGCTATATTCTTTTGTTTTTTATCAAAAGAAATTTTGAATTTATTTATTAACAACCTTCGTCCTCTTCTTCTTCAGTTTCTACTTCTTTAAGCTCAATAACTTTCCGTTTAAGTTCTTTCTTTTCAACTTTAACTTCTTTCTTTTTTACTTTCTTAATTTTTCTTTTAGCTTTAACTCTCTTTGGATCTTCAACATATTTTAGTTCCTCCTCTCCTTCACCCTCAAAGTTTGGGAGAAAACTAAACGCTCCACTTAGCATTATTGGATTTCCATTTTTGACAATTCGTACAAAGTTTACTCTCATTCCAGTTCCACCAGAAATAGGATCAACCTTTACTCTTGTCATCAGTTGTGTGTCCGAAACTCCCTTGCCATGTGCCTTTCTCATTCGTTTTGAATTATGTCCAAATCCGTGAACCATATAAACTGCGTCTGCTCTTATTCCGGGAGTTGCATTGACTTTTATTTTATTACTTATAACTCCATCTTGATTTTCTAGTTTAACATATTCTCCATCTAAAAGTCCTAAGTCCTCAGCAACTTTATTGTTTAGCCACAAATCATTTTCTGATTGGTAGCTATTTAGTATTTCATTGTTTTGACTTCTTGCAAAAGTATGTACCGGAGATCTTCCATAAATCAATCTAAAATAACCAGTTGGTACTTCATCAATTGGTGTATATTCAGGCATTGGAGAAAATCCTTCGCGAAGTAATTTTTTAGAATATAATTCAATTTTTCCACTTTCAGTTTTGAACTTAACTGGTTTACTGAAATCGTAGTAAGGAGTACCTTTGCTATGCATAGCAATACCTTTAGCTTGCATCTGCTTTAGTGTAGTATTTAAACCACTCAGTCTATGATCAAAATATTCTTCCATAGTATCCCACGGAAATAAATCTTTTAAGTCTAATCTTTTTGCCATTTCTTTTGCAATCCACCACCCTGGTTTTGTTTCAAATAATGGATCGATAATAGGTTGACGAATAGCGGCGAAAGGTATTTTGGCATTTTTAACAGTGTACAGATCATCGTACCTTTCTAAAAATGTTGCTTCTGGTAAAACTAAATCTGCATACAAAATTTGTTCTACTGGCATAACATCAACAACTACCATTAAGTCCAGTTTATCAATAGCTTCTTTTGTTTTGTAAGTTTCTGGAATACTTTCAAGAACATTTTGACTATAAACTACCCATCCTTTAATTGGATATGGATCTTCATTAAGAGTAGCATCAATTAAACCATTTGTTACACCCAAGCCTTTTGAAGCAAACGGATATTTTGTACCTGCACCATCAGCTCGTTTTACTTTTGGTTTATGATGTGATGATGGAAACTTTGGGGCTGGAATTTTACTTGACAAATATATTCCGCCTTTCCTTCCATAACTACCCAGTAAAGCTGTAACAAGTGCCATTGCACGGCTACGCTGACTATCATCGCCATACCAAGTAACATGTCTTCCCGGATGAAGTGCAACTTTAGGACTACATTTCCCCATTAAGCGAGCAGTTTTTATTATTAGAGATTCTGGTAGCTCGGTTATTTTTGCTGCCCATTTAGGTGTGAAATCTTTAACATGTTCTTTTAATTGATCAAACCCAATTGCATTATTATCAATATATTCTTTATCGTAATGACCTTCAAAAATTAACACATGCATCCAGGCAAGAAGAAGTGAAGTATCTGTACCAGGTTTAATTGGAAGCCAGTAATCTGCTTTTGCTGCAGCATCGGAAAAACGAGGATCTACCACAATTAATTTTGCCCCTCTTTCAAGAGCTTCTGCGTATTGCAATACTTGCCCAGTAAAAACATTTTCTCCAATATGAGAACCAATAAAAACCATTAGATCTGTATGTTCAAAATCCAAAGGTTCTGGCGAACCAATGTTATTACCGAATGTTAATTTATAGCCAACATCTCTAGGTCCACGACATTGTGCAAAGGCTGGTTCAACACTATTTGGAGTACCAAAAGCTGTCATTACCTGATGGAAAAATCTTGCTTGTATTCCATGTGGAAAATATCCTACTGCTTCAGGACCATATTCTTTTTTAATTTTTAATAGTTTTTCTGCAAAGAAATCTAATGCTTCATCCCAACTAACTCTTTTGAATTTACCTTCACCTCTTTTACCAACTCGCATTAAAGGATATTTTAATCTATCAGGATCATAAGTAAGTTTGTGTCCGGCATTACCTCTTGCACAAAGTCGTCCGTGGGTTAAAGGATGTTCTGGGTTACCATCTATTTTAAGAATTTTTCCATACTTATCAACATTACCAAGAATACCACAACGCCAAAAACACATCTCACATATAGATGCTATTTCGCTTACTCTTTGATTACCTTTCCAACCAATTGGATGTTTTGTAAATCCCTTTAATTGCGTTGTTGATAGTACACTTAAAGCTCCACCAGTTAGTACACTTCGTTTTAGAAAGTCTCTTCTACTTATACTCATAATTCCGCTCTCGATAATTTTGTATTATTAGTAGCTATATCATTATTAAGAAATTTGTTAATTGTAACAAGTAAATCTTTGTAAAAATCTAAGTTTGCATTTTCAATTATTTTTTCTTCCAATTTTTCTGTCCAAGAAAGTATAAACTCAGAAATAAAACTATATTGTTCATCTAACGGAACATTATCTTTGATTAATAGAGATGCAAACTCAAACTGTAGAACTAAATTATCTGGTAACTCGTTAGATGTTTTTGAAACTTCAAAACCATACTTCTCATAAGTATCTATTAAACTCTCAATACTACTACCCATTATTTCATTGTCTTCATAAAACGATTTATAAAGTGGTGCCGGAATTGTTGGGAAACTACTAATAAATAGATGTGTATATTCAACTTGTAAAACTTCCAACAAGTCGCTTTTAGAATTTAGTTTATTCCACTGATTACGTTCTTCTATTTTTGCTTCTTCCATTTCAATTAATTCTAGAAATTCGGCTATAACTCCAGACTTAATCCATTCGATTAATTCATCATCCGGATAATTAAAAAGCTTTGCAAATGTTTTATATATTATTTCTCTTTCATTCATATCAATTACTTTCGGAAGTTTATTTAATTGAATTATACAAATACCTTGCCAAATCATATTATTAGTTTACAGTCTAAAATAAAATGTAATGGTAATTGTAATTATTACAAATAAGAATATTTTCTTTTTTTTTATATCAATTGAGAAAATAAAGAGTTATTTGATTTTGAAACAGACACTAACGCAAATTTTTAATTTTAGTAAATAAAGTAATATCATTTCTTAAAATCGATAATAATCTGACAAAGAATCCTATATAACCTAAAGTATATTTGCAAATTTCTAATGTTTTGTTGTAAAAATTATTTGGCTTGGTTTTTGAATAATGCATTTATCTCAGTCGAAAGAAATTCTATTGCTGAGTGTTTAAAAAAAGGATACAATTAATTATTTAATCATTATGGAGGATTACAAAATGTTGAAAGCTCAAAAATTACTAACCCTAGTTATTTTAGTATTGTTAGGTGCATTGACAATCAGTTTTGCACAAATTAAACCTAAGAAACAAATTACAAAAGAAGCAAAAGCGGCAGTACAGCATATTTCAATAACAGATGTAAATGCAAAAATTGAAGCTGGCGAAAAATTCTTTCTTATTGATGTTAGATCAGTACCAGAATATTTGGCAGGACACATTCAAGGTGCAATGAGTGTTAGTAGAGGTTTGTTAGAATTTAAAATTGAAGGACTAATTCCAGATGCAAATGCAGAAATAATAATCTACTGTAAAGCAAGTAGTCGTGGTTCTTTGGCTACAATAGCTTTAATGGATATGGGTTACACTAATGTTAAAGATATGGAAGGTGGATTTAAAAAATGGTCAAAAGAAAAACTTCCTTTCTTTAATCATCATGGCAAAGTTCAAATGTTAAAATTTGGTGCAAAAGAAACTAAACCAAATGGCGTTGGTGTTTTACACAAATTAGTTCACTAAAATATATTTTAGTTTAAGTTTTAATTATGCAACATTCTTTTTAAGTGTGTTGCATTTTTTTTAACTTCAATATTTTTTCCTACCTATATTAAGAGTACAATTATTAGATTGATATCAAAGAAAACAACTTAAAGAATATGAAAGTAAAAATACGACAAGAAAAGAATAATGATTTTAAATCTGTATTTAACCTAATTGAAAAAAGTTTTCGGGGATTAGAAGATGGTGAACCTGAAGAACAATTTCTTGTTGAACGGTTAAGAAAATCAGATGTGTTTATTCCTAAATTATCTTTGGTTGCAGAATATAATGACGAGATAGTTGGACATATCCTATTGACAAAGATTAAAATAATAAATGATCAAAACAGTTTTAATTCTTTAGCTCTTGCTCCAGTTGCGGTATTGCCAAGATTTCAGAATCAAGGAATTGGTGGCAAGCTAATTAATGAGGCACATAAGATTGCAAAAGATTTGGGATATAGTTCTGTTGTTGTACTTGGTCATGCAAGCTATTATCCTAGATTTGGATACGTTCAAGCAGATAAGTTTGGGATAGAACTTCCTTTTGATGTTCCAAAAGAAAATTGTATGGCAATTGAATTATTTAAGAATGGATTAGATGGAGTTAAAGGAATAGTTAAATATCCAAAAGAGTTTTATGAATAAAAATAATTTTTCAGTACTTCCACTTTGGCAAAATGCATTTCTCACTTAGATTTAATAATTCATTTCTATAATCAAGCAAAGATCTTTTCATAATTTCTGAATCTGACTTATGACAAGTCAAACAAGCTCCAACTGTTAGAATTCTTTTTTGTTCTTCAAGATTAAACGGACGTACATTTTCACGAGTCCCAATATTTTTTTTCGGATCAGTTAAAAAATCAATCCAAGCATCTTGAGGTAAATTATCATATTCAAGCTTCTCATAAGTTGGGTTAAACTTCCAAACACCTTTACTATAAATAGTTTCATAAGTTAGCTTACCCCTTCCGTAACCAATTGCCAAAGAACTATTATGGCAAGATTCACAACTTCTACTTTCCTTTTGAATTGTATGTGGAATACTTGGAGCAAATAATCTTTTAAATATTTTTTTAGAATTATTTTTTTCATATTTACTTTTATCAAGTGTCATAATCATTCCGGGAATGAATGGTTCAATCTTTTTGGAAAGTTCTTCTTCAGACTTATGCTCAACAACTCCGAGTGTTGGAGCTTCTGCAAAAAACTCTCCGAGATATTCTACCCAAGAACCTTTTGTGCTTTCTTTGTTTAATAAATCATAACCTTTTCTATTAGGATTATACTCAGTATGGCAACCTACGCATTGAGGAGCCCAAGATGAATGACAACTATTACAACTAACATCCTTATGAGTTTTTGATTCAACACAAATAAAATTAGGTGGATTGAGTGGAAGTGTTTTCCCAGATATTTTTCCGGTTAACTTTGCTTTTCCATCTTCATCAATAAAAGTGTTAACAAGTGGTGTCCCGGATTTTCTCACTTTTAGAAATTGTCTTTTTTTATCATTTACATTTCTCAGTTCAGCAATTTTTTCAGATTCATAATCAAAATCATCTAGCTTAATTGTTTCATAATTATCCGAATGACAATCAGAACACTGAACTCTCATTGCTTCTTCTTTATGTTCATAGCTAGCTCCATCTCCCATAATTTCATAAGAAGTATGGCAATCAATACAAGCCATTTCGGCTTTATAATGTACATCAGAATCTACAGATCGAAACACTCGTCCATCTTGTAAAAGTCTAAAACCATTTTTATTTTTTACTTCGTCCTGAGTAAGAGTAGTCTCGTGCCAGCCTTCATAGTTTGTAGAAATTCTTCCTGAACGACTATGACATCCGAAGCAATGTTCATTTGTAACATTCAAAGAAAGAGATGGATGGAATTTTATTAATGCTGAGTCTGGTTGAGTTTTTTTTCTTTCACTATATAATTTAAACTCATTCTCTGCTTCCGTACTATAATTAAGATGGCAAGCATTACAACCACCACCTCTTGAGCGTTCCGTTATTTTTCCAAATTCTTTTTTTTCACTTCCTAAATGGCAAGAGGCACATAAATTTTTGAGATGAGAATCTGCAGCTGAATTTCCTAATTCTTTAACATGATATTTACCAGAAGGCTTATCAATTTCATCAAACGTATATTTATCAACACTAATTATTCCACTCATTGATGACATTAATGAGATCTCAACTCTTTCAGAAATTCCGGGGTGACAACTTCCGCAAGTTTGTTTTGATGTACTTAAATTCCCCGGTATTAGAACCATTCCTTTATGAGCTTCATCTTTATCATTCGTTTGAGTATTTCCCAAATGACAAGAAGCACATCCTATTTTTTCAGGTAAGTGGGAAGCGGTAAATCCTTGTACATTTCCGTGACAATTTATACAGCTTTCACTTTGCAAGTCTGTCTTAACAATAACTTTCTCATACGGAGTTTCTTCTTTTACCTCCGATGTAATTACAAAGTATAGTAAAACCAAACTGCTCAACAATAAGACAACTAATAAAGGAATTATTTTTTTCATTCTGAAAAATAATAAAATGAATGAAGATATTAAACACAAAGTATTTTGGAAATCATAAATCTCAACTACTTAAAATAAATTATCACTTCCGATAATGATTATTATTCTTCTTATTCATTATTTTATCGAATATTATTTGGTTTATTTATATTTTCTCGTATGTTTAAAGTATTAAAATTATTTATTGCGAATATTTTAAGGATTTTATGAAAGATATAGATAAAACTAACAAAGACATCCTCAACATTCTACAGGAAAACAGTTCCATAAGTAATGTTGATTTAGCCGAACAATTAAAGCTCTCTCCCACAACTGTTTTTGACCGTGTAAAAAAATTAGAGCAATCTGGTATAATAAAAAAAAGAGTTGCTTTAGTTGATGCAGAAAAAGTTGGCAAAGGAACAACTGCAATAGTTTCGGTTTCCCTAACTGCACACAATGCAAAAAATGTTAAAAAGTTTTGGAAGGCGATAGAGAAATTACCAGAAATTTTAGAATGTTATCACATTGCCGGAGCAGAAGATTTTATGCTAAAAGTTGTTGTGAAGGATATGAAATATTATGAAGATTTTCTTTTGCATAGACTTACCGCCATTGAAAATATTGGGAAGATTAGAACTTCATTTGTTCTATCAACAGTAAAGTACCAAACTAAGATTCCACTTGATTAAAATTCTGAAATTTATAATTAAAGTTTAGTAAAAAAAAATTAGGAGACAATTATGGGTGACAAAAACAAATCTAAAAAAAATGACTCAAAATATTCTATGGACACACATTTAATTTATGGAAAAAATGTTTCTAACAAATGGGATTATAGTCATCACGTAACAGCTCCAATTTCTTCATCTACAACTTTTAGATTAGATTCCGTTGCTCGTGGTGCAGAAGGCTTTATGCAATTTGCACAAACGGAAGCTCACGGAGATGAAGATCCAATTTTCATTTATGATAGACTTGGTGAACCAAACAAAGATATGCTCGAAGAAAATCTAGCTTATATCGAAAAAGGTGATATGGCACTTACATTTGCAAGTGGGATGAGTGCTATTTCCGGAGCGTTGGGAGTTCTTACAAAATCCGGAGATGAAATAATTACACACACAACTCTATACGGATGTACAATCTCACTTTTTAATAATTGGTATCCACGCTTGAACATTAAAGTTAATCCTATTGATTTAACAAATCTAGAAAATATAAAATCTGTTATTACCAAAGACACAAAAGTTATTTATTTTGAAACTCCGGCAAACCCAAATCTTGACATCATCAACATAATTGAATTAAGAAAATTTGTTGATGTAGAAAACGAAAAAAGATCTGAGGAAAATAAAATTACAATTGTAGTTGATAATACTTTTGCAACTTCCTTTAGTCAAAGACCAATTGAACTTGGTGCTGACTTTACAGTACACTCTTTAACAAAAGGTATGGGTGGCTTTGGAACTGATATGGGAGGAGTTGTAATTGGAGCCAATAAATATAGAGATGCTTTGCTTCTATTCAGAAAAGATTTTGGAGCAGTCCTAAATACAAAAAGTGCTTGGTCAATTCTTACTTATGGCTTACCATCATTAGCTGTCCGACAAAAACATCAAATTGAATCTTCAATAAAAATTGCTAAGTTTTTAGAAAATCATCCTAAAGTAGAATTTGTAAAATACCCCGGATTAAAATCGCATCCACAACATAAAATTGCAAAAAAAATGATGATTGATTTCTACGGAAAATTTGCACCAGGTAGTTTAATTTATTTTGGACTTAAAGGAAACACACCCGAAGAAACAAAAGAAAACGGTAGAAAATTGATGGATCATATTGCAGACAATGCTTACACTATGACTTTAGCTGTTAGCCTTGGACATACAAGAACTCTAATTGAACATCCGGCTTCTATGACTCACTCTGTTGTTCCGGCGGATCAATTAAAGAAAAGAGGAATTGAACCCGGCGGAGTTAGACTAGCAATTGGCATAGAAACAGTTGATGATATATTACAAGACTTGGAAGATTCTTTGAAAACTATTTAATACAAGAGAAAATATTAGTTAGTCAATATTTTTCATTTAAGATGGAATAATTTAAACTTTAATATATATTTTTGTAATCTATTGATTAACCAACTTCATACTAACACTTTCAATACGCTTTTCTATTGTATTTTTTTCTTCATCGGAAAGTGCAATATTTTCGAGCTTTGTATATTCTGAAGAAGATTCTTGGTACAGTTCAAGTTTGTTTAGAATATCTGCAAAGTAAAGTCTGTCTTCAAACTTCATTGAAATTTTTGGGTAATTTCTAAAAACTTCCTTAGCAACAATTACTGATGATTCACTGTATCCACTTTCATTTAACAATTTAGCACCATTTAGTTTTTTAGTTCCTAAATAATTTTTATCATTGTTTATTTTATTTTCAACTTTACTTTTACTTCCGTACACAGCAGTATTTTTATAAACACTATTCCTTTTAATCTTAGGAACATTTCTTATTTCATCAAGTGCTAAAGCTAAAAGTAAATCGTTAATTGATACTTGTTTGATATGATTAAGTCCAATAGCCACGTCCCCTTTTAACATAAATCTATTTTCATCTTTGTTAAGTTGAATATAAGAATTTGCTTCTGTTAATAGTACATCGTTTAGTGAAAGTACTTCTCCCCTTTTTACAGTTTCCCATTTTTCTGATATTCCTTTTAGAACTTTTACTACACCAGATATTTTTTCAACTGTAAATTCTTGTGCTGATGTAAAACCAACTGATAAGAAAAGTATTAGTATTATTTTTTTCATTTTTGTCTCCGTTTCTTTCAAGCAATTTAATATATACTGAGACTAAATTAGTTTCCCAATTGATGAAGAGCATAAACTGTCATTCCGGTTTACACGTTTTTTGTGTAATACCGGAATCTATTGAACCAAGAGATACCGGTAATATAAAAAGCATAAACCGGTATGACATAAAGATACAAAAACCAATTCACATTTAATAAACATCAACTATCTCAACTTGTTTCTTTGTTAACCCAAAATTATCTATTGCTTCTTTATAAAATTGAGTGGATGCAAAATTCCAGGCATCTTCAAAACTTGTAAAGATTGTCATTTCAATAGGTATCCAAATTTCTTCTTTACCAGTTACATTTTTTCTTGTAAAATATTTTCTATCATTAATTGTTATTAACTTTGCTTCTGATGGAGCTAAACCAGTATTAACCAACAAACAAACATGTCCAATTTTGTTGTTGGGTTTGTAATCAATAAAAGCTGTTTGAATTCCGACACCTTCCAATATAGAACTGAAACAAACACTTAAGTCATCACAATCTCCACCTTTTATTTTGATTGTCTCATTTGGAAATTGCACATGATCACTTGTTGATCTTCTATCAGAAACATAACTCATATTTTTTAGAATACTGTTAAAAAGTATTTTGATATTCTCAAACTGTTCAATCGTATCATTAGTTTCAGTTAAATTATTTTTATTTTTCTGCAAAATTTCTTTAGCTAAGTTATGAGAATAGTCTATGTCCAATTTCACAAAATGTCTAAGATTATTTACTTTTCCATCCCAACTATTTTTATTGTTAATTAAAATTGGTTTTTTAATTTCGTCATCTGGCACATCACTAATTGTAGTAACATAAAAATTAGTTTGAGCAATTTTTCTTTTTTCAATTCCAACAAGTTCATCTGAAATTATTGTAAAGAACGGAACGTCAACAGTATCATAAGGATCAACAGAAACTATTGGAGAATATATTCTTTCATTATTTATTTCACTTATAAAGCTAGATGGTTTTACGGAGACTTTTTCATCAGTTAGATTTACAATTTTCCCGACAGCAAATGGCTTGCTAATATAATTTTCACTTTGCGTTGGATAAATTTCATCTAATATTTTCACTTCTAGAATTTTTACCAAAGCTTGGTTCTTAAAACTTAAAGCAAAATTAAGATTTAGATTTATGTTATCCGAGTTGTAACTATTATTTGAAATACTTCTAATTCCTAATTCTCTAAATTTGTTTAAAGTCTTAAATTCATTTTTGTTACTTAAATATTTAAGATAAGAAAGCGTTACACTAAACAATTCATTCGAGTAATTTATTACTGGTTGTATTCCGGCAATAAACGGAGTTTGATCTTTCTCATGAAAAGCACTTATGCCAAAACTTATTAACGAATTAGAAACTTCAAATCCGAAGTTAGAACCTATTACAAAAGAATTATTAGTCTCGTATTTAACATCAACATTTATATATTTTGTCGGAGAATAATTGATTCCCAAAACCACATCTTTATTTTGTTTAAGATTAAATGAATTAGTTTTTATTTCAAACTCACTATCATTGTTATCATTTTCATAATCATTATTCACAAATAAATTGATTGAGGATAATGATAATCTCAAATTACTATACGGTAAATAACTAATCCCAATATCTCCTCTCCAAAAATTTTTGCTAATTTCTTTTTTTTGAGTTTGAATAATAGTAGAAGTATCGTTAGAAAAAAAAGTTGGGAACTCCTCTGAAAAACTTTGTTGAAAATATCTTAGGGAAAAACCAAAAGTAAATTCTTTACTGAAATTGAATGAGTAACCGAACCCATATTTTTCATTGTATTTGAGATTTGTTTTGTATGTTTGAACAGAATCGCCAACTGTAAATTCGTCTGAGCCAAATACAAATTCTTGAATCATTCCAGGAGAAAATCTAGCATACAAATAATGTTTGTTAAACTTTTTACTTAATGCAAAAGTGTTAAGGTTTACGTTACCAGTTTGTTTCAAAATACTTTTCGTCGAGATATTTAATTCCCAATCTTTACTATTATTATAGTTAGTAGTATTAGCTTCCAATGAGTTCAAACGAAAATTAGAGTTTTTTAAATTCCCAATTGAACTGAACGAATCCAAAGATTGCTGAGCATATATTTGATTAATGCCTAACATAATAATTCCTAAAAGAAATATTTTTTTATTTCTATTAAAGAGCAATCCAAATGTTATGAATACTTTGAGAAGCAATATATATATCACCTAATCTACTTGTTGGTTTAGTTATTCTAGTTTTTCTAATAAATGAGACAACTAAGGAACTATAATCCCCAGCTAAAATTTGTTTGATTAAAGAATTTGGGATTGTAAAATTATTTTTTCTAAACTTTTTAAGTCTAAATAGTGGAATCATTTCTCTTCTATCTTTTTCTTTTATAATTCCACCAACAATAATTTCATCTTGTTCAGTAAAATTATTATCCCATATAATATCTATTTTTAGATTATTTTTTTCTTTATTTCCAATCACATTTATTTTACCAATAATTTCTTTTGGTAGTCTTGCAACAAATGAGCTTTGATGGTCAAATCGATTTTTAAATTCTATTCTAATATTTTCATTATATGGTAGTTTGTTAACATTAGGTAGCAATGTATTTTCGTACAAGATTACATGTTTAACACCAACAAGTGTTTCTTTAATTTCAAAATTTTCTCTATACTTCAAAAAATGCGGGACAAGTCTAGCTATTCTATCTCCAACTTTTACTCTTCCATTTTCAAAAGTTTTAAATCCTATAAATTTATTTTCTTGAGCGAAAACTGATTTGGTTGTATCGTAAAAAATTGCTTCTGTATTACCCTTGTAAAAGGTTCTTCCATTTATTGTATTCTTTATTCCACTTAAACTTATTACTGTTTGGCTTCTTGGAAGAATATCAACTATTCCAGTTGAATCATAACCGGTAATTACAATCGAATTCGGTTCAGAGTTTATAACTTCAATTTCTACCTCTTCTTCGTTATTTATCAGTTCAGTCGGAAGAGGATCATCACAACGAACAAAGGTTAAAAGTAAAAGTAGAGCAAGTATAATATTTGGGATTAAGTATTTCATTTTATATATCTATTATATAAGTCATAGTAAAAAAAAACAAGTTAAAACTGATTACTAATTATAAAAGTGATAACTGATAATTTTTGAGAAACTTGTAAAATGCTTCATTTTTTTTGATACCGGAATCTCTTATAGTTTTTGAGATTCCGGCACAAAAGACAACCGGAATGACAGTTGTTACTATTTTACAACGTAAGGAATTCCCCAAGAGTTTGATTCTACTGGAGCATCGCTATCTTTGAACACTTGATAAGGATATGCATTTACAATTGCATGTCTAAAACCTCTTATGTCATGAATTTTGTACTCAGCTTCATACAAACGGTTATAGAATGTTCCATCAAAGTTTTCTCTTTTTAGTTCGAATCTCTTTTTAGCTCTCTTGAATCTTTTACCTTTTATTGCACCATAAGTTAAAGTTACAAAATCAGCATCTGCATATAAACTTTGTAATTCAACTTGTACGTTAACAGTTTCAAATTTTGAAAGTATAGGAATATCTCTTTTCAACCCAGGACCACGAGATAAAAAATACTCATTTGGTTCTTCAATATAAATGCTCTCTCCATTTGGCAAAAATATTGTCATATTTTTTATTGCAATGTTGTCTGTAAGTGTTCCCCCTTCAGCTAAAGACACAGCAGCAATTTTCCAATTTCTTAAAGGTCTATCAGAGTTATCTATTTTAACAAAAAGAATTTTTCTTGTAACGGTTGTTGTAAATTCTTTTTCATAAACATTTAAATCTAAACTATCTCTACTTAAAGAATCTAATGAGGCTACAATAAAAAGAATACCTTTAAATGTTTTTGTTAATGTTCCGTAAGCAGAATCACCTTCAAAAACTACGCTTAGATTTTTATCAATCATTCGCATTTTTTGTCCAATTCTTACTGGAAAAATTTCAGTAGCGGTTTTACCAAGAACAAATTCCATTGCTTCATCTTCATTGTAGTTTGGTTCAAACGATTCGATTGCTTCATCTGTTTCTACTATTTTTTCTAATGCTTGTTGGTCAGTAGTTATTTCTCCTTCGGGAAGTGTTAAAGAGTTTTCTTCGTTACAAGCTATTGTTGTAAATAAGATAAATATTGCTGCAATTAGCAAGCTGGTAAGTTGTTTTGAGCGTTTCATAATCTCTCCTTTGTTTAGTTAATGAATGTTGCTCGTTAGTTCTGTCAGCAATGTAGCATCAACTGTGCCAAAAGTTTTGAGAAACTGTAAGATGTTGTTTTATATTGTGTTAAGTGGTTTTTAAGCTTCAGTTGGAATGCATGAGTTATTCATTGTTTTGCATGAAAAAATATTTTTCATGCAAATAATAACTGCTACGATTTTTATCTCTTTGAAATATTACATCTTCCTCTTAATCACTTTATCTAAAAAAGTATGATATTTTTGTGGTAGGTTTTTATACTTTGATGCAAGCTGAGTTTTGACTTCTTCAAAGGTTTTTTCTGAATGATTGGTTAAATCTTTTTCAATATTACTTAGATATGTGGAACATTTTGACTTCACTTTTTCATTAACACTTTCTTCATTTGTTTCTGCAATTTGTTCAACTGCTTTTTCTAAGTCATAATTATTTTCACAATAGTATCTAAAAAATATTCCTCTAAAATTTTCTGAGATTATTGTTCTACTTAAATCGCCAACTTCTTTTGCAGTTTCATTTATTGATGAATGAGAAAATTTTTTTTCTCTCAAAGATTCTAAAATCATATTCTCTAATTCTGATTTATTATGCTTTGCAAGTTCAATTGGTAAATCAACAAGTTTAACAATTTCTCTATTTTCAGACTTCGCAAAAATTGCCGCTCGCTTAATTACAGATTCTAGCTCTCTAACATTTCCCTTCCATTTATTATTTGTCAACTTGTTCATAACTGCTTTAGAAAGTGTTAAGTTCTCATTTTCTTTTTTCACAAAATAATCTGCAAGAATTTCTACATCTTCCACTTTATCATTTAACGATGGAAGCTCAATAACTATTACGTTCAATCTATAATAAAGGTCTTCTCTAAACTTACCTTTGCTAACTAAGTCTTTAAGATTTTTATTTGTGGCAGCAACAATTCTCACATCTGCATGTATTGTTTGCGAAGAACCAACTTTTTGAAAATCACCAGACTGTAAAACTCGCAACAATTTTACTTGGAAGTTTTCGCTAGTCTCACCAATTTCATCTAAAAAAAGTGTCCCATTATTTGCTTCTTCAAATCTTCCAATTTTGTCTTTAATTGCATCAGTAAAAGCTCCTTTAACATGACCGAACAATTCACTCTCAAGAAGATTGTCAGGAAGTGCTGCACAATTTACAATTACAATTTTTTCGTCTTTTCGTTTACTTAAATTATGAATTGCATTTGCAACAAGTTCTTTTCCGCTTCCGCTTTTACCCATAATTAAAACAGTAGCATTTTCTGGAGCAACTTTTTTAATCAGATTTACAATGCTTCCCATTTTTTTACTTCTATAAATTATTCCCTCAAAATTATTAACAGAAGTATTTTGCACAAAAGCTTCAACATCTTCTTTCTCTTCTAATTTTAAGCCTTCAACTTCTCCCTCTAATACTTTTATTTTATTTAACAATACTTCTCTTTGATCACCACTTTCCGTAATTAGTTTCTCCTTTAGTAAAGTAAGAGATTTTTCTTCTTCCGCTAAAGAATGTTTTAGGAATTTAGTTTCAGTTATTGAATCGGAAAGTTGTTTCTTATTTTCAAAGAATGATAGAAACCAATAGAGCGCACCACCAATAAATGCAGGTAAAACAAATGCTAAATAGTTTAACGAAATTTGCAAATAACCAAATAGGAAATAAGATAGAAGTAAAATAAAAGCCCACAAACCAAAGTAGAAGTAAGTTTTTGTGTTTACTAAAAACACACCCAACAAAGCTAGAAGACCAAAAACTAAAAAAGATGTAGTTAAATAATTATCATCAATCCAATTTTTATTATTAATATTATTGAGAGCAATTGCATGTAAGCCAACTCCAGGAAGTTCAGAATCAAAACCGGTTGTAATTGTTTTTGCAATAAGTGGATCGCTTACCCCAATAATAATTATTTTATTCTTAAAATTATTTAACTCAACATTGTTCTGTTCAACCATTCCAAAAAACTCTAACAAACTATAGCTGGTATATCTTTTCCAAGAAGATGAGAAATTTATTTTCATTTCTGTTGGAATATTTTTTGCATCGCTCAATTGTGAAGAAAAAGATTTTATAAAGTTAGTACCAACTTTAATATTATTAGGAACTACAATATTATCTTCCAAAAGAATATTAATATGTCCAGAGTTTATGTCACTATATTTCTTTGCTGGAACAGAAAGTGAAATAGAGCTAGCTAAATACTCATTTTTATTTTTATAAATATTTTCTGCAATTGATGAAAGCACAACATTTTTTGATTGCCGAATAGTTTTACTCAATACACTATTATATAAGGACTGTGAAGTTATGTTCTCTGAAATAAAAACTTCGATTCCAATTTTCTTAACTTTTAGTTTGGTTAAATTTTGAACTAAAAGTGCATAGTAACTTCTCTTCAAAGGCCAATCACCAAGGTTTTCAATATCGCTGGAAGTTATATGAATTAGAATAATATTACTATCGGGAGTTTCTTCTCCTTTAATTTGATAAAAAACATTCTGAATAGAATTATTTATTTTTACTGTATTACCATTAAATATATAAACAGCAATTAATGCTAAAGCTGTAACAAAAAGTGTTACTATTTTTTTATCTTTAATTGCAAGTACCGACATATAATTTTATGTTTCGCTTTTCTGTTTATTATTATAAAAAACAATTTACAAAATTTTTAATATTTTTATTAGTTACAAATACTTAATTACTTAGGGATAGAACAACAATGGAAATTACAATTAATGATTTAAAAGTTTATACAAATGGTAACAAAACAAATCCATCAATAGTTTTTGTTCATGGTTTTCCTTATGATCACACAATGTGGGAAAAACAAGTTGAAGCATTGCAAAATAGTTACTACTGCGTTACCTATGATATTAGGGGACTTGGTAATAGTTATGTTGGAGATGGACAATATACAATGGAAGCTTTTGTTTGGGATTTGTATTCTGTAATGGATGAGTTACAATTGGATAAGCCAATTTTATGTGGTCTATCAATGGGTGGTTATATTGCTTTGCGAGCTATTGAGAAAGAGCAAAATAGATTTGGTTCACTTATACTTTGTGATACAAGAACTGAAGCTGACAATAATGAAGGGAAACTAAAACGTTCCAATGCCATAAACAGAATTAATGTTGATGGTGTTGAAGCATTTGTAAATGATTTTGTACCTGTTTGTTTTCATCCTAATACTAAAAAGAAAAATAGCAAAATGTACAAAAGTATTTTGGCAAATTGTAAAACACAAAATGCTACTGGTGTTAAGGGTTCGCTGATTGCAATGTTAAGCAGAGGAGATACAACTAAGTCACTAAAAAATATTAAAATTCCAACATTAGTTTTATGTGGAAGAAAAGACACTTTAACTCCAGTAGAAATTATGGAAGCGATGGCAAAGAAAATTAAAAAATCTAAATTTGTTGTTGTACCAAATGCGGGACATATGACTCCGTTGGAGAATCCTAATTTCGTAACAAAAAGTATTCAAAGTTTTTTAAGTAAGAATACTATTAATAAAAATTAACTTCGTGAGAAATAAATTCTCCATCTTCATAAATAAATTTTGCACTAAAACATTTATCTTGAAATAACCAAGGGATGAAGATTTTATCTCCATCCCATAAATTTAATTCTGTTAACTTTTTATTTTCTATCCATTCTAAAGTTCCTTCAGGTGAATCAATTTGTTTACCTTTAAACTTTTTGAAAACAAAAGCCCAAACATACCAATCATCAACTCCATCAAACATTGGGAAAGTTATTAAACCTTTCATTTCCGGCTCACTAACAACAAATCCCGATTCCTCATAAACCTCCCTAATAGCACACTCTTCAGGGGTTTCGCCTTGCTCAAGTTTTCCACCAAGTCCGTTCCACTTTCCTTCGTGGTAATCATTTTCTTTTTTATTTCGATAAAGCATTAAAGTTTTATCGCCATCTATTATATAGCAGAGAGTTGCAAGTTTCATAGTTTATTTTTTTAAGTAATGTGAAATTCTTTCTTGTCAAATTTAATTATATTTGAAGTTCGAACAAAAAGATTACAAAGAAAAATATAAAATGAAAAGAAATATAAACCTTGTAAATTTATCATCAGAACATCACGATGGATTAGTAATTGCACTACGTATTAAAAAAGCAGTTACAACTTTAAAAAATTTCAAAGTAATTGTCGATTATATTGAACATTTATGGGATTCATTAAAACATCATTTTGAGCAAGAAGAAGAAAATTTTCTAACACATAAAAATATTGCCCCAAACAATAAATTGATTAAAAGAATGTTGGATGAACATAAACAATTTGAACAAATTGTAAATAAACTTTCTCTTGAAAGCGAAACTATAAAAGAAAACTTACTTGAGTTTTCAGAACTATTAACTAATCATATTCGTTTTGAAGAAAGAGAATTATTCCCTTACATTGAAGATTGTTTAACTGATGAAGAGCTTCAGCAAATTGGGAAAAAATTGGAAGAGACACATAAACCCTTGGATAAAAACTGGGGAATAAGATTTTGGGAATAACTAAGTATTAAAAATTGCAAGTTTTGCATATCAATTAAAATACAAACAGAAAGAACATTATGCTATTTAAACAACTTACAAAAATATTAAACAAGCGTATCCTAACTTTGGATGGTGCAATGGGTACTATGATTCAAAGACATTCGCTAACTGAAGAAGATTTTCGTGGGGAACAATTTAAGAATCACCCTTGCCTTATTAAGGGAAACAATGATATTCTTTCCTTAACTCAACCGCAAATTATTAAAGATGTTCACAAAGAATATCTTGAAGCTGGGGCTGATATTATTGAGACAAACACGTTTAGTGGTACTTCAATTTCACAAGCCGATTACCAAATGGAGAAATTTGTTTACGACATAAATTTTCAATCGGCTAAACTAGCAAAGGAAGTTACTATTGAAATTACAGCGAAGAATCCCTCCAAACCAAGATTCGTGGCTGGCTCAATGGGACCAACTACCAAAACACTTTCAATGTCTTCCAAAGTTGAAGATCCTGGTTACAGAGATGTAACTTTTGATGAAATGAAAACCTCATATTATGAACAAGTAAGCGGATTGGTTGAAGGTGGTGCAGACATTCTTCTTGTTGAAACAATTACAGATACTCTAAATGCGAAATCAGCATTGTTAGCAATTGAAGAATATTTTGCAAAACACAATGTTACTCTACCAATTATGATATCCGGTACTATTGTTGACCAAAGTGGACGTACACTTTCTGGACAAACATTTGAGGCATTTTGGAATTCTATTTCTCATACTCCTAATCTACTTAGTGTAGGATTAAACTGCTCTTTAGGACCAGCACAGATGCGACCATTCATTGAAGAAGTTTCAAAACTCGCAACTTGCTTTGTTAGTATTTATCCAAATGCGGGTTTACCAAATGAGTTTGGCGAGTATGATGAAACTCCAAAAGAAATGTACAAAGTACTTTCAGAGTATGCACAGAATGGCTCTTATAATATTGTTGGTGGCTGCTGTGGTACAACTCCGGAACATATAAAATTATTCTCAGAAATTTCTGAAGAGTTTGAGTCTCGCAAAGTTCCACAAAAAGAAAAGCTGTTATCGCTAAGTGGACTTGAACCATTAGTGTTAAGAAAAGAATCTAACTTTACAAATATTGGTGAGCGAACAAACGTAATGGGTTCAATGAAATTTGCTCGCTTAATTAGAGAAGAAAATTACTCCGAAGCTCTTTCTGTCGCACAGGAGCAAGTAGAAAATGGAGCTCAAATAATTGACATCAATATGGATGATGCAATGTTAGATGCAGAATCCGCAATGACAAAATTCCTCACACTAATTGCTGCAGAGCCTGATATAGCAACAGTTCCTATTATGTTGGATTCTTCCAAGTGGTCTGTGATTGAAGCTGGATTAAAATGTGTTCAAGGTAAAGGGATTGTAAATTCCATAAGCTTAAAAGAGGGCGAAGAAATATTTAAGAAACACGCTAGAAAGATTTTGAACTATGGTGCAGCAACAATTGTAATGGCGTTTGATGAAGATGGTCAAGCAGATTCTTACGAAAGAAAGATAAATATTTGTGAGCGAGCTTATAAAATTTTAACTGAAGAAGTTGGCTTCCCTCCAGAAGATATAATTTTTGATCCCAATATTTTTGCAATTGCAACCGGAATTGAAGAACATAATAATTATGCAGTTGATTTTATAGAAGCAACACGTTGGATAAAACAAAATCTTCCTTATGCTAAAGTCTCAGGTGGAGTTAGTAATGTTTCATTTTCATTTCGAGGGAACAATACTGTACGTGAAGCTATTCATTCAGCCTTCCTTTACCACGCAATAAAAGCTGGAATGGATATGGGAATTGTAAATGCCGGGCAGTTGGAAATTTATGAAGAAATCCCCAAAGACCTTTTGAAGTGTGTTGAAGATGTTATACTTAACAAAAGAGATGATGCAACTGAAAGATTGATTGAATTAGCAGAATCTGTTAAGAATAAAGGTAAGGTTGTTGAGAAAACTGAAGAGTGGCGGGCCTATGATGTTGTTGAGCGATTAAAGTATGCTTTAGTAAAAGGCAATGACAAATATATTTTTGAAGATGTGGATGAAGCAATTAAGCAATTCCCTTTTGCCCTTGATATTATTGAAGGTCCGTTGATGGATGGAATGAACAAGGTTGGCGATTTATTTGGCTCTGGCAAAATGTTTCTTCCACAAGTTGTTAAAAGTGCTCGTGTAATGAAAAAAGCTGTGTCAAAACTAACTCCATTAATTGAACTGGAACGAAGCTCATCCGAGATTCAAAAAGCTGGGAAAATATTACTGGCAACTGTAAAAGGTGATGTTCACGATATTGGCAAGAACATTGTCGGAGTAGTTTTAGGATGTAACAATTATGATATTGTTGATATTGGAGTAATGGTTCCTTCAGAACAAATTTTATCGACAGCAAAGGCTGAGAACGTTGATATGATTGGACTTAGTGGACTTATAACTCCGTCCTTAGAAGAAATGGTACACGTTGCTACCGAGATGAAAAGGCAAAATTTTAACATTCCATTACTGATTGGTGGCGCAACAACTTCTAAAATTCATACAGCAGTTAAGATTGATGAACATTATGATGGCGGAGTTGTTCACGTTCACGATGCTTCTAAAGCTGTTGCTGTTGTTGGCAAATTACTAAGCAAAGAAACTCAAGGTGGTTTTCTATCTGATGTTTCCGATGAATATAGTTTAATGAGAGAGAACTATTCCAAAAAGAATTCGGCTAAAAATAATATTTCAATAGAAGATGCGAGGAAAAACAAATTAAAAATAAATTGGGATGAATTTGAAACCCCAGAGCCGAAATTTATCGGAAGAAAAACTTTACTTGATTTTCCTCTCTCAGAGGTTCGTGAATATATTGATTGGACTCCATTCTTTATCGCTTGGGAATTTAAAGGGAAATACCCGAAAATATTTAAAGATGAAACTGTTGGAAAAGAAGCAAAAAAAGTTTTTGAAGAAGCACAAAAATTATTGGATGAAATTATTTCAAAAAAACTCATCAAAGCAAATGCTGTATTTGGAATATTCTCGGCAAACTCAGTTGATGATGACATTGAGATATACGCTGATAATAAAGGTGCAAATCCACTTGCAACAATTCACACAATAAGACAGCAAGGAAATAAAAGTAGCAAGTTTAGTAATCTTGCCCTCTCAGATTTTGTTGCTCCAAAGGGAACAAACAAAAAAGATTATGTTGGAGCATTTGCAGTTACAACCGGAATTGGAGTTCAAGAGTTAGTTGATAAATATGAAAAAGATGATGATGATTATAATGCAATAATGGTTAAAGTAATTGCAGACAGACTTGCTGAAGCCTTTACAGAATTGTTACACAAAAAATTACGAACTGATTATTGGGGTTATTCTAAAGAAGAAAAATTTGACAATGATGATTTAATAAAAGAAAAATATATTGGAATAAGACCAGCTCCAGGTTATCCAGCACAACCGGATCATACAGAAAAAGAAATTTTATTTAGTCTTTTAGATGTTGAAAAAAATATTGGACTTACTTTAACAGAAAGTTATGCTATGTATCCAACAGCATCCGTTAGTGGATTTTATTTTGCAAATCCAAATGCTAAATATTTTAACGTTGGTAAAATTAGTAAAGACCAAGTAGAAGATTATACTAAACGAAAAAATATGAACTTATCAGAAATAGAAAAATGGCTTGCACCAATATTAAGCTATAAATAGTATTTCAAATTCCTATTTTTACAAAACAATAATATTTTTATTGACATTTTTTTGTATTTCTTATTTATTAAAAATAGTGTAAGTTTGAATAACACCAAATGTCTATTTTAATAACAAACAAAAAGAGGTCAACAATGAAAAAAGCATATACAGTATTTTTAGTTTTAATTTCAATCTCAGCACTATCATACTTAGTCGGAAGAAGTTTTAGAGTTAGCCAAGTTCCTTATGGAGCAAAATTTAGTTGCAACACTTGTCATACAAACGGTGGAGGAACACCTAGAAATCCTTTTGGGACTGAAATTGAAAACAATTTCCTTACAGTGGCTGGTAGTGCGGGCGATGTAACTTGGAATGCATCTTTAGCAGCCTTAGATTCAGATGGAGATGGTTTTAGTAATGGGCAAGAATTACAAGATCCTAACGGAACATGGGTTAAAGGATCTGCTCTTCCCGGAGATGCAAATGCTGTAACTGATCCAAGTGATCCAAATAGTCATCCTCCAGTTACCTCTGTTGATGAATTTGCAGAGCTTCCAAATACTTTTGCATTAAATAACAACTATCCAAATCCGTTTAATCCAACAACAACTATTTCTTTTAGCATAGCAAAAAATTCTGATGTTAAATTAGACATCTATAATTCTGTTGGTCAATTGGTTACTCGTCTTGTTGATCAGAATTATGCTCCAGGAAGATATACTAGTTTGTGGAATGGGAAAAACGATTTTGGCACAAAGGTTAATTCTGGAATATATTTTTACAGGTTAATTACCAATAACTTTACGCAAACTAAGCGTATGATTTTAATGAAATAAATTTAAATTTCCTTCAGCTATTTGGAGTTTACTTCTAATTACTCTTTGACTAAATTAAAATAATTTAGAACTAAAATAATTATTTAGCATAAATTCCAAATAGCTAATAAATCCTTTCTACTCATTATTCATTTAAGATTCCTAACTATTTAAGAGAATTTTTCGATTGTTCTGTGTGTTATTAATCACAAATTTTGTATTTCAATAAAGATACATTTTATAACACACTATGTAATGTTTTTAACAATTGATGAGATAATGAATGAGTTTCAGCAATAGAATAGTAGTGAAATATTTCCTCTCCTTTGTACTAATAGCAACTCTTACTTTTCAAAGTAATTTATTTTCTCAGAATGATGGTTCCTCAAAACAAGGTGGAATTTGTTTTAGAACGGATGACAATCAACCACTGGATAAATATTTGCAGTATGGGAATTTGTTTACAAATTATAGTCAAAAATTCACGCTTGCAATTAATTTTGGCAGAGCAGAAATTAACCCAACTTATATTGCTGGATTAAAAACTCTTCAAGATAATGGTCATGAAATTATGGACCATACACCAGGGCATAGGACAAACTTCTTTAATACTCTATTCCCAGATTTTTATGTTGGACATCCAGGAGTGTACAACATTATTGGAACTAAAATTGAACTCAACCATAAACCAGTTAAAACTTCTGAAGCTGTAAGATCAGGAACTGTTGATATAGATGGCAACACTATTACAAGTAGCTCAGGCGAGTTTGCAAATTTTGATAAAAGTGAATGTTATCTATATTTTCCAAGTATAGATCAACTTATTTACATATCTCAATGGGTTGATGACAACACTATAACCGCAGGAGATTTTTGGTGGAATTCTATTGATTTGGGAAGTTACTCAAATATTGAATATTATAATTTCAGTTATCATGATGTTCATTTAACCAAAGGAGGAATTAAAGCTCTTGCCCAAGAATCAATAAAACTTATGGAACACTATGAACTTGAAAGACCATATACTTGGATTCAACCTGGCGGATTTCATCCTCATATTGAACGAAAAGAATTAGCACAAGCACTCTTTGAAGTTGGCTATACTTCTGCCGGTATTTTTCCAAACCCAAGTCTAAAAGTTTTTAATGAATATAACCCAAATAATGACAAACAATTTGGAATAGATTTTGGTGATTTTAGAGATGATATTTGGACACTTGAACATAATAAAAAATATATCGCAGATAGAATTGCTAAGCATCATGTTATTGTTGGACATAGTCATTTTGCCTATGGAGAATTACTTGGTGGGTGGGATGGTTTTCTAACTAGAACCGAAGGTTTGATACAATGGTGTGTTGATAAAAATATTCCAATAAAAACCTACAAAGAATGGGCAGATGTTTTATATGTTCAAACACTAGACCCGCTAGAAAATATTTTTCCAAATCTAAATGTTGATTTAAATGAGGATGGATATCCTGATGGTTTTAATAATCTTGATATTAATAATTTAGATGTTTCAGACGGAGCAAATGACAATGATAATTATTCTATCTCAATTGATTCCGAAGGTGAGCTTTGTTCAATAAATGATTTAGGCGGAGTTGAAAAAGGTGAAGTTAATTTTTCGGTCTGGACAAAAGGTGCTTCTGGAAATTTTATTGAAGTAACAGTAAGCGGACATGGAGATTTAATCAACACGTTTAAATTCCCGGCAGAAAATTCGAACTGGACCAAATATAATCTTAGCCAATCTGTTAATGGAAATACTTCTTTAAATATTGAAGAATATATTTCTCTTATTGATGTTGATATTACTTGCTCAAACTATTCTTCTGGTAGTGTAAAAATCAGTGAAATGAAAATGTTTAAATCTTCATCAGTTGAAGACTACTTAAGTGTAAGTCCAAATGAATTTAATGTAGAATCAAACTCTAGCTCATCATCATTTTCAATTTCTTCAAATGTAAGTTGGCAAATTACCGAAGATGTAGATTGGTTATCTACTGGTACAACTAGCGGAAATGGAAACTCAAACATACTAGTTACTAGTGATGAAAATACTGAAGACATTTCTAGAACCGGAATAATTACTATAAGTGATGGAACAATATCTAGAAATGTTACTGTAAATCAAGAAGCACAAATAGAATTAGTTGTTACTCCTTTAGATAGTACTGTAAGTTATGATGAAGGAAGTTTCAATATATACATCAACTCAAATTCATCGTGGAATGTAGATAAAAATATTGAATGGATTTCTGTTAGTAAAAGTGAAGGTAGTGATGATGATATTCTGCTTGCAAACTATACAAAAAATAATTCCTCCGAAGAGCGTAATGGATTTATCTATATTTATAATACTAACCTAGATACTTCAACAATTTCTATTATACAAGCTGGTCTTCCGGTTTACTCCATAGTTGCAAGTGTTGATAGTGCTGAAGCTGGCACTGTTATTGGTTTTGGCAATTTTTTATTGGGAGATACTGTAAAAGTAATTGCAACACCAAAACAAGGTTGGGAATTTATTAGTTGGAAAGAAGATGGAACAAGTATTTCTAATGAAGCAACATATACTTTTGTTGCAAATGTAGAACGAACTTTACTTGCCACATTTCATTCTAACATTACCAATATAGAAAAGTTAAATGTATTGCCAGAAGATTTTAGCTTATCACAGAACTATCCAAATCCTTTTAATCCTACAACAACTATTTCATTTAGTATAGCAACAAACTCTAATGTTAAGCTAGATATATTTAACTCCACCGGGCAACTAGTAAAAAATCTAATTAACCAAAATTTAGCCTCTGGCAAATACACAAGCGTTTGGAGTGGGGAAAATAATCTAGGAGTAAAAGTAAACTCCGGAATTTATTTTTATAGAATAACTGCAAGTAATTTTACTGAAACTAAAAGTATGATTTTGATGAAATAGAGTTTTAATAACAAGTTTTACACGTATCAGAAAATACTTTTGGATACTTGTATTGACTTAATTTTACAACAAATTTGTTATCAAGTCTACCCTAAGTAGTTATGGTTACAATATTAAACAAGAATATTTTTATGCACTTGTTTTAATCCCAGCATCTTTTAGTGCATATTTATTCATATTTATTTATTTTTATCCGCTATTCAGAAGTAATTATATTTAATAATAATATTTTCTTGACATCACATACATTTCATTGTATGTTTATACAATGAAATTTTCAAATAATCATATCGTAAAAAATACACAAACTACTGGAATGCCAGTTCGCAGTATAGCTACACCTCGCCCCTCTTTGGGGTAATCATATACATATCGTCCACCATACATAATTAAATATCCAATATTCTTTCAATTATTTTCTAATAAGGTAAATAACAAATGATTTCAGTAGGCATCATTGGTGCTTCCGGTTATACGGGCAAATATTTAGTAAAATTTCTAAACGAACATACTCACGTTCGTGAACTACATTTATATGCAAACAAAAGTGCTGGTAGAAATCTATTAGATATTTTCCCGGAGTTTGCTAATAATGTTAAAGACAGAGTTATTAATAGTGTAAACCAAATTGAACAAACTCACGATGTTTACTTTTTTGCTTTACCTCACGGAAAGTCAATTCAGTATGCACCAAAATTATTGAATAAAAACAAAAAAGTGATTGATCTTGGTGCAGACTTTAGATTAGATGATGAAAAATCTTTTGCAGATACTTATCAGTTAGAGCATACCGCTCCAGAATATTTAAGTTCAAAAATTTATGGGCTTACAGAATTACATGAAACTTATAATGGAACTAATTTGATTGCTAACCCTGGTTGTTATCCAACAGCAGCATTGCTTTCAACAATTCCCTTTGCAAAAAACATTGGAGAAAAAGTTGAAACAATTTCAACAGTTTCATATTCAGGATTAAGTGGTGCTGGCAAAAAAGCTGATACTTCTCTATTGTTTTCTGAGAACTACAATAGTGTAAGAGCTTATAGTGTTGGTACACATAGACATCAAGTTGAAATAAAACAAGAGTTGGATAAATACATTGATGATACAAATTATTCACTTGCTACACATTTGCTTCCCGTAGTTAGTGGAATTTATTCAACATCAATTATTCATTTAAATGGTAGTGTAAGTCAAAGTGAAGTCGATGACATTTTGCAAAATGAATACTTGCAATCAACCTTTATTAGAATAAGAGAAACTCCACCTGAGCTAAAGTGGGTAGTGGGTACAAACTATTGCGATATAAATGTGAAAGCACTTGACAATAAAATTATTGTAACCGCTTGCATAGATAATTTAATTAAAGGAGCTTCCGGTCAAGCTGTGCAAAACATGAACAAGCTTTATGGTTGGGGAGAAAATCTTGGAATTCAAAATAATAAAATGGATTAAGAAATGGAAAATTCTAATACACAAACAATTGAGAAACAATTTTCATACATAGAAAATGGATCTATCACTTCTCCGATTGGAATTTCCGCTTCAGGAATCCATTGTGGGTTGAAGAAAAAGAAAAAAGATTTAGCACTAATAGTAAGCAAAGAATTTGCAGAAGTTGCCGGAACTTTTACAACCAACAAAGCTCAAGCTGCTCCCGTTATTATAGATAAAAAAATAATTGATAGTGGCACAAAAGTAAAAGCAATGATCATCAATTCAGCTTATGCCAATGCATGTACGGGGGATGAAGGCTTTATTGATGCTTTAGAAATTCAAGAAAAGACTGCACACACTCTAAGCATTCTTCCTTCGGAGCTTCTAATAAGTTCTACCGGACTAATTGGAGAACGAATTCCAGTAAGCAAAGTTACAAGTTCATTAAACGAGTTAGTTTATAAACTTGCAGACGATGGAGGCATTGATGCAGCTAACGCAATTATGACAACTGACCTTATGCCAAAACATTTTGGATTAACTGTACAACTGAGTAAAGGTGCTGTTACAATAGGCGGCATAGCTAAAGGCAGTGGAATGATTCACCCAAATATGGCAACAATGTTAGGCTTTGTTACAACCGATGCAAAATTTTCAAAATCACTTTTGCAAACTACTTTAACTAACACAGTTAATAATTCATTCAACAAAATTTCTGTTGATGGAGAAACAAGTACAAACGATATGGTTCTTCTTATGGCAAATGGAATGAGCAATGTTGAGATAACCGAGGACACTAATGACTATCAAATATTTTCTGAAGCTTTGCAAGACTTAACACAATCAATGGCAAAGTCTATTGTTGCAGATGGCGAAGGTGCAACAAAATTTATAACAATAAATATTAAGAATGCACAGACGGAAAAAGATGCAAACAAAATTGCGGAAGCAATTGCAATTTCTCCACTTGTAAAAACTGCTATGAATGGTAACGACCCAAACTGGGGAAGAATTATTTCAGCAGCAAGTAGTTCTGGTGCCGAGATTGTACCGGAAAAGTTATCATTATACTTTGGGGATTTACAAATTTTACAACCTGGTTATAAATCAGTATTTACCGAAGAAGAAGCTGTAAATGTTTTGAAAGAAAAAGAAATTATTATTACTCTTGATTTGTTAGATGGTACTGCTAACACTACTTGGTGGACGTGTGATTATTCAGAACAATATATTAAAATTAACTCTCAATACAGAACTTAAAAAAAATTATGAATCTTGCAATTGTAAAAATAAGTGGTAAATCATTAGAAACTTTTATTAGTTCTACTATTGGAGCAAGTCTAATTAATGAATTAAAAGAAAAATACTCCTCAGTTATTTTAATTCACGGTGGCGGAAACTTAATTACTGAATGGTCAAAGAAATTAGGAATTGAATCATCATTTTTTGAAGGACAAAGAATTACTGATTCAAAAGGAATGGAAGTAACTGCTGCAGTCCAAGATGGATTGATAAATTCTAAGTTAACTTCTTATCTTCAAAGCAATAGTATTCAATCAATTGGTCTTAATGGAATTGATATGGGATTGTTCAAAGCTGAATACCTAAATGATAAATTGGGATTTGTTGGCAATCCACTTCCTAATCAATCATATCAATGGTTAGAGACACTTTTGGGGAATGGCATTGTTCCAGTATTCTCAAGTGTTTGTGCTGATGGTAAAGGAAACTTAATGAATGTAAATGCAGATTTATTTGCTGGTGCAATTGCCAAACTTCTTAAAGCAGAAACAATCTTGTTCGTTTCAGATTTAGATGGAGTAATGTTAAATGGAGAATTCCAAAGTTCACTTTCAGTGGATGATGTACACGAAGGTTTATCAACAGGAGAAATAAACGGTGGAATGATTCCTAAAATGAACACATGTTTAAATCTTTTATCCAATGGGATTAAAAATATTTGGATAGGAAATAATTTTAACGAAATAACTAATTCAGAATCAAACTTAGGGACTTGGATTATTGGATAAGCAGACTAATAATATGACACATCACGTAAATACATATAACAGATTCCCTGTAGAATTTGTAAGAGGAGAAGGTACATATTTATTTGATTCAGAGAATAACAAATATTTAGATTTCCTTTCTGGTATTGCTGTTACTGGGTTTGGACATAATTATCCCGAATTGGTAAATGCTGCAAAAAATCAAATTGATAATCTTTGGCACGTTTCAAATTTATTTATATCTACGCCCCAAGAAAAGTTAGCTGAAAAACTTTCAACCATTTCCAATTTAGATAAAGTATTTTTCTGCAACTCGGGAACAGAAGCAAATGAAGCTGCAATAAAATTTGCAAGAAAATGGGGAAACGGACGTTCAACAATCATTACAGCAGAAGGTGGTTTCCACGGAAGAACAATGGGAAGTTTATCCGCATCGGCACAAGAAAAACTTTGGGATGGGTTTCATCCACTTACACCTGGCTTTGTTAGTGTTCCCTATGATAACATTGATGCAATCAAAAATAAAATTGATAAAACAATTGTCGCAATTTTAATTGAACCAATACAAGGTGAAAATGGGATTATTATTCCTGATGAAGATTACTTAAAAAATATTAGAAATATTTGTGATGAAAATAATTTACTAATGATTGTGGATGAAATACAAACTGGTATAGGAAGAACAGGGAAATACTTTGCACATCAGTATTCAGAAATAATACCTGACATAATTACAGTTGCAAAAGGAATTGCAAATGGTCTTCCACTTGGAGCAACAATTTGCTCTAACAAAGTTAATGAAGCTATTACTCCGGGAAGCCACGGCTCTACATTTGGTGGAAACCCAGTTGCTGTTTCAGTAGCAAATAAAGTTTTAGATTTACTTGCTGTTGATGTTCTAAATAATATAAGTAAACTAGGAAATAAAATATCAGAAGAAATTATTACGAAAAATGTTAAAGGTATTAAAGAAGTAAGAAGCAAAGGCTTAATAATTGGAATTGAATTTACAAAAGACATTGATGTTAAGAAATTGGCATCAGAGTTTTTACAAAACAAAATAATTGTGGGAACAGCGGGAAATAATGTACTAAGGTTACTTCCCCCTTTTATCATTGATGATAAACACATTAGCATTTTTATAAAATCTCTTAGAAATAGTTTAGATAATATTTTAAGTAACTAAAATGGGAGCAAAACTATGTCAGCAAAACTTTTAAGACAAAATAAAATAAAACGGATATTAACCGATCGTATTATTTCAAATCAAGATCAGATACTTCGCCTTCTAAAGAATGAGGGAGTTACAGTTACACAGGCAACATTAAGTAGAGATTTTGCAGACTTAGGTGTTATCAGAACTTTTACTGAGTTGGGTGTTCAATACCTTTTGAGTAGTACAGATTACGGAAAAGAAATTTCAAAATTGATTGGACTGGAAATATTAAATGTTACATTTAATGAAAACGTAATTGTAATTAGGACCTTAGCTGGAAGGGCTCAAGGAGTTGCACATTATATTGATAGATTAAACAAAGAAGAAATTCTTGGAACAATTGGTGGGGATGATACAGTTTTAGTAATTCCCGATGAAGCAAAAAACTTACAAAAGATAATTACATTTTTAGAAAATTTAACTACAAGAAATTATTTAAAACAGGATGATTAAAATGAAACAAAACAAAATTGTTGTTGCTTACTCTGGCGGACTTGACACAAGTGTAATGGTTAAATGGCTAAGTGATAAATACGATGCAGAAATTATTACTGTTACCGGTAACTTAGGTCAGAAAGATGAGATTGTAAACATAAAAGAAAAAGCTCTTAGCACGGGAGCATCAAAGGCTTACGTAGTAAATTTACAAAAAGAATTTATTGATGACTATGCTTGGAAAGCCTTAAAGGGCGGAGCTTTGTACGAAGGTGAGTATCCTCTTGCTACTGCAATTGGAAGACCACTTCTTGCAAAGTTAATGGTGGATATTGCAAAAAAAGAAGGAGCTAATATAATTGCTCACGGATGTACTGGAAAAGGAAACGATCAAGTTAGATTTGAAGTTGGAATGAAAACACTTGCTCCTGACCTTGAGATTATTGCTCCATTAAGAGATTGGGAATTTAAAAGTAGAGAAGAAGAAATTCTTTATGCGGAAAAACATAATATTCCTACATCAGTAAATCTTGCAAAACCTTATTCTATTGATGAAAACATTTGGGGTGTTGCAACAGAGTGTGGTGTTCTTGAAGATACGGAAATTGCTCCTCCGGCTGATGCTTTCCAAATGACAGTTGACCCAAAAGATGCACCAGGCCAACCTGAGACAATCAAAATTACTTTTGATAAAGGCATACCAACTAAACTAGATGGAGTTAAAATACCCAGCGTTCAATTGGTCTCAACACTTAATGATATAGGTGGCAAGCACGCAATAGGAAGATATGACATAATTGAGAACAGAGTTGTGGGAATAAAATCTAGAGAAGTTTATGAAGCTCCGGGAGCACATATTTTACATACAGCTCACGCTCAACTTGAGAAATTAACTTTGGATAAAGATACTTATAGATACAAGCAAAATGCTTCTAATGTTTATGCAAATTTAATTTACGATGGCTTTTGGTTTTCGCCACTCTTTGATGCACTAACTTCTTTCTTCGATAAAGTACAAGAAAGAGTAACCGGAGAAATTACTTTAGAATTATACAAAGGTAATTTAAAAGTAATGTCAAGAGTTTCTCCAAATAGTTTATACAGCCAAGAGCTTGCTACTTATACGGAAGAAGATGCTTTTAATCATAAAGATGCAGAAGGATTTATAAATTTATTAAGTTTACCTCACGAGGTAATAACAAAAAATTCACTTAAAAGTTTTGAAGAAAAATCTTTAGTAGATTAGTATTTTAATTATTTTTGTCATTGTATATTTTGGTCTGTCATTCCAGTTGTCTTTTGTGCTGGAATCTCCTTTCCAATGAGAGATTCCGGTATTCCAAAAGAACTGGAAACCGGAATGACATAATATTTTCTATAAGATAACTTTAACAAAGGTCAATTATGCTTTGGGGTTCACGATTTACAAAAAAACTTGATACAAATGCTTTAGAATTTTCATCATCAATTTCGTTTGATATAAATTTATTTGAGCAAGATATAAAAGTTAGCAAGGCTCATTCAAAAATGTTAGGAAGCATTGCTATTCTTGATGATGAAGAGGTTCAGCAAATCCATAATGGACTAGATTTACTTCAAGAGAATTTTACAAATGGTAAATGGTTGCCTGATGATAAAGAGTTTGAAGATATTCATTCTGCTATTGAAGATGAACTAACTAAACTAATTGGTGATGTTGCAAAAAAACTTCATACAGGAAGAAGTAGAAACGACCAAGTAATAACTGATGTTAGGCTTTGGGTAAAAGATTCTGCTAAACAGTTACAAACTACTTTTACAAATCTTCAAACAAGTTTAGTAAACCTTGCAAGTGAAAATGTAAAAACTCTAATGCCAGGATACACTCATCTACAAAGAGCTCAACCAATTTCTTTTGCATTTCATTTACTTGCTTATGTAGAAATGTTTGAGCGAGACAAACAAAGATTAAACTTTTCGTTTGAGCAAGCTGATGAATCAATACTAGGTTCTGGAGCTTTGGCTGGTTCTACAATTGAATTGGATAGAGAACTTACTGCAAAAGAACTTGGCTTCTCGTCTGTTTCATCAAACGCTCTTGATTCAGTTTCTAACAGAGATTTTATTTTAGATTTTCTCCACACTTGCAACCTAGCAATGATGCACCTTAGCAGATTTAGTGAAGAAATAATTTTATGGACCTCTTACGAATGGAACTTTATAAAACTTGGTGATGAATTTACAACTGGTTCTTCCCTTATGCCGCAAAAACAAAACTCAGATTTAGCTGAACTTATACGTGGGAAAAACGGAAGAGTTTTTGGTCATTATCTAGCATTGTTAACAACTATCAAATCGCTTCCACTTAGTTACAACAGAGATTTGCAAGAAGACAAGGAAGGAATGTTTGATTCATTTTTAACTCTTAACAATTCTGCAAACATAATGGCAGCAATGGTTAACAGTATGCAAGTTAGTAAAGATAGATTTACAAAAGAGATTGATGGAAGCTTTATGCTTGCTACAGACTTAGCAGATTATCTTGTTAAAAAAGGAATTCCATTTAGAGAAGCACACAATATTTTGGGTGAAGTTGTAAAGTTTGCACAAGACCAAAATAAATTGTTAAATCAGATTACACTAGAAGAATATAAAAATTTTAGTGAGAATTTTGAAGAAGATGTTTTCAAATCTCTTGCAGCCGAAACTTGTTTAGAGAACAAAAAAACTTTTGGTTCGCCAAATCCACAAATGGTTGAGGAGCAAATTAAAAAGTGGAAAGAAAAAATGTTATAATATAATTTTAATGTCCGCCCCAGCCAATAACTACTTTTACCCAAACCACCACCCCAATTAAAGCCGCAATTGGAATAAGTACTATTAGACCTAATATTTTCGCACTATTAAATTGAGAAGTATAAATATTCTTAATCTCAGTTAGTGGATATTTAATTTCCTCACTATTAAATTTTGTTACTACTACTTCACCCACCAAAAGATAAGCAATATTATTCTTTGAGAAATCAATTACTTTTCCGTTTATCATTTCTATTTTATAAACTCTTATTCGTTCATAATCCCAATATATTTTTTTAACCTCAGACTTTTTATATACTTTATTTTCTCCACTAGAACAAATTTGAATGATTTCATTATCTGATAAAATTGCATAGTAACCTTTCTCAAATTCTATAATTTTACCTTAAGTAGTTTCTATTTTATAAATCTTTCTTTCAACATCATAATCTGTTAAAATTGCATTTGAATAACAACTACTTAATAGATAATGAGCTAGCACTAATATGATGAGTTTGTTCAGATATTTACTAGAAATAAAAGTATGAATAGACATATAGTATTCTATCGTTTTGTCAAAAGAAGCTAACCTAAAAACATAAATTGATTTTTACAAGTCATAAAATTCTCAATTTTTATTTTGCTTGCTTAAAACTAATTTTTATATAACTTATAAATCATAAGTAATTTCTTTTATTTATTTGTAAACTTAAACCAATTCTAAAATTTTAACTATCGAGAATATTATGAAAATGTTACTACTTTTAATAACTATTATATTTACTATTTCACTTACTGCCCAAACACAAACAAAAGAAAAAAAGAAAACTGTTAATACTGAAACTGGCGATACTGTTTACACGGAATCGACAACCATTTCTACTACTGAAGATATTACTCCGAGGGAAGATATGATTGTAATCAATCCATTAAAATTTTTCTTCTTCTATAATATCTCATACTTCCATAAAATCTCTGATAAAGTTGCACTAGGTGGAGGTTTCCAGATACCAACTATTACTGGTCTTGGCGGAATTGGAGTTAATGCCGAACTTAGATATTATCCATCTGCAAAAACTCTAAGAGGGTTTTATTTTGCTCCAAATATTTCTTACAATAATTTTACAGTTGTTAGGGATGAAGGTTTTTCTACTTTTTCAATTGGTGGATTAGTTGGTTGGCAATGGTTTCCCGGAGATGATTTTGCAATTGGCTTAGGACTTGGTATTGATTATTATACTGGTTCTGTTGATAAGTATGATAGTGACTTTTCAAATTATAGTGGAACATTGCCTGCTGTTCGATTTGATATTGGCTATGCTTGGTAGTTCTATTTTTTTTAGATTTGCATATTATATTCACATATAATATGCAAATCTAAAATATCTTATTTCTCTAACGTCATTTTTCCTATTGCACAAGAAACGTAACTTTTGGCTTTAGCCTCAGCATTTTCAAAACCATGAAGCTTCTCATCAAAAAAAGGATAACCCATTTTTTTTAGTTTAAGTTTTAACTTTTCTTCTTGCCCTTCTTCAATATCAAGAGTTATTTCTCTTGGCATAACTTCCAAATTAATTTCAACTTCTCCGTATTCATCCAGCAGTTTTTTACTGACTGTATTTGCACAGCCTTCACATTTTATATTCTGAACTTTATATGTTTTTTTCATTTTTGACCTTTCTGCGTTTATAATTTTAAAACTTACATTACAAAGATATGAATAAATTATCAGCCATTACTATAAAGGAGTTTCAGTATAACTTCCATTTGCAAACTTATGTAATATGCTTGATACATAAGTTTGGCAAGGTAATCCTTCAAATTAAGCTTTGTGTTTAAGTTCCATTAAAACTCGTTGTGAGATACGAATATTTATTCTTTTATCTTTCCGTATAGTCTCTCTTGCATAACTTTGAAATTCTTCTTTTTTTTTCTAAAAGTTAGGTACAGATTTTAGCTTCCCCTTTTCAAGTAAATCTAATATTTCTTGTTCTTCTTTATCAAAATTATATTTCATTTTAGTCTCCTAAATATTTCTTTGTAGCTTTTCTACTTGGCATTATAGTTTTAAGAAATACTTCATTTTCTGTTTCAAGATATGGAACTAGGTTTACATAACCTTTAACATCTATAACCATTATTCGTTGTCCATGATATTTTCTTTGATTTGGATGCTTTGTATCGTCCAGAGAAAATCATTATCTAAGTAATAAATTATCTCCTCTAAAGTAATTCTAATTTTTTCTTTTAACCAAATATTTTTTTCTTTGTTCCGAGTAATTGTTTTCAAAATTTTAATATAATGTGTGCATTTTGTCAACACTTATTCATTTTGTAAATTGAGTAAATATCATCTTGTATAAATTGTTTATATTTGCGAATAACTAAAATGACATTGTGGAAATAAAATGAAAATAAATATCAATTCTGAAATAGGAGAACTTGAAGGTGTAATAATTCACACTCCCGGAGCTGAAATTGAAAATATGACGCCTTCTAATGCTGAACGAGCTTTGTATAGTGATATTTTAAATCTATCTGTTGCTTCAAAAGAATACCAACAATTTAGAAGTATTCTAAAAAAACTTACTAAAACTTTTGAAGTGAAAAATCTTTTGGCAGATATTCTGAAAATTTCTGAAGCAAAAGAAAAAATACTCGATAGTGTTTGCAATACTGAAAGGACAAGAAATCATAGAGAATTTTTATCATCGTTAAATCCTAAAGAACTTGGTAAACAATTAATTGAAGGTGTCCATTTAATTACAAACGACCTTACTAGTTTTTTAAGTGATGAACGCTATGCATTGCAACCACTTCACAATTTTTTCTTTACGCGCGATGCTTCAATGTCAATAAGAAATAAAGTTCTAATTGGAAAACTTGCAAGTAATGTTAGAGACAGAGAAGCTCTAATTATGGAGTCCATTTTTAACTATCATCCGAGCTTCAAAGCTGAGACAGTAAACCCAACTAAGTCATTGGAGTTTAATTCTAAGATTACAATTGAAGGTGGAGATATTCAAGTAGCTAGAGAAGATATTCTTTTGGCTGGAATAGGTGCAAGAACAACTTCGCAAGGAATTGATTTTTTAATTGATGAGATAAAAAAGAGCAAAGGTAAAAGACATATTATCGTTCAAGAACTTCCCCATTCACCCGAATCTTTTATTCATCTTGATATGATTTTTACATTCTTGGATAATGATAAATGTATGATTTACGAACCGGTAATTCTGAGTAAGCACAGATACCAAACAGTACATATTATTATTGATAATGGAAAAGTAAAAAAGATAAACGAAGTAAGAAATATTCCAACTGTATTAAAACAACTTGGCATGGATTTAGAACCTATTTTCTGTGGTGGCAAAACTGATAGGTGGATTCAGGAACGAGAACAATGGCATAGTGGAACTAACTTTTTTACAACTGCTCCTGGAAAAATAATTGGTTATGGAAGAAATGTTTATACAATTGAAGAAATGAATAATAACGGTTTTGATATAATCCGAGCAAAAGATGTTATCTCAAACAAAGTAAATTTGAACAATTACAAAAAATATGTTGTAACTATGGATGGAGGCGAACTTGCAAGAGGCGGCGGCGGCGCACGTTGTATGACTATGCCTATTAGTAGGAAAGACTAATAATATTTAGTTTTTGTCATTGCGAACTTCGATGTTTTTTATCGGAGTGTGGCAATCTGTCAGAGAGTGCTGGATTTAACAGATTGCCATGTCGTAAAAAACACTCCTCGCAATGACAAATTTTTTAATTTTGTCATATCGTCTGACCATATGTTCCCACCAAATAATACTTTCCATAATTTTAATTAAGCTTTAATTTCTTAAATATAGTAACTTACTTCTTAATTATTATTTTACTTATTTAGGATTTATTTTGGGCGAACACATACTTATCGGTTTAGCTGCAATAATTGTTTTTGGAATTTTTGCACAATGGATTTCTTGGTGGTTAAAACTACCATCTATTCTTTTATTATTAATTTTTGGTTTTCTTGCTGGACCAATAACTGGTTTACTAAATCCAGATGAATTTTTTGGAGAATTACTTTTCCCACTTGTTTCAATTTCGGTTGCAATTATCCTTTTTGAGGGCGGACTAAATCTAAAATTTTCTGAACTAAAACCCGTTCTAAAAATTGTTCGCAACCTAATATCCATAGGTACTTTGGTAACGTGGAGTCTTTCAACAATTGCTGCACATTACTTGATGAATCTCTCACTTGAACTTTCACTTCTTCTTGGTTCAATTTTGGTTGTTACTGGTCCAACTGTAATTATGCCTCTGTTACGATTAGTAAAACCCAAAGGTCAAATTAATTCTATTCTCAAATGGGAGGGAATTGTTAACGATCCTATTGGAGCAATGCTTGCCCTATTAGTTTTTGAAACCATTATTGCAAGCGGAGTAAAGGAAGCCACCCTTACCGCAGTTTTTGTTATTCTAAAAACAATTTTAATAAGTTTAGTAATAGGAGCAGCTGGAGCATATCTTTTAATCTACTTGCTTAAGAAGAATTATATTCCAGATTATTTGCAAAACCCTTCTGCATTAGCAACTATAGTTTTAGTGTTTGGCGCAGCAAATACTGTTCAAGGAGAGAGTGGTTTATTCGCCGTAACCTTAATGGGAATTATTTTAGCTAACCAAAAACAAGTAGTAATTGAACATATAATTGAGTTTAAAGAAAATTTAGGTGTACTTCTTTTATCAACATTATTTATTATTCTCGCTGCTCGGTTACAAGTAAGCGATATTGAAGCCTTTGATATGGGAAGTCTTCTTTTTGTCCTTGCGCTCATTTTAATAATCCGTCCTGCAACTATTTTTGCTTCAACTTTTGGTTCGCATTTAAGTTGGCAAGAAAAACTTTACTTAGCTTGGATGGCTCCGCGTGGAATTGTAGCCGCAGCTGTAACTGCAATTTTTGCTTTAGAACTTGCTCATCACGGTTATGAAGGAGCAGAAGTTTTAGTTCCAATTATGTTCCTCGTAATTATTGCAACTATTTTAGTTTACGGATTAAGTGCAATTCCTCTTGCTAGAATGTTAGGACTTGCGGAAAAAGATCCACAAGGAATTTTAATTGCGGGGGTTAATAAGTTAAGTGTTGAAATTGCAATAACTCTTAAAAGGCATAATATAAAAGTTGCACTAGTTGATATGAACTGGGAAAAAGTAACTGATGCAAGACTAAAAGGAATTGAGACATACTTTGGTAGTGTTGTTTCAGAAGCTACAATTGAAAATATTGATTTAAGTGGAATTGGGAAATTTATTTCTCTTACTTCAAATAAAGGAATTAACTCGCTTGCTGCAATTCACTTTTCAAAAGTATTTGAAAGTTCACAAGTTTTTCAAATTTTCACAGATCCAAAACACAAGCAAGTTTTATCAAAAGAATTACGAAGCAATTATTTTTCAACTGAGCATTTGTCATTTTCCGATATCGAGCATTATGACGAAACTCTTCAGGTTAAAGCTACACTCATCACCAAAGAATTTACTTACGATGATTTTATGAAGTCTTACAACCCTGAATTAGTTCATCATTTATTTATCTTAAACAAAAATAATAAACTAATTGTTTATTCAGAAGATGATGAGTTCATCCCGAAAGACGATGAGATGTTAATTAGTGTAATCTTAGATGAATGAATTGTTTTGTAACTTAGATTGCTTGCAATCTGAGAAACTGTAAATGATATAATAATATTTAAAGGACAAAAAATGAAACTACTAACGACCATTCTTTTTACTTTATTTACACTTAACATTTCTGCACAAACATTTTTTGGCTCAGAACCATTTGCACATACATATTCAATTGTTGCAAGAGATTCTGCCACCGGAGAAATGGGAGTAGCAGTTCAATCACATTGGTTTTCCGTTGGTACACTTGTCTCGTGGGGAGAAGCCGGAGTTGGAGTTGTTGCAACACAATCATTTATTAATCCTTCATTCGGTTTACGAGGTTTAGCTCTATTAAAAATTGGACTGCCTCCGCAAGAAGTTATTGATTCCTTAATAGCCACTGACGAGGGACGAGATGTAAGACAACTTGCAATACTTGATGTACATGGAAGAGCAGCAGCCTATACCGGAAAGAACTGCATTCAAGATGCAGGACATTTAGTTGGAACTAATTTTTCTGTTCAAGCGAACTTAATGAAGACTAACAAAGTTTGGCCCGCAATGGCTACAGCATTTGAGAACTCAAAAGGAAGATTAGCTGAAAGGTTACTGAAAACAATGGAAGCTGCTCAAGCAGAAGGTGGAGATATTCGTGGGAAACAATCAGCAGCAATTCTTGTCGTAAAAGGAGAATCAACTGGAAAAGTGTGGGCTGATAGATTAGTAGATTTACGAGTTGATGATAGCAAAGAACCACTAAAAGAGATTGGAAGATTGCTAAAAGTTCACAGAGCTTACGAACATATGAATAATGGCGACCTTGCGATTGAACATAATGATATGGAATTGGCAATGAACGAATATTCTGCAGCCGAAGAAATGTTCCCTGAAAATGAAGAAATGAAATTTTGGCACGCTGTTACTTTGGCTAATATTGGCAAGGTCGATGAGGCACTTCCCTTTTTCAAAAAAGTTTTTACTCAAAATGAAGACTGGTTAATTTTAGTGCCGAGATTAGTTGATGCGAAATTATTAAACGTAGATGAAAGCTCATTAAACGCGATTCTAAAATTAGCAAAAAAATGATAATAAAACCTATTGCTATTTCATTTTGTATCCATTAAGTTAGTAGTGGATGAGGAACTAAACTATAAGAGAAATGGGTTGAAAACTTAAAACCGAAAAAACAATATCTTATTGGTAAATCATCTGGGAAGAGATTTTTCACTTCCTATTTTTTGTACAAATCTCATAGAAGTTTTATGAGAGGAGGTTACTAAGCCTTCATTAAATTCGTAGTTGAGTTTTATGAGGGCTTTTTTATGTTTGGCATTTCCGAATGTTCTTATCGGAAATCCATTTATGGTTAGTCTAATTGTAGAAACTTTTTTTATGTCCTACATTCATATATCTCAAATTTCTTATTTTCTGCTATAACATTTACTGAACTAAACAATTTTACTAAATGAGTTTTTAGATTTAAATGTTTACTGGAAACAAGTAGAAATCTTCCATCATCTTTCAAACATCTTTGCACTTCTTTGAACAAACCAATAGAAATTTCAATATTGTTTTCATATTCAAAATGGAATGGAGGATTTGAAACTACTAAATCAAATAAGTCATTCTCAAAATCATTTAGAGTATCATTGTAATGAAAGAAAGTGTTTTCATCTTGTAAATTTAATTTGGAAGATTCAATGGCAAGAAATGAATCGTCTAACAAATGAATTTCACTCTTTGGATTTTGAGTTCTAATATTACAAGCTATAACTCCATTGCCAGAAGCTAAATCTAATATACTTTTTTCTTCTTCCTTAACTTCAAGATGTTCAATTAAAAACTGAGTTGCAAAATCAATTTTCTTTGCTGAGAAAACTCCAAAATATTGTTTCAACACCTTATTCTCATTGAACTTTATAGAATTTAGTATTTTAACTTTACCAATTTGACTTTTCTTCTTTAGAATTAACAAACGAGATTTTTTCCAAGCCTTACTTTGCTCAACCTCTTCAAAATATTCACTCGCAACAGTTAACATTTGAGAAGCAAAATACTTAGTCATAAATCCGCATATTACAATTGTATCATCAGTTACACTTTTAGAAATTTGATTTAAGTATAACTTAAATAGTTCCACAGATTTAGGAATTTTAATAAGCACAACATCAGAAGGATTTGATAAGTCTGAAAGCGGAGTTATAATTTGATTTTCTAAAACTTCTAAATCGTTAAATTCTAAATTTATTTTATACGCCTTTTCTTGACTTCTATAATTGATTACTGTAGTTGGAGAATACTGATTAAGAACACAACTTAGGAATCCAAATCTATCATTGTAAATTGTGATGTTTTTAGATCCGAGACTAATGTCATCTAAATAATTAAGTAAATGTTCATCAGCTGCACTCCAAGCTTGTAACGAACGGTTTGCACTTTTGGGGTATCGACTTATTTTATAGGATTTATTTTTAATAGAAAAATTCATTGAGTAACTATTTAAGTTGATAAAAATTTATTTGTTATGCTAATGACTAATCATTAAGAAAAATTCCAATAGAAAAAACTGGAGCAGATTGAATATTATATGCAACTATTCCAGATTCAAAACTAGCAGATACTCCAAATTTAGGTGCAATATTATAAAGCATCCCAAATTTATATGCAATAAATTGTTGGTTGTTGGAAAACAAAAATCTATGAACCAATTTTGTATTATTACCATTATGCAAAGATTGAAGCGCATGAATACGAATATTTAAAAGTAGGTTGCTAAATACTTTATAACCAACCTCAACACTATAATATAGTTGTTCCGAGTACCCCTTACTTCTAAGGTTAAAATGAATACTTCCACTAATGTATGCTGGCATTGGATATAAAGAATGTCCAAATTCTAAACCTAATGTTTGATTAAACTCGCCATCACCGAGTGGTAAACCAAAATTAGTATTTACTCCTTCCTCTTGAGATATTGGAATACCTAAAATAAAACTAGATGATATAGTTGTTTGTCCATCTACCCAAAGTCTATATCTAAAACCAAAATCAAAGTCACCAATGCCACTATTTTCATTTTCTAATCCAAACTCAAGATGAAAGCCACTTCCATCATGAGTTTTAATTTTATAGAAGGGAAAGTTTAATATGGTAGTAAGATTATTTGTTAAACCATACTCTGCATAAAAATTAAATGCAATATCTGTTAGTTTTGGAATTGCAACATTTATTCCACCAGCATTATGATATTTGGAACCACTTAGAACTCTGTACTCCAAAGAATAAAATCCCTTCCCGGATTCTTTTGTCCATCCAGAAGCATTTATTCTATGAGTCGATGTTACGATAATCAAAACTATAAAAATTATCTCTATAAATTTTATCATTTATATTTTCTCATTTCTTTTTTTGTAAATTGAAAACAAAAATAATTTATTTGTGAATATTAATAGAAGTAAAAAATTGAAAGATAACAAAATTAAATTTATTGCAAAAACATTTGCTGGACTCGAAGAAGTACTCGCTGAGGAACTTTTAAATATTGGAGCAAGTGATGTTTCAATTCAAAAACGAGCTGTTAGTTTTGTTGGAGATGAGAAACTTCTTTATACAGCAAACCTTTCACTCAGAACTTGCTTACGAATTCTAAAACCCATTCATAAATTTAATGCTATAAATACCGATCAACTTTATAGAAACATACAAAAATATGATTGGACTAATTTAATTTCTGTAGATGATACTTTTGCAATTGATAGCGTTGTTCATTCCGAATATTTTAAGCACTCAAAGTACGCTGCCTTAAAAGTTAAAGATGCAATTGTCGATCAGATTAGATATGCAAAAGGAAAACGTCCGAACATTGATATTGAGGATCCAACTTTTAGAATAAATTTGCACATTGATCAGAATGTAGTTACCATTTCTTTAGATAGCTCTGGTGAATCATTACACAGAAGAAGTTACAGACTTGATGGAGAAAAAGCTCCTTTAAATGAAGTACTTGCTGTGGGAATGATTTTACTTTCCGGTTGGAATGGTCAATCAAATTTTGTTGATCCAATGTGTGGCTCTGGAACTCTAGTTGTTGAAGCAGCTATGCTAGCAAAAAATATTGCCCCAAATTTTAAGAGAAACAATTTTGGATTTATGAATTGGAAATCATTTGATAAAAAACTTTACGTAGAAGTGAAAGAAGATTTAGTTTCTAATCAAAATAAATTTGAGTTTAGAATAATTGGAAGTGATATTTCATCTAGAGCAATTGAATCAGCCAAGAAAAATGCTGAACGAGCTGAAGTGTTTGATATGATTAGCTTTGAGCAAAATGACTATGAACAATTAGAACATAATCTTGATAGCGGAGTTATAATTACCAATCCACCTTACGGAGAACGATTAAAGCAAATTAACATAAACGATTTTTACAAAAATTTGGGTGATACATTTAAAAATAATTTCTCTGGTTTTGATGCTTGGGTTTTTAGTGCTAACAAAGAAGCATTAAAAAATATCGGATTGAGAACATCAAGAAGGTTAGTACTTTACAATGGTTCTCTTGAGTGTAAATTTCATTGCTACCAACTTTACAGAGGAAGTAAAAAAGCAAAATTTAAAACAGACAAATAATTTTTTTAGGCGATTTATGTAATTTGGGACAAAGTATATTCCCGCCATATTTCGACTCTGCTCAGCATGACTTTGTAGAACTGAGTTTTAATATTTGTGTGTGCGTGCAAAACAGAAGTCATCCCGTTCCGAAAGCTTTCGGAAGAGGGAGGAAACGTGTTACAATTTAGATTGGAAATACAATATGAGAAACTACAATAAATACTTCCAAGCAAATAAAAAGATTTGGAACAAAAGAGTTGATATAAACTTTAATTCCGATTTTTATGGCAATGAAGAATTTGAAAAAACTAAAAATTCTCTTAACAGTATTGAGTTAAATGAACTTGGTGATGTTTCGGGGAAACGTATTCTACATTTACAATGTCATTTTGGACAAGACACGCTTTCACTTGCAAACCTTGGAGCTAAAGTAACCGGAGTAGATTTTTCTGATGAAGCAATTATGAAAGCAAAGGAACTTAGCAAATCAACAAATATTCCAGCTGAATTCATTTGCTCAAACATATTTGATCTTAAAGAAAATCTAAATGAAAAATTTGATATTGTTTTTACTTCTTACGGAACAATTGGTTGGTTGCCAGACATTAATAAATGGGCAAATATAGTTTCCCATTTTCTAAAACCAAATGGAGAATTTATTATTGCAGAGTTTCATCCGTTCGTTTGGATGTTAGATAACAACTTTGAGAAAATACATTATTCATACTTCCACGAAGATGAACCAATTGAAGATATAATAAAAGGAACTTACGCAGACCAAGATGCAGACATTGAAATGGTTGAATATGGCTGGAATCATTCACTTTCTGATGTTATGACATCTTTAATGAAGGAAGGATTAAGCATAGAAGTATTTAAAGAATTCCCCTACTCTCCTTATAATTGCTTCCCAAATATGAAAGAAACTAGTAAAGGAAAATTTGAATTTAAGAAATTCCCTTCCAAGCTTCCTCTTGCATATTTAATTAAAGCAAAAAAATAACTTCTGGTAAAAATTTAGAATAAGTCTTTTAGTATTTCATCTTCTACTAAATTTGGGATAGTTACTTTTAAGTTTGGAGTACGTGCCATTTCTCTTTTTATTGCAAATAATGCACCATCGTTTCTTGCCCAACTTCTTCTTGCAATACCATTATTAACATCAAAGAATAACATTTTTTTTAGCCTAGCTTCTGCCTCAGATGTTCCATCAAGTAGCATACCAAATCCTCCATTCATAACTTCGCCCCAGCCAACACCACCACCATTGTGTATTGAGACCCAAGTTGCTCCTCTAAAGCTATCGCCTATTACATTATGGATTGCCATGTCTGCAGTAAACTTACTTCCATCATAAATGTTCGATGTTTCTCTGTACGGAGAATCTGTTCCACTAACATCGTGGTGATCTCTGCCTAAAACTACCGCTCCAACTTTTCCGTTTCCAATTGCATCATTAAAAGCCTTTGCTATTTTTGCACGTCCTTCTGCATCAGCATATAAAATTCGAGCTTGCGAACCAACTACCATTTTATTTTTTTTAGCATTTTTTATCCATGTAATATTGTCTTGCATTTGCAACTTAATTTCATTTGGAGAATTTTTTTTAATCTCCTCTAAAACTTCCATTGCAATTTGGTCTGTAATATCTAAGTCCTCTGTTTTTCCTGATGTACAAACCCAACGGAAAGGGCCAAAACCAAAATCGAAACACATTGGACCTAAAATATCTTGGACATAAGAAGGATATTTGAAATCAATATTATTCTCCGCAATTACATCTGCACCTGCTCTTGATGCTTCTAGCAAAAATGCATTTCCATAATCGAAGAAGTAAGTTCCTTTTGCTGTATGCTTATTTATTGTATCTGCTTGACGACGTAAAGATTCTTGAACTTTTTCTTTAAAAATTTCCGGCTCTTCACTAATTAGACGATTAGATTCTTCGTAAGAAATTCCAACTGGATAGTAACCGCCTGTCCAGGGAATATGTAACGAGGTTTGATCAGAACCAATGTGAACAAAAATATTTTCTTCATCAAAACGTTCCCACACATCAACTACATTTCCAATAAAAGCAATGGAAAGTATTTCATTCTTATCTTGAGCTTCTCTTACACGTAAAAGCAATTCATCCATATTATCTATTAGAACATCCAACCAACCTTGTTCATGTCTTTTCCTTGCTGCCTTTTCATTTACCTCTGCAACAACAGTTATACACCCAGCAATATTCCCTGCCTTTGGTTGAGCTCCACTCATCCCTCCTAAACCAGAGGTTAAAAATATTTTCCCTTCTGAGGTTTCATCACTATTTAATATTTTGCGAAACGCATTCATCAAAGTTATTGTAGTTCCGTGAACTATTCCTTGTGGTCCGATATACATAAAAGAACCTGCTGTCATCTGTCCGTATTGTGTTACACCAAGTGCATTATATTTTTCCCAGTCATCTGGACTTGAATGATTCGGTATCATCAATCCATTGGTAACAATAACACGAGGTGATTCATTGGATGAAGGAAACAAACCCATTGGATGTCCAGAGTACAAATGCAATGTTTGTTCATTAGTCATTGTTGCTAAATATTGCATTGTTAAAATATATTGGACCCAATTTTGAAACACCGCTCCGTTCCCACCATAAGTAATAAGTTCCCACGGATGTTGAGCAACAGTAGTATCCAAATTGTTTTGTATCATCATCATAATTGCGGAGGCTTGTGTTGATTGAGCAGGATACTCGGAAATTGGTCTAGCATAAATTTTGTATTCCGGTTTAAATCTATACATATAAATTCGTCCAAACTTTTTCAACTCTTCAGCAAATTCAATTGCCAATTCTTTATGCCAAATCTCTGGGAAGTAACGTAGAGCGTTTCTAACTGCTAACTGTTTTTCCTCAACAGTTAAAATATCTTTTCGTTTGGGTGCTCTATTTATTTCTTTTGGATACTTTTTTCTTGCAGGTAATTCCGAAGGTATTCCCTGCAATATTTGTTCTTTGAATGTCATAATATTTAATAATTATTTTACTATGAAAGCTTGAGTCGTTACTAAGTTTATCATATTATTTATGTCGTCTTTTAATAACCTATCATCTTCTAACTTCTTTACTCGCTTGCGAATGATTGCAAAGTTTTTTTCAATAATTTTAGAAAATTTATTAGGTCTTCTAAATTCTAAAGCTTGTGCTGCGTACATTAATTCTATGGCAAGTATTTTTTCAATATTCCCTAATATCTGATTAAACTTCCTACCAGAAATACTTCCCATTGATACATGATCTTCTTGTCCTAACGATGTTGGAATGCTATCAGCAGAAGGAGGAAAACATAAAGATTTATTTTCTGTTACAAGTGCTGCTGTTGTATATTGTGGTATCATATACCCTGAGTTCAATCCACCTTTAGCGGTTAATAACCGAGGCAATCCATATTCTCCTTTTATCAATAAAAAACATCTTCTATCAGAAATATTTCCTAACTCGGAAGCAGCCAAGGCTCCATAATCCAAAGCCATTGCAAGTGGTTGTCCGTGAAAATTACCACCAGAGATTGCAACCTTATTACTTAGAACAATTGGATTATCAGTTACAGAATTCATTTCTATTTCTGTCAATTCACTTAAATGATAAAAAGCATTTCTTGATGCTCCGTGAACTTGTGGAATACATCGCATAGAATAAGGGTCTTGAACACGTTCACAAGTTTCGTGAGATGCAATATTTTCCGAATCCTTAAAAAGCATTCGCATTCGTTCTGCTACTTTTAGATTTCCCTTAAAAGGACGAATAATATGTAATGACTTTTTAAAAGGCGATTCACTTCCTTTGTAACCCTCAATGCTCATAGCTCCGGCAAGATCAGCTAAATCCAAAAGGTATTCCATTTTGTTTATACCAACAATTGCATGAGCCAAAATAAATTGTGTTCCATTAATTAGTGCTAGACCTTCCTTTGCTTGAAGCTTTAAGGGTTCTAATTTATATTTAGCTAAAACTTTTTTTGCATGAACAATTTTGTTATCAATCCAAAAATCACCTTCACCAAGTAGTGGTAAAAATAAGTGGGCTAGAGGAGCTAAATCACCAGAAGCACCAACAGAGCCTTGCTCTGGAACTACAGGTAATAAATTATTTTCAATAAAAAACAAAATTCGCTCAATTACTTCTAATCGAATACCAGAAAAACCTTGAGACAAAGCATGAACTTTTGTTATCATCATTATTTTTGACAACTCTTTATCTATTGGATTGCCAACGCCTACTGCATGTGTAATTAATAAATTTTCCTGAAGCTGACTTGTTTCCTCGGCTGATATTCGTACATCACACAATGGACCAAAGCCAGTATTAATTCCATAAACAGTTTTGTTGGAACTAACTATTGTTTCAACTTTTGCCCTACATTTATTTATCTTATCAATTGCCTTCGGAGTTAAAATTCCTTTTAGTTCACCTTTTGCAATTGCAATTACTTTATCAGTAGTAAGCTTTTCTATTCCATATTTAAATTTTGTTTTCATAATTATTGATTATTTTTCTTTAATGATTGTAACAAAGATATAGGTAATTTTAATTCACACCAAGATTATTTTTACCTTTTGGACTTCTAGGTAAACCTTGCAGTATGATAGAGAATTTAAAGTTCAAACTATTTTGCTAGTTATAATTTTTTGTAGCACAAATAAATATTCTACACAATTGTATGAATACAAATTCTCTTTTAATAGTTTTACAGTTACAATAAACGATATACTGGATATGAGAAAGAAAATGGAAACAAAAAACTGGAAGAGAAAAGAATACTTCGATTTTTTTTCAAAATATGATGAGCCTTTTTGGGGAATTGTTTCTGAAATTGATTGTACACTTGCTTACAAGGAAGTTAAAGAGAATAACACTTCATTTTTTCTTCATTACTTGCATAAGTCAACACTTGCAATTAATATGATTGAAGAATTCAAATATAGAATTGAAGATGAACAAGTTATTCTATTTGATAAAATCCACGCAGCAACAACACTTGGTAGAGACGATGAAACATTCGGTTATTCTTTTATAGAATTCAACAAGGATTTTGAAAAATTTAATACTGCTGCACAAAAAGAAATTAAACGAATTAATAATTCTAGCGGTCTTAGCCTCAACGAAAATTCAAATCGATTAGATGTAATTCATTATTCATCTTTACCTTGGACAAAGTTTACAGGAATAACCCACGCAAGAAATTTTAGAAATAATGATTCTGTACCTCTAATTACTTTTGGTAAATATTATATAGTTGATGAAAAAAAAATAATGAATGTACCCCTAAACGCACATCACGGTTTAGCAGATGGTTTACACGCCGCAAAATATTTTGAACTATTTCAAAAATTGTTGAATGAATAAATAATCTTAGAATTATTTATATTGTAGTTACTTTTATTGAATAAGAAACAATCTTTTATCACTTAAATAATTTTTAAGAAATACAATATGCAAAACAAATATTTAAATTTTATTTCTGACGAACATTTATTTACTTGCATAGAGAATCTACACAGCTCTTATTTAAAGGCAAAAGCTAATATTAGTAAAAAGAAATTTTACAATAACAAGATTGATACTATTAAACTCACATTTGATTCTAAGTTTAATGATTTAGATGAAATGACTTTAATTAAATCTGAAATTGCTCGTCAAATTGATAAATCTATTAATAATTCAATTGGAACATTTCACGAACAAATTTTGGGTGGAATAGAAGGTTTTGAAAGAGGAAAACTTAGTGGGTTTGATATTAAATCAACTGATAATACTTTGTTTGCTGATATTAAAAACAAACACAACACAATGAATAGTAGCTCCGCTGAAAGTTTATTTCAAAAATTATCTCATTATGCAGATACCTATAAAAATGCAAAATGTTACTGGGTACAGATTCTTGCAAAAAAAAGTTTTAATGAAAATTGGAAAGGTGAGATTAACGGAAAAGAATATAGCCATAGTAGAGTTTATAAAATATCAGGAGATCAATTTTATAAACTACTTTCAGGAAATGAAAATGCTTTATTTAATTTATACAAAATATTGCCAAGTGCAATTGAAGAATTTTTAGAAAAGAAAGTAGCATCTGAGAAATCAATAAACTCGGCACTAAATGAAATCACAGAAAGTGCAAAAAAATCAAAGCAAAATATTTTAGATGAAATTACTTTTGAAAATTATAGTTGCTATTTAGGATTTGACAGACTAAAATAATATTCATTTAAAAAATGAATAATTGAATAACCAATTTCTTTCCCCAAATTACAAGGTACAGCATTCCCTATTTGTTTATACTGTTGAGAAACAGAACCTTCAAATATCCACTGATCTGGGAACGTTTGAATTCTTGCATATTCTCTAACCGTAAAAGGTCGTGTCTCATCTGGGTGACATCTTTCTGTCTGTTTCTGTGCAGGACTGCAAGTAAGTGTTAGGCTCGGTTCATCCCAACCAATTCTACGAGCAATACCAGTTTTTCCTCCGCCTAAATAAAAACTTTTCCCCATATATTCTTTTTGAATATCTAGAGGTAAATTTCTCCAATATCCTTTTTGTGGAATTAAATCTAAAACTTTTTTCTTATGATCCGGATATTTGGCTCCAAGAGATTCTGGAACATCCGAATTGTATAATTTCCCTTTTTTTAAAGCATCTGATAAATTATAAACTTTGGTATGATTTTGCGGATACATATATTTAGTATCAATATCTTTTCTAATTCCAACTAAAATAACTCTTTCCCTCTTTTGTGGTACTCCAAAATTTATAGCTTTTAGTACTTCTACTGGAACAACGTTATATCCAATTTCATCTAAGATTGAAATCATTCCAGTAATTGTTTTTCCCTTCTCGTGGGATAATAATCCTTTTACATTTTCTCCAATACAAATAGCTGGCTTTACCTCTTTTACTACTCTTGCAAACTCATAAAATAAAGTTCCTCTAGCATCTTTCATGCCTAATTTTTTTCCAGCATAGCTAAAAGCTTGGCACGGAAAACCGCCAGTTACAACATCAACTTTATTTTTATATTCTTTAAAACTAAATGTCTTAATATCACCTTCTAAAATATTCCAACTATGTCTATTTTTTCTTAGTGTTTTGCAAGCCCATTTGTCAATTTCATTTAAGGCAACACATTTTAGTCCTGCTTTTTCTAAGCCAATTGCTAAGCCTCCAGCTCCAGCAAAAAGTTCTAAGACACTATATGTCTTTTGGGGAACTTCATAATTATCAACAATATCATCCGTATTGTTTGTAAGTAATTCTACAAATAAATTCAATTGCGACTTTTTATAAATTCTATAATTGCTAATTGGTTCACGAACAGCTAAAAGTTTACCATCCCTATCCCATCTACGCAAAGTCTCTTTACTTTTACCTAAAATTTTAGCCGCTTCTGAAAGCGAATAATACTCATTCATAACCATATTACACAACCTTATACATTGGTTACAAAAATACAATGGAATTTAGAAAAATAAAAGTATTAGAAAAAATAATGCTGGAATTATTTTCTTGCTAAAACAAATTTCTATGTTATCAAATGTAAATCTTAGAATTAATTTGTTTTTTTACATTTTGTAAAGTATGTTTGTCATTATGTGTTTCGTACTTGTCTATTTGGCAAACTTTTAAAACAATATTAGGAGAAAAAGTGAATATAAAATCATTAGTAGATTGCGAAAAAAGTAAATGGGAGAAAATTCAACTTCCAAATACTTATAAAAAGATAGGAATTGGTTTAGCTGTTTTTTCATTTGTTTTGCTATTTATAAACGCATCTACAATTAACAATATCGAATATAGAGAAATTATTAAATACGGAATTTTGGTTGGTTTGCTCATAACTTCTATTTCAAAAGAAAAGATTGAGGACGAGTTAATAACAAAGTTAAGGATGCAAGCATATTCTTTTGCTTTCATTGTCGGAGTTATTTATACTTTAGTATTACCTTTCATTGATTTTTTTGTTGACCTAATTATCAAAGCTGATGAAGCTAGTATTAAAGATATGGGCGACTGGAATGTTTTATGGATTCTATTGAGTGTACAAGTTTTATATTTTGAAAAATTGAAACGCACACACAAATGAAGAACAGACTAAAAATTGAGAGAGCAATTTTAGATATAACCCAAGAAGAGTTAGCCAAAATTATTGGAGTTTCAAGACAAACTATTAATTCAATTGAAAAAAACAGATATGTTCCTTCTACTGAACTTGCACTAAAACTTTCAAAAGTTTTTGACAAAACTGTAAATGATTTTTTTGAATTAGACGACAAAGATAAAAAATAAATATTTTATACAATTTCTCACAACTGCAATTTTGTGATTTATAATATTTTCCTATTGACTTCCTCTCTAAAATTTGTTTATATGTGTAAGTGATAATAAGTCATTAATGTCATTTAATAATTATTAGGAATGCGAAATGGTTTATGAAAGTTTAATAGCAATTGTTGAAAGCCACTTATCAGATCTTACGCAAACTTGGGTCGATGAAGTTAAAAAATCTACGCACCTCAATACTTACCAAAAACTTTCTGATGAAGAATTGTTCAACAGAGGGAATACACTTTTCGTAAATATCCAAAATTGGTTAATTAATGGTGCTTCATTGGATGATGCTGAAATCTTTTTTTATAATTTAGGGTTTAAAAGATTTAAAGAGAATTTTCCGTTAACTGAAATATATTATGCCTTACATCTTGAGAAGAAAGTTCTGTGGAGTTTTATCGCTTGGAAAGATAATACCAGTAGAACTCTTGAAGCTCACGATGCAATTGAATTTATGACCATAATTAATAATTATTTTGATCTTGGCGATTTCAATCTTATTCGTGGTTATGTAGATGAGCTTCACACTCAATTGAGTAATTCAAAAAAGTATAATGCAACTGAGTTAGAAAACTTAATTCCATCAAAAATAAAACATCAAGAAAATATAAGTAAATATTTATTTAGTGAAGGTCTAAATATAGATTCGATTAAATAGTTTTTAATATATTAAATACTGGAGATATAATAATGAATACAAATCTTTCAAACATAGTTGATACACAAATTGAAGAATTAAAGTCTAATTGGCTAAAGGAAGTTAGAGAATCTGATTTTCTAAAAACTTACAAAACATATACAGACGAAGAAACAATTAAAAAAGGCGAAGCTGTATATTCACATCTAAGTCAATGGATAAAAGAAGGTGCCACAAACGAAAATGCAGCTAAATATTTTGATTCAGTTGGCTCTGAAAGATTTAAACAAAAGTTTCCTTTAACCGAAGTTCATTATGCTATCTACTTATTAAAAAAAATATTTTGGAATAGAATTGATTGGAGAGATAAAGTTACTGGCTCTTTTGAAACTGAAAACACAACAAAAATCATGAATGTTTTTAATGATTATTTTGATCTTGCAAATTTTCATATCTCAAAAGGTTATTTTAACGAGTTGCTAAAATCCATAGATGATGATAGGAAATTTTCTAAAGAAGATTTACGTAGTTTATTGTTAAAAGGAAAACTTGAAGCTGAAGAACTTGAAGATGATGAGTTTATTTGGAGACACGTTTAACAACTAACTTTTTCTATTCGGGAAAGGAATTATTTTTTATGATTAATAATTATACAGCAATAATTCTTTCAGGTGGAAAAAGTTCGAGGATGGGAGAGAACAAAGCGAAACTTTTGCTAAATGGGGAAACACTCATCGAAAGAACTGTTAAACTTTGTAAATCAATATTTACAAAAATCATTATAATTACAAATAGTAAAAATGAGTATGGGGATTTAGATGTAGAATACTTCGCAGACATCTTTCCTAACTTTGGGCCCTTGTCAGGTATTCATTCCGGATTAGCTAATTCCAAAACAGAAAACAACTTTGTAATTTCTTGCGATATGCCTTTTGTAAAAAGTGAGATAATAAAATTCTTAATCGATTATAAATCTTCAAAAGAAATACTACTGCCCAAAGTAAAAAATAATATTTATTCTTTGTGCGGTATCTACAAAAAGAGTTGTATAAATAAAGCTGAAAAATTATTAAGAAAGGCAACCACAGAAAATAGTTCAGATAATTCTCTAAGGAAAAACAAAAAAACAAAAGTTAAATTATTCGATTTAATAAACAACTTAGAGACTGATATTATTGATGTTGAACAACAATCGTTTTATAATAAAGATTTGTTTTTTAATATGAATACGAACGAAGATTATGAATATGTAAAAGCTAAATTAAGCAATGACAAATAATATTTTTGAACCAAATATTATGATTAGGCTTTCTTCAAAATAAGAAAAGTTTGTCATTCTCAGCTCGACTGGGAATCTAGGTATCTATAAAAGAATGGATCTCCGATTAAAACATTCGGAGATGACATTTATAGGATAAAAGTTACCAACACTTATATTTGTTTTATTAGCCAATATGTTTTTTTTACAGAAGTTCTATTGTTTAATTAACAACTAAGGCAGTTTTATTTACAAGTTTCAACTTAGCCAGTAAGTTATCTCTAACTTTATAAAACTCAACAATATTTTCTTTTGATACTGCTTTTGCCGAAGTAAACTTTTGAGTCAAATAATTAACCAATGATCCATGCTTCCAAAATCTAAAATCTAAATGCGGACCTGTTGAACGTCCCGTGCTACCAACGTAACCAATCACTTGACCTTGTTTTACTCTACTGCCAACTTTAATTCCATTACCATATTTTGAAAGATGCATATAGCCAGAAGTGTAAACACTATTATGTTTTATCTTAACATACTTACCAGCTGCTCCCTTTCTTTGTCTTGTTAAAACAATACCATCACCAACAGCTTGCACATGTGTTCCAATAGCTGCTGCATAATCAATTCCTCTATGAGGTTTATAAACTCTTAATATTGGATGAAGCCTTCTACCAGTATAACGTGAACTTATACGCTTATATTTTAACGGAGCTTTTAGAAATTCCTTTTGTAAACTTTCTCCTTCTTCATCAAAATATTCTTTCTTATTATCTGTATTAAAAAGAAAAGCATTATATTTATTACCTTTATGTATAAACTTTGCGACTAAAATATCTCCAATATCCACAAGCTCATCACCAACATATTTCTCGTTGTAAACAGCAAAGAACTCATCACCTTTTTGAATTGTATAGAAATCAATTTGCCAAGCAAAAACTTCTGCAAGTTTATTTGCAAGTAACGGAGATGAATTAGCTTCGACTAATGTTTTATATAATGAGGAATTAATTATACCAGATATACTTTTCTCAGAAACACTTACATCCTTTTTATTCCTACTTATAATAATTGAATCTGTCAGGCTAACTTTTACATAATTGATTTTATCAATTTCATAAATAAAAGTATTTAAAGAATTTATAGAGTCAGAATTAAAGTAAGCAAAATATTTTTTATTTGGTCTAATTTTTCTGAAATCAAAAGTTGGCTTTGCTTTATTAAACACTTCTGTTATTGATTGATATGATAAACTGAATTTTGTTAGAATGTCTGCAAGGGTTTCATTTTGCTTAACTATTCCAGTTTTCAATTTTAGTGAATCTTTTACAAATCCAAAATCGTCATAAATTATTTTTTTGATTTCTACTTGTTTTGTTTCAATTTTTTGTTCAGTACAATTTGGAAGAAATAATAAGATGGTGAAAAGAATTGAAGTGATTTTTAGAAATTCCGAAAGTTTTTTTATTTGCAATTTTTATAACTCGTAATATTTATTGTATGTCCACTTGCTAGGCATCTTGAAATGCCTGGCACGGTTACTATTCGATTATTATTGAAGCTTTAACTTATTGATTATATCAACACTCGTAATGCCTTCCGCTTCAGCATTAAAGCTTGGTATTATTCTATGTCGTAAAACTGGGATTAACGCTCTTTTAATATCAGCAATTTCTGGTGAATATCTTCCATCTACAACTGCATAAGTTTTTGCAGCTAAAACTAGATACTGCGATGCTCTTGGCCCAGCTCCCCAACTGATTAGTTGTTGTATTTCATCAGTCGAATTATTTTTTTGTCTAGTATTCTTAACAAAATTTACTGCGTACTCAATCACATTATCAGCTACAGGAACTCGCCTTACAAGTTCTTGAAATTTAATTATATCTTCACCTTTAATAATTGTACTCAACTTTGTTTCAAGCCCAGAAGTTGTACTTTTTATTATCTCAACCTCTTCATCAAAACTGGGATAATCCAACCAAAGATTAAACATAAACCTATCCAACTGTGCTTCTGGTAAAGGATATGTTCCTTCTTGTTCAATTGGGTTTTGCGTAGCTAATACAAAAAACGGATTGGGTAAAGTATATTTTACTCCAGCTGCAGTAACAGTTTTTTCTTGCATTGCTTCTAGAAGTGCAGCTTGTGTTTTGGGTGGAGTTCTGTTTATTTCATCTGCAAGAACAATGTTTGCAAATATTGGTCCTTTAATAAATTTGAATTCTCTTTTTTTAGTTGCAGAATCTTCTTCAAGAATTTCTGTTCCCGTAATATCACTTGGCATTAAATCTGGAGTAAATTGAATTCTACTAAAATCTAATTCTAATACTTCAGAAAGAGTTTTTATCAAAAGAGTTTTTGCAAGTCCGGGAACGCCAACCAACATGCAATGTCCCCTTGCAAGAAGAGAAGTTAATAAGTCATTAACAATTTCATCTTGCCCAATAATAACTTTGGCAATTTCTTTTTTAATTCTTTTTATTTGATTTTGTAAATCGTTTACAAGTTCAACGTCATTAGTCTTTTCAGTTGTCAAATTCGAATCCTTAAATTCTTATTTCCCAAAAAATCTTTTCTTTAATTTCTTTCATCCACTTCTTAAAAAGTTTTTCTTTTTTTCTAAGTTCAGCAATTTTTTTTAATTCATTATAATCCATATCAAGATTTGCATAATGTTCAGGTATTCGTTTAACAAGTTTTACAATATGAAATCCATAATCTCCAGTACCAACTTCTAATCTTTTAGGAAATCCAATTTCACCTTCACTTAATTTATAAACTTGATCAAGCAATGGCTTTTCTAACTGCCCTTTTTCAAATGTTCCTAAAACTCCACCAAATTTTGAAGTTTGTTTATCATCACTATATTTTCTTGCATAATATTCAAAACCTTTTGTGCCATTCATTATACTATCTCTAATTTCAGTTAGTCTCTCAATGGCAAGTATATCAGCATTATTATCACTTTTGGGCTTTAGTAAAATATGTCTTGTATGTATTGATTCTCCTCTTCTTTCCAACATTTGGATAATATGAAAACCAACTGGTGATTCAATAACTTTTGATAATTCATCTTTTCTTAAACGAAAAGCAGCTGATTCAAATTCAGGATAAAAAACACCACGCTTAACAAACCCTAAATCTCCACCAGAACTTTTACTTCCAGGATCATCAGAAATATTTTTTGCTAACTCTGCAAAATCTGCTCCATTTTTTATAGAGTCTAAAATACTTTGTGCATAATCTCTAGATTTATTTTTAAGCTTATTACTCGATTTAGGATTTATAAAAACATGAGCTATCTCAAATTTTTCTGATATTAAACCAAGTGAATCTTTATAAGTATTAAAAAATTCTTTAACCTCTCTTCTTGTAACATCTATTCTTCCAAACTTTTGGTTCTTTAGCATATCTGCCATTAAATTCTTTTTCGTGTCATCTCTCATTTCGCGTTTAATTTTTTCAACGCTCATTCCGTAAGCATCTTCTAAACTTTTTTGAGACCCGTATTGCTGTTTGTAATAATTTATTAGATAGTCTAACTGCCCTTCTATTTGCTCATCAGTAACTTCTATTGAATCTAAAAGTGATTGAGCATAGAGAAGTTTATCTTCAATAAGTTTATTTAATAATTGATCTTTTATTGCTGGATCTTTAGGGTCCAACTGTCTTTGTGAAGCAAACATTGCAGTTTGAAAATCTAGTTCCGATTGAAGAATTATCTCATTATCAACAACTGCAGCAATTTTATCAATTACCTCTTGAGCTGAAATTGTTATGGATAGAAATAACATTACAAATAAAATACTTTTTTTCATTTAGTTTCCTTAATAAATCTTTACATTTTTCTTAGTGGTTAAACCATTTATATAGTTGCGAACTAATTCTTTATTTATTTGCGCTTGGTAAATTGCTCTAACTTTTTCTTTAACATACTTGAGTTTCGGAACTTCATTTTTCGATACTTTTTCTAATAATTGAACAACTACAAAATTGCTAAGTTCCGTTTCAATAACAATACTAGTTTCTTTTTTCCTAAGTTCTTTTAGAACTCTCAATAACTTCTTTGAGTTTATATCAGAAACTTTAATCAATTTATCCGAATAACTTTTTACAATATTATTTTGATTTTTAAGTTTGTTTTTCGCTAATTTCCATTTCTTTTTTAGAATTGAAGACCTAAAAAGTATTGCATCTTCTAAGTTACCAAAGCTAATAAAATTTAGTATGTAACCATCCGTTGGCAATTCATAATCACTTTTATGAATCTTATAATATTTTCGCAACTCCTTTTCAGAAATAACTTTACTATTCTTAACCAAATAATTTTTCATTGCATAAGAAGCAGCCAATTTTCGTTCTGACTGCTTAATAATTCTTTCAAAATTATTTTCGTTCAATAAATCATTTTCTTTGGCTGCTTGCAAAAGCAATTCAGTTTCAACCCAATTTCTAACTACTTCTTCCTTCTTTTCTAAATTTGTAACATCCGTATTTAGAGTTTTGTTTAGTTGTCTTTGTGTTAATTCTGAATTACCAACTTTAGCAACAAGAATTTCCTTTTGCTTTTTTTCAGCATTGCAGCCTAGAACAAATACAAGTATTAATACTTGCAGAATATAATTATTTCGCTTTGTAAGCATTTTTCAGTTCATCATAAAATATTTTTGGACTGTATGTTTTTTCTAGCTTCGTTTTATATTCTTTTTCCAATCTAGAACTTTCCATATCTTGGAATTTACTTGTAACTTCTGCTCTTGCTTCTGTAAATGTTTTGGTTCTTGCAACCACTTTATTCATTAGTTTTACAATACTCCAGCCATTAGAATACTTAAATGGTTTTGAGTAATCTCCAATGACATCAAGGTTAAAAGCATGTTTAGCTAAGTCGTTTTTCTTAATTTCAACCATTCCTTGGTTTCCAGCTTTTGTTTTATATTTTACTCTTTCTGTTTTTTTCTTTGCTAGACTTCCAAAATCTTCACCACTTTGTAATTGAGAATAATACAAATTAATAAGCGAATCTTTTCTAGAAAAAATCTCCATAAATTCTGCTTTATTCGGGAATGTGTAGTTGTCTTTAGTTTGTTCATAAAGAGTTTTTATTCTAGAACTATCTAAATTCATTTTATTCCAAACTTCATCTTCTTGTAATTTGAAAATGTATATTCCATTTTTGTATTCATTCATTAAGCTAATAAAATCAGAATTATTCTTAAGAACTTCTGCAGCTTTTTGTTCAATCAGTTTTTCATCTTTAAAAGTTGTTATTAAACCGTTAACTAATTTTTTTGATATTTTCTTACCAATATTTTTTTCAGTTTTAATATTATGTTCAATTAAAGTATTAAGAGTATATTTTATTTTGTTGATTTCGAAAAGACTTATATCTCCAGCTACATTTCTAAATTCACTTTCCAAATAATATTTATTTATTACTGTATTTGCAGTATCTTTTGCAATGGCGTTTTCAACAGCTTCTTCATAAAGTACAAATCCTTTTTCGTTAGATAGCCTTTCAATCAGAGTAGCTTTATCTTTCACCTTTCTTGTTTTATCATAAAGTGTACGAACATCTTTTTTCTCGTCTTCGTAACTTCCATATTTTTGTTTATCCAACAACTTAATAAGATGATACCCAAATCTAGTTTCAACAATATCAGAAACTTCACCAACATTTAACTTGAATACGGCTTCATCAAAAGGTCCTACCATTTGTCTTCTTGCAAAACTTCCGAGTTCTCCATTTTTTTCTTTAGAACCTGGATCTTCAGAATACTGTGCTGCAAGTTTTCCGAAATCATCACCATTTTTTATTTTGGTTATAATTTCTTTTACCAGTTGTAGCTTACCAACTGTATCCGGTTTTCCTTCACTATCTTTTGTTCGGATAAGTATATGACTTGCTGTAACTTTTGGAATTCTTTTTGCTTTATCCGTAACCTTAATTATATGAAAACCATATTTAGTTTTTACCGGTTTAGGATTTACAGAACCGATTTTTGTGACATAAGCAGCATCTTCAAATTCTGGGATTATTGTTCCAGCAGAAATAAAACCAATATCGCCCCCCTTATCTTTTGAAAAATTATCGTTAGTATATTGATTAACAAGGTCTTCAAATTTTTCACCTTTTTTAACTCTATCAATTATAGCATAACATTGTTTTTCAACTTCTTCTGCACTAAGCGTATCTGTTCTTATCAATAAGTGACTAACTCTAAGCTCTACACTTCGTTTTTCATATAGTTCTTTTGTTCCCTTTTCAAAAATTTCATTTTCTAAATAATAGGAAGCTCCAATTGTTTTTTGGTATGTTTCTAATTCGTCTGTTATTTCCGGATCTTTATCGAAGCCTCTTGCATCAGCATCTTTAAGTTTCATTTTATAGACTGTGTATAATTCTAAAAAATCTTTCAACTTATGTATAGAATCATTTTTAGCTTCTTCTAAACTTCCAACATTTTTTGTATAGGCTTTTTCAAATTCACTCATTTTTATTTGGTCATTATCATATTTTGCAACCAAAATTTCAGAATGTTTTGGTGAACAAGACATTAACAATACTGTAAGTAATCCAACAATTATTATTAACTTTTTGAACATTTGTTTTCTCTCCTTTAATTAAAATATATTTTTACTAATTGAATTTATTTTTTGAAAATAAAAATCATCTAACTTCAGTACCCGAAACAATACTTTGCGGTATTTCCACAATTTGCATTTTATTATTTTCATCTTCAACTGCGAGTATCATTCCCTCAGAAGTTTCCCCAAATAATTTTGCTGGTTTTAGGTTACTTACTATAATAACCTTTTTGCCAACTATTTCTTTTGGATTATAGCTTTGTGCAATTCCAGCCACAATTTGTTTTTGTATTTCACCAACTTCTACAACCAGTTTTAATAATTTGTTTCTCTTTTTAATATTTTCTGCCGAAATTATTTTTGCAACTTTCAGTTTAGTTTTAGAAAACTCCTCAAAAGAAATTTCCGGATCGTTTGCAACTTTTTCTTCTAATGAAGGCATTTTATTAATTTGTTCGTCTATTACAGAGTCTTCAATTTTTGCAAATAATATTTCAGCTTTATTTAATTTGTGTCCTACTTTCAGATTATCATTTGTACAATTATACCAATCAGTTTGTTTAGCGTTTAGCATAGAAAATATTTTCTCAGACGAAAAAGGAATTACAGGGGAAAAAACTTCTGCTAAAGTATAAATTGTTTGTAAACAAATATTTACTGTTGTGGCACATTCTTCGGGATTGCTTTTAATAGATTTCCAAGGTTCGGAATCGTTAAAATATTTATTACCCATTCTAGCAACATTCATCATTTCTAGAACTGCATCTTTTGCTTTGTAGTTTTCTAATAAATTACCAATTTTAGTTGGAGCATCTTTTAACGAAGCTAACATTAATTCATCAATTTTCTTAAGTGTATTTCTTTTCGGAACTGAATTCTCAAAATGCTTTGATACAAAAATAAATGTTCTGTTTACAAAATTCCCCAAAACATCAGCAAGTTCATTATTGTTTTTTGCTTGAAATTCTTTCCAATAAAAGTCAGTGTCCTTATTTTCCGGCAAGTTGCTTGCAAGCGAATACCTTAAAGGATCTGTTGGAAAAAGATTTAGAAATTCTTCTACATCAATTCCCCATCCTCTTGATTTAGAAAACTTTTTACCTTCAAAATTTAGGAACTCGTTTGCAGGAACATTTTGTGGATAAATAAATTTATTTTCATTGTTATCGTTCCAAGCTTTTAACATTGCTTGAAAAATTATTGTGTGAAAAACAATATTGTCTTTACCAATAAAAGCGACATACCTTGTTTCATCATTTTGCCAAAATTCTTTCCAAAGTTCAGGCTTGCCAATTTCTTTTGAATATTCTTTTGTTGCAGAAATATAACCAAGAACAGCCTCGAACCAAACGTATATCACTTTACCATCAGCATTATCTAACGGAACTTTAATTCCCCATTCCAAATCTCTTGTAACGGCTCTGTCTTTTAATCCATCCCTAAACCAACCTTGGCAATATTTTACAACGTTACTTTTCCATCCAAACTTTTCATCCATTTCAATAATATAATTTTCTAAAAACTTCTGATACTTCCCCAATGGGAAATACCAATGAGAAGTTTCTTTAAGCTCAGGTGTTTCATTTGAGATTTTACTTTTCGGATTTACTAATTCATTAGGTTCATATAGTGATCCACAATTTTCACATTCGTCACTTCGTGCTTCTTCAAATCCACATTTAGGACAAGTACCTTCAACGTATCTATCTGGCAAAAACATTTTTGCTTTTTTATCATAAAATTGTTGAGATTTTTTTTCGGTCAAAAGATTATTTTTATGGAAATCACTAAAAAAATCTTGCGCAGTTTTATGGTGAACTTCATTGCTAGTTCTGGAATAAATATCAAAACTTATTCCAAATTTCTCGAAAGATACTTTGTTAGCATTATGAAATCTATCAACAATAACTTGTGGACTTACTTTTTCTTTATCTGCAGAAATTGTTATTGGTACTCCATGCTCATCAGAACCACAAACGTAAATTACATCGTCGCCTTTTAATCTTTTATATCTAACATAAATATCAGCTGGCAAATATGCACCACTCAAATGCCCCAAATGGATTGGTCCATTTGCATAAGGTAATGCAGAAGTTACTAATATTTTTTCTTTACTCAATTTGTCCTCAAGTGTTTCAAAATTAACTAATTAATATACACATTTTGTAAATCTTTAGTTATTGAATTTATATTTTTTTTGAGAAAGTGAAATAAATCGACAAAAAAAAATAGCCAAGATGGTATCTCTGTTTTTGAGATGACATCTTTTTGAAAAGAAAGAATAGTTACATAAAACTAGAACCCTAATAAAAAATGCCAGGCACTTTTTCCGTGATGGAAGTGCCTGGCATTTAAATGTAATCTCTGTTCTAAATTAGAAGGAGATTCCGGTATTCCAAAAGAACTGGAAACCGGAATGACAGCAATTTTTTGGTAATGTAATGGCTTCTATATTTTCTTCATACTATATAACTAACTTGGAATTCCTTTATACATATCATCAATAAGCTCTTCGTATCTAGCTTCAATAACTTTTCTTTTTAGTTTTAAGGAAGGAGTCATTTCGCCAGTCTCAATAGTAAATGGTTTAGACAATAATGTGAATTTACGTACTTTTTCATATTTAGCAAGTTGCTTTTGGAACTGAGCAAAATCTTTTTGCATCATATCATCAATTTGTTTTAGACTAACTAAATCTTCATCTGAAGTATATTGAATTCTATTTGCATCTGCATATTCTTTTAGTGCTTCAAAATCTGGAACAATTAAAGCTGTAATAAACATTCTCTTATCGCCAATAATAATAAACTGATCAATGTATTTACTTCCTAAAAATAAATTTTCTATAGGAGTTGGAGCAATATATTTTCCACCAGAATTTTTGAATAGACTTTTCTTTCTATCTGTAATTAATAAAAAACCTTCCGCATCAAAAACTCCAATGTCTCCGGTGTGAAGCCATCCATTTTTATCAATCATTTCTGCAGTTTCTTTTTTCTTCTTAAAATATCCCGGCATTATGTTTGGTCCATAAGCAAGAATTTCTCCATCCTTTGCAATCTTAACCTCTACTCCAGGAATTGGTTTACCTACACTTCCAAACTTATAATCGTTAGGTCTGTTAACTGCTATTACTGGTGAAGACTCTGTTAAACCATACCCTTCTAAAACTAAAATTCCAACAGCTTCAAAAAATATTCCCAAGTCTCTTGCCAAAGCTGCACCACCAGAAATAAAGAAACGTAAATTACTTCCTGTTGCTTCACGCAATTTTGCAAATACTAATTTATCTGCTAGCTTTCTTTTTACACCTAAAGTAATTGGTATTGATTCACCATTACGTTTTCGTTCAGCATAATCTTGCCCAACACTAATTGCCCATTTAAATATTTTTTGTTTTTTCTCTGGACTCTTATCAACCTTTCTTTGAATCTTACTATAAATTCTTTCAAACAAACGTGGAACACCAGTCATAACAGTAGGTTTTATTTCGCCCATATTTGTTGCAATTTTTTCTATGCTTTCTGCAAAAGCAACCGAAGAACCACATGAAAGTGGAAGATAAAAACCAGCCATTCTTTCAAAGATATGACTCAACGGAAGGAAGGAAAGGAAAGAATCATTTTCATCAACGTGAACAACTTCAAGTGCACTTTTTACATTTGAGAGAATATTTTTGTGTGTCAGCAAAACCCCTTTAGGTTCGCCAGTTGTACCACTTGTATAAATAATTGTACAAATATCATCTTCTGTAACAAGTCCAATTGAATCTTCAAAGTATGAAGGTTTATCACTTTTAAAACTTGTACCTTTTTCTAAAACTTGATTAAAAGTATAAACATCTTGTTCACCTTCTGTTTCATCATTATTCAGGTTGATAATAAACTTTAAGCTTTTACACTTGGAACGGATTTTCAGAACTTTATTAAGTTGGAATTTTGTTGAAACAATTACTCCAACAGATTCTGAATTGTTAATCATATACTCAATACTATCAGCAGTAGAAATAGGGTAGAGCGGAACATCAATAGCACCAAGACCAAGAATTGCAAAATCTGCATAATACCACTCCGGTCTATTTTCAGAAATAATTGCAACTTTATCTTTTTCTTTTACTCCCAAGGAAGCTAAACCAAAAGCTAATTTTTCTGTTGCATCTCTTACCTCTTGAAAAGAAATATCAACATACTTTCCACTAACTTTTGTTTTTAGGTAGGTTTTATTACTACCGTATTTTTTAGTAACAAAATCATATAATTCAGGAATAGTCTTAAAGTCTTTTAGAGGTGGCATATTTAATTCTCCATTGTATAATAATTAAGCAAAGCGGTATTGAAATTCAATTTAAGAATTTTTTAGCTTATATAAAAGTAGCATTAAAAAGGCAGGTAAAATTAACTTCCTTCTTCTTCTGAATGCTTTCGGAACGGAATGACATTTATGAATAGTTCTTAATAGTCATGCTGAGCGGAATCGAAGTATGACGGAATTATTATTTAGACTTTAATGAATATTTTTTTTGCATATAAAATCCACATTAACCCCAACCAAATAACTATATAACTTATTGCCCAAAACAGAGATGCATTTATAGGGGTTAGCCAACTAAGGAACAAATTATTATACAACAATTGTTTTAATGTAACTTCTACTCCATCAGAATTTGTAATTTTAATTAAGTACAATAATCTTCCAACTATACCAGATAGAAAAAAAACTGTTATGGCATTCATTCCGTAAACTTGGAAAGGTTTTATCCACCATTTAATTCCCTTAACATCAATAAACCAATAGCAAATTGCAAGAAAGTTAAGTGCTAATCCACCAGTGTACAAAACGTAAGAACTTGTCCAAAGACTTTTGTTCATCGGAAACCAGCTATCCCAGATATAGCCAAACAACATTGCAAAACTTCCGGCAACAAAAAGCCAAACAGTTTTATTTATTTTATCTTCTTTACTAATTAGTAAGTGTCCAGTAAGTACACCAATTAGTGCAGATGAAATTGCAGGTAGCGAACTTAATATTCCTTCGGGATCCCAAACTTTTTTTGCTTTCCATAAATGTCCGTTCATCAATAAATTATCTAACCAAGCAGCAAGATTTGTCGTTGGTTCTAAGTTAGCTGCTCCAATTCCAGGTACTGGCACTAATGTCATTAGCAACCAATAAAATACTAGAAAGGCGAACATAAGAATTGTTTGAACTTTAAGATTTGTTTTTAGAAAAATAAAAGATGTAACTAAATAAACTACAGCAATCCTTTGTAGCACTCCGGGAATTCGGATTGTTGAGAAATCAAACTTAGGGAAACCACTTAGTATAAGTCCAAGACCAAAAAGGATTGCACTACGTCTAAGAATATTTAGCAATAGTTTTGTTTGGTCATCACCACGCTCTTTTCTTTTTGAAAGCGAAAGTGTAATTGCTATTCCAACAATAAAAAGAAAGAATGGGAAAATTAAATCAGTTGGGGTACAACCATTCCATTTGGCATGTAACAAAGGTGGATATACACTTCCCCAGCTTCCAGGATTATTTACCAAAATCATTCCGGCAATTGTTATACCTCTAAAAACATCTAACGAAATTAGTCTTTCTTTTTTTTCCATTTTTTAATCAACCAGTATTACAAATAAATTTCCAATAAAACAAAAACTGCTGTCATTCTCGGCTTGACCGGGAATCCAGGAAATAATATAGAAACATATTCCCGATAGGAACATTTTAAGATCTCAAGAAATAATCAAATACAAGATAAGTAGATTTCTGAAATATTAAAATAGCTTACTCCAAATCAGAAAATATTATTTGATAATAGTTAGATTGCACGTAGAATTATTTTTCAAGTTGCTAAACAAGATTTTTATCTATTTCTTTACAACTTAAAATTTATAGTTTTCAAATTAAAAAAAGTTTTATATGAAATTTATTAGAAATATTTATGATTGGATGTTGCATTGGGCAGAAACACCTTATGGCCCAATTGCACTTTTTGCGTTAGCTTTTGCTGAATCATCTTTTTTCCCAATTCCTCCAGATGCACTATTGATTGCACTTGCTCTTGGAGCAAGAAGTAAATCATTTAAGTTTGCTGCAATTTGTACTTTGGCTTCTGTACTTGGTGCATTGCTTGGTTATGCAATTGGTCACTTTGTTTGGTGGAACAACCCTGGAGAATTTTCACAGTTAGCTAACTTCTTCTTTGATACTATTCCAGGATTTACTCACGAACTTTTTGCCAAAGTAAAAGGACTTTATGATGAATGGGATTTTTGGATAGTTTTTACAGCAGGCTTTACACCTATTCCTTATAAAATTTTTACAATCTCCGGCGGAGCTTTTAGTATAAACTTACCAATGTTTGTTATAGCTTCAATCATTAGTCGTGCTGGTAGATTTTTTCTTGTAGCATTTTTAATTTGGAAATATGGCGAACAAATAAAAGGTTTTATTGATAAGTATTTTAACTGGTTGGCAATTGGTTTTACAGTTTTATTAGTTGGCGGTTTTGTGGGAATTAAATATCTTATCTAATTATACTTGTTTTTTATTATACTCTACTTACAAATAATTAAAGGGGCAAATGATGCCACAAATTTCTCTTTATATAGATGAAAAAACATTAAAGCAAGTTACTGATTTTGCAAAAAGCGAAAATAAATCAATTTCAAATTGGGTAAGAACAAAAATTGAGTCCACACTTAAAACAGAATGGTCAGAAGAGTTTAAAGCACTTAGTGGTTCAATTGAAGATAAAACGTTTGTTGAACCTAAAGATATTGCTTTTTCAAAAGATAATAAAAGAGAAAAAATTTAATGCTATATTTTTTAGATACAAATATCTGCATCTATTATCTTAATAATTCTTACCCACAACTTGTTAATAAAATTTTGTCCACTTCTCCTCAAAACATTAAGCTCCCTTCCATTGTTCAAGCAGAATTACTTTATGGAGTTGAGAAAAGTAAAAATAAAAAAAGCAATCAAGCTAAGGTTGATAAATTTCTCTCCCTAATTGATATATTACCTTTTGATAAAACATGTGCGAAGTACTATTCGAATATAAGAACCAAGTTAGAAGTAAAAGGTAAAATTATTGGACCAAATGATTTATTAATTGCAGCAATTGTTCTTGCTAATAACGGAACCTTGGTTACAAATAACATTTCAGAATTTAAACGTGTTCCAAATCTAAAAGTTACTAATTGGATATAAAGCTGAATTTATTTGTTTGTAGAGGTTTTGTTAGTTGGTGGTTTTATGGGAATTAAATATTTGATTTAATACTCTGTCACAAAAAATGCCTGACACTTTAAAGTGCCAGGCATTTGATAAATTTATATCATAGTCTTTAGATAATCTTCTTCACTTTTTCCAATATAGCTTCAACAGTAAAACCATACTTTTCAAAAACAATATTCTGTGGGGCTGATGCTCCATATTTATCGATGCTAATTACTTCTCCATCAAGTCCAACATACTTGTGCCATCCTTGAGATATTCCAGCTTCAATAGAAACTCTTTTTCTAACACTTTTTGGTAAAACAGATTCTTTGTAACTCTCATCTTGCATTTCAAAAATTTCAAAACTTGGAAAACTTACAACTCTAACTTTTGTATTTTCATTAGAAATATTTTCAGCAACTTTTATTGCCAGTTCAACTTCCGATCCACTTGCCATTACAATTACATCTGGTATGCCTTTACAATCCTCAAGTATATATGCCCCTTTCCTTGTTCCTTCTGCAGAAGCATAAACATTTCTATCCAGAATAGTAAGGTTTTGTCTAGTTAAGGCTATGCCTATTGGACTTCCCTTATGCTCAATTGCAAATCTCCATGCTTCCGAAGTTTCATTTGCATCGCAAGGTCTCAACAAAATCATTCCTGGAATAGAGCGGAGAGCTGCAACATGTTCTATTGGTTGATGTGTTGGACCATCTTCACCAACACCTATACTATCGTGTGTTAAAACATAAATGGGTTTAATTTCTGAAATAGAAGCTAAACGAAGTGAGGGTCTTAGATAATCAGAGAAAACCATAAAAGTTCCACTGTAAGGAATCACTCCCCCATAAGTTGCCATACCATTCATCATAGCAGACATTGCAAATTCTCTGATACCATATCTTATATATCTTCCTTGCGGAGTTTTGCTATTGTAATCATCATAACCTTTAAGAGCTGTGTTGTTGGAAGGTGTTAGATCAGCCGAGCCACCAAGCAAAGTAGGAAGTTCTGAAACTATTTCATTTAGGACAACACCCGAAGCTGATCTTGTTGCCATTCCTTCTCCATAGTTTTCAAATTTAGGAAGTTTTGCCTTCCAACTCTCGCCAAAATTCCCACTCATTATTTCTAAAAATTGCTTTGCTTCTTTAGGATATTTCTCAGAATATTCTTCAAACATCTTTTGCCATTGTTGTTCAACATTTGCTCCCTTTTCTTTTAGCTCAGAGAAATATTCTTTTACTTCTTCCGGTACAACAAAGGTTTCATTTTCAGGAAAGCCAAAGTTTTGTTTTGTCAAAACTATTTCTTCATCTCCAAGTGGAGAGCCGTGAATTCCATGAGTCCCTTGTTTGTTGGGGCTTCCAAAACCGATAGTTGTTTTTGTAATAATAATTGTTGGTTTATCTAATTCAGCTTTTGCTTTTTCAACAGAATTTCTAATTGCATCTAAATCATTTACATCATCAATATTTAATACTTGCCAATTGTATGCTTCAAATCTTTTTTCAACATTATCTGAATTTGAAAGTTCAGTTGAGCCATCAATTGTAATTGAGTTATCATCATAAAAAACAATTACTCTTCCTAATTTGTTATGTCCGGCAAACGAAGCAGCTTCATGAGAAATACCTTCCATCAAATCACCATCACCAACTTCAACAAAAATATGATGATTAAGAATAGGGAAATTATCTTTGTTATAAGTTGCAGCTAAATGACTTTGAGCAACAGCCATACCAATCGCATTTGTAAAGCCTTGTCCTAATGGGCCAGTTGTAGTTTCAACTCCATCAGTTTTACCAAACTCTGGATGTCCAGGAGTTTTACTTCCCCACTGTCTAAAATTTATTAACTCATCAAGGGATAAATCGTAACCAGATAAATGTAAAATTCCATAAAGCAACATACTTCCATGACCACCAGACAAAATGAATCTATCTCTATTTAACCATTTTGAATTTGCCGGATTGTGATTCATTATTTCTTTGTATAGAACATAGGCAATGGGAGCAACACCCATAGGCATTCCAGGATGTCCCGATTTAGCTTTTTGGATTGCATCGACAGCTAATAGTCTTAATGTATTAATACTTTTTTCTTGAATTTGATTTGTGGAGTTTGTCATAAATATTCCTGAAGTTATCTGAATGTTTAAAAAAAATATTGATTATATATTATTATATCTAAATAGTACTAAGAATATTCTTAACTAAAATATGTCATTTCGAAATGAACTTGTCTTTTAAGTGATTGAGAAATCTCTAACCATTCGGGGTACGAGATTTCTCACAAAAAGCATGTTCGAAATGACAATTCTATATTCCGAATACTAAGTCTTTTCAATAGTCTTATTTTTCAACACAAAATAACTAAGTGTTAAAAACAACATAAATGCAAATGTACAAATAATACTTTCAACTGCTTCCAACATATTTGGAACAACTCTTGTGAAAATAAATGCTGGAATAAATGTTAGACTATATCCATACAATAATACTTTACCCAATTTAACTTTTTTCACATCTACATTTAGATAAGTTTTATAAAGTAAAAGTAGAATAACTGCCAGTATTGGAGTATAATAAAATATTCCATAAAGAAAACCTAACGGATAATTATACATAACATAAATTGCCGTACAATTTGAAACTGTAAACTGCTCCATAACCGTTGGGTAATAAAACGCGAAAAATAATGCTGGACTAAATAAAATCAAGTTTAATCTTGAATCAAAATTGAGATAAACTAAAATAACAAATAACGAAAGCGGCGGCATAAAACTAACTGAAAGAATTGCCAAGTATCCCCAAAGAGAAGTATTATATCCTACTCCACAAATTAGAAATTCTACAAATTGATAAATGCCAAGAATAAAAAGTAAAACTATAACATGTTTGTTTACTTTATTCTTTTCTGCAAAAATTAGTAAATTTATTATTAGTACAAACTCAATTGCAGCAATAAAGAGCGATAGCAAACCATCAGTATTATCAAGCACAGTAAAACTCTTAGTTAGAAATATTATAATTGTTTATGAATACCGTCGCAAAACACAGGGTCTTTACTATGTTTACAACCACACCAAGCTACTTTTTTTTCTTCTTCAATTTGAACAATAACTGGTTTGAAATCTGTTCCTTTATGCGAGCCATCACAAAAAGGGTCACTCTTAGAAAGTCCGCAAGAACACCAAGCATATTTGCCAGGCTTAACTGATTCTACATAAGGTTTTTTTTGAACTATATTTGGTTTATCCATTTTTACTGTCCTTTCTGTAATAACAATTGGATTAAAATAATATTAATAATAATGCTCAATAATTAGTAACATAGATTGCAAGCAATCTATGTTGCTAATTATAATAAATGTTAAACTTCTTTTGGTCCAACCATATTTTCTGGTCTAACAAATTCTTTAAATTGTTCTGATGTTAAAAATCCAAGCTCAACTGCAGCTTCTTCTAAAGTAGTATTTTCTGCGTGAGCTTTCTTTGCAATCTTTGCTGCTTTATCATAACCAACGTGTGGATTTAATGCTGTTACTAACATAAGAGAATTTGTAAGATGCTTGTTGATGTTGATATCATTAGCTTCTATGCCAACTACACAATTATCAGTAAAGCTTTCGCAAGAATCTGCAATTAGTCTTATTGATTGTAACAAGTTAAAAATCATAACTGGCTTGAAGACATTCAGCTCAAAATTACCACTTGCTCCACCAAAATTTATTGCTGTGTCATTTCCCATAACCTGAACACAAACCATTGTCATAGCTTCGGATTGGGTTGGATTTACTTTCCCCGGCATAATTGAACTTCCAGGTTCATTCGCTGGTAAATCAATTTCTCCAATTCCACAACGTGGTCCTGAGCCAAGCCATCTTACATCATTTGCAATTTTCATTAAGGAAGCAGCTAAAGTTTTCATAACCCCACTTGCTTCTACAATTGCATCGTGTGCTGCTAGAGCTTCAAATTTATTTGGAGCTGTTACAAATTTTTGTCCGGTAATCTCTGAGATCTTTTGTGCAGAAAGTTCTGCAAATTTTGGATGTGTGTTTAAGCCCGTGCCTACTGCCGTTCCGCCTAATGCTAATTCTGATAAGTGAGGTAAACAACCATTGATTCTTTTCAATCCATTTTCAAGTTGTTGAACATAACCAGAGAATTCTTGACCTAGCGTAAGCGGAACCGCATCCATTAAATGTGTTCTACCAATTTTAATTACATTCTCAAACTCTTTTGATTTAACTTGAAGTGCATCTTTGAGTTTTGTAACCATCGGAATTAGTCTTCTATATATTTCTTCAACTGCTGCAATATGCATTGCTGTTGGGAAAGTATCATTAGAAGATTGAGCTTTGTTAACATCGTCATTTGGGTGAATTGGATTTTTGCTCCCCATTACTCCACCCGAAATTTCAATTGCTCTATTGGATATTACTTCATTTGAATTCATATTTGTTTGCGTCCCACTTCCAGTCTGCCATACTACTAAAGGGAAATGTTCATCTAATTTTCCTTTTATAACTTCATCCGCCGCTTGAGTAATAAGTTTTACTTTTTCATCACTTAACATTCCTAATTCATTGTTTGTAATAGCAGCCGCTTTTTTTAATATCCCTAAAGCTCTAATCATTTCACGCGGAAATCTTTCTCCACCAATTTTGAAATTCATTAAAGATCTTGCTGTTTGAGCTCCATAATATTTGTTGGAAGGAACTTTAATTTCACCCATAGTGTCAGTTTCAATTCTGTAATCCATTTTAATCACCTTTAATTTTTAGTTCTTTTTCTTTTTACTTTTATGCGGGTTGCCCCAATATATTTATTAGCATAATATGTATTGTTTAACGATGATATAATTACACCTCTTGAAGAACTAGCATGAGCAAATAAATCTTTATCTAAAAATATTCCAACGTGACCAGGGAAATGAAGACTAGAAGTATCAAAATATACTAAATCACCAAACTTCAAATCACTTTTTGAACCTATCTTTTCACCAACCTTAAATTGCTCTCTTGCCGTACGTGGCAAATCAACATTTAACGATTTTTTATAAACTGTTTGTGTAAACCCTGAGCAATCCATTCCACTTTTTGTCTCACCACCATATTGATAAGGAGTATTAATATACTCAGCCAATTTGTAAAGGAATTTTTTCTTTTTTGAATTTGATTCTACAACATCTAGGAATTGTTCAACGACATTACTTGAACTTTCATTCAAATAATCTAAATCAATATCATCTGAAGTACCATGCGAAGATTTATTTCCCTCAATGTAAGTTGTTGAAGAACATGATATAAGAAAAGAAATTAGTGAAAGAAATAGAAACAGCTTAAAAGTTGAAGATTTTTGATACATATATTTTTTATCCGAGGTAGGCTCTAAGGTTTTTACTTCTTGATGTATGACGCAAACGCCTTATAGCTTTTTCTTTAATTTGACGAACTCTTTCTCTTGTTAAATGAAATATTTCACCAATTTCTTCAAGAGTTAGCGGATTTGTATTCTCAAAACCAAAGTATAACTTTATAACTTCTGCCTCTCTCTCGGTCAATGTTGAAAGAACTCTTGTAATTTCACCTTTTAGAGAAGCAGTCATTAGTGGAGTATCCGGTAAAGGATTATTCTCATTTTCTAATACATCTAATAAACTATTCTCTTCACCTTGTTTGAAAGGTGCATCCATAGAAACATGCCTCCTAGAAATCTTCAGTGCTTCAGAAACTTCACTAAGATCCATGTTCAACTCATCCGCAATTTCTTCGGGAGTAGGTTCTCTTTCATATTCTTGTTCAAGACTGCTGTAAGCCTTACCAATTTTATTTAACGCTCCAACTCTATTTAACGGAAGTCTTACAATTCTAGACTGCTCAGCAAGTGCTTGTAAAATTGATTGCCTTATCCACCAAACAGCATAAGAAATAAATTTAAACCCTCGTGTTTCATCAAATCTTTTAGCTGCTTTAATTAATCCTAAGTTACCTTCATTTATTAAATCACCTAGTGAAAGACCTTGGTTCTGGTATTGCTTAGAAACACTAACTACAAATCTAAGGTTAGACTTTACCAATTTTTCTAAAGCAACTTGGTCACCTTTTTTTATTCTTATTGAAAGATCTACTTCTTCTTCAGATTCAAGCAAATCAACCTTACCAATTTCTTGAAGATATTTATCTAAAGAATGACTATCTCGATTTGTAAATTGTTTTGAAATTTTCAAAAAAATCTCTCCTAATTTTTTTCAGTATTTATTGAATCCACAATTCCAACAATTGAAGCATCAACAGGTGCCATATCAACATCCATTGCAATTACAGCTTCACTAGATGTTGCATAAAAAATAATCTCGCCAGGTCCAGCCCCAATAGTATCAACAGCAACAAAAGGATTTCCTATCATTTTTAACTCTGCATTCAATGGTTGAATAAATTGCATTTTGTAAGTTTTAAGTGCTTCGTATTTTTTTGTTGCCCAAATTGTGCCAATAACTTTTCCTAATAACATATTATCTCTTTGTTAGTTATTCAACTAATCATTTACAGAAATATCTAACTTATCAACAATAGCCATAATTACTGCGTCAACTGGTTTATCTTTAGTAAGAGTTGTTTGTCTAGCTGAACTACCTGAAGCATATAAAACAATTTCTCCAACACCAGCTCCAACTGAATCAACAGCTACAACAAAATTATCTTTAGGTTTATGGTTAACATCTAACTCGCGTACTATCAAAAACTTAGCACCAACTAATTTTTCATCTTTTCTTGTTGACCAAACCGTACCAATTACTTTTCCTAGTAACAAATTTCTAACTCCTAATTTAAGAGAATTATTTACTAACAAGTGTCTCTTTTTATTACAAGTTTAAATATAAAAACAAATCATAAGTATTTATAACTATTCTTCTAAAAAACTTTTACCTTTTAGGGTGTTATTCAATCCAAAAAAATGTGCTACTGTTTGAGCAACATCAGAAAATGTTTCTCTTGTCCCTAAATTTTTACTTGTTTTATTCTTTGAGAAATAAAGAAGAGGAACGTATTCTCTACTATGATCAGTACTAGAAGATGTCGGGTCATTTCCATGATCTGCTGATATGATTAGGCTATCCCCTTCATCTAAAGTTGAAATTATTTTGGGTAAAGAATTATCAAACTCAATTAAACAATTATGAAATCCTTTTGGATTCAATCGATGCCCATAATAAACATCGAAATCTACTAAGTTTGCAAAAATAAAACTTCCCTTATTAGATTTTAATGCAGAAATAATTTTCTCAATTCCTTCTTTATTAGACTTAGTTTTTAATTGAGTTTTTATTCCCCTATTATTAAATAAATCATTAACCTTTCCAATTCCAATTGTTTGAATCTCGTTTTCTGAAAGTAAATCCAAAATAGTTTCTCCAGTTGGATCAACAGAAAAATCTTTTCTATTAGTTGTTCTTTCAAAGTTCCCAGGTGTTCCAATAAAAGGACGTGCAATAATCCTTCCTACATTATGTTCATTTATGCAAACTTCTTTTCTTGTAATATCACAAATTTTATGTAACTCTTCAATTGATATAATATCTTCATGAGCAGCAATTTGAAAAACAGAATCAGCAGAAGTATATACTATTGGTTTTCCGGTTTTTATATGTTCACTCCCTAGTTCGGTTATAATATCAGTACCAGAAGCAACTTTGTTACCTAAGTAACCAGCTACTTTTGTCTTAGTAACAAACAACTCCATTAGGTCATTAGGAAATTCGGTTTTATAAGTTGGAAATTTGAAATCAACAGTAAGCCCAGCCATTTCCCAATGACCAGAGGTTGAATCTTTACCAATTGAAATTTCCTTCATTTTACCAAATGAAGCTAAAGGTTTTTTTACCGAATGGAAATTATGAATTGGTTTAATATTTGCTAAACCAAATTTTTGTAGATTAGGAAGTTTTAAGCCATCAACATATTTAGATAAATTCCCTAAAGTATCAGAACCAATATCCCCATATATATTTGCATCTGGTAACTCACCTATACCAACTCCATCAATAATAATTAAAAGGAAGTTATTCAAAACAGTTACCTATTAGTTTATACTTTTAACAGTATTGCCACCTTTTTCGATCGCTTTATTTAGTGCTAACTCTGCATTACTTAATATATTATCAATATTTGTTTTGTGGTTAGCAGAAGCAACTCCAACAGAAACTGTAAAAGTAGTTTGTTTGGAAACTACAGAAATTGGTTTTCTTGCAATTTTAATTCTTAGTTTTTCAGCCCACAAAAAAACATCTTTTGTTGAAGAGTTAAAAAAGTAAACTGCTAGAAGTTTTTCACCAAGACGTCCATAGTTTTGTAATAAAGAAATTTCACTTTTAATTATTTGGTTAATTGATTCCAGAACAGTTGGAAAAGGATCAGTCTCAAATAGTGATCTCTCTTCCATAAAATCATCAATTTGAATAAGTGCAATTGCTCCATTTGCATCTACTTCTTCAGACTTTATTAAATCAGAAGTTGTCTGAGAAATAAACGCATCGTAGGTTAATGCTTTGGTTTCAATATCAACAGAAAGTAAATTTCTAAGAATTGCTTGTGTAGAATAAGTATAAACAAAAAAAGAGAAAATCTTAACTGCATTTTTCATAAACTTAACATCAGTAGGATTATATATATTCTTCTTTGAACTTTCAAAACATAGCACACCAAAGTTTTGGTTATCATAAACTAATGGCAATGCTAAAAAAGAACCACCGAGACTTTCATTTTCATTTTTCTTAAACCTGATAAATTTTGACTTTTCAGTATTTTCAATAATAACAGGCACACCACTACTAATAGCTTTACCAACTAAGGTCTCATCTAACTCAACTTCTTCACCTTCTTCTAAGTATTCAAAATCAGATTTATTTTCAGCTTTTGTTATAACAAATTTCTTTTCAGATGGTTCATAATACACAAACGAAAAAGCATCCCATTGAATTAAATTTTTAATACTATAATCTACAACCTCTTTAATATCTTCATCTGTATCAAATTTTCTATCTGTCTTTAAAATATTTAGTAATAAATTCAACCTATTCTCAGAAGAGTTTTCAGAATATTTTTCCTCAAATAAAGATATAATTATAGAAATAATTCTAACAAACCTTCCAAGGGAGTAAACAGTTTCAACTCCAAAAGCATCAGGAACTTTTGCATCAACAACAAGTACTCCTGTTAATGCTTCTTCATAGAACAATGGGACACCAACAAAGCTTTTAATTCCTTGGGGAGAATCATAATATCTAATAACATCCATCTCCGCATTTGAAGATATTTCATTTAGGTGTACTGGTTCTTGGTTATGAACAATCTTACTAATAATATCATCTTCAAGAGGGAAACTTTTTTTTGTAATTGCTCCAACATTATTGCTGAAATATTTTTGTATGGATAGTTCTTGGTTAGTTTCGTTATACCAAAAGAAGACTACAGTATTGGCAAGAAACGCTTCCTTAATTACATTGAGAATTTTCTCCAAAACAAATATGAATTGTTGGTCGCTATTTACACCTTCAGGGAGTTCTTCATTTATTATAATTTTAAATTGTTTTTTTAATTCGTCCGAACTAATATCTTTTTTTAATCCAGCACCTAGGGATGGTTTATATGTTGAAGAAGTAATAACTTCTGCTTCTGATTTTTTCGTTATAATTTTAAAACCTTCAACTTCGTCATCTGTAAGATCTGTAGCCTCATCCTTAAAAGTAACTTCATCATTAGAATGATATTCATCATCCTCGCCAATATAATCATCATCAAACATATTTTTAATTCTAACAGAATCCCTTAAAAAAATAATGAATGCTACATATATAACCAATACAATTGCTGAAATAGTTTTTAATGTTGGATCTTCTGTGAACAGAGGAATAATTGCAAGAAATGGAATAACGAGGAAAATAAGAATACGTTTTTTATTTCTTGAATTTAGAAACATTTTAGGGGATTATTATTAAATAAACAATCTGTAATTATAATAAATCTTTTGATAAATAGCATTATAGGAATAATTTAGATAGCATCATTTCAACGTTTTTCTTACCTACACCTTTAGTTGAAGAATACAAAAATAGATTATCTCCAAAACTAAGTTCTGGAAATTGTTGAATTACATTTTTTTTACTTTTTTCTCGTTCAGATTGATTTAGCTTGTCACATTTTGAAAGCATAACTAAATATGGGATATTGGTTTCTTTGAGTAAATTATTAAAAATAATATCTAAACTGGTAGGTTTATGTCTGCTATCAATTAAATGAAATGCAATTGAAATATTTTTACTTTCATAAAAATATTCTTTAATTAATTTTTGCCATTTTACTTTTTCCTTAATCGGAACCTTTGCATATCCATATCCAGGTAAATCAACAAAGTAAAATTTCTTTTCAACTAGATAATAATTTAATGATCTAGTTTTCCCTGGACTAGAACTTGTTTTTGCAATTTTATTCTTTTTAGAAAGCGAATTAATAAAGGTGGATTTACCCACGTTGGAGCGTCCACAAAGAACTATTTCTGGGACAACATCTTTAGGTATGTCCTTAATTATATAAACTGATTTTGCAAATTCTATGTTTAACATAAACTAAAAAAGCAGTCCTTTTAAGACTGCTTTTCCTATATAACTTTATTTAATCTGAATTTAATTCCTAAGATTTATCCAAACCGCCCATAAGTTCATCTTGCCATTTTTTCAGTTCATCCCACTTTCCATCTACGGCAAGTTTAGCTTGTTCCGCCCAAGTTTCAGGATTGTGCGATGCAAATCTACCACCAGCATCTGATAACATTTTTCTAACATCATCTGCTTTAGAATCTGCTAGATTAACAAAAGTAAATATTCCATTCTTATTTAAGATATCAGATATCTTTGGACCAATTCCTTCTATTTTCTTTAAGTCATCTGGTTCAACCTTTGTTTCAACTACTTTTTTAGGTTCAACTTTTTCTTCTACAACCTTATCTTCAATTACTTCTGCTTTAGGTTCTTCAACAACTACTTCATTAACAACCTTTTCTTTTTTGATAGATTCTTTTTTCGCTTTAGCCTTTTTAGGTTTCTTAATTCCAGTATCATTGAAGTCAACAAATTCTATAATTGCCATTTCGGCCGCATCACCCAGTCTTGTTCCAAGCTTAACCACTCTTGTATAACCACCAGGTCTATCACCAATTTTTTCAACAACTTCACCAAACAATTCTTGAAGAACTTGTCTGTCTTGAATATCTCTAGCAACTATTCTTCTTGCATGTACTGAACCCTTTTTAGCTTTTGTAACCATTGGTTCAACAAACAATCTTGTTTGTTTTGCTTTAGCAAGTGTAGTCTTTATTTTTTTATGTTTAATAAGGGCAGTAGCCAAAGCTCTTAGTGTCGCTCTTCTATGCGATGTTGATCTTCCTAATTTTCTGCCTTTAATTCTATGTCTCATTATTTCAACCTTTTATAGAATTTAATTATTATCTAATTTTTCAATTATATACTTATCTACATCCATTCCAAACTCTAAATTATAAACATCAACAATATCCATCAACTCAGAAAGCGATTTTCTACCAAAATTTCTAAACTTCAACATTTCACTTTCATCTTTTCTAACAAGATCACCCATTGTCTTAATATTAGCTGCTTTCAAACAATTATGAGATCTAACACTTAACTCTAAATCATCTACATTAGTAATAAGTATTTTTTTAATTCTTTCAAATTCTAAATCCTTTTCATCATCAACTTTATCTTCTTCTTGTTCAATATCAAAATTGATAAACATATTAATATGATCTCTCAAAATTACACCAGTACTTGATAATGCATCTTCAGGAGTTATTGAACCATCTGTTGTTACTTCTAGACTAAGTTTTTCGTATTCATTACTTTCACCAATTCTAACGTTTTCAATATCATACCTAACATTAACAATTGGAGTAAAAATAGAATCAATTGGAATTAAACCAATAGCTTGATCTGTAATATTTTGCTTAACAGCTGGAATAAATCCTTTGCCAAAACCAACTCTAAGTTCAATATTAAATTTTGCTCCTTCATCTAAAGTTGCAATGTGTTGTTTGGGATTTAATATCTCAATATCTGTACCACTTTTTTGAATATCTGCTGCCGTAAATACTCCAGCATCATTCAATGATATTTCAACCTTAGTAGTTTTTTTATTAAGGATTCTCATCCTTACTTTTTTAAGATTTAGAATAATTTCAGTTATATCTTCAACAACACCTGGAACTGAAGTAAACTCATGTAGTACACCATCAATCTTAACAGCTGTAATAGCAGCACCCGTAAGTGATGATAGTAATATTCTTCTAAATGCAGCACCAATAGTAACTCCAAAACCTCTTTCAAGCGGGTGAATTGTAAATTTACCATACGTTGCAGTTGATGATTTTTCATCTAATATTGCACCATCTGGCATTTTTATAAAGGGATAACTCATTTATAATCCTCTAGTTTAATTTTTCTAATTATTTAGAGTATAACTCTACAATAAGTTGTTCATTAACATTACCTGGAATATCTGCTCTTTCTGGAATAGATAAAAACTTACCAGTTAAATTTGCTTTTTCCACTTCAATCCACTCATAAGGATTACTTTTCCTTACTCTCAATGCATTATGGAAAACATCCATTTTTTTACTTTTTTGTCTAACTGCAATTTCATCACCGGGTTTTAGTAAATATGATGGTACATTTACCGACTTACCATTAACCGTAAGATGTCTATGTATAACTAATTGTCTGGCTTGAGCTCTCGATGTTGCAAAGCCTAAGCGATATACTGTATTATCAAATCTTCTTTCAAGTATTTGAAGTAAATTCTCCCCAGTAATTCCTCTCATTTTATCAGCTTTTTTAAAATAATTTCTAAATTGTTTTTCAAAAAGCCCGTACATAATTTTTAATTTTTGCTTTTCTTTTAATTGTACGCCATAATGAGAAACTCTTTTTCTTCCATTGCCATGTTGTCCTGGACCGTAAGGTTTTTTACTTAATATTTTATCAAATTTAGGATTTCCAAAAATATTTTCACCAAACTTTCTAACTAACTTTGCTTTTGGACCTGTGTATCTTCCCATCTAATTAATTTCCCTTTTAAGTTTAAACTCTTCTACGTTTTGGAGGTCTACATCCATTATGTGGTATAGGAGTGATATCTTTAATTGACATAATATGCAATCCAGCTGTATTTAATGCTCTAATAGCAGCATCTCTTCCAGACCCAGGACCTTTAATATAAACATCTACTCTTTTTAGACCAAGAGCATGTGCTTCTTTTGCAGCAGCTTCAGAAGTTACTTGAGCGGCATAAGGAGTATTTTTCCTAGACCCCTTAAATCCATTCTTACCAGATGAAGACCATGAAATAGTATTGCCATAAACATCAGTAATAGTAACCAACACATTATTGAAGGAAGCCTTAATATGTGCAACTCCAACTGTATCAACATGAATTTTCTTTTTAGATTTTCTTATAGCTTTAGCCAAGTTAAAATCTCCTTAAGCTTTAATTTTTATTATTTAAGACCAGCTGTTTTTTTCTTACCTGCAACTGTATGTTTTTTACCTTTTCTTGTTCTTGCGTTAGTCTTTGTTCTTTGCCCTCTTACTGGCAAACCTCTACGATGTCTTAAACCTCTATAGCATCCTACGTCCATAAGTCTTTTTATATTTTGTTGAACTTCACTTCTCAATGCTCCCTCAACTTTGTAATCAGCAGTCATTACTGCTCTAATGTTAGCAACATCTTCATCCGAAAGTTCAGATACTTTTTTGTTTGGATCAATTTTAGCTTTTTCTAAAATTGCTAAAGCCGTATGTTGACCAATTCCATAAATGTAAGTAAGTCCTACATACGCTTTTTTCTGTTTTGGTAAATCAGTTCCTGCTATACGAGCCAAATTATTATCTCCTAAACTTAGGTTTAACCTTGACGTTGTTTATGTTTTGGGTTTTTACAAATAACTCTAATTACACCTTTTCTCTTTATCACTTTACAATGTTCGCACATTTTTTTAACAGATGCTCTAACTTTCATTTCAACTCCACTATTTATATCTATAGGTAATTCTACCTTTATCTAAGTCATAGGGCGATAACTCCACTGCAACTTTATCACCTACTAATATTTTAATATAATACATTCTCATTTTGCCAGAAATATGTGCTAACATTTCATGCCCATTCTCTAACTTAACTCTAAAATTAGCATTTGGTAATGTTTCTGTAACAACTCCATCTACTTTTATTGATTCTTGTTTTGCCATTTAACAGACCGATAATATTTCTGGTTTATCATTAATTATTGCTATAGTATGTTCAAAATGAGCAGATGCTTTTCTATCTGCAGTAAAAACTGTCCAACCATCTGAGGCAACTTGAACCTTATGAGTACCAATATTTATCATTGGTTCAATTGCAATTGTCATTCCATTTTTAATTTTTGCTCCACTACCGTACTTTCCAAAATTTGGTATTTGAGGATCTTCGTGTAAATATTTCCCAACTCCATGCCCACATAAATCTCTAACAATGGAAAATCCTTCTTTATCTATGTACTCTTGAATTGCAGCGGAAATATCTCCAATTCTATTATTTTTTGTAGCTTGTTCAATGCCAACATAAAGTGATTTTTCAGTTGCATCCATCAAACGAGCTTTTTCACTATCTAATTTACCAATAGCAATAGATAAAGCAGCATCACCAAAATAACCATTCTTTTTAACACCTACATCAATAGAAGCAATATCCCCATCAATCAATAATCTATTACTAGGAATTCCATGAACAACTTCTTCGTTAATTGAAGAGCAAATTGTACCTGGAAAATCTATTGACCCAGCTTGTGAATATCCTTTGAAAGCTGGAATTGCATCATTACTTAAAATATAATCTTCAGCTATTTTATCTAATTCCAAAGTTGAAGAGCCAACAACAGCAAATCTTTTAACAAGCTGTAAAGTTTCAGCTACAATTTTAGCACTCTCACGTATATAATCAATTTGTTTTTTACTTTTAATTAGAATCACAATTAACCGATTTATTTACGTCCCTTCATTTTACCAGACTTCATAAATCCATCATAATGTCTCATCAGTAAATGTGACTCTACTTGCTGTAAAGTATCTAAAGCAACACCAACCATAATCAAAAGGCTAGTTCCACCAAAGAACTGTGCAAAGCTAGGCGAAACACCTAATCTAGAAACAAAAGCAGGTAAGATAGCAACTATTCCCAGAAATATTGAACCCGGTAATGTAATTCTAGTTAATATATTATCAATAAATTCAGCAGTTGATTTTCCTGGTCTTATACCTGGTACAAATCCACCTTGTTTTTTCATATTTTCAGCAACTTCTTGTGGATTAAAAGAAATGGCCGTATAGAAATAAGTGAAAAATACTATAATAAAAAAATATATAAATGAATATGTAAACGATGTATAAACAAAATAACCAGCTAAAGCTTGTATAAACTCACTATTAGGGAAAAAAGAAAACAATGTACTTGGTAAAAACATAATAGCTTGAGCAAAAATAATAGGCATTACTCCAGCAGTATTAACTCTTAAAGGTATATATTGTGTAACTCCACCATAAACTTTTCTACCAACTACTCTTTTTGCATATTGAACTGGTATTCTCCTAGTTCCTTGTGTTAAGTAAACTATTCCAGCAATAATAAGAACCATAAATGCTAATATTGCAATTTCTATAACAATATTTTGAGTCCCTGAACTTATCAATCTGAACTCATCCAAGAAAGCAAAAGGTAACAAATTAATAATTCCAATAAAAATTATTAATGAAATTCCATTACCAATTCCTTTTTCAGTAATTTGTTCTCCAATCCACATCATAAAAACTGTACCAGCTACCAAAAATATAACTGATGAAACAACAAACCCTACACCTCTAACTTCCTCAGGAACAACTGGCACTCCATTCGCAGATATATTCATAATAACACCAGTTACTACTCCTAGTGCCTGGAATAAAGAAATCAAAACCGTTCCATACCTAGTAAGTTGTGTTATTTTTTTCCTTCCTTCCTCACCTTCTTTTTGAAGTTTTTGGAAATAAGGAATTACCGCCCCACCTAATTGTATAATAATAGAAGCAGAGATATATGGCATAATCCCCAATGCAAAAATAGCCGCATTAGAAAAAGCACCTCCAACAAACATATCATACAACCCAAGTAAATTGTCCGAAGTTTTATTAGACATTGCTTCAGCCAACAAATACGAATCAATACCTGGCAAAGTTATATGAGCACCCAACCTAACAATTACAAGCAATACTAAGGTGTACAATATCCTTTGTCGTAATTCGGGTATCTTAAAAATATTTCTAAAAGTATCTTGTATTTTACCCATTAAGCTTTGGTCTCACTAATTTTGCCACCAGCTTTTTCAATTTTTTCTTTTGCAGATTTACTAAAAAACTTTGCTTCAACATTAAGCTTAGCAGTTAAAACACCATTACCTAATATTTTAAATGGAGAATCAATTTTTGAGATAATACCATTATTTAATAGTACTTCAGCATTAACTGTATCTTTTATATTTTTAGTATCTACTAAATTTTGCAATTTATCAACATTAACAGGTTGATAAATAACTCTAAATATATTTGTAAAACCACGCTTAGGTACTCTTCTTTGTAGTGGCATTTGTCCACCTTCAAACCATGCTCTACTTTTAAAACCTGAACGGGATCTTTGCCCATTCATACCTCTAGTAGATGTTCCACCACGTCCAGTTCCTTCGCCACGTCCAATTCGCTTTCTTTTTTTAATTGAACCTTCTGCGTATTTTAAATTACTTAAAATATTCATTTTAAAAATCCTAAGATTAAATTTCTTCTACTTTAACTAAATGATGAACCTTAGTAACCATTCCTCTGATTTGAGGAGTATCATTATGCACCTTAAAATAATTTGGTCTTCCTAACCCTAAAGCTTTAATTGTTAACTTTTGGTCTTTTGGTCTATCTATAGTACTTTTTGTCTGTGTTACTTTTATTTGTTTAGCCACCATACCCTCAATTAATAACTAAATAATTGATTAATTTCTATACCTCTTTTAGCTGCCATTGCTCTAGCATCAATAGTATTTAACAAACCTTGCAATGTAGCCTTAACCTGATTATGAGGATTACTTGAACCAAGTGATTTTGTTAGAATATCTTGTACTCCAGCCAATTCAAGTACTGCTCTAACACCACCACCTGCAATTAATCCAGTTCCAGGAGTAGCTGGTTTTAATAAAACCTTACCAGCACCATATTTCCCAATAATTTTATGAGGAATAGTTCCTTTTACTAACGAAACTCTGAAAACATTCTTTTTTGCATCATCTATTCCTTTAGAAATAGCGTCAGCAACCTCATTTGCTTTTCCTAACCCAACACCAACATGTCCATCACTATCACCAACAACAACAATAGCATTAAAACTGAATCGACGACCACCTTTTACAACTTTTGCGACACGATTTATGTGAACAACTTTTTCTTGTAATCCATCTAAACCGCTAACTTTTTTATACTTCAATTCAATAACTCCTTAATTACAATTTTTTGTTGCCGGAAGAGGATTCGAACCTCTACAGACAGCGTCAAAGGCTGTTGTCCTACCATTAGACGATCCGGCAATGTGTCTGTTTATATTATTTTAAAACTTAAGCCCACCTTCTCTTGCTCCATCAGCAATAGCCTGAATTCTTCCATGATATCTATATCCACTTCTATCAAAAACTACATTAGTAATACCCTTCTCAATTGCTTTTTTTGCCAAAGATATTCCTACTATTTTGCTAACTTCAATCTTACCAGTTGCATTCTTAATATCTTTTGCTAGTGTTTTGGATAAAGAAGATTCTGAAATCAAAGTTGATCCATTTGAATCATCAATGAGTTGAGCATACACTTTATTAAGACTTCTGAAAACAGAAATTCTTGGTCTATCCGCAGTACCAGATAGTTTTTTTCTAATCTTAATTTTTTTCTTAATTCTATTATTTTTCATTTTTTACAAATCCAATTTAACCAGCAGTTTTACCAGCTTTTCTAACTATTGTCTCATCAGAATATTTTATACCTTTCCCTTTATAAGGTTCTGGTTTTCTGAATGAACGTATTTTTGCTGCAACTTGACCAACTAACTCTTTATCGCAACCATTAATTTTTATTTGTGTGGGTGTAACAACTTCTAATTTAATTTCATCTGGAGGTAAAAAATAAATTGGATGAGAATAACCAATAATTAGCAAGAGGTTTTTGCCTTTTAATTCTGCTTTATACCCAACCCCAACAATATCTAAAGTTTTAGAAAAACCAGTTGATACACCCTCAACCATATTATTGATTAATGCTCTAGTTAATCCATGTAGAGCTCTATTTTCTCTTTGATCATTTGGTCTTGTTACAAGTAATTCACCATCATCTATAGAAATACTCATATTTTGATGAATACTCTTCTCTAGTTGACCAAATTTTCCCTTAACTACAATAGTATTACCAGATTGTGTTAAGTCAACATCTTTTACATTTATTGGTTTTTTACCTACTCTTGACACTTAATAAACTCCTAATAACTTATAATTTTACCAAACATGACAAATAACTTCGCCACCAATTGATTCTTTTTTTGCTTGTTTATCAGACAACAACCCTTTTGATGTTGATAGAATTGCTAATCCTAATCCATTTAATACTCTTGGAATATTATTATGATTAACATATGTTCTTAACCCAGGAGTACTTACTCTTTGCAGGTCAGTAATCGAAGATTCATAATTTATATACTTTAGATGAACCCTAATAATATTTTGTTTCTTATCTTCAATAATATTAAAATCTTTAATAAAACTATTATCTTTTAATATCTCAGTAATCTTCAATTTCATATTTGAAGCTGGTATTTCAACATATTTTTTCTTAGCACGTATTGCGTTTCTAATTCTGGTTAAAAAATCAGCTATCGGATCTGTAACTGGCATTTATAATTCTCCTATCTCTTTTACCAACTAGCTTTTTGTATTCCGGGAATTTCCCCTCTTAGAGCCATTTCTCTAAAAACCAATCTTGAAACTCCAAATTTTCTATTATAACCTCTAGGTCTTCCAGTCATTATACATCTATTTCTCAACCGAACTGGAGAAGAATTTTTTGGTAATGTTTGAAGAGCTTCCCAATCACCTTTCTCTTTTAATTCTTTTCTTAAGGCTGCATATTTATTTACTAATTTTCTTCTTTTTTCTTCTCTTGCAAGTAAACATTTTCTTGACATAATAATCCTTATTTATGCTTCTACTATTTCTTTTTTTACAAAAGGAACACCAAAACCTTTTAGTAATTCGAAAGCTTCTTTATCCGTTTTGGAAGAAGTAACAAATGTTATATCCATTCCCAAAACTCTATTAATTTGATCCATATTTATTTCTGGGAAAATGGTATGTTCTTTAACACCTAGAGTATAATTACCTCTCCCATCAAAAGACTTATCTGATATTCCTCTAAAATCTCTAATTCTTGGCATTGCAACAGAAATCAACCTGTCCAAAAATTCAAACATCATATTTCTTCGCAACGTAACTTTCGCCCCAATCTCCATCCCTTCTCGTAACTTAAAATTGGAAATAGAAACTTTGGCTTTTCGTATTAAAGCTTTTTGGCCAATTATTGTTTCTAAATCAGTAACTGCTTCGCTTACCAACTTAGAATCTTGAACAGCTCCACCAAGTCCCATATTTACAACTATTTTTTCCAACTTGGGAACTTGCATTTTGCTCTTGTACGAAAACTGCTTTAACAAATTTGGCAAGATTTCAGATTTATATTTTTCAGATAATCTAGGCACATTCGTTGTATTTTCTTTAGCAACTTTTTTCGTTTTTTTAGTTTCTATTTTACTCATTTTTTTCTTTTTATCAGTCATAATTTATAATTATTTAATCAATTCTAACTATGATAACATTTCTCCATTTTTTCTACTTATTCTAACAGATTTCTTTTTACCAGTTTTGTCATCAATAATTATTTTTTTTCCTATCCTAGTTAACTCATTATTTTTGGGATCTACCAACATAACATTTGAAACATGAATTGCTGATTCTTTTTCTATAATACCGCCTTGTTGATTTTGCTGACTAGGTTTAGTATGTCTTTTACGCATATTAATACCTTCAACTATTACCCGATTTTTCTTTGGAAAAACAACTAATATTTTACCAGTTTTTCCTTTGTCATTTCCAGCAATAACAGAAACCGTATCCTCTTTTTTAACTCTCATCTAAAATTCCTTTTATATAACTTCGGGTGCTAACGAAATTATTTTCATAAACTTTTTATCTCTTAATTCTCTTGCAACAGGTCCAAAAATACGTGTACCCCTTGGCTCATTTTGTGCATTAAGTAAAACAGCAGCATTCTCGTCAAACCTAATATAAGTACCATCATTTCGTCTAACTTCTTTTTTTGTTCTTACAATAACTGCTCTAGAAACTTCACCTTTCTTTACACCTGCATGTGGCAAAGCCGCCTTAACACTTACAACAATTAAATCACCAATGCTAGCATAACGTCTATTACTACCACCAAGCACTCTAATGCAACGAACTTTTTTTGCGCCAGAATTATCTGCAACTATTAAATTTGATTCTTCTTGTATCATTAGATTTAAACTCCCTCAACTATCCTATTTAGCTTTTTCCACTACTTCAACTAAACGCCAATTTTTTGATTTACTTAACGGTCTTGTCTCCATTATTTTAACTATATCACCAATTCCACATTCATTTTTTTCATCGTGTGCCATAAGTTTGGTAGTTTTCTTAAAATACTTTTTATAAATAGGATGTGCAACTTTTCTTACGATTGCAACTGAAATACTTTTATCCATTTTAGCACTAACAACTACACCTACTCTTGATTTTCTTAATTTTCTATTTTCCATTTACTAAAAATAACTCCAAATTTAATTTGCTACTGTTTCAACGGCTGATTTAGATTGACGTTCTTTTAGAACCGTTAGCATTCTAGCAATATCTTTTTTTGTTGACGTAAGTTTAGCTGTATTTGTTAAACTTTTTAACTGATGTTGAAATCTTAAATCAACTAAATTTTCTTGTTCTTCTTGAATTCTCTTAACCAATTCAACATCTTTCATTTCACGAATTTCAAATATTTTCATAATTACTATCTAACCTTTTACTTTATTCAAAATCAGGTCTAATAACAACCTTAGTTTTTATTGGTAATTTATGAGAAGCTAAATTTAACGCTTCCAAAGCCAATTCTTTTGAAACACCAGCAACTTCAAACATAATTCTTCCTGGTCTTACAACAGCTACCCAATATTCCGGAGGTCCTTTACCTTTTCCCATTCTTGTTTCTAACGGCTTTTTGGAAACAGGCTTGTCCGGAAATATTCTAATCCAAACTTTACCATCTCTTTTCATCTTTCTAGTAATTGCAATTCTGCACGCCTCTATTTGTCGACTTGTTATCCAAGCAGGCTCCACAGCTTTAAGACCAAGATCACCAAAACTAACTCTAGCTCCACGAGTAGCTTTACCTTTCATTTTACCACGTTGGGCTTTTCTAAATTTAACTCTTTTTGGCATTAACATATTTTAACTATTCCTTTGTCTTAATCTGTTGATCTTTTTCCTAAAATTTCACCCTTACAAATCCAAACCTTTACTCCAATGGCTCCATAAATTGTATGTGAAGTAACCGATGCATAATCAATATCTGCTCTAATAGTATGTAATGGTATTCTACCTTCTTTATATTGTTCAGTCCTCGCCATTTCTGCACCGCCCAATCTACCAGAACACATAACTCTAATTCCTTCTGCTCCCATTCTCATAGAAGATTGTATAGATTGTTTCATTGCCCTTCTAAAAGAAACTCTACCTTTAAGCTGATTTGCAATATTTTGTCCAACTAAATAGGCATCCAATTCAGGTCTTTTAATTTCACTTATTTGTACTTTAACTTCTTTATTTGTAAGTTTTTTCAATTCTTGTTCAAGCTGGGAAATCTCTTTTCCACTTTTTCCGATTACAACTCCTGGCCTAGAAGTGTGTATTGTAATGATTACATTCTTTCTAGTCCTGTTTATAACAATTCTTGAAACTCCAGCTTTAACTAAACGTTTTCTGACATAACTTCGTATTTCACTATCTTCTTTTAGTTTAAGATCATAGCTGCCATTCTCATACCAATTAGATTCCCAGCCTCTTATTTTTCCTACTCTTAAGCCTATTGGATTTGTTTTTTGACCCAATTAAACCTCCTGAAGTTTACGTTTCAACGCAACTACTATTGTTAAATGATTTGCTCTTTTTCTAATTCTGTGAGCTCTTCCCATAGGAGCTGGCAATAATCTTTTTAAAGCCGGTCCTGAATTTACAAATGCTTCCTTAACAAATAAATCTGCTGGTTCATGATTTGATTCTTCATCTTTATTAAAAAGATTAGAAATCGCAGATCTTAAAACTTTTTCAGCATCTTTTGCTGCATGTTTAGTACTAAAATGCAGTAATTCAATTGCTTTTTCAACAGATTCACCTCTAATAAGATCTATAACTAATCTCATTTTTCTAGGTGAAGTACCAATATGTCTATGTATTGCTCTTGCTTCCATTTATATAATACCTTACACTTATTTTTTCAGTCGAGCAGCTTTTTCAGACTTGCTCATTGGATGACCCCTAAATATTCTTGTAGGAGAAAATTCGCCTAATTTATGTCCAACCATATTCTCTGATATATATACAGGAATCATTTTATTCCCATTATGAACTGCTATAGTTAACCCGACAAACTCAGGAGAAATTGTACTGGAACGAGCCCAAGTTTTGATGATTTTCTTTTGACCTGAATCATTAATCTTGCGTATTTTTGCAAGTAGTTTAATATCAATATATGGACCCTTCTTTACTGATCTTGGCATATTAGAACTCTATTTTTTTCTTCTCTTAATAATATATTTGTTTGATTCTTTATTAACATTTCTTGTTTTCAAGCCTTTTGCAGGTTGTCCCCAAGGTGAAACTGGATGTCCACCACCTGAAGATTTCCCTTCACCACCACCCATTGGATGATCAACTGGATTCATAACAACGCCTCTTACATGAGGACGTTTACCTAACCAACGGTTTCTCCCAGCTTTACCAATACTAATATTCATATGTGTTGTATTTCCTACAATACCATATGTTGCCTTACATTCTAAATTTACTAGTCTAACTTCACCAGAAGGTAATTTCAATTGAGCATATTTTCCTTCTTTCGCCATAAGTTGAATGGCAGTACCAGCAGATCTTCCAAGTTGCCCACCTTTACCAATTTTCAATTCAACATTGTGAATAAAACTTCCTAAGGGGAGATCGCGAAGTTTTAAAGCATTTCCTACTTGAATTTCTGATTTTTCACCAGATTGAATTTGATCACCGACCTTAAGTCCATTGGGTGCTAAGATATATCTTTTCTCACCATCAACATAATGAAGCAATGCTATACGTGCAGATCTATTTGGATCATATTCTATAGAAAAAACTTTAGCTGGAATTCCATCTTTATTTCTTTTGAAATCAATAATTCTATAATGTCTTTTATGACCGCCACCTCTGTGCCTACTAGTAATTCTACCTTTATTATTTCTTCCACCAGACTTATGAAGTTTTGATAAAAGCGATTTTTCAGGAGTACTTTTTGTAATCTCATCAAATGTTGAGATAGACATGAATCTAGTACCAGGTGTATTCGGTTTTAATTTTCTAATTGCCATTTATTTCTCTGTTCCTAAAATTAGACTTCGCTAAACAAGTCAATACTTTGACCTTCTTTTAAAGTTATTATAGCTTTCTTAAATTTAGCAGTTTTACCTTTAAAATTTCCTTTTCTTGTAAACTGTGTTTTTGCTTTGCCTTTATATTTGATTGTATTAACATCAACAACATCAACACTAAATTTAGTTTTAATAGCTTTTGCAATTTCTATTTTATTAGCTTTTTCCCAAACAATAAACCCATACTTACCTTGAGCTTCAGTCAGTTCATTCATTTTTTCAGTTACCAATGGTTCTACTAGTATCTTATGCATCTTCAATCCAACCTTAGTTTAATATATTGCTTATTTTTTCAACAGCATTTTTTTGAATAAGTAAAACTTGGTTATTTAGTATATCATACGGAGAAGCATTAGTTGCTTCAAGAATATTTACTTTACTAATATTTCGTCCTGATTTATAAACATTCGATAATGATTTACCCGTCAATAACAATGTCTTTTTACCATTAAGATTTAAAGCCTTTAATATTTCACTAAATTCTTTAGTTTTAGGTGAATCAAAATCAAAATCTTCTATAATAATAATCTGACCAGCTTTTGCTTTATAAGAAAAAGCTGATTTTCTTGCTAATTTTTTTACTTTTTTATTTATAGACTGTGAATAGTTTCTCGGTCTAGGTCCAAATATTGTTCCTCCACCAACCCACAGTGGAGATCTAATTGTACCGGCTCTAGCACCACCTCTACCTTTTTGCTTAAAAGGTTTTCTTCCACCACCACGTACTTCATTTCTTTCTTTGGCTTTATGTGTACCTTGTCTTTTGTTAGCTAAATGTGCTTTAACAGACAAATATATAACATGGTCATTTGGCTCAATGCCAAATATGTTTTTGTCAAGAGATATTGCTTCACTACTCATTGAACCATCTTTTTTGTAAATATCTAATTTCATTTAACTATCACTATTTATTAATTTCAACAATTGCATTAACGGCACCAGGTACAGCACCCCTAACCATAAGTAGATTTTCTTCTTCTACTATTTTAACCACTCTAAGATTCTTAACACTTATTTTGTTTCCACCAGTTCTTCCACCCATCTTCATTCCTTTAAAAACTCTAGAAGGTGAGGAACTTTGCCCAATAGAACCAGGTGCTCTTAGTCTATCTTTTTGCCCATGAGTAGTACCACCAACACCAGCAAAACCATGTCTCTTCATTACTCCTTGAAAACCTTTACCTTTACTTACTGAAGAAACAACTACTTTATCACCTTCAGAAAATAGACTACTATCTATTTCATCACCAATACTAATTTCATCATAGTTCTCATAATTTCTAAATTCTTTAAGAGTCCTAACAGGTTTCAAGTTATTAACTTTTAATCTACCTTGTTCTGCTTTATTTATATGTTTTACCTTTTTTACTCCATAGCCAATTTGAATTGATGAATATCCATCTCTTTCAATTGTTTTTTTATCATAAACAACACAAGGGCCAATCTTTAAAAGTGTTACAGGATATGATAATCCGTCTTCAGTATAAAGACTAGTCATTCCTATTTTTTTTGCTAATACTCCAGGCATAATATCCTCTATAACTTAATCTCAATGTCAACACCAGCGGGAATATCTAACTTGCTAAGTGAATCAACTGTTTTGTTGTTTGAATTATGTATGTCAATAATCCTTTTATGAGATCTTATTTCAAATTGTTCTCGAGCTTTTTTATCTACATGTGGAGATTTAAGCACGGTATAAATTGTTCTGTTTGTAGGCAAAGGAATTGGTCCTGAAACAACAGCTCCAGTACTTTTAACAGTCTTGATTATTTTTTCAGTAGATTTATCAATCAATAAATGATCATATGATTTTAATCTAATTCTAATCTTTTGCCCAGCCACAAACTCTCCAACTTTAATTTAATAGGAGAAGATTTTCTTCTCCTCAAATACTTATAATTTATTTAATAATTTTAGTAACTACACCGGCACCAACAGTTCTACCACCTTCACGAATTGAAAAACTTAAACCATCTTCCATCGCAATTTCAGAAATAAGTTCAATACTTAATTTAACATTATCTCCAGGCATAACCATTTCAGTTCCTTCTGGTAAAGTAGCAACACCAGTAACATCTGTAGTTCTAAAATAAAATTGTGGTCTATATCCATTAAAGAAAGGAGTATGTCTTCCACCTTCATCTTTTGAAAGAATATAAACTTCACCTTCAAAAATTGTGTGTGGAGTTATAGAACCAGGCTTAGCCAATACCATACCTCTTTCTATTTCAGTTTTGTCAATTCCTCTCATTAGAATACCAGCATTATCACCAGCCATAGCTGAATCTAATTCTTTTCTAAACATTTCTATACCAGTAACCACTGTTTTTTTATCCATCCCTAAACCAATTAGTTGAATTTCTTCATTCAACTTAACTTCTCCTTTTTCTACTCTACCAGTAGCAACTGTACCACGACCAGTAATAGAGAAAACATCTTCCACAGGCATAATAAAAGGTTTATCAATATCTCTTGTTGGTACTGGGACATAGGTATCAACTGCATCCATCAACTCCCAAATACAATTAAGTCTTTCATCTTCGTCTGAAGCATCCTCACTACTTGCAGCTTCTAAAGCCTTAAGAGCAGAACCTTGGATAATAGGAATATCATCACCGGGAAATTTGTATTCTGATAAAAGTTCTCTAAGTTCCATTTCAACTAATTCTAATAATTCCTCATCATCAACCATATCAACTTTATTCATAAATACAACAATTTTTGGAACACCAACTTGACGAGCTAATAAAATATGTTCTCTTGTTTGGGGCATTGGACCATCTGTGGCAGCAACTACTAAAATTGCACCATCCATTTGGGCAGCACCTGTAATCATATTTTTAACATAATCAGCATGACCAGGGCAATCAACATGAGCATAATGTCTCGCAGCAGTCGAATATTCAACATGTGCAGTAGCAATAGTGATACCACGTTCTCTTTCTTCAGGAGCATTATCAATACTATCAAATGATCTTTGCTCTGACAATCCTTTTTTAGCTAACGCCATAGTAATTGCAGCAGTAAGAGTAGTTTTACCATGATCAACATGACCGATTGTACCAATATTAACGTGTGGCTTACTTCTATCAAATTTTTCTTTTGCCATCGTTTAACTCTCCTTATTAGTTTTTCTTATATATACTTAATAAAATTTAATTATTTTTTTGTTTCTTTTCAATTATATCTTCTGCAACAGATTTTGGCACAGCTGAGTAATGAGCAAACTGCATTGAATAAATTGCTCGTCCTTGAGTCATTGAACGAATAGTTGTTGCATAACCAAACATTTCTGCCAATGGTACAACGGCTTTAATTACCTGAGCATCTTTTCGAGAATTAAATCCTTCTATTTTACCTCTCCTTGAATTTAGATCTCCCATTACATCACCAAGATACTCTTCAGGAGTAGTAACTTCAACATCCATAAGTGGTTCAAGTATTACTGGTTTAGCTCTTTTAGCACCATTCCTAAATGCCATTGAACCAGCAACCTTAAAAGAAATTTCATCTGAATCTACATCATGAAATGAACCATCAAACAATTTAACTTTAACATCTACAACTTGGTAACCAGCTAGAACTCCATTCCTCATTGCTTCTTGAATTCCATTAGATACGGGATTTATATATTCTTTAGGAACTGAACCACCAACAATTGCATTCTCAAATTCAAAACCTTTGCCAGGTTCATTTGGTTGAATCTCTAGCCAAACATGACCGTATTTACCTCTACCACCACTTTGCTTAATAAATTTACCTTCAGTTTCAATTTTCTCTGTAATTGTTTCTCTGTAAGCAACTTGAGGTTTGCCAACGTTTGCTTCAACCTTGAATTCTCGTCTCATTCTATCAACAAGAATCTCCAAGTGCAATTCGCCCATTCCACTAATTAAAGTTTGATTTGTTTCATCATCAACTTTTATTTTAAATGTTGGATCTTCATCAGAAAGTTTTTGCAATGCTTCTGACAATTTATCTTGATCAGCTTTAGTTTTTGGCTCTATTGCAATTTGAATTACAGGCTCTGGGAAAGACATTTTCTCAAGTACTACAGGATCATCATCTGTGCAAAGTGTATCTCCAGTTCGAGTATTTTTCAATCCAACCAATGCAGCAATATCACCAGCTCTTATTTCTGTCATATCTTCTCGATGATTAGCATGCATTTCTAAAATTCTACCAACTCTTTCTTTCTTCCCAGAAATAGAATTAAAAATATAAGAACCAGCTTTCAAAGTACCTGTATAAACTCTAATAAAAGTTAATTTCCCAACAAATGGATCTGTCATAATTTTAAATGCTAAAGCAGTAAATTTTTCTTTAGTAGAAATCTCTCTAACAATTTTATCATCTTTATGTAGATGATGTGCAACTAATTCCTTTGCATCTAAAGGAGATGGTAAAAGTTCGACAACTGTATCGAGTAATTTTTGAACACCTTTATTCTTAAATGAAGAACCACACAGTACAGGCGTAATTTTCAATTCATTAGTAGCTGTTCTAAGAACTGCTTTAATTTCTTCTGGTGTAATTTCTTCACCTTCAAGATACTTCTCAAGCAATGTATCATCCACATCAGATACTGCTTCTAACATTTCAGTTCTATACTTATTTGATATCTCAACTAAATCTTCAGGAATATCCAGATCTTCAAAAGTTGCACCCAAAGAATCACCATTATACATTCTAGCTTTCATCGTCATTAAATCAATTACGCCAACAAACATATCACCTTCACCTACAGGTAATGTAATTGGTATAGCATTAGCACCTAATCTTTCTTTCATCATTTCTACCGCATGATAAAAATCAGAACCTACTCTGTCCATCTTATTCACAAATGCAACTCTGGGTACATTGTATTTGTCAGCTTGTCTCCATACGGTTTCAGATTGAGGTTCAACACCACCAACAGCACAGAAAAGTGCAATTGCTCCGTCTAAAACTCTTAACGATCTTTCAACTTCTACGGTAAAATCAACATGTCCAGGAGTATCTATTATATTAATTTGATGCCCATCCCACTCTGCAGTTGTTGCCGCACTTGTAATCGTAATTCCTCTTTCTTTTTCTTGCTCCATCCAGTCCATCGTAGCAGCACCATCATGTACTTCACCTAGTTTATGTACACGCCCAGTATAGTACAATACACGTTCGGTTGTAGTTGTCTTACCAGCATCAATATGAGCCATTATGCCAATATTTCTAACTTTACTTATTTCAATTCTTTTTTTAGCCATTATATCTTAGATACTTCCTTTAGATTCTCTTTATAAAAACTGCTACCATTTAAAATGAGCAAAAGCTTTATTTGCTTCTGCCATTCTATGAACATCATCTTTTTTCTTCACTGACGAACCTTCTCCATTTGATGCTGCCATTAACTCAGCAGCTAAACGAAGAGCCATAGTTTTATCTTTTCTATCTCTTGAATAAGTCTTCAACCATCTAAACGCTAAAGCAATTCTTCGTTCAGGTCTTACTTCAACAGGCACTTGATACGTAGCACCACCAACCCTTCTGCTTCTAACTTCAATAAATGGTTGAACATTTGTAACTGCTTTCTTAAAAACTTCAATAGCAGGTTTTTTAGTTTTTTGTTCTAGTATATCAAAACTTTCATAAACAATTTTTCTTGAAGTAGTTTTTTTACCATCCCACATTATATAGTTGATAAACTTTGCCACCAGCAAATCATTAAATTTAGGATCTGGTTTGATATATCTTTTTTCTGCTCTATGTTTTCTCATATTCTTCTACTAAGATTTTGGTTTCTTTGTACCATATTTTGATCTTGATTTTTTTCGTTCATCTACACCACTAGTATCTAAAGCTCCTCTTACTATATGGTAGCGAACACCTGGTAAATCTTTAATTCTTCCACCTCTAATTAAAACAATTGAATGCTCTTGTAGATTATGTCCTTCTCCTGGAATATATGCTGTAACTTCATTTCCATTAGTCAATCTAACCCTTGCTACTTTTCGCAAAGCAGAATTTGGTTTTTTAGGAGTTGTAGTATATACTCTAGTACAAACGCCTCTCTTTTGAGGACAAGCATTTAAAGCCGGAGCTTTATTCTTTGCAAGAATCTGCTTTCTACCTTTTCTAACCAACTGACTTATTGTTGGCAATTATTCCTCCATTATCTTTGATCACTTATAAAAAATTCAGACTCAAAATATAGATATATCCCTTGAATTAAACAAGGGATACATCAAATAAATTATTCTTTTTTTAAAGAAATACTATTTATTCAACTTCTTTCTTTTCTTCAACCTTTTCTTCTGGAACCACTTCTTCAATTTTCTCTTGCGTCAGTATTAAATCTTTATATTTTTTAAGACCAGTACCTGCTGGAATTAAGTGTCCCATCACAACATTTTCTTTTAGACCAATCAAATGATCTGTTTTAGCTGCAATTGAAGCATTAGTTAAAACTTTAGTTGTTTCTTGGAAGGACGCTGCTGAAATAAAACTTTCTGTTGAAAGTGCAGCTTGTGTAATTCCTAACAAAACATTTCCAAAAGTAGCGGGTTCAGCAGTTACAGCTTTTACTTTAGTTTTATTCTTTTTTGAAAGTGAGTTATTTAATTCTCTTAATTCAGGTTTTGATAATAGATCTCCAATCAGTAACTCTGATTCGCCTAGATCTTCAACAACTACTAAATCTTTTAATCTATCATTTTCATTTCTAAATTTTACTCTATGAATTAAATCTTCTTCAATAAATGAAGAGTCCCCTGATGTCATAACTCTAAGCTTTTGCAACATTTGTTTTACAATAACTTCGATGTGCTTATCATTAATTTTTACACCTTGCAATCTATAAACTTCTTGTACTTCATTCACCAAATATTCTTGAACAGCATTTGTTCCCTTGATCTTAAGAATATCATGAGGATCAATAGGGCCATCAGTTATTTTTTCTCCTGCTGGAATTTCATCTCCTTCTTGAACTAAGATGTGCTTGCCGTAAGAAACATTGTAAACTTGTTGGAACGAACCATCAAAAGATTCCACAATTATTTCTCTTGAACCTTTTTTCTTATTTCCAAATTTAACTACACCTTCAATCTCAGAAACAACAGCAGGATCGTGTGGACTTCTAGCTTCAAACAATTCAGTAACTCTTGGTAAACCACCTGTAATATCTCTAGATTTTGAAGTTGATTTAGAAATTTTTGCAAGTATCGTTCCACCAGCAACCTTCTCACCTTCTTCAACAGCTAAATATGCATTTGTTGGTAAGTTAAAAGTTCTCTCAGTACCATCTTCATTTGCAATAACAATACTTGGAGTTAGATTTTTATCCTTAGATTCAATAACAACTTTTTGAACATGTCCTGTTTGTTCATCAGCTACTTGTTGTATAGTAACATTATCAATAAAATCAACAAATGTTACTCTCCCACCAATATCTGTTAGAATAACAGCATTATACGGATCATGATTATATAACGGTTGTCCTTTAGTAATTTCTTGTTTATCGTTTACTAATAGTTCAGCACCATAAGGGATATTATATTTTTTAATTTGTCTATTATCTTCATCAAATATACCTATAGCTCCTCTTCTACCTGTAACAACTTTTGCTTTACCTATAAATACATCTTTTTCAACAAAAGATATTTTATCAAACTGAACTATACCTTCAACATTAGATTCAACTTGTGATTGACTTGCAATTCTAGATGAAGTACCACCAAGGTGAAAAGTTCTTAATGTTAACTGAGTACCAGGTTCACCAATTGACTGAGCTGCAATAATACCAACAGCTTCACCAATATTAACGAGATGACCACTTGTTAAATTTCTACCATAACATTTTGCACATACTCCTCTTTTAGACTCACAAGTAAGTACTGTTCTAATGTAAACTGAATCGATATTAGCTTCATCAATTTTTTCAGCTGTTTCTTCACTAATCAATTCTCCAACTTCTACAATAAGATCATCTGTTTTCGGATCATAAATATCTTCTTGCGTAGTGCGACCTGTCACTCTTTCCGCCAATGGTTCTCTTTCCATTTCTATATCTTTAATTGCAGAAACGTAAACACCTCTAATAGTTCCACAGTCAGTTTCAGAAACAATTACATCTTGTGCAACATCACAAAGTCTTCTTGTTAAGTAACCAGCATCTGCTGTTTTAAGAGCTGTATCAGCTAAACCTTTACGAGCTCCGTGAGTAGATATAAAGTACTCAAGAACTGAAAGTCCTTCCTTAAAATTAGCAACAATTGGATTTTCAATAATTTCACCAGATTGACCAGTTAAACTTTTCTGCGGTTTCATCATCAATCCACGCATACCAGCTAGCTGTCTTACTTGTTCTTGCGAACCTCTCGCACCAGAATCAACCATCATATGTAAGGAATTAAACCCTTGCTGATCACCATGAATTTTTTCCATTAGAGCTTTACTAACATCATTTGTTGTATGTGTCCAAACATCAATTATTTTGTTGTAACGTTCTGCATCTGTAATTAACCCTTGCTCATGCTCATCAATAATTCCAGAAACTTTAGTATTTGAATCCTTAATCAATAATTCTTTTTCATCTGGAACAATCATATCAGAAAAGCTAATAGAAATACCAGACTTTGTAGCATACTTATATCCTAAGTTCTTTAATTTATCTAAGAATTCTGATGTAACTTTATTTCCTAAATCCATAAACATTTTATAAACAAAAGCACTAAAAACCTTTTTAACAAGAAGTTCATTAAAGAAGCCAACCTCTTTTGGCACAATTTGATTAAATATTACTCTACCAGTAGTTGTTTCAATAAACTCGCCATCTATTTTAATTTTTATTTTTGCATGTAAATCTAGAGTACCTACATCATGTGCAATGATAACTTCTTGTGCATCGCCAAAAATCATTCCTTCACCTTCAGCACCAAGTCTAACTTTAGTTAAGTAATATAATCCCAAAACAATATCTTGAGTAGGAACTAAAATAGGGCTACCATTTTGAGGAGAAAGAATATTATGACTTGCAAGCATTAATACAGATGCCTCCAATTGAGCTTCATACGATAATGGAACATGTACCGCCATTTGATCACCATCAAAATCAGCATTGAAAGCTGTACAAACCATTGGATGTAACTGAATTGCTTTACCATCAATTAATTTTGGTTGAAAAGCTTGGATACCTAACCTATGTAAGGTTGGTGCTCTATTTAGAAGAACAGGGTGACCTACTATTAGTTTTTCTAAAATATCCCAAATTATTGCTTCTTTTCTATCAACCGCTTTTCTTGCACTTTTTACAGTTTTATAATATCCTCTATCAAGTAATTTTCTAATAATGAATGGTTTAAAAAGTTCAACAGCCATATCTTTTGGCAAGCCACATTCATTAAGTTTTAATTCAGGACCAACAACAATTACTGATCTTCCAGAATAATCAACACGCTTTCCTAATAAGTTTTGACGAAATCTTCCTTGCTTACCTTTTAACATATCACTTAAAGACTTAAGTGGTCTGTTACCATCACTTCTTACAGCACTTGATCTTCTTGAATTATCAAACAAAGCATCAACAGATTCTTGAAGCATTCTTTTTTCGTTTCTTAAAATAACCTCTGGTGCTTTAATATCTATTAACCTTTTTAGTCTATTATTTCTAATAATTACTCTTCTATAAAGATCGTTCAAATCACTAGTTGCAAATCTTCCACCTTCTAAAGGAACTAGTGGACGAAGTTCAGGAGGAATAACCGGAATTATTCCATAAACCATCCATTCAGGTTTATTAGGAACTTTACCAGGGTGTTCTCTAAAAGCTTCGAGTACTCTTAGTCTCTTTAGAGTATCGTTTCTTCTTTGTTGAGAAGTTTCAGTTTTTAGACCTTCTTTAAGAGTCCTAAAAGTAGATTCAATATCAATACCTTTCAGTAATTCCCTTACACCATCACCACCAATTTTTGCCACAAATTTATTTGGGTCATCATCTTCCAAACTTTCATTTTCACTTGGAAGTGAATTTGTAATTTCAAAATATTGATCTTCAGAAATAAGATCTTTATAACTTAACCCTGTTATTCCTGGATTTAGAACTACATAAGATTCGTAATAAATAATCTTTTCTAATTCCTTAGTTTTCATTCCAACAATATTACCAATTTTTGAAGGTAGTGCTTTAAAAAACCATATATGAACGATAGGAACAGCAAGCTCTATATGCCCCATCCTCTCACGTCTAACACTTTTTAGAATAACTTCAACACCGCATCTATCACAAACAATTCCTTTATAACGAATTCCTTTATATTTACCACAAGCACATTCCCAATCTTTTACAGGACCAAAAATCTTTTCACAAAATAAGCCGTCTTTTTCAGGACGGAATGATCTGTAATTGATTGTTTCTGGTTTTGTAACTTCGCCATGCGAACGTGACAATATAGCATCTGGACTAGCTATGCTAACAGTTAACTTTTTAATATTTTTTAATTTTGATTCTTGATTTCTAAATCTCATTAAACTTTCTCCTTAAAACTTAAATTATTTAGTTTTAATTAGTTTACTTTTATATCAAGGCCAAGACCTTGAAGCTCTTTAATAAGTACATTAAAAGATTCTGGAATGTTTGGTTTTCCAAAGTTTTCTCCTTTAACAATTGCTTCATACGTTTTAGCTCTACCTATAACATCATCACTTTTTACTGTAAGAATTTCTTGAAGTATATGGGCAGCTCCATAACCTTCCAACGCCCATACTTCCATTTCTCCAAATCTCTGACCACCAAATTGTGCTTTACCACCTAGAGGTTGTTGAGTAATTAGAGAATACGGCCCAATTGATCTTGCATGAAGTTTATCATCAATCATATGACCTAGTTTGAGCATATATATAAAACCGCAAGTAATTTTTTGATCAAATTTTTCACCAGTCATACCATCATAAAGAACAGCCTTTCCACCTTCAGGTAAGTTTGCTTCTTCTAGTAATTTTTCAACATCTTTATAGCTAGCTCCATCAAATATTGGAGTTTCGTATTTATTACCATTCAAGCTACCAACCCAACCTAAAACTGTTTCATACAACTGCCCTAAGTTCATACGAGATGGTACACCGAGTGGGTTTAAAATAATATCAACTGGAGTTCCGTCCTCATGATAAGGCATATCCTCCATTGGAACAATCTTAGCAACAACACCTTTGTTTCCATGTCGTCCAGCCATTTTATCCCCAACAGATAACTTTCTTTTTTTAGCAATATATACTTTTGCTAGTTGTACAATTCCAGGAGGTAACTCATCTCCACTTTGAATATTAGTTTTATTTCTTTTTAATTCTTCGTCGATATCAGATAGTTTATAAAAATAATTTAAGAAAAGAGTTTTAATTAACTCACTTTTCTTATCATCAGCAAACCAAGCTTGATTATAATCCAATCTTGTTACATCGTCTATGCCTGGGAACGTAGAATCTTTTAATGTTGTTCCACCTCTTAACACTAGAGAACCATCTAAATCTCTAACCCCTGTTGTACTTAGTCCTGTAGAAATTAGCATCAGTTTTTCAACCAATTTACTATAGTGTTTTTCTTTGGCTTCAGTTGCATTTTTTTCAAGAGTATCAATTTGTTTTTTTTCAATTTTCTTTGACTCAGGATCTTTTCTTTTTCTACTAAACAATCTAGTTTTTATAACTATTCCCTTAAGTCCAGGAGATGCTTTTAGAGATGCATCCTTTACATCACCTGCTTTATCACCAAAGATAGCTTTTAATAATTTTTCTTCAGGAGTTGGATCAGATTCTCCTTTAGGAGTAATCTTTCCTATTAATATATCACCTTCTTTTATTAAAGCACCTTCTCTAATAATACCATTTTCATCAAGGTCTTTAGTAGCTTCCTCACTTACATTTGGGATGTCTCTTGTTAATTCTTCTTCACCTCTTTTTGTTTCTCTAACCTGCAACTCAAATTCTTCAATATGTATAGATGTAAAAACATCATCTGAAACTATTCTTTCACTTATAATAATAGCATCTTCAAAATTATATCCACGCCAAGGCATAAAAGCAACTGAAATATTTCTTCCAAGAGCTAATTCACCTTTATCAATAGCAGGTCCATCAGCAAGAACGTCACCTTTTTTAATTTTTTGTCCAATCTTAATAATTGGTTTTTGATTAAAACAAGTTTCTTGGTTTGTTCCAGTAAATTTAGTCAGTAAATATTCCACTCTTCTATCATCATCAAATGAAGTTAATGCTTCGTCACTTGTTGGATCAACATTATACTTAGCAATTATTTTGGTTGCATCAACATACTCTATAACACCTTTATCTTCAGCAATAATAATTGACCTAGAATCATTAGCAGCTTTATGTTCCATTCCAGTTCCAACAATTGGTGCTTGAGGTACTAATAATGGAACTGCTTGCCTCATCATGTTTGATCCCATCAATGCACGGTTTGCATCATCATGCTCTAGGAAAGGAATAAGAGCCGCACCAGCACTAACAATTTGCGAAGGAGCAACATCCATATAGTGGATAAGGTCTGGAGTTACAACTGGGAACTCACCTTTTTTTCTACATTTCACACGTTCGTTTACAAACTTCCCATTTTCATCTATAGGCGCATTTGCCTGGGCAATTGTAAATTGATCTTCTTGATCTGCACTTAAGTATTCAACTTCACTTGTTACTTTTCCATTCTTTACTTTTCTATACGGAGTTTCAAGAAATCCAAATTTATTTACACGCGAGTAAATTGTTAATGAGGAAATCAAACCAATATTCGGCCCTTCAGGAGTCTCAATAGGACATAAACGACCATAATGAGAATGATGAACATCACGAACTTCAAAACCAGCTCTTTCTCTTGTAAGACCACCAGGCCCTAATGCAGAAACTCTTCTTTTATGAGTCAGTTCCGAAACTGGATTTGTTTGATCCATAAATTGAGATAATTGGTTTGTTCCAAAGAATGCATTGATAACACTACTCATTGTTCTAGCATTTACTAAATCCTGAGGTTGCATGTTTTCAGTATCTCGCATATTCATTCTTTCTCTAATTGTACGAGACATTCTTGCAAGACCAACATTATACTGTTGTCCTAATTGTTCACCAACAGTTCTAACACGTCTGTTTCCTAAATGATCAATGTCATCAACATTTACATTACCAATTTTAAGTTTTATTAAACTTTTCATAATGGCAACAATATCTTCAACTGTAAGAACTTTTACATCTTTAGGAACATCTAATCCCAATTTATCATTCATTCTAAAGCGACCAACTTCACCTAAATCATATCGTTTATTATTAAAAAACATTTTGTCAATTAACGCTTTAGCAGTATCAGCATCTGGAGCTTCACCAGATCTAAGTTGTCGGTAGATAGCAAATAGTGCTTCATCCTTAGAAGTAGATGTATCTTTTCTAAGGGTATTTAGAATAAGATCTTGATCTTGAATTGCTTCTGAGTTAATTAGTTTAATATCAACTAATTCAGATTCAAGTAAATTTTCAATAATTTCTTCTGTAAGTTCTTCATCTTTGGCAACAAATATTTCACCAGTAGTCAAATCAATAACATCTTCTGCGGATAAAACTCCAATATAATCTTCGTCTAGTTCTTTTACTTTTACTTCTGATACTAAGTCAAATAAATTTAATATTTCTTCATCAGTAGTAAAATCAAGTGCACGTAATAAAGTTGTAGCCGGGAATTTTTTTCTTCTATCAATATAGATATACATTACATGATTAATGTCTGTAGCAAATTCAACCCAAGATCCTCTAAAAGGAATAATACGAGCTGAATAAATTGGTGTACCGTTTGGATGAACAGATTGCGAGAAAGCAACCCCTGGCGAACGATGTAACTGACTAACAATTACTCTTTCGGCACCATTAATCATAAAAGTACCACGCTCAGTTAAAAACGGAAGGTTACCTAGATAAACATCTTGTTCAACTGTATTAACAAATTCTTCAGTTTCATCATCCTTGGTAGAGAGTCTTAATTTAGCTTTTAGAGGTGCAGAATAAGTAAGACCTCTTTCCTCACATTCACGTATTGAGTATCTTGATTTTTCAATATTATAGCTAATATAATCTAATCTATAAAACTCTTTATTATCAAATATGGGAAAGTTTGATTGAAATACTGCTTCTAAACCTTTGTCTTCCCTTTGATCTGGACGAACATTTAATTGCAAAAATTCTTCAAATGATTGTAATTGAACATTAAGCAAATCCGGAGCATCTATAGCGGGTGTAATAGAAGAAAAAGTAATACGATTGTTTTTCTTGTTAATCTTAAATTTCTCCAAGCCTGTACCTCTTAAAAGAATTAAATTTATTGGTTTACAAATATGCAAAAGTGGTAGTGCAAAGAATTGCACTGCCACTTTTCAAAATAAGGTAGAATTAAATTGAACTAATTACTTAAGTTCAACAGTTGCACCAGCTTCTTCAAGTTCTTTTTTAACTTTTTCAGCTTCGTCTTTTGTAATTCCTTCTTTTACAGGATTAGGACATCCATCAACTAATTCTTTAGCTTCTTTAAGACCTAAACCAGTGTGGGTTCTAACAACTTTAATTACGTTGATTTTCTTTTCACCAAAACCTGAAAGAATAACATCAAATTCAGTTTGTTCTTCAGCAGCTTCACCACCGCCAGCAGCAGGCATTCCACCCATTACTACAGGAGCTGCGGCAGTAACACCAAACTCATCTTCTAAAGCAGTTTTTAACTCAGATGCTTCAACAAGTGAGAGTTTTTTTATTTCTTCAACAATTTTAGCTATTTTATCAGCCATTTTATTTTCTCCTAAATAAGATTTTTTTCAATTAAATAATTTTTATGCAGCTTCTTTTTTACTTATGGCATCAATAACACCAACAAGATCTCCAGCAACTGCATTTATTGCTCCAACAATTCCAGAAGCAGGGTTATTTATACTACCAAGTATAGAGCTAATAACTTCTTCTTTAGTTGGCATTGATGCAAGAACACTAAGTTTATCTGCACCATAAAACTGAGATTCTATATAACTGCCTTTCATTGAAAATTTATCATTCTTCTTAAAATATTTTTCAATTATTTTAGCAGGAGCAATATAATTTTCGTCTGTGAAAGCAACACCAGTCATACCTACAAGCAACGGACTGAATTCTTCCAATCCACCGATTTCATCAAAAGCACGTTTAAGAAAAGTATTTTTGAAAACTTTATAAGTAATTCCTTCTTTAATAAATTCTCTTCTAAGTAATGAAATATCTTCAACATTTAGCCCTTCGTAATTAATCAAATAAATTCCTTTTGATTCTTCCGTAAGAGTCTTAATTTTTCCAACTATTTCATTTTTTTCATTCTTATTCATCTTTAACCTAGTTCAATAATTCTAAAATAAACAACGAAGCTTTTGTTTATATTTTATTAGTGAGTGCGTAATTTTATTTAACAGAAGCTATCGCTTCTTCTTTTGCAATTCTTAATCCTGGCCCCATTGTACTACTTAGGAATAAACTTTTAACGTATTCTCCCTTAGAAGATGATGGTTTTAGTTTCATAATAGTTCTTATAAATTCTAGTACATTTTCGGATAATTGATTTTCATCAAAGTTTAATTTACCTAGTGATGCATGTACAATTCCAGATTTATCAACTCTAAAATCTATTTTACCTGCTTTAACTTCTTTAACAGCTTTTACAATATCATTTGTAACAGTTCCAATTTTAGGATTAGGCATTAGCCCACGAGGACCTAATATTCTTCCAAGTTTTCCAAGTTCACCCATAGAATCTGGAGATGCTATGATAACATCAATATCAGTCCAGCCACCTTTAATTTTTTCAAGGTATTCTTCAAAACCTGCGTATTCAGCTCCAGCTTCTAAAGCATCTTTGGCTTTATCACTTTTTGTGATTACAAGAACCTTAACTTCCTTACCAGTTCCGTGAGGTAATGAAACAGTTCCTCTAACCATTTGATCAGCATGTTTTGGATCAACACCAAGCCTGATAGCACAGTCTAATGATTCATTAAACTTTACACCAGAAACTTCTTTTAATGTTTTTACAGCATCAGCAACAGAATATTCATTTACTATTTTAATTTTTTCTTGAATTACTTTATTTCTTTTTGAAACTTTCATATAAAACTCAAACTATAATTAGTTATAAATTATTTTACAGTTATGCCCATACTTCTTGCAGTACCAGCAATCATATTTTTTGCATGTTCAATATCATTAGCATTTAGATCAACCAATTTTGCTAATGCAATTTCTTCAACCTGAGCATCAGTTACAGAAGCAACTTTTACCTTATTTGATTCAGGTGACCCTTTTTCAATCTTAGCAGCTTTCTTTAACAAAATAGATGCTGGTGGTGTTTTCGTAATAAAAGTAAATGATTTATCCTTGAAAACAGTAATCACAACAGGAATAATAAGGCCTGCCTTATCAGATGTTTTAGCGTTGAACTGTTTACAAAACTCCATTATGTTTACACCTTTTTGACCAAGTGCAGGACCAACAGGAGGTGAAGGATTTGCCTGACCAGCAGGAATTTGTAACTTTATGTAACCATCAATTTTTTTTGCCATTTTAATAACCTAACTTTATTTTTCTACTTTATTTTTCTAGTTCAGCTTGAACAAAATCTATTTCAACTGGAGTTTTTCTACTAAAAATTGAAACCAGTACTTTCATTTTTAGTTTGTCCTCATTTACTTCTTCAACTACACCTGAGAAATTACTAAACGGACCATCAATGATTTTTACGTAATCACCTGTTCTAAAAATTGCATCTGTCCGTTCTACTTCAGCACCTTCTTCATCTGTAGATATTCTACCTATAATTCTTTTAACTTCACTTGCTTGCAATGGATTTGGTTTACCGCCATCGCCAAGGAAATTCATTACTGAAGAAGTATTCGTAATAAAGTCAATTACTCTATTATCCAAATCAGCTTCGACTAATATGTAGCCAGGGAAAAAATTTCTAATTTTAATTCTTTTTTTCCCATCTTTAACTTGGAATATCTTTTCTTCTGGAACTAAGACTTGTGCAATTCTTGCCTTAAGTGCGTCATTCTCTTCTAGTTCTAGATCAATGATAGATTTAACTTTTTTCTCATGACCAGAAAAAGTTCTAACAACATACCATTTAAATTCTAATTCTTCTTCTAATTCTTCCAAAATTAAAATATTCCTTGAAATAATTGAGTAACACCCATATCAACAATATAAGTAAATGCCGCAAACAGTAAACAAACAACTATTACTATAGTTGTAGATTCTTTTAATTCCTCTTTAGTAGGCCAAGTTACTTTTTTCATTTCTTTAGAAACATCACTAAAAAAATCTAATATTTTTTGTTTCATATTTAAAACTTCAAATAATTATTAATTTGATAACAGAGTTATTATTGGCACGTCAGGAGGGAGTCGAACCCCCAACCTGCGGTTTTGGAGACCGCTGCTCTGCCAATTGAGCCACTGACGTATTTACTAATTGTTACTTAGTCTCCTTGAAAACCACATGCTTTCTTACAACTGGATCGTATTTTTTAAATTCAACACGAGCCGGATGATTTCTTTTATTTTTAGATGTTGTATATCTGTAACCGGTTTTAGCCGTACTTTCTAAAATAATATTTTGTCTTGCATTTTTTGATTTAGCCATAATAACCTCTATAATAAATACTTGAGCTAACGACCGGGATTGAACCGGTGACCTCATCCTTACCAAGGATGTGCTCTACCAACTGAGCTACGTCAGCTTTTATTCCTCAACTTGGTAGAGAATAGTATTGATAAAAAAGAAAGACCCAAAAAGATTGAGCGGGAGACGAGACTCGAACTCGCAACCAACAGCTTGGAAGGCTGTGACTCTACCAATTGAGTTACCCCCGCTTATAATAACATATTCGGGTTGTGGGCGGCGAGGGATTCGAACCCCCAAAGGCGTTCGCCAACGGATTTACAGTCCGCCCCGGCTCTCCAACTCCGGCGTCCGCCCAAATAGTCATTCCATTTTTTATCAAGAGAGTAAAACTATAATTCTTTTTTTTAAAAAACAAGAATTAAGCCAAATATATTTTTATTTTGTTCTGCATCACATACTTTGATTTATAAAGAATAGAAATTATTTTAGTGATTCCAAAGCTCTCTGTCAAGACTTCTATATTGAATTGCTTCACTTATGTGATTAGGTGAAATATTATCTGCATTTTCTAAATCGGCAATAGTGCGGCTAACTTTTAATATACGGTCGTAAGCTCTAGCAGAAAGTCCAAGTTTCGTCATTGCCATTTTTAATAGATTTGCACCAGCTTCATCTAACACACAATATTTTCTCACTTCTTTTGATCCCATATCTGCATTGTTAAAAATGTAGTCTATTCCTTCAAATCTTTCGGTTTGTTTTTTTCTTGCATCAACTACTCGCTTTCTAACATCGGCGGATGGTTCACCACTTTCTTTGGATGATAAATCTTTATATTTTACGGCAGGGACTTCAATGTGTATATCAATTCTGTCTAATAATGGTCCCGAAATTTTGGACATATACTTTTGAATCATTCCAGTATTACAAGTACATTCTTTTGTTGTATCAGTAAAAAACCCACAAGGGCAAGGGTTCATAGCACTTGCCAGCATTACGTTTGCCGGGAACTCTAGGGATAATTTAGAGCGACTAATTGTAACTCGCGAATCTTCAAGCGGTTGACGCAAGACTTCCAAAACATTTTTTTTGAACTCTGGTAACTCATCTAAAAAAAGAACTCCGTGATGTGCATAAGAAACTTCGCCAGGTTTTGGATAAGAACCTCCACCAATTAATGCTGCATCAGAAACTGTGTGGTGCGGACTTCTAAAAGGTCTCTCAGTTATTAGTGCTTTTTCCTTTGGAAGTATTCCGGAAATGGAATGAATTTTTGTTGTCTCCAAAGCTTCATCAAAAGTTAGTGGAGGAAGGATAGATGGAATACGTTTAGCCAACATAGTTTTCCCAGAACCAGGAGGGCCAATCATTAGAATATTATGACTTCCGGCAGCGGCAACTTCTAATGCACGTTTAACATTTTCTTGACCTTTCACTTCTGCAAAATCTAAGTGATAGGCATTTACTTCAGAAAATATTTTATCTAAATCGGAAGTAACTGGAGTAAAGGGTTTTTCATCGCTAAAAAATTGAACAACTTCTTTTAAATTTTTAAAACCGTAAACATCAATTCCTTCAACAATAGAAGCCTCTTTAACAGATTCAAGTGGAAGAATTATTTTTTTAAATCCTTTCTTCTTTGCTTCTACTGCAATTGATAGTCCACCTTTAACTCGGCGAAGTGTACCATCCAAAGCTAGCTCACCAAGCATAATAATTTCATTTAACTTTTCTTTTGGAATTTTATCTGTTGCAGCAAGTAAGCCAATAGCAATCGGGAGATCGAATGAACTACCTTCTTTTTTAATATCTGCAGGTGCAAGATTTACGGTTATTTTTTTTAGCGGAAACTCAAGACCACTATTCTTAATTGCAGCAGTTACACGTTCACGACTTTCTTTTACTGCACTATCCGGTAAACCGACAATTGTAAATCCAGGTATTTGTTTTTCGCAATGTGTCTCAACTTCAATGATATAAGCGTCAATACCAAATGTAGCACTTGAGAATACTTTTGAGAGCATAGTGTTTTAGAATCCAGATAATTTAATAATACTATAACTAGTTCTCTATTATTTGTCACATTATGATTCGTCACGGAATATTCCGTGACGGCATAGTGCTTAATTTATTTTAACGAAAGAGAATCAGTTTAAGTGCAATATATTTTGTGAGGTAAAGCTAATAGATTTAAATCTATTTTGCTAAAATCATTTTCTTAACAACTTGGGCGTTAGAAGATATCACTTCAAAAAAATAAATGCCTGATGGGAGATTAGAACCATCGAAAGGAAAAGTATGTAAGCCTTGTGGAAGAAATCCATCGTGCAAAATCTCAACTTTATTTCCAACAAGATCGTAAACATTTACTTCAAATTCTGAAGGAATTATTACATCAACATAAATGTTTGTTCTAGGATTAAATGGATTGGGATAATTTTGTTCAAGTCTAAATTCCTCTGCTTCTTTTTTCCCAATTTTAACTTCTGCCGATGAAACCTCTGACATATCTTTATTAATTTGTCTAACTCTATAATATGCCACTTCATTCATGTTAACAACTTCATCAGCATAGTTATATATTTTTAACGGGTCATCATAAGCCATAGTTTCATAAACAGTTTTATATTTATTTGTGCCAATTGCTTTTTCTAAAACAAACTCTTTGGCAAATGAATATTCTTGAACATACCAAACTATTGAATTGTAAGCAGAGCCAATGGTAACAGTCAGTTTAGGAGCTTTAGAAAAAATTGGGGCATCTGATTTTTTTAATTTTACATTTTCAAAATCAATATAAATATCATCTAATTCTTTTGTATTATTTAGTTCATTGTAACTATCAAAATTAAACCGATAAATTACTTGCGAACTATCTGCCACGAAATTAGTAAAATGCTTGTTCTTGTTTGCCAATTTTATGTTATTGTTAAAATCCCAAAGTTTAAATCTGTCAATTTCAAATTTTTCGTTTTTATTTCTTGTTGTAAAATTATAAGACAAATTATATAATTCGTTTGAGCTACCAATTGGCATAGCATACACAAGTTTTGAATTAACATAAACTTCTGCCAAAGTATTGCCAAAACTCTTCGAAAATTTAATCCCAATATAATTCCAACTTCCCTTACCTATAAAAGCATCTTCTCTTAAAACTTCGTTCTCAGTAAAAGGTATAGACAGAAAATTTAATTTATTTTTTGATAGGCTTAATAATGTGTCGTTGGCTATTGGGTCAATAATATCAAGGAAATTTGACAGTATGGTATTACTCTTAAGCCAAAATTCTAAATAAATATTTTGCCAGTCATTTTTATGTTTTACTTCTAAGTTAAGATTAGATCTATTTGAAAACTGCAAAGCTTTACCGGAAGCTTCTTGAGATTTGTAAAAACGAGGATGGTTCTCTTCAACAAATTCAGGAAGTATATTTTTGTCTCCCTCTACTTTACTGAATAATTTATTTTTTAATATAGTACTCTCATTTCCTTCACATGTTAATAAGATTTGATACGGATGGTTTTGGATAAAATTAAAATCTTTTTGATTTAATGAAAAAGATATTTTGTTTCCACTTGTTTTAAAACTAATTGTTTCGGAAGAACCATCTATATATAGGTATGCAGAAAGAATCTTTACACTTTTATCTTTTACAAAAGTGAAAGTTACTTTGCGATTAGGTATTTCCTCAAGCTTAAATACAACAGAAGCATCGAACTCAGAATCAACCGGAATGTATTCGGGAGAATCGAACCGAACCATAGATGGTTGAGTTTGAGCTATTGTAAAACTTGAAAAAATAATTAATGCGAAAATTAAAAAGTGTAAAATTTTGTTCATACACAGTCTGTTTGTGAATACTATAAAATCAATGTAAGGATTATTTTTTAAACTATCTACTATTTTTAGTTCAATATATTTTTTGAACTAATTACAACATTTGACAAATTTTTAGGATTTAACAATTTTTGTGAATATTCTAAAATTTCTTCCCTTGTTACAGCTTCAATTTCCTTTATAGAATTTTCAACTGATTTTACTTTCCCATAATAAAGTAGCGAGCTTCCCATTCGTATCATTCTGTTAGATGTGCTTTCTAAACTCAATTCTAAACTGCCTTTTATGTACTCTTTTGCTTTTTTTAATTCTTTATGAGTAATTTTTTTCGTTCTTAGTTTCTCAAATTCTTTTTCAATTAATACTTTGGCTTTTGGTAATGATTCATCATTGGTTGAAAGATAAACCCCGAATGAAGATGTATCCCAAAAGGAATTCATAAAAGAATTTACTTGGTAAGCTATGCCGTTTTTTTCTCTTAAACTTTGGAACAAACGAGAACTACTACCTTCACCAAGAATTATAGAAATTAAATTAATTACTGCTCGCTCTTTATGTTTGTAACCATAAGTAGTTCCACCAATAATTATATGAGCTTGGTTAATATTTTTTTGGATGAATAAATCCTTCGCAGTTTTGAATGAGATTTTTTTACGATCTTTTATATGAAGTCTAGTATCATTAGTTTTTCTTTTTCTGTGTTCAAAATGCTTCTCAATCATATTAATAATTTTATCATGAGAAACTGCTCCAGAGGCAGTAATAACAAGGTTGTTGGCACCATACTTGTTCTTGGAATAACTTAACAAATCTTTTCTTTTAAAACCCCCAACATTTTTTTCAGATCCAATTATTGGCATACTTAAAGAATTACCCTTAAAAACGTTTGTCTCAAATACATCAAAAATTAATTCTTCAGGATAGTCTTCAATATCTTTTAGTTCATCAATTACTACTTTAGATTCTTTTGCTAACTCATCTTTTTCAAATAATGAATTTTGAACCATGTCTGAAAGGACATCAAAAGTTTTATCTATGTGCTGACTTAAACCTCTTCCGTAAAAACAAGTATGCTCTTTTGAAGTGAATGCATTTAAATATCCGCCTAACGATTCTATCTCCTCAGAAATTTTTCTTGCAGTTCTCTTTTGCGTTCCCTTAAAAAACATATGCTCTAACAAATGACTGATACCATTGGTCTTCCCCGTTTCATCACGTGAACCAACGTTAAACCAAAAACCAAGTGAAAATGATTTCACATAATCAATTTGCTCGGTTGCTAAAGTAATTCCACTTGGGAGTTTTGTTATATTATAATTGCTCAAGTAAAGCCTCAGTTTTATAATTTATTAAGATTGAAAAACAGAATTGTAAAGGTAATAGATGTAATTGATAAAAAAAAAGATAGCATCAAATTTATTGATGCTATCTTTTAGAAATTATTAGCACGAAAGTTATTGGAAAGTTATTTCAGCAAAATCATTTTTTTGGTTTGAACAAAACTTTCAGTTTTTAATTGGTAGTAGTAAACACCACTTGGTAAATTGCTTGCATCAAAGTTTACTTCAAAAGTTCCACTTGGTTTTGTTTCATTAACGAGTGTTGTTATTTCTTTCCCGAGGATATTGTAAATTTTTAATGTTACCACACCAAAGGCAGGCAAGTTATTTTTTAACACACCCCTAGCCCCTCTCGAGAGGGGAATATTATAGTTTATTATTGTTGTTGGGTTAAACGGGTTTGGGTAATTTTGTGAAAGATTAAAATCTTTCATAATAATTTGTTTTTGCAAAGAAGTAATGTCATCATATTTTGCATAGTTATAAATGGTTTGAATTTGTTTATCATAATACTTTAATAAACTTACACTAGTTATAGCATCAACATTTCCGAATGAGCCAGCTACTATTTGAGCAATTACTACTTCTTGCGTATCTCCATGAGTCATTTCAAATGGGCCAGAACTTAAATACATAAATCTTTCACTTGGTGGATGTAGATAACCATCAACCCAGCCACTTTTTAGAAGAGGATTACCACTTAACATAAACTTAGTTTCTTTTCCAGTTATTGGACTAACGAAGGGACTACCAGTTGAAGAAATTCTTCCATGGAAAGTATTATATAATCTAAGAAATAAAATGTCTCCTAGATCTCCTCGTCCTTGCCCGATTGGATAAAGCGAAAAATAGAAAGAAGTCATATTTTGATTATAATAGCCCGGACCAATTTTTCTATTCTTAAATATTGCAAACTCATTTCCATCATCTACACCATTCTTATTTTTGTCTTCATTATAAATCCCTTTTGCAATTGGACCTTGCAAAATATCAAAACCTATTGCTGGTGGAGAAAGTGGAGAATAAATTGAATCAGAAAGATTTCCATTATATGCAAAACCAAGACCTAGTGTTGAGTCACACCCGACAAAGTCATCTTTTGCATTGCCAATGTCTAGATCAACAAATAAACTAAAATACATATCCTTAAAGTGGTTTGTTGATTTATTAATTAAAATATATTTTCTAAATATTGTATTCTTAACAGCTTCTATATTATACACTATTGTATCTAAAGCCCAAATAGTTGTTTGAAGTTCAACGCCAAGCGGTTCAGAACCAAAGATATTAAGTTTGCTCGAATCCAAATCATTTGCAACATACCAAATTGTTTGAGCAGAATTTTCTATTCCGGGAATATCAATTTCGGGTTCGTAGATTCCGTTCTTATTTATATCTTGAAAAGGAGCTCCATCAGTAGCAGGCCAGTTATACCAGTCTTCTGCATATTGTTTTCTAATTTCATTTATTGTTATATTTTCAACCAAACTATCTTGCAATAAATTTGCCGTTTTATAATCAGGACGAACTCTAAAAATTCTATTTTTCTTTAGACTTGGATTTTCAGAATTTTGAGGAGAAATTATTTTTCCAGGTTGTAAATTACTACCATAGTGTGTGCCTCCAACAAGAACTTTTTTCCCTCCAATATAATTTTCATCTTCAATAGTAGCTCCCCACAATAAGCCGGAAGAAAAGACTACTTGTTTATTACTACCCATTGGATAGGTACAGGCAGCACCTCTACGTAGTGTATGTGTAATAAGAGTGTCATCTTCAAGTAGTTCAATAATTTCTATTTCTTTTTCATCATAATCACTTACTCCATTATTCCAGAAACAAGATGAAATATTATTAACCGTTATATAGGATTTTGTTATACCATCCAAATAATTTTTGTTTTGAGCTTTTGTAATACTAAACGATATTACAATTGAACAAAGAAAAAATATAATATTCTTCATCTTGTTTGCCACTTATATTTATTTCAACAAAATCATTTTGTTAACTTTACTGAAATCGTTTCCAACTTCTAATCTGTAAAAATAAATTCCACTTGGTAAACCATTACTAATAAATGGAACTTCGTATTGCCCAACATTCATTTCTTTATTTACTAATTGTTTTACTCTTTCTCCTAATATATTGAATACAGATAATTTAACTAATCCTTTTTTAATTAAGCTAAATCTTATTGTGGTTGTTGGGTTAAACGGGTTTGGATAATTCTGAAATAGCTCAAATTTTGTTGGTACAGTTTCTAATTCAATCTCCGAAATAAATTGTTTTGTATTAAATATAAAAACATCATCTTTAGTTATCGGATCAAGATACTTCATTTCTACAAGGTCTCCTTTTTTCCAATCAACAAAATCCCATATTTGTCTATGTGTAAATTTATCTCCTATAAATTCATTGGATGTTGAATCTACCATTGCTTCTGTAATAATATTTTCATTATATGGTAAGTCTAATATATCTCCATACATTCTTTCATCCCAAACGGTATTACCATAAAAATATTTAATTATTTGGTAATTTACTTGAATCTCCTTATCTACATTCCAAACTTCAAAGGGAATTCTAACTGTAAATCTTTTTGCTTCACCTGTTGGATTTAATGGATGATTTTTTAGATCCTCTGGATTTTTATAATTATACACAGTTGCAACTGAACCAGTATTTTCTTTTGTAATATAAATTTTTTGACCATTTACAATTGTTGAATCTCTTTCTCCGGTAAATCTAAATTCATAATTGTAAAAAAGTTCAGAACTATCACGAGTTCCATAACCAAGTTTCTTATAAACAGTTGTATAATAGGTCCTAACAATTGGCGAGTAAGTATTTAACCACACAGAAGTACCATTCAAAAAAGTAGCATCGGAAATCCAAGACAAACCTGTTGATCCTCCAACACTAATTTTTAAACCATCCATAAGAGGAACTCGTGAAGAAAATATTTGCTCCGAAAGTAATTTAACTCCATCTGACCTATCAAGATTCCAAACGAGTTGATATTTTTCATCAATCTTTTTTTTGTAAAATGATATTGTGTAATCCAAATCAGTTAATTTTGTTAAGTCGAAAACTTCAACAGTCGCAGAGGCTTCCGCTTTACCAGCAGAATGAAAAGTTTTTACAAAATCTCTAAATCTAATTCCGGGAACATCATTTTTATAAGTAATTTCTGTTGTTCCAAGTTTAGTTTCAAAGGTTTGCTCCGGAAAGGACGGATTATAAAAATATGCAGATTTTCCATAATAATAATTTTGTCTTTCAGTCAAATCGGAATTAGTTATGTAATCTTTTGTTACTTCAAATTGTGATGGAATTCCAGAATCGGTACCAAAATATTTAACACCTGATATAATACTTCCATCATTGTCCATTACCTCTCCGCTGATTTCTTTTATTCCATCTTCTATATCGAATGTTGCAAGTGGAATTGAGTTTTCCTTAAAACTTATATCAGAATAAATTTGATAAAGATTAAAACCTTGAAATTTAAAACCGCCTCTATTATAGTTTTGAATTTCTGTGTAGCCATCTAAGTGCAATAAAAAGTTATTATCATTTTCAGTTACTTGCAAAGCTGGTGCGGTCATTACTTGAGGTCTAGGTGAATTAAAAAAGTTATCATATTCTTCTTGTACAACATTGCTATAATATTTTAACAACCGGACTGAATTTAGTCTATCTTTTCCAACTGCAGCAATTTCTGCTATTACAACTTCTTGGGTATCTCCAGCAGCCATAGTAAAAGATCCGGAAGAAAGAAGCAAATATCTTTCGCCACAACCATACTCACTTCCATCAAGCCAGCCTTCTTCAGTTAGTGGATTACCACTGTGCGAAAATTTTGTAGAACTTCCTCCAAACTCATCCGGTAATTTAAACGATGTACTATCTGGCATTTTACCTTGAAAATAATTATACCATTGATTTTCTCCACTTGGCCAAGGGAAAATATTTCCTCCACAAGTAAAATCTACATAAGAAGTCAAAGGAAGGTTTTTCATTCCACTTAAAACTTTGCCATTATAAATGGCTTTATCATTTACATCACCTTCTACTAACAAACCTTGAACAATATCGTAACCAATTGCGGGAGGAGTAAAACCATAAGTATCAACATATCTTCCTCCATTATAACAATAACCCATATTTAATAAAGTATCACATCCAGCAAAGTCTCCAGCTCTACCAATATCAACATCACTAAATTGTGCAATGTACATATTGTCTATACTAGAACTCCCCTTATTAATAATTTTATATTTCTTGAATAATACATTACTAAGTATGTCATTATTTTTATAACCCCAAATTGTTGTTTGTATCTCAACACCTAAATTTGTTGGCTTCGAATTCCAATCGAAAGTTGCATCAGTTAAATCGTTAGTAACAAACCAAAGTGTTTGGTCAGCTCCCGGAACTCCTGGTATATCAACTAATGGATTGTATATTCCATCTTCGTTAATATCTTCAAAAGGTGCTCCATCACTAGCTCTCCATTCATTCCAATCTTTTTCATATTGTGTTCTTATTTCTGCTTCTGTACCTTCACCATCGTTTATTTCATTTGATAAATCTGCTACTTTATAATCTGGACGAACTCTAAAAACTCTAGCATTTTCACTTTCAGAATCTTCAGTAAGTCCACCTTCCAAAATTCTTCCTGGTTTCATTCCCGAAGAATAAACTGATCCATTCATTTTTATTTCTCCATTAACTTTCCCTCCAAATATAAAACCAGATTGAAACACAGCCGTTTTTTCACTTCCTTTTGGATAGACAAAGCCAGCCCGCCCAGTAGTTTTATTATCAGCTTCACCACTATTATAAATATAAGTTGAAATGTTATGGATATTGAATAGTGAATAATGTTTACGCACAGTTTCCTTTGCTAATGATTTTTCATAAGCTGGATTTTTCATTTTTGTTTGGGCAAGAAGAATGGTAGTTGCTAAAAAAAGCAGTAATACATTTTTCATTTTATTCCCTATAATTTAATGTAGGATAAATAATATTTGTTTATCTCATGTTACTATTACATAAAATAATTATCTACTATATTAAGATATAGTTATAGTCTTTTGAAAACAATGCAATTATTTAGTAGCAAATTACACTATACAAAAAGTATAACAACAAAAACTTCTATAGGATGAAATTATTTCAACAGAAGCATTTTTTTTGTTTGCACAAAATTTTCTGTTCTTATTTGATAATAATATACACCACTTGCTAAACTTGAAGCATTAAAAGTAACTTCATAACTACCTTGCTCTTGTTGCTTATTAACAAGTGTTGCTACTTCTTTACCAAGTACATTGTATATTTTTAGCGTTATTCTCGAGCTAAACTTCGAGGCTACATTTGAAATGTTTGAGGATACATTTGGAATTGTAAATTTTATTTTTGTGGTTGGATTAAATGGATTTGGATAATTTTGAAAAAGTTTAAATTCCGTAAAAACTTCGGTTTGTTTAATATCTGTTAGTGGGTTATTTGAAATTCCAGGAGATGGGCTTAAAGAACTTGTCCATTCATTTTCGCCATCATCTATTCTTGCATAGGAAATATCATCTGATAATTTTCCGTACTTGATGGAATCAATTATTGTCGTATCGTTTTCAATGACATGCACTAAAGCAATCTGCTCACCTTTGCTACTTAACTTAAAGTTTAAATGATGGTTTCCTTGTTTAGAATTTTCGTCTGCCCAAAGTAAATAGAATCCTTTAGGAGCAATAAAATTTTTGCCGGAAATTGTTGAACTTAATTTATATTTTGTTAGATTATTATAGTCGTCAGTCAAATACAATCCATTGATATTTATTGAATTATTTCCGCTGTTATAAATTTCAATCCAATCATCATATTCACCAAATTCATCAGTAATAGTTTTTGTGTTTGAAGCTTGAAATTCGTTAATAAATAAATTGGGTTTCGGACTCAATAAATTTTTAGTCCCGGGCGAACCACCTTCGTTGAAACTTTCTTGCCAATTATATAAATAAAGGTTTTCCAAATTTGTATTTATTAGTTCAAGAGAAGAATTAGTTTTAACAGTAAATAAACTATCTTTGAAAGTAACTAAATCAATAGTAGTTCCTTTGTTACTTACTATTTTTATATCTCCGCTATTATTTAGGTTATCATTTTGCCATTGAAATACTTTATAACCTTGGTCAGAAAAAACATCTTTATTTCTTGCAACAATTAGATATTCATTTTTCTGAATAGTTGTGCCAGCTGGAAATGTAAAACTTATAGAACCGGAAATAGAAAAATTTGTTAGATCAATATTTTTTATATCAGCATTGTAAAGTTCTATAAACTGTTTGTCATTATGCGATTTATACAATACCTCACTAACAATAATTTGAGGTGGTAAACTATTTGAGAAATACAATGCTCCCATATCCGCTAGTGATCCATCAGGATCGTTTTCACTATTTGGATCTCCTGAGTTAATAGCAGGCGAATTTTGACTGAGAGAAAAATTAGCAGAAAATTGTGGGTCGTTTTTTTGATTTCCAAATCCAACTACTTTTTTTTCATCAAACATTGAGTAAGTAATATTTAAAGAAGAAAAAGCATCCACAAATGTTGGAGATATTTTTGATTTAGAGAATATAGTATTTACAACATTAGCACTTCCTCCACCCTTTCCAATATTTTTTTCAAAACAAGCTACTCCATAATCACAAGCGTATATTGTATTCTGATTAATTTTTGCAAATGACAAATCATCCTTAACAGCAATGCCTTGAGTGCAATTAACAATTATATTATTTTCAATAACTGCTGTAGAAGCTTGCCCAATGGAAATTCCTTTATCGTAACAATTATAAATTAAATTATCTTTTATTAAAACATCTTTTGATCCCTCACCTAAATCTATACCATCACTATTTTCTCCAAAAAAATTATAAATTCTATTTCCCCTAATTACTCCGTTCGAAATATTATCAAAATCAATTGCATCAACATCTAATGAATTATTACCTCTTAGTTCACAATTTTCAACTAAAGCAATGTCAGAATTTTTAATATTAATCAGATCGGAAGTTTGGTTAGAATGTAGTTTACTATTTCGAATTGTAATTTCACTGTTTTGTGCAAAAATTGGGAATGGGACATTTTCAATTGTAACATTATCAATAATCACTTTTGATTTTAGAACAGATATTGTACCTTTTTGGTTTTTCTTATCACTCCCATTTGTTGCTCCGGAAATATTAACAAATTTAATATGAGAATCTGCAGTAGCATTATCAAAAAATAATACGCCCCAATTATCATAACCATATTTCTCATTATTTTTAATTTGAATTGGTAAGTTTTTAGTTCCATTAAAATTTATATTCCCATTTACAATAATACTTGAATTAGGAGGCATAATAATTTCAACTCCTTCTTCAACTGTTAGAGTTACCAATTCCTCAATGTAAATATCACCCTTTGCAAAATAGGGTGAGCCTGAAATACTAAGTGTTGTATTTGAAGAGAAAATTGTGGGAAGTAAATTATCTTCTGTTAGTTCAAAAATTGGTTGTAAATTAATTGCTCCATTATCGGAAAGTGTTATTTCTAGTTCCGTATTTAATCCGTTCTCAACTCCAAGCCATCTAACAAACTTATAACCAATTGCGGGAACAGCTTTAATTTTTATCGGAATATCTTTGAATAATTCAGCACTAAATTGAGAACCAATTTTATAATTATTTATGTAAACCTTTCCCTCATTTGAGTTAGGAATACTGACGTTTATCTTTTCAGTATTATTTAGTTGAAAGAAATCATTAATATGTGTAATAATAAACTCAGATCTTCTATTTGCAAAATCTCTCATTATTTCAACTTCATCATTCCAAGTTTCAATATCAGGTATCGGCGGATCGTAAAGTATAATGGTCGGATCATCATTCCAACGATCTATATGTCTAACCATTTCTTCACTAATTAAAGTTTGGATACTATCAACTATATTTACCACTCTTTCAAAATGAAAAACTGTATTTAAATAAATTGCAAATCTCTGAACAAACTCATCCTTAAATTTTTCATTCTCTAAAAGCTTTCTAAAAACTACAGTAGAAAAATCACGTTGCTCGTATAAATATTCAAACGTATTATTTTCAACTTTTGAAAGAGAACTTGTTGCTCCAAACCCATAGTCTAAATCTAAAAGGACATAACGCCATTTGCTATTATTTGAATTATTTCTCCACCATCTACTATTTGTTGCAGGCCAATTTACATTATCACAATAAATTTCTGTAATTAAATAATTCATTATTTCATTAATGTCCAATTGAGTTTTCACATATTTATAAACATCTATATCATTTATATCATTAGCTTTCAAATATTCAATTAAAGAGTTATAACTTTCAGCACTTCCACTAATAATTACTGGTTCTCTATTAAATTCATATTCAAGATAGTCTATACTTTTAGGATCTACATTATGATGAGCGACAAGATGGTCTTCGTTCAACTTCTCACGTAAATTATATATTCCCCAATACTTTCCATTTATATAAGTAGCAACTGGTCTATAAGCTTGAACATCTAAATCCATTTTATTTATAACTAAACTATGTTGTAGTGCATCCCTAAACATAGTATGTCTGTTATCTTGAGTTCCGGAGTTTCTTAAGTACAAATCTTTATACTCACTAATTTCTCTATCCGGGAATACACTATAATTAAATGATTCAGCTCCATATTTTTTCTTAGCAGAAATTGTTAATGATTTTTGCGGATAAACAAACGATGCTTGTCCGGTAAGTTTTGCTCCTGAAATTGTATTTATTGCAACAGAATTATTTTTTTCTATTAACTCAAAATTCACAGGTACGTCTTTACTCAATATTTCATTTTTATATATTCCAGTTGTATTGGCAAAAAACAAATCTGGTTCTGTTATTATTGAAACAATTGGTAGCGTATTATTTGTGTTTATAAAAAAAGATTTAGAAATAATTTTTCCAGGTAGTTTATTATTTTCAAATGACCTTGCTCTAACAACTTCGGTTTTCAAAATTTGAATTGGAGACTGATAAGTTGAGGAATTACTAGAAGGCATAGAACCATCTAGCGTGAATCTTACTATTGCATTGGAAGAGTTTGTACTTAATTGTAAAGTTTGCGAACCACTATAAACTCCACTCTCTATAGAAAATTCAACATCATCTGAAATTTTTGTATTGTTTATTCCAACAGTTGAGTTCCAATTCCCAGGCGTTGGTTCTCCAAAGTATAACCATTGGTTAATATCATTGGGGTTTCTACCAAAAGATACATCTGTAATTTGTGAACTATAAATAATTGAATCAAGAATTACCTTGTCTGAATTATATATTCCAATTTCTTCTCTATCTTTTAAAAGCTTAAAGCTTAAACTAATTATTGGATTATCTTTTGCAGAAGTAGTTCCATTTGCCCATAACAATAAAAAGTCTTTTGCTTTTATTATTACATCAGCCCTAAACTTCCATTTTGTAGAGTTACTTAAATTGTCAGTTAAATAAAATCCCTTTAAGTTAATATCAGTATCTTCATCATTATATAGTTCAATCCAATCCGAATAGTTTTCTGATGGAATATGGCTTTGAATTGTTGAAGCATTAGATGCCATAAATTCATTAATCAAAATTCTTTGAGCAAAATTAGTGTTGGTTGTAAATAACAGAAATGTAATAGATATAAGAATTATTTTTTTTTTGAATATCATAAATTAAGCTGATTTTTTAGGAACATTTCCTTCTATTGATATAGTAAGTAATTTAACAATGGTTTATACTTAATAATTAAATAGTTAATACTAAATATAAATAGAATTATCTATTCATCCTTTGATATATATCAATATGACATCTACCATACACTAATGAATTAGTCTCAAAACGATACACGAAAGAAATATTTATTTTGGCTTTATAAAAATAAAAGCTACTTTGAAACATTTTCAAAATCTGATATGACTTGGAGTGGAACTTTAAGAAGTTCAAATATTCTAGTGTAACTAATTTGTTTTTTACTTTCGCAATTATTCAAATTTGTCAACATAGTTAGCAAAAAAATCTTCAATATTTTTGTAAGCTTTTTCTAGAATTTCTTCTGGTGGCAAGAATACAATTCTGATATGACTTGTTCCAGGTAATTGTCCAAACCCAGTGCCTGGCACTACTACAACACCAGTTTCTTTTATTAGTTCGGAAACAAAATGATTGTCTGAATTTTTTATTTCTAATTTGGGATATGCATAAAAAGAACCTTCAGGTTTTACACAAGATATTCCCGGAATTGCATTCATCATGTCAACAGTCATATCTCTTCGCTTTGTTAATTTTTTCATTGCAACAGAAAGATGATCTTGGTTTCCTTCCAACGCTCCAGTAATACAATATTGTTCCGGATGATTTGCAGAAAGTCTTGAGCGTAGAATTTTATTTATCGCTTCAATATATTTTGAAAGTTTATTTTTATTTCCACTTATAATTCCCCAACCAATTCTAAAACCGGGAACCATATAATTTTTTGAGAGACCACCAAAAGTAATAATTGGGACTTCACTATTTAGTGATGCAATTGATGTATGCTCAACTCCATCCATTAAAAGTTTGTCATAAATTTCATCAGCAAATATTATTAAGTTATGCTCAAGAGCAATCTCCACAATTTGTTTTAGTGATTCAACACTATAGTTTGAACCAGTTGGGTTGTTGGGATTGATTAAAACTATAGCTCGCGTTTTATCATTTACTTTTTTCTTTATGTCCTCAACATCAGGTTGCCAATTATTTTTTTCATCTAAGTAATATGGGTTTTCATACATCTGCAATTTACTTTGAATAGCTGTATATAAAGGGTAACCCGGCGATGGAGTTAAAATATTTTCTCCTTCATTCACTAAGGCAGTTAAACAAATATCAATTCCTTCACTTGCTCCGGTTGTTATAAACATATCTTGAATATTTGTAATCCCTTTTCTTTCTGCTTCTTTCTCAATTGAATTTAGTGCAGATTTTATTCCTGAAGACGGAGCATACCCATTATGGTTATCCAACATTGCTTTATAAGTATCTTCAATCATATGTCTTGGAGGAGCAAAATCATAAATATTTGGATCGCCAATATTTAGGTACAACATTTCTTTTCCGGTCTTGGCAACTTTATCTGCAATAAGTAAAATGTCTCTTACTGCGTAAGTAATATTATGGGTGCGTATAGCAGCTTCAATTGTAGTGTTCATAATTTCCTCAGTTAATAATTTTATAACTTTAAATTTATTGAATAAAAACGAATTTACAATTACTTTTAGATATAAAAAATCCCATCAATTATTTGATGGGATTTTTAGCTAATGTTTTATTTTTCTTTTTTTAGTAAGATTCTATGAAGTGTTTTTATAAAAAAAAGTAATTACTTTTACGGTTTTTGAATTACACCTTTATTTTTTTGTCCGCTAATTTTTGTGATTAACGGTTTCTTAAATTTTATGTGTTTTGTAAACTCTAACTCTTCTTCAGTCTTTTGTTTACTAAGCCATTCCCAATCTACAAAGCTACTTTTTTTATTATCTTCAATTGTAAAATAACCAATTCTAAATGATGTAATATTATGAAAAAAATGTGAGCCTTGTGAAGGTGAAACACTAAAATCACTAAAACTACTTTCCACAATTACTGCTGCTCCAGAAATTTGCTCCCAAGTAACCGGAATGCCAAGCCAATGATCCAAACTTCCCCATCTGCCCACTCCAATTAAAATATACTGCTTATTTTTTTCAATCAACTTCTCGTTTAATTTGCTAATTTCAATTGCTACATCTTTGCTTTTACTTCTATCAAACTTATTTTTGTCAACCAAAATTACATCGTAAATATTATCAAGTATTCCATCTCCTAAAACTTGTTCGCTTGTGCATAAAATATCTTTTTGTTCAATATTTTTAAACTCAATATGAGCAGCTTCACGCGTCATTACCATTGGTCTCATTTGAAGCATTGCAAATTCTATAAGATCCCCTTTTGGTACAGAAAAATTTACAGCAAATTCTATTTCAACTTGTGTTCCCATTCCCCAAGTTCCATAATCAAAAAGTGTTTTTATAATTGAAGGGAGTGGGAAAATATTATGTTTTAAAATTGGAGCGAAGGTTACTATTCTATTTCCTTCTCTTGATATTCCATCATAGACAGCATCGTTCTCCGCTGAATATGTAGAACCAAGATACCTTAGCGTACCATCTTTTTCCGCAACTGTTAAATCGTAACAAGTAGTTAAATCTTTTGGTATTGGACTATCTCCGTGGAACAATGTATCAAAATCATCAAGAGCATAAAAATTTTGTTGAGCATTTTTCATTGTATCTGTAGTTGAAAAAAACTGCATTAAATGCTTAGGATATTTAGGACAAAACCTCACTGTGTTTCCACCTTCAACAACTGTCTTGCCTAACCCCAGGGCTACCGAAACAATTCCATCATCAGATTCTTGCGGAGAAATTGGATAGAAATTATAAGATTTTGCAACCCCGGAAATTTCCGGATAAAATCTTTCTTCGTGTTGAGTGCCAACAATTTTTTGAATAATTACTGCCATCTTCTCTTCTTCTAATCGGTAGGATGTTACCTTTAAATAATTTTTTGCTCTCTTCAAAAATGTAGATGCAAAAACTAATTTGATTGTTTGAATTAATTCGTCCAGTCTAACATCCAAGTCCTCATCTTTATTTGGAATCATATAAGTATTATAAATTCCAGCAAACGGTTGAAACTGAGAATCTTCCAAAAGGCTTGATGACCTAACAGCCAAAGGGACTTGCACTATACTCAAGAACTCAATAAGTTTAAGAACAACATCACTAGGAAATCTTTCAGCTTCAAGAAAACGAGAAATAATTTCTTCATCATCTTGCTCGTTTATTGCAAAACTAAACAAATCATTTTCTTCCATAAAACTATCAAACACATCTGTGGCAAGTACTATTGCTGCTGGCACGTATATATCTACTTTGTCAAACTTATATGACAAGGCATAATTTGTAAGAAGCGTATTTATAAATCCAAGTCCTCTTGCTTTGCCTCCAAGTGATCCATTACCAATTTTTGCAAAACTATTTTTAGGATCAAAAGTTTCCCTATTAAATTCAGTAATTGTTCCACGTTGTCTCATATCTCTATACATTTTGATATTAGATATAAGATGTTTTCTCATTTCCTCAAGGGAATTAAAATCAGATACTTTGTTTGCTCTTAAATGACGAGCTAACCAAAACTCTGTACGTGCTTTTAACCAGCTTGAAAAGTGATTTCTATTTGAATGATATTCTATACTATCTTCGGGAACTATTGCTAATTGTTTTTCTAATGTTCTTAAATTATTTGCTCGTCCAACTTCTTTACCGTCGCTTGTTCTAAAAACAAAATCTCCAAAACTGAAATTAGATTTTAGAAAGTCTCTTACATCTTTCAACAGTCTTGGAGAACTTTTTAGAATAAAAGATGCTCCAATATCATAAGCTATTTGTTCATGTTTTGCTTGGCTCGATTGTAATAAAATTGGTATATCTTCGTGCACATTTTTGATAGCTTTTGCTAATTTAATTCCTGCTTTAGAATCTTTAACTCCGTTATGTAAAAACCTTATATCTGAAATTACACCTAGTATGTAACGTTTATATTTTTCAAAATATTCCCAAGCTTCTTCATAGGTTGTACAAAGTAATATTTTTGGTCTAGCTCTCATTCGCAAAAATCTATGAGCTGTATTTACACCTTCAGAAATTAAAGCTTGAGATTGCTCAAACACTTGAGAATAAATTAACGGTAAATATGCTGAATAAAACTTCACATCATCTTCAACTAAAATAATTGCTTGCACTCCAACAACTTCCACATCTTTTTCAATGTTATACTTATCTTCTACATATTTTATAATTCCCATTAACAATCTGTAATCACCTTGCCAAATAAAAATCATATCAAATATTTTCGAGCCGGATTCCATAGCAATTTCTTTTCTTTCTTGGTTGTCATAAGCCAATAAGATAAGGGGAATTTTCGTGTCGGTTTGTCTAACTAATTTTGCAAAATCAATTACGTGCATATCTTCAATATGCATTGTGGTAATTATTAAATCAAATTTCTTCCCAGCGGAGTTTAGATCAATAGCTTCTTGTGCAGTTGTTACATGTATTATTTCAGGAGCATTACTTAAATTTAATGAATGGTATTCTTCCCTAATTAGTTCGTATAATTTACCATCTTCTTCAAACAGATAGTTATCATATAAGCTTGATACTAGTAGAATATCTCGTATTTTGAAGCTCATTAATTTTTGAAACTTTTTGAGTCGGCTTCCAAAAATATCTTCTACTTGGTTCTTGTTTATATTTTCAAATTGCATAAAATATTTTTTTTAAAATTGAAATAAACTAAATTGAAATTCAGACTAAGTCTCTCTCTTTACAAAAGAAAAGAACTTATAATATTTACATATATTCTTTTTTGTAAAATAGAGATTGCTTGTCACTCCCAGTTCGACTGGGAATCCAGATAATTATGTAAGTTGCTTAATTGCCGGAGTAATTTTAACAAATGGATTTCCGATAAAAACATTCGGAAATGACAGACATAAATAATAATCAATTTGATAAGAAAATACTAAACCAAACCTTGATCCATCATTGCATCTGCAACTTTTAGGAAACCAGCAATGTTTGCTCCGTTAACATAATTTCCTGGAGTTCCAAATCGGTCTGCAGTTTCAACACAAGTTCCATGTATTCTAGCCATAATTTCTTGAAGTCTTCTATCAACTTCTTCTTTTGTCCAAGGTAACCTCATACTATTTTGGGACATCTCTAAACCTGAAGTTGCAACTCCGCCAGCATTGGATGCTTTGCCCGGAGCATAAAGAATTCCGGCTTCTGTAAATAATTTATAACCTTCAATTGATGTTGGCATGTTTGCACCTTCGCATACACACATACAACCATTAGCTAAAAGTTTTTTTGCATCGTCTTCTAAAATTTCATTTTGAGTAGCACAAGGTAAAGCAACATCAACTTTTATTTCCCAAGGCTTTTTGTCAGCATAAAATTCAACATTAAATTCTTTTGCATAGTCTTCAACTATATCTTTATTACTTGAACGTAGCTTTAACATATAATCAATTTTTTCTCCTTTGATACCATCCTTATCATACACAAATCCATCAGGTCCAGAAAGAGTAACAACCTTAGCTCCAAGTTCAGTTGCTTTTCTAACTGCTCCCCAAGCAACATTTCCAAATCCGGAAACTGCAACAATTTTTCCATCAAGCGATGTATTTTTTGTTTTCAACATTTCTTCAGTAAAATATACAACTCCAAAACCAGTTGCTTCAGGTCTAATAAGTGAACCACCCCAGTTTAATCCCTTACCAGTAAGCACACCTGTAAATTCATTTTTTAATCTTTTGTATTGACCAAATAAATAACCAATCTCTCTGCCTCCAACTCCAATATCTCCAGCAGGAATATCTGTGTTTGGCCCAATGTGTCGGTAGAGTTCCGTCATAAAACTTTGGCAAAATCTCATAATTTCATTATCGCTTTTACCTTTTGGATTAAAGTCCGAACCACCTTTACCGCCACCCATTGGTAGGGTTGTTAGGCTATTTTTAAAAACTTGTTCGAATGCTAAAAATTTAAGAATACCCAAAGTTACTGAAGGGTGAAAACGAAGACCACCTTTGTATGGACCAATTGCACTATTCATTTCAATTCTAAATCCACGCTCAATATGAATTCCACCCTGGTCATCCATCCAAGGAACTCTAAACATAATTACTCTTTCGGGTTCAACCATTCTTTCCAAAATTCTTGCGTATTGATACTCTGGATGCCTATCTAAAACTAAGTCAAGCGACTCAGTTACTTCTTCAATTGCTTGATGAAATTCTGGTTCACTTGGATTTTTTGCTTTTACATCTGCTAAAATTTGTTGTACGTATTCAGACATAATTATTCCCCATAATATTGTTTGAAATATTTTGTTCCACTTGATGTGTACGTAAATGTGATACTTTCTTAGAAACTAAGATAGGTTGAATTTGACAATTCGAGAGATAGAAAAAAAAATAATGAAGACTAGTATTCAGCATTTAATCCACAAATCAAAATGGTATTATTTAATAACTTTCTTAGTCAAACATATAGTCTAAATAATGTTTTAGCAAGAGTTATTTTTGATTTGTCCTAAACCTTTATTTGCAATTTTTGACTTGTAAATATATTTGGGATACAGTTAATTGTTACTCAGTGAAATTTTTGTAGTACTCATAACAGATAAATGATTTCTATGTTTGACAACAATAAAATACTCTGTCGGTTCTGCAGTTATTCTAATTGTACTTGAAGTTCCATCATCAGCAACTATTCTTCCATCCTTATGTAATAAAGCACTATGTGATGAAACTACTCCTCCGTTTTCAGTAGTTCTTAATTGAACAAGAACCCAATCAATAATATCAACAGGCATTGAAATAATTTTTCTTGGATCTTCAGAGTATGGAGATTTAAGTGGAACAGAATTATTTATAGTAGGAAACATTTTGTTTTCTCCAACATCGTAAGAACCTTCCAAAAATAATTTTAGTTGTACTGCTATTGAGTTTGAAAAATCAGTATATCTTCTTGGTTGAATTTGATAACCATAAGTGTAAGGGTAATAACTATCGTATTGACCAAAAATACCTGTGACATCTTTTGACCATGCTGGTTCTAAATTATCATCTAAGTCTGTATCTTTATCAACTCGCAAAGTTAAAAGAGATGTCCCGCCATCGTCTGTTATTTCTATGTTTGCATTTTGGTCTATTGCTGGCCAAGGTGAACTGTTTATAGTTTTTTCAACTTGATAAATAGTAACTAATTGTCCTTCATAGTTTTCTGGGTTAATCAGTAATTGTTCAATTGTTAGAGTTAAAGGTTTTGGGAGCAATCTTGCACCATCGTCAATAATATCAACGTTTACATCGTCCGGTACCAATTCAGCTTTACCATTATAACTAACAATTTCTCCACAAATAATATATTCATTTCCTTCAACTATACTCATAGAATTAGCACCACCTTTATAAATTGTTATGCCGGATGTTTCATCTTGTAAAACAACATCAAGACTCGTATTTGAAAACACTTGAGAACCAACAGTAGCTACTCCTTTAACCTTAGCATACACACCTAAAAAATTTAATCGTCCATCGGCTTTTACTGAACGAATATGCGAAATAGGAGTTAAGCCAGTAAATAATTCTTTCACATATCCATAATCAAAGTTACCTTCATTGTCTTCAGCAACAACATAATATTTTAGAAAGCTCACATCAAAATAATTGCTTGATGAAATTGTTGCAGTATATGTATCACCTCCACTTGATGACATCTGTATTGATTGTTCAGCATTTTCATCCACTTGATATTTTAGAGTTACACTATTAATACTATTATTATCCGAAACTATGGCAGTAACAACTAAATCTTGATTTTCATTTGGAACTATTGGATATCTTGTTACACTAGCAATAGTAGGCGAATTAACTGAGCCAGCTCCCCAAATAGCATCAACCCATTCGGGATAATCTATAAAAGGATTTCTATTTTGTTGATAACTAAAAATAACATCATTTCTGTTTTCTTCAAAAGCATCAACAGGGTCATCAATATGCCATTGAAGTAAAGTTGAAAGTTTTCCAATTACAGGTTCGCCCGTTGCATTCGCTGTGTAATCAACTAAGTGTAGTTCAGGATCACCTCTCTCTCCTTCATATCGAATAGCCATGTAAAATAACATTCTAGCGACATCACCTTTCACATTAGTTCTTGGTTGCCATGAATCACTATCGGTATAACAATCAGTTGCTTCGTGATGTTGCACTCCGCCATCATCAAAGTCTTTGTTACCTCTACTTGAATTTACTGTATTATCTGAAGGTTTTAAGTGATGTACGTCTGTTCCTGCTCCAGGATCAGTTCCAAAAGCCCCTCTTGATTGTGACCAAACATGCTCTCTATTCCAAGCATCAGGTATCCCTAGACCAACAACACCTTGATTAAAAGCCTTATCCTCCGAATTACCTTTATACAATAAAATAACCTTACTATCATCGTTTGGGTCTTCATCTGTTTCCATTAAAATATCCCATACATCTATGTTTGTTGAAGTATATCTAAATTCAATATGACCATTGATTAAATTATAAAGTTCAAATCTTAGTTGTTCACCAGTAGCACTGGAAGAAATATTATCATAATAAGTTCCACTATAAGAATTCTGAGGTTCTATTTTTGGTAAAGTGTTACTTTCAATTTTGCTTAGTGATTGTGCGTTATGCTGAAAAGTAATTACTAGAAATAAGAGTAATATAAAACGTAATTTCATTTTTTGTCTAAGTCTTTTTTATTGTTGTTTTTTCTTGCTATGTAAGTCAAACTATTATTTTTAAGTTAGAATACTGTATATAATAAAAAAGTCCGACCAAGGTCAGACTTTAGAAAATATTAGTTAGCTAATTACTTTTTTCAAATTTACATTCCGACAACAGTCCCTAGAATTACAAAGGTAAATAGTAATGCCAAAGCTAATGCTGGATATATTGAATATTTTAAGATTCTAACTTTTAGGCGGTTATTATAAGCATACTGTTTCTTGCTAGAACCACTTTCTTGCATACGATAATCACCTTTAGAAAAATCCCACTCCGATGGAGTTGGTAATACTTCTTCTAGGTTTTCTTTTTCTTTAGTAGATGTCTTGTTGTTGCTAGTTCTCAAAGGTATTATTTTAGCTTCATAGATATTATTTGTAGCATAAAAACTATATGAATAAGTAGTGAACCACCAACTTTTGGGCAAACTTAATTTTATTTCTATTTTTTCTTGAGACTGCTGTACTTCTTCAATAAATTCTCTTTGCATATATTTTTCTATTTTCAGTTTTTAAGAACTCAATTAAACTATAATAAACAAACAAGTCCAAAATAGATTGGACTTGTTAATTTTTATAGGAATGCTATTTAACCAATATCATTTTACGAATTTGTGAAAAACCATCAGCTTCAATTTTATAGATGTAAATTCCACTATTTAATTCACTTGCATCAAATTGAACACTATGACTTCCGGCTTCCATATTTTGGTTTACCAACTCAGCGACTTGTTCCCCAATAACATTAAAAACAGTAAGACGTATGGAGTGGATATTTCCACTCTCTACAGAAGGAATTGAAAATGAAATAGTAGTTGTTGGGTTAAACGGATTTGGGAAATTTTGACTTAAATTAAATTCAACTGATGTTAACATACTCACTTCTACCACCTCAGAGTATTCAAACGAACCATCAATATCTACTTGCTTAAGTCTGTATAAATATGTTCCGGCTTTAACAACGGAGTTATCCATATAAGAATAATTTTTTGGTGAATTACTATTTCCTGCGCCTTCTACAAATACAACCATGTTCCAGTCTCCCGTCTCCGGTTTCCTTTCTAGATTGAATCCATAGTTGTTTACTTCTGTTGCAGTTGCCCAGTTTAGTTCTACATTATTATCTACTACTGATGCTAAGAATGTTGTTAATTCTACGGGAAGAGGTGTGGAATCTGTATTACTTTCCCCAGGAGAAAAATTAACAGGATTTGTAGTAATATCATTGTGTTTAACAAAATTGCCACTGATATCTGGTTCTCTTGCTATTGATTGGTCATTATTACCCTCTGAACCATAAGTATACGAATCTATTATATTATTAGCTCCGTCTTTTAATATCACATCATCTCCAGTATTGTTTAAGCTAAGTGAAGTAGTAGTTTGAACAATTCCAGGTATTCCAACAGGAGAACCACCGCCAAACACAACAACCGATCCACCACTAGGAACATTTGTGGGACTTGGAAATGTATGTCTAATCCCAACTCCGTCAGACAATGTCCACCCTCCGATATCAATTAAAGCCCCTGTATTATTTACAATTTCAACAAATTCGTCATCATCACTACTACGCACTCCATCATTATTGGCATCCCCAGAAAGTCCAGATGCTGGATCGGCATGAATTTCATTTATTACTTGAGCATTTAAAGTGCTAACAAGGACAAAGGATAAAACTGTAAAAATCATTTTCATAAAACCTCCTAGTTCATTTACAAATAAATTATAAGTTATCAAATTGTTAAAAACTTCAATATGTTCTATATCACACAAACCATTCCAAATATATATCTTATAGTTTATTACATATTAAGACTTTTATTCAAATCTTACTGTCTTGTTTCAGTTCATTTTAACATTTATGTCTCATAAAAAGTCTAAATAAATAATTATACAATCAACATTGCAACAATTGCTGTAAATAAAACAAATGCTATTGAAAGAACTATTTCTATATTCTGAGTTCTTCTTGCATCTTCATTTATGTTTTCCATTTCTTTCTTCCTTTTTAAAGTTGATGGTTTAGTTACTTTAATTCAATTTTTTATTTAATTAGATAAAAGTTCTTTGAGCAAAAATTATATATTTTATTCACAAAAAGATCCTCTTAACTTTCTATAAATAAATATTGCTTAAAGTTTTACTTTAACTAAATAGAATAAAATTTTACTAGGCAAGGACTTACAAAAGACCTTTTTGTCGTATTTTGAAACACGTCAAATTCAATTGCTATGTGTTAGGATTAGGAAGTTCTAAAATATAATTTTTTAGATGAGTTATTTTGGAAAGTCACAATTGAATGTTTAATAATACGAATAAATAACAATCAATTGCAAATTAATAATGGCTTACTAAGATACTTTTTTTTCGCTATCGGGCGAGGCTTTTCCATCTGTTATAGAATAGACAGTTGAAGTTGAAGATTTCTTTTTGTTAGAAAAACTTTTATATGTGTTACTTACGTACCACCAATCTGCTGGAACTTCAACAGTATATTTACCTTCATGTTTTTCAACTTTTTCAAGTATAAATTTTGCAATTCCGGCTGGCATGTTTAGCGTAACTTTTAGTTTGGATGTACTATCTACGATAGTTTGCACTTGTGAAGAAGTAGCACGTGGGGTATAAAATATTGAGTCAGAATTTTTTGCTGAAATAATTATTGAAGATGTATATAACATCAGTTTCAAATCAAAAATAAATGAGGAGGTTTTTTCATATAAAGAATCTAATGCAACCAAACCTATCGATCCTTCATCTCTATTACCAAACAGTTGCCACAATCCAGAAATTCCAGGTTTGCTAATTAACATTCCCCTTTTATTATAAAGCTCAGGCGAAAACTTTTTCATTGTCTCTAGATCCCTTAACATTAAGGGTCTAGGACCAATTATACTCATTTCACCTTTTATTACATTTACTAACTGCGGAAGTTCATCAAGTGCTGACTTTCTTAACCACTTTGCAAAACTAGAAGTTTGTTCCTTAAGTTGTGGTTTAAGAAAAATATCTTCTTCTGTTTTGTGCATAATTTCTACATCAGAAGGTTTGATTGTTCTTAGCTTTAGAATTTTGAATCTATATTTATCTAGCGTTAATCCCCTTTCTTGAGTAAAAATTGGGAATGCTTTAAACTTGAAAAAAAGTATTATTGAAAAAATTATAACTATAGGTAACGTTACAATAAATAACAAAGTACCAAAGACTAAATCGAATAATCGTTTCATAAATTAACTACCAATAGAACACTTAACTTCTATGATTAAACAAATTGTAAATATTTCTACAATTTTATCCATATAACTAAATGAATCTTTTAATAAAAGTAAAACACTTTTTTGCAAATTTTGTTAAAAAACTAATGACCAAAGTGCATAATCTAAAATTAAAATTGCTGCCGATGAAACAACAAAGGATCTGATTGTTGAGAGTCCAACACCTTCAGCCCCACCTTTTGTTGCAAATCCTATATGACAACCAAGCAATGCCGTAACTCCACCAAAAACCATTCCCTTTAGCATACCAAATAAAAAATCACTCATTGTAAAAAATCTTTTTACCGAATCAAAAAAAACTGCATAAGAAACATCTAGGAAAAAGTTGGAAACCATATATGCTCCAAAGACAGCAATTGTATTTGCAAAAACAATTAGGACAGGTAGCATAACTATTGCTGCTAAAAACCTTGGCATTGCTAAATACCTAATTGGACTTATACCCATTGTTTCCAAAGCATCTATTTGTTCGGTTACTTTCATCGAGCCTAACTCGGCTGCAATAGAAGCTCCAATTCTTCCAGCAATAATAATTCCAGTAAGCACAGGACCTAACTCTGTAATAATTGCTCTACTTGTTGCTGTTCCAAGAAACGACAAAGGAGCCATCCCTTTTAGTTGATACGCTGCTTGCCAAGCAGCAACAGCTCCGGTAAATACTGCAATAATTATTACAAGTGGTAAAGAGCCAACACCAATATGTTCCATTTGTTCAAGAACAATTTTTTTATTTTTAAAAATCTTAGAAAAAAATCGAATCACTTTAAAAAATAGAATTGAGACTTGACCAAATTCTTGAAAAAAATCGATTATCTTTCTACCTAAGTATGCAAACAAATTTGTCATTATAAAATAAATTGAATGAAAAATTTTTGTGATAACTTTATAATATACGTATTTCCTTTTAAATAAATTGTGATGTATAACAAAATTATTCTAAACTATTTTTAGCCATATTTTTAATACGTTGCTCATTTAACTTGCTAATTAAAATAGTTATTCTATATTTAGATTATAAAATCAAGTTAAATTTTGATAATTTTACATTTAGAATTAGGAAGAAATATTAGAGGTATAAATTATGAGTGAAATTATTTTTTCGGATGTTAAACAAAAAACCGATGTAAAAATGCCTGAGAATTTAGTGTTTGGCAAAACTTTTACAGATCATATTTTCGAAATGGATTATAATCCTATTGATGGATGGAATAACCCAACTATTAAAAAATATGAGGACTTTAGAATAAGTCCAGCTGCAATGGTTCTTCATTATGGTCAATCAATTTTTGAAGGTATGAAAGCCTATCAGCACGAAAATAATATTGCATTGTTTCGTCCGGAGAAAAATTTTGAGAGAATGAATACTTCGGCAAAAAGAATGTGTATGCCTGAACTTGATATTAACTTAGTGATAAATGCTCTAAAAGAAATTATAAAAATTGATAGAGAATGGATTCCAACAAAACCTGGACATTCGCTTTACATTAGACCATTAATGTTTGCCACTGATCCTTACATTGGAGTAAGACCATCTGAAACATATAAGTTTATGATTATGCTTTCTCCGGTTGGACCTTACTATCCAGAAGGCTTTAAGCCAGTTCCAATTTTAACAACTGATAAATTTGTACGTGCAGTTAGAAAAGGAGTTGGCGATTGTAAAACTTCCGGTAACTATGCTGCTAGCTTACTTGCACAACAAGAAGCAATAAAAGAAGGTTACACTCAAGTACTTTGGTTAGATGCAATTGAACAAAAATATATTGAAGAAGTTGGAACAATGAATATTTTCATAAAACTGAAAGATGAGATTGTTACTCCAATGTTAACCGGAACTATTTTGCCGGGAGTTACAAGAATGTCAGTAATTCAAATTTTAAAAGATTGGGGAATGAATATAAACGAAAGAATGATTTCTTTAGAAGAGGTAATTGAAACTTACAAAAAGAAAGAACCTTTAGAAATTTTTGGAACAGGTACTGCTGCAATAATTTCATCGGTTAGCAAATTAAAATTTAACGATTTAATAATGCAATTTGATGAAGAGAATGCAGGAGAGTTAGGCACAAAACTTTACGAAGAAATTCTTGGGATTCAATTAGGAACTAAAGAAGACAAACATAATTGGTTAACCTTTGTTGATTGATTTCTATAATATTTAACCTTCAAGGTTTTCACTTAACCTTGAAGGTTTTCTTAAATGCTCATTTCATATCACAGAACTTTCTAGTAATGTAATACTTTTTTCATTAGTATCTAACCTTGCTCTTACTCCAATTGGCAAAGTAAATTTATCAGCAATATGTCCAAAAGATAATCCATAAATTATTGGAATATTTAGCCCACCTAATCTATCTTTAAAAACTTCAAGTAAAGTAAAAGAATTGTTGAACTCTGGTTTACTTTTATCTATCTCACAATTTTTGAAAACGCCCAACGCTATACCAGTAGCTTGCTTCAGGTTAGTTCCTTGTAAAAGTTGAGTCAGCATTCTATCAATTCTGTAAGGTTCTTCGCCAACATCTTCTAAAAATAATATTTTATCTTTTACGTCAATATCATACTCAGTTCCAACCATAGAAACAACTATCGAAAGATTTCCTCCAACTAATTCCCCTTCAGCTATTCCCTCTTTGATTACTATAATTTGGTTTTCTTTCTTATTGGGATTTACCATTTCATAATTTCTAGTTCCTTCAAACAAAATGTGTTTTACGTGTGTGTTGGAATAATCATTGAACGTAGAAGTAGCAACGGGTCCGTGAAAACAAACTAATCTAGTTTTAGAATAAATTGCATAGAGCAAAGAAGTAATGTCGCTATATCCCATAATTATTTTGGGATTTTCTCTAATTAAATTATAGTCCAACATCGATAAAATTCTTGCACAACCATAACCTCCTCGAACTGTAACAATTGCTTTAACTTTTTTATTCGCAAACATTTCATTTACATCATCTGCTCTTTCTTTATCAGTACCAGCAAGGTAACCAGCTTTTTTTAGAATATTTTTTGAAGAGATTACTTTAAGTCCTAAACTTTCTAAATTTGCTTTTGCTTCCGCTAACATAGATTTCGAGATATAGCTTCCCGGAGAAATCAATCCTACCAAATCTCCTTTCTGCAATATTTTAGGTTTTATCTTTTCAATTCCTTGTTGATCAGATTGTGAGATAATGCTTCCACAAGATGCTAACGGTAAAGCACTTAAAACTGTTGCCGATTTTAAGAATTCTTTTCTATTCATTTATCTCAACCTGTATGTTTTTGTTTGGGAAGAAATTTCATAAAAACTATTTAGTCTTCCATTCAATTATAATTGGTTTTTTCTGTAATCCATTAAAAATTATTTTATAATCTTCATCCAAATTGTTTGTTTGGAAAAGCATACTACCATCACTTGCAAACGGAGAAAATGTAACAACCACATTTAAGTAACCATCTAACTGAATGTAATCTTCAACATATAATCCAGTCACATCAATAATTCTACTAAACTTAGCATCCGTATTTTCCAAGAAAAAATATGAATAACCATCTTCCAAAAATATTGGACGATATGGTTCTGTAATATTTTCCAAGTATAGTCTAAATGATATTCCACTTGTAAAATTTGTATCGGCTGTAATAATTTTTAGACTATTAGTATCTAAAGTGAAACTTGTAAATTCTTCCAAATATATTTTTAAGTTATTTTTATAATCTTCAGAGTCTAATCTTTTTTCTATTATCTCTTTACGCACAAGTGCTTGAATAGTATTTTTATTCAGTAATAGAACATCAATCTTTACATCAGTCTTTGGAGGAGAATTTAATACTCCATTAACCAAAGTAGAGCTTTTATAGTGATCAATAATTTTATCACATTCATCCAAAGACCATTCTGATGCATTCTTCTTTAATAAAGGAGAAATACTTTTCCTATCAACATATTTTCTTGCGTAACAACCAGATAAAAAATAAGCTGTAAAAAAAAGAATTAAAATAATTTTAATTTGTTTCATTTTAATTTCCAGTTTTAAATATTAGAAATAAAAGCATATGAAAAATACTATTATTTCAATAATAATTATAACGAAGTCATTTATCATTTAGCTGACTAATCTTTTTATTTTTAATACTATCTTACCAATGATTTTTTATATTTTTATTGAACTTTATATTTCACAAATAAGGGAAAAGTATGAGTAACAACGATAATAACAACTTAGAAATAGATCAACAAATTCATAGTTCGCAAGAAGATCTTTGGAGACTTTTTAGAATTATGGGTGAATTTGTTGAAGGCTTTGAAAAAATGGCTACAATAAAACCAAGCGTATTAATCTTCGGTTCTGCAAGAACAAAACCGGATGCTCCACACTACCAACTTACCGTTGATGTTGCCAAAGAGCTTGTACACAAAGGGTTTGGCGTAACTACTGGTGGCGGACCTGGTATAATGGAAGCAGGTAACAAAGGAGCTCAAGAAGCAAATGGAAGTTCTTGCGGAATTGGTATTGAGTTACCTTTTGAACAATCTGGAAATAAATTTATTGATAAAGACAAACTTTTAAGCTTTAGATATTTCTTTGTTCGCAAGCTCATGTTTTTCAAATATGCCCAGGGCTATGTTATGATGCCTGGCGGTTTCGGGACTGTAGATGAATGCTTTGAAGTTCTAACACTAATTCAAACTGGTAAAACTAATAAAGTTCCGGTTGTATTAGTTGGAAAAGATTTTTGGGAACCATTACTGGATTGGGTAAAAGAAACTCAGTTGAAGGAAGGTTATATTAGTCCAAAAGATTTAGATTTATATACGCTAACAGATGACCCAAAAGAAGTTGCAAAAATTATGTTTGATTTCCATAAAGGGAAAAAGTTGACAACAAATTTTTAGCACGTTATTCAGAAAACCTATAGATATATTCAGCCTTTATAATCTTTTTATTGGGTATTAAATATTTTTATTTTAAATTTAAATAATAAATTTATAGGAAAATAAAATGCCCAAATTAATTAAAGAATTAAAAGAAGAACACCTCTTTCTTATAGAGACACTCAATAAAGCTAAGAATCTTGTAGTTACTTCTGATGAAGGACAAAGTACACTCCACGATGCAAAAAAAGCTTTTCTCGATCATCTTAAAAAGGAAGATGAGCAATTGTATCCGGCTCTTAAAAAAGTAGCAAAAAACAATAGTGAACTAAAACAAATTTTGGAAACTTTTATTACAGATATGGATATAGTTTCAAAATCTGCAATAGCTTTTTTTGACAAATACTCTGAAGGTGGAGAAGGGATAGAATTTGCAAAAGATTTTGGAAGACTTTATATAACTCTTTCAAGAAGAATAAATAAAGAAGAAAGTATTATATATGAAAAATATGATGAGTTATTAAAATCATAGTTTGTACCTAACACATTTTTATTTGATTCTAAGAATCAATACGCATCATTGTTTTATTTGTTTAATACTTATAAAAACTCTCATCAACTTTATTGTTAATTGTTTCCCCAATTATTTTACTTTTAAAAGGAAATAATTGGAAAACTTTTAATGCTTTCTTACCTTTGTTAATTATATTTTTCACATCATTTAAAACAGAACTATTATGAAAATAAATGAAGTTTTAGAATTAAAAAATGTCATCTCCGAACTTAATGGTTCTAGCAAGAATGAAACTATTGATGAATTAATTAATCTTTTTAAAGATGATGATAGAATAACAGATATTGAAGTTGTAAGAAATGCCGTTTATGAACGCGAAGAAATTATGTCAACCGGTGTTGGACACGGATTTGGAATACCTCATTGCAAAACAAGTGGGGTTACAGAAATAGTTGCTGCATTTGGGAAAACAAAATCTCCAATTGATTTTGATGCTCTTGATGGTAAACCTGTTAATATGATTTTTCTACTTATTGGTAAAGACAACCTTATTGCTCCACACATAAAGTTATTAAGTAGAATTTCTTTACTCATGAATAAAGAAGAATTTAGAAACAATATTACTGAAGCAACAACCCCAGAAGAAATTTATAATCTTTTTATTAACGAAGAAAGAAATATTAGTTAACAAATACATTTTATGATAAAAGCAATTAAAGGCACTAGCGATACACTTCCTGAAGAAATTCCTTTTTGGGATTTTCTAACAGATATAGTTAAAGAGCAAATGAATGTTTTTAACTATAAAGAAATTAGAACTCCAATATTTGAACACACTGCTTTATTTTCACGCGGAATTGGTGAAGGGACTGATATTGTTAGTAAAGAGATGTATTCGTTTACTGACAGAAGTGAAAATAATGTTACGCTAAAACCAGAAATGACTGCCTCTGTTGTTAGGGCTTACATAGAACATTCGCTTGGTAAAAAATCTAATCTTCACAAACTTTTTTATGTCTCTCCAATGTTTAGGCAAGAAAGACCACAAGCCGGGAGGTTGCGTCAGTTTCATCAGTTTGGAGTTGAGGCAATTGGAAACCATAACCCAAGTTTGGATGCTGAAGTTATACACGTTGCATACACAATTTTAACTAACCTTGGTTTGAAAGAAATTGAAGTTAAAATAAATTCACTTGGAGTTCCGGAAGAAAGAGAAAGTTTTACAAAAAAGCTAAAGGAATTTTTAAACGATAAAAAAGATGAACTTTCCGAAGACAGTAAAAAAAGATTAAAAAATAATGTACTAAGAATTATTGATAGCAAAGATAGAAACGATCAACGATTGCTGAAAGATGCTCCATCAATATTAGATTTTCTTGGAAGTGAAAGTCTGGAACATTTTGAGAAAGTAAAAGAACTTTTAACAATTGCAAAAATCCCTTTTAGTGTTGAGCCAAAACTTGTTAGAGGTTTGGATTATTACACTCATACAACTTTTGAAATTACAAGCTCAAGAGTTGGCTCGCAAAGTGCTTTGTGTGGAGGAGGAAGATATAATTTATTAATTGAGCAACTAGGTGGAAGCTCAACTCCGGCCATAGGTTTTGCCGCCGGCATTGAAAGAATATTAATTGCTTGCAAAGCGGAAGAAGCCTTTACTCCAAAAGATGATGAACTTGATATTTATCTTGTTCGCTTAGATAAAGAATTAGAAAATAAAGTTTTTGAATTCGCTTCCTTTTTTAGGAATAATAATCTTAAAATTGAATTTGATCATTCCGCTAAAAGTGTTAAAGCACAAATGAGAGAAGCTAATAGACTTAATGCAAAGTTTGTTTTATTTGTTGGTGGCGAAGAATATGAAAGAGGTCAAGCCCAATTTAAGAATATGCAAACAAGCGAACAAGAGTTTGTTGATTTGGATAAATTAGAAAATATTACAAATTTAGTATCTAAGAAAGAATAATTAGTTTTGTCATTTCCGAATGTTTTTATCGGAAATCCATTCCTTTTCAATTTTCTGGATTCCCACTTTCGTGGGAATGACGAATTCGAGCCATTTAATCAACAATCAACTTTCCACTATGCAAAAAATATTTGGCAGAAAACCGGTTCTTGAAGCACTAAAATCTAAATCAGATATAAATCAAATCTATATCCAATTCGGTCAACATGGCTCTATCATTGAACAGATTAAGAGTCTTGCAAATAAATATAACGTAAAAGTTTCTCAGCTCTCACCAAATAAATTTGCACAACATACAGAAGGTAAAAATACACAAGGAATAATTGCACTTAAAAGTTCATTCTCTTATTCAGAAATTGATGACATTTTAATTGATGCTGAAAAATCAGAATATCCATTACTTTTAATTTTAGATTCAATTCAAGATCCACATAATCTTGGTGCAATAATTAGAACTGCAGAATGTTCAGGGGTTGACGGAATTATTACAACACTCAGAAATAGTGCTTCCGTAAACAATACAGTTGTCAAAACTTCAACTGGAGCAACAAGTCATATTAAAATTACTCAAGTAAATAATTTAGTTTCCACAATTGAAATTCTAAAACAAAGTGGTTATTGGATTGTTGGCTCTAAACTAGGGAACTCGCAAGCCTATACTACTATTGATTATAAGCAACCAATAGCCTTGATTGTGGGAAATGAAGAAAAAGGAATTAGAAAACTAGTCGCAGAAAAGTGCGACTTCCTTGCCGAAATTCCAATGAGCGGAAAGATACAAAGTCTTAATGTTTCTGTTGCAACTGGAGTTTTATTGTTTGAGGTTTTGAGACAGAGAAATAATGTTCTTTAAAAGTTTCTAATTTTTACACGAAAAATATTCTCATAATTTAAATCCTTCCCTTAATTCCTTGAGTGTGTTAAATATTTTTGTTAATGAATTTATAACATTTTTAGTAAATTTTTTTTTGGTTGCTAACTCAACATCTACAATAAGAATATTCTTTAAATCAATATTCAATCGTTTAATATATTCAATCAAATTATCAAGCAAAGTATATAAATTTGGTGATTGATTGATCCTAAATTCGTATTGATTTAGAATTCTATAAATCCTCTGTTCTGAATTCTCTGTAATTCTTTCTAAATTTTTAAAATGATTATCTTTCAATATACTAATACTTTCCTCAAGGTTCGAAGAAAAGTTTTGATCACTAATTATTTCAAAAAAAATGTCTAATAGTCCATTTCTATTTTTGTCAATTCCACTTTTTATCTTATCTTTATAACAAACTGTTAAATGAGAAGCACTAATGAAATCAGCCAAAACTAATTCTATGCTTGAATTAAGTTGGAGTTTTATTTTTGTGTCAACTTTCTCCCATTTACTATTTCTATATCTATTTATAATCCCTCCAATAAAAAATACTGAGACAAAGACACCTATCATTTCAGTTCCAAAATTTAGCAGAAAATCTTTAAATGATGAATCATCAAAACAAACAAAATATCCTACTAAAGGAAGTACAGATAATAAGGAGATAGTTAAAACCCATCCAAGAGGTAGCACACTAAAATCAGATGTCTTAGTTTTTAAGTTTTCAATTTTTGAAATTATTTTTTTCTTCATTATTTAATTTCTCTTTAAATAATTATATCCAATTACTTACATTTAAACCTTCAACTCTTTTAAATTCCTTGGTATTATTTGTGATTAAAGTCAGTTCTAAAGAAAGAGCGTGAGCTGCAATAAGTAAATCCATTCCACCAATAACTTTGCCTTTCTTTTCCAACTGACTTCTTACTTTTCCATAAACCTTTGCTGCCGAATTATCATATTCTAGGATTGTTAGTGGACTTAAAAATTGTTCAAGTGCAATAGCATTCTTTTCAAAGCTCAAACTTTTATAAACTCCAAACCAAAGTTCGGAAGAAGTTATTGAAGATATGCACACATCCTTAGGATCAATCTTTTTGAATTTATTTAGAACTTTGATCGGCTTATTCTTTATGATGTAGATGCAGATATTAGTATCAAGCATATATTTCATTTAAATAAGTTCCCTCTATTTTCATTTTCTAATTGAACTCTTTCATCTAGGAAATCATCTGTAAATTTATCAAGACTATCAAACAGTAAGTTCCATCCACTTTTTTTAGGAAATATCACAACTGCATCTCCTATTTTTGAAATAAAAGCTTCCTTCTGTTTGAACCTATATTTTTTTGGTAAGCGAATAGCTTGACTATTCCCACTTGTAAATATTTTTGCAGTTTCCAAAGCACCTCCTTTTTGTAGATACATTTAATATATACATTAGTTGCGGAAATGTCAAATACTTATCAATCTATTCCTATAGCAAATTTTGTTTTACAATTTAATCTTGACTTTTTTTACAAGATTATATACGTTTCAATTCTGAAATTAAAAAGGATGTAAAAATGAGCGAAGAAACTCGCGAAGATATTAAGATAATTGAAGAACACACTAGTGAAGATTACAAGTGGGGATTTGTTACTGATATTGAAGAAGAAGACTTTCCCAAAGGATTGAATGAAGATATTATTCGTCAACTTTCGGCAAAAAAAGATGAACCGGAATGGATGACTGAATGGCGACTTAAGGCATATAAACATTGGCTTACAATGGAAGAACCAAATTGGGCAAAAGTTGAATATGACAAAATTGATTATAATAATTTAAGATATTATGCAGCTCCAAAACAAAAACCGGAACTTGCAAGCTTAGACGAAGTAGATCCCGAATTATTAAAAACTTTTGAGAAACTTGGTATTCCACTTGAAGAACAAAAAAGATTATCGAATGTTGCAGTAGATGTAGTTTTTGATTCAGTTTCTGTTACCACAACATTTAAAGAAACTCTTGCAGAAAAAGGAGTGATTTTTTGTTCAATTTCAGAAGCGATTCGTGAGCATCCTGAACTTATAAAAAAGTATATGGGTTCAGTTGTTCCGCAAACAGATAATTTTTTTGCAGCACTTAACTCAGCAGTTTTTAGCGATGGCTCATTCGTCTATATCCCAAAAGGTGTTCGTTGCCCAATGGAACTTTCTACTTACTTCAGAATTAATGCAGAAGATACTGGTCAGTTTGAACGCACACTAATTATTGCTGAAGATGATAGTTATGTAAGTTACCTCGAAGGTTGTACAGCACCGATGAGAGATAAGAATCAATTGCACGCTGCTATTGTTGAACTTGTAGTTTTAGAAAATGCCGAGGTTAAATATTCAACAGTTCAAAATTGGTTCCCCGGCGACAAAGATGGTAAAGGTGGAATTTTTAATTTTGTAACCAAACGAGGAATTTGCAAAGGTAACAATTCGAAAATTTCTTGGACGCAAGTAGAAACCGGTTCAGCTGTTACTTGGAAATATCCAAGCTGTATTTTACAAGGTGATAATTCAGTTGGAGAATTTTACTCAGTTGCTGTTACAAATAATTTTCAACAAGCAGATACTGGAACAAAGATGGTTCACATTGGAAAGAATACCAAAAGTACAATTATCTCAAAAGGTATTTCTGCCGGAAGAAGTAACAACTCTTACAGAGGTTTGGTTAAGATTGGAAGAAAAGCTGAGAACGCTAGAAATTTTTCTCAATGCGATTCAATGTTAATGGGAGATCAATGCGGAGCTCATACTTTTCCTTATTTAGAAATTGATAATAGTACTGCTACTGTTGAACATGAAGCGACTACCTCTAAAGTTGGCGAAGACCAAATATTCTACTTAAACCAAAGAGGGATAAGTACAGAAGATGCCGTGAACATGATTGTAAACGGTTTTTGCAAAGAAGTATTTAATGAATTACCAATGGAGTTTGCAGTTGAAGCACAAAAACTTTTAGCTATTAGTTTAGAAGGAAGTGTAGGTTAAAAGCAGTACAGAGATATGAATATCAAGAAATTAGATGAAAAAGAAAGACGTGAAACGAAAGACGAAAAATAGAAGTTATAAATAAGAATATGCTCAAATATCATACTGAGCGGAGTCGAAGTAGGAAGTGAATAAAATTTAGAATAAAACCATTTGTCATTCTCAGCTTGACTGGGAATCCAGAAATATTTAAACAAATGGATTTCCGATCAAACATTCGGAAATGACAAAGGAAAAGAATAAAGGAAAAGAATAAAGGAAAAGAATAAAGGAAAAGAATAAAGGAAAATTAAATGATAAAGATTAAAAACCTTCATGCAAATGTTGAGGGAACTGAAATTCTAAAAGGAATTAATTTAGAAGTTAATGCTGGAGAAATTCATGCTATAATGGGACCAAACGGTTCAGGCAAAAGTACTTTGGCTAATGTATTAGCTGGTCATGAAGCTTATGAAATTACAGAAGGAGAAGTTATTTTTGATAAAAAAAACATTATTGAAATGGCTCCTGATGAACGAGCAAGAGAAGGTTTGTTTCTTGCCTTTCAATATCCAATTGAAATTCCCGGAGTGAGCAATGCTGTCTTTTTGAAAACTGCAATTAACGAAATTAGAAAACACAAAGGTGAAGAGGAAATTTCTGCAAAAGATTTTCTCGCACTAATTAGAGAAAAAGCTAAGTTACTTGGTATGGATAGTTCATTAATCAGTCGTTCTGTTAATCAAGGGTTTTCTGGTGGTGAGAAAAAACGAAATGAGATTTTGCAACTTTTAACTTTAAATCCAAAATTAGCAATTCTTGATGAAACTGATTCTGGGCTTGATATTGATGCTCTAAAAATTGTTTCAGAAGGAGTTAACGAATTTAAGAATAAGGATAATGCAGTAATTTTAGTAACTCACTACCAAAGACTTTTAGATTATATTGTTCCGAATTTTGTTCATGTTTTATACAAAGGAAAAATTGTAAAATCAGGAGACAAAAATTTAGCATTAGAATTAGAAGAGCGTGGATACGATTGGATAATTAAAGAACAACCAGAAACTGTTTAGGATATGGATAAAAAATGAGCAAAGAAAAGAATATAAAAAATTGGTATCTCAATAATTTTAATAAGTTTGAAGATGTCGTTGAGGAAGATAATTTTACAAATTTAAGAAAAGAAGCATCACTTAAATTTGAGTCTTCTGAATTCCCAACAAGAAAAGAAGAGGAATGGAAATACACAAATATTTCTCCAATATTAAATCGGGAGTTCACTCCTTCTCCTTTATCAATAGGAGTTCAACAAAGTATTAATTCACTAGATGAATATAAAATTCCAAACTTAGATGTTCATCTACTTGCTTTTGTTAATGGAATATTCAACAAAGAATTATCGAATATTGGAGAAGTAGAAGACGGAATTATAATTGATAATTTGTATAACTTATCAAAATCAAATCCAGATTTTTTATCTAAGCATTTATCAAAGAACAATAAAACGAATAATTCATTCAACTTATTAAACAATACTTTTACTTATGATGGATTTGTTATTTATGTGCCAAAAAATAAAGTTATAGAAAAACCAATTCATGTTTTAAATATTGTATCTGATAACAATAATAAACCACTGGTTCAACCAAGAAACTTAGTTGTTGCTGAAGAAAACTCTCAAGCAAAAATTATTACTGAATATGTTGGAAATGAAAATGTAGAATATTTAACAAATATTCTAACAGAAATTTCTGTTGATAAAAATGCCAATGTAACTTTTTATAAATTACAGAACGAGTCAAACACAGCTTACCATATAGACAAAACTGATATTTACCAAAAAGAGTCAAGTGTATTCAATCATTTTTCACTTTCCTTCGGAAGTAAAATTGCAAGGAATGATATTAACGTAAAGCTGGATGGCGAAAATATTGAGAGTCATCTTTATGGATTATATTTAGGTAAAGACGATCAGCATATTGACCATCATACTTTTATTGAACATGCAAAGCCAAATTGTATGAGTAATGAATTATACAAAGGTATTTTAGATGACAAGTCCCGAGGAGTTTTTTCAGGTAAAATTTTAGTTGATCAAATTGCACAAAAGACAAATGCTTTTCAGTCGAACAAATCTGTTTTGCTTTCAAATGAAGCAAGTGTTGATGCAAAACCGCAACTTGAGATTTATGCTGATGATGTTAAATGTTCGCACGGAGCAACAGTTGGTAAGCTTGATGAGCAAGCATATTTTTATATTCGTTCACGTGGTGTCTCTGCAAAAGCTGCAAAGTCTATGTTGATAAGAGCTTACATTGATGATGTTGTAAGTGAAATTAAAATTGATGAATTGAGAGAGAAAGTAAATCACACAATTTTTGAACATCTACAAAGAGAAGAATTCTAATGAATTTTAATTTAGTAGTAAAGTCTAATCCAAAAGCAATTAAGACTTATCGTAAATTTAATGTTGATGAAGTAAGGAAAGATTTCCCAATTCTTAAAAGAACGGTAAACGATAAGCCACTTGTTTATTTAGACAATGCAGCAACTTCGCAAAAACCTCAAAGTGTAATTGATTCAATAACAAATTACTATACATACGAGAACGCTAATATTCATAGGGGTTTACACTTCCTTAGCGAACTTGCAACTGAATCTTATGAAGGTGCCAGATTAAAAGTTAAAGAATTTGTAAATGCAATGAGTGTTTCTGAGATTGTCTTTGTTCGCGGTGCAACTGAAGGAATAAATTTAGTTGCAAATTCTTTATGCCGTCAAAATTATTTCAATGAAGATGATGAAATTATCATTTCGCACATGGAACATCATTCCAATATTGTTCCTTGGCAATTACTTTGTGAAAGAAAAAAGTTAAAATTAAAAGTAGTTCCGGTTAATGATAAAGGCGAATTTATTTTTGAGGAATTTGAGAAATTGATTTCTGAAAAAACTAAATTAGTTTCAGTTGTTCATATTTCAAATGCACTCGGTACTATAAATCCAGTAAAAGAAATTGTTAAAAAAGCACACGAGTTTAACATACCAATTTTACTCGATGGAGCTCAAGCAGTTCCACACACCAAGGTGGATGTACAAAATTTAGATTGTGATTTTTATGTTTTTTCTGGACATAAAGTTTTTGGACCAACTGGTATAGGTGTACTTTATGGTAAAACAGAATATTTAGATAAAATGCCTCCATTCCAAGGTGGTGGTGATATGATTAGGGAAGTAACCTTTGAAGGTACAACCTTTGAAGACCTCCCACAAAAATTTGAAGCGGGAACTCCTAACATAGTTGGTGGCATTGCTCTTGGTGCTGCTATTGATTATCTATCTTCGTTTGATATGAATGAAATTTCTACCTACGAAGATGAACTTCTAAAATATGGGACAGAGAAATTATTAGAGATTGATGGACTTAGAATTATTGGAACATCGGAACACAAGGCTTCTGTAATTTCTTTTGTTATAGATGGAATTCACCCATATGATATTGGAACTATTATTGATACAGCAGGAGTTGCAATAAGAACCGGACATCATTGCACACAACCATTGATTAAAAGGTTTGGCTTACCCGCAACAGCTCGTGCATCTTTTGCATTTTACAATAAAAAAGAAGAGATAGATGTTTTATACGATTCATTGTTGAAAGTAAAAAAAATGTTTGCGTAGCAGCAAGTTATTGATATTTGATTTGAGAAAAAGACCGATACAAAATCTTAGTTGATTAAGAAATAGGGAAATCATGTTATTTAAGAAAAAAGTTGATAAAGAATTTTTAGAGCAAGAAATTATTTCTGTTTTAAAAACCGTATTCGATCCGGAAATACCAGTTGATATTTATGAACTTGGATTGATTTACGGAATTAAAATTGATAATGATATTAATACAGAAATTATTATGACACTTACTGCTCCTGCTTGTCCGGTTGCAGGAACACTGCCAGGCGAAGTAAGAGAGAAAGTTGAAAATGCTGTAAAAGATTTAAAATCTGTTGAGGTAAAATTAGTATGGGAACCCCCTTGGAATAAGGACATGATGAGTGAAGAAGCAAAATTAAACTTAGGGTTTTTTTAAATAGTTTTTCTTCTTACTCTTAATCTTTTTCTTGATCATAATCGGTTTTTTATCTTTTATTAAAAAAACAGATTAAGATTATGAGTAAGAGTACGATTAAGAAAAACAAGTATAAATAATAGTATAAAAGAAAGGATAACAAATGTTTAACATAAATAATAATGCACCAATGTACGATCCACATGCAGTTCAGCCAATGAGGGATGAACTTACCTATGTTGGATTTCAAGAACTTTTAACTTCAGAAGATGTTGAAAATTCTTTGTCTAAGAAAAATGATGAGACAACTTTTGTCTTAATTAATTCTGTTTGCGGATGTGCCGCTGGAAGTGCAAGACCAGGAGTTGCTTTGGCGTTGCAAAATAAAATAATTCCAGATAATATTGTAACAGTTTTTGCTGGTCAGGAAAAAGATGCTGTAAATACTATGAGAACAAAATTTTTATCTCAATTTCCTCCTTCATCTCCTTCTGCTGCTCTTGTAAAAAATGGAGAGGTAGTTTTTATGCTTCCTCGTCATCATATTGAAGGTAGAACACTTGAAGAAATTGGTGGATTGTTACAACAAGTTTTTACTGAAAATTGTGCAAAAGAAGGTCCATCTATTTCAAAAGAGAAATATGATAAATTAGTGCATGCAAAGATGTGTGGTTCAAAAATCCCTTTGAATGAGTAAGTAATTTTATAGAATATGTCATTCCGGTTTCCAGTTGTTTTGGAATACCGGAATCTCAGAAAAAAACAATTCACAAACAAAATGAAATTCACAACACAAGAAGAATATGGTTTAAGATGTTTAGTCCGTCTTGGTTATGCATATAGCCAAGGCATTGGATTAACTATTCCAGACATCAGTAATGAAGAAGGGATATCCGAACATAACATTGCTAAAACCCTAAGGATACTAAGGCTTGGTGGTTTTCTTGAAAGTGAACGCGGCAGAACCGGTGGATACACTTTAACAAAATCTCCAAAAGAAATTGTTATTGGAAATGTTATGAATGTTCTTGGAGGTAAATTTTTTGAGACATCATATTGTGAAACACATTCTGCGGACTTAACAATTTGTACTCATTCCACTGATTGTTCGGTTCGCTCCTTTTGGCGAATTTTACAAAACTCAATTGATAATGTTATGAACAATCTTACTCTTCAAGATTTAATGGGGACGGAAAAAGATATTTTTGAATTGAGTAATATAAAAGGTCTAAAGGTTTTTTAATTTGAACTACTATGAATTTTATTATTGGATTTAAGCATGCACTTAAACAGTCTACCCTACAATTCTTCCATTTACAACATTTAATTCTTTCATTTTATACTAAAAATTAGTTTAAAATAATTAATATTTAGCTCAAAAAGATATTTTTAAGGCATCACTACAATATCCTAAATCAAATACTCGTCCAAATAAATGTATATTTATCTTAGTTTTTGTAATTGCAATTATTGTCAATAATAATTTCTACTTTTCATTAAATTACACTATCTAAACTTCCATTATAGAACAGGTTGAAAAAACATGTTTAGTAAAATTTAGGAGATAGAATATTGAATTGGAAAATTTCACAGTATCGATTAAAATATTTTTTAGTACTTAAGATTATTACTATACTAATAATAAATTTAACTACCACTTATGCACAAGTTACTGATAAGCAAGATTGGAATTCATTTGTAAAAAATAGAATTGGTGGTTCTCTAGAAGAGTCTGGGATTATTTGCATTGGCAGTTCACATATGGAGCTGTGGAAAACTGTAGAAAAGGATCTTGATTCATTAATAATTTATAATCTTGGTATTGGTGGTACAACTATGAAAGATGCCACTGATAAATTTGCTGAGAACCTCGTAATTCCATATAAACCGCGAGCTGTAATTCTTTATGAAGGTAGTAATGATATTGCCTCTGGAGTAACACCGACAGAAATCCTAATTCAATTTGTAGAGTTTTATACCAAGATTCATCAAGCACTTCCATGTACGCGTATTTATATACTTGGCATGGTACCCAGTCCGGGAGAAAGATTTTACAAGTGGGAATTATTAAAGAAAACTAATGAACTTATTAGCAGAGCATGTTCAATAAACAAATTACTCACATTTATAGATACAAGTTCTGGACTAATTAACGACGAAGGTAAACCTCGTATGGAATGTTTTATTCCAGGAGATATTCATATGACTGAGCTAGGCTATGATGTATGGAAAAAAAAGGTTGCTCCGGTTGTGGTTAAAATTGAAAAGCTATTTGAATAATATCCTTTTGTATTAAACGTTAAATCCTCTTAAAATAATTATGAAACCCCGAAGCCAAGGCTAAATAAAATAACTCTTTTAATTTTATGTAATTACTACAGGCTACACTCGTCAACTAAATACACAATCGAATTGTAATCAATTCCACTATGAAGTGATAAACCAATTTCACAAGTTTTACTTGATGAATATCCTGACGAGCATTTATGTTTTTCAATTTCTGGTTTAAGATTTTCTAATGCAGATTCATTTAATTCCGGAAAGTCAAATCCTCTGTCGCCAGCGAAACCACAGCAATCCACACCTTTTGGAACTACAACATTGGTTACACAAGCTTCTGCTATTGCAATTAGCTTTTCTTTTTCTCCCATTTTTGTTGCACTACAAACAGAATGAATTGCAATTGTTTTTTCTTTTTTAGTGATGTTAAGCTTTGGTAAAATATAATCGTGACTAAATTCAACAGAGTCATAAATTTTTAATTTATTGTTCCCATTTTTTTGTAAATACTCTAATGTAGTTTTTGTACACGGACTTGTATCATACAAAATAGGATACTTTCCTTCCTCGGAAATATTCATCAATTCTTTTGTAAGTTCATCAGCTTTGTAATTCCCAAGTTCAACAAAACCCTTGCTAGCAAAGGGCATTCCGCAACACAAAGAATTTATGTTTTCTGGATAAACAATATTATAGCCTGCTTTAACAAGTAGCCTTTGCATAACATCAGTTTGATTTTCTTTAGTAGAACTATTCTTGGAATTCCCCATTGTTCTACTAATACAACTTGGGAAATACACAACTGTATCTTTATTGCTGTTAGTTACAACTTCTCTAAAATCTGCTCCAGATGGAATTGCAACATTCCAAGCAGGGATTTTATTACCAGACAAATTCCGTAATCCATTTGCAACTGATTGCATTATATTTTCACCAAGAATTGAATGGAAGAATCTCGCAAAGTTCAACCCATATTTTGCGGTAGTTGTTACAAGTCTTAAATTTTCTGCAATCCATTTTGCAAATTTTTGTTCGCCATCTGTAATTTGTCCTGCCCGGATTTGTTTAATCAATTTTCCAGTATCGATATCAACCGGACAAGCTAGTTCACAAAGTCCATCTGTTGCACAAGTTTTTTCTCCAAAATAATCAAAACTTTTTTCTAGTTCTTGTAGCAGTAAACCAGCTTGATTATTAGGTTTCAGTTTATTTATTTCTCTCCAAACTGTAATTCTTTGTCGAGGTGTAAGTGTTAAATTTTTAGAAGGACAAACATCTTCGCAAAAACCACAGTCAATACATTTATCAATTATAGGATTAACAATTGGAGTAGGTTTCAAATTTTTAATATGAATTTCAGAATCATCATTTATTAAAACTCCAGGGTTTAAAATGTTTGTTGGATCGAACAATTTTTTAATCCGCAACATTAAACCATAAATTTCTTCTCCCCACTCATACTTAACAAACGGAGCCATGTTTCTTCCAGTTCCATGTTCTGCTTTAAGAGAACCATCATATTTTTCAATCACAAGTTTTACAACATCATCCATAAAACTTTTATATCTGTTTATTTCACTTGTATTATTAAAGTCTTGTGAAAACACAAAATGGATATTGCCCGAAAGTGCATGACCCCAAATTATTGTTTCATGATATTTGTGTTTAACAAACAAGTCTTGTAAATCACTAACTGTATCTGCCAACTTTGATGTTTCAAAGTTCACATCCTCAATAACCACAGTAGTGCCAGGCTTTCTTGCTTTACTAACTGAAGGGAACAAACCTTTCCTTACATTCCAAAGTTTAGTGTATTCACTTTTATCTGTTGTAAACTCTATGGGTCTTACAGTTTCAATTTTGGAAAGAGAGGTTTTTATTTCACTAATATTATTTTGAAGTTCCGAAACATCAGACGAAGATGTTTCTATTAACAATGCGGCTGCGTCTTTACTAAGTTCTTTGAGGTAACTTGGAAGCCCTGGCTTATCTTCAACTGCACGCAAAGAAGCTCTATCCATAATTTCTGCTGCATCAACGGGAAGTTCTTTTAACAATGGAATTACAGAACAAGCAGCTTTAATATTAGGGAACAAAACAAGAGCAGTGCCCTTGTTAGGCAATGATGGTACGGTCTTTAGAGTTATCTCAGATATAAATCCAAGTGTTCCTTCCGCACCAATCATTAAGTGCTTAATCATTACAATCGGGTCACCAAAATCAATTAAGGAATTGATACTGTAACCAGTTGTGTTTTTTATTAAATATTTTTTTGAAATTCTTTCAGAGAAGTTTACTTTTGCCTCACTTGCAATTTCTAGAAGATGATTTATAAATTCTTTTTTTTCACTAAAGAATTTTTTTCTACTCGCATCGGACGAAGTATCAAGCAAGGTTCCATCAGCAAAAATAATCCTCATATCTTCAAGTGTGTTGTATGTGTTAAACTCAACACCACTTGTCATTCCGCTTGCATTGTTAGAAGCAATTCCAGAAACAGTAGCTGCATTTATAGAAGCAGGGTCAGGTCCAATTTTTTTATTGAATCTGCTAAGTTCTAAGTTTGCTCTTCCACCTAAAACAGCTGGTTGTACTGTTATTGTTGACTTATCCTTAGAAGTAGAAATTTTATTCCAGCTTCTATCTGCAACTATTAAAACTGAATCTGTTATTGATTGCCCGGAAAGACTTGTGCCTGAAGCACGAAATGTACTTGGGGTTCGAAACTCGTTACATTTTTTAATTACAGATATTATTTCTTCTTCGGATGTTACTTTAACAACAAACTTAGGAGTTAGTCTATAGAAACTAGCATCCGTTCCATAAGCTAGTGTTCGTAGTTCATCACTAAATAATCTTTCTTCGGGAATTGTAGATTTTAATTCGTTGTATAGTTTTAGGTATTTTCCGGTTAGCATAGTTTATGAGAAAGAATTATTAAATCAACTGTCACAAATTTATAGATAGAGTCTCTGCAAAATAAGTACAATATGGTTAATGAAAAAAGTATAAATAATGATTTTTCCATAGATGTCATCTCCGAATGTTTTAATCGGAGATCCATTTTTTATGTTGCCTGGATTCCCGATGAAGACATTCGGGAATGACAAAATGTGAATTTAATATTACAATTAATTAAAAAGAAAAGTCACACTATATTTAATTAGAACTACATGCAGCTTCAACTTCTTCTATAGTTTTAGGAATTGGTTTCCCTAATATTCTATTTCCATTTTCAGTAACAAGAACATCATCTTCAATTCTTATTCCACCAAAGTCTTTGTACTCTTCAACTTTTTCATAATTAATAAATTCAGAAAGCTTACTCTCTTTTTTCCATTCTTCTATTAATGCTGGAATAAAATAAATGCCAGGTTCTACAGTAATAACAAAACCACTTTTCAGTTCTTTCCCTAGTCGTAAATATGCCAATCCAAATTGATCACTTCTTTTTGTAGTTTTGTTATAACCAACATAATTTTCTCCAAGGTTTTCCATATCATGAACATCAAGCCCCATCATATGTCCCAAGCCGTGCGGAAAGAAAAGTGCGTGTGCCCCTTTATCCACAGCTTCATTTACATCTCCTTGCATAATTCCTAATTCTTTTAATCCACTTGCAATTACTTTTGCTGCTTCAAGATGTATTTCTTTATATTTAATTCCAGGCTTAATCATTTCAATAGCTTTTAGTTCTGATTCCAAAACTATATTGTAAATTTCTTTTTGTTTATCTGTAAATTTTCCACTTACCGGAATCACTCTTGTTATATCACTTGCATAATTTGTGGTTGTTTCAACACCAGAATCTAGCAACGCAATTTGTCCGCTTTTCATTTCATTATCGTGGGAATGATTATGTAAAATTTCTCCGTTAACAGAGAAGATAATTGGAAAGGAAACTCCACTTCCCTTAGCAAGAGCAATACCTTCAATAGTTCCATATAGTTCACGTTCAATCATTCCCGGCTTTATCATCTTCATTGCAGTTGCGTACATTTCAAGACTAATATCTAAAGCTTTCTCAATCTCTATAATTTCTTCTTCACCTTTTATTGATCTTTGTTCTATAACAGATTTTATAAGTTTGTTGGAAGCATAAGAATTTATTTTAGAATGATTTATTCCAAGTAATTCTTCAAGTAGAACAATATTAGTTTGTCTGTATTGCGGAAGGTAATGGATTTTCTTTCCTTTACTAATTGCTTTCGTCAATGTCTTAAATAATTTATCGAAAGGTTTTGTTTTTTTAACTCCAACACTTTCAGCTCTATTTACTAATGATTCTTCTGTACCCATCCAAACAATATCATCAACGCTTCTTTCATCACCAAAAATAATGTCTTCATCTTTATCAAGGTCAATAATTGCTGCAAGGTTAGCTGAGTTTAATCCCCAATAGTAAAGAAATGTACTATCTTGCCGATAATGATAATAATTAGCAGCAAAATTCATAGGAGATTCATCATTACCTAAAAAAAGTATAATACCTTTTTTGAATTTATTTTTTAATTCTTTTCTTCGAGCAGAATAAATAGATGAATTAAACATTTTACCATCCAAATTTTAGTGAAAAAAGTTTTAGTAAAAATAGTAAGTTATCTTAACAAATGTATATTAAAACTAAATTGGTTGTAGTATATCTATGTCATGCCAGTTTGTGTTTTTTACAATACCGGCATCCCATTGTTCAAAAGATTCCGGCATTACACAAAAAACGTGTAAACCGGAATTACAGTTGAATGTCCTTCAGAAAGCTGAAAACTAATTTTGTTTTTGCATACTACATTTAGTTTAGTACAAAATCACAAATAGTATATATAATTATATTGATTTTCAATTACACATTTATGTATATTTATTCTTTATTTAATTGAGGAGGCGTTCTGAAAAAGCTAAAAATTATTTTTGTATTGCTTACAATTTTTATTTCTGTTAGTTGTACAAAAGAGAAAGTAAAACTTGAAGATTCATCTCTTTCAAAAAAGGCAGAAGCTAGTATTTCCTATGAAGGTAAAATTACTATTTTTGGGAATGAGCCTTTTACAGAATTAGGGTTAAATGTTAACGATACTGAATCATACATACTTGAGTGCAGTAAAGAACTAAAAGATAGTCTTAGAAAAAATCAAGGTCAGACTTATAAAGTTTTTGTAAGTAAAAAAACAGAAACTAACCTTGGAACTAAATTATCCGTAATTAAAGTAGAAAAAATTACAAAATAAAATATAAAAGTCCGGCTTCGTTAAAATGAAACTACGCCGAGATAAAAAAAAGGGGAAATAGTATGAAAAATTCTATTCAAATATTTTTATTAACCATTTTCTTTGCCATTTCAGTTTTAGCACAAAGTGTTCAAGTGCAAAAAGCTACTGAGGGAAATGATGTACAGTCCTATGCAATTGATGCAAGACCTTTTTTGGAAGAAACTGAGAAAGAGGTTACAGAATACCTAAAGGAAAATCCAAATTATTTTGAAGAGCAAAAATTACAAAAAACAACTGCTTGGAACTTTACAGTTGGCACAACAAAGGAATGGCATGCTCGTGACTCTGGAGAGAACCAATGGTACAAAGTAGCTTCTACTTGTAGAGCCGTTGGAATAAATTGTTATATTTTTGTGGAAGATGCAATTTGGGGAACTCATGCAAATCAAGTAGCAGTTGATGGAATAAAAAATGCTTTTGATAGTTCTACTCCAGCAAATGGTAGCAAAGGAATTTTCCAAATAGATACAGAAACTTTTGGCTCACCTCCAGATATAGATGCTGACGCTAAAATTGTAATTCTTATTTTAGATATTCAAGATGGTTATACAGGTTCAGGCGGATATATTGCTGGTTATTTTCATAGTGTAAATGAAGTTCCCGGTGATAATAGCAATATGGCTGAAATGTATTACTTAGATGCAAACCCATCTGATTTATTAACAGAATCTGGTCTGAACAATGTAATGGGTACTACTGCTCATGAGTTTCAACACATGATTCATTTTAACTATCATAATGGTTCGCCTGATAAACCATCACAATCTACTTTTATGGATGAAGCTTGTTCAGAAGTTGCCTCAGTTGTTTGTGGTTATGGCATAAGAAGACAAACACTTTTTAATAGCGATTACAATCAATACCTAGAAGAATGGAGAGATGGAGACGATGTACTAAAGGATTATACAAGAGCATCAAGATATATGACATATATGTACGATCAATTTGGAACTGATTTTTTAGGAAAGTTTGTACAAAGTACTTCTACTAGTATATCTGCAGTTAACGATGCATTATCTAAATTATCAACTTCTACAGCTTTAAGATTTAATGAATCAATAGAAAATTGGTTTATGGCAAATGTATTAAATGATAAAACTATAAATCCAACTTGGGGATATACAACTCCGGGGATTGGAACTATTAATCCGTTGGACCATTCAAATCCTAATTTTTCATCATCAACTATTAAAGTTGCAAACTTAGGTGCAGATTATATTTCTTTTTCAAGAGGAAAAAATCTAACTATAAATTTTAACGATTTTGGTAGTGGAATATTAAAATTTAAAGCGCTTAAATATAAAGCAGACAACAGTATTGATATTGAAGATATTAGTGCGGGAACTGAACATACATTTAGTGATTTTGGTACAACCTATAATAAAATAACCTTTGCTGTTCTAAACACAAATGCAAGTTTTAAGCGAAACTATAAATACACATCAACTGGAGATGTATCTGGTGGTCTAGAATTGGCTTATGATATTGGCAAGCCTTCCGGGGTACTACCATTGGCTAATAACGATACGGTTTCTGTAGTTTTTGATGGAGTTCCTGGTGGAACTTTGGATTCTATTAGAATAGCTCTTCGTCAAGCAGGTTCTATTCATGGAGGAATTTATGAATTTACTGGGTCGTCTAGGCCAACTCCATTAGGCAAAGCTCTTGTTCCGAATTTGACAGTAACTTCCAACATTGCTGTAAGACCTCCGTGGGATGATGTTGCAAAAAGTTATCCAGTACCTTTCCCTAATTGGATTACTGTTGATCTTACTTCCAACAATATTGATGTAAGTAAACCTTTTGTTGCAGCTTTTGTGGTTGAAGGTTCTTATGTAGCTCCAAATTACGCTCAAAGAATTATGATCTCAGAACAACCAGACGATGCTGAAAATAGACATAGTTATTCTTACTTTACACCTTCTGGTGATGGAGAACGTGACTGGTATTTTATAACAGCTTCTGCTGGTAATATATATGCTTATTTAATTAGAGCCTATGTTAACTTAGGTGCAACAGATGTTGAAAAACAATCTGATGTGATTCCGAGTGAATTTTCATTGCAACAAAATTATCCAAATCCATTTAATCCAACAACAGATATTCAATACGCAATTCCCTCAGAATCGTATGTGTCTATAGTTGTCTTTGATGTGCTTGGGAAAGAAGTTGCAACAATTGTTAATGAGAGACAATCAGCTGGAAGTTACAAAGCAGATTTTAATGCTTCTAACTTGCCAAGTGGTATTTATTTATATAGAATAAATGCTGGTAATTTTTCTGAAACAAAAAAGATGATGTTGATAAAATAATAAGTGAATTTATTTTATAGTCAGATTATTTACATTGTCATTTCGAACATGTTTTTTGTGAGAAATCTCAAAACTATTATGGTTTGGAGATTTCTCAATCGTTCAAAAAGCAAACTCATTTCGAAATAACAATTCTAGTTTTAAATTTATCTGGCTCTTCATCAAGTGATAAAAGTGCCAGGCACATTTATAATTAACATTCACTTCAAAAATAATTTCTGAAATTCTCGCTTCTCCCTATTCTTCCAAGCTCCTTTGTGGTAAGCATATCCAGCAACTAAAGGCATTGCAATTGTTGCTTCAGCAAAAACCATTTGCTCATAAGTCGTTTCAACTTTCCCCCAAGAGCTTGCTTCTTTTAGTGTTGAACCAGACAATGCTCCATCTCTTTCATCAGCAACAGTAATTTGAATTGCATATTTATGCATTGGTGCATCTTCTTGTAAAATATCTGCAGCCACAACTATATCTTGAGTAAAGTTTTTTGGAACTCCCCCACCAATCATAAATATTCCGGTTTCTTTTGCATTCATTTTAACTTTTGTTAGTTCCAAAAAATCTTTCCCAGAATCAAAAGATAGATGATTGTTTGGATTTTTGTGTTGGTGCATCACAATTCCAAAACCAGCAGAGCAATCAGAAAATGCCGGTACAAATATTGGCACATTGTTTTTGTATGCTGAATGAATTACACTATCCTCAACTTTTAATCTATTATTTTCATCCAAATATTTTCCAAACTCCCAAAGTAATTCTCTTGATGAATAAGGGCGAGCTTCCAAACTATTAAATATTTCTTCTGTGGTGTCATCACAAATTCTTAGCTCATCTTCGTTTATATAAGTATCATAAATTCTATCAATATTTAAATCACGTAATTTGTTGTCATCGCTAAAAGACGAACCAATGTAATGCTTAAAACCAAGAGCTTCAAAAAAATCTTGATCAACCATAATTGCTCCGGTAGAAACAATTGCATCAACCATTTTATTTTCAATTAAATCGAACACAACTTTTTTTAATCCAGCACTAAACAAACTTCCAGCAAGAGTTAGAATTATTGAGCAATTCTTGTCTTCCAACATTCTATTATATATTGAAGAAGCTCTGTGTAAATCTCTTGCAGAAAAAGCCATTCGCTCCATTGAATCAACAAGTGGAATTACATTGTGTTCTTTAATATCAATGTGTTTGATTGTTTCTTTTAGGTAGTCTTTTTTTGTTAACATATTAAATCTCTATCTTAAATTTTAATGTAAATAAATTCTTTTTTGATTTCAAAATCTACTATCATTTTATATTTAGTATGTCATTCTGAATGGACACCGATAGCTTTCGGTGGAAATGAAGAATCTCAAACCTAATAATTATTGAGATGTTTCACTCGTAAAAAACACTCATTCAACATGACAAACTTCTTGAAACGAATATTTTACGAAGTAAATTATAAATCAAACAAATAACCAATCGCATTTATTATCACAAAAAGAATTCCAAAACCAAATTCTTTCATTCCCATTGTTCTAACTTTTTCATTTTTATTCTTTGGTAACAAACCAATAATCGATCTAACAATTAGAAGTAGTATTGCAAAGATTGATAAATATGGAACTGAATTTTTAACTGCTAAAAATATAATTAAACTTAAAAACAAAACTTCTGATATTCTTAACAATAAACTATTTGTACTTTGTCCTTTAATAATTTTAACTTTTGTATTTACATAAAGCAATGTTGGAATTGCTCGCGATAGTAAAACAAATCCAAAGGCAATTATTTTTTCTAAAGTCCAACCATCAAATAACACAATATTTAATGCGACAAAAGTAATTGCAACCGGAGCAATAAATTCTACTAATAAATTTCTACCAAAATTATTATATTCTAAAACTAAAAATCCAAACATCAAAACTATTGAGATTAAAAATGGAGTTAGTAATTCTATATTAGTTCCAGACAAAATGACAACTAACAGTAGAATAGCTATTATAGAATAGAGTATGAAAAATAATAGTGCAGATGATTTTAATTTTTTAGAATCCTTTTTACCAAGAAGAATTCTTGCTGGCTGGTGAGCTAAAAAAATTACAAAGGTACAAAGTGTTAGCAATAATCCATTGTAGGTATAAGCAACTAGTAACGACAAAAGTAATGGTTCAATTAAAAATCCCCAAGAACCGTGTTCACGCGGGAAGGCAACCTTCTTGATATTCAATAACATAAACTGTTTTTACTTTCCACTTACATAAGTAAGTAATACTTTTGGGAATAGAAACTACTTTTAATTTTATAATTATTTCCCAAACTAAATATTTAATTGTAAATTAAATAACATTATTTAATAAGAACAGAGGAAACAAAATGAAAAAAAATATAAGTATAAATTCGTTATTTGTTATGATTTTGTCAGTGTTGTTTTATTCAACTTCGTTGCAAGCTCAATCTCAATTTGAAGGTAAGGTAATTATAGAGATTTCATCTGATGGCGATACTTTTGAAATGGATTATTACATCAAGGGTGAAAAAATGAAAATGATAATGAAGGGTGACAACTCAGGTTTAGGTGGTATGATTATGACTGGCAACAAGTCCATAGTTTTGATGGACGAACAAAAAATGTATATGGAGTTTGACAATGAAACTCTTACTAAACTTTCAGGCATTTTTGGTGGCAACAATGACGAGGATGATAATAGTAGCAGTGATGAAACAGATTTTTCAAAATATAGAACTGGTAAAACAAAAACTATTCTTGGTTACGATTGTGAACAATGGATTTTTGAAGAAGATGGAATGAAAAGCGAAGCTTGGGTAACTGATGAAATTGGAAGTTTCCAAATATTTAAAAGTCCAATGGGAGCAAGCTACACACCAAGTTGGGGGAAGTCGTTAAATAACAAAGGATTCTATCCGTTGCTTGTTACATCATCGGATGAAGATGGAGAAGTATCAAAGTTTGAAGTAAAGAGTGTTGATAAATCATCCTTAAGCGAGAGTGATTTTGCTCCTCCTTCTGGATATAAGAAAATGAGTATTCCTGGTTTTTAATTTTAGAATAGTGAATAGAAAATGAAAAGTCTTACATTCATGACTTTACTACTTGTATTACTTTTTTTGGTTTCTTTTTGTTCACAGAAGTCTAAAGAAAAGACATTGTTTGAAGGAAGTATAACTACAGTAATTTCTTCCAATGCCGATAGTGTTACAACAGACTACTATGTTAAAGATAAAAAAACCAAAACAATAACAACAATCAAAAGTGATGCAAACACTAAAGAGGAAATGTGTTCAATCTATAATGGCAATAAAATTTTCACATTGTTTGCAAAACAAAAAATGTATATGGAAGTAGATTATGACCTAGTAAAAAAAACTGAAGACCTCACGAACATAGGTCAGCAACAAAGTAATAGTTATGAGGAAATCGATTTAACTAATTATAAAACTGGGAAAACAAAAACTATTTTAGGTTATAAATGTGAGGAAATATTTTTTACAGAAAATGGGAGTAAAAATACTATTTGGGTAACTAATGAAATTGGGAATCTACAAATGCCTATTACCCCAATCCAGCAAAATTCTTTTTTGGATAAATCTTTAAATGACAAAAATTATTTTGCAATATTATTTACAACAACAGATAAAAATGATAAACTAATTTCTAAAATTGAAGTGAAAAGTATTAGTAAAACTACCTTAGATGATAGCCTTTTTACTCCACCTTCTGATTATTCAAAAATGGATTTATCCCAGGTTAAGTTTGACTAATTCAAAACATCTAATATATTTATTTCTTTCTTCACTCTTAATTTTAAGCTGTGCAAAAAATGAAACTCACTTCCAAAGTGGCGAAGAAAAAAATGTAGCAATTTTAGATGAAGTTCAGATAATTCAAATTCCACTTACAGGAGAAGTTGCAAATAGAAAATCCGAAATTTCAGGACTTTGCTGGTATAATCATAACTTAGTTCTTCTTCCTCAATTTCCAGATAGATTCTCAAATAGTGATGGTGGGAAAATTTTCTACATCTCAAAAGAAAAAATTAAAAACTTCTTCTCTGGGAAAGACAAATCTCCCATTCTAACAAACCACTACTCGATAAATGTAAATGATTTCTCCGATTTATTTTCAGTCGGTTCAGGTTTTGAGTCTATAACAATAAATAATGATATTGCATATTTTACAATTGAACATACAAGTTTACTAACTACTGAAAGCCTAATGATATCGGGCCTAATTGATGATTCATTAAAAACAATAACTTTAGATGGAGAATCTCTAACCAAAATTCCGTCTGATGTAAACATCAATAATTTTAGTTGTGAATCTATTTTATTTCATAACAATCAAATTTATCCAATCTACGAAGCTAATGGACAAAATATAAACCCTAACTCAAAAGTGGCTGTTTTTGATCCTAATATTAAACTCCAAAAAGAAATAAAATTTCCAAATATAGAATACAGAATTACTGATGTAACATCTGTAGATACTAACAATACTTTTTGGGCAATCAACTATTTGTTCCCAAGAGAAATTGGCAAACTAAATCCTGCAAGTGATGATATTGCTCAAAAGTTTGGAATTGGCAAATCACATTCGGAATCAAAAGCTGTAGAACGTCTTGTTCAATTTCAGATTGAAAATGATAAAATTATTAGAACTAGTAAAGCTCCCATCTATTTAGAACTACTAAAAAATGATAGCAGAAACTGGGAAGGCATTGCCAGATTTGATGATGACGGCTTTCTAATTGCAACAGATATGTTTCCCAAAACTATTTTGGCTTTTGTAAAAAATTAAAATACCAACCATTCCAATATTGTTTAACACTTTTCTTATTTCCACTTCATCAAAAATGTATTTTAATAAATACCTCTCCCTCCCTTTCAAGCTTTATAAATAATTCAGATTTATTTTCAATATTAAGAGAATATTATCTAATTTTACCATACGTATTTGTTTTATGTTATAAAGTAATTTAAGAGGTGCATTATGGAGATAGGAAAAGAAGAAGCCCTAACCTACCACAGCAAAGGTAGAAAAGGAAAGATTGAAGTTGTTGCAACTAAACCATGCTACACATCAAGAGATTTATCACTGGCATATACGCCAGGCGTTGCAGAACCTTGTAGAGAAATTCACAAAAACGATGATGATGTTTTTAATTATACTGCGAAAGGAAATTTAGTAGCGGTAATCTCCAATGGTACTGCTGTGCTTGGGTTAGGAGATATTGGGCCACACGCCAGCAAACCGGTTATGGAAGGAAAGGGAGTACTATTTAAAAGATTTGCTGACATAGATGTTTTTGATTTGGAATTAAAAAGTAAAGATGTAAAGGAAATAATTAAAACATGTCAACTTCTTGAACCAACTTTTGGCGGAATTAATCTAGAAGATATTAAAGCTCCTGAATGTTTTGAGATTGAAGAAGAACTTAAAAGAACTATGAACATTCCAGTCTTTCATGATGACCAACACGGAACTGCAATAATTTCTTGTGCTGCATTAATAAACGCCTCTGAAATTGCTAAAAAAGATTTAAGTAAAGTTAGGTTGATTGTCTCTGGTGCTGGAGCTGCTTCTATTGCTTGCTGTAACTTATATATAAGTGCAGGAGTTGAACGTAAAAATATTTTTATGTTTGATTCAAAAGGATTAATTCACAAAGACAGAAATGATTTAAATAAATATAAAAAACAGTTTGCCGGAGAAAATAAATTTACATCGCTAGATGATGCAATGAACGGTGCAGATGTTTTTATGGGACTTTCTAAAGGTGGAATTATTTCGCAAGATATGGTTAAAAGTATGGCTGCTAATGCAATTGTTTTTGCAATGGCAAATCCTGATCCTGAAATTGGTTATGACGAGGCTAAGCAAGTCAGAAATGATATCATTATGGCAACCGGAAGAAGCGATTTCCCTAATCAAGTAAATAATGTTTTAGGTTTCCCTTTCATTTTTAGAGGAGCTTTAGACGTAAGAGCTACTTCTATAAATGAAGAAATGAAAATGGCGGCTGTAAAAGCCCTTGCAGAATTGGCAAAAGAAGAAGTGCCTGAAATTGTAATGAAAGCTTATAGTGGGGAAGAGTTTTCTTATGGATCTGAATATGTAATTCCTAAGCCTTTTGATCCTCGCGTACTGTGGAAGGTGGCTCCCGCTGTGGCTAAAGCTGCTATTGAATCTGGAGTTGCTAGAATTAAAATTACGGATTGGGAGAAATATGAAGCTGAATTACAAGAGCGTCTTGGCTACTCTCAAGAAATTATTAGACTAATAATTAATAAAGCTCAAAAAAATCCTAAAAAAATTGTTTACCCTGAAGGTGAAGAAGAAAAAATTATTAGAGCAGCAAATGCAGTTGCTTCTGAAAATATTGCAAAACCAATTCTTGTTGGAAATGAAAAAATAATTCTTGGTAAAATAAAAGAGTTTGGTTTTGATTCTAAACTATTTAAAATTATAAACTTACATACATGTCATAAATGTAAAAATTATGCCGATGAATTTTATAAACTTCGCCAACGAAAAGGTGTTACACTAAATAGGGCAAGAACACTAATTCAGCAGCCTAATTACTATGGACCAATGATGCTAAAAATGGGTGAGGCAGATGCCTTAATTAGCGGACTTGTACACAACTATCCAAACACAATTAGACCGGCATTAGAAACTATTGGAGTTGAAGAAGGTGCTAAAGTTGTTTCCGGAATGCACATAGTTATTACAAATAGAAAAACATACTTCTTTGCTGATACTACAGTCAACACTAATCCAGATGCAGAAACTTTAGCCGACATTGCTATTAGAGCTGCACGTACTGTTAGGGAGTTTGATATTATTCCAAAAGTTGCAATGATCTCTTTCAGCAATTTTGGAAGTTCAAAAAATGAACACTCTATAAAAATTAGAAAGGCAGTAGAAATAGTTAAATCTATTGAACCCGATTTAATTATTGATGGTGAGATGCAATTAGATACAGCCGTAGATTCAGAAATTGCAGAAAAGAGATTCCCCTTTTCTAAAATTAAAGGTAACGCTAATGTTTTGATATTCCCTAATCTTAATTCTGGAAACATTGCATATAAACTAATGAGCAACCTTACAAGCAGTACGGTTATAGGGCCAATACTAATGGGAATGAAAAAACCAATTCATGTTCTTCATAGAGATGCTTCTGTTGAAGAAATTATTAATATGACTGCTATAGCTGTGGTAGATGCCGCAAACAATTCATAGAACCTTCAATAAAATACTACCCTAATTTTTAGGGTAGTATTTTATCTTTTATATTCACCAAAATTTTCAATTTTCTCTTTACTATATTTAAAGGTTAAATACTTTTTAATAAATTTTTGAAAGATTTCCTATAATGTTACGTAACGTAATATATATTGCAACAAGTGTTTTACTCTTTTTCTCTGGAGTTATTCTATATGGAGTTATTCTAAACTTAAGAGAAGTTACTTTGGAAGAAGCTCTAGAAGAAAACAAATTACAAGCTATTAGTAATCCATCAATAATTATTGATAGAAAAAATTATTCACTTAATTTATTTAGCGATTCGTTAAAAATTAAAAGTTATAAAGTTGTCTTTGGCAACAATGGTGGGACAGAAAAATTATCAAAAGATGATTTTATAACTCCAATTGGGAAGTACAAAATTTGCAATATTGATACAGACTTAAAGTATTATAAAAAATTAAAACTCAATTACCCAAATACTCAAGATGCTGTTAGAGGTTTACGAAATAATATAATTTCTAAAATTGAATACTCTACGATAGTAAGCAGTTTAGAAAAAAATAATTGCTCATATAGTTATACAAAACTTGGAGCAAACATAAGTGTTCATGGAATAGGTAAGTATAATCTGATTTTCAAAAATTTACCCTTTGTTTTCAATTGGACAAATGGATCAATTGCAATGAGCAATGAAAATATAGATGAACTAATAAATGTTTTGCCCATTGGAACAACTATAGTAATTAAGAACTAAAACTATTTATGAAAAAAGGTAATTCATTTCTTTTATTTTTTTATTTGATCTTATTCATAATAAGTTCTTTTAACTCTTATATTTTTGCTCAAGAAGATGAAGAAGAAAACAAAATTGAACTCAATTCAATTTCCTTCTCAGGAAACAATTATTTTTCAGCTACAGAATTAGAAAATGAAATCCAATCAAAAGAAACATCAGGATGGCTCTCTCAATTTTTTAATAGTTTTTCTAACTTCGGTAGTCCGCCATCTTATTTTGACTCACTCCAAATTGATGATGATATTACTGACTTAGAAAATTTTTACAAATCGTATGGTTTTTTCAAAGCAAAAATTTCAGATAGCTATTCAATATATGGTAAAAATAAAAAATCAGATTTAACTTATCAAATTGAGGAAGGTGCTGCTTCTTATATACGTCAGTTTAATATTACCGGATTAGAAAATTTAACACCGGAATTTTATGAGCAATTAATAAATATTATTTCAATAGATAGTGCCGATCAATACACTTCTACCCTTTTACAAACTAACAATCATTTAATTCTAAATTTTCTAAGGGATCATGGATATTTTCATGCGAAAAATTTATGGCCTATTGTTGAAATGGATACAGTTATTAATGTAGTTGATATTTCTGTTGAATTTCAGTTAGGTAACAGATATAAAATTTCTGATATAAATGTTCAAAAATCTGGAATAGGTGCAAAATTTGTAAGCGATAAATTGATTAAAGAAATTACAAATATTAATCCTGGAGACTACTATAGTTATCATGATTTGAAACTTGCTCAAGTTAGACTTTATAGAACAAACTTATTTTCATCTGCGGTTGTAGCTGGGGTAGAAGTAGATTCAAGTGCAAATTTATTACCAATACGAATTGCAACAAATGTTGGATCATTAAATGAACTATCACCAGAGCTTATTGCAATTAACGAAGACAATGTTTTTAAATTTGGACTTGGATTAAGTTTTATAAAAAAGAATTTTTTAGGTGATGCAAGAAAATTAACAATTAGTACTTCCGCAGCTGCACAAAACATTCCAGAGTTTATTTCAGATTTCGATTTAGAAAGTGATAATATTTTTGGCTTTGCGGATGGAAGAATAATTTTGGAACAGCCCTTCTTATTTGGGAAACCAATAAACACTCAATTGGAAACCTTCTTTACTCTTGAGAAAAAAAGAAATGATTGGAATGCAAATATTTTCGGTGCAAAATTAAACCTGAACTTTGAGCTATCTAACTACACTTATTTAACTTCTTTTTCAACGCATTTAAATTGGCAAAATTCAGAATACATATATCAAGAAAGCTTTATACAGAAAAGTTTTAACGATACAACACTATTAGGATCCTTAACAACTAAAAGACCAAATACGGTTTTAGGAATGTTCTTTGTCGCAAATAAAACCGATGATTTATTATTTCCTACAAGAGGCTACTCACTAACTTTATTAGCAGAAGATGGTAATTCTATTCCATTACTGATAAGTAAAATAGGCAGCTATATCTTTACTCATCCGGCATATTATAAATTACTTTTAACTTCAACAATATATCTTCCATTTTTTGACCAAGGACAAAACTCGTTTGGAGTAAAATTTAAAATCGGCAATATTCACACTTACAGAGGAGAATCTTTTAATATTCCATTAAACCAGAGATTTACTGCTGGAGGTAGTAATTCAATTAGAGGATGGGGAGCAAATGAATTAGTACCACCAAACATAGAAATTCCAAAAAATTTCACAAAAGAAGAAATAGAAAATTTTACAAAAAGAAAAATTGCTCCTGGTGGTTTTTTCCTATTTGAAGGTTCGGTAGAAACTAGAACACATTTATCAAAAATGATAGGTGCTGCGTTATTTATGGATTATGGAAATGTTTGGGATAGTGCAAAAGATTTTAGATTTGATAGACTTGCAATTACTACTGGTTTTGGATTCAGATTTTATACTGAATATGTACCAATTAGATTTGACTTTGGCTTTAAGCTTTACAACCCAGATGATAAGCGAAATCTATTTGCCCGCTTCAATGATGTTGGCGGTTTCTTAAATAATATGAAATTTCAAATTGGTATTGGGGAAGCTTTTTAGAAGTTTTTAATTTATTCTTTTCAAAGTTGCAAATCAAGAGTTGCCATTATCTTCTTTTTGAAAACTAACATATTTTAACTAAATTTAATGTTCCACTTTTTGAGGGTATTGTAAACTTGCTAAGTATGACTGGATTTGGAAGAGATTCATTTTCCAACGATAAAATAACATTAGAAACTGAGATCAAGAGTTTAAATAGTAGATTCCTAGATATTTCTCTAAGGCTTCCTCGCGAACTATATGTTCACGAATTTGCTATTAGAGATTTGATAAAAAAGAATATCAAAAGAGGAAAAGTTTCACTTAATATTACTCTAAGTCTCAATAAAAATAATTCTAAAGATGTTCAGTTTGATGCGGACGAATTTAACAACACGTTGCAAACTCTAAAACAAATTAAAGAACTAAGTTCAAGTACAGAAGAAATTAAAATTGAGCACCTACTAGTTTTAGGCGATAAGTTTTTAATTACTAAAAAAGAAGAAATAGTAATTGAGTTTGATTTGATATCCAAAGCAATTGGAAATGCAATAACAAATTTAGTTGAAATGAGAAACAAAGAAGGTATAGAATTAAAAAAAGATATTGATTCTAGAATTGAAAAAATAATTTCTACTATTGATATAATTGAAGAGTTAGTTTCAAACTCAACAAAAGAATATTTTGAGAAGTTCAAAGAAAAGACAAATAAATTATTAGAAACATTTGTTACAAACGAAGATAGACTGAACCAAGAGCTTGCTATACTTTCTGAGAAACACGATGTAACTGAAGAATGTGTTAGATTAAAAAGCCACATAAAACTTTTTAACGAAACTGTAAATACTTCAATTGATGTTGGACGAAAATTAAATTTTATTTGTCAAGAAATGAATAGGGAAGCAAATACAATAAATAGCAAAGCTGTATCAACAGAAGTTTCGCACAATGGAATTGTTATAAAGGAAGAATTGGAAAAAATAAGAGAACAAGTTCAAAATATTGAGTAATAATTGAAACAGAAAAAAGGTAAGCTAATTGTATTTTCTGCTCCAAGCGGAACTGGGAAAACAACTATTATTAAAAATGTACTCAAAACATTTCCAGAACTATTTTTTTCAATTTCAGTAACAACACGAAAAAAAAGATCTTTTGAAGTTGATGGTGAAGATTACTTTTTTTTATCAGAAGCAGAGTTTAAGGAAAAAGTAAACAATGATGATTTTTTAGAATGGGGGAAATTTTTCGGATATTATTACGGTACTCTTAAAAGCTTTGTTTTCGAAAAAATCAATGATGGAATTTCAATGGTGCTGGAAGTTGATGTTAAAGGTGCCATAAATATTAAAAATTATTATAAAGATTCTGTACTAATATTTATTTCTCCTCCAAGTATTGAAGAACTTAAAAAACGTTTACGAAATAGAAAAACTGAGTCTGATTCTGATTTTGAAAAGCGAATTGAGCGAGCAGAAATGGAATTAACTTATAAAGAAAAATTTGATTATAACATTTACAATTACAACCTTGAAGATGCTAAACTAGAAGCAAATAATATTATAAAAAGTGAGATACAATAAAGGAGAATAAAATGGGAATAAAAACAATTAGCATAAGTACAATTACTGGTAAAGCTGCAAATATTTACGAAGCCATAATTGTCACATCAAAAAAAGCTAGAGCTTTACACGAAGACAATAAAACAGAATTTACAAATTTGATGAATACTTTTCACCCAGCAGGAGAAGATGAGTTTGATGATAGAGATAACGCTGAACAAGCAAAACTTTCTGTCGAATTTGAGAAAAAAGAAAAAGCACATATGACTGCACTTAACAAGTTGGTTGATGATGGAATTGAATATAGATACAAAGATGTAGAAGAATAGTTTTCTATAGAAATGTTATTTTTAAAAGGGAGCTAAATGCTCCCTTTTTCTTTAAATAGTATCTTATGAATAATATGTTGAAGACTATTTGAGATTTTTTAAAATAAAAAAAGCCTTCTAAAGAAGACTTTTTTTTTGAAAAAGAATATTTTAATTTATTTTAACCTTTGCCTTTACCGCCATTTCCATTCTTCCCTTTCCCATTTTTACCTTTCCCATTTTTTCCTTTTCCTTGTTTCCCTTTGCCACCTTTTTCCATATCACTATTTATAATCTCAAGAAAATCTTCTTGTGTCATATAGTGTGCTTCATAATCTACACCTTGATTATTAAGATTTTTCACAAATGATCTTAAGTGATTTCTAGACCCTCTATTCAAATTATCATAAACAAATTTTATATCTTCGTTATCAATTAGGTTAGTAAATTTTATTAAATCTAAAATATCTATTTCCTCAATTGCAGCTCCAACATGTAAAGCATCAATTAGTGATTTATTTCCAGTTTCAATTAGTGAGTTATATAAATGTTGCAATTCTTCATTAACAAATACGCCTACTTCATCATTTGTAATTGGATCTTCTAAAGAATATCTATCAAGTAATAATTTTAACGCATCCATATGTTTTTGTTCAGCTTTGGAAATATTATTAAATATTTTCGTATCCCATTTTTCAAAAAGAACTATATATACATCTCTTGCTAATTTCTCTTCTTCTCTCATAAAAACAAGACCATTTTCTTCCGAAGTATTTAAGTCCCCTTTTGGTAAAGTAGATAGTGTGTTAATTAAGTCATCATCATAATTCGTATTCGGATTTGATTCTACAGGAGAATTACAAGCAGTAAAAAGAAGTACAGTTAATGCAATCAATAATTGAGCTACATATTTTTTGTATGTTTTCATTTTATTCCTCTATGTTATTTTGAAAAAAATTGTTGTTGACTGAGCTTCTCAATTTGTGTGCCAAAATTATAAATGTATAATTTTTGATGAAACGAGCGATACCTGAAAAATATTAACCTTCTTAGTTCGACTTTAAGGTCGAACGTTTCGACCATAATGTTTGTTTAAGATTCAATACTTTTGAATTAGAATATATAACTCAATGTTTTTTCATATATTACCAATAAAAAGTCTTTGGCATAAATCTTTCAGAGTATTTAGAAATATCTATTTATAAGAAGAGGTAAAAAAATGAAAAAAATTATATCAACTTTGGTAGTGCTACTAATGATTTCAAGTTACAATGTCGCACAGCAATCAACTGAAATTAAAAATAACAAAAAGCAACATGGAGGAAGATTCATTGATTTAGATGGTGATGGATATAACGACAATGCTCCTGATCACGATGGAGATGGAATTCCTAATGGATTGGACCCTGACTATAGAAAAAACAAAGCTAGAAAGTTTGTTGATTTAGATGGTGATGGAATAAATGATAATACTGGTTTTGGTAAGAGACATAGAAATTCTTTAAGATCAACAATAAAGAATCAAAAGGATTCAGAGCAAAATGGAGTTGAAGATAGGTTGCAAGATGGAAAGGAACATTTTAATAATCACTCTAAAGGATTTGGGTTTGAGAATAATTTTGGACGTGATCAGTCGGGCAAAAATGGTACTGGAACTTTTAATGGACCTTGGAACTGGGGATGGAGATATGGAAATGGTTCTGGGAACGGAAATGGTACTGGAGATGGAGACGGGGGAACTGGTGTCTCTAACGGACCTTGGAATAGAGGTTGGGGACGTGGACATGGTGGTGGATAATTTAACAATCAAAATTATTTACTGATCTTTATTTATTAAGTCCGCAACATGCTGTCTCAAATAGTTTTGAGGCAACATTTGTATATACAAAGTTAAATCGTTCACTACCAATTTTATTATGAAGGTTATCAGAAATGAAAAAAAGTTTAAAGATAAATGTACTTCTGGGAATATTTATATTTATAGGAATTTCAAATTCAATTTTTGCGCAATGGGATATAAATATTTCTACATTGCAAGAATATAGTGATAATCCATTCCATTCTCCTTTTGTAACTGAGTCATATATTAGTTCGCTAAATCTAAGTGTTGATAGAGCAATAAACACTATGGGTATTGGGTATTATGGGAATTACACAAATTTTTCTGAATCATCAGAAAGAAATTATTATTGGCACCAATTAAAAATTTGGAATACATCTAACAATATTATGTACGGTTTAAATATTGAACAACGATTTAACGGAAATGATTATAATTTCTATAATTATTTAAATTATTCAGGTTACATGAAATATAAATTTAACATTGAAGATGTTTACATATTTGGTAATAGTTCTTTGAATGTTACAGATTATAGCGATCTAAATGATTTGGATAATTTACTTGGTTCAGTTAACATAACGGCAAATAAAAGTTTTGAAACAAAAACTACATTAATAGGTGGAGTAGATTTCAAATATAAAAGATATTTTAATACTGAATTTAGCTCTCTTGAAATGATTGACGGAAATAATATTTCGCAAATTGAATCGAACACAGCTTTTACATCACAGTTAAATTTCTTTGGAAAAATTGCACAGTCGCTAACACCTACTACCGGTTTGGCAGTGCAATTTACAAGTAGAAATATTATTGGAGGTACGGCAAAAACTATTAGACAACTTGACTTCGCTTATGGAGATGAATCAAAATATTTTGATGATCCTATTAGCTATGAAGGTTATACCGCCAGTCTTCAACTAACTCAAATTCTACCGTTGGAAATCATTCTTAGAGGTTCGTACTTTTATAATAATAAGGAGTATCCATCTCAAGGAGCTTATGTAGAAGCAAATAATTTTGACAACGAAATTACTAGAATTGATGCTCAGCAAATAATTAACTTAGGTGTACAAAAAAAATTTTATTTTGGAGAACAAGAAAGTACTGCTCTTACATTACTTCTAAACTATCAACATATAAATAATTCTTCAAATAGTTTTTGGTACAACTATAATTCCAACAAAATAAAATTTGGTCTGAACTATAATTTTTAATAAAAAAAACTTCTCAGTTAAAAACATTCATGCTAATTCGTTAGTATTTTCAATTTACGGATTAGCAGTTTTATTTTTGATTTAATTTCATTTACTATTCTGATTTTTATAATTTATGAATATGTTTTCTAAATAGAATTCAACTAAAAAACTCAAAGAAAAGCATGTCTATTCAACCTAAAATTTTGATTCTAATTTTTCTTGTTGTTGCTACTTTGGTAATTTCATCAGCACTTTATGAGTTAAACCAAAATAAAAAAGAGATGTACGGTTTAATGGCAGAACAATCTCACACACTTTTAGAAACATCTCTTATAGCTTCACAGAATGCTCTTCTTTCTTATGAAGAACTTGACAAGCAAATTAAGAACAGATTATTGAGTAACGCAAATATTGTTAAACTTTTATATGAACAAAATGAAATTTCCAATAACCTTTTAAAAACTATTTCTAAACAAAATAATTTTCATAGAATTAAAATTTTTAATAATAAGGGGAAAAAGATTTTTCAAAGTCATAAAGAATCTTATTCAAGCCAACAAGAAGAGACACAAGCTAAAAAAATGCTTGCCCCAATTTTTAGCGAAGATACAAATATTTTAATATTAGGAATAAACAAACCACCTTATGGAAGTGAATATAAATATACCATTGCCCTATCCACAGAAGACCGAAGTGCAATTGTTTTGAATATTGATGCTGAAGAACTTTTAGACTTTAGAAAAAAAATTGGTTTTGGAGTTTTGCTAAAAAAAGTTACTCTTAACTCTGATATTATTTATGCTGCGTTACAAGATTCGTCTGGAATATTAGCAGCTTCTGGAAATGTTCAATTTTTTGAAGACATTAAAAATTCTCTTTTTTTATCAACTTCACTATCTGACTCAACATTTGCTTGGAGAAAAATTGAATTTGATTCTCTTAATATTTTTGAAGCAGTTCATCCATTAACATATAAAAAAAATGTGGTTGGTTTATTCAGGCTAGGATTATCATTAGAACCAATGCAAGCAATAAATAGTAGAATTAAACGAAGACTGATTATAAGTGGAGTTATTCTTTTTATTCTTGGATCTCTTTTACTCACATACATTTTCACAAAACAAAATTTTAATTTCTTGAAAAAACAGTTTAAATCTCTAGAAGCCTACTCCGATAAAATAATTCAAAATGTAAGTGACTCAGTAATTGTTATTGATAAAAAGAAAAAAGTTAAAATATTTAATACTGCCTCAGCAAAACTATTTAGTAAAGATAGTAAAGAAATTATTGGAGTTGAATTTTCTTCTTTGTTTAATCCACACGACTTAAAAGAAATTTACAATTCTGATTTTTATATAAAACAAATTGAAATATCTATTAACAATCAAAAAAAATATCTTCTAATTTCTAAAAGTAATTTCGAAACAGAGGAAGGTTCAAAAAACACAGTACTTGTTATTAGAGATTTGACAGAACAAAAACTTTTAGAAGAAAAAATTCAACGCAAAGAAAGGTTGGTTGCAATGGGAGAGTTGGCTTCCGGTGTTGCTCACGAAGTTAGAAACCCACTAAATACAATTGGAACAATTGCACAACAATTAAACAAAGACTTTGAACCAAAACATAATGAAGAAGAATTTAAGTCTCTTACTCAATTAGTAAATAAAGAAGTAATAAGAATAAATGAAACTGTGCAAAGTTTTTTGCAATTTGCAAAACCCCAACCAATTAAACCAGTTGAGTTTTACTTACAAGAAATAATTGACCAAATTGCAAAACAATATGAATCTATGCTAAAAGGCAAATCAATTGAATTAAATATTCAGCAGAATTGGAATGGTAAAGTAACTTGGGATAGAAACCAAATTCAGCAAGTACTTATGAATTTAATTCAGAATGCCTATGATACCATTGAGGAAAAAGGAACTATCAGAATTACAATTAATATAAAGAGTGAGAACCGTATAGAAATAAAAGTTACCGATAGTGGTAAAGGTATTCCAAAACATATTTTGAATAAAATATTTAATCTATATTTTACAACAAAAGCGAAAGGGACTGGAATTGGTTTAAGTATAGTTCAACAAATTGTATATGAACACGAAGGAACAATTTTAGTTGAAAGCGAGGAAGGCAGTTGGACAACATTTATAATTAATTTACCAACTGAAATTTAATTTTTTGTTCCAAACTATTATAAACAAATTAAGAGAAATGTTATGAAAACAAAGTTATTAACAATTGTAATTTTAGTAATTGTTGTATTAGGTTTTACAAACTGCAATTCAGAAAAGAAAAAAATGAAGGATGATTTTTCGGAGGTTGTTGCACAAAAATCATCAATGAATATTTTTGAATCAAAAGGCTATAAGCTTATGGAACAAAAATGCTATATCTGTCATTTTGCAAAACCTGATCTATCCAAAAGAGCCTCTATGATTGCTCCACCTATGCTTCGTGTTCAAGAACATTACAAACCAACATACCCCAACAAGGATGACTTTGTTAACGCTATAGTAACTTGGGCAAAGCATCCAACCGAAACAAATACACTAATGCCAGGAACAATTAGAAAATTTGACTTGATGCCTAAACTAAATTATAAAGATGCTGATGTGAAATTAATTGCAGAAATTTTATATGATATTGATTTTGGAGATTCGCCAAGGATGAGGATGCACAAAAAGAATGAGCTACAATTAAACAATAATAAAAAATGGAAAGTAAATAATAAAACGACCCAATTAGTCTCTTCTATTGGCAAGCAATTAGAAGTATTTCGTTCTGAAGATATAACCGAGTACAATCAAATGGGGAAAGATATTTTTGATAAAGCCAAGACAATATTGTTAGATACTTCGTACTCAGAGACTATGTTTAACCAACTTCATTTATTCTTTAATAGTATTGAAGAAAATATGCACTCATTAATTTCTACTCAAAGTCTTGATGAAGCAAAAAAGCAACAACTGATATTGGATAACAAATTTAATAAGTTCAATTATTACTTTGAGTAAGAAAAAATAATTTAAAGGAACGTTTAATGAAATATCTATCAATACTTCTTATTGATGACGAAGAAGCACAGCTTCAATCCCTAAAAAGTTTTTTGGCAAGAAGAAATTACCAAGTATATACCGCAACTGATGGAAGAAAGGGATTTGGTGTTGTAACTAATAATGTTATTGATATTGTGTTAACAGATTTCAGAATGCCAAATTGGGATGGCTTTACAGTCTTAAAAAAAATCAATGAATTAAATCCTGAAATTGATGTTGTTGTAATAACAGCATACGGAAGTGTTGAAGATGCAGTAAATATTATGAAAGCTGGAGCTTATGATTATTTATCAAAACCAATTGATCTTGATGAACTAGAAAACTTACTTGAAAGAATTAAAGAGAAAAGATTTTTAGTCTCTGAGAATAAACTTTTAAAAAAACAACTTGAAGAAAAATTCAGATTTGATTCTATAATTTCTCAAAGTGGAGAGATGGAAGAAGTTCTAAACACAGCCGGAAGAGTAGCTAATAGCAAGGCTTCCGTACTTATCCGTGGAGAAAGTGGAACCGGGAAAGAACTAATTGCAAAAGCAATTCACTTTACAAGTTCAAGAAAAGACAAACCATTTGTAACAGTAAATATATCTTCCCTTTCAGAAAATTTATTGGAGAGTGAACTCTTCGGACATGAAAAAGGTTCGTTTACCGGAGCCACAAACCAAAGGATTGGTAGATTTGAAGAAGCAAATGGCGGCACGCTTTTTATTGACGAAGTTGGTGACATTCCCTTGCAAGCTCAAGTTAAATTACTCCGAGCAATACAGTTTGGTGAAGTTCAAAAACTTGGGAGCAATACAATTACTAATGTAGATATTAGAATTATTACTGCAACGCATCAAAACATTGAAGAGATGATTAGTAAAAATGAATTTAGAGATGATTTGTTTTATAGATTAAATGTTGTCTCTATACATATTCCAGCATTGCGAAATAGGAAAAGTGATATACCAATTTTAGTAAATCATTTTATAGAAAAACATTCTCAACTAAATGAAAAGAATGTCAACTCTGTTTCCTCTGAGGCAATGGACTATTTAATTAAATATGAATATCCGGGAAATATAAGAGAACTTGAGAACATAATTGAACGAGCTGTTGTACTATGCAGAGATGAATTTATTTCTAAATCAGATTTACCAAATCAAATTGGAAAAATATCTGAGAAGAATATCTTTGATCCAACAGATTTAAAAGATGGTTATGAAACAAAAGTGAAATCTTTTGAGCGAGAAATAATTATTGAAGCTTTGAACAGAACTAATGGAAACAAAAGTGCTGCCGCAAGAATATTAGAATTAACAGAAAGACATTTACGTTCAAGAATTGATATTCTAGAAATGAAAAACGACCTAAATAAAAAAAGAGAAACCTAAGTTTCTCTTTTTTAGCTAAATATTATTTCTAATATTTAATTTCTTCCACCTCTTCTTCCATTTCCTTTTGTTCCAGTACCGTCACAAACGCCTGTTCTAGTTCCATCCCCAATTACATTTCCAGCACCATTCATTTTTCCAAAACCAGTTCCGTCTTTGGGTCTTAAACCACTTCCATCTCCAAAATTACTTTTTGCATTTCTCATTTTCTGCATTCCTTGCTTATTGCCTCTCTTATTATTTTGCCCTACATTGTCACAAATACCATCACCATCAATATCTACCCAATTTGTTTTTTGAAAATTATTTTGAGAATTCAAATTTTTACTAAATTGGTTTTTTACTTTAGCCTTATTTGTTGTTTGAGCAAAAGTAATGCTGGTTAAAAATCCAAGAGCTAATAAAATAATCGAAAAATTAATTAAGCGTTTCATTTTGATTCTCCTTCTGTTGTTTGTTAATGTTTAGTTACACTTAACCTACTGAAAATTACGTGCCAAACTAAGGAAGTTTGATTAACAACTGAATTCAAAATAAATGAATTGTGAAGATAAAAATAATTACTTTTTTAGTCGAATGGTTCGACTTGGAAGGCGAATAATACTATAAATGAAATTTTGTAAAAATTCGTGCAGATGCATTTGATGAATGTATATCAGTAAAGTGTGTGTATATTCCGTACCTTTCATAAAAAATGACTGATAAACCTACAGAGTTATTTCTAAAAATCTTATACTCCAAGTTCAAGTTATACAAACCTATAAATTCATTTCCAGATAGTCCGTTTAATATGTAGAGCCAGAATTGTTTATATCTAAAATTTAATGATAGAGAATTTGTCAGTTTTAAATTCATAAAAATTCTCATGCCTAAGCCTGGACCAAGATTATAGTCTCTACCAACTTCTGAAGAATATATAGAGTTTGTACCTCCAACAAAAACTGCTGAGAGACCTAATGAAGTTTGAAGAATGATTTTTTTTGACAACAATGTTCTATTAGTTATTTCTCCGGCTAAACTTGCGGCAGAAAACTTGTACACATAATTTTCAAGGTAGTCAAATTCTTTGTACAAGCCGAAGATATTTTTCTTTGTATTGAATGCATTGAATTTCCAATCCCACAAAACTCCACTTGAAGATATACCAATAATATTATCCCTTTTTGTAAAACTCATTTCGCCATGAATTCTAATATGATCAAATGGTTTTTTGTGTGATGATACTGATAGTTTATTTCCATAGTTCATATCAAACATGAATAAAGAATACAAGTAACTTTTCGAAAGATCTCTTTCCACAAAAAGACTGTTTACCCCAAGTGAAAGTTTAATATCTAATTTAGTGTTTATATTTTTAATTCCATCTTTCCACATCTTCCCTTGAAGTAATCTATTAAAACCTTTTACTGGATCTATAAGTGTAGATGTGAACTCTCTTGCAAATCTCTCAAGCCCTGAGGTACTTTCATCAATCAATAGATTAGAAAGACGGAAAGTTATTTCGCCCAACATTATTCCACTTAGTGTTGTGTTCAGTAAATCATTGTAAGATGGTCGCTCAATTTCCATTGCATATTCCCACATCAAACTTCCGCCCAAAACATACGGAGCAGACTCCCAGAAGGAAAGTCCGTTTGATCTTGCTGCATTAAAATACGCTGATCCATGATACGGATGAAGAAATTGATTCATTACAAAACTATCTCCATCCCATGTAAAACCTTTTTTGAAATTTTCACTAATTGATTCACCACTTATATTAGCCCACTCTTGTTTAGCAATATATTTACTATTTGCCCAAACAAGAATATTTATTCCAAATACTTCCGAAGCTGCTAACCAGTAGTTTTTATCATTATAATTTGTACTGTTATAATTTAGAGATGGGTTTACAATTGAATTTTTACCAATTGAAAGTTTAGATTGATTAAAAACTTTGTGAGGAAACAACAAAGAAATTAGTATCGATATAAATATGTAATAATTTTTATTCATCTTCTTTATAATAGGATGTAGAATTTCATTACTTAAGAACTACCACAGATTTATTTTGAAGTTTCATCCTTTGTAGTTTGCAAATTACTTTTCCAAATAATTACTGAGAATATTATCCAAGCTATTGAACGAAAAGTCATGGCATTTATACTATGATCTGAGATTACATCGCTAAACAATGTAATAAGCGAAAGTAAAACAAGAATATGCAAACCAGCAATTATACTGGAATAAATAATGGCTTTACTATTCCTCTGCCAAATAAAAATACCAGCAATTACTGAAACAGCTCCCATAATTACATTGTAGCTAACCAACTCTGTAAAATATTTATAACCTGGATCAAAGACTCCAAGTAATACTCTTGAACCTGTAACTACTGCCATGATTCCTACAATAATAGCAAGGACTGAAATAATTTTAATTACTATTTTCATTTTAATTTTCTTTTTTGTTAAAACTTATTTTTTAATGAATCTATTCTTGTTAACTCAACTGTTTTAGAAAAAATAAAAAAGGAAATTTTTATATCTAATTGATTTTTATTCTGAAGAATAAAATCTGGTTCTACCTCTTTGCCTTTTAATGCAGCATAAAAAATTCCATCATTCCAAACATTATCACCACCGTATTTAAATCCATTCATTACTTGCAAGCCTACCACATTTCTATCTCTTAAACTTTCTTCCGGATTTTCTTTATCTCGCAAAGGTGTTCCGTCATCTTCTGTTTGTTTCATATAAACAATCTTGCCATTATAGAATTCACCTTCCTTAAATATTTTTATAACTCCCCAATCATCTGGCATCTTCCATGTTCCAATAATTGCATCTGCTTCTTTAGTTTGGTTTTGCGCAATTGCAATTTGATTTAAGATCAAAATTGCAATCATTACTATTACGATTTTTTTTATACTTATCATTTTATTCCAATTCTATTTTTATAATTATTTGGAAAGATAATGTGGCTTAGCATATAAACTAAGCCACTATTATTTTATTTTTTGTGATCGTGATTGTGCTCGTGGTTTTCTTCTTTAGTATCTCCATCTAAAAACTTAATAACCATAACAGAAAGTTCCGGTTTAGCAATTACATCGTGAGGAACTCCTGGTTTAACAAGAACCATAACACCTTGTTTTAATTCAATTACTTTTTCACTATCAACTAAAACTAATTCTCCAGTTCCTGCAGTACCAAGTACCCAAAAAGCATTTTTTTCTGAGTGCATTCCCATTCCTTTTCCGTTTCGTAAAGTTACTTGGGCAATTTTGTTTGCATCACTTTTTAAAAGAAGATTTTTCTCTAATGATTTTCCTTCTTCAATTGTTGTAGAATAATTTATAACCTTATACTTGCAATCTTTTTGTTGAGCAAAACTTGTTAATGATGAAATTAAAATAATTCCAAAAACTGTTATAGCTAATTTGTACATGTTCATTTTTTCCCTTTTTTTTATTTGTATTGTTATTAGAAACTGTATATGATTTTTCCGTAAATCATATCGTTCTTATTGTATTGACCAAACATTCCTTCTGTTCCGGTAAAAATGTTTGCTCCAAATTGAATATTGATTGCATCAGAATAATCATATAGCATTCTTGGTCGTATTAATGCTCCAGCATATTCAAAATCATAATATGAAAAGAATTCTAAATCTAATGTTTCATTTAATGTTGAATACCTTGCAAGAAATGTCATCATATTATTGAAGTCATCTTTGAATAAACTGTTAGGCACAATTACTTCTTCATAATCTATAATTGCTTTCTGAATAAATTGAGTACTGAACTTTATATCAAAAAGTGTAAAGTCTGTACCAATCATATAATGAATATAATCTTTCTTTATTGTACCATTGTTAACCATTGGATTTGAAGTATTAAAATATTTACCAAAATAATATGCTCCTTCCCCACGGAGAACAAGTGGTCCAAGTGTTGTACTAAAACTACCACCTGCAAGTGAAATTCTTTTATGTTCAGGAGTCAGAGTTAGGTTCATTCCCCCGCTACCATTAGGCGAAAGCGAACTGTACATTGTCGGATCATCATCCCACATATAACCAGCCATAAGTTCAAAATCAGCAAATGTAGTGAGTGCAGAGTATTTTGCAAAGACCTCACTATTTTCAAATGATGCGTTAACATTTTGTTTTGAATAATCAAATGTTGGCGGAATATTAAAACTTAGTTTTGGCGACCAAAGTGAATTACTGCTTGGTAAAATTGTTGGAGAAAATACCGGAAGCCAGACGAGTTCAAAAGTATTATCGCCAATGTAATAATCAAATTTTGCTCCAACAACACCAACGCGAATTTCATCAAACTCCGGTAACAAAAATTGAAAAAGATTTTTTGGTGAAACTATATCCGTGATAAAGACACCATCAGCTTTTCCCCAAACTATTTGTTGCTTACCAACTCGCAAATCAAAATTATCAAAGTACAAATCTAAATATGCTTCGCGTAAACTAAAAGTTAAGCTATCAGAAAAATCATGATAAATAAGTGGATTAACTTTGAATGCTGAATTATCAAATCTCTTTTCAATGTTAAGATTAAATGTGTTTTGTAAAATCACAAAATCTGTTGATTTATTGCCCAATAACATTCCAGAATAATTTCTAACGTACCCGGAAAAGTCTAGACTTTGTGCAAATGTTGTATATGTAAATACAAGTAGCATTATCAAAATTATTTTTTTCATTTTTGTTCTTCCTTTTATTTCTTGCCTATACTGTCATTATGAATTCAACATTTTTTGTTGAATGTGGTAATCTGCCGAATAGTAACCATTTAGATTTAACAGATTGCCACATCGTAAAAAACACTCCTCGCAATGACAACTTTTTCTTTTATCGGGTATCTTAGATCTAATCATTTTCTAGATTCCCAGTCAAAATTTCTCCCGTATTTTTAAGCGGTGCTGCGAATAACAAAGTTTTTGTTTTTCCAGTCTTTGGTTTCCGTTTTCTGGTCTCCGTCTTTCTCACATCCCTCTCGTCATCATTCGTTCTGAAAATTTTGATTTTGAAATTCCAGAATTAATTTTTACATTTTTCAAATCCATAATTGTTCTGTGGTCTTTCTGTTCATTTTTCATTTCTGTATGTGTAATAATAAAAAATCCGTTTATGTCTTCGTACTTATCAACAGTTAATGTTTTTAATAAGTCTTCATCTTCATCATAAAAATCTTTTTTAAGTCCAATCCATTTATCTTTTATTATCCACGTGATTGTTTTCGAGTACATATAATCTTCATCTTTTGGAGTTGATTCAATTACATAACAGTCTTCATCATTAAGTTTTTCTTCACGTAAAATTGTGTGTGTGTCTTGGCTTGGCTGTCTATCACCAAGATCATCGTAAGTGAAATCAGAACCCATAAAATAATCACTCTTACTATCGCTTGAAATTCTTTTAGTCTTTTTCAATGCAGGAAGATAAATCCATTGATCATCAGCTTTCCCTTCTTCATCAAAACTCCAAGTCATGAATGAAGTGTTTTTTATATCTGCTGGTTTAACAAAAAACATTATTTTTTTTTCAACTTCGCCAAAGTCTTTTGTAAATTGTTTAATTTTTCTTACTCGCTCTTTACCTGATGAATTTGTAAGTGTCATTGTTAAATCAGAAGTCATTTCTTCACCAACTTCACGATTGTAAACATTTTCAATTATTTGTAAAGCTGTTACTTCTTGTGCAAAAATAGATGTACTTACGAATAAAAGTATTGCAAAAGTTACTGCTATGTTTTTTAGATTTTTCATTTTCTTCTCCTTATTTATTCCAGCGTTTTATCTCGGCATAGCTGTTTTTAGCGTAGCCGGAAGTTCTGTTTTTTAGAACGAAGCCGGACTTTTATTATTTATAAACATTTACCACTAATTGTGAATAAAGACTTTATTTTTTCTTATCGAAAAAAATATTTAGTCTGTATAATAGATTAAGCATAATTGTTACAGTTCCAACAAAACTAATAAACATATTTAACGAAACTAAAGCTCCTAGTTCTCTGTTTGGTGGGAATACTGAAAACAAGAGAACCAAAAACCCCGCAATTACAACAATAGCATTAAAGAGAATTGCTCTTCCAGAATGGGCCATTGTTTTTTGGGCTGTTAATAATTTATCTCCAGTTGCCGAGTTAGTTTTGTATTGCTGAATAAAATGTACTGCATAATCAATTCCAATTCCTATTGCTATACTTGAGAGTAACGCAGAAGTTGTATTAAGTGCAATGTTAAACCATCCCATAATTCCAAAACTTATAACAGCTGTAATTATAATAGGAACTGCTCCAATAAATCCGAGTTTGATATTTTTGAACATTATGCCTAGTAGAACAATTACAATTATTAGAGATAAAACTAAGCTCATAATTTGTCCTTCCAAAATTAAATCTGTAAATATTAATGCTTTATAACCCGACCCAGCATAGTTCATCTTTATACCAAGTTTTTCAAAATCATCTTTATAATTTTCAATTTCCGCAAGAACAGAATTTATAGCTTTTGAGTTATCACTTTTAACTTGGAAGTTTACATTAAGTTTTGCAAAATCATAATCAACAACTTTCCATAAATTTTCAGGGTCACCAGACATTTCATATAGTAATAGATATTGAGCAATTAAATCAGAGTTATCAGGAATACTATTAAACGCTTCATCATCTGCGTTCATAACTTTGTTCATTCTCTTAACATAATCTGTTAGTGTAAATGAATTGCCGGCAAGTTCAAGATTACCAACAACAACTTGCTGCATTTTATCAACAGTTCTTAAAATTTCTGGATTCTTAAAAGCACCTTTATCACTACTATCAAGGATAAGATTAATTGTAGATGTTCCACCAAAGTGTGAATTTATAAATTGGTCGGTTAAAACAATCTCACTATCTTTTTCAAATTTATCTAAAAAACTTGAGTTTATCCAAACTTTATTAATTCCAACAATTGATAGAATAACTATCAAAACCGTTGTTATCATTAACGCAACTCTATACTTGATTACTTTCTCAGCAAAGTTAAATGCAAATTTACTTTCGTAACTTTTCTCTTTTTTTGCTTTTACTTTTGGTAGTCCAAAAATCATTATTCCAGCTGGAATTATTGTTAACGAAAAAAGCATTGCTGCAAGAACACCGAATGCAGTAAATATTCCAAAATATTTAATTGGGTAAACTTGCGAAGTTAATAGAGAAACAAATCCAACAGCGGTTGTAACCGAAGTCATAACAACAGGCGACCACATATGTTTAATCATATCCATTACTGCTTCTTTCTTTTCTGCTAATGGATTTTTTATCATAAAAAGTTGCAAATGACTGTAGAGATGAATTCCATCGGCAACTCCAATTGCAATGAGCATGACAGGAATCATTGTAGCAACCGCATAGATTGGAATATTCACGACCGCCATCAATCCAAATGCCCACAGTACACTGAATAAAACAACGAGCATTGTTAAAATTGTACTCTTAATACTTCGGAGCATAACATAAAGAACCAGTACAATTATGAGCAAAACAATTGGAACCATTCTTTTCATATCTGCCGGACCAAGAAGAGCCATTGTGCCTTCTATTATTGGTCTTCCGGCAACATGAAGTTTTACATTCTCAGTTTGGAATTCATCAGCTGTTTCAAGAATGTGATTGTAAAACTCTTGTGTAAAAACATCTTTATTAATGGTTGCAATTATTACTGTTACATTTTCTTCAGTAGAAACAAGTCTTCCATAAACCATTTCATTTGTTTTTACTTTTTGTCTAAGCTCTTCAAATTTTTCTTCGGTCTTTGGAGTTTTTTTATAGAATGCTTTTACATCCATTCCATCTTCTGTTCCAACAATATTATCTGCAGTATAAAGCGAAGTAACATCTGCCTTTTCTATTTCCGGCATTTTTTGAAATTTCTTAGTTAGAGATTTTACAATATCAAGTGTCTCCTTATTATAAATTCCCTTTTGATTTTCAACAGCAATAATAATTCCATCTTTAATGATAAACCATTCTTCTGCCTTATCACTATAAACAAATGCTGGATGATCGTGAGGCATATATTTATCAAGATTTGTTTCCATTCTGGAGTTGTCTTTAATCTTCATAAAGAAAAGAGCAGAGATAATTATAGAGATAGCCAATACAATGTATGGCACCTTTAATAGTTTATTTAGCATTTTTTCCATTTTCGTTTCCTTTTAGTTATCACTAACTAACTTAATTATTAAAATTTTTAGAATATTAGCTTCTCAAATGTTTTTGTAATACTATTGCCCTTTTTAACTAAGGAAAAATTAAAATCACTTAACTTCCATTCTAGAACCGTCATACGTATTAGACCAATAATAATTTTGGAAAGCTCAGTAGTATCAATATTCTTAATTTTCTTTTTCTCTTTCGCTTCCTCAATTATGCTTGTAATCAATTTTTGTCTGTGCATAATTATCTTCATAAGTTTTTCTTTTAGAATTTTGCTCTGCATAAATATATCTTCAGCAAATATAACCGAAGTCATATTTTTATTTTTCTCTAGAAACTTAAAATGAAAACAGATAAACTCATTTAGTTTTTTTTGCGAAGTTTTTTTCTTATTAAGACTTTGTATTAGTTGTTGATCAAAATCACTTATACGTGTTAGAATTCCTAACACAATATCTTCCTTATTTAGGAAGTGTCTGTAAATTGCTGGTTCACTAATTTTTACACGTTTAGCTAACTCTCTAATTGATAAAGATTCATAACCACCTTCATGTATAATATTAATTGCTTCATCAATAATTATTTTTTGTCTTTCCTCTGTTGAAAGTCTTGCCATTTCTTTTTCCATATTATGTTTGTTAACACTCACTAACAAAGATATGGTAATTACTTTAGTTTGTCAAGTGAAATATTTTTCTCTGTGATGTTTGTTGCAATTGTCTAGGATGAAATGGATTTTAAAGATTCGAACTTTTGTAGAATTGATTCGTAAATACGATAAGGCCAATTATTAATTTTCTTATTAAACTTTTATTTTTTTTCTCGCAGATTGTATCTTTTCTTCGTAGCAGTTTAGTGGTATATAAAAAAAGCCTGGCACTTAAAAAGTGCCAGGCATTATGAATGGTTGAGTAATAATTTTTTTTCACAGATTGAAAACCAACTATAGTTCTTTTATATGTTCTCTTTTTTTACTTCCTCTTCTACATTTTTATATGCATTATTTTGGTTGGTTTGTGTAAACTTAACTGTAAATGTTGTACCAATATTTTTTTTACTTGATACTTTTATAAAAGCATCATTTAACTTACAATACCCTTTCACTAAAGCAAGTCCTAATCCGTTACCATCAAATTTTCTTGAGTAACCTTGTTCTTCTTGCGTAAATGATTTAAATAAGGTTGGCAAAAATTCTTCAGAAATACCAATTCCCGAATCTTTAACATCCACACTTAGAATTCCATCTTCGTCATTGTATGTTCTAACTTCTACAAAACCTTCCTTAGTATATTTTAGTGCGTTATCTACTAAGTTAACAAACAATTGTGTTAGCGAATATTTATCGCCAAGAAGATTAGTTTTTTCTGTATCATTTATAAATCTTAACTCCAACCCTCTTTGTATTGCTGAGTTCTTAAATTCATCTCTTAAATTTTTAAGAATTTCTGTTTCCAAATCAATTTTAGTTTTAAAAACTTCAAACGTTCCTGCTTGAAACTGAGCCATGTTTAAAATTGAATCTACAGTTCTTGTTATTCTTAAACTACCTAATTCTATTGCATGAAAAATTTCATCAAAATCTGATTTTTTTCCTTTAAGTTCATCTTCTAACAATGAGACATAACTCATTATTGTGTTTATTGGAGTTCGTATTTCATGAGACATTCCAGCAAGAAATTCTGATTTTAATTTATCAGATTCTTCTGCTTTTTCTTTAGCTTTAATAAGACCTTGTTGATATTTAATTTGCATCGAAATATCTTCTATCGTTCCATCTAATCTTCTTATTCCATCTTTATCTTTAACAATTGTTCCGCTTAAACTAACTGGAATTTTAGAACCATCTTTTCTTAATATCTCTAAATTGTGGTTTTTAAGTTTTCCATTTTTTTGTAAAATTTCGAATATTTTTCTCATGTCTATTACGCCACCAGTCATACATTCATAGGCTTTTTTATTCGAAAGATCTTCTAAAGTGGTACAACCAAGTATTTTTAGCAATTCCGGATTTGCCAAAATTATATTTCCTTCTAAATCCATTCTATATATACCAATAGAAGAATTTTCAAATAAACCTCTAAATTGTGCTTCGTTAGCTCTCAACTGAGCTTCCATTTTGTGCTTGTACAAAGCCATTTCAATAGTTGTGTTAAGTTCTTTTTCTTCAAATGGTTTTATTAAATATCCAAACGCATCTGAAACTTTGGCTCTTTGTAAAGTTCCTTCATCAGCATTTGCAGTAAGATATATTACAGGAACATCACTAAAACCACGAATTTTAGTTGCTGTTTGTATCCCGTCCATATCACCCTGAATCATAATATCCATAAGAATTAAATCTGGTTTATCTTGCATTACAACATTAATTGCCATTTCACCATTAGCAACAATACGCAATACTTCATAGCCCATGGAACTAAGTCGATCTGCAATTTCCATTGCAATAATTATTTCATCTTCTACAACAAGTATTTTTGTTTTGCCCATTTTACTAACTCGCCATTTTATATTTTGGATCTTCGAATGTAAGTTTTACAGACGTACCATTATTATTAAAGAACTCTACTTTACCATTTAACTGTATTGATAAATTGTTGACCAATCTTAGACCCAATGAATCACTTTTTTGAACATCCAATCCTTCTGGGAGTCCCTTTCCATCATCACTTACTTTCATAATTAAGTTATTGTTTTCATCATGTCCCATATCAATTTTTATTATACCAGTATCTTTTTCTTTAAATCCATGTTTTAACGAGTTTGATACCAGCTCATTTATTATCAAACCACAAGGCACAGCTTGATCTACACCTAACTGAACATTACTAACATTATTTTTAAATCGTATTTTAGATTGATCAACACCATAAGATTGAAAAAGAAAAGCTGTTAATTTTTTTACATATTCTTTGAAATCTATATTTGCCAAGTCATCGGACTGATACAACTTTTCGTGAATTAAAGCCATAGACTTTACTCGGTTTTGTCCATCACGAAACATATCCAACATAACCGGATCACTTATTGTTTTAGATTGAAAGAAAAATAAACTTGAAACTATTTGTAAATTATTTTTTACTCTATGATGAATTTCTTTAAGTAGAACTTCCTTTTCTTTTAGAGAGTTTTTTATTTCTAGTTGAGCTGCTTCTTTAGTTTTGTTTTCCCTCTGCAAAGATTTTAATGCATCTTCTAATTCTGATGTTCTATCTTGAACTCTATTTTCTAATTCTTTATTTACAACTTCAAGTTCTTCATTTGTATTTTGAATTGTCTCAACCATCTCGTTAAATGATTGTGCTAAATATCCCACTTCATCATTTGATGTAACTGGGGAACGTTGTGTAAGGTCTCCTGAACTAATTCTTTTTACTGTTTTTACCATTTGAGATAATGGTGCCGTAAAAAATAATCCAACTATATAAACAAGTACCGTTCCAAAAATGAAGATGATAAAGCTAACAATTGCAATATTATTTTTGAGTTCTGCGATTTTTACATAAACTTGGTTTAACGAATAGCCAATAAAGATATCTCCAATCTTTTCATTATTCATTATTATTGGAGAATTCACCTTCATTATTTTCCATTTTTTTGATATGTGTTTTTCTGTTATGTTACTATAATTATTTAGCACAGCAGTAAACAGATTATAATCATAATAAAGGGAATCATCTTTCCATATTACAACGTATCTAATTGCTTCATTTTGAATTAAAGTCTCAATTTCTTCATTCGAGGTTTCTTTATCTTCAATATACAACCCCGATGAAACTCCATAAGCAGCAATTTTTGCAACTGCATCAGCCTTCTCTTTTAGGCTTTCCAAGCGTTCCAATTCAAACTTGTGAGGGAAATAGAAAAAAACAAATAGAGAAATAGCTGCTACAAGAATAGAAATAATTATTGTAAGCTTAATTTTAAGAGAGATAAATAATTTTGATTTCATATTATATCTTAAGATGTTATTTGTGGGTAAAAATGCCCATACAAAAACTATAAATTAATAGATATAATACTATCGGAATTCTTCTTTAATTTTAAAGCATTTTAGTGATTTTTTTTCTAGATGGAAAAAGAAAGAATAAGGATTTTATTTAGAAATATATTTGGAATTCTTCTTCGGAAGGTCTGAGTTCATCATACATTTTTTGCAACGAATTGTACGCAGCTTCATTTCCTCTTTGTGCTGCTTTCCTATACAAATTTGCTGCTTTCGCTTTTTTCATTTTAAGACCTAAACCTTTTTCGTAACAAAATGCCAGAGCAGCAACAGCTAATACTGAGCCATTATTTGCATACTTTTTTAGAATATTTATATCATCTGAAAGATCTGCATCTTTTTTATTTTTAATATTTATTAAGGATAATCGTACTTGTGCTTCACTGCTTCCAAGTTCTATTGCCTCATTTAAAAAATCTGTTGCTTTAACTGTATCTCTTTTTACAAGTGTACCACTATAATAAGTTAAGCCAAGTTCAATAATAGAATTAATATGATTTTGCTTTTTTGCCTTTAGCAATAATTCTATTGCCTGGTTTTCAGTTAAAGAATAATTCATTCCTAAACCAACTAACCCAGCCCAAACGTACATCGCATCAGCATTTTTGTTCTTGATTTCTCTTTTTAGTTTATTATAAAAATTCTTATCTCTTGAAATTTTCAATAATAATTCAGCCGCTTTATAAGACCCCAATCTAAAAGCCTTTAAATAATTTGACGAGGCTGTAATTAAATTTTTCCTCTGTCCAATTCCGCTTTCAAAAAATCTTCCGTTCAGCAATAAGGCTTCCGGACTTCCAGATAAAGCAGCAAAATTAATAATTCCAATTGCTGTCGTATCTTTAAAATCATCTTCATTATTTTGTCTTTCAACTTTTAATTTTTTTTTAAGCTCATTCTTACTAGAAGTTAATACTTCATTCAAATATTCAATTTCTTCACTTACAGTTAAAGTTTCATTGTCAAAATCAAAATAGTCTAAGTCATAACCATCTAAGCTCGCATTATTTTGGACGCTATTATTATTACTTTTTTCCGTAACAATTATCGAAGTGTCAGAAAAAGAAATTAGATTATTTTTACTAAGCTCTGCAATAACTTTTTTTGCATCTTCAAAACCTTTATCGGCAGATTTTTTTAACCACTCAAAAGCTGTTTGCAAATTTTTACTTACTACTAAATTATCTGTATATGTTAACCCTTGAATATACTGTGCTTGCTCCATACCGCTTTCGGCAGCAATCTTGAAGTTTTTAAAAGCTTCGAATGGATTCCATTCAACTCCAATTCCATTTGATAACATTATGCCAAAATTAAAATTTGCCGCTGGTAATTTTTTGGAAGCTGCTTCCTTAATCCAATATGCAGCCTTAACAGAATCTGAAGGAATGCCAATTCCTAAAATGTATCTTATTCCTAGTTCATGTTGTGCAAACGGATCGCCACGTTTTGCTTTTTGAGTAAGCATGTAAGTAGCTGCTAAATTATATGAAGGATATTTTGGTTTTAATAAAGGTATTTTATAACTAAGTCCCTTTTTTTTGTACGCTGTACTTTCTTGGGAATAACTTTGGTAGGGCAAAGCAAAACAAAACAAGACTGTAAATAGTATTAATAGTTTCAACATAAACTATAATTTAGTAAGTACATCTAAAAAAAGATAGGGAATTTTTAATGGATATTTTTAACGAGGGTAAAAGTATTTTTGTCGCCTTCCGCAGAATAAATATTTTCGTCCATTAGCTGACTAATAATAAAAAGACCCATTCCACCTTCAGGTAAACTATCAATATCATTTGGATCAAATTCTAATTTTGGCTTATCTAAATTTTCTCTGGGAAAACCATAGTCAGTCAGAGCCACAGAAAACTTGTTATCTTCAATCGAAAGTGCAATATCAACTAAGTTGGTATTTTCACCTTTATAGGAATGTTTAATTATATTATTTAATGCCTCAGCTAAACACAATTCAATTTCTTTAATAGTTTCTTCTTTAACATTAGAATCTTCACAAAATGTTTTAGTAATAAAACAAACGGAAGTAACATTTTTATAGTCACTATTAATTGTAAATAATTTATTATTAGTTAAGATATTAATTGTAATCCTCAATTGAAAATCATAAATAGATATTGTATAATCGAAAATTTTATAATTTGTTTAATTTATCTTGCTATATTTTTTAATACTGCTACTGTATATCTATATTCACTTATTCTATGGAAAAAGATTCATTTTTTTTGAACAGACTATTTAAAAATACTAAACCAGTCTAACTTAGACTGGTTTAGTATTTTTAAATTTTGCGGAGAGTCAGGGATTCGAACCCCGGGAAGGCTTACACCCTCGCTGGTTTTCAAGACCAGTGCATTCAACCACTCTGCCAACTCTCCAATAAAAAACTAATACAAATCAAAATGATTTCATCTAAATAATATCATCGTAACTATTTAGTTTTTTTTGATAAGTAAGAATAAATAATATTTTCTTAATTCTCCATATTTTTCATAACTTATTTTACAAATTTAATCATATAAAAATAGAAATTATTATAAATATGGATGTAGAGTTACAAGCCAAAAATAAAATAGCTACTGATATTAAAAATTTAGAAAAGTATAATTACTCATGTTCTCAAGTTGAAAAGAAACAGTATAATTTTGAAACTACAGTAAAGCAAGCTAATCAAAAAATAAAAGTACTTGTGTATTTTGGTAAAAAAGGAATCAAAACAATTTTCCAAGGGAATGCCGAATCGGTTTTGTTTAAAGAAGTTTATGAAATAGTAACTGGTAATTATAGCTTAGAATTTAAAACTGAAGATTTAGAATACACTAATTATATTGGAACTGATGAAACTGGGAAAGGAGATTATTTTGGACCGTTAGTTGTTTGTGCTATGTATGTAAATGAAGAGGCAATTAAAGAATTAAATAAAATTGGTGTAAAGGATAGTAAAGAGTTAAGCGATCTTCAAATAAATAAAATAGCTCTTATTATGAAAAAGGATTTCCCAAATTATTTTAAAATAATTTTAATTGCTCCGCAAAAGTATAATGAGTTATATAAGAGTTTTCAAAATGTAAATAAATTATTAAACTGGGCACATTCAAAAGTGATTGAAGAGTTACTTTTAACAATTAAAACTGAAACTGTAATTACAGATCAGTTTAGTAAAACTGACTTAAAAATATCGGACAATAAAAACTTTTCTCATATTAGTTTTATTCAAATGCCTAAAGCAGAAAAACATCCAGGAGTTGCAGCTGCTTCAATACTTGCAAGAAATGCTATGAATAATTGGTTCACAAAAAAAGAACACGAAGGATTAAAACTACCAAAAGGAGCTTCCTCACAAGTGAAAGAGGCTGCAAAAATATTATACAAGAAATATGGAATAGATGAATTAAACAACTTAGTCAAATTACATTTTAAGACTACTAAACAAATTGTAAATGAAATTTAAAATATTAAAACATAAATTTTAATTAAATTCAGTAAAGAATTTCAAACTATTGAGGAATAAATGGCAAAAGTTAAAAAAGTAAAACGAATTGGAATATTAACGGGTGGTGGTGATTGTCCTGGATTAAATGCAGTCATTAGAGGAGTAGCAAAACCAGCTCACGATCAAGGCTTAACAGTATTAGGTATTGAAGATGGTTTTGAAGGTTTAGTGGAAGGCAAAGCTCACGAGCTTTATAATAAAGATGTTTCTGGAATTCTTGCTCAGGGTGGAAGTATATTGGGGTCATCTAATAAGGGCGACCCATTCCATTGGCCAGAAGAAGTAGGCGATGAAATTAAAATAATGAATCGTTCAAAGAAAGCAATGAGAAATTACGAAGCATGGAATCTTGATGCAGTAATAGCTATTGGTGGAGATGGTACAATGCACATCTCAAATAAATTAAGCAAGATGGGTATGAACATTGTTGGTGTACCTAAAACAATCGATAATGATTTGGAAGCAACAGATCAAACGTTCGGGCATGATTCTGCTACTTATGTTGTTTCTATGGCACTTGATCGTTTACGTACAACCGCTTCAACACATCATAGAGTAATGGTTATTGAAGTAATGGGGCGTTATGCAGGTTGGATTGCACTTCACGGAGGAATTTCTGGAGGAGCAGATATAATTTTATTACCTGAATTTCCTTTTGATTGGGAAGTTGTTTACGATAAAGTAATGCAAAGAAATATGCAAGGGAAAAGATTCAGTTTAGTTTGTGTTGCTGAAGGAGCAAAAGCAATTGACGGAAAAATGATTGTAAAAGCTAAAGACATAAAACGTACAGACCCTATACAGTTAGGGGGGATTGCGGAACATGTGTCAAAAATGATTTCTGATAATACTGGTCTTGAATGTCGTTATACAGTTTTAGGACATTTGCAAAGAGGAGGAACTCCAACTCCGTATGATAGAATTCTTTCAACTAAGTTTGGAACTTATGCAATTACTTTAGCGATAAAGAAAAAATTTGGTAGGATGGTAGCCTTAAGAGGTACTGATATAACTAGTGTAACAATTGAAGATGCAATAAAAAAACAAAAACTTGTTTCTAAAAAAAGTCAAACTGTAATTTCTGCCATAAAAGTTGGCGTTAGTTTTGGAGTAGAAAAACTATAATTCTTTTGCTTTTATTAAAAAAATATATTAGGTTTTGTATCTGATTTTTATGGGGTCGTAGTTCAGTTGGTTAGAACGCCTGCCTGTCACGCAGGAGGTCGCGAGTTCGAGTCTCGTCGACCCCGCAAAAAAGCCTTTGGGAAACATTGTTTTCAAAGGCTTTTGTTTTTAAAAGTTAAAAATACCGCTTGACCTCTAGTCTTTTATGACCACATTTGACACACTTTTGTACTCCATTTGGATTTGTGTAAAAGGAGTGTTAAAAAATGTATCTCACAAAACCAAAAGACCGACCTTTTTATTACATCGTTTACTATGATGAAAGTAAAAGGACACGAAGATCAACCAAATGTAAAACTAAGTCTGAGGCTTTACTGTTTCTTACAGAATTCAAAAATAATTTTAAGAAGCAAAAGTTAGAAAAGATTATCACGTTCAAAGATTTTAAAAGTGAGTACTTAATCTATTCTGAGAAAAGATTTAGACCAAGTACTATTGATGCATTAAAAACCACATTCAATTTATTTGAAAAAGCAATAGGCAACCCACAGCTTAGAAAAATTGATATTAGAATAGTAGATAATTTCATATCCGACACTTACAATCGTTCAGCATCGTCGGCATCGTTATGTTATAGGACCTTGAGAGCGACGTTCAATAAAGCACTTCAATGGAACTACATTACAACAAATCCATTTAATAATATTAAAGCACCGAAGATAGAAAAGAAATTACCAGTATTTATACCGAACAATGAATTTGCATTGATTATAAAAAATACTGAAAAAGATTTTTTGAGCGATTTATTTATTACTGCATATAATACCGGAATGAGAGCCGGAGAAATTATAAATCTTAAATGGTCTTGGATAGATTTTGACGAACAAATTATTACTATTAAAAATAGTAATAGTTTTAGGACAAAGTCCGGCAATGAAAGGATCATACCAATCAATGAAACTTTAAAAAAAGTTTTAAATACCCGATTTCCAAAAGTGATAAACATTAGTAAAGACGAATATATTTTCTTTAAGGTTAAAGGTTTAAGGCTTAATGTTGACTATGTAAGTAAAAACTTTAAAAAGATTTGTAGAAAACTACAGCTAAATGAAAAATATCACTTCCACACAATACGTCATTCATTCGCATCAAACCTAGTGCAGCAGGGAGTTGATTTATATATTGTAAAAGAACTGCTTGGACACAGCGACCTAAAAACTACACAGATTTACAGCCACTTAAAAAGAAGCAATTTAATAGAAGCAGTTTCAAAACTAAATAAAAATGTTAGTTAAACTAAAACAAGGAGTACTGTTATGAATGAACAAATAGAGACAAAAAGTTTAGCAGATTATGAGAATGGATTAATAGATAAAATGGCGGCTATGGAATTGGGGGTTGAAGGGCTTGCGTATATGCCAGATACAAGTATGAGAACAGATGTTAAGTGTATAGGCTTGCAAAGTATATTTAGAGATTTGGAAAAAGCAATAAGGGAATTTGTGGGCAAGGTGGAAGAAGAAAAAAATATTAGTTAACTAAAAAGAAGGAGTATTATTATGAATGAACAAAAAGAAGAAAAAACATTGTTGGATTATGAGGATGAAATCAATGTAAGAATTGCAGTTGTAAAATTAGGAACTGAAGGTTTAGCCGTTAAACCAGATACTGGTCAACTAGAAAAACAAATGTTTTTTGGTTTGGCAAATGCTTTTGATGAGTTAGAGGGTGTAGTAGTAGAATATATGGATAAAGTGAGAGATGAAAACAAGAGCCTCAAATCCGAACAAACAACATTAAAAAGCCAAAATGAAAAAATGCCATTAGATTATAAAGAACCTACTTATATAATGGATGATGGGACTGTATATGTAGAGCTGGAAGTGATGCGTGAATTTACAGATTTTGCAATTCGCAGTATGGGCAATAAAGATATTATTGATTTCGAGACTTTTTTAATGAATAGAGATAAAAAAATTAACAGTAGAGCAACTGGATAATTAGAAAAAATAAAAGGGGTGTTTAATAATTTGGAAGCAATTAGATGTAGAAGGACACCCTAAACACTTCTAATCTACTAATGTACTTTTTATTAGACAGTAAATAGTCTGATTATGAGTTAAAAACAAAGAATAAAAATAAAAAGTAGATTAGAAAAGTAGGTTAGAAACTACTTCCAATCTACTTTTTTTTCTAATCTACTTTTAATATGAATGTTGATATTACTTTCGTTTTATTATAGCTTGTAAATAACATTTTCCAATTATATTTAATGTTATTTAATGGTTTATAGACAATACGAAGTTGTTGAAAGCACAATACCCGAAATTGAAGTTGGTACTTTTTGGAGTGTGCGAAAATTAAAAGCAATGGTTGAAAAATTACATTATGTAATTGAGATAAATACAGATGCTGGTTTTATTGAAGTTTACGACTACAACGTTAATAAGGTGCTTCTAGCTTATCGAATTTATTCATAATCGTTTTTTAGCTCAACTTTGTTAAATATTTTGTACATTGAAAAAAGTTAGTAAATAATAATTAACGTATAAATTTCCCAAATAAAAATATTATTAAATCCTTTTTTGAAATGCTTCTACTTTTGTAGAATCCAGTTGGGAAGCTGGAACGTTAGCATTTTGAGAAAGGATTTTTTTATTGGTGGTAGTGATGGTGGAATATGACAAAAATAGTGAAGAGTATAAAAACTTGTACAACGAATATAGAAAAGAACGTACAAGATTTGATAAGGATGAACTTATAATAGGGAAAAATGAAAAGATAAAAGAATTAAGCAGCCTATTGGATGAAAGGATAAATGACAGCCATAGACATAATGTTTGGATAATGGGTATGGAGTTAAAACAGTTGGAGCGAGAATTTGACTACCCGATGGTAACTGAGAAAGAAAGGGATGAAATGGAAAATAGAATGAAATATTTAAAGGTTGAAATAGAAGAGGGAAATAAAACGATAACAGAAGATGAAAAAGTGGAATTTCAGCACAATGTATTATTGAATGTTTATAATGACTTACTGTTAGAGAAAAGAGATAGAAAAAAGTATATTGCACCCGAAGTGGAAATAAATATATATCAATTTGATGGTAAGAAAATAGAGTTTGCACAATTGGTAAATGACATATACAATAGAATACATAAAATAGACAAAAGAACAACAACAAAAGATAAGAGACTACTCACATTTTGTCATAAACTATATAGTGAACGAGCGATATCAAGTCCAAGAAAATTAGCCGAGTTGATGCTAGAGGATTTTAAAGGAACAAAAATAAATGATTATAGATTACATAAAGATGGTTTTGAAAAAGGTTTAACTAACTTAGTAAAAATGATGACAGATAGATGCGATAATTGGTATACGTTGCACGACAAATAGAAATATTGAAGATACCACAAATTACACCACAAAAAAACATTTCCTACCACTATAGAATCGACATAACCACAGTAACTTGCATTAGAAATTTTCACAAATGAAAATGCTAAAAATTGTGTTGACAACATTTTAAGCAAAAAGAATTACTACCTAAACCCAACTATTGAGTCAACACAATAGTTGGGTTTTTTATTTTAAAGAATAATCAAATTGAGGGGAAATATGAACACACTTGACCATACTGAAATTTTTAACCTTAAAGAAAAGATGAAGATACAATCTGATGAGGTTGAAGTAATAGCTGGTAAAATAAGAGAAGTTGTTTTAAGTGATAATTTCAAAAATCAAATAGACTTAAAAACTATTACTTCATTTCTAAAGTTTATTGATACAGCACTAGCACACCAAAAAGCGAATGTAAAATTATATGAAAATATAAGTGCTGAAATTTCTAACAATCCGAAATTGAATGGAATTTTAGAAATGATAAAAATGATAAATATTAATTGAAAATAAAATTTAAGAGGTTCTAAAATGGCTAAACGTGGAAATGTAAATATTACTTATAACGCCCGGACTGCAAACTTTAAACGACAAGTTAGTGATGCTGAACGGCATACGACAACTGCAAAGGCAAGGATGGAAAAAGGACAAGCATTGTTAAATACTGCGGTTGGTAGATTAGGCGGTATAATGGCTGGTGCTTTTGCAGTTGATAGAATAATTTCGTTTGGTGCAGAAAGTATAAGACTTGCTGGGAAAATTAAAGGTATTGAGGAAGCATTTAAAAAATTGGACAAACCCACTTTATTAAATGAACTTAAAAAAGCAACAAGAGATACAGTTTCTGAAATGCAGTTAATGCAAATTGCAGTTAAAGCTTCAAATTTTAGGATTCCACTATCTGAGCTTGCAACATTATTAGAGTTTGCACAAAAACGAGCTACCCAAACTGGAGAGGGTGTTGATTATTTAGTTGATTCAATCATCAACGGTATAGGAAGAAAATCGGCATTGGTGCTTGATAACTTAGGGATTAGTGCAACTGAACTTCAAACGGAATTTAAGAAGACTGGGGACTTTGCATCAGCAACCGGGAATATTGTTAGAAGAGAATTAGTTAAAATGGGTGATGTTACGGAAACAACCACTACTAAAACCGAACAGCTTAATGCAAAATATAAAGATATGTCTGTTAAACTTGGGACATTGCTAATCCCAATATTTGAAAAAGGAATTGATAAAGCCGATAGCTTAATTGATAAAATTGAAGGTGTAATAGAAACTATTAACAAAGGGGAAATTTCTAATTCACCGATTTATAAATTCTTAGAATTATGGACTAAGGTTTTAACTGCTTCATCTGATTTTGGAGTAAAACAAATACAAACTGATTTTGGAAAATATGCTAAGAACTTAGATCACAATTCAAACAAACCGACCGAGAAAGAATTAAAAAATCTTAAAGATGGTAAAATTTTAATACCGAAATTTGTACAAGGTGAAGGATGGACTGTTATAATTGAAGAAACTGAGAAAATGACAAAGAAGCTGAACGCAACATTTGAAGCTTATGGAAAAACACAAAAAGATGTTAACAATAGAATCTCAGAATTACGAGATTTAAGGAAAGAAATTGTTGTATGGTCTAGTGAATATATTAAAAACTTAGAAGAAGAAGAAAGGCTTACAAAATATTTAAAAGATAGACCAATTACTCAGCTATCATTTGGCAACCTTGCAACCAAAGGACTTGATGCTGGTGCAAAACCAACCGACCAAGTAGGAAACCGTACACGTGAAATTTTATCTACTCCCGAACATTTACTTGCACAAAGAATTAAAGAAAACGAAGATGCACGCCACTCTAGTTTGCTAAGGTGGGTTGAAGAAAGCAACAATGAGCAAGAAAAATTATTTGAGAATATGCTTATCGGAGCATCTCAACTTGGGTATGCTTTAGAAGATGCTTTTGATGGTAAAGGTAAAACTCTCTTATCTGATTTTAACAGAATGTTGCAAGTGGCTTTAAGAATTTCCGATGCAATGAATGTTGCAAATAAAAATGATTTTGATTTTGGAAGTGTGCTTGGTTTGGGTGCTTCATTTATTCCCGGGCTTGGTTTTCTTACGGATTTATTTTCTTCAAGTATTTCTATTCAACCACCGGGAGTAACAAACATTGCAATTGGAACTAGACAAGCATCTATATCTGATGAACTATTACAGAGAGTGGTTGATAGAGTTGGAGCATTAAATAATAATATGTTAGAAAGCAGACCACAACCTACGAACATAAAAGTATTTGTTGGTGGTGAAGATTTAACCAACCAAGTGCATATTGAAGAAAACAATATGGCAAGAAGCAACACAGCAAGGTCGGTCGAATATTGACGACCGAAATTTAATATGAAATAGACTAATCAAAAAAGATTAAAAATATTTGCTTGCACAAATTTTGAATAGAAGTTTAATTACAAAATTTAGCCTTTCACGGGTGCAAGCGTGGAAGGCTTTTTTTTGAGCAAAAATATAAGTGATAGTATATAAAATAAACAGAAAAGACTAATGATAGAAAAGTTTACTTAGTGAATTTATAAAAGAAAGGAATATTAAAATGCAACGAACAAATCTTAGGAAACTTACTGAAGAAAAAGAATCTTTAGAGATGCAACTTTTGGGAGCATACAGCAAGAATTCCACAATTAAAGACTTGGTAACACATGACAAAGCAACTATTACAGAAATTCAATGTTTGATTGAAGCGTTAAGGATATCAATGAGTACTACGCATCGAATTTTGGTTGGGGAAAACTTGAATTTGGATAAATCAGAAAAAATAATAGAATTTCTACTAATTAGAATGATAAAACTGAATCCACATTTTACGGTAATGCGTGAATTTCTTGAAGAAGTTAAAGAGGTGTTAAAAGGGAAAGATGACAAGCAATTAATTGAATTTTTATCTAACAAAGATACAGATGCTAATACGATACTGGATAAGAAAAGTACATCGAACGCTTTTAGCAAAGGCAATGCTAAATAATGTTTACTCCAACCGAAGAAATACAAGTCAAAAAATTGCTGAAACTTTTATCTAGCAATGGTCAATATCCACAGCCTAAACAAGAGGTTCTGTTCTCTGAATTAGTTAAGCGTGATATACGAATCAACAAAAATGTATTCTCTAAATCTCATATTGAAGTTATTGAGGCTTGCTCAAAACATTTGCTTAAATACTTTGGTGATATTCCAATTTCTAAGTTGATGACAAGACAAAATATTTTAGATTACCGGACATTCTACCTAAAGACTTTGAATAATAAAACGTATTTCCGCACACTACAAAGTTTGTTCCAACGTGCCGTAGAGCTTGATATCATTGAGGTTAACCACTTTGCAAACATTAAACTTCCGAAGCAACAAGAAAAAATTCCTATAACAATTTCAGATGAAGAACTTGAAAAGATTTTAAATTTTACAGCTACACCTTACAGAGAGATAGTTATTTTTTTAGTTAATACTGGACTAAGGATAGGCGAGCTAGTTCAATTGGTATGGAATGATGTAAGCTTATCTGAAGGACAAATAATTGTTGGAAAATCTTTTATTACTAAAACAAAAAAGATTAGAGTTGTACCGTTAAACCTTAATGCAAAAAGTATTTTAGAAAATTTGCTACAAAACAAAGTTGTAAAAATTGACCAACAAAAGAAATTTGTTTTTGCTAAAAGTAACGGATACAAATACACAACTGATAGAGTTTCAAAGGTGTTCAAAAAGGCTTGCCGATTAGCAGAAGTTAATGAGGAAATACATTTGCATTCACTTAGAGCAACCTTTTGTTCTAATCTTTTGAAGTCGGGTTGTACGCTTTATAAGGCAAGTCTGATTTTAGGTCATTCCAATATTGAAACAACTCGTAAATATTATTCAAATATTAATATTCAAACATTAAAGGATGCAGTTAATTTGTTAGACGGCAAATAAAAGGGGTAACGAAATGAGACAAGCTATAAAAACAACTTACTACTATAACGATATTTATGAGTTTGTTGAAGAACTAACAGACTTAAATATCATTAGTACTGAAGCAAGTAACATAATTCGAAAGAAACTTAGTGATGCTTTTAATACAAACTTTGGCAATAAACGAAAAGACTACAAAGCCTATAAAAAGGTAAAGTTTGATATAAAACTTAAAAGGGTAGAAAAAATAGTTTCCAAATATGAAGATGCGGAGCTACCCGATGCAAGCGATGAAGAATTAAATAATTTTATAAAAGAAACCTTTGAATAGAATTACAGAAATGACAACAGAAATGTTTTTAGAAAGTTTAACTAAAAAAGAGAGAAGATATTTAAGTAAATATCATTGTGCTTGGTGCGAAACTACATTGAACAAAACCGATTGCTACGAGACAATAGAGCCTTGCAGTGAAGCAACAAAAATAAAAAGAATGAAGAAATGTTTGAGAAGCTACAAACCAAGAAATACTAAACAGAATAATATTTAGGAGAAAGAATATGAAAAATGAAAGAACTCAAAAAGTTTACAATCTAATAGGCAAGGTGTTTACAACGGCTTTAGAAGAAAAAGTAATTGATAGCAAGCAAGTAAATAAAATGTTGAAAATTTTAAGTGATGAAATTACAGATATGACAATAACGCAAAATCTTGATAAGGACATTGAAACAAGTATTGACGATGCTCCCAAAATTTCTTTTGATGAATGGACGGAAAAATACGGTAATGATTTGGAACTGGACTTAACCAACTTAAATAATTATTAGAGGTTCATCAATGGGTAGAATAGGAAAAGAAGTAAGTAAAGTATTTAAAAGCATTCAAAGAGATATTGATAAAGCTACTGTCTATGCACTAAATGAAAGTGCAAAATCGGCATTGGTGCATACAATAGATAAGCTTAGAGAAACTTACAACGTGAAAAAAGCAGGTATAAATAAGTTGGTTAAAATCCGAAAAGCAACATTCAAGAAACAAGAAGTAGTTCTAAGCTTTCAAGATAAATTTATGGGGTTGCAGTACTTTTCTGCACGGCAAACTAAGAAGGGTATTACCTACGGTGTGAAGCACGGTAAAAGAGATTTATTGGAATCTGCTTTTTTTGTAAGGAAGGATAGCAATACTAAAAAGAAAGTACTGCGAGGAGTATTTAAAAGAAAAGGTAAAGAACGGCTTCCGATTAAGAAGATTTATACCGGAGTTAATCCAGGCAAAGTATTAACTACTGACCAAAGCCTAGATAGAATGACTATTGACTTTTTCAAGATTTATGAAGAAAGATTTTACAGCAAATTAGAATATTTCTTAAATAAAAAATAGCAAAATGGAAAATCTAAAAGACATTGAAAAAATAGAAGTTGATGAACTTGGAATAAAATTAAACTTTACCAATGCACCCTATATAATAAATTGGGAAAATTTGAGGACAGAAAAAGATTTATTGTTTTGGGTTTATGATTTACTTGGTAAGGATTGGATGAACCCACTTCGTTTGAAAATGTTTTTGGTTGAAGTTGCTGAAGCAACAAACATTAAACTTGAAAGAGAGCTTATATAATGTACACCGGAATAAACTTTGCAAAAGAGATAAAGGCAAGATATAACATTCTTGATTTGTGTAATGATATTGGACTTAAACCGAACAGCAGTAATTTTGTTTTAAGTATATACAAACAAGAAAAAACACCATCATTAAAGCTATATCTAAAAACAAACAGTTATAAATGCTTTGCAACTGGAAACGGTGGAGACTTAATTAAATTCTATTGTGATTATTATAAAATCGAAGTGAAACAAGGTATAAAAGAACTTGCTGAAAAATTAAACATAAGCAACGACCAAACCAATAATGAAAAATCGGCGGCTTCGTTTAAAACAATTTTGCCAGTTAAATTTGAGGTGTTAAAATCTGAAAGAGAATTTTTTAATGAACGAACCGAAATAATTATTTATAATAATGATGTTGGCATTGATGAAGCTGAACAAATTTCTTTTGCTGATGTACTGGAGCAAAGGAAGTTAAAGCAAACCAAAGTCTTTGAGGGTTTATATCAATTCTGTAATAAAGACGGCTTAGATGGGCTTATTTTTGATTACTTAATTTCTAACAAACGTGGATTGAATGAAGAAACGATAAAACGCTTTAGGTTGTTCTCTGTTCAAAGTGTTAAGCAAACCATCGAGTTTCTTAAAGATTCCTTTACACGTGAAGAAGTAACTCTAAGTGGTCTGTTCAAGAATAAATTCTTTCTGTTCACAAAACATAGATTGGTAATTCCATTTATTGAGAACGATAAAATAACCTACCTTAGAGCAAGATACTTTTACAAAGGCATCTACCAAACTGATAAGTTCAAATATACATCGGTTAACAATTGGAGCAAAACACTTTCTCCTAAAAGATTTTTCAATTCAGATTTATTAAAAGGAATAAAACCTTTTGATAATCTAATAATAACCGAAGGGGAATTTGATTGTATGGTTGCAAGCAAGCACGGTAGTAATGCTATTGGAGTAGCTGGTACTGGTAACTTTCCTAAAGACAAAATACAGTTACTGAATCAGTTTAATATATACCTTGCTTTTGATAATGATGAAGCTGGGAAGAAAGCAGTAGAGAATATCTCTAAACTATTTAACAAACCAATAAAACAAATTATACTAAAGAAACATAAAGACCTGTCGGAGTTATTAAATGAGTAAGTCCGAAAACATATTAGACAATAAAAACATAGAAATTAAAGAGTTGAATTCTGATAAAAAGAATGAGATTAAATTTGATTGGACTAAATTAAATGAGACTAATTTTAAGAAGATGCTTCGTTATTTTGATTCAATATCAATAGCACCAGTTGAATACTTACTTACATCTTTATTAGCTTCAATGGGTGGAGCAGTAGGAAAGAATGTTTACTTTAAGATTACTGATTCTATGAGTGTCTATCTTAATGTTTGGGCTGTTATCATTGGGCGTTCTACGATTATGCGTAAAACTACAGCTATGAATTTAGTATGTAAAGATTTACAAAGAATAGATACTTTGCATTATAATGAGTACCGTAAAAAATTGGATGAAACTAATAGAGCAATAGAATCAGCAAAAGCGAATAAGGAAAAACTTTCTATAGAAAAACCAGTTAGAGATTATATTATGTTCCCTAATGATTCTACAGTTGAAGCATTAGCAGAAAATCTTTCTGTCTCTCAAAGAGGATTGTTAACTCATTCAGAGTTCGGAGCTTTTCTATCACAGCTTAGTAGAGGTTATTCAGCCGATGCGAAACAGTTTCTAACAAACCTTTATGATGTTCCTTCAAGCTATGAAATTAGTAGAACTACTAAAGAGAATACTCTTTTAACAAGACCTTGCCTTTCAATATTGGGAGCTAGCACTATCGATTGGATTAAATCTAATAGTGATGAAACAGACTTGAGATCTGGGTTTCTCTCGAGGTTTATTTATTCTATTAGGAATGTACCGGACAAAGAATATATACCTTTGTTTAAGTTGAAATCTATTACACAGCAATCAGAATTCTACTTGAACACTAGAGATGTATATGATTACCTTGTTTCATTTAACGAACCAACGGAATTAGATATTGAAGTTAAAGCTATGGATAAATACAACAAATATGATGCTGAAAGTTTTAATGAGTTGGTGTATTTTACTGAAAATGATAATGAATTGAGTTTCAAGGGAAGACTGTTAATCTATACGACGAAATTTGCTGGATTGATTGCACTATCTGAAAAGCGAACTGTAGTATTAGAGCAAGATATAGAAGATGCAATGCTGATAACAGATTACTATAAAAGAAATGTTGAGCGATTATTAAATACTGAATTAGCAGAAACAGAGTTTACTAGAAAAGAAAGACGTGTGATTGATTTTATTAAGAAAAGGAATAGAGCCGTGAAAAGGTCTGAGTTGTTGACTGGACTAAAGATAAAAGCTAAAGAACTAGATGAACTACTAACAAATTTATTTCAGAAAGATTTACTGAAGAAAAATGAAAGTGAACACAGCTACAACAAATCTAAAGTAACCACATATTCTTTAAAGTAGGTTAGAAGTTTTATTGTTTTTTCTAATCTACTTTCCAACCTACTTTCCAATCTACTTTTCACATCAAAACCTTTGTTTTTACTCTATATACTTATAATATATATAATAATATAAAGTAGATTAGAAGATTAGAAGGGGTAAGGGGTAGTAATAAAAGTAGGTTCTTTCTAGAGGTTTACTCTTACGGGCTTTGGAACGGGCAAAGAATGCAAAATATTGGCAAGATTTGTAGGTGGTTTCGTTTCGTTTAAAATTAGAACAAAATTAAACAAAAAGTAAGTTTGCATAATGTTTGTTATGTAAAGGCTTAAGACTGCTAGAATGGAAGATGTTACGTTTAATTGTTTAAGGTTAGCTTGTACCAGTTGTTTTATAATGACGTATTATAAGATAACTGTTTGTAAGAAAGCCGTACTTACCGAAGAAATAAAAAGAAATTAATTGTTTAAAAAATATTTTATCATTATATTGAAAATATAGTAAATGTAAAATGTTCAAATAAATAAAAAATTGTTTTATAAAGCCGATTCAAATTTGAAGGTGTGAACAGCCGACATTTACTATTGAATCGGCTTTTTTATTGAAAATTTGTACTCCAAATTGAACACAAAAGTATTAAAAGTGTGAAAAGTGGTTGAAAACAAAGCTTACCTCCTGCCTGTCACGCAGGAGGTCGCGAGTTCGAGTCTCGTCGACCCCGCAAGATAAATCCTAATAAGCTAATTGCTTGTTGGGATTTTTTGTTTCTGTATATACCTCAAAAATTTATCTGTTGACTACTCCCCTTTTTTGCTACCAATCTTATTACACTTTGAATCAAAATCAAATCTCTTATTAGACTTTTCTTTATTCTTAGAAAAGAATAAAAAGTAAAGTTACTTGAAAAAACAACTTGAGTATTGTTGGGTTACAAAAAAGGAATAAACTTTTAGATTAATTTTGAAAGGTGTTTTACAATTGTTAAGTCAAAAAAACATTTAAGGGTCAGACAAAGATGTCTTTAGGAGAGAGCATTTTTTGTTGTTTCGCCCGACCCTTAAAATTGAAATGTTAAAATATTAGTATTTATATTAGCTAGCTTTTAGTCCTGAAACAGCTTCAAATAATGTTGAATGAATTTCAAAAATACCATCAAAATTACCAATGGATAAAAGCTCTGGTCTGCTGTTAGCATCTACAATAAGTTTTATGTATCCACCTTCTTTACTTGTAAGTTTCAACATTTTTATAAGTGTTCCAAAGAAAACAGAATCCATAAAATAAACACTTTCCAAATCAACAATTATTTTACTTTTACCATCAGAAATAATACTAGCAATATAGTCTTGAAATTCTTTTGCTTCATAAACCGTTGCTCTTTCAACATTTAGCATTACTACAGTATTGCCACTATTAGTATCATACAAACTTGTAAATTTAGTTGTTCGTTTTGATTCTCTATAATTAGAACTTAACTGAACACTTTTTGAACTGTCTTTTTTAAATAGATTCTTTTCCATTTTGCTTTCTCCCTTTTGATTAAACTATTTTATTATATTTTATTATATTTTATACTTACTTGATAATCTTTGTAAATGCTAAATTGCTTCCTTTAATTTTCTTTTCTTTTTCAACATCAGTATTTCCATCATCATTTAATTTAAGCTGTCTCTGAAAAACTGCTTCCCTTTTTATGTATTTCCAAATATTACCATTGCTTACATTTATTGCTTCTCCACCAACAGTTATGTATTTAATCTCTGCAAACAACTTAACATCACTCACAATTGTAGGTGAACCTTCAACAGAAAATTGCATTGTTCGCTTAACATTATTTGGCAAAGATTCATATATTCCTGTAGTTACCACATTACTATCGATATTCATCATCATAGTTAAAGCCCCAAGATCTTTTTGTGAGTTTTTATATCCAGCCCCATAGCTAAAATATATTAAAGCTATAGTTGCAAGTATAGATAGTACAAATGTTATTAGCTGTTTATTTTGTTTCACAATATCTCCAGTAGTCTTTTCAACAATGTTCTTTTTGATTGTGCTACCAATAAAGTGGAAAGTATTTTAGAAATTGTGATGTAGGACATACAAATCTCTAAAGTGAGATTTATTTTAATACAATCTAATTTTTTTTTGAAAAGTTTATAGCAGAAATGTTTTTTTTTGAAATGATTACTTTTATTGAAAGTAAATCTATTTTGGTATGGAAATAAATTATGGAGTTAAAATTTAAAAAATGGAAAATTATTTGGGTTTAGTGGAGAAGTATTATAATAAGTTAATCAATTGTTCAGTATCAATAATTTCAGCAAACTCTTCTTTAAGATTAGCAAGTGATGTTAAGTGAATAATTTCAGAACTATATTTTTCTCCATTTATTCCAATTCGATCAAACGTTGCAGTTGCATCAGATATAACAATTGTTTCATATCCAAAATTGCCTGCCATTCTTGCAGTGGTAGAAACACAATGATTAGTAATAAATCCAATAATTACCAAAGTAGTAATTCCTAGTTTATTAAGCCTTGCTTCCAGGTCTGTTCCAATAAAAGCACTATTTACTTTTTTGGTTATTACAGTTTCTCCATGAATTGGTTTTACTTCATCTTTTATTTCAAAACCAATATTAGATTTATGCAGTTTAGAGTTTGGATTTTGAGAGCTATGTTTTATGTGAAAGATAGGAAGTTTTAATTCTCTCCACTTAAATAAAATTTGCTGAGATTTTTTTTCTGCATCTTTATTATTTCTGTTTCCGCCCCAATATTCTTCATCATCAAAAGCCGTTTGCATATCAATTAAAATCAATGCGGGATTTTTATTTTGTAATTTCATTTATAGTAATTCCTTTTAAGAATTTTTTGAATAATTTCTAAACTGTTCATATTTTAATTTAGCTCAGTTAACTACAAGTAATTTAAAATTTAATTTATAACACGTGGATGTTCTTCAACCCATCTTTCTAAATATTTTACCGCATCGGTTGTTACAGCTCCAGGGGTAAACAATTCGCCAACACCCATTTCTTTTAGTTTTGCTAAATCATCATCTGGAATTACTCCGCCGCCAAAGAGTAAAATATCATCGACTTCTTTTTCTTTCATCTTTTCTAAAATTTGAGGAAAGACTGTCATGTGAGCTCCAGATAGAATGCTAATTCCAATTGCGTGAACATCTTCTTGAATGGCAGCACTTACAATTGTTTCAGGTGTTTGTCTAATTCCCATATAAATTACTTCCATTCCAGCATCTCTTAAAGCTGCAGCAATTACCTTAGCTCCTCTGTCGTGTCCGTCTAATCCCGATTTAGCAATTATTACTCTAATTTTATTTTTCATTTTCTACTCATTTTAAAATTATTTATTCTAAAGATAGGGAATGTCTAATTATCTGCCAAATTTATATGTTGGTATCAATTTATTCTTTTACCAATTTCTAAAATATTTGCTAATGTTTTGATTAAATAATTACAAATCTTTAATAGACAATTCGTATTTTTATAAAACAATTAAATAACAAAAAAGGACTAAACAAAATGAAAAATCTAAAATTAACTTTAATGATTGCAGTTATTATTTACAGTTTTGCAATTTCAACAACAATTTATGCACATTGCGAAATACCTTGTGGAATTTATGCAGATTCTTTAAGAATAGAAATGATAAAAGAACACGTCACAACTATTGAAAAATCTATGAATATGATAAACAAGCTTTCTACTGAAGGTGATAAAAATTATAATCAAATTGTTAGATGGGTTGTTAACAAAGAAGAACACGCAAAGAAAATTCAAGAGATTGTAAGTCAGTATTTTTTACATCAAAGGATTAAATTAACTGATACAAATGATAAAGTAAAATATGCAAAGTACTTAAGCCAACTTGCAAGCTTGCACGAAATTTTAGTTTACTCAATGAAGTCTAAACAAACTACTGATTTGTCGAACACTAAAAAATTAAGCGAATCTGTAAATACATTTGTTGGGTTGTATTTTCATAAGCATTAATATTAGTGCTAATTTTGGAATAAAGTTTCAATATTTTATGAATGGCTTGTCATTCTCAGCTTGACTGGGAATCCAGAAGCAATAAACAAATGGATTTCCGATTAAACCTGCCCTCGAATGTATTTATCGGGGAACATTCGGAAATGACAAGAAGGCTCAATACAATAAACACTTGAATAATATATAATTACCAGTTTAACACATCCACTAAATTTACAAGTTCCATAATGTGTATTTTTGTTTTTACAAATTAAGGCATTATGGAATCTTCCAAATCTGATAGTAAACTAACCACAAAAAAAATATTCAAATTCTGGCTTCCACTTGCTGCAACTTGGCTTATGATGGCAATGGAAGGTCCATTTATTGCAGCCATAATTGCTCGCTTACCTGAACCAAAATATAATCTTGCAGCTTTTGGAGTTGCATTCTCTTTTGCACTTATTATTGAAGCTCCAGTAATAATGATGATGAGTGCTTCCACAGCTTTGGTTAAAGACAAATCATCTTTCAATAGATTAAGAAATTTCACATATATTATTAATGCAATTATAACATTGCTAATGCTAGTATTTCTAATCCCATCAATATTTGATTTTGTTACAACTGACTTAATGTCCCTACCCAAAAAAGTTGCCGACTTAACTTACATTGCTACTATAATTCTTTTGCCTTGGCCTGGCACAATTGGTTACAGAAGATTTTACCAGGGAATATTAATAAGACATAACCAAACAAGACGAGTAGCTTACGGAACAATAATTAGACTTGTGATGATGACACTAACTGCCTTGGTACTTTATCTATACTATAATTTTGATGGTGTAATTGTTGGAGCTTCTGCCCTAACAGTTGGAGTAACAACCGAAGCAATTGCCAGCAAGTTGATGAGCGTTAATGTTGTAAAATTAGTTAAACAAAAAGTTAGCACAGCCATTTTAAGTTATAAAGAAATTATTGTGTTTTATTATCCGTTAGCCCTAATGTCGTTGATAGGCTTAGGCGTTCACCCAATGGTTACTTTTTTTATTGGACAAAGTAAAATGCCCTTGGAATCACTTGCAGTATTGCCGGTAATAAATTCTCTAGTTTTTATTTTTAGAAGTGCGGGCTTATCATTTCAAGAAGTTGGTATAACTTTAATTGGAGAAAAAGGTGAAGGATATATTCCGTTAAGAAATTTTGCAACAAAATTGGGCTTAACAGTTTTAGCAATACTCATTATCATTTCACTTACTCCACTATCTACAATATGGTTTCATAATATTTCCGGCTTAAGTTTGGAGCTTACTGAGTTTACAAAAATACCGCTAATAATTATTTCTTTAATGCCAGGCTTGGCTGTTCTTTTATCGTTCCAAAGGTCAATGTTGATTGCAACTAAAAATACAAGTCCAATAACAATAGCAACAATTATTGAAGTTGTTGGAATAATTTCTGTTTTATTCTTACTTATAAATGAGTACTTTTTTATAGGAGCAATTGCTGCTATGACCGCTTTTATTGTTGGTAGAATTGGAGCTATTATTTATTTGTTCCCTTCTTTTTTAAAGATTGTGAAGAAGTTTGGTTAAGATTATTGATAGATAAGTTTTTAAGAAAAATATTTTTTGTTATTTTAATAAGAATTTAATTAATATAAGAATGTATTAAACAGCTAAAATGAATTTTTGTTTGTGACATCAAGACTAAATACTAAAAGGACGAAAATGCAACACAATATTTTTATAAAAAAAAGTGAGGAATTAATACTTTCTTCAGAGTTTAAGTTACTTCATAAAAAATTGACATTTAAAGAATCTAACATTTGGCAGATTCTTGGCATTACAAGAAAAGAAAGACTATTAACAAAATTTCTAACTTGGTTACTAAATCCTTTGGCAAACCATACATTTAGAACCGTTTTCTTAAAATTTTTTCTAATTGAAGCTATCAGGGAAGCCAATGATAACCAATGTAATTTTTCACCAATAGAAATAGATATCTTAGATTTATCTAGAGCAAAGGTTATTTCCGAACATACAATAAAGGACAGAAGATATGATATTATAATAAAATGTGAAGAAAGTAGTTTTATGTGTATTATTGAAAATAAAATTGATGCGAAAGAATCAAAAAATCAAACTAATGATTATTATAAAAATAGTTTTGATGAATTCTCAATAGAGAAATATAAAAAAAGACTTTATGTTTTTCTATCACCGTTAGGTGAACTTGCCCAAAATGATAATTTTATAAATATTACGTATGATTTAGTAATTAAATCGATCTTTGACTTAGAATCCCAACATAATTGCACTAATACAGAGAAGTTCTTATTAAATCAATTTCGTGAAAATTTAAGAGGAAAAATTGCGATGGATAAAAAAACAATAGATTTAGCCAAATCAATTAATGATAAATATCAAGACGTAATTAATTTTATCTACGAAAATACTGACAAACCTGAGTCAACAGGTATTGATAGAATTTGGGATGGGAAAAGTTGGTTTCTAAATATTGGTGAAAAAAGAAATGAATCATATAGTTGGGATGATTGTAGAATTCATTCTTTTATTTGTGCGGGTGGAGGGAAAAGGTACAGAACCATAATGGAAAAATTTGAAATTGGAGACAAAATCTACACTTATCTTTCAAAATTTGGTTACGTCGGTATCGGTGAAGTTGTAAAGAAAGCAGTCCCTATATCAGATGTCATATTGTTGGACGACAAGAAGCTTTTAGATTTAAATCTCAAGGGCAAATATGATTCAACATCAAACTTAGATGATTGTGATTGGGTTGCGATTGTAAAATGGGAAATAGCAAATGATAGAGAAAATGCAGTAAGATATGATCCGATTGTACCATCTACTTCTTCAAAAATATATCAACATCGTAAACTGGATTTGAAAAAATTAAGGATGCATTGATAAGTAATACTAAAATATTAGCTAGTAAGTGAATTCGTACTTATAATGTTTGAATGAAAACCTTGAATGAATTATTTAGTTATTGGTTTTGTTCTCTCTAAAACATATTCAACATATTCTAAATGAAAAAAACTAATCATTTCAATAAATATCAAAATCAATTTGGCAAAGAAAAAGTTTTTAGTTTTAAGGGTTCAGATTTTCTTTTTATCCTAATTGGTTATCCGGTTTGGAAAGCTTTTATAGTTTCTTCAGAGATTAATTTATCGTTAGAAGTAACTCCCAAAATAGATTTCAAGAAACAAATTATTACCATACCCGAACGGGAAATAAAACATGAGAAGAAAACTAAATCCGATAAGCCTTCTAAAAAGATAACCTATTTTAGTAAATCTGAATTAGAACAATTAGTATTATTCTTTAAACTTGTTCCCCAAGAGATAATTGATTTAGTAATAAACTTCTCAGATTCACATTGGGAAATTGTTAAAGCAATTATTCATTTAGATGAAAAATTTATAACGCTTATTAAAATCAATCCAGCATTAGCTTACTTAACAGTTAGCCTCGAAAAATTTAATCCATCATATTCAATTTATAACGACAGTATTTTTTATATTGAAAAAATTCTATTAAAAAAACAAAAGAAAATTTTAGAGTTTGCATTGTTTACATCAACCGAACAAAATGTACGAATAATTTCAAAACTTGAACTTCCACTTATAAGTATTAAAAACCTTGAGTTAGTAAGAAACTTTTTGAGATCTGAAATAACAGAAAAAAAACGAATTCTAAAACTTCTTTCTCATCAAAAAACAATTAACGCAAAACATTTTGACTTGATATTTAAGAATTACAAATTACTGAATCTATTATCATTTAAGGCAATCAACGAAATTGTAAACTTTAATGAATACAAAGACAAAATAAAAGTTTTAAACTCAATTAAACGTTATTCAAAATATACTAAGCCGCAATTGCCATTAGTCAAAACCATAAAAACTATTGATTCAGTTTTAATTACAGTAAAGAAAGCAGAACTTGAGAGAAGAGAAAAGGAAGATAAATTTCCAGCTCCGCCAATTCTGGGGACTAAAAATATTATTCCAATTAAAACAAAAAGAGAACTTAACTATTGGTCAAAGAGACAAATAAATTGTATTCACGATTACGCAAAGTCGATAAAAACCAATAAGAATTATTTTTACAAAGTCATCTTGGGCAATGAAGAAGCATCATTACAGCTTGTATTAAACAAAGGTAAAATTAAAGTTGGGTCATTCTTGGCTACAAGAAATAAAGATGTTTCTTATGAGTTAAGAGAAGTTGTTGAAAGATGGATGAAGGAAAACACTTGATTTGCATTGGACTATAATAAAGACTATATTATAGTCAATCATTTCTGGAGGCAAAATGAAATATAGTGAATCAATAAAACCAATAAGTTATTTAAAAGCTCACGCTTCGGAAGTTATAAGAGATGTTTCCAACAATCAAAAAACTTTAATAATTACTCATAACGGAGAAGCCAAAGTTGTACTTCAAGATGTAAAGGTTTATGAAAAAACTCAAGAGAGTATTGCTCTTTTGAAAATGCTTGCGTTGAGTGGAAAGGAAATAAAATTAGGGAAATATAAACCACTTCAGACATCACTTAAAAATGTTCAGCAAAAAATTAATAAGTTCAAGCGAGAGCAAAGTGAAGTGCAAAGTTAATATTGTAAAATCAGCAGAAGATGATCTGGTAGAAATTTATAAATATATCTACTTTAACGATTGCGAAGAAAATGCCGATAAGATTTATGCAAAACTGATTCAGAAAATATCATCTCTCCAAGAATTTCCCAAACGTGGACGTATCTTGCCAGAATTAAAATTATTAGGTGTTGAAGATTTTTTAGAAATCAATTACAAACCATTTAGAATTATATATCAAATAATTGAGAAAGTAATTTTTGTTCATTGTGTGCTGGATGGCAGAAGAGATATGCAAAAATTATTACAAGAAAGATTGATTCGTGAGTAAGACAAGTATTTTATTTTTACTATCAAGTCATACCTAGTTTAATCACAAACCAAACTTACTAGCCACCTTCATAAGGATAATTCATTATATCTGCTTCTTTAAAAGTAAACTCTGAAAGAACTTGCGAACTTTTCATTCTACGGTAGGAAAGACTGTTCCCTCCAAAGAGTAGTGACTTTGCATCGTAACCTAAAACTCTTAGATAGGCAACAACAAAGGCACTTGAATGACCTGAATTACTGTACACAACTATTGTTTTACCAAGTGGTATTTTTTGCAAATTAGTTGAACTGCTAAAAGTATTTTTATTCTTATCATAAAAAACTGCACTTACTAAATGTCCATCTTCATCTCCTCCTATTGATCCTGGGAAAAGGTAAAGGTCTATGCTTCCGTAACAAATCACAAACATATTTTCAAAAGAAGTATGAGCAGAATCTAATTGTGAAATTACCTCAACATTTAAAACGGAAGGTCTTGTATCATCCAAAACCAAACCATCTGAATTTAAGATTGAATCAGTTAAAAATTCAACTTGTAAAAGTTGGGCTATTCTTCCTTCCAGCTTCTGCTTAATATTTAACGATTTATTTTCATAAGAAATGTTTGGTAAATTTGAATAGTTAGGTAAACTATAAAATTTATTATCCAAATAATCTAAAGGCTCTTCATCAGGTCTTCCAGTCGGGATTAGGTTTGTCCAAATATCTGCAAAGTCGGAATGCCAAGCTGCCATTCCGTATCTTAATGCAAAGACATTGTTATATCCATAAATTCTTAGAAGGCCTGTATAATAAGAAGCTGTTTGTCCGGAAGAACTAACAAGTACTATTGCTAAATTCAAATTTTGTTTAGCTCTAAGGAATTCAAATAAATTTGAATTTTGAATATTTATAGCTGTACTAATATGTCCTTTTATAAATTCTTCTTGAGACCTAATATCAATTACTAAACAGTTACTTAGATTATCATTAACTTCTTCTGCTGAAATAATTGAGGGGAAGCTATTTGAATTTATATAATCATTATTCCCTTCTAAATAAACAAGAAGTTCGGCAGCATTTTCATAACCAAATTCTGACAAAAGAGAATTTGATTCTTCTAAACAACTGACAAAAAGTATTGCAGTTAAAAAAAGTATGTTAAAATAAATTAAAGTTTTCATTATTTAATATTAAATAGTTTTAGTTAAATCTAATGAATTTGCTTTCAGCCATTCCTATAAAAAGCCCAATAACATTTTCTCCTTGAACATTCCATTCTACATTTCCACCACTTTGAACAAAGGTATTTCCAATAAGTTTATTCTTCCCTTTTGTCAGAAAATACTTATGAAAGGCTTGATCAAAAGAAAAAACTTTACCGTAAATTTGATCTCCCAAATTATTGTCAAAAAATTCGGTAGGAATATCTTGTGTTCTAATTGTTATAGTATTTCTTTTTTCTTTTTCAGATGATGTGATTGAATAAAAATCATCAGAATTAGTTATTGCTGAATTTGAATTTATTTGCCATATTGCTCCATAAGCTGTGTTGGGCAAAATATTAATTTCAATGTTCATATATTTTTTATCAACCAAAGTAATCTTTCCTATTTGCGGAGCTCTTGGAATATTCGTTATACTGTAATATATATTCCCATCAATCTTTGCAAAAAGTTCGTAGATATTATTTGCTTTAATTGTTAGTTCGTGTTTAGGTAAATATTTCCCATCAGCTTTGTAATACAACGGTATTACTTGAGCTTCATTTATTTTTATATAAACGGTTGCGTTAATAATCTCAGCACTTTTTATTTCATAAGGTTGGCTAAGTGGTTGAGTTCTTGTAATTGAAACTCCATCAAATATTTGTTCACTTATTAGTTTAGCCTTAATAACTATAGAGGAGAAATGTTCTTGATCTATCTCAACAATATCCACTTGTTCGCAAGCAGCTAAACTAAATAACAATATGAAAATTATTTGTAGTTTTTTCATAATCTATAAATTAAATTTTATTCCAATTGTTGGAATAAATGGAAAGAGTGTTATTCTCTTCATTTGCAATTTTTGTTTTTTTTCATCGTTTGTCTTCGATTCATCTCTTGATATATAATGAGCAAATGGATTTTGTCTATTGTACACATTAAACAAACTCAAATAAATTTCCATCTTCTTATCATTCCAAAGAAAATTATATTTTAAGTTAATATCCAATTTATGATAAGACGGAAGTCTGTAATTATTTCTTTCTTTAAAATCTAAATGTACTGATGATCCAGAATTTAAAGCAATATTATTAAACAAGTATTGACCAGGAGGTAATGTTATCCCCTGCCCGGAAGCATAAGTCCATGTTAAACCACCGGAGAAAGAATTTGAAATTTCATAACTTACTACAATTGACAAATCATGTCTCCTATCATATTTAGGAAAAAATACTTTGCCATGGTTTAGCTCTTCAAACAAACGTTTTGTCCAAGCGAGAGTGTATCCTACCCAACCAGTTAAATCTCCAGTTCTTTTACTTACAAAAAATTCTATTCCATAAGCTTCGCCATCACCTCGTGTAAATAAATTTTCTATTGGCTCGTAAGGACTAAAATTAGCATTTTCTTTAAACTCATATAAGTTTTTCATATCTCGGTAATAACCTTCTAAAGAAATTTGATAAGTACGATTATGAAAGAAATTTTCTAATCCAAAAGCAAACTGAGTTGAGAGACCAGGCTTTATATTTTCAGTTGAAGGATACCAAAGATCTGTTGGTAATGAAATATCGTTTCTAATAATAAGATGCAAAAATTGATGAGCTTTTGAAAATGCGCCTTTAAACGAAAAGTCATCTGTTACCGAATATGAAAAAGATATTCTTGGTTCGAGGGCGACATATTTGCTCTTTCCTAAATAAGTAATTCGTCCGCCAACATTAGTATGTAATCTTGCACCTATTTGAGATTCAAGTTGAACAAACGCTGATGTTTCAATTGCCAAAATTGAATTCCTTAATTCAGAATCAACTTCAAAAAAAGAATTATAAATATTACTTGCCAGAATATTATAACTATGCATTACAAATTCTATCCCCGATTTAAGTTTATTATCTTGAAAGACATCAAACAAAAAATCTTTTTTAAGGATAAAATCATTTAGTCTTGATGAGGCATAATAGTCGGAAGAAGTTATGTCTGAGGTTCCAGTATTAAGAGAACTTTCAAATGTGTAATTTACATAGCTTACAGTTGTGTTAGAAAATAATGAATTAGAACCTATACTCAACCAGTTCAAATTAATCGCAAGATTTTGCCATCCAATGTCATAAAATAAATCCGGTTGGTTTTTAGAACTATAAAGATGATCCTTGCTAAATATAGCACTCAAAGAAATGATATTATCTTTAGCAATTGGATATGTCAATTTTATGTTCATATCTTTATAATTATAATTAGGGCTGGAAGCATTTGATAATAATGCATTTTGTAGAATATCAAAATACATCCATCTACCAGAAATTAGATACGAAGCATTGTCGGTAAGAGGTCCTTCGAGAGATAAATTTGAGTTAATTGCACCTAAACTGAATGAACCTTGATCCTTACTTTTTTTTCCTGAACGCAATTTTATATCCAAAACACTTCCCTGCCTTCCACCATACTCAGCAGGGAAATTCCCCTTAATCATTTTTATATTCTGAATTGCATTTGAGTTAAAAGTACTTGTGAAATTTCCGAGATGTGATGGGTTGTAAAGAGGCATACCATCAAGTAAGGTTAGTGTTTGGTCGGGCGAGCCGCCTCTAATATACAAACCGCTAGAAATTTCTGAGGCAACTTGAACGCCAGGCAATAATTGTAAAGATTTGAAAATAGAAATTTCTCCACTTAGTGACGGCAAATGAGAAAGCAATTTGGGAGAAATATTTATTGTACTAATATTAACTTCATCATATAGCTTACCTTTTATTATAACTTCTTTAAGCTCAATATCAGCTTGTTGCATTCGTATGCTGAGTCGTAAAGATTTTGATAGGTTCTTAAAATTCACTTCTTTAGTTATAGTTTTATAACCAATATTTCTGAATATTAAATAAAATTTTTGATACTTAAGATTTGAAAAAGAATAGAACCCAAACTCATTTGTTGCAGTTCCTCTTTGAGAAGATTTGTTAATTTTTGAGGTATCTTCATAAACAAGAATATTTGTGCCAATGAGGTTTTCACCAGTTATTGCATCAGTAACAAAACCTGAAATATTTAGATTCTGTCCATAAGCTAAATTCACAAAAAGAAATAGTAAGATTAGGATTTTATTTTTTACACCGACCCACACTTTTAAACTCCATAAATATTTAGGCTTAAAAGAATTTTACCAGAATTAGTATTATAAGCCAATATTGATGATAATTGCTAGCATTTAAAATACAAATATTAAACATCATTTTTGGTGCAATTTTATTGGGTAAATAGTTTTTAAGAAGAAACAAAAATGAATAATATTCCTTCTAAGGTTTTCCAAACTTTCATTTAATTATTGACTACTTGCTTTATATTTCTTAGTTTATACTTATCTTATATACATATAGCAATATAGAAACATTTTTGTTCTTGTAAATTTTGAAACTAGTTAATTTGTTAAGTAATAATGAGTTGTGATTTATATCACAACTTTTCATTTGCGTTATAAGTATGTTACAAATCTATATTTTACAAACGTAAACCGAGGCTTTCTATGAAGAAACAAAATATGATTTTTAAGATTTTGCTCATACCAATACTTTTAGTAACATTTTTTGCAACAGTAAAAGCACAACCATATTTACCACCACTTCCAGAACCTGGTACTGCAATAGTTGATGGAAATATTTCAGAATGGGATCTATCTGTTTCCGGTCCAGATTTTTTTGCAAATATGTATCAAGCTTGGAACAATGGGTCTAATAAACCAATTCTGTCTCATCTTTTTTTAAGATATGATTGTGAAAATGAGATTATGTATGCATTAGTTTATCAAGTAGATGGTTCAGTTCCATTAGAAGTAGATGGTGATCATTGGATTGCTATTGATGGCAAAAATAGTAAAGTTGTTGATGAAAGCAATGGTCTTCCTAACTTTGCATTTGTTGATGTTGGTTACGGTATGAATTCAAATCACGCTCGTGGTTTCGAGGCTAAATTTTCACTTAATGGAATTGCACAACCAACTGATATAACTGCTCATGCAAATGTTAATGTAGCTGGTACTCAAACTTCCGGAACAAGTAGTTTTGAAATACCACTGAATGCAGATTGTTCAGTTCTTCCAGTTGAACTAACTTCTTTTTCTATAATTATTTCTAAAAATATTCCTAAGCTAAATTGGGAAACAGCAATAGAGGTAAACAATTTCGGTTTCGAAATTCAACGTACTACCGAAATTGAGAAATGGACTAAAGTTGGATTTGTAAATGGCCATGGAAATAGTAATTCACCAAAATTTTATACATTTCTAGATAATAGTATTACAGAAAGTGGAAGCTATTCTTTCAGATTAAAACAAATAGATATTGATGGAACTTCAGAATATTCCAAAACCATTAACATTAATTTAATAGTTCAAGATATGAAGTATGAACTTAGTCAGAATTATCCTAACCCATTTAATCCATCAACTACAATTAGTTATACAATTCCAGAGCAAACCCAAGTTGATGTAATAGTTTACAATGTTTTTGGAGAAGAGATTACTAGATTGGTTAATGAGATAAAAGATGCTGGAACTTACTCATTCAAGTTTAATGCTACTAACTTAGCTGCAGGTCTATATTTTTATACTATTCAAACTGAAAGTTATTCAGCAACTAAAAAACTTATACTTTTGAAATAGTTAAAAACATTACAACTATTTAAGTTCACTTAAATAGACTCATTTTTTTTGGACAAAAAAAGCCCAACTCTAATAAAGTTGGGCTTTAATATTTTTAAGCAGACTTTCTATCAGCTTCGTACGTAATTGGTCTTTCACCGTTTTCAATTGTATCTTTTGTAATTAGACATCTATCAACATTTTCTAAATCGGGAAGTTCATACATAATATCTAAAAGACTTGATTCAACAATTGAACGCAAAGCTCTTGCTCCGGTTTTTCTTTCTATGGCTTGTTTAACAATTGCATCAATTGCAAGCTTATCAAATTCCAATTCAACACCTTCCATTAAGAAAAGTTTTTTGAATTGTTTAACAATTGCATTTTTAGGTTCAGTTAAAATATTTGTCAATGCTTTTTCATCTAAAGAATGCATTGGAGCAATAACTGGAATTCTACCAATCAATTCTGGAATTAGTCCAAACTTTAATAAATCTTCTGGCTGAACTTTATCATACAATTCATCTTTAACAATTTCTTTATTCTCTTCTTCAGCTGTAGAAAATCCCATTGAATTTTTATTTAACCTTGAAGAAACAATTTGCTCAATACCATCAAAAGCCCCGCCCACTATGAACAATATGTTTTTTGTATTTACGTTTATTAAACTTTGCTCGGGATGTTTTCTTCCACCTCTTGGTGGCACGCCTGTTATTGTACCTTCTAATATTTTAAGCAGAGCTTGCTGAACACCTTCACCAGAAACATCACGAGTGATTGATGAGCTTTCACTTTTTCTTGAAATTTTATCTATTTCATCAATGTAAATAATTCCTTTTTGAGCTTTCTCTAAATTATAATCTGCTGCTTGAAGTAAGCGAACAAGAATTGATTCAACATCATCGCCAACGTAGCCGGCTTCTGTTAAAGTAGTTGCATCGGCAATAGCGAAAGGCACATCAAGAATTCCAGCAAGAGTTTTTCCTATTAAAGTTTTACCAACTCCGGTTGAACCAATTAATAAAATATTACTTTTGTCAATTTCAACATCGTCTAAATCGAACATAGAAGATGCAGAGTTAATTCTTTTATAATGGTTGTAAACAGCAACAGCTATTACCTTCTTAGCCATATCTTGACCGATAACATATTCGTCCAATTTTCCTTTAATCATATCTGGAGTAAGTGAACCAGCAGAACTAAGCTCTTTATTATTATAGGCAGCAAGATTATTCTTCAGAATATCGACACTTGTTTTTACACATATATCACAAATATAAACATCCGGTCCAGCAACCATACTTGCAACTTCGTTCCCGTCACGTCCGCAGAAGGAACACTTTACAGTTTTGTTATCATTTATATCATTCATACTTAAGAGTTTCCATTAGTTTTAATTTCAGAAATAATTTTTCTTGCCTTCTCAAAATAAATTGAGTTTGGGTATTTGTCAAGTAATAAAGTTAGTGTTGCAACTGCTTTATCTTGCTGTTGCAAACCAAAATTATAATTGATACCCCATAGAAATAAGAACTTATCTGCATAAATGTTAGCTACATCACAATTTGCAATCTTTTCCAAGAAAATATTGGCATTTGTGTATTCATTTAAGGCAATTAGTATTTTAGCATAGTTTAACGCAGCAATATCTTTAAGAATAAATAAGTTTTCATTTTCTGATAATAATTTAAACTTTTCTGCAGCCAAATTAAAATTATTTTGCATTACTAAATTATCGGCAATTAAAAACAAATTTAAATTGGTTGAATCATTTTTAAATGTATTTAATAATAATAAGAATTCTAAAGCATCGTTTGAGTTTTCATCTTTGTAATTATCTTTCACTTCATTAAGCAATTTTATTGAACTTTCAATTTCATTATTCCACATTTTAATTTTCGCTGATAAAAATTTAGCATCACTTTTTAATTTTGGTTCTGTACGCTTATTAGTATATAACTTTTCTAAATAGTTATCTGCAATACTTAGATTGTTTTTTACAATTTCTATTTTACTGAGTTCATAAATTGCTTTATTTGCAAACTCAATAATATTTGTAGTAGTTCTAATTTTAGTAAAAATACTTTCTGATTTCTTATAATCTAATAATTTATCCAAATAAATTTTCCCAACTCTAAACTCAGCTTCCGCTCCAACTTTATTATTAGGATAAGTTTTTGCTAAATCTCTATATGCAATAATAATTTTTTCATAAGTGAGAAAATCTTCCTTAGCCTTTATTTGCAAAGGCTTCCATCCATTTTGATTAGAAAGACTATTGCTGTTTTCAATACTTGCTTCTAATGTTTTTGCGTAACCAATTTTTGCATTTGGTATTAAGGACGAATTTGGATATTCGTTAATTATTTTGTTATAAGCTTTTGAAGCAATTTCATTTTTCTTCATTCTCACTGCTTGTCTAGCAAAGTTAAAAAGTTTTGATCCGTTTTTTGTTGTCTCTTCTTCTAAGGTTACAAAACTTTCAAAAGCTTTCTCTATATTATTTGTCTTCAAATATAGATTTGCAAGAAGTTCAAGAAATTCATTTTTGTCAGAATCATTATAATAATTTTTAACAATTTTTAATATCGGCTTTTTAGCACTTGTTGCATGAATATATTGCAAAATTCGTTGTCGAATAATATTAAGTTGTTTCGGTTTAATATCAAGAATTTTGCAATATTCATTTGTAGCTTGCTCATACTTCATTGTCATAGAATAAAGATTTGCAACATCGTAAGAAAATTGAGTGTGGTTTTCTGAAACCTCATTCCCTTTATTCAAAATTTCAATTGCATTTTCAATTGCTCTATTTTCAATCATATAATTTGCAATTAATCTATATGCATAAGCATTTTCTGGCTCGAAGGTTAAACCTTTATTCCAAATTTCAAAAGCTTTGTTTTGTTCACCTTTAAGAAAATAAGTTGAACCTAAATCTCCATAGAGACTGATATTATTAGGTGTAGTATCTATTCTATTATTTATCAAATTGATTGATGAAGTATAATCCTTTAGCTTTAATAGAATTTGGTTTAGCCCTTTATAGTATTGAAGATTGGTTGGTTCCTGTTGCAGTAATTCAGAATAAATATTTTTTGCTTTGTCTAATTTTCCACTCTGCTCATAATTTTTAGCAAGTCGTATTTTATTATTATTTACTTTAGGAATTGCTGACTTTATTTGTGATAATATTTGGGCGTAACTTCCAAATATTATTGAGAGAATAGTAATTAGTAATATTTTATTTTTGATTGTCATCTATAAATAATTGTCCAGAAAAAATTTGAATCATTTATTAAAGTTAATACATTATTATAATTCTTTTTCCATAATTGGTAAAAATCTATTCTTAATTGTAGATTTTAATTTACCAACAACCTTAAAATTAAATTTTTTATAAAAGTCTTCTGCATTTGGGTCAGCATCTAAAGTAACTTTTTTAGCTTTTATATCTTCCACCTTTTTTAAAAAGTCATTCATTAAATATCGTCCATATCCTTCGCCAATATTTTTGGGATGAATAAATAAATGCTCTAATTTTATTTTGTCATCATCAATATTATAGTAAGAATAGAAACCAACAATTTTCTGCTCAACAATTAGTTTTACTACTTGGTTTTCTTCAATAAAACTTTTAGTTATTGTTAACTCCTCACTCCATTCTTCAATTTGTTCAGCAGTATATCCCCAAAATGCTTTTGACTTTTTTGTTAAGTCAGTTAATTCTTCAGAGTCAGAAATATTAGCTTTTTTAAGTTTCATTATTTCACAACTTCAGAATCATAACAAACAAATTCTATGATGTTTGATTCCGGATCTTTTATAAAAATAGATTTCCACTTTACCCACTCAAAAACGTTAGTTACTATCTCAACATTTTCATTCTCAAAATAGGTTAGCACTTCTTCGTAGTCGGATTTATCAATCTCCAATGCAATATGATACAAGTTTGTATGATTTACTTCTATACTATTAAGTTTCTTGCCAAAAGCAGTAAGGTTGCTTGTATCAAATAAAGCTAGTACTTGAGTATGACCCTTATAACCATCAGCAATTTTAAAGAACACAAAGTCGTTAGCTTCTCTCATTAATTCCAAACCAATTATGTTCTGATAAAAATTTTTCATCAACTCTAAATCGGTAACTCTTAGAACAACTTCACCTAAACCTTTTATTCTATTTCCAATCATTCTTTATTCTCTTTCCTAGACATTACTTATTTAAGTAACTCCAAATATTTCTCTTCAATTATATTGCCAATATTTAAAATTAAATTTGGGTCAAAAGTTTTTTTAAGTTTTGCCATTTGTAAAATTTCTTCTTCGCTAAACATTTCTGTTAAGTATTGAGTTTTTAATTTACCAATTCCATGTTCCGCAGAAATTGTTCCGCCAAGCTCTACAGATTTTTTACAAATTTTTCTATAAATATCTTTACAAGTTTTCAGTTCAACTTCATTCTTTGGCAACATATTAAAATGAACATGCGAATCTCCAATATGACCAAAAACTGCATATTCAATATTTGAATTAGTAATTAATTCTTTTGTGTAAAAATAAAACTCACTAAACTTAGAGTCCGGAACAGCAGTATCAGTTCCAACTTTTGTTACATTATTTCTTGCAATAATTTCATTTATCTTAGTGGGAATTGCATGACGAAATGCTTTTATATTCTCCGTTTCTTTTTCGCTTTGTGCAAACCAAATATTTTCAGAATCTCCATTATTGTTTTCAATTGATTCTAAAACTTCTCCTAATAAATCATCTTCAATTTCATCTGAATATTCTTGTTCAATATAAATTGCAGCTTTCGTATTTGTTGGAATACTGGAAAACTCTTCTCTAATTAAATTCAATGAATTATTATCTATAAATTCTAATTCTCTAAAATCAATTATACTATTTTTATTTTTAGATTTACTCCTAGTTTCATCAACAAAAGAAAAGGAATCATTTTCATTATCAAAATAAATTAACATTGATAAAATATTATTAGGAACAGAATTTAATTTAAGTTTAACCCTTGTAATAAATCCAAGTGTTCCTTCTGCTCCGATAAATAAATCTATTAAGTCCATATCAGCCTTACAGAAGTAGGCGGCAGCGTGTTTAGTGTTTGGCATTTTATATTGTGGAATTTCAATTTGAATAGTTTTATCCGAAGTTAAGTTTATCTGCCCACTATATTCTTTTAGAAATTGTTCTCCCCTATTTATTGTTGTGCATTCACCAGAAGGTAAAACTACATCTATGGATTCAACAAAGCTTCTAGTTGCTCCGTATTTAAATGTTCTTCCTCCAGAAGCATTTGTTGTTACTGTTCCACCAATTGCACAATTAGTTTCAGTAGGGTTTGGAGCGTAAAATAAATTGCTATTTTTCAATTCACTTTGCAAATCAGAAAGAAAAACTCCCGACTCTACGATAGCATATTTTTCTTCGGAATTTATTTCAATTATCTTATTCAACTTCTCTGTGGAAAGAACAATTCCTTTTTGCGGAACGCATCCTCCGGTAAGTCCTGTTCTTGCTCCTGAAATAGTAATACTTGTTTTGTTTTGGTTTGCAGTTTTAAAAATACTTCTAACTTCTTCTTCAGTTTCCGGGAAGTAAACTTCTTCACAATTGCCTTTATAGTTTGCTTCGTCAGTTAAGTAATTTTCAATTTCAGATTTTGATATTTTTTTTATCATAATAAATTTATAATGAGTGAAAATAGTTCTGTTATGTTCTTGGTTGTCATATTGAAGAAGTTAGTTGTTTGAACGACTGAAATATCTCGAGAATTAAATAGATTGAGATTCTTCTTTCAGCACAAAACACTTCATTCAGAATGACATTTTTTGGTATTACTTAAATGGTTTATAGTATATTTAATTAAACTTCTTTTCCATATTTTTTCATGACTGAACTCCAAGTTTCAATATCTAATTGTTCTGCTTCATCAATTAGCATAATGGGAATATCGTCTTCAATTTTATAACTATATCTTGTATTCTTATCCGTTGAGACTAAAGAATTTCCATCTAATATAAGATCAGCTTTTGTTGCGGGACAACATAAAATATCTAGTAAGTCTTTGCTCAGCATAAGTAACTCCTGTAACAATAAAAGTTTTTTGAATTCGGAACTTATATAATATAAAATATTAGTAATTTACAACCCAATTTAATCAATAGGTTATTATGTTAGATGGTTTATTTATCAGTCTGCCAAAATTAGAAACAGAAAGGTTGTTTTTAAGAAAACTAGAATACGCAGACAAAAGAGATATTTTTGAATATGCAAATATTCCAGAAAGTTCAAAGTATTTACCTTGGGATGTACACGAATCTGAAATGGATACTTTGGACTTTCTAAACATTACTTACGATAGATACAACAATGATAAAGCAGCCTCGTGGGGAATTGAACTTAAAAGTAGTAGGAAAATAATTGGGACTGCTGGATTTGCAACTCTTGATAAAGAAAATTTTTCTGGAGAAATAGGATATGTTATTTCGAAAGATTTTTGGGATAAAGGATATGCCACTGAAGCAGGAAACGCCATTTTAAAATTTGGTTTTGAACAAATGCAACTGAATAGAATTGAAGCTCGCTGTCATATTGATAATAAAGGTTCTGCAAGAGTACTTGAAAAGCTTGGAATGTCATTTGCAGGTATTTTGAGAAAAGAAATTTTAATGAATGAAGAGTTTGCAGATATTAAAATTTATTCAATACTAAGTGATGAATATTAAAAGATTGTGACAATTGATGGGGTATCAAGAACCTATACTTTTTTCTATTAAAATTATTATTCTAAATAAGTATCTGTTTTCGCATCTAAAATAGATTTATACAAAGTTATTATTTTCAATTTTACAGCAAGTATATTTTTACACAGTCCCGAAAACCTTCGTGGACTGTGGTACGTATTCGTATCATGGACATTCTTGTCTGCGGAATTGGAAAGTTGTTTCTGTTTTCCCGTCTCTAGTTTTCCGTATTTTTTATCTCGGCGTTTTATCTCGGCATAGCTGTCTTTTAGCGTAGCCGGAAGTTCGTATTTTGAATGAAGACAGATTACTTCATCAAAATGAGTTTTTTTGTTTCAATAAATTCTCCAGCTTGTAGTTTATAGATATAAATTCCACTTGAAAGATTTTTTGCTTCAAAGTAATAACTGTAAGATCCGGCTGGTAGTTGTTCATTTCTTAAAAATTCTTCTACTACTTTTCCGGTAATGTCATAAACCATAAGACTTACTGCTGCTTGCTCCGGCAAACCAAAACTAATTTTTGTTGATGGATTAAACGGATTTGGGAAATTATTTGACAAATAATATTCATCTGGTATTCCAGTTTCACTGAATAAATCTTCTATACCAGTTACAACATCACATGATATCGTCCCTTGCTCCGTACCACCGTTAGAGCTAATAGTAATAGTTTCTAAATAATTCCCAGATGATAAATTTGATATAGTTGCTGAAACAGAAAACGACTCAGATCGATCACTTAAAATTGAGAATGTATTTGAACTTAATTGTAACCAATTGCCTGTTACACTTAAATTACCATCAAGAGACCCACTACCGGTATTTTTAATTTCAAAACTAAATTTATTAGGATTTGGGTTAGTCCCATTTTCAATTCTTCCAAAGTTGAATGTTAAACTACCAACACTTATATCAAGCTTTGGGTCTTCTATAATTTCAACAGAAGCAGTACCCGACTTATTACCACCATTAGATGTAACAGAAATAGTTTCTGAATAACTTCCCGAATTTAAACTTGTGGTAGTTGCAGTAATAGTAATTGTCTTGATTTTATTTGCTATTAGAGAAAAAGAAGAAGTACTTCTTGATAACCAACTTGCATTTTCATTTACGCTACCAGTTAATGTGCCACCACCACTATTTTTAATTGTAAATGTGTAAGTTCTGTTTGATAGATTATTACCTTCTTCTACACTTCCAAAGCTGTGAGTTAAACTTCCCAAACTAATTTCAAGCTTTGGAAGTTTAGCGATGTTAACAGAAGCTGTACCGGATTTGTTAACATCATTTGATGTAACAGAAATAGTTTCTGAGTAACTTCCTGAAGTTAAACTTGAGGTAGTTGCAGTAATGGTAATAGTTTTAATTTGATTTGTGCCAAGAGAAAAAGAAGAAGTACTTCTTGATAACCAACTTGCATTTTCACTTACGTTACCAGTTAATGTTCCGCCACCACTATTTTTAATTGTAAAAGTGTAAGTTCTGTTTGCTGGATTTTTACCTTCTTCTACACTTCCAAAGTTATGAGCAATATTACCAGAACTAATTTCAAGTTTTGGCAATTGAACAATAGAGAGAGTCGCTGCGTTAGAATTAACCCAAAGGTTTTCATGATCCAAAGTATTCCATACTTCACATACGTAATTTGTATTGTTATCACTTTCTGTGGTGTTTAATATTTTAAGCTGGGATGTATTAGCTCCCTCAATCTTTCCAGAGATATTTGTTATCTTACTTTGTGCTGCGCTTACAAATGGAGAACGCCACCATTGATAACCAATTGGATTTGTACAACTTGCATTTACACTAAATATAGCTGATTCTCCTTTGGTTACTGACATGTTATTTGGTTGTTGAGTAATTATTGGTGTTTCTGAATTTTTAACTATCTTAACTAAAACTGTCTCAGACTTGTTACCACCATTTGATGTAACTGAAACTGTTTCTGAATAACTTCCCGAAGTTAAACTTGTGGTTGTTGCAGTAATTGTAATAGTCTTAGTTTTATTTTGAGTAATAGAAAAAGTAGAAGCACTTTTTGATAACCAATTTGAACTATTGTTTACCTTTCCAGTTAATGTTCCTCCTCCAGTATTTTTAATTGTAAAAGTATAGCTTCTCTTTGATGGATTATTACCTTCTTCAACACTTCCAAAGTTATGAGCAATATTACCCGAACTAATAGCAAGCTTTGGTAATTGAACAATAGTTAAAGTCGCTGAGTTAGAATTAACCCAAAGGTTTTCATGATCTAAAATATTCCATACTTCACAAAGGTATTGTGTATTGTTATCACTTTCTCTTGAGTTAATTATTTTTAGTTGAGATGTATTAGCTCCCTCAATTTTTCCAGAGATATTTGTTATCTTACTTTGTGCAACGCTTACAAATGGAACACGCCACCATTGATAACCAATGGGATTTGTACAAGTTGCCGTAACCACGAAAGTTGCTGATTTCCCTATGTTTACTGACTTATTAATTGGTTGTTTGGTAATTATTGGTGTTTGCGAACTTTCAATTATTTTAACTGATACTGTACCAGACTTGTTACCACCATTTGATGTTACTGAAACTGTTTCTGAATAACTACCTAAAGATAAATTTGTTGTGGTTGCAGTAACTTTAACTGATTGACTACTATTCGCTGATAAAGTAAATGCATGAGGAGTTGCTCCCATCCAATTTGCATTTTCAATAACTTTACAAGTTAATGTTCCACCTCCAGTATTTTTAATTGTAAAAGTATAATTATTGGGAGTGGGATTATTGCCAACTTTAGTATTGCCAAAATCATAAGTCAGTTGACCCGATGAAATTGTGAGGTCTGGACCTTTAACAAGTATTGTACCCGAACGTACAGTATGGTTATTGTTTTTATTTGGATCAACTAAGGTTGAAGGGGAAACATGTTCAACATTCACGAACATAAAATAACTTCCCGAAGCATCATTTGGAATAGTAACTTTAGGTAAATCATCTTTATAAAAAGGTAATAATATTTGAGTACCAGAAGCTAATTTGATATTATAAATTTTATTCCCAATTTTTATATCATCTGAGTCTCCAAAAGTTGAATTTTTTGAAATATAGTAAATAGCATTTATACTGCTATTTGTAGAACCTAAACTTAACGGTCCATTGTTGGTTAATTTGAATGATACGGAAATAGGGTGAGAACCAGCATTAATAATATTTGGGTAAAATAAATAATTTGATGGTGATAAATCTGATTCCTTAATTGACTGTTCGCTAATGGTAAAATCCCACACTGTGCCAGGCGTTGATACTTTTCCATCTGAAACAGAAACACCCCATGAATAATTTATACCAGGACTCAAATCACTTTTAATATAAAAATTATTTTCCTGATCTTCGGAAACTTTTTGTGCGGAACCATTTATCCCGAAATAGACATCATAAAATAAACGATCTCCATCATCATCTGATGCATTCCATTGTAGAGTTACTGATGTTGTATGTTTTATAGCACTATTATCTAAAGGGTAAACAGCTGTTGCTTTTGAAGGTGGTGTATTTGAACCAGAGGATATTGTAAAATAATCACTAAAGACATTATTTACCTCATCTTTGTATATCCAGATGCGATAATTATTACCTGGAACAAGATTTAATGGGATATCAAAGGAATTATAACTACCATCATTAGGAATCAAAGGCGAGGAATGGATATTTGCTATTCCTACTAATAATCGAATCGTTACTTCCCCGCCCAGATTTCCAGTATTCCAAGATATTGGGACATTTTGTTCACCTACTGTCCATACAGTTTCATTATCTGGAACAACCACTGAAAAGGGTCGAATGATTGCAACCTTTAACCGTCCCTCATCTGAATTACTAAATTCACTTAAAGTACCATCTATTTTTTTAGACTTTACCCAATAATAATATCTTTTACTGGGGATTAATTCATTGTCATCATCATTATAAGTTCTTGTTGAACTACCATTTAAAATACCACCAGCTATTTGGTTTGAAGTAGAACTATTATTTATTGTATTTCTAAACAAATTATAAGAATCTGCATCACTTACAGAATTCCAAGTAATTTTTATTTTGTCAGTATAAGTACCATCACTTGCTTTAACATTTGTAGGAGCTGAAATCGAATTGGATTCTGTTGTAAAATTCCATATATCACCAGTTGTTGTTCCGCTTGTATTTACTGCATCTATCCGCCAAAAGTATTTTGTATTATACTGTAAAGGACCTGGACTATAGCTCCTATAGTTTGTAGCTTGTTTATATTCTCCTATATCAGGTGTAGCATTGATTCCAAAATATACTATATAACTTGTTGCTCCTCCACCATTTCTCCAGCCCAGTTCAATATTTACAGATTGATTTGGTGCTTCCTTGTAAGGAATTGGGGATATTGGTTTTGATGGCAGCTGGGAAGTAAAAAAGATCCAAGTATCATACTTGGATTTTTCTACCCCATCTGAAGCAATAACATACCAATAATATTTTTCCCCCGATTCCAGGTTATTATATTGGTAAAATTCATAAGGACGATCTTTTGCAATCTGAATCACATTTCCCTCTTTACCAAAATATACATCATAAGTTAATTCATCGTTATCCGGATCTGTAGAAGTCCATTCAAGTTTTATTGATGATTCATTTATAGTAGAACCACTCGGGTATGGTGCAATAAGTGTTGGCTTATTTGGGCGGGATTGAGTTTTCTTTCTATAAACGAATAATTTATTTTCAATTGTTTCGATTACTGCCAAATAATTTGAACTCAGAGATACAACCTTTCCAAAATCATTTGTAGGATCATTATTATTTGGTAGTATCATTTGCATCATATTACCCCAATTTCCTTCTTCTGAATACATTTTAACTGTTCCTGACTCAAACTGGTCTGGAATTCCAACAGCAACTATTCCTGAACAGATGGAAACACTAGCTTTGTTTCCCGCATTATTTCTCCGTACTAATTTTACTGAACTACTTCCATCATATTCAAGAATATCAAAACGATTTCCACTTTCAGAAGATACACTAATTAAGTCCCCATCTAGATCAATTGAATAACCATAATCTAACACTCCATAGTTTTCTGTAGCCTTTAACCTCCAATATCCAATTAAATCTTTTTCATATACATATACATAGCTGAAATCTTCAGTAAGATAATTTGGTTCCGTTACAACTATTCTTTTACCGTCAATAGCTACAGCTTTCCCCATACTGTAATTGTAAGCATTATTATTGGCAGATTTAAGTGTTTGATCCAATGTCCAGTTCCCAGTAATACCTCTGTGGTAAACCTTTACACCTTCATAATTATTTGCGATGCCATGTCCAATTACAAAAAAATTTTCCCCCATATCTATATCTGCGATTGCATAATTGAGTTCAAAATCCTTCTCAAATATCCAAACACCATTGATTAATTCGTATACAACAACTCCAAATTGGCATGCGATTAATACATGATTTCCATAAATAGAAACGAATTTTCCGAATTTATAATTATTTTCATATTTCCAATTTACTTTTTTAAAAATGTCGTCTCCCCAAACTCTTTGATTTTTAGACCAACTCGAACCATTGCGTTTTAGAAACACTATTTCGCCTCTCTTGCCTGCCTCTGGGTTTCCAACAATCATCCATTCCTGAGTTTTTCTATCAATCTCAACATCAGTCGGATTATAATATCCAGAAAATGTAAAGTCCTGTCTATCGACAAATTTGTATTGGGCAAAAACAACTGTAGTTAAGATTAAAAAAAAGAAACTTATTAATTGTTTCATTTTCTCTCTCGAAGTTTATTTGTATTCAATAACAATATTTCATCATCTTATTAGAAAACAAAAATAAGATGTAATACTCATATTGTAAATACCCATTAATAGGTAAACTGCATACCTATTAATAGGTATAGTAAATTATAAAAAGTTAGAATTGAATTACAGATTTGTAAGTTGACAACTAAATAGTGATAGAGGAAATTAACTACTATTGCAATATTGTTCGACTATTATCAATCACTTTGGATTTTAGTCTTGACTATTAAGCAAAGCAGTAAGGTATTGGCATATTTGTTAATGGAACAAAAAGAAGACTTTTAAAAGCTGAGAGTGGTTGGAAAAATTATCTACTTAAAAGGTCTTTATACTAAACACGATTCCCGCAAAAACAGCGGGACAAGTCTGGTTTTCGGAATATTATTGTCATACTGATTTACGCTTTTTACATTACCAGTATCTCTTTTATGTGTGAGATTCTGGTATTCCATCAAAAAAAAAAAAAAAAAAAAAACGATGAAAACCGGGATGACAAATTTTAGTTTTCCATTTTCTAAGAACCACTTTGGATTTAATATATTAAGGTAAAAAATTACATTAATATTTTTCTTCATGTATCCCTCTTAAGAATACGGGACAAGTTTAACTACTTATGGTTTTTTTTTAGAATTGTTAATTAAGTTTAGATGAAACAAATCCAACCAACTCTGCAGTTGAGTGAAATTTTATTTTTAAGAATATAGTTATGGTAAGTATTATAATTTTAATAATATTTTTTGAATTATAAATACTCTCTTTTTCAAGTTATCAAATGTTCCTCAAAATTTTTATTATTTACAATGTAAGTCCGGTTGTTAGTGTAACTATCTAAAAAAGAACGGGGTATTTTTGCCTTTGCTTTTGGATTCCATTTTAACTCATAAGCATAAAACTTATTTTTGCGTTCTTCAATATAATCAACTTCACTTTGGTTTTTATTACGCCAAAAATATGTTTGAGAATAGATATTATTATAATCTATAAATTTTAATCTTTCGCTTATAAAATAATTTTCCCAAATTGCTCCAACATCTGTTCTAAGTTTCATTCCAGAAAAGTTTGAAATTAAAGCATTCCTAATTCCCACATCCCAAAAATAAATTTTCTTACCTCGTTTAATTTCATTCCTTTTATTTCTGCTCAAAGCAGGAAGACGAAAAATAATAAAGGCGTGTTCAAGTAAATGAATATATTTATCAACTGTATTTTTATCGGCATTTACTAATTGGGCAATTTCATTATACGAAACTTCGTTGCCCACTTGTAATGCAAGTGCTTGGGAAATTTTAAGCAGCAAATTAGGTCGCTTCAATCCTTCATAAGTAAAAAGGTCTTTATAAAGATAACTATCGGTAATAAGATGTAAAGTTCTGCGAGCTTCCGAAAAATTATTTACTACTTCCGGATAAGAACCATATTGCAAAGTAAATTCTAGCAATCTTCGTGCTTCAATTACTCCCCAATGTTCAACTAATTCTTCGTAAGAAATTGAATAGAGTGTAAATTCAAATTTACGTCCGGTTAGCGGTTCTTTAATTTTATCTGATAGTTCAAAAGCAGATGACCCGGTAGCAATAATTTGAATATTGGAAATATTATCAACCATCAATTTTATTGTTAAGCCAATATTTTCTATTCTTTGAGCTTCATCAATAAAAATAAATTTATGTTTTCCTATAATCTGTTTTAATTTTGATGAGGTGGCATCTTCAAATAGATTGCGAATATCTGCCTCATCTCCGTTCAACCATAGAATTTCGTCAGTAATTGTTTCTGCCATTTGTTTTAGGAGAGTTGTTTTGCCAACTTGCCTTGCACCATAAATAATTATTGCTTTATTTTTGAAAAAATCTTTTTTAATGGATTTAGTTAATTTTCTATTAATCATAATCAATTACCATTATTATTTGTGAATTGTTTCATCAAATATAGTGCTTTTTAGTGAATGGAACAAATGTGCTTTGCTCTAACATATCTAAGGGAAGTATTATTATGTTAAATTATTTCTTTTACTTAGCAGTCCCTAAAGCTTTCGTGGACAACTATACGTACCACAGTCCCGATTTATTTATTATCGGAACTGCGAATTTAAGGAAGTTAGTCTTTTTTTATTAGGCACATCAGTTAACACAACAATAGTTGTTTAGTTAGATGACTTCACACTTAAAAATTATAAGAGAATTAACCATCTCCATTTAATAGAATTGTTAATTGAGCTTAGATGAAACAAACCCCACCAACTCAGCAGTTGAATGAAATTTTGTTTTCCCGAGTATGTGCTTGCGATGGGAATCAACAGTATATTTACTAATAGATAATTCATCCGCAATTTGTTGGCTACTTTTACCAACAATAAGAAAGTCTATTATTTCTACTTCTCTTTCACTAAAGTTATATTTTTCAATAAAAGATTTGGGCATAGAATTGCCTTCTTTTCCAATATGATTTTTGTAGAATCTATTTAAAGCATCTCTTAATTCACTAATATCAACTGGTTTAACAAGAAAGTCAAATGCAGCAACACGTATTGCCTTAATTGCATATTGAGAATATTTAGTAACAATTATAAATTTAGGATTTACATTTTGTTCACGGACTTCTTTGATAATATCAAATCCGGTTTTTTTTGGCATTTCTACATTTATAAAAACTAAGGAAGGTTTTAGGTTAACTACTATATTAATAGCTTCTTCCGCACAATTAATTTTTGAAAGAATATTTATAAAATCAAAGTTGGCAAGAAGAGTTTCAAGTCTTTCTAATGCTTCTAACTTGTCGTCAATTAAAATGCAGTTTAGTTTGTCCATAACTTATTAGTTTTAAGAACACATTAAACGCAGATAGAAAAATTACTGTACGATATATGAGGAAAGAAGAATCTGCTAAAATAAAATTTTAATTAGATAAAAATTATTTTTATTGGTGAAATAATATAATCAAATTATACAATAAAATAAGTTATTTATATCAACTAGATTCGCTTTAGCAATTAACTTATAATTTTAGACTTGACAATTCCCAATTTACCTATTATATTACCTAATAATAATTATCAATTAAAAGTTATTCTTAATTAAAAATGATAAAATCTAAAGACCAAATAGAAAATTTTATTAAAAAGTGTAAGACAAATGCATTAAGTGTTACACCTCAAAGGTTGGCAATTTATAAAATTCTGATTAAAGATAAGACTCATCCAAATCCGGAAACTGTGTATAATAGTATAAAACCAGATTTCCCAACCATATCACTTGCTACTGTTTACAAAACATTGGAAACATTTGAGAAGCATAATATAATCTCAGTTGTTACTCCATTGCACGAAACTGTTCGCTACGATGCTGAGATGAAAAACCATCATCATATAGTTTGTGTTAGATGTAAAAAAGTGGTTGATTTAATGGATGATGAACTTGATAAACTTCGAGTTCCAAAAAAAGTTAAAATTGGTAATACTTTTGTTGATTTTAATATTCAGTTTAACGTTATTTGTACTGAATGTAGAAACTAGATTTTGCTTGTTTAGCTATAATAATTCATAATATATATATAATAATTTAACAAGTATAAGGAAACAATTTATGGAAGAACAAACTCAAACAGTATTGAGTTTACCTAGACTAAATGCTTTAGCACCAGACTTTACTGCAAAAACAACTCACGGTGATTTAACTTTATCTGACTATAAAGGCAAATGGGTTGTACTTTTTTCTCACCCTGCCGATTTTACTCCAGTTTGTACAACTGAGTTTATGGCGTTTGCAAAAAAAAATGATGACTTCAAAAAACTAAATACAAAGATAATTGGACTAAGTATTGATAGTGTCTATTCACACTTAGCTTGGGTTAGAAATATTGAAGAAAACTTTGATGTTAAAATACCTTTTCCCGTAATTGCAGATTTGGATATGAATGTTGCAAAACTATATGGTATGGTTCATCCGGAAGCAGCTGATACTTCTGCAGTTCGTGCAGTATTTGTAATAGATGATATGGGAATTTTAAGAGCTATGGTTTATTATCCTTTAACAAACGGTAGAAGTATTGACGAAATATTAAGAATTGTTGAAGCACTTCAAACAAGTATTAAATATGGCGTTGCTACACCTGAGAATTGGAAACCTGGTGAAAAAGTAATTGTTCCTCCACCAGCAACTCAAGAAGATGCAGAGAAAAGAAAAGACAAAGGCTACGAATATACTGATTGGTATTTTAGCAAAAAAGAATTAAAATAATAGCATTAGATTTTAACCGTATTCCAATTTAGAATACGGTTATTTTTTTAACTATCTAGAATAATAATTATCACTTAACAATAAATATCGAGGAGATATAGGATGAAAGAACAAAAAATGATAGAACAGTTGAATCAAAATCTTGCAGATGTACAAGTGCTTTATGTAAAACTACATAATTATCATTGGAACGTTAAAGGATCACACTTTTTTGGAATTCATAATTTAACTGAAGGTTATTACGATTACTTTGCAAAACAATATGATGATATAGCAGAGAGGATTCTACAATTAGGCGGGAAACCATTAACTACAATGAAAAGTTATTTAGGAATTTCTAAAATAAAAGAGGAAAATAAAAATAGTTTTTCTGCTTCAATTGTAATTAAATCAGTTACAAAAGATTTTAATTATCTGTTAAAAGAATTTAAGAAAACTTCAAAAATTTCCGAAGGGCAAAATGATTCAACCACTCAAGCTCTTGCAGATGAAAATATAGCTTGGCTTGAAAAAGCAATTTGGATGTTGAAAGCAAGTATTTAACAATTAAAAACAAGGATGTCATCTACAAATTGATGACATCCTTGAATAAATATTTTTAATTTTGATGATTGTAAATAACTCTTTGCGGGAAAGGGATTTCCACATTTTGTTCCACAAATTTCTTTTTAATATCTTCTATTACACTATAATATACATCCCAATAATCATCAGATTTACACCAAGGTCTAACTTCAAAATTAACACTGCTATCAGCAAGTTCGCTAACTAAGATGTCTGGTGCGGGATCTTGCAAAACCTTTGGGTTACTTCTTAGTGCATCACTAATTGCAGATCTCACTTTATCAATATCTTCATTATATCCAACACCAAAAACTAAGTCCACACGTCTATTTTCTTTTCCTGAATAATTAACAATATTATCAGAGGTCATTTTAGCATTTGGAATAAAAACTTGCTTATTATCAAGAGTAATAAGTGTTGTAATAAATATCCCAATTTCTTCAACAACTCCTTCCAAACCTCCACCTTCAATATAGTCTCCTACTTTAACAGGACGGAAGATGATTAACATTACTCCAGAAGCTAAATTTGCAAGTGACCCTTGAAGTGCAAAACCAATAGCTAAACCAGCAGCACCAATTAGTGCAACAAACGAAGTAGTTTCAATTCCAACTTTACTTATTGCCGCAATTACAACAAACGCCATTAGTGCAACACTAACTATGGATGTAAGAAATTTGACCAATGTTGGATCAACATTTCTTCTTACTAATAATTTATTTACAAGTTTAGTTAGCATTTTGGCTACCCACAAACCAATAACAAGTATCAGAATTGCTCCAACAAACTTCATTCCGTATTCAGTCATATAACCCTGAATTTGTGCTAAATAATTATCCATTTTTGTTCTCCTTCATTATTAATAAATAGTTTGAATTGAAAATATTTAACAATATACTAATTTATTTGAATATTTATATTAAGTATGTGAAACTTCTGACAAATTAGAAGTACAGTCATGGTGAGCGGAGTCGAGCCAGTAAATTGATCCACTTTCACACTTCGACTCCGCTCAGTATGACAAAAGTATCTTAGATAAAAATTTTTCAGAAGTTTCTATGTGTTAATATTTTTGACTTATAATATATCTATTTTGGGAACTAATAAAGTAGGTTTAGATTAAGTTCTCTAACTTAATATTCTAGAAGTGATTATTCAATAAGAAATATAAAAAAGCCACGAATGAATAATTTGTTTTATTCGTGGCCTAATTATAAACTGAAGACAAAGAAATTTTTCTACGCAAAATTAAAATGAATCCAACTTTTACGAGTCTTGTCTGTAATTGGAGCTCCAGCAGTAAATAAAAGCAAATCTCCTTTGTTACATAGATCATTTTTCAAAAGGATTTTCTTTGCTAACTCAATACTTTTTTCTTCACTATCAATATCTTCTAAAAAGAAAGGACAAATTCCTTTATATAAATTCAGAACATTTAGAGTTTCAAAAGAATTAGAGAAAGCAAATATTGGTGCTCTCGGTTTAAACTTTGCAAGCATTTTTGCTTTTCTACCTTGATGCGTAAACACAACAATCGCAGCAGCGTTAATTTGATTAGAAATTTCACAAAATCCAAGTCCAGTTGCATCAAAAATATTTTCATCTCTCGTAATCGGAATATCGTAACTTACTTTTGTTTGGAATTGACTTTGCGGCTCTGTTGAAAGTAGAATATCTCTCATAATTTTTATTGTATCAATTGGGTATTTACCAGCTGCAGTTTCACCACTTAGCATTACAACATCAGTTCCATCTAAAACTGCATTGGCAACATCGGAAGCTTCAGCTCTTGTTGGGATTGGATTTACAATCATTGACTCCAACATTTGAGTTGCTGTTATAACTAACTTACCAACTGAATTACATCTACGTATAATATTTTTCTGAATGATAGGAACTAATTGTGGAGCAAGTTCTACACCAAGGTCTCCCCTTGCAACCATAATACCATCAGCTTCCTTAAGTATTGCTTCAAAATGTTCTACTGCTTCCGGTTTTTCAATTTTTGCAATTATTGGTTTTACGTGACCAAGTTCTTTCATTATATTTCTTAAATCAGATACATCTTCAGCATAACGAACAAAAGACAGAGCCACATAATCCACTCTATATTTAAGAGCAAATTTAAGATTCTTCAAATCTTTTTCTGTTAGCGAAGGAGTACTTAATTTCATTCCTGGTAGGTTCATTCCCTTCTTAGGCTTTAATGTTCCTCCCTCAATAATTTTACAAACTAACGACTCTTCCTTTTTTTCTATAACTTCTAATCTTAACAAACCATCATCTATCAAAATTGTATTGCCTATTGAAGCATCTTCAACAAGTTTTGGATATGAACACGAAACTTTTTCCTCAGTACCAAGAACCTCTTTTACAGAAATTTCAATTGTATTTCCAGATTTAATTTGAAACTCAGGTTCAGCAAGTTTTCCAATTCTAATTTTAGGACCTTGTAAATCTTGAAGTATTGGAATAGGCTTCTTTAATTTTTTACAAACATTATGAATTCTATCAAAGAGTTCATCAAAATACTTTTCATCTCCATGAGAAAAGTTTAATCTAAAGGCACTTACTCCTGCATTAATTAACTTAGTTAATTGTTTTTCACTATCTGTGGCTGGACCAATAGTAGCAAGTATTTTTGTTTTTACATTTCTTATACTCATTTTTTCTTTTTCCTTTTGCTTGAAGTAGTTTTCTTTTTAGTCGTCTTATCCATTGGAGGTGCGGGCTTAGGCTTCAACCTTTGTCTCATTTCTCGTAAAGTTTTTTCAACAATTCCATAAACTGTATTTGCTTGATACCTTCCATTTTTAATTCGTTTACCAGCCCTTACTCCTGTAAGTAATTCAATAGCTTCATCCACACTACTAATTGAGTGAATTGAAAACTCTCCATTTTTTACTGCATCAATTACTTCATCTTTAAGCATTAAATCTTTTATATTTTGAATTGGAATGATTACACCTTGCTTGCCTGTAAGTCCTTTGTCTTTACATACATCAAAAAATCCCTCTACCTTTTCATTCACTCCGCCAATTGGTTGTATCTCACCTTTTTGATTTATTGAACCCGTAATAGCAAAAGATTGTTTAATAGGAATTTCAGAAATACTTGAGAGCAATGCACAAACCTCAGTAACAGAAGCACTATCGCCATCAATCTTTCCATAACTTTGTTCAAAAACTATATTGGCTGTAAATGAAAGTGGAACACGTTTGCCAAATTTTTCTCTAAAGTAACCTGTAATTATTAGCATTCCTTTATTGTGCGAGCTTCCGCTCAATCCGGCTTCACGTTCAACATTAATAATACTACCATTGCCCAACGCAACCGAGGCAGTAATTTTTGATGGCTTACCAAATGAATAATAACTTCCCCCATAAACTGCAAGTCCGTTTATTTGTCCAACTTTCACTCCATCAGTTTCAATTAAAATGGTTTCTTCTTTTATCATACTTTTCAATTTACTTTCGTGCAAGCTGTGTCTTTCAATTGCCGAGTAAAACGCTTTACGCACGTGAACCCTATTGACAATAGGGTCACCAACGTCTTTTGCCCAAAAATTTGATTCTCTTGCAAGATCAGTTATATAGGAAAATCGAGTTGTAAGTTTTTCTTTTTCGCCTGCAAACCTAGCTCCATATTCTACAATTTTTGCAATTGCGGTTTTATCAAATTCTAATAATTTTTCCTTACTTACTAACTTTTTAACAACCCTAGCATATTCATGAAGTGTATTTTCATTTCTATCCATTTCATAATCAAACTCAGCTTTAATTTTGAACATTTTATTAAAGTCATCTTCGTGGTGCGATAGCAACGAATATGAATAATTGTTTCCAATTAAAATAACTTTGCAATTTATTTCAATCGGTTCTGGCTTAATAATACTAGGAGTTAGCTGAAATATACTTGCTGTATCTTGAATTTCTAGTTTGCCGTAAAGCAGTACTCGCTTAAGAGTTTGCCAAACTCCAGGTTCTGAAATTGCATCTTCAGCTTTTATAATTAAGAAGCCACCATTTGCTTTTAATAGCGAACCGGATTTTATTTTTGTGTAATCTGTAAACCAAACTCCATTACCGGTATTGTACTTTTCAATTAAACCGAACAAATTTGTAAATGATGGAGAAGTTTCTACTATAACTGGAGTTGATTTTGTACGAGAGTTATCTAATAGTAGATTCACTTGATAATCATACAAAATATTTTGTGGAACACTTTCCATTGGATTTTGATTAGGTTGAGCTTTCTGCTTAAAACTATCTAAATTTTGAAAAATATTTTTTTCTGCTTTCTCTAAATACTTTTTAACTTTTTTCTGATTGTATTTCTTCTTTAGTCCACTAAAAGTTACAGTTACCAAGTCAGTTACAGCTTGTGTTTCCAAATCACCAAGCATCTTATGAAATTTTTGTGTTTGTTTTAATGTTTCCTTAAATACTGTCTGAAGTTCATCTTGATGCTCAGTATATTTTTTTACAATAGTATTAGCTTTACGTTTTGTAAGTTTTTTTGTGGCAACTAGTTCATCTAGTTGTTGAACGTAATATGGCTGATTGTCAACAATAGCAACTAGTTCAGGACGTATAACCTCTCCAACTTTTAATTGTCCAAGACTTAAACTATCTTTTTTTAACTTAGTCTCAAAACCGCTCATTAATTTTTTCTGGACTTCCCCATACTCTTTTAATAATTTTTTTCTTCTAGTTAGAAATGGTTCTGTATCTAATATTTTTGGGATATTATCTTGGAATAATTTAACGGCATTTTCAAAATCTATTTTAAATTTTCTACCTTTGCCTGCTGGGAAAATCAACAAAGTTGGATGATCTTCATCTCTAAAATTATTTACATAAGTGTAATCATACAAAGTGGTCTTTTCGGGTAACATTTGCGTAAGTATTTTTTGAACGGAGGAGAATTTTCCAGTTCCGGAAAGTCCAGTAATAAAAATATTATATCCTGGGCCATCAATATCAATTCCAACCTTCAGTGCTTTTACTGCTCTTTCTTGTCCAACAATTCCATCAATCGGACTAATAGATGTTGTTGAATCAAACTCAAAACTATCAGGATCGCAAGCAAGTTTTAACTGCTCAGGTTTTAAGGGATGATGCTTTGCTGCACGAATGTATGTCATACTGAAACCTTATTCTATAATTGAGAAAACTACTTAACAAAATATAAACAAATCCTTAATTGAATTAGTGTTAAATTTGAGTTTTGGTTTTACTAATATGTATCCTAGCTAATAAGTGTTTTTTTTGGTTCTATAAGTTTGTCATTTATACTTGACACGTTTTTCTTATTGATGTCATATTGAACGAATTCTTTTTTTTGAACGACAGAAATATCTCGAACATTAAAAGTTACGGGATTTTCCCCGACAAAAAGTAGCCGGGTAAGCAATTTCGATAAAAAGCATCTACATTCAGAATGACAAATTAAACTTTTGATAACGATTAAGTTTGCTTTGTAAAACCAACCAACTTATTAAAACATCAACTAACACTTTACCATTTGTTATATGGTTTAGCGTGCTCACTATTTTAAATATGAAATCTATTTTTTTAGATAAACTAAATACAAGCGAAACTTTTTCTAAATTATTAAAAGAGATTGGTAACCTAAACGAGAAAAATAATGTTATTTATTTTTCTCCATTACCTGGTTCATCCAAATCACTTTTAATTCATTCTTTATCTTCGAAAAAAGAACAGATAATTTTACTTTTGCCTACTAGACATTTAGTAAATGAATTAACTGTTGAGCTTACAATATTAGGACTTGGAGATACTCTAGTTTCCATCGACAAAATTGATTACGAAACCATTCACGAAAAACTTACTAGTATAAACAATACAAAGTCTGCAATTATAATTTCAACTTATGATTTACTAAAGGTAAAATTACCATCAAAAAAAGAAGTTGAAAAATCTACAACAAAATTAGAAGTAGGTAGCGATCTCACTTACGATGATTTAATTGAATATCTATCTTCAATAAATTATCAAAATGAAAAACTTGTTATTGAAAAAGGATGCTTCTCTGTTCGTGGTTCTATAATTGATTTTTGGTCTTACAGCGAAGAGCATCCTTGCCGAATTGAATTTGATGGAGATTTTCTTGAGTCGCTCCGATTTTTTGATCCAGAAAGTCAACGCTCTTCCAATCGAATTGATTCTGTTACAATTGCTTCAAACATTGAAACTACTAACGTTTCGTTTACTTCAACAATTTTTGAATATCTAAATAATCCTTTTGTTCTATCCCAAACTGTTGAACTAAATAATGCTCTGGCAAGGAAAGAGAAACAAGAGCAAACATCATCACCAACAAAAGATTTGGACGAAGAATTAAAGACTGAGTTATTAGATAACGAAACTAATGTTCAATCTATTGAAGAAGAAATTGAAACAGACAATACAATTACTGTTGAGCAATTATTAAACGAAAAAGCAATTTGGCTTTTTGAAGACCCTATACAAAGTAGTATTGATAGACACGAAATGAAAATTTCTTCAGCTCCTTCAATAAATTCAAACTATAAATTACTTTTCAAAACTCTTGAAGACTATGCCGTCAAGGGCTTTCAGATATATTTGACCGTTGAGAATGAAATTCAATCCAATAGAATTTATGAATTACTATATGAGTTTAATGATGTACTGAAAGATTTGTTAGATTCAGGAATTATTAAAGTTGAAGTACTTGCGATAAAAGAAGGCTTCATTCTAAATTCGGAAAACATTTTAGTACTAACTGATTATGAAGTTTTCAATAAACCTTACAGGACAAAAATATCCAAGAAACAAAAAGTAAAAAGATCAAGAGTTAAAGAATTTGCTTCTCTTAAGATTGGTGATTTTATTGTTCACGAAAATTTTGGGATTGGAAAATATGTGGGATTGGAAACAATCAAAATTGGAATGGTTGAACAAGAAACAATCAAAATTTTATACGCAGAAGGTGGATTGGTTTATTTAAACTTAAACTATCTTTCTTTAATTAAAAAATATTCTTCAGGAGATAAAGTTCCACCAAGACTTTCAGTATTAGGTAGTGGAGTTTGGAGAAACACAAAAAAGAAAGTAAAATCTAAAATTAAAGACGCTGCTCGTGACTTAATTACATTATACGCCAAAAGAAAATCAGCAAAAGGTTTTGTGTTTAGTCCCGATACTATTTGGCAGCACGAACTTGAAGCCTCTTTTTTATATGAGCCAACTCCCGATCAAGCAAAAGTTTCAGAAGAAGTTAAAGCCGATATGGAATTGGAAAATCCAATGGATAGGCTTGTGTGTGGCGATGTAGGTTTTGGTAAAACTGAAATTGCAATTAGAGCAGCATTCAAAGCTGTAACCGATGGTAAACAAGTTGGACTTCTAGTTCCCACAACAATTCTTGCAGAGCAACATTACAATACTTTTAAAGATCGTCTTTCACAATTTCCGGTTAAGGTTGCTGTTCTTTCTCGGTTTGCAAAAAAGAGCAAGCAAACTGAAACTCTAAAGGAAATGGAAGACGGTAAGGTTGATATTGTAATTGGAACTCACAGATTGCTTTCCAAAGACATTAAATTTAAAGATCTTGGGTTACTAATTATTGATGAAGAACATCGCTTTGGAGTAATGGCAAAAGAGAAGCTCAGATCAATAAGAACAAATGTTGATACTCTAGCTTTAACGGCAACTCCAATACCAAGAACACTTAATCTTAGTTTACTTGGAGCAAGAGATTTATCTATAATATCAACACCTCCGCCAAACAGACAACCAATTTACACCAAGGTTGAAACGTTTGATATAATTAAAGTTAGAGAATGGATAATGAAAGAAATTGGGCGAAACGGACAAGTATATTTTGTTCACGATAGAGTTCAATCAATTGATAAAATTGCATCTTACCTAAAGAAGCACATACCGGAAGTTAAAATATTAATTGCTCACGGACAGATGAAGCCTGCTGATTTAGAAAAAGTGATATATGATTTTATGAACAAAGAAGCTGATGTATTGTTGGCAACAAAAATTATTGAGTCGGGCTTGGACATTCCAAATGTGAACACAATAATTATAAATCGTGCAGATAGATTTGGGCTAGCGGAGCTACATCAATTACGTGGAAGAGTTGGAAGATCGAACAGGCAAGCGTATAGTTATTTTCTTGTACCATCGTTAAACACTATAAATACAAAAGCCGTTAAACGATTGCAAGCAATTGAAGAAAACACAGAACTTGGCGGTGGTTTTAATATTGCAATGCGAGATTTAGAAATTAGGGGAGCCGGAAATTTGCTAGGCACGGAACAATCTGGTTCCATTGATACTGTTGGATTTGATATGTATGTAAAGCTTTTGGATGAAGCTGTACAAGAACTAAAACGAAATGAATTTCAAAATGTTTTTGACGATTTACCAAGACACATAGACAGAACCGAACCAACAATTGACACATATTTTGAAATTGGAATTCCTAAGACCTATATGTCAGATCAATCGGATAGGTTAAGTTTTTACCAAGCACTTTTTTCTATGATAAAAATTGAAGAGCTTGATGAAATTAAAGATGAAATGACTGACAAATTTGGAAAGCTTCCGAAGATTATTGAACTTTTAATTCAGACTGCTATACTTAGGTTTCACGCATCTTTTGCTCAATTTGAACGAGTTGTAATAACTAGGAAAAAGATTGTTCTAATTTTACCAAAGGGAGATAACGAAGAATTTTATAATAATAAGTTTGCAAAACTTATGGATTTTATAGTTGCAAAATATTCTGGTAAAATTAATTTTATTCAAAAGAAAGATGTAATGAAGTTAGAAACTGAAAACACAACAAGTTCACCAGAAGAAGTTTTAGAGGAAACTATAAAAGTTATTTTGGATATTTTGGATATTTATAATTAATACGATTATTGTTTTATTCATTTTTCTTGTTTGTAATTTACCGTTTGATTTAATCGTAACTTCACTTGTTAAAGTGAAACAAATTATTATTAAATTGTGACTAAAGATAAAACAAAATCAGAATAAGTACGTCTTAATATTTGAATGAATTTATTATTTACTAAAAAATAATATGAAACAAAACAATCCAAATAAAGAACAAAAGCTATATCAAACTCTACGAGATGATATTCGCAAAGGTGGTTTTACAAGTTCGCTAAGTAGTGAGTTTACTGACGTTAAAGAGTTTTTTATAACCGAAGAACGGAAAAAACAACTTGCCGGAATGGGAAGTGTAAAAAGTTTTTTCTACACGTCTTGGTGGGGATTAAAAGAACTATTATTTAGGTTAACTCCTATTAGACGAATGCTACTTGTAATTGGAATTCTGCTAATGCTATCAACTGGTACAATTGGATTTAATGGTGGCGATTCTTTTATTGTCTCAAGGGACACAAGTATTTTTGGTGGAATAATTATTTTGTTTATTCTTATGCTTGAGCTGAGAGATAAAATACTAGCAAAGGATGAACTTACTGCTGGAAGATCTGTACAGTCGGCACTTACGCCAGAACAAACCCACTCTATTCCAGGTTGGCAAATTTGGTTATACACTAATTCCGCAAATGATGTTGGCGGCGATTTGGTTGATATCATTAAGCTAAACGATAACAAGCATGGAATTACAATTGCTGATGTATCTGGGAAAGGACTTGGAGCAGCTTTATTAATGGCAAAACTCCAAACAATAATTCGTGCGTTTGCTCCGGATTATTTTTCAATCTCAAAGCTTGGTGAAAAAATTAACAACTCTTTCTTTAAAGATATTCTTCCAAACAGTTTTGCTTCTATGATTTACTTTTTAATTTCTGAGAAATCAAATTCAATAGAAATACTTAATGCAGGACATTTACCACCTTTACTTTTGCAAGGTGAAAAAGTATCCGAACTCTCCAAAGGAAACGTAGCATTAGGTTTGGCAAATAATTCTACTTACAAAACAGAAAAATTAGAATTAGAGAATAATGATATTCTAATTGCTTTCTCAGATGGACTAACTGAAGCAAGAAATTTGGAAGGTAAATTTTATGGCACTGAAATAGTTAAAAAGTTGCTAAAGTTCCACGGTAAATTATCCCCCGAAGAAATGGGTAACAAATTTGTTGCTCACGTAAATATGTTTATTGGCGAAGCAAAGGTACACGATGATTTGTCTATTGTTATTTTTAGAAGAGTATAGAATTCAATATATGAGAATATAATTTCGCTCAAAAAAAAACCACGAAACAAGTTCGTGGTTTTCAATAAATTAATTGTCGAGGAATAGTCCTCGACAACATTGCAACAATTACTACCTAAAAAAGACCGCTTAGTAAATCTTTTCCTTTACTTAAAATGTCACCTATATCACCTTCAGGAACTGCACCATCAGGAGTTAGTTTATCAATAGCTTTAGGTAAAATATCTGTAAGTTGAGAAAGTACAGAGTCAGAATCTGTTCCAAGTTGAGAAGCAATTTCACCAATTTTATCTGCACCAAGAGCACTTGCTATTTGAGATGTTGAAATACCTTTGTTTTCTCCTGAACCAACCCAAGAGCCAATAACGTCTCCCAAACCATTTGAAGCAAATTGACTTACTAATCCGCCCAATCCTCCTTTTTGTCCGCCAATTAAGCCTAAAACTGTTGACATCATATCTGCTTTACCACCACCAAGTACTGAATCTAATAAACCCATATTTTGTTCTCCTTTTTTTATCACGGCATATCCCGAAAGCTTTCGGGAGAAGCCGCATTGTTCATTTAGTTTTTGTTATCAATTTAATATACAAATTTTAGGAGTAAAAGTTCCAATTTTGTATAAATATTTTAAGCTTTAATTATTTTTAAATTACGAGTATTACATATAGGTTGCATATACAACGTATTATGTCGATTTCTATTGCACATCAGATAAAACTACATTAACTTAAGTATATAAATTTTAGAAAATAACTTTTTTGCCTATTTTAAGCAATATTCTTGCTTCTGAATAAGATAAGTTACCTTTTGATAACCTAAAAAAAAGGGAAATAATTACAAATGAATGATATAAAAAAAGAAAATCAACAAAATTTTGAAGAAGTTGAAACTCGTGAATGGCTTGAATCGTTAGAGTTTGTTCTCCAAAATGGTGGACCAGAAAGAGTAAAACAACTCTTGCACGATTTAGATACTTACGCACACGAAGCTGGAGTTGAACTTCCTTTTACTGCAAACACTCCGTACATAAATACTATTCCAAAAGATAAGCAACCTAAATTTCCAGGTGGTCGTGAAATTGAAAGACGAATAAAAAGTCTTGTACGTTGGAATGCAATGGCAATGGTTGTTAGAGCAAATAAATTAGATGCCGGAATTGGTGGTCATATTTCTACTTTTGCCTCTGCCGCAACTTTGTACGAGATTGGTTTCAATCATTTTTTCAAAGGTAAAGATCAAAATTCTGATGGCGATCAAATTTATTTTCAAGGTCACGCAGCTCCGGGAATTTATGCACGAGCTTATTTAGAAGGAAGAATTGATGCAAAACAACTACACAATTTTAGACGTGAACTTGCAAAAGGCGGAGGTTTATCTTCCTATCCGCATCCAAGACTAATGCCTGACTTTTGGGAATTCCCAACTGTCTCTATGGGACTTGGACCAATAATGTCAATCTATCAGGCAAGGTTTAATAAATATTTAGTTAACCGAGGTCTTAAAAAACCTTCGGATGCAAAAGTGTGGGCGTTCCTTGGTGATGGTGAAACTGACGAGCCGGAAACACTTGGTGCAATAAATCTTGCATCAAGAGAAAAATTAGATAACTTAATTTTTGTTATTAACTGTAACCTTCAGCGTTTGGATGGACCTGTTAGAGGAAATGGAAAAATAGTTCAAGAGTTGGAAGCAAGTTTTAAAGGTGCCGGATGGAATGTTATAAAAGTTATTTGGGGTGGCGATTGGGATCCACTATTAGACGCAGATAAATCTGGTAAACTTACAAAAAGGATGATTGAAACTATTGATGGAGAATATCAAAAGTATGTTGTAGAAGGTGGATCTTATATAAGAGAACACTTTTTCGGAAAGTATCCTGAGCTTAAAGAATTAGTAGAATATTATACAGATGAAGATTTAGAAAGGATGAAACGTGGTGGTCACGATCCGGAAAAAGTTTTTGCGGCATACAAGCAAGCGGTTGAAACTAAAGGGCGTCCAACAGTTGTTCTTGCAAAAACTGTTAAAGGTTATGGCTTAGGTGAAGCCGGAGAAGGGAAAAACATTACTCACTCCCAAAAGAAATTAAATGAAGAAGAGTTAAAAGAATTTAGAAGCAGATTTGGAATTCCACTTTCGGATGAAGAAGTTGTCAATGCTCCATTTTTCCGTCCATCTGAAGACAGCCCTGAAGTTACTTATCTAAAAAAGAGAAGAAAAAAACTTGGTGGTTATGTTCCCAAAAGAATTATTCGTAATCAAAAACTTCAAACTCCTTCTGAAGAATTATTTAAAGAATTTTATGAAGGAACTCCAGGAAGAGAAGTTTCCACAACAATGGTTTATGTTAGAATTTTAACTAAACTTTTAAAAGATAAAGAAGTTGGTAAACTTATAGTTCCTATTGTTCCGGACGAAGCCAGAACTTTTGGAATGGAAGCTTTGTTTAGACAAGTAGGCATCTATTCAAGCACAGGTCAACTATACGAACCAGTAGATAGAGACAGTTTGCTATATTACAAAGAAGCAAAAGACGGTCAAATTTTGGAAGAAGGAATTACTGAAGCCGGAGCAATGTCATCTTATATTGCTGCTGGAACTGCATACATTACTCACGGAATAAATACAATACCTTTCTTCACATTTTATTCAATGTTTGGTTTCCAAAGAATTGGCGATCTAGCTTGGGCTGCCGCTGATATGAAATGTAAAGGTTTCTTAATTGGTGGAACTGCCGGAAGAACAACTCTTGCTGGAGAAGGTCTTCAACATCAAGACGGACAAAGCCACGTACTTTCACATTCCATTCCGACAATGATGTCTTACGACCCGGCGTTTGCTTATGAGCTTGCTGTTATTATTAGAGATGGTATTAATAGAATGTACACAAAGCAAGAAGATATTTCTTATTACATAACTGTGATGAATGAAAATTATGAAATGCCACCTATGCCTAAAGGTTGCAAGGATGGGATTCTAAAAGGTATGTACAAATATAAAGCATCTAAGAAAAAGCGAACAAAAGCTAAAGCTCATCTTCTTGGAAGTGGTTCAATATTGAATGAAACTTTAAAGGCTTCCGAAATTCTTGAGAAAGATTACGGCGTTGCAACAGATGTGTGGAGTGTTACAAGTTATAAAAGTTTACATTATGATGCATTGGATGTTGACAGACAAAATCTGATGAATCCGGGTAAAACCCTTAAGTTACCTTACATTTCCGAAATAACAAAAGGTGAAGAAGGTGTTTTTGTTTCTGCTTCTGATTACTCGCAAATTCTTGCTGATTCAATTTCTAAATGGTTGCCAGGCAAACTTACAACTCTTGGCACATTAGGTTTTGGTAGAAGTGAAAATAGAGAAGCATTAAGGGACTTTTTTGAAGTTGATGCCAAGCATATTGTTTATGCAACGCTATTTGCTTTATCCGAAGAAAAGAAAATTAAAAAAGATGTAGTTAAGAAAGCAGCTAAGGAATTAAAACTTAATCTTAGTAAGAGTAGTCCAATAAAATCTTAGTTAAATAAAAAATTAGAGATATAAAATGGCATTAGAATTTAAGCTGCCTGAATTAGGCGAAAATATTGACCAAGCTGAAATTGTGAAAGTTATGGTTTCCGTTGGAGACAAAATTGAAGTTGACCAAATACTTTTAGAGATAGAAACTGATAAAGCTACGGTTGAAGTTCCATCAGAATTTGCCGGAATAGTAAAAGCAGTTACTGCAAAAGATGGTGATACATTAAAGATTGGAGATGTAGTTTTTACTTATGAAGAAGGTGGAAGCAATGCTGAAGCTACTCCAAAAGAAGAACCAAAGGAAGTTAAAACTGAAGCTAAAGTTGAAGAAACTCCAATAGCAGCAGTACCTGAAAGTACTTCGTTAAGCCTATCAGAATTTAGACTTCCTGAACTTGGTGAGAATATTGAAACAGCAGAAGTTGTAAATGTACTTGTTAAGTCAGGTGATAAAATTGAAAACGACCAAGTTGTTCTTGAGATAGAAACAGATAAGGCAACTGTGGAAGTTCCTTCTGATGTTTCAGGAATTGTTGGTGAAGTAAAAGTTAAGGCAGGCGAAACTATTAAAGTTGGTGCAACAGTTTTTACAATTAAGTCTAGCGGAGTTAGTAAAACTTCTGCTGTACAAGAAACAAAAACTGTTAAGCAAGCTGAGAAATCGGTTCAAGAAAAAGAAATTGTAAAAACTGTTGAGACTAAAAAAATAATTGATTCGGCAGATGCTCCAACCAAAAAAGATTTTACACATAAAATTGCCCCGGCTGCTCCTACTGCAAGAAGATTTGCAAGAGAAATTGGTGTTGATATAAATGAAGTGAACGGCAATGGACCTGGTGGAAGAATATCAATAGCTGATATTAAATTATTTGCAAAATCTGTAAATGAAAAAATAAGAAGCGGTGGCGGTGGAATGCCTATTGGTATTAAGCGAGAAGTACTTCCCGATTTTTCTAAGTGGGGAGATATTGAACGTAAGCCGATGAATAATATTCGCAAAAAAACAGCGGAGCATTTATCTTATGCTTGGTCAACAATCCCACACGTAACTCAATTTGATAAAGCTGATATTACTGAACTTGAAAAAATGCGAAAGCAATTTGCAAAGAAAGCAGAAGTCGCAGGAGGTAAACTAACTGTTACTGCTATTCTCTTAAAGGTGGTTGCATCGGCTATGCAAGTTTTTCCACAGTTCAATGCAAGTATTGATATGGAAAAAAAGGAAATTATTTATAAAGATTATTTAAATATTGGAATTGCAGTTGATACAGAAAAAGGATTGATTGTTCCCGTTGTAAAAGATGTTAACAAAAAAAATATTTTGGAACTTTCTAAAGACCTGACTGATATTTCTGTTAAAGCTAGAAATAAAAAAGTAACAATTGAAGATATGCAAGGTGGGTGTTTTACAATCAGTAACCTTGGTGGAATTGGCGGAACAGCTTTTACTCCAATTGTAAATGCTCCGGAAGTTGCAATACTTGGAGTATCACGTGGAAAATACGAACCGGTTTATATCGATGGAGAGTTTGTTCCAAGAATGATGCTACCACTTTCACTTTCTTACGATCACAGAATTATTGATGGAGCAGACGCAGCACGTTTTATTCGTTGGGTTTCAACAGCATTAGAGCAACCGTTTTTGTTGAGTTTAGAAGGATAAAAAGAAAATTTCTTTATCGTACTCTTGTATGTTTTTAAAAAGCGAGTAAGATTACGAAAATGATTAAGATTAAAAAAAGAGATAAAGAATTCAAATGAGTAACAAAACACAACTTGCAAAATAAAGTTTGATTATTTTTAACACTTAATAAATTATTCCCGAAAACTTAGAAATAAAGGTTTAGGTATGATACAAATAAAAGCATCTGACATAGCTGAAATGCCTATTGGAGAAAAAATTCGTCTTGTTGAAGATTTATGGGATTCGATTGCAGGATTACCTGAAGCAGTTAAAGTACCCGAATGGCATAAGGAAGAATTAGAAAAAAGACTTAAAGCTTATCACAAGAATCCGAAACAAGGAGCACCTTGGGCTGAAGTTAAGAAAAGAATATTAGGTTGAAGAAATGCTCATTGTTAGAAAAAAAGCTGAAGAAGATACGCAGCAAGCTTATGATTGGTACACATCGGCGGAACAAAAACTCGGAATTCAATTTATTAATGAAGTAGAACGAATGTTTGAGATGATTGAAACCAACCCCGAAATGTATGGAAAAGTTTTTGTTGATTTAAGACGAGCACTTTGTAAAAGGTTTCCATACGCTATATATTTTACTATGTCTAAAAATAATGTTATAATTATTGGAGTTCTGCATCAACGAAGAAATCCAATTAAGTGGCAAATGCGTTCTGTATAATATTGCAATTTAAAGAACGAGCTACTTTTTTAAAAATTATCGGAGTTTATAAATGAGTACTAAAACACAACTTGCAATAATTGGTGCCGGACCTGGTGGTTATGCAGCAGCTTTTCTTGCAGCAGATTTAGGAATGCAAGTTACACTAATTGATTTAGAAAAAAATCCCGGTGGAGTTTGTCTTTACAGAGGATGTATTCCTTCCAAAGCATATTTGCACGTTGCTAAATTATTAAACGAAACAAAAGAAGCAACCAACTGGGGAATTGATTTTGGTAAACCCAAAGTTAATATTGACAAACTAAGAGATTATAAAAATAGAATTGTTGCTAAACTTACTGGCGGAACCGGACAATTAGTAACTCAAAGAAAAATAAATTATGTTCAAGGTAAAGCTTCATTCTTAAATTCTAATAAATTATCTATCAATAAAATTGACGGAACAAAAAAAGAATTAGAATTTGAAAACGCAGTTCTTGCAACTGGTTCTGTACCAACTATAATTCCCGGACTTTCGATTGATTCTCCGCGAGTTATGGATTCTACTGACGCACTTGAATTAGAGAACATCCCCAAAAGTTTGTTAGTTGTTGGTGGTGGAATTATTGGAATGGAACTTGGCTCAGTTTACGCTGCTCTTGGAAGCAAGGTTACAGTTGTGGAGTTGTTGCCATCATTATTACCTGGAGCCGATAAAGACTTGGTTAAAGTTTTTCAAAAAAGTATTGAGCAAAAGTTTGAGAAAATTTTACTAAAAACTAAAGTTGCAAAATTAGAAGATACCGGTAAAAAAATCAAAGTAAAGTTAGAAGGTGAAAATCTTGAGAAAGATACTTTAGAATTTGACAAAGCCCTTATCTCTATTGGGCGAACTCCGGTTTCTAACGGATTAGGTTTAGAAAATACAAATGTAAAAATTAGCGATCGTGGCTATGTGCTTACAAACAATAAATGCCAAACAGATGATACATCTATTTTTGCAATTGGAGATATTGTTGGCGGAGCAATGCTTGCACACAAAGCATCAGCAGAAGGCAAGGTTGCAGTTGAAGTAATCGCCGGACACAAAGTTGCTTTTGAGCCGGCAGCAATTCCCGCAGTTGTATTTACAGACCCGGAAGTTGCTTGGGCTGGACTTACCGAACTTGAAGCTAGAGAAAAAGGAATAAAAGTAAAAGTTACTCGCTTCCCTTGGGCTGCAAGTGGTAGAGCAATGACAATGGATAGAAGCGACGGACTTACAAAATTAATAATTGAACCGGAAACTGAAAGAATACTTGGCGTTGGTATTGTTGGTCCGGGAGCAGGTGAACTTATTGCAGAAGGAACACTTGCAATTGAAATGGCAGCACTTGCAAAAGATGTTGCACTAACAATTCACGCACATCCAACTTTAGCAGAAACAATGATGGAAAGTGCAGAAGTGTTTTTTGGTCAAGCTACTCATTTGTATAGACCGAAGAGAAATTAAATTAACTATTAGCACAAATATTTATTAAAAAAAAGGATTGGTCCTGCATTAGTTATATTTAATAACTTAACGTTTTTTTTCTTTTTCACTTTTGTATAACGAGGATAATAATAAGTAATATTATTGTTAAATCCTGGTATAATATAATTGTGTATAATGCCTAAAAGTGTAGAGTTTGTTGGTTTTAGTTCTTCAACTACTTTATCAAGATCGGACTCACTTATAAAGTTTTGTCGAACCACGAGTAACCTATAGTCTACAATTTCTGATAAAACAAAACTATCATAAAATAGAGTGTGGGGTGGTGCATCTATAAATACTAAATCAAATTCATTTTTCAGTTTCCTTATAAATGATTTCATTCCTCGTGAATCTAAAATTTCAGTAGGATTTGGTGGAATAGTACCCGCTGGTATAAAGAATAAATTGTCTATTTCAGTTGACCTGTAAATTTCCTCAAATTTAGCTTTACCTACAAAATAGTCTGTAAACCCAGGAAATCGTTTTTGTTTAAATATACTATGTAAATTAGGTCTTCTCAAATCACAATCAATTATAACTATTCTTTTATTGCTCATTGCAAAATGAATGGCTAGGTTCAACAATATTGTTGTTTTCCCTTCGCCACTAATCGCTGATGAAATTAGAAATGAATAACTAGAATTATAAGTATAACCTATTTTATTGTGTATAATAGATCTAATTTTTTTGAATTCCTCTGATATATTATTTTGATTAAAATTTATTTTCATAAATCCATTTATTTCATTGTTTTCATTTAATTTAATTTCTGGTATTTGTCCCAAAATAAATAATTCTTTCTTAAAAGTATAATGTGATAAATTTTTAATGTTTTTATTCAAGTTGTTTTTAAGTGCAACAATGAATATCCCAATAAATCCTCCAATCAGCCCCCAATATGCAACCTTAATCATTCTATTATCACTAACTGTACTAATTACTTTTTTTTGTATATGTATATATAGCTCATTTGAAATTACTTGTGTATATTTTGTTGAAATTGTATCGCAAATAGTGCTAAATACACTATCCTCAAGTTTTTTATTTGAAGTAGTAAAAATCAAATGAATATTAGGACCGTTACTTTCTATGTTGAAAAATAGTTTTTCTGATAATCCATAATTCAACAGAATTTTTTCAATGTGATTTGGTAATTCATCCTCTAAATAATTCGATAATATTTCCCCCCAATTAAGTATGTCGTTAGGCGTAATTTTAGAATCGGCAATATTTTTTTTTCTCAAACTAATAACTTTTTTATGGGAGTATTCAATGTTGTTTGTGTCATTAAAAATATAACAACCTAAAGAACCTAGCAAAGCAAAAACAACAGGTATAAAAAAATCTTTTGGATAAAAGAATTTCTTAAATACTCTCATTTGTAACATCTCCTAATATTTAATGGTTATCTTTCTTACTTTTAATATAAACTGCAACAATTGTTGCGACTGCTAAAATAAGGGGCCCTACAATTTCACGCATATCCATAGTATTAACAAAAACGAACTTTGGGGTTTCATTATGTATAAATACTATTATCAATAATGTGACCCATATAAAGTGCAGTAATAATAATGGTTTATATAATATTCCTCTTAAAGGTTTAAACTTTCCTCTCATAAAACCACTAATATTATATTTTACATATAACTGAAAAATAGTAAGAAGCAATGCCGTAAGAAATAATATTGGCAATATCTTGTTTATATGAGAAATAAAATTTTCCAAACTGTTTTCCATTTGTTAAAAGTTATCATCCTAAAACAATACTATTTGGTAGTGAATATATATAATGAACTACCCCATCGCAAGCGGACCGAGTATCAAAATGTCCATTATTTTTCAAAAAACATCCCAAGCCCAAGTAATTAAACCTAAGTGATTAAGTGATATTATTAGCATTCAAAATAATGAATCCTTTTCATTTATTCTGACAAATTGACTGTCAATTTTATTCTAATATCAACTGTGTATTATCTTTTCCTTTTCGTCAATATGTCAAACAGTTGTTCGTTAATATAATAATTTTTATTCCCTAATTTTTCTTTTACCAATAGATTATCTTTTGCTAACCTATTTAAATAATTTGCAGCGGTAATTCTGGAAACTCCTAAATCTCTTTCTATAAATTCTATTTTAGTATAAGGATGTTTAAATAAATTGTTTAATAAATCTTGACTATAAAATTTATAATTACCTCTAATTTCTTTTTTGTATTCCAACATTAATTCTTTTATTTTTCCAATTACAACAATAGTTTCTTTTGCTGTTTGCTCAACTGCATCTATCATATACACCAACCAATTTTCCCAATTATCAGTTATTCTAACTTCTTGTAATAGTTTATAATACTCAGGTTTATGTTCAATTATATAATTACTTAAATACAAAATTGGCAGATTAAGTAAATCTTTCATTACTAAATACAAAACATTAATTATTCTGCCGGTTCTCCCATTTCCATCATAAAACGGGTGAATACTTTCAAATTGATAATGAATAATTGCCATTTTCACAATAGGATCACAGTCAGATAGACTTTCATCATTAATAAACTTTTCAAGGTTTGTCATTAAACCTTTTATGGTATTATAATCTTGGGGAGGTGTATAAATTATTTCTCCGGTTGTTACATTTTTAATTACTGTTCCCGGAACTTTTCTAAAGCCTGCATTATTTTTTTCTAATACGGATTGAATATTTATAATATCATTGTTAGTTAATATTTTATTCTTTGAAATTAGTTCAAATCCGTTTTTTAGTGCTGCAATATAATTTTGCACTTCCTTAGCATCTAATGATTTTAATCCACCGAGACTTAACTCAGCTTTATATAACTCATCGTGAGTTGTTATGATATTTTCAATAGCGGAACTATCTTTTGCTTCTTGCAAACCTAATGTGTTTATTAAAATATTTTCATTGGGAATACTTGCAGCAATTCCTTTTAGCTCGGCTAAAGCTCTGTGTGCTGATGAAAGTTTTCTGAGAACTTTTTTAGTCTCAATATCTTTTTCTACTGGTAATTTGCCTAATTCAAACTTTTTCATAATGATAAGATTTCTTTATTTTCTTTACAAAGATAATGAACTATGTAAAGAAAAACGAATTTTCTTTACATAGTTTTTGGCTAATGATAATTTTTTTAAGTTTTCTTATCAAAAGGGATTTCTTATTTTAGAAAACCGATCAAAACTAAAATAAGGAATACTTTTGTTTAAGAAATAAGTAAAAAACTTAAATAAGAAAACGTGGTTAAAAATTTTAGTGATAATTTTATATTATATTAAGAATAATAAAAAGTGCAGAAGTGTTTTTTGGTCAAGCAACACATCTGTATAGACCGAAGAGAAAATAAGAATTTGGAGAAATCTAGTTTTATTATTTAATTCACACATAACTATATTGATTATCTGGTACAAATCTTAATTCGAATTTTTATTAGCCAAGTGGAGAATGTTAAATATAATTTAAAGTATTAGGTTTTTAACAAAACATCTTGTACATTATAGGTGTAAGGCAGTAACTTTAGAAGCATATCCTCTCAAAACGGATAGATTTAGATGTAGAAGCAATTCAAAACTTCCCAGTAAATTTTAGAGCCCTGTCAAAATTATCAATTATTTTATACAAAAGGAGCATCTGTTATGGCAGAGCGTAAAGAAGGAACAGTTAAATGGTTTAACAGTTCAAAAGGATTTGGATTTATTCAACAAGAAAGCGGAGATGATGTATTCGTACATTTTGACTCAATTGTTGGAGATGGTTATAAATCTTTAGATGAAAACGATAAAGTAGAATTTTCAGTTACTGAAGGTCCAAAAGGACTTCAAGCATCTGAAGTTAAAGTGATGAACTAAAAGTAGTTTATTCTAAAATTAAATCCCAGTACTTACTGGGATTTTTTATTTTAAAAAGAATTCAGCTCATTCTTTTTATTTAGTTCAATAAAGATATTCTATCTACCTTATAACAACTAAAGGAGAGAAGGATTTTATTTTGGAATATACAATTGTGTATTTACCAGACAAAGAAATCATAGTAAAAGATCTAATAATAAATACCAGTTTACAAGAGTTGGAAAAGGGAATCACTAATTTGGAGTACTTTTATGTATTTTGATGTAAATGAAGTTGAGAATACATTAGGCTGGCTTTTAAACTAAAAAAGACTAAATAATTTAATTAGGAGATAATAATGGCTAAGGGACAAAACAAGCAAAAAGGATCCAAGAAAACAGCAACAAAAACATTGAAAGAAAAAAAGGCTGAAAAAAGAAACAAGAAACTTGGAAATAGTAGCTCTGGGGCAAGCACCAAATAAGACAAAGTTCAAATTTGAATTCTTTACAAAATCAAATTTCCATTTAATATAACTGTTTAGTATCATATTGTTATTAAATGGAAATTTGTAATTATTACTAAAACAGCCATATCTAATAAAAGGTTACATCCACAGTTTTTATATAAAAAAAGTTTTTAGTGATTTGTTGTAACACAATTATTGATTGTGAATTACTTAATCAATACCTTTTAATTTACTCCTTTTTGATAACTACTTTCTTTTTAGTCTTTTTCTTAGGCTTTGGCTCTTCTACTTTTTCATCTAATTTTTTTTCAGAAAGAATCGGTATTAAAATTTCTAAAATTTTATCAAGTTTTTTGTTTATTGTTTCTAATTCTGTTTTTAATTGATCAGTGTCTTGTCCTTTAGTATTTCCAAAACATTTATCACAATAAATCGGTTTCCCTTTTGTTGGTCTAAACGGAACTTCACAATCTATTCCGCAGTTATCGCACACCACCGTATGCATTACAGAATCCCTATCTCCAAAACTCCTTTTTCTTGAATCTCTACTCGTAAACTTTCTATCGCTTCTTTCTTTTCCGTATTTTTTTTGGTCGCCATCTTGATTTTTCTCAAAACAGTTGCTGCAATAAATAGGCTTGCCACCAGTAGGTTTAAAGGGAACTTCACAGTCTTTGCCACAATTATTACATGTGGCATGGTGCATTGTAGGTCTTCCCGAATCTTTACCTCTCCTCTTGCCAAAATCATTTGTTCTTTCAAATCTATTCTTCGAATTATAATTTTTCATGATTGTCCTCTCCTATAAGGTCTAACTGAATTTATAGCTTGTTCTAAAATAATTACAAAATAAAGGTATGCACTAATTAACTTAATAATATATGTTTATTCTGTTCATGTTCTTCGTATTTATGATTCACTCCAAATAATAAAGAAACAAAAACAATAGAAATCAAAATTTTGGTAACTGGGTTTTCAGTTCCTCTGGTTTTTGAACAAATTATTTACTCATTGAGATATTCTAAATAAAAAAAAATACTTTAGCAGCGGATTCTGTAGCTAGTTATATAAGAATATAAAATGGAATATCCGCGAGTTTCTTACCACGGACATAATTTGGAAATTGTTTTCTTTAATAATTTTTATCAAAAAATTCTTCATCATTATTTATTGGAATGAATGTCAAAATTAATAAGACTAGCAAAAAGGCAATAGGAATTAGAATAATTGTGATAATCCATTTCGCTATTTTTTTAATCATCTTCATTTTATAAGGTGTAACTTTTTAACAATTAGAGTTTTTTAATTAACTTTGTTCAATTGTTATAGTATTTAATATAATTGATTTATCATACAAATATTTTTGACCTTACCGAATTTAACTTTTTAACTAAATTACAATCGATTCTAAAAATTTAATATGAGAAGCACAAGATATATTATGGATAAAACAACCTCGCGTATAATTGGTTACGATGTTGCACGTGCATTGGCAATTTTTGGAATGGTTATAGTTAATTTTAAAACTGTAATGTATGATAAAGTTAGTGGCCCGGATTGGTTACTTGGACTTGTAAATTTGTTTGAGGGTAGAGCAGCGGCAATGTTTGTAATTCTGGCTGGAGTTGGAATGACACTAATGTCAAAAAGATCTATTGCTGAAAGTGACTTTACAAAAATTAAGCGAATACAAAATACACTAATCAAGCGTTCATTTTTTTTATTTATCGTGGGTTTATTGTACACTCCTATTTGGCCAGCAGATATTCTTCACTTTTACGGGCTTTATATAATCGTTGGAACATTCTTGTTAATAGTCACAGATAAAAAACTTTGGTTTTACTCTCTAGTCATTTTAATAATTTCTTATTCTTTCCTAATTATTTTTAATTACGAAGCTGGTTGGGATTGGATAACTTTAACTTATACTGACCTTTGGACTCTTCAAGGAATGTTACGTCATTTGTTTTTTAATGGTTTTCATCCAGTTTTCCCATGGATAGTATTTTTAATTATTGGAATTTGGTTAGGCAGACAAAACCTAAATAATTCTTCTATAAGAAGAAAAATTATAATTGTAAGTTTTATAGTATTTACAATAGTAGAGATATTTTCATTCTCAATGACAAATATTCTAGCAAATGGTTTAAGTAATTCTGAAAGCGAAATCATTCAATATTTGTTTGGGACAAAACCAATGCCACCAACTCCCTTTTATATTCTTTCAGCAGGTGCAACTTCTTTTATTGTAATTGTTCTTTGTGTTACCATTTGTGAAAAATTTGCAAATTCAAAACTAGTTAAGATGTTTACACTCACCGGACAAAATGCTCTAACCCTATACGTAGCACACGTTGTGGTGGGAATGGGTTTGTTAGAAGTGTTCGATTTATTATTTAATCAATCAATAAATTTTACTGTAATAACAGCAATGATGTTTTATCTGATCGGAATCATTTTTTCAGTTTACTGGCTTAGAAAATATAAGAGAGGTCCTTTAGAAATTTTAATGAGAAAAATTACATAGCAAATAATTGCTGATATTTTTCCAAAAAGATATGAACAAATTTTTGACCTTGATGAAATACAATCAATCCAATATTTTAGAATTACTATTTTAATGCAATAATTTAACGAGGTTCTAAACCGAATATTTTTACAATCTTAATTTTTAACATTAAAAATAATTTGGATTAGAATGTTTATTAGAACTCGGATTTTACTGTTAGTTGTAATTCTATCATCTATAACCCTTGGTCAAAAAAATACATTTTTTGTAACAGGGCAAGTCTATAATTCCTCAACTAAAAAGCCACTTGAAAATTGTAATATCCGCTTGCTAAAATTAAATTCCGGAACAGTTACAGATAACAAAGGCTTCTTTAAGCTTACTCTTCCAACTGGAACTCATAAACTAAAATTTACGTATGTTGGTTATAAAACTGAAGAGCGGATAATTAGTTTATCAACTAATCAAAAGAAGATTCATCTAAATATTTTTTTAATAGAAGAAGCGATTGAAGAAGATGAAGTGAAAGTACTCGCACAAAAAGAATTACCTTCCACAATCATTCAGAAAATTGAAGCAAAAGATATTCAACTAATGCCAACAATAAATTCTGATGTATTACGATCAGTTCAAATTTTATCAGGTGTTACAACCGGAAGCGAATTAAACAGTGGTTACAATGTTAGAGGTGGAACTTTTGATGAAAACCTAATCTACTTAAATGGTTACCAAATTTACAGACCATTTCTATTGCGAAGTGGTGTTGAAGAAAGTCAAACTTTAATAAACCCGGATATGGTAAGTGACCTAACATTTTATAATGGTGCATTCCCCGCAAGGTTTGGTGATAGAATGGCATCCGTTTTGGAAGTTGAGTACAACAAGAAGAATGATGAAAAATTACAAGGTGGTGTTCGTGCAGACTTTTTTAATCTTGGGGCAAACCTTAAAAGCAAATACAAAAAATTAAACTGGAGTGTTGGTGCAAGATATGCTTATCCAACTACTTTTCTAAATACACTTTTTACAAGAGGAGATTATGAACCATCATTTTCTGACATTCAAATTTTAACTAATTATGAAATATCAAAAAACTCGAGCTTAGAATTTTTTGGAATTTATGCGGAGAATAAATTTAAATTTATTCCTAAAACTTGGTACGGGAATTTTGGTGGTTTTTGTCGAGGTGATCAACGCGGACTTTCAATTGATTTTCTTGGTGACAAATCTTTTTCATACAACACAAATTTATTAGGATTAAAATATCAAAATAGTTTTTCTAAATATTTTAATCTGAATCTTTCGGTTTCAAAATATTCTACTGAAGAAAAAGAAAACTTTAATACAACTAATAAAATATTTTATACATCCGATCCTTTTCATCAAACCGATGATAGAGAATATTTGAAAACACAATTTCAAGAAGGAGATAATTTTGTAAAACTAAACTCAATAAGAATGAAAACCAATTTGAATTTTTTGGTTGGAATAAATGATATAAATATTGGAACAGAATATCGACTTACTGATCTTCATAGTAAGTTAAAAGAATCTCAAAAAGAAGTTGGCGAAGAAACATTGTTAAGTAAACCCACTAATGATAATTATAATTTAAAGTTCAATTTAAATTCCTTATCATTTTTTGCAGAAGACAATATTTCAATTAGTAATAATTTCAACGCTAATATTGGCATTCGTTTACTTAAATACGAATATAGCAATGAAAACTTAATTTCACCAAGAGTTACATTATCATACCGTCCATCATTATTACATAACTTTACTTTTAGTTGGGGCTATTACTACCAGCCACCCTTTATAAATGAGTTAAGAGGAGCCAGAACTAATTCTCTCAAATCGCAGGAAGCAATACATTATGTTTTGGGATGGGAATATTTATTTAAAGAAAAGTTAAAACTTAAAGTAGAAATTTATTACAAAGATTTACAAAATATTATTCCTTTTTATTTTGATGAATTTAAAATGGTTTACAGGGAACAAAATTCTAGAGAGGGATTTGCTGCTGGCCTGGATGTAATGGTTGAAGGAGAATTAGTTGACGGAATGAAAAGTTGGTTCGGATATAGTTATTTGGATACTCAAGAAAGAAGAATTGGAGATGCAAATTACCAAAGAAGACTTTTCGATCAGACACATACTTTGCAAATATTTTTGCAGGACAAAATGGGCAAACATCAAAACTGGCAATCTCATTTAAGATTTTTGGTTGGTTCTGGCTTTCTTTATTACAATAGATTTTTAAGCTATAGTCATTTAACAAAAACTTCCCGAATCGAAATAAACTTTAATAACCCAAATGAATATTTATTTTTCTTTAGAGTTGATATGGGACTGTCTGCAAATTTTGATATGGGAAATGGTTATAAAATAGTTGCAGTAGCTGAAATATTAAATGTATTTAATAGGTACAATGCTGGTGCATATCAATGGGTTCAAGCTCTTAGGGAAATTAAAGCTCCCATAAATATTCCACATATTTTGAGTAAAAGATTTCTAAATTTGAGAATGCAGTTTGTGTTTTAGTATTCTCGTAAACTTTAACTAATATTTCTACTTGTAAGAAAACTAACAGCTGTCTTTTGAGCAGTAATCTCTAGAAGTTGTTGAGATTCCGGTATTCCAAAAAACTAAAACTGAAATGACACTAAATGTAAAAAACTTACTCCAAATTATAATTCATTTAATTAGGCATTATATAATTTATTCCCGCATCTGGACCGAGTGGAAATCCGAATGTTAACCATACAACTAGAAGTAAAGTCCAAACAATTAAAAAAGCCATTGAATACGGAACCATTGTTGCAATAATTGTTCCTATGCCAGCTTTGGGATCATACTTCTGAACGAATGCAATTATCAATGCGAAAAAACTCATCATTGGAGATATTACATTTGTAACACTATCTCCAATTCTATACACACCTTGTGTAAGTTCTGGAGAATACCCCATAATCATAAACATAGGAATAAAAATTGGAGCTAAGATAGCCCATTTTGCTGATGCACTTCCCATTAGCATATTGATTGCCGCAGACAGAAGTATAAAAAGAATCATGCTAGGTATAAGCCCTATATCAACTGACATGAGAAGATTTGCACCTTTTACAGCGAGAATTATTCCAAGGTTACTCCATTTAAAATAAGCAACAAACTGAGCGGCGAAAAATACGAGAACTAGATAAGTAGTAAGTGTCCTCATCGAAATTGCCATACCTTTCATAACATCGGAATCATTTTTAAATGCACCAGTTATAAAACCATAAACAAGTCCTAATGCACTAGCAACAATAAACAATATTGCAACTACACCTTTAATTAAAGGCGAAGTTAATATTCCACCATCGCTTCCTCTTAAAAAACCTCCTTCCGGAAGAATACCAATAAGGACTACAATTACAAATCCAATAAAAACAAAAAGAGTAAACGATAATCCTTTCTTCTCTTTTTGAGATAACTCGTCAAATGAATTTTCAGTATCACTAATTTTATTTTCATATTTACCCAGTCTTGGTTCAACTACTTTTTCGGTAACAAATGTTCCAGTAAAAGAAATAATAAAAGTTGATACAAACATAAAATAATAATTTGCTGTTGCATTAACTTCATAAGTTGAATCAAGAATTCTTGCTGCTTCTTGAGATAAGCCTGCAAGTAAAGGATCAACTGTTCCTAAAATTAAATTTGCACTGAACCCACCGGAGACACCAGCAAAAGCTGCAGCCATACCAGCTATTGGATGTCTGCCAACAGCAATAAATATTACGCCAGCAAGTGGAATAAGTAAAACATATCCAACGTCTGATGCAACGTTAGATAATATACCAGCAAAAACAAGGACAAAGGTTAAAAGATGCTGAGGGGATTTTAAAACAAGCAAACGAATTAAAGCATGGATCAATCCACTTTGTTCAGCAATACCAATGCCAAGCATAGCAACCAACACAATCCCAAGTGGAGCAAAGCCTGTAAAGTTATCAACCATTTCTAATAGAATTCTATGAATACCATCATGCGATAACAGATTAATTGGGGTAACAATTTGTTTTGTTCCAGGATGAATTGCTTCCCATCCCAACAAAGAACCAACTGCCGATAATATCAAAGTAGATAATGCGAACAAAGCAAAAAGTGTTGCCGGATGTGGTAAAGCATTTCCAGCTCGTTCAGTAAAATTTAACATCTTCTGAAAGATGCCTTCTTTTTTTATTGTTTTTCCCATACTAGTTTTCTTCATTTATAATTTCTAAAATTTTGTTTAGTGTTTTCCAGTTTCTAGTTGTTGCTTGTACTTTAAACTTATTTTCAAAAAAGTTATTATTAAGTTTTGTTCTGCCATAACCATTAGGAACATTTATATAGACAACTTTTTTATTTATCGAAAATTCATCTGGCAAATAATTATCTTTTTTAATTTTAACAATATTTTCTTGAATAGGTTCTTCCGCTAACAAAGTAAAATATAATTTGGCTGTATCACTTTCTTTCTTCCAAGGATTATTTTCTAAAACATTTTGTATGTAATCAGAAGTTAAAACTAATATTGGAACATCAAAACCATATTGTTTTAATATCTCAGTTTTTATTTTTTTTTCTAAATCTATTTGAGAAGTTTTTTTTGCTGCAAAAATTATGTTGCCACTTTGTATGTATGTTCTAACATTCTTTAAATTTATATTTTCTAATTGCAATCTTAAATCTGCCATTATAATTTTCTTCTGACCACTTACATTTATTCCTCGCAGAAGAGCGATGTATGTTTCCATTTATTTTCATTCTTTTGTTTGTTAACTATATTAATACATTCGTCACGGAATGGCTTGGCTCGGCGACAGACGGATCCGTAACGACCATTGTATGTTTCTATTTTATTTCTTTATATTTTTTTCATACAAAGTTATCCAATCTTTAACTGACATTTTTGTCATCAGTTCCCCAATCAATTTGTACGGGATATCATCAATCTTCTTAAATCTGACACAACTCTTTCCCATATCCAATTTGTATTTACAATGTTTAGGATATTCTTTTACGAACCAATCTAATAATTCTGGTTTTGCATAAATTCCCATATTGTATAAAGCTATAAAGTTCTTTTGCGATGCAATGTTTACAAAAGGCAATGGTAGTTTAGGATCGCAATGATAACCATCAGGGTATAAATCGTGAGGGACAACATAACCAATCATTCCATAGCTTAGAACTTCACTAAATCCTTTTGGTAAATTTTCAACTATAGTTTCTCTAAGTTTATTAAAAGATTGCTTTCTTTCTTCCGGAATATTTTCTAAATACTCTTCAACAATTTTTGCTTCTATTTTCATTTGGGGCTATCCTTTCTTTAACTTATATCTTGCAATTTTTTATTATCACAGATTACTAATCTGTGTTACGGTTTTTTTGTATCGCAGATTAGTAATCTGCTAATAATAGTAAGAATGTAATATGATTATAATGAAATTTTAAGATTAAACTTTAATGCCTCAATTCGCAATGGTGCTTCCGTGTTAAATGGCCAATTCATTTCATCTTTTTTCAAAGTATAGAATAGATAAGACAAACCGTTTTTCAACAAAAAATAAATGACTGGAACACCTTGTGGAATTGCTTTCAACAGAACACCCTTTGTTAAATAATCAATTCCAGTTTGTGAAAGAAGTTCAATAAAAAAACTTCCAAACTGTTTGAAGGCTAGGTGTTTTGGAAATATAATATCAGTTTCATATTCAGCTCCAAGACTAAATACACGACTAACTTTTACTTGCAACCCAGCACTGTTAGTAGTTCCAAATCTAATTGTATTATCAAATTTTTCCAACTGACTTTTGGGAGTAATGATAATGGGATTTGCATCCAAATTTACTCTGCCAGGTTCATCAAAGTTTCCTCTACTCCATGAAAATCCAAAGTGGTAAAAAGGTGTTACTTGAAAACTATTTTTAATGTTATATCCATATCCTTTTCTTAGCCCAGCTCCTAACCTCCAAAAAGTGTAACTAACTTTTATATTTTCTTTTTTATAACTAGTCAATAAAGATGAAAAGAAATAGTTATCCTCAAGAGATAAAATACTATAATTCCCTTCTGGCTTAACTGTGCTTGAGCCTAATTTAATTTCAGTAATTGTGCTGGGAGAAAAAGATGAGATGAATTTTTTGTTACTATATAATAATGAACTATAACCGTAAGTAACTTCTATAAAATTTTTAGATGTTTCACTTAAGCTTTCAAAATCGAAATCGTTGCCAAAAAAAGTTCGATCTTCTTTTAGAATAAAAGTTGATTGTGCAAATAAGAAATTGTTTGAAAATAGAATGGCTAGAAAAATAACAGCTAGTTTACGCATAAAAACAAAACCCTACAATTTTTAAAAGAAAATAGTAGGGTTTTGTTAAAATATCAATGTAAAAGAATTTCGATCTAAAATTAGTTCCTAAACACTTACATTTGCTCTTTGCTCTAATGCTTTATGTAAAGTATCCATTAGAACATCATTTTGAACTGGTTTGGTTAAGAAAATATCAACGCCAGCATTGTAAGCATTATCTTTATCTTTTTGAAAAGCGTGAGCCGACAAACCAACAATAGGAAGATGCTTGTACTTTTCACTTTCTCTAATTTCTTTTGTTAGTTGTAAACCATCTTTTGATCCACGAAGAGAAATGTCCATCAAAATTATATCAAATTCAGATTCGTCTAATCTTTCGTAAAAGGTATCGCCAGAATCACAAAGTTTCAGATCAAATTTTCGTTTTAAAAAGATTTGAAGAAATTTTTGATTTTCATAGTCATCTTCAACTATCAATAATCTAGGTTTTTGTACTTGTTCATCACTCATTTGTTTACCAATTTATTATTTTTATTACTTTTGTTATACTATCGACAAATTTATATATATATTTAATGGAAATATAATATTAGGTCAATGTAAAAAATGGAACACCTTCTACAAACATCATCGAAATCTTTTAATAAAACTATAGAGAAAAGAAAATGAGATATAGAAAGATAGGTAAAACTGAGATTGAGATTAGCGAAATAAGTTTGGACTCTTGGTAGAGAACTACAACATGATATACAAATATTATCAAACTAAAAATAAATATAATTATGAAAAACTTATTTGAACTTACCCAAAAAGAATCCAAACACGTAATTGGAATTATGTCTGGCACTTCTTTAGATGGAGTTGATGTTGCTTTAATAAAGTTAGAAGGAAATAGCACATTTACCAAAATTGATTTAATTGGATTTTTGGAATACCCATTTCCACCAGGAGTAAAAGAAAAGTTATTAAAAAACTCAACAAAAGAGACCAGCAATGTTGAAGATTTATCACAGCTTAGTTTTCTAATTCCAAATATTTATTTTGATGCAATAAAAAATTTATGCACTGACCTAAATTTTCCTTTGGAGAATATTGATTTAATTGGAAGCCATGGACAAACAGTTCAACATTTACCAACCCCTATCGAGTATTTTGGCTATAAAATTTCTTCAACTTTACAAATCGGAGATCCAGCAGTTTTGGCAAAACTTTCTGGCATTACAACTGTTGGTGATTTTAGAACCGGAGACATTGCCTTAGGCGGAGAAGGTGCTCCGCTAATTCCCTATTTCGATTATATTTTTTTTCATTCGCACAAAAAGAATAGAGCCTTATTAAACATTGGTGGAATTTCTAACTTCACAATTTTAAATAAAGAAACTGGACTTAAGGATGTGCTAGCTTTTGATACTGGTCCGGGAAATATGTTGATTGATACTTTAACGAAAAAATTATTCAATAAAGATTTTGATGAAAATGGTAACATTGCAAGAAGTGGAAAACTTAATACTGAATTGCTTGATTCACTAAAACAGAAAGATAATTTTATAGAACGAACTCCACCAAAATCAACTGGAAGAGAATATTACGGCGAACAGTTTTTAGAAGAGCTTATTGAAAAATTTAATAATATACCAAATGAAGATTGGTTACACACCATTACAAAGTTTACATCTTATGCAGTCCATAGAAATTATGAAAAGTTTGTAAAAGATGAAACAAAAGTTGATGAACTAATTATTAGTGGAGGCGGAGCAAAAAACAAATTTTTATATGAATGTCTCTCCCAAGAATTTGGAAGTTCTGTTGAGCTAAAAGTTATTGACGATATTGGAGTTTCTTCGGATGCAAAAGAAGCAATCTGTTTTGCAGTTTTAGCTAACGAAACTATTTCAGGAAACCCAACAAATATTCCAAAAACCACGGGTGCTTCACGCCCAACTATTTTGGGGAAAATTTGTTTGCCTTAACTTAGACTTTATGAAATATTACTATTTAAAGGATCTACTATTCATTACAGTTTATTTTAGAAGGTAGCATAAATGCAAAGGCTACTAATATACTTACTCCAATAAATATTGGTGAGAACCCAATAAAACTTATTAACACTCCACTTATCAAAGGAAAGAAAGCTACTGTTATGTTTAACGATCCACTTATGCCTTGGTACATTGCTCGATTAGTTTCATCTGTAATTTCTAAGAAGATACCTTCGTAAGAAATTTTGAATGCACTCATTGCAAATCCTACAAGAACAAAAATTACATAGAAGAATGTTAAGCTACCATAATAGAATGCAAATAGAGATAGAATTGGAATAATTATTTCTAATCCGATAAGAAATTTAACTACTCCTTTAAATGAATATTTCTTTACTACTTTTGACCATAACAAATTAGAAATAATCATTCCTGAAATTTGAAAGAAGAGAAAATTTCCGATAGTTAATTTTGTTAACTCTAAACTATCTTTTGACAATACAACTATAAAGGGAATTAGAGTGAGAGGAAGTTGGATTAAATTAATTAAGTAAATAAAGTTTTTAAAGCGTTTATCTTCCCTCAATACTTTTGGAATTGATTTTAAAACTTGAACAAGATTTTTTTCTTTTCTAAATTTTTCTGTTGGCTTTTCTTTTAACGCAACAAAACCAAATGAGGCAATAAATAAAAGAGCAGAAGCAGCTGAAAACATTATGATATAATTGTTGGGATATTCAAATCCTTTTAAAAATTCTCTTGCAATTATTGCAGAAATTAAAACACCAAAACTGCTTAAGAGTTGACGAAAAACAAAAAATCTTTTTCGCGTATTTCCGGTAATACTTTTTCCAAGAATATCTGAATAGGAGACTCCTGCAAATGCTCCACTCACGGAGAAAATTAACATCCAAAAAAATACGAGTAAAATAACTACTGAAGAAGTAATTGAATCAGCTATTGTTAATGTCCAAACAGTTCCAAGAAATGCACCTACCCTAAGATAAATTCCTAAAAGAAGAAAGTTCTTTTTATTTTTTTTCTGACTAAGATATCCCGCGAATGCAAGTTGCGAAACTATTGGAACGCCTACTGTTATTGCGGTAAGAACTCCAACCTCAATTTGCGAACCACCAACAAATAAAATTAAACCGGGAAGCACGGTGTTTCGTTCTGCAAATGTATTTGCTAAGGCAAGCCAGAAGGCGTGCCAGATAAATGCAAAGAAATTTCGTTTTTCTTTTTTAGGAATTGTCATAGTTTTAAGTGTTGACTTTATAGGATTTCCCAAATAAATAAATTAGCACGAATAATAATATAAGCAGTTTGTAGTTTTTATTAATTATGTTAAGAAACCTTTTAATAAATATTTCATCTAAATCTAAAACAAGTTAGATTACAATTTATCTTTAAGGATTCAACATGAAAGTATTTATTGGAACAGACACCGCCAACCTAAACAGTAGAATTGCAAAACGATTTGGTCATGCTGAGTATTATTTAATTTACAATACCGAAAGCAAAGACTATCACGCATCACCAAATAAAGAGCATAATGAGAAACATTCAATTCTGACAGAAATGATAGGCAAAGGCGTTGAAGCATTTATTGTTGGAAATATTGGGCCACATGCTTTTAGTATTTTGAATAAGGGTGAAATTAAAGTTTATTTAGCAAGAAAAATGACCGCCGAGGAAGCATTAAACAAATTAGCAAATAATGAACTTGAATTGTTAGCAGAAGCAACTATTAAGAAAAGTATGCACCATAATTGATTTTTTTGTTAATAGTCTCTTATTTTCTCAGATTGAAATATTTGAATCAGATTCAGTAGAGACTTTTTGCAAGTATCAAAGTCTAGCAATTTTTGTTTTTATAATTATCTTGTCTGCTTTTGTCTTTGCTAATTTTAGAGAGGTTTCTAGATGTTGCAATGCTTTTTTATCATCAATCCCAACATACAATTCTCCAAGTAGTGAATGATACAAATGGTTATCATCCAATTTTAATTTCTCTGCTTCTTTAATCGCTTCAATTTTATTTTTTGCTTTTGATAAAGCATAAGTTCTGTTCAATGCTACTATAGGAGAATATTCAATTTGCAATAATTGATTATAAAGTTGTAAAATATTTTGCCATTTATTTTTACTTTCTAATTTTGTGCAATGCCAATAAGCAATTGAAGCTTCCAAATGATACTTTGAAACTTCGCTACCTTTTGCACTTTCAATTAAATAATAATTTCCTTTAGCAATAAGTTCATCATTCCACAAATCTCTGTTTTGTTCTTCGTACAAAATCATTTCGCCACTTTCAGTAAAGCGAGCATCAAATCGAGAAGAGTGGAAACACATTAAGGAAAGTAACGCATTTACGAAAGGCTTATTAGTTTGTTCATTTTTTATAAGTAAGTGGGTTAATCGCATAGCCTCAAAACAAAGGTCTTTGCGAATTACACTATTGTCCGAAGCTGAATAATACCCTTCGTTAAACAATAAGTATAATGTAGAAACAACATTTTCCAATCTACTATTTATTTCGGATTTATTAGGAAGTTCTATTTTTATGTTACTTGTTTTTAACTTCGACTTTGCCCTAAATAATCGCTTATTAATATTTTCTTTATTTGTTAGAAATGCATCTGCAATTTCATCAATTCCAAAACCACAAAGCATTCTAAGAGATAAAGCAATTTGCGATTCTTTTGGAATTGATGGATGGCAAATTGTAAACATCATTTGTAGTTGACTGTCAGAAATATTTTCAACTGATAAATCAAGCTCAAGTTCAGCCGATTTTTCAGAATTGTTTTTTATTTCAAGAGAAATTTTTTGTGTAAATAGATTATCTCGCTTTAGGTAATCTTTCGTTTTATTTTTTGCAACAATATAAAGCCAAGCAGTTGGGTTTTCTGGTAAACCTTTTAAGCCCCAAGTTTCCGAGGCCAAAAGAAAAGTGTCACTTACAATATCTTCAGCAACCTCAATATGTTTAAGTCCAAAATTTTTAGTAAGGACAGAAACTATTTTTCTAAATTCAGTTCTGAATAAATTCGGTATAAGTTCTTTTTCACTCATTTAGAATTGTTAAACAGCAAATTGATTTAAATGATGATCAAGATGTTTGTAGAATAAAATATTCCACTCTTCTTTAGTTAGATTCCCAAATGAATGTGATTCCTTATTATCAAAATATGCTTCTCCAAGTTTTTGCGTTTCTTCAATGTAACCAACCAAACGTGTTTTCTCAGATTCAAAATCCTTTTCATCAACAATTACAAAATGTGGAGCAGTTTTCCCATTTTTAGAATATGGTTTCTCTCCAACAACTTTATTTTTAACCAACATCTTCAAAATGAATTTCAAAATAGCATTTGGTTTGGGATGTTTATCAGTATAAACTGTTTCGTAAGTAACGTTACAATGTGCTAACATTTGTCCAACATTCATTTTTCCCCATTGTGCTTTTATGTTTGGAGTTAAACTATTTATTCTATCAATAATTTTTTCGGTAACTTTTTGTTCAAATATATTTTTCATTTTTATTCTCTCTTTATTGAAATTAAAACAAATGGTTGCCTAAATATATTAGACAACCATCCGAGAAATAATCTATTTAGGTATATCCATTACATCTCTAACCTCTACTTTGCCACCAGTTAAAAATGTTGGACAACCATCAGATAATTTGATTGCATCATCCAAATCTTCAGCTTTCACTATTATATAACCACCAACAATCTCTTTAACTTCAGCATAAGGTCCATCTGTTATTACTCCTTTTGAGTCTATAGTTTTACCTTGAAACCCTAAAGCATCAGTAGCGACAAATTTACCTTGTGCAGCAATTCCACCAATCCAATCTTGCCATTGTTTAATCATAGCTTGCATTTGTTCTGGTGATGGTGGAGGATTATCATTTTTTTCGTTTCTGAAAATCATCATAAATTGGTTCATTGTGTTTCTCCCTTGTTTATCTCGGCGTAGTTTCTTTTTAACGAAGCCGGATTTTTTATAAAATTAGTGAATGTACCCTTATAACGATTGGTCTTTGTAAAATTGGACAACAAAAATAATTGTTTTTATTTTATAATCATTTCATAATACAAAAAAGGGACGAATAATTTCGTCCCTTTAGATTGTACGATAAAGCATGAAGTATTTCTAACTTAGCTTATCTCTCATAATCTCATTAACCATTTTAGGATTAGCTTTCCCTTTAGTTCTTTGCATAACTTGTCCAACAAGAAATCCAATTACTTTTTCCTTGCCGGATTTGAATTCTTCAACTTGTTTTGGGTTTGAATTTAGAACTTCATCAATAGCAGATTCAATAGCAGATGTATCAGTAATTTGAATTAAGTTTTTTTCTTCAACAATAATATTTGGGGCTTTATCTTCTTCCAACATAATTGGGAAAACATCTTTTGCTATTTGACTACTGATTTTATTGGACTTTATTAGGTTAATTAGTTTCCCTAAGTTTGTTGCACTTATTGGGAATTCACTAATAGAAATTTTTCTTTCGTTTATAATTTTAGATACATCGCCCATTACCCAGTTGCTTGAAAGTTTTGCATCTTCCGTTTCTTTCAGAACACTCTCAAAATAATCTGCAATATTTTTTTGCGATGTTAAAACTTCTGCATCATATTCGGGTAATTTTAGTTCCTCAATAAATCTTAGTTTTCTTTTTTTAGGAAGTTCCGGAATTTGTTTTGCAATTTCAGTTTTCCATGTTTCGTCAACAGCAACAGGCATTAAATCGGGACAAGGAAAATATCTATAATCATGAGCTTCTTCTTTACCACGCATTGTTGTAGCAATATTTTTATCGGCATTCCAAAGTAAAGTTTGTTGAATTATCTTTCCGCCATCTTCAACTACACTAACTTGTCTATCAATTTCATAATCAATTGCTTTCTGCACATTTCTAAACGAGTTCATGTTTTTAACTTCCGTTCTTGTCCCAAGTTTTGTTTCTCCCTTTGGACGAATTGAAATATTTGCATCGCACCTTAAAGAACCCTCTTCCATATTCCCATCACAAATTCTTAAGTAAGTTATTATTTGTTTAATGTTCGCCAAATACTGGTAGGCCTCTTCCCCACTACTAATATCTGGCTCACTAACTATTTCAATAAGTGGAACTCCACATCGGTTAACATCTACAAGTGTTGTAAAGCCTTGATCGTGAATGGATTTACCCGCATCTTCTTCCATATGTATTCTAGTAATACGAATTCTTTTTTCTTCAACTTTATCTACTTTTATATCAATGTGTCCAAATTCACAAATTGGCAGTTCAAATTGAGATGTTTGATATCCTTTTGGCAAATCGGGATAGAAATAATTTTTTCTTGCAAAAATATTTTTTTCGCTTATTGTACAATTGGTTGCAAGTCCCATCATTATTGCATATTCAACTACTTTTTTATTTAATACCGGAAGTACTCCAGGATGTCCCAAGCAAACTGGACAAACATTTTCGTTTGGGTTACTTCCAAACTTTGTTGAACATCCGCAAAATATTTTTGTATTTGTATTTAGTTGTGCGTGAACTTCCAGACCAATTACTGCTTCAAATTCCAATACTAACTCACTTATAGTTTTTAGTTTTGTAAATATAAATATTTAGAAATTATAAAATTTCTTTTTCCTAAATTGTAGTTTTAAATGGATTTACATTTGTCGTACTGAGCGGAGTCGAAGTATTATAATTTTCAACGAAATTAAAACTCTTAAGTTATTCCTACTTCGACTCCGCTCAGTATGACTTTCATTAAATGAATGTACCCTGAATGATTTAATATATTTTTACTAAAAGGAAATAAAAGGAAAGGAAATGAACTTAGACGTTTTAATTTTTGCAGCACATCCTGATGATGCAGAATTATCAATGGGTGGAACAATTGCAAAATTAACCAAAGATAATTTATCTGTTGGTATAATTGATTTTACTAGAGGTGAACTTGGTTCTCGAGGAACGATAAAAACAAGAAAAGAAGAGGCAAACAATGCTTCAAAAATATTAGGAATTACCACTAGAGAAAACTTTGCTTTCCCAGATGGACAAATTTTTGTTAATGAAAAATTCACTTCAAAAGTAATTTCAGCAATTAGAAAGTACAAACCAAAAATGATTTTTGCTCCATATTTTAACGATAGACACCCCGACCATATTGAGACAAGCAAAGTTGTAAAACGGGCAATGTTCCAAAGTGGTTTATCTAAAGTTAGAACTAAACTCAAAGGTAAATTTCAGAAAACTTATCGTCCCAACAAACTCTACTATTATATGCAAACTTATGAGTTCACTCCTTCTTTTGTTGTTGATATCTCTGAAACCTTTGAGACAAAAATGAAATCTGTGTTAGCTTATAAAACTCAATTTCACGTTGAAGGTGTTAAGCTAAAAGACCCTTCTACATTTATTAGCAATCCGGAATTCGTAAAATATTTAGACGCTAGGGCAAAATCTTTTGGTTTTAATATTGGCAAAAAATATGGCGAACCCTTTTTCTGTGAAGAGTTGATTGAGCTGGATTTGATAAATTTACTAACGGACAAAAAATGAGAGTTGCACTTATAGGCACTGGACTTATCGGCAATCCAACAGTTGCAAAATTGCTTGAAGCTAATTATGATTTAAGAATTTATAACCGAACAAAATCTAAAGCTGAGAATCTAATAAAAGATGGAGCAAAGTTTTATGCAGATATTCCAGAATTGATTAATGACTCAGATGTGATAATATCAATGCTTTCGGACTTTGATTCTTTTGCTGAGCTAATTTTGGATTGTGGAATAAATCAATTTGACGGAAAGACTTTTATACAAATGAGTACGATTGCTCCAAGCGAAAGTTTAGAATTGAAAAGAAGAATTGAAAAGTTAAGGGGAGAATATATTGAAGCTCCTATTCTTGGAAGTATTCCACAAATTAAAATAGGTAAACTAATTATTCTAGTTGGAAGTACTGAGAAACAATTTGCAAAGTGGAATAAACTCTTTTCAGTTCTTGGTAATAAATTGTTGCACATCGGTAAAGTTGGTAAAGCTTCAGCTATGAAATTAGCACTCAATCAATTAATAATTTCTGAGACTGCTGCTTTCTCTATGAGTCTTGGTTATGTAAGAGAAAATAATTTAGATGTAAATCAGTTTATGGAAATTCTTAGAGGTAGTGCCTTGTATGCTCCAACCTTTGATAAGAAGCTGCCAAAAATGTTAGAGAGAAATTTTGAGAACCCAAATTTTCCGGTTAAGCATTTACTTAAAGATTTAGAATTAATGTTACACGAATTTGCAGACAAAAAAATAAATACAAATGTGTTAAAAGGAATTAGAAAAATAATTATTAACTCACTTGAAAACGGAGAAGGTAATTTAGATTATTCTGCTATTTATAATTCGGTTCATAAAAAAAAACAATAAATGTGCCAGGCACTTTTTCAACTTGAAAGTATTTTGTCATTTCCTAATGTCCTATAGGAAATCCATATACTTAATAGTCTCCAAGATTCCTATTCAAGCTGAGTATGGCAAACTATTATCATTCAGAGATAAAGTTCTTTATTATTTCACCTAACTGCTCAAACTCAATAAGAAAGGCATCGTGTCCGTGTGGAGAATTTATTTCAACATAATTTGCATTAGGAATATTCTTCGCAATTTCTTTTTGTTCATTGGGCGGATATAAAACATCTGATGATATTCCTACACAAGTAGTTTTACATTTTATTTTACTTAGTATTTTTTTTACTCCACCTCTTCTCTTTCCAACATCGTGCAAATCCATTGCTTTACTTAAACTTAAATAGCTGTTTGCATCAAAACGTTTTGTTAGTTTTTCTCCTTGGTAATTGAGGTAGTTTTCTATTTCAAAATCATTTCTTCTTTCTGAAATTTTTCTACCAAACTTTTTATTAAACGAATCATAGCTTCTATAACTAATCATTGCAATTTTACGGGCAAGACTAATTCCGCTTTCTGGTTGCTCTTTATAATTACCATTTCCCCATATTGGGTCTAGCATTATTGCGTTTCTCGAAGCTTCATTCAAACCAATTGCCCAAGGTGAGTGAGCAGAAGAAGTACCAAGTGGTAAAATACTTTCTATCATTTTGCCATACATAATTGCCCATTCTAAAACTTGCATACCTCCTAATGAACCACCTATTGCAAGTTTGATTTTTTTCACTCCCAGAGAGTCTAACAATATTTTTTGCACCTTAACCATATCTCTAATTGTTACTTCCGGGAAAGATATATTATACAGTTTATTTGTTTTTTTGTTTATGCTTGTTGGACCAGTTGTTCCATAGCAACTTCCTAAAACATTCGGGCAAACAACAAAATATTTATCTGTATCAATTGCAAGACTAGAACCTACAATTGGCGACCACCAGCCCTCCTTTCCCAAATACATTTTGTTATAATTCGAAAGTTGAGGAATTTGCTTTGTGTTTTCAATTTCCTCTTCTCCAATTACTCCAGTAACATGTGCATTCCCGGTTAGTGCATGTGTAATTAAAATTACATTATCACCACAATCATTCAATTTTCCATAAGTTTGAAACGCAACTGTAATGTCAGATAACCGTTCTCCACACTCTAATTCCAACGGATCGCCATTTTGGAAAAATGTTTGAAAATTAGTTTTAGAATATATTTTTTTATTACTCATATAAATCTCAAAAATATAAAATGCCATACTGAATGCTTCAACTCCACTCAGTATGACAAAATTTAGGAAATATTTAATTACTAACTTTTCAGTGCTTGCTCAAAATCAGAAATTATATCATCAATATGTTCAATACCAACAGAGACTCTAATTTGTTCAGGCAACACACCTGAACTTTTTTGTTCTTCATCAGAAAGTTGCTGATGAGTTGTTGAAGCCGGATGAATAACTAACGTTTTTGCATCTCCAACATTTGCAAGCAGACTTGCAAGTTTAACATTGTTAATAAATTTTTTGCCAGCTTCTATTCCACCTTTAATTCCGAAAGATAATATTGAACCAAACGAACCATTCCTTAAATATTTTTTTGCGTTTGCATTTGATGGATGTTCATCCAATCCTGGGAACCAAACCCAATCAATAGACTCGTGCTTGTTTAGATAGTTAGCCAATGCAATCGCATTTGTGTTATGTCTTTCAACTCTTAAAGATAATGTTTCTAATCCTTGTAACAAAAGGAAAGAATTGAACGGACTGATACATCCACCAAAATCTCGAAGTCCTTCAACTCTTGCTTTAATAATAAAAGCAATATTCCCAAACTGAGATCCTTTGCCAAACACTTCGTTAAAATTTAATCCGTGATAGCCTGGAGATGGTTCTGTAAATAAAGGAAATTTACCACTTCCCCAATCAAAATTTCCAGAATCAACAATTACTCCACCAATAGATGTTCCGTGTCCACCAATCCATTTTGTTGCCGATTCAACAATTATATCTGCTCCGTATTCAATTGGTTTCACTAAATATCCACCAGCTCCAAAAGTATTATCAACAATTAAAGGTATTCCATTCTTGTGTGCAACTTCAGCAATTTTTTCGAAGTTAGGAATGTTAAGTTTTGGATTACCAATCGATTCAATGTAAAGAGCTTTTGTTTTGTCATCAATTAGTTTTTCAAATTCATCTGCTTCATCACCTTGAACAAACTTTACTCCAATACCAAGACGTGGAAGAGTAACTTTAAAAAGATTATAAGTTCCTCCATACAACAAATTTGTTGCAACTATATTATCTCCGGCTTGAGCTAATGTTGTTATTGCTAAGTGTTCAGCTGCTTGCCCCGATGCTGTGGCAAGAGCAGCAACACCACCCTCAAGTGCTGCTATTCTTTTCTCAAAAACGTCTGTAGTCGGATTCATAATTCTTGTATAAATGTTTCCAAACTTTTTCAATCCAAATAAATCTGCCGCATGCTCCGAATCATCAAAGTTATAAGATGTTGTTTGATATATAGGAACAGCTCTAGAATTTGTTGTTGGGTCAACCTCTTGTCCCGCGTGTAATTGTAATGTTTCAAATTTATATTCACTCATTTGTATCTCCTTTTTTGGTTAAGATTTTGAACTTTTTTTATTTATTTTGCTCTCTAATACTTAAAATCGTATGTACATAATAAAATTTGTCATTCTGAATGCAGACGCTTTTTGTCGAAAAGAAGAATCTCGATATTTTAAAGTATGAGATATTTCAGTCGTTAAAAAACTAACTCCTTCAATATGACACTGAATTATTTTAGATATTACTTCATCATTTAAAACTAAAAAACCTCCTTAGAAAAAGATTTCAAAGGAGGTTAGTAAATATTTTTTCCAACATTATCTTTCTCTAATACGATATAGAGCAGGATTTGGCACCTTTCATATATGATGATGGTTGCCAAGACTTCACAGGGCCTGTCCCTCAGTCTTTCTTGATAATTAAATTTTTAAAGAACAATAATTTCTGATTGTAAAATTATATAAATATTTTTCTGATGTCAAGAAATATTTTTTTAGCTTAACAAATATTCTTTGAACTCTGCATAATTATTTGAAAGTTCAGTATAACTTCCTGCTTTAGTTAAACATAAGGAAAGTCTTTCAGGAAGACTTGGTACAAAATCTAAATTATTTACAAATACATCTTTAAACTTTGCCGGATGTGCAGTTTCCAAAACTACTCCGGTAATATCATAATCTACTTTAACTTCATATTCATCCAAAGCCAAACACCCAACTGCTCCGTGCGGATCAATAATATATTTATTTGATTTATATATTTCTTTAATTTTTTCTATCGTATCATTATCTGAAAAACTTTTTGAGAATATAATATTTTTTATTTCTGCAAGATTATTTCCAAAGATTGAGTTAATTCTTGATAAATTACTTGGGTCACCAACATCCATAGCATTTGAAAAAGTTTCAACAGATGGTCGAGATTCATAGTTTCCGTTTTCTAGATATTTTGTAAAAACATCATTTGCATTTGTGGCAGCAATAAATTTATCGATTGGCAAACCCATTTTTTTTGCCATTATTCCAGCAGTCAAATTTCCAAGATTACCGGAAGGAACTGAGTAAACTATTTTTCTATCTTTATTTTTGATTTGCTTATAGCTTTCAAAATAATAAAATGTTTGGGGAATAAGTCTGCCAATATTTATAGAATTTGCTGAACTTAGTTTCTTCTTAGAAATAATTTCTGAATCAATAAAAGCTTCTTTCACTAATCTTTGGCAATCATCAAATGTTCCATCTATTTCTAAGGCCGTGATATTATTGCCCAAGGTGGTCATTTGTTTTTTTTGTATTTCACTAACTTTTCCTTTGGGGTAAAGGACAACAACATTAATTCCTTTAACATTTAAGAAGCCACTTGCAACTGCACTCCCCGTATCCCCAGAAGTAGCAACAAGAATCGTTAACTCAGTATTTTCATTTTGCAGAAAATGCTCCATTGTTCTTGCCATAAACCTTGCACCAAAATCTTTAAATGCTAAAGTAGGTCCGTGGAACAGTTCTAAAATAGAAAGTGAATCTGAAAGTTCAACTAAAGGAGAAGGAAAAGTAATAGAGTTATTTATAATATTTTCAAGTTCAGGTTTTGCTATTTCATCATTAACAAAATGCTCAGTAGTGTGCAATGCTATTTCTTGCAATGACAATGATGATAAGTTTGCAATGAAATCCCCTTCAAGTGTTGGAATTTGCTCGGGCATAAATAATCCCTTGTCGCTTGCAAGCCCTTGTAGTATAGCTTCTCTAAAGGTTACTGTTTCTATTTTATTATTTGTGCTGAAGTATTTCATGTTTTTTAAACAGATATTAGATGTTGTCATTTTCAACTTGTCTGGAAATCTATAAAACAAATGGATTCCCGATATAAACATTCGGGAATGACAAACGAAAGATTATTTTATTACTCTTGGACCTATTTTATTTACCGTTGAAATAAAAATTTTAGTTTTCAAATTATTATTATGTGCTGCTTTGCTCATAGCTTTACTAATTTTTTCTGCATCTTTCTTATTTTTAGAAAATGCAAAAATTGATGGGCCAGAACCAGAGATTGAACAACCATGAGCTCCTGCATCAAGTGCAGCAGTTTTTATTTCGTAGAAACCTGGAATTAGTTTACTTCTAACTGGTTCTGATATTTCATCTTCAATTGCTTTACCAATTTTCTCGAAATCACTTTCATAAAAACCAGCTATCAAAGTTCCCATATTACCAAAATGCTTTCTTGCGGATGTTAAAGGAATTTCTTTCTTAATCAATTTTCTAGCTTTTTTGGTTTCCACAATTACATTGGAATGTAACACAGTACAATATAAATTTTTGGGTGCTGGAATTTTTATAATATCAATTGGATCGTAATCGCGTATAAGCGTTATCCCACCTAGTAGCGCAGGGGCAACATTATCTGCGTGAATGCCACCACTTGCAATTGCTTCTCCATCCATAGCAAAATTTAACAACTCCATTTTTGTAAAAGGATTTCCCAATAATTTATTTAATCCATAAACTGCTGCAACTGCACTTGCAGCACTTGATCCTAATCCGCCGCCAGTTGGCATTTTTTTTCTAATTTCTATATTAACACCAATATTTTTTTCTTTATAACTTTTTAAGAAACTACTTATCGCAACAGATGCTGTATTTTTTTTTATGTTATAAGGAATTGTACCATTGTCACCAGTAATTTTTTTTATAACTATTTTTTTATCACTTCTAAGCGAAACACTTACAATTTCACCAGGTTCATTTAGAGCAAAGCCAATAGTATCAAACCCACAACCAACATTTGATACTGTCCCAGGAGCAAATATTTTTATACTTCTTTTCTTAATATTTTTTATCATTATTTAATTCCATCCAAATAGCCTTGTGCTTTTAAAAGTTCGGCAATTAATAAAGTTCCACCAGCCGCACCACGTATTGTATTGTGCGAGAGAACTACAAACTTAAAATCAAATATTTCACATTCTCTTAAACGACCAACAGAAACTGCCATTCCATTTTCTAAATTTCTATTTATTCGTGGCTGCGGTAAGTGGTCTTCTTCAAAATAGTGAATTGGTTTTTTTGGTGCTGATGGTAAATCCAGAGTTTGAGGCAAAGAAGTAAAACTATTCCAAACCTTAATAATATTTTCTTTTGTTGGCTTAGTTCTAAATTTTATTTGAACATTTTCTAAATGTCCATCTATAACAGAAACTCTATTACACTGAGCAGAAATATTTATTTGTGCGTTTTCAATTTCATCGTTTTTAACTTTGCCAAATATTTTAAGTGGTTCAGTTTTTAATTTTTCTTCTTCTCCATCAATAAACGGAACTACATTATCTAAAATATCCATACTTGAAACTCCGGGATAACCCCCACCGGAAATAGCTTGCATAGTTACAACGTTTAATTGTTCAATTCCAAACTCATCAAACAAAGGTTTGAGTGCTAATACCATTCCTATTGTTGAGCAGTTAGGATTTGTAATAATTGAACCTTTCCCTTTCTTAAGTAATCGCAAATGTTCGTGATTAACTTCTGGAATAACTAATGGAACATTTTTATCGAACCTATGATTTTTTGAATTAGAAATAACTATATATCCATTCTCAGCAAAAGTTGTTTCAATCTCTCCTGCAACAGAAGAATCCAAAGCACTAAAAACTAATTTCGATTTTAAGTTGGTAGTACAAAGCTTAACTTCCATATCCCCAACTACTTTATCCAACGGAGTTTGCATAACCCATTTGGTTGCATCTTTATATTTTTTCCCTGCCGATCTTTCAGACGCACCAATTTCCGCAATTTCAAACCACGGATGATTTGAAAGTAATTCAATAAATTTTTGTCCAACACTTCCAGTTGCACCAAGAATTGCTATTGGAATTTTCTTCATAGCTTGAAACCTTTTAATAAAATAATTTTCTATAAAACAAATAATTTGTCATATTGAACGAGTGTTCTTTATGAGTGAAATATCTCGATGTTATGTAGCTATGAGATTCTTCAATTCGACAAAAAATGTCTCAATTCAGAATGACACTTTTGTTCTTTATTAGTCATTCCCAACTTGATTGGGAATCCAGCAAAAACAACAAATGGATTTCCGATAAAAACATTCGGAAATGACAAATCGTAGTTTTTATTTATCCTAAATATTTTGTAATTCTTAATATATCAGCAAAAATACCAGATGCTGTAAAATCTGCTCCAGCTCCTTGTCCCCTAACAACCAAAGGCTGTTGCTGATTTTCTTTTGTAGTTATTGCAACAATATTATCTGTCATTTGCAAGTTGTAAAACGGGTGCGAACTATCTACCTCTTGCAAACTTACCGTAGCTTTTTTGTTTTCATACTTCGCAATATATCTTAGCACTTTGCCATTTGCTTCAGCTTTGTTTTTCTTTTCTTCAAAAACATTATCTGCTTGTTTTAGAATTTTGAAAAATTCATTTTTCGTTTTTACTTTTCTTGCACGTTGCGGAACTAAGTTTTCAACTTTAATATCTTTTAGTTCTAACTCATCGCCTAATTCTCTAATAAGAATTAAAAGTTTTCTTGAAACATCTAAACCATTTAAATCATCTCTTGGGTCAGGCTCAGTAAAGCCAAGCTCTTTGGCACTTTTGACTACTTCTGAGAAAGTTACATCTCCAACAAATAAATTAAATAAATAACTAAGTGTACCAGAAAGTATTCCCTCAATCTTAGTTATGGTTTTCCCTCCATCAACTAAATCTCGTAAGGATGAAATTATTGGCAAGCCAGCACCAACATTTGTACTGTATAAAAATTTCACATTATTTTTTTCAGATGTCTTTCTTAATTCATTATAAAGTTTAATGCCTTTTGTGTTTGCAATTTTGTTAGGTGTAGTTATTGATATATTAGAACTTAGTATTTTGTTATAAAAAGGCAATGCAATTTCTGAAGCTGTACAATCAACAAAAATAGAATTTGAATAATTCATTTCTATCATTGTTTTAACAAACTTTGAAATGTCCGATTTACTTTTTGATACTTTTAATTCTTCTTTCCAATTATCAAAATGAATACCGTCTTCATCAAAAACCATCTTCTTACTATTCGCAAGCCCAATTACATTAAAACCGATGTGATGTTTTTCTTTAAGGAATTCTTTTTGCAAAGAGATATACTTTAGCAACGCACTTCCAACCAGTCCAACACCAACAAGAAAAATATAATACATTTTTCTTTCAGCTAAAAATAATGCATCGTGTAAAGCATTAAGCGCTTTAGTTAATTCCGAGTTTTTAATTACGAATGAAATATTTAACTCGGAAGAACCTTGAGCAATGGCAATGATGTTAATTCCATTCTTACCCATTGATTGAAAAACATTACCAGAGATGCCCGTTGTGTGGTGCATATCTTCGCCAACAACAGCAATTATGGAAAGGTTTTCTTCGGCAGTAATTTCATTTATTTGACCATCTAAAATTTCTAACCTTAAAGATTTTTCAATTGATTTTTTTGCTTTGTCACCTTCACTTGGTAAAACTGCAATACATATACTAAGCCCCGATGAACCTTGGGTTAGCAGCAATGTTTTTATTTTTTGTTCAGCTAATACATCAAATATTCTTGAAGTTATTTCTTCATTCCCAAACAATCCACTTCCGCCAATTCTTAATAAAGTAATATTATCAACAGCAGAAATTCCCTTTGCACTAAATCTTACTTGCTCTTCTTTTTCTAAAATTACTGTTCCATCAAAACTTGGATTGAATGTATTTCTAATTCTTATTTTTATATTCTTATCTAAAGCCGGCTGCATTGTTGGAGGGTAAATAACCTTTGCTCCAAAGTGCGACATTTCCATTGCTTCTTTATAAGTAACGGCACTAAGAGAAATTGCATCATTAACTTGACGAGGATCTGCTGTTAGTATTCCATCAACGTCTGTCCAAATTTCAATTTCACTTACGTTTAGTGTAGCACCAAAAATTGAAGCAGTAAAATCAGAGCCGCCACGTCCCAAAGTTGTAATTTCGTTTTTATTATTTGAAGCAATAAATCCGGTTATAATTTGCATCCGTTTATGCTTTTTGAAATACTCCAAAATATTTTTATTGGTCTTAGAAAAATTTACACGAGCGTTTCCAAACGAGCTATCAGTTTTTACAATTGTGGAAGCATCAAGGAACTCTGCATTGATATTATTGCTCTTCAGAGTTTCTGCTATTATATAGTTTGATAATTTTTCGCCATAACTAACAATTTTATCAGAAATTCTTGGAGTAAGTTCTTTTAGTAAATAAATTCCTTTTAAAATATCATTGAGTTCAATAAAATTGTTTTCAATTTGTTTTTTAACTTTTTTCTTGTTTTTATGAGTAATAAGTTTATTGAAAACATGTAAATGTCGTGTCTGAATTTTTTGAAGAATTTCTAAATAAGAATCATCACGCAATAAGGCTTTGTTACTAACTTCAATAAGTTCGTTTGTAACTCCGCCAAAAGCAGAAAAGACAATTGCTATTTTAGTTTTTGTTTTATGGTAACTTTTAATTATTGCAACAACTTGCTCAATGCGTTCTGCATTAGCAATTGATGAACCGCCGAATTTTAGAATTTTCATTTTATAATTATTATTTTACAAATAAGTCGCAATTATAGGAATTAAAGCCATTAAGGACAACTTAATTATTTATTTTTGTGTATAAATAATAAGAGGGCTTTGCAAAATCCAAAGTAGCAGTAATGTTTTCTTGCAACAATATTAAGATTGTGCGAAATATGGCTTCCAATATGCTTCGCCCTCTTTGTACTATCCATAAACAATAATTCTAGCATTAAATATTACCTAAAAATTAGGTTATGTGAAGGATTCTATAACTGAAATTTTAATATAAGATGTTTGTTTTTTTAAAACCTTTAAGGTTTTCTGCAATATTTTTAATATTTTCTTGTTGTATATTCTTTCAAATATCTGAAGTAACACAATGGATAAGACTAATGTTGAAGTAAAAAATCGTTTCAAAAACTTTTCTCCTGAGAAAAAGTTGAAACTTGCTGAAGAATTATATTTTTCTGCAAAAGAATTAAAAAGAGCAGCACTAAAAGAATCCCATCCCGAATGGAGCGAAAAAAAAATTGAAGAAGAAATAAGGAAAAACTTTTTATATGCAAGAACGTAAATTATTTAAAATATTTACAGATAAACTAAATGCTCTCAATGTTCCTTATATGATAACCGATTCCGTTGCTTCAATAATAGAGGTTCTGCAAAATAAATTGTAAAAGGCGAATGAAACGAGTATAAATAATGATTTTTTCTGCCCCATAGATGTCATCTCCGAATGTTTTAATCGGAGATCCATTGTTTTTGTTGCCTGGATTCCCAATCAAGTTGGGAATGACGTAATTTTATTATTTTGCAGAAACTCTAATTTATGGCGAACCGCGGATGACCCATGATATTGATATTGTAATAACTATTCCAACTGCTCTCTTAAATAAAGTCTATTCGCTTTTTCCGATGGATGAATTTTACATTCCACCAATTGAAGTACTTAAGAATGAAATTTCAAGAGAGAACCGAGGACATTGCAATATAATCCATAATGAATCAGGATTCAAAGCAGATTTATACTTTGCCGGAAATAATGATTTTCAACATTTGGCTCTAAAAAAAGTAAAAGAAATAAATTTTTATGGCGATAAAATACCTATCGCTCCTCCCGAATATGTTATCATTAAGAAATTAGAGTTTTTCAAAGAAGGAAAAGCACAGAAACATATAAACGATATTAAAGCAATATTACAAAACTCTGATGATCTAATTGATAGTGAATTTTTAATGAAGTACATTTCTATTTTTGCTTTAGAAAAAGAATGGAAGTTGTGTGAGTAATTCTTTCAGTAAATCCGGAGATTGTTTTGCAAATAAGACAGCCACACTACATTTAAATCACATCTGTCCAAAATAAAATTTTTTAGTTATGTTTTATCTAACATCGAACCACTACGTGGTTCGCATTGTCATTTGAATTCTTCTTTCGTTCATTCAATCAAAAAAATCATTATATTTATTAGTTATATTTTTTACGATAATTCTTAAATATTTTTCTGAAACTTATTTGATAATTTGTTGTAAAAAATTAGTCGAAAAAAATAATTAAATTAAAATAATCTAAGGGGCTTTAATCTTGGAGATTACACAACTAAACGAAAAAATAGCAAAAGAAAGTGAATTTATAGATGTTCTACTTTCTGAAATTGGCAAAGTAATTGTTGGACAAAAAGATATGGTTGAACGCTTGGTAATTGGTTTACTTGGCAATGGTCATATTTTATTAGAAGGTGTTCCCGGACTTGCAAAAACGCTTGCCATAACATCTTTAGCAAAAGCTATGCAAGCTAAATTCCAACGTATCCAGTTTACTCCCGATCTTTTACCAGCGGATTTAATTGGAACGATGATCTACAATCAGAAAGAAGGAAACTTCTCAATAAAAAAAGGGCCGGTATTTTCTAACTTTATTCTTGCCGATGAAATTAACCGTGCACCAGCAAAAGTACAAAGTGCTTTGTTGGAAGCTATGCAAGAACGACAAGTTACAATTGGACAAAATACTTTTAAGTTAGAAGAACCATTTTTAGTTCTTGCAACTCAAAACCCAATTGAGCAAGAAGGAACTTATCCGTTACCCGAAGCACAAGTTGATAGGTTTATGCTAAAAGTAAAAATCACATATCCAACACGTGAAGAAGAAATGAAAATTCTGCATAGAAATGTTGGCTCAGAACCATTAGAAATAAAACCAGTTATTTCATCTGAATCTATTTTGAATGCTCGAAAATTAGTTCACAGTATTTATGTTGATGAAAAAATTGAGAAGTATATTCTTGATATTGTTTTTGCCACACGTAACCCAAAACATTTTGGGTTAGATAATTTAACTGACCTAATCGGCAACGGTGCTTCACCAAGAGCAACAATAAACTTAGCACTTGCTTCAAGAGCTTCTGCGTTTATGAAACGCCGCGGTTATGTTGTACCGGAAGATGTTAGAGCTTTATGTATGGATGTTCTTCGACATAGAATTGGAATAACCTACGAAGCTGAAGCTGAAGAAATTACTTCTGAAAATATAATTGAGCAAATCCTTAATAAAGTTGAAGTGCCTTAACGGCAACACTATTAACCTATGCTTACAAAAGAATTATTAAAACAAGTACGTCAAATTGAGATAAAAACCAGAGGCGTTGTTAACGATGTTTTCTCAGGAGAATATCATTCCGTTTTCAAAGGAAGAGGAATGGAATTTTCCGAAGTACGAGAATACCAAGTTGGCGATGATATTAGAACTATTGACTGGAATGTTAGTGCTAGATTTGGGCATCCATTTATTAAAATATTTGAAGAAGAGCGAGAGCTAACGCTTATGCTATTAGTGGATTTAAGTGGCTCGCTTGTTTTTGGAAGTGTGGATAAAACTAAACAACAAATTGCAGCAGAGCTAACGGCAGTACTTGCTTTTTCCGCTTTAAAAAATAATGACAAAGTAGGACTTATATTATTTACTGATGAAATTGAAAAATTCGTTCCCCCAAGAAAAGGTAAAAGCCACGTTTTAAGAATTATAAGAGAAATACTTTCGTTTGAACCTCAGGGAAATAAAACAAACATTCAAGCTGCGTTAGAATATTTTAATCATTCGGTTAAGAAAAAAAGCATTGCATTTCTTATCTCCGATTTTATTGATGAAGGTTATGAAAAAATTCTTAGAATAGTCAGCAAGAAACACGACCTTGTAAACATAGTTTTGGAAGACCCACGAGAAAAAGATTTACTTAAAGCCGGATTGATAAAATTTAAAGATGCAGAAACTGGAATAACTAGATATATAGACACTAGTAATAAAAGTGTTCAAGAATACTTTAAACAAAAAATCAATGAACGCAAAAGTACTCAAGATGAAATTTTCTTAAAGAGCCGTGTAGATACTGTTAACATTGATATCTCAACGTCTTACGTAAAACCACTAATCAATTTTTTCAAATTACGTGAGAGACGATGAATAAAATTTTAGAAAATATGATTGGATATTTTATTTTATCTCTGTCATTGCGAGGAGTTTCATCCCGAAGCAATCTGTCAAATAGTTGCACAATCTCAACAGATTGCTTCGTCGAAAAAACATCTCCTCGCAATGACAGTGTTATCTGTTATAAGAGGAGAATCTTTACAGCAACCTATATTGTTATTTCCCTTTTTACTTTTCTTCCTAATATTATTTCCGCTCAAAGTATAAGTGCAACAGCTGGAACTGATTCTTCTGATTATTTAATTGGAGACTATATTAATTTTTCTATTAGGGTTGAACACGCAAATGGAATTAGGGTTACACCTCCAACCTTAACAGATAAGCTAGGACAATTAGAAGTTATAAAAGTCAATTCCGTAACAAAGGGTGAGGGGTTTGAACAATTTAATTATATAATTTCGGGTTACGATTCACTTCGTGCAGTAATTCCACCATTGCCAATTGAGTATTTTATTGGAACAATTTCTGAACCACAAATAACTAAAACCAACGAAGTGGTTGTCTTCATCCATACACTTGAAGTAAATGCAAATGAAGAAATTAAAGACGTAAAACAACCAATAAGAATTGAGTTAGACTGGGAGTTTTGGCTTTTGCTTGCATTAGGAATTCTAATTGCATTTGCTTTAGCTTATTATTTATTTAGAAGATTTAGAAAACCAAAAGATGCTGGGAGAAGAATTAGAACTGCTCCGCTATTGCCAGGTCACGCAATTGCATTAAATGCTCTTGATGAATTAAACCAAAAAAAATTATGGCAACAAGGAAAAGTAAAAGAATATAACACAGAGATAACTGAAATTATTAGAAAATATTTTGAACATAGGTATAGTTTTAATTCACTTGAAAAAACTACTGATGAAACAATGAGTGTTTTGAACAACTTGATGGATAACGAAAAAATGATTGGCATTACAAGTTCATTTCTACATAATGCTGATATGGTTAAGTTTGCTAAGTTTCAACCAATGCCAACTGTTAACGAAGAAATGATGGTACAAGCTTTGGAGATTGTAGAAAAAACAAAACGAGACGATGATGTTCAAATTAAACCAAAGCAAAATGGAGTAAAAAGTGTTTAACAATATTACTTTTGCTCAACAATGGGTATTATATTTTTTATTATTAATTCCTCTAATTTTGTTTTGGTATTGGAAGCGGAATAAAGTAAAGTCAGCAGCTCTTACTTATTCAAGTTTGGATATTTTTGATAAACTAAAACCAACTGTTAAAGAGAAGCTAAGACATCTTCCAATTTTTCTTAGAACATTTGCATTAGGTTTATTTATTGTTGCTCTTGCAAGACCACAATCTTTTTCTGATGGAGAAAATATTTATACTGAAGGCATAGATGTAGCAATGCTTCTTGATATTTCTGGCTCTATGCTTGCAGAAGATTTTAAGCCAAATAGACTAGAAGCTGCAAAAAATGTAATTGATGAATTTGTTGCTGGAAGAACAACCGATAAAATTGGGCTTGTAGTTTTTGCTAGTCAAAGTTTTACTCAATGTCCCTTAACAATAGATTATCCCGTTCTTAGAAGTTTATTGAAAGATATAAAGAGCGGAATTATTGAAGATGGAACTGCAATCGGAACTGCTATTGCTAACGGAGTAAACCGACTTAAAGATAGTGAAGCAAAAAGTAAAATTATTATTCTACTTACAGATGGAGTTAATAATAGCGGAGAAATTGATCCTATTACCGCTGCACAAATTGCTAAAAAATTTGGAATCAGAATTTATACAGTAGGAGTTGGAACAGAGGGAGAAGCTCCTTATCCTTTTCAAACTCCCTTTGGCAAACGTTACCAAATGGTTCCTGTAGAAATTGATGAAAAAGTTTTATCCGAGGTAGCTCAAATAACAGAAGGTGAATATTTCCGAGCAACCAACAATAAAAAATTAGAAGAAATTTATAATATAATAGATACATTAGAAAAAACTAGAGTGGAAGTAACATCTTACAGAAAAGCTAAAGAATTGTTTTATGTCTGGCTTGCAGTTGGTCTCTTTTTAATTTTAATGGAATTAATTTTAACACGAACTTATTTACAAAAATTACCTTAGAAAAATATGTTATTCGTAACTAAATCCTTGTTCCCCATAAAATTCGAGGCACAAGTTATCAAAATGAATAAAGCACTAAAAAACAATATGCAAATAACAAATAAATTTCAAAATACAAACGGAAGAAATCAAAATAAAAAGTTTTGTCTTAGGTTTGTGCAGTTTAGTATTTTTTTATTATTTATAATTTGTCTTTTGGATTTTTCTCCGAAGGAGTGTTATGTATAGATTTGCACATAGCGAATATTTGTATGCACTTTATTTTATACCAATAATTATTTTTCTTATTTGGTATTCTGTTCGTAACCAGAAAAGACTTTTGGCAAAGTTTGCAAATACAAAGTTGCATCATATTTTATTTCCTAATAAAAGTAGAATTAAAATTTTTATAAAAAGTGGACTAATTATTTTATCTATTGTCTTGCTAATACTTTCACTTGCCAATCCACAAATTGGTTCTAAGATTGAAGAAGTAAAACAAGTTGGCATTGATGTTTTTATCCTGTTGGATGTTTCACTAAGTATGAAGGCCGAAGATATTAAACCTAACAGACTTGATAAAGCCAAACACGAAATTTCAAAACTAATTCAAAAACTACACGGCGATAGAATTGGGTTAATAGTTTTTTCAGGAAATGCTTTTATACAATTTCCATTAACCACAGATTATTCAGCAGCAAATTTGTTTTTGTCTGCGGTAAGTGTTAAATCTGTTCCACAACCCGGTACTGCTATTGGCCCGGCAATTAAACTTGCCTTTAACTCATTTAAGAAAGATGAAGAAACCCAAAAAGCCATTGTTATAATTACGGATGGTGAAGATCATGAAGGTGATTTGAATACGATTGTAGAAGAAGCAAATAATTTGGGTGTTAAAATATATGCCATAGGTCTTGGTTCTCCTCAAGGTGCTCCAATTCCTATTTACAATAGATCGGGAAAACAAACTGGATACAAAAAAGATAGAAATGGAAAGACAGTTTTAACAAGATTAGACGAAACAACTTTAGAAGAAATAACAAGTAAAGGAAACGGTCAATATTATCGAGGTTCAAACACAGATAATGAACTTGAGAAAATTTATAATGATTTAGCAAGTCTTGAAGGAACAGAGTTTGGGGCAACAAAAATCACTGAATATGAAGATAGATATTATTACTTTTTGTTTCCGGCTATTTTAATTTTATTATTTGAGTTATTTATAAATGATTCCAAGTCAAAATGGTTGAAACGATTTGAAAATGTGTAAAAACATTTAGTCATAAAAAAACTGATTCATAATACTGTCATTCTGAATGAACCCGAAAGCTTTCGGGATTCTTCAATATGACAAATTCTTTTTGCTTGTCATTTCCGAAAGTTTCTATCGGAAATCTAGTTGTTTGTGAATTACTGGATTCCCAGTCGAACTGAGAATGACAAACTAAATTCTAAATAAAATGAGAAAACAAAATAAACTAAATATCATCCTACTACTTTTAGCAATAACAATTATTGCTTTGCCAACCTTTGCTCAATCAACAAGAGGCTTAGTAAATGATGGTGTTGACGAATACGAAGAAGGTAATTTTGCTGAGGCTGAAGTAAATTTTAGAAAAGGAATTGAAAATGAGATTGAGAATTATGAATCGCAATTTAATTTAGGGGATGCTCTTTACAAGCAAGGTAAATTTGATGAGGCACTTGAACAATTTATGACTACAATGCCGCTTGCCACTACTGATAATACTAAGGCAGAATTATTTTACAATATTGGGAACTCGTTATTAAAGGCTGAAAAATTAAAAGAAAGCATTGGAGCATATAGAGAAGCATTAAAACATAATCCTAATGATAGAGAAGCAAAATATAATTTATCATACGCACTTAAGCAGATGAAAGATCAACAGAAAAACCAAAAGGATAATAAAGATAACAAAGACGATCAAAATAAAGATAATAAAGACGACAAGAAAAACGAGGATAAAAAAGACCAAGATAAAAAGGACGAGGATAAAGATAAGAAGAAAGAAGAACAGCAACAGAAAGATGAGCAAAAAGATAATAAAGATCAAAAGAAAAATGAAGAAAAACCGCAACCCAAAGAGCCAAAAGATGAAATTACGAAACAAGAAGCAGAACGAATACTTGATGCTCTAAAAAATAACGAAGCGGAGCTCCAGAAAAAAATGAGACAGAAAAAAACAAAAAGAACCAATGTTGAAAAGGATTGGTAGAATTTTATAAATGGCAAAAATCAAATAACAAAAGACAAACAAATTATAAAAAGATGAAAAATATATTTTTTCTTACATTACTATTTTTAACTACTTCGATAAATTTTTATGCACAAGAATTTACTGGTAGTATTGATAAATCTACAGTTAAACAAAATGAACGTTTTAAAATTTACTTTTCTTTTAAGGGTGGCAACTTAAACGGCTTAAGTAGTTTTAATGCCCCAAATTTTAAAGGATTAAAAATACTTAGTGGACCTAACCAATCAAAAAACATGCAAATTATTAATGGTCAGGTATCTGGCTCATTAACATTCTCATTTGTTGCTGTTGTTTCAAAAATTGGTAAGTACACAATTGGCTCGGCTTCAGTACTAGCAAATGGTAAAACATATAAAACTTCTCCAATTACTTTTAACGTAATAAAAGATAATACAATAAATTCTAAAGTTGATTCTGACTTAGGAATGTCTCGAAAAGAACTGAATAAAAATGTTTTTATTAGAGCAATTCCAAATAAAAGAACAGCTTTTCTTGGGGAACAAATAACTGTTACTTATAAACTTTATACTAAGCTAAATATTTCTAACCCTCAAATAAATAAGTTACCAACCTTTAGTGGGTTTTGGTCAGAAGAATTGGACCCAGTAAAAAGTATAAATTTTGATGTTGAAATGTATAAGGGAACTAGATACAGGGTTGCCACAATTAAAAAGGTTGCATTGTTTCCTTCAAAAACTGGTAGCCTAAGTGTTACTCCTTTTGAATTAAAAGTACCTGTGATTGTGAAATCGAAAAAAAGAAGAAATGCTTTTGATGATTTCTTTAATGATTCATTTTTTGGAAGATCTAAAACTATTGAACATCTTGCTAAATCAAATAAATTAAAAATTAAAGTTCGTCCCTTACCTTCAGAAAATATTCCAAACTCATTTGCCGGAGGTGTTGGTAAATTTAATTTTGATGTTAAATTAGACAAACAAGAAGTTGATGTAAATGAAGCCATTACTGTAAAAATCAAAATCTCTGGTTCTGGTAATATTGCATTACTAAAACTTCCAGAAATAAATTTTCCTGCTGGGTTTGAAAAATATGAACCTAAAACTTCAGAGCGAATTAGCAAAAAGAATATTGTTTCTGGTAGAAAAAATATTGAATTTTTAATTGTACCACGAATACCTGGACTAAAAGAAATTCCGCCAATTGAATTTTCTTATTTTGATTTAAGGAAAAAAGAATATGTAACAAAAAACTCTGATGTATTTAAGATAAATGTAAAAGAAGGTAAAGGCAACTATTCAAATAACGTTGCAGGCTACTCCAAGGAAGATGTTAAACTATTGAACGAAGATATTAGATTTATAAAAACATCATCATTTTCATTCCATCAAAAAGAAGGACGAAATAAAATTAGTATTCTCTTTTGGTTTGGACTTATATTACCGCTTGGTGCTTTGCTTGCAATGCTTTTTGTACAAAGTAAACAACATAAATTAGCTGGTAATATTGGCTTACTTAAATTCCAAAAGGCTGATAAAAAAGCAAAACAGATATTAGGCAAAGCTACAAAATCTGCAGAGGCAAAAAATTATACTGAGTATTATAACTATCTATCTCAAGCATTATTTGGTTACCTAGAAGATAAACTAGGAATTCAAAAAGCTGATTTTACTTTGGATAAAGCAATAGAAAAATTGAAAGAAAAAAATGCTAGTCACGAATTGATAAAAAATCTTAAACAAGTTTCAGAGAAATGTGAGTTTGCAAGATTTTCTCCTGATGCAGTAGGTAATGATAGCGATAAACAAATTTACAAAAGCGTAACAAATATCATTCAAAATATTAGTTCAACTATTTCTTAATATAATTTAATTATGAAAAAAATTTTCTTGTTGTTTACATTTTTAATTTCATTTTCCTCTTCTATCCTTTCGCAAGATACTGAAGAAATTATGAAAACTGGTAACCTCGCATTTCAGAACAAACAATATGCTGATGCAATTACTCAATATCAGTCAATTATAAATCAAGGTTATATCAGCTCCGATTTATTTTACAATTTAGGAAACGCCTATTTTAGAACTAATAATTTGGGCAAAGCAATACTTTACTTTGAAAAGTCTTTAAAGCTTTCTCCACTTAGCAACGATGCAAAACATAACTTGAAAATTGCCAAAGCAAGAACTGTTGATAAAATAAAAGAAATTCCAAAATTATTTATTTTCGAATGGTGGGATGTAATACTAACTTCGTTTACAACAACTGGATGGCAAATAATAGTGCTGGTTTTTTATATCCTACTTTTACTTAGTGTAGGAGTTTACTATTTAATTAAAAATATTCAATTTCAGCGAATAGCATTTCTACTTGGAATGTTTAATTTAGTAGCTCTTATTTTTGCAGTTATTCTTTTTGTTTCTAGTCTCTCAAAATCGTCATCAAGCAATTATGGAGTTTTACAAAGTTCAGTTATTTCCACTAAAATTTCGCCTGATGAAAGTAGCAATGATGCATTTGTAATTCACGAAGGAAGCAAGTTTCTTATTGAGGACAAAGTTAACAATTGGGTAAAAATAAAACTTGCTGATGGAAAGATTGGTTGGTTGCCTAATAATACTTTTGAAACTATTTAATTTTTCATTTTATCAAAAAAAAACATTTATTAAAAAAAAAGAATCTTTCTTCCGAAGAAAAAAGATTCTTAATAAACTTTTCAAATAAACACTAACTTTTTAAGAAGCTTGTTGCATATCCTTCACTAACCAATCGCGTGATTTTAGATAATATTTTTTTATAATTGCTTCATCAAATTCTAATGCCCAAATTACATCAGGATTTACTTGTGAGATAATTTCTTCATCAATATTATCAAATTTTAATCTGTGGTAATATATTTCGCCTTGAGGAGTTTTGTACAAATTATGGTTTAACTTGTTGCTTCCTCTGTTATCAATTGTCCAATCAAAACTTCTTGCTTCTAATGCCATTTTAATAACTCCTAAAGATTTTGAGATGTAAATTCTACTAATTACATCCAATAGTAATGCCAAACATATTTTGTACTAAAATAACCCAATATTGTAACTTTAGAGTTATTACAAATTTTTGTTTTGGCTAATTATGAACATTTGACCCATAATAAGACAAATATCAACTTCTTTATTTCTGAATTTTTGCAATTATAGTTTAATTATCGAAGAATAAAATTTTCTTTTTAGTAAAAACACAACCGATCTTATTTAATTTCAGAAAAGCTTAAAATTGTATTAACTAAGCTGTTTTATTACATTTACAAAAGAAATAATTACAAAAACCAACAATGAAAAGAACAAAAGAAAACAGTACGGAATATTCTTGGGGTAAGAAATGCAAAGGTTGGCATTTGGCACAAACAGAATCACTCGGAGTAATTCAAGAAATAATGCCTCCTAAAACTGAAGAAGTAAAACACAAACATAATTTAGCACAGCAGTTTTTCTTTATCCTAAAAGGTGAGGCAACTTTCGAAATTGAAGGAAAGGAATTTATAATTCACCCTTCTGAAGGAATTCATATAAAAAAAGGTAAAACTCATAAAATTATAAATAACAGTAAAATAGATTTGGAATTTTTAGTAATTTCAGAACCACACTCTCATGGAGATAAAATAATAATTGAGTAAGAAAATTAGAACAGAAAATATAACTTATAGAAAAGCAGAATTAAACGATGCTGCAATACTTGCAGAACATAGAATTATTTTTATTCATGGAGTTTTTAATACTGAAGCAAATGAAAAGACCGAGCAACTAAGAAAAGAACTAATTGAATATTTTAACGAATCGATTCCTAACAAATCTTTTATTGCTTGGTTAGCAGAGTATGAGAATGAAATTATTGCAACAAGTGGTCTTGCAATTTGGCAAGCTCCTTTAACTTATTCTGGACTTGGCAAAGGAGGAAAACGTGGAGACATTTTGAATATGTACACGTTACCAGAATTTAGGAATAATGGGATTGCTTCTGTACTTCTAGACAAATTAATAGAAGATGCAAGAGAACTAAAATTAGAGTATGTTGGTCTTCATGCAACAGATGATGGAATTAGAATTTATAAAAAGAAAGGATTTGTGCATCCATCTTATCCAGAATTACAATTAAATCTTAACAGCTAATAACCTTATTTATTCTTCAAAGTTAATTCAAATATAGAAACACCAACCATTACAAAAAATGATGAGTACATTAACACAGCAGAAAGAATTGTTAGAATTATAAAATTGAAATCTAAGAAACGAATTGCAAGTAATGAACCAAATGATATAACCGTTGAAATTAAAGGTTCTATTATTAAAAACATTTTCCAAAAGTCAGTTATAATAGAATTAAAATAAAATATTGCTCCAACAAAAAAGAAGATGAAGGAAAATCCAAGAATGTGATTATGAGTTGTCATCAATAACTCACCAACAGACTTTGTACTTGATTCATCAATTCCGAAATCTTCTTCGAAGTTATTTGTATTATCTGCAATTCTCTCGGTAGCAAAAGATGGGCTAAAAGAAGTTGTATGAAACAAGAATACCAAACCAATTGATACTCCTATTGTTAACACAACTAAAAAGACAGTCAGAAACAATTTTATATTTTTATTTAATTGAAATAAATTAATCTCTTTCATTTTCTTTTAGATTGTTAATAAAATGTAATAATCTTTTAACACCTTTTGTAATTGCTTTAACTGAAATTGTTGCTCCACTTATTCCATCAATATCTTCATCTAGCTTTAAAGGGGATTGAAAAGATTTATTACTAAATTGTGAAAGCCAACTCTTATTTTCAACCTCTCCTCCATGCTCCTCTCTATACTTAACTATTTCTACTGAACTTACTGTTAAGTCATTCTTGAAAAGAACAAGAAATGTAATTGGTTTTACTTTTCCCTTAACATTATCTAGAATAGCGTACGTAATGTTTTCATCATTCTGTTTAATTTCAAAATAATAAACAAATTTACTATAGAATCTTTGCTTTGCAAATTTCTCTGAATCTACTTTTAATATCTTATCTAAATGTAACTTATACATTTTAATAATAATATCATCAGAGAAGTTTTCCTTAATTATTTCTTCTGCTTTTTTTCTTAATTCTCCTGCAGAAATATTTATTGAGAAAAAGAATATCAGAAGAAAAACAATATATTTTTTGTAATAAGTAAAATTCATTTAAACCTTTTTAGAACATATATCCAACACCAAAATTTAGGTGTTTTGTTTTTATCTTTGATAACTCAACTTCTAACTCACTATAATCAAATTTGAATACAACTTCAGAAATTGGAAGAACAACAAATCCAAGCATCCATTTCGTTTTGTTATATTTTTTTTCAGAATCTCCACCTTGTAATGTTGATGCAGCAGTATTGTAATTTGTATATCTAATAAAAGGGATTACCTTGGTTGTTGTTTTCAATAGTTTACCAAAATTATAACCCAAATCTACATAATATCCTCTAGAAGACTTTAGCTCACCTTCTCCATAGCCAATATTACCAAACTCACCAACAAGATGGAGTTGATTATAAACATATTTTATATGAACTTCAATAAGTGTTACAGAGTTATTAATTGAATCACCCATTGCGTTAGTAAATGATAGAGAGGTTCCAACTTTTAGTCCATTTATTCCTAAATAATTAAGTCTTAGATTATATAAAAACTGATCAGCTTTTGGTTTAAATCCCTTAATCCTTGCACTTCTAATTCCCTTCCCTTGGCTAATCTTTTCAGCATTAAGTCCTTCCATAATTGTTAGTCTATAATCAAAATTACTGTGTTGTCCATAAAAAGCAATTCCATTTCCGAACCAAGTTGTTGGTACAATATATTTTGCATAGGTAGGTCTTTCTACACCAAAAAATAATGGAGGTTCATGATATTCATTCAACAAACCAATAGATGGTAAAATTACTCCAGCTTGAAAACCAAACCATGTTGCATGGTGATAATCAATGTAAGCTTGTTCAAGTTCTAACTCACCATTATCTCCAGAGACAAAATTATGTTCAAGCTCTACTTCCGATTTGAAAGACCATTTTTCTGTCCATTGATGTCCGTAGAATAATACAAATCTATGAAAGTCTAGTTTGTTTGTTGAGTTATCATTCTTAGTTGCTCTATTGAAATGAAGCTCTCCATAACCGCCAACCGTTGTAGAAGGTTCAAAAAAATCTTCTTGAGAAATAATTTGTGATGATGTTAAAAAAACTAGAACGAAAAATAAGTATTTATATATCATTTGTAACTCCGTGCTTGATTACAGTTATCATTATTTAGATTTAATCTTAATACAAGTTAGAAAAAAATATTGTTATTACAAATAATTAGTTTGTTCTTATGTTAAAGTAATTGAGAAAGAATAAAGATTGGGATTAAATACTTAGAAGGCTAAGATTAGTAGTCCTTGAACGGTTACTTCTTTTTTTCAATTAAAACTGAATCTACTGAAACTGAGTAAGCACTGAAATAACCTAAAGAATTGTTATTCCAATTTGTATTTGGGTTTGCCGGAGCAACTGGATCGTTACCCGGACCACTCCCAGTATTAGAGGTTAGGACTTTTGTTAAAACATTAAAATAGTCAAAAGTAACTTTGTTTATTGTTTGAAGTTCAACAGTTATTACATCTCCTTCTAAGTAATCTCTGTTGGAATCTAAAAAGATTGGGAAGTTGATATAATTTCCATTTGTTAGTCTATCAAAATATAGATTATGTCCACTTACCAAATTACCATTTTGGTAAACTTTAAAACGTGCAAAATCTTTCACATCTTCTTTGTCTTGGAAGTAAACTTGCAGTCTAAGATTAGAAGTAACTCCACCCCTTCCGCCAACATCATTTTTTCTCATTCTAACGGAATCAATTATAATTGGCTCAGGCATAAATGATGTAGCATTATATTCAATTGAATCGACAATAACTTTTAAGTTATACGTAAAACTTGGCTCGCCAACAATTGGCTCAGAAAAATAGATTCCACTATCAAATTCGTTGAAGATAGTTTCATTGCCATTTTCCTCTGTTAGGATAATTATAGCATCAGATATTTTTTGATATTTTCCAGGTTTATAATAATCGGTAGATCTAGAAATTATAACTTTAGATGCATTTACTTCGTTATTGATAATTGCTTCAATTACAATTTTGGGTTCAACTGTTTTTAAGTCTAACTCAATAACTTCTTCACATCCAAAAATGAAAAGAAGACTTAAAAATAAAAGTGTAAGTTTTTTTATTATATTCATCTTTTCTAAAACCTAAAGTTAAATGTAATTGCCGGGACTATGGAGAAAAGCGAAAGCTTAACAGCTTCAGTGTTTAAATAGTTATCTTCATTATTTCTAAAGGAAATTTTATAAGCATTTTTTCTACCATATATATTGTAGATTGAAAAAGACAAACTCATTTCAGAAGTTTTATTTTTACTTAAAATCCAAGTTGCACCAATATCCATTCTATGATAGTCTGGCATTCTTTCAGCATTTCTATCTGTGTAAAGTATAACAGTACTTCCATCAATATCATATTTTCCACTCGGATAAGTTACCGCATCTCCAGTATAATAAATCCAGTTTGCTGAAAAAGTCCAACGATCATTTACTCTATAAATTCCAGTTAATGAAAGATCGTGAGTGCGGTCTTGCCTTGCAGAGTATGGAGTTCCATTATTAATATCATCAAACTTTTTTTGAGTTTTAGAAAGTGTGTAGCTTATCCAACCTGTTAAATTGCCAACTCTTTTTTTAATAAATAACTCCACACCATACGACCATCCTTTGCCAAAAACTAATTGAGATTCTACAAGTTCATTTAGTAGAATATCTGCTCCATTTTTATAATCAACTTGGTTTTGCATATTTTTATAATACAACTCAATGGAAGTTTCATATTTGTTATTATCAAAATTCTTGAAATATCCAATAGCTACTTGATCAGCAATTTCTGGTTGAACAATTTTTGTACTTGGTTGCCAAATGTCCAACGGAGTTGAAGTTGTTGAATTGGAAAGCAAATGCAAATATTGCCTATTTCTAGCATAAGAAATTTTCAAGGAACTTGTTTCATCCAAAAGAAATGTTGAAGAAAAACGTGGTTCTAACCCACCGTAGTATTTTATAATTTCACCACTCTTATAACTTGTTGTTTCCTCTACTTCATCAAATTCATCAAAAGAATAAACATCTCCTGGACCTAAAATTGTAAAGCCAGAATAACGAATACCATAATTTAATTTAATTCTTTGCGAATATTCATATTGATGAGATAAATAAAATGCAGTCTCTAATGCAAAAGTTTTTTGGATTTTCTTTTCATTAATATTAGTTTCACCTTTAACAGAAATTTCTCCGGGAATGAATGTATGGTAGAATCCATTAACTCCAAATTTAAAAGTATTTTTTAGATTGGAAAAATATTCAAAATCGTTTTTATAATTTATATCTCTAATACCAGATTTAATTTCTACCCCCTTACCATCACTATTGATATCAATCAAATAATTGTAGTCACTATAAATTATTGAGGTGTTAAGAAATAACTTGTCGCTAAAAAGATGATTCCAACGTAGTGTTGAAGTTATGTTCCCCCAATCAAATCCAAATCTATCTTTAAACTTAAAAACATCCCTTCCAAAATATCCTGAAAGAAAAATATTATCCGAACTTCCTAAACGATAATTTGCTTTAAGATTTAAATCATAAAAATATAAAGTAGATTGCTTTAACTGTTCATCAGAAGAAAACTGTAATGCTAAATCAACATAAGTTCTTCTTCCAGTTATTAGAAACGAGCCTTTGTCTTTTACTATTGGTGCTTCTAATGTTAGCCGGGATGAGATAAGACCAATGCCACCATTAACCTTAAACTTTTTATAATTCCCTTCTCGCATTTTAATATCTAAAACAGATGAAATTCTTCCACCATATTCTGGAGGCATATTTCCTTTTATCATTTTGGCATTTTTAATTGCATCGGAATTAAACACAGAAAAGAAACCAAGAAGATGTGATGGATTATAAACAGTGGCTTCGTCCAATAGAATTAGGTTCTGATCAATTTGTCCACCTCGCACAAAGAATCCACTATTCCCTTCTCCTGCTTGACTAACGCCTGGCATAAGTTGCATAGTTTTTAGAATATCTTGCTCGCCCAAAAAGATAGGAACACTTTGAATATCTTTCGGAACTATTTTATTAGTTCCCATTTCAGAAGATCTTACATTTTGGTCTCTTCGTTCTCCTTCAACAACAACTTCATCAATGTTATAAGCTGCAGAAAATAAATCTATATTTAGTTTTGTTGATTTATCAAGATTGATTTTAGAAATTTTAGATTTATAACCAACATAGCTAAACTTAACTTTGTAATTTCCGTTTGGAATTGTAACCGAATAAAATCCATACTTATTACTAGTTGCTCCAACTTGTAGTTCATCAATATATATATTAGCTGCTATTAATTCTTCACCACTGCTTCCATCAAAAACGTAACCACTTAAAGTAACATTGTTTTTATTTTGCCCAAAAGCATAGGAACAAAAAAATAACAAAATAAAAAGTATAAAGATACTATGTTTGGAGATATTCAAATAAAGACCTTTAAAGGATAATATGTAGTATTAAGATAAAGTTATTGTACATGATATTAAAATTATTGTTCCTTTACCATTGCTTTATTTTTATTGCTGGCTAAAGAAAGGAGAGGCTACAAAAGAGGAAATAATTCATTTGTAATTTATATGAAATCTTATTTTAATATTTAAATGAATAACTAAAAATTCCAATAAACTTAAATTCATATGAACTTAACTTTTAAAACGAAAAGTAAAACTAAATATCTTTTCAAAGATGCGATCTTTTGTAGAATTTAGTTAGCAAACTATGGTAAGTTGACTATTTGTTCTCCAATAACATTTAACCATTTTCACAAAGATCGTATCTTTTATAATTGCAATTTGGTAATTAATTAAATATAAATTTCTACTTCGTTACTTACCTCAAACAAAGATGTGGGAATTTTATTCCCCGAGATTTTTTTACCGTTGCAGATAATTTCATTAACACGCTTTTTACTTCCGGAATTTTTCACTTTTATATTAAATTGTTTATTTCTAAATCTTCTATTCATTGAAAATTCTTTCCAATGTTTAGGAACAATCGGATCAATTATCAGTCCATCATAATCAGGACGTAAACCAAATATATATTGAGTTGCGGCAACATAAGCCCAAGTAGCAGTTCCAGTTAGCCAAGGTAATTTTGATTTACCAAATTGCTTACTAAATTTACTCATAGTAGATTGACAATAAACATAAGGTTCAACTTCTCTTAAATCTGCTCTATCATTATAAGCTGCTGGAAGATATGCACGGTAGTACTCATAAGCTCTTTCGTTATTCCCTAACATTGTTTCTGCAATTATTGCCCAGCCAAGAGTATGATTAAATATAGCTGCATTCTCCTTCATTCCATCATTAAAAAGAACGGACTTACTAACATTATGATCAGCTTTTTTATATGGCGGACTACACAACATTATTCCATACTCTGTTGACAAGTTATGATAGACTGATTCCATTGCAGCTTTAGCTCTTTCAACAGAAGCGTGTTCGCTAAATACTGCCCAGCTCTGGGGATTCAAAAATATCTTTCCTTCTTCATTTTCTTTAGAACCAATCTTTTCACCTTTTTCATCAAAGGCTCTTATGTACCATTCGTCATCCCAGGTATTTTCTTCAAGAATTTCATCTAGTTTATTCAATTTCTCTAAAGCCCAATCCTTTTGATTTTGATTGTTAAGCATTGTGTTAATTTCTACATAAGTTTTTAGAGCGTATCTTAATTGGAAAGAAACAAAAATCGATTCACCCTCATTACTTAAACGCAAGGAATCATTCCAGTCAGCAAATAACCCACTTGGTAAATTATGCCAACCTGTTCTTTCCAAATTAAATTCAATTGCTCTTTGCATATGTTGTAAAACCGTTGTAGTGCCTGTATCTGCAAAGGGCAACTCCTTATTGTAAAAATCTAAATTACCAGTTTCTTTTACATAAGCCGGAATTGTATTGAACAGCCACATTGTATCATCGGAACGGTACTCGTCTTCAGCAGGAAGTTTTTCTTTTCCGGTATTATGTGCAAATGGTTTTACAACAGGCATTGCTCCACCAGTTGAAACTTGTCCAGTTATCATTAGCTCTAATCTTTTACCAGCTTCTTCAGTAATCATAGGTAACACGCTTAGCAAATCCTGAACTGTATCTCTATAACCCAAACCATCTCTTGCCCCCGTATATATTAGGCTTGCGGCTCTTGACCAACTGTATGTAATTAAACTATTATACGGATTCCAAACATTTAACATACTTTGAACATCTTTGTCCGGTACATCAAAAGTTATACTTCCTAATTTTGAGTGCCAGTATTTTTTTACTTTTTCTAATTCGAAAATTGTAACTTTTTCATCTGTAAATATTTCAACGGCTTCTTTCCCTTCAACATCTGCTTTGCCAACACCCATTAAAACAGTTACATATTTTTCTTCTCCGGGTTCAAGACTAACATCAAATTGAAGAACACCACACGGATTTCCACCATCACTTAAATAATCTGTACATTCTCCTTGTTCAACAATGGTAGGGTTTGCATAGGTTCTGTACTTTCCTAAAAACTTTTCTCTATCAGTTTCGTAACCTGTTAACTCAGCTCCAGCTAAAGCAATAAAAGTATTTCTTTGAACGCCATTTTCTTGGAATTGATCTGAAGGTTCAGGCAAATTTGGAGTTACATCAACTTCTATAATATTATTTTTAATTTGGGATTTGGAAATATATTGTGTGTATTGAAGATTATTGATATCATTTTCGATATTCCAATCACAAGTAAATTCAACGTAGGTAAATAATCTTAAGCTACGTTTTTTACTATCATTATTTTTTACTTTTAGTAACCAAACTTCATAGTCTTTTTCAAGAGGAACGAAATAAGTTGTTTCCGTTTTTATCTTTTTATACTCGGAAGTGATTTTTGTATAAGCTGTTCCATGTCTGCATTCGGTTTTATATTCATCTAAAGGTTTTGCAACTGGTTGCCATGATGATGACCAAAAATCTTTCGAATCTTTATCATGTAAATAAATATATTTTCCAGGCTGATCTAACGGTACATTATTAAATCTTAACCTCGTTAATCTTCCTTGAGCAGTAGAATGAAAGAAGCTATAACCGCCAGCATTGTTAGTAATGATAGAACCATAGCGAGTTGAACCAAGATAGTTACTCCAAGATGCTGGTGTATCAGGTCTTTCAATTACATATTCTTTATTATCGTCATCAAAGTATCCGTATTTCATTTTATTCCGTTTTCTATATTACTTATCCAGTTTACAATTTTTACTTTGAAATATAAAATTTACTATTCAACAATAATTCCCCTTCTCTCATTTAAGTCTTTTTCAATTTGAAACATCATCTTATCATCAAGCCTATAGAAATACATAAGAACTGCTGCTGCTGCACTTCCTACAGCTGGAATTAAACTCATCATTAAAATTATGCCTTGTACAGTTTCTTGCGATTGAGCAACATTAGCTTTAAATCCATAAGCTGCTAATATCCAACCAGCTAAAGCTCCGCCAATTGTCCAACCAAATTTTTGTGCCATAGTTGAAGCTGACATCACTAGCCCTGTAGCTCGCCTTCCTTGCTTCCATTCCGAATAGTCAGCACAGTCAGTGTACATTGACCAAACTATTGGTGCTGTTGGACCGGATGCAATTCCACCTAATATTTGTAAAATGAACATCAATACAATATCTTCCTTTGTTAAGAAGAAAAAGGCTACCGAAAAAATTGTAGTTAAAGTCATAGCAGCAATAAAAACATTTTTCTTCCCAAACATTTTGGATAGCCACTCTGTCATAAAAATTGCACCAATGCTTGTAACAGTACCAACTAACATAAAAGCTGTTACAATAACTTCATCCTCAATATAATATTTAAAATAGTACATTATCGCACCGTTCCGTATGGAAACATACGATAATGTAAACACTCCAATAAAGAACAAAACTACCCAAGGTGTATTACTGAACAAATCTTTAATGTCATCAATCAGTTTTGTTTTTTGTTCTTTTGGCGGACTTACACGCTCTTTTGTTGTATAAAATGTTATTAGAAACAGAAGAACTGCAGCAACCGCAAAAATTGTCATCGTCCCCTGAAAACCTTTAACTTCATTAACTACACTTGTTGTTATGGGAGCTGAGCCAACATCAGTTTCAAAGTACTTTCCAGGATCTAGAGTATATTCACCAAAACCTTCCTCCAAAAATAATATATCTGTTGAAGTATCTATATCATCTTTTAATTCACTTGCATAAATATTAACCACAACTTTTTCAGAAAGTGGTTTTTCTAAACCGGTATCTACTTCTAATAAAAGTTTTGAAGTTCCGTTACCTTGTTCTGTAATTACAATTTGATGATTTTGAACTGAAGCAGAAAACACATCTGTATTACCTCCGCCAATGGTATTAACAAGTGGAAGAGTAAGACCTTGCACTAAAAATGCACCAGCAAATGCAAAGACAAATCTATATTGAGAAAAGCTTATTCTTTCTAAAGTATCTGATGATACAACTCCCATTAATGCTGAGTACGGAATGTTAATAGCAGTATATACCATCATCATCAATGTATAGGTTATGTAAGCATAGGTAACCTTTCCGGCAATACTAAGGTCAGGTGTAGTAAAAGTTAATACTCCAACAATTCCAAAAGGCACTGCTAACCATAAAAGATACGGTCTAAATTTTCCCCATTTTGTATTTGTTCTATCACTAAGAATTCCCATTAAAGGATCATTTACAGAATCCCAAATTCTTGTAACAAGAAACATTGTTCCAGCCGCAGCGGCAGAAATGCCAAATACATCTGTATAAAAGTAGAGAAGAAACATCATAAAAGTTTGGAAAAATAGATTTGATGCAGTATCACCTAATCCATATCCAATTTTTTCTTTAATAGAAATTTTTTCTTTTGTAACAGTTTTTTGGTTTTCCATGTTTACCTTAGATTACTTAAAAAAGATATTGGTTTTAATAATTATTTTTTTTGAACTAATATAAAATGTTGAGAATAATGGAAATAATCAAACTATCCAATTTGATTTCATAAGATACTAAGATACCAAGACAAATAAAGCCTAATGAATTACTTTGATAATTAAAATCGGTTTGAAGGTTTTGGGTTTTTTTAGATTAAAATATTTTTGTAAAATATTCGGCAAAATAGAGTAGAATTGATAAGTAAGACTATAGATTTGGAATTAAAAACACAAAGCCCGGAAATATTTCCAGGCTTTTGTGAGAGCGGGTGGTCTCGAACCACCGACCCTCCCGACTTAAAAACAAGTCGGGATGCTCTACTTCTCTTTGAGCTTTCTCAAATATGCAATTGCCCTTTGCGGGCTTTTCATATTCTTAAGTTTCTTTTCTAACTTACATGCTTCTGATTTTGAAATTAGTGTGGCTGAAATTACTATTTTCCAAGGTCCACGATTCTTTGTTGATTTACTTCTATTCTCATTATGTCGTTTAATTCGATCTGCTAGGTCTTGGGTTTCTCCATAATAATGTCTTTGTGATGTCTCTGATTTTAGTACGTAAACATAATGTGGCATTTTTTGCCTCTATTTAAAAATCAAAAGCCCGGAAACAATTCCAGGCTTTTGTGAGAGCGGGTGGTCTCGAACCACCGACCCTCTGCTTAAAAGGCAGATGCTCTACCACTGAGCTACGCTCCCATAAAAATTAAGATTTCAAACATAGCAATATTTCTTCAATTTTACCAATAATTAAATCATTTTTATATTTTTTATTCATTAAACCTCTAGAAGCTTTATTCGATAATAAATTGAAATAATACATTTTCTTACAAAGTGTATAATAATTAACATCAAATTATCCTTAGCTTTTTATATATGAATAACAATCCAAGAATACTTATTGCAGATGATGATGAGACATTATGCTATTTACTAAAGGAAGAACTAGTAAATGAAAACTATAATGTTGATATAGTTTATGATGGGAAAAATGCAATTGAAAAGTTAAAAATTACAAACTATGATATTTTACTTTTAGATTTGGAAATGCAATATGTTCCCGGTAAAAAAGTATTAAAATATGCCCAAGAAAATAAATCGCAACTACAAACAATTGTTCTTACTGCTAAATCTGATATGCGAATTGCTATTGAATGTGTGAAACTTGGTGCATACGATTTTATCAATAAACCATACAACTTTCAACAATTATTACTTACAATTGAAAGAGCATTAAACCATCAAGAGCTTCTTGCAAAAAATGCAACCAATAATGATAAAGATAAAATAGTAAAAGACTGTAACATTATTGGCAAAAGTACAAGCATAAAACAAGTACTTGGTTTAGCCAAACGCTCTGCAATGTCCGATTCAAATATTTTGCTTGAAGGAGAAACCGGAACTGGTAAAGAACTTTTTGCTGAATTCATACACAAACAATCTAAGCGAAACAATAAACCACTTGTTGCAATAAACTGTGCATCTCTACCAGATCAATTAATGGAAAGTGAACTTTTTGGATATGAGAAAGGAGCATTTACAGATGCTAAAACTTCGAAGCAAGGTTTAGTAGAAATAGCAGATGGCGGCACTTTGTTTTTGGATGAAATAGGTGAGCTAAGCCTAACTCTACAACCAAAACTATTAAGGTTTTTAGAAAATGGAGAATTTAGACATGTTGGTGGCGTAAATAATTTAACTTCCAACATAAGAGTTATTGCAGCAACTAATAGAAATTTATTAGAGTATGCTGATGAAAAAAAATTCAGAAGAGATTTACTATTTCGACTTAACGTAATAACATTAACCATTCCCCCACTTGTTGAAAGAGAGAAAGATATAAATTTGTTAGTTGATTTCTTTTTAGAGAAAAAATGTTCAATCAATGAACCTAAAAAATTATCTCCAGAAGCTATGTCTGAATTAATGAATTATCAATTTCCTGGTAATGTTAGGGAGTTGGAACACATGATTGAGCGAGCAGTAATTTTTGCAGATGGAGAAACTATTGAATTGAAAGACTTGGCTCTTCCAGAATTTAAATCAGGATACGAGTTTGAAGGAGAAGGTGAAAATAATTTTCTAAAGCTGGAAGATGTTGAGAGAATTCACATTAGAAAAGCATTAAATTTAAATGAATGGAATAGAGAAGATACAGCACGCTCCTTAGGTATTAGTCAGAAAACTCTTTACAGTAAAATAAAAAAATACAGTCTGAAATAGAGATGAGCAACAATAATTTTAAAATATTACCCTTACCTGGCATTACAAATAAAGTACAGCCCAATACAAATAGTCAATACATAAAATCATTACATCAACTTAAAACAATTGCACACGATCTTAATAATGTTATTAATAATATTTCTATTGGTGTTGATTTAGCAAAAGAAAAAATTAACGACAAACTAAGTTTGAGAAATCTACTTGATAACATTCAGAATAATTCTGAAAAAGCCAATAATATTATTAGTCAAATCTTAAGCGAAGAAAAAGATATTTATAAGAAATCAAAAGTTAATCTAGATACAATAATTGATGAAACTATTATCTCAGTTAAAGATTCACTTTCTGATAATATTAAAATAACATACTCAAACAATGTTGTTAACGATGAAGTTTACGGAAACAAGACTGATATTTATAGATTATTGTTAAACTTAATAATAAATGCTAGTGACACTTTAAGTGGAAGTGGGAAAATTTTAGTTTCGCTTGAGAATTGGTTTGACAATACTAAGGATGAGGAATATGCAGTAATTGAAATTAAAGATACTGGTAAAGGAATAAGCTCGAACAATATCAATAAAATATTTGATAAGGGATTTTCTACAAAAACTACCACTAGACAAAGTGGTTTAGGATTATCAATAGTAAAAGAAATAATTGAAAAACATTCTGGTTTTATAAAAGTTAAAAGCAAAGTAAATAAAGGAACAGCTTTCAAGTTGTATATTCCAAATTTAAAACAAGAAGAGAAAATATCTTTCAAAAACGAAACTGTTGTAATTGCCGAGGATGATTCTTTTCAACGAGAGGTATTAAAAGATTTATTAACATCGCTAAACCTTAATGTCCTCAGTGCTTCCAACGGAATTGATGTTCTAAATTATTACAATAGAGAAAAAATTGATTTAATATTTATTGATAAAAATATGCCTGAGATGAATGGGATTGAATGTATAAAAGAGATAAGAAGAACAAATACAAAATTACCAATAATTCTATCAACTGGTTCTACCAACGATAAAGAAATAGTAGCAAATACAAAACACATTTCTAAGTTATTACTTAAGCCATACAATTTTGAAATGATTCAGAACTCACTTCTTGAATTGTTAGTTTAATTACTTAAAATAATATTAATCTTACGTTATAATTTTTAGAATGGTTTGTTCTAGACTTCTGAGGTATAGTTTAATTTTAAATCTTTGACATCTGAATTATTAATATTTTGCATAACCTCTAATATTTTAGAAATATCTTTTACAGAATCCTCTATATATTTAACTCTTTTCTTAATTGCATCCTTATCTAAATTTTCACTTTCAACTTCTCTCTTAATTACAGAAGCAGCCAAACTAATAAGTGTTAAAGGTTGTTTTACATCGTGATTTAGTTTGTTAATAGTTGAAGAGAATGTGTTTGTTTCTTCAAACTCTAAAACATTTTTTTGAATGTCATCAACAATAAGTGTTTTTTTTCTTCCCATTATGCTTCGCTAAATATCGATTTTAATTTTTTCTCTAATAAATTTGTGTTTATTGGTTTTGTAAACAAACCATCAAAGCCATTCTTTTCAATTATTTCTTTATCCGAAAGCATTGCATAAGCAGTAAGAGCAAACACATTTAGATTATTAAATTTATCATTTCCCCTAATTCGTTTAATAGTTTCAAAGCCATCCATTTTAGGCATCATAATATCCAACAGAATTAATTCGGGAGGTTGTGTTTCTAGTTTCTCCAAACATTCAAACCCATTTGATGCATAGATTGGTTCATAGCCTAAGTTATCAATTATTTCTCCAATGGTAAATAACGCATCACTATCATCATCAACAACCATTATCTTAATCTTATCATTTTGATTTCCATCTTTGTCTGAATAAATTTTATTGGAAGTTGTCTTAACCATTTTCTTGTTTAGTATTGAATTATTAATTAGATCTATTCTACAATTAATAGTTTTCAAAGCTTCGAGTGGATGATGTTGAGCAATCAATGTTGCTTCAATCAATTTATTATTTACAATTTTAATTTCATCTATCTCATTTAGTTCTTCAACAAATGCAATTGCAGGAATATTTCTTGAGTAGTCGTCATTTACAATTTCACTTAAAGTTAAGAACGAGTTATTTTTTTTATCAAATAGATCAACAATAATTAAATCCGGTGCATATTTTTTTATCAATTTATTTGTTGATTCTTTTCCATTTATTTGGTTGATTTTTAACTCATCATAGATTAGTTCATCTTCTATTTGTTCATATTTTTTGTCATCCATAATAAATAAAATATTTCTAAACTTAATTCCTTGATATTTTTCAAATTGCTCAATAGCCCTATGAACATAAGGTTTACTAAGTGTTTGAGTGTAGTATTCTAACAGCGGTAAACCTAAGCCACAATTTGCTTCTTCATCCATATTAAGAATTGCAATAGGAATTTCTGAAATAGAATGATGGCTTTTAATTTGATGTAAAAGTTTCCAACTATTATTTTCACTAAAATTAATATCAAGAATTATTAAATTTGGTGGGTTCTCTACTAAACTATTGATGCTAACTTCCCCTGTATCTTTTATTTCTACATCAATGTTGTTGGACGATAGATAGTCCTTAATTAATTTTACTGAGTCAGTTCCATCAGAGATCAACAATGTTTTGATTTCATTTGGCTCTTCATTTGTTCCAATTATTTTTTGACTTTCCTTTTCACTTTTCGATGAAATTATGTTTGGTAGATCTACAATAAATCTTGTTCCCGTATTGTTATTATTTTCTACATTAATTGAACCGTACAATAAGTCTGTATATCTTTTACAAATTGTAAGCCCTAAACCAGTACCACTAAATTTTCTATTTATTTCAGCATCCACTTGTCTAAATTCTTCAAAAATTATTTTTTTATCAGAATCTTTTATTCCCGGGCCAGTATCTTCAACTATAATTTTTAGAGACTCGCCTTCTACTTTAAATGCTAATTGCACATAACCTTCTTTCGTAAATTTGGATGCATTTCCGACAAGGTTATAAATAATTTGTTCTACTTTTTTTACATCTGTTTTAATACTATAATTATTAAAAACTGGAAGTTGAACATTAAATTTTACATCTCGTTCAAAGAATAAAGGCTCAATAAAAGAAGCAACTTCATCAGCTAGTTCAGATAATTGAATTTCTGATTTTACTATTTCAATATTACCGGATTCTAATTTTGAAAATTCTAAAATATTTTCGATCAGATTTAATAATTTTTTGCCATTCCTTAGAACTACATTCAAGCGTTCTTTTGTTTTAGGAGTTGTTGTTTTATCTTTAAGAACTAGCTCCGTTAAACCCAAGATTGAATTTTGCGGTGTTCTCAATTCGTGAGACATATTTGCCAAGAACTGAGATTTTAACTTTACAGATTCAACAGCTTTTGTTTTTTGAACTTCTAGTTCTGCACTTCCTTGTTTAAGTTGTTGATGTAATTTTAACAACTCCTCATTTTGTTCTGTGATATGTATATTCTGCTTTTGATATGCGTCGTTTAATTCTTTCAACTCAGCAACTAAATTTTTAAGTTTACTAAGAGCCTTTGCATTTGCTAACCCAATTGAAAGTTGATCTTTAATTCTTGCAAAATATTCTTTAACATTTTTTTCGGGCTTATTGGCAGATGCAAGTTCAATAATTGCAATTACTTCATTATTATAAACTATTGGCAAAATGTATAGATAGGATAGCTTCAGTTCTATAAGTCCAGTTTTTACGACTGGTTGATTTTCATCAAATTGCAATTCAACATATTCTTTATTGTCTTTTGCACGTTTGTAGAAACTTGATTCACTTAAAAGATTATCTTTATTTTCTGTAATTCCAAAAACAGAATGCGGAATTAATTTATCCTCTTCATAAAGGTAAAGCCCACCAATATCAACTCTGGTAGTAGCTATTATCTGTTGTAGTGATAGTTCTCCAATCTCCTCAAGAGAAGGATTTTTATTAATTAGGGAAACCAATTCGATATATTCTTTTTCTACATTATCTCTTTTTTCAATTTCATCTAGCATATTATTAAAGGCTTCGCCAAGTTTTCCAATTTCATCTTTGGATGTTATATTTACTCGCGTATTAAGTTTACCCTCTGCAATTTCAGAAACACTTTCCATTATGTAAGAAATTTGTTTCCTAAATTTTGTTGTAAAGAGAAAAGAAAATATTACAATTAAAAACATTCCAGAAATAACAATCACAGCAGTTACCAAGTTCATGGTTTCTCTAAACTTAGCTACTTCTTTAGAAATTGAAAAAATGATTACATCGAAACTTCTATTTGTAATACTTGAAGTGTTGGGAGTAAAGTGCGTTGCAAAAAAATCGGCTGTTGAGAGATCTTGGTACTCTTGCTCAAAATTATCCTTGTCCTTTAATAATCTTGCAACCTCACTTAGCTGAGGTAAATATTCTTGTACCTCTTTCTTATGAGCAAAATTAGAGACAACTCCATCTTCAATAAACGCAACTTCTGCTCTTATTTTTTCTGATAACTTTTCTAACCTTAACTCAGTTACAACAATTCCATAATAAAACTTTTGTTCATTTATATTTCTTTCTCTAATAAGTAAATTTGAATTTAGATTAACTAATTCTTCTATTGAGCTAACACTTGTGTAAAGATGAGTTTTCTTTTTTACTTTAAACTTTTTTCTATTAATAATAAAATTATCCGAGGCAATAAATACAAGATCCAAATCTGTCTTATTAATATTAAAACTGTTCCAAGTAATAAAATTATTCTGAAACTCATCATCAATTTTTTCTATCATTTCTTGATACGCAAAAATAAAATCGTTCGCAGAATTTTCTAATACTTGAGATTGCTGAGAGAGTAGTAATTTTTTGGTAAGGGTATGATAAATAAATGTTGAAGAGACTGACACCAACGTTATTATTGTTGAAGTGAGAATTAATAATTTAACATTTATTTTCATTTCAGTTCATTTGTAAATTTGTTAGTTGTAGTGTAGATTACTTTGCATTCTGTAACTAATAAGTAAATAACAGATCGCAGAAGTAAGCCGTTTTACATATAAAAAACTAAACCGCAAATCAAGAATGTTTTACAGACTTAATTTGCGGTTATAATATTTATTTACTGCTAATTAAAGTTCATTTAATTCTTTAAGAGTTTTAATTTCTTCATCTCTAAAAGGTTTCATTTTATACTTTCTTAATTCCTCATGATCTTCAACAATTTCTCTATTAATTAAGTTTTCTTTCCTTAGTGCAACTCTTTCTTTAAGTGTTGGTACTAATTCTGCTTTTAATAAAATTATAATTTCTTTTTTATTAATTTGAATCTTATCATAACCAGTTAAATATCTAATCCCAAATACCCACCAAGGTAAATCTTTAAGAAAAGGTATTCCTTGCCTAACGTAAATTTCTTCATTTATAAACAACCCACCAATTACTTTTTCTTCTCCTGAAAGCATCATTAAATCTGTTTCCACAGTTGTCTTTTTAATTTCTGTTGTAATTTCTCCAGGTATAGCAGAACTTCTTTCTGCTTTTATTTTCAACAACATATAATCAATACCATCTTCTGTATATATTGTAGGTATAACATCAATGATTGTACCAGTTGCATAAAATTTATCAATTATATTACCTGAAAAATCTCTTTGCTTAATAGAAATATCAGAGCCAATTTGAATATTACCCTGCATTCCATCACGAACAATTAATTTTGGTCTTGAAATAATTTCACCAAGATTCTCAGATTCAAAATACTTGAATACTCCTTCTACAGTACCAGTAAAACTACCCGATGTAAAATCACTAGCAGCATTTGCAACATACTCAAGTGGTTTTACCGTTTGCTGAGTCCCTTTTTCAGCCAATTCCTGCCCTGAAGTAAAAGAATTTAACTTTGTCCCTAAGGATACTCCATCACTTTTTAATAACCATTCCCAATTAATACCTCTCTCTTGTAGTTCGAAAACATCTGCTTCAAAGAAAATTGCAGAAATTTTCACTTCACGGGAATCTATTGGGGCATAAATATCTTTTGCTAAATTCTTAACACCTGATACTTTTTTTCTTACAAGAATTACACTTTCTCTTTCTTCATATTCTAAATTGTTATATCTAACAATTATACCTAATGCTTTTAGGTATTGGATTTTTTCTATTTGTACACCAATAGATTCTGAGAAACCAGCAGAAGAAATTATTTTCTTTCCTGAGTGCTTTACACTTAACTTGCTCAAAATTTCTATCGCTTGTCCAAACGGAACAAACTCAGAAATTGTAACAAGTTCATCCGGATTTGTATATCCACTTAAAGATTTTTCTAAATTTCCTTGTGCAAATATTGGGGCAAACACAAAGAACAATGTTATTAGGGTGATTAGTTTTTTCATTTTATTTACTCGTAAGTTTGTTGTCATTCTCTGATGAATTTGGATCTAAATTCAGTGTAATTTTTTCTATAATTCCACCTTTATTTAGAATAAATTTTACTTCATTTGTTTCAAAATCTATTTTTGTTAAATAACCAAGATATACTTCATCTCCTTCCCACAGTAATGCTGTTTTGCCTGAAGCATCTGTTACATAAGCACCATCGGGAATAATTGCCAAAAGTTGAGCAGTTTGTACATCTAATAAATTTTTAGTATTAGGTGCTACTTTTTCTCTTATTAATGGATAAAATACATTATATAGTGGATTCGATTTAAGTCGATTTTCCCTATAATCAGATGAAGAGTATTGATCGTTATCTGCATAGTAAACTTTAACATTCATACTATAGTTCACTAAATAATGTGCAACTCCATCGTCATCAACTTCAACGAAATTGTTTAAGGTTCCACCACTAATTTTTTTAAGTTCTTTGCTCTGTTCTATTGCATAAGCTAACTTAAAAAAATCATTAAACTCAGCAGTACCCGCACATGAGTAAGTATAGCTATAGAAATCATCAACTTTCCCAGCTCCACTATACGTTACATTTACATGAGACTGCTCAGAGAAACTAGAACTGGCTTTATTTACAAACTTAAAAAATGAAGACTGTTTTAAGTCTGTAGGAATAATAAATTTTCTTAAAGAGAGTATCGAATCTAATTCAGCAACTCTTACTTTTAAGTCAGCTAATTGCATTTCTAATTCTTCAGTATTTTCTGCATTAACCTTTAGACCTTTTAATTCTTTTTCTTTACTCTCCAGCTCTTCGGCTTGAAAATAGTAGGCATACACACCACCGCCAATTGCAATAACAAATAGTATTGCAACAAGGAATAGTGTACTAACTAGTTTTTTATTCATTGCTATTTAGCCTCTTCTTGTTTATTTAATTTAAAGTTTAATGTATAAGCAAAAGTTTTAGCCTCTCTTAAAGGTTCGTGGATAACAGTATTTAGTAATGATGAATTATTATTATCTACAAATTCAGTTAAAACATTTCTTGAAAGAGAATACCCTGTTATTTTTACTTCACTACCACTATTCTCTAAATTCGAAATCCAAAAATTTCGTCTTCTTTCTATAAAGTCTGAAATATTTATTAACATTGTTCCCCAAACCTCTGCACCATCAGTTGCTTTATCTAACACAGCTTGAGTTTTATCAAAACCATTAATTTTGGTAGTGTAATCATTCATTTCTGCTACAATCAATTCATTTTGTGCTTTTAATTCTATTAGTCTATTTACTTCTTGCGTTTTAGCTTTTATCTCTTGTGCATTATCTAATATTTTATAAGTAAAGAAAAATGCCGCAATAAATAAGAAAGGAAGTACAACCAAACTATGCCAGCTAAATTGAAATGTTTTTTGATTTTCAACAATATATTTTGGCATAAAATTTATACCATCATACTCTTTGTTTTGCTCCTCAAAAAATTCTAATCCTGCAACAAGAGGAAAAGCAAAAGCAGAAAGATTTTCTTTTTGTTCATCTTCCAAATTAGAAAAATCAATTCCTTCAAATTTGAGTTCAGTTACATTTGCTTCCGGAAATGTTCCGTAAAAAGAAAGAACTAAATTTTCAGAGTTATCATCTCCACATAAAACAACATTATCTAATCTTGGAATATTTCCATTTTCCATTTCTAATAAAATTTTGGAAAAGTAAACATCATAAGTATGTATATTTTTTACTCCAACATCTAACGGCGAACCAATATGTATTAACTCATTACCCTTTAGGAAAATCAACCTACTTGATTCGTGCCCTGTATAGATAATTAATGAGTAGTCTTCATCAAAAAATTCACTAGTTTTTGTAACATAATGTGCTAGTGCAGTTTCTGAGTTTTTAACCGTTTTAATTTTGTAATGTTTTTTACCATTAAAAGTTGCCCAAGCATTAATAAAATTTACGCTCGTATTATCTTCATTTAAGAAAACACTATGAATTTTATTCTCATCTATTTCAAAAAAATCTATAGAATCACCAGCAACCGTAATATTTTTTTGTTCAGAAATATCTTTAATAATTGCATCGAGAGTTTTTTGTCTATTTTTTTCCTTGCCACCAATATAAACGTGATGATTTACCACAGGTTCTGAAACTACAGGAATAAATGTTCCATTCTTTAAATCAGACTCAGAAAAGTAAGACGTAACATGGTTAATATCATTCTTATCAATAGATTTTAACTCACCGCCTTGTCCAACACTTTCAAAATCAAATTCTGAATTAGCATTTTGTAATTGCTTTAACTCTGCTTGATCTTCAATAGAATTTGAAAATGTATCTCCTCCAGACATAACCAGGGAGAATGCTTTTTTAACTATTATATTTTTCCCTTCTTTGGAAAGTATAACAATTTTAGTATCGTTTCCTTCAGAGGAAACACAAATTAATGGCTTCATATTTATACCGCTTGAAATAGTTGACGGATTCTTGTTTTATTATTTGCAAAGGCTATCATATTCTCTTGAGAGATTAGTCTTTGTTGATATAGTCTCATCAAATCTTGTTCCATAGTTATCATTCCTAAACTACTACCCTGATTCATCATCATATAAATTTCACTTGTATTATTATTTTTAATAGCAGCCTTAACACTTGGAGTTACTACTAGAACTTCCTTAGCTAAAACCAATTGTCCTTTCTGCCCTGGAATTAGTTTTTGAGAAACAACTGACACTAAGATATCAGCAAGCCGCATTCTAACTCTTTCTTGTTCAAGAGGATTAACTTCAGCAATTATTCTATCTATAGATTCAATTGCAGATGAAGTATGAAGAGTTGAAAATACTTTATGACCAGTATCAGCAACTTCCAACCCGGCAAGAATTGTATCCGGATCTCTCATTTCACCAATTACAACAATATCTGGATCTTGACGCAAGGCTTGAGTTACTCCATCTTTAAATGAAGCAACATCTCTACCTACTTCTCTATGTTTAATTATTGCATTTACTGAAGTGTGAACATATTCAATAGGAGAAGCAACAATTGCTATATGAGAAGGTTCAGATTTATTGTGAAAATCAATTATAGCATCTAATGTTGTTGATTTACCTGAACCAGTAATTCCTGTAATTAGTGAAAGACCAAATTTGTAATATTTATGACTCATTGCCTGTATAGCATTTGGATGAAATCCAATAGATTTAAGTGGTCTTAGCGTGCTTTGAATTGCACGCATATTTAATGTAAGACAATCAAGTTCAAAATATGCATCTGCTCTAAATCTAACATTAACATTTTCTTTTATATATCTAAAAGTATAACTGAAATCAACATTTCTATCTTTAACTAAATTTTTAATTTGATTTTCATTTAGTAAAACCGCAATAAGAGCAGTAGCTTCATCAACCTGTAAATTTGGTAAATCCTTAACACGTTCTTTAATTCCTTGAATTCTAAACCAAATATAATTTCCAGCTCCAGGTCCACCAATTTCAATATCAGAAGCAGTTCTTTCAAGCATTACTGATAAAATATGATTCAGAAATTGAATTAGAATTCCCTTTTGAGCTATATTAAATTCATTAACTTTTTTAAGAATATAATTAGTTCTATCCGGACCAATATATCCATCTGGAATAGTCTCAATAAATTTTTTAAGTAATGCCAAAGCTTCGTTAACCATTGTATTCTCTTTAATTTAAATTCAAATAACTTCTGAAAAACTTCTTTTATAAAACTTGTTTTCGGATTTTAATTTTCAATTTTTCAAAATCACTTTTGTTTTTACATCAACAATCTAAAATCGTCAATCTTTTTTGTTACATTTTTTTAAAAGTTTTCCTCTATAACTCTTTTCAAAAATGTCATCTTGTTGTACATTTTTAATTTGCTAATCGTCCATTGTTGATGAAATAACTTCTTGTATTGAAGTATTACCATCTTTTACTTTCTCTAAACCATTTTCTCTTAAGTTTAGAGTACCATCTTTCCGTGCTTGAGTTCTAATTTTTTCTTCATCTACTTCAATACCTGAACGTACAATTATTTCTCTAATTTCTTTAGTAAAGTACAAAGCTTCGTGAACTGCCATACGTCCTTTATACCCAGACTTATTACACTTCTCACATCCAACAGCTTCATATATTTCATAGTTTTTCCATTCTTCAATATCTAAATCAGCTGCTTTCATTTCGCCTTCATCTAATTCGGTTACTTTCCTTTTGCAATTATCGCATAACTTTCTAATAAGTCTTTGTGCAACAATTATATTAATTGCATAAGCAATTAAAAATGGTTCAACACCCATCTTGTATAAACGAGCAACTGCACTTGGTGCATCGTTTGTATGAAGTGTTGAAAATGTTAAGTGACCGGTATTTGCAAGTTTAACGGCAGTTTCTGCTGTTTCTTTATCTCTCATTTCACCAACAAGTACAATGTCAGGATCATGTCTAAGTATTGCTCTAATGGCTTGTTCAAAATCCATTTTATGACCAATCTTAAGCTGTCTTGCACCTTCAATTACATACTCAACCGGATCTTCAACAGTAAGAACATTAACTGCAGGAGAAATTACTTGGTATAATGCAGCAATAAGTGTTGTACTTTTACCACTACCAGTTGGTCCCGTTAATATTACCATGCCTTGCGGTTGGTTAATTGCTTTTTCAAAAGCATCGTTTGCATATCCAACAAGACCTAATTTACTTAAGTCCCTAATTACATTTCTATCATCTAAAATTCTAATTACTACACTTTCAAATCTGTTCTTTAATTCCGTTCCCACCATAGGTAAAACAGAAACTCTAAAACGAATAATATATCCATCAATTTCTCTTTGAATAAAACCATCTTGAGCTTGTTCTTTTTCAAATCTATCTAAACCTTTTGCTCTGTCTTTTACAATAGCTATCACAGCTTCTGGCATTGTTTTTTCTTGAGCATACCATAAAGCTAGTTTGCCATCTTCTCTAAAATGAATTTCTGTTCTTGATGCACTAACAGGAAAAATGTGTAAATCACTAATTCCTCTTCTAACACCTTCAACTAAAGCACCTTCTATTAAATTTACTAAAGCACTTTTATTAATTTCCGAATCTAATGCTTCTTCAGTATCTCCAGCACTATTATTATCAACATCCAAAATCTCATCAGAATCTGCAACCGCTTTTAGAAATTCATTTTGCTGCGGAATAATTATTTCAATAAGTTTATCATAGTCTTTCTTTTTAATAAAATTTAGTTCATACTTTTTAATATTTAAAGCAAAAGCTACTTTTGATAATGCTCTATTGGTAGGATCTATTGCAGCAAGAATTAATTTATCTTTTATCCTAACATCAAAACCATAAGGTAGAACTTTGTGTTTAAGTAAAAGATCCTTAACATCATCACTAGCTTTTTCAATTAAACTCTTAATTCCAGAGACTCTTTCTTCATTAAACTCTGCTGGATTATAAACTATTTCTTTAAAAGCATATAAAACTGCAATCTCTTTAAATATTATATCATGATCAAAACTAAATTCTTCAACAAGAATTTGTCCAAGATTTCTTTTTTTATCAGTTAAATCTTTCTCTTTAGCTTCAAGGGCTTTTTCCAATATCTCGATATCGATAATACCTTTCTTCAGAAGAAGGTATCCTATCTTATCCATTGTCTCTATTCTGTCATTTACCATTTCTCTTTGCCCTTAAAAAATTACAACTACATTGTTGGTGGTTTAGGATTTATTGTAGCTGTTTCTGCCGATACTAATGTTAGTCCAATCATTACTACCATAATGAACATTGCTATCCAAACTTGAATCATTTCAATTACACTTTTTAATCTGAAAACTGTTTCACTTTCGTAATAATTAGCAAGTTGTTTAGCCGTATTTTTTATTGTACCAGTTTCTTCGCCTGAATGAAAACGTGAAATTGCTGTTGTTGTAAAAACTCCACTAGCTTCTAACGCTTCTGTAAGCCCCTTTCCTTTACTCGTCATAAGTGGAATGGAAACTTCTTTTATTTGTTGCTCAAAGTATTTATTACCCGTTGCTTCTGATGCTATTCTTATTGGCTCAATACTATCTGCAGAGCCACTATATAGAGTATAAAATACTCTACAAAAAACTTCAATATTTGTTTTATGAACAATTCCGCCCATTATTGGCATTTTCATCATATATTGATCTTTAAGTAATGCACCTTTTTTAGTTTTAGTGAATTGCATAAATATCAAGGGGGGAACAATCATTACCAAAGCAATTAGAATTGGATTATTCAATATAAAATCACTCATGTCTAATGTTGCTGCAGTCATTGGTGGTAATTCAATATCAAATTTCACAAATAGTTTTGCTGTTTCTGGAAAAATATAACCTACATAAAACAGAACCGCTAATAAAAGCACAAAAACAGTAATAGCAGGTGTAATTAATGCACTTCTCATATTCTTTCTAAACTCTTGCTGTCTTTCTAAAAATTTTGCGGTAGCTTTATAAATCTCAGTCATGTTACCACTTTTAGAAGCTAAGCCAAGCATATAAGAAGTGAACTTCCCAAATACTGATTCGTATTTAAGATACACTTGCTCACTATCAGTTCCTTTTTTTAACTCGTTGTTAACTTGTTTAAGTGTTTCTCGTAAGGTTTTGTTTTCAAGATCACTTGTTAGCAAAGTCATAATTTCTGCAAATGGAAGTTTCTGTTCCATTAACTCTGCACTAATCTTTACAAACGAAACAATTTCTTGAACAGGTGGCTTTGGTTGGAACTCAAATAATTTTTTATTTACGGAAATTACATGGTAGCCAAGTTTGGTAAGAGCTTCTGTTACTTCCTCTTTATTAAATGCTTTTTGTTGACCAGTAACTGGTTTGTCGGTTCCTTTTTTAACCTTATACATAAAGGTAGATTTTTTCTCAATTGATTCGGTTTTTAATCCGTGCTGTTCAACAAGTTGACTAATTTTTTTCTTAGCTTCACTTGTTGTTGCTGAAGTTATTGTACCAACAATTGATTGACCATTTGGCTTTAAAGCATTAAAACGTAATTCTATCATAATAATTGGGGGTTTATTAAAATATTTTTTAATTTACTAAAACTACTTTCGAACAAAATTGCTTATTAGTTAAACTTTACTACTTCGATTAGTTTTTCTTAAGACAAAAAAGGCTAATAAAACTGTTTATATTGCTTTATTAGCCTTATTGTTTTAAGAATTTAATAAATCTTTCTACAGAATTTAGTTATTAATAACTGTTCCAGTTATTGCATCTCTTCCAACAGTCATTGTAACTTTAACAGAATCAGATCCATCAGTACCAATTTCTGTACCTGTAGCTGCTAATGTCATTACATCACCACCAACACCTGATGCTACATAAGATCCGTTAGCTGTAGCTTGTAACGATGCAGGAATTATAAATCCTGTAAAATCATTTCCGCCACCACCCATTGCAGTTGGTTTTCTGTAATATTGTTGCGCCATAGCAGCTATTGTTGTACAATCAGAAATTATTGCATCTCTGTTTGCATTCATACTACTTGCTGTAAATACATTGATACCTACTACTACTGCGATACCAACGATGATAACGCCTAGAACGATTAATAACAATTGTTGTTGACCCATTATTTTACTCCTTTAGTTTTGTTAATGGTTATTTTTGTAAAAGTTCAATACACATAAGAAATAACTATGCCAAAAAAATGAGTATTGTTTTTAATGAAAAATAGTGATGTATTAAAAGAAAATGTTTTAGAATGAAACAATGTTGGCTAATATTAGCAATAATATCAAAATGGAACATTAAATAGTGAAGCGGTGTGTAATTATTACCTGTAGAAATTACTCAAATATTTACTTTGTTAGTAATATTTGGGTACTTCCATGAAATATTTTTATTTGTACTTCAATTGAGTCACCTGTTGAAATAACTTCATTTCCAATAGCAGTAATTATTACATTCTCGGCAGTAGATACAGCAGTAAAACTTCCAAGTTCAGTATCTTTTAAGGTAATAGGAACATCCCAATTTGTAAATGTTTGACCACCACCAGCTAAAGCGGAAGGAACTCGATAGTATTTTTGAGCCATTGCACCTAAAGTTAAACATTGACTTATCAACATATCTCTTTTTTTTTCAATACTGTTAGCTGTAAATACATTTATACCAACAACTACTGATATTCCCACTAAAATTAGTCCAAGCACTATAAGTAATAATTGTTGTTGACCCATATTTTTTCTGTTTTATTTTGTAGTTATAATTATTAGCTTAATAAGCTAACAATAATCTTGCCATTTGATTTATTTATTTAAATTTATTTTGAGAAATAACTAGATAGGTCATAATCGAATAGAAATTGAAGAATTGTAGAGATTTTTTTTACTATAGTTAAAGTTAATATCTCTGCTTTGAGATAGGAACTTTAGAAGACATTTCTTTATATTGTGTATTGCCAAAAGAAATATATTTACTTACTTCCCAAAGATGTCATCTCAACAACAGAGATGCCATCTTGTTAAGGATTTTAGTATAACTAAACCTAAAGCAATAATTAAAAACGCTGATTGCAAGCAATCCACGCTACAGTTGAGATTAACTTTACTTTCTAATTCTAATATGTAAATCTCTCAATTGTTCTTCACTTACTGATGATGGTGAATGATCCATTAATGAATGTCCACTTGTAGTTTTAGGAAATGCAATTACATCTCTAATTGAGTTTTCATTTGTAAACAACATAATCATTCTATCTAATCCAAAAGCAATTCCTCCGTGTGGCGGAGCACCATATTTAAATGCATTCATTAAAAAGCCAAATTTTTCTTCAGCTTCTTTATCAGAAATCCCAAGTACTTTGAACATTTTTGCTTGTAGGCTAGAGTCATGAATTCTAATACTACCTCCAGCAATTTCGTTTCCGTTCAGAACTAAATCATAAGCTCTTGCATAAACTTTGGAAGGATCACTTTCTAACATTTCCATATCACTAATTTCAGGTGATGTAAACGGATGGTGCATTGCATAGTATCTTTGTGTTTCATCATCCCACTCTAATAGAGGAAACTTTGTAACCCAAACTAATTTTGGTTCGGTTTTCCCTTCCAAGAAGTTTAATCTTTTTGCCATCTCTAGTCTAAGTCCGCCCATTTGCTCTAAAGCTTTTTGCTTTGGGCCAGAAATCATAAAAACTAAATCGCCCACTTTTGCGTTTAGTGAACATATAATATTTTGTTTTTCATCATCTGTTAAAAATTTTGCAATAGGTGCTTCAAGACCTTCTTCCTTAACTCTCATCCAAATTAAACCACCAGCTCCTAATTTTTTTGCAAACTCAGTAAGTACATCCAATTGATTTCTTGTATAATCACCACAGCCCTTTGCAAGTAAAGATGTAATAATTCCATTATTACTAAGTGTATCTTTAAATACTCTAAATTCAGAATTAACAAACACTTTATTTAATGTTACCATTTCCATTTCAAATCGTAAATCTGGTTTGTCACTTCCATATTTTTCTAGAGCTTCTTCATAAGTTAAACGAGGAATTGGTAATTTCAGTTCGTAATTATTTATCTTCATAAATAATTTCTTCATCAATTTTTCAACTAAGTTGAAAATATCTTCTTCGTTTACAAAAGACATCTCTACATCAATTTGGGTAAACTCTGGTTGACGGTCGGCTCTTAAATCTTCATCTCTAAAACATTTTACAATTTGAAAATATTTATCAAAACCAGAAACCATTAATAATTGCTTATAGGTTTGAGGTGATTGAGGCAAGGCATAAAAATCTCCTTTATGCAAGCGACTTGGAACTAAAAAATCTCTTGCACCTTCCGGAGTACTTTTCATAAGTACTGGAGTTTCTATTTCCAAAAAATCTTGGGAGTCAAAATAATTTCGTACTTCTTGATACACTCTGTGTCTTATTTTTAAATTATTTTGCATTCTACCTCTTCTCAAATCAAGGTATCTATACTTTAGTCTAACTTCTTCAGAGACATCAATATTATCTTTTATTTGAAAGGGTGTTGTTTCAGCTTCATTAAATATAAGTAGTTCATCAACCATTACGTCCACAGTACCAGTTGCTAGCTGAAGGTTGTCAGTCCCCTCAGGTCGTTTTCTAACTTTACCACTAATAGATATTACAAATTCAGTTCTTAAAGCTTTACCTACCTCGTGAGCATCTTTATTATATGTAGGTTCAAATACAACTTGGGTTATTCCGTATCTGTCTCGTAGGTCTATAAAAATCACTCCGCCTAGATCTCGTCTATTATCTACCCAGCCATTAAGTACAACTGTTTCATCTATATTACTTTCTTTTAAATCATTACAAGTATGAGTTCTTGTTTTAAAATCCATAAAAACTGCCTGTCCTTTTTCAGATAAAAATATTATTTCTAATTTAGCGTGCTAAGATAAGTAATAAGAGATGCTTATTCAAACAAAGTAAATCTTTAAAACAAAAAAAGCCCGGCAAAACCGGACTTTATAAGTAAAAATGAATATTGTTTTTTACAAGCTCTATCTAGTAAGACCAGTAGCAGAGTTACTTGTTGCTCTTCCATTTGGTCCATCCGAAATTACTCTTACTGAAATTGTTTCTAGGGAAATATTCTCAACATCTTTATCAAAAACAGTAAAGAAATATGTAGGTACACCAAATTGTCTATCCGGCATAGTTATAGAAATATCTCCAGAAGCGTCAGCTTTGCCAGCAGTCTCAACTACTACAGCAAAATTATTTCCATGTGCAAGTGGATTGCCAAAAATATCAGAGACAGTATATGAAAAATTTTGAGACCCGGCATTTTTAATATCAATTGATGTTGGAGACAAAGTAACAACTGGTGTTGAACTAAACAGTACCAAAGTTTTTGTATTAATATATTTTTCATCTTCATCTACTGTTGTAGAATGAACATAAAAATATCCTTCTTTCAGTACTTCATCAAAAGGAATTGGATTACCAGAAAGTAAAGTAACTGTAGCATTTCCAAATTTATTTGTTACTGCAGACCCTTCAATAACACCTGCTTCGGAATTAAAATAAACTGATGTACCTTCTTTAACAAAATTAGAATATTTATCTCCAACTAAAACCGTTATTTCTGCTTTTCCATTAAAAATATTATAGTAAGGATAGTTTAAAAATTTCGGTCCAATACTAAAATGAGCTGCATCCGGGAAACCACCATGAATAGCTATCATAATCGGTTTCGAGGTAATAGGATTTCCATCTACTACGGCTTCTGCTATTATTTGTGATACTCCAGCTTTAGTACCTGTATTTAACGAAACATTAACCCTTCCGAGAGAGTTACTTCTGATAGATGCAGGATATAAATATTCACCGCCACCAGGTGTTGAGCCAAACCGGAAACTCACATCAATTGCATTATTATCACCAATCACAATACCACTTGAATCCATAATTTCAAATGTTATCTGCATACTTTCCAATGCACCAGTTTCTTTAACACCAACAGATTCACTTGTTTGTGCTATAAGATATATTGATGCTGCCCTTCCTGAAAAATCTCCAGCATTCGAACTTTCATCACGTTCTAATTTGAATGTGGGTACTTCAACCGTAGAATTTACAATTCCAAATACAGTTGTTGTATCTCTAAAATATCCAGATTTAAAAACAATAACAGAAAGATCAGTATCATTGTCTAATTCAAAATTGTATGAAAATTTTCCATCCACATCTGATGTTGTTCCTCTAACTGAAATTCCATCAGAAATTTTAATTATTGCTCCACTTAAGTTTTTTCCAGTCAATGCAGAAACAACTTGACCTGATATAGTAGATGCTTTCGTAGAATCAGTTCCACCATCAGAATCAGTAGGATCAGTTTTTGTATCACAACTAATTACTAGTATTGATAGCAATAATACAAACGCGATTGGTAAATGATTTTTTTTCATTGTTTTATCTTTAGATTTATTAATGGGGTTATTATTTAATTTATATAGTCGGTAACTGTTTAATAAAGTTAAATTTTAACTATACATTTTTATAAATTTGCCTTCCTAAATAAGATTTAATTATTATTAAACTGTAAATCTCACAATATTTTAAAGTGTATCATTTTGATATTTGTTACACAATAAATAGTAACATATTGCCAATGCAAGTTTTTTTTCAAAATTATTTGGAACTGTTGAATATTGAAATATGTAAGAAAGCAGTTCTAATTTTATTAATTTGAGTTTTTGAATTAAATAGATTTAATTATTAAACATGTTTTTATGAAAACTTTAATTGTTTTTTTCTGTATAGTCATAGAATTGTCTTTTGCACAAACTGAGATAAACTTTCAAATTGCACGCCTCAAATACAATGGTGGTGGAGACTGGTATAATGATCCATCGGCAGAAATAAATTTACTCAATTATATTAATGAGAACACTAACATTAAAGTTCAGTCAAAATATATTTTCACCGATCTTTCAAAAAAAGAAATTTTCAACTACCCGTTTTTATTTTTAATCGGACACGGAAATATTTCGTTTTCAAAATCAGATGTAAAATCTTTAAGGGAATATTTTGAGAATGGTGGTTTTATGTATGTTGATGACGACTATGGTTTGGATAATGCCTTTCGAAGAGAAATTAAAAAAGTATTTCCAAATGAAGATTTAGTTGAACTTCCTTTTAGTCACAATATTTATCATTCATTTTATAATTTTGAAAACGGTCCCCCTAAAATTCACGAACACGACAATAACGCTCCACAAGGTTTTGGAATATTTATAGATAAACGGTTGGTTCTATATTACACCTATGAAAGCAATCCAAGTGATGGCTGGGCTGATGCGAGCATACACAACGACCCAGCAACTAAAAGAGAAGAAGCGTTAAAGTTTGGTGCTAATATTATTATCTATGCACTTACAAACTAAAGTACAACTAATTAAATGAATGTAGTTTTGTCATAAAAGAATTCTATGAGTTATTTGGAATATTCTGTTAATTGTTAAATTGTTATCGAAACTTTTTTAATAATTTAGTTTCTCAGAAAAATTCTGTCATCGTATGTTCGTATTTGTCATTCTGAATGAGACGTAGTTTGTCGAAATGAAGAATCTCGATAATTATATATCCGAGATATTTCAGTCGTAAAGAACACTCATTCAATATGACATAATAATAATTCCCAATAGGCTCTTGATAGTAAATATGAATAATATAGAATCAAAAAAGAATTATACTTTAGAAAAACTTAAAGAGTTGCAAAAAAAGGAATGGCAGAAAACCTTTACGGTTGGATTGTTAAAAACACTTAGTGTTTTATTAAGCTTTTTTTTTCTGTTTACATTGTTAGAATCAGTATTTTTTTTCTCTGCTTCAGTTAGAACTGGACTAATAATAGTTTTAACAATAACATTTATTATACTGTTGTTTTTATGGTTTGGTAAATCCTTTATTAATAGTTATAAAAAAGACCAAACTCTACAATTAAATGAAGTTGCAAAAGAAGTCGGCAAATATTATCCGGATGTAAAAGATAATTTATTAAATAGTTTGCAATTGCTTGAAGATAAAAATCCTTCTTCGAAAAATTTAATTGAAGCTTCTTTTCAAAAAGTTTATAATCAAATTTCAAATTATAATTTTACTGATATAATAGATTATTCATCATTTCGTAAATTTACAAAAATATTCTCCATCATCACTTTTGTCTTTATCATCAACTTCTTTCTTCTTTCAAATTTTAGTTCTGCAACATCTCGACTAATTAACTTTTCAACTGAATTTATAAAACCGGCAACATTTTCTTTAGAAGCCATTACTGGCAACACAACTATTAAGAAAGGGAATAATGTTCTTCTCCATATTAAAGGAAGCGGTAAGCTGCCAAATATTATTGATGTTTTTACAAAGACTAAATACGATTCAGAGTTCAATAAACATTCTGTAAAACTTGATTCGAATAATTCTTATGCCCTTAATATAAATAGTGTAAAACTCCCGTTTAGATATTTTGCTGGTTCGGGTAAAATAAGAACTAAAGAGTTTTCTGTTAATGTAATTGATCCACCAATAATAAATTCACTTAGTTTAGATATCATTCCACCTAAGTATTCAAATTTGCCGATTGAACATCAAGGAGATAATGGAAATGTTACAGCTCTACTTGGGACAATTATAAAGTTTAATATTTCAAGTACAAAAGAATTAAGCAAAGCTATAATAATTAAGAGTAATACAACAACCACATCGCTAAAGGTCAATATTAGCAATGCAAATGGAAGTATGCGAATTCGTAAAAACTTTTCTTACACAATACATTTAAGCGATAAAGACAGTAATAAAAACGAATCCCCAATTATATATTTTGTAAAAACAATTACAGATAAACATCCTACAATAATTGTTACTTCTCCTGAGAAAAGTTCACTTTTACCAAATAATGATATTGTAAATATTGCAGCGAAAGTTGAAGATGATTTCGGATTTTCAAAATTGTACTTACTTTATAAAATTGTGAATCCCGAACAAACTGATACTAATGCTCAGTTTAATCAAAATGAAATTGTTTTTGATGCAGCAAAATTAAAGCAAGAGATATTTTATAATTGGAATTTTTCTAAACTTTTAGTGCGAGAAAAATATGTAATAAATTTTTATTTGGAAATATTTGATAACGATAATATTAGCGGACCTAAATCAACAAAAAGTGAGATATTTAAAATCCGTATTCCAACATTGAATGAACTATTTCTTCAAGCTGAACAAACTCAAAACGAAGCAGCAAAAAATCTTGAGGACATTTTTAAGGAAGCAAAAGATTTACAAAAAGATTTGGGTGAATTAAAAAATGAGTTGAAACGAAACGAGAAAAAAATTGATTGGAATGAAAAAGAAAAAGTAGAAAACTCGACTGAAAAATTTAAAGAGTTAAATAAAAAGATTGATAATGTTCAAAAGAATCTTGACAAGATGCAAAAACAAATGGAGCAAAATGATTTACTATCTAAAGAGACAATGGAACTTTACGACGAACTACAAAAACTAATGGATGAAATAAATAATAGCGACTTGAAAAAAACTCTTGAGCAAATGCAGAAATCAATGCAACAAATGGATAGAGATAAAGTTCAAAAAAATCTTGAAGATTTAGCAATGAATGAAGAAGCTTTCCAAAAAAGTATTGAACGGACATTAAATTTGTTGAAGAAAATTCAGATTGAACAAAAAATTGATGAAGTAATTAAGCGAACAGAAAAAATTGAAGATGAATTAAATAGCTTGCAAGAAAAGACAAAAGATAATCTAAACAATAAAAACTTAAACGATAAAAATGAACTTGCCAATGAACAAAAAGATATTAGTGAACAAATTGAACAACTTCAAAAAGAATTAGAAAAATTAAATGAAAAGATGAAAGAAGTTGAGGACACTCCGCAGAAACAAATGGAGGAAATGAAAAGTGATTTTGAGAATCAAAAAAATTCAGAATTATCCGAGCAAGCAAAACAAGATATGCAAAAGCAAGATATGCAGAAAGCTTCTCAAAGCCAACAGCAGCTTAGCAAAAATATGAATGATGCAAAAAAACAAATGCAACAAATTAAGCAAGCAATGCAACAACAAAATCAACAAGTTGTTATGCAAAATATGATGAAGGCAATTAATAATCTCATAAGTATTTCTAAAGAACAGGAGCAACTTAAACAGAATACTGAAACTATAAAATCTCAACCATCTCAATTGCCAAAAACTGCGCAAGAGCAATTGGCACTAAAACAAAACTTAGAAAACACTTTACGAGAAATGAATAAGCTTGCACAAAAAACTTTTGCAGTTACACCTGAAATGGGGAAAGCTCTTGGCAAAGCAAGACAAAATATGAACGAAGCTGTTAAAGGATTGCAAAATAAAAATGGTAATCAAGCTGGTGGAAAACAAGGTATGGCAATGCAAAGTTTAAATGAAGCTGCAAGTTTAATGCAACAAGCACTTCAACAAATGATGCAAGGTGGTGGTGAAGGAAGTGGCGGAATGATGTCGTTAATGCAGCAGTTGCAGAAAATGGCTGGTAAACAAATGGGACTTAACCAACAAACACAAGGAATGAAACCGGGACAGTTATCTATGCAACAACAAGCACAAATGCAGAGATTGGCAAAGGAACAAGGCGCAATTCAAAAATCATTAAGCGAACTGAATAAGGAAGCACAAGCATCTGGCGAATCAAAAAAATTAGGAGCAAACCTAGAAAAAATAATAGAAGAAATGAATGAAGTTGTTTCAGGATTAAATACTAAAAAAATTAACGATGACTTAATTCAAAAACAAGAAAAAATATTGTCTAAATTGTTAGATGCACAACGTTCAATAAATGAAAGGGATTTTGAAAAAAATAGAGAATCGAATGTGGGAAATGTTTTTAGTAAAAAATCTCCGGGAGAATTAAATTTATCGAATGAAAAAATAAAAGATAATTTACGAGAAGAGTTAATGAGAGCAGTACAAGAAGGTTACTCCAAAAATTATGAAGATTTAATACGTAAATATTTTGAAGAGTTAGAAAAGACGAATGGGAATGGGAATTGAAATTAATAAATCTCATTCATTTTATGTTTTGACTTTGTCATTCTCAGCTTGACTGGGAATCCAGTAATTTTCAAACAATTGGATTCCCGATAAAAACATTCGGGAATGACAGCTTGGTTATCGTATGTTTAAATTTGTCATTCTGAATGAAGATGTAGTTTGTCGAAATGAAGAATCTCGTTAACTTAATTGTATGAGATATTTCAGTCGTAAAGAACACTCCTTCAATATGACAGGCAAAGGAAGATGTGTCATTGAGAAATTTTTTTTATCTCTGTCTTAAATCTTCTATCTCACTTCTGTAGCTTGTTGCACTACGCATACAAATAACGCTTAATTTTTTTAGTCGGAGTTTTTTCAAATGGTTCAGGTTGCTCAATAATTTTATTGACTTTAGAAAAAGATGAGACTTTACCGTTAACAGTTATCAAAAGTTCATTCAAAAGTGAATCTACTTTTTTTCTTGCTTCAGCTTCAGTTATATTTTTAGAATCCATTTCTTCATCAAGCTCTTCATAATTTAAATGTACTCTTGCAAATATTTTTCCTTCTGAACTATACACTAAAGACTCTAACACAAAATTATTTTCATTGATCACAGATTCAATTTCTTCGGGATAAATATTTTTACCGTTAGAACCAATTATTACATTTTTTGATCTTCCTTTTAAAAATAGATATCCATCCGAATCTACATACCCCAAGTCCCCGGTTTTGAACCATCCATCTTCAGTAAAAACTTCTTTTGTTTTTTCTTCATCTCTATAATAACCTTGCATCACATTCGGACCTTTAATAAGTACTTCCCCTTCCCCCGTAACATCATCTTTATCTGCAATTTTTACTTCCATACCTTTTAGTGTTGTTCCAGAAGCTTTAAATCTCACTTTAGTATTATCAGTGCCGGTTACTAATGGAGATGTTTCGGTTAAGCCATAACCGACTGCATACGGAAATTTTGCTTCGCCTAAAAAGAGTTCAACATCAGGAGCTAAAGCAGCTCCACCAATTGGGAATAATCTAAGTTTACCACCAAATGTTTGTGCTAATTTTTTGCCTGCTACTTTATTAATTTTTTTTCTAAAAAACGGTATTTTATATAAATTACGAGTTACTCTCTTTTTATTTATTTCTGGTAGCACTTTCATCTTATAAATTTTTTCAATAATAAGTGGTACTGAAATTATAACTGTGGGTTTTACTTTTTTTAATGCGGGCAGAAGAACGGCAGCAGTTGGCGGTTTATCTAAATAATAAACCGAAGCCCCAACAATCATAGGGGTAATGAGACCTAAAGTACATTCCATTGTATGAGCCAGCGGGAGCTGAGATAAAAGTCTATCTTCACCATTCATATCCACAAAATCTAAAGTTGCCATTGCATCAAATACAATATTTTTGTGTGTGAGCATAACACCTTTGGAATGACCAGTTGTACCCGAAGTATAAACTATAACTGCTAAATCATCTTCCTTAACTTCTTCGTTTTTTATCCCAACAAACTTTAATGCTGCATCTAAAATTTTAGTGAACTCTCTCTTCCCTTCTTTCAGAGTTTTACTTATCAGGTCAGTAGTTTTGGAGTGTGGGATGATACTAAAGTCATCAATCAAAATATAAATTGAAAGTTCTTCATTATTAAACTCTTCAACTTTTTCGTAAAGTTTAGCTGAAATAAATATCGCTTTACTTCCGGAGTGACGTAAGATATGATGAATATCAGCTGATTGAAATTCCGTCATTATTGGAACGGCAACTGCTCCCATTGTTGTTACTGCAAAATAAGCAACTCCCCAGTTGGAAGAATTTTCACTAACAATTGCAACTCTATCGCCACTTACAATTCCCTGCTCTTTTAGGAAGTTTGATATTTGTTGAACTTTGTTGTTAAACTCAGAATAGGTAATTGCATTTCCATTAACACTAGATGAAGCAGTATTATTTGGGAAGTCAGTAACAGCTTTTTTTAAAACATCTACTACTGTTAAGTTTTCTAAAGTAGCCATAGAAACTCCTATATAATTTAATGAGACATTAAAAAATACAAAAGATGTTACATTAAATACATATTAGAATTCAGTTTTTATTTTCTGTTATTGTATATTTAAATCTGTCATTCTGAATGAAGATGCTTTTGTCGCAATGAAGAATCGCATTATTCAATTAGCATCGAGACTCTTCATTCAGTAAAAACACTTCTCGATACGAGTCTCACAGGCATTCAGAATGACAGATTCAAGCATACGATGAGATTACTTCTAGGTGTTTTTATAAAAGTTTAATTAGCTTATAATTTTAAGCTAAAAGATTTTCTTCTTGTGAGTATAAAACATCTAACATTTCATCTTCAAAGAAAAAAGAAGTATCATCAAAAGCAGGAGTTAGTTGATCAAACCAAGTTGAAGTTTCATCATATTTTGCGAAGAAAGGTTTTTTAACCCAATTAGGATTTCTACCTTGTAGAAAGTTTAAGACAAAAACTTTTTGTCCGTTAATTTCTGCAACCCCTTCTATCATTACCTTCCCGGGCATTGCAGACATTACCGGTCCGCGGGCTGTTCTATTCAAACCAGAAACTGTTATATAAGCATTTCTATAAATTTCAAAAACTCTTGAGAGTGGAATTTCAAAATATTTTTTTGGACCTGTATCTCGTTCAACAAACATATAGTAAGGTATTAAGCCAAGATGAACTTGCTCTTTCCACATTTCTTCCCAAACTTTTGAGCTATCATTAACGTGTTTAATAACTGGCGATTGAGTTCTTATCTTAACTCCGATATTGCGTAATCTTCTAATTGCCTTTTTCACAATGTCAGTTTGCAGTTCAATCGGATGACTGAAGTGTGCCATTAATGCCAAATGTTTATCGGAACTCATTACTCTATCAAACAGTTTTATTATTTCATCAGAGTCTTTATCACTTACAAATCTGTACGGCCAATAAGAAAGTGACTTTGTCCCAATTCTAATATTTTTAATGTGAGAAAATTCCGGTGCTAACAATGGCTCAATATATGCTTTTAATTTTTCGGCAGACATTATCATCGGGTCGCCACCGGTTATTAGTACATCCGTAATTTCTTTATGTTGCTTAATATATTCTTGAAATTTTTTCGATTCATCAGTCGCAAATTTTAGGTCATCCATTCCAACAAACTGAGCCCATCTAAAACAGAAAGTACAATATGCGTGGCAAGTTTGTCCGCTTGTTGGAAATATCAAAACCGTTTCTTTATACTTATGTTGAACACCCGGAACTACTGAACCATTTAGCATTGGAACGTTTGATGTCATTTGTCCAGAAGGATGTGGATTTAATTCAAGTCTAATTTCATTAGCCAAAAGTTTTATTTCTGATTTTGGCAAATTACTGTTAAGAGCATTTGCCATTTTTTCAAACTGATCTTCGGAAAGCATTCCTTTTTGCATAAATGTAAGTTGAAAGATGGGATCATTCGGAACATTATCCCAATTGATTAATTCATCTACAACATAGTTATTTGTTCTAAACGGAAGAACATTTGCAACAACTTTAATTGCAAAAATTTGCTCCTTGGAAAGAGATTCCAATTGTGGAATTTTTTCAAAATTGTTAAGACTATAAAATTTTAATTTTTGAATACTCATTCTATTATTCCAAACTTATCTTGTAGAATACTATCATTCCTATTGTCCCCCTAAAAAATGCTGTATGGCAGTCTTTGAGAGTCTATCCAAAGGCTTCTTATAAAGAGTTACGAGAAGAGGCAGATATTTATTACGCTACAAGAAAAATGTTTTGTTTCAAAAAAACACAGATAAGAAAAAGACTTGAAAAAATGGGGAAGCGGCAAAGTTGCCGCTTAATTAAATTGTAGTAACTTTGCTAACATCATCAAGTTTAACAAAACTTTCGTTAAACTTATAACTTCCTTTGTCGGTTTTAACGGTTCTAATTACTTTTACGTTAACCATTTTTTTAGCGTCTTTTCCTTTTGCTTTATCCGCAAAGGTTTGCTTCTTAGCCATAGATATTATCTCCTAATTTTATATTGCAAATGTACAAAATATATTTTTCAAATGAAATGTTTGAATTACGAATCAAACTCAAAAGTAGAACAAAGCTAAGTGAATCGGGAGACTCACTTCTACAATTATTATTTCATTTCTCTTAAAAGTCTATCCACGCCAAAGGCGGGCAAGCTATTTCTAGTCCAACAATTCTTCAACCAATCTATCAGTTTTATAAATATATTTTAACGCCTGAATAAGTCCATCCGAATCTGTTGCAACTGTTCTATTATTTTCTTCAAGAAAGATTGTATGTCCGGCAAGACTTTCAATATTACCATCGTGTACAAGTCCAACAACTTCTTGATTTATATTTATAACCGAACTTCCGGAGTTGCCACCAACAATATCGTTGGTTGATGCAAAACCAATATGCGTAGAAAGGTCTAACTCACTTGGTGGAGTTTTCCATCTTTCGTGCAAACCCCAAGGGTATGTTTTTTTATTGAACGATTCGTATCTATCCCACAAGCCATAGTAGGTTGTTTTACCGGGAGCAATTGTTCCATTGTATTCGTAACCTTTTATTCTACCGTCTGATATTCTTAGCGTTAGCGTTGCATCCGGAGAAATTTTATTTCCGTAAATTTCAAAAATTGCTTCACCTAATTGTTGATTAAGAAGAGTTAATGTATTTGTTAATTCTTTAACTTCATTCCGAATTTCATCATTTCTTTTACTAACCATAATTGAAAAATTAATAAATGGATCTTCGCTATTTAGAATTTCATCAGCATTCAATTTTGTCATTTCTAAAAAACCATCTTCTGTAACTAATTTTGAATTGGCAAGAAAAGAACCAACAGCGTCTTTCCCCTTTTTACTTCCGTAAACTTTTTTAATTAATGGATGATCATCAACTAAAATTTTTGTAACAAATTCTACATTTGCTAACAATAAATTATACTGAAGTTCTGCATCTATTTCTTTAGGGAACTTAGTGGCGATTGTACTATCAATTTTCTCATCTTTATAACTTTCCAATCTTTCATCGTTTAGTAATTTTTTCTGATCAGCAATTTTTATAATTTCATCTGCGAGTGTAAAATAAACTGGTTTTATAAATCTGCTAAACCTACTTATAGTTCGGTCATCTTGAAGTTTTGTTAATGGAGTTATAACATTCTCAATCGCTTCCCATAAATGTCCATATTTTTTATTTAGTTCTTTATCTGATTTTACTTTAAGCTTAAACTCTTTCTCGAAATCTTTTTTCTTTGCCATTATAAAATCATTTTTCAATCCAGCCAATCTTCCTGCATAAGATTTTCTTGCATTTCCCCAACCCATAACTCTGTTTAGTAAGTTTGCATCATCTGGCTTTTTTTGATAAAGATCGAAGTAAGCATTATAAATTGCATTAAATCCAATTAGAGAATTTGGATAAACTTTATCCCTAAAATATTCTAACTGAGTTGTTGTAACAAGTCTATCTGTTCTTCCGGGTCTTCCAACAACAAAAATTGGTTCATCAACCTTTGCTCCTTTTTTACTCCACTTAAAATAATTATCATTTTCTATAGGATTTCCATCTTCATCATAAGCACGGTAAAACATAAAATCCAATTCATATCTTGGGTAAGTAAAATTATCCCAATCCCAACCAGTTGCAGCTATTTGAAAGTCCGGTGCCATTACCAAACGAATGTCGTTGTATCTTTTGTAACCATAAAGCGAAAACTTTCCACCATTGTAAAGTGTTACAATTTTGCAATTTAATTCTGTTTGTTCGTTATACTGTTTAATCAATTCAGTTTTTTTATCATCTCGTAATTTAATTTTTTCTGTATCAGTTTCACCAGCAGACATAGCAGTTTTAATTTCATCTGTTACATCTTCAATTAGAATTAGTTGATCTACAAATAAATTTTGGACTTTTCTTTCTTCTTCTAAAGTGGATGCATAGAAACCATCTTTTAATAATTCTTCACCTTCTTTTTGTAAACCTCCTAGTTGCCCTCTTCCGCAATGATGGTTTGTCATTATCAACCCGCTTGCAGAAACAAAAGCTGCGGAACAACCTCCACCAAATTGCAACGCAGATTTTTGAACATCATCTAACCATTCTTCCGTTGCTTCAAATCCATATTGAGTTTTAAAGTCTTCAATCGGCACACTATCAAACGTCCACATTTTACCAAAATCTTCAATCGACCATTTTGCAAGGCTATCCACAGTTGGTTCGTAAAAATTCGATTGTGGAAAAATGAAATTGGAAAGGAATAGAGTTGTTATAAAAACTATTTTCAGAATATTCTTATGCATAGGAAGACCTTATATTTTATAGAACTTAATAAACTACTCCGCCGCAAGTAGCGTAGTATTAAAAGATTTA